>NZ_CBDCBD010000003.1:0-3002164 GCF_965214215.1 Candidatus Poriferisodalis sp. | reverse complement strand
ACCGCCGCCGGAATCAGTGACCGGTCGTTCTTGACCTTGTCGAACTGGTCGGGGTTGCGTCCGAACTGGTACAGCAGGTGACCGGCACCAAGAATGGTGGTGTCGAGACTCGGAATGATGTAGTCGAAGACCAGCTTGCGGGCTTCGCTCAGATCAATCTTGCCTTCGTCGGCAGCCCGGAAGAGGCCCGCAGCCCACCCCTGCGGCGGCAGGTCGGCTGGGTCGAGGTCACGCACGTATCGGCCGGCCTCCATCACGCCCGGCAGCCCTGTGCGGGCCCGCTCGTTCATCGGCCCCAGCGCGTTGAAGGCGGCGCCTGCCCATTCGAGCATCCGAGCTCGTCCATCGGGAGGCAAGCCGATGAGCACGGAAATGAGACTCACAGGCAGGTAACGAGAGAAATCGGACATGCCGTCGAAACTTTCCAGGGCGAGCAATCGCTCGACCAACTCGTCCGAGAGTTGCTGCACTCGCTCTCGAATGTCGCGCACGGCTCTGGGCATCATGGGCTTCATCAGGGCGGAGCGCAGGCGTCGGTGCTCATCTCCATCGCTCACCAGTGTGTTGGTATTGCCGCTGTTGTTGAGGGCGTCGTTCATGGCCACCCCCTTGCCTGACAGCAGAATCGATTCGGCACGGAGCGCAGCGCGGACATCTTCGAAACGGGAGATTGCCCACATGTCGTAGGGCTCGAGCCAGACGACAGCGCCGACGTTGCGAACCTGTTCGTACAACGGATACGGGTCGGCGATGGCTTCGTCGCTGAACAGGTCGATGTCGATGCTGGGCGATTTTGCAGTCATGGTTTCGGCTCAGTCCCGTGTGGGCTCAGTCCTCGGCGGCTGTTGTCTGCGTGAGTCCGTACTCGGCTTCGACCCAGCCCAGCACGATTCGTCGGAAGAGCAGGCCGGCCTTGTCGCCGCCGATCACTAGCTCCTGGTAGTCGAAATTGTCGTTGTCCAGCACCTTCTGCATGTGGTTGACGGCCCACGCGTCTTCGTCGAACCCATGCTTGATGGTCGGGGCCATGAACTCGTAGTAGGCGTCGTTGTCCACTCCAAAATCGTTGGAGATCGACCACCAGTAGTGGGTGGTCGTGCTCGACTCGGGAGTGACGTAGTGCATGATGTACTGGCTGAAGATCTCGCGGTCTTCCGCGTCGGGATCACCCACCTTGATCGGGGCGTAGCCCTTGAACACCCCCGGCGAGATTGCGAGCCCGCCGTCCCAGCGCTCGGCGGGGCGCCCCGCTATTCGTTCTTGGATGTCGGGCGGCAGGGCCCCAGTGGCGCGCGCGGGGTTGTTGTCGACGCGGTAGCAGGTCACGCCCTCGGGTGTTTCCTCGACGGTGGTCGGCAGCTCGAGGAACGAGTCATCGAATCCGAAGGAGTCCCGATGCAGGTAGGAGAAATGGGTCAAGTCGTTCAGGTTCTCCTGCATCAGCAGGTAGCTGCCCTCGAGGTGGTGGCTGTTGTGGAACGTCCGGAATCCGGGTTCGGCGAGGAAGGGAAGGTCGGGAAGTCGCGAGAAGTCGGGCTCGTCTTGGTCGCCCATCCAGATGAACACGAATGGGCCCTGCTCCACGGTCGGGTAGGTGCGGAGCTTGCGATCGGGGCAGCGTTTCTGGCTGGGGATGCGGACGATCGTCCCCTCGGGGTCGTAGCGGATTCCGTGGTAACGACACACCAACTCGTCACCCTCTAGGTGGCCCTCGGCGAGGGGGAATGAGCGGTGCAGGCACCGGTTCTGTGCTGCAACCAGGCGCCCATCGAGCGTTCGGTAGAACACGATCGAACGCTCGAGCAGGGTTCTCGCCTTGGGCGTACGGTCGAATTCTTCGCAGAGCCCCGCGACGTACCAGTGGTCATAAAGGAGAGGGAGTCGCACGTAGTCGCGGACGTTTCGAATGCTGTCGGCAAACTGACTCATCGTTCCTCAGCTCTCGGGACGGATGACGCGAATATTTCGTCATCATGGCAGAATCTCGACATTCCGCGCTTGTAGCGCATCGAGAGATCCCATTTTGAAAGAAGCCCTACCCAATGTCTTCCCTCACTCCCGAGATCGGACGCGAACTCGATCGTCTCGTCGTCGGCTTCCAGGCCATCGCCCTGCCCCGGTGGCGCGCCACCATGGCGGAGCTCGGCGACCCGCTCCCCGCGTATCTCGCACCCGTCACCGGACACCTCGCCGAGGTCTTCTTTGAGGGCCGCTGGCGGCCTGAGCTCACGCGGCTGCGCCACCGATACCTCGAAGACTTCGTCATCGAGGGCTCGAACGACAAGCTCGCAAACGAGCCGTGGCTCGACGATGACTGGAAACCGGCCGGGGTGTTCCGCGAGGCGCTGCTGGGCAACCTTCGGACTCGAGCCGAGCTCGCGGCCGAGACCTGGGGAACCTCCGGCTTCGGGGTGGCGCGAGACGGTGCCGCCCAGAGCTTCTCCGCTGCGACCTCACCGCTGTGCGCGCTCTACCAACCGGTGCCGCTGCCGCCCGATCCGGCCCAGGAGCTTCATCACCTTCTCACCTACGCGCGCTACGTGCGAACCGATGCTCACGCGGCGGCGTGGGAGGAAGCCAGTCTGACCAATTTCGACATGGTCGCGCTCGAGGAGTCCGAGCGGGGCCTGGAGCTCAAGTCGCTGCCGCCGACGCTGGTGGAGCGTGGTTGGCTCGACGATGACGGCGCGATGACCCCCGAAGGTGTCGCCGGGCGAGCCGCGATTGAAGATCGCACCAACGAACTGCACAGTGTTCCGCTCTGCGCCGTCGAGGATCTCGACGCGTTCCTTGACGCCCTGCGAGCGCTCGCAACCCCGGTCGGGACCTCGTAGCCAGGCCAGTACGGGTTGGTGACGGGCGGTCTCAGTTCGCCATCATCGTTTCGATGATCTCGCCGATGTCGGTCGGTCTGAGCGCGTCGGGAGTGGGTGGGCCCCAGATGTACAGGGCCTTGTCGGGCTCCCAGTCGCGGGCCATCCATTCGGCGTCGTCGACGATCTGGTCGATGTCGGAGAAGTACTCGACGAAGTTGCCGGCGGGGTCCTTGAAATACCAGAACAGGTTGCTGCCGAGGAAGTGGCGCCCGAGACCCCACGCGTGGCGCTCCAGGTTGTCGGTGAGCAGGTTGCGAGCCGCGTGGCCAATGGCGTCCATGTCGTCCATCTGCCAGGCGAGGTGATGGATCACTGCGCCGGGAGCCTGGGCGAGGGCGAAGTTGTGATGGTCGGTCGAGGTACGCCAGAACGCGAGATTGCCCGGCACTCGATCCGAGAGCTTGGCGCCGATGATGTCACCTAGGAACTTGCCCGTCGCCTCGATGTCGGGCGACGACATGGCGATGTGGCCGAGTTTGCGCGGACGGGGCGTGGCTTCGACAAACAGTGTGTCGGGGCGAGCGTTGAGGCGGGGGGAGTACCCCGCCTGGTTCATCGGTGTCTGCTCGACGGGGTCGAGTTCGACCTGGGGCATGACCTTCACGCGGATGAGCAGCCCGGTGACCGGTTCGACGATCTCGATCGCGTCGCCGAGGTCGACATAGTCGTGACCGGCGGCGGTCGCGGCGTGACGTATGCGATCGAGGTCGTCGTCATCGTCGCAGCCGAGCGTGGTGTCGACGATCTGTCGCCACTTGCGCTCCACGATCGACAGCTGCGCGCCACCGTGGGTCGAGGAGAACGTCGTTCCCGACTCGTCGGCTTCGAGGCCGAAATCCTCGTAGAAGGGTGTCATCGCTGCGACGTCGGTGACGCCGAGGGTGATTCCGTGCATTCCGTGCAGAGCCATGGGGATCTCGTTTTCTGCCGGAACCGGTCTCGCCCGGCGATGTTCGCAACCGTAGCAATAATTTCGCAAAAGAAGAGCAGTAGCGAATATGATACGTTCGCGTCACTCCGGCCTCGAGCTGCCGAAGCAGGACTGAGGCCGATGCAGGCGATGAACACCAGACCGACACCCGGATGACGATCCGGAACACGATCCCAATGAGGGGGAGAAATGCGCGTACCTAAGTGGTTGGCACTCGTCTTGGCGCTGGCACTGTTCGCCGCCGCCTGCGGCGGCGATGACGACGGCTCGATCGAAGACGATTCCGGCAGCAGTCCGTCGACGACCGCTGCCGACAGATCGGACGACGACAGCTCGGACAGCGACTCGGCATCGAGTGGCGACGAAGTCTCCGACGACGCCGACGCCGACGCCGATGACGACGCCGACGCCGACGCCGGCGAGGACGCTGCACCTGCTGGTCCAAGCGGCGAGCTTCGCTACGGCACACCGCTGGCTGCTGCGACTTTTGATCCCCATCTCGAGAACCGTGATTTCGGCATGCTGTTCTACTCGCCGATCTACGACGGTTTGGTGAACGAGTTGCCCGACAACTCGCTCGTGCCCGGCTTGGCCACCGAGTGGGAGATCTCCCCGACCGAGGCCCGATTCACCTTGCGTGAGGGGGTGACCTTCCACGACGGGACACCGTTCAATGCGGATGCCGTGAAGTGGAATATCGAGAAGGCCAAGGCGACACCCGGCGCAACCGGAGCGCTGCTCCTCGGCATCGAGAGTGTCGAGGTCGTGTCGCCCACCGAGGTCGTGTTCAACATGACCGGCCCCGACCGCGACCTCCTTCTCAACCTGGCTCGCTTCCCCGGGCTCATGATGAGCCCCAACGTGGATCCCGAAGCCATCGCGGCTGGAAGCGTCAGCGCAGGCACCGGCCCCTACCAGCTCGTCTCGCGGAACGAGAGCGAGATCGTGATGGAGGTCAACCCCAACTCCTGGAGCCCCGAGGATCAGGGTGTCGAGCGGATCACGTTCATCCAGATCACCGACGATGAAGCCCGTTTCAACGCGCTCGTCACCGGCGAAGTCGACGTCGCTCCTGTCCGGGTCTTCCAGATTCAGGACACGTTGGCTGCTGGGTACGAGGTCGCGCATCTCGCCAACAACCACTCGATACTGCACTTCCATGACATCGGCGGCAATCTCGTCCCCGAATTCGCCGACGTGCGAGTCCGACAGGCGATCGCCCATCTCATCAACCGAGAGGGCTGGGGTGCGTCGGTGACCCGCGGCATTGGCCAGCCGGCGAACCAAGTATTCCCCGAGGGTTCGCCATGGCACATCGAAGGCTACGAGGGCTTCCCGTACGATCCTGAGCGGGCTGCCGAGTTGCTCGCAGAGGCCGGGGTCACCGACCTCACGTTCGAGGTGCCGAGTTGGGGCATCTTCAACGTCATGCATCAAGCCGCATCTGCGATGCTCGCCGAGGGTGGCATCACGATGAACATTCGCGACGTGCCTCCCGGAGCGAACATCTCTGACGTCGCCGCCCAGCAGGTGGGGGCATCGCTGACGTTCATCTCCACCATCCACGCTGACCAGACGTTCGGCATCTTCCTCTCGCCCCCGACGCTCTGGAACCCATGGCATGTTCCGGTTCCGTCGGTCATCGGCCCGTACCAGCAGGCCGTGGGTGCCGCCACAGACTCCGATGCCGACGCGGCCTATCGTGCGATGCTCCACGAGGCGTACGACCTTGCGTGGATCGTCCCGATCTACCGGAACGAAAACTCGATGGGGTACGACGACGACAAGTTCGACATCGAGCTGTGGGAGAACGTCACCATCGGCATGGGCATCCGCGGCCTCAGGGTGAACTTGTAGCCGTCAGATTGGTTCAGATCAGCGCGTTCTGGACGGGCTGACCGAGCAGGAGCCCGCCACGCCACGGTGCTCCGATTCTCAGCCGCCAGCAGTCGTTGATGTGGCGATCGATGATGCTGCCCGCGAGCCGGTTCACACCGCTACTGGGTAGGAGAGGAAACCCCTGTGGCGAGCGCGGGGTCGGCGCATGGGCTGGGCTGCTGGACGCAGGTCTCCGAAGCGAACAAGGCGCTGAAGGGCGACGCGGGCTTCCAGTCGAGCCAGCGCTGCTCCCAGGCAGAGGTGCGGCCCATGTCCGAATGCGAGGTGAGGGTTGGGATTGCGAGTGATGTCGAAGCGATCCGGCTCTTGCCAGGCGGCGGCGTCGCGGTTGGCGGCGCCGTTGGACACCCACACGAAGGTGTTCGCCGGCACCGTCGTATCCCGCAAGGTGACATCTTCGAGCGCTAGGCGTCCGCCGATCTGGTTGGGACTGTCGAATCGGAGCATCTCCTCGACTGCCGAGGGCACCAGATCCGGGCGCTCGTGCAGCAGTTCGAGCTGGTCGGGATGGCGGAACAATGCGTCCATGCCGCTCCCGATCAGGTTCGAGGTGGTCTCGTGTCCAGCGTTCAGCAGGAATGCAGCGTTGTGCAACAACTCCACTTCGGTAAGGGCCTGGCCGTCTTCCTCGGCGCTGACGAGGATCGACATCAGATCGTCGCCCGGTTCGCGGCGGCGCCGGTCAGCAAGCTCACCGAGGTAGCCCTTGAAGTCCTTGACTGCGGCATTGGCCCGATCGATGACCTCCTGGGAAGGATTCGGCTCCAGCGACGCGGTCACCGACGCTCCCCAAGTCTTGAATCGCTCACGGTCGTCGGTGGGGACGCCGAGCATCTGCCCGATCACGGTGAGGGGCAAGAGATAGGCGAAGTCGCCGATGAGGTCCATCTCGCCGTCGACGAGGGCGTCGGAGAGCAGCTCGTCGACGGCTTGCTCGACCTTCGGCTCCCATGACGCCAGCGCACGCGTCCGGAATGCGTGGGCTACCAGACCCCGCACGCGGGGATGGTCGGGCGGGTCGAGGAACACCATCACGTTGGCATGGTGCTCGTAGATCGGAGCGTCGGGCCCGAACACGCCGCTCAGCGGGGCCTTCTTGTCCGAGCTCATCGCCCGTCCGTTGAGCACCGACGCCACCTCGTCGTAGCAGGTCACGAAGAAGCTGCCGTCGCTGTTGCGGTGGATGGGCGACTCTGAGCGCAGGCGCGCGTAGGTCGGGAACGGGTAGTCGAGGAAGCGGGCGTCGAGGTCGTTCAAATCGAAGCTTGCGGGGTCCGCGGCCCACTGGGGGTACTCGTCCAGGTCGTGATAGTTCCGCACGGTCATGGGGTGTCCTGCCGGTTGCGGGTGAGCCAGAGCTGTCGGGGGCCGCGGAAGGAGATGATGGGCGGGTAGTCGAGCTGCTGGTCGTCGAGCCGGAGGTCGGGTGCCCGTCGAATGAGCTCCTCGAATGCGAGGCGGGCCTCAAGACGGGCCAGCGGGGCGCCGAGGCAGTAGTGAATGCCCTTGCCGAAGGAGAGATGGCGGCGTGCGCCTGAGCGGTGGATGTCGAAGCGGTCCGGGTCGTCGAACTCGGCAGCGTCGCGGTTGGACGAACCGAGCAGTACCAGCACTCTGGCCCCCTCAGGGATCACGGCTCCCTCGCCGAGGTCGATATCGGTACGTGCCTTCCGCCGCCACGCGTTGACGCTGGAGTCGAAGCGGAGGGCTTCCTCGACAGCGTTGGGGATCAGCGACGGGTCGGCACAGACCTCGGCCCACTGGTCGGGGTGCTCTGCCAGGAGCCGCATTGCATTGGCCAACAGGTTGGTGGTGGTCTCGTGGCCGGCGATCCCGAGCCCCATGACGACGCTGGTGATCTCGGTCTCGCTGATCGCCTCGTGGTCGGCATCGCGGATGTCGAGCAGGGCTGAGGTGAAGTCGTCGGCCCGGTCGACTTTGCGACGCTGCACATGTTCCGAGCAGTACTGCCACAGCGCCGCCATGTTCTGCGCCACGCGTAGCTGCTCGCTCTCGTCAGGGTGCCCGAACATGATGGTCAGCCGGTCCCCGCCCCACCCCTTGACCATGTCGGCGTCGGAGCTGGGGAAGCCCACCAGCTCGAAGATCACGTTGATCGGCAGCGGGTAGGCCAGACCGGCGACCCAGTCGAACCGATCCTCGGCCAGCATGTCGTCGAGCAGGTTCGTGGCGATCTCACGGATGACCGGCTCGAGGTTCGCGACTCGGCGGGTCGAGAACGCGGTCATGTTGTGCCGGCGAATCCGGGCGTGCTCGGGCGGGTCCAGATTTGTCATGACCGGCGTGTAGCCGAACCCCTCGGCGAGGACCTTGCCGGCCTCTGGGCAGAACGGCAGCAGCGGATCCTGGGAGTTCGAGGCCGAGAACTGTTCGGTGTCCGACATCACCATCGACGCGTCCCGGTAGCGCGTGACCACCCACATGTCGAGTTCGTCGCTGTAGAAGGCCGGGGTCTCCTCACGCACCGAAGCGAAGGTCGGGTACGGATCGGCGAGGTATTCCGCCGAGAACGGATGAAACGGACACGTCGACATCACTGGGCCCCTCGTGCACACTATGCGCCTCGCCCGCTCGCAAGTTGAACGAGCGCGCAAGGTCGGCGCAACGTGGGGTCCGGCAGCCGCAGCCGCAGCCGCAGCCGCTGGCGCAGCCGCTGGCGGTGGCGCAGGCGCTGGCGGTGCACGCGGCGGGACCCCTCAGGCCATGGCGAGGCCGGGGTAGCCGTTCGCAGCGAGCTCGGTGACCTTGGCGGTGTAGCGGGTGGCTCCGCCGAAGTAGGCCTGGTAGCGGACCTTGCCTTCCTCGTGGCCGGCGACATTGGAGTTGTAGCCGGTGAACCAGCCCTTGCTGCGCCGGAACAGCAGCCGTTCGTGGAACCGCTTCACCTCGTCCACCCATTCCTGCTCGGCTTCGGGCTGCGCTTCCACCCGGCTGTATCCGTGCTCGCGTACGTATTCGAGCAATCCCGTCACCCAGTCGACGCCGCCTTCGATGGCCCGCGGGAAGTTGGTGGAGCCCGACACGCTCTGGGGTCCGGCCACCATCAACATGTTGGGGAAGCCGTGTGAGAGCAGGCCGCAGTAGGTGCTGGGGCCGTCACGCCATTTCTCGCCGAGCGTGGTGCCGTCGACTCCGCGGATGTCCACCCGGTCGAATGCCCCGGTGATGGCGTCGAAGCCGGTGGCATAGACGATCAGATCCAGGTCGTGATGGCGGTCGGTCGTCTGGATGCCGCTTGCGGTCACGCGCTCGATGGGTGTCCGCGACAGGTCCACCAGCTCGACATGGGGGTTGTTGTAGGCCTCGAAGTAGTCGGTTTCCAGCGGCAGCCGCTGCAGTCCGAAGCCGTGGTCTTTGGGGATGAGCTTTTCCGCCACGGCAGGGTCGTTGACTCGTTGGCGGATCCGCTCGGCGATGTACTCCGACATCTCCCGGTTCGCGGCCTCGTCCACGAAGATCTCGGCGAAGTTGCCCGCCAGGATGGCGAAACCCGACCGGGTGTACAGCTCGTCCCACAGCTCTCGGCGCTCGGCAGCGGTCATGTCCCAGAATCCCCAGCGGGGCACATGCTCGAAGCCTTGGGGCGAGGCAGCGCAGTTGGCGAAGATCTCGTCGTAGCGATCGCGGATCTCGTCCATCTCTGTCTCGGAGATGGGGGAGTTGTTCAGCGGGGTGCTCCAATTGGGGCGGCGCTGGAACACCTTGAGCTCGGCGACCTTGTCTGCGATCTCGCCGATCACCTGGATGCCGGTAGCCCCGGTGCCGATGACGCCGACGCGTTTGCCGGCCAGCTCCACGGGCTCTTTGGGCCAGAAGAAGGTGTGAAACGAGGGGCCTTCGAATTCGTCCATGCCGGGATAGGAGGGCAGGGTCGGCGCCGACAGCGGTCCGAGGCTGGTGACCACGAAGCGAGTGGTGTGGGTGTCGCCGTCGGCGAGCGAGAGGTGCCAGCGGCGCTCGCTCTCGTCCCACGCCATGCGTTCGACTCGCTTGCCGAAGCGCATGTGGCGACGCAGGTCGAACTTTTCGGCCACGTAGTTCAGGTAGCGCAGGTTCTCAGGCTGGGAGCTGAAGCGCTCCTTCCAGTGCCATTCGTCCAGCAGCTCTTTCGAGAACGAGTAGCCGTAGGTGTAGCTCTCGGAGTCGAACCGGCAGCCGGGGTAGCGGTTGCGGTACCAGGTGCCGCCGAGGTCGTCCTCGGCTTCGAGCACCACGGCGTCGATGCCGAGGTCCACCAAGCGCTTGATCTGGTAGATGCCCGACACCCCAGCACCCAGCACCACCACTTCGCTCTGGCGAGATTCGCTCACAGCTGCCCCTTCAATCGCCCGCCCCGCAGTATGGCGGCGCCGACTTCAACTGTGCTTACCGAGCGCTACCGATTTGACCGTCCGAGTCGACGAGCAGCAGTGACGGCAAATTTCAAGTCTGACGCCAAGTCATCCAACGATTGGAGCGAGCTTGCCTGCGTTCAGTCCAGCGGATCGATCTTCGCTGGGGTCTCGCCTCGGTTGAGTCGCTGCCATGACTCGACAAGTTCGGTTTGGTGGGTCTTGGCCCATTCAGCTACGAGGCCTCGCGCGCGACGCGGCAGATTCCCACGTATCAACCGAAGGGTCGCTATTTCCACGAGCGCTGACCGGTCCGCGTAGACGGCATGAAAGTGAGGTGGCGCGTGATCGTTGCCGTACATACGAATGACGATCCCGTAGAAACGGCTGAGCTCGGCCATGACGAGACTGCGTTGAGCTCAGCCAGCCAACTCGGGCCACGGCTTCGGGTGGAGGTCTTCGAAGCACTTGCCGGTGAGATGCAAATACATAGCTGTGGGATCGAGTTCGAGTGTGTCGTCCTTGCCCCAAGCGATCGCGCCGTATGGCCGCAGATGCGCTGTCTTGAAGAAAGTCGCATCCGACCAGGCAGCGAATCTCCCTCGGGTTGACCACTGGGCGAGGTCCACGGTGCCGCTCACGCCATCGTCGAATCTGATCCACAGATTGTAGGGCTGCAGGGCCTCGACCTCGACAGCCTGCGGTGGCTGTGACTCGTCCATACCGAGAACTCTAGATACGTTCGAGGCCAGCATCGCCCCGGATTACGTCGCCATGTTCCTTCGCCCGTCGCCGCTCGGCTCGGTCGGCCTTGGCAGGGAGCGGACAAGCGACTCGACGGCACGTGGAATCAGCCAGCGGGTTAGCGTCAGCTGGCACGAATCTGCACAAGGGGGTAGCGAGCGATGGCGACGAGGATGTCGTTGTGGCGGCTTAACGACGACGGTTCGGCTGTCCCAGTGCCCGAAGCGAAGTTGGCGACTGAGGAGCAGATCGAGTCGGCGGTGGAGTCGGCGCCTGAGCTGCTTGGGATTGACGTACTGATAATCGGGCGTCAAACCCAGACGCCGTGAATCTCGATCGCGCTGGCCTCGCCGGCAATGTCCTGCTCGACGCTGCGGTGACCGGCCTGCCCACCGACTCCGTTGCAGTGCCACTCGGATTGGAACTGGTCGATCGCGCATGGCTGGGGGAGCGTGCGGGCCGGCTGCCCCGGGCTCTGGTCGATGCCATCGATGACGGACTGCGAGCCGTCCTAGGACTGTGACCATCGGCCAGAAGCCAACCTAAACACTTGCTCTGAAAGTTTAGGTAAGCGTCGTTTGCCTTACGTCTACGGTGCTTGCCGTGCTCCAGAACTTCGCAAGACCGGTCGTACTCCGTCCGCCACCCTGTCGACGACGGAGAAATAGGGTCGGGCGATGAGTGTTGAGCGGGTGATGCACCTTGGGGTGAGCGCCGCCGATCTGGACGGGGCCACGCTGGCCATCGTGCCGGGCGACCCGGCCCGGGTGGCGAGGATCGCCGAGACGATGGACGAGCCGGCGCACTTGGCCTCCGTCCGGGAGTTCACGACCTACCGGGCGTCGATCGACGGCCAGCCCGTAGCGGTCTGCTCGACCGGCGTCGGCGGACCGTCCACCTCGGTTGCGGTCGAGGAGCTGGCTCAGGTCGGTGTGCGGACGTTCCTGCGGGTCGGCACGACGGGGTCGATCCAGCCGGATCTGCTGATCGGTGACCTGGTCATCACCCAGGCCGCGGTTCGCCTCGACGGGGCGAGTCGGCACTTCGCTCCGCTGGAGTACCCGGCTGCCTCCTCGTTCGAGTGCACCCGGGCCCTGGTCGATGCCGCAATCGCCCTCGACGCTCCCCATCAGGTTGGGATCACAGCGTCGAGCGACACCTTCTACCCCGGCCAGGAGCGCTACGACACCGTGGCCGGGGATGTCGTCGGGTGGCTGCGGGGCAGCCTGGCCGAGTGGCGTCGCATCGGCGTGCTCAACTACGAGATGGAGTCGGCCACGCTGTTCACGATGTGCGCTGCCAACGGCTGGCGGGCCGGGTGCGTCGCCGGGGTGATCGCGCAGCGGACCGAGTCCGAAGCCGTCGTCGACGAAGGCCGCATCGCCAACACTGAGGAGCGGGCCGTTGGAGTGGTCGTCGAGGCCGCCCGCCGGCTGCTTCAACAGAAATCTCACCGAGGTGCACCATGAGCAAGATCAGCCGCATCGTCGTTCAGGCCTACACGTATCAACTCCCCGACGTCGGTCCCTCGATCTGGGCCTACTCGCCTGGGGCAGAGACGAGCGTCTCGAAGTTCATCGTGTCAATCGAGACCGACGACGGTCACACGGGAAGCTACGCACCCCACTACGGCGCAACCGAACACGCGATGGCACAGGTCTGCGATATGGCACCGCTGCTGATCGGCAGGGACCCAGAGCAGCGCGAACGGGTATTCGAACTCCTCAAAGTGCAGTTCCGGCACTTCGACAAGGTCGGCATCGCAGCTCTGGACACAGCCCTGTGGGATCTTGCGGGCAAGAAGTACGGCGCCTCCATCAGCCAGCTGCTGGGCGGGTACCGGGAACGGCTGCCGACATATGCGAGTACGACACCGGGCCAACAGACGCCCGGCGGCCTCGACAGCATCGAAAAGTACGCGGACTTCGCGGAGGAATGCCAGCAACGAGGTTTCCCCGCGTTCAAGATTCACGGCTTCTTCGACGGCGACGTGGACAACGAGATCGGCATCATGACAGCGGTTCGCGAGCGCGTCGGGTCCACGATGAAGCTGATGACAGACCCCGCGTCGTCCTTGGGGTCATTCATGGATGCCGTGGAAGTCGGTCGGGCTTGCGATGACCTGGGATTCCTGTGGTACGAAGACCCGTACCGCGATGCCTCTTCGAGCGCCGCCGCTCACCAGCGCCTACGAGATTTCATCCGCACACCGATGCTCATTGCCGAGCACATCCGAGGATTCGAGCAAAAGGCCGACTTCGTGCTCGCTCGTGGCACCGACATCATGCACGTCGATCCCGAGTTGGACGGCGGCATCACCGGCACGATGAAACTGGCCCACTTCTGCGACGCCATCGGCATGGAGGTACAGCTCCACACGGCCGGCCCGATGCACCGACACTGCATGTCGGCCATACCCAACACGCTCTTCTACGAACTCGGCTTGGTCAATCCCGACACGTCGCAGAACTGCCTGCAACCGCCGATCTACGCAGACGGTTACGGCGATGGCCTCGACGATGTGGGTGCTGACGGATGCGTCGCAGTGCCCACCGGCCCGGGGCTGGGAGTGGAGTACGACTGGGACAAGATCAACGCTTGGGAAACGGCCAGGCGCACGTTCGAGTAACCCGAGTCGCCCTGCCGTCTCAGTGACTCGGCTGTCGAGGGTGGGGCGTCGGGGGCTCGGTGCCGAGGTTTCGCCCGCCTGGCTCGGGCGCGCTGCCGGCGGGAGTGTGCTGGAACTCGCGGTTCACTCGGCGGACGGCTGGCGTGATGGCCACGGCGTAGCCGGCCAAAGCGAGGAGGACTCGGCGAGCTGGCAGCAGCACGAAGCAGATGGCCCACGCCGCGGCGAATCCGATGAGTCGTGGTTTCATCGCAGATACGCGCGCAGACGGCTTGTCGTCGGATCGGCCGAGTGGGAACCGCTTCGGCTTGATGAACCATCCATGGGCAAACAGCTGAGCGACGAAGTACGGCCAGAAGGCCTCTGGGGCGTCGAGTGGGGGATCGGAATCCCATGCGGCGTCGGTGTCGCTGGCTAGTCCGTCTTGGATGCGAGACCACATGTGCGACGCGGTGACTCGACCGGAGGCGCCACCACGGTTCTGATGAGTCGGGCGACACCGCCACCGGTACAGCACTCGTCGGTCCTCGGCGAGGGCCAGGATCCCGGCCTGGAAGATGCCGTTCGGGTGCGAGGACCAGTGTCGCTCCAATACTGCGGTATCGCCGATGTAGAGGTCGAATCGGTCCGCCGCACGGCAGTCTTCGAGGATCTCGTGGTGCGGGTCGCCGACCGCTTGGTATTCCAATTCCCATGAGGCCTGTGCTTCGCTCGCGAGACTCTGGGGCTCGCTGGTGACGGCGAAGATCTCGCCGCCCGCAGCCCGGATCTCCTCGACGACCCCCGACTTCCCAAAGCCGCGCAACTCGCGGCGGCACGGAGGTCACCACAAGCCGCGGTAGAACACCAAGACAACAAACTTGTGCTTGTCGAGCTGGGCATTGAGCCAACCGGTGCGCACCCCGATCGGCGGTTCGAGCAGCGGCGGGATCAGTGGATCGTCAACATCGGCGGCCGACACTCGAAAGCCTTCGGCGGATCGTTGGACCACTACCTGCTCACGGGCACAGACGTCGCCGTCGCACAGCACCAAGCCCAGTTCGAAGGATCCTTCTCGCGCTCGTGCCACGGTGTCTTCGGCGTCGATGATTCCGGTGATCTCGTAGTGCGACACCTGCGTTGCGTTAATCCACTCGAGAGCGGCCTTCGAAGCGGCCCGAAGCTCACCGGGGGTTTCTTCGCTCACGTTCATGGGTCGCAGTGCCTCGGATTTGTTGAGTCGAATCGACGTGGCGGTGGTCAGAGCCCGGTTTCAGCTTCGAGATCATCGCAAATCTGGTCCACGATCGAATGCTAGGTCTGAGTGGCCCGTGAGATCCCCGCCTCCTCGCTGGCGCCGAAGTCCAAGTCCGCTAAGAATCGCCTGTCTGGCGCGGAGCCTTGAAGGGCGGTGAGACCGCTGCCAGTCGAGCGGTCTTCTCGGCCCGAGTCCTTCGTATTGGTTAGCTGTCCACAAGAGCTCGAAGGTCCGAGCGTTCGGCGTCGTTGAGATGGGCTCGGTGGTGGCGGAGTTCGAGGCTGGCGTTAATGGCCGCTCGGACATGGTCTTCGGCAGCGTCGTTCAGGAGTGTGTTGAGGTTCTCTCGAAGCCAAGCTGCGACTTCGGCGCTGCGCCAGAGCCGGTAGCGGCTACGAGGGTCGGTGACGGGGGGCGGGAACCCGCCGGGTCCGCGCTCGCCAGCGATAAGAAGTCGCACGCTTTCGCGAGTTCGACCGGTGCGGGCTGCGATGTCGGCCATGGACACCAGTCCGGCATCTGCGAGACGAACCACGTTGATGCCTGCGATCGACTCGAGCTCGGCGACCGCAGACAGCACTGCGTATTGGAAGCTGTTGGCCTCGCGGTCGAAGTCGGCGTACTGAATGCCGTCGGCTCGGCCGATCAGGGCGTCATCGCAGCCGACCTCGTATACGTCGTCGATCAGTTCGTCTGATTGGAGGTCGGGGCCGTCGATGATCAGGGTGAAGGTGTGGGTGGTCATAGTCACGAGTCGTTGTCCCATTCGGGAGTGTGGATGCATCGGTCTCGTACCCGCCTGAGCTGGCGGGCGTGGTTGTCGGGGCTTCGTGGTGTCGACCAGATGGAGACCTGACAGCCTGATCGGCTGGATTCGGCGCAGCGAGCCACACCCCAACGGTGCCCCGACGCATTCGGTGCAACGGTCCAACCTGCGTCTTCGAGTTCGGCCAATGCGGCTTCGACCTCCTTCTTCGGATGCCGCGCCCTCGGCATGTTGACACCATACAACGTATATTGGATCCAGTCAACGGAGCCCGCGGAGTGTCAGACGCCGAGGATCTTGTCGGTGACGACGTAGCGGAGCGGCTCGCCGGTGAGCAGGCGGCGGCAGTTGTCGGCGATGGGCTCGAAGCGGCGCTAGTCCAGGACGGGGAGCGTCTGACAGACCCGGCCGTTCGTCGTCGGGGTTGTCGTCGTGGGGCTCCTCAGCTCGGCATGAAGGGATGGAGGACGGGAGAGTTGAGCATGAGATGCCTCGGCGGGATCTCATTTCTGGGCCATCTCCTATTCCTTCGAGGAATTCCCCGGGTCAGCTTGTGAGCGCGCTTCGTTGGCGGGGAGTTCAATGCGCCAATCGTGAACCCAATCACGCAGTCCCTCGTACTCCGAGTCGGTGATCGGGAAGGCCTGACGTGGATGGTGGTCGAATACTCCGAGCGCGTCGCGGAGGTGCTGGAGGCCGAAGCCTGGGTCCTTTTCCGCTGCGAACCTGTACAGGTCTGCGAGTTCGAAGCGAGCGGCGAGTGCGTGGATGTCGACGAAGTCGCGTGGCTCGGCGCGGCCGAACAACGCCAAGAGCTTGTCGCCGGCGAGATCTTCGACAGCCAGGAGTCGACCCTGTGCGGTGGGCACCGGCGGAAAGGCACGGCCGGAGATCCCGATATCTATGGACATCTCGTCATTTCCGTCGTCGACGTGGAGACGCACGAAGTCGGAGTTGGACCGCTCAGTGACGGCGCTCAGGCCATCACGCAGGAGCGCGTCGCGGGTGGCCTTCGCGAATATGCGGACATCGACAGCATCGGGGGAGAAGAAATCCAAGTCGGTGGTCGCACGATCGACGATGCCGTGCACGATGAGCGCTCCGCCGCCTGCCAGAGCCACTGTGCCTGCCTCGGGTAACTCCGCCACGATGCTGCGTACACGTTGCTGCAGGGCTGTGAGCACAGCGCTAGGCGATCAATTCGCGGTCGCGCAACCAGCGGTCCCACCGCTCCCGCACATGCGGCGAGAGCCACATTTCGTGCCACATCTCCACGAGAAGCCTGAGGTCGATGTAGCGGCGCACGTCGTCCGACGTGCCTTCGGTCATCACCAACTGGTACACGTACATGCGGTCACGACGGTCGTCGAGATCGAATTCGCCCTGACCGCTCCATGCGAGGCGCCTTGGCAGCATCACTCGTCCGCGTTCGGGCGCGACAGTGCCGTCAGCGAGATCATCGGGGATCTCGACGAGCCGAGTAAAGCGCGTTGCTGACACTGCACTCAAGTCTAAGAACGGGGCGGGTCGCCGATGGCAATTGCAGTTTGCGCAACCTGCGGTCAGAAGCCGAGGATCTTGTCGGTGACTACGTACTGGAGCGGTTCGCCGGTGAGCAGGCGGCGGCAGTTGTCGGCGATGAGCTCGTAGCGGCGCCGGTCGATATCGGGGCCGACCATTGCGACGTGCGGTGTGACGAGCACGTTGGGCATCGTCCAGATGCGGTGGTCGGGCCGCAGCGGTTCCTGGTCGAAGACGTCGAATGCAAAATGTGTATTACGATAAGCGCATGTGGAGTTCCACCGTTCCCCGAGGCGGTTGAACTCGTGATCCACGCCATGCACTTGCGATCCGTGTTCTGCGACCTGCTCGCGAAAGGGGACGACCCGTCACCATGACCACGCGCACGACCAAGGCCGGAAGGACCCTCACCGAGGCCGACCTCGATGCCATCGCCGACGAAGTCGAGTCGACCGAGTACGACGTAGAGGCGCTCAAGACTCGCAAGCGTGGCCGTCCTGCCATGGGTTCGGGTCCCGCTGATGTTGTACCGGTACGGATCGATCCTGAGCTGAAGGCGGCAATCGAAGACCGGGCCGAAGCGGATCACACCACCACCAGCGAGATCATCCGGGCGGCTCTCCGCGAATTCCTCGATGTCGCCTGACTCCGAGCGGGGGTGCCGCCTTGGGCGGGCACTCAGCCGTCGCTAGAGGACGGGGAAGACTGCGGTGTCGCCAGAGCGTTCGGCTCGGGTCAGGGCATAGAGGACGCTCCAGTCGCCGTTGAGGCCTCGGGCGATGTCGATGCAGATCTCGATGATGATGGCTGGGCCGAGCGGGTCGGTGTTCGGGCGGTTCTGGCCGGTGCTGACGGCGAGATCGTCGAGATGGAGAAGCACCTCGATCAGCCTGGTACGGCAGAAGTCGTCGAGGGTGAGGAGTCGGCCCCCCAACGCGGCGACGAGGCGGTCGACGGGTTCGTCGGCCAGCCGTGATTCCAGGTCGGCGACCAGTTGGCGGCACTTGTCCACGGTTGCTTGGTGCCCGATGGCCGACTCGGCGGCGGAGACGTCCTTGATCTGTTCGTGGACGGGGGAGTCGACCGCAGCGTGGAAGTAGGTGACTGCGGTGAGGAGGTCGCCGTCAGGGCCCCGGTCGGGTGAGGTGCGGTCGAGATAGGCGATCGTCGCGCCGGCAGCGCGTACGAGGTGGGCGCAGAGTGCTCCGACGGTCATGCCTTCGAGAGCCGAGGGCTGGTCCCACTGTTCGGCTGTGGCTGGGGTGTCGATGAGGTCGGCTGATCGGGCGACGGCTTCGACGACGAGGGCCCGGACGGCCGCTGAGTCGATCGACGGGTTGGCTGCTGACGTCATGGGTTGATCTCGATTCGTTTCATAGATGGCCCGTTGGCGTCGGTATCGCCCCAGTACTCGGGCAGGCGGAGATAGCCCACTCGGGGCAGTTCAACATTGAGGGCGATGCCTTGGCGGGTCTTGAGTCGTTGGATGGTGCGGATGTGGGTGAGCAGCTCGTAGAAGACCATCCACAGCGAGCCTTCGAGGTCGTAGCGGAGGTAGCCGGGCCGGTCCGGGTCGGCGCCCGCTCCCCGGGGGAGCGTGGTGATGACGTAGGACCAGAACTCGGTTCCCCGGATGCTGGTCGTGTCGGAGCGGAGTTGCTCGATCGTGTTCTCGCCTACCACCCGTTCCTGCCAGCCGATGCCGATCTCCATCTTCGCGATGAGGTCGGGGACCTCCCAGTAGAGGTCCTCATCGAGCATCCGGTCGTACTTCATGTTCGGTCCGAGATGGTGGTGTTCCCACACGACCGGTTCGGGTTCGTCGCCATCGGGCCAGAGCAGGTGGCTGCATCTGCGGTGGGTGAACACCAGTGCGTCCCACGCCATGTGGGAGACCTGACGGCGGATCGACCACCACATCCACTCCTTGTCCGGGCTTGTGTCGTCGAAGTCGAGTTGATCCCCCGAAAGGCCATCGGTCTCAGCTCGCACCCACCCGACAATGCGGCGGTAGGGCGGCATGGCTCCGACCGTCGGATCATCGGGCATCTCGACGATGTCATGGTCGACCACTGTCATCGGGGTCTCCTCCGGGGGTGGGTGGGGTGCAGGTGACGCTGGCCGGCGCCGAAGAAATTCTCCCGAAAGGTCGAGCCCTCGTAGCCGGTGCGGAACCGGCCACGCCTTTGGAGCTCGGGCACCAGCAAGTCGACCACTTGGGTGAACCCCCAGGGGACCGGCGCCGTCGTCACATTGAACCCGTCGACGTCGGTGGTCTCGATGAATGCCTCCATCTGATCGGCGACGCTGGCCGGCGAACCCACGAATCCCAGCCCGCCGGCAGTTTCCGAGAGCCGTCGGGCGACATCGCCGACAGTCCAGATTCGCTCGGGGTCTTCCAGCTTCCAGCGCTCGACCTGGGTGCGGATCGCGTTTGCCTCGATGTCATCGATCGGTGTGTCGGGCGGGTGACCGCCCAAGTCGATGCCTGTCCAGCCGCCGTACAGAGCGAGGTAGCCGTCGACGGAGAACAGCCGTGACCACTCGTCGCGCATCTCCCGGGCTTCGGCATCGGTCTCAGCAACCACGACCCGCGCTACCTGCAGGGCCCTGATCTGTTCGGGATCGCGGCCTGCCGCTGCGGCCCGTTCGCGCAGCGATGCCACCACTGCAGCACCGCGGTCGTTGCCCGGCACCGACATGAAGACGACCTCGCCCGTGTTCGCCGCGAACTCCACACCGCGTGCCGAGTTGCCCGCCTGATACAGCACGGGAGTGCGCTGGGGGGAGGGCTCGACCATGTGGGGGCCTTCGACAGTGAACCATTCGCCGGCGTGGTTGATCTCGTGCACTTTGGCCGGGTCGGTGAACGTGTCGGCCTCGGCATCGAGAACGACGGCGCCGTCTTCCCAGCTCTGCTCCCACAGCTTCAGGCAGACATCGACGTACTCGTCGGCCCGGTCGTAGCGGGCGTCGTGGGGCAGGATCTCGCCGAGCCCTTGACGCTCGGCATCTGACAGGTACGAGGTCACGATGTTCCAGCCGACACGGCCGCCGGTGAGGTGGTCGAGGGTCGAGAACAGCCGAGCCGTGTGGTACGGAGCGTGGTGGCTGGTCGACATGGTCACGGCGAAACCGAGGTGCTCGGTGCACGCCGCCAACGCGGGGATCAGCAGGGTGGGGTCGATGCCGGGAATCTGGACCGCGCCGCGCAAGCCAGCCTCGCGACTCGCCCCATAGACGTCGTAGGTGCCCAGCACGTCGGCGAAGAAGATCCCGTCGAAGCAGCCCCGCTCCAGAGTGCGCACGAGGTCCTGCCACCAGCGAAGCGTCCGGTACCCCCACGACGTCTCATCGGAAGGGTGCTTCCACATCCCCTTGATCTGATGGTTCGGAGATGCCTGGATGAAGGCGCTCAGATGCATCTCGCCGGCGGTTCCGGTGGTGTCAGGCCCAGCCGAGCTGTTGCAGTGCGACGACCGAGTGCCAGATCTTGGTCATGTGGGAGATCTTGTCGCCCTCGAAGCGCATGTCGTACACGTAGTCCGAGCTGACCGACTTGCCTGTCGGCGGCACCGGTCCGCCCTCGCCGGTGTGGGTGGCGTTGAACACGGCGTAAGCCAGGACGCTGTTGTGCTCTTCGTCGACGGCCCACGACTTCAGGTCGTACGAGCCGTCTTCGAGAATCGTCAGCGTGGCCTTCATCCACTCGGCGTACGAGCGCAGGTCGGTGATGTCGCCGATCGCTTCGGACTGAGCGGCGAAGGACGCGTCGGGCGTGCAGTACTGGGCACAACCGTCCCAGCCCTGACCGGTCTCGCACGCGTCGAAAAATGCGGCGGCCGTCTCGTTCATCTGTGACATCTGGTGTCCCCCTCAGTCGCAGGCTCTGTGGCCCAAGCGAAGCCTGTCAGACAGGGTCGGGCATGTCCATGCTGCGCTGCGAGCGCTTCAGCTCAGCTGTGTGCGAGCAGGCGGAGTCGACGCCGGTCACCGTACTGCGGTTCGCCGCCGATTTGGCTACCCGGCGACGTGGCAGGTTCGGAGTACCGTGGGTTCATGATGCGACGGGTGTGGACCGCAGCGGAGCTTGAGGCGATGGCCCCTTCTGAGGTTGACGCCATTTTCGAAGACAGCATCATCTGGGACGTTGTTGATGCCCCGCAAGACCTGCTGGCCCGGTCCCGTGAGCGGGTAACGCGTCGGATCGACGAAACTGAGTCGACTCAGCAAAATTGAATGATCGTCGCGAGGTCAGGGCCGGGACTACCGGGTTCTGGTATCCAGCGGTGTGCTCGTGCGGGCGTTAGGCGTGGTCGGTCAGCTTGCACCTGATGGTGCGATCAAGTTGGTCTCGATTGACATCGATCTCGACTGGCACTAGCTGTGCGGTCCAACACCATCCGAAGCGAAGAGGGTGCGACGATGCCGGGCCGCCTGGATCATCTTGCAAGAGTCGCGGTGGGCGCATTCGGGATTGCGCGGACCTGGACACTGCGGCTACTCGTGGAAGATGGCGCTCGTCGGTGTGATGCGGATGACGGTGCGCTTCTGCTCATTCAGCATTGGCACGATGCCCGACGGATCGGGCCGTTCCTTGCCCATCAGCCGGGCGAAGACATCGGCCGTGAGCTCGGCACGCAGCGGGTCCTCCGAGATGGCCTCGGCGGTGCCGTAGACCACCAGATGGACCCGGCCATCGGGCACGCACAAACTCACCGACGGCTGGCGCACGGAGTTGTGCCACTTGGCCGTGAAGCTCTTGGCCGAGATCACGATGCGGCCTTCGTCGTCGACGACATAGCCGATCATTGATTGCTGAGGCGAACCGTCGGTTCGACCCGTCGCCAAGATGGCCCAAACGCGTTCCGCGAGGAAGGCGGTCTGCTGTTCATCAAGCACGGTCATGCGTCGTAGCTCCTTTTTGAATGCTGGACCGCACGTCAGCGCGGCGGGAAATTCGGGGTCGGGTGCCCGTGGTCGGATATCCGCACGCAGCGGTTGGTCATGGTGCCGACGCCCTCGACCGTTGTCGTGATGACGTCACCGTCAGCAAGGAACAACCCCTGAACAGCGCCGATGCCCTCGGGCGTGCCCGAGAAGATCAGGTCGCCGGTCTGCAGCGTCGTGATGCGCGACAAGTAAGAGACCAGCGTCGGAATCGAGAACATCAGGCTGGCCGTCGTGTCGTTCTGGCGTTCCTCGCCATTGATGTGGGTGGAGACACGCACTGAGTCGAGATCGGCGAACGAGTCTGTCGAGACCAGCACCGGTCCAATCGGACCAAAGGTGTCGAACGACTTGCCGAGATCGAAGTGCGGCGGCTTCGACGCCATCTGCATTCCACGGTCGGAAACATCCTGGCCGGCGGTGAGCCCGAGTACATGATTCCAGGCATCGGCTTCGTCGATGTCTTTGCCACCAGGGCCGATGACGACGACAATCTCTCCCTCGTAGTCGACGCGCTCGCTGCGCAGCTCAACGTCGTCGTTGGGCCCGACGATGCACGAGGGGAACTTGGTGAACACCAGCGGTGCCTCGGGCACCGTCATGTTGGATTCGGCAGCGTGGGATCGGTAGTTGAGCCCGATCCCGTAGGAGTTGCGTGGCGTCGGCACTGGAGCGTGCAGAACGGCGTCGGCAAGCGAACCGGTCGGTTGATGAGCACTGAGCCCGGTCGTCAGCTCAGCGAGCTGGCCGGCGGATTCGAGCGCTCCCATCGGATCACTTCCCAGCGACCCTTGCGAGACGGCCTCGAGGTCGTAGTACTCGTCGCCTGCCACGAGTGCAACGCGACCGGAAATGTTGGCGAGCGTGAAAGGCATCTGCCGCTCCCTAGGCGTGTCGGCCGATTTGCCAGCCGAGGCCGCTCAGGTGTTCGCTGCCGAACTCGCTGGGCTCTGATTCGAGCTGCGTGGCCATGGTGTCGTTCCAGCGGTTGAGGTAGCCGAACAGCGCGCACACAGCCACAATTGCGACGATCTGCTCCTCGCTGTAGTGCTTGCGGCACTCCTCAAAATCTTCGGCGGTGGCGGCATTCGGGCTCGAACCGGAGTGGAAAGCCAGCCGCAGCGCGGCCCGCTCGGCATCGGTGAAGAGGTCCGACGTCTCGAACTCCCACACGGCGGCGATCTTCGCGGTGTCGGTCCCCTGGTTGGCGGCAGTTGCGCCAGTGTGCGCTTGGCAATAGCGGCAGCCGTTCGCGGCGCTTGCGGCGTGAGAGACGAGGTTCTTCAGCTCGCCGTCAATGACCGGGTTCTGGAGAACGGCGCCGCCGAGTGCCAAGAATCCGCCCAGGATTTCGGGCACGTGTCCCATCGTGAAGAGCGATGTGGGAATGAATCCCATGTTCTCGCCGACTGTGCTGAAGATCTCCTCGAACTGGGGGAGGTCTTCGCGAGCAAGTGGTTGGACGTTTGGCATGTTCGCTCCTTTGCCGGATGCAACTTAGGTCAGAAATTTCGAAATATCAATCAGAAAGCGATATTGGTGGAGATTGTCACCCTAGGCGCCTCGGCTCATGCGAGTTCGGCCTTGACCTCGCCGCAAAGTTCGATCGTCTCGAGTGCGTCGGACTGCTCAACCATCATGCAGCGCAAGTTGGCTTCGCCGAATCCTTGTTCCTTGAGCAATCCGAGCTGTTCGACCACTTGTGCGACACTGCCGTAGGCGACGGCACCTCGTTCCATGCCGCGGTAGCCGCGCTCCATCAGCTTGTCGCCGATCTGATTGGCTCTCGCTGCGTCACGGAGCACCAGCACGTCCTTGCGAACAGCGGCGCGAGGCGTTGTGCCGGCGGCGCGGCAATAGGCCGTGTACTCGCGGAGAAGGCGTCCGGCTGTCTCCACGGTGGCGCGAGCGTCGGCGTACCACGCAGCGCCTTGCTCAGCCGCTCGACGAAGCGCCCGCGGCGCACTTCCGGCGATCCACAAGTCAATTCCATGGGGTGGCAGGGGAGCGATGCGGCCCTCGGAAACAGCGAATCGCTCGCTGCTGACGGTCTCGCCCGCCCACAGCGTTGTGAGGATTCGCAAGGCCTCGTCGAGATCGTCACCCCTCGTGCTGAGGGATTTGCCCATCGCTGCCGACTGGGCGGCGCCGTCGCCGATTGCGGCCTGCACTACGAACGGGACGTCGCTCATCGTGGCCAGGGTTGCCACCTGCTCGGCAAGCAGCACCGGATGCCAGAGCGGAATGAGGAAGAGGCACCCGATTGGTCTGGTGGGATCCCATTCGGCCATCAGCCGGCCGATCATCGGAACGTTCTGGTAGTAGGGGAACGGCGTCGCGTGGTGATCGCCGACCGTCAGCGAGTCGAGCCCGGCTTGACTCACGGCTCGGCCGCGTTCGAGGATGATCTGGAACCCGGCCTTGTGGTCGCGTACGGGCTGCCCCGTGCCCAGCGAGAAACCGATACGCATGGTCGCCTCCTAGGCCGGTCCGGACTCGGTCCGCACTGGCGGCGTGGTCTCGCTGAGCCGCTCCCACGCCACCTCATCGGGGATTGCCATGGTCGCATCGTGGCGCTCCACGGGGAGCAACGTGGCGTTCGGCCAGGCGTCCCGATTCGGCTGGGCGACGCCGCCGCCCTGCGACGCGTACGGCTCAGGATTCTTCAGTGCATCCAACTCAGCATCGGAAATGCCGCAGAGATCGACCACTTCGGGGTCGATCCACTGGTTGGCGGGAATGTCCGAACCGGTGGTCACCTCGAGGGCGAGGCCTTCGGGTCCGCCGAAGTAGATGGACTGCAGCATCCCATGATCGATTGGACCCATGACCTGAACGCCCTTGGCGCGAATGCGATCCCGCAACGCGAGGAGGTCGTCGAACGAGTCGGCATGTAGCGCGACATGTTGCATGGTGCCCGCCGTGACCGGCCCGGCGGCGTTCCCCGCGTGGGTGACGCCCAGCGTGATCTCCCCGGCGTTGTCTGGGTGCTGGACGAATGCGATATAGCTCTCACCGGAGAGCTCGACGAAGCCGTGGAAGGTGTCCTCCACGCCGTGCATCCAGTACAGGGCCTTGACGGCACAGCCCATGACGTCGGACCAGAAGGTGAGCTGTGTCTTCATGTCGCGGGTCGACAGTGCGAGATGATTGACCCCAGTGGGGTGAAGAACGGTCATCGGGTTTCTCCGTTGATCAGTCGTCGGCACCAGGCGGTGACGACATCGGTGTACTCGTGGGTGTGGAAGAGCATGAGTTGGTGCTTGCCCTGCGGCTTCATGTAGAACTCCACGGGGCCCGCGGTGGCATCCACCACTCGCTGAGCAACATCAGGCGGGAATGTGGGGTCATCCTCACCGACGGTGAACAGGATCGGTTTGGCGTTCTCAGACAGCGGAACCGCCGGGTCGTATCGAAACAGCGAACCCCACGACGACATGTCGTAGAACCACGTGTTGTAGGGGTCGGCTTTCTTCTGCTCAGCCGCGCCGACGTAGCCGTAGTCGGTGTCGAAGTTGAAGAATCGATCGATGTGCAGCACGAACTTGTCGCCCATGAGCGCGCTGAGCTTGGCGAATGCTTCGGTGCGGAACACGTTGTCCGGCTTCATCATCGGGCACGACGGAATCATGAAGCCCATGAGCACCGAACCCGGGAAGATGCCCGAAGCGGCCATCGCGCAGTAGGCCGCAGCAGCACCGAGCGACGATCCTTTGATGATGACCGGCAGCCCGGTGGTGTCGCTGATGTGCTCGCCGTAGGCAACTGCTGCGTCGACCCACTGCTCGAAAGTCCATTGACCCGGACGCTGGGAGATGCAAGAACGTCCGTGGCCGGGAGCGTCCATGCACCACACCTCGGCGCCCTGGGCTGAGTAGTGGGCGCCGAAGTTGTCGTAGATGCCGCCGTGAGAGGCGATGCCGTGCATCACCAGGAGCGCATGATCGGCGTTGTCTCCAGGGAATCGATACGAGAACACTTCCCCGAGCACATGTTCTTCTCGACGCATGGGGTTGGACCCTTTCGCTGGGTTGCCTAGTCGTTCAGGTTCGAGGGGGAGCCGGGTTGCTAGAAGCTGGGAGTGTCGGGTTCGAGACCGAGCAGGATCCGGCCGTACAACGCTCGGGCGGTCTCGAGCGCGAGGCCGCCGTGCATGCTCATGGCCTGGAGATTCGCCAGCGCCATGCCGATCGGGTTCGACGCCCGCAGACCCGATCCCCCCGTCGCCCTGAACAGGGCTGCGATTGCGTCCCCGCAGAGCGAGACGGCCTCGGCGGAGTCAGCCCTGACGCGGACTCGCTCAACAACCGACAGGGGAGTGTTGGAGCGTGCCGCCTCGTCCATCAGGTCGGCCGAACGGTACAGGTGGAAATGGGCCTGATCGATCTTCGCCGCGGCCTCAGCCATCAGCACGTGCGTGGTCGGGAATTCTCGCTGGACGTGTTCGGTGTAGGCGATCACCTTCGTGCCGATCAGATCGGGGAAGCTGCGCAGCGCGGCACGCGACATGCCGAGCGCACCGCCGGCAAGGGCCAAGATGAGCACCCCGAACGCTGCGAGCCCCGGCTGCCATCCGTCGTGCAGCTCTCGACCGGGCGAGTGGCCTGCGATCAACGCCGGGAGCGACAAGAAGCGGTGAGCGGGAATCGGATGGTCTTGGACGGTGACCGAGCAGGAACCGGTTCCGGAGAGCCCGCTGACATGCCAGTCGTCCTTGAACGTGAGCTCGTCGCTGGGAATCAGGAGGTCGCCAGCGTCGACGACCGCCCCGTTGTCGACGACTTCGGCGCCGATGAACAGCCACTGGGCGTGTTCGCTGCCCGATGCGAAGGGCCAGAACCCGCTGAGGCGATAGCTGCCGTCGACTTGCCGTTCTGCAGTGCCTCGTGGTGCGATCACGGCAGAAATCAGGGTGTCGGGGTCTTTGCCGTAGGTCTCGTCTTGGGCCTGTGCCGCGAAGTGCGACAGCATCCAGGAGTGGGCGTGCGTCACGCCCGCCACCCAAGCCGTCGATCCGCATCCCTCGGCCAGCGTGGAGATGACATCGAGGTGTGTACGCATTGGCATCTCAAAGCCGCCGTTGCGCTTGGCCTGGAGCACCTTCAGCAGTCCTTGCTCGCGGAGATCGGCGACGGTCTCGGGAAGCAGCCGACGGTTCGTGTTCGTCGCCGCAGCCCGACTGTCCAGGACAGGAACGAGCGCCCGCGCCCGCTCCACCAGCTCCTCAGCAGTGACTGAGGTGTCGGGGGCCTGTGCGTCGAGCGCGCTCATGGGCGACCTTTCCTCGGGGCGCATCGACTCTTGTGCAAGAATTTCGAAATGTCAAGTGTTGTGCGAGATTTCGTGGGAAAGCGAGCTGACTCTGTCCGTTTCGCCCTTATGCGGCTACTGTTGTGGTCATGGCGTCGACAACTGCTACCCGCGGCGAAGAGGTGTATCAGCGCATGCGCAGCGACATCGTCGCCGGCGAATTCCGACCGGGATCCAAACTCCGGTTCGCGATGCTGACCGGACGTTACGAATCGAGTGCGAGCGTCATCCGTGAAGGTTTGGCCCGCTTGGTAGAGCAGGGGCTCGTGCTCTCGGAGCCACAACAGGGCTACCGGGTTGCGCCCGTTTCGATCCGCGACCTCAAAGACCTCACGTTGGCAAGATGTGCCGTCGAATCCCAGGCGCTCAGGCTCTCGCTCGAACACGGTGACCTCGCTTGGGAGTCATCGCTCGTCGCGGCGATTCATGCCTTGGAGCGAACGCCGGTGGGCTCGAGACCTTCCTCGGGTGATCCGTGGCCGGTAGTCCATCGGCGCTTTCACGAGATCCTGCTCGAGGGCTGCCCATCACAGCGCCTGATCAACACGGCCCTCGGGCTGCGTGACGCAGGGGAGCTCTACCGGCGCTGGTCCGTTCCGGCCGACGACAACGGGAATCGCGACCTCAACCAAGAGCATCGAGCAATCGCCGACGCAGCGATCAACCGCGACGCCGAATCGGCATGCAGCCTCTTGGAAGAACACCTCAATCTCACCGCGCGCCTGCTCCTCGAACGAGGCTTGCAAGAGGGTTTCCTCGAGGATTCGGAGCTGATCGAGAGCGCCTGAGCAATCCGGCCCGTCGACTAGCACGGTCCAAATGTCGTAGTGTCACCTAGATATCGAAAATATGTTGAGTTGCCGAATTCGCGGAGGGTGACATGCGGTTCCGCAAACTGTTGGCGGACGGTGCAGCCGTTGACGAGGCCTACGGCATCGGCATTCGCGGCGTCACGCCGAAGTCGTAGGTCGTCACACCGTTGGTCCGAACGTTCGCGTACCGGCTGGCCGCGGCAGTACCTCTCGCTGTACTGGTCTCGTTCCTGGCCTTCGGGCTGGTCCATCTGATACCCGGCTCGGCATCTGAGACCATCCTGGGCGACGGCGCCACGCCGGAGGCGGTGGCCGAGTTGGACCGGCAGCTCGGCCTGGACCGCCCATTGCATGAGCAGTACTGGAACTGGGTCACCGACGCTGTCCGGGGAGACCTTGGCAGGTCCGTCATTACGTCCCGGCATGTCAGCGACACGCTGATCGAGCGGTATCCGGTGACGCTGTCCGTAGCTGGCGGCGGATTGCTGGTGGCGGTCGCCATCGGCGTGGCCGGCGGCACGGTGGCCGCGCTGCGGCAGGGTCGGCTCACCGATCGCCTGATCTCGCTGGGGACAGCGACCGGTTTGGCCGTGCCCAATTTCTGGGTTGCCGTGCTGCTCGCGTTCTATGTCGGTGTTCAGCTGGGGTGGCTTCCTGCGGTCGGTTATGTCGGCCCCACCGAGAGCCTGTTCGAGTGGGTCAAGCACCTGATCATGCCGTCGATTGCGCTCGGTCTGGGTTCCGCGGCGGTCGTGGCGCGGCAGATGCGCGGCGGATTGCTCGATGTGCTGGATCGCCCTTACATCACGGCGGCACGCGCCAAGGGTTTGCGATACCGGCGAGTCGTGGTGGTCCATGCCATGAAGAACGCATTCATTCCCGTGGTCACCGTGATCGGGTTCCAGGCATCGGTGATGCTGGGCGGAGCGGTACTGGTCGAGTTGATCTTCGGCATGCCAGGGATCGGCGTGCAAGTCGTCGGTGCCGTGCTTTCTCAGGACCTTCCCGTGGTTCAAGGCGTGGTCATGGTGGCTTCGCTGACGGTCATCGTCATGAACGTGCTGATCGACATGTCCTACGCCTATTTCGATCCCCGAGTGCGGCTGGCATGAAGTCCGCCTTGCGACGCCTTGTCACGCGGCCCGGCGGCTACATCCCGCTGATCTGGCTGATGCTGCTGACGTTCTGCGCGGCGTTCCCCGCCGTCGTCGCAACACACGAGCCGAATGCGGCGGACTTCACAGCAATCCTCGAGGGTCCAAGCGCAGAGCACTGGTTCGGCACTGACGATCTGGGGCGCGACAACTACTCCCGGCTGGTGCATTCATCCCGGACCGCCGTCGTGGCCGGCCTGCAGGCAGTAGGCACGGCGTTGATCCTCGGCGTGCCGATCGGGCTGTTCGTGGGTTACGCCGGCGGATGGTGGGACCGCATCGTCATGCGCGTCGTCGACGCTGTCTTCTCGCTGCCGGGCCTGATCCTCGCATTCGCGATCGTGGCCATCCTCGGGCCCGGAATCACCAACGCCATGATCGCGGTGGGGATCCTCTTCGCGCTGCGATTCATCAGGCTGACCCGAGCCATGGTTCTCTCCGTCCGAGAGGAACCGTTCATCGAGGCGGCGCAGCTGAGCGGAGCGCCGACCCACACCATCCTCGGGCGATACCTCCTGCCCAATATGTACGGGCCGCTGATCGTTCAGACGACGATCAGCCTCGCTGCGGTGCTGCTGATCGAAGCGGCCCTGAGTTTCTTGGGTCTGGGCGTGCAACAGCCTGATGCCACATGGGGGTCGATGCTGCGCGCCGCACGGTCACTGCAGCGGGACAACCCCATAACGCCGTGGCCCCCAGGCCTCGCCATCACGTTCACCGTGCTGGCTTTCAATGCGCTCGGCGATGCATTGCGCGATGTCCTGGCCGAAGGGCGGGGAGGGCGAAAGCAAGCCGCTCGGAGGGGTGTAGCTGTAGGCCTCGCTGAAGACGCAGCTACACATGATCACGAGCATCTGTCGGAGGAAGCGGCGCGCGCCGGAACCCTGTTGTCAGTGCGGAATCTGGATGTGACGGTCCCGACCGATACGGGGCGGGCACGGGCTGTCCGCGACGTGTCATTCGACGTGCAAGCCGGCGAGATCGTCGGACTCGTCGGCGAGAGCGGGTCCGGCAAGACGGTCACTGCACTGACGATCGCCGGCTTGCTGCCGCGGGGGCTCGCCGTGGATCCACGTTCAAGCATCACCTTCGACGGTCGCCAACTCGTCGGCATGACCGAATCGCAGCTGGCCGGTGTCCGGGGGACTGGGATCGGCATGATCTTTCAGGACCCGACGGCCTCGCTCAATCCGGCTCTGACGGTCGGCTTCCAGCTTGCAGAACCGCTCCGCATTCATGGCGGCATGACGCGCTCAGCGGCGGCCGAACGGGCTGCTGAGCTTCTTGATCGAGTCGGCGTGGCCAACCCTCGCCAGCGACTGAGGGATTATCCCCACCAGTTCTCGGGCGGCATGGCACAGCGGGTGATGACGGCGATGGCCTTGGCCAGCGAGCCGTCGCTCATCATTGCCGACGAGCCCACCACCGCCCTCGACGTGACGACACAGCAACAGGTTCTCGAACTGCTTGTTGAGCTCTGCGAAGACCTGTCGATGGCCATGCTGTTCATCACTCACGATCTCGGCGTGGTGGCCGAAGTGTGCGATCGAGCTGTGGTGATGTACGCGGGCGAGGCGGTGGAGACCGGCGATGTCTACGGCCTCTTTGCGCAGCCGTGCCATCCGTATTCACAGGCGCTTCTCGCCAGCGTGCCGCTCCTCGACGCTGACGACGATCGACTGGTCACGATTGGCGGTCGGGTGCCCGCTCCGAACGAGGAGTTTCCCGGGTGCCGGTTCGCGAATCGGTGCGAGTTCGCAGCAGAGATGTGCGAGGAAGGTCCGGTGAGCCTCAAGCCGCTGGAAGGCGAGGGTCGGCTGAGCAGGTGTGTGCTGGTCGACTCGGCTCCGGCGGATGGCGGCGAGTCGTGACTGGCACTGCGAACCAGGCGGACTCGCCACTGCTCTGTGTCGAAGATCTCGTCGTCGAGTTTCGAGGCGGCGGATTGTTCTCCGTCGGCGCCGAGAAGGTGCACGCGGTCCGAAGCATCTCCTTCGTCGTAGGCCAAGGCGAAGCGTACGGATTGGTCGGGGAGTCAGGTTCGGGCAAGACGACGACAGGTCGTTGCGTGCTGGGTCTCCAAGTGCCGACGGGTGGGCGCATTCTGCTCGGTTCCGACGACGTCGTTGAGCTGCGTCGACGCGATTCCGGTGCGCTGCACCGTCGCATCCAAGCGGTGTTCCAAAATCCGGTTGCCTCGCTGAACCCCGCGATGTCGGTGGAGGAGATCCTCGCAGAGCCGCTGCGCCGCCTCTTGGGGATACGCGATCGTTCGGCCGCCCGACGTCGGAGCAAGGATCTGCTCGACGAGGTGCGTCTGCCCTCGGACATGCTCGATCGCAGGCCGACGGAGCTTTCGGGGGGTCAGGCCCAGCGTGTCTCTATTGCCCGGGCATTGGCGCCGGAACCGAGCCTGATCGTTCTTGACGAGGCGGTGAGCGCGCTCGACGTTGCCACACAGGCTCAGGTCATCAACCTGCTGGCGGACTTGCGCGATGAGACCAGCGTCTCCTACCTGTTCATTGCCCACGACCTCGCGGTGGTTCGTCACCTGTGTGACCGCATTGGGGTCATGTCGACGGGTGAGATCGTCGAAGAGGGAACCGCATCTGCCATCTGCCACACGCCGACCGACGGGTACACCCAGCGCCTGCTCGCTGCGGTGCCAGTGCCGGATCCGACGGTGAAGCGGGTGCGACACGGCCTTGTCAGCAGTTAGCCGAATTCACTCTGGAAGGGAAAGGAAACCCCATGCGAAACCATGACGGCGAAGTCGAGAGGCTGTGGAACGACGACATCGTGACCCACCGATTCATCGAAGCTGCAGGGCTGAGTTGGCACGCCCTCACCGCCGGTGATCCGGAGAATCCTGAGGTTGTCGTGTTCTTGCACGGTTTCCCGGAGACCTGTTTCGCTTGGCACCACCAAGTTGCCGGGCTTGCTGATGAGTTCTGCACCATTGCGCTCGACCTCAAGGGGCATGGTCAATCCGACACGCGCCTCGACAGCAACTACGACTACGCAGCTCAGGCGGCTGAGCTGCCAGCGGTGTTCGACGCGCTGGGTCTCGATCGCTTCTTCCTCACCGGGCACGATCGAGGAGCCGTGATCGGCGATCACCTCTGCTCGGTTCCCGGCATGGCTTCGCGGATCCGGCGTTACATCCGCATGCAGCAGTCGGGCAACCGGCCCCACTCCGAGCCGCTCCCACCGCACGAGTTGTTCCGCAGCCCGATGGGCGCGGAGTTGCTTTCACAAGCAGCCATCCAGCGGCGCGCGTTCGGTCGGGACCCGATGCCGCACGGGCTGTCCATGGTTGCGAAACCGATCGCCCCTCAAGACATTGACCGCATCATCGAAGAGAGCACCCAGCCAGGTGTGCCTGAGGGAATGTCTGCCAGCTTCGTGTCAGCCGGATTCGACCGCGAGCTTGAGGATCGCATGAACGGGCTGTTCGCCGGGATGACGATGCCGGTGCTCTTCCTTCAAGGCGCCAAGGACCCCGGTCAGCAGCCGCATGAGTACGAGACCGTCACCGACGAGGTGGCGAACGGGCATCTTCAGTTCGTCGAGCTGGGTCACTTTCTCCACTTGGAAGATCCCCGGGTGGTGAACGCTGCCATTCGTGATTTTCTGACGCGAGACGACTTGCCGAGCTGATCTGCTGCGGTGTGACTACCTTCCGTGCGCAGGACGGGAGGGTTCCACGATGTCGAGTCACCTGGATCATGCAGCGAGGGTCGCGGCGGCACGGTCCGCCATTGATTACATCTGCGGTCGCAGCGAAGCCGAACTCGCAGCGCCGGTACCGAACTGCCCGGGCTGGACCGTCTACAACGCCGCGTCGCACATCGGCCGGGTGGGGATCGCCTGGAAAGAGATGATCACCTCTGCGCCGGAGGATCCCGAATCCCGGGCCAGGGGCTACGAGCGAGCCGGTCTCAAGCCCACCGGGACGTTGACGGCGGAGCTTGCATCGTGGGCGCATACGGCTATCGATCAACTCACCGACGATCTCGATCGGCGCTGCTACTTCTCGATGACCGGCGGGGAGGGCGACCCACGGTTGTGGGCATGGCACGCGGCATCCGAGCTCGGCATGCACCGACTCGATGTCGAGATGGCCCTGGGTCACGAGCACTCCATGACTCCGGTACAGGCACTCGACGCGGCGGACTACACGTGCCGGTTCTTCCTGCAGGCAATGCGTCGCGTCCTCGAACAGGACCCCGGCGGGCTCACCGCACGGCTCGTCGATGTCGGCGAGGTGGTCGGCATCGTGAACATCGAGCCATTGCCAAAGACGGCGTCGCCGGCAGCTGTCGTCATTGAGGGCCCGCCGATTCAGGTGCTTCTCGGACTGTGGGGCCGGCCACACTCGGGGATCGAAGTCACCGACGGCGACCCAGAGGTGTGGCAGCAGTGGCGAGCCCTGCCCAGCGAAGCCTTCCAATTCGGCACCTGGGACTAGCGCCGAGGCCCATTCGATAGAGGGAGCGCGGCGAGGAGGTGGGCGATGCAGGCGTCGAGGGGCTGGGTCGTGTCGATGGTGATCTCGGGTGACGGCGGGGGCTCGTAGGGGGCGGAGATGCCGCTGAACTCGGGGATTTCGCCGGCTCGGGCCTTCACGTAGAGGCCCTTGGGGTCACGGGCTTCGCAGATCTCGAGCGGGGTGTCGACAAATACCTCGATGAACGTGCCTTCAGGGTGGATGGCCCGCACTTGGTCGCGGTCGGCCGCATAGGGCGAGATGAACGCCGTCAGCACGACGATGCCCGCATCTTGGAACAGGCGGCACACCTCGCCGATGCGGCGGATGTTCTCGGTGCGGTCCTGCGGTGAGAAACCGAGATCGCGGTTGAGCCCGAAGCGGACGTTGTCGCCGTCGAGGACGTAGGCGGCAACGCCGCGCTCGAGCAGCGCTGCTTCGAGCGCGAACGCAAGAGTCGATTTGCCGCTGCCCGAGAGCCCGGTGAACCACACCGTCACGGCGCGATGGCCGAAGTGCGCCTCGCGGTCGGCGCCGTTCACCTGCCCTTCGGCGCGGACGATGTTGCGCGAGACGGGCTGGTTCCCGGCGCTCTCGCTCATGGCGTGCTCGGCTCTCGCAGAGGCTGAGCCGTGAGGCGAAGCCGTGGCCCGAGCGGCCCGTGAGCCCGTATCGAACAGACACCGGGAACAAAAGCGGGAGGCAACATGCGGCTCATCGAATGGTTCACGTTGCCGAAAATCCTCGAAGGAAACCGCGCTCGGTCAGCACCCTCACGATTTCCGCCACGCACTCATCCACGCCCTGGGCGGAGGTGTCGACACGCAGGTCGGCGTCGGCCGGCCGATCGTAGGGGGCTGAGACGCCGGGGAACCGCTGAATCTCGCCGCTGTCGGCCATCGCATACAGGCCATGGGGGTCACGTTCGCGGCACACATCGATGGGCGTGTCCACGAAGACCTCCACGTACCGGTCGGCACCCACGAGGTCACGCGCACGCTGGCGTACCTCGCCGTCGGGCGCCACGAGCGCGGCAATTGCGATCAAGCCTTGGCCGTTCACGAGCCGTGCGACCTCTGACACTCGGCGCAGGTTCTCCGAGCGTTCATGGGCGCTGAATCCCAGATCCCGCGAGATGCCCATGCGGACGTTCTCTCCGTCCAGGCGGATCGACACCTTGCCCCGGTCGAACAGCTCACGCTCGAGAGCCGTAGCCAGGGTGGATTTGCCTGCGGCTGTGAGCCCTGTCAGCAGGATGGTGCACGGCTGCTGACCGAACCGGATAGCCCGCTCGGCATCGCTGATCTCCGATCTCTGCCGCACGAGCGCAGCGTCGGGTGCGTGATCCCAGACCGACGCCGCGCCGATAATCATGCCCGCTGCGACGGTCGCATAGGAGAGACGATCCACCAGCACAAACGACCCGGTCGCACGGCTGCTGGCGTAGGGGTCGAATGCCAGCTCCCGGTCCGAGCCGATGACGCAGCGCCCGATGTCGTTGAGCCCCAGTCCCAACGCCTGTTCGTGCATCCCGGTGTCGACATCGACTCGGTAGCGCAAGCTGCGGACAGCGCAATTCGACACTGCGTTGGTGGTCTGCAGAAGATATGTGCCGCCGGGCGCCATCTCAGCCTCAGTCATCCATACGACCATTGCGTCCAGTTCGTGTGCCCGCTGCGGCTCGTCGCCCGGTGTCACGAACAGGTCGCCGCGGCTGATGTCGATCTCGTCGGTGAGCGTCAACGTCACCGCGCGGCCCGGGCCCGCGGCGTCGAGTTCGCCGTCGAACGTCACGATCCGCTCCACCGTTGAGCTGAGCCCCGACGGAAGCGCCACGATCTCTTCGCCGGGCCGGATGACCCCCGAAGTCACCGTTCCGGCGTACCCGCGGAAGTCGGCATCGGGACGGCTGACGAGCTGCACTGGCATGCGGAAGTGCTCCAGGTCGACACCGGATCCGATGTCGGCGGTTTCGAGATACTCCAGCAGCGGCGGTCTGTCAAACCATTCGAGGTTGTCGCTCTCGTTTACCACGTTGTCGCCGAGCAGTGCAGACATCGGCAGGAAATACAGCTCGCCGAAGTCGAGTGCCTTGGCGAAGGAGCGGTAGTCCTCGCAGATCTCGCCGAAACGCTCGTGCGACCAGCCCACCAGGTCCATCTTGTTGACCGCCACCACCACGTTGCGAATGCCCAGCAGGCTGGCGATGTAGCTGTGGCGCTTGGTCTGGGGAAGCACGCCGTGACGGGAGTCGATCAGGATGATGGCGAGGTCGCATGTCGACGCGCCCGTTGCCATGTTGCGTGTGTACTGGGGGTGCCCCGGAGTGTCGGCGATGATGAATGTGCGGCGTTCCGTGGAGAAGTAGCGGTAGGCGACGTCGATGGTGATGCCCTGCTCCCGCTCGGCGCGAAGCCCGTCCATGAGCAGCGCCAAGTTGACATGGCTGCCCGCAGAGCCCTGGGTCCCTGAGTCGGCTTCGAGGCTGGCCAGCACGTCCTCGTAGATCAGCTGAGAGTCGTGGAGCAGGCGACCGATCAGCGTCGACTTGCCGTCGTCCACGCTGCCGCACGTCAGGAACCGGAGCAGATCCTTGCGCTGATGGGACTCGATGTACGCATCGACGCCGGACGCCTTGAGTGCCGAATGCACGAGCCCAGGCTGGTCTGGCATCAGAAGTAGCCCTCGCGCTTCTTCTGTTCCATGGAGCCCGACTGGTCGAAGTCGATCACCCGGCCTTCGCGTTCGGACCGGGTGGCGACCAGCATCTCGCCGATGATCTCCGACAGCGTTGTGGCGGTTGACTCGATCGCCCCCGACAGCGGGTAGCAGCCGAGCGTGCGGAACCGCACTGTGCGCAGCTGCGGCACCTCGCCCTCGTCGAACACGAACCGGTCGTCGTCCACCATGATCAGCACGCCGTCACGCTCCACCACAGGCCGCTGCGCTGCGAAGTACAGCGGCACAATCGGGATCTCCTCGAGGTGGATGTACTGCCACACGTCGAGCTCGGTCCAGTTGCTCATCGGGAACACCCGAATCGACTCGCCCTTGTTGACCCGGCCGTTATAGAGGTTCCACAGCTCAGGCCGCTGGTTCTTCGGATCCCAGCGATGATGCGCATCGCGGAAGCTGAACACGCGCTCCTTGGACCGTGACTTCTCCTCGTCACGCCGGGCGCCGCCGAATGCGGCGTCGAAGCGGCCCGCATCCAGCGCTTGGCGCAGCGCCTGAGTCTTCATGATGTCGGTGTAATTCTTCGAACCGTGATCGAACGGGTTGATCCCTTGGGCCACGCCGTCGGCGTTGGTGTGGACGATCAGTTCGAACCCGATCTCGGAGGCCATCTCGTCCCTGAACGAGATCATCTCGCGGAATTTCCACGTCGTGTCCACGTGCAGGAGCGGAAACGGGATCGGGCCGGGGAAGAACGCCTTGCGAGCGAGGTGCACCAGCACCGAGGAATCCTTGCCGATCGAGTACAGCATCACCGGCCGCTCGCACTGGGCGACGACCTCGCGCATGATCCCGATCGCCTCGGACTCCAGCTGTTGAAGATGGGTCAGTCGCAGTTCGGGCGGCATGGTGACGCTCATATGGGTTCCCGGGACTTGTCGACCAGGGCCTGGCTGGTCCATGGCCTACGTCTACTGACCGCAACGGCCCGGCGGCAACGCGCAACGTCTCGCCGCGCCGCGGGTATCAGCTCGTGGGCAGCCATGTCCTCGTGCAGCGGCAGTCATCGTTCGTGCAGCTCAACGAGCCCACATCGAACGCTCCTTCCGCAGCGACACCTGTTGTCATACGAAATAGAGTTCACTGTATGACGATGACGATGTTGAGCTTTCGAGCCGATGAGGAAGACGTCGAACGAATCCGTCGATGGTCCCAGCGGCTCGGCGTCGAGCGCTCCGAACTGATGCGTGACGCGCTGCGCCGCCAACTCGCCCGGCTGGCCGCCGAGCATGAGGTTGCGCTGTATGAAGCCGATCCCGTGACTGAAGGCGAGCTGTCGCTTGGCGCGGCAGCAGATTGGGGGCCAGCCGAAGACTGGTCCGATTGGCTCGATGCGACGCGGTGAAGTCTGGTTCGCGGCCGCCCCTGACGGTGACAGGCCGGTCCTCGTGCTTACCCGCGATCCCGTGGCCGACCGGATCGGCGCCGTCGTCGTGGCGGTGCTGACCAGGACACGACGCGGGTTGGTTTCGGAACTGGAGCTCGCTTCCGTTTCCGACGGCGTGCCCACAGATTGCGTCGTCAACTTCGACAACCTCCACACCATCGGGCGCACACGCTTCAGACGGTTCGTCACCCGGCTCAGCGAGGGCCGCATGGAGCAGGCGTGTCGTCGCCTACGCGATGCCACTGGCTGCTGACGGGTCGAGCGAAAGTCTGGGAAGCTGTAGCGATGGGCGAGCCCACAGCGCCGCAAGCTCAGCCGGTCGAGGGGCGGAATTTTCCGACGACGGCACGCGGAGCGAGACCGACCTTCTTCGATGACGGGGGCGCGACCGATGCAGTCTTGGCGATCGTGACGGCCTTGGCGTCCGAGGTGTGGGCGTTGCGGGAACGGCAGCGCACGCTCGAAGCGGTGCTTGCCGAGGCCGGCATCGACGTCGCAGCCGCGATCGAGGCGTACCGACCCGACGACGCGGAAACTGCCGACCGGGCGGCTGAAGCGGCAGCGTTCGCCGGTCGCGTGTACCGCGTGTTCGAGGAGATGCGCGAAGAAGCGCTGGCCGGCGACACCGAGGACCGGTATCTCCAGATCGTCGACCGCGCATTCGCCGAGCTCTAGATGGGAGACAACCAGATGAGCCAGCAACGACACCCGCTTCTTCCCACCGAAACACATGACGAGACCGCTCGGGAGAGCTTCGTCCAAGCACTGAAGTCGCATATCGCGACCCGGGTCAGCCCCGGTGTGCGGGAGGTCTATGACGGCAGGGTCCGGGACCGGTGGGTCTGCGAGCACGGGGCCGAGCCTGCTGACCGCCATGAAGTCCGTGAGGCGCTGAGCTCGGACATGTATTACCGGCTGTGGAGTTCGGTACGTCGATCCAGTCAGCACCTGCTGTGGAGTTCGGTCGGCGATGCCATCGCTCGCCAGGCCGACGAGCTCGCAGAGCGTGCCCGTGCAGCCGATGTGGGGCTCGGGACGCTGCGGCTTGACCCCGATCTCGAGATCCCTTGGTACAACGCCGAGGTCGACATCCACGCCATGCCGGGCGGCTACCGGGGCGAGTACATGGACGGCGACGTGGGGGTCGGGGCGCTGTTCGACCGCGGCGTCTACGTCTACGCGATGGGTCAGATAGGTGCCCTCAACGACAACTACGGCCAGTCCGTCTGCCGGAATTTCCTGGCGGTCTCTCACCCTGAGTTCTCGCCGCGGCGGATTCTGGACATGGGCTGCACCTCGGGCAATTCCACGCTGCCCTACGTCGACGCGTTTCCCGCCGCAGAAGTCCACGCCATCGACCTGGGCGCACCGGTGCTGCGCTACGCCCATGCGAGGGCCGAGTCGCTCGGGCGGAAAGTTCATTTCTCTCAGCAGAACGCTGAGTGCACCGATTTTCCCGACGGCCATTTCGACCTGATCGTGTCCCACATTGTGATTCACGAGATGTCCCCCGCAGCGCTGCGGAACACCTTGGCCGAGTGCCGCCGCCTGCTGGCTCCTGGCGGGCTCATGGTGCACGGCGACTTCGCCGGATACGCCGGCGTCGACCCGGTCACTCAGGCGATGATCGACTGGGACACCTACTACAACCATGAACCGTTCTGGGGCCCGATGCGAGACATGGACCTCGTCGCCGAGTCTGTCAGCGCGGGCTTTGACGACGGTGCGGTCGAGATCACCGCGGTGCCGACGGGACGAGTGCTGCAGACCGGCAAGAAGCGGCAGACCGGGCAGCTCACGTTGCTCGTCGGGCACGCTTGACGGCGTCGCCGCCTTCGTGCAGCGCGGACGCATGGTCTGTGACCTTCGACGTAGTTGACTGACGGGGCCTATGCCCACGACAGGAGGGTGACCCGATGGAGGTCGTCAATGAAGTGATGCCCACGAGCCCCGAGCGCATCGACGAGATGATGCAGCCTGGGCCTGATGGGCCGATCTACATGGTCAACCTGCTGAAGTTCAAGGAAGCGGCCGAGTACGAAGACGGGCGTGAGACCGATCTGAGCGGCTACGAGGCATACCAGCTGTACGGGCGCGCGGTGTCGAGGATTATCCGTGACTACGGCGGCGAGATCCAGTTTGCGGCGGACGTGACGTTCCTGTCGCTCGGGCAGGTCGAGGATTTGTGGGACGAGGTCGCTATCGCCAAGTACCCGAACCGGGGGGCATTGCTGGCGATGTCGTCGTCGCAGGAGTGGCGCGACGCAGCAGTGCACCGCACAGCGGGGCTGGCCGGTCAGCTGAACATCGAGACGGTCGCCCAGTTCGTCCGCGGATGACCACGGCAACCGCCCGATCCGATCCAGAGGCTGAGCCGAACGGCGAAGCCGTGGCCCGAGCGGCCCGTGAGCCCGTATCGCATGAGGACGGGGAACAAGAGCGGGAATCAACAGGGGACCCGACGAGGGAGTTCGACAGTACGCGCCTGCTCGTGCATATCGACGGGATGACGTGCGCCGCGTGCGCGAGCCGGATCCAACACCGGCTCGACGAGATGGACGCCGTGGCGGCGGCACAGGTGAACTTCGCTACTGGGCGGGCCACGATCGCCCACGACGGGTCGCTCGACGAGTCGTACCTCGCTGCCGAGATCGCAGCGCTGGGCTACTCGGTCATTGCTGGGGGCGACGGCGATGCAGCCGAGCAGAGGCGCCAGACGGATCTGCTCACCCGGCTGGCCATCGGTGCGGTGCTGACGGTGCCCGCGGTGCTGATCTCCATGATCCCGGCGCTGCAATTCGACGGGTGGGAATGGCTGGCCGCCGTGCTGGCGACCGTCGTGATTGTGGGATCGGGGTGGCCGTTCCATCGAGCCGCGGCGGTGAACTTGCGCCATGGCGCCACCACGATGGACACGCTCGTGTCGATGGGGTCGCTCTCGGCTCTGGGATGGTCGCTCGCTGTGTCAGCCGCCGGCATCGGCGACGGTCATGTGTACTTCGAGACCGGCGCCGTGATCGTCACGCTGATCCTGCTGGGCAAGTGGCTGGAGCTTCGGGCCAAGCGCCGCTCGGGTGACGCGATCCGGTCGCTCGCCGATCTGGGCGTGAGGACAGCCCAACTGGCGGACGGCCGGGAGATCGCAATCGCAGATCTGGCCGTCGGCATGCGATTCGTGGTCCGGCCGGGGGAGCGGATCGCCACCGACGGCATGATCGTGGACGGGCGCTCCGCGGTCGATGCGTCGATGGTGACCGGGGAGCCGGTGCCGATCGAGGTTGGGCCTGGAGACGAGGTGATCGGCGCCACGATCAATGCCAACGGAGCTCTCGTCGTCGAGGCGACGAAGGTGGGCGCCGACACTGCGCTGGCACAGATCATCCGGCTGGTCAACGAAGCTCAGGGCAGCCGGGCAGAGGTGCAGCGGCTCGCCGATCGGGTGTCGTCGGTGTTCGTGCCCATCGCCATCGCCACTGGGATCGTCACGCTGACGGCCTGGCTGTTGCTGGGCAACGAGGCCAGCGCGGCTTTCAGTGCTGCGGTGGCCGTGCTGATCATCGCCTGTCCGTGCGCTCTGGGGCTGGCGACGCCGTTGGGGATCATGGTGGGAACGGGCCGCGGCGCCCAATTGGGTGTGATCATCAAAGGAGGCGAAGTCCTCGAGGACACCCGCGCGGTGGACGTGGTGCTGGTGGACAAGACCGGCACGCTCACCGAGGGGGCCATGACGCTCGCCGGTGTCCATCCGGTGCAGCTCTCTGCCGCCGAACGCGACGAAGTGCAGCGGTTGGCGGCATCGGCCGAGGCGCTGTCGTCCCATCCGATCGCCCAAGCCATCGCCGGCTCCGTCGACGTGCTGGTTGACGTGGACGAGTTCGAGACCATGCCGGGCTCGGGTGTGACCGCCTTGATCGGCGGCGTCGAGGTTCGGGTGGGCCGCCGCAGCCTGTTCGACGCCGTGCCCGGCCCCGTCGAAGCGGCTGCCGCAAGCGCCGAGGCTGCCGGAGCGACCGCCGTTCTCGCTGGCCGCAACGGGACAGCGGAGATGGTCCTGGTCGTCGCCGACCGCATCAAATCGACCTCACGAGAGGCAGTCGCGGCGCTGCGTGACCAAGGTCTCGGAGTCACGCTGCTCACCGGCGACAACGAGCGAACTGCCCACACCGTCGCGGCCAAGGTCGGAATCGAGTCTGTGATTTCCGAGGTGTATCCCGCTGACAAGGCCGCCGAGGTGGAGCGGCTCCAGGCGGCCGGCATGCGAGTGGCGATGGTAGGGGACGGCATCAACGATGCCCCAGCACTGGCCCAGGCCGACCTGGGCATCGCCGTCGGCACCGGCACCGATGTGGCGATCGAGGCCTCGGACCTCACCGTCGTGAGCGGCGATCTGCGGGCAGTTGCCGATGCCATCGCGCTGTCGCGTCGCACCCTGTCGACGATCAAGGGAAACTTGTTCTGGGCATTCGCCTATAACGCGGCGGCGATCCCGCTCGCGGCGTTGGGCATCCTGAACCCCATGATCGCCGCCGGCGCAATGGGCGTCTCGTCGCTGTTCGTCGTCACCAACAGCCTCCGGCTGCGACGCTTCACCGGCAGCCGCCAGACTGTCTGACTGCGTGACCGACGACAAATGGTCCGCTGCATGAACGCGACTGACCGAGAGGTATCCATATGAAGGCGGCAGTCCTGCACGAACCGCACCAGCCGATGGAGATCGCTGACGTCGCGACACGCAACCCAGGCCCACGGGAAGTCCTGATCGCGACCGCCTATGCCGGTCTTTGCCATTCCGATCTGCACTTCATCGAAGGGCTCTTCCCCCATCCGCTGCCCGCGGTGCTCGGCCACGAAGCTGCCGGCGTCGTCGAAGCTGTCGGCAGCCACGTCACCTATGTCAAGCCCGGCGACCATGTCATCACCTGCCTTTCCGTCTTCTGCGGCGAGTGCGAGCGCTGCCTGTCGGGCAATCCGTCCACCTGCTCGGACACCACGGTCAAGCTGCCGCCGGGCGCCAGTGATCGCCTGGAGTGGGACCGGCCCGAGTCGCTGCACGGCTTCCTGAACCTCTCGGCGTTCGCCGAGTTGATGCTGGTGCACGAGCACGCCCTCGTGAAGATCCGCGACGACATGCCGCTGGAGAAGGCGGCGCTGGTCGGCTGCGGGGTCATGACCGGCTTCGGAGCGGTCAACAACACGGCGCAGGTCCGCTGGGGCGAGACAGTGGCGGTCATCGGATGCGGCGGCGTCGGCATGGCCGCAGTCGAAGGAGCGCACATTGCGGGCGCCGGTCGAATCATCGCCATTGACACCAACTCCGACAAGCTGGAGCTGGCGCGCATGCTGGGCGCAACCGACGCAGTGAACCCGCTCGAGTCAGACCCTGTCGAGGCTGTGCTGGAGCTCACCGGCGGGGGAGTGCATCACGCCATCGAATGCCTGGGCATGAACACCACCGCAGAGCAGGCGTTCAATATGTTGGCCTTGGGCGGAACCGCCACGATCGTCGGCATGATCCCGGCGGATCAGAAGATCTCTGTGGACGGAATGCAACTGTTGCGGGGCCGCACGCTGAAGGGTTCGTCCATGGGATCGAACCGCTTCCGCATCGACATGCCGCGCCTCGTCGAGCTGTATCTGCAAGGCCGGCTGCATCTCGATGAGTGGGTATCGGCGGTGATCACCCTCGATCAGATCAACGAAGGCTTCGCCGACATGAAAGCCGGCAAGGTCGTCCGCTCGGTCATCAAATTCGACTGACTTCGCAGCGCCGCCGCCGATTGAGGTGCCGCACCGCGCTGCGGCCCCGTTCAAGTGGCGTCGAATTCGAAGCCTTCGTCGGGCCAACCCCAGGTGGCGCCGGTCACCTTCTTGACCGGACGGCCCATGCCGGCGAGCCGGGCGGTATGTGTTCGGGCACTTGGTCATGCCACCGCCGCTCCGAACGCAATTTCGTGGGTTGTATGTCGATAGCCTCTCGCTGCTCCTACTTCCGAACAGGATGACGAACATGGTTGAAACCACTGCCAGCACCAGCATCGACATTGCCGCAAGCCCCGAGGCGGTGTACGGGATCCTGACAGACCTGTCCCGCATAAGCGAGATCAGCCCTGAGTGCTACAAGTCGGAGTGGGAGGACGGCTCGACCGGTGCTGAGGTCGGAGCGAAGTTCCGTGGCTACAACCAGAACGGCGACATGAAGTGGGACGCGGGCTGCATCGTCGTAGCCGCCGATCCCGGTCGGGAGTGGGCGTTCGAAGTGCCTGCCCAGGACGGCCGCCGCACGCTGTGGCGCTACGAGATCGAGGCCATGCCGTCAGGCTGCCGGGTTACCGAGAGCTTCGATTCGCCGATTCTCGACATGGAGTTCTTCCAGAAGCACGACCGTCACAGCCTGCTGGTGAAGAACATCGCCCAGTCGTTGGAGAATCTCAAGGCCGTCGCCGAGGGCTAGCCCCCGCACGAGCGTTCAGCAGGCGCCCTCGACAAGCGCTGCGTCGGCTACCACGGCGCCGGTCCAGCAGTAGAGCAGCACCGTCGGTGTCGCGCCGAAATCCTGCTGGTGCGGCTGCCACGGTGCATGATGCACCGCAATACCGGGATTGGTGGTGCGGGGCACACCGTCGGTGCTGAAACAGGGCTCGCCGGCGAGCACGTGGTACAGCTCCTCGGCCTCGTGATGGTGGCTGGGGTAGTGCAGGTTCGGGCCCCACACGGCGATGCCGATTCGTACCGAGCGATGCTCGACGATCGAGTTCGGGCCGACCAGCTGCACGTAGCCGTAGTTGTCGTGGAACTCCTGGCTCAACACGCCGCGATAGCCGGCGGTCTGGATCCACGGCAGAGACGGCGCAAGGGTCAGGAATTCCTCGAGCACGGCGTCGACGGCGTCGTCGCCGCTGAGCTCAACGGCGTCAAGGTGCCGCAGCACCGGCAGATGGCGAGCCTCGACCAGAATGGGACTGCGGGCCTCGTCCAGCGCGTCGAGCACGTTGGCGACCATCGGAAACTCGGGCACCGCTGGGCGGCTGCGATGAAATTCGGCGATACGCCGAAGCAGATCGTCGACGACGCGCGCCACCCAAGCATTGTCTCATCCGTTTCCTGTCATCAGCGCGCATAAGGCCCTTTGGCCATAGGGGTCGTGCATGCATCCCTGTTAACGTATTTGCATGCAAAGCACCAGCGTCCGCATCGACGTCGTGACGCACCGGGAATTGAAGAAGCTCGCAGCGATGCTCGGCGCAAGCGTGGGCGACACGGTCAAATTGGCGGTGTGCCGGCTGCGCCAGGACGAGATCGGTGCGGAGTTGAGCGGGGAACTCGGCGAAACCGAGACCGCCTGGCTTGATGCTGACCTCGGGTGACGTCGTCGACCTCGATCTCGGCCTGCCTGAAGGGCGAGAAGCAGGTTTCCGCCATCCGGCAGTCGTGGTGACTGCCCAGCGCGTGCTCGACAATGAACCAAGTGTCGTACACGTCGTGCCGCTGACGTCAGCGCTACGAGGGTTCGCGTCCGAGGTGGAGCTCGAGCCCGATCCTCACAATGGGCTGGACACTGCCTCGGCGGCGCAGTGCCAGCACGTCCGGGCAGTATCCGCGGCACGGATTCGCGAAGCGCGGGGCAACGTCGGATCGGCCGCGCTCTCCCAAATCCGTGACGTCCTCGGACTCATCCTCGACATCACCACGTAGAGCGAACCTGGATTTGGGCGGATCGACGAGGCCTAGGAATTTAGGAACTCCAGAATCGCAGTCCACGCTGCAGGGTCCTGCAGCAGGAACATATGGCCCCCGTCGAAGAGCTGCATTCGTGCGTCGGGCAGTGCTGCGGCCAGATTCTCGAGATTTTCCGGCGGCGCTTGCCGATCGAATAGTCCGCCGACCACGTATGTGGGTGCGACGATCTCAGCGAGCCGTTCCCAGACGTCGTGGCGTGCGCGGGCCTCGAGCTGGCGGCGCGCACCCATCGCCGCGGCGGGGTCGTCCGCGTTCAATGGCGGGCCCGACATACGCGGGACCAGCTTGTCGTACATGGGCGCATACCTGGGCGGATTGGCGTCGGGTTCGTTGCGAACGTCGTGAATCGGCAGGACGGTGCGAAGCCGTTCTGCGACCGGAAGATCGGCGACTGAGAGCAGATCGAATGACGAACCGCCTGCGCCGCCCGATGATGTGCAGCACAGCACGAGTCGATCCACCCGGTCCGGATGCCGCAGAGCAACATGCTGGGCCACCATCCCGCCGAAGCTGACACCAACAAAGTGGGCGCAGTCCCAACCGAAGGCATCCATCAGCGCAACTGCATCGTCCGCGTAGTCCTCCATCGCATAGGGGATATCTGGCTTGCTCGTCTGACCGAGTCCCCGCTGGTCGTACATCAGCACTTCGTGATGCTGTTCGAGCGGGCCGCGACCGCGCAGCGGGTTCTGGCGCAAGTCACCCCCCGTCCCGCTCAGCCAGACGACCCGCGGTCCTTTCCCGTGGATCTCGAAGTAGATGCTCAGGCCACGCACGTCGATCAGGGACATGCCGGCTCAAACTAGTAGCGCGCGCCCTGGCCCCAAGGCCCAGACATCACACGTAGGAAGCGGTGATGCGCCGACCCAAAGCCGCGCCACCCGTTGTTGCCTGCGGTTCGACAGCCATGATATTAGACCAGGTCTAGAATTAGATATACTCGTTGCATGGCCCAAGGCACCTTGCAGATGCTAAAGATGCTACGGGAGCGTGGGATACAGGTGACCGCACAGCGATTGGCTGTGTTCGGTGCCGTCGCGGCTCGACCGCATGCCACTGCTGACGATCTGGTCGACGATGTGCGTGCCAGTATCGGGTCAATATCCAGACAGGCAGTATTCGATGCCTTGGGAATGTTGACCGAACAAGGTCTGATCCGGCGGATCCAGCCGGCACGGTCGGCGGCCCGATACGAGGACCGGGTCGACGACAACCATCACCACTTGGTGTGCCGCGGGTGCGCCCGGATGGTCGACGTCGACTGCGCCGTGGGATACCGGCCGTGCCTCGAGGCCGCCGACGACAAGGGCTTCGTGATCGACGAGGCCGAAGTCATCTATTGGGGCTATTGCCCGGATTGCACGACAACAGCTCAAACAACAGCCAAGGAGCAGCAATGAGTGACACCACCGCCACGACCGAAGCAACCTCGGGGGGCGGCAGATGCCCGGTGTTGCATGACCCCGCCTACATGGGCTCGCTGGCCAATCAGCAGTGGTGGCCCGAGCAGCTCAATCTGCGGCCGCTGGGCAAGAACTCGCCGCTGATCGACCCCACCGACGAGCAGTACGACTACGCCGCCGAGTTCGGGACCCTCGATCTCGCAGCCGTCAAGGTCGACCTCGCCGAGGTGATGACCACCTCACAGGATTGGTGGCCAGCCGACTTCGGCCACTACGGCCCGCTGATCATCCGCATGGCGTGGCACAGCGCTGGCACCTACCGCATCCACGACGGCCGAGGCGGCGGCGGCTCGGGCTCGCACCGATTCGCACCGCTCAACAGCTGGCCCGACAACGCCAACCTGGACAAGGCTCGCCGGCTCCTGTGGCCGGTCAAGCAGAAGTACGGCCGCAAGATCTCCTGGGCCGACCTGATGATCCTGGCCGGCAATGTGGCGCTGGAATCGATGGGCTTTGAGACCTTCGGCTTCGGCGGCGGCCGGGAAGACGTGTGGGAGCCCGAGGAGGACATCTACTGGGGCCCCGAAACCGTCTGGCTTGACGACGAGCGCTACAGCGGGGATCGTGATCTGGCCGACCCGCTCGGCGCCGTGCAGATGGGTCTCATCTATGTGAACCCTGAAGGGCCGAACGGCACGCCCGACCCGCTCGCAGCGGCGAGGGACATCCGCGAAACCTTCGCTCGAATGGCAATGGACGACGAGGAGACGGTGGCCCTCATCGCCGGGGGTCACACGTTCGGCAAGACACACGGCGCCGCTGACGGCGACGCGCACGTCGGCCCCGAGCCTGAAGGCGCCGCCCTGGAAGAACAGGGCCTCGGCTGGACGAGCACGTTCGGCAGCGGCAAGGCAGGCGACTCGATCACCAGCGGCCTCGAAGGCATCTGGACGCCCACGCCGGTGACGTGGGACAACACGTTCTTCGAGGTGCTGTTCGGCTATGAGTGGGAGCTGTCCCAGAGCCCGGCGGGTGCACATCAGTGGGAGCCCACCGATCCAGCTGCGGCCGACACCGTGCCCGACGCGCACGATCCGTCGAAACGGCACGCGCCGGTCATGCTCACGACCGACTTGTCGCTGCGGATGGACCCCATCTACGAGCCGATCTCGCGGCGCTTCCTTGAGAACCCCGACGAGTTCGCTGACGCCTTTGCGCGGGCCTGGTACAAACTCACTCACCGCGACATGGGTCCGGCCTCGCGCTACCTCGGACCGGAGGTGCCTGACGAGGTTCTGATCTGGCAGGACCCTGTTCCCGCTGTCGACCACGAGCTGGTCGACGACGTCGATGTCGCAGCGCTGAAAGCCACGATTCTCGAATCGGGCCTGTCGGTTGCCGAGCTGGTCAAGGCCGCGTGGGCATCGGCGTCGACGTTCCGTGACAGCGACATGCGAGGCGGGGCCAACGGTGCCCGAATCCGGCTCGCACCTCAGAACGGCTGGGAAGCCAACGATCCAGCCGAGCTGGCGGGCGTGCTCACGGCACTGGCCGGAATTCAGGCGGCGTTCAACAGCGCCCAGAACGGTTCGAAGCGAGTGTCGCTGGCGGACCTGATCGTGCTGGGCGGGTGCGCCGGCATCGAGCAGGCGGCCCGCAATGCCGGCCGCGACGTCGTGGTGCCGTTCTCGCCGGGCCGCACCGATGCCTCGGCAGATCAGACCGACACCGAGTCCTTCGCCGTGCTCGAGCCAACGGCTGACGGGTTCCGCAACTACTGGCGAGGCGGTGACAAGCGCCGTCCCGAGGTGATGCTGGTGGACCGTGCGAGCCTGCTGTCGCTGACGGCGCCGGAGATGACGGTGCTGGTCGGCGGCCTGCGGGTGCTCGGCGCCAACACCGGGGGCTCGTCTCTGGGCGTTCTCACCGACCGTGCCGGCTCGCTGACCAACGACTTCTTCGTGAACTTGCTGGACATGGGCACCGAATGGCAGGTGTCCGACACCGACCACGTCTACGAAGGCCGCGACCGCAACTCTGGTGAGCTCAAGTGGACAGCCAGTGCGGTCGATCTGGTGTTCGGCTCCAACTCGCAGCTGCGAGCCATCGCCGAGGTGTACGGATGCGACGACGCCGAGGCCAAGTTCGTGGCCGACTTCGTGGCGGCTTGGCACAAGGTGATGGACCTCGACCGGTTCGATCTGACCTGAGAACCCGCGGCTCGCGTCATGTCGGCGACATTCGCGAGGCGGCTCGGACGAATGGAGAGCTTCGACAGTCAGCCGCTGCTGCCGGGGGCCGCCACGACGTTCGCGGAGATCTGAGACGATGTCGTCCCTATACGAAACGGGGGATACATGAACGCGATGAGTGCTTCACCCGAGAAACCTGGGCTTGGCCTGCTGCTCGGCTTCGAGGACTCGATGGCCGACTTCGTCGAGCTGGCCCGAGAGGGTGAGGCCGCCGGCATGGACTCGATGTACACCGTCGAGGCCGGTCGCAGTGCCTTTGTGTCGGCAGCCGCCGTGATCGCTGCGACCGAGCGGGTGACGGTCGGCACCTACATCGCCAACGCCTATGCCCGCGAACCGTGGCTGACGGCGATAGCGGCTCGCGATCTCGACGAGATGAGCGGGGGACGGTTCACACTCGGCCTCGGCACCGGCAACCGCCATTTCAACGAGTGGTACATGGGCATCGACGAGTTCCGCCCGCTCGGCAAGCTGCGCGACTACATCGAGATCGTGCGCAGCGCGGTCGCCGGACGGGCGGGGGAGCCGGTGCGTTACGAGGGCGATCACCACCGCATCCGCTGGCGGGCCACCTGGGAGCCGACGAGGCCGTCGATCCCGGTGTACCTGTCAGCCTCGGGACCCAAGATGGTCCACTTGGCAGGCGAGGTCGCCGATGGGGTCGGCGTCGGGGTGATGTCCTCGGTCGAATTCATGCGCGACATCGTCGGGCCGACAGCGCGCCAGGCCGCCACTGAGGCTGGCCGCGACCCCGACGACGTCGGATTCCTGATGGGATCGTTCCTCAGCGTCAATCCGGACGAAGAACTGGCCCGCAACGCCACCCGGGCCACCATCTGCGGGCTGTTCCACCCCGTGCCGCACCCGTACTACGACTCGCAGCTTCGCCAGCTCGGCTTCGACGAGTTCGCAGACGCCGCGACCCGACTGATGCCCCAAGGGCAGCTACGCGAGGCCATGGATCTGGTGCCCGACGAGGTCGTCGACTCCATGAGCATCACCGGTACCCCGGCCCAATGCGCGGCTCGAATCGCCGACTACAGCGGTCTGACTTCGGAGATCATCCTGTTCCGGGTGCCTCAGCGCACTGATGCGCCTGGGCTAGCGGGCTACGAGTCGATGTTCGAGGTGGTCTCGCTCGCCAGCGCCTGACGGGGTGCGGCCCTGCTCGCGGGGCATCGTCGGTCGCTGCGAACTCGGCTTTCGGTTCCCGTCGACGCTGGATCAGGCGCCTTGACGGCGGTCGATCAGGCGCTGGAAGTGCTGTGCGCCGTTCATGGCCGGCACCCTGCCAACACCGGGTCCCATGTCGCCCAGAACCGGGAAGCCCGCCTCCACGCGGAAGCTGAACGGCATTGACTCAGGCAAGAAGCACTCGTTGTCGTCACAGGCCTGCCAGCGAATCCGGCCGTTGATCGTGACGTAACGACCGTTGTCGTCCTTTTGCATGTGTCGGGCGTTCTGCGCAATCGGAAGCCGCAGCACCACGTCCCCTTCGTAGGTCTGCAGCGTCTCGCCCGACCCGGCGAGAGTTAGGGGCGCAGTAGGCGGTGCCAGCATCTCGTAGGACAGGATCCCGTCGCTGTCGTCGAGGTCGATTGCTGCTGCCACCAGGCCCTCGGGTACAGGTTCGCCGTAGAGGTGCTGGCCCTCGGGAACCCGGAATGTCGCGACGATGTGGCGAGTGACTCCCATCGGCAGCCGATCACCGTCGACGGTCACCTCCGCGGTGACTCGATTGACCGGCTGCGGGTCGCCCGCAACTGCGGCCTCGAATTCATGGCCGAGGGCTGCGGCGAGCATCTGCTCGGGACCCGAGCGCACGGCGAAGTTGTGCTCGAAGAACTTCGCCACGATGATCCCATCGGCGTCGACGACATACGACCCGGGGAATGGGAGGCCATACCACGGGTGGTCATCGGGCGGGATCAGCGTGTTGAGAATCCCGAACGACTCGATGACCTCGCTGTCGGGGTCCGACAGCATGGTGAACGTGGTGTCGTGAGCTTTCGCGTAGTCGGCCAGCGCGTCGGGCTCGTCATAGCTCAGCGCATACAGACGGACACCCGCTGCCCGGTAGGCATCCATGCCTCGTTCCAGCTCGACCAGCTGGGTTCGGCACGGCGGTCACCACACTGCCGAGCGATAGAACACCACCACAGCTGGCTGGCCCGCACGGTCGGCGTGCACGTCCACGGTGCGGCCGGACTGATCGATAGCGACGATGTCCGGCAGGGGGGATCCCACCTCGGGTCCGGTCGGAAAGTCGCCCAACGGGATTCGCCGACTTCCGTTGCCGGGCGGCTCGGGCATATTGAAGCCCTCTGCATCCTCGAAGTACGGACCATTCGACGGGCCGCCCCGGGTGTCAAGTGTGATCTCCATCGTCCGCTCCGATCGTCGGTCGTGAGGCATCCAACTCCAGCGGTGATCATGACACGCCGGGCGTGCGGTGTTCCCGGGGGGGATTGGCGTATGGCGACCCGCTGACGGACTGCAGTTGGGCGAAGTCCAGCTCCAAACCGTTCCAGCGGCACGCGGGCCGCAGGCTCGTGGGGGGCTACGTTGCAGCCGTGGCTGATTCAGAATTCAACGGGCGGCGCGAAGACGAGCCGCTACTGCGCGGCGAGAGCACTTATATCGACGGGCTCGACGTGCCCGAGCTGGAGGGAGCCGCGCAAGCCGTGTTCGTGCGTTCGGCGGAAGCCCATGCCCGCCTCGCCTCCGTTGACGTAACAGCGGCCCGGGAGGCTGACGGGGTGATCGCCGTGTTCCTCGGACGGGAGGTGGACGGCTGGCCGTTCCCACCGCGGCTGCCGTCGATGAATCGGGACCTGTGGCGGCCGCTCATGGCCTACGACATGGTCCGTTTCGTCGGCGAGCCGATCGCCTTGGTGGTCGCCGAGACTCGGGCCGCTGCGGTCGACGCCGCGGAAGGTGTAATCGTCGATTACGAACCGCTGCCCCCAGTTGTCGACCTCGATGCCAGCCTCGACGGCGAGACCCTGCTGCATGAACATGCCGGGACGAACGTGGCCCTGGCTTGGGAACTTGACCTCGTCCCCGATGACGTGTGGGACGGTTGCGACGTCACTGTCGAGTTCGACCTGACACACCCACGACTCGGTCCGCACCCGATCGAACCACTCGCCGGCGCATCGAGTTGGGGCGACGATGGGCGCTGCACGGCGTGGGTGTGCTCGCAGCGTCCCGCCGGCGCCAAGCACGTCATCGAGACGCTGCTCGGTCTCGAACCGGGCACGGTGCGGGCCATATCGCCCGACGTCGGCGGCGGCTTCGGCGCCAAGGGTGGCTGGGGCTGCTACCCCGAAGATGTGGCTGTCGCGTGGGCGGCACGTGAGCTCGGGCGACCGATCCGGTGGGCTCAGACCCGCTCGGAAGCGTCGCTGGCGATGGGTCACGGACGAGCCTCTCGCCACCGGATCCGCATCGGCGGCAACCGTGACGGCACGATCGTCGCCTATTCGGTCGATGCCCTCCAGGACAGCGGTGCGTACCCCGCCATGGGCACAAACGTCACCACGAACCTTCGCAACAGCGGCACCGGCGTCTATGACATCGCTCACGCAACGCTGCGCGGCACCTCGGTGGTCACCAACACCACGCCGACGGTCGCGTTCCGGGGTGCCGGTCGGCCCGAGGCGGCGTGCTCGATCGAGCGGGCCGTCGACCGTTTCGCCCGGGCCATCGGCCGCGACCCGCTCGAGGTTCGCTTCGCCAATCTTGTGCAGGCAGATCGGTTCCCGTACCGCACCGCCGTCGGTGCCACCTACGACAGCGGGAACTACCCCGAAGCGCTTCGAGAGGCCGCCGCGATCGCCGACTACCAAGGCTTGCGCTCCGAGCAAGCCGAACGGCGTGCAGCCGGCGACAGCAACGTGCTACTTGGCATCGGCGTGAGCTGCACCACCGAAGTCACCGGTGGCGGCGAGGGGGAGCGTGCCACGGCTCAGCTCGCAGCCGACGGCACCGTCGACGTCGTGGTCGGCACATCGCCTCACGGCCAGGGCCACGAGACAACGTTCGCTCCGGTGGTCGCCGCCCAGCTCGGTATCGACGTCGAGCGCATCACCATCTCCCACGACGACACGGATCGTTCGCCCATCGGAGGGGGAACCATCGGATCGCGCTCGGCGCAGCTCGGCGGTGCCGCTGCACATGGGGCAGCTCTCGATTTGGTGGCCGCTGCCCGGGAGCGTGCTGCTGAGCTGCTCGAGGCCGATCCCGACGATGTCACGTTGGACAGCGGTCGCGGGCTGTTCCACGTGGTGGGCACTCCCGCCCGATCGCTCGGCTGGGCCGACTTGGGCGAGCTCAGCGTGGACCACCATTTCAGATCCCAAGGCGGCGCTGGCTCATTCTCCTTCGGTGCGTGCGTGGCCGCTGTGGAGGTTGACACTGCCACGGGCGAGGTTCAGGTGCGCCGGCTGGTGAGCGTCGACGACGCCGGCGTCATCTTGCAGCCCGTCCTGGCCCACGGGCAGGTGCACGGCGGCCTGGCGCTGGCGGTCGGCGCGGCGCTGTACGAGGAGATGTTCTACAACGACGAGGGCATTCCCATGACGGTCGGCTTGGCCGACTACCTGTTGCCCTCGGCTGCTGAGATGCCGTTCTTCGAATGCGAGGAGACCGTGACGCCGTCGCCGCTCAACCCGCTCGGCGTCAAGGGCATCGGCGAGTCGGGGACCGTCGTCGCGACCCCTGCGCTCCACAGCGCCGTGCTGGATGCTCTCGAGCCCTACGGCGTCGAGCACCTCGATCTCCCATTGACGCCCGAGAAGGTCTGGCGCTCACTGCACGCCGGCACCGCCGCCGGCTAGTTCGATCCCTCTGTTTCGTCAGCGCCGACCCGGGGCGTGAAGCCGCCCTTGGGGGTGCCGGCACCCTTGAGCGCTTCGGCGGCCCGCTTGTTCTCGAAGATCTTCGCCAGAATCGCCTTGCCTGCCCGGTCGAAGTACTCCCGGTTCTCAATCACGAACTCGTTCGATTCCTGCATCGGCGCGAGCTGGTCCTTTACGGCGGGCATGACGTGGCGTGCCACCAGGTCCCAGCTGCGGAACATGGCCTCGGGCTCGGCCCAGTCGTTGACGAAACCCATCATCACACCGAACCCGCCGGTGATCTCTTGCATTCGCAGGATGTTCTCGATGAGGTCGTCGGGTGTGCCGATGACGCCCGCCGCGGTGTCTGGGTTGGCGTAGAAGTCGATGGCGTCGGCCGTCGAGCCGAGGTGTTCGAGGCCCGGGCGCTGCAGCGTGTCGACGTTGTACTCGTTGTGCCACCGCAACAGCCCGTGCTCGACATCGCGCCGCGCCTGGTCGCGGGTGAGCGCCACGTGGAAGTTGAACATCACCCGCCAATTGGCACGGTCCACGACCTGGTCGTGCTTGGCGGCGGCCTCTTCGGCGAAGCTCCACTGCAGCGGCAGCGATGCCAAACCCTCGGTCGACATCGACCCGATTGACAGCACACCCATGCCGTACTTGCCGGCGAGGGTCATGCCCGACGGGCTGATCATCGATGCCGTCGTCATCGGTATCTCGTGCTGGTACGGCAGGATCTGCAGCTTGGCGTCATACAGCGAGAACCAGTCGCACTCATAGGTGAAACGTTCGCCGCCGGCAAGCAGCCGCTTGACGACCGGGATCGCCTCGTCCTGGCGGTCTCGCAACAGCATCGGGTCGATGCCCAGCGTGTGAGCGTCAGACGGCAACGCGCCTGGCCCGGTGCCGAGCATTGCCCGCCCGAGGCTCATCTGGTCGAGCTGGACAATGCGCTGGGCAACGTGGAAAGGGTGGTGATAGGGGATCGAGGTGACTCCGGTGCCGAGCTTGATGCGACCGGTGCGCATGGCGGCGCCGGCCAGGAACATCTCGGGCGAGCCGATGGTCTCCCAGCCGGTCGAGTGGTGCTCACCGCACCAGAACTCGTCATAGCCGAGACGGTCGAGCTGCGCGACCAAGTCGAGATCCCGCTGCAGCTGCAGCGCCGGGCTCTCGCCGGGGAGATGGTGTGGTGCCAGAAACGCTGCGAACTTCACCGTCGGGACCCTACCGAAGCCCGGCCATCGCCATCATGGGCAGCTTGTTGCGCTGACTCGCAGAGGCCAGCCGCCCCGACGTTGGCAGAGCAGCCCCTCATGGGTAGCAACCGGGGGCTGGCTCTCCCGCGACCGTAGTGATGGGCCTGCCTCGCTCTTGGTTGGATTTCGATGTATGTCAGGGCACGGTGACGACGCCTGCGTCGATGAGGCTGTCGATCTCGGCAGTGTCGTAGCCGATCTCAGTCAGGATCTCGCGTCCGTGCTCGCCGATGCCTGGTGCAGGTCGCCGGATGCTGGGTGGCGTCTCGGAGAACTGCTCGGGAGGCGGGATGACCCGGAACGGGCCGGCCACGGGATGCTCGTCGATCGGAAGCTGGTCGATGAGCTCGTCGAGGGTGGCTGCCTCAGTTGCAGGTATCCCGTGCTCTTCGCAGAATTCCAGCCAATCGGCCGTCGTGCGCTGGGTGAGCACCGTTGCGACGTCGCGATACAGGCTGTCGCTGTGTGTGACGCGCTCGATGGGCGTTGCGAAGCGTTCATCGGCTGCTAGATCGGGCCGCCCGCCGGCTTCGAAGAGCGCGACGTAGTGCGAATGGTCGTAGGGCAGGATGTTGATCCAGCCGTCGGCGGTCCGCTGAGGCCGACGCTCCGGCGTGAGGATGCGGGCGTAGCCGGCGTCCGCCACGGGAGGTTCGGAGATTGCGCCCGAGCCGTGCTCGGTGAGCACAAACGCTCGCATCACGTCGACCATCGGGACCTCAATGCACTGCCCCTGCCCAGTCTGAGCTCGATGAAAAAGTGCCGCTGCCACCGAGTTCGCAATGGTCAGGCCGCAGACCTTGTCGGCCACGAGGCTGGGCAGCAGCATCGGCTCGGCGCCCATGCGCCGGAAGAGATCGCCGACGCCGCTGGCCGACTGGATGATGTCGTCGTATGCAGGAGCATTCGCCTGCTCGCTGGATGACGGGTAGCCGTGGGCCCGGCAGAACACGATGTCGTTGCGGACGTCCCGGACTGCCTCATAGTGCAACCCGAGCCGCTGCAGCGGTCCGGGGCGAAGGTTGGTGATCATCACGTCGCAGGTGGTGGCGATATCGAGGAAGGCCTGGCTGCCACGGGGCTGCTTGAGATCGACGGAAATGCTCCGCTTGTTGCGCAGCAGATTGAGTGCGATTCCCGAGAACTCCTCGACGGGGCCGGACCCCATGGTGCGGTTTCGGTCGCCCTTGGCCGGCTCCACAAAGATGACATCAGCGCCAAGATCTCCGAGCGTGCGAGTGGCAGCCGGACCCATGAGCACCGACGACAGGTCAAGCACCCGAATCCCCGCCAGCGGACCTGTCACGTCCTCGCTCGTACTCATCTCACCTCTAGACGATGTTGCCTGTGGCCATTCGCAGGACGATAACCCGAAGGCGGTTGCTTCTTTGGAGTGCACCGCACACCGCCCGGGCATTGGGTTGTGTGCAGCGCTGGAGGCTCGTTCCATGCTGCTGGCTGTCGGGGCCTCGATCGAATCGATACGTCTGAGCAGCGGATCGGTGATTCTGACTGCAGTCGGTTCCAGATCGACGCAGACAGCTCTCCATTGAGTGCAGCCGAGAAAACTGACTAGAGTCAGTTCTCGGTCTAGCTCCGGGCAGTCAACCGGAGACAGGCAAAGCAGAGGCATTCAGAAGCGGGGGGAGCGAGATGGGGCTCAAGACTGGCGAGGAGTATCTCTCAACACTTGCCGATGGGCGGCAGGTCTACTACGACGGTCATCTCGTGACCGACGCGTCGGCCGAGCCGGGGCTGCGCAACACAGCGCTCACCGTCGCGCAGTACTACGACATGCAGCACCTGCCCGAGCTCAAAGACATCGTCACTTACGAGACCCCCGATGGCGACCGGGCTCACGTGTCGTTCATCGAGCCTCGATCCAGAGATGACTTGCGCCAGCGGGCAGCGGCGTTCGGCGTGTGGTCAGAGGTGACCGGCGGGCTCATGGGCCGGGCGCCCGACTACATGAACGCCTGCATGATGGCGATAGGCAACACGGGCCACGTCTGGGGAATGCACGACGAGCGGTTCGCCAAGAACGCCTACGAGAGGTACCTGCATTGCCGCCGCAATGACATCTGCATGACCCACACGTTCGTGAACCCGATGACCGACCGCTTCACGCCAATTGCCGAGCAGGAAAAGTTCGTCAACGCCGGCATCGTCGACACCAACGACGACGGAATCGTCGTCACTGGCGCCCGAATGGTCGGCACGCTCGCTCCCTTCTGCGAGGAGAATCTGAGCTTCGGCGCACCGCTGGGCCTCGAAGGCAACGGTGACGAGATGTACGCCCTCGGCTTCACCTGCAAGGTCAACCACCCCAACCTCAAGTGGATGTGCCGGGACAAGCTCGACCCGGAGCGCTCGCACTTCGACCGTCCCCTCACCGGCCGGTTCGAGGAGATGGATGCTCTTGCGATCTGGGAGGACGCCTTCATCCCGTGGGAGGACGTGTTCATCTGCAACGACGTCGAGGTCCACAACCTGTCGCTGTTCGGGATGAAGTTCTTCCAATCGCTCGGCCATCACGTCATCGTGAAGAACGTGGCCAAGACGCGGTTCCTCTTCGGGCTGGCGCACCTGATGGCGGAGTCGTCGCAGATCTCGCAGTTCGTCAACGTGCAGGACCGCCTCGGGGACATCTTGATGTGGCTGCACACCATGGAGTCGCTAGCGATTGCGGCCGTCGAGGGGGCCGAGCTGAACCCCGACAACGGGCTCTATTACGCCAACGAGAGCGCCATCCAGGCGGCCTTGCGGCTGTACCCCGAGGTGTATCCCCGCATCATCGACCACATCATCCAGCTCGGCGGCGGCGGGTACGTCTCGCTGCCGCAGGAGGCCAGCTTGGAGATGGCCGAGCTGGCGGTCGATCGCTACTACCAGGGTGTCTCCCAGGAGGCGAAAGACAAAGTTGCCCTGTTCCGGATGGCTTGGGATATCTGCGGGACCGGCTGGGGTGGACGCCAGGAGCTGTACGAGCGCTTTTTCTTCGGCGATACCCAGCGGATGAAGGGCTTGAACTACCAGTTCTACGACAAGGAAGATGCAGTGAAGATGGTGGCCCGGGTCCTGCAGCCACCGCAGGGCTCGGAGCGACTCGCCTGGCCCGACTGGTCGTAGCGGCAGGGTCGCATCGTTCCGGTAGGCGTTCCGCGAGAATGTGACCATGCGACTGGGCGCGGCTTTCGGCAACATCAACATGGGGACGGACTGGGGAGTGATCCGCGGTCTTGTGCATGAGCTGGAAGCCGCCGGTTTCGACGGCATCTCGACCAACGATCACGTGATCGGCGGCCATCCCGACCGGGCCGGAGACCAGAGGGTGCACACCTCAACCACGGGAGTTCACGAGCCGCTCGTGTACCTGAGCTTCATCGCGGCCGTGACCGAGCGCGTCGAGCTTGCGACGGGAGTCCTGCTGCTGCCTCAGCGCCAAACCACCTTGGTTGCCAAGCAGTGCGCCGAGCTGGATCTGCTCTCAGGCGGCCGCCTGCGTCTCGGCGTGGGCATCGGGCGTAACTGGATGGAGTACGAGGCGCTGAACGAGGCGTTCACCAACCGTGGCCGACGCATCGAGGAGCAGGTGGAGGTGCTTCGTCACTACTGGACCTCCGAGCACGTCACGTACCAGGGCCAGTGGCACAACCTCGACCGGGTCGGGCTCAACCCGATGCCGATACAGCGTCCTATCCCGATCTGGATGGGCTCGTACTTCGGTTTCGTGAACGAACGAGTGCTGGAGCGAATCGGCCGCATGGCCGACGGCTGGATGCCGCAGTTCCCACCGGCGGACCTCGAGCCGATTCTCGACCGGGTCAAGGCCTATGCACGCGACGCCGGGCGAGACCCTGAGGAGCTGGGCATCGAATGCGCCATCCGGACCCGGCCCGACGACGATCCGGCCCGCTGGGTCGACCTTGCCGAGGCGTACCGCGATCTCGGCGCGACCCATCTCAAGGTCTTCGCCGCTGGAGACTCCCCAGCCGAGATCGTCGCGATCATGCGTCAATGCTTGGATGCCGTGGGTCCGGTCGTGAAGGCTGCCTGAGTCCTACGAGAAAAGACTCACCGTTCGGCCGTCAACCCCCATAAGGAGACTCGCAGGCACTGGTCGAGTTGCGCAGCCATCTCGGCATACGAGAGTCTGCCGGTGACCAGGCGGCGCATACAGAGTTGCCATTGCGCGTAGATGTTGAGGGCCAACCAGTCCTTCGGAACGTCTGGAGCGAGTTTGCCATTCGCGCTGGCCTCCTCGAACAGATCGGCGAGTCGCGTAAGAAACGAATCGACCAGTGTGTTCGCGTCCGCGAGCCCGGATTCGCTGACGAACGGGAGCTCCTTGAAGAATGAACGTGCCAAGCGGAGATCCGCTTCGTGGTGTTTAGTGACGTGCAGCAACAGCGTCATGACCAGATCGACGAGTTCTGCCTCGGGATCGACAAGTTCAAACGCCTTGGTCCACGCTCCGCCGGCAACGTTAAGAAAGGCGCTGACGAGCAGATCCTCCTTCGACTCGACGTAGAGGTACAGCGTGCCGGCGCCGATCCCTGCGGCCTTCGCGATCTCTGCTGTCGTGGTGTCCTCGAACCCCTTCTCCTGGAACAGCGCGGTGGCTGCCGCCACGATGCGACGCCGCTTGTCGAGCTTGTTGCGCTCGCGCTTGCCCAGTTCGGCGTCATCGAGGTTCGCGGCCTCGCCGAGCATCGGAAATTCAGTGATCGACATTGCTCCACCACGCTAGCGAGGCCGAAATTGTCGACAATTCAGCGGCGACTCGATCAGGCCTTTGCGGTCGGCTCTGTTGTAGGCGTCGAAGTAGCGTCGCATCAGGGATTCGTAGGGGTGCATTTTCTTATAATGCCGCCGAGACAGGGGCCGCGAAGCGGACTAGACGAAGGGACCTGCAATGGCGACGGCGACGGCGTCCGAGACGATTGCGAGGGTCTTCAAGCCCATCCAGCAGTTCACACGTGGCTGGATGATGGCGGAAGCCACCGGGGAGTACGGCGTTCAGATCGGCATGCGCAGCGGACGTGAGTTCTGGATCGTCGGGCGAGCGGGAGTGATCGGCAGCGCCACGCCGGAGGTGGCAGCCGGCGCTATCGCCTTCCACGCACCCCAGCATGTGCACGAAGCTTGGACCCATCTTCCCAGGGACATGACCCATTGGCAGGTCGCTGAGCACTACATGTCGCGGATCACCACATGGGGCGACGCCGAGCTCACCCGTTTCGATCCTGGACGCTTGGAGCTCATCGACACCCTGGGCCGCCGGATCGCCGATGCTGCACCCGCCTCGCTGGGTGCGCTGTTCGCCGGCTGGCGCGCGATGCCCCAACCGGAATCGCTGGGCGCCCGGGTGGCGCTCACCACGCATCTGCTGCGCGAGATGCGTGGCGCCGCGCACCTGAACGCCATCATCGCCTGTGGTCTGACGCCGCTTGACGCGATCCTCGCCAGCACCAATGCGCCGCCGCGCACCGGGCCTGGCTATGCCGAACAGATGGGCTTCACTGGGCCGTTCCGTGACCCCAACGAAGTTCGGCAGGCCCGGCTCGAGGCGGAAGCGCTCACTGAGCGCTGCTTGGAGCCATATTTTGGCGTACTGTCGCCCGGGGAGCTGGCATCGTTCGGCGAGTCCGTCGAGGCCACACGCAACGCCATCGATATGTAGCTCGATGGCGGAACGGCAAGGGTTTGACGCGCCAAGGCGACCTCAGTAGACCTTGAGACATGGGGATCGACATCGAACCGACCGGCGCCGCGCTCGGGGCATTCGTGTCGGGCCTGGAACTCGGCAAGCTCGACGCCGACGCGTCCGACACGCTGATCGAAGCGCTCGGCGAGCATGGCGTGCTCTTCTTCCGCGACCAAGACGTGCCGCCCGAAGCCCATATCGCATTTGCTGAATCGCTCGGGGAGATTGACGTCAACGCGTTCTTCTCGCCCAACGAGATGTATCCCCAGATTGCCGAGGTGCGCACGCGCCCAGAGAACACCTACGTGATCGGCGAGGCGTGGCACACCGATCATTCCTATGAGGAAGCCCCTGCGCTCGGCTCGATACTCGTCGCCCGCCAGCTGCCGTCGCGTGGCGGCGACACGGCATTCAGCTCGATGTATGCCGCCTATGACGCGCTGTCCGACGGTATGAAGGAAACGCTGCGGGGACTGCGAGCGGTGCATTCGTCCTACGAGGCGTTCGGTGTCGGGTTGTCGAAGATGCCTGAGGCGGAACGTACCGAGCGCTTCAAGGACGAGTATCCGTTCGGTCCCGATGTCGTGCACCCGGTGGTCATCTCTCATCCCGTCAGCGGCCGTCCGGTGCTGTATGTCAACCGCTCGTTCACGACGCGTTTCGAGGGCTGGACCGAGCGGGAGAGCCGGCCGTTGCTGGAGTATCTGTTCGAGCACGGCTCGAGCGTCGAATTCACCTATCGGTTCTCGTGGGAGCCGGGCTCCGTCGCCATCTGGGACAACCGCTGCACCTGGCACAAGGCACTCAACGACTACCGGGGCGAGACCCGTCTGATGCATCGCATCACGTTGAAGGGCTGTCCGATCGCTGCCTGAGGTCGGCACCGCGACCGTCGTGCGCCGCGGCCGCAATCACCACTCGGTCGGCATGCGGTTCCTGTCCAACGTCGACACGGGCTTCTCGAACTGTCGGGGTGTGATCGCGCCCTCGGTGCGACGCATTCGCCGCACCAAGCCCCGCGGGCGTACCTCGACAAGTACCGGGGCCGTTACGACGAAGGCTGGGACGTCACCCGGGAGCATTGGTTCGCCCGCCAACACGCCGCCTCGTCGACCAGTGAATTCTCCACCCAGCATCTGTTGACCCGAGTATTGTGCTCCAGCCACAGCGCAACGGCGCCGCTAGGGCTCGATCAGTGGTGCCGTGGTGAAGACGGTCAACTTCTCGAGGAGTGAGCGCACCAGCTCGCGGCGGCCGGTTATTTCGGCTCGGTCCAGCGCCGTTGCGTCGTTGAGCGCTGCCGCCAAGGTCGCCCGGTCGATGTAGATCGTTGCGTCGGCGTCCGGGTCGATCGCATCAGGACGATGGTGCACTGCGGAGCGACCGATGCCCAGCACGTGGTCTTCGTCGAGATCGGTGAGGTGCACGTTGAACGTCACCGGCCCGACATCGAACGCTTCGGGGTCGAACCGGATGCCGATCACGTCGAAGAGGTGCTCGGCGCTCATGGCTTGGGACATGTCTCGGGTGGGGACACGGCCCCAGTCGGGCGTCCCTTCTCGCAGCTCCTTCGCGCCCATCAGGTAGGCGTTGCGCCACGTAGCCGACTCTGACTGATAACCGAGCTGCTCCAGAGCATTGGCTTGCAGGCTGCGGGCCTCCCGGTTCTGCGGGTCCGCGAACACCACGTGGTTGACGACCTGGGCCACCCAGCGGTACTCGCCGCGCTCGAAACTCTCGCGGGCCTTGGCCAGCACGGCATCGGTGCCGCCCATGAACTCCAGATAGTTGGCACCCGCTTCGACCGGTGGCAACGGATCGAGGTTGGCCGGGTTGCCGTCGTACCAGCCGAGGTAGCGGTTGTAGACCGAGCGGCAGTTGTGCGACACGGTGCCGTAGTAGCCCTGCACGTGAGACTCGTTGAACTCGACCGGCAGGCGCATCTGGGCCGCGATCTCGGTCGGCCGCAGTCCCTGGTTGGCCAGGCGCATCGTCTGGTCGTGCATCCAGCGATACAGGTCGCGCTGCATCGACAGGAACGCCCGCACGTCGGCATTGCCGAAGCGGGGCCAGTGGTGGCTGGCGAACATGACGTCGGTGTCATCGCCCCAGAGTTCCAGAGCTTCGGCGATGTACTTGCTCCACGCCAGCGCGTCGCGCGTCTGCGCTCCCCGGATCGGGTACAGGTTGTGCATCGTGTGCGTGCAGTTCTCGGCCATGCACAGCAGGTTCTTGTCGGGAAAGAAGAAGTTCATCTCTGCGGGCGCTTCGGCATCGGGCGTGTTCTGGAACACGATCCGGATGCCGCTGAGCTCACGCTCCTCCCCGGTGCGGGTGATGGTGTCGGTGGGAGCCAGCAGGTCCGATCGAGCCAGACCCATTGCCGAGCCCAGACCGCAGTCGACGTGGCCCAACGGCCCGGGCGGCAGCAGCGGCCCGAATTGGTACGCGGCCCGTCGTCCCATGATCGGGCCTGCGATGACGAATTCGCTCACGACCTCTTCGAGGAATCCCTCGGGTGCGACGATTTCGACGTCACCGTTGGCTACAGCGTCGGCATCGGTCACTCCGAGCACGCCGCCGAAGTGGTCTGCGTGAGAATGCGTGTAGATGATCGCCCGCACCGGGCGGGCACCCAGGGTGCGATTGGCGAGATCCAGCGCCGCCGCGGCCGACGGCCGGGTGGTCAGGGGATCGATGATCAGCCAGCCGTCAGTGCCCTCGAGGAACGTGATGTTGGCAATGTCGTAGCCGCGCACCTGCCACACGCCGTCGGTCACCTCGAACAGACCGTGATGGACGTTGAGCTGTGCCTGCCGCCACAGGCTCGGATGCACCGATGGCGGAGCTTCGGCTGATTCGTTGACGAAGGCGTGGCGGGCCACGTCGAACACCACGTGGTCGCCCATCGTGACGCGACCATCGTCGATCTGGGCGATCAGGCCGCGGGAGGCTCGTTCGAAATCGCCCGGGTCGTCGAAGGAGATTGCCGCTGCGCTATTGGCCGCAGCGGTGAACTCTGTCGGCGTTCGCGGCCCGGATGGACCGTCTCGGTGATCGTGGTCGTTGTCGTCTGGGGCCATGTCGTTGCTGCGAGGGATCAGCGTGACGATGGAAAACGAATCGGCAGGTGCCGCGGGCCGCGGACCTGCCCGCCAGCCCAGGTGACCTCTTCGGGCTCGCTCACTTCGAAGTCCGGAATGCGCTCGAACCAAGTGCGCAGTGCGACGTTCATCTCCAGGCGGGCCAGATTCGATCCTGCGCAGCGATGAATGCCCGCACCGAACGCGACGTGACGGTTGTGCGGCCGGTCCAGGATCACTTCGTCGGGTCGCTCGAAGACCTCCGGGTCGCGGTTGGCGCCAGGGAAGTTCATCAGCACCTTGCTGCCCTCGGGGATGGTCACGTCGCCGATCTGCACGTCGGCGACAGCTCGACGCGCCATGGTCACCGGCGCGTAGAAGCGCAGCAGTTCTTCGATGGCCGAGGGCCACAGGTCTGGCTCGGCCACCATCCGTTCGCGGTCGGCGGGATGAGTGCCGAAGTGCCACAGGGCTGAGCCGATCGAGCTCCACGTGGTGTCGATACCGGCGATGAGCTGCAGATTGAGCATGCCCACCACCATGATCGGATCGATGGGGTTGCCCTCATCGTCGGTTCCCGCCAGCAATGCCGAGACGAACCCATCGTCGGGATTGGCCTGCTTCTCCTTCACGACCTCGAAGAAGAACTCTCGGATCACGAGCCGGTACTTCCTGCGCAGGTCAGGCTTCGTGAGACCCAGCTCCAGAACGCAGCGCACCCAGTAGGTGAAGTCGTCCACCCTGCTCTCATCGATGCCCAGCAGGTGGGCGATAACACGAGGCGGGATCTGCTGGGCGTACTGCTCGGCGCCGTCGACGCGGCCCGCATCGATGAAACCGTCGATGAGGCGGTTCGCGAGATCCTCGGTGTACTTACGGTGCGATTCAGCGGCCTTTGGTGAGAAGTGCGGGAGCAGCAGCCGACGTGTCCAACCGTGAATCGGCGGATCCTCAGAGATCGGCGCAGCGTTGACGCCGTACTGCTGAAAGATCGGGTCTGCGAGCAGCTCTTCGACCAGCTCCGGTGGGGGAGAGGTCACCAGCACATCACTGCTCGAGAGCTCAGGGACCATCTTCGCCATGGCTTGGACGTCCTCGTACCGGGTCGGCAGGAAAGAGCCGCCCCAGCGTTCGGTGTGAGCGATCGGACAGCGGCCGCGCAGCTCCTCCCACACCGGTGCCGGATCGGTCACATAGCCCGGGTCGTAAATGTCGTAGTCGGTGTCCCAATCGTCAACTGGGGCTGTATCGGTCATCTCGTCGTTCCTTCTTGTTGCTGTCGCTGTCGAGTTGTTCAGTTCTTTGGGATGTCTCGGAAGGGTGTGCTGCGGTCGTGACCGGGCTCGCGGGGAAGCCCGAGTGCGGAAGGCGTCTGGACTCACAGCGATGGGTGCTCCTCGAAGTCGAGCATGCGAGCGAGCAACGTTGCCGCCAGTGGCTCGAGCTCCCGCATATCTCGGCGGAGGGCGGTTTCGAAGAGCGTCTCAAACAGTGTCCATGCGAGCTGCGCAGCTGCCACCAGCAAGTAGCGGCAGCGTTGGGGCGGACTCGGCTGGCCATACCGAGTGCGGTGGCGGTCGAGCAGTGCGCCGACGACCGGGAAGTGATCACCTTCGAGCGCCAGCTTGGAGTCAAGTGCGACGTGAGTCAGCGCACGCACGTAACCCGGGTAGTCCCGCATGGAGAAGAAATCCGGCATCGAGCCCGAGCCGGACTCGGCTGCGTAGAACTGGTCGCGCATCTGACGTGACGCTTGGGCCAGCACTTCGCTTGCAGAGCCGAAGTAGTGGTGGATGAGCCCGTAGTTGACGCCTGCTCGCGAGGCCAGCTGGCGTCCCGAGATTGAGGCGGGTGTTCTGTTGGCGAGGAGCTCGACTGCCGCTGCCACGAGACGGTTCTCGACGCGCGCTCGGCCCGTGGTGCGAATTCGGGCCAATGGAGAGTGCCCCCGAACGTGCAGTCGGCGCGGTGGGATCGAGCCACCGGCGAACGGTCCGCGGCCAGCGTGCAGACGCTCGACCGCAACGACCAGTTCGCGGTCGACGATTCCGGCATCATCGTCGAGTCCGGCCGACCGCACGAGCGGTGTCCGGTGGATGCTCACGCCGAGCTGCAAGGCACACGACAGGGCGACCGACGTGTCGAGCGCATCGGGGGTCAGCTCGGGCCGCAACACCCGCAGCCCAGCGCGGTAGCGGTGGACGATCGGATTCTCGGGCCGCAACGCGAGCGTCGCCTGGTCGAGCTGGTTCTGGGCCAGCACCCGGACGAATGCGTCGTGCCGCATCACCGTACCGGCGGTGGGCACCAAGGCACCTGGCGGGAATGCATCGTCCACGAAGGCATCGCTGCGGCGGTCGAGCACACGTCGGCACAGTTCACGCTTGGAGCCGAAGTGTCGGTGAATCTGTGCGTAGTTGACGCCGGCCGCCTCCGCGATGCGCCGACCCGAGACTGCCGAGGGTGGCTCGGCCGAGAGCAGTTCGGCAGCGGCCTCCACCAACGCGACCGCGGGATGAGGTCCCGTTGCACCGCTGTCGTCGGCCTTCACCGCAGCCATATGGCTAATCTACGCTCTGAGCACCAAAACTTGCTGCGGGGGGAACTGACGTGCGTATCAACGCCGTGAAACCGAAGGCCTACAACCGATTCAAGGTCGAGCCGCTGACTGGCACGATCGGTGCCGAAATCGCGGGTGTTGACCTGCGCGAGCTCGACGACGAGCTGATCTCCGAATTGCACGATGCATGGATGGATCACAAGGTGCTGTTCTTCCGGGACCAAGATCTGACCCAATCCCAGCACGTGGCTTACGGCAAGGCTCATGGCGAGCTGGAGATCCACCCCTTCACCCGCAATGCGACTGAGCATCCCGAGATCATCGTGCTCGAGTCCACGCCGTCGAGCTTCCAGGCGGCTGAGACGTGGCACTCCGACGTGACGTTTCGTGAGTGTCCACCTCTCGGATCGATCCTGATGGGGCGGATCATCCCTAGATACAGCGGTGACACCTGTTGGGCGAACATGGAGTTGGCCTACGAACAGCTGCCTGACGACGTCAAGAGCCAGATCGATGGGCGCTATGCGATCCACTCGTTCGTCAAGGCGTTCGGGCGAAACATGAGCGAGAGCGAGCGGGAAGAGACTCGTGCGAAGTATCCCGATCAGAAACACCCGATCGTTCGGACCCATCCTGTCACCGGTGCCAAGAGCCTGTACGTGAACCGGACATTCACCCTCACGATTGACGGCATGACGGCCAACGAGAGCCGCTCGCTGCGTCGACGTCTGTACGCCCAAGCCTCCGAGCCCGAATTCCAGTGCCGGTTTCGCTGGCGCCCCGGGTCGATTGCCCAGTGGGACAACCGCTGCACTCAGCACTATGCCGTTCCCGATCATGGTGGGCTGCATCGTCGAATGGAGCGCGTGACCCTGCTCGGTGACCGGCCAGTCTGAGCCCAAGATCTGAGGACAGGAACGCTGCCGTGACCTACACAGACGACACTGCTTCGGCCATCCCGCCGGTGGACGATTTCGCCACAGATTGGGACTTCAACGATCCTTCTTGGGTGAACGATCCGTTTCCCATCTGGGACGACCTTCGTGAACGTTGTCCGATTGCGCACTCGACGCGGTTCAACGAGGGCACGTGGCTCCCGCTGCGCTACGACGATGTGGTGGCGATCGCCAATGACACGGAGACCTTCTCCAACGTGCACCATGGCATCCGCCGCGGCGGCACTGCTGATCGTGGCTATTTCCCGCCGATCAACAGCGATCCACCCGAGCACCTGGAGATTCGCCGCACCCTGCTGCCGTTCTTCGCACCGCGACGGGTCGAGCAATGGCGTGAGCACATAGCCGCGGACTGCGAGGAACGCATCCGAGTGATCGTCGAGCGCGGTCATGGCGACGCAGCCGTCGAATACAGCCAGCACATACCGGTCGGGGCCATTGCCGCGATATTGGGAATCGATCCCGCTGACGGCGAGCAGTTCCGCACTTGGGTCCGACAAGTTCTGCAGATCGGGCTGGACGATGCCGCGGCGATGCAGCAAGGGGTAGCGGAAATCCGCGATTACATGGCTCAAGCGATGACCGAGCGACGCAAATCTCCCGGCAATGATCTGATCAGCCATCTCGTCACTACCGAGATGGAGGGAGAACCGCTTCCCGATCACCTCATTGAGCGAATGCTCGTACTGCAGTTGGTCGCCGGCATCGATACGACGTGGAGTTCCATCGGAGCGGCTCTGTGGCACCTGGCCATTCACGACGACGACCGGCGCCGGCTCGTCGCAGAGCCCGAGTTGCTGCCGACAGCGATCGAGGAGCTGCTGCGTGCGTACGCGCCGGTCAACGTGGCGCGACGGGTCACTGCCGACGCGGACGTGAACGGCGTCGCCTTGCACGATGGCGATCACGTGATGATGACCTTTCCGATCGCATGTCGGGATCCGCAGAAGTTCGATCGAGCTGACGAAGTAGTCCTCGACCGCGCCGAGAACCGCCACGTCGCCTTCGGCTCGGGAATCCACCGATGCCTCGGCTCCAATCTGGCTCGCCTCGAAATGGAGCTGGCGCTGGAAACCTGGCTCCGACATATCCCGGAGTACTCGATCGCCCCGGGCGCTGATGTCACTTGGTCGACAGGGCAGATCCGCGGGCCCCGATCGATCCCGATCGTGGTCGACTGACGGAAAGCGTGCCCGGCGTTCCTGGCCAAATGAGCCGCAGAATTCGGCATCGGAGCTGCAGCCCGGCCGCTTCGCTGAACCGACTCTTGCTCAAGCGTCACAGAGTCGTAGCACCCCGCCAAGCGCGAGAGGGTTCAACGTCACTATTGTGCAGCCGATCGGCTAGCGCCGCGGACCTCAGGGGCGGCGCGGAGAATTCTGGGAGGGCAATCTCGTGAGAGGGCCTACACGGCGCGTGATGCGTCTCATGACAGTGCTGCTGGGGTTCGCCTTGGTGGCGGGCGCCTGCGGGGGCGGAGATTCCGATTCGGGATCCGGGACTGCCTCAGCGACGAGCGCGGCGCCGGCAACTACGGCGGCGACGCCGGCTCCCGCGACAACCCAGGCTCAGACCCAGGTGACGATTGCGGCCGTCGAGCAAACCACCACGACACAAGGTGCAGTGACTACGACCGAGGCGCCGTTGCCTGAACCCGAGGGCACGTTGCGCATGGTCGAGTTCTCCCCGGTGACGAGTTTCAACCCTGCCGCATCGCAGCCAGCGCAGAGTGCGTATCACTACCCGGCCTATGACACGCTCACCCGTCAGCGCAACGACTTCAGCTTGGCGCCATCGCTCGCCACCTCGTGGACGCAGCCGTCCCCGAACATCTGGCGCTTCACCGTTCGCGATGATGTGGTGTTCCACGACGGTGCGGCCTTCAACGCCCAAGTGGCGGCGGACAACATGCGGTACCACGCAAGCTTCCCGGGCAATCCGAACGCAGCAACGTGGGCGGCATTCGTCGAGGCCCGGGTGATCGACGACACCACTTTCGAGGTCGAGTTCTCGGTGCCCGCACCGCAATTCCCGCTGGAGATGTCCATGGTGATGGGCATGATGATCAGCCCAAATGCGCTCGACGGTCGCGACCTCACCCGTGACCCGCAGGGTTCGGGGCCGTGGATCTGGTCCGACTCCGACAGCCAGGCCGGCGTGACCGAGGTGTACCACCTCAACCCGAACTACTGGAATCCGGCCGACCAGGGCGTCGAGACCGTAACGGTGACAGCAGTACCCGACAACAACGCACGCCTCAATGCGCTGTTGACCGGCGAGGCTGACATCATGTCCACGACGCGTGACGCGCAGATCGACGCCGGTGTGGAAGCCGGCAACGTGCTGATCTCGGTGCCGAACTTCTTTGCGTATCTCATCGTGAGTGATCGTGCTGGTGAGTTCGACTCGCCGCTGGCCGATGAACGGGTGCGGCGAGCGATCTTGCACTCGCTGGACCGCGACGCGTACGCCGATGCCATGCACTTCGGCAAGGCGGACAGCCTCGGCGGCATCTACCCGCCGGCGTTCAGTCAGTTCAACGTCCCCGAACTCGACACCAAGTACAGCTACGACCCCGACGAGGCCCGGCGCCTGCTGGCCGAAGCGGGCTACCCCGACGGGGTCACCATCCGGATGCCGATCATGCCGGCCATCAACCCGATCGTGGAATTCGTAGTGCAGATGTTGGGGGCGTCGGGCATCAACGTCGATCTGATCCAGATCAACAACGGCGAGCTGGGACCTGGAACCGCAGGCGCCCAATGGGGCATCTCGTGGTTCCGTGACCTGCTCGTGCACCCCGCCCGTGATCTCGGCAAGTTCATGGGTGAGAGCGGTCGCTTCAATGCGTTCGGCCTCGGCGACCTCGACGATCTCGAGGCCACGCTGGTGGGAGCGCTGAACGCGTCGACACCTGATGAGGGCTACGAACTGTACGCCGAGGTCATGGAGGGTCTCATCGACCGTGGCGTGGTGATGCCGCTGGCCCACGGCGGTCAGAATGCCCTCTACGCCCCGCATGTATCGGGTGTGTCGCTGGGGCTGAACATGCAGGCGCCGATGCCATACGGCGTTCGGATCGACGGCTAGGGCCCGCACGTCAAGAGACCTCAAACCGTCAGGTAACTTTCGCTGACCCGGCGGCACATTGCATTCGGCGCACCGTCGTGGTGGCCGGGCCGCAGCGGCCCGGCCACCACGATTGCCGTTGCAGAGCAAGGGGGGTGCTAGGTGATTCGTCTGTTGATCAGCCGAGTCCTCGCGGCAATACCGCTGATGCTCATGGTGGCCACGTTGGTGTTCTTCTTGGCCCAGCTCAACCCTGTCGACCCGGCGGCCACGATCATGGGCGACGATGCCGACTTGGAATCGCTTGCCGAAAAGCGTGCCGAGCTCGGGATCGATCGCCCGCTCGTGGTGCAGTACTGGGACTGGCTGAACAGCGCGGTGGTCGGCGACCTTGGCACCAACTGGTTCAACGGCGAGGAGATCACCACCGAGCTGCGTGATCGCATTCCGGTGACGCTGTCAATGGTGTTCGGTTCGCTGATCGTCGCTTTGGCCATCGGCAGCGCTTTCGGGGTGCTGGCTGCTCTCAAAGCCGGAAGATGGACTGACCGCACTATCACAGTCGCCTCGTCGCTGGGGCTCGCTGTGCCCAACTTCTGGATCGGCTTGGTGCTTGCGTACTACGTCGGCGTGAAGCTGCAGTGGCTGCCAGCCATCTGGCCGACGACACGGCCAGACTCGCTCGCCAGGTGGGTCGAAGCCCTGATCTTGCCGTGCGTTGCGCTGGGGATCTCGGCATCGGCCGCCATCGCCCGCCAAGCCCGCTCCTCGATGATCGGGGTGCTCCAGCGCGACTACGTGCGCACGGCGCTGGCCAAGGGATTGCCGGTGCGCCGCGTGGTGTCACGCCACGCCATCCGCAATGCGGCGATTCCGGTGGTGACGCTCGCGGGCTTTCAGACGTCGGCGCTGATCGGCGGTTCGATCTTTGTCGAGTTCGTATTCAACGTGCCCGGACTCGGCCGCTTCGGGGTCGATGCCATCCTGCGCCAGAACATGCCCGCCCTCCTCGGGTTCGTGTTGGTCACCGCTGCTGTGGTCGTCATCGTCAACATCATCCTGGATCTCAGTTACGCCTGGTTGAACCCGAAAGTGAGGCCGGAGTGAGCGACGCACTGGCTGAGCTTGGCGGCTCTGTCGATGCAGGCGATCTTGCGGGTCCGGCGCCGATGCCCGAAGAATCGGCCGCGGGCGCCACCCGGAGTCGTTTCTGGGCGCGTCTGCTCCGCAACAAGGTGGCGATGACGGGTGCGATCTACCTCGTCATTGTGGCCATCGCGGCGATCTTCGCCCCGCTGCTCACTTCACATGACGAGACGTTCGCCACTCGCTTCCAGGACATCTTGTTCAGCCCGGGGGAGGCCGGCTACCTGCTCGGTACCGATCATGTCGGTCGCGACATCCTGACGCGCATCTTCTTCGGGGCCCGATACGCCTTGATCGCAGGTGCCGAGGCAGTGCTCGTGGCGCTGGTGATCGGCGTCCCGTTCGGGCTGGCTATCGGCTATTTCCGCGGCTGGGCCGACCGCATCGGGATGCGGTTCGTGGAGATCGTTGTGGCGGTCCCCGCAGTCGTGATGGCGATGGCCATCATCACCGGGCTGGGTACAGGTCTCACCAACGCCATGCTGGCGATCGGTCTGGTGTTTTCGATGATCATCACCCGCCTGGTGCGGGCGGAAGTCTTCGCCGCCCGCGAAGAGTTCTACGTGGACGGCGCCCGAGCCGCGGGGGCGTCAGACCGTCGTGTCATGTGGCGGCACATCCTTCCCAATGTGGCTCCGCCGCTCATCGTGCAGACCACGCTGCTGTTCGCACAGGCGGTTCTGGCCGAGGCTGCCCTCAGCTTCCTGGGCATCGGGGCAAATGCCAGCCAGGCGAGTTGGGGCCGAATGCTGCGCGATGCGGAGCTCAGCATCGACCGCACGATCTGGCCGGCCATCCCGCCGGGTATCGCCATCTTCCTGACTGTGGTGGCGTTCAACGTCTTCGGCGACGGGCTGCGTGACGCATTTGCCCGCGAGGCTCGCGGCGGGCGAGTTGGCGTCGGCGATGTCATTCCCAAGCAGCGCACTGCGGCAGCGGCGCCCCCACGGCCTCCCGGCAGCGACGAGCCCTTGCTGAGCCTGCGAGGACTCGACATCGTCTTCCCCAAGCCCGGTGACGGCATCGACATGACCGTCGTCAGGAATGTCAATCTCGACATCGGCCGTGGCGAGGTCATGGCGCTCGTCGGCGAATCGGGTTCCGGCAAGACCATTACGGGGCTGTCGTTGATGGGCCTGGTGCCCGACCCGGGTCAAGCCTCGGCGGAGTCCATCATGCTGGACGGCCGTGAACTCGTCGGGATGGATTTCAACGACCTCCGGTGGATTCGAGGCCGAGAAATCGGCATCATCTTCCAGGAGCCCTCAGCTGCGCTGAATCCGGCCTACACGGTGGGCCGCCAAGTAGCGGAGCCGCTGAGGGTCCATCTGGGCATGACCAAGCGCGAGGCCCGCGAGCGGGTCATCGAACTCTTCACTGAAGTCGGCATACCCGAACCTGACAAGCGCATCGACTCATTCCCGCACCAATTCTCAGGCGGCATGGCGCAGCGGGTCATGATTGCCATGGCGCTCTCGTGCGGGCCGAAGCTGCTGATCGCGGACGAGCCGACGACGGCTCTGGATGTGACGGTTCAGGGCCAGATGCTCGACCTCGTCGGGGAGCTGGCCCGTTCGCGTGGCCTATCGGTCTTGCTGATCACTCATGACTTGGGCGTCGTGGCCGACCTAGCGGATCGCGTTGCGGTCATGTACGCAGGCGAAATCGTCGAGACGGGCCGCCTGACCGACGTGTTCGCCGACCCGCGCCACCCCTACACAGAAGGGCTCATCGCGGCAATTCCCCGAAACGAGCCGCGTTCGGGCGACCTGCCCACGATTCCGGGCGTCGTTCCTCCGCCTTGGGAATGGCCGGACCGGTGCCACTTCGCAGACCGCTGTCCGTACGAGGCCGTCGAATGTAGGCGCGGACCCGTGGAGCTGCGCGCGATAGGTGCTTCGCTCACTCGCTGCGAACGCAGTCACGAACTCGAATTGCAGGGCGTGCGGCACGACGCCGTGGTGGGCGTCGCAGGATGGCAGCAGCGCCCCGGCGGAGATGAGGCTGTGTGAGCGCGCCGCTATTGGACATCGACGATCTGACGATCGTGTTCGGTGGCGGGCGTGGAGCCTTGCCGTGGCAGAAGCTGCCTGACGTTCGAGCGGTCCAGCATGTGTCCTTGCAGATTGACGCAGGTGACACACTCGGGCTCGTAGGGGAGTCCGGATCGGGCAAGACGACGCTCGGTCGTGCAGTCCTGCGATTCCTGCGGCCCCAGAGCGGATCAATCCGGCTCGGCGATTTCGATGTGACGGGTTTCGGTCGGGGCGCGCCGGTGGAGTACCGCAAGGTCGTCCAGGTCGTATTCCAGGATCCGGTCGGTTCGCTCAATCCGTCCATGCTGGTGGGAAGCATCATCGCGGAGCCACTGCGCATTCACTTCGGCATGGACTCCGCAGCGGCGCGCGAGCGGGCCGCTGAACTGCTCACCCAGGTCGGACTCCAGCGCCACCACCTCACCCGGTATCCCCACGAATTTTCCGGTGGTCAACGCCAGCGAATCGCCGTTGCCCGGGCGTTGGCTACCGAACCCGATCTGCTGGTGCTCGACGAACCTGTGTCTGCGCTGGATGTCTCGACCCAGAGCCAAGTCATCAACCTGCTGGAGCGGCTCCAGCGCGAGACCGGCATGGCCTACCTGTTCATCGCCCACGACTTGGCTGTCGTGCGTCACACGTGCCGCCGCATCGCGGTCATGTATCACAGCCGAATCGTCGAGCTTGGCGAATCCGATGACATCTGCGAACGCCCGGCACACCCGTACACCGACCTGCTGCTGGCGTCGATTCCCGACCCCGACCCCGCAGTGCAGCACGTCAAATCGCAACGCCGGCGCGAGCTTGCCCAAGGAGTGGCCGGAGCCAGCGGGAGGGCACCTATCGACAGCTGTCCATTCGCCGAGCGGTGCCCTCATGCGATGGATGTGTGCCGGGAATCGTTTCCTGAACCCGTCGCCACCTCCACCGGGGGAACGGTCTGGTGCCACCTGCACACCAGCGGACCGATGCTCGGCGGCCGACCGGTCAGCGAGCTGGCCACTCGACCGGAGGCGTGTCAGGCAGTCTCAACGTCGCCGTCAGCAGCTGATGGCTGAGCGATCGGGTTCCGAGCCCAGCCGCCCGAACATCTTGTTCGTGTTCGTCGACAATCTCGGTTACGGCGAGCTGGGGTGCTACGGCGGTGGCGCAGTCCGTGGCGTGCCGACGCCCAACATTGACCGCTTGGCAGCCGAGGGCATGCGTCTCACGAACATGAACATGGAGGCTCAGTGCACGCCGTCCCGCTCTGCGGTGATGACCGGTCGCAACCCCATCCGCTCGGGGACTGTTCGTATTCCGTTGCCGGGACAGCCGAGCGGCCTCACTCGCTGGGAGGTGACCCTGCCCGAATTGCTCGCCGTCGAGGGCTACAGGTGTGCGCATTTCGGAAAATGGCATCTCGGGGACGGACCGGGCCGACAGCCGCATGAACGCGGTTTCGACGAGTGGTGGGGCCTGACCGAGACGCACGACTCGTCGTTGTGGTCCACCGAAGCGGGTTACGACACCGAGGTCGTGCCTCCCGAGCAGTTGTTCGAAGGGCGTCGCGGGCAGCCGAGCAGATCGCTGGGCGACTACGACGTCACCCAGCGGGCCCTATTCGACGCCGAGGCGTTCGGGCGGGGCGATGACTTCATGCGCGAATGCGTGTCGGACGAGCAGCCGTTCTTCCTGTACCTGCCTCTGGCGTTCCCGCATTTTCCGACCCTGCCGCATCCGGACTACGCCGGGGTCACCGGGCTCGGCGACTTCGCCGATGCCCTCCGAGAGACCGATGACCGGGTCGGCCGCTTGGTCGGCGTGCTCGACGAGTTGAATGTCGCTGAGAACACCCTGGTGATCTTCACCAGCGACAACGGCGCGGAGGACGTCCTTCCCTGGCGCGGCTGGACCGGCCCATGGGGAGGTTCGTATTTCACCGCCATGGAGGGCAGTCTTCGTGTGCCGTTCATCGCGCGCTGGACGGGCAGGATTCCAGCCGGACTCATGAGCAACGAGCTGGCGCATGCCACCGACATCTTCACCACGTTGGCCGCCGTAGCCGGGGCTGATGTTCCCGCCGACCGCCCGATCGACGGCATCGACTTGATGCCGCTGCTGGAAGGATCGTCGCAGCGTTCGGGGCGCGAGTCGGTGCTGTGCTTCGTGGCCGACCGATTGCACGCGGTGAAGTGGCGCAACTGGAAGCTGCACTTCATCTGGCAGGAATTCATGGGGGATCCGCCGGTGGAGCTCTCGATCCCGCGGGCATTCAATCTCTATGACGACCCCCGCGAACGCCATGACATCTTCCTGCCGTCGAACACCTGGGTTCAGCGGCCCGTGATGGCCGCGGTAGCCGAATTCTGGGACAGCGTTGCCGCGCACCCGCTGATACCGGTGGGCACCCCTGATCCCTACGAGCCGCCGCATGCTCGTTGACCGTGGAGGCCAGTACCGATGAACGCCCCAGTTGATCCTGCATCAGTTGGCGGGGATGTCGGAATCCTTGCCGGCATCAAGGTGGTGGAGTTCGCCCAGAATGCAGCCGTCCCCCATTGCGGCCGTTTGCTGGCAGGTATGGGTGCCGATGTCGTGAAAGTCGAGCCTCCCGGCGGGGACGCCATGCGAACGCTGGCATCGCTGGCTCCGATGGAAGCCAAGGCCTACGCACTGATCAACCCCGGCAAGCGGGCGATGGTGCTGGATCTGGGTCGTCCTGATGCCGCCGAGGTGGTCGACGGTCTCTTCGCCTGGGCTGACGTGGCGCTGGTTGCCTTCAAACAAGGGGACCTCAAGCGCTACGGCATCGACTACGACCACGCTGGGAACGTCAATCCCCGACTCGTGTATCTCGCGCATACCGCATTCGGGCCCGAGGGCGCCGATGCTCATCTCGGCGGCTACGACGTACTGGTGCAGGCTCGCAGCGGCGCGGGCTTCATCATGAACCGGGCCGAGCACGGCGTGCCATCGGCCACACGGCCTGCAGTGAACGATTTCGGCACCGGCATGATCTCGGCGCTCGGCGTGGTGGTGGCACTGCGTCACCGCGACCAGACCGGGCGAGGACAGCGGGTCGACAGCTCGCTGCTGGGCACGGCGATGTCACTCGCCACACCGATGATCGGCGGCTTCGAGACCGACGAGGAGGTACTGACTGAACTGAAGCAGGACTTGGCGGCTGCCCGCGCTGCCGGTGTGGACTTCGTCGACCAGCGTCGTATCTATGAGGAGCGCATCATCCCCGGCGCCGGCGCATTCCGGATCTATTTCCGCACGTACATGACCGCTGACGGAATGATCAGCGTGGCGGGACTGAGTGCGGCGCTGCGGGACAAGTTCCATGAGGTCACCGGTCTGCCGGCTGCTGATCTGCACCGACCCCACTCTGAGGAATTCGCAGAGGTGGTGGCAGCGGCCGAAGCGCTCTTCCGCACTCGAAGCACCGGCGAGTGGCTGGCGGCGTTCCGGGCAGTCGAGTTTCCGTGCGGTCCGTACCTCATGCCCTATGAGGCGCTGGAAGATGAACAGATCCGGGCCAACGACTACGTGGTGGACATCGAGCATCCGGCGTTCGGCCGCTACACGACATCGGGCATGCCGCTGCGATTCAGCGAGGCTGCCAACCCCACCCTCGACGCTTCACCGCAGTACGGCGAGCACACCCGGGAAATGCTGTCCGAGATCGGCCTCGAACCCGCCGCTGTCGAGCGCCTGGTAGCCGATTCGGTGGTCGAAGGCGGCTGACCGCACGTCGTCAGCAGTTGGCGGTGTCCGGTGCTTGCCGATGGGCGCGTCGCGAGCGGTGAATGGCTTACACAGGCAGGGTTAGTCTCCCGTCATGGTTGGCAAGGTCATTCGTTCTGAAGCGCTCATCGAGGCACATCCGGTTCCGGAGCTGATTCGTTCCGGAGCGTTCTCGGCGGCGGTGAGAGCTGGTCCGTCCGTCTACATCTCGGGTTGCATCGCGAACGACCTCACCAAGAGCATGGGTGGCCAGACCGAGGAGATTTTCGAATACATGAGCCTGGCGCTCAGCGAAGAGGGCTTCTCGATGGCCGACGTGGTCAAGCTGCAGGCGTTCATCACCGACGTCGAGCAGTACGGCGAATACAGCGCGGCCCGCAAGAAGTACTTCCCGGGCGAGCCGCCAGCGAGCACGACCGTGATCGCCGGGATCATCATTCCCGGCGCGCTCATCGAGATCGAAGCGGTCGCCTACAAGGAGTAAGTGGCGCCGGCTCATCGGGCCGGCCGCAAAGCGGCTCAGTCGCTGGCGCGTCGAGGTATATACCCGACGCCACCCGATTGCTGTCGCGAAACCTCGACCACGCTCGAGCCGGCTAGGCGCGGGCCGGATTCGTGTAAGTGGCACGCCACTTCGATGTCGCCGTATTTCACGAGCTCGGGCTCGATCTCGCGGCATCGATCCATCGCGTGGATACAGCGAGTTTGGAATCTGCATCCCGGTGGGGGCTCGACGGGACTCGGCATCTCGCCACTGAGCAGAATTCGTTCGCGGCGGTCTGCGGGATTGGGGTTCGGCATCGCTGACAGCAGTGCCTCGGTGTAGGGGTGCCGCGGCCGGTAGTACACCTCGTCGGCCGGTCCCACCTCGACGATGCGGCCCAGGTACATCACGGCGATGCGATGACTGATGTGGTGCACGACTGCCAAGTCGTGCGCAATGAACAGGTATGCGAGGTCGCGCCGGTCGCGCAGCGATTCCAGCAAGCTGAGCACCTGCGCCTGAGTGGACACGTCAAGCGCTGACACGGGTTCGTCGCACACGACCAGATTCGGCTCCAGGGCCAGCGACCGGGCGATGGCCACGCGTTGACGCTGGCCGCCGGAGAATTCCGACGCATAACGCGCCCCGTGCGCTGCTTCGAGGCCGACGTCGGCCAGCAACCGCTCGGTGGCGGACTGCCGCTCAGCCCGGGAAGCCCCGTAGGCACGCAACGGCTCGGCGATGATGTCGCGTACGAGCCAGTTGGGGTCGAGCGAGGATTGCGGGTCCTGGAAGACGACCTGCATCTTGCGCCGTGCGGCGCGCAGTTCGGGCCCACGGGCGTTCGTGATATCGACCCCGTCGAGCACGATTCGACCGGCGTCGGCATCGGTGAGCCGCATGACCAGGCGACCGAGTGTCGTTTTTCCCGAACCTGATTCTCCGACAAGTCCCAGCGTCTCGCCTGGAGCAATCGACAGGGACGCCTCGACCACGGCTTGTAGGCGAGCCGTCACACGTCCGAGCGGATCCTTCGAGGCGGGGAACGACTTGGACACTTCGGTCACGTCGAGGATTGGCGTCGCTGATGTGGCGACGACATCGCTCACAACCCGACTCCTCGTAGTCGAAGCTCCTCTGAGCGGACGCACCTCGTGCTTCGCTCTCCTACATGGACGAGTACGGGGTGACCTGATTCGCACAATTCGTTCGCGTGCTCGCAGCGCGGTTCAAACCAGCACCCCGGGGGAAGCGCATGACGGGGCGGAACGATGCCCGGTATCGGATCGAGCGGTTCGTTTGGGTGCAAGCCCGGCAGACTTCCCAGCATGGCCGCGGTATAGGGATGGCGCGGCTGGCGGAACAGAACGTCGGTGCTGGCAGTTTCGACGACTTCGCCGGCGTACATGACGATGACCCGCTCGCAGGTTTCCGACACCACACCGAGATCGTGCGTGACCAGCAGAACCGCCATGCCCATTTCTGCCTGGAGTCCAGCGAGGAGGTCGAGCACTTGGGCTTGAACGGTGACATCGAGAGCCGTGGTGGGCTCATCGGCGATGAGCAGATCTGGTTCGCACGACAACGCCATGGCGATGAGGACTCGTTGGCGCATCCCGCCTGAGAGCTCATGGGGGAAGCTGTCGATCCGGCGATGAGGATCGGTGATACCGACCCGGTCGAGCAGCTCGATGGAACGCTGTCGTGCTTGAGCCTTGGACATTGCCAAGTGGCGGCGCAGCACTTCGACCATCTGCTTGCCGACAGTGAACGCGGGGTCGATGCTGGTCATCGGCTCTTGGAACACCATGGCGACCTTGCGACCGCGGATCTCACGCAGTTCTCGTTCATCCAGCGCGAGCAGGTCACGTCCTTCCAACCGGATGCTGCCCCGTGAAACCCGGCCTGTCCTATGCGGAATGAGCCCGAGGACCGCAAGCGCCGTGACCGACTTTCCACAGCCCGACTCGCCGATCAGCCCGACTGTCTCGCCACGGCCCACCTCGAGTGACACACCGTCGACAACGGACAGCCAACCGTGCTCGGTGATGAACTCCACTGCGAGGTCCTCGACCAGCAGCACCGGGTCGGCAGCAGAGGACTCCGTGCTACTCACGCCGGGTCTCCCGTCCGAGCGAGTCGTTGAGGCCGTCGCCCAGGATGTTGAATGCCAGCACGGTCAGCATGATGGCGGCGCCGGGGACCACGACGAGGAGCGGCTGCTTGTCGAGCTGAGGGGTTCCCTGGCCGAGCATCACGCCCCAGCTCGCGTCCGGCGGCTGCACTCCGAGGCCGAGGAAGCTGATGCCGGCCTCTGCCAGGACCGCGAAGCCCAGTGCCAGGGATATCTGGACCAGCAGCGGTGAGAGAACGTTGGGGACGACGTGCGTACGGGCGATGGTCAGCATGCCGACGCCGCTCGCTCTGGCCGCGTCGATGTAGGTCTCTTCACTCACCGAAATCGCTGCGCTGCGCACGACGCGGAAGAGGCGGGGCGCGTACACGATGCCGATGGCGATCATCGAATTGGTCAAGTTGGGTCGCAGCACACCGATGATGGCGAGTGCAAGGACGATTGCCGGTATCGACAGGACGGCGTCTGCGACGAGCGAAGCGATGGCATCGATTCGCCCCCGCACCAGCCCCGCGACGACACCGATCGGGACGCCCAGTACGGTCGCCACGAGCACTGCCTGTACCCCCGCCAGTAGCGAGAATCTGGCCCCGAAAATCAATCGGCTAAACGTGTCGCGTCCGAGACGGTCTGCGCCGAGCCAGTATTCGCCGCTCATTCCGGCAAAGCTGTCCGAGAGACTTTGATCGGTTGGTTCCTGCGGCGCTATCCATGGCGCGAACAGGGCGCAGACAATGACGATGAAGAGGTAAGCCAGCGCGACGATGGCCCAACGCTGGCGGCGGAAACGGCGGCGGAAACGGGCCCATCTCGTCTCCGTCGTCACCACAGTCACTCCGACGGCCGCCTCGGGGTGCTCGACGGCGCTCATGATGACCGAACCCTGGGATTGAAGTACCCGTACGAGATGTCCACGGCTGAATTCACCAGCACGATCACGGTCCCAAGAATCAACACGGTGCCCTGGATGAATGGGACGTCGTTCTCGAAGACTGCGGTGACGAGACGGCTGCCGAGCCCGGGGATGTTGAAGAGCTGCTCGATGAGGACCGACAGGCCGAAGAGCCGCCCGATCTGCAGTCCAACCACTGTGACGACGGGGATCATCGCGTTCTTCAGCGTGTGCTTGCCCAACACCTGCCATGTGGCGAGTCCGTTGGCCTGCGCAGTCCGTACGAAGTCCTGTTTCTTGACTTCGATCACGCCTGCCCTCGTCTGGCGGGCAATCTCGGCCGCTCCCGTCAAGGCCAACGCGACTGCTGGAAGCAGGAGACTCCGCAACCAGTCGATGGGGTTTTCAGTGATGGGGACAAAGCCGGTGGCGGGCAGCCATTGCAGTTTCAGACTGAAGGCGAGGATCAATATCGGTCCTGCGACAAATACCGGTATGGCTACGCCAACCGTCGTGCCGACGGTCAGGAAGCGATCGAGGCGTGATTCCTCTCGCCAGCCGGCGATGGTGCCAGCGGGGATGCCGATCAACGCCGATATCGCCAGCGCCAAGCCGAGGAGCGACACCGTGGCGGGCAGCCTGCCCCAGATCTGCGCGCCGACCGAGACTTTCGAGAAGAGCGACTCGCCGAAGTCGCCCCTCACTACGTTGCCGAGCCAGGAGGCATAACGGACGGGCCAGGGATCGTCGAGTCCGAGATCAGCCCGTATTGCCTCCACTTGGTCGTCGGTTGCGAATTCGCCCGCGATCTGTACTGCTGGATCTCCCGGCACCAAATTCAGAAGCCCGAAGGAGATGAAGCTCACCAGCAACAGGAGCGGGATGACCTTCAGCAGCCGTCGGGCGGCCAAGCGGAGCATTGGATCTGATCACCAACTCGTCAGAGAGTCCGAGCACATAGTTCTAGTCGTCGACGAGTTCTCAGACGTGTCGACCCACTTGCCCGCCGACCGCGGTCAGGTGGTGAGCAACTGGACATGTGGCAAGCGACTACCGTCTTCTCGAAGAGCACATCCGGCTAGCGGCGTGAGCGATCACGTCGAGGGCGCAGGCAACAGGGTCGGCCGGAATGGCACCAGCGGGGCAAGCATGAGATGGGTCACCTACCGAGCAGCCGATTCGTCGGAGCGGACCGGGCTCGTCCGCGACGGCTCGATCTATGGCCTTGACAATGAGACCGCGCTCATTGATCTCCTCGGCGATGACGGGTCGGAACTCGCGAATGCTGCGGAGCGAGCCGAGCGTGACCCGTTCGAGGTCATCGACCTGGGTGCCGCAGATCTCGCACCGCCGATAAGGCCGCCGCAGGTGCGCGACTTCCTCTGCTTCCTCGACCATCTCCGCAATGCCCAGGATGCCGCAGGGATCGACCTCGATCCCTTGTGGGAGCAAATCCCCGCGTTCTATTTCTCGAACACGTCGTCAGTGATCGGCCCGAACGATCCGGTCGAGATCTCGCCGGACTGCGTGTGGTTCGACTACGAACTCGAGGTCGCCGCAATCATCGGCCGCGGCGGTCAGGACATTCACCCCGATGAGGCCGAATCGCACATCGCTGGGTTCATGATCTTCTGCGACTGGAGCGCCCGCGACCTGCAGATGCGTGAGATGAAGCTCAGCCTCGGCCCGTCCAAAGGCAAGGACGGCGCGAACACCTTCGGCCCGATGCTCGTGACCGCCGATGAGTTGGAGCCATTCCGCTCCGGAAACTCGTACCACTTGGAGATGACCGCCTACGTCAATGGCGAGCAGATCTCGCACGGCTGGATGGACCAGATGGACTGGTCATTCGGCGAGATCATCGCTTACGCATCTCGAGGAACGGCTCTGCGGCCCGGCGAGGCCATCTGTTCGGGCACAGTGCCCACCGGCTGCCTGTTCGAGCACTTTGCAGTCCAGGGACCTGACGACTTTCCCGGATGGCTCGTACCAGGCGATGAGGTCCGGCTCGAGGTGCAGGAACTGGGCACGTGTTCGCAGGCGATCTTGCCCGCAGTCGAAGTTCACCGACTGCACACCGGAATCTGAAGCCCAGCTCATCGGGAGGGGAATCATGGAAAGGGACTACGACCTCGGACTCGTGGAGATTGGCGACGGCACCTTTGCTTGGCTCCAGCCTGACGGCAGTTGGGGCTGGAGCAACGCAGGGCTCATCACTGGTGACGGGGCATCTCTGCTGGTCGACACGCTGTTCGATCTCAAGCTCACCGCAGACATGCTCAGCGGCATGGCCGCCGTGACGGCGAACTGCCCGATCGGCACGCTCGTCAACACTCATGCGAACGGCGATCACACCTTTGGCAACCAGCTGCTCGGTGGCGCGGAGATTGTTGCCACCGAAGCGTGCGCCGAAGAGTTCTTCGACGTACCCGCCGACGCCCTCGCCGCCATGATCGAGACCGACTACGGGGATCCGGTTGTCAATGGATTCTTGCGTGAGGCGTTCGACCCGTTCGAATTCGGCGGCATTGTGATGACTCCGCCGACGCGCACATTCACCGATTCATTGCGCCTGTCGGTCGGCGGCCGCACCGTCGAGCTGATCGAGGTCGGCCCCGCCCACACCGAGGGCGATCTCCTTGCGTATGTTCCCGACACCAAGACCGTTTACACCGGAGACATCCTGTTCATCTACGGCACGCCGATCGTGTGGGCCGGGCCGTTCGCCAACTGGGTCGCGGCGTGCGATCGGATCATCGAACTCGATGTCGACACGGTCGTACCCGGGCATGGTCCGGTCACCGACAAGCAGGGCGCTCAGATGGTGAAGGACTATCTCGAGTTCGTTCATCGCGAGGCTTCGGTGCGTCACGCTGCCGGCATGTCGGCAGCAGACGCGGTATACGACATCAACCTGGGCGACTTCGCCGACTGGGGCGACAGCGAGCGACTGGTGGTCAACGTGCAGGCCGTATACGCCGAACTCGAACCGGCGTCGGAGTTGCCGCCCATCCCCGAGCTGCTGCTCGGCATGGCCCACTACGCCCGTCGCTGACGGGTTCTCGACTTATTTTGAACAATCGAAAGGGAAGTGTCGTGATGAGAATGAAATGGACGGGGCTGCTGGCCCTGATTCTTGCGTTCACCCTGATAGCCGCAGCTTGCAGTTCTGACGACGACTCCGTGTCCGATGACGAGGCGCCTGCGGTCGATCAAGACGCGGCCGCTGACGACGATGCGGGAGGCGATGAGGGCGATGAGCCTGCCGCCTCCGACGACGAGCCGGCCGCGCCTGAGGGACGAAGCGGGACGCTGAAGTGGGCGCTCGGTTCGAATGGGGCGAACTTCTTCGATCCCCACAAGGCGACCAACCCGTTCGGTCGGTCGTGGATGTATCCCTTCTACGACCGTCTCACCAGGATCGATGACAACGGCGATGTCCAGCCCATGCTCGCGACGAGTTGGGAGTTCTCGGACGACGGTTCAGCTATCACGTTCCATCTTCGTGAAGGTGTGCTGTTCCACGACGGCACGAGCTTCGACGCCGCAGCGGCCAAGATTAATATTGACCGAGCACGGGATCCGGCGGTCAGCGGTGGAACGTTCGTCGATCTCTTGGTTGTCGAGTCGGTCGATGTGATCGACGACTACACGATTCAGGTCAATCTGGGTGCCCCGGGCGGCGCGCTGCCGGCGCTGCTTTCCGATCAAGCGGGCATGATGATCTCGCCCGCGGCCATGGACAATGAAGACTTGGCCACGATGCCCGTTGGGGCCGGCCCGTTCGTAGCAACCGAGTTCCGCGTCGACGAAGCGATGTTTGCCGTTGCATTCGACGACTATTGGAACCCTGAGTTTCCAAAGGTCGAGAACCTCGAACTGCGATTCGTGCTGGACCCGTCGACGCGAGTCAACGCCACGGTAGGCGGAGAGGTCCATGGCGGCGTGCTCGACACGGTCCTGTACACACGAGACGATGTCGATGAACTCGGATTGGTCATTTCCGAACGATTCTCGACGGCTCTCTACCAACTCTTCTTGAACACCGAACGAGTGCCCGAGCTGGCGAACCCGGCAGTACGCCGAGCATTGGCGATGTCGATTGATCAGGATGCCTTCGGCTCAGCACTGTTTAACGGCGAATGCACGCCGACGGATCAGGTCTTCGGCAAGGGATGGTTCGCCCACAATCCTGACATCGACGCGAACTACCACCCCTTCGATCCTGAGGGGGCCAGGGCGATTCTCGAGGCCGAGGGCGCGACCGGCTTCGAGTTCACGGCGATCACGGCGAACATTCCGAGCTTCGTGGCCATGGCCGAGGCGATGCAGGCCTTCTTCGCCGACGTCGGTGTGACGATGAACGTGGCTCCGACGCCGATTCCCGAACTGATCTCGGGCTTCATCGTCAACAAGACTGCTGACGCCTATTGGTCACTCAACCCAGGTGCCGCCGATCCCGCCAAGTTTGTCGCGACGATCTGGCTGCCTCAGAGCCCGTTCAACCCTGGTGGCTACGAGGTGCCAGGACTCTTCGACCTCCACGTTCGGGCTCAAGCAGCGACGAACGAGGCCGACCGGGCGCCGCTGTATCACGAGATGGCACAGCTCCTGGTCGATGAACAGTTGACGATCGCCGTGTGCACCCCAGCCTCACTGATGGCGCACCGTCCGGAGGTCGGCGGCGTCAGCCTCCTGTCCACAGTCAGCGACGTCGATGTGATCGGGATCTACATCGACGAATAGTCGCTGGACAGTTGCGGCGCGGTGCCGAGCAGGGTGCTGAGAATCGCGGTCTCCGCGGGAGCTGCAGAGTCCCGACCGGTGGGTTTGCCTTCGAGCAGCCCCCAAAACTGGAACTCACTCAGCACCTTGCTAAGGCTGCGCGCGACGCAGGATGTGCTCGACGATCTCGGGGCCGTGGGTGAACTGCAGGAAGTGACCGGCGTCGGCCAGCACGTCGATCGGTGCGCTCATCCGACTCGCCCACGTGCGGCCCCACTCCTCGCTGAAGCCGTCGTCGAGAGCGCCCCAGACGAAGTGGGCGGCCTTGTCCCAACCCAGCAGCACCCGGTAGTGCAGTTCCTGACCGGCGCCGTTGCCGCTGTCGTAGTTCCCGACGGGGATCGAGAGCGGGAACCAGCGGGCGCCGTTGAAGCCTTCTTCGGGCAGGCCCCGAAACGGTGCGGAGAAGCCTGCGTACCTCAAAGCTGCTTCGCCTTCGAGTTCCGGTTCGACACCGGCCTTGATCGCCGGAACCACGTCGCGTGAGCGCACCATGCGTCCGGCCAGCAGAGGCACGAGACCGATGCTCGGCTGGGGATGCGCATACCGGCCGCCTGGCTTCCACGCGGCGATCCACTGCAGGAAGCTCTCGTCGTAGTCGAACTCCGGGTGATGGAGCCAGGTGTTCATGATCACGAGCCGGCTGAACCGGTCCGGCATCATCGCCGCCTGGGCGAGGCCGATCGGGCCGCCCCAGTCCTGGCAGACCACCGAGATGTCCAACAGGTCGAGACCACAGATCAGCGAACTCAGCACTTCGGAGTGGCGAGCGATCGAGTACCAGTTCGGGTCGGTCGGCTTGTCGCTGCGGCCGAAGCCGAGGTGGTCGGGGGCGATGCAGCGGTACCCGGCGTCGACAAGACCCGGGATCATGGTGCGGTACAGGTAGGCCCACGTCGGCATGCCGTGCAGCAACAGCATGACGGGTCCGTCAGCGGGGCCTTCGTCGATGTAGTGGACGCGCAGGTCTTTCCACTGGTGGTAGCGGGGCTCGTAGTCCCAGTCTCCGAGGGCGTCGAAGTGCGCGTCGTCGGTACGTACAAAGTCAGTCATGGGGGCCTGCCGGATTCGTCGATGTCGGCAAATGATGCCCGAATCAGCCCCGGGTCAGTGCAGGTCGAGCGACATGCACTGTTCCATGGGGACGCCGTGGCTGTGGGGGATGGGCGTGACTGTCTGCGCCAGCAACTGATCTGAGCCGTGGATGCGGCCGATGCGGCCTGTGGCGTCACGAGTAGTTTCTGGAGGAACCGCCCGGCCTACGGGCCTCGACGCCGAGACGTGTTGCCATGAGCATGACCGCCATTCGTTCCCTGCAGAGGACCCCTGCCGCGGCGGGCCTTGAACCCGTTCTCGCGGCGCTTCAGCAGGACGGCGGCGTCATTGTCGAGGGGATGTTTCCCGTCGACACCATTGCCCAGATCCGTGCGGCCGCCGATGACTTCGCCGAGGGCGAAGAGCCTGGCGGCGCCACGCAGGGCCTCGGCGACGACGGCAAGGGCTTCGTCGGGGCGAACACGATTCGGTTCTCGAGCCTGGCCCGTCTGACACCGGCGTTCTTCGATGTCCTCGACAACGAGCTCTACGCCCAGATCGCCGATGCGGTGCTGTTGCCGATCTGCGGCTCGTACTGGCTCAACACCGCCCAGGTGATGTACATCGGTCCGGGCGAGTCCGCCCAGATGCTGCATCGGGACGCCAACAACTGGTGGGCATTCGTGAGGGCCACGTGGCCGGATTCGCCCGAGGTCACGATCAGCGCCATGATCGGGCTCGAGGAGGTCACCGAGGAGCTGGGCGCGACTCGGGTGGTGCCGGGCAGCCATCGCCAGTCCGAAATTGCTCGCTATGAAGAGCGAGAATCCGTGCCCGCCGAGCTCGGGCCGGGCGACGCGCTGGTGTACTCGGGATACGTGCTGCACGGAGGCGGCGCTAACCAGACGGTAGACCGGTGGCGCCGGGCATTCCATTGCAGCTTCGTCGCCGGATGGCTGACGCCCGAAGAAGCCAGCCCACTCGATTTCGGCCTGGGTGAGCTGTCCGGATACAGCGAACGCGTGCAGCGACTGCTCGGCCACAGCTCATACGATCCGCGCCCCTACAACGGAGGCGGCCTGTGGCTGCGCCACGCCCGCGAGATGCAGGACGTGATCGGCTCCAACGGCGACGACGGTTGAGCCAGCTGCGCGCGGCTGCTGGGATTGATCGGAACGGGCAGCGGTAGCGTTCGCGCCCGGCGTCACGGCGCCGCAATCCCGACATGACGAGCCCGAGAGCTCGCCACCGAGACAGGAGTCCCGATGGACTTTTTGAAGATGAACGAGCCTGTGATCAAGGAGTTCCGCGAGAACGACGGCAATTGCAGCGGCTGGCTCAAGGGCGCGCCGATGATCCTGGTGACCATGACCGGCGCAAAGTCCGGCCGTGAGCTGTGCTCGCCGCTCGTGTATTCCACCGACGGCGACGACATCGTCATCATCGCCTCCAAGGGCGGCGCCCCCACGAATCCGAACTGGTACTACAACCTCGTCGCCAATCCGACCGTCACCGTCGAGGTGGGCACCGACACTTGGGAGGCAACGGCGCAACTCACCGAGGGCGACGAGCGCAAGCGGCTGTTCGATGCTCAGGCGGCGCTGATGCCGCAGTTCGCCGAGTACGAGACGAGCGCCAGCGAGCACGGCCGCGAAATCCCTGTATTCCGCCTCGTCCGCAACTGAAGATCCGCCGCGGGTCAAGTCGCGCGAACGGTTCGAGCGATTGCTAGGTGCTACGCGGGCTTGCCGACCGCGAACCGCTCGACTTGACTCAGGGCGGGCCCTAAACCGCCTCTGGCCGCAGCGGTGACAATTGACTACAACGTCACCATGACGGTGCTGTCGATTCGATTCCGGCGCCCGGGCGCCTATGACCGGCTGAAACGCCGAGCCCACCAGGGTTCGGAGTCGATTTCTGCGGTAGGCGAGCGACTGATCGACGAGGGCTTGCGGATGGAGGCCCACCCCGGAGTCGTCTTCCGTAACGGGCCAACTGGCCGCCGCGCTGGTCTGGCCACAGGCCCCGACGTGTGGGAGATCGTGGGCCTGCTGAGAGACCTACGCGACAGTCTTGAGGAACGAGTTGTCGGTGCGGCTGCTCGCATGGGTCTCGCGGCGTCTCAGGTCCGAACAGCAGGTCGCTACTACGCCGAATTCACCGATGAGATCGAGTCTGAGATCGCCCAGAACGACGAGGCGGCGGAACTCGAGTTGGCCGTCTGGGAGAACGAGCGCTGACTGCTCTGCGGGTGAGGCTGCTCCTGGACGAGATGCACGCTCCCGCAGTTTCGGTAGAGCTGCGACGGCTCGGACACGACGTTCTCGCGGTCAAGGAGCGGGGCGAATGGACAGCGTTGCCGGATAGCAAATTGCTGCTCGCTGCGGCCTCAGAGGATCGTGCGCTCGTTGTCGAGCACCATCCTCACCGCCCGCTCACGCAGCTCGGCAGCATGAATCCAGTAATCCGCCTCCACCAAAACCGGGGCGATTCACACTCCGGCATAGGCGGTCTCGACCTCAAACGCAGAGCAGCACTCGCCATGACAGCGCCCAACGAGGCACTGTCACGTCACGGATGGTTGGCAGCGCCTGGCGTGGGGGTGCTGACCGTCTCGAACGGGCCGGTGACGTCGGGCACTCGGGCGTAGCTCTGGCCCGCACCCGACTGGCCGTCGTCCCAGTCGACGCTGGCGACCAGCGTGCCGTCCAGCAGCCAGATGCCGAGCTCCTCGTCGCTCCCGAGAGCGAAGCCTGGCCAGCCATCCTTGTCGAGGCTGAATTGCACATATGCACCCGGCCCGATGACCGTGCCGGCCGGGAACGGCACTCGCTTTCCGACTTCCGTCAGATCGTCAGCCATCTCGAAGCCGTCGAGCGCTATGGGCACGCGCGATGCGTTGTGCAACTCGAACCAGTCCAGCGGGTCGCCCTTGGCGGCCACCTCGTTGATGACCAACCCGACATCAAGCGGTGAATCTGAAGGGTGAGCGCCCGGGGCGTCTGCGCCGCTGACGCCAGATTGCGATGGAGTCCACCCGTATGCGCCCGAGAAGGCGCCGGCGATAGAGGTGCCCGGAGTCGTCCCGCCGCTCGACAGCTCCAGTTCACCCTCGGTGAACGGCGTGAAGCTGTCCGGCGACGACGCTCCCGCCGGGATCGACCAGATTCCTCCCGCGATGGCATCCACGCCGATGACCAGCGTTCGGCCCGCCACCAACTCGCGCGGGTCCATCACCAACGACATTCCGTTGACCGAGCCATCGGAATCGAGCCCTGCGACGACGATGGACGCAGGTCTCTCGATCTCCGGAAGCAGGATGCGCTCGTCGGGGTTGGCGTCGCCGGCGAAAACCCCGATGCGGTCGATCGACTCGGGGGATCCGTCCAGCACCAGGCTGTGGACCGTGCCCTGCCCGAGCGGGTTGGGACTTGAGTTGCTGGCCCAAGTCGTGTCGAAGGTGACCTCCAGGGTTCCCGAACCGGCAGTCGGAGGGGCAGACACCTCGGGTTCGGGCCACTCGGGAGGCGTGGGCGAGAGATCCGCGAGGAATTCGGTCTTGCGCTTGGAGATGAACGTCCGCAACCGCTCGGTGTCGGCGGCGGCCGCCCGGGCTTCGGCCGAAAGGGCGTGCTCTTGCACGATGGCGGCCATCTCGTCGACCGTCGCCAACAGCTCGGTCTCGTTCCACACGTTGGCCAGAATCTGTTTCAGCCGGGCAACGTATTTCGACCGCCAATCCGGGTGGTTGTACAGGCGGTTGGGAATGGCGGTGAGCGCCAGTACCGACGGCGGAGGGTTGGAGATGTTGTCGAAGGGGTTGGGGTCGTCCTGCAGGTGGAATGTGCCATCGGTGCCCCACGGCATGAACACGAACCGGCCGTCGGGCACCCGGTAGAACCAGTAGTTGTTGCGGTCGCCGGCGTATCCGTCCCAGTGGCCCACCAGCACTTCGGTCGCCCAGAACGACAGGAAACGGTCGAGGTCGACGATCTCGCCCAACGCCGCCAATCCGGCCTCGGAAGGATCGCTCAGGGCTGCGACCACGGCGTCGATGTCTGACCAATCGTCGGCGTCTTCGTTGGTCTTCTTCTCGAATGTGCCGCGGAACTCCGGCGTGAAGTCGCTGATCGTGCCTTCGTACAGGTTGCCCTCCGCACTCTCGAAATGGTGCGACAGGAAAGGGGCCTTGAATTCCTCCACGTGTACGTACAACCCAAGATCGGCGCCGTTCACCGACACGGTGGCAAAATTGCAGCGCGGCGCAGGATTGCCTGCCGCGGCGAACACTCGGTAGGACAGGCACGTGTTGACCATCGAAGGGTCCTGAACGCTGTTGTTCAGTGTCATCCGGTTCATGCCCCCCGACAGGGACTGGCCGTCGATGTACTTGTCGAATCGGAGCTTGAGAGACGGCTTGGTCGAGCTTTGTGAGCCGACGAAACCCTTCTTGCGCACACCCACGTCTGCGTGCGTCTGGCCGTCGACGGTCACCGTGGCGCCGAACCACGTGTAGATGCTGGCGAAGGGCCGCGAGAGGCCGTATTCCTCGATCTCGGCGAACACGTCCGCGATGGTGCGGGACTGGTGACGCAAGGTGTCCCAATCGGGCTCGGCGATCTCGATACTGATGTCGAGCACATGGTCGAGGTCGAAATAGGCGTCGCGCGACTGAGTCTCGGCGTCGTTTTGAGGTGGCGCTGGTGGACTGGTGGTCGAAGCGTCAGTGTCGGGGGCGAGCGTCGTGGCCGGGGACACACCGTCGTCGGTCGTGCTGGTGCAGCCAGCCGCAATCAGCGCCGCCACGAGCACAGCGATCAAGCGACGCGTGCGCCGCGCAGGTGATCGCATTTGTCCACCTCCAAACGTCCATAGGACGTGGGCGGACCATATCGGGGGCTCGTCGTCGGTTAGCGACTTGTTCCGCTCCGCTTCGGTTATTGCAGCAACCTCTTGCAGGACCCGCGGACAGGTGAGCTTTCTTGTCGCCGCACCTATTGCTTCCTGCTCTTGTTTGCTGTCGCTCACGGGCCGCTCGGGCCACGGCTTTGCGTATCGGCGCAGCCGCTTAGGGTTGCGGCCGTATCAGTGGTGCCTGGCGATCGGCAGGCGCTGCAGCACGATCAAGGGCAGCACGATCAAGGGCGACGAGGTACTGACGGTGCCCCGATCGAACTCCCAGGGCAGACAGAGGAACCTCATGGACATCATCCTGACCGGCACGGGATCGCCGATTCCTGACGCGAACCGCGCCGGGCCGTCGACGCTGGTCAAGGCCGGCGACACTCACATTCTCGTGGACGCCGGACGCGGCGTCGTGATGCGCCTCGCCGGGGCCGGCACGCTGCCTGTCTTCCTGAGCGGCGTGCTGCTCACCCACCTGCACAGCGATCATGTGTGCGCGCTCAACGACGTCATCACCACGCACTGGGTCATGTCGCAAGGCAACGGGGTGCTGCAGGTGTACGGGCCGCAGGGCACGGCCCAATTCGTGGAACGTCAGCTCGCTGCCCTCGAACCCGACATCGGGTATCGCATCGAGCACCACGACGACCTCACCGAGGGGCCCAAGGTGGAGGTCACCGAGCTGGTGCCCGGTGACGCGTTCCACATCAACGATGTGTACATCGTTGTGGCGGCGACCGACCACGCACCCGTGAGGCCCACGCTGGGTTACCGGCTCGAACATCAGGGCGTCGTCGCTGCGCTGGTCGGCGACACGCTGCCATGCGAGGGTGTGGACCTCTTGGCGAACGGTGCCGACGCCTACGTGCAGACGGTGATCCGCACCGATCTCGTCCTCCAGCTGCCGATGCGCATGGCACATGACGTCATCGACTATCACTCCGACGTGAGCCAAGCCGGACAAACCGCCGCCCGCGTCGGAGCGAAGCGGCTCGTGCTCACCCACATGGCGCCGCCGCCGACGCCCGAGCAGATACCGGAGTGGGCCGAAATGGCCCGTCGACACTTCGACGGCGAGATCGTCATCGGTGACGACCTCACCACGATCGCACTCTGAGCTGCCCAACACCGACGCCATACAATCGCCGGCCTGCCAGCGACTGGAGCAATCGCCATGAAGATCCTTCGCACGCCCGACGAGTGCTTCACCGATTTGGCGGGCTACGAATTCGAACCGCACTACGTCGAGATTTCCGACGGCGAGGGCGGAACGCTGCGTGCCCACTACCTCGATGAGGGACCATCCGACGCCGACCCGGTACTGCTGTTGCACGGCGAGCCGTCGTGGGCGTATCTGTACCGCCACATGATCAGGCCTATCGCCGAAGCCGGGCACCGGGTGATCGTGCCGGACCAAATCGGCTTCGGCCGCAGCGACAAGCCCGCCGAGCAGTCCGACTACAGCTACGCCCGCCACGTGACGTGGATGTCGAGCCTGATCTTCGACGCGCTGGACCTGCGCGACGTCACCTTCTTCGGCCAGGACTGGGGCGGTCTGATCGGCCTGCGGCTCGTCACGGCGCAGCCGGACCGGTTCGCCCGAGTGGCGATAGCCAACACGGGCCTGCCCACCGGGGACCGTCAGCCCAGCGAAGCCTTCATGAACTGGCAGAAATTCGCTCGGGAGTCACCGGTCTTCCCGATCGGCGACATCGTGAACGGCGGTTGCCTCACGGAGTTCCCCGCCGACGTCATCGCCGCCTACGACGCGCCGTTCCCGGATGACTCGTACAAGGCCGGCGCACGCGCCTGGCCGTCCCATGTGTGCACATCTCCCGACGATCCCGAAGCTCAGCCGAACCGAGATGCATGGGGTGTGCTGGCGCAGTTCGACAAGCCGTTCCTGTGCTGCTTCAGCGACAGTGACCCTGTGACTGCTGGCGCCGACAAGCCGTTCCGTCGGATGGTTCCGGGCGCCCAGAGCCAGGCGCATGTCACCGTCGAAGGCGCCTCGCACTTCCTGCAGGAAGACAAGGGACCCGAGTTGGCCCAGGTGCTGATCGAATTCATCAGCGCCAACTGAGCGAACCGTCACCAATGCCGCAACCGCGGCCGGACCACTACGGTCGCCGCATGATCGCGGGCTATTGCTGGCCGCACAGCGGCGTGGCGGGGGACAACATCGACCTGATGGTCAGCGCGGACGGTGGCTCATGCCGCGTGGAGCTGCTGCGAATCGGCGCTGACGAGCAACTTGTGGGTTCATGGGAGGTGGCGACCGCAGAGCAGCCGGTTCCCGACGACTGTGCCACCGAAGGATGCGGTTGGACCCCGACGCTGCAGCTCGAGATCGATCCTGCGTGGCAGCCGGGCTTCTACTTGGTGCGCTTGGGTGGCCCTGAGGGCGAGGTCGCCGAAGCGTTCTTTGTCGTCCGAGCAGCCGAGCCGGGCGAGACACTGCTCGTACTGTCCACCTCGACGTGGGCGGCCTACAACGACTGGCGCGGGCCGAGCTTCTATACCGGCGGGCATGAGTCCTCCCAGCAACGGCCGCTGCCAAGGGGATTCTTGGACAAGCCGGACCCCCATCGCTACCGCGTCGCCCGCTTTGGGCAGCTGCCCCGCCCAGAGGTCGAGGAGTACTTCGACAACTACTCCTACTGGTCCGCCGCCGCAGGGTGGGCGAATTGGGAGCGACTCTTCGTCAGCTGGGCGGAACGCAACGGCATCCAGCTCGACTATGCGACCAGCTTGGACCTGCACCACCGCCCCGACCTGCTCGACGGACGCCGGTTGTACATTAGCGTCGGCCACGACGAGTACTGGTCCGAGGCCATGCGTGACCACGTCGAGAGCTGGGTCGAATCCGGTGGCGCTGCTGCGTTCTTCTCGGGCAACACTTCGTTCTGGCAGGTCCGCTTCGGCGACAACGATCGGGTGATCGGCTACAAGCTCGACTTCCACCTTGACCCCGTGATGGGTACCGACGCGCAGCACACGGTCTCGACGATGTGGAGCGACCCGCTCACCGGCAGGCCCGAGTCGGAAATGACCGGGGTCTCCTTTACCCGAGGCGGCTACGCCCACTGCCGGCGGGCTCCCAAGGGTTCCGGCGGCTACACGATCTGGCGACCGGACCATTGGGCGTTCGACGGCTTGCGTCTGATCGCGGGCGACGTGCTCGGCGGTGAGCCCGTCGTCGTGGGCTACGAGTGCGACGGTTGTGAGCTGGCGCTGGTGGACGGTTTGCCAGTGCCCACTGGGACCGGCGGCACGCCGGCCAACTTCGAGGTGCTCGGCACGGCCCCGGCACACCTGTGGGAGACCTCCGAAGCCCCACCGGGGCTGCCCGACAGCTATGTCGGCGAGCTCAACTGGGTCACCGAGCGGCTTGGCGGGGGCGACACGCCCGAGAACCGGGAGCGGTTCGCGCACGGTGCCGCGGTGATGGGCTGGTTCCAGCGGGGTCTCGGCGAGGTGTTCACTACGGGGTGTACGGACTGGGCCTACGGTCTCGAACACGACGACGTGGCGACGGTTACCCGCAACGTGGTCGGCCGCCACGTCAACTGAGCTGGCGATCAACCAAGGAATCCCTCGTGCTGCCGGCCATATCGATGACTCACGACATGGCCCTGTTGCTCGTCGCGCCGCTGGGTTACCGTACTTGCGCCCGCGAGGAGGCGACATGACCGACACCGCAACACTGCCCGAAACGGCGGCACCGATTGTGAAGGCAGCCGATGTCGCGTACATCCGATTCTCGGCACCCGATCTGGACGCCATGGAGACGTTCGTCAACGACTTCGGACTCGTTGTGGCTCACCGCGACGACGACGTGCTGATCTCGCGTGGCCTCGAACCGATGCCGTTTCTGCACGTGGTCCACCGAGGGCCCGCCAAATTCATCGGTCTTGCGTTCGAAGTCGACACCGAAGATGATCTGGCTGCGTTGGCCAGTGCGGTGCCCGGCTGCTCGCCCGTTCACGACATCGGCGGTGCCGAGGGCCAGCTCGGCGGCGGCAAGCGAGTTCACTTCGTGGAGCCGATCACCGGGTTCGTGCTCGAAGCGGTACACGGCCAGCACGCCGCACCGCTTGCACCGCGTCGCGACCGCATCACCTACAACCACGCCGGGGTCGACGAGCGGGCAGGTGTCGAGCAGGACGTGGCCGGGAACCGCTACCCGATCAAGAAGGATCCCGGGCCGCCCGAGGTATATCGGCTCGGCCACGTAGTGGCGGCCGTTCCTCCGGGAGCTCACCAGGCATTCATGAAGTTCCTGTCGGATACCTTCGGCATGCTCGTGAGCGACGCCGCTCGAATGATCATCCCCCCTGGCGCTGAGGAGCATTTCCCGCCGCCGCTGGTAGAGCTGATCAAAGCGACTGGCTCCGATGTGATGTTTCAGTTCATGCGCATGGACCGGGGCGCTGCCTTGACCGACCACCACAGCATCCTCGTGTTGCCGCTCATGGACGGAACACCGGAGGCGCAGTTCAGCCATGCAGCGTTCGAGGTATTCAGCATGGACGACGTCTTCCGGGGCCATATGCACTTCCGGGAGCGAGCCGCCGACGGATCGCCGTACAAACTGGCATGGGGCATCGGCCGCCATGTCTACGGCTCGCAGATCTACGACTACTGGCACGACCCCTACGGCCACGTCCACGAGCACATGTGCGACGGCGATCGGGTGGATGCCAACTATGGACCGAACACGATCGACATGACCGATCCCGGGCAATTCGGAGACAACGGCGGCAACCAGTGGGGTCCGACGGTCGAGGAATCGGGCGTGCACAATCTCAACGGCCCCCAGTGCGACCCCACGTTCGCAGACCGACCCGATGACGTCCGTGCCTCACTGCTGTCGAGGGACCTCAGCGAGATACAGCACATCGTTGAGGGGATCTGAGCCCGCCGTGGGCCCCCGAGTGAATCAGTTTCCGGCAGATCGGGAAGCCAATCGGGCGCATCTGCTCGCGTCCGTCGAATCGGCTGCCGATGCACTGGCCGCAGGCCGGGACGAATCCGAGCAGGCACGCCGGCTCTCGTCGACTTCGGTGGAGGCCTTGCGTGAATCGGGGCTGTTCATGCTCAAGACCCCGCGCGAGGTGGGCGGCGCCGAAGCACACCCGGTCGTCCAGATGGACGTGATCGAGGCGGTGGTCATGATTGATCCGGCCGCAGCGTGGTGCATGTTCATCACGGCGGCGGTGTCGGGCGCCACCTTGGCTCAGCTGACCGACGATGCCGTGGACGAAGTGCTTGCCGACGGCTTCCCCTTCATGGCCGGAGCACTGCGGCCCGGCGGAATGGCCCGAAAGGTTGACGGCGGGTACCAGGTGTCGGGCCGGTGGGGGTGGGGCAGCGGTGTCGAGCATTCCGACTGGGTGATGGTGCCGGTGTTCTGCGACGACCCGCCACTGATCAGGGCGCTGGTGCCGACCAGCGAAGTCATCCTGCACGACAACTGGCACACGCTTGGCATGCGCGGCACGGGCAGCTGCGACTACGAGCTTGACGACGTGTTCGTGCCCGACAGGTTCGCCACCGATCTGCTGGGGGCCGAGCTGCTGCGGGGAGGGGCGCTGCACCGGCTGGGCCTGCCGGCATATGTCGTGAACGAGCACGGCAGCTTCGCCTACGCCCTTGGCCGGCTGGCGCTGCGAACCATGAGCGATGCCGCTATCGAGAAGAAGCGCGGCTATCTCGGCGGAACCAGCGTCGCCGATCGGCAGGTCTTCCAGCGGGCCGTCGGCCAGGGCGCCATCCGGATGAACGCCTGCGCTGCCGGGATGGCCGAGGCGCTCGAGCGCATGTTCGACTCCGCCGTTGACGGCCCGCCCGATCCGGCGCTCGTCACCGAGGCCCAAGCCGCGGCGGTGTGGGGCACCGACGAGGCAGTCGACGTGGTGAGCGGGCTGTTCCGGTACGCAGGCGGGAGCGCGGTCATGTTGGCGAACGACATGGGCCGCATCCTGCGCGACATCTACACCGTGCAGTCACACCTCATGGTCTCCGATGTCGGCTATGAAAGCTATGGCCGCGTGGTGCTGGGTCTCGAACCGGGCGGCGGTCTCCCGTAGCAGCGGCTATCGGCTGAAATGGGACTCAAGAGCAGGGGTCGGCAAGTGATTGTTTTGACGAGTGACAGCACCAGCGACATCGCTCGGCGAAGCGATGACACGCACAAGCTGTGGGTGCGGGTCGATCAGCTCGCCTCGGCCACTGGTTGGCAGCTGAAGCCTGAGGGGGTGTGCCTCGGGGAGATATGCGTACCGCTCGTCGAGCCCGAACGCGAAGCGTGGATCGCAGATGCCGACGACTGGGTGTGGTTCTGCTACTCGGCCTTCGCCGACAAGATCGGCCAGAAGTACGTACACGACGACGGCGTGTGGAGCCTCGGCTCGGTGCCCGAAGTACGTCGCATGGGGCTGGAGTCGGGGCTCGCCCCTGACTTCGAGATGACCGACCGCAACGGTGACACGGTGCGATTGTCCGAGCTGCGCGGCCGCAAGGTGGTGCTGTTCAGCTGGGCGTCGTGGTGAGGGTGCCGGGTCAACCTGCCGGTCTGGCAGGAACTGTACGAATCGATCGGCGCTGACCGGTTCGAATTGATCAGCGTTGCCGAGGATTCCCAAGGCGAAGCTGCTGCTGGCAAGTGGTTCGATAAGGCGTCGCCCACGTTCCGATGCATCGTCGACCCGACACACCGGATCAGCTCGTTGTTCGGCTGGGTCAATGTGCCCTCGGGTGCGTGGATCGACGAGGAGGGGCGCATCGTTCGCAGCAACGAGGGCGTGTTCCCCGACGAGACCACCATCAAGTTCGGCCTCGGCAAGGTACGGCTGGGCAACGACGCCTTTGCGCGTGCCACGAGAGACTGGATCGAGCGCGGGGCTGACAGCGAGTTCGTCTGGTCTCCCGAGGAGCTGGCCGCTCGTCTCAAGCCTGTCGACGACGACACCCTGCTGGCGGAGCCCACGTTCAAGCTGGCGTTGTACTTCGAAGCAGCAGGCGACAGCGACCGTGCCCAGCGACATTTCGAAGCTGCGCAGCGACTGGCGCCGGACAACTGGAACTATCACCGACAGGGCTGGACCCACAAGGGAACCCTGTACGCGTACATGCAAGTGCTGAAAAAGTCGACCTACCTGCGCAAGAACACCGACAAGAACTACTACGACCCCATGGAACTGCCCGACGAGAACCATCGCCGGTTCACCGAGCCCGATTGGATCTGGACGCCGGCCGTCAACCGCCTCAAGCGCCTGCTACGCCGACAACCAAGCACGGCGTAGTCGTCGCCAGCGGGTCTACGGCTTGTCGGCGGTGGGCTTGTTGATGAACATTGCCAGTAGCAGGCAGATGCCGGCGGCACCGAGGATGAGTGCCGAATAGGCCGTGTCGTCGTGGGTGCCTTGGTCGAACCAGTCGTTGAAATAGGTGGTGGTGATCGCATCGAGGATCATCGCGGGTGCCAGGAGCGCTATTGCGGCCGAGCTGCGCCATTGTCGCGGTGTTTGCAGCACGCGGAAGCACATGAACATGGTGATCACGGTGACGATCGTTCCGACGATCAGCCAGACCCACCACACGGTGCGGGATTCCGACGGTTCGTAGTCGTCCGTGAAGATCAGCAGGAACAGTCCCAGGAACACGGCCCAGCCGACGACGGCGATCACCATCATCAAGATGATGTGCTGGATGTAGGTGAGTCGGCTCAGCGTGGTCATGAAATTCGTAGTCCTTTCATCAAGGGGCGACGTCGGTGTCGAGCGCCACAGCAGGACGGTAGTTCCCGACGATGGGGCGTAGCGTCCTGGTGCAATTCCGCATGAAAGGCTCACCATGGCTACGCCGAGCAAACTCCCGTCCTTTCAGGGTCGAATCGGCCGAACGATCGCCGAGTCTGAGCCTTGGTTCGAACAGCATCCCCAGGCACCTGCCGGGGCACCGAACGTCGTGTTCGTGCTGCTCGACGACACCGGGTTCGCCCAGATCGGCTGCTACGGGTCAGACATCGACACGCCCCACATCGACGCCCTCGCCGCGAACGGGCTCCAGTTCACGAACTTTCACGTCACGCCGCTGTGCTCGCCGACCCGAGCATCGCTGCTGACCGGACGGTCTCAACACGCCGTGGGCATGCGGTCGGTGTCCAACTTCCTGACCGGCTTCCCCAATCAGCTCGGGCACATCACCAACCACGCGGCGACCATTGCAGAGGTGCTCAGCGCCGAGGGCTATGCCACGTTCTGCGCAGGCAAGTGGCATCTCGCTCCGACACAGAGCATCTCTGCGGCGGGTCCGTTCGACCAGTGGCCCCTCGGTCGGGGCTTCGACCGGTTCTACGGCTTTCTCGACGGCGAGACCGACCAGTTCTTCCCTGAACTCGTCGCTGACAATCACCTGATCGACCCGCCCGCGCGACCCGAGGACGGGTATCACCTCAGCGAAGACCTCGTCGATCAGATGCTGCGGATGATCAACAACAGCAAGGGGGTGCGTCCTGATCGGCCGTTTTTCGCCTACGTGCCCTTCGGTGCTACGCACGCTCCGCATCAGGCACCACCGGAGTACCTCGCGAAGTACCGGGGCCGCTACGACGAGGGCTGGGATGTGGTGCGCCAGCGCTGGTACGACCGGCAGATCCAGCTGGGCGTCATCCCGCCGCACACCGTGCTGGCGCCGCTGAACCCGGGCGTGAGACCGTGGGACGCGCTCTCAGAGAACGAGCAGAAGCTGGCCTGCCGGCTGCAAGAAGCCTTTGCTGCATTCTTGGACCACACCGACGATCAGATCGGACGGCTTGTCGCCGGACTCGAACACCTCGACAACACGATCTTCATCGTGATGGCCGACAACGGTGCATCCCAAGAGGGCGGACCGACCGGTGTGATGCACGAATTCAGCTTCTTCAACCAGGTGGCCGAGCCGATCGAACATGTCGTCGAGCGGCTTGACGACATCGGCGGGCCCAACAGCCACACCAACTACCCGTGGGGCTGGGCTCAATGCGGCAACTCGCCATTCCGCTGGTACAAGCAGAACACCCACGAAGGCGGGGTGCATGTACCGATGGTGGTGCATTGGCCGGAGGGCATCCCCGCCGAGCAGCGCGGGACCCAGCGAAACCAATTCGTCAATGTCGCAGACGTCACGCCCACCGTCTACGAGTTGCTCGGAGTCACTCCGCCTGGGACCTACCGGGGGTTGGAACAGCTCCCGCTGACAGGCAACTCCTTCGCCTCGATGCTTGCCGACCCCGACGTACCGGCCACCAACACGCTGCAGTATTTCGAGAACGGTGGATCACGCGCCTTGGTTGCCTTGCTGGAAGGCGTTTGGTGGAAGGCAGTGGTACGGCATACGCCGGGCGATGATTTCGACACCGAACCATGGGAGTTCTTCGACCTCAGCGCCGACCCTTCGGAATGCAACGACCTCGCTGACGAGCAGCCCGAGCGACTCGCCGCGTTGGCCGACCTGTGGTGGAGCGAAGCCGAGCGTCACGGTGTGCTGCCGCTCGACGACCGAGGATTCGAGCTGTTCGCTGCCCCATTGCTCGAAAACTCGCCTCACACGCCCGAGCGGTGCTACGTGTACCGGCCGCCGATGTCCCGGATTCCGACGCAGGCGGCGGCATCGGCGGGTGGGCGCTCGTTCGATCTGGTCGCCCGGGTCACCCGGCGCGCGGGCGACGATGGGGTCATCTGGGCGACGGGCAGTGCAGGTTCCGGCGTGTCGGTCTTCGTCCAGAATGACCGCCTCGTCGTGGACTACAACGCGTTCGGAGACCACACGATTGCAGAGTCATCCAGCGATCTGCCTGAGGGAGACTGCGTGCTGTCGATGCACCTGCGTCGAACGGACCGGACCAGCGGGACAGTGGCGCTGCGCATCGACGGCGTGACGGCGGCTGCCGCAGAACTGCCGCTCGTGATGCGGATCATCTCCTCGATGGGCACCAGTATCGGCCATGACTACGGCTCGACGGTGTCGAAGCTTTACGACGGCTCGTTCCCGTTCACCGGAACGTTGCACGAGGTCGAGATCAAGCTGCCGAAGCGGAGCGCGGCTGACATTGCCGCCACGGCCCGAGCCGAGATGGGCCGCCAGTAGCGAGCCCCTCGGCGGGTCCTCCGCCGCAACGTGCGCTGACGGATGGCTGGTGCACGGGCCTAACTGGCGTTCTTGGGGGCGACGATGGTGGTGGTGCCTTGGGCGACGGCCACGATGCCGATCCCCTCGTGGCCAGGGATGAATACGTGCGGATTGGTGATGTGGCCCGTGTACTGCTCGTGGTCGATGCCGCACAGCCCACACGCCTCGACCCGCAGCAGGCCGTCGTCTTCGCCGACATCGGGCAGGTCGAAACTGCGCCGCTCGAACGATCGCGGCTCGGTGAGCACCAGTCCGGTTGCAGAGGTCCTGGTCACGTCTCCCCGAGACAGTCTTGCTCGCCCTCTCGGCTTGGGCTCCTTGGCTCGCCGACGTTCAGCTGCTGCGCGAACGCGATGCTGGCGAGTCCTTGGGATTGGCCCAGCCCACGGTCATGCCAGCGGACAGGCCGCCATCGACCGGCAAGTCCACGCCGTTCACCCAACCGGAGTCGCCGGCCAGCAGCCAGGCAATCGCCTCTGCTTGGTCATCAGGTGTGGCAACCCTGCCGACCTGTTCATTGAGCCACGCCATCTGCTCGACGCCGGCGTCTTGCTCGAAGTAGGGGAACAGCGGGGTGTTGACCGGCCCGGGGCTGACTGAATTCACCCGGATGCCGCGTTGCACCAGCTGTCCTGCCAACTGCTTCGTGTAGGACACGACCCATTCCTTCGACAGTGTGTACGCGTTCGGGCCGCCGCGGTCGTAGGACTGGGCGACCTCGATGCCGGCGGCGAAGTCTTCGGCGGCATCCAGCTCTGCGATTCGGTCGAGATGGCGGTTCCACACCATGCCGGCGAGCGAGGCGATGTTCACGATCGACGCCCCGTCATTGAGCTTGCCCGCCGCCAGCAACGTCTCGGTGATGTGACGAAGCCCGTATACATTCACCCGCAGTACCAATTCGGCGCCCATGCTTCCGGCGACGCCGGCGATGTTGCCCAAACCGTCGAACGAGCCTTCGAGGTCTCCGACCACCGCATCGATCGAGTCCGGATCGGACAGGTCGCAGTGATGGTGCTCGGCAGCGCCTTGGGGCGCGTCCTTCACGTCGAGGTTCACCACTTCATGACCGCCGGCGGTGAGGCGTTGCAGCGTGGCGCTGCCGATCCCGGTCGACGCTCCAGTGAGCAAGATGCGCTTAGTCATGATGGCCCCTTGTGTGACTCGTGCGAGTTCCGGCGATTCCGTCAACCCGGCGCAGCGAGACTAGATCGGCTTGAAGTTCCGGGCATCGCCGTGACGCTCCGGCTAGCGCGGGCTCATTCTTCGAACCCGAGGCGTTGCTGTTCGGCACGGATGAAGCTGATCACCTTCTCGATCTCGAGATCGGAGATGCCTTCGACGGGCGGCATGTCGCCGAACCACCAGTGGTGTTCCCGAGTGCCGTCACGGATCGCCACCCGGTATGCGTAGTCGCCGTGGTGGTTGGGTTCGTAGATGATGGACAGCTGCGAGGGTCCCTTGTCGGTGCCGCGCAGGTCGACCCCGTGGCACTCGGCGCAGTATTGCTGGTACACCTCAGCGCCATCGGGAATGGCCAGCTCAGCAGCAGTGCTCGCGGGAGTTATCACGTCAGCGGCCTGTGTGGGGATCGGCTCGGCCGCCGAGGTGTCACCGACTTCGTCGGCATCAGCACCACAGGCTGCAGCGATCACGCAGGTGATGAGAATCGTGAGCGCCATCCGGAGCCCGGTAGTACGTCCTGTCACAGCACAGATGCTCCCACGAGAAAGGCCGTGAGGACGCCGACGCATCCGAGGACTACTGCCTCGGCAACCACGATTCGGCACAGTCGCTCATGTACCGGATCCTCGGCGAATTGGGCAGTCGATTTCGACGCGACGGGCATATGAACCCAGCGGCTGCGGGCCCCCAAGAATGCGGCGAGGGCCACGAGAGCGATCTTCGCGAGCAGCAAGCGGCCCCATGCGGTTGACCACAAGTCGGAGAAACGATCGATCACGAGCACTGCCATAACGGTGCCGCCGACGCCGGCAAGCACAAGTGAGACGGATGCCAGCTGAGAAAAACGCATCAAGTGCCGGACGATGTGGATGCCGCCGCGGTGACTGCGCCGAAGAAGGCCGGCGAGCATCGCCAGACCGCCGCTCCACACCGCCGCAGCACTCACATGAGTCACATTTGCCACGGTGTGCAACCATCTCGGTCCCTCGGTGACCGTGTGACCGTCGAAGGAATACGAGGCCACGACGCCGACAGCGCCGATAATCCCTACTGCCGCCAGTACAGACCTGTCGGGATGCGGTGCATCGATACGCGATGCCGTGAACACGGTGAGGCCGCCGACCAGGCGCAGACTTGCGGCTAGGCCGAATTGCGTCCCGAGGGTTCCGGTGATCGCATCGACCGTCCAGATCGCAGACCAGTCGCCCTCGACGATGGCGGCCTGGGTTAGCACCGCGACAATCGCGCTGGCGCTGAGCAGGAGACCGCTGGCGCGTACCCACGTCCGGAAGCGGGCTCGCTCCAGCGGTTCGTCGCGTACGACGAACGCCATGAACGCGAACCCGCCCGCGATGATCAACGTCGCCAGCAGGCCCAAGGCTCGCATCGACTCCGCGAGTCTCTGTGCGCCGGTCGCTCCTGAGCTGCGGTGCAATGCCTGCGACGTCAGGGTGCGTTCAGCTGCGTCTATGTCCATCGCAGCGGTGTTCGTCGTCGGAGTTGACGAGAACGCGTTCGCCGCAGTGTCGGGCACGGACGGCGGGTCAGCCACAGTCATCGTCGGCGAGAGTGGATCGTCGTCGCGGGCCGAGCCAGCTGAGCTTGCAGCCGCGCCGTCATCAGCTGAGCGATCCCCCACTGCAGAGTCGACGGTTTCGTCGGGGAACTCCCCGCCGGACGCATTGTTCGCATCCCCAGTCGATGCCTTTGAGTGGTCGGGATTCCCAGCGACCGCGAACCCAAATGAACCTTCGACGACGTGGCCATCCTCGGCCACGACCCGCCACGAAACCTCGAACTGCCCGCCGGACAAAGGCGGTTCGAAGTTCAGCAGCCACGTCTGCCTGTCGGCAGAGTTCAGCGAGGCAGGGCGGCGTTCATCGCCGTGCTCGTCGAACACCGTGAAACCGCTCCCGGCCGGTTCGACCGGTCGGTTGAATATGAGCGAGATCCGCGAGACGGGATCGTCGGCGGTTTCCCCGTCTGCCGGTTGCGAAGTATCCAGGCCCGTGTGCGCAGCCGCTGGCGCCTGTGTGACGAGCGCAAGCGCGGCACTGACGACAAACGCCAGCAAGAGAGTTTTCGAGCCGCACGATCTCAGGCGCACCGAGTCGGAGTCTTGTCGAGGAAACTGGCAATCTGCTGTAAACGCTCGCAGAATGCGATGCCATTCGATGTCAATCAGCCAGAGCCGTTTGGTAAGCGCTCAGGGCCTCGTCGTTGAAGCAGACGAAACGGATCAATGCGACGTCGGTGGGCGTGCTTCGCGCAGTTTCCACGGCGACCTGCGTGGCGGGCGCCATCGGGTAGCCGTACACACCCGTGGAAATGGCGGGATAGGCGACTGAACGGGCGCCGACCTCATCGGCGCGCGCGAGCGATTCCCGGTAGCACGACGCCAACAACTCGGCTTCGCCGTGGCGGCCGCCGTGCCAGATCGGCCCGACGGTATGGATGACCCAGCGGGCGGGCAGCCCGAATCCCGGCGTGACCTTGGCCTGACCGGTAGAGCAGCCGCCGAGCGTGCGGCAGTGTGCGAGCAATTCTGGCCCCGCGGCCCGGTGGATGGCGCCGTCCACGCCGCCCCCGCCCAACAGGGTCTCGTTGGCGGCATTCACGATGGCATCGACCTGCTCGATCGTGATGTCGCCGAGAGCCAGCTCCAGCCGAGGGTGCTGAGTCACATCGCTTACTCGAGAGCCTCCGCGACAGCCAGCTCGGCTATGCGGTCGGCGTCGTAGCCGAGGATGTCGCCGAGAATCTCGAAGGCGTGTTCGCCGTAGGTGGGCCCGGCCCAGTCGAAGCCGTTGTGTGCTTCCGACAGGGTGTAGGGCACGGCGTCGACCACCACGCGGCGGGCGTACTGGTGGGGCGCCCATTGGAAGTGGCCACGGTGGGCGAGCTGCGGATCATCGATGCAGGCACCCGAGTTCTGGACGTAGTGAGCGGGAACGCCGTGCGCCTGCAGCCGATGCATGAGACCCGGACCGTTCTGGCGGGCGGTAGAGGCGCTGACGATCTCGTCGAGCTCATCCTGACGGGTCCGACGGGCGGATTGGTCGAGATCGGCGAGATCTTCCCGGCGCATCTCGATCGCCAGTGACTGCCACTGCTCATCGTCCTCGACGGCGATGGCGATCCACTGGTCATCCCCGGCAGCCGGGTACACGCCGTGGGGCACCATGTGGTCGTCAGCGTTGCCGCGCCGGGTGCGTCTCGCACCGGTGGCCTGCATCTCGGCGATAGCGGGTGCCAGCAGGTGCACCGCTGCCTCCATCTGGGAGAAATCCAGGTGTTGGCCTTCGCCGGTTCGGCGGCGGTGGTCGAGTGCGGCAAGCAGGGCGCACACCGTGAACCTGGGCGAGCAGTAGTCGGTGTAGGCGAGGTACGGGCCAGCCGGTCCTCGGTCGTCCCAGCCGGTGATGTCGAAGAATCCGGCGACCGATGCCGCCATGTGGCCGAAGCCGGCGAAGTTGCGGTGCGGACCGCTCTGGCCCATCACGCAGCTCGACACCATGACCAAGTCGGGATTGATCTGCCGGAGGTCGTCGTAGCCGAGTCCCCAAGCGGCCATCGTGCCGGGCGTGAACGACTCGATGGCCACGTCGGCCCATGCGACAAGATCACGCACGACCTCGCGAGCTTCTGGCTTGGACAGATCGAGTGAGATCGTCATCTTGTTGGCGTTCGCAGAATGCCAGGCGATGGCGTTCTCCTGGTCGGCCACGTCGTCTCGATGGCCGAGCGCGCCTCGCAGCAGGCATGGTCGGTTCTGGGTCTCGACTCGCACGACGGTGGCGCCCCAATGCGCCAGGATCTTCGTTGCTAGGGGAGCGGCGGCAACCCAGGCCAGATCGGCGACTTTCAGACCTGCCAGCGGCTTATCCAAGCGGGTATTGGGCGGCAGCGGTTCCAGCGCCGAAGGCAGGCCTGCACCGGGTTCGGCCCGCACTTCTTCGGTATGAGCTCCCGCTTCGGGTGGTGAACCGAGGGGCTGCAGGGGAGTGCGATCGACCAGCACGAATCGCCCCGGAAGCCGGATGCCATCGACATCGTCCCAGAAGTCGCGTGCGGCGAGCTGTGGGCTGTCGAGCACGTCTTGGAGGGTGTTGACCGGGCAGACGAGCAGCGAATCGCGCAGGCCCCGCTCGATCATCTCGGCCTTCGTCTTCGTGAGACAGAACCGGGCGATGTCCGCCATCACGCCTTCGATGACGTCTATGGATTCCTCGCCGCCCTGCAGCTGCAGTGCGAAGTTCACCCAGTCCTTGTTGAGCGTCTCGTCGTCGCAGAAGCCTTCTTCGTTCATCCATGCCAGGAAGCGGCGCACCATCGGGCCGATCATCGGACCGAAGGCGAGGGTGACGATCATGTAGCCGTCCTCGCACGGATAGATCGTGCGGAGCATGAGCGATCCGAAACGCACCCCGCCCGCCTCGCGCTGCACCTCTTCCAGGCCGGCGGGCGCGTAAAGGATCGCTGACAGAGCCGTCTCGCAGACGGCCTGCTGGGCAGACAGGTCGACGTGCTGGCCTCGTCCGGAACGGGCCCGGTGCTCGAGCGCCACGAGCGCTGCGACGGCCGCCTGGGCGCTGGCGTGCAGCCACGCCTGGGGGATGCTGATGCGGACCGGGGGACGGTCGCTGTCGCCGGTCACCGCGAGCTGGCCGCTGGACGCGAACAGGGTCAGGTCGGTCGCCTTCCAGTCGGCTTTCGGCCCGGTCTCGCCCCAAGGAGTGATGTGCACGGTGATGAGCTGCTCGTTCGCCTCGCGCAAGGCCCCGAGGTCGAGCTCAAACGGGGTGGCGTCGTTGTGCAGCACGATGTCGGCGCCGGCGGCGAGGCCGGCCACCTCGTCGGCGTCAGCCGCTACGACCGACCGTTTGCCGCGGTTGTAGGCGTCATGGGCGTAGCCGCGGGGCCATCCGCCCGGAGGTTCCACCAGCACCACATCGGCGCCGAGCTGGGCCAGCAGATTGCCAGCGAACCAGCACCGCTCGTCGGTCAGATCCAGCACCCGGTATGGCCCAAGCATCCCGCCCCCCAGGCGTCGATCCTGCGGCGACAACGCATCGCCGCTGCTCCTGCGACCGGACATTAGTGCTGGCCTGTCGACGCTCGGATTGCAGTTCGTCAGCATCACCCGGGTGGGGGCGCGTACATCGACGGTGCGGAGCCGTGGACGGAATCTGATTGTTCTGGCGAGGTGCCGATCGTGGTCGGTTCCGACGCGGCGGCGCAGTCGGACATCTACAGCGCCATCACTCTTGCTGGAGTGGTGGGAACGGATTGTGTGATCCTGGCTGGGTCGCGCGACAGTTCGATGCCTGCGAGCCAGCAGGCGCGGTTCGGTGATGCTGCTGCGGCGGATGGCTACGTGGTACACGGCGCGGCTGCGGTGCCCGACGCGAAGCTCGCCGGGCGTCACATGACGCGTCTGGGTGGCACGACTCGTTGGGAAACGGCGCACCTCGCGGGCCAGCGTGCCAGCAGCGATATCACCGCAGGCACCGATACCGCGGCCGAGACGATCCAAGAAGAAGGCCAAGACGGCGGGGGCTCCGAATCGGATGAAGAGGTGCCTGTCAAAGACTCTGAACAGAATAACTCGGAAACAGTGTTTCTGAAAATCAACGCCAATCCTGTATTGGTAGCAGAGTTGTGGATGATAGATGATTTTGCAAAAGGTTATGGCTTCCATGCAACCAATGAAAGCGGGACTGGATACCGAGAATGCCACGACTCGGAAGATTCCCAAACGCTTGTATGGATGATACAAGCCTTCTACGGAGATGACTGCAATTTCATACTTCTCGAAGGATGTCAGAGTTTAGCTGGATCCCAGATGCAAACCTTGCAAACGTGAAGGGTTTGCCCTAAGGGTTGGACTCTCGCTAGGAGACAGCTGATTTATTCGGTTTCGGCACCTACGGCAAGTCTCTGACCTGCGGTCTTGCTTGGCCCAAAAGGGCGATTCGGGAATTGCTCAGCACACTCCGAGTTCGGCAGTCAGAGGTCATTCATGCTTCCATCATGACTACCGAGGATGCGAGGGAGGGTACGCATATCACCCTGCCAGTGAAGCGAACTCCTAAGGAGAACCCGCTAACTATTGGGATTGAGGACAGTTCCTGGCTACTATTAAGTTCTACCGTTCGCTGCCACGGCCTCTCGGATCTACAGCAGTAATCGGCTGCAATTGATGCGGGTAAGTATTTGCAATTAACGGCGTATGTGTGTATGCTTCTCTTATGTTCGCTGAGCAGCGTATAGAGGACTCGCCCAGCGGTAACTCGGCTGTCTTTGATGGGAACCCGGCTGATGTTTCTGGTGTTTGTGACGCAATCGCCGCTGGTGATCGTTCGGCAGCGCAGGGCGACGACCGGGAGTACTGGGCCGAACAGAACCGGGCCGCAGACCGCGAGCGGGCTGCGGCCGCGGGCGCTGAGCGGGGCGCGTTCATTGATGCTGATTGCGTGTCGGAGATGGGCTTGGAGTTGTTGGCCCATGACGATCTGGTGGACCGTGTCGTGGAACTGGCCGCCGAGCGGTCTCGCGCCGAGGCGCGGTTCTTGGCGGCGGTGGGCGAGTTGGTGTGCCGTGACGGTGCGCGGTCGGCTGCGTGGCAGCTGCGCGAATACACCCGCATGAGCACCGCGCAGGCGCGCACCGAGACCCGTTTGGCCGAGGCGCTGACGGACCACGATCTGGGCGACACGTTCGACGCGTTGGCGGCGGGCGACATTCATGTCTCTCACGCGAGGCTGGTCGCTCGGGAGGCCCCCAAGGAGCACAAGCTCGATGAGAGCGATCTGCTGGAGCTGTGCGAGGCGTATCCGTCGGACATGATCGCTCGGCGCACGCTCGACTATCGGCGTCAATATGAGATCGAGCAGGTGCAGGCCCAAGTCGTCAGCGGCGAGATCGACCCCGCCGACGCGGAGCTGGCTTTCCAGCGCGCCGAGCGTCGCTGCTCGCTGGTGCTCGGCGATGACGGAATGTGGCATCTGCGTGCCGACTTGGACTACCTCGCCGGCCGGCAGGTGAGCTTGCAGCTCGCAGCAGCCGAAAGAGCCGTGCGCCGGCGCGATGACGCAGCCGACGACACCTTTGCTCAGCGCAGCGCCGACGCGTTGTGCGACCTGATTCTGGGCCGTCAGCGTCCGGGGGCCAGCTTGGTGATCGCGGCGGACTACGACATCGCCTCTGGACGCCTCGCGAATGCTCGCCTCGACGACGGCACGCCGCTGTCGGCGGCACAGCTTGGCGAGCTGGCTGCTGACGCGAAGATCCTGCCTGCGATCTTCAGCAGCGACTGGAGCCAGCTCGCCTTGGACCGGGTGCGCAGCGCTTCTGAGGCGCAGCGGATCGTGCTGGCCATCCGCGACGGCGGCTGCATCGCGTGTGCGACCCACTCAGAACGGTGTCACGCCCATCACATCGACCACTACGAAGACGGCGGCGACACCGACATTGCGAACCTCGCCAACCTGTGCGAGCCGTGCCACACCGACCACCACCAACGCCGCTGGCCCATCGAAACCCCGCCCGATGGACGACCCCGCCGAACACCCCCACCTGACCGGCCCAGCCGAGGAGTCGCTGCAGACCCACCCAGCCGACCACCCCCGGAACACCGGCCCCGCCCAGGCACTCCCGACAACCGGACCGACCGAACGTCGCCTGCCGACCGACCCAGCTCGCCACCGCCTGACGATCGGGCTGACCCAACACCGCCCGATGACTGGCCCGGCCGAATGCCGCCCCCCGACCGCACCGCCGAACCGGCCCGTCGAGACCCAGCCGAATCATCCGGACCCCTCAGCACCTCGCACGACGAACCAGCAACCGCAGCCTGACCGACCCGCTGCAATCCATGGGATGCCGCCGGTCGAGATGATGCGGTGCTGCGTTGGAAGGGCGGTCTACTCGGGGGTGACGTAGGCCGCGGTCAGGCCTCCGTCGATCTGGAGGTTTGCGCCGGTCATGTAGGAGGAGTCGTCTGAGGCCAGGAACAGAGCAGCGGCCGCCATTTCGTCGGCCTCGCCGAAGCGGCCCATCGGCACATGCACCAGCCGTCGGTGCTTCTTCTCGGGCGTGTCGAGGAACGACATCAACATCTCAGTGCGCAGCGGCCCGGGGGAGAGCGCATTGACCCGGATGCTCTCCCGAGCGTGGACCACCGCAAGTTCCCGGGTGAGAGCCAGCACGGCGCCCTTGGAGGCGGTGTAGGCGATCTGCGGTGTGGCAGCGCCGACCGACGCGACAAACGAGGCGGTGTTGATGATCGACCCGCCGCCGCGGCGCCGCATCGCCTCCACGGCGTATTTGCAGCCGTAGAGCACGCCCTTCACGTTGACGTCGAAGGTGCGGTCGATCGTCTCGTCGGTGGTCGCCACGGCGTCGGTGTCGGCGTCGAGCATGATCCCGGCGTTGTTGAAGGCCACGTCAAGTCCGCCGTACTCGTCCTCGGCACGGTCGAAGGCGGCCGCAACGTCGGATTCCACCGAGACGTCGGCACGCACCGCTATGGCCTCGCCGCCCGCGGCGCGTACTTCGGCGACGGTGTCGTCGTTCGAGGCAGCGATGTCGACGGCGACGATGCGAGCACCCTCGGCGGCGAAGCGCAGAGCCGTCGCCCGCCCGATGCCACTGCCCGTTCCTGTGATCAGCGCCACCTTGCCCTGCAGCCTCATGGCAGCCCCCTTCAACCGACACCGACTTCACGGGCCATTGTCCCCGACTCCCGCGCCCGTTCGTCGAGAGCGCCATCATCTAAGGACTCGAGCCAGTAGGCACAGATGCCGTAGCGGTGGCGGCGGCAGGAGACTCTGCGACGTTGCGATCTGCCGGATCGCTGGAGCGGAGGGTTCTGCCGCCTCCACCGCGGGCCCAGCTATCCGCCCGGCTTCTCAGCCCTGCCGTACGTCGGCACGGCCGAGCGAGCGGCACGCCAGTACTCTCGCCCCGTGCGCTTCGGCATCTTCGACCAGCTGGAACAACCCGGCGACGTGCCGTGGCACGAGCTGTACCGGCACCGGCTCGACCTGCTGGTGCGGGCCGAAGAGGCCGGCGTGTGGGGGTGGCACAAGTCTGAGCACCATCTCATCCCGCTCGACGCCGCACCCAGCATCAACGTGTACCTCGCTGCAGCAATCGAGCGCACCAGCCGCATTCGCATCTGCTCGCTGGTGCACCTGCTGCCCTTCTACCACCCGATCCGGCTGGCCGAGGAGCTGTGCATGCTCGACCAGCTTTCCGAGGGCCGGTTGGAGTTCGGCTTCGGCAAGGGCATCAGCGTGCCCGAGCACCTGCTGTGGGGCCTCGACCCCGACGACGCCATCGCCAAGACCGACGAGTCGCTCGAGCTGATCCTGGCTGCCATGCAGACGAAAGGAAACTTCAGCTTCGAAGGCGAGTTCTCTTCGTTCAGCGATGTGCCGATCGAGTTCGAGCCATACCAGAAGCCCTATCCACCGATGTGGCGGCCGGGCCAGCTTGACACCGCCGCAGAGATGGGCGTGCGCACGATGGCCGCCGGGCCGCTGGCGGCAGTGGCGGCCAGCACGGCTCGCTACCACGAGCTGCTCCGTGACGACGGCATCGGCAGGCACCACTCGCCGATGATCGGCGGACTGCGCCGATTGGTCGTGGCGCCAACCGATGACGAGGCCGACGAGATCGGACGCCGGACGTGGGCTGCGTTCACCGAGCACCTGACTCGGCTCTTCCGTCGCTACGAGATGATCCCGCCGAACGACCCGACGCTCGGCGGCGATTACGACAAGGCGAAGCAATTCGAGGCGGTCGTGGTCGGTTCGCCACAGACCATCCGTTCGGTTTGCGAACGGTTTGCCGAAGAGGCAGGCACCGACTACTTCGTCGGTGTGTTTGCGTGGGGCGATCTCACGAACTACGAGGTGGACCGCTCATTCGACCTCTTCGCCGAGCACGTGGTCGCCCCGATGGCGACTTCCTGAGCGCGCTCAGATTATTTCCCCTGAATCCCCAACGCCTATAGTCACGAGAGAATTGAACTTTGGGGACGGCTCGAATGACTGCACTACATCCCAACGGCGTGAACCACCTCGCGCTTTCCACTCGCGACATGAGGGGTCAGCTGGAGTTCTGGTGCGACGTTCTGGGGTTGCCGCTCAAGGCCCTGTACTGGATGCATGGCGTGGAAGGCACCTATCACGGTTTCGTAGAGCTGGCACCCGACAGCTACGTGGCATTCGTCCAGCACCCCGACAACGCCAAGGACATTGAGCTGGGCGTCACCCACGCGGGCGGCCCCGGCGAGCCGGTCACCGCTGGCACCATGCAGCACGTCGCCTTCAACGTCGACGCGTTCGAAGACCTGATGGCGCTGCGGGATCGCATCCGTGATCGTGGCGTGCAGGTGTTCGGGCCGATCGACCACGGCTTCATCCAGTCGATCTACTTCGCCGGCCCCGAGGGACTGGCGCTTGAGGTGGCGTGCGGATCGGCAATTCCGGCCGAGCAGTGGGTCGACCCCGAGGTGCAGGATCTGTGCGGCATCTCCGAGTCCGAGCTGCAACGGCTGAAGCACCCGGCGGAATACACCCGTCCCACTGAGCCTGTTTCGCAGCCGTCATCCGACACGGGCATGCCGCGGCTCATGCCCGTAGACCACTACGACATGGTCATGAGCCTGCCCGACCAAGTGGTGTGGGACAGGATGAGCGAGACCACGCCGCCAGTGGCCGCCGACTGAAGGCTTCGCCCAATTCGCTGTCTGGCACCGCCGGGACCAACGTGCTGTCCGGATCGCGACAGACCTGACGAACACGTTCACGGAGCCTGATGCGCCTCTTTTCTCATCGGAAGCGCTCAGCGGCGGCTGGACCGCTGCCCACCGAATTGCTGCCTCGGCTAGCCCCCGGATCGCTTGACGCGACAACGCGATTGCCCGACTCGCCGCCCGCGCCGGCCACACCCGGAGAGTGGGGCGTGGCGCACGTCTTCGACGACATCGTCGACGTCTTCACGGCGTGCCGGACGGGGGACGTGCTGGCCGCGCCTGCACCTATGCCCAGCGTCGGGGCCGCAGTTGACAACATGCGCGGTTACTGCTTCTTCCTCGACGCCGACCTTGCCGGCATCTGCGAACCGTCGCCGGGGTGCTGGACTGCCGAGCCGATCGAGGGCCATCGCAACGCCATCGCAATCATCGTCGGGCACGGGCGACCGATCCGACCCGGCGAGCCGGGATACGACTGGATCAGCGGCGCGCAGTCGATGCGGGCGTATCTGCGAACGTCGGTCATCGCCAATGCCATCGCCGCACAGATCCGCCGGCTCGGGTACGCCGCGCAGGCCCACACGGCGGCAGACGACGAGATCAACCACATCCCGCTGCTGCTGTCGGCGGGCATCGGCGAACTGTGTGGATCGCCCGCCTCGACGACAAGCTGGGTCGGGGAGAAATCAACCAAGCCAAGAAGTGGTGGGTCGACATCGAGGTGCTCGAGAACACTCCAGTCGAGCCGCCGAAGGGAGCAAACGTCCGCGGCCTCAACCTTGAGCGCAAGCCACGAGACGAATCGGGCTTCGCACTGTTCCCGCCCGAGATGGCGCCGCCAGGACCCGACGGCATGGCCCCCTTCCCGCTCGATCGTGAGGCAGGTATCACAGCGTCGCAACAAGCGGAGCGGCCCGAGGCTGCGCGAGAGCGTGTCCAGCGCTGAACCGCTCAATCCGGCCATGCGACTGACACCGGGCAAGTCAGCCATGACAGATCCACAGAAGGGAATCCAATGGCAGAAGTCCGAGGCGCCCACCTAGTCGGGAGTGCCCCTGTCACCGAGCCGCAGCAGCTGTTCGAATTGGTGAGCGACCACCTCGCCGCGCACCTGCGACGCGTGCCTGACGGCGAAGTCGGCGAACGAGACACCTGGATCGCCTGGCAGTTTCCCAAGCTGAGCGAGTGCCCACAACTCGAGATCCGGTCGGTCACCTCGGCGTACCTGGATCGCGATGTTCCTCTGCACGAATTGATCGATGGAGCAGGGCCGCTCGAACTTGTCGACTTGGGCTATGCGGACGCAGCGCTTGAGTCCTGGGAGAAGTTCGCGGCCGCACAGGAAGCGGGAACGCTGCCCTGTTCGGCGCGCTTCATGGTGGGACTGCCGTCGCCGCTCAGCGTCGTCACTATGTACGTCGCACCGTCGTCCCGCCCAGCTGTGTTCGAAGCGTGGACAGCGGCCATGGAAGCCCAGTTGGCTCGCATCCTGGACGGCATCCCGAACGACCGCCTGGCCATCCAGTGGGAAGTGTGTATCGAGTTCGGGGTCCTCGAAGGCCTCTGGGGCTATCTCGACACGGACGCCAGTGGGATCGACACCTGTGACGGCATCGGGGAACACATCGTCTATCTCGGAGATCTCGTGCCCGACGAGGCCGAGATGGGGTACCACTTCTGCTACGGCGACGCCGGCCATCAGCATTTCGTCGAGCCCTCGACCACCGAGCATCTTGCCTGGGCAGTTCGCACGGTGCTGGGCGGTGTGGAGCGAAACGTCGACTGGGTCCACATGCCCGTGCCGAAGCAGCGAGACGACGTTGAGTACTTCCAAGCGCTCGGTGCAGTGGAGATCCCTCAAGAGACCGAGTTGTATCTCGGATTGGTGCATGCCACGGGTGGGCAAGAGGGCACCCGCCGCCGTATCGCCGCAGCGTCGCAAGTCATTCCGCTGTTTGGGCTCGCCACCGAGTGCGGCATGGGCCGGCGCCAGCTCGACACCATCGGCCCGCTCCTTGACCAGCATGCTGCCCTCAGCGAACCCTGGACGTCGTGACCTGCCCGCGGAGCGAGCGTCCAACAGGGGGAATTCATGACGGATAACAGCGCACAGGCAATGACGCCCGAAGCCCACCTGGCCGACGTCCTGACGGCGTATGACAACTCGCCAAACCCGCGGTTGGCCGAAATCACCACATCGCTTATCCGGCACCTGCATGAGTTCGTCGTTGAGGTCGGATTGACCCGTGAGGAGTGGTTCGCCGGCATCGAGGCGTTGACCCGCACGGGCCAGATGTGCGACGAGCAGCGGCAGGAGTTCATTTTGCTTTCCGACACGATCGGCGTGTCGATGCTTGTCGAGATGATCAATCACGTCGCAGCGGAAGGATCAACCGAGCCCACCGTCTTTGGGCCCTTCCACGTCGAGGGAGCACCGCATCGCGAGATGGGCGACTCGATCATCACCGATTCCATGGACGGCGACCATGAGGTCACCTACGTCGGTCGGGTACTCGGACTCGACGGCGAACCCATCGAGGGCGCCACGCTCGACGTGTGGGAAACCGCGTCCAACGGTTTCTACGACGTGCAAGACAGCGGCCAGACCCCGATGAACATGCGCGGCCTCTTCACTACCGGCAGCGACGGCCGCTACGAGATCAGGGGCATTCGCCCGGTGCCGTACCAGATCCCTGGCGATGGTCCAGCGGGAGATCTGCTGTTCGAGAACGGCCGCCACAACTGGCGCCCTGGGCACATGCACTTCGTAGTTGCCGCTCGCGGCCACAAGACGGTGATCACGCACCTGTTCGACTCCGCCAGCGACTACCTCGACAGCGACGCCGTGTTCGGCGTGCGCGACTCGCTTGTTGTGGACATGAGCGGCGACCGCTGCGAGTACGACTTCGTGCTCGAGGCGCTGCCCGCCGCATAGCGGGACGAGGGTTACCATCGCCCCGATTGAGGGGCACCCGTCTTGAAGCGCCCTCACGGATGGGGCCAGGGAGGTGCGGCGGTGCAGTTCTGCAGGGTCCGCAGCGTCGCCGAGGCAGTCGACGTGCTGAGCCGCTGGGGCAGCGAGGGCCGCATCCTGGCGGGCGGAACTGACGTGATGCCGCAGTACCTGCGAGGCGAGAGCGCCCCGGCAGCGCTGATTGACATCAGCGGCATCGACGGCATGCAGGGGATCTCCGACGTCGGCGGGGCGACCAGCGTCGGCGCTCTGGTCACGCTGCGCAGGCTCGCCACGGCCTCGCTTATCGCACTGCGGCATCCGGCGCTGTCCCAAGCGTCCGCGGCGGTCGGGGCCTGGCAGACCCAGACAGTGGCCACGGTTGGCGGCAACGTGTGCACCGCGGCGTCGTCGGCTGACACCCTTCCGGCCTTGCTGGTCTCCGATGCTCAGCTGACGCTGGTTTCGAAATCGGGCCGGCGGCGAATGGACTTGGGCGAGTTTCTGGCGGGAGCGGGCGCAACGGCATTACGACCGACGGAGCTGCTGCGTGCCATTGAGCTGGAGCCCATCGGCGAGCGCTGCGCCGAGGGATACCTCAAGGTGGGGCGTCGCAGTGCCATGGACTTTGCAGTCGTGGGCCTGGCGCTGCGGCTGTCGGTGACTCCGAGCGGAGTCGTGAGCGGCGCCCGCATCGCGGTGTGCGGCGGGACTCGTGCGCCGCACCGGGTGCCCAGCGCCGAATCTGCAATCGTAGGTACGCGGCTGGATGACGGCCGAGTCGACTGTGCGGAAGCCGGCGCAGCGCTCGCGAGCGCCGCAGCACCCGAACGGACCGAAGCAGCGCGGTACCGGCGGCGGGTGTTCGGCGGTTTGCTGAGCCGGCTGGCGGATCGCTGCGTCGCGGAGATTTCCGGAGCGAGCGGCTGATGGCTCGCGCTGCGGGCGAGCAGTCCGTCTCGATCCGGCTGGTCGTGAACGAACGGCCCCATGTGATCGACGTCGACGCGGGGGAGACCCTGCTGGGCACCCTGCGGGAGCGCCTCGCTCTCGTGGGGCCGAAGGAAGCCTGCTGCGAGGGCGAGTGCGGTGCCTGCACCGTCTTGGCGGATGGCAGTCCGGTGGCGTCGTGCATCGCGGCCTCGGGCTCCATGGATGGCCGTACCATTCGCACGGTCGAAGGGCTTGCCGGTTCGGGTGAGCTCACGCAGCTGCAGCAGGCCTTCGTGAGCCATGCCGCAGTTCAGTGCGGCTATTGCACGCCCGGTGTGCTGATGGTGCTCACCGCCTTGCTTGACGACGTGCCGGAGCCCTCCGAGGCTGACATCCGTCGGTCACTCGCGGGAAACATCTGTCGCTGCACGGGCTACCAGCAGATCGTCGACGCCGCGCTCGACGCTGCCCGGGCGGTGTCGCCGTGAGCGGGCTCGGCGCCAGTCCTGCGCGCAGCGACGCCGACGCGAAGCTGCGCGGTGACGCGGTGTTCGGCGCCGACCTTGTGCGCCCGGGGATGCTGTGGGCGGCACTTGTCCGGTCGCCGGTAGCTGCTGGACGGATCCGCGGCATTGACGCTGAACCGGCGAACAAGATCGACGACGTGCTGGAGGTGTTGACGGCGGCCGACGTACCGGACTGGCGCACCGGCGTGATCGTGTCTGATGCTCCGTTCTTGGCTGCCGACTACGTCGCCTTTGAGGGAGAGCCGTTGGCAATCGTGGTCGCTGAGAGCCGGGCTGCGGCCGAGGCCGGAGCACGCGCCGTCGTCGCCGACATCGAGCCGGTCGAGCCGATTTCCACCCCGGAGCAGGCCCTCGCACCAGGCGCTCGTCTGGTCCATCCCGACTGGAATCGCTTCGCGGTGGCCGGCGGCGCCGATATCGGGCGCGATGGCAACGTGGTGGCAGAGGTGGTCCATGATCCCGGCGATCTTGATGCGGCATTCGCTGCGGCAGATCTGGTGGTGGAGGGCACCTACCGGACGCCTCGGCAGTATCAAGCGCACCTTGAGCCCAAGATGGCGCTGGCAGTGTTCGAGTCGGGCCGTTACACCATCGAGGTTTCTCACCAGTACCCGTTTCGCCTGCGAGACCGGATCGCTCAAATGCTGGCGGTCAGGCCATCGTCGTTGCGGGTGGTCGGTCACCACATCGGCGGTGGTTTCGGCGCAAAGCTCGATGTGAGCGTCGAAGCGTTCGCTGCACTGCTGGCCCAGCGATACCGCCGCCCCGTTCGCATGCAGCACAGCGCTCTCGAAGAGCGCCTGGTGGCGCCATGCCGGGCCAACGCGCTGGTGTCGGTTCGTTCTGCTGTGGGGCGCGACGGCACGATCCTGGCAACCGAGGTCGAGATCGTGTCCGACAGCGGTGCCTACGCCAACAACGGTCCCGCGCTGTCGTCGATCCCGATGTTCGTGTTCGGCTCGATCTACCGGGTAGGCACGGCTCGGATCCGGACCCGCAACGTGTACACCAACACGGCGCCCACAGGTGCCTACCGGGGAGTGAACGGACCCTGGCTGGTGTTCGCCAACGAGCGCCACATGGATGCCATTGCGGACGCGCTCGGCCGCGATCGCCGGGAGTATCGGCTGGCATCGTTGGCTCAAGACGGCGAGCTGATGCGCAACGGGCAGCCGCTCGAAGAGGTCTCGATCCTGCATGAGGCCTTTGAACGAGTCGACGAGCTCGCACCCTGGCACGCAATTGCGGAGCGCACAGCAGCATCGAAGAGTTTGGGCAATGGCGTGCTGCGCGGTGTCGGTCAGGCTGCGGCGGTCTGGCTGACCAACCCGATGCCGGGTCATGCCACGGTGAAGCTGAACGAGGACGGCACCGCGACGGTGATCACCTCGGCGACCGAAAATGGCTCCGGCGCCGTTGCGACCGGCCTGCGGCAAATCGCCGCCGAGGCACTCGGACTCGCTGCGGATGATGTGATAATCACGATGCCCGACACCGACGCGACCGGCTACGACGCCGGGTCACAGGGCAGCCGCATCACCCATGTGGTGGGCCGGGCCATTGCCGACGCCTCAGCGGAGGTGCGACGCCAGGTGATCGACCAGGCATCGCACATGCTCGAAGCGGCCCCCGAGGACCTCGAGATCGCCGAGAGCGTCGTGACGGTCGCGGGTGTGCCCGCTGCCAGCGTGACTCTCGGTCAGGTCGCACAGGCAGCCACATGGTCCGAAGGGCCCATCGCCGCCGGTGCCTCCTACGTCACCCCGACACCGCAGCACGATCCCATGTGTGCAACCGGCATGCTGATCAAGGGTTGGCCGACGCCCACGTATCACCTTCACCAGGCTGAGGTGAGCGTCGACCCGGTCACCGGTCAGGTCACCGTGGATCGCTACGTGGTCTGCCAGGAGGTCGGGCGGGCGATTCATCCTGCCGCCCTTGCCGGTCAGATCCAGGGCGGCGTCGCGCAGGGCTTGGGCTTTGCGCTGAGCGAGCGCGTCGATATCGACCACGGCCGCTATGTACAGCGGACTTTCAAGGAACACGGCCTGCCGCTGGCCGCCGACGTGCCGAAGGTGGAGATGATTGTCATGGAGCACGCAGACGCTGCCGGCCCCTATGGAGCGAAAGGTGCCGCCGAGCCACCCGTCGTCCCGGTAGCGGCTGCGATTGCCAATGCGGTCTCCGACGCCGTCGGCGCACCGATCGACACGCTGCCGATTACCCCCGCAGACGTGCTCGACGCTCTGGAGCGGGCTCAGTGAGCGGTGCAGATTTGCCGCCGGCTGCGCCCTTGCGTATCGGCGTCGACGTCGGGGGCACCAACACCGACGCGGTCGCCATGTCCGCCGAAGATGTCGTCGGCTGGGCGAAGGCAACAACGACGCCGGATGTCACCGACGGGATCGTGACGGCGGTGCAGTCGCTGCTCGGCGAGCACGATCTGTCTCCCGATGCGATCAGCGCCGTCATGATCGGCACGACGCATTTCACCAATGCGCTGGTGGAGGGACGCCGGCTGGTCCCCACAGCCGTGGTGCGTCTCGGACTGCCGGCCACCAAGGGACTGCCGCCGTTCATCGACTGGCCCGATCGGCTCCGGGAAGTGCTGGGCGATCACGTCTATCTCTGCCACGGCGGTCACGAATTCGACGGTCGACTCATCAGTCCGATCGATCACGACGAGCTGCGTGCCGCGGCGCGGGACATCGCCTCGGCGGGCGTGGGTTCGGTGGCGGTGACATCGGTGTTCTCACCGGTTGACGCCAGCTTCGAAGCCGAGGCTCAAGAAGTCTTGACAGAGGAGGCACCCGAACTCGACATCAGCCTCTCGAGCGAGATCGGGCGCCTCGGGTTGCTCGAACGCGAGAACGCAGCGATCGTGAACGCGTGCCTGCGCCCGCTGGCCGAACACACCGTCGCGGGGCTCGCGAGAGCGCTGGTCGAGCTCGGCCTCGACTGCCCGCTGCACGTCAGCCAGAACGACGGCACGCTGATGAGCGCTGACTACGCCCGTCGCTATCCCGTGGCGACGTTCGCCTCCGGTCCTACGAACTCGATGCGCGGCGCAGCCTTTCTGAGCGGTATCCGCGACGGTGTCGTCGTCGATGTGGGCGGCACTACCTCCGACATCGGCGTGCTGGTGCACGGCTTCCCCAGGGAAGCGTCTACGGCAGTCTCGGTTGCAGGAGTGCGCACGAACTTCCGCATGCCCGACGTGATGTCGCTGGGACTGGGCGGGGGAAGCTTGGTTCGATCTCGCAACGGTCTCCGCAGCGAGGTGACAGTGGGCCCCGACAGCGTCGGCTACGAGCTGACCGAGCGGGCACTCGTATTCGGCGGCGACGAGCTGACGGCGACCGATGTGGCCGCGGCTGCGGGCATGGCTGACATCGGCGAGGCGGCTTCAGTCGGCGAGCTGAATCCCGCGCTCGTGAGTGATGCAGTCGAATGCATGCAAGACATGCTCGCCGAGGTCGTCGAGCAGATGAAGACCTCCGCGGACCCGGTACCGGTCGTGGTCGTGGGCGGCGGGGGAGTGCTGGTGCGCGACGGCCTCGCGGGTGCATCGGAGACCATCCGCCCGAGCCATTTCTCGGTCGCCAGCGCGATCGGTGCCGCGATCGCCCAAGTCGGCGCCGAGACCGATCGGGTGTACTCGATGGCGGAGATGACCCGTGACGAGGCGATGGCCGAAGCCCGCTCGGCCACCGCCCAGCGTGCCGTCGACGCCGGCGCCGACCCGGACACCGTCGAGATCACCGACATCGACGAGATCCCGCTGACCTACCTGCCGTCGAACGCAATCCGGATCCGGGTCAAGGCAGTGGGGGACTTGGCTTCGGTCAACGGCCCATCGAACGAGGGGACGCGAACATGAGCGCTGAAGGATCGATCGGCCTCATTCTGGGCAGCGCGATTGCTCCCGAGGCCATTGCAGACGCCGCAGCACAGGCGGAGTCGAGCGGCTTCGACGAGATATGGCTCGTTGCCGACTGCGCTCAGACTGCGGGGACGTAGTCGGCATCGATGCCGAAGGAGTGCGGCCCAACGACGTCCAGCGCCTCGGGCGTGCGCAGCAGATCCGGCGCTGGCAGCACCAGCACGTCGGCACGAACACCGAACCGGAGGAGCTCGGTCGTGATCGGCTCTCCGGTATCGGTGGTGACCAGCGTGATGAGGTCGGGCACCATCACCTTGGGCTCGTCGTCCTCGTAGATGGCGAGGTTCTCATTCTGAAAGTCGATGCGGATGGTGCGCCCGGCGTCGTTGCCAATACCCGCCACGGTCATCTGACCGCGTGCAAACCCTGCCGCGTTGCGCCGGTGCACGTCGGTCACCTTGCCGCGCAGGTATCGCTTGCCCCCGGCGACGCCCAGGATCGCCTCGCTGGGGTCGTCCTTGACCTCACGGGCATGATGCACCGCATGGCCGATGTCGCTGGCCAGGCGCAATGTGTTCGGGATGATCGAGCGGCGGCAGTACGCGCCGTCCATCACGGCGGACGCCAGTCCGGTGTGAGCTCCCATCTCGACGGTCGCTGCGCGGGCTATGCGCTCGAGCCACTTGGCGTCGGGCACTTCGGCGATGACGACCTGGCTGCCACGCTCGTCGGCGATGGCGGCGGGGTACGGGCTGCCGCCGTAGATCAGGTAGGTGATCATCTGCAGCTCTGGGAATGCTCGCCCCATGCCGTCGCCGTTCACGATGGGGATGTCCATCGCTGCGGCCACCACCATCGGCACCATCGAATTGCTGCCGCCCATCTCGAACGGTGCGATGGCATCGAACTTGCGGCCTAGGTGGCTCTCGAGCGCCCTGGCGGCCACCGTCTCCTCGTCGCCGCCAGCCAACTTCTCGTTGCTCACCATCGGCGAGCCCATACCGCCGACCGCAACCAGCAAATCGTCGTCGGCAATCTCGTCGGGCTCGATGACCCGAACCCGACCACCGTTGCGCATCACCTGCAGCACTCGCAGTCGGCCGAGGTAGGGATTCCCGCCGCCGCCAGTGCCCAGCACAGCTGCTCCCAGCGCAATCGGTGCGAGATCAGGCTCGGTGATCTCCCACACGGCATCCCTCCTGCTCACCGCGACGCAGCGACTGCCGACGCTACCCCGCTCTGTCAGATCGGTCCGTGGCCGGCGGGAATCTCAGAAACGACGGTCGCTGTCGATGACTGCGGTGTGTCCTCCGAGGAGGTCGGAGTCGGCGGGTTCTTGAGCAGGCGCTCGCAACCAGCAATGACACCCTTGCGGAACATCTCGAGTTGGCCGTCGGGCCACGGAACCTCAGGCCGAGCGGCTCTCCAACCGAGGATCGCCATGCCGCGGATGAGTTCGAACATCGGCACGAGGGCCAGGTCGTCATCGCTGATCGGGCGGACTGCTCGGTAGCTGTGCAGGAACGCTTGCCGCGCAGCACGGAAATCCGATGTATCCCGGGAATGGAACATCGCCACAGCGATGTCGTACTGGTGCCACCCGAAACCGGCGTCGTCGAAGTCGATCACGCTCAGTTGCCCGTCGCAGGTGAGCAGGTTGGCCAGATGCAGGTCGGCATGAATCATGCTGAAGGTCCGGCCCGGCTCGCCATAGCGGCGGAGCCGTTCCCGGCAGTGATCGCGAGCGGCGATCAACAGCTCTCGCTCGCGCTCTTCGAGCACCGGGTTCTCCCAGAACGGACCCCAGAAGGGAGCATCGCCGAGCAATCCGTCCAAGTCCAGGCGATGTCGCCGAAACGATGGCGGCGGCGTCCAACTGGCCGCCTGGTTGTGCATCGCTGCCATCAGGCCGCCGAGCTGGCCGAACGGCTCGGCGATCTCGATCGGTCTCGCCGCATCGGCGTTGCGGTCGTGGGCGGTGAGCAGCTCGCCGACGATCTCTCCTGGCGCCCAGACGTTGAGCCCGACCTGACGGACCTCGCGTCCATCAACCTCGACAGGGACGAAGTAGCGACCGTCGGGTGCGTTAACAGGCGTCGGCACCGAGATACCGCTGCTGCGAAGTGCCTCCAGCCACACGCGTTCGGAGTTGAGCTCGTCGAGAGTGTGGTAGCCGGGCCGGTGTAATCGCAGCACGTAGGCCTCTGCGGAGCGGTCGTCGTCGGCGCGATACGTGACGTTCTCGCTGATGCCCACCAGTTGCAGGCGGGCAGACCCGATGCCGAACGCGCGCAGTGCCTCGCGGGCGGCTGGTTCGTAACGGGCAGCTAACCCGTCAGCCATCGATTTCGGTCAGCACTGCGTCGAACGCAGCCAGGAATTCGGCGGCGTGTGACTGTTGCAGGACGAGCGGCGGACGCAGCTTCAGCACGTTGGCGTATTCACCGGCGTTCGAAGCAAGCACGCCTTGGTCTTTCAACCGGTCGGAGAACTCCAGCGCCCGTGATCGGTCAGGCACCAGCTCGCCCTCCGGCTCCACCATCTCCACTCCGATGTACAGGCCGTGGCCCCGGACGTCGCCGATCCATGGGCATCGTTCGGCGCGTTCGTTCAGTGCCGCTCGCAACCCGAATCCGAGCTCTGCGACGCTCGCGGCTAACCCACGCTCCTCGATCTCGTCGATGACGGCGTGCCCGACCGCAGCTTGCAGCGGGCTCGCGCCGTAGGTGTTGAAGTAGCGGGTCTCGCCGCGGAAGCGCTCGACCAGATGCCGGTCGGCGACTGTGGCCGCGAGCGGCAGGCCGTTCCCCATGGGCTTGCCCATCACGGCAATGTCGGGCTCGAAGCCGGTCAATTCGTAGCCCCACCAGCGACCGGTCCTGCAGTAGCCGGCCTGCACCTCGTCGGCGATCACCAATCCGCCGGCGGCTCGCACGAGATCCGCAGCCTTCGCCATGAAGTCGCCCGGTATGTCCGGCAGGCCTTCATTGGCCTGGATCGAGCACAAGATGACGGCGGCGACGCCGGCACCAGACGACTCCAGCCGTTCGATGGCTGTCGCCAGCTCGTCGAGGTAGGCGTCGGCGAGTGCCTGCTCATCCAGCCCTGCCCGGATCGGACGCAATTGCTGGGGATACGGGAAGGTCGTCACGTCGGGGTGGTCGTCGGGCCTCATCGCCGCCCGACGCAACGCGATCACCGCTTCGGTATTGCCGTGGTAGGTGGCATTGGTGGCGATGACACCGCGGCGTCCGGTTGCGATGCGAGCCATAGCCATCGCCACCTCGACGGCTTCGGTGCCGGTGCAGGTGATGACAGCGCTCTCGATCCCGTCGTGATGCAACGCCACCAATCGCTCGGCGAAGCTGACGATGCCCTCGTGCAGGTACCGGCTGTGCACATTCAGCGTGGCCTGCTGGGCAGCCATCGCCTCTGCCACGCGGGTATTGCCGTGGCCCACGCAGGGCACGTTGTTGTACATGTCGATGTAGCGGCGGCCGTCCGCGTCGAAGAGCTCGACGCCCTCGCCTCGCACGATGTGCAGCGGCTCGGTGTAGAAGAGCTGTGCGCCGGTGCCCAGCGCCCTCTCACGTCGTGCTTGAAGCGACTGGCTCACTCCACAGGGTTCAGCAGCGCGGAGTTGGAATGCTTCGAGCCCGGCTTGCGGCCCAGCACCATTTCCGGTGTGAGCAGGTCGACCGGCCCGGGCATGCCGTGTGGGTCGGAGTAGTAGCCCAGCGCATAGTTGCCCATTGAGTACCCCATCAAGTCGGCCAGCTCTGGGTCGAGCTCCTTGGCGACTTCGGGCGGGCAGGACAGGAACTGGTTCTCCTCGGTGCGCAGCCAGCCGAGCGTGTAGGTGATGTTGATGCCGGTGCGGTCGGCATCGCTGCGGTTCTCGCCACCCCCGTGGATCACCGAGCCCGAGTACAACAGCACGGAGCCGGCACCCATCGCAGCCTGGGTCTTCTCGTCGTCGGCGGCTCGACGCTCCTCGTCCCACCCGGGACTTCCCGGCACGATCCGAGTGCCGCCGTTGGTGGGTGTGAAGTCGGTGACGGCCCACATGGTGTTGAACTGAGGCTCGATTTCACCGGGGATGTAGCCGCCCCATGCCAGGCGGTCGCGGTGCAGCGGCTGGGTGCCCTGGCCCGGCTTGATGTTGATGACCTGGGTCAGGTGCAGCTGGATCTTGTTCGTATACGGGCTCAGGAACCGGTTGGCCAAGCTGATGACTTTGTCGTGCATGACCAGCTCACGGCAAGCGGCCGAACGAGCTACCAGCGCACCGGTGCGGGTGGTGTTGTGGCCCGAGAAGTTGTCGAGCCCGCCCGGCGTGCGGTCGATCCAGGGTCGCAACTCGGTTTCGAGCCGCTCCACCATGTCCAGATCGATGGCGTCTTCGATGATGGCCCCGCCGTCGATGCGTACCACCTCGGCGACTTCGTCTTCGTCGCTGTCCAGCGTGAAACGGGCAAGCTCAGCCATGCCCCAACAGTACGCGCCACAGTCGGCAAGTGCCGTCGGGGAGCGTCGCTGGCCGACGGGTGTGCTTGGGAGCCGCGCGGTTTGGTGCGCCCGCTGTGGCGGCGGCAGAACCCTCTGCTCCCGCGATCTAGCAGGCGAGAGATGTGTACCGCACCGCATTTCTCACCGACGTCATCGTCGCATCACGGTGCATCACCTCCGGAACCGATCGCAACGTCGCAGAGTCTCGTGCCGCCGCTACCGCTATGGCATCTGTGCCTGCCCGCTCGAGTGCTTACTGGCAGGTGCGTCGCTGCACGCGCACCGTCGGACGCTTGGTGGGCGGGGAGCTTCCGGTGCGGATCGGCACCGGGCGCCACGCTGTCTCGGTTGCACGCCGCCCCGAGGTGCGCAGCCGCTCGGTCGCGCAGGCTCGACGCGCTGGCAGTGCCTTCGCTCCGAGCAGATGGGATACGGCCACCAAGCCGTGGTGGAAGAAGCGGTCGTTCGCGTCGCTCCACGCGCCGTAAGCGTCGAGTTCAGCGCGCAGCTGGGCGAGTTCGGCGTCGACCCGTTCTTCGTACTCGTCGGCGCGCTGTTCGAGGCGCCGGAACTTGGCTTCAGTCTCGCGGACGAAACGGCGGTAGCTCCGAAGGAGAAGCAACTGCTTTCCGACAACGACCAGAAGAATGGTCGCCGTCCACGCGACGAATACCGGCACAGGAACGCCCACGGCGAGTAGCGGGACGGTCTCGGCGGTCATCGCGCGATGCCCGATGTGCGAGCCGGTGATGAGTCATGTCTGCGCCTTGTCATGAGCACACATCAACAGATTGTGACACTGAAAGCAATTGAATTTAGTTGAAAATACTTAAAAGAGATCCATGCAGGTGCCGTCCGAGTGCCCCTTAGCCGTGGGGATCGTGGGCACAGACCACCGAACCCCAGCCACGTGCGCCTCGCATGCGAAGTGCTGAACCGGCCGGCCGATCTACGCTTCGCCAGGTGAGTCAGCACCCCGGCAGCGTTCCCGTCTTCACGCCCGACGACGACGCCTTTCACGCGCATCTGAAGGGTGACGATTGGTGGTTCACCGAAACGGCCTGGTTCTCGTTCCATCACACAGAGCGGGCGCTCGGCGGCTGGCTCTACACGCTGGCGCGCCACAACATCGGCACGATCTCGGGCGGGGCTTGGGTGTGGGATGCAACGGCCCACCTGCCTTGGGAGGTTCCCTACAGCTCCAATCTGACCGCCCTGCGGCTGCCGCCAGAACTCGACCTGCGAGATGCGACCCTGCCCAACGGGGTCAGTGTCGAGGTCGAGACCCCCACGATGGCGTACCGGCTCGGTTACGACGACCCGGGCCGATTCGCCGCCGATCTGCGCTTCGAGGCGGTACTGCCGCCGCGGCCGCTGACGGCGGGAAGCTCGACGTTCGGCCATTCGGCGCACTTCGACCAGATCGGCAGAATCACCGGCGCTATCGAGCTGGCCGGTGAGTCGATCGACATTGATTGCTGGTCTATGCGCGACCGCACCTGGGGACGTCGACCCGAAGACCGTCCCCGTCAAGCCGCCTACGTCACCGGCGCCTGCGATGACGGGTCGGGTTTCCTGGCAGTCACGAACGCCCGCGACGGGCTGGACCGGGTCGCATACGGGTTCACCCAGCACGGCGACACTCAGGTCGGACTCGTGGACGGCGAGCGCACGGTCCGGCGCAGCCCCGAGGGCTGGATCTCCGAAATCCGCATCGACGCCGTCGACGCTGCCGGCGGATCCTTCGTGGCAACGGGCACGCCAGTTAGCCGGATCATCATCAACCGCCACAGCTTCATCGACATCAACAGCCTCATCCGCTGGGACGTGGACGGCGTGGGGACATGCTGGGGCGAGGACCAGGACATGTGGCCGGTTCGACGCTTCGCTGCTGCCAAGCGCAGCGGCGACTGGTCGATTCCCAGTTCGAGACCATGAGCCTCGACGACCACGAGCTGCTGTCGCGACTTGCAGACACCGTGCGCGCCCAGATAGCCCCTGCGGTCGAGGAGGAGTACGCCCGTACCCAGGCGTTCATGGCCTCGGTGATCCTGCAGCGCCTGGCAAGACAGGCACAATTCCAAGACGAACATCGTGCGGCCGAGATTGCCGACGTCACAGCGCTGGCTGATCGGCTCGATGCTGTGTTGACGACAGCCAGCACCTCAGACGGCGCCGTCGCATATGTCCCAGCCGATGTCGGCGACGCCGTCGCTCGCATGCGGGCTCAAGGGTCGATTGCGGCTGCGACGAAGGTCATCGACGCCCTCTACGGGTGGGGCCCTTCGGGTCCGGTGGCCGCAGCGGCGCTGGCCGCTATCCGGCATGCGCTGCGTCGAGACATCGATCGTCGTATGGACATCGCTCGGTGACCAACGCGGGGGAGCACCACAAAGTGTCCGACGTTCCAGATCCGACTGGCGTTCTCGGCGAGGACGGGGGAGCACCACACAGTGTTCGATGATCCTGATCTGACTGGCGTTCTCGGCGAGTATCTGCGCGATCGTCTCGGCGTCAGCGGCCCCGTCGACATCGTCACTCCTCAGCGCATTGCGGTGGGCTGGTCGCACGAGACGTGGCTGTTCGACGCCGTCTGGTCCGACGGCGCCGACGAGCAAAGCCAAGGCTTCTGCCTGCGACGCGACCCGGGCAACGCCCTGCTGCGACACGAATCCGACCTCGAAGAGCAATTCCGAGTATTGCGCTGCCTCGAGAACACCGACGTGCCCGCACCGCGGGCCTTCTGGTACGAGCCCGACCCAGCAGTTCTCGGCGCTCCCGCCATCGTGATGGAGCGAGTGGCCGGCGAGTGTCCGAGCCCGTGGCGCCGGGCGGGGCGCGAGTACTACGCCGCTGCGGCCGAACGCGGCGTGCTGCCGGCCAGCTTCACCGATGCGCTGGCTGCGGTGCATAACGTCGACTGGCACGCGGCAGGGCTCGGGTTTCTCGGCGTGCCCGGCGGCGGCAGCGACTTCGCGCTGCGCGAGATCGCCAAATGGCAGGCGCTCATCGACGACTCCGGGCATCGGGGCCATCCGATCCTCGCCGACCTGATCGGCTGGCTGAAGCACAACGCACCGCCGACGCAACAGCTCACCCTCGTGCACGGTGCGTTTCGGACCGGCAATGTCCTGATCCATGACGACCGGGTGTCTGCAGTGCTCGACTGGGAGCTGCAGGTCATCGGCGATCCCATGTACGACGTGGCCTATGTGCTCACTGAGCTGAACCGCGAGGGCACCGACCTGCTGTCGAATGTCGTGCCGCGGGAGCTGTTCATTGACCGCTACCAGCAGGCCACCGGCATCGAGATCGACCCCGAGCGCTGCGCCTACTTTCAGTTGCTCTACGCCATGCGCTCGGCGGCGTTCTGGATGAGCGCTGCGGGTCTGTACGCCGACGGCTCGAACAACGACCTGCGACTGGCACGCACGCACTGGTCGGTCACTGTGGCGCTTGAACGTGCTGCGACCGAGCTGGGCTACTAGGAACGTGGTCGGGAAGTCGCATTTTCGGCATATTCCACCCGCAAAACCGCAGGTCAGCGGCTTGTTGTTTCGGCCGGAACCCTCTTCCGACCAGACTCCTAGGCGACTCCGGGCAGTCTGCTGCGGCGAGCGGTTCCGGGCTCAGACAGCGAAGGCGTCGATCATCGCCTCGACGTCGCCCAGGGGATACAGGATCGGGCAGGTAGCGCCGTTGGCCAGGTAGCCGTCGACGGCCTCACGGGCCTCCGCGGGCGTGCCCGAGGCCGTCAGCATCTGCACGATGTCGTCGGGCACCAGCCGCGATGCTGCCTCGACCTGCTCAGCGGTCGCGGGCCAGGTCAGCGCCTTGCCGACCTCTTCCAGCAGCGAGTCGGGCACTCCGGAGGCCTTCATGATGTGCGGCTGCTGGCCGAGGTACTGGGTGACCATGTTGCGGGCCATGTCCAGTGCCGTCGCACGGTCCTCGTGCACCGAGCAGACCACCAGCTGGGGCCGGTCCAGGTCGTCCACGCTGCGCCCGACCGACGCGGCGCCCCGCTCGAGCGACTCCATCGCACGGCTGTTGTAGTCGGGCGAGACGAGATAGTTCAGCACGACGCCGTCAGCGATCTCGCCGCACAGCTCCATCATCTTCATGCCCGTGGCGCCGATGTAGATCGGCACGTCTTTGGGCCGTCGCTCCTGGTACACGTAGTCGAGCTCGACGTCGTCGAGATGGACGTGATCGCCGTGGAAGGTGACGTTCTCGTTGGCGAGCAGCGCCCGCACCACGGTGGTGACTTCGCGCATCGCGCCCAGCGGGCGGGCCCGGCTGATGCCGACCTTCGCGGCCAGCGGATCCCACCACGCGCCCAGACCGCAGATGATGCGGCCCGGTGCGAGGTCGTCGAGCGTCGAGAACATCGACGCCAGGCGAGCCGGGTTGCGAGACCAGATGTCGATCACGCCCGCGCCCACCTTGATGCGCGACGTGGTCGCCGCGAACGCTGCCATCGGCACGCTGGCTTCGCGCACCAGCCGCGAGTCGGCTTGCCAGACGGCCTCGAAGCCGCGTTCCTCGGCGTACTGGGTGAAGCTCATCGCCTCGGTGATCGTGTGAGCGTCCTGCAGGTACAGCGCATTTCGTGTCAATGTCATCGATCTGCCGCCATGTGTCTCAAGCCTCCCTTGCATTCCGCATCCGGCAACACCGGTTCGGTCCGATGCAGCATGTGGACTTGTCGCTCCGGCAAGCCACGCACTGTGGCCGCGCCGCAGGGTGCGCGGCCCGCCGCAGCGGGAATCGCGAACCGTTCGCGGAACATAGCCTCAGTTCCGTATGGACAACCACACCTCATCGCCCCAGACGGCCATCGCCGCGGGAGCGTTTCCCGCCAGCTACGCAGCTCAACTCGCCACCGAGGTCACTGACGCAGGCGGCCGCGCCCGTGTCGTCGAGCGCTTCCGGGAGCAGGGCATCCGTCTGCCCACCTTCGCCGAGCTCGCCGATCCGACGCTGATCGACCCCGATGTCGGCAGCGCGCTCGCTGATGTCGACCCAGACTTCGCCGACCCGCTCAACCTGTTCCGGGTGCATTGGTTCAACGATGGCAGGGGCGGACGCACAGAGGTCCCCGACCATGTCGTGCTGCCCAGCGAGCTGACGGGAACACCGGCCAAGGTCGTCGTGCTGTTCGGCAACCGCTTTCCGATGATCGGCGCGCACAAAGTGCTGGCTGCGTACTCGTGCCTTGCGCCACGGGTGGTCTGCGGCCAATTCGATCCGACACGCCATCGGGCAGTGTGGCCCTCGACTGGCAACTACGCCCGTGGCGGCGTGGCCATCAGCCGGATCATGGCATGCCGCGGGGTGGCCGTGCTGCCCGAGAACATGAGCCGCGAGCGCTTCGAATGGCTGGAGCGCTGGATCGCGGAGCCTGCCGATGTGATTCGCACGCCGGGCTCGGAGAGCAACGTCAAGGAGATCTACGACGCCTGCGCCGAGCTGTCGCAGGATCCGGCGAACTTCATCTTGAATCAGTTCAGCGAGTTCTCGAATCACATCGGGCACTACGAGGTGACCGGCGCCGCGCTCATGTCGGTGTTCGAGCACCTGCGGCAGGAATCGCCCCAGGGCAGCGACCTGAACCTGGCAGCGTTCGTCGCTGCCAGCGGATCGGCCGGCACGCTCGGCGCCGGCGACCGGTTGAAAGATGAGCACAACGCTCGGATCGTCGCCGTCGAAGCGCTGGAGTGCCCGACCATGCTCTACAACGGCTACGGCGAGCACAACATCCAGGGCATCGGCGACAAGCACATCCCCCTCATTCACAACGTCATGAACACCGATGTCATCGTCGGGGTCAGCGACCATGCGACCGACGGGCTCGGGCTCGTTTTCAACACCGAAGCGGGCCGTGATGCGCTGCGCGAGCACCTCGGAGCGGCGTCGTGGGTGCTCGACCACCTCGGGCACTTCGGCTACTCGTCGATCTGCAACACGCTGGCGGCTGCCCGGACCGCGAATGAGCTGGGGCTCGGGCCTGACGACGTGGTCATGACCGTGGCGACGGACGGGTTCGAGATGTATTTCTCCGAGCGTGAGCGCCACCTTGCGGAGCGCCATGGGGGCCGCTTCGACGCAGGCGCGGCCCGCGGCATCATCGAGCGCTACTTGGCAGCCGATGTTCGCAGCGATGACGCTCCCCACATCGAGGTGCTGTCTGACCGGGGCCGCGACCGGATATTCAACCTCGGCTACTACACGTGGGTCGAGCAGCAAGGCGTTCCGCTGGAAGACTTCGAGGCCCGCCGCGACCAAGGCTTCTGGGACTCGCTGCGAGGCCTGCCCCGCCTGTGGGACGAGATGATCAACGAGCTCAACGACGAGGTCTCCGCCACCGTCGTGTGAGCCGCATTGACGGCTCTGGCTTTGGTTCGCATTGGAAAGAAAACAGCCCGCAGGCGGGTACCCTGTGCTTATGCAGGTGATGGAGCAGGCGAACGCAGAGCAGCTCCTGATTTCGGTCAGATGGCCCGACGAGCCAGCATGTCCTTCCTGCGGAAGTAGCGCCCGCCTCGTCTTGGGTGTCAACGGTGATCGTGAGTGGAGCACTTGGCGGTGTGTCGGCTGCCGCAAGCGGTTCACGGTCACGACCGGCACGGAGATCCACTCGACGAAGCTGGCGCCCTCGGACTGGCTGGCTGCAGCCAGACTCCCGGACCCGACACCGGCAATCATCGTCGAGGCGATCGGTGTGTCGCGTGTCACCGCGCGCAAGATGTCCTCGGTCATGTCGCCGGTGAAGGACCTCGAGCTGTTTGAAAGGTTGGGGCATCTGCTGCGAGACCGGTGCCGGCGAGCCTCTGGCCCGGGCGACCCGTGGCTGGTCGAGCATCTGCCAGCCACGCTCCGCGCAGACGACAACCCGCTTGCGTCGTCGCGCAATGGAACGAAGAGCGTGCTGAACGCGTTGAGGGCACGACCGTTCGGCGCTACTGCAGCGAAAGTCGCCGAGCTCGCGGACGTCTCCTATTCGCAGGCGTCGCGATGCCTTGCCGAACTCGAGCGTCGCGGCTGGGCGGAGCGAACCAAGACGGCAATCCAGCGCGGATACGAACTGCGGCGTGCGACTCTGTGGGCGCTGTCCTGGTCGGACAACTGCATGGAGGCGCTCGCATATCTGCGAGATAGGCCGATCCGCCGTGCGAGTGAGGCAGCGGATCGTGTGCCGCAGCGTTTCTGGCGGCTCTTCTGGTCGGGTGCCTCCGCTGACACGCTGCGAATCTCCCAGCACGGCCTGCACATCGCGGAGACCCTGCTCGGCGGGCGAGACGTGTGCGCCAGGGCGTGGGCGATCTCGGCGCTGCCGACGAGCGTGCTGGGGGAGTGCCGCACGCTGCGAGGGTTCGACACCGGATCGACCGCCGAGATGCTCGACGCCGAGCTGGCTCGACGCTCAGTCGCGACATGAGCGAGCTCGACGATCTGGCCGACGTCTTGCCGGCGCATCTGCGCAGCGTGTGGCCGCACGTCGCAGACTGCGCCAACAGAGTCGGGGGAGTGCTGATGGGCGGAACCGCCGTCGCCATCCACCTGCGGCACAGAATCTCAGAAGATCTCGACGTCATCACGCTGGAGGACTTCTCCGGGAAAGCGCAGGAGAAGCGGCTGCGTGCAGCGGCAAGTGTCGTAGACATCGAAGAGGTGTCCAGCAACATGTTCCATGGCTTCGTCGACGGGGTGAGGGTCGACATCTTCCGGGCGCTGCCGACCAACGAAGTGCAGCCATCCGACATGCGGTGGGTCGCTCCCCCCACCGAGGTCGCAGGGATGAACGTCGGCTCGATCCCGGACCTGATGGCCGCCAAGCTCGATGTCATCAGGCTGCGCCCCAAGCTGCGTGACTACTTGGACCTCGCTGCGATGGATCAATCCGGCGCATGCAGCCTTGAGGCAGGTCTCGGCTATTACTGCCGACGTTTTGGGTACAGCCACCCGCCCCATGTGCTCGAAGAGATAACGCGATTGCTTGACAAGCCGGGCAAGCTGCCCGCTGACCCTGACTACGAGGACCGCAGCGCGGATGCGCTGGACTACCTGCGAGGGCGGGCACCCGACCTGCGTGACCGAATCGCCGAAATGCGCGATATCGCTGACATCTGAGACCACGTCCACCGACGACCAAAACCGCTGCGGAACCGCCGTAATTCACCACAGAGTCCTGTGTTGCGTCTGACTTCGCCGCGGAGTTTTGGTTGACAAATGGTCCATGTCTGGTTGCGTTCCCGCTGATGTGTGAAGGAGCTTCAGATGACGACCAGCGAGGGTCGGCGTCGGCCCAAGTGGCTGTCTGCGGAGACGAAATGAGAGATCAACTTGCAGGTCACCAGCGGGGCGATCACCCAGGCCGACGCCGCGCGTCAGAGGTGGGGGTTGCCCCCAGGTGGTTCAGGTGGGTGGTGCTCGGGGTGCGGTCTGGGTGCCGGGGCTGTTCGTCGAAGCGCCCGGGGCGGTCTTCGACTGGCGTGATGGTGCTCGGGTTGGCTTGTCGGCGGGCGACGGGCCATGGCCGCTGTTCGGCGGCTGGTCCGGCGGTTGGTCTGTCGGCTCGCTTGGCGGCTGGTCTGTCGGCTCGCTCGGCGGCTGGTCTGTCGGCTCGGTTGGCGGTTGGAGGCCGTAGCGGCTGTTCTCGGTGTCCCATTGGGCGGTGAAGCCTTGTTGGTGAATCTTGACGTTGTGACAATCGACGCAGGCGGTGACGAGGTTGGCGTAGTCGGTGGGTCCGCCGTGTTTCCAGTGGTCGATGTGGTGGTACTGGCATCTCTCAGGAGCGATGCCACAGCCGACACAGCCCTTGTCGCGCAACGCCAGCGCGGCGCGTTGGAGATCGGTGGCGGTGCGGCGGCTGCGTCCCATCCGCAGATCGCCGGTGGCGGCTTCGAAGACGGCCGGCAGCACCTCGGCGTCGACAGCGATCTGGGCGATCTCGCCGATCGGAATCGGGGTGCCGTCGGCGAGACGGCCGTCGGTGAGCTGGTGGTTGACTGTGTCGTAGTCGGCGACGACGATCAGCGACGCGCCGGTTGGGCGTTTGGCGTCGGGATCGCAGATGAGCTCGGTGACGGCGTCGGCCATCCGCTGGGCGGGTGTGCGCCGTGCTGCGGGGTCTTCGTTTCGGAACAGGCGCCGCTCGGCGGCGGCGATCACCGTTCCCAGCCGGGCGCCGGCGACAGGGTCGACGCAGAGATTCAGCACGGTCATGCCGTCACCGGAGCGGGTGAAGAGCTTGGCGGTGCGCGCCTTGCGCTGGCGTTCCAGCACCGAAGCGCCGTCGTCGCGGTTGATGTCGGCCACATGACGCGCAATGGTGCGACGGAACTCGTCATAGCCCTCACAGCCTGCCCGTTCGGCCAGGTACTCGTCGTCGATCGCAGCGCCGCCCGCGGCACGGGCGATCAGCTGCGCGTGACCCACCGGCACAGTGCCCGCCGAGAGCCCTTGGCGGGTCGCGTCCAGCTCGCCGAGCCGTACTGCGTCTCTCACTTCGCCGCGTGCCCGACGGCCCGAGACCGCCATCGCGTCCACAGCAGCATGCGCAGCAGCACCGTCGCCGTTGCGGCGCGTGATCTCGCTCAGCGTGTCCGCTTTCATCGCCGCCAGACCGGACTCAGCACGAGCGATCTCACCCAGCCGAGCCTGCAAGCTCTCACCGCACAGCGCGGCGACGTCCACCGCATCCACACGCACCCCGCCCGATCCGCACGGGCCGATCGCGCCGCCGTTCACTGCTCTCGACCCGCTGCCGCCGTCGCTGTCCATGGGAACAACCGTATGTGAGGGGTGTGACAGACTCGGTGGCGTCGCGGCAACCTGTGTCGCCGCGGTACTCGGGGCGATAGGAGTGTCGCCGTCGCCGTCGCTGTCCATGGGAACAACCGTATGTGAGGGGTGTGACAGACTCGGTGGCGTCGCGGCAACCTGTGTCGCCGCGGCACTCGGGGCGATAGGAGTGTCACCGTCGCCATCACCGCCGCTGTTCATGAGTACAACCGTACGGCAGGGGTGTGACAGTCATGTTGTTGGGGTCAGCAGTTCGGGCCTGGGTCCGATCTGCAAGTCCACCTGCTGTCTGGCGATCGTGGGCGTCAGCGACCATGCGACCGGCGGGCTTGGGCTCGTGTTCAACACCGACACAGGCCGTGATGCGCTGCGTGGGCACCTCCGGGCGTCGTCGTGGGTGCTCGACCGCCTCGGGCACTTCGGCTACTAGTCGATCTGCAACACGCTGGCGGCTGCCCGTGCCGCGAACGAGCTGGGTCTCGGGCCCGACGACGCGGTCATGACCGTCGCCACCGACCGGTTCGAGAGGTATTTCTCCGAGTGCGACCGGCATCACACGGATCGCCATGGGGGCCGCTTCGACGAAGTCGCGGCCACCTTCGTGTGAAGCGGTCAGTCTGTAGCGGGACCTCTCCGTCGAGAGCGGTATGGTGCGCGCAGGTACCATGACCGTGGACTGGGAGACGCCACAGTGGCAGTGACTTCCTCAAATCTTCCCGGGGTGAAATCAGACGGTCTCTCGCTGGACCTTTGGATTTCAGCTGCTCTGGCCTCATCGGCGAATGAAGCGGTATTCGGCGATGCTGACCCCGAGCAGTTCGAAGGATGGTGGACGGAGATTCCGGGCTGTCAAGGTGTATGGGGGTTCGGCGAGACACCTGATCAATCGCGGCGGATGCTCGCAGAAGCGCTTGAGGACTGGGTGCGAATGGAGATCGACGCCGGGCGCGCCGTCCCCGTCTATTGCCGGTTGCGTGTCGAAGCGGCCCGGTGAGCCGGCGTCTCGGGCCGGCGTCGCGTCGCCAGTTCGGTGTGCATGGTGCTGTCGGCGGCGCTGAGTTCTCGGCTGCAAGACTTTGGAAGCTCGAGATCAGTCGCCATATCTGAACTCTAGACATCCGAAATCAAGACGCTGCAAATCCGGATGTCACGGCAGCGAGGGCACTCAGGTCGCCTGACGGTGCCGCCATTATATGGCGATAAGTCTAGGTCAGAAAGCACTACAATGGCCCTATGGAAGCAGGCGTACGTGAACTGCGAGACCATCTCAGCAGGTATTTGGCGGCGGTGCGAGAAGGGGCCGAGGTGGTAGTCACCGACCACGGCAAGGCGTTTGCACGCCTGATACCGCTGGCGGGTCCCCGCGCCATCGATCGGCTGATCGACGAAGGGCTAGTGACTCCGGCGACCGTACGGCGCAGGCCGGCGGCGACGGCGGAGGTCGTGGCGACGGCGCCAGTCAGCGAGCTGGTGGCCGAACAGCGAAGGTGATCGCGTACTTCGACACCTCTGCTTTCGTCCCGCTGATCATCAACGAGCCTTCGTCCGCGCACTGTGTGAGACTGTGGAACGAGGCGACCCGGGCCGTGAGCGTGCGCCTCATGTATGCAGAAGTGCGAGCGGCACTCGCTATGGCGCAGCGGCTGGGTCGACTCAGTCGGTCACAGCATGGGATCGCTGTCGGGCAACTCGACGCGCTGACTCCTGGGTTCGACTGGGTCGAGGTCACCGACCATCTGGTGCGCGTCGCCGGTGAATTGGCTGAGGAGCACCATCTCCGGGGCTATGACGCAGTCCATCTCGCCGCGGCTTGCTCGGTCGCCGACAGCGACACCGTATTCGTCAGCGGCGACCGGCAACTGCTCAGCGCCGCTGCCCGTGTGGGACTCGCGGTCGCAAGCACCCATTGAACTTGCCCTTCCTCGAATCTTCCCGGGGTGAAATCAGACGGTCTCTCGCTGGACCTTTGGATTTCAGCTGCTCTGGCCTCATCGGCGAATGAAGCGGTATTCGGCGATGCTGACCCCGAGCAGTTCGAAGGATGGTGGACGGAGATTCCGGGTTGTCAAGGTGTATGGGGGTTCGGCGAGACACCTGATCAATCGCGGCGGATGCTTGCAGAAGCGCTTGAGGACTGGGTGCGAATGGAGATCGACGCCGGGCGCGCCGTCCCCGTCTATTGCGGGTTGCGTGTCGAAGCGGCCCGGTGAGCCGGCGTCTCGGGCCGGCAGCAGGCCGCGGGCTTCGAAGTTGGTGTAGTTGTTGAATCCGGCGGCTTTGCGGCGCAGGTTGCTGATGCGTGCCGGCGCGCTCGAACTCCACGCTGCAACCATTCATATTGCTGTTCAGTTGCGTTAGGCTGGCTCTGTGGACAGCCTGCTCGACGGTGACTTGGATGACGCTGCCAGGCAAGCAGCGCGGGCAATTCCCGATGTCGTTGCAGCCCTGGACTCTCTGATGCCGATGCTCGGCGAATATGCCAGTTCTGCGATTCTGCGGCGGTACCGCTACAACGTCGAATCCGCAGCCTCGGCGCTGGTCGAGTCGCCTGCGTACTCCTCAGCTGCTTCGCTCTCGCCGGCCGCAGTGTTCGCGCTGCTGCGTCCCGTGTTCGTGCATCTGCCGTGGATTGCGCCCTCGAATGACGGGATCGGCGCCATCACCGTGCTTGTCGACAGAGTGCGCGGGCTGGCAGGCGGTCTGCCTCATCGGTGTGTGCGAGCGCGCCTCGACGTCGACGAGCACTACCTGGCGTGGTTCTTCAAAGCCATGGGCGACATCGAGTTCGAACACAGAAGTGCCACGCCTCTGCGCAGGGCGATGACCACGCTGGACCTGTCGAGCGGCGCTTTCGCTGACCTCATGGGGGTCACCCGTCAAGCTGTCGACAAGTGGCTCGTCGGCGGGCCGCCACCCCAGCGGCTGCCCAAGATCGGCACGATCGTCGAGATAGCGGACATTCTTCGATATCGGCTGCGCGAGGGCATGCCCCCGATCGTCGCCCGCCGAAGCGCCGCTGCTTACGGGGACCGCACGATGCTCGAATTGATCGCTGCCGACGAACACCAATGGCTGCTCCGCGACATCGAGAAGATGTTCGACTACGCCACCACAGCATGAGCATCGTTACCACGAGCATCGGCGGCCGTTACCTGCGTGTCGTGGATTGGCACTGGCACGATCCGCTCGATGCGTCACACTCGGCGAGACCGCCAGGCGGCAGATGGAATCCGCCGGGACTGCAGTGCCTGTATCTCAGCGCAGACATGGACACCGCACGGGCGAACGCGCTGAGACGTTTTGACGGCCGGCCGGTCAACATTCACGACATCGACCCGGCGAGCGCCCCGCACCTCGTCGAGATCGAAGTCGCCGTAGGCACAGCACTCGACGCGTTCACCGATGAAGGACTCGTCGCTGCAGGCTTGCCGTCGAGCTACCCGATCGGGCCCGACGACCGCATCGTGCCGCACTCCCAATGCCAGCCCATCGGGCGCCAGGCACACGACAGAGGGCTCAACGGAATCGACAGCCGATCCGCGGCAGCCGGAGGGACGCATGAACTCGCTTGGTTCCCCGGACTCGGCACAGCGCGTTTGATCTCACGCATACCAAAGAGCGAATGGTTGTAGTCACACGCCAGCGACATTCAACAAACCTTGGGAGCGGCTTACCCGTTGTCGCCACTGCCGCCGGACAACCTCAGCGCATCTTTCTGGGAAGCATCGAGCGCCTTGGCGTCGGCTCTCGTCGTCATACTGATCTTCCCCATGCCGTCGGACACATCGAAAGTCGTCGTAGTAATACTGTGCTCGTTCATTAGATCGAACACAAGCTCATGCATGGCAGTGGACGGCAATCAGCCGCGACGCCTACACTCAACTCGCTCGCAACCACCGATAGAGACTGCCCAGCTCCGACGAGTGGCCTTCAGTCCAGGTTCTTCACTTCTCACTTTCTTCGACTCCTAAGGGTGGGGCCACAAATACTACGACGTACTCGAACGTTATGGACCGACGGTCGCTGAATCGAACAAACCTGGCGGCGCATCGCTCTGTCCAGACAAGTCGTTGCCCCAGCAGGTTACGGTGTTGTTGATGCGTAACCCGCACGCATGACCAGAGCCGACGGCAACTGAGGTGAACGAACCCGATGGTGGAGCTTCGCTCTCCAGGTATCCCCTGGCACGCCAGCAAACCACGGTGCCGTTGGCGCGTAACCCGCACGAATTATCGGAGTTGGTGGCTAGGGAAACTGAGGTGAACGAACCCGACGGAGGATCGACGCCCCAGCCCCAGCAGATCAAGGTGTTGTCGCTGCGTATTCCGCACGATCGGGCGCTGCTAGCGGAAACTGAAATGAACGAACCCGACGGTGCATCGCTCTGCCCGTAATCATTGGTACCCCAGCAGGCCACGGTGCTATCGCTGCGTACGCCGCACGAATGGCTGTAGCCAGCGGAAACTGAAATGAACGAACCCGACGGTGCATCTCTCTGCCCCGAGCGGTGCTCCCCAAAGCTTTTCCAGTTCCAGCCCCAACAGGTCACGGTGCCGTCGCTGCGTATCCCGCACGAATGGCCGCCGCCAGCAGAAACTGAGGTGAACGAACCCGACGGTGCGTCGATCTTCCCCGAGAGAAACCGCCCTACCAAATTGCTGCCCCAACAGGTCGCGGCGCCGTCGCTGCGTATCCCGCACGAATGTTCGTAGCCCGTGGAAACTGAGGTGAACGAACCCGACGGTGCATCGCTCTGGCCGTATTCGTTGGTACCCCAGCAGATCACGGTGCTGTCGTTGCGTATCCCGCACGAATTACCCCTTCCGGCGGATATTGTTTGACGGGTTGTACCTGCTCGAGTGGCCTGTCCTGATGTGGTCTGTGTTGATACCGTCCAATATTCTTCTGGGGTTATGAATGTGTCGGTTATGCGGTATCCGAGGCGGACGATATCGACGAACGCCGCTAGATCGGTGAAACCTTGAAAAATGTTGTGAATGTCTACGTCTGCTGACGCGAGTGCGGAGTCAGTAAAGTTGTTTTGGCTCGTAAAGCAGTCGACGATGTATTGCCCGATCGACGACAGCCATTCGTGCCGTGGTGTACCTATCAAAGCCGGAACGCCCGCCAATGTACATTCCAGATATGGGCTCAAGACTTCAAGAACTTCATAGTTCTTGAGGAATGGCAGTTCGAATTGTTCCAGTACAGAATAGACGATGTCCGGGAGCGTGAGCACGACGATGTCCCGGCTCGGGGGCACGATGGTTCGTTGCTCGGTTTGGAAGGTCAATGAATGGGTGCCTGGGTTTCGCGGTCGATGAAGATCGATGTGTCTTGTCTGCAACGGCAGAAAGAAGACGCGGGTGTCGTTCTCGAGCCATCTCCCAAAAGTTTCTCCGACGACCAAATCGGCGAGCGAGGAATTCGAAGACTTGTTCGACGACCATGCGATGTCGCCCGTCGGATAGACGAAGCGACTGATATTTCGATTGTTGGCGGTCTTCATTTGCACGTCGTCGCCGGTCGCTTCATAACAGAGACGGATGGAAGCCGAGTTGCTGTGCTCGTCGGGATCATCAGCGTGAGTAAGCCATGCGGGCATCGGACTGGCGCATTTGGGTGCGTCCACTTTGACGCCGATGAACTCGCCGAATGTTTGGTTGACAGTAGAGCCTATGCTGGTGACAGTTTGGCCTACAGCAGAACCTGCATTGGTGATCCAGCCCCAAGGAGGGCTCCATTTATCGAGGTGCGCCGTCAGCCGACCGTTGATGATGTCGAAATCAGCATCTTGGGCTCGCCAACGCTGTTCTTGTTCATTCCAGCGCACCAACACGAGTACTGCCTGTTGGAATTCGTTGAGCTCGCTGACGTCCCAGACCACAGTGATCGGTTTGTTGATCGGCCCGGTGTGGTCGACCTCGATTAAGTCGCCGCCGATGAGGTGCCCGACCTGTCCGAGAGGCGCACGGATCAGCACGCTGGAGTCGTCATCGAACGTGCCCGGCGGCACCGTGACCTTCACCGTGCCGCCGGCAAGTGTGGCGCCTGTCGCACCGACATCGGCACGTGCGACGACTTCCTGACCTGAAGGTGGCATGTTATTCAAAGATGGCCGAGCTGTCTCGAGTGCCACGGTACCCACTGCTCGGGCAGTTTCCCAGCGGTCGGAACCTGCAACCCGCCGAAAAGACAGCGGCACCTTTGCCTGCACAACAGCGCTCGCACCGCCAACGACGTAGCCTAGGCCGGTCGCGGCGTTCAGACGCTCGGACTGAGCTGACGGCATCGCCGCAGCGCGGTGCCCGGCCAGCACGATGCATGACCCGCTGCCCGAATCGACAGCGTCAAGCACGCCCGCAAGTGTGACGGCGCTATAGATGTCGGACTGCGCCGCCACGTCGGACGCGACGACAATAGGCGTCGCTCCCCGGCAACTATCCGGTGTCGGCAACGCCGGTCTGTCAGAGGTGCCTGAAGTCCCGTGACCGCTGCCGTGCGGAAACGCCGCTGCGGCGGGCTGTTCCCCTCGTGCCAACCGATAAGCAGCTATGCCGATGTTTCGGGCTGTGGCCCACCGACTAGCGCCAGCGATCCTCGTGAACCCCCGCGGTGCCTTTTGGCTGCTGACCGCGGCGACGCCGCCCACCACATAGCCGGAGCTACGCGCCGTCTTCAGGCGGGCGAGCTGTGCCGCGGGCATCGAGCCGTCGCGGGGCCCGGCAAGGACGATGCAGGCGGTGCTGCCGGCGGACACGGCTTCGAGCACCCCTGCAAGCGTCACCGAACTGTAGATATCGGACTGCGCTGCAGCATCCGACGCAACCACGATGGGCGTCGCATTAGCACAATCGTCGAGCGGCGGCAACAGCGCCGAACTCTGCGCCGCCGCGGGAGATGCCCCAATAGGCACAGCCACAGCGGCAGCACATAACGCCAGCACCGTGACTGCCCTGACGAACTGCGACGCGTATCGCACCATTCTCCCATGTCTTCGCGCTGATGACCGATACCGGTCGCCCACGAATTTCACCCTCTCGTGAGTCGTCTTGCCGCCAGATCCGGGGGTGCTGCGGGGGAAGGATTTCTCCTCAGCACGCATTTTCGGCTACGTCTTGGGTCCCGCGTGCTATGTCGCTCAGCACGCTTGCTGTGTCATCTTCGGGCGTGGTGTACGACGCCACCTTCGCATCAGCAGCTTCATCTGCCTCAAGAGACTTGCCGCCCCATTCGACAACGAGGTCGATGCCCTGGGCGCACGCTCCGGCTTGCCCGAAATCGCCGCACGCCGCCCACGCCCATGTCGACTCCGATCTGCCCCTCGCAATCCCCAGCGAACTGTACGCGTCGGCGCGTGCCTCGTAAGCATCAGCCAAGCGGCCCGACGGTTCATCGCCGCTAAGACTTGCCCGAGCTGCCGAGACATCACCGGGTGACTCGTTCCAGCCGCGCACGGCGTTCGCCCACTCTGCTTGGGCTTCGGCGAGATCCTCTGCGGCCTCGCCCCACACCTCGAGTGCTGCGGAGCAGGCAGCCTCGCTGCCAGTTCGATCGCGGCCAGATCGGACTTCCAGGTCGCAGGCCACGGCTGTCACCAGTCTCCGTCGACCCGCTTCAATTGATGCCTCCTCGTATCGTTGACGCAAGTCTTCGACTCTTTCGGGCGAGGCGTCGTCTTCGATGGCGGCATCCAACTTGCGATCCGCCACCATCTCCGCATTTTCGAGGGCAACAGTCTCGCGAATACCCTCAGCACAGGCATCCACCGAATCACTCCCACAGCCCGCCAACAACGACCCGCCCAACAATAGGACGATCATTCCAACGACAACCCTTGAAGTTCTGAACATCACCGCCGTTCGCCAGCGATGTGACTTGGCTCCGATCTCGCTGCCTGAGGAGGTGTCACTCGGCGCAAATAATGCATTCATTGTCAATCCTCGTTTCTGACGAGTGGCTGGACGTCACCTAGGAAATCGTTCAGGGAAACTGCGACACAGCCCAGCAACATCAGATTGGGAACAAACCACGCAACCGAGGCCACTTGAATACATTCAAGATACTCGGACCAACTATCCGGAAAGCTCTTCTCGGTCAGAAACACTAGCAGGAATAGGCCGTACGCTACCGATCCGAGCACCATGTGCAAGTCAACGCGGTCTCGAAACACAGTAGAAATGTTTCGCGCACAGGACAGCAGGTCGTCGCATAACCGTCTATCTTCCTGTTCTGCTTGGGACCGCTGCTCGCCAACTCTAATGGTCAGGTTGGTGAGCTTTTGGCGTGCCCAAGCCTGGTAGCCGATTGTGGCTATGGTGAAGGTGCCGAGTAGAGTTGCGAGGGTCCCTGGTTTAGGCAACCGCAGTTCAACACCGAAGGCCCAGAGTGCAGGAACGGCAATCACGAAGAGCAGCGGGAATGCGATCGCACGCCAATAGTCACATAGGCTTGAGTTGTCGCGTTTTGGTCGGTAAGGAAAGAACAGTGCCTTTGGTCGAAAACGAAACGAACACTTCCCTGACATAGGTACCGGCTCCGAACAATGGATATAGGGTGGGAATATTGGCTGTGCCAAAATTGCCCGCTCATTTGGTTTCAATATGGCCGATGCATTGGGGCCAATTTGCGCGACTATTGGGCCTCGGTTGTGTCGCGCGAGTTCCATATGTTTCCTCAAGCAACATAAGGTGGCGTTGATGCTGGCTATACGGCGTGCAGTTGCGAAAGTGGCATATCCGAGGCCTGTGTTGCGTTCGGTAATGATGATCTTCGGTGGCTGGAGTTGCTTGGGAAATTGGCTGCTGGCGATCCGTGGCAGTCGCCGTTCAGCAAATGGATACTGCGGCCGAGCGACGTGATCTACGGCACGGCAATATCCACGTATGAAGGCGACCGTCCGATCCTGATCTCGACAGGTCGGTGCGCGGTAAGCGCGCCCGCAGGGCAAACCGATCGGGATGTGAACAGGTTCTGGAGTGCCGCCGGCACTGGCAGTGAGGAGGCCGCGGCCTCCCTGACCGTCAGCTACTCCTTGCGGGGGGGGGGGGGGTTATTGCGCCCGTCATGCATGGAGGCATAGTCGAACCTTCGGCCCATCTTGGGGATCGTGGCTGAGGATCCAGTCTCGCCAACACGGGGATGCAGCTTAGCTGTGGTTCGGGTCCGTTGCTTCGTATTCGGCGGCAGGCTGGCGACGCGCGCGACTGACGCGGCGAAGGCTGATGCCTCGGTGACTGCGGGTCGGGTGGAGTGCGGCGTAAGTGGGCGGCGGTGCGAGAATGAGGCCATGAGCGGATCGGTCGGGCGGACACCGCAGATTGACGGCGAGCGTTTGATGCGGCGTCTCGACGAGCTGGCGCAGATCGGTGCCATCGAGGGAACGCACGGCAACTGCCGGCTGGCGCTCACCGACGAAGATCGCGCCGGGCGAGACTTGGTCTGCACCTGGATGGCCGATCTGGGGCTCGACATCACGATCGACGGGCTCGGCAACGTCGTGGCCTGCACTGAGGCTGGGCGAGTCGCGGACTCGGTGATGATGGGCAGCCACATCGACACTGTCGCCACCGGCGGGCGTTACGACGGCAACCTCGGCGTGCTGGCCGGCCTCGAAGTGATCGAGTCGGTGCTGTCGGGCGGCGGGATGCCCACGCGCCCGTTGTCGGTGGGGTACTTCACCGACGAGGAAGGGAGCCGGTTCGCGCCCGACATGCTGGGCAGCCTCGCCTATGTGGGGGGCATTGCACTCGAAGAAGCGCTGGAGATCACCGACCGCGACGGCATCGCTGTCGGCGACGAGCTGGACCGCATCGGCTATCGCGGCTCGGCGCCCGTGCCAGGCGCAGTGCCCTACGCCTTCATGGAACTGCACATCGAGCAGGGCCCAGTCCTCGAGTTCCACGAAACGCAGATCGGTGTGGTCGAAGGCGTGCAGGGAATCTCGTGGACCGAAGTCACGCTGCGCGGCCAATCGAACCACGCCGGCACCACGCCCATGCCGCTGCGGCGCGACGCAGGGCTCGCTGCGTGCCGCATCGCAAACGAGGTGCGCGAGCTGGCGCACAACATCGGCGACTCGCAGGTCGGCACGGTGGGCGCGATCTCGCTCGTGCCGAATCTGGTGAACGTCATCGCCGGCTTGGCGACGATGACTGTGGACCTGCGCAACACCTCCGAGGCGATGCTGCAACATGCCGAGTCGCGGCTCGACGAGATCGTGTCTCGTAATGCCGAAACGGAGCACCTCGACGTATCCATGCGACGCACGGCCCGCTTCGAGCCCGTCGAGTTCCACCCAGCGGTCATCGACCTCGTCGAGACATGCGCTGCCGAGGCCGGGCTGACGCATCGCCGCATGCCGTCGGGCGCAGGCCATGACGCGCAGATGCTGGCCCGGGTGTGCCCGACCGCCATGATCTTCGTGCCCAGCTTCGACGGCGTGAGCCACAACCCAGCCGAATACACCGCACCGCACGACATCGAAGCGGGAGCGAACCTGCTCGCCGACGTGGTGTGGCGTCTCGCCAACGGCGAAATCGACAGCGAGATCGGCGAGATCGGGGCGACGACATGAGACCGCTCACCGTCGGCGCAGCGCAGCTCGGGCCGATCGCCCGCTATGAGACCCGCGCCAGCGTGGTCAAGCGCCTGATCGCGTTGCTGCGCCAAGGCGCCGAGCGGGGCTGCGAGGTGGTCGTGTTCCCCGAGCTGGCGCTCACCACCTTCTTTCCCCGCTGGTACTTCCCCGACGACTCGCCCGAACTGCTCGCGTACTTCGAGACTGAGATGCCCTCCGCGCAGACACAGCCGCTGTTCGACGAAGCCAAGCGTCTCGGCATCGCCTTCCACCTGGGCTACGCCGAGCTGACGCCAGACGGCCACCGCTACAACACCGCGATCCTCGTTGACTGCGACGGCACACTCGTGGCCAAATACCGCAAGGTGCACATTCCCGGGCACGAAGAACACGAGCCGCAGCGCCCCTTCCAGCACCTCGAACGCCGCTACTTCGAGGAGTCCGCCGAAGGCTTCAGCGTGTGGCGGGCATTCGGCGGCGTCATGGGCATCGCCCTGTGCAACGACAGGCGCTGGCCCGAGACCTACCGCGTCATGGGCCTCCAAGGCGTCGAGATGATCTTCATCGGCTACAACACACCGCTGCACTACGCACCCGACCCGATCCAGGATCCGTTGCAGGCATTCCACAACCACCTCGTCATGCAGGCCGGCGCCTATCAGAACGGCACCTGGGTGGTCGGCGTGGCCAAGGGCGGAACCGAGGAAGGCGTGGAGTCGCTGGCGCACTCGGCGGTGATCGCTCCGTCGGGCCAGATCGTTGCTCAGGCCGTCACCGACGGCGACGAGCTCATCACCGCCCGATGCGACCTGGACTGGTGCTCGCAGTACAAGGACACGCTGTTCAACTTCAGCCGCTACCGCCGACCCGAGACCTACCAGCTGATCGGCCAGCAAAAGGGCGTCACCCCGCCGCCGTGAGCAGTGGTGCGAATGAACGCCGGGCGGTGCGACAATGGCCGACGGGGAAGGGACAATGGGGTCCCGGAGACGAGGTTGGCAATGGCGACAGACAATCCGGCGACGGGGTTCGTGCTGAACGGCTCGCCGGTCACGGTCGACAGCGAACATGAGCATCTGCTGGCAGCACTGCGAGACGAGCTGGGGATCATCTCGCCGAAGGACGGGTGCGCGCCCTCGGGCCAGTGCGGCTGCTGCACGGTGCTGGTGGACGGCAAGGCCCGGGTGGCATGCCAGACGAGCCTCGAACGCTCGGCGGGCACCGAGATCACCACCGTCGAGGGCTTCGACGAAGCCGAGCTGGACGCCATGGCGAGCACATTTGCGGCCCACGGTGCCCTGCAGTGCGGATTTTGCACTCCCGGCATCGTGGTGCGGCTGAAGGCTCTGCTGGACCGCAAGGGCTCGGCATTGACACGTGAGGAAGCCAGCCGCCACCTCGGCGGGCATCTGTGCCGCTGCACCGGGTACACGAAGATCCTCGATGCGGTGGAATCGCTGGCGGCGGGAGAAGTGCCGGTGGCGCTGCCGCCCAAAGGCATCGGCAGCTCGGGCGTCCGCTACGAGGCCCGCGAGCTCACGCTGGGCAGCCGCCCCTACATCGACGACATCGTGATCGACTCGTCGGTCAGCGGCGTTGCAGCCCCGTACGGCATGCTGCACGGCGCATTGCGGTTCGCCGACCACGCCCGTGCCGACGTGCTGTCGATCGACACCAGCGCAGCGGAGGCCACAGAAGGCGTGCAAGCCGTGTTCACCGCCGCCGACATCCCCGGAGTGCTGCGGGTGGGCCTCATCCACAAGGACTGGCCGGTGATGATCCCGGTCGGCGGGCGCACGTCGTACCTCGGCGACGTGCTCGCCGTCGTCGTCGCCGACAGCCGGCCCGCTGCTCGGCGTGCAGCGGAGTTGATCGAGGTGTCCTACGACGTCCTCGAACCCATGACCGACCCGGTGCGTGTGAAGGACAGCGACATCGACGCTGTGTGGGAGCTCGACGGCAACATCCTGTCGCGCTCGACCTATTCCCGCGGCGACATCGACGCGGCACTGGCTGGCTCAGCCCACGTCGTCACCGAGACCTTCCAGACTCAGCGCATCGAGCACGCGTATCTCGAGCCCGAGTCGACGCTTGCCGTGCCGACCCCTGCAAACGGGGTCGCCGCCGGGCTGCACGTCTACACCGGCGGGCAGGGCATCTGGGACGACCGCAACGACATTGCCGCAGTGCTTGCGCTGGACCCGTCAGTGGTCACCACCGAGCTGGTCTCCAACGGGGGCGCGTTCGGCGGCAAAGAGGACATGTCGAACCAGGCCCACGCGGCGCTGGCGGCGTGGCTGACCGGCCGCCCGGTGCGGATCACGCTGTCGCGTGAAGAGTCGTTGCTCATGCACCCCAAGCGGCACCCCATCCGCATGACCTACGAAGTCGGCTGCGACGTCGACGGCAAGCTCACCGCTGTGCGGGCGCGCATGTTCGGCGATTCGGGCCCGTACGCGTCAGTGGGCATGAAAGTGCTGGAACGCTCGGCGGGCCATGCCACCGGGCCATACCTGGTGCCTGCGGTGGACGTCGAGTCGGTTGCCGTGCGCACCAACAACCCGGTGTGCGGCGCCTTCCGAGGCTTCGGCGCCAATCAGGCGCAGTTCGCCATGGAAGGCGTCATGGACCGGCTGGCCGAAGCGGTGGGCATCAGCGGTTTCGAGATGCGCCAGCGCAACGTGGTGGTGCCCGGGGGAGTGTGGGGACCGGGCCAGATCATGGACGACGGCTGCCTCGGGGCCCAGGCCTGCCTCGACGCCGTGCGCGAGCCCTACGAAGCGGCCCGCGCCGCCGGCAAGCCCGTCGGGATCGGTCTGGGACTGAAGAACTCCGGCCTCGGCAACGGCTTCAAGGAGATCGCCAAAGCTGTCGTGCGCTTCTGTGACGACGGCACTGTGGAGGTGCGCCACTGCTGGACCGAGATGGGCCAAGGCGTGCACACCGTCGCGCTGCAGGTTGCCGTGGAGGAACTCGGCGTCGATCCCGAAGCGGTGCGAGTGATCGTGGACTCCACACGCGAGCTCGGTGCGGGCCAGACCACCGGCAGCCGAGGCACCCTCATGGGCGCAGGCGCGGTGGCCGATGCGTGCCGCGCTGCTCTGGCCGACGGCTGCAAGCCCGAGGTCGACTACGAAGGCGAGTACCGGGTCGACTGGACCAACTCGCTGTCGGAGGGCTTGGAGCACCCAGTCATCCACTCCACGTTCGGCTACGCCGCCCAGGTTGTCATTCTCGATCCCGACTCAGGCGACGTAGAGAAGGTCGTCGCAGCGCACGACGTCGGCCGGGCCGTGAACCCTGTGCTGTGCGAAGGCCAGATCGAAGGCAGCGTGCACATGGGGCTCGGCTATGCGCTGAGCGAGGGCTTCCCTGCTGACGCCGATGGTCGGCCGCTCAATTCCACGCTGCGCAGCCTCGCCATCATCCGGCCCAAGGACATGCCCGAGGTCGAAGTGATCCTGGTGGAGTCGCCCCAGCCAGGCGCTCCTTACGGCATCAAAGGCGTCGGCGAGATCGGGCTCGTGCCGACAGCGGGAGCGGTCGCAGCGGCCCTGCGGGAGTACGAAGGCGAATGGCACAACGAGCTGCCGATGCGCAACCCCTCGAACCGCGAGCGCGCCGATGCCTGGGTCTAGCTGGGTATAGCTCGACACAAGCAGGGCTGAGCCGGTCGTCACGCTCGGTGGCGGCGGGGGTGGCAGAGTGCGGACCATGACATCACCTGGTTCAGTCACGTTCGGCTTGCTGTTGCCGTCCCGGGAGCTTGCGATGTACGCCCCCCATGACGGTGACCCCCGCCGGCTTGTCGACTTGGCGGTGCAGGCCGAGGAACTCGGCTTCGCTGCTGCATGGATCGGCGACTCGCTGCTGGCCAAGCCGCGGGCCGAACCGCTCTCGGTGCTCGCTGCTGTCGCAGCCGCAACTGAACGCATCGACATCGGCACTGCGGTACTGCTCGCATCGATGCGCAATGCGACCCAGCTCGCCCAGCAGGCCGCCACCGTCGATGCGCTGTCTGGGGGGCGGCTCATCCTGGGTGTCGGCGCAGGCCCGCCCGCACCCGATGTCAACGCCGACTTCGACCTCGTCGGCGGCGACTTCGATCGGCGGGGCACTCAGCTCATGCAGATCGTGCACGATGCCCGCGAACTCTGGCAGGCCGATGGCACGCCAACGGCGCAGCGGCTCCAGCCAGTGTGCGCGACTGAGGGCGGTCCCCGCCTGTGGCTGGGCGGCTCGGGGCCTCGTGGGCTCGAACGGGCCGGCCGGCACTTCGACGGCTGGTTCCCGACCGCTCCCTCAGTGGATGCGTTCGCCGAACAGCTCGTGACGATGCGTGCTCACGCAGCCGACGCAGGACGAGACCCGGCCTCGATCACCGCGGCGGCTTATCTGACGGTCAACATGGGCGATCCCGACACTGCCGCTGCTGAAGTCGACGAGCATTCGAAGCTCTACTACGGCGCCCCAGCAGAGGTGGTGCGCCGGCTCTTGGGGACCTATTCGGGCACCCAGACGCAGGTGGCAGCCTGGCTGCAGGGATACATCGACGCCGGCTGCGAACACCTCAGCATCCGGCTGGCGTCACTCGACGTCGACACCCAGCTCGACCGCCTCGTCGAGTTGCTCCCCGATCTGCGCACCTGACGGCGGCGCGGGTACGCCTAGGCGACCCAGAAGGCTGAAGTGCCCCGATTACGCTCGCAGCCGTGAACGAGGGGGTGCGTCGACGCCTGGCTTGGCGCCCACGACCGGCACGTGTAAGCGGCGAGGTATTCCTGTGAGCGAGGGCGGTGCGACGACGCCGGGCCTGGTGTGTTCGCACCACCACCTGTACTCGGCGTTGGCGAGAGGCATGCCCCCGCCGCCCCGCACCCCAGACGGGTTCGCCGAGATCCTCGAACTCGTGTGGTGGCGCCTAGACCGGGCGCTTGACCTGGAGATGCTGGAGTGGTCGGCGAAACTCGGCGCGCTCGAAGCGCTGGAGTCCGGCTGCACTGCGATCGTTGACCACCACGAATCGCCCAGTGCCATCGAAGGCTCGCTCGATGTCATCGCAGCGGCCTGCGCCGAGGTCGGAGTGCGCATCAGCTGCTGCTACGGCGTCACCGACCGTCACGGCGTCGATGGGGCGCGGCGCGGCCTCGCGGAGAACGATCGCTTCCTCACCGCTGGGGGTCGGGGATACGTCGGCGTACACGCGTCGTTCACCTGCACCAACGACACCTTGGCTGCTGCGGCGGACCTCGCCCGCCGCCATGGCGTCGGCGTCCACATCCACGTTGCCGAAGGCCCGCCAGACGCCGACGCTGCTCAACGGCTGGCCGGACTCAGCGACGAGCGTTGGCTGCTCATCCATGGTGTCCACCTACCGACCGTGCACGGTCTTGAGGGCACGATCGTGCACAACCCTCGGTCCAACATGAATAACGCAGTCGGCTATGCCAACCCCGTCAGGTTCGCCGACGTGAACCCCATCGCCTTAGGCACGGACGGGATCGGTGCCGACATGCTCGACGAGTTCCGTGTCGCGTACGCACGCTTGCGCGAGCACGACGTAACGGCGGGTCCGGATGCGCCGTGGGAGTGGCTCGCGCACGGGTGGGCGCTCATGCCAGAGGCCCGTAACGACACCGTGCGCTGGTCCTACCCGAGCGACGACCCTTGGCATCTCGCCTACACACCCGGCGTCCACGCGCTTGACGTCACGATTGACGGCGATCAGGTGCTGGCAAACGGCGTCGCTACACGTATCGATCCTGTCGAAGTGCGGGCCAAGGCCTCAGAGCAAGCCCAACGGCTCTTCGCTGCGCTCGACGAACTTGACTGAGACTTTGGACTAGGGAGATCGACGATGGCTGCACCGGTGACTCGCAACCCGCTGTACGACGGGCGTGACTGGCCCGGCGCCCCGCCTGAGGTGCGGGCATTTCATCGCCGGCTGCCCGCGTACGCGCCCACGCTGGTCATCGACGCACCCCGGCTCGCGGACAGCCTCGGCGTCGGGCGAGTCCTCGTGAAGGCCGAGACCCAGCGCATGGGTCTGCCTTCGTTCAAGATCCTCGGTGCGTCATGGGCCTCGTATCGCGCTATCTGCGAGCACCTCGGCGGCGAGCCGCCGCCGTGGGCGAACATCAACGCCCTGGCAGCCAGCCTGGCCCACCTGCGGCCGATGACCTTGGCGGCCGCGACCGACGGGAATCACGGCCGCGCCGTCGCCTTCATGGCTCGGCTCCTGGGTTTCGATGCCCACATCCTCGTGCCCGACGGCACCTCGCAGGCTCGTATCGCCGCCATCGAGGGGGAAAGTGCCACGGTGACCGTGGTGGACGGCACCTACGACGACGCCATCGAGCAGAGCGCCGAAATGGCCGGTGACCGCTGCTTGGTGGTGTCGGACACCTCATGGCCCGGCTACGAGACCATCCCCGCCAACGTCGCTGAGGGCTACACCACGATCTTCGCCGAGGTAGACGATGCGCTCGCCGCGAACGGCATCGGCCAGCCAGATCTCGTGGCGGTCCCCGTCGGCGTCGGCGCCTTCATGGCAGCAGCGGTCACCCACTACCGCAGCGGCGAGCACCGACCGGTGCTGGTCTCGGTCGAGCCCGACGACGCCAACTGCGTGCAAGCGTCGGTGATGGCCGGGGAGATCACCGAGACACCGGGGCCGCACCGCTCGATCATGGTGGGGCTGAACTGCGGGGTGCCCTCGCCGCTGGCCTGGCCGATGATGGCCAGCGGCGTCGACTGGTGCGTCTCGGTCGACAGCGACGCCGCCGGCCGGGCCATGGCCGATCTCGCCGATTCGCAAGTGGTAGCCGGCGAAACGGGCAGCGCATCGCTGGCGGGTCTGCGGGCGCTGCTGGCAGACGAGCAGGGCCGCGACGCGCTCGACGACCCGACGAATGCCACCGTGCTCGTGATGGTTACCGAGGGCGCCACTGACCCGGCCAACTACGAACGAATCGTCGGCCGGCCCCACACCACGGTAGGCCGGATGCTGACCGCTGTGCGGTGAGCACGATCAGACACGGTCTCGCCGCAGTACGTTGAGCGACGGCTAGGGACTCACAAACAGGGGGAAGCACGCCATGCCGTTGGACCAAGACAACTACCAGGCCATGCTGATCGACAAACGCGACAACGGCGTCGCCGTCGTCACGCTGAACCGTCCCGAGCGGCTCAATGCTGTCAACGGGCAGATGCACCACGAGATGTCCACGTTCACCCGCGACGCGCAGACCGACGACGACGTCAAGGTCGTGGTGCTCGCCGGCGCGGGCCGTGCCTTTTGCGCTGGCGGCGACTTCAGCGACACCGGCGGACCGGCGGTCAGCTTCGAAGAGGGACGCCAGATCATCGATCATCTCCTCGAGCTGCGCAAGCCGATCATCGCTGCAGTGCAGGGTTATGCCATGGGCCTCGGTGCCAACATCGCGCTGCTGTGCGATGTCGTCGTGGCGGGGCACAGCTCGGTGTTCGCAGACACGCACGTCAACATGGGCATCGGCGCCGGCGACGGGGGCCAAGTCATCTGGCCGCTGCTCATGGGCGTGAACCGGGCGAAATGGCACCTGATGACCGGCGAACGGGTGACCGGTCAGATGCTCTATGACATGGGGCTCGTCAACTTCCTGGTCGACGACGATGCCATTCTCGATACTGCGCTCGAGAAGGCAGAGCAGCTCGCCGCAGGACCGCAGAAGGCCATCAGCGCCTCCAAGGTGCCGATCAACAACTGGATCCGGCAGATGTCGGCGCAGATCCTGCCGCTGTCGCTCAGCCTCGAAGGCGAGACGTTCCACAGCAGCGACGCCCGCGAAGCGCAAAGGGCATTCGTGGAAAAGCGCGCCCCGAAGTTCGACTGATCACTGACAGGAACGAGACGGCGAGGGGGCATGGCGGTCACATCTGTCGCCGACGATGACGAGAGCACCGGTGCGGACCCCGACCGTGGCGGGGCCTCGAACCGCGTCGCTCGGCTGCTGCGTCCGTTCGTCGGCATAGCGGTACCTGCGATCGCGACGGTCGCCGCGCTCGTCGTGGGCGCAGTCATGCTGATCTCCTTCGGCGCCAACCCGCTCGTGGCCTACGGCGAGCTCGTCACGGGCGCATTCGGCAGCGCCGACAACCTGGCAGACACTGCGGTGCGGGCGATGCCGCTGGCACTGGTGGGCGTCGGTATCTGCATCGCCTTCCGCACCGACGTCATCAACATCGGCGGCGAAGGACAGATCATCCTGGGCGCCATCACGGCCACCGTGACCTCGATGGCATTCGACGACGTGCCGCGTGTGCTGCTGGTGCCGCTGGTGATCATCGCCGGCGCAGTCGGCGGCGGGTTTTGGGGCGCGATCCCCGGTGCGCTCAAGGCCTATGCAGGCGTCAACGAGATTCTCTCGACGATCATGATGAACATCGTGGCGGCACACTTGCTGAGTTTCTTGCTACAGGACCTGCTCATCGAACCCGGCGCCATCAAGATCCAGCAGACCCGCCGTCTCAGCGAGAACGCCGACCTGCCGCTGCTGCCTGGCGGAACCCGACTGCACATCGGCGTGCTGATCGCCATTTTGGTGGCGGTGCTGGGCTACCTGCTGCTGTTCCGCAGCGCACTCGGCATGCGGCTGCGATCGGTGGGCCACAATCCCGATGCGTCTCAATATGCAGGGATGGCTGTCAAGAAGAGCGTCACCCAAGCACTCGCATTCAGCGGGGCCTGCTGCGGCATCGCCGGCGCGGTGCTGGTGTTCGGCAGCGAGTCCCATCGCCTGATCGGCGAGGGCGGCGCAGCAGCCTTCACCCAGAACGCCGGCTTCAACGGCATTGTGGCGGCGTTGTTCGGCGCGCTGCATCCGATCTTCACCGTGCCCGCCTCGTTCCTGTTCGGCGGGATGCTCACCGGCGGCAGCGATATGCAGCGAGCAACGCAGGTTCCCGCGGCACTGGTGGTGGCGCTCAACGGCGTCGTGGTGGTGTTCGTCGTCGGCAGCCTGCGGCTGCGTGACCGGCTGCGCACCTGGGCAGGCGGGATCGCGAGCTACGGGGGCCGGGCGTGAGCGATTTCTTCACCGTCAGCGTGCTGGTCGCCACCTTGGCCTCAGGCATCCGGCTGGCGACGCCGTTCTTGCTGTCGGCGCTCGGCGAGACGATCGGCCAGCGTTCCGGCGTGCTGAACCTAGGCGTCGAAGGCGTGATGCTCATCGGAGCGTACGCGGCCTACATCACTGCGTTGCGCACCGGGAGTGTGGCGGCAGGCGTCTTGGCCGCCATGGCCGCGGGTGCGGCGATGGGGGTGGTCTACGCGTTCATCACGGTGGTGATGCACGCCACCCAGGGAATCAGCGGCATCGGCATCTTCCTGTTCGGGCTGGGCTTCACCGACTTGCTGTTCCGCCAGCAGGTGGGCACTCCGATACCCATCGACGGGCTGCGAGGCGTCGATCTCGGCTGGGTCTCGGAACTGCCGGTGGTCGGCGAGTTGCTGTTCAGTCACAGCGTGCTCACCTATGCGGCGTTCGGGCTAGTTCCCGTGGTCTGGTTCGCGATGAACCGGACGACGTTCGGGCTCAACGTCCGAGCCGTCGGCGAGACGCCCGAGGCGGCCGACACGCTCGGCGTACGTGTCAACGTCGTGCGCACCCAGGCGATCATCATCGGCAACGTGATGGCCGGCCTGGCCGGCGGCACGCTGGCCCTTGACGTCGGCATCTTCCAGCAGAACCTGACCTCAGGGCAAGGCTTCATCGCCGTGGCGCTGGTGTACTTCGGGGCATGGCGCTCCAGCGGCGTGATGGCGGGAGCGCTGCTGTTCGGCGTCGTGTCCTCCACCGTGCTGCAGCTCAAGACGCTCGGCATCATCGTGGGTGCCTCCTCGACGATCGCCGCGATGGCGCCGGCAATCCTGACCATCGTGGTGCTGGTGCTCGTCAGCCGCCGCATCGGCGCTCCATCGGCGCTCACCGTGCCCTTCGAGCGTGACAACTAGGTATTTCTTGGGAAGTGCGCGTCTGGCGCGCGCGGTGGTGCGCCCCTCGAGCGCAGTGTCGGCCTCGAAACGCGTCCGACATACGGCCGGAATCCGATGTTGACTGCGCAAGGCACCGGCGGTCTCAGAGTTGACCTAGCATCACCGGGAGGCCGGAGGCCCCAAGCGGCGCGCACATGGTGGCGCATCGCTCAGCGGAAGCCGTCGGTCGCCCAAACCGGGAGGGTCCACATGTACAAACACACCAAGCGCAGGTCGACCGCGGCGAAGCTCGTCGCGGTCGCAGCGGCCGTGCTGCTGATTGCGGCGGGCTGCTCTGGCGACGACGAAGACGACGCGGGGCCGATCCGCATCGCGATCGTCGCTCCGAGCGCCGAGAATGATCTGGCGTTCACTCAGAGCATGGTGGACGCAGTCGCTGCGGTGGGCGAGGGCCGCGAGATCGAGGTCGCGGTGACCGATGGGACGTTCATCGTGGAGGAGGCTGCGGCGGCGATCCGTGGCTATGCCGAGGACGGTTACGACTTGGTGATCGCTCACGGCAGCCAGTACGGCGGGCCGCTCGAGGAGATCGCTCAGGACTTCGAGGACACCTCGTTCGCCTGGGGTACCGCGGTCGACTTCATGGGCCTCGACAACGTCTTCGCATACACGGTGCGATCCGATGAGGGCGGCTATGTGGCCGGAACGGTGGCAGCGCAGATCAGCCAGACCGGGGTGATCGGCGTGATCGGCCCGGTTCCGGTGGGAGACGCGAAGCTCTATGTGGACGGTTTCGCCGCCGGGGTGGCCGCGACCGACCCGTCGGTGACGACCAACATCGTGTACACCGACTCGTTCAGCGACGTGGCGCTGGCGGCTGAGGCCGCCGAGGCGCACATCTCCAACGATGCCGACGTGTTGACCGGATCGGCGCAGATGGTTGTGGGAGCGACCGGTGTCGCCAAGGAGAACGGGGTGGCGTGGTTCGGCACTCAGGCCAACCAGACAGCCCTCGGTGAGGACATCGTGGTGGCGTCGCAGGTGTACCACTGGGAAGTGCTGCTCGATTCCATGATCGACAAGATCGAGGCAGGCATTCTCGGCGGCGAGGTGATGACCGCCACGCTCGCCAACGGCGGCATCGAGATCGAGTTCAACGACGGCTACGGCCTCGACGCCGCGATCCAAGAGGCTGCGGAGGCAACCATCGACGGCATCGTTGACGGCTCGATCTCGACCGGCCAATAGCAGGCAGCATCCACTTGAACCATCGGTACCGACAAGCCGAATCAGCCCAGCGGATTCCGCCCGGCTGATCGGCACGTAGCAGATGGTCGAACCGACACACATCACCGCAGCCGGGGCCTCGCCGACCGACGAGGCCCCGGCTGTGCCGTTGCTGGAGATGCGCGGCATCACCAAGCGATTCCCGGGCGTCGTCGCCAACGAGGACGTCGACCTGGTGCTTCAGCCGGGCCACGTGCACACGCTGCTGGGCGAGAACGGCGCCGGCAAGAGCACGCTGGTCAAGATCCTGTACGGGCTGTACGGACAGGACGAGGGAACGGTCGCCGTCGGGGGCGAGCAGGTCGAGGTGGCTTCGCCCGCTGATGCGATCGCTCACGGCATCGGCATGATCCACCAGCACTTCATGTTGGTGCCCACTCTGACCGTGGCAGAGAACGTCGCGCTGGGCTTGCACGGGCGACGCGGTCTCGCCGACATGGGTCCGGTACGCCGTCGACTCATGGAGGTGTCCTCCCAGCACGGCCTCGAGATCGATCCCGATGCGTACATCTGGCAGCTCGCGGTTGGCGAGCGTCAGCGGGCCGAGATTCTCAAGGCGCTGTACCGCGAGGCCCGGATCCTGGTGCTCGACGAGCCCACAGCGGTGCTCACACCACCCGAGGTCGTGGACTTGTTCGCCACGCTGCGGTCGTTGACCGATGAGGGGCGCGGCCTCATCTTCATCTCGCACAAGCTGGCAGAGGTGATGGAGATCTCCGACGAGATAACCGTGCTACGTGACGGTCGGGTCGTCGGCCGCACCACGCCTGCTGAGACGACCCGCGAGGGCTTGGCCTCGATGATGGTTGGCCGGGAGGTCCGGCTTGGCCGCGATGTGCCGCCGCAGCCGGCCGGCGATGACCTGCTTGTCGTCGACCGTCTGCATGTGCAGGGCGATCGGGGAAACGCAGCGCTTGAAGATTTCTCGGTGCGAGTCTCCAGCGGCGAGATCGTGGGCATCGCCGGCGTCTCGGGCAATGGGCAGCGCGAACTGGCCGAGGCGATCTTCGGTCTGCGGCCGATGCAGTCCGGCACGCTGGAAGTGCGCGGGAATCCCATCGCGGCGCCGGCGCCCAAGCAGGTGCGCCGACGCGGCGTCGCGTACGTGCCCGAAGAACGCATGCGCCACGGCGCGGTGGGCGAAATGTCAGTGTCGGAAAACCTGATGCTCGTCGAGTACGAGCATCGTCCCTATGTGCGGGGCGGCCTGCTGCAGTTCCGGGCGATTGCGGAGCGATGCCTGGATTTGGTGCGCCGGTATGCCGTCAAGACGCCGTCGATCTCGACGCAAACGTCGCACCTGTCGGGCGGCAACATCCAAAAGGTCGTCATTGCCCGGGAGTTCAGCGCCGACGCCGACGTGCTGATCGTGGCCCAGCCCACTCGCGGCATCGACATCGGCGCTGCCGAGTACGTGCACGAGCGGCTGCTCTCCAAGCGGGCCGCCGGTGCGGCGATCCTGCTCATCACCGAAGACCTCGACGAGGCTTTGCAGCTCTCGGACCGAGTGGTCGTGCTGTATGAAGGACGGGCCATGTGCGACCTGCCTCGCGCTGAAGCCACCACCGACCGTGTCGGCCTGCTCATGACCGGTGTCAGCCCCGACGAAGCCGCAGCAGTCTGAGTTCGGCTTCAGCGCGAGGCGATGCGATAACTGCCGTCGTCGCGCACGATGACCCGTACCGGCAGGCCGAGCTGCAGATCCGCGGGGTCGATCCCGTCCGCCATGGCTCGTTCAGATGATGAACGACATGTTCGGCAGCGCGGAGGTGGAGTTCACCAGCTCCACTTTCTTGGCAGCCATGCGCAGGCCGTCGGGCGTGCGCCGAAGCCGGAGTGTCGCCCGTCCTGCCCACAGGCGCAGGTGCCCGGTGGCCTGCACGGCGTGCTCGTAGAGCACGAAGTTGCTGCCCACGTCGTACTCGTCGCCGTCGGCGCACAGGATCTCGATGTTCGACACGACCCGGCGCATGGACGACGGAGGGTCCTGTGCGTGATGGACGCCGGTTGCAAGCTGGCGGATGCGGGTGCCCAGGCGGGCCCGGTTGTCGTTGATGTAGCTGACCCGGGTGCCGGGTTCGTAGTCGCCCGGACCGAAGGGCACCCAGTAGTGCATGTCGTCGGTGACCAGCGCTTCCCACTCGTCATAGCGGGACTCGTCCGCAAGCCGGGCTTCGAGGTACACGAACGCCTCGATCTCGCGGCGCGCCGACTCGTCAATGGTTGCCACGGCGACTGCTCAGGCTCCGTTGTGCCAGCCGCCCGCCGTCCTGGCCATGACATTGCGGTAGTGATGCCAGAACCCGCGGTTGGTGGTCTCGTCGGTGATGTCGCTCCAGCGCTGGCCGTCTTCGACGTGCTCGCGCTCGAGGCCCCGGCTGAGGTCTACCCATCCGTCGTCACCGACGGCGGCGCCTTCGAAGGCCCGGTGCATGCGCTCGGCGATGACCGCGTCGTCAGTCAAGAAGAACGATGCAGGGCCCATCGCCGCCTCAGACTGCAGCACGAGTCGCCGGTTGACGCTCTCATCGGTGCCCTCGACCAGCAGGGGAGTGTGGTGGTGCACAGTGACGCCGGGCGCGACCGGCTCGATCCGGGCGATGTTCATCTCCGCCAGGAACAGGTTCGGGAACACCAGTGCGTGCGGCGGCCCGTCCCACATGATCGTCTTGGCCTTCTCGAGTCCGTAGGACCGCTCGAGAGCCTCGCAGTAGTCGGCCACCTTCTCGCGGGTGGTGCCGAGCCAAGCCAGCTCGGAGGTGTAGCTGCGGCGGAAGTCGAGCTCGAGATGGCCCCCGTCGTAGGCGCGCGTGGCGGACTCCGAGGCTCCTTCGCCGGTCATGACGATCTCGTCGTAGTAGGTGTCGGGTACAGCCCGGGCCATCGAGGCGTGGGTGAAGTTGAGGTGGTAGCCGTCGTGGTCGCTCTCGGGCCACATCTTCCAATTTGAGTCAATCCGCTGACCGATCCAGCCGGCCTGCAGGCGGACGCGGCCCGTGGGAGACATGTTTGACGTGCGGTCGATGAGGTCGGTGCCGCCCGCACCGAGATGGTCGCTGAGCGGACCTGCGGTGCCGCTGCGATTGGCGAACACGAAGCCTCGGTAGTCGTCGACTTGGCCGGGGCGGTCGAGCCCCAGATCGGCAGTGTCTTTGTGAAAGCCCTTCGGTCCGGGAACACCGAGCAGCGTGCCGTCTAGGTCGTAGGTCCACCCGTGATACGAGCAGCGGAAGTTGCGGTTGTTGCCATCGTTCTGCGGGCACAGGGTGGTGCCGCGGTGCGCACAGCGATTCGCCACAACGCTGATTGCGCCGTCTCGGTTGCGCACCATCAGCACGGGCTCGTTGCCGAGCCGCCGGGCGACCCAGTCGCCAATGTCGGGAACCTCAGACTCGTGGCCGACGAATACCCAGCCGTCGGTGAAGATCCGCTCCATTTCGTCCGCGAACACACCCGGATCGGTGTAGAGGCTGCCGTGGACGCGATCGTCCTGCACAAGGTGCCGGTAGTCGTTCGTTGCCGGCGAACTCAGCACGGTAAGAGCCATCGATGTCCCCCCTCGATGTCATCGAACGCTAGGCGCTCAGTCCTTCTGGAGCACACCGGCAGTCCCCGAACACCATGCGGCTACCCCCGTAGCCAGAGTCGCCAACTGCCTTCAGCGCAGCATCAATGGACTGGAGTGAGATGCCTGCGAACGATGTCTCGCTGAGCAAGCCGAGCAGAGCTTTTCGATTTGTGCTGGTCACCGAGGGGGCTGACCTTCTCGACTGGGACACGCTCGATGCCCTGCACGAGGCTGGCTGCGGTGACGCGACTATCGGTAGCGACACGTTGGAATTTGCACGCTCAGCGCGCACGCGAGACGAGGCGCTGTGCTCGGCCATGCGAGACGCGGAGTCAGTGCCGGGAGTCTCGGTCCTGCGCGTCGAATTCGGAGACAGCGCTTCCGGACGTAACTGAAGCAACCGGGGCAGCACACTCCGGGTGGGCTAGCTCATCCTCAGTGTCTGATCTTCCGGATGTCTTAGGACATCCGGAAGTCGGGATCGTGGCGGCGGAGTTCGCGGCGGGCGATGGTCATCTTGTGGACCTCGTCGGGGCCGTCCGCAATTCGCAACGTGCGCATGTGTGCGTACATCTCGGCCAGCGGGAAGAACTGGGTCACGCCGCCGGCACCGTGTACCTGGATCGCCCGGTCGATCACCTTGAGCGCCATGTTCGGAATGGCCACTTTGATGCCGGAGATCTCCTGGGCTGCGGACTTGTTGCCGATCGTGTCCATGAGGTGCGCCACGTGCAGCACGTATTCGCGGGCCTGGTCGATCTCGATGCGGGCCTCGGCGATCCAGTCCTGGATCAGGCCCTGCTGGGCGACCGGCTTGCCGAACGTCTCGCGTTCGAGTGCCCGGCGGCACATGAACTCCAGTGCCCGCTCGGCGACGCCGATCGAGCGCATGCAGTGGTGGATGCGGCCCGGGCCGAGGCGTGCCTGGCTGATGGCGAAGCCCTCGCCCTCGCCGCCCAGGATGTGATCCTCGGGCACCCGGACGTTCTCATAGACGAGCTCGGGGTGACCGCCCCGGTCGTGGTAGCCGAAGACCAGCGGATCACGATCGACGCTGACGCCTTCAGCGTCGCGGGGCACGACGATCATCGACTGCTGGCGATGGCGTGGACCGTCAGGGTCGTTCTTGCCCATGACGATCAGCACCTTGCACTCGGGCCGCAAGGCATTCGAGGAGAACCACTTGCGCCCGTTCAGCACGTAGTCGTCACCGTCGCGGTCGATCCGCAGTCGGATATTGGACGCGTCGGAGCTGGCGACCTCGGGCTCGGTCATCGAGAACGTGGAGCGGATCTCGCCTTCGAGCAGCGGCGCGAGGTACTGCTGCTTGACCCGTTCGGAGCCGTAGAGGTTCAGGATCTCCATGTTGCCGGTGTCTGGAGCGGCGCAGTTCAGCGCCTCGGAGCTGAACGTGACTTTGCCGAGCTGCTCGGAGATCGGTGAGTAGTCCAGGTTGGAGAGCTTGGTGCCGGGCGCCTGGGGGTCGAGGTGAGGGATGAACAGGTTCCACAGACCCCGTTCACGGGCAGCCGCCTTGAGCTTCTCCATGATCGCCGGAGTGGCGTGCACATCCCCAGCAGCGGCGAGCTCGGCGTACTGCTCGTGGTACTCCTGCTCGTTGGGGTAGATGTGGTCGTCCATGAACGACTGCACGGCCTCCTGCATCTCAAGGCCCTTGTCGGTATAAGCGTGCGCCATGTCGGTGCTCCCTATTGGTCTGTACTCGTTGGTTGGTGTGCGAGGTTGGCGCCGCGACGCTAGCCCGCGGCTGCGTCAGGTTTCAGGGCGATGGTCAGCGGGCGCCTTCGCCGAGAATCGCTGTCCAGAACGGGCGTCGAGAACTTCGACCGAAATCTGCTGTCCGGAGCAGCCGCCACGATCTGCCGGCAGCTCAGACGTGGGTGCCGACCCCGCCGTCGATCGTCAAGCAGGTGCCGTTGATGTAGTTCGCAGCGCTGCTCGCCAGAAAAACCACGCCCGATGCAACTTCTTCGGCGGTGCCGTAGCGGCCCTGAGGAACACCGGTGGAGTTGCGGGCGAAGATCGCCTCGGCGTCGGTGTTGTTGGCTTCGGCAATCTCGGCCGCCGCCCGCTCCCACATGTCGGTGCGGATGAGCCCGGGGATGACGGTGTTGGTCAGCACGTTGTCTGCGCCATATTTGCCGGCCAGCGCCTTCGCTGTGGCCACCATCGCGGCCTTGGTGGCGGCGTAGTCGATGAGCGCTGCGTTGGGGGAGAAGGCCGCTCCGGTCGCGATCATGATGACCCGACCCCATTTCTGCTGGCGCATGTGCGGCAGGCAGAACCGGGTGCAGCGCACAGCAGACATCAAGTTGAGCTGGTGCAGGTCGGTCCAGTCGTCGTCGGTCATGTACAGGAAATTGCGTGACGGCGACGCGCCGACGTTGTTGACGAGGATGTCTGCAGACCCGACATCTGCCGTGGCCGCTTCGAGGAATGCTTGTGTGGCGTCCGCATCGGACATGTCCGCGGTGTAGCCCCGAACCGAGCCTGACCCCGACGGCGGCGAGTAGGCGGCAAGGCCATCCACGGCTTCGACGCCTCTGGCGCAGAAGGCCACGGTGGCGCCGTGGTCAGCCAGCAGCCTCACCGATGCCTCGCCGATTCCCTTGCTCGCGCCGGTGACCAGCGCTGTGCGTCCTGACAGGTCCAAATCGAGCATGGTGGTCTCCACTCAGTGGGGTCGGTGTATATGCGGCGACGGGATCTCAGTCGGCGGCGGCCATGGCGGTGACGCCGACATCTTCAGCGGTTGTGCTTGGGTCCGATGCCGAATCGATCTCGGCAGCGCCTTGCTTGATCCGGGGGATGAGCTCGCGGCCGAACTCCACGGCGTCGTTGAAAGGGTCGAAGCCTCGGATCAGCACGTAGCCCACGTCGCTCACCCCGCCGCCTGCCGGTATTCCGAGCCGGTAGTAGCGCAGAATCGATTCGGCCACCTGTTCCGGTGTGCCGACGAGGCACGAGGTGTTGCCAGGGGCGCCGGTGGCCTCGGCGATCTTCAGCCAGAGCCGCTCGTCGTGCACGTCGGACGCGGCGGCATAGCCCAGCATTCGCTCGCCACCATGGTCATACGGCTTGCCGCGGTGACTGCCGGCGACGGTCAGTTTGTCTGTCCCCGCAGCCTCAATGCCACCCAAGATGCGATGCGCCCGGTCCCAGGCCTCGCCTTCGGTGTCTCCCAAGATGGGTCGAACGCTGATCGAGAAGCGCGGCGTGCGGCCGTACGCCGCGGCTCGGCGGCGGAAGTCTGCCAAGCGCTCGTCTACAGCAGCGCGGGGTTCTGCGTAGATGGCGTACACAACGCAGCGCTGTGCCCCCATCTCCAGCGCTTCGTCGCTGGAACCGCCGAAGAAGATCGGAGGCGACGGCTGCTGGAGCGGTTGCACGTCGGCGCGCACATTGCTGAACCGGTAGAACGGCCCTTCGTGGTCGAACGGCTCCGGCGATGTCCACGTGCGGCGCATCACGTCGATGTACTCGCCGGCGCGGGCGTAGCGGTCGGCCTTCGGCAGGTAGTCGCCGTCGCGCTGATTGTCCTTGTCGCTGGCTCCGGCGATGATGTGCAGCGCGAATCGCCCGCCGCTGAGCTGGTCGAACGTCGCCGCTTTGCGGGCAGCCAGGGTGGGCGCAACGAAGCCCGGACGGTGCGCGATGAGGTAGCCGAGCCGTTCGGTCACTGAGGCGGCGTGGGTTGCCACCGACCATCCGTCGGCCGAGGTCGACGTGTAGCCCACCAGCACCAGGTCGAATCCGGCTTCGTCGTGGGCCTTGGCGAAGTCCTCGAGGAATTCCCGGGACAGCCCGCCTTCGATGACGTGCACCGTCGAGTCGTCCTTGGGCGGCGACACGCCGATCATCCCGATCACCGACAACGGCACGCCTCCACGGTACGCGCCCAGTCCGGCCCGCGCCTGAGGCGACGGCTGAGGGCCTACAGGCGAGTAGGCGCCCGCGACGAAGGCGATCTGGAATCGCCCGAAAGCAGCCGTGCGAAAGGCGAAACGACAACGCAGAAGCAGCAGAGCGTCGACGGAGATCGGCTTCCCGGTGGTGGCGGAGAATGGCGAATAGCATTTGGCCGAGATGGACTGTCGATCATCGGCGGACCAATGAGGCGCCAGGAGCAGCTTCCACGATGACCGAACGACCGCTGGTGAGCGACTGGGCCACCGACTTCGACCACCTGAGCGAGGAATGGGCCGCGCACGGGCCCGACATCCTGGCTGACCTGCGCGAACGCTGCCCTGTCGCCAAGACCGAGCGGTTCTACGGCGCATACCTCGTGACACGTCACGAGGACATTGTCGAGACTGCTCGTGACACGGCCACCTTTTCGAACCGGGTGACGGCGGTCAACACCAACCATCCAGACAAGATCAAGCTCGACCTGTCTCCGATCACGTTGGATCCCCCCGAGCACGGCCCGGTGCGCCGTCCCCTGATGCCGTCATTCAGCCCGAGAGCTACCGATGAGCTGGAGCCCACGGTCCTTTCGATGGCAGAGGGCCTGCTCGACGACATGGGTGACCGCAAGCTTGTCGACGGGGCGTTGGACTACGCACAGATGCTGCCCGTCGCGGTCATGGGGCATCTGTTCGGCGTGTCCACCGAGATGGGCCCGACCTTTCGGCGCTGGGTTGACGGGATGCTCAAAGAAGGGCAGATCGACCTCAGCATCGCCCGTACAGCTGCACGCGAAGTCCAGGAGTTCTTCGCGGACCAGCTGCGCGATCGTGAAGAACTCGGAGACGACGCCCCCGACGATCTCGTCACCAAGGTGCTGAACGCGCAGGCCGAGTTACCTGACGGCGCCACGCGACCGTTCGGCCGCAAGGAGCGCATCGGAGCGTTGTTCGTGCTGATGCTCGGTGGCATCGACACGACCTGGTCGACGCTGGGCGCCATGTTGTTCCACTTGGGATCGCATCCCGCAGACCTCGAGCGACTCGTGAATGAGCCCGAGCTCATGCCGACTGCGGTCGAAGAATTCCTGCGGTATTACAGCCCGGTCACTATCGCCCGTTACATCACCGAAGACGCCGAGATAGCGGGCTGCCCGGTATCGGCAGGGCAAAGGGTGCTGCTGAGCTATCCGTCCGCGAACCGTGACCCGGACTATTTCGAGAAGCCCGATGAGCTGCTGCTGGATCGCGAGAACAACCGGCACATGGCATTCGGCGTGGGCGTGCATCGGTGCCTGGGCTCGAATCTGGCACGAATGGAGCTCCGAGTGGGGCTGAGCGCCTGGCTGGAGCGCTACCCGCGCTTCGAGCTGGCCGTCGAGCCCGACGACGTCAAGTGGTCGGTCGGGCCGATCCGTGGGCCTCGCAGCGTCCCGCTGCGGATCCTGAACTGAACCGGCGAAGCAGCGGGCTGATGGAATTCGGGGCAGTACTGCCGACCTGCGAGATCGGCACCGACCCGATTGCCCTGCGCGACTGGGCCCAAGCTGCCGAGTCGCTCAGCTACTCGCACATCGTCACCTATGACCATGTGCTCGGCGCCGAACACGCCGGGCGCGAGCCGGCTTTCTGGGGGCCATACACCGAACGGGACGACTTCCATGAACCCTTCGTGCTCTTCGGCTATCTCGCTGGCGTCACGAGCACGATCAAGTTCGAGACCGGCATCATCATCCTCCCGCAGCGCCAAGCGGCCCTGGTTGCCAAGCAGGCCGCCGAGGTGGACCTGCTGTCGGGCGGACGGTTCCGACTAGGGGTGGGCTCAGGCTGGAACTACGTGGAATACGAATCGCTGGGCGCCGACTGGGAGCGGCGAGGTGCGCGGCTGGACGACCAGATCGCTGTGATCCGTGCGCTGTGGGAGAACGACGTCATCGACTACCGCAGCGAGTTCCATCGCATCGACCGGGCCGGCATCCGGCCACGCCCAGCCCGCCGAATCCCGATCTGGTTCGGCGGCTACACACCCGCTGCCCTGCGACGAGCAGCTCGCCACGGCGATGGTTTCACCTTCGGCGATTCGGGGCCCGACACGGTCGCGCTGGCCGACCGGCTGCGAGATCTGCTCGCCGAGGAGGGACGCGATCCAGCGGGCTTCGCCTTGGAAGGCGAAGCCAACTACGGCATCGGCCCGGAGCGGTGGACTGAGCTGGTGGATGGGGCTCGCGGTGCCGGGTTTAGCCACTTCTCGGTCAACTGCCAGAGCACGACGTGTGAGTGGGGCGGCAATCCCGCCGCCGACCTGCAGAACACGGCTGAGCACATCGCCGCACTGGAGACCTTCATCACCTCAGTGGGCTGAACTAGAACTGCGCGAAGAGCCCACGACACAGGCGGGGTAGCGCATGGACCAGATCACGGTGTACCCGGCGGCACGGATCCACACGATGGACCCCGGCAGGCCGTACGCGGATGCCGTAGCGGTGGCAGACGGGCGGATCGTGTCGGTGGGCACGATGGAGTCGATGCGGCCGTGGCTGCGGCGCATCCCTTACGACGTCGACGACCGCTACGCGGGAAAAGTGATCCTGCCGGGCTTCATCGACCCCCACACGCACCTGCGGCTCAGCGGCACCTACATGGGTCTGCACTACGTCGGCCCGATCGACTCGGCCTCGCCGACCGGGCTGCGCAAAGGGCTGCCCAACCGCGACGCGGTGCTCCATCAGCTGCGGGCGCTGGCGGCCGAGCATGGCGATCCGGGCGAACCGCTCACCGCATGGGGCTACGACCCTGCCAGCCAAGACGGCCACCTCGACCGGGACATGCTCGACTCCATCAGCGACTCAGTGCCGCTATGGGTGTGCGCATACGCGCCGCACATCGTCTATGCGAACTCCCCGATGCTCGAGCTCATCGGTGTCGATGACGATTCGATCGGCCACGGCCTCGGCCGCTACCCCGATGGCCGGCTGAACGGCTGGTTCGTGGAGACCGAAGCGACGGCACGGGCCAACCGGCCGGTAGCGGCCTCGATCTTCGGGCCGGGTACGGGTCGGGCTGCCATCGACCGCATGGGTGCGGTCGCCCGTGCCGCCGGTGTCACCACGACGGCCGACCTGGTGTGGGGAATGGCCGACGGATTCGAGCCCGAGTGGGACGACCATGCGGCTGCCATCGCGGAAGGCACGTTTCCGCTGCGCATCTACATGATCCCCTTCGAGCCGAAGCTGGTGCGCAGCTACGGCAGCGAGATGCTCGACTTCCTGGCTCGCAAGCGAGCCGAGGGCGACGACCGGCTCAACACGCACGGAGTCAAGTACGTGAACGACGGCTCGTACCCGTCGATGACGTTGGTGATGAACGCGCCCGGCTACCTCGACGAGGACACCGCCCACACCGGGGAGGTGCCGTGGGAGGACATGGTTGAGCGGATGCGTCCGTTCTGGCAGGCAGGCGTGCAGATCCACTCCCATGCGAACGGCGACCGCACCGTCGACATGACGCTGGACACGCTGGCTGCACTGCAGGCCGAGCACCCGCGATTCGATCACCGCTTCACGATCGAGCACTACTGCATCTCGACACCGGCGCAGGCGAAGCGCCTTGCAGCGCTCGGCGGGCTCGCCAGCGTGAACATCTACTTTGTGCATTTCCGGGCCCAGCTGCATGCCGACCATGGCTTTGGACCCGATCGCAGCGAGGCCACGGCACGGTTGGGCTCATTGGAGCGGGCTGGCGCCACATTCGCGCTGCACAGCGACTTCAACTTGGTGGTGACACCGCTGTCACCGTTGCTGGCGGCATGGTGTGCCGTCAACCGGGTGGGCGCCGACGAAAAGACCGTCTTGGCGCCGGGAGAGCGAATCTCGGTCGACCGGGCGCTGCGTGCCATCACCATCGACGCAGCCCACGTGCTCGCCCGTGACGACCGACTGGGCTCGATCGAGGCCGGCAAGCTGGCTGACTTCACGGTGCTTGACGACGATCCCTACGAGGTCGATCCGATGGCGCTGCGAGACATTTCTGTGCACGACACGGTGCTGGGAGGCGAGCCCACCTCGTGACGCGGCGCATCGTGCGCACGGGCTGCTGATGAGTGAGCTGGAGGCTGCGTGGCAGGCGACGGTCGGCTCGATCGCAGCGGTGCGTCGCGAGCCCGGTGATGCCAGCGGGAAGGCGATTGGCGTCACGGTGCTGACGGGTTTCCTCGGCAGCGGCAAGACCACGGTGCTGCGCCAGTTGCTGGCGGAGCCAGCCGGCTTGCGCATAGCTGCGGTGGTGAATGACATCGGACCGGTGAACATTGATGCCGCCGCGATCGACGGACTGGGAGTGGCGTCACGCACGACAGACCGGGTGGAACTCACCAACGGCTGCGCGTGCTGCGCCCTCGTCGACGATCTTGCCGAGACCCTGGAACGGCTGGCTGGATCGCAGGCAAGTGACGCCATAGTGGTAGAGGCGAGCGGGGTAGCCGATCCTGCGACGCTGGCGCTCGCCGTCGAGTCCGCTGCGGGCTGCACGCTCGACGGTGTCGTGGCTGTGGTGGATGCGAAGCAGATCGGCGCACAGCTGGAAGACGCCCGTATCGGACCCGCCGTGCGTCGCCAGATCGACGTGTCTCATGTGGTGGTGCTGTCAAAGGTCGACGAGGTGGATGGCGACGAGGCCGCGGCCTTGATCGGCCGGATCGGCAAGATCGCACCGGGGCGGATGGTCGTTCCGGCGGTACACGGGCGCATTGACCCCCGAGTGCTGCTTGGCGCCGCCGTGCGGGGGGCAATATTCCGTGCAGAGTCGGGCGAGCACCCCTTCGAGGTAGCGACGGCCTCCGTCGCCCCTGCGGGGCCATGGGAGGTGGCCGACGTCGCCCGCTGGTTTGAATCCCCACCCGAGGCGCTGGTGCGGGCGAAGGGCTGGTTCGCCAGCCTCGATGGGAGTCATCACGAGCTCCAGGCAGTCGGACGCAGCTGGCGCATCGGGCCAGCTGTCCCGCAACCCGACCCCGTGATCGTGCTGATCGGCGAATCCCCCGAAGCGGTCGAGCAGGCGGTGGCGTCGCTGCGGAACCTCGGGTAGTGCCGTGTCAGTAGACGCCTGCGTGGTTGGAGACCCCATCTCACCGCATGGTGCCAGGGCTTCCGCGCAATTCGAGCAGCGCGAAGTCTGCCTGACATGCCATGAGCCGACCGAGTCTGCAGGATTGGCTACTCGAGCGCTCCGGCCATGTGCTGGCGCATCTCGGGCGACGGCGGGCCGGCTGTGCCCCAGCGATCCGACAGCTCGGGTGTGCGTGGCCAAGTTCGCGGCACCCAGGTGGTCTCGTCGACCTGCTGCACTTCGGCGGTGACTTCAGGCACCATGCCCGCAGGGTCCACGAAGTAGCCGAATGCGTTGTTGCCGGGGCCGTGGCGTCCGGGGCCCCAGCCGATGGCGTGGCCTGCCCGGGCCAGCCGCCCGAGCGATGTCATGTATGCGTCGAGCGAGGGAACCTCGTAGGCCACGTGGTTGAGTGACGCCCATTCGGAGCGATTGAAGGCGATGGAGTGGTGGTCGGAGTTGCAGCGCAGGAACACCATCTGGCGTTCGCTCCAGTCGCTGACGCGGAAGCCAAGCGCGTCGCACCACCAGTCGCACAGTGCCTCGATGTCGGTGGTGTTGAGCACGATATGGGCGATCTTGGTCGGCGTGGCGCCGTCGGGCAGAGCTGCCACGGCTTGAGTGCGGGCCGCAAGCTCGACAATGCGCCCTTCGGGGTCGGCGATGCGGAACCCGTACCCGGCACCCGGCCGGTCTAGCTCGGCGGGTTCGCTGAGCAGATTCACGCCGCGGCCAGCCAACCCTGCCGCTGCTTCGTCGACTGACCGATCATCGACGAGGCCGAGGCCGATGTGGTCGATGCCGTTGCGATCGGCCCGATGCAGCTCCAGCACATGGTGCTCAGCTCCGGTGCCTCGCAGGATCGCAGTCTGGCCGTCAGAATCGCCCATGCGCCCCAATCCCCATGGGCCGGCGTAGTAGTCGAGGCACTCGTCGAAGGCGCTGCATGCCAGTGCGACGTGTCGCAGATGAGTGACGCCCCACGCAGCCTCGGCGGAGGCGCTCACGGCGCGTCCCGTGCGGCATCGAGCGCGGCGAGCACCGTTTCGCCGGTCAGGGGCATCGAGCTCACCCGCACCCCAGTCGCATCTGCAATGGCATTCGCGATCGCTGATGCGACGGGCAGCATCGCCCCTTCGCCGAGGCCCTTCGAGCCGAAGGGACCTGGCCCGTGGCCCTGCTCCTGGGTGATCGAGACGAACTCCGCCGGCAGGTCGCTGGCTCGGGGCATCCGATAGTCGACCAGCCTGCCGTTGGCGAGCATCCCGCCGTCGAAGCGCATGGTCTCGAACAGCGCACCGCCGAGTCCCATGATCGCTGCGCCCTCGTCTTGGCCACGGCACGCGCCTTCATGCAGCACAGTCCCCGCGTCGCCTGAGACGATCAATCGGTGCACCGTCACCACGCCGGTGTCGCTGTCGACGGAGACCTCCGCTGCGCCCCAGCCGTACTCCCATGACACGCACGGCGATTCGAGTGGGGCATGGCTGTCACTGTGAGCCTTGAAGAAGCCTTCGCCCGTGAACTCGTACCCGGTCCCGCCGTAGGTGCCCATGACCAGCGGGGCAAGCGGCCGGCCCTCAGGCTCGCCGATGCCGTCCGGCGGCACGACGAAAACGAGACCGTCCCGGAACTCGACTCGCTCGAGGGGCACCCCCAGCGCTGTGGCTGAGAAGAGCAGCAGGCGCAGGCGAGCGGCTTCAGCGGCCTTCTGGACGGCTTGGCCCATCACCGAGATCGCCGAAGAAGCGTTCGTACCCTGATCGAACGGAGTGTGATCGGTGTCGAGGTCAGACCAGTGAACCCGTGACCGGGGCACGTCGAGCACGCGTGCCGCGACCTCGCGCAACGCGGTCTGTGCCCCCTGGCCCATCTCGACGGTGCCGCACTGCACCCATGCATCGCCGCTGGTGGCGATCTTGACCCGAGCCTGTGCCGGCTTGTTGACCCCACCGGAGTCCTTGAAGCCGACTGCGACGCCACGCCCCCGACCCGGCGGCCGAGGCTCGTCCATACCGATATGGCTGGCCACCAGGTCGAGCCCTTCCGTCAAGTCGGAGTCCATAGCCGACTCGCCGGGTACGTAGGGCTCACCGAGGCCGATCAAGTTGCGGCGGCGCAGCTCGACGGGGTCGAGCCCGAGCCGTGCCGCGATCATGTCGATCTGGTTCTCGCAGGCGAAGTTGGCTTGCGTGCCGCCGAAACCGCGAAATGGGCCCGCCGGGGTGGTGTTGGTGAGCACCGCGTCGGTCACCGTGTGGATGTGCTGCCACCGGTACGGCCCTGCCACCCGATAGCCGGCCTTCTCGGCCACGAGCGGGCTCGCATCGGCATAGGCACCCGCATCGAGCAGTACCTCTGCGTCTCGGGCAACGAGCGTGCCGTCGGCCATCACGCCGGTGCGCAGCGTCAGCCGTGCGTTGTGCTGGCGCATGGTCAAGAAGCCTTCGTCGAGCGTGAGGCAGTACCGGACGGGTGCCCCGGCTTTGAGCGCGAGCAGCGTCGCGATCGGCTCGGTCTTGCAGCCGTTCTTGGCACCGAAGCCGCCGCCGAGGTAGCCGACCTGCATCCGCACCCGGTGTTCGCCGATACCCAGCAGTCGAGCCATTTCCTTGCGGACCGGGAACGGGTTCTGACAGCTCGACCAGAGTTCGAGGCGACTGCTGGTAGTGCTTTCGTCGCTGCCAGCGGTTGTGGCCGACCAACGAGGTCCAGTCCATCGAGCAACCGACACGAACGGTTCGAGATGCAGGTGCTGCTGGCGGCCGTCGAAACCGAACACGTCGGTGAAGACATGGTCGCAGCTGTCGAAGGCGGCAGGGTCACCGGTCTCGTAGCCGAATCGGTAGCACACGTTGGGCCTAGGTCGGGCGCCACCGCTGGCGCCTTGGCCGTAGGCGGGCGTCATGGCGAGCGGGGCTTCGAGGAACAGTTCAGGTGCCCCGTCCGCCAAAGCGGCATCGAAATCCGCCACGGTTGGCAGGGGCTCATAATCGACCTGCACCAGCTCCAGTGCCCGCGCCGCTTCGAGTTCGGTATCTGCCGCGATGGCGACGACCGCGTCTCCGACGTAGCGCACCCGGTCGAGCGCGAGGATCGGCTGGTCCTTGATGAAGTAGCCGTAGCTATGTGACGCCACGAGCGGTGCGCGGGTCGACCGATGGTGCCGGTCAGCGACGGCCCAGCGGTCGCGGAGCTCGGCATCGAGCAAGTCACGTCGCGTCAGGACAGCCCGAACGCCTGGGGCCTGCTCGGCAGCGACGGTGTTGATGCAGGTGATGTGGGCGTGCGGGTGAGGCGAACGCAGCACCTTGGCGTGCAGCATGCCTCCGAGAGCGACATCGACCGCGTAGGGGGCAGTGCCCGAGACTTTCGCGGCGGCGTCCGAGCGAGTCACGGTGTCTCGTCCGAGGCAGGGCTGGATTCGGGGCGCAGCGCTGCCGCGGCGGCCTCAACGGCTTCGATGACCATCAGGTAACCGGTGCAACGGCAGATGTTGGAGTCGAGCCAATCGCAGATCGTCGTGCGGTCAGGGTCGCGATGGCGGGCAAGCAGGGCGCTCGCGGTGAGGATCAAGCCCGGTGTGCAGTAGCCGCACTGGAAGGCGCTCAATTCGGCGAACGCCCGCTGGACTGTCGGCAGCGTCTCAGCCGGGTCGCTCGCTTCGCTGTGTGTCGCGGCTGGGTCGACTGCTGCGCCCTGTGCGGCGGCCGGGCTGCTTGTGTCGCTGTGAGGAGCGGCCGAGTCGTTCGGCGTAGAACTCGTCACCGTCATGCGGCTCGACTCGATTGTGAGCACTTCGCAGCCGTCGGCCTGCCAGGCGAACGTGGAGCACGACGCAGTCGGCGTGCCGTCTAACAACACCGTGCAAGCGCCGCAGACGGCTTGGTCGCAGCCGACCCGAGTGCCGCCCAGGCCGGCGCGGGTGCGGATGGTGTCTACCAGCACCTCCGAAGCTGGCGCAGAAATGGGAAGCGGCTCCCCGTTGAGTCGGATTGAAAGGTCGAGCACGCTGGCCTTCATGCCGCTGGCCAATCCGTGCGGCGGTCCGTCCGGCGATCCGCCGGTCAGGGTCTCGCCCGGTCGCCGGGCCGTTTCGATGGTGTCGCCGCGGTGCTCTTCGGCCCGGGAAACGGCAGGCGCGTGCGCAGCAATGCTCGTGGATGGGCTGATGCCCGCGATCGCGCGGGCACTGGTTCTCTCGATGTGGGCTTGCAGGCACCGGTTCACGAGCACGTTGATCATTCGCCGTCGGTAGGCAGCGGAAGCGAACACGTCGCCAATCGGGTCGGGCAGATTGGCCAGCGCCACGCCGACCCCGGGAGAGTCTGTGCTGCCGGCCGCGAGCACCTTGACCTCCTGATAGGCACAACCGATCGCCACACAGTCGTTGCCGACAGCAACAGAGACGATCGGCTTCAGCGACCGGTCATAGACGACATGGCCGTTGAGGGGCACTTCGCAGCCCATGAGCAATCGGTCTCGGGGCCGGTCTGCTACGGCGTAGCGGCGCTGCACCCCGTCAGGCTCGACGAAGATCAGCGAGGCTCCGGCGGCGGCCAGGATCGGCGCGGCGTCGTAGCCCGCATCGAACGCCATGAGGTTGCCGCCCATCGTGCCGGTGGACCGGATTCGTACGTTGCCGATAGTCCGCCAGGCATCGGCGAGGTCCGGTCGGTGAGCCCGCACGAGCGGGTCCGCTTCGATCCGGGCGTGAGTGACCGCCGCCCCGATGAACAGCACCCCATGCCCGAGCGAGATCTCGTCGAGCACATCCAGCCCGTCGGGCGACCCCCGACCGGGCTTGCACAGCGGCACGACGGCCGGTGCCGCTTCACCGTCGCGGAGCCGCTGGGCGACGTCAATCCCGCCCGCATGTGCCCATGCGCCAGAGGCGACCATCGACGCAGCATCAGTCAGCGAGTCGGCCCGGTACAGCGAGAACGGCTCGATGCCCAGGTGACTGCGAGAGATGAGCCCTGCCGCAGTCTGGGCGTCGGAATCGGTACCGGTGGTACTCACGATCTGATCATCTTGCTGCTTGGCCAACTTGCGTCATCGTGCGGTGCAAAGCGCAGGGTCATCGGTCTGCGCTCGACGGCATCTCGACGGGCGGTACGAAGGGGACCGGCATCGGCCCCAGTGCGTCGCAGTCCACCCGGATCATCTGCGGGTGCCCAGCAGCCGTGGCCGACTCGAAGGCGTCGGCGAACTCATTGGGCGTCGCCACATCGAAGTAGCCGAAGTCGAACGCCGCCGCAGCCGCGGCCAGATCAGGCGTGCGCAGATCCACGCCCGAGCGCCTTCCGAGGTGCCGGTCCTGCGTGTTGCGCAGTACCCCGTAGCCGCCGTCGTCGAACACGACCACGGTGACCGGCAGCTCTTCTTGGGCCAGTGTGGCCATCTCGCCGAGCTGGGGAACCAGGCCCCCGTCGCCCACCATCACCATGGTCGGCTCGTCGGCACGCGCGACTGATGCGCCGATGGACATGCCTACCGCCTGTCCGATGCCGCCTCCACGGGGAACCACGTTGGTGGATGGATCCATCACCGGCAGCAGGCGATTGCCCCATGAGCTGTTGGGGATGGTGATGTCTCGCACACGGGGCGACCGGTCGCTGAGCACGCCCGCCATGATGTCGCAGATCGCCGCGTATGGTCCGATGTCTCGCCGCAGTTGGGCTCGGCACTGATCGCGGGCGGCGGTGATTCTGTCGTTCCAATCCGGCTGCGGCGCACAGAGATGATCGGCAAGACGGCCGACGAGCGCGTCGACCACTTTGCGGGCATCGCCGACGATGCCGACCTCTGCCGGGTACGAACGGCCGATGGCCGCTGGGTCGATGTCGATCTGGATGTGCCACCGTGGCAGCGCCAGCCGGTAGCTGCGAGTCTCGTTCGATCGGAAATGCGTGCCGACCGAGATGAGCACATCGGCTTGGTCGAGCAGCTCAGCGCCTGTCGCAGACGCTGCGAAGTTGCCGATGACCCGGTCGTCGGATTCGGGCAGTACGCCTCGGCCCGCGTTCGAGGTGAACAACCCGGCACCGGTGCAGTGCAGCAGGCGGTCGATCCCGCCGCTGCAACCGATGGCACCACCTCCTGCCCACACCACGGGTCGTTTCGCTGCGGCGATGAATTCAGCGGCACGGTCCAGCGCAGCTTCGTCGAGTCCGGGCACTGCTGCGGTGCCGAGCACAGCACCGCTCTCCAACGCGTCATTGTCGGATTCGGGGGCTCCGACGGTGTGCCGCGAGCTGTCGGTCGTGATTGCGTCGAAGGGCTCGGTTTGGCCGTATTGCAGATCGATCGGCCATTCCAAGCTGACGGGTCCACGCGGATGGCCACCCAGTCGCCGTGCCGCCTCGGCGAAGTCGACCGACGGCGCCGCTCCAACCGTCGTCGCCCACACCGAGCACGACCGCAGCATCCCGAGCTGGTCGCGTGTCTCATGAATGACACCGCGTCCCGCACCGAGATGCTCGCTGGGAATCTGCCCGGTGACGTGCAGCACCGGCGAGCCAGCCGTGAGCGCCTCCACCAAGGCCCCGGCCGCATTTGCTGCTCCCGTGCCGGTCGACGTCACCGCGCAGCCGGGCGTGCCGCGCACGCGGGCGTAGCCGTCGGCAGCATTCACCGAGGCCGCCTCGCTGCGGGTGGGCACCCATCGCATGCCGTGGGCCACGGCATCGACGAGCGGGAGGTTGTGGACGCTCACCACACCGAAGGCAGCGTCGATGCCGAGCGATCCCAGCATCTCGACCAGCAGATCGCCGCCGTTTCGCGGCAAGGCTTGGCTCATGGCATCACGAAGCCGCCGTCTACCACGATGGTCTGCCCGGTGATGTAGGCGGCTGCGTCGGAGAGCAGGAACACCACGGCGCCTGTGACATCGTCTGGCTGCTGGGGTCGGCTGATCGCTCGGTTCTCGGCGTACAGCGCATGGCGTGCAGCCGGGATCCCTTCTGCGGAAGGTCCCTCGGTGAGCCCCGGCGCCACGGCGTTGACGGTGATGCTGTGGTCGCCCAGCTCGCGGGCCATCGCCCGGGTGAAGGCGATCAGCGCACCCTTGGACGCGATGTAATGCGCGAGCCGGGGCGAGCCGTACAGCGCTGCGTCCGAGGCGATGTTGACGATCCGGCCGTGTCCCGCAGCCAGCATCTGGGGGGCCAGCGCCCGGCTCACCAGCCACGGTCCCCGAGCGTTGGTCGCCTGGATCCGGTCCCATTCGGCAGGCGTGATCTCCCAGAACGTCTTGCCGCCGACGGCGTCGGCCAGTCCGGCGTTGTTCACCAGGCCCCAGATGGGGCTGGCGCCGGTGAGATGGGAGGCGAGCGCGGTCACCGAGGCTTCATCGGCCACGTCGGTCGGCACGAACTCCGCAGAACCGCCGCCTGCTCGTACCGCGCTGACGACTCGTTCACCACGTTCGGCCGACAGCTCGGCCACGATGACGTGACCTCCGGCATCGGCGATCGCATGCGCCATCGCCTCGCCGAGCCCGCGCCCGGCGCCGGTGACCACGACACGTCGGCCGTGCAGGCTCATGGCGATGCTGTTCGTGCGAGCGCCTCAGTCCCGCGTGATCCCCGCCATCGGGGAGTGCGGGGGATAGGTGGGCAGCTGAGGCTTGGACGCCCCGAGCATCACCACGAACAACGCGTCGGTGTCGCCGACATTGCGGAGCGAGCGGGCCGTTCCCGCGGGGATCTTGATGAGGTCGCGGTAACCGAGCAGCCGGGCGGCCGAATCGTCGCCGGCGTGGATCGTGATCTCGAGCTCGCCTTCGAGCACGAAGAAGGCTTCCTCCACGTCGTGGTGCGTGTGCTCGGGTCCTTCAGCTCCCGGCGGCAGCAGCATGTTGGAGAACGTGAAGTGCTCGGCAGCCAGCGCCCGATCGTCACCTTCGTGGTTGCCGGTGCCGCCAGAGCCGATGTAGCGGATCTGGGCACGCCGGTACTGCGGGCCGGCCTTGGTCTGGAACGCCAGCGTGTCCCAGTCTTCCCGCCGGGTGTCGCGCATGGCGCACATCGAGTCGATGCGGGCCTCGAGGTCGGCAGCATCTGCGGTTTCGACCCGCTCGGTGGTGATTTGGCTCATCGTTGGTGTCCTGTCGTGATCGACATGTGGCGGGTGCGACGGTTGCAGGGTACGAGTCAGTCAGCGAGCGCGACCGGGACGGGTTGGGTCTCAGTGGCGAGCCCGAATCGCGCCCGCTGCGCCTCGAAGTCGGCCTCGAGTGCGCGACGCAAGTGCACCACAGGCCGGTCCGCTTGCGCCAGATGCTCATCACGCCGGGCCTCATCGGTGGTGCGCAGGCTCTCCAGCATCTCCTTGTCCTGGTTGAGCACGTGCAGGTGTGTGCCGCGCAGGCGCAGCCGGTACAGCGTCCGCCAGATCCGACGATCGCGCCCAGCGACCTCGCGGAACCGCGGGAAGTGCACGAGCGTGGCTGCATTGTCGCGTGGCGTCAGAAACCCCAGGATCCGCAGCGGGGGACCGGGACCGGCGCTGGGAGGCAATGGGATGTCGAGGCGCACGTATGCCAGCGAGCCCGTGTGGATGTCGATCCAGTCGAAGTTCGTCCCGGTCTGGTCGCGGCGGCGCACCTCGAAGCCGTCGTCGTGATCGTCAACCACGACGCGGTCATGGGTGATGCCGTCGTTCAGCGTGATCGAGCGTGCATGCAGGAACGGGGCATGCATGAGATCCACGAGGTTCTCGAGCGCCAGCATCCAGTTCGCACCCCACTCCACGGTCTCGGGGAACGTGGAGTAACGGTCGTCGGTGAACTCGGCCGGTAGATGAAGCGCCGAAGGAGCCGACTCGCCGATCCAGGCCCACAGGTAGCCGGCCTCCTCGGCGACCGGGTAGGTCACGCTGATCTTGGTGCGCTCAGCCAGCGAGCACGCTCCGCCCTGAGAGGGCACCGAGGTGCACTGGCCGCTGCCGTCGAAGCGCCAGTGGTGATAGCCGCACCGCAGTTCGTCGCCCACGACATCGCCGATCGAGAGCCTGGCGCCACGGTGCGGGCATAGGTCGGCCATGAGGTGGGGCGCTCCCGAGCCGTCGCGCCACAGCACCAAGTCTTCGCCCAGCAAGCGGGTGGCCACCGGCTCGTCGAGTACTACCTCGGCAGTGCCCAGCAGGTACCAGCGGTCTCGCAGCCCGAGCCGCGGGTCGCCCTTGGGCAGCTCAGCCAGCGGCGGCCATGCGGGCGGGCGTCGGGCGATCTGCCGGTTGCCGATGCCCGTGTACTGCGACAGGTGGGCGCGTGCACGCCCGACCAGCGCCCGAACGGTGTGCTCCAGCGCTGGCCGGGCAGGCATCGGGCGCTCAGTCTCCGGTGAGGTGTGCGACCCGGGGCATGACGTCGTTGGCCAGCAGGTCCATCGAACGTCGCCACGCTTCGGGGTTCTCGGAGTAGTCGAAGCAGAACAGCAGCAGGTGGCCGAACCCGCCGACGTCGGCGTACACCTTCTCGATAGATGCTGCGACGGTTTCGGGCGAACCCACGAACCAGTTGTTGCGGGCGCAGTACTCGACGGTGACCTCGCCGCCGGCGGGTGGGTTGCGCTCGTCGATGAGGAACTTGTGGAAGTCGAAGGCGCCGAGCAGGGGGATGAAGTACTCGGTCATCATCCGGCCCATCATCCCGCCGTAGGACAGCTCCCAGGCCTCCTCGTCGGTGGGGGCGACGAACACCTCGCGGACCATGCGCCAGTCGCTACGGCTGACCTCCCGTCCGGCTCGCCGGGCGCCGGCCTCGTAGGAGTCCCAGTGTCCGCTGACGTACTGCGGGTTGAGGTTCAAGCTGAGCGGCAGCCAGCCGTTCTCGCCCGCCATCTCGAGCGTCGGCGACGGCGAGTTGAGCCCGGCTACGGCGATCGGCGGATGCGGCTGCTGCAGTGGCTTGAGGTGCTGCACGAGGTCCATGTCGGGCATCCCGTGGGGCACCGACCCCTTCCAGTGCTTGCCCTCGTGAACCCAGCCGGGCTCCTGGCTCCACAGATTCAAGATGAACTCCACCGACTCCTGGGTCATCTCGCGGTTCTCTCCGGCCATGCCGTCGACGCCGAACATCTCCCAGTCGCTGGGCAGACCGCTGGCCGCGACACCGAAGTTCAGGCGGCCTTGGGAGATGTGGTCCAGCAGCGAGATCCGGTTGGCCAGCTCGGCAGGGTGGTAGTAGGGCATCAGGAAGCCGCCGGGGCCGATGCGGATGTTCTTGGTGCGTTGCAGAGCAGCGAGCGTCAGCAGGTCCGGCGCGGGGTGCGGCTCCCACTTCGCAGCATGGTGCTCGCCGATCCAGGCTTCGCTGAAGCCGAATTCATCAGCCCACTCGATGACCTGCAGATCCCATTCCCAGCCCTCGCGCAGATCGCGCTCGGGCGGGTGGCTCGGCATGGTGAACAGTCCCAACTCCATAGTGATCCCCTGTGATTCTCCACGGCACGGCGTACCCCGCGCCTAGGGCCGAAACTTACCGCGACGACAGTGGGCGAGTCGCAGAGGCCATCGCCAGACCCGGCAGCCAACGACTTCGCGACATACATTCGTAACCATGCTGAGGCGAAGTACCTGGCGTTCATGTGGCCGCACGCTGAGCGATGTCGTCTTTTGCGTCGGGAGAACGGAGCGCAGGGATGCCAGTTGACCCGGATCGGGAGACATGGAAGCCGGGAATGTCGTGGGAGGACGCGATCGCGGAGATTGCGTATCTCAAGGAGCTGGCGTCCGAGATGGGCGGGCCTGAGCGCATCGACCGTCAGCACCAGGGCGGCCGCTACACGGTGCGCGAGCGCATCGCCAAGATGGCCGACCCGGACTCGTTCATCGAGATGGGCGGTCTCATGGGCGGCCCCGAGTACGACGACGACGGCAACATCATCGGGTTCACACCCGGCGGTTACGTGATGGGCCTGGCCGAGCTCGACGGCCGGCCGGTGGCGATCGGCGGCGACGACTTCACCATCTCGGGCGGCAGCCCGCACAACGTCCACAAGATCCCGCACCAATTCGCTCAACCGCTGGCCATCACCTACGGCATCCCATATGTGCAGCTGCGCGAGGGTGTCGGCCACAGCTCGCGATCCGACGAGGAATCGGGCCAGATGGCCCTGCCGCAGGGCGACATGTGGTGGCAGGGCGTGGAGATGCTCACCAAGGTGCCGGTGGCTGCGGGGATCATGGGGTCGGTCGCGGGTTGGCCTGCGGCTGCGGCCCTGATGTCGCACTTCACGGTGATGGTGAAGGGTCAGTCGCAGATCTTCCCGTCGGGGCCTCCCGTGGTGCAGCGGGCCACGGGCGAGAATCTGTCCAAGGAGGAACTCGGCGGCTATCGGATGCACGTGTACGAGAGCGGTCAGGTCGACAATGTGGCCGAGAACGAGGAGGACGCGTTCGACCAGATCCGCGCGTTCCTCTCGTACCTGCCGAACACGGTGTCGCAGGTGGCGCCGCGTGTCGACACCGGCGACCCGCCGGATCGCCGGCCCGAAGAGCTGCTGAACATCATCCCCACGAATCGCCGAGCCGGTTACGACGCACGGGCACTCATTCGCCACGTCGTCGACAACGGCGAGTTCTTCGAGATGCGCCGTCACTATGCCGGGGCGATCATCACCGGTTTCGCCCGGCTCGACGGCTACAGCGTGGGTGTTGTCGGCAGTGACCCGATGCGGCTGGCCGGTGCGATGGACGGCGACGGTGCCGACAAGTACGCGCACTTCGTCGACCTGTGCGATGCATTCAACCTGCCGATGGTGATCTTCTTGGACATGCCCGGATTCATGCTGGGCTCGGCGGCGGAGCGCAAGGCCACCATGCGGCGCGGCGTGCGCGCCCTGATCGCATCGGCAGAAGCGAGCGTGCCGAAGGTGGAATTCAATGTCCGCAAGTCCTACGGCGTGGCAGCAGACGCACCGAACAGCATCGGTCTGCCCCACGCGCTGAACCTGCGGTTCGGATGGCCGGCGGGGGAGTGGGGCGGCATTCCCATCGAGGGCGGCGTAGCGGCCGCTTACCGGCGTGAGATCGATGCCGCACCCGACCCTGAAGCCCACCGAGAGATGATCGAAGAACGCTTGCTGCGGCTGCGCTCGCCGTTCAAGGCTGCCATGCACGGCGATGTCGTGGACCTCATCGATCCCCGTGAGACCCGCCGACTGGCGTGCACCTTCGTGAAGCTGGCCCAGCCGGTGCTTGCCGAGCTGGCGCGCCGACCGAACAAGCGAGCTGTGCGTCCCTAGCGGGGCTCCGACTTCGGGGTCGCATTTCGGACGAGGACCTCACCGAGGACGTCCGTGAGAAACGCCAGAAAATGAGATGAGCCGTGATCGCGCTGCAGGGCAGAATCGCGGGATGATCTTGACTGAGCGCGACCAGATCCGATTCGGCGATGCCGTCATCGATTTCGAGGTCAGGCGAAGCACCCGGCGGCATAAGACGCTGCAACTCAGCGTGGGTCCAGAGGGTGTCTGCGTGGCGGTTCCTGCAGCCACTCCTCCCGATGAGATACACGGGTTTGTCCGAAAGAAGGCGCGCTGGATCATGGATCGTCTGGCCGCGGCCCGTGCCGTGCCGTGCCCGAGCGAAATGCCCGGTTCACTTCCGTTCCTTGGGCGAGACCTGAGTGTGGTTGTGGGGAATGGCGTCGTTCCCGACGTCGACGTGCGCTTCCGTCCGTGGGAATTGCAGGTGTTCCTGCCGCTCGAGATGTCCGAGGACGAAGCTGCGCACAATATTCGCGACGCGATCAGGGAGTGGTACTGGCTCCGTGCTCTTGAGCACGTCTCGACGAGCGTCGAGCGGTGGTGGCCCGAATTGGGGCGTGGCGCCAAGCCTGAAGTGCTCATCGGGGATCAGCGCAAGCGCTGGGGGAGTTGCGCCGCTGACGGTGCTCTCCGGTTCAACTGGCGGCTCGTGATGCTCGAGCCCAGACTGCTCGACTACGTCGTGGTTCACGAATTGGCGCACCTCACCGAGCGGAACCATGGACCCGCATTCTGGGAACTCGTCGCTGAAGTGCTCCCAGATGCCGCCGAGCGCAAGGCAGCGTTGCATTCGGTCGAGGGCAAGCTGCCGCTGTGATCATCGCTGGACGCTCGGATTCGAGTCCACTGGACCGGAGGCAGGCCGGGCCACTCCGTTAGCGTGACGCGGTGACAGCAGAGAATGCACTCAGGTTCGGATGGTTGTCGCCGTGCATCGGCAACCGCTGGAGCAACCACCGGTCGATCGTGGCCGACCAGGTGGAGTGGCTCCTGCCCGAGGTGATCGAGCACTTCGACTCGCTGTGGATTGCCGACCATTTCTATGGCTTCGACGCCAAGACCGACCCGTTCCTCGAGGCCTGGACGACGATCACCTGGTGTGCGGCCCGTCTCGACGGGGTGCAGCTGTGCCATCACGTGCTCGGGCACGGCTACCGGCCGCCGGCGCTGACGGCAAAGATGGCGGCGACGCTGCAGTACCTGTCGGGCAACCGCTTCATCCTGGGCATCGGCGCCGGCTGGCGCGGCGACGAGTACGAGGCGTACGGCTACGAATTCCCGTCGCCCAAGGTGCGCTTCGCCCAGCTCGAAGAGGTCATCACGATCTGCCGATTGATGTGGACGCAGGACGACCCGAGCTTCGAAGGCGAGTACTACCGCATCGATGGTGCGGCGGCGCCGCCGCTGCCCGAGGTTGCCCCGCCCATCTGCATCGGCGCCTCAGGAGAGCAGATCGGCCTACGGGTCGCCGCCCGCCATGCCGATATCTGGAATACGCCATGGCGGCGAGATCTCGAATCGCTGCGTCGCAAGTGCGGGATCGTGGCAGACGAGCTCGAGCGGCTCGGGCGCGATCCGGCCGGCCTGGAGATGTCGACCACCGTTGAGCGTGCCCTGCCCAACACTGACAGCGAGTCGGCCGAGTACGTCGAGTTCTTGGCCTCGCTGGTGGACGTCGGCATCGGCCACTTCGTGCTCGACTTCGGCAACCCGGACAGTGCCGAACCGGCGCACCGATTCGCAGAGCAGGTCATCGCTCCGCTGCGCGAGGGCTGAGCGGCCCGCAGCGGTTGCGCTTGCGGCCTGATGCCGCTGCTCGATCTTGGAGTCAGATCCCCTGCGGCCGGTCAGCCGATCAGTCGGCGAAGAGTTCCAATTCGGCAGGAGTGGGTGAGCCGTCGACCCCCGCGGGGTATCGCAACTCGGCTCGCTCCAGGGTTTCCTCAAAGAGGCTGTGCGCGGACTGGCCACGTCGGGCGAATGCGACGACATCGGTGCCGATGAACTCGACCGCCACGACATCGCCGCGCCGGACGTTCGGATCGGGCCCGCAGCGCACCCGCAGATGGGTGCCGTCGAGGTTCGCTAACACCATCGAATCATGCCCGTAGAACTCCACGAGCTCGACCTGCGCCGCGGTTCCCGGTGCCAGACGCAGCTGCTCGGGACGGAGCATCACATCCACCGGGCCGGTCACGGCATCAGTCGTTGCATCTGCTGCGCTTACGTCGGATTGCGTGCCGTTGCTGCTCGCAGCTTGCGCTCCGCCAAGCGGCAGGCGGCCCAGCGCTGTGTGCGCGACTCCGCCAGAGGCCCTACAGCGCAGCCAAGATGCCGTGCCCACGAAGTCTGCTACGAACGGATCTGCTGGCCGCCGGTAGAGGCCATCGGGCGTGTCGACCTGCGCCAGACGGCCCTCGCACAGCACGCCGACCCGGTCGCCGACGACAAAGGCCTCGTCCTGGTCGTGGGTCACGAAGACAGCGGTGATGCCCAATTCGATCAAGAGACGGCGAACCTCGCTGCGAACGTCTTCGCGCAGCGACGAGTCCAGATTGGAGAAGGGCTCGTCCAGTAAGAGCACGCCCGGGCGCGGTGCAAGCGCACGAGCCAAGGCGACACGCTGCTGCTGTCCGCCAGAGAGCGTTGCGGGCATGCGCTCCGCAAAACCGCCGAGACCCACCAATTCGAGCGCTTCGGCGATGCGGTCGGGGGTTCGCTTGGAACGCTCGAGCCCGTAGCCGACGTTGCGGCCCACGGTGAGATGCGGGAACAGTGCCCAGTCCTGGAACACCATCCCGACCCGGCGTGATTCAGGTGCCACCCATGTGCCGCCCCGTCCCGACGTTCCCGAGACGAACCTGTCGCCGAGCTGAATGGTGCCGGCGAGGGGGCGTTCCAGCCCGGCGATGAGTCGCAGCAGTGTGGTCTTGCCGCAGCCGCTGGGGCCGAGCAATGCAACGGATTCACCTGGCGCGACATGCAGGGACAGGTCCTGCACCGAGTAGCAGCCGCCCGAGGTGACGTCAGAGTCGGCGGAAGAACTGGCAGCCGGGGACTGGTTGTACGAATGGGAGATGCCGTCGAGGATGATGGAGCGCGCCCCCGGCCAGTGCCGATCTCGACCGTTGCGAGCCAGATCGTCCGGCGCTGCCCCCTCGGCGTGTCGCCGGTCTCGTCTCGACCGAAATGCCCGGACCGTGCGCACCAGTCGAAGTATAAGCAAGGGAGTCGGTACGTATCCAGACGGGTGAATGCTCGATAGTGACAATGCCTGCCGCTGATCGATAGGCATGGCTAATGCAATGAGCCGGCACCCCGCGATTCGTGCCGAAGTAGGTTGGCGGCGACACGCCCGACAGACCGTGGGGGAGCGCTGTGGCACTGACGAACGACGACCGGGTAGAAATCCGAGACCTGATTTCTCGCTACAACAAGGCGATCGACACAGGCGACGCTGACGGATACGCCAACACCTTCACACCGGACGGGCAATTCATCGGGATTGTCGGCACGTTCAACGGCCGAGACGAGCTGCGGGCCTTCGCCGAGGCCTACTCCACCGAAGAGCAATACGCCGAGTTCTACTCAGCGCAGCACTGGGTAACCAACGTCGTCGCTGACGGTGACACAGACGAAGCCACCGTGTTCAGCCACATCCAGATGGTCAAGCCATTGCCTGAAGGCGGCACGATCCTGCTGGTCGGGCACTACGACGACATCGTTCGCAAGGTCGACGGGCAGTGGCTGTTTGCGCAGCGAATCGTGGTCTCGGACGCCTGAACCGGGCTTGCCGAACATCACCGGGGAGAACATCGTGACCGAGACCGCCCGACCGAACAGCGACGCACCGGCGGGCGCGTTCGACATCGCAGCCAAGATGGTCGACGGCCTGCCGCAGCCAGCAGGGGCGTGGACGCCGATCCCGCGCTTCAGCTTCGTCGGCGGGAACAACGACTCGCCGAGCGTGCCGGTGGGCGGCCTGACCGAGGCGGCCATGGCGGCGCTCACGAAGCACGGTGCCGAGCTCGCCACCTACAACCTCGGCGGCAATCCCCAGGGCTTCGCGGGCTTGCGTGAATTCGTCGCCGAGTCGCTGGCGGCGAACGCGCACATGCCGACGAGCAGCGAGCAGGTATTGGTGGTGTCCGGTTCGCTGCAGGCGCTCGACCTGGTCAATACGGCGTTCCTGCGTCCCGGCGATGTCGTGATTGCCGAAGAGGCCACCTACGGCGGGATGATCTCGAAAGTGGCACGACGCGGCGCCCGGTGTATCGGCGTCGAACTCGACGACGACGGGATCGTCCCGGAGCACCTGGAGCGCCTGCTCGACGAGCTGGCTGGGGCTGGCACACCTCCCCGGTTCATCTACACCATCCCGACGGTCCAGAACCCAACTGGCTCAGTGATGCCAATCGGGCGCAGGCGGGAGATCCTGGCCATCGCTCGGCACTTCGGCGTGCCGATCTTCGAGGACGAGTGCTATTCCGACCTCCAGTGGACCGGCGAGCGACCGCCAACGCTGCGCGCGCTCGACTGCGCCGACTCGGAGGGCCAGAGCGTGGTGATCTATTGCGGATCATTCTCGAAGTCGATCGCGCCGGCGCTGCGGGTGGGCTACATCGTCGCCGACGTGCCCGTCGTGCGCCAGCTCATGGCGCTCAAGGACGACGCTGGCACCGGCGCACTCGAACAACTCGTGCTCGCCGAGTACGCAGCGGCCCATTTCGACGACCACGTGAGCCAGCTGCGCGAGACCTTGCGAGAGAAGTGTGCGGCGATGCGCCATGCCGTCAACACCCATATGGGCGCATTGTCTCGAGTGGCGATCAAGCTCGGCGGGCCGGTGCAGGTGAGCGACCCCAAGGGTGGGATCTTCGTGTGGTTGACCTTCCCGCCGGGAACAGACACGGCCCGTTATCTCGCTCCTGCTGCGGAGCGGGGCATCCAATTCAACGAAGGCGCCGCTTGGTCAGTCGACCCCGAATGGGGAGCACGCCGCATGCGACTGTGCTTCGGCAGCCTGTCGCATCAAGACATCAGCGATGGGGTTGCAGCCCTCGCCGAGGTGATCGCCGCCAACTAGCCGCCAGCAGCGGTCAGGTAGGCGGGGTGGGTGGCACCGAACGGGGCCCCCGCAGCCGCAGCTTGCGAGGACTGCGGGGTGTTCGGTGACAGGACCCGCCCCGCCGGGTGACAGAAAAAACGCTAGCCGCGGCCGTGGCGCAGGAGCTTGCCGGGCGTGGCGCCCGTGCACTCGCCGTCCTGGAAGGTTTCGACGCCGTTCACGAGGATGTGGCGGTAGCCGTGGGCACGTTGAACCCGACGCCATTCGCCGCCGGGCAGGTCGTAGACCGCCTCGCCGATCCACTCGGGATCGATGGCCAGTTCGTCCATGTCGTAGACGAGCACGTCGGCCGGGGCGCCTTCCTTGAGTACGCCGCGGTCCTTGAAGCCCGCAGCGTGGGCGGCAAGCGCCGACATCCGGTAGTGCGCTTCCTCGACGGTCACCCGCTGCTCATCGCGCACAATCCACGCCAAGAAGTCGGTCGTCCACGCACCGCCGGTGAAGAATTTGGTGTGTGCTCCGCCGTCGGACACGCCCGGAATCGTGTATGGCGAATCGGTGTACACCGCCGACATGTGGTCCACGTTGAAGTCGGGACCCTCGCCCAGGAACTCGGTCTTCAGGTCGGTCTTGAGCGACAGGTCCAGCATCACGTCGATGTAGTGCTTGCCCTCCATGTCCGCGATCTCGCCGAGTGACTTGCCTACGTACTTCTGCATGTCTTGCCGGCGAGCCACGCCCTGGACGACCAGCTTGCGAGGCGGCCCGCCGACAGCGCCCTGCGTGTTCGCGAACAGCGTTGCCGCTTCGTCAGTCTCGGCGCGCAGGCGCTCGCGGATGGCCGGGTCGGACATCTTTCGTATCTTCTCCTCGACCGTGCCCGTGGTGGCCTCGCGCCACGCCGGGCTCGAGTCGTACAGGTTCCACTCGTCGAGTGAGAAGGCGAAGCCGGTGCGGATCGAAGCACCCTGACCGAAGATGCGCAGCCCGTCGTTGTGGGCCTGTTCGAGCCACTCGAGCCGTTCCTCGTGCACCCGGGGGTTGCGCTGGCTGACCGGCACCACGTTGTCGATGATCGGCCGCCCGCTGACTTCTGCCAGCCGCCGCTTGAAGGTGAGGTCTTCGGGGTTGTTGACGTCAGGGCTGGTGGCCTGCGTGAGCTGGATGAAGCCCTCGTCACGCTCGCGCAACACCTCGGCCAGCACGAAGATGTCGTCGTCGATCATGGTGTCGGTGACCATCGGCGTGCCGTCGAAGTCGGACTGGGTCGAATTCGGGCCGAGACGCTGGATGGAGAAGCCGCACAGCCCGGCATCCATGCCTTCGTGCAGCAGTCGCTGCATCTCCTTGCGCTCGGCGTTGTTGGCCGGCCGCGACTTCGCAGCTTCGAGGCCCATCACGTAGATCATCAGCGACGCGGTCGGCATGTACTGCAGGACGTTCACGCCCTTGGGTGCGGCATCCAGCGAGTCGAGGTACTCGGGGATGGTCTCCCAGTCCCACTTGGGCAGCATGCCCTCTTCCATTGCGGCCAGCGGGATCGCTTCGGTGCGCACCATCGTGAGCATCGAGCGTTCCCGGAAGTCGGGCTTGCACGGAGCGAAGCCGAAGCCGCAGTTGCCGAGCACCACTGACGTCACCCCGTGCCAGCTTGAGATCGAGCAGTACGGATCCCAGCGGATCTGTGCGTCATAGTGGGTGTGCAGGTCGATGCTGCCCGGTGCCACGATGCACCCGCCGGCGTCGATCACTTCCTTGGACGGCCTGTCGGGGCGCCCGCCGACTTGGGCGATGCGACCGTCGGAGATCCACAGATCTCCGCGAAAGCTCGGCACCCGCGTCCCGTCGACGATCGTGCCGTCCTTGATGTGAATGTCGTGTTCCTCCACGATGTCCCCCTCGTGATTCAGCGCCCGGCTTGCTGCGGCACCGAAAGGCGCAACGCTGTGGGACAGCGCGGTCGTTCGGACGGCGCGAGCCGGATCCCCCGCTCGCCCAAAATCTAACACATCTTCGTAAATCGCCCGCCGCGCGCCTTGGCACACGAGGAGAAGACATGGCGGCACCAGGTCGATGCTGGGAGGGCACTGCCGCAGCGACGGCCAAATCAGAAGATGCTGAAACCGCCGTCGATCTTGATGACATCGCCGGTGTGCCAGCGGGCGGCGTCGCTCATCAGGTACACCGCTATGGCGCCGAAGTCGTCGGGTACACCCCACCGGCGCATCGGGATGCGGGGCATCACGTTGTCGACGAACTTGTCCCAGTTGAACAGCCGCTCGGTCATGGCGGTGTCGATCCAGCCGGGGATGACGGCGTTGGCATTGATCTTGTAGCGAGCCATCTCGACCGACAGCCCCATCATCATTGCCAGCATCGCTCCCTTGGTGGCCGCGTACGCCTGGCCTCGGGCAGCTCCTTGGATGGCAGTGCCGCTGGAGGTCAGCACCAGCGACCCGCCTTCGCCTTGGGCGATCATTTGGCGGGTGGCGGCCCGCAGCGTGAAGAACACGCCATGCAGGTTGACGTCGATGACGCTGAACCAGTCCTCGTTTGAATGCTCGTGGAAGCCCTTCTGGTTCTGCGTGCCGATGCCGGCATTGGGAAAGCAGGCGTCGACGCGCCCGTAACGCTCGACCACCGCTGCCATGGCCTCTTCGACTTGTTCCTCGTCGGAGACGTCGCATTGCAGCGCGCTGGCGGAGGGGTTGATCTCCTGCAACTCCGCCTCAGCCGCCGCGTTCTTGTCCGGATTGGTGCCCCAGATGCTGACGTCGGCGCCCGCAGCCGCGACGCCTCGGGCGTACCCGAGGCCGATGCCGCCGTTGCCGCCCGTGATGACTGCGACCTTGCCGGTCAGGTCAAAGCCGTCGTACTGATAGGCCACGGCTGGCTCAGTCGCCCTTGATCTGGCGCATGAACATGCCATTGTCGAAATAGTCGCGCCAGAACGTGATGAGTCCGTCGTTGACCTCGAAGATTCCCATGACGGGCAGCTCGATCTGGCGGCCTGAACCGGTGTGGAAGCGGTCGACCCGTTCGTTCATGACGGTGTTGCCAGAGGCGGTTTGGCGGAGCACTTCGAATTCGACGGGGCCGTCGCCCTTCGTCAGGCCACCCAGAAACTCCCTCATGGCATCGGGACCGTTCATGTCGCCGACCGGCACATTGTCGTAGTAGACGTCGTCGGAGACATGGGCGACCGCTGCGTCGAGGTCCTTCGCTTCGATGCAGGCGATGAACTTGTCGACGATCTCGGTGGGCGAGTCGGTGGCGGAATCTGACATGGGTCGCTTGTCCTCTCTTGGGTGTGTGGTCTGCCTCGGCCGGATGCGGCCCTGCGCTGCTGGTCTCGGCGCTTGGCGCGGCGCTGGCTTCGGCGCGGTCCTTGTCCTAGCACGCAGCACGATCAGATGCCTTGGTGGCGCAGTGGCGGATCCCCGAGACCCGCAGCAGCCGGCAAAGATGCTGCGGGCACGAAACTGGGCCACGGGCCTTAACGGCTCGCGAGCGACGACGAACCGGAGCGGGAAGCAACTGGTGCGACAACAGGGCGGTTCACCTGTTGCGCGTCTTCTAAGGTCGCCGGGCTATGGGAGCTGAACAGCAATCCGATGCGGCCGCTGCGTCCGGTGCATCACAGCGGAGGCCGCTCGAAGGGGTCCGGGTTTTCGAGATCAGCATTGCGGTGGCGGCGCCATGCTGTGGCCAGGCGATGGCGCACCACGGCGCCGAGGTCTTCAAGGTGGAGGCCCACAGCTATCCCGATGTGGCGCGGGCTTTCGGCTCGGCCTGGGCGCGGGATCCTGAGCTTGCAGATGTCTTTTGCGACACCGGCCCGTATGTGCCGGAGATGTCGGCCGGCAAGCGGTCGGTGGGCCTTGAGCTGAAACTGCCCGAGGCGCTCGAAGCGGCGAAGCGCCTGCTGGCCACTTGCGATGTCTTCCTGACGAACTTCGCCGCGCCGGGCATCGCCGAGCTCGGGCTCGACTACGCCTCGGTGGTCGAGGTGTCGCCGAACATCGTCTATGCAGGCATGACCGGCTTCGGCGTTGACCCTGATGCGCCGTACTACCCGTTCCGGGCGTTCGGGCCGAATCAGGCCCCGCTGGTGGGGTGGGATGCACTGACGGGCTTTCCCCACGAGGAACCGGCCGGCATTCCCTCGATCGCACCACCGGACTACATGGGTGGCCTGCACGCAATGCTGGCGATCGTCAGCGCTCTGCATGAACGCGACCGCACCGGGGAGGGTCGATTCATCGACATCAGTCAGCTCGAGACCACCGTGTCGTTCCTGGGGCCGTACCTGGTGGGCCAGGACTTGGGCGTGCCGGAGCCGTTCCGCAACGGCAACCGGGTGTCGTGGGCAGCACCCGCCGGGATCTACCGTTGCGCGGGCGACGACCGCTGGATAGCCGTGGAAGTGCAGAGCGACGAGGCGTGGCACTCGCTTGCGGCGCTAGCCGAATGGTCGGCCATCGACGCGCACGACGGCAGCGGGCGCCACGCGCTGTCGACCTACCCGCACGACACGCTTTCCGACCGCCTTGCCAACCATGACGCCATCGACGCTGAGCTGTCGTCGTGGACTGCCCGTCGCAGCGCGCAGCAGGCCGCCGCCGAGCTGCAGGCCCTGGGTGTCGCGGCCTACGAGGTGCTCGACCATCGCGGCGTGATGGCTGACGCGCAGGTGCACGACCGCCGCCCGTACTCGGTGGTGCCAAGCCCCAGGCTGGGACGGGACCTGTTCGTGCGCAATCCGCTGCGCATGAGCCGAACGCCGCCCTATGTCACCCGTGCGGGTCCGAATATGGGCGGCGACACGATCGACGTGCTCGCTGAACTCGGCTATTCCGATAGCGAAGCGCAGCAACTGGTCGACGACGGGGTGGCGTTCACCGACGCCCGGCCCGAGGTCACTCTGGAGCGCCCCTTCGACCGATGGTACGAATCGCTCGGGATCGCCGACATCTACGACGCCGACGGCAACGTCACCGGCGGTGCGGTGTGAACGCCGCACAGCGAGGGCAGGGCCCATGGGCGGGCGTGCGGGTGCTCGACCTGACTGGCTTGTCGGGCGCGTACGGCACCCGTGTGTGGGCGGCGCTCGGCGCCGATGTGATCTGCGTGGAGCCGCCTGATGGCAATCCCATCCGTCGAATGCCGCCGTTCGCTCCGGGCCATGAGGGCCCCGAGGCCAGCCTGTGGTGGGCCTACTACGGGGCGACGAAGCGCAGCGTCGTACTGGATCCGACCAATTCCGACGATGCGGCGGCGCTGGTGTCGCTGATCGGCTCGGCCGATGTGGTGCTCGACGACGCACTCCCCGCAACTCAGGAGAACTACCCGTGGCTGACAGAACGTGACCGGGGTGCGCTGGGCGTCGCGGGCATCGTCGAGAGGTTCCCGCACCTGACGTGGGTGTCAATCACGCCCTTCGGCATGACCGGGCCGCGCCGTGGCTGGCTCTCGTCGAACCTCATCGGCTGGGCATCGTGCGGGTTGGCATCCACCGTGGGATTTCCCCACGGTCCGCCGCTGGCACCGGCGGGCGAGATCGGCGTGCTGATGCACGGGGCGTCGCTGCACGCAGCCGTCGGTTCGATGATGTCGGTGCGTGCGCGTAACCAGGCCGCGGCAGCCGGCGAGCCGGCGCTGGGCCAAACCATCGATCTGTCGCTGCAGGAGGTGGGGCTGTGGCTGTCTCCCGAGACGGGCGTGCCGCTCTATCTCGACGACCAGGTACCCCGGCCGCGGGCCGGCAACCGGCGACCGGTCACCAGCCCGATGGGCATGTACCCAGCGTCCGACGGTCACGTCGCGATCATCGCCATCCAGCCAGCCCACTGGAACGCAATGGCACAGTGGGTGCACGAGCTGACCGGCAACGAGGGCATTCTGGATGAGATCTTCATCGACATCGTCGTGCGCCGTGAGGCCCTTGAGGCGGTGGACGCGTGGGTCGAGGAACTGACGGCTCAGTTCACCAAGCAGGAGCTGTTCGTGGAGGGCCAGCGACGGCGCATCCCGATCACCCCGGTCAACACCGTCGGCGACCTGCGCCACGACCCGCACCTCGAAGCAGTGGGCTGGTGGCGGCCCGAGTCTCACCCGGTGCTGGGCGACTTCACCGTGCCCGGCTCGCCGTTCACCACCGACGGCGACTGGTGGGCGTGGCAGCGGGCCCCGATGCTGGGCGAGCACACCGACGAGGTTCTCGGCGAGCTCACCTGAGCTGCGCCGATCCAGCGGTTGACCCCAGCCCAGTCGCCGCCTCCGAACCGGCTCGCCTCGGCTGTCTGGACCCCTCTTTCCCCGGCGCGTGTTCGACCACTGTCACGAGTTCGCCTACGACATCGCCGAGCAGCAGTTTGCCCGTCGACTCAGGGTGGCGGGTCGAGCAGCGGCGGACCGGTTGCTGTGACGCTGACCGGGTCACCCACCGACAGCACTGCGCCTTCGGGATCAACAGTGCAGCCGATGCCGAACATGGCGTTGCCTTCGAGCATTCCCCGCATTCGCGTCGAGAAGCCTTCCGCGGAGTAGCACCAGCGGTGCTTGCGCAGCACCAAGGCGGGTTCGCGGTGCCGCTCCCCGGTGTCCTGGTCGATCTGGGGAACTGAGCAGCGAGGCCACTCGACTCGTGCGACGAGGTCGGCATCTCCGATTGAGAATTCCGTCCACGTGTCCTCGGACCATGGTTCGTCGTTGGTGATGATGAGATTCGCCCGGAAACGCTCGATCCCGAAGGGCTCTGTCGCCCGCGACACAAGATCGTCCAGCGAGGCCGCATTGGCCACCAACACCGGTGCGGCATCAGCGAAGCCAGTAAGGCGACCGCGAAACAGCCGCATCGGCCGGGACGACTCGGGCGTCATCGCGACGAGCCTGACCGAGAAGCCCAGCACCTCGGTGAAGAATTCAGCGGCTTCGTCCCCGGCGTCCGCGCACGCCACCTCGTCGCCGATGAGCGCACGCACGGTGATGTCGTTGGTAGCGGGCCGCTTCACCTTGATCGTCCCGACCCCGGGTGCGCTGATGCTCAAACCGCCATCGATGGGAATCGGCACGACGGTGGCAAGCGCGGCGTTCTGTCGCTGCGTGACCGCCTCGCCCAAGCCGTCATTCTGATTGCCTTGGTCGTCCCGGTCGCTTTGGTTGTCCGGGGCGGTCACCACTTGCCACGCCCGGTCGCCATCGAGGCCCGTGTCGGTGACCACAACCGAATCAAGCTCGATGCGGCGACAGCCCTTGATGGGATGAATGGTGATCCCTGCGAGCGATCCGCCGTCGTGGCTCTCCTGCGTCATGGTCAGACCCTAGAGCCGAAGTCAGACGAGACACATGACGCAACACAGCGCCTCGCTGGTCGGGGAGCTGCCGGCCGTTCAGGTCGGGGGTGGCCGGGGTCCGGTTTGGGTGGTGGTGCTGTTCGTTGTCTGGTCTGCAGGCCCGTGTGGCGGTTGGAGCCGGTAATGGCTGTTTGCGGTGTCCCATTGGGCGGTGAAGCCTTGTTGGTGGATCTTGTCGTTGTGACAGTCTGCGCAGACGGTGACGAGATTCTGGTAGCCGGTGGGGCCGCCGTGCTGCCAGTGGTCGATGTGGTGGTGCTGGCAGCGCCCGGGAGCGATGCCGCAGCCGACACAGCCTTTGTCGCGCAGTGCGAGGGCGGCGCGTTGGAGGTCAGTGGCGGTGCGGCGGCTGCGTCCCATGCGCAGGTCTCCGGTGGCGGCTTCGAAAATCGCCGGCAGCACCTCGGCATCGACGGCGACGCGGGCGATCTCGCCGATCGGGATCGATGTGCCGTCGGCCAGTCGCCCGTTGGTGAGCTGGTGGTTCACCATGTCGTAGTCGGCGACAACGATTAGCGACGCGCCCGCCGGACGTTTGGCGTCGGGATCACAGATGAGCTGTGTGACGGCGTCGGCCATCCGCTGGGCAGGCGTGCGCCGCTCAGCAGTATCTTCGTTTCGGAACAGGCGCCGTTCAGCAGCGGCGATGACGGCGCCCAGACGCGCGCCCGTGACGGGATCGACGCAGACGTTGAGCACGGTCATTCCGTCGCTGGAGCGAGTCCAGATCGTGGCGCTGCGCGCCTTGCGCTGCCGTTCCAGCACCGATGCGCCGTCGTCTGCGTTGACATCGGCCACGTGGCGGGCGATGGTGCGACGGAACTCGTCGTAGCCCTCGTGCTGTGCCCGTCCGGCCAGGTACTCCTCGTCGATCGGGGCGTCGCCGGCAGCACGGGCAATCAGTTGTGCGTGACCCACCGGAACCGAGCCCGCGCAGAGCCCTTGCCGGGTTGCGTCCAGTTCGCCGAGCCTCACCGCGTCGCGGACTTCGCTGCGCGCCTTGCGCCCTGAGATCGCCATGGCATCGGTGGCCGCATGCGTGGCTGCACCGTCGCCGTTACGGCGGGCGATCTCGCCCAAGGTGTCCGCCTTCATCGCCGCAAGCCCAGACTCGGCCCGGGCGATCTCACCAAGCCGAGCTTGCAACGCTTGCCCGCACAGCCCGGCAACGTTCACCGCATCCACACGAACGCCACCCGAAGCCAACCCGCCGACCGTGCTGCCGTTCGCGGCCCCCAACCGGTCGTCGCCGTCGCTGTTCATGAGTGCAACCGTAGGACGGGAGTGTCATATCAATTGAGTCCGTTAAAGGGAGCGCAAATAGATGCTGACCTGCCGAAACGCTCCGCCGGTCCAAAGAACGCTCAGTGCCGTGTCAGGAAACGCTTGCATCACTTCCTTCCGCCCCAGACCAGACGCACGGCATCCGCCATGTGGAACTTCGGTGGCCGCTCCCGCCTACCTGCGTTCTTGCAGCGGCAGCATCAGCACTCGCTCGTCCGCGGCATTGGCGACGACGAGTCGGGGCATGCTGGGGTGACGCCAACTGCGGATGTCGGGTGCGTTGCCCTTGTACTTGTTGCACCGAGGGTGGGCTGTTTGGAGGTTCTCCATGCCGTGCAGCACGCTCGTGTAGTACGTGCCCTGCCGTGCCTGGCCCTCGGCACTGAGTTCGAACACCGCATACCGCTTCGGCACCACGTGCTCGACTTGCGCGCCTTTCAGTTTCATCTTGCCGCCGCACAGCCCGCAGCGCCCCCCGTCCCGAATGTGCAGATAGTCGAGAACCTTCTTCCGATGCTTGGGCTTCCATCGGTCTGTCGCGTCTGGCTCGTCCGCTTCGAGGCTCCAGCGCCAGATGCCGCCCATTGCAGAGACCGTTTTCTTCAATAGACCCTTGGGCGGATCAGGCCGCGGGCTGCTGAACGGGCACACCGGACCGGTTGCGTACGCGTCCGGCAGAGCCCCTGGATTCGGTTCATCGATCTGCACGATCGAGCGGCACTTCGGAAACGTCGAACATCCCCAGAACTCGTTCCCCTCGTTCTTGCCCCGCTTCGCGACCCGGCGCACCATCGCCGAACCGCACCTCGGGCACGGAAACTCCGCAGCGTCCACGCTGGCAGCCGGATCGATTCGTTTCAATGTCACTCATGCTCTTCCGTAGACCCTCGACTGTAATTCGGAGCGACACCGAAAAACCGCGAAATGATGGGCCGGACGCCGCTGCCCATGTGGGGTCAGTCGTGGCCGGACTCAGGTAGCCGAGTGAGCCTCTTGTCCTGCCTCGATGCGGGCGAGCCGGTCCGAGTGAGTGTCTTGGGTGGCCTCAATGCGGGCGAGCCGGTCGGAGTGGGTGTCCTGGGCGGCTTCGATGCGGGCGAGCCGGTCGGTGTGGTTCAGCAGGATCGCGTTGACCTCGGCAAAGCGCTCGTCGACTTGGGCGAAGCGCTGGTCGACTCGGGCGAATCCGGCTTGCATGTCCGAGCGCAGAGCGTCGATGTCAGAGTTGACGTCGTCGCGCAGCGTGTCAATGTCGGCGGTGACGTCGTCGCGGATCTGGGCGATGTCGTCGCGCAGCGTGTTGAAGCCCAGCGCTGCCAGCACGAACAGGCCGCCGATCAGCGCCACGATCACCGATACCACGGCGGGCACCAGCAGCGAACGCCGGACGCTGCGCCGGGCGTCGGCGCGGGACCGCGGCTGCGGCACGGCGACTTCGCTCGCTGGGGCTCGGCTGTGATGCGGATCGGCGGCAGCGGACCGGTCGTCATCGGTCACGGTAGCGATCGTACTCACGGCATCTCCTTCCGGCAGTCACCGCAGACGCGGCGCCCCGTGCTGGGGCGACGGTAGGTTCAGCGGGCTTCGCCGCCAAGCGAATTTCGGGCTCGCGCTGCGCTGCCGAGGGCTCGCTGCCGCCGGAGTTGACCGGCGCACAGCTGCAGTCACTTGCCACGATCGCCCTCGAGCCCTGCGGCTGCGACCACGACCGAGTCGAAGTCGGCATGTGTGGCGCGCCCTGCGTCGGGCTGTGTGCCGTGCGGTCAGTCGTAGGTCTGTCCAAATATGACAGTCCCGTGAGCGGGCGCAGGTGTGCCCACGCGCAGTTCGCAGTACCACAGCCCGACCCACGGTAACCGGCGGCGCTGCCCATGTTCGAGCACGGGCGCACCTGCCCCCGATCACCCCGGCTCCGGCCTCGCTCACCCCGGCTCCGCCCCAGATCGCTCTGTCCTCAGCCGCTGGCGAAGCTGACCAAGACCTGATTGGCCTCGACAGCGTCGCCGGGGGCGCACTGCACTTCTTCCACCGTCCCGGCGCCGTGCGCCACAAGCGAGTGGAGCATCTTCATTGCTTCGACCACTACGACGGGGTCGCCGGCGGCTACGACATCGCCGGCGACAACGGCAATCTCGACGACGACAGCGGGAAACGGTGCTGCGATCGCATCGACTGCGCCTGTTTCGTCGGTTGCGGTGGGCGCCCACGCATCGGACCGGTCGGGGACCTCGAACGTGATGGTGTGGCCGTCGAGGTTGACGGCGACCGAGCCGTCCGTCGCACTGTGAGCACCCACTGCCGCCGCACCCACTGCTGCAGCAGCTTCGACTGCCGTTGCGGGCACCTCGTGAAGCTCGCCCGTGACGTCTCGCAGCAACACCGCTGCGCAAGAACGGTGATCGGTCAGACGGAACGAACCGAGTGCCGACCACGGCCCGTCACTGCTTGCGGCGCGCCTACGACCCAGGCGGGACAGCCACGCTGCGGCGGCCAAAGGCGCAGCTTCGCCGGCCGACGCCGGCGCCGCCGTGGCGTGCGATCCCAGCGCGTCGATGACGTCGGTGGTCATCTCACCGGCTCGCAGCTGCGGCGTGTCGACGAGCCATCGCAGGAACCCGGCATTGGTCGGCACCGGCCCGAGCACCAGCCCATCGAGCGCAACGCCCAGCGAATCCAGCGCCGCCGCCCGGTCTGGGCCCTTCACGATGAGCTTGGCTACCAGCGGGTCGTAATAGGGCGTGATCTCGCTGCCGGCCTGCACGGCGGAGTCCCACCGGACGCCTGCGGGCACCTCCAGATGGCGCACCGAGCCGGCTCTGGGGCTGAAGCCGTCGGCGGGGTCCTCGGCGTTGATCCGGGCTTCGACGCTGTGCCCCTCGAAGGTGACATCTGACCGCTCGAGCGCCAACGGCTCGCCGGCCGCTGCACGCAGCTGCAGCTCGACGAGGTCCAGCCCCGTGATCGCCTCGGTGACCGGGTGCTCGACCTGCAGCCGGGTGTTCATCTCCAAGAAGAAGAAGTCGCCCGTGTTCGCATCGACGATGAACTCCACCGTGCCGGCGTTGTCGTACCCGATGTGGCGGGCGAGCCGCACGGCTGCGTTGCCGAGACCGTCGAGCGTGGCGTCGGCCAAGTTGGGTGCGGGCGCTTCCTCCAGCAGCTTCTGGAACCGGCGCTGCGACGAGCAGTCACGTGTGCCGAGATGGACGACACGGCCGTGCTTGTCGCCGATCACCTGCACCTCGACGTGGCGGGGCCGCTCGATGTATCGCTCCACGATGACCCGATCGTCGCCGAACGAGCGGGCGGCCTCGGTGAGGGCGGCCACCAGCGCTGCGTCGAATTCCGCTGCCGATCTGACGATGCGGATGCCCTTGCCGCCGCCCCCGGCGGATGCCTTCACCAGCACCGGGTAGCCGATGGCCTCAGCAGCGGCGCCGAGATCTCCGTCGCTTGCGCCGGGGATCGTCGGAACGCCGGCCGCCTCTGCCAGCGCTCGCGCCTCGATCTTGGCGCCCATCTGGGCAATGGCTTGGGGGTGCGGGCCCACCCACGTCATGCCGGCATCGATCACGGCGCGGGCGAAGCCTGCATTCTCCGAGAGAAATCCGTAGCCGGGGTGCACTGCATCGGCATCTGTCTCGCGGGCCGCAGCGACGATGGCGTCGATGCTGAGATACGAGCGGTCGAGGGCGGCCGGCCCGATGTGGCGGGCCTCGTCTGCGTCACACACGAACGGCGCGTCGCGGTCGGGCTCGGCCCACACGGCGACGGTGCGCCACCCCATGCGTCGTGCCGTGGCGAACACCCGGCTGGCGATCTCGCCCCGATTGGCCACCAGTAGTTTCACTGAGACTCCTTCGCTGCCGGGAACTGCAGTCGGGCCGGTGAATGTGTCGCCCGCGACACAGCGGCCGCTGCTTGGCGGGGTCGCCGTACGTCCATCGATCCTCCCAGCCGGCTACATCCGGTACACGAGGCCGCCGCCTGGTGCGGGAGCGTCCTGGCGGGCTGCTAGCGCGAGGCACAGACCGAGCGCGTCGCGAGTGTCGGCGGGGTCGATGAGACCGTCGTCCCACAAGCGTGCGGTGGCGTAGTACGGATCACTCTGGCGCTCGTATTGGTCGGCCACCTCAGCCCGCATCGCGGTGATCTCTTCGTCGGTGGTCTCCGTGCCGCGCATCCCCGCGAGGCGAATGTCGACCAGCACGGTTTGGGCCGTTTCGGCGGACATGGTGGCAATGCGACTGTTCGGCCAGGCGAACAGGAGCCGAGGGTTGAAGCCGCGCCCGCACATGCCGTAGTTGCCCGCACCGTAGGAGCCGCCGATGAGCACCGTGTAGCGAGGCACGGTGGCATTGGCCACCGCGGACACCATCTTCGCCCCGTGCTTGGCGATGCCGGCTGCCTCCGAATCGCTGCCGACCATGTAGCCCGTCGTGTTCTGCAGGAACAGCAACGGCACCCGACGCTGCTCGCAGAGCTCAATGAAGTGCGTGGCCTTGAGCGCGTCGGAGGAGAAGATGATCCCGTTGTTGGCGATGATGCCGACCTGAAAGCCCCAGATGCGGGCGAAGCCGCAGGTGATGTGCTCGCCCCATTCGGGCTTGAATTCGCCGTAGCGGGAGCCGTCGACAAGGCGGGCAATGATCTCGCGGGCGTCGAATCCGATGCGGTCGTCGGCTGAGATGACGCCGTAGATCTCGGCCGGGTCGTAGTGAGGCGGTTCCGGTTGTGTCCACGACAACCAGTTCTCCCGGTGATCGACCGATCGCTGGTTGGCGGCGGCGCACAGTTCGCGCAGCTTGCCGTAGGCGGATCGCTCGTCGGGCGTCATGTAATCGGACACGCCCGAGACCCGGGTGTGCAGCGCAGCGCCGCCGAGCTCGTCGGGCTCGATGATCTCCCCTAGGGCCGCTTTCACGATCGGGGGCCCGCCGAGATAAATCCGCCCGATGCCCGAGACCATGATCACTTCGTCGCTGAGCGCTGGAACGTACGCCCCTCCCGCCGTGCAGCCGCCGAGCACCACCGAGATCTGCGGCAGGCCCTGCGCGGAGAGCCGGGCCTGCCGGTAGAAGCTGCCGCCGAAATGGTCCTTGTCGGGGAAGATGTCATCCTGCAACGGCAGGAACGCACCGCCCGAATCGACGAGGTATATGACGCCGAGGCCGTTCTCTGCGGCGATGTCCTGGGCACGCACGTGCTTCTTGATGCTGATCGGCAGCAGCGAGCCGCCTTTCACGGTGGCGTCGTTGGCGATGAACATCCACGGGACACCGCAGACAACGCCGATGCCGGTGACGATGCCCGCACCGGGGGCGCTGTTGTCGTACATGTCCCAGCCGGCCAGCGTGGAGAGTTCCAGGAACGGCGTGGCGGCATCGCAGACCAGGTCGATGCGGTCGCGCGGCAGGATCTTGCCTCGAGAGTGGTGACGTTCGATGGAGCGCTCTCGGCCAGTGCCGCCTGCGATGGCGAACTGCTGGCGATCGCGCAGCGTGGCAAGCAGGTCACCGTACGCGGCAGCATTCTTGGCGAACCCGTCGCTGCGGGTGTCGATGCGGCTTGCGAACTGTCTCATCAAATCGTTCTGCTGTAGCGAGTCTGTACCTCATGGACGGGCAGCGCGAGCAGCCTGGCTATGCGCTCCGGTGAGCTGCCGGTGCGGCGCGCATCTGCGACGAGGTCACACACCTGCTGACGGTCGTTCGTGGCAGAGAGGGCCCAGCGCCAGAGTTGCTGTTCCGCTGCGGTCATGGGGGTTGTGTGGCCGGGATCCAGCGAGTGCGCATACGCGCAGATCTCGTCCGCGTGTGCTTCGCAGTAGCTGTCGATTTCCTCTTCGGTCATTCCCGTGAAGTCGAGATTCAACGGCATAGCTTCACCTTAGGCGTGTCGTTCTCGCAGGCATCGCGTGGATGATCCGGAAAAGCTCATTCGCAACGTCATCCACGATGACCAGTTCGACGAACGCACCATCGCGTTGCGATCCGATGACGAAGATGCGCCCGTCGTCTGTGAGGTCGATCTGGCGAGGGTTGCGAACGGCGTGCAAGATGTCGGCGTCGGGGATGCCATGGCGGCGTGCTGACGGCGTGATGACAACTCGATCCTCAGCGTTACCTATCGGCGCGCGACGGTAAGTGCCGCAGCGCGTGTACAGCAAGCGAATATCGATTCAGAGCATGAGCGGATAGGCGCTGACCTCTCGTGCGACGACTGGAAGGTTCAGCTGTCGGCTCATGTTGTTGCGCGCAACTGGGTCAGTCGTCGTCGGTGATGGTGCCGGTGGCGTAGAGGAAGCCGTCGCGGATGACGATTCCGCTGATGGCGTAGATGTACACGCGCAGCGTCTCGTCGTTTTCTGGGGTGTCGTCGTCGATGATCGGCACGGTGATCTCGATGGTCGTGTCGCCTGCGTCGAGTGTGAACGCCTTGTATTCGATGCTCCAGTCCTGCCACAGTGTCGCGGTGCGGCCGTATCCGCCGTAGCGGAACGTGATCGGGTCGGGATTGGGTTTCGACAGTGTCACCACGAAGGCGAGGTGCTGCGCGTCCTCGGCGGCGGTGGCGTCGCTGACGGTCACCGTCGGCGGACCGGCGGCGGCCAGATCGTTGTCCGACACCGCGACTGTCGCCGCGTTCTGCGTGGATGACACGGTGTAGCCCGTGCCGCTGCCCACTGTCACAGTCAGCGACCCGTCAGGCTCGTCGGTGCTGTCGTCGTGGGTGCCGAGGCTCACAGTGTGGGTGCCCGAAGTCGCCATCTGGATCGTCATCGGACCAGGCGACAAATGGAAGCTGCCGCTCTGAGAAATCGTCAGGCTGACCGTCAGGGGCGCCGTCGGTGCGGGACTGGCCGTGATCGTGTAGGTCGCATTGCCGCCTTCTGTCACCGCAGTGCCCCCGACGATGCTGATGACCGGCGTGCTCGGCGGCGGGTCGTCGTCGTCGGACACCGCCACCGTCGCCGCGCTCTGGGTCGCTGACACGGTGTAGCCGGTGCCGCTGCCCACTGTCGCGGTGACTGATCCGTCGGCCTCATCAGTGGTGTCGTCGGCGGTGGCGACGGTGAACGTCGCGGTGCCAGTCGTGGGAATCGTGACCGTCCGCTCACCGGTGGCAGCGAAGTCGCCGCTCTGCGACACGGTCACTCTGACGTCAAGACTCGCCGCAGGCACAGGACTGGCGGTGAGCGTGAACGACGCCGCAGTCCCCTCAGCGACATCGCTGCCCGCCGCGATGCTGACCTCGGGCACGTCGTCGTCGGCGACCGCGACCGTGGCGCTGCTGTCGCTCGACGACACGGTGTAGCCCGTGCCGCTGTCGACCGTGGCGGTGATCGACCCGTCGGCTTCGTCAGCCGTGTCATCGGTGGTGGCGACGGTCAGCGTGTGACTGCCGCTGGTGGGGATTGTCACGGTCCGTGCCCCGGTCGTCGCACCGTAATCGCCGCTCTGGGAGACGGTCACCGTTACGTCCAGGCTCGCCGCCGGGTTGGGAGACGCGGTGATAGTGAACGACGCTGCGGTCCCCTCGGTGACGGCGCTGCCCGCGGTGACGCTGATCTCGGGATCTTCGGGCTGCTGGGCTGCCTCGATGCATTCCAGCGCCTCACGGAACGGCTTCCACCCGAACCAGATCTGCTCACCCTCGAGCGCCTCAGCCGCAGTGAACGCAGTCAACTGATCATCGACCACATCACCGAACGCGATCAGCACCCGACGCCAGTTACGGCCATAACTCGGCTCGCGATCACGATTCAGGTCGAAATAGTCACGCGCCGACTCCAACACCTCATCAGAAACACAACCCGCAGGCACAGGCGGTGGTGGAGGCGGCGGGTCGTCGTCATCAGACACCGCCACCGTCGCCGCGCTCTGCGTGGACGACACGATGTAGCCGGTGCCTGTGCCGATCGTGACGGTGACCGACCCGTCGGCCTCATCAGCCGTGTCATCGGTGGTGGCGATGGTCAGCGTGTAACTGCCGCTGGTGGGGATTGTCACGGGGCGTGTCCCGATGGACACGCCGTAGTCGCCGCTCTGGGCGACGTTGACGCTGACAGTCAGCGCTGTCGCCGGTGTGGGGTTGGCTGTGAGCGTGAACGACGCCGCGGCGCCTTCTGTGACACCGCTGCCCGCAGCGATGCTGATCTCCGGATCAGCTGGCGGGGGCGGTGCGGGGTCGTCGTCTGCGACCGCGACCGTCGCCGAGCCGGCCGACGACGACACCGTGTAGCCGGTGCCGGTGTCCACCGACACCGACACCGAGCCGTCGGCCTCATCGACACTGTCACCGGTCGTGGCCACCGAAAGCGTGTAGCTGCCCGCTGAGGGGATCGTCACGGTCCGCGACCCGATCGTCGCACCGTAATCGCCGCTCTGGGAGACGGTCACCGCTACGTCCAGGTTCGCCGCCGGGTTGGGAGACGCGGTGATAGTGAACGACGCCGCGGTCCCCTCGGTTACGGCGCTGCCCGCGGAGACGCTGATCTCGGGGTCAGATTGCGGCGGGGGCTGCTGGCCTGCTTCGATGCATTCCAACGCCTCACGGAACGGCCGCCACCCGAACCAGATCTGCTCACCCTCAAGCGCCTCAGCCGCGGTCATCGCAGTCAACTGATCATCGGTCACGTCACCGAACGCCACCAGCACACGACGCCAGTTACGGCCAAAACCAGGCGCGCGATCACGGTTCAGGTCGTAATAGTCACGCGCCGACTCCAACACCTCATCAGAAACACAACCCGCAGGCACAGGCGGCGGTGGAGGCGGCGGGTCGTCGTCATCAGACACAGCGACAGTCGCCGCGCTCTGCGTGGACGACACGGTGTAGCCGGTGCCTGTGCCGATCGTGGCGGTGACCGACCCGTCTGCTTCGTCTGTGTTGTCGTTGGCGGTGGCAACGGTCAACGTGTAGCTGCCGCCGGTCGGGATCGTGACTGTTCGCACACCGGTGTCGGCACCGTAGTTGCCGCTCTGGGCGACGGTCACGCTGACCGACAGGGCTGACGCCGGTGCGGGGTTGGCTGTGAGCGTGAACGACGCCGCAGTCCCCTCAGTCACGGCGCTGCCCGCAGCGATGCTGATCTCCGGCACAGTCGGCGGCGGGTCGTCATCGTCGGACACAGCGACCGTCGCCGAGCCAGCCGACGACGACACTGTGTAGCCGGTGCCGCCGCTCACCGACACGGTTGCTGACCCGTCGGGTTCGTCGACGTTGTCACCGACAGTAGAGACGGTCAAGGTGTAACTGCCGCTGGAGGGGATCGTCACCGTCCGCGACCCGGTCGCCGCACCGAAATCGCCGCTCGCCGACACAGTCAATTCGACCGGCAGAGCCGCATACGGCGTCGGGGCCGCGGTCACCGTGAACGTCGCGTCGCCGCCCTCAGTGATCCCCGAACCAGCCGCGACACCGACCTCGGGCACATCATTATCGGCCACCGCGACCGTGGCGCTGCTGTCGCTCGACGACACTGTGTAGCCGGTGCCAGTGCCGACCGACACGGTTACTGACCCGTCGGCCTCGTCGATGCTGTCACCGGTGGTGATGACGGCCAGGGTGTAGCTGCCGCTGGCGGGGATCGTGACAGTCCGCGTTCCGGTCGTCGCACCGAAATCGCCTGACTGCGACACCGTCACGTCGACCGACAAAACAGCAGTCGGCGCCGGTGACGCGGTGAGCGTGAACGACGCTGCGGCTCCCTCGGTGACGGCGCTGCCCGCAGCGATGCTGATCTCCGGATCTTCGGGCTGCTGGGCTGCCTCGATGCATTCCAACGCCTCACGGAACGGCTTCCACCCGAACCAGATCTGCTCACCCTCAAGCGCCTCAGCCGCAGTGAACGCAGTCAACTCATCATCGACCACATCACCGAACGCGATCAGCACCCGACGCCAGTTACGGCCATAACTCGGCGCGCGATCACGGTTCAGGTCGTAATAGTCACGCGCCAACTCCAGCGTCTCATCAGAAACACAACCCGCAGGAGGCGGTGGCGGTGGCGGAGGCGGATCGTCGTCATCAGACACCGCCACTTTCGCCGCGCTTTGCGTAGTTGACACCGTGTAGCCCGTCCCGGTGGACAGCGTCACCGTCACCGAGCCATCAGATTCGTCGATGCTGTCGTTGGTGGTGCCGAGGCTCAGGGTGTGGGTGCCCGACGTCGCGATCTGAACAGTCGTCGGACCGGTCCCCACGTAGTAGTCGCCGCTCTGGGAGACCGTCACATTGACCGTCAAAGGCGTCGCCGGTGAGGGACTGGCCGTGAGCGTGTACGTCGCATTCCCGCCCTCGGCCACCGCCGAGCCGCCGACGATGCTGATGACCGGCAACGGATCGTCATCATCAGACACCGCCACCGTCGCGGCGCTCTTCGTTGCCGAAACCGTGTAGCCCGTGCCGCTGCCCACCGTCGCAGTGACCGAACCGTCCGCCTCGTCGACGCTGTCATCGCTGGTAGCCACAGCCAAGGCGAAACTGCCCGACGCCGGAATCGTCACCGTCCGCGAACCAGTCGCGACGCCGAAATCGCCGTCCTGGGCTACCGCGACCGTCACATCCAAACCAGCCGCAGGCACGGGACTGGCTGTCAACGTGAACTCAGCGTCGCCGCCCTCGGTGACCCCGCCGCCCGCGGCAATGCTGACCTCGGGAACGTCATCGTCGGCAACAGCCACTGTGGCGCTCCCACTGCCCGACGAGACTGTGTAGCCCGTGCCTGCGCTGACGGCCGAGGTGACCGAGCCGTCCGCCTCATCGGCGGAGTCGTTCGTTGTCGCGATGGTGAACGTCTTTGATCCAGACGCCGGAATCGTCACCGTCCTCGAACCCGTCGTCGCGCCGAAGTCACCGCTCTGCGACACATTGATCGTCACGTCCAGATCAGCTGCAGGCTTGGGCGTCGCGGTCACTGTGAAACTCGCAGCAGACCCCTCAGAAACACCGCTGCCCGCCGCGATGCTGACTTCGGGTTCAGTCGGTCTCGTCGCCAAGCCCGAGATGGTCAGAGAAAAGTCACCGGTTTTCGATCTGAAGAGGGTGGTCGCCTCGATGGTGTACCAACCTGCCGCGAGAGTTTCGCTGATGCGGGAGTTCGGGTTTCCCCCGCCGATGTCGTCGTTCTCATGCAGCGGCTGGCCGCTCTGGGTGTCCTTTCCTGAGCGCAGGAACAAATAGGTGTCGTGACCCGACGTGAGGTCGATGGTGATCTTGCTTGATTGCTCCAGCTCGAAGATGTAATACCGAGCCCAGCGGGTCAAGTACTCATACGTACGCTGAAACGTAAACGACTCGCAGTCAGTGCCCCATGCCCCTGAGACGGTGCCGTCGGCGGTCAGCGCTTCGGTGCAGATTCCTCCGTCATCGTTGGCGACGTTGACCGTCGCGATGCCGGCACCAGTTCGCTCCGATACCGAGATTGTCGAGGACACGGCATAACCGTTGCCGTCGGCGATCGCCGCAGTGATGGACCCTGCCGGCTCGCGGACGCTGTCGTTGTCTGTGGGAACCGTCAAGGTGGCGCTGCCCGTGGCGGGAATCGTCACCGTCTGCGAGCCGGTCGTGGCGAAATCCCCGTCTTGCGTGACCGCAACAGTGACATCGAGGTCAGACGCAGGCGCGGGGGAGGCCGTGAGAGTGAAGCTGGCGTCTTCGCCCTCAGTGATGTCGTCGTCGCCGGCGATGCTGATCACCGGCACCGATGTCTGCGGGCTCAAACCCCGGATCTGCATCTTGAAAGCGCCGATCTTCTCATGATCGAGCGAAGTTGCCTCGATCGTGTACCAGCCAGCGCTGAGCCCTTCGGCGATGCGGGCGTTCAAGTAGAGGGCTGCGCCGGGCGGGTTCTGTGATTCTCCCGCGTTGTCATTGAAATGCAAGGGCGTCCCCGACCGCGCGTCCTTGCCGAGACGCAGCATGAGGTAGGGATTCAGCTCCGTCGACTCCATCTCGATAACGACACCGCTTTGTTGGGCAATCTCGAACGAGTAGAAACGGGCGTACCGCTTGCTGTCTTCTGAGTAGAAGCTCTGCTTGCAGTTCGTGACCAACGTGCCGTCGACAGAGCCGTCGGCGGCCACGATGTCATGGCAGCTGAAGTTGTCGTTGTCGTTCACGCCGACAGTGGCTGCCGACGCGCTGGACGACACGTCATAGTCAGTGCCTTTGACGAGCGTCGCGGTGATGCCGCCGTTCACCTCGGGGACGTTGTCGTTCGCGGTGGACAGGACGAGATCGGTGCTGCCGGTGCTGGTGGGGATGTTGATGGTGCGCGTGCTGGGTGTCACCCCGTAGTCGCCCGTCGTCGTCACCTGCACCTTGACGGGCAGCGGCGAACTCGGTATCGGGCTGGCAGTCACCGTGAAGGTAACGTTGGAACCCTCGGTGACCTCGGCGCCGCCGCTGAGACTGACCTCAGGCACCGCCGCCAAGCCGCTGACAGAAAGCGAGAACGCACCGGTCTGCGAGTCGGCGGCCGTGGTCGCTTCGATCGTGTAGGTACCCGCCGCGAGCGTGGCGCTGATCCGGGCGTTGTTACCGGTGCCGCCGTTGTCGTCGCTGTGCAGCGCAGCGCCCTGTTGGGCGTTGTAGCCATTGCGCAGGCGGAGATACGAATCGACGCTCGACGATAGGTCGATCGTCACCGCCGATTCCTGCAAAACCCTGATGTTGTAGTAACGGCCGCTCTTGGCGGAGTCGACAGCTGCGACGCAGTCATTGGTCCAGCTGCCCGGTGTGGTTCCCGAACCGTTGAGGTCCTGAGCGCAACTCGGTGAGGGCAGCTGCGCGAAGCCGTGCCCCCAAGTGTTGTTCGGCACGACGTCGCCGTTCGGCTTGGCGTGCGTCTTGAGGTAACCGGTGACATCTGCTGGGGCAAAGCCGGGATTCTGCTGGACAACGAGCGCGGCCAGGCCGCCGACATGGGGGGCAGCCGCGCTGGTGCCCTGGAACCGGCCGCGTGTGACGGTCCCCATCCCGGCCGCGCCGACAATGTCGGGCTTGATACGTCCGTCGGGAGTCGGCCCGCGGCTGCTGTAACTGTAAACCCCCACCGGGCTGCCGGCCCCCACGGCCAGCATGCCGGGATGCGGGCTGTCCGCAGGAGACTGAACGCTGTAACCGTCTGATTGCGTCCCGAGGACGCCACCCCAAGTGACCAACTGAATCCAGCTGGGCTTGGACCCGTCCATCGACTTGACCCTCAAAGCAACGGTGCGAGATTGCCATCCTCTGTTGATGACGGTGACCCACTCGAAGGGATCGTGATGGGCGCCTCCGGTCTGCGAGTCGTTCGCCGTCGCAAAGACAGACTCATCGGGAGAGCCGGGCTTGCTCACCACCATCAAAGCAAGGTCGTCGTCGGCACCACCCCATGTGTCGTCCCAGCGCATGAACACACGCGCGCGCTCGAACGGCTTCAAGGTCAGGTACTGATCTTCGACACCGGTCCTCCACTCGTGAATGTTGTCTTTGTCGGCATCCGCGAACGGGCCGTACCAAGTGTCTCGATGCCAGTTCCCAGCTGCGTTCACCCACACGATGCCGTTGTCAGCCGCCCACTTCACCGTGTTGAGCGGGCCGTAGGCGTATGGGCTGGTGCCATCGGGCGGGCCGTGGAACTGCCAAATGACTGAGTAGACGATGACCCCGACACCCTCGCGGTGCATCCACTCCGCCGTACTGCGAAGATCACCCCTCGAAGACGGATTGGCGATGTACAGGCTGGCCTCAGGGGCCACATCCATCACCGTCTCGGCCACGATGGTGCCGTGAGTCGAACCGCCCGCGGCAGAGCAGTCAGCGATGTCGCTCGTGTGTTTGCCCAGATCGGTGTAACACCGAGCACTGACGGCACTCGGCAGATCGGTGCCCAACAGTGCAGGCGCACCGGTGAAACCATCCCTAGTCGTGGACCCGCTTGGCAAGTCGATCACGCCGATCTTCACGCCTTGGCCCTTGATCCCGGCGTCGTGCCAGGCGCTAGCGAGGTGCCACGCGACACCGCCGCTAGTGACCGTGCCTCTGGCCTGCAACGGCCGCGCCAGCTCTCGCGCCCAGCTCACCCCGGGCGTCCGCGCCAACCGGGCCAGCGCGGTCGGCGGCACATAGGCCTCGATGTAGCTGCCAAGCACGTTGCGGACATCTCCGCCGCTGGCGTTGATCACATCGACAACGCGCCCGACGTCGCCGTCGACGATGATCGACAGCGCCAGCATCGAGGCGGTGTGATTCCCGCTGTCGCCCGGCTGCAATGGCGAGGCAGCGACGCCGTCGGCCGAGCCTCCGCCGCCCGAGTCTCCGCCCCAAAGGAAGTCGGCGCCGTATTGCGCGCCAAAAGGATCGTCGGCGAGGCCGCTGAGGCCCGAGCCGAGATTGGGATAGGTGAGGCCGCCTTGCACAGGCAGCGCCGGCGGCGCGAGGCCCTGCGAGAGATCGAACCCGCCGCCCTCGGCGTGCACTTCGGTAGTGAGCGCCGCCACCAAGGCCAGCGACGTCAACAGTGCGGCCCCGAGCCTCAACGACGAATGCTGTCTGCGCATCTGTGATTCCTTCAAGCCAATTTTCGCGAGCGCTCGGATTACGAGCACACGTTCCTATTCGCCATCGATGTGATCGTGCTGCAACTTGATAGGCCGCTGAGCCTAAATCGTGAGTTCCGAGGGGTGATTCACCCTGGGCGGCTTCTGTAGATGTCAAGTGCGAGGCGCTTGCGCCAGATCATCGAGTCGTCAGAAGTTGCGGTCGCCTGCGTCCTGGCCCAGCAGCACCCGGCCTGCGGTGTCGATCTGGTAGCTGCCCACCATGAAGTGCCCGGCTACTGCCCGCACGTCGTTGAGCAGCCCGCCGAGTGGCGATGCCGTGAAGTTGGCCGTGCTGCCGGCTGCGGTGACGAGCGTCTCGACCGCCTCGATGCAGTTCTGGACGCTCCATGAGCAAGCCAGCCGGGCGCGCGCGTGCTGGGCGGGCGTCACTTCGCCATGCGCGGCGGCGGTGCTCCAGATCTCATCGAGCTGATCGGCGACGAACGCCTGGCCGGCCCCGAGCAAGGCTTCCGCGCGGGCCATCGCGGCGTGCGCATCGGGTCGTGACGCCAACTCCGAGCGGGCAAACAGCGGGGTCTTCGTGTCGGCCAGCGCGGCGAATTCGTCGATTGCGCGGCGGGCGATTCCCGACGCTACGCCGGTCTTGGGAAATGGGAATCGCAGGCCTGAAGGCAGCCGGTAGAAGGGGTGCTCGTTGGGTTTGGGCAACGAGTGGTTGGCCACGACCGCCGCGTAGTGAGCCGGTACGAAATGCTCGCTGAGCACCACATCGTTGCTGCCGGTTCCGCGCAGGCCCACGGTATGCCAGGTGTCCTCGATGAGGCCCGGGTCGGCCGGGATCAAGATGTGGCAGAGGTCCTTGGGCTGTGTGCCCTCCACCACGTTGGCCACTACCCACCAGTCGGCTGCCGTGCAGCCGCTGACGAACGTCCAGCGCCCACTCGCCATCCAGCCACCCTCGACCGGGCGAACGAGCCCCCGGGGCACGCCCGAGCCGGCGATGACGGCGTCAGGATGGGTGGCGTAGAACCGAGACACCGTCTCGCCTTCGAGATGGGCGGCGAAGATCTCCGCCTCCTCGTTGCAGGTCATGGCGACCCAGCCCGTCGAGGGATGCGCGTAGGACAGGCGGTGGGTGAACTCGATGAACTCCGCGGGGTGGCGACCCAGCCCGCCGAGCTCTTCGGGCACGAGCAGACGCATGAGTCCCAGCCGCCCCAGATCGGCCATGATGTCGCGGTCGGGAATGCGCTGCGCGTCGCTGCGTTCCCCGCAGGCGCGGACGCGAGCGAGCATCTCGTCGACGAGCTCGGGCGGCCCGAGCCATCGTCCACCGGAGTCAGACGAGGCCATCCGGGCAAGCTAACCGCACAGCCACCCCAGTCGCCTGCGTATCGTCGTGGGGCGACGCGCTGCGGCAGCAGGCCGACAACCAGGTCACGGACGGCAGATGGATCCACTCGACAACATCGCTCCCGGCGCGGCGGCTGCGCCGATTGCCGGCATGAGAGTGCTGGATCTGACCGATCACCGGGGCGAGCTGGGGCCGTGGATGCTGGCTGAGCTGGGTGCCGACGTGATCAAGATCGAACCGCCGGGCGGAAGCCCGGCGCGATCAGCGTTGCCGCTGCGAACCCCCAGCGGGGCAGACCCTGACACCGCTTCGCCGGACCTGCACAGCTGGCAGTTCTGCGCCTACAACTCGAACAAGCGCTCTGTCGTTCTTGACCTCGACAACACTGACGACCGCCAAGTCTTCGAGCGTCTCGTGCGCAGCGCTGACTTCGTCTACGAATCGGGCGTGCCCGGCACGCTGGCTGAAGCCGGCTACCTCACCGGCGATCTGCGTGCGCTGAATGGCCGGATCATCCACGTCCAAGTCACGCCGTTCGGACTCGACGGCCCTCGCAGCGCCGATCCTGCCTCGGAGCTGTCGTTGGCGGCGCTGGGCGGTTCCGCGAACATGCAGGGCGTCTTCGAGCGGGCGCCGGTCAAGGCTTCGATCGCACAGGCATGGCGCCACGCCGGTGCGGAGGCCGCTGCAGCGGGGCTGATGGCCCATGCTCGCATGCGCGCCAACGGCGATGGACAGCACGTCGCCGTGTCGGCCCAGGCCGCCATGACGTGGACGCTGTTGAACGCCATGGAGACTCATGCGATCTGCGGCCGGGATTTCCAGCGCTCGGGCACCATGGTCAACCTCGCCGCACCGCTGCAGATGCGCTACCGGACCAAGGACGGTTGGGCGATCGGCGTTGCCCGAGGGGTGGCGACCGGTCGGCTGCTCGAGTGGTACATCGAACAAGGCCTGGCCGATGAGAGCTGGCACGACGAAGACTGGGACACCTATGACCTGCGGGCATCGCGGGGCGAGCCGGTCAGTCACACGTTCGATGAGCTCTACGTGGCGATGGTGGCGCTGTGTGAGCGGCACACCAACGCTGAGCTCTTGGAGCGATCGGTGGAGCTGGGCGAGACCATCGCCCCGGTCCACACAGTGGCCGACCTGGTCGAATTCGAGCACCTGCGGGCCAGAGACTTCTGGCGTTCTGCAGAACTCGCCGGCACGTCGACGGTGGAATTCCCCGGTGGACCTGCGACGATCAACGGCGTTCGCATCGGCACGCGGCGACGACCGCCGCTGGTCGACGAGCACGGAGCAGAGATCCGAGCCGAAGCCGCAGACGCCGCCGAGACAACCACGCACGATGACGTGGTTGAGCCTCCGGAATCCGTGCTCGAACCGTCCGCATGGAGCGTCGGGAACGCCGAGTTGCCATTCGCCGGTCTGAAGGTCGCCGACTTCAGCTGGATCGGGGTTGGGCCCATCACCGCGAAAGCGTTCGCGGACCACGGTGCAACGGTCGTGCGGATCGAATCGGCGGGACGTATCGATGGTCTGCGTGCGAATCCGCCGTTCAAGGACGATGTCATCGATGTCGACATGGCGCACTTCTTCGGCACGTTCAACACCTCGAAGCTCAGCATCGACATCGACCTCAAGACGGCTGCGGGCGTCGACATCGCCCGTCGGATGATCGCCTGGGCCGATGTGGTCGTGGAATCGTGGACACCGGGAACCTTCGCCCGCAACGTCGCCGACGACGACCTCATCGCCGAGATGAACCCGAACGCCATCGTGGTGCACACGTCGCTGCTGGCCAGCGGCGGTCCGCTGTCGCGCATGGGCGGTTTCGGCTATCACGCCGCTGCCATCGCCGGCTTCTATCCGGTGGTGGGATGGCCCGACCTGCCGCCCGACGGGCCGTATCTCGCCTATACCGACACGATCTCGCCCCGCATCATCACCGCCACCGTGCTCGCGGCGCTGGATCGCCGACGCCGCACGGGCAAGGGCTGTGTCATCGAAGCAGCACAGCTTGAATGCGGCCTGCAATTCCTGGCACCCGAGCTGGCCGACTATGCCGGCAGCGGGACGGTGGCCACCCGTAACGGCAACCGGAATCCCGATGTTGCGCCGCAGGGTGTGTACCCGTGCGAGGGCGACGATCGGTGGTGCGCCATAACGATCGCCGACGACGCCCAATGGAAGACATTTGTGGGGCTGATGGGAGCACCCAAGTGGACCCAGGCGGCCGAGCTGTCAACGCTGGAAGGCAGGTTCGCTGCCCACGATGCCATTGACGACGAGATTTCCGCGTGGACGGGCACCCAAGACGCTGTGAATCTGGAACGGCTCCTGGCAGGGGCTGGGATCGCGGCGGGCATGGTGCAGCGCAGCAGCGACCTCCTCGCGGATCCGCAGTACGCCTACCGTGGCTTCCACCGGTGGCTGGAGCACCCCCGAATGGGAACCGTTCCCTATTCGGGTCACCAGTATCAGATCGCCGATTACGACCACGGGCCGCGATTTGCAGCACCCATGCTTGGTCAGCACACGTTCGACGTCCTCAGCTCCGAACTCGGCCTCACCGATGAGCAGATCGCTGACGCCGCTGCCGCCGGGGCACTGGGCTGAAGGCTCACCGCCCAGCCTCTGGCTCGAAAGGGCGCTCGGATGGGTGACCTTTGCGTTGTCGCACCAGCTATTTCCCGCTCTAGTTCGCTGTCGCTCACGGGCCGCTCGGGCCACGGCTTCGCCTCTTAGCCTGACGCTGTGAGTTCTGCACAGCCTGTGCCGCTGTCCGCGCTGGACCTGGCCACCGTCTCAGCGGGCGGCACCAGCGCGCAGGCGCTCGCAGAGACCACCGAGCTTGCCCGGGCAGCCGATCGGCTGGGCTACGAGCGGTTCTGGGTGGCCGAGCATCACAACATCGACACCGTTGCAAGCACGTCGCCCGCAGTGCTGATTGCCCACCTTGCTGCTCACACTGAGCGGATCAAGCTGGGTTCGGGCGGCGTCATGCTCCCCAATCACAGCCCGGCAGTTGTCGCTGAGCAGTTCGCAATGCTCGAAGCGCTGCATCCGGGGCGCGTCGACCTCGGCGTCGGACGAGCACCTGGCAGCGATCGCATCTCCGCCGCCGCTGTGCGAGGACCTGCCGAAGACGCTGCAGTGCCCGACCCCTGGCAAGTGGACGACTTTCCGAGCCACCTGATCGACTTGATGGCATACCTCGGCGATGTGCGCACTACCGAGGGGCCTTGGTCTGACTTTCGTGCAACGCCGAAGGCCACTTCGGCGCCTGCGGTGCTGCTGCTGGGATCCAGCGGCTACTCAGCGCAATTGGCTGGCTACTTGGGCCTGCCGTTCGCATTCGCCCACCATTTCGACGGCGGCGGCGTGCTGGGCGCGCTCGACCTCTACCGCCAGCGCTTCCAGCCATCTGCCGTACTGGACGAGCCGTACGTGATGGTGAGTGTCGGGCTGGTCACGGCCGCTGATACTGAAACGGCGCAGTACCACGCTGCACCGTCGCTGCTGCGACGATGGGGCATTCGCACGGGTCGGTTCTGGCCATTGTTCTCGCCGGACGAAGCGATGTCGCATCCCGAATGGCAACGCGCCGCCACCATGCCGACGAACGCCATCGTCGGGGATCCCGGTGAGGCGGTGGCCGCACTCGAAGAACTCGCCGATGCGACGGGAGCCGACGAGCTGATGATCCACACATCCACGTTCGGGCTTGCGGAACGAATCGTCAGCCTCGAACTCCTGGCCGACGCGTGGCAGCAGCGAACAAGCGCCCGGAACGGCGACGACGCTCTCCCCGCCGATGAGCACGCGCAGCGACTGGGCGTTCGAGAAGCGAGTCCAGCCGCCGGCACCGCGGCGGCCACGCCATGAGCGCCGCACACGACACGCCCCGCACCGGCGTGCGCACGACGGCGATGGGAACGCACTTCGGATCGTTCCTCATCGACTCGCACGACGGCGAAGTGGTGGCAGTGCGCGGCCATCCCACCGATCCCGAGCCCTCACATCTGGGGGAGTCGCTGCGCCACTTCGCCGAGAACCGGGTCATGCGTCCAGCAGTGCGGCAGTCCTGGTTGCGCGACGGACCCGGGGCGGCGACCCACTTGCGAGGCGCCGACCCGTTTGTGGAGGTCGACTGGGATATAGCACTCGACCTGGTGGCCGCAGAGCTGACCCGGGTGCGCGACGACCACGGCAATGCCTCGATCTTCGGCGGGTCCTACGGCTGGGGCTCCGCGGGACGCTTCGGGCTGGCATCGAGCCAGCAGCACCGGTTCATGCGCTTCTTCGGCGGCTGCACCGACCAGAAGGGCACATACTCGTCTGCCGCCGCTGAGGCGATCTTCCCCTACATGCTCGGCATGGGCTACCACGCCGGCATCGCCCGGCAGACCTCCTGGTCGGTCATCTGCGAGCACACCGAGCTCTTCGTGTGCTTCGGCGGGATGCGCGCGACCAACAACCACGTCACCTACGGCGGCCAAGGCCCGCATCATCACAACGACTGGGTCGCCCGGGCGGCCGCGGAAGGTGTGGAATTCCTGAACGTCGGTCCGTTGCGAGACGACTTCGGCACAGCGGCTGATGCACGTTGGCTCCCGATACGGCCCGGCACCGATGTGGCGCTCATGGCAGGGATCATCCACACGCTCGTCACTGACGGTCTGGCGGACCTGGACTTCCTGACGACCTACTGCGAAGGCTGGGATCGGTTTCGGGCACACGTGCTGGGCGAGGGGCTCGCTGCGGCATGTGGCGATTGGACCGGCCCCACGCCGTGGGCACAGGCAGTCGACTACGACACGCCGAAGTCGGCGCAGTGGGCGGCGGAGGTGACCGGGATCGACGCCGATGACATCGTCGCGCTCGCGCACGAGATGGCCGCCAAGCGGACACTGGTCAACCTCAGCTTGTCTACCCAGCGGGCTCACCACGGCGAGCAGCCGTACTGGATGGCTCTGGCGCTGGCTTGCGTGCTTGGCCAGGTCGGCCTGCCGGGCGGCGGTTACGTCTTCAGCTTCGGCACCCAGGGCAACACCGGCGCGGGCCAGACGCGTGCCCGCATCCCCGGGCTCCCGGTGCCGATGCGCCAACCCGGGCCTCCGACCATCGCCGTCTCTCGGATCACCGAGATGTTGGAGGGGCCCCGCCAGCCGTTCGACTTCGACGGGCGTTCGGGGCGCTTTCCCGATGTCCGGCTCGTGTACTGGTCGGGCGGGAACCCCTTCCATCACCACCAGGACCTGAACCGCCTGATGCGAGCGTGGCAGCGACCCGAGACGATCGTGGTGCAGGAGCCGTTCTGGTCGCCGATCGCCCGGCGTGCCGACATCGTGCTGCCGGCAACGACGCCGCTCGAGCGCAACGACATCGGCGGCGCCGAGACGATGCTGATAGCGATGGCAGCGGTGGCCGAACCCGTGGGGGAGTCACGCGACGACTACTGGATCTTTGCCCGCTTGGCTGAGCGCCTGGGCTTCGGCGAGCAATTCACCGAAGGACGTACAGCAGACGAGTGGATCGAGGTCATCTACGAGATTCACCGAGCTGCGGATCCGCAGGCCCCGCCGTACGAGGACTTTCGCCGGGACGGCTATGCGATGGCGCCAGGTATGGCGTTGATGGGTGATCCCGAGCAGATCTTTCTCGAGGCATTCCGCGCTGACCCGGTTGGCAAGCCATTGCGAACGCCCAGCGGCCGGATCCAACTCTGGAACGACGAGATCGCCGAGTACGGCTACGACGACTGCCCGCCGCATCCGGCGTGGATGGAGCCATACGAGCGGTTGGGGGGTGCCGGCAGCGACCGATGGCCATTGCACCTGGTGTCGAATCAGCCCAAGGCCCGACTTCACAGCCAATTCGACCATGCCGCTCCCAGCCAAGCAACCAAGGTTGCGGGGCGCGAGCCGGTGCGCATCCACCCGGATACGGCCGCCGCACGGGGGATCTCCGAGGGCGATGTTGTGCGCCTGTACAACGATCGGGGCGCCTGCTTGGCGGGTGCTGTGCTGGACGATTCGGTCATGCCCCAAGTCGTACAGCTCTCCACCGGCGCTTGGTACGACCCTGCGCCCGACGGCACGTGCCGAGCGGGCAACCCCAACACGCTCACGGCTGATATCGGCACCAGTCGCCTTGCCCAAGGACCGTCAGCGCACACCTGCCTCGTCGAGGTCGAGCGCTACCGCGGCGAACCACCAGCCGTCGAGTCGTACCAACCGCCGCAAATCGTGCCGCTCGCGCCGAGCGAGGAGACTGCTGAGCAGTGAGCCACTGCTAGTCCTGATTCTTCGCGAGTCCCGTGTGCGGGGTTGTGTGGGTCGCCCCGTCGCGGCCGGCGGCCTGTTGAGGGGGCTCGACGAGGCGATGCAGGCGTGCGGCGATCGCTAGCGCTTGTGGGGTGTCGGCCATCGCTGTGACGTCGGCGTGTGCGCTGCGCAGCAGTCGGCGTTCGTTGGCGGTGAGCGCAGCGGTGGCGATGTCGCTGCTGCGCAAGAGGGACGCGAGCAGGAACACGTCTGCTCGGTGTCGGCTGGGTTGGCGCCCTCCGGGGGCGGCACTGAGGTGGCCGGGTCCCGTTCGGCTTGGTGCAGAAAGACCATCTGTCCGCCGATGAGGGTCCAATTGGCGCCGAGCCGCGGTGCGAGATCGATGAGGACATCCCAAGCCGCGGCCTGCAGACCGTTCAGTGCAGGCAGCTTGACCTGCGCCAGCCGGCTGTTCACCGGCGACTGGCGGAGCTAAGATGCGGCACCAGCCGCCTTGCACAAGGACCGTCAGCGCACACGTGCCTCGTCGAGGTCGAGCGCTACCGAGGCGACCTGCCGGGTATTAAGCCTTCGACGGAGCCTGAGTCTGCTCAGAAGTCGAGATTCACAGCTCCGCAGAGGAATGCCATGAGGGGACGCGTCTCGTTGCACCACGCGGTGATGACCGCCGGAAACTCGGGCTTGAGCGCCATGTCGTGGTCGAAGTCGCGCACCGCTATGAAGCTCTTGCGCTTGAGGTCCTCGATCATCGGGTGATCGATCGACCAGTCTCGGGGTGAGCGCTTGAGCCGCTCGCCCTCCATCCGCCAGCCGTCGGACTGGCAGGTGTCTCGTGCCCCGATCCAGGCTTCGGTGCGTTCGTCGATGGCTATCCGGTAGGCCGCCAATGCGTCTCGATCCGGCATCCAGCTCCCGGCGCCGAAGAAGCAGCTCTCGGTCGACAAGTGGACGTAATAGCCGGGAGCGTGGACGTCGTTGGCGCGCAGATGCCGGAACTGGATGCCCACGTTGGTCTTGTAGGGCGTCTTGTCAGCCGAGAATCGAGTATCACGGAAGACTCGCATGAGCGAGCCGCCCACCTTGGTGTCACGAGCCGTCATGTGCGGCGAGATCTCGGCGAGCAGCGGGCGCACGGCTCGGATCAGGTCGAAGGCCGGCTCGCGCACCTCCTCCTCGTAGCGCTCACGATTCTCGTTGAACCAATCCCGGTTGTTGTTGGCCTCGAGCTCCTCGAGAAATTCGTACAGCTCTGGCCCGAAGATGCCTCCGTCGTCGCTCACCGCAGTCCCTTCCTCCGGAGGCGGCTCCGCTGCCGTCGACTCCCGCCCAAGCGCACCGTATCGATCCAGTGCAGAGCGGCAAGCATGAATCGCCTGCAGCGATGCGCGGAGCCAAACGTACGCTGTGACAATGAGCGACGAGACGGGTTCTGATGCGCCGGGCACGACGGCGGTTGAGTGGCTTGCTGGCTTTGCGGAGGTCATCGGCGCTGCGGCTCCGGGCGCCGAGGTGATGAACGAACTGCTCGATCTCGCTGGCGTCGCGGCCCACGACTCTGAGCGGATGGCGGCCCCGATTGCCTGCTGGATGGCAGGTGTTGCCGGTGTCAACCCTGCTGAAGCGCTCGAACGCGCCCGGCGATACGCCGCTGACCGGCCACGCTGAGTTGACTGGGCGCAACGGGCGAACTCACTGAGCAACGGACCCGTCCTAGGCTGCTCTCGATGAGCGATCACCAGTTCGGATTCCGCACGCGCGCGCTGCATGCGGGCGGTCGACCAGATCCCGCCACAGGCGCTCGTGCGGTCCCCGTCTACCAGTCCACGAGCTTTGTGTTCGAGGACACTAGCGACGCCGCCGACCTCTTCGCCCTGCAGAAGTACGGGACCATCTACTCCCGCATCTCCAACCCCACGGTCAACGCGTTCGAGGAGCGGGTCGCGAGCCTCGAAGGCGCCATCGGAGCTGTCGCGACTGCCTCGGGCATGTCGGCGGAGTTCCTCACAGCGGCCGCGCTGTGCGAGACGGGCGACAACCTCGTCACCTCGTCTGCGCTCTACGGCGGCACGCACACCATGTTCGATGTGACGTTGGGTCGCTTCGGCATCGAGGCTCGATTCGTCGACGGCGACAGCGTCGATGCCTATGCCGCTGCAATCGACGACCGCACCAAGTTCTGTTACACCGAGATCGTCGGCAACCCCTCGGGCTCCATCCCCGATCTGGCAGCAATCGCCGAGGTTGCTCACGCCCACGGGCTGCCGCTCGTGGTCGATTCCACCTTTGCAACGCCGTACCTGTGCCGTCCCATGGAGCACGGTGCCGACATCGTGTTGCACTCGGCGACGAAGTTCATCGGCGGGCACGGCAACTCGATCGGCGGGGTTGTCAGCGAGTCGGGCCGGTTCGACTGGGGCAGCGGTCGATTCCCCAACATGACCGAACCCGTGGCGAGCTACAACGACATGCGATTCTGGGAGAACTTCGGCGAGTACGCCTTCTGCACCAAGCTGCGGGTCGAGCAGCTTCGTGATATCGGCGCTGCCATGTCACCGCTCAACGCCTTCCTGCTGCTGCAAGGGCTCGAGACGCTGCCTCAGCGTATGGACGAACATGTCGCAAACGCACAAGCCGTCGCAGAACACCTCGAAGCCCACCGGGCGGTGAACTGGGTCAGCTACTCGGGCCTCGATTCCTCTCCCTACCGGGATCTCGCACGCAAGTACCTGCCACAGGGACCGGGCGCCATCTTCACGTTCGGTGTGCAGGGGGGACGCCAAGCGGGAGCGGATTTCATCGAGGCACTGCAGATGATCAGCCACCTCGCGAACGTTGGCGATGCCCGCACACTGGTCATCCATCCGGCGTCCACAACACACCAGCAGCTCTCCGAGGAGGCCCTGGCGGCAGGCGGCGTCAGCGCCGACATGATCCGGCTGTCGGTCGGCCTCGAAGACCTCGATGACATCTGTTGGGATCTGGACCAAGCCCTCGCGAAGGCGGTGCCCGCATGACGATTGTCCACGAACCGGTCGAAGGCTGGATTGAGCCCAGTGCGGCCGACCGGCTGGCTCTCATGCAGCGGACAGGTTCGGTAGCAATGGTGGGCGTCTCGGCGAATCCGGCGCGGCCGTCCAACTTCGTCGCCACGTACCTGCTCAGCTCCAGCACCGACTTCGACGTGTATTTCGTGAACCCGGTCGCCGATGAGGTCTTGGGTGAGCCGTGCTACCCGAGCCTTGCCGACCTGCCGGTGGTGCCGGATCTCGTCGACGTGTTCCGCCGGCCCGCCGATCTGCCGGGCGTGGCGGCCGAGACCGTCGAGATCGGCGCCAAGGCTCTGTGGGTGCAGCTCGGTCTGTGGAGCGCGGAGGCCGCCAAGCTGGCCCACGATGCTGGCCTCGACGTCGTGATGGATCGCTGTCTCAAGATTGAGCACGCCAGGTTTCACGGAGGCCTGCACCGCGCCGGTTTCGACACTGGCGTGATTGATTCGCGCCGCACCGTTCGAAGGACGTGACGGCGATGCGGGGCCCCAACGCAGGGGCGGCTCGCAGGCCCCGCAGTCAAGTCCGACACAAGCGGTCTCAGCGCAAGCCGGCTCGACGCGCCCTGCTGGCTGCGGCCGGCACGCTGCTGGTGGCCATCTCATGCGCTTCGCCCGAGACGCCGGAGGCAACCACCGACACCGGCGACATCGGTGCCAGCGCCACAGACACCTCGCAGCCGCCGACTGGCAGTGTGCAAGACGATCTCGCAACTGCTGGCACCGAAGCTGCGAGCACCACCGCGGTCCCCGACACCGTGCCGCTGACGCTGCAGGGCAGCGTCGCTGCTCCGGAGTTTCCTGCCGGATACGACTGGTTCAATGTCAGCAGACCGCTGTCGATGAGCACCGACTTGCGCGGGAAGATCGTCATCCTCGATTTCTGGACCCAAGGCTGCATCAACTGCATCCACATCATTCCCGATCTCCACCGGCTCGAGCAGGAATATCCCGATGAAGTGGTGGTCGTTGCCGTCCACTGGGCAAAGTTCCCCAGCGAGCGCGAATCCGACGCGGTTCGCGAAGCGTCGATCCGCTACGGCCGTCAGCACCCGATCGTGAACGACGATCAGGAACTGTTGCGCACTGCCTATGGCGTCAACGCCTGGCCGACTGTCGTCGTCATCGATCCCGAGGGAAAGGTGGTCGGTCAGTACGCCGGTGAGGGCGTCTACACCGCTCTCGAACCAGCGATCTCGGTCATGGCAGAAGAGTTCGGCCACAACGGGCTCATTGATCCGACACCGCTCGGCGAGCTGCTCGACATAGCGCCGCCATTGCCGACGGTCCTGAGTTTCCCCGGCAAGGTGCTTGCCGACGAGGCAGGTGATCGGCTCTTTATTGCTGATACGGGACGCCATCGGGTGCTGATTGCGACGCTCGACGGCGAACTCATCGACGTGATCGGCAACGGGGCGCAGGGACGGGCGGACGGCGGATTCACCGAGGCGACGTTCCGGCGTCCCCAAGGCATGGCGCTGAGCCCCGACGGGGACACGCTGTACATCGCCGACCGCGAGAATCACCTCATCCGGGCCGCAGACCTGCAGGGCCGCCACGTTGGCACCATTGCCGGGACCGGAGAACCGGTCACCGCCTTCAGGCCCGGGCCTGCTGCGGTGACGGCCATTGCCTCGCCTTGGGACCTGCACCTCGAAGGCGACGTGCTGTACATCGCAGGTGCGGGACGGCACCAGATCTGGCTGATGAACCTGACGAGCGGGGCACTCGGCCTGTTTGCAGGAACCGGGGCCGAAGGACTCGACGACGGCGACAGGCTGCAGGCCACCCTGTCGCAGCCATCGGGGCTGGCATCGGACGCCGCTGCGCTCTATTTCACCGATCCCGAGGCGAGTGCGGTGCGGCGAATCTCATTCGGCCTCGACGGCCAGCTGAACACGCTGGTGGGCAAGCACCTGTTCGTGTGGGGCGACGAAGTCGGCAGCTTCGGTGACACGCTGCTGCAGCACGCCATCGGCATCGAATACGTGGGCAACGCTGCGGGACAGGGCCGGCTGTACATCGCAGACACCTACAACCACCGGATCAAGGCGCTCGACCTCGAGACGATGACATCGACGGTGGTTTCCGGCGACGGGCAGGCGGGCCTGCGCGACGGCAGCGGCCCGCAAGCACAACTCGCCGAGCCGAGCGGGCTCAGCGCCACTTCCGACACGCTGTACGTGGCCGACACCAACAACCACCGGATCCGCACGCTCGATCTGGAATCCGGCGAGCTGTCCACGCTGGCACTGTCGAATCTGGAGATCGCGACGGTGACGATGGCGGGTGTGATCGAAGACGAGGTCGTGCTGGCGCCCCAGCGAGTCGCACCGGGTCCCGTCGAGATCGTGCTCGAACTGGTGGTGCCTGAGGAGTACAAGTTCAACACCGAGGGGTTGTTCGAGTTCACCTGGTCCTCAGGCGACGCCGCCGTGATCCGCCCACAAGGCAGCACTCGCTACGAAGCCCGAGGACCTGAGATGCCCGTGCGCCTCGCTGCAACCGTCGACGCGCAATCTGGCAGCGCCGTGCTCAGCGCCACGGCTGTGGTTTTCTACTGCCCGGCTGTGGACGAGACGTTCTGCCTCATCCGAGATGTGAACTTCACTGCGCCGATCGAGGTGGATCCAAGCGGTGCCAACAGCATTGAGCTGCCGCACCAGCTGCTGTCGGCCGAGGAACTGGATCAACGCTTGGGATCGGGGTGACCATCGACGCCAGCGGATCACCAGCGTCGCTGCCGATTGCGTCGCACCGGAGAATGCGACTGCGCCACAGACGACTCAGCGCCTCATCGGCAGTTCTGATTGCTGCCGCCGCCTGGCTGGCGTTCCTGCCGCAAGCCGCAGCCCAAACCTCCGGTGAGCCCGAGATACCCCCGCTCATCACGGTTGCCCCCGATCACCTCTCCAGCGGGTCAGAAGGAGCGCCGACCGCACCTCGGATCGTGGCGGTGCTGCGCGGGCCTGGCGGGGTCGGCTATTGGGTGGTCGGCGTGGACGGTTCGATCGAACCCGTCGGCACCTCGATCCTGCCGATCGTCAGCGACCCGCCCGAGCTGAACACGCAGGTCGTCGGTGCCCGCTTGGGGGCGCCTGGGGCACTCGGTGTTTGGCTGCAGCTCGCCGACAACTCCGAGGTCGCCGTCGGCGATCCAGGTCCGACAGTCTTCACTGGCGAGGAGCGGCCATTGGGCTGGCTCTCGGGCGTCGGGGTTCGCCAACTGCTATCTGGAGCGTGGTGGACCGATGTCGATCGATGGTGCACCAGCGAGTTGTCGCTGCCGGTACGGATCGGGCAGACGATCATGACGGCGCTGAGCGAGCGCTCGCTGGGCTTGGCCGTGGAGGAGGCGCGTGACCGCCGTATTGCCGGCATCTTGCTTCAGGGGCCCGTTACCGAGCATGTCTGGCGCCGCATTGCCGAATTGCAGGACTTCGCCGGCCGGGTACCGCTGATCTTCGCGGTCGACGAGGAAGGTGGTCGGGTGCAGCGACTCGCCGCCGTCGTGGGGACGCTTCCTTCGGCGGCAGCTCAGACCGCCAGATCGCCCGCAGAGGTTGCCGAACGGGCAGCGGATCATGCTCGCAAGATGTCCGAACTCGGGTTCACCATGAACTTCGCACCGGTCATCGATGTCGGTGCCGGCGAGGGCATCGGGGACCGGTCATTCGGGAACGACCCGGCGACGGTCACCGACTATGGCTTGGCGACGGTGGAAGGTCTCAGCGCGGGGGGGATCGTCCCGGTGGTGAAGCACTTCCCGGGCCACGGCGGGGCCACTGCGGACACACATGACGAACTGGCGTCGACGGCGCCGCTGGACGAGCTGCGCGTACGCGACCTGATCCCGTTCGCTGCGGTCATCGGGGCCACCGACGCGGCGGTCATGGTGGGTCACCTGCACGTTCCCGGCCTGACCGCGGGGATGCCGGCGTCGTTGTCGCCGGCGGCGATTGACGGGGTGCTCCGCGACCAGCTGGGCCATGGCGGGCTGATCGTGACCGACTCGCTGATCATGGGTGCGATTCGCAGCCAGTGGTCGGTGAGCGAAGCCGCACTGCTGGCGGTCACCGCCGGCGCGGACCTCGCCCTCGTCGGTGATCTGCAGGATGCCGCCGCCGCGTTCATGGCGATCGAGGCGGCTGTCACCGAGGGCCGACTCAGCCTGGAGCGTCTCGACGATGCGGCCACCAACGTGTTCCGCGCGAAAGGTGTGTTCGCATGCACTCTGGTCGGTCGTGACGGACTGGGACGCTCGGTCCTTTTCGACCCCACGCTGGTCGGCCGTTAGGCCGACGAGCGAGACCGTGGCCGTCAGGCCGACGAGCGAGACCGTGGCCGTTAGGCCGACGAGCGAGACCGTGGCCGTCAGGCCGACGAGCGAGACCGTGGCCGTTAGGCCGACGAGCGAAACAGTGGCCGTTAGGGCAGGGTCACGGTTATTTCTGGTTCGGGCGGGGGAGGCCCCGTGCTGAAGTTCCGTACCACCTGGCTCCAGGTGAGCTGCCATTGCTTCCAGTTTGCGCCCACATAGGCAGGATCGGGCCGGTACGGATGAACCGCCACCCCGAACTCGGTCCATGCGGGCGTGCTTACGATGTCGCTGCGAGCAGGTCTCGAGCCGAAGCGGTCGCTGATGCCGAATTGGAACAGCGGCTCACCGATGGCGTCGATCAGCCGCCCGCCGAGGGAAGCATTCTGCGCGTCCGCCACGACGCCGGCATAGAACCCGATCCGGACGCAGTCATCGGTCACGACAGCGATGTCCAGTGCGGGAGGCAGGCCCGGCTGGTACTCGGCGAACACCGACGGCAACCCCGTCGTGCCCCACGTCATCGGTCTGCGTCCGCTCAGCGACGCCAGCGTCACCGGATCAGGATCGTCCTGACTGATCGGCCGCGCCGGGGGCGGCTCCCCGCCCGCAAACCGCTCGAACGTCGCGATCTCCCAGCTAGGTGCGAGCTCGACGTCCCACCTGAGCATCTGGTCGAGCACCTGGGGCCACGGTGTCGTCTCGTCGTCGCCACGTTCGGGATACCGCCGCTCCAACGCAACCAGCAGGTAGACGCCCATCCTGGCCGTCGCGGGATCGGGGATCACCGCTGTTCCCGCGTGGGCTGGGTCCCACAGCGCATCGAGCCCGCTCGGAACCGGTGGAGGCACAAGCTCGGCATCGGGGAGCTCATCAATGCGCCGGTCGGGCACCACGTAGAAGGACGGCAGATAGTTGAGGCAGGCGTCGATGTAGCTGACAGGCGTCAATGCATGGTCGTCCACGGCCAAGTCGTCGACCAGTGGCCCGGGTGCCAGCGGTACGTAGGGCTCGGTGAGGCTTCCATCGATGATGTGTTGAAGGTCCAAAGTGTCGATGCCGACGACCACATCTGCGACCGGGTGGGCGCGGCTGCGTTCCAGCAGATTGATGACGTCGTCAGGGGTGTCTTCGCGGAACACGATGACTTCGATACCCGTCTCTTCGGTGAACGCTTCGAGCGCGTCTGCAGGCAGGTGGAAGTCGCGATGTGTCAGGACGCGCACCGAAGCGGATCCGTGGTCGGTCTCGCCGCATCCAGCCGCAATGAGAACCGCCGCGCATGCAACTGCGACCCGGATGCCGGCGCGCCGGGCGAGGCCCCCGGCGAGGCGCTCACCGCAGCGGCGTGCCATGCGTCTGAATCGTCAGGATGGTGCCCGCGCGGACCTCGAGACGAGCTGAGGGAGCTGCGAGCTCATTGCTGAGACCGAGCGATGAAGCGCTGCGCAGCGGCATCGACGGCGTCAGGTTCCAGCGAAGCCCCCTCGTGAGCACGCTGGCGCTCCCGCCGACCGCGAGCAGCGAGAGCAGGTTCCCGTCCTCGGACGGCAGCGGCAACGTCATGCCGGCGGTTGCAGCGCGCACGACACTCGTCCCGATGTAGGCGGTGAGCGGCAGCGCGGCGTACCGCGGCCGGGCCAGCATCGTCATGCCGATCATCATGTGGTCGAGCCTGCCCCCAGCGCCGCTCAACAGGGCGATCCCATCGGGATCCAGGCTCCACGCAAAGCTCAGGGCCAAGTCCAAGTCGCTGTGCGCCTTGTCGGGATGATGCCGTTGAACGACGAGGTCGGGCCATTCATCTCGGGCACGGTTCAGCATCCCGGGATCGACGGAGTCGAAGTCGCCGAGGACTACGTGAGGCCGCAGGCCGAAGCGCAGCGCGTGAGCCAGACCGCGGTCCACGGCGATCACACAAGTGGGCTCGCCGGGCGGCACACGGCGCGGCGCGTTCGGCCCGCCGTCAACAATCCAGACGCGCCGCGCATCGAGGTGCTCAACAACGGCGGACGGTTCACTAGTCCCAGCACACCTCATGACACCAGTGTGACCCCAAGCGGTGAGCCAAAGATGTCATAGCTGGGCAGGCGGCAGTGAACTGTGCGACGTTGCGACCTGCCCGATCGCGGGAGCGCAGGGCACTGCCGCCTGCCCAGCGGGCGCGAGAGATTCTGCGACGTTGCGCATCTCTCGCCTGCGGGATCGCGGGAGCTGAGGGTTCTGCCGCCGCCAAAGCGGGCGCACCCTGCTGCGCGGTCGGGCCCGGTACCTTGCAGAACAACGTGGACATCGCCCGCCGCCTCGCCAGGCTGCCCCTGCTAGCCGTGATGATCGCGGTCTGCGCGGCCGTCGTCACCGTCGGCGCAGGAGCCTCCGCGCCGCACGTCGCTCGTACGCTCGATGCCGTCGAACGCGATCGCGACCACATCACCATCGACCTTCGGCCCGGCGCCCAGCGAACCCAAGTCTTCGACTCCGCTGGCAGTCAGATCGGCATTCTGCTCAACGACATCGACCGCGAGATCATCACGCTGGACCAAGTCCCCGCCGACGTGATTGCCACGATCGTCGCGGTGGAGGACAGCAAGTTCTGGCTCCACAACGGAGTGGATCTGAGGGCAACCGCGCGAGCCTTGGTATCGAACGTATCCGCCGGCGGGATTGCATCGGGCGGCTCCACCATCACTCAGCAGATCGTCAAGCTCCGCGTGGTCGGCAACGAGCGCAGCTTCAATCGCAAGATCCGCGAAGCGGTGATCGCGGCCCGGCTTGAGGAGGACTTCACCAAGGAGGAGATCCTCGAGTTCTACGTCAACGAGGTGTACCTCGGGAACGGGGCCTACGGCTTGCAAGCCGGGGCCGAGACCTACTTCGGCAAAGATGTCTCGACGCTCGATGTCGGTGATGCGGCGTTCCTCGCCAGCCTGATTCGCAGCCCCGGCTTGTTTGACGGGTTCGATCAGAACATCGACACGATGACGCGCCGCCGCAGCAGATCGCTGCAGCAAGCCGTTGACGCCGGAATCATCACTGAGACCCAGCGGGACGCATTTGAGCGGCGGCCGCTGCCGAGCCGCAACCTGTCGCCTCGCCGTACCGATGAGGCGTTGCGACGCGACTACTTCCTGGTGGAGGTGCGGCGGGCGCTGCTGTCGAATCCGGCGCTCGGCGATACCTACCAGGCGCGCTTCAGCCAAGTATTCGGCGGCGGCCTGAGGGTGTGGACGACGCTGCGTCCTGATTTGCAGGCGGCCATGCGTACCTCGGTGGCCGAAGTCCTGCCCGAAGGCACCGGCGAGTTCGAAGTGTCCATCGTCAGTGTCGATCCGTCGACGGGAGCAGTGCTCGCCTTCATCGGCGGCCCCGCGTTCAGTGACTCCGAGTTCAATCTCGCCACGCAGGGCCGGCGGCAACCCGGTTCGTCGTACAAGACCTATGTCCTTGCAGCTGCGATCGAGCGCGCCGGCCTCTATCCCTTCGACACGATCAGCGGCCAGGGACCGTGCGTCTTCCCCAACCCGCCGCTCGATGACTACGAAGTGAGCAACTTCGCGAACAGTCCGGGTCGAGTGGCAACCATCGAGGACCAGACGACTGCCAGCTCGAACTGTGCGTTCGTTCGACTCGGCTTGGTCACGGGGCTGGACGAAGTCGTCGGGATGGCCAATCGCCTGGTCGGCCGCTCCGGCGACGATGGCTTCTTGCCGTATCCGTCGATCTCGCTCGGTGCGCAGGAGGTGACACCCCTTGAACAGGCCGTGGCGTACGGCACGTTCGCCAATGGCGGCGTGAGAATGGAGCCGTTCTATGTCACTCGCATCGAGAACAACTTCGGAGAAGTGCTCTACGAGCACGTACCGCACGGGCGGCGCGTGGTGTCGCCATCGACGGCGGACTGGGTGACATCTGTGCTGGAAGAGAACGTGCAATCGGGAACCGGCACGCGATCTCGGCTGGCGAGCGGACAGATCTCTGCGGGCAAGACCGGGACGACACAGTCGTTCCATGACGCCTGGTTCGTCGGGTACACCCCGCACATGTCGACTGCGGTGTGGATGGGTCACCCTGACGAGCAAGTACCGATGGGCGAGATCCAGGACCGCCGGGCGACCGGCGGGTGGATCCCCGCTCGCATCTGGGCTGCCTATATGGGGCGGGCCTTGGACGGCACCCCATTGCGAGGGTTCTCGCCCGCGCCACCGCCGCCGCGAGCAAGCCAGTACCTATTCCTGTCCGGGGACACGTGCTCGGTTGCAGTAGCAGTGTCGCCTTCGGAGCCGCCGCTCGAATTCGACCTGCCGTGCAGCATGGTCCGGCCAACCGGAGATAGCTCATTCGAGCCACTGCCGGACGCGCTGTGCAAGGTCGCGGTGCCGGCGGGTGAAGGCGATTCGAGGTTTGAGTGGATTCGCTGCACGCAGATCGCCACCGAACTCGGGGCGCGGGCCACAGAACCCATCGGCGATACTGACGAGCCCATCCCGACCGACGACGCCGATCCGACCGGCGAGGACGCCCGCACCGACCGTACTGAGGACGACCAGACCTGAGCTCGATGCACCTTCACCTGACTGCCCAACAGCGATGACGCCCCCAGCTTGTGGACCCGGCCCCGCCGAGCCCGCCGCGGACCGGGCTGCGGAGGCCTCGCCTCCGGGCCCGCTAGAGGTTCTTGCCCAGATTGGCGACCTTGACGTGCGGCTCGATCAGATCACTCACCACGTCGCGCATCTGCCCGAACGCGAGATCCGTGCCGGCATCGAGAAAGCGATGCGCGCGCTCGCCGGCGAGGCGAGGGTGCTGGATACGCAGATCGCCGATCTGGAACGCCGCCAGCGGGGACGAGAAGATGAGGTTGCGCGCATCGAGGCCAAGCGTGCACACAACTCCGAGCGACTGTACGAGAGTCACCTGACGTCGCCCAAGGAAGCCGAAGCACTCACCGCGGAAGCAGCGTCGCTGGCTCGACGCCAAACCGAAATCGAAGATCACATCCTCGAGCTGATGGAGGAACTCGAGCCGCTGAACGACACCCGCGCCGGTCTCGCAGCGCGTCAGGCTGAGGCTCGTGAACGCATGGATGCCGTCGATGGCGCGATTGCCGCCGCCGAACACCAGGCCAGCAGTGAGCGCAGCGAGGTGTCCAGCGCGCGCGAAGCGCTGGTGGCCTCGGCCGATCCGTCCCTGGTCGCCCTCTACGAAGAACGCCGAACCGCCGCCCGTGGCGCACCCGTCCTCGGGCGGCTTGTCGGCACCACCTGCAGCGCATGCCACCTCGAGGTTCCATCGGTCGACTACGAGCGCATCGTGCACCTCGGGCCAGACGAGCTGGCCGAGTGCCCCCAGTGCGGTGCGCTGCTGGTCCGCTGAGCGAGTGGCTGAGCCGAATCAGGGCTGCGAGAGACCAACCTGATGCTGCTGTGGTTCGTGGCGACGTCACTGGCCGCAATGCGCTGGACCTTTGGAGATCCTGCGATCGATCACCGCCTCATCGTGGCGGGCGCGCTGGCGCCCGATGTGCTGCACGCGGTGAGCGGGGGGGCGCCAGTGATGCACTCATTGGCGCTGCCTGTGGGCGGGCTCATTGCGGTGATGCTGGTAACGGTAGGGCGGCGCCGGGCGCGTCGGCGCTGGCTGGCGCTTCCCATCGGCGTCTTCTGGCATCAGTTGTTTGATGGCGCGTGGCTGCAGTCCACACTGTTCTGGTGGCCGTTCGGCGGGGATGCCGCCGATGCGACATTCCCGCTGGCCGCTCGGGGAATCTGGTTGATCGCCACGATGGAACTCGCAGGCCTCGCCGGCTGCTGGTGGATCTGGCGCGCGTCCGCAATGGCGCACAGTCCGACGGCTCGATCCGACTTCTGGCGGACCGGCCGTTTGGCGTACCGTTCTGGACCGCAGTACCGGCGTGGAGCCGGCGGAGGCAATGCCTGATGATCCTCGTGCGCCACGGGCGCCCATGCTGATCCTCGTGCGCCACGGGCGCACGAGTGCCAACGCGGCAGGTCTTCTGCAGGGTCGGGTCGACAACGAACTCGACGATGTCGGGATTCAGCAGGCGAGCCAGATAGCTGCTGCGCTGGCGCTCGGCGATCACCGACCGGACAGGATCGTGTCCTCACCGCTGAAGCGGGCTCACCAGACCGCAGACGCCACCCGCCATCTGCTCGGCATCGAGATGACCATCGACGAACGCTGGGCGGAGCTGGACTACGGCGAGTGGGACGGAGTGCCGATCTCCGAGGTTCGCCCCGACATGTGGGAGCAATGGCAGTCTGACCCCGGATTCGCGCTGCCAGGCGGCGAGTCTTTGGTGGAGCTCAACCAACGTGTCGAGGCCACCTGCAATGATCTGGCCGAGGAAGCCGCATCTCGGAACATCGCGGTGTTCACACATGTGTCGCCGATCAAGTCGGCGGTGCGATGGGTGCTCGGCACCGAAGACGAGATCTCCTGGCGGATCCACGTCTCCCAAGCCCAGATCGCGCACATCCAAATCCGGGCCGGCGTGCCCCGACTCAGCACGTTCAACGACACGTCCCACCTCAGCAGTTGAAGCTCCGCCGCGGGCTCGCACGGGGTCACCCTCGGGAGCGGGAAGCGGTGAGCCGGCCTGTAGGCGGGATTCTGTCCGTCGGCTGCTGCCGTCGGGGTGGCCATCCATCTGAGCGGCCTACCCGGGATCATGGGACGGGCCGTCCGATCCCTGCTTGGCCTTGCTCCGGGAGGGGTTTGCCGATCCGCCGGAGTCACCCCCGGCGATGGTGCGCTCTTACCGCACCGTTTCACCCTTACCTGTGACCGGGCACGGGGCCCGATCCATCGGCGGTCTGCTTTCTGTTGCACTTTCCGTCGCCTCGCGGCGCCTGGTTGCGAGCCAGCTCCCTGCCCTGTGGAGTCCCGACCTTCCTCGAACTGTGCCTTTCGTACTGCTCCGCGTGTTGCGGAGCTCCGAAGCAGCACAGCCCGCGGCCACCCGGCCGACTCACCGCAGGCAATCAGGCTAGTTCCGCCAACCGGACCTTCGATCAGTGCCGGCGCCTGCGACGCGGCTCGGGGTGGGGATCCAGCAGCGAGCGCCGACGTTGCCGCGCCATGCCTGCCAGCACGCCACCCAGCGTTGCCAGCGATGCCGCCAGCAGCATCACCAGGGGAAGGCCCAGCGCCGCGACCGCTTCGCCGGAGCCGAATCGGCGAATGATCTGCACCACCACGGCAAGCGCCATGACGGGACCCGAGCTCAGCACCGACGACAGCAGATGATGCTCGCTCGCCCTGGCCGCGGCCACCGCTCCTCCGGCGATCATTCCCAAAAGGAGCAAGCCGTTCACGGCGTACGCCGCTGTTGTCCGCTCCGCGACCAAGCTCCCGGCCGCGACACCGGCCACCAGGGCAGTCCCGGTGGACACCGCAGCGCCTGCGACGACTGCTCGCCGCTCGACGCTGCGACCGAATATCTGCAACAGGCTGCGCATGTCACGCCATACTGAACGCTCAATAAGGTCTTGACAAGCGGCAATGCATCGGCAAGATTGCGCGATAGATGCTTACTGTCACTGCAACACCCCGCACCTCCACGCACTCCGCGAGGACGCGACCGGCAAGCGCGGACCCCATCCGGATGGTTGTGGACCAACACGGAGGTCTCACTACTGACCTGCTCGCCTGGCAACGTCACGCGGCCTGCCGGGGTCTCGAGGCCGAGATCTTCTACCCGCCCGAGAGCGACGCAGCGGACGATGACGATGCGGCCTTCGAGGCGAAGGCCGTGTGCGGAGCGTGTGCGGTGTCCGGCGAATGCCTGGAATACGCGATTGCAGTCCGGGAAAAGGAAGGCGTCTGGGGCGGGCAGACCGCCGCCGAGCGTGTTCGCATCATTCGGCGACGGCGCCGCGCTGCAGCGCGCGAGCGCAACGCGCAGGCGGCTGCCAGCACGAACTGATGGGCAGCCCAATTCCCGACGAGGTTCATCCGCTCGAGCATTACGGCGGCTGGAAGGCTGTGCTCACGGACTTGGTGGCGGGCATCGACCTCAGCCCCGAAGTTGCGCGTGCCGCACTGGGCAGCATCTTGGGCGAGCGTGCCACCGACGCCCAGCTTGCCGGATTCATCATCGCCCTGGGAATGAAGGGCGGCTCTGTTCCCGAGCTCACCGGGCTCGTAGACGCCATGCACGACGCAGCGGTCCCGTTAACCGCTCCCGATGGGGCGATCGACATCGTCGGCAGCGGCGGGGCGCCGGTTCGGCAGCGTCACGCGCTCAGCGTTTCGACCATGGCAGCGTTCGTGGCTGCCGCCGCGGGCGCTGTGATCTGCAAGCACGGATCCGTCGCGGCAACTTCGTCGTCAGGCTCGTTCGACACCCTCTCCGCATTGGGCCTGGCGATCGATCTCGACGGGCCGTCCGTCGAGCGGTGTATCGCGGAAATCGGCCTGGGTCTCGCCTTCGCCAAGAAATTCCATCCGGCGATGCGATTCGCAGGACCCGTGCGCAGCGAGCTCGGCGTGCCCACCACGTTCAACTACCTCGGTCCGCTGTCGAACCCCGCGCGCGTGAGGCGACAGGTGCTCGGCGTGAGCGACCCCGTCATGGCTCCACGGGTGGCGGGAGTTCTCGCGGCCCGCGGATCGGAACGGTCGCTCGTGGTCCATGGTGCTGATCGGCTGGACGAGATCAGCCTCACCGACCTCACGCGCATCTACGAAGTGCGGGACGGCGAGATTGTGAACGAGTTCCAGTTCGATCCCACATCCATCGGGCTGAAACGTGTCAATCGAGCAGAGCTGTGGGGTGGAAGCCCCCAAGACAATGCAGACATCTTCCGAGCAATCGTTGCCGGAAACGAGACAGGACCCAAGGCTGAGATCGTGCAGCTCAACGCTGGCGCAGGATTGGTGGTAGCAGGCCTGGCAGCGGACTTCGCCGAAGGTTTTGAGATGGCGCGTGACGCCGTGGCCGACGGGCGCGCCGCGGCAAAGCTCCAAGCGGCTGTCAACCTCACAAACGAACTGGCCACAAGCAGCAGTTGACGTGGTTGTCGGCCTCTCCTTGCCGTTCGGCGTCGGGGACATCATCCGCCTAGAAAGCACGTCCGACGAGCGCCGCACCTCGCTCGTGGGCACTACAGGCACGGTCGTCGGGGTTCGACCGGGCGATCGGCGCGTGATGGCGATCATCGCCTTCGACGATGGCCCTGACGAGACGGCCCTGGTGTACGGGGTCGACGAAGCCGAAGTCGTCGAGCGCTACCGCCACGGCGTCACCTGAGTCTTATGCCCGGCTTGTCAGCCGGCGCTGTGTTCTATGCCCGGCTTGTCAGCCGGCGCAGGAGGCCTCGGCGGCGTTCGCTTTCTTGGGCGGGTATTTCCACTGCGGCCAGGGCGGCCGCAAGGTCGGCACCGCTGGAGAAGCGGTCATCGGGCGACTTTGCCATAGCCGTCAGGATGATCTCGGAGAGTTCGGCAGTTACGCCCCGCTCGGCAGGGTCGGGCGGCGGAGTGCGCACATGTGCGTGCAGCAGGTCGTTGCGTTCCCCGTAGAAGGGCGCTGAGCCCACGGCGAGCACATACAGCGTCGCCCCCAGCCCGTATATATCGGTGCGAGCATCCACCGGCTGCGCCAGCGCCTGCTCGGGGGAGAGGTACATGGGCGACCCGTAGACCCGGCCCGGTGGCGATGGGGGTCCGTCCACGTCGTGTGCCAGACCGAAATCGAAGAGCACGGCCCGGCTGCTGCTGTCCGGTTGGGCGTCGAGCATGATGTTCGAGGGCTTGACGTCGCGATGAACGATCCGGTGCTCGTGGACGTGGTCGAGCGCTGCGCACATCTGTTGGACAACGGCAATGCTCTGCGCGAGTGTCGGGGGGTGGCGGCTGCCGCACCGTTCGGCGAGGGTCTCGCCTTCCACGATCTCCATCTCCATGAAGTGGGCACCGCCGATGACACCGGCGCCGAGGACAGCGAGGACATTCGGATGGTCCAGGCGGGCCATCAGCTCATACTCCTGCTCAAAGAGCGAGCGGATCTCCGCCCGTGCCTCCGCGAATGGCGTCAACACCTTGAGTCCGACCTCGTCGCCTCGCAGCGTGGTTGCCCGGTAGCAGTGCGCAACGGTGCCGCGTCCGAGCACTCCGGTGATCTTGTACGGGCCGTATTGGCGGCCTACCCAGACGTCAATTTGGTCTTCGTACATCGCACCGGCCGCAGCTTGAGCGCCGCTCCCAGCATAAAACGAAGCACGTACGAGTGAGCCTCACCGTCACGGCACACTTGGGCGATGGCGCCAGGCGCAGATCGTTCGCTGCTCGAACAGGTTCGGCACGTTGCAGCCGCTGCTGGCCTTGATGCCGTGGGTGTGACCGACACGGCACCGTTCATCGAAGCGCGCCAAGTGATCGACGAACGCAAAGGGGCTGGCTTGCACGCGGGCATGTGGTTCACCTATGGGCGGCCCGAGCGCTCCACTACACCCGGGAACATCCTCGAGGGGGCACGCAGCATCGTGGTGTGCGCCCGCACCTACGATCCGCCGGACTCGCTCGCACCGCCCAAACGTCCGGCCGACCGGAGCGATCGAGACGGTGCCGTGGCGGCGTACGTGGCAACCGATGCCTACGGGGCTCTGCGAGCAGGACTCGATCGAATCTGTGAGGTCTTGCAGCGCAGTGGCTTCGCCGCAGTCGCGGTCTGTGATGACAATCGCTTGGTCGATCGTGCCGCTGCGGCCCGTGCCGGGCTGGGATGGCTGGGTCACAACACAATGCTGCTGTCGCGAGAGCTCGGCTCGTGGACCGTGCTGGGTTCGGTGGTCACGACCGCAGAGCTGCCGGCGATCGGCGAAGTGCAATCCGACGGCTGTGGCAACTGCCGCCGCTGCCAGACGGCCTGCCCCACCGGGGCCCTCGACACAGCGGGCGTGCTTGATGCCAACCGGTGCTTGGCCTGGCTCGTCCAGGCGCCGGGTGCCTTCCCGCCTGAGCACCGTGTCGCCCTCGGCAATCGCCTCTATGGCTGCGACGACTGCCAGACCGTGTGCCCCTTCAACGAGGATGCGACGGCTCCACCACCTTCCACCCCAGGGGTTCAGCTCACCCCAGCGCTTCAGCGCAGCCAACCGGTCCAGCTCGGCCGCAGTGGCGACAGCGCCACGCGCAGCGACGCCGTCGATGTCGTGGAGCTGCTGCAGATGACCGACGACGAGCTCATGACGGCATTCGGGCACTGGTATGTGCCTCGCCGGCAACCGTCGTATCTGCGACGCAACGCCCTCGTCGTGCTCGGCAATGTCGGCGATCCCGGAGTTGCCGCCGTCGATGAGGTGTTACGGCGATCGCTCGCATCGTCGTGCGACGTCGTTGCCGGGCACGCAGTGTGGGCGGCGCGCCGGCTGGGTCGAGACGAACTTGTCGCCGAGGCACGATGCAACGGCCTCGGCGCCCATGATCCAGATGGTCTTGTGGCGGCTGAGCTGGACATGTCGGTACCACCGCGGTACGCAGCGGGCTGATGCGTCCGCATCTGTTGGTCACGAACGACTTCCCGCCCAAGATCGGGGGCATCCAGAACTATCTCTGGGAGCTGTGGCGCCGCCTGCCGCCCGAGTCCACCACGATCCTCACGACGCCGCACCGGGGTGCGACGCACTTCGACGCCGACCAGCCCATGCGGATTGTGCGAACCCGCGATCGGGTGCTGTTGCCGCATCCGGGTCTGGCGAGACGAATTCGCGTTCTGGCGGAGGAGGTTGGCGCTGAAATCGTGCTGCTCGACCCAGCCTTGCCGCTGGGCGCGCTGGGTCCGCGACTGGGCATGCCCTACGGCGTCGTGCTTCATGGCGCCGAGGTGACGGTCCCTGCCCGCTTAGGGGGCCTCAGTGCCGTGCTGTCTGGGGTGCTTCAAAGTGCTTCGATGGTGATCTCAGCAGGGGGGTACGCGGCTGGCGAAGCAGAGCGATGCGCGTCGCGTGAGCTGCCCGTCACCGTGGTACCGCCCGGAGTCGACACGAACCGGTTCGTGCCGCTGGGCGCCGACGAGCGCCTGGGGGCCCGCCGCAGGTTCGGCGTGGAGGGGGGGCCGCTGGTGGTCTGCCTGAGCAGACTCGTTCCGCGCAAGGGCTTCGACACCGTCATCGACGCTGTGGCACGGCTGTCAGCGAAGCATCCGGGGCTGACATTGGCGATCGGGGGAGCGGGACGTGATCGCCAGCGACTGGAGCGGCGTGCCCGGCGCCTCGACGCCCCGGTCGCCTTTATGGGCCGCATCAGCGGCGATGACGTGCCGCGCTTCATGGCGATGGGTGATGTGTTCGCAGCGCCGTGTCGCAGCCGGTGGGCGGGGCTGGAGCAAGAGGGGTTCGGCATCGTGTTCGTCGAGGCCGCGGCTTGTGGGGTGCCCGCGGTCGCGGGCCGCTCGGGTGGCAGCCATGAAGCGGTGGATCACGGCCGGACGGGGCTTGTCGTGGAACGGCCGGCGGACGTGGGCGATGTTGCCGCCGCCATCGACGATCTGTTGTCCTCACCGCAACGGAGGGCAACAATGGGCCTTGCGGCACGTAGACAGACCGAACAGCACTTCTCGTACGACGGGCTCGCAGCCAAGCTCGAAACGGCCCTGTCCCGCTAGCGCATTCTGACGCCGGAAAGCGGGAGGTTCGACTGCCGCGGGTTTACCCTGTGGTGCATGCATACGGCCGCTGAGACAATGGGGGCTGGCCAGCACACAGGACGTGGGACGCAACGATGATCGATGAGATGACAATGACCACGGTCGTGACAGCGTCTCCCGAAGATTGCTATGCGCTGATCTCTGACATCGAGCAGTACCCGCAGTGGGCTACCGACGTATCTACGGCGACGGTGACGCAGAGCGATCCCGAAGGTCGAGCAACACAAGCCTCGTTCCGCGTTGAGGCGCTGGGGCGCTCAGCGAGGTACTCGCTCGCATACGACCACAGCGGGGCGCCGCACCGCATCTCGTGGAAATTGGTCGACGGCGATGTCGTGAAGCAGCTCGACGGAAGGTACGAGTTCAACCCGACAGCCGAGCCGGGGCGCACCGAAGTGCTGTATCAGCTCGCGTTGGTGCTGGCGGTACCGCTGCCAGGTTTCGTCAAGCGTCGCGCAGAGCGGCGTATCGCCCACACCGCGCTGGCCGACTTCGCAGCGCGTCTCGAGTCCGGTCCCGCGAGCTAGGGCGCCGAGGATCGCCGCCAGCGCCATGGAGTTCCGCCGCATCAGTGGTCTGCCGCCGTACGTCTTTACCATCATCGACACACTGAAGATCGAGCGTCGGCGCGCCGGGGCCGACGTCATCGACTTGGGCTTCGGCAATCCTGACCTGCCGTCGCCCGAACGTGCCGTGAAGAAGCTGGCCGAAGCTGCCCTCAACGCTCGCAACCACCGGTATTCGGCCAGTCGCGGCATCCCCAAGCTGCGCGCTGCCGTTGGCGACCTGTATCGGCGCAAGTGGAACGTCGACCTCGATCCCGACAGCGAGATCATCAACACCATCGGAGCGAAGGAAGGCTTCTCGCATCTGATGTGGACCCTGCTCGCACCCGGCGACGCCTGCTTGGTGCCAGCGCCCTCCTATCCGATTCACATTTTCGGCCCGCTGTTCACCGGAGCGAGCGTGCGCGAGGTACCGCTGGATGTCGGCGAGACCTTCTTCGAGCGTCTGGTGGAGCGATTCGAGTACTCGTGGCCGCGCCCGCGGGTGATCGTGCTGTCGTTTCCGCACAATCCCACGACGGCCTGCGTCGACCTGGAATTCATGCAGCGGATCGTGGACTTCGCGCGTGAACGCGAGGTCGTGCTGGTTCACGACTTTGCGTACGCGGACTTGGGTTTCGACGGCTATGAGCCCCCCTCGATCCTGCAAGCCGAAGGCGCCAAGGACGTCGCGGTCGAGTTCTACAGCCTCACGAAATCATTCTCGATGGCGGGCTGGCGAGTCGCGTTCTGCGTAGGGAACGCAGAGGTGATCGCAGCGCTCGCCAAGCTCAAGAGCTATCTCGACTACGGCACGTTCCAGCCGATTCAGATCGCAGCCACGGTGGTGATGAACGAGGAGCAGGACTTCCCCGCCGAGGTGCGTGAGACCTACCGCGACCGGCGCGATGTTCTCGTGCGGGGCCTCGGCCGCATCGGCTGGGAGCTTCCGCCGCCCAAGGGCACGATGTTCGCCTGGGCGAAGATCCCTGAGCCGTACCGCCACTTGGGTTCGGTCGATTTCTGCAAGCTGCTGGTCTCAGAGGCAAACGTCGCTCTGTCCCCAGGCGTCGGCTTCGGTCCTGGAGGCGAGGGCCACGTGCGATTTGCACTCGTGGAGAACGAGCATCGCATCCGTCAGGCGGTCAGCCAGCTTCGCGGTGCCTTGGACCTGCTCACGCCCCCTGACTGAGCCAGTCCGGCTCGGGCGCTTACTCCGCCTCCGCAGCAATGGAGCGAGATGGCTCACCCGCCGGCCAGCGCAGTGTGCGTTCGAGCGCCTGTCGCCACAGCGAGTGAAGCGCCGCAGCCGAATTCTGGTCGCCCGAAGGCTCGAAGCGCCGGTCGAGCTGCCACACCGACGCTGCCTCGGCAGGCGACGACCACACGCCCTCTGCCAGCCCCGCCAGCATCGCTGCACCCATGGCGGTGGTCTCGGTCACGACCGGTCGGCTGACGGGTACACCGAGCTGGTCGGCTTGGATGCTGCACAACAGGTTGTTGATCGCTGCGCCCCCGTCGATGCGCAGTTCTGCGATGCCACGGCCTGCGCCGGTGCTCATCGCCTCGACGACATCACGAGTCTGCAACGCCATGGACTCGATCGTGGCCCGTGCGATGTGCGCCGAAGTGGACGCAAAGGTGAGACCCATGATCGCTCCGCGAGCGTTCGGATCCCACCAGGGGCTGCCGAGACCGGCGAATGCGGGCACCACGACCACGCCGGCGCTGTCGGGCACGCTGCGGGCCAGCACTTCGGCATCTGTTGCGTCGGCTGGACCATCGAGGATGCCGGTGATCCAGCCCACGGCTGCACCCGTGGCAAAGATGGAGCCTTCCAGTGCGAAGGTCGGTCCGGCACCGAGATCCCAAGCCACTGTCGTGAGCAGCCCGTCGATCGGTTCCGGACATACATCGCCCACGTTCATCAGCACGAACGACCCTGTGCCGTAGGTGTTCTTGGCCATGCCGACGTCGTGACAGCACTGGCCGAAGAGCGCCGCTTGCTGATCGCCGGCGACGCCGCTGACCGCGATGCCTGGCCCGAGGGCCGTGGTGTCTGCGGTCTCGCAGAACCGTCCCACGGAGGGGCGAACCTCCGCCAATGCCTCGGTGGGCACCGACAGCAGGTCGCACATCTCGGCCGACCAGCTGCTGGCGGTGATGTCGTACAAGAGCGTGCGTGAGGCGTTCGTCGCGTCGGTGGTGAACGCAGCGCCGCCGCTCAGCTTCCACATCAGCCAGCTGTCCACGGTGCCGATGGCGAGGTTCGCGCTGACCGCCACGTCGCCGTCGCGCAGCAGCCACTCGGCTTTGGTGCCGCTGAAGTACGGGCTGAGGACCAGGCCGGTAAGGCGGCGGACGTGCGGCAGGTGACCGGCGGCTTCGAGCGCCTCGCACCGGTCCGCAGTGCGGACGTCCTGCCAAACGAGGGCGCGCGAGAGGGGCTCACCCGAGCGTCGGTCCCACGCTACGACGGTCTCGCGCTGGTTGGTGATGCCGACTGCGGCTATTGCTGGCATCTGCCCGTCGTTGAGTGCCTGCAGGTTGGCGCGGAGCTCGCCGAGGGTGGTGACCGTGGCAGCCCAGATGTCGTTCGGGTCGTGCTCGACCAAGCCCGGACCGGGGTAGTGCTGGGGGAATGGCCGGTAGGCGTAGGCCACCTCGGCGCCGGTCTCGTTCACCGCCATCGATCGCACGCCGGTGGTGCCTGCATCGATTGCTACAACGAGAGCCATGGAGCCTTCCAGGTCATGATGACATCCCTTTCCCATGGCCCGAAGTAGGGTCGCTCATTGTGAGGATTCTCGTGGTGGGGGCCGGCGAGGTCGGAAGTTACATCGCTGAGCGCCTCAGCCGTGAGGGCAATGATGTCATCGTCATCGACCAGCATTCGGGTCGCCTCGATGCGCTCGCCTCCGAGGTAGATCTGCTCACGGTGAATGGGAGCGGGACCAATCCCAGCGTGCTCTCCGAGGCCGGTCTCGATCGCGCCGAAGTCGTCGTGGCGGTCACCGATTCCGACGAGGTCAACCTGCTTGCGTGCATGCAGGCGAAGCAGGCAGGCGTGCCCGCGACAGTCGCACGGCTGCAGGACAGCGACCTGCGTGGCACCGCTGGCCGCGGCTTACGCAATGCGATTGGCGTCGATCTGGTGCTCGACCCCGACGAGCAGACCGCCGACGCAATCATGGATCTGCTCGTATATCACGGTGCATCGGACATCAATGAGCTCGCGAGCGGCGAAGTGCTGGTCGTCGGCGCCCGGCTTGCGGTAGATGCCCCGCTTGTCGGCAAGACCATGGCCGAGGTCGGCGCCTACTACGAGCCGGAATGGGACTTCATCTTCGGCGCGCTGTCGCGAGATGGCGACGTCACTGTCATGCGGCGCGATACGACGCTTCAGCCCCATGATCTGCTGAGGGTCGTGTGTCGCCGTCAGGGCCGGCGCGAGCTCATGGAGATCATGGGGCTGCATCGAACTGATCTGCGTCGAGTGATGATCCTCGGCGGTGGCCGCACAGCGGGGCTGCTGGCGGGCCGCCTGCTTGAGCGGCACATCGAGGTCGTCATCATCGAATTGCAGCACCAGCGGTGTCTCGAGTTGAGCGAGCGCCACGCAGGCGCCTTGGTGCTGCATGGCGACATCACCGATATCGATGTTCTCGCTCGCGAGGACATCGGAAGTTTCGATGCCGTCGTCGCGGCCACGGGCGAGGACGACGCCAATGTGCTGGCCTGCCTGTACGCCAAGTCGGAGGGCGCCAGCGAGACGATCGCTGTGGTGCATCGTCTGTCGCTATTGCCGCTGCTGGAGCAGGTTGGCATCGATGCTGCGCTCTCGCCCCGTACCGCGAGCGCCAACATGGTGCTGCGGATGGTCCGTGGCGACGTCACAGCCGTCGCCACCTTCCTCGAGGGCAATATCGAAGTGCTCGAATTTGCGGTGGGCGCCGGCTCGAAAGCTGATGGCTCGACCGTGCGCGATCTCCACCTGCCCGGCCAGATGCTGCTGGCTGCGATCGTGCGCGACGGCAAAGCCCGCATTGCGCGGGGTCGCAGCGAGTTGAGGGCGCGGGACCACGTGGTCGCCTTTGTGACGCCTGACTGCGTGGACGAGGTCAAGCAGGCCTTTCGGTGACACCTCGTCCGGCTCGCCGGGCTCGGGAGCGGGAGCGGGAGAGGCTGCGCCGATTGGTAGTGCGAGCGGTGCGAGCCGGCGACGGCGCGCTGCATCGGTGGGCCTGTGGGCCCTACGAATCGACCCTTGCCGTCGTGGCCTTGGTGGTGCTCGCCGCCGCTGCGCCGGTGTTCGCTGCATGTGCAGTATTCGACTGGTTGTTCGGGGGACGGGTTGGGGCGAGCGGCGAGTCGGGGACTGATGCTGTCCCGCTGTTGATCGCAGGCGCTGCCATCGCGTTGTTCGCATTAGGCCTCATGCGACTGTGCCGATTTGAGCGACGTATCACTGAACGCCAGACCCTGACAGCGCTCGTGCTTGGGTCGTTTGCGGCGGTGGCCGCCTTTGCGATCGCTCACCTCGCGACCGGCGCAGTCCCACCCACGGCGTTGGCGACGGCGTTCGCCGAGGCGGCGGCGACGGTGACCGGCACCAATAGCACAACGATCCCAACAGTCGATTTCGATCAAAGGCTGGATCTCGGCGGCGGGATGCTGGCGCTGCGAGCGGCGGGGCAGTGGTTGGGCGGGGCTGCCTTCATCGTCGTGCTGGTGCGTGTACTGCCGCATCTCGGAGTCGGCGGACTGGACTCCGATGGGGGAGTGGCGACCCGTGCGGCTCGCAGGCTGGCACCGCGCAGAGCCGGCACGATGGGCCGCCTGCTGCTGCTGTACGCGGCTCTCACCGTGCTGGTCGCCGGCGGCTACGCGCTGGCGGGTATGCCGCTGACCCAGAGCGGGCTGCACGCACTGACCACGGCATCGACCGGGGGTTTCTCCACGTACGCAGACTCGCTGGGTCATTTCGACTCGTGGGCCATCGAGAGCGTGGCGATCTTCGGCATGGCAGCCGGTGGCGTGAGCCTGCCGCTGATGTTCCTCGCGCTCCGTCGCCGCGACCCTGCCCGATTCATACGCAGCTACGAATTCCGGCTGTACCTCACGCTTATCGTCGGGGCCACCGTGATCGTGGCGCTGTGGACCGGCGACGACTTCGGCTCCGCCCAGATCTTCGGCTTCGAGCACCTCCGCAGATCGCTGTTCGCGGTGGTGTCGGTGATCTCCACGACCGGCTTCGAGACGGCGTCGTTCGTCGATCTCTCGAACGGCAGCCAGGCGATTCTGATGGTGCTCATGGTGATCGGCGGCATGAGCGCGTCCATGGCCGGCGGTTTCAAGGTTGTGCGTCTGCTGACGCTCGCTTCCTATATCGGGCGCGAGCTGCGCCGCGCCATCTACCCATCGCTGGCGGAGCGGCTGCGCCTGGGCCGCTCGACCATCTCGGAGACCACGATCAGCCGCATCGTGGGAGAACTGCTGCTCGCAGCGCTGCTGCTGATTCCCGCGGCGATCCTGCTCGGCGCCAGCGGGCTCGACATCGTCGGCGCGCTCAGCTACGCCGTGTCCGCGCTCTCCAATGTTGGGCCAGCCCTGTCCTATGTCGATCCGGACCTGCCCAGTGATGTGCCAGCGGTGGGCTCGACCGGGCATCTGGCAGCGGTCAACTGGCTAGGGCATCTCACCGCAGGGCTGCTCATGCTGCTCGGCCGCATGTCGGTGACCGCGGCGGCGGTGGCGCTGAGTGTTGCGGCATATCCCCTGGTGACTGCGATCCGTCATGGGCGGTGGCGTCGCCGGACGCACTCACCGATGAGCGTGCGATGAGCACCATGGCATCGCTGGGGGAACGACGCTTCGAATCCACCCCGGTACACGTGAGCGGGGTGGCCCTGCTACTGGTGGCGGCGGGCATGGCAGTCTCCGCAGGCGTCGCGCTCATTGACGGCGGCGGGGGAGCGCTTGCGCTGGGAACCTCCGCCGCGGTCACTGCGAGCGTCGGCAGCGCCATGATGGGCTCGACCACGGCCGCGGATCGGTCCGACTCGCCGCTGGCGTTCGCGGCGGTGGCCTGGGCATGGCTGGCGGTCTCGATAGCGGGAACGATGCCGTACCTGTTCAGCGGCGTGATCGGTTGGAGCGAGGCCGACAACGCACTCTTCGAATCGGTCTCGGGCTTCACCTGCACGGGTGCCACGATCTTGGCCGACATCGACGGGGTTGCGCACGGGATCCTCTTCTTCCGCAGCATGACGCAGTGGTTCGGCGGCATGGGCCTGATCGTCCTCGCCGTGAGCGTGCTGCCCGCACTGAAGGTCGGCGGTCTCGAGCTCATCGCCAACGAGGCACCCGGCCCGACAGCCGATCGCTTCACGCCGCGCATAGCGGCCACGGCCCAGCGGCTGTGGATGTTGTACGGCGGGTTCACGGTGGCGGTCGCGCTCGCCTTGCTGGCAGCGGGACTGAGTCCCTTTGACGCGGTGGCACACGCCTTCACCACGGTGGCGACCGGGGGTTATTCGACTCACTCGGCGTCGATCGCCTACTTCGACTCGGTAGCGGTCGAAGGGGTGGTGATCGTCGGCATGATCATCTGCGGCGCGAGCTTCTCGATCCACTGGCACACCATCATGCGCACCCGCTCGAAGCTGCGGGGCTACTCGGAGCTGCGCTGGTACCTGGGACTCATCGGCGGTGCCGCGATTGCCTTGCTGGTATTCAATTCTGGCAAGCTCGATTTCGGCTCGAATATCCGGGAGGCGGCGTTCTATGCAGCGTCGCTGGGGTCCAATACGGGCTACGGCCTCACCGATTACACCCACTCGCAATTCTGGACGCCCTCCGCGCAGCTCGTGTTGCTGGCACTGTTCCTGGTGGGCGGCATGACGGGTTCGACCGCAGGCGGCATGAAAGTGCTGCGCCTGCAGATCGTGGCCCGTTACGCGGTCCGGGAGGTCATTCGCGCTCGCCACCGCAGGGCGGTGCTGCCGATGCGCATCGGCGACACCACCGTGGCCGAGGACGTGGCGGCGCGGGCGCTGGGCTTCGTGCTGCTCTATCTGGGTCTCGCTCTGGCGGGCGGGGTGCTGATGACCGCACTCGGCAATGATCTCGAGACCGGTTTTTCCGGTGCGGTCTCGGCCATCGGCACCGTCGGCCCGGCGCTGGGCGAGGCCGGGCCGACCTCATCGGCGCTGGCGTTCGAGCGTGCGTCCCGGCCGGTGATGATGGTGCTCATGCTGTTCGGCCGCCTCGAAGTGTTTCCCACGATGCTGATGTTCGTTGCTGCGATGCGGGCTGGCACTCGCTCGCGCTACGGGCGGCAGGCAGCATTGCGCGGACCACGCCGGCTGACTCGCTGGGAAACCCACGCATCCACACGAGCGATCAAGAGACAGCGCGCAGGGGAGTGAGCGGCATCAACTCGCTGAAGTCGTCTACCCGCAGCGCGCGAGGAAGCTCGCCGGGCTGGACCTGTGCAATTGTCCCGGCCCCGTCGGGAAGCAACTGCGCGACGCCGTCGAGAAAGAACAGCACGCCTTGGCTATCTCGTGCCAGCGCTGAGGCGGTGAGGACGAGTTGTGCCACCGCGCGCACCCTCTGGGCGCCTTCGACTTCGAAGAACACCTCATTGAGGTGGATGGAAACAACGTTGTTCCGCAAGAGCTGCACGTCCACGACCTCGGTGCCGGCCGGGATCGCCGATTCGAGTCCGTTTTCGGCTTCGGCCGGTGTCGGGCCCGCCAGCAGGTTGTTGAGAGGGGCATCGAGGAAGACCGGTGCCGCGAGGGGACGTTGCAATTCCACGAGCAGGCCGTCGCGAAGGAAATAGACCGCATGCAGCGAGGTTGTCGGCGTATCGGGAGCTGCACCCACGACGGGTTGGTTGTTGCGTTCGGGAAAGACGCCTGACGGCACCTCGACACGGGAAGGAGCGTCGTCGGTGGGCAAACCGCACCCGGTAAGAGCAATCACGCAACCGATGGCTGCGCCGAGGCATTTCATTACGCAGCGGTGGACCTTCATCGGTGCCCCGCGATGGGAAGTCTGACGACGAAACGCGCTCCGCGCTGGCCGTCGGGGCGTGCCTCCACGTGCACAGTTCCCCCATGTCGGCGGGTGTGCTCGTACACCAGCGCCAGTCCGAGACCAGCGCCACTGCCTGCTCCTCGCTTGCGCGCCGCAGCACCGCGCGTGAAACGCTCGAACACGAGCTCGCGTTCGGAGGGCGCTACCCCCGGGCCGTCGTCCTCGACGGCGACTCGAACCGAATTGCCCGGTCGGGAGATCTCCACGCGGGCAACGCCGCCGCCGTGCTTGTCGGCATTTCGCAGCAGGTTGTCGAAGACCTGCGCAAGTCCTCGCTTGTCGCCGATCACGACTGCATCGGTCGCAGTCGCGCTGATGTCCAGTGTGACGTCGGACCCGTGCGTGGCGACGCGATGCTGGACCAACTCGGTGATGTTGACGAGGCCGCGTTCGAAGACCGAACCGTCCGCATCGGGGCGAGATATCTCCAGCAGATCCTGTACGAGCTGTTGGAACCTGTCGACCTCCGAAGCGAGCAGATCCAGTGCCGTTGCACCTTGAGCCGACAGATCGTCGCGATGGCCGCTGAGGTAGTCGATCGAGCTCCGCAGGGTCTGCAGCGGTGAACGCAACTCATGGCTCACGTCGGACGCGAACCTGGCGTCACGCGCAATCCGGCGTTCCATGGCATCGGCCATGTCGTTGAACGACTCCACGATCACGGCGAGGTCGGGGTCGTCGCTGCGTTCGACGCGCGTGTCGAAGCGGCCGTGAGCGATCGAGTTCGCAGCATCGGACACCGTTGCCAGCGGTCGCAACAACCGTCCGCCCGCCCAGGCGCCGACGGCGACGCCGATGAGCACCGTCAGCGCGGCGCCCACGCCGAGGATCAGGCGCAAGCTCGCGAGCGTGGCCTCGATCTCAGAGAGGGGGACCACCTCGAAGTACAGCGTTTCGCTGAGCTGGGACACCGCAGACGGACGCAAGCGCAGACCCAGCGCGAGCTGGGGAACACCGTCGAGCCGGTATCGCATCGCGTGGGCCTCGTCAGACCGCTCCACCGCATCCACGAACTCGTCGGGCAGGTCGCTGGGCACGAGCGACGGAGATCGCCAGACGTCGGGCCCGGTGCGGACGATGGAGCGGCTGCCGCTGAGGCTGGGAAGCGATTCCAAGAGGACGGCGAAGTCGGGGCTCTCCGCACGCAGCGAGCCCTGCACCTGCGTCGCATTCGCGAAGAACTGGGCCTCGGAGGAATCTTGGCGCAGGCCCAGCATCGAGCCTCGGGAGAGGCTGTAGGTCATGACGACCAGCAGGAACGCCGCCAGCATCGCGCCAAGCGTGAACGCCCCGACAACCCGAGCGCGTAGCGGCAGCCGCCGCAGTGGGCGCGGCCACCGCAACCTCATGTCACCACTCTGCGAGCGGGTGCCGCCATCGGGCACGGCAGCCGCCGCAGTGGGCGCGGCCACCGCAACCTCACGTCAGGATCGCAGCTTGTAGCCCAAGCCGCGGGCCGTCGCCACGTAGCGCGGGCTGGCCGGGTCGTCCTCGATCTTGAGGCGCAACCGGCGCACGTGAACATCGACGAGCCGGCCGTCGCCGAAGTAGTCGTAGCCCCAGACTCGCTCGAGCAGTTGCTCGCGGCTCATCACTTTGCCGGGATTGTCGGACAGCTCGCAGAGCAGTCGGAACTCCGTCTTGGTGAGGTGCAGTTCGTCGCCGCCTTTGGTCACGACGCCTTCGTCGGGGTAGATCTCGAGATCGCCGACTGTGCGCGGCAGGCCGCTGCCGTCCACAGTCCGGCTCCGGCGCAGCAGAGCCCTGATTCGGGCGGACAGTTCGTTAGGCGCGAAGGGCTTGGTGAGGTAGTCGTCGGCACCGGCCTCGAGTCCGGCTACGACGTCATGGGTGTCGTCACGCGCAGTCACCATGATGATCGGCACATGGCTGATGCGGCGGATCGAGCGGCACAGTTCGAACCCGTCGAGACCCGGGAGCATGATGTCGACCAGCACGACGTCGGTGCTCTCAGGTGTGAACTGCTCGAGAGCCTCCTCGCACGACTCTGCCTCGCTGACCTGCCAGCCTTCGTCTTCCAGCGCGAGGCGCAGCGCCGTGCGGATTCGCTCGTCATCTTCGACTGCGAGAACGTTGGTGGTCACCGTCATACTGCCTATTCGCCGCCTGCGCCGTCGCCGAACCCAGCATCGTAGAACGGCTCCCAGTGCCCGAAGCCGGCCGTGTCGTCGTAGGCAGGCGATGCTGTGCCGGTTGCACCTTGGCCCGGGCGCTGTTCTCCCCGGCGCTCCCGCACTGAGGCCTGATCGGCCCATTCGCTCATGGAGCGCAGCACGAGCGCTGCGAGTGCAGCGACGCCTGCCGCGGCTGCCAGCGCTCCGATGACGGTCCCGCCCAGCGCGGGGCCGACGCAGTTCAGGCTGCACTGCAGGGCGCCCGTCGCCCAGCCCGCAAGCCCGCCACAGACTGCGGCGACGACAATCGCGGCGAAGGCCACTGCGCGGGCGAGCACGGAGGGCAAAGCGGTGGGCGCAGCAGTGAGCCCGATGCCGCCGTCCATCGGATCGTCGGCGCTGGCGGGGGCCCCTGGTTTCTGCGGACCGCTGCGCGGCCAGTCGTCGCCCTGCACGCTCACCCGGGCCATGGTACGGCCAGGCGAGACCCAGACCGTCAATCGCCCGAGCGTGCGGCGCTCTGCGTTGGGTGTCGGCTCAGGCGCCCGGCTTGCGTGGCAGACTGCCGGAGTGCCCTCTGATGTGCACCGATGGGCTGTTGCCGGCGGCATTCTTGCGCACGACGGTGCTGTGCTCATGGTCAACAACCGTCGACGCAATGGCAGCACCGACTGGAGTACGCCGGGCGGAGTCGTCGATCCAGGCGAGACGGTGCTCGGGGCATTGACCCGTGAGGTTGCCGAGGAGACCGGCTTGCAGGTCGCAGCTTGGGACGGGCCCCTCTATACCGTCGAGGCCGACGGCACCGGCGGACCCGGTTGGTTCTTGAAGGTCGAGGTTCACGAGGCCCAGCAGTGGAGCGGTGACCTCGATATCGACGACCCCGATGGCATCGTCTTCGATGCTCGATGGGTGCGCATCGGCGAACTCGAGGATCTACTTACAGGCCAGTACGCATGGATGGCTGAACCGCTGCTCGTGTACCTGGACGGCGGTGCTCCGCGGGGCCACGTGTTCCGATACACCGTGACCGGCGATCATCGCAGCGGCTTGGTGGTGACGCCCGAGGGGCGCTGACCGCAGCGACTCACCGCAGTCCCATGAGCCGATCACCGCATCGACTGCCCGACCCAACCGATCCCAGCGAGCTCCCGATCCTGCACGTCGACATGGACGCGTTCTACGTGGAGGTGGAACGCAAGCGCGATCCGTCGCTGGTCGGGCGCCCGGTGATCGTGGGGGGATCAGGCAGGCGCGGTGTCGTCGCATCGGCTAGCTACGAAGCGCGGGCGTCGGGCGTTCATGCGGCGATGCCGACCGCACAGGCGCGCCGGCTGTGTCCGGGGGCTGCGGTCATCACGTCGGATTTCTCTGGCTACGTCGAGGCCTCTTCGGCAATCGCGGAAGTCTTTGAGTCGGTCACACCTCATGTGGAGCCGATTGCGCTGGATGAGGCCTTTTTGGATGTCTCCGGCGCCCACCGGCTCTTCGGCCCGTCGCCTCAGATCGCGTGGCACCTGCGCGATGCAATCCGCGACGCGGTGGCACTTGAATGTTCCGTGGGAGTCGCCTCCAACAAGACCTTGGCAAAGCTCGCCTCGGAAGCGGCGAAGCCGGCCGTGCGCTCGACTGGCCCCGAGCCAGGGATCGGCGTTCGGGTGGTATGTGTCGCGGACGAGCTGGAATTCCTGCGGGCCCACCGCGCGGAGGCGCTGTGGGGTGTGGGACCGGTGACGCTGCGTCGGCTCCACGAGATCGATGTGCACACCGTGGGCGACTTGGCGGCGGTGCCGCTGGAGCGGCTGATCTCCGCTGTCGGCACGGCGCACGGCGCGCACCTGGCGGCACTCGCACAGGGACGTGATGACCGGCCGGTACATCGAGGCGGGATACCGCGTTCGATCAGCCACGAGCAGACATTCGAATTTGACCTGATTGATGCAGATCTCATTCGAGGTGAAGCGATCCGGCTCGCCGATGCCGTCGCGTCACGTCTGCGCGCCCACGGGCTGTCGGGGCGGACCGTCACGGTCAAGGTGAAGCATCCTGACTTCTCGCTGCGGACGCGAGCGCACACGCTCGACGAGCCGGTCCAAACCGGCACGAAGGTCGCGCAGGTGGCACAGCGGCTTATCGGCACCCTCGATCTCGGCGGGGGAATCCGCTTGCTGGGCGTGGCGATGTCGAACCTGACGGTGTCGATTCTGGAGGGGACGGCCTCTGGCGGGACCGAGGCTGACGCAGCCGCTGTCGACGAAGACTCCGCGCAGCCCTCGGCCCCACTCCAGCTCGCATTCGACTTGGGCATGCGATCCGATGCTGATCCAGCGCGCAGTGGCGACGCGGACCGCGGCCCGACCGGCGACTCTGAACTCGACCTCCAGATTGCTGACGCCCTGGACGCCATTCGAGACCGTTTTGGCCGTGCCGTGATTGCGCACGGCTCGGCTGCCTTGCGAGGCGGTCAGCCCGGCGAACGCCGCTGGGGCCGCTGAAACCACTGCTGCGTCGGCACGAAGCACGCGGGGTGCGTGGAGGTAGTGCTAGGCGCGGTCCTACACTGGACCCAACATCGGTGAGACAGCATTTGGAGTTTGTGCGTGCCGCTTTCCGAAGACGAACAACGGATCCTGCTCGAGATCGAGAAGGACTTCTACGACACTGACCCGGAGTTCGCGCGGGAAGTGTCTGAGACCACGCTGACTCGCCATGCCCTGCGCAACATCCGCTGGGCTGTGCTGGGCGGGATCCTGGGTCTGGTCGGCATCGGCTTGGGCCTGCAGGTGCACTTCGCGCTGTCTTTCGTCGCATTCCTGGTGGTGTTCGCGAGTGCAGTCGTGATCGAGCGCAACGTCCGCAAGATGGGCAGACTGGGTCTCGAGAAGGTCTCCGATTCGATCGCGAAGCGCACCAAGCCCGACAGTTCGGCATCTTTCGGCGACCGTATGAGGCGCCGTTTTCGCGACGACCCCAGCTAGCCGGTCTTCGTCATCTCGCCGTCGAGCGTGCTGCGCCGGCGGCGCCGTGAGCGAGGGCCGGCGACCATCGCCGCCGGGCGGCAGGCAGTCCCCAGGCGATCCCATCGGCTGCGAGCAGACCGGATGCGCGACTCGAGGTGCTGCGCATGCTCTCTGGCGCCTGCAACCGTCTGCGGCGTCGGCGGCTCGGAGGCAAAAGCCGCTTCCTGAGCGGCAGCGGCCAGAGCATGCATCTCGCCGGAATCGATACGCAGCCGGCGGTCGACACGATCGGCGAATTCGGTGTGCGTCTCCGCGGCCCGCTGATCGATACCGAGACTGAACAGGGTCTCCGCAACATCGTCCCACGCAGCGGCAACCGCGGCGCGCTCATCGTGACGGGCCCGGCGATGGTGCAGAGCTCGGCGGATGCGCACGACCGATGGCACGGTGACGAGCCATCCGACGCCGACTGCCAGAACGGCGTAGAACGGCACGACAAGCCACTCCGACCAGCTGCCGGTCGGGGACTGTGAACCCTCGAAATCCAGGACATCCACGAATCCCTCGAGATCGCCTGACAGCCCTTCCAGATCGTCGAGGCCCTGCGCCCCGATGAACCCGGAGCCCGCCTCACCAGCTGCGTTTGGGTCGCCGGGCACCACCTGCTGGGGTGCCACGCCGGTGTACACCACAGCCCCTGGAGCCCCGCGCCCCGGCGTGGGCTCGAAGTACACCCAGCGCCCTGCAATCCAGATCTCTGGCCACGCGTGATAGTGCTCGCCCCTGACCACGAAGGTGCCGTCGACGAGTTCGCCCGGGGTGAAACCCACGGCAACACGCGACGGCAATCCGATTGCTCGGGCCATCGCTGCGTAGGTGCCTGCGAATTGCTCGCAATAGCCGCGCCGTTCGGAGAACAGGAACTGTTCCATGCGTTCGGTGTCATGCCCGCTGGGCACCCGCAGCGCGTACACGAAGTTCTCGAGGAAAAAGTTCTGCAGCGCCAGGGCCTTGGCATAGGGGCCCGTCGCGTCGGCCGTGATGTCGCCAGCGAGACCGGCGACGCGTTCATTGAAGCCCTCGGGCAGCGCTAGGTACGTTTCGGCGATGTGGGGCGGAACCTCGTCGCCGGCGGCCACGAGCCCGGCGACGGAGGGGACATCGGCCTCCGAGTGGACGGTGTAGGTCATCCCGGGCTCGAGCTCATTGCTGTGCTGAGTGACCAGCGTGCCGGTTTCGGGGTCGTACAGCACATCTGGACCGTGGTAGCCGACCGGCTCGTACGCGGCCGGCAGCCAGATGCTGTCGAGCGCCCCGACGGTGAACCGCTGGGTGAGCAGGTCGTCATCGGCGCGCGCTCCCAAGTGTCGGGTCGCATCTCCGTAGACCTGTTCGGAGCCCCAGAACGTCCCGTCGAAGCGACTGAGCCCCGAGACCCTCCAATACGCGGGCGCGTCTGCTTGGACGCGGAACAGCTCTGCACCCGAGGTGCCTACCAAGCGACCTTGGGCGTTGACGAGGGGACTGATCGTCACGCGTGACGCGGGGGCAGTGCCGTCGAGGTCCTTCCATGAGACGATCGCCGGAGCGTCGCTGCCTGGCAGCAACGGCACCAGCAGCGCTGCGCCCACGGCAGCGGCGGTGCCCAAGCGCAGCGCTGTACGCAGCGGCACCGACGCACGCCGCTGCTCCGATGATCCGACCGCCGTGCGGTCGCCGGTGTAGTGGATGCCGTATGCGGCTGCGAACGCGACGGCGCACACGATGACGGCGGCAGCGCTGCGAATACGCCACGCATCGGTGCCTAATGCCCCCACAAAGGCGAGCACGCCGAATGCGGGCAGCAATGCGGGGCCCATCGATTTCGCACGCAGCGCCAGCGTGTCGGCGGCGAATGCTGCGAGCCAGACGACGACGCCCCCGATTGCCAAGAACCCGGCAGTGGCAGGTGTCGGCGCCTCGACGATGCCGAATGCCCTCCATGCTGCGGCGATGTCAGCCGCGGCCTGACGGAGCGTCTCGGCGCTGGGCGCCACGCGCAGCCACAAGGTGTCGGAGTAGAGCGCCAGCCCTTCGACGATGATCAGCATCACCACCGACGCCGTCACAGCCGCCGCGAGCGGCCAGCGCTGCCGTCTCGTCACTGCGGCCGACGCATGCCCACCCATCGCCAGGATCAGCCACAAGGGTGCGTAGTCCCACGTGTCGAAGAGGCGCCGAGCGATGAGGACCGACACCAGCGTCAGCAGCCACAGGGAGATTTCCACCTGCCACAGACTTCGTCCCCTCATGAGCGAACTGCTGCGGTCTGTTCAGACGCCTGGGCTGCTGCCCATTTGGGTCCGAGCTCGGCGGCGGAGGTGATGTCGAGGAATCTCGGCCCGGCCGACGGCAGAGAATCGCCGGACCTGCAGATGCGGATGACCGTCATCGACGAGCTGCGCGTGCTTGCAGCCGCAATCGCCTCAGCATCCCGAGCCGCATCAAGTGCCGTCCCCCCGAACACGACGATCACCGCGCCCACCGCAGTGGCCGCTGCGGCTGCGAGTGCGCTGCGCAACGATCCCGATGCCGAAGGGGAGACGTCGGCGAGGGAGTCGAACAGCTGCGCCAAGCCTTCCCCCGAGGTCACGAAGCCCGTATCCGCCCCAGCGACCGTGACCAGCCGGATCGGATCGTGCCGAGCGGCGCTGGCGAGCACCACGCTGGCCGCGGCCGACACGGCCAGCTCGAAATGAGCTTCGTCGAAGGCGGTACTGCGGGTGTCGAGCACCACCGTGACCCGGCTGCGGCGGGGGACCTCGTCTTCGCGCACCATGGGACGGCCGAGACGGGCAGTCGAAGGCCAGTGAATGCGGCGGACATCGTCGCCAGCCGTGTAGTCGCGCAGTGAGTAGAAATCTTCCCCGATGCGTTGCAGCGTGTGAGCGTCGGCTGCAAGTCCCAGCGGCTCAGGGCCCCGAGCAAGGCGTGGCGGAACCAGTGTCTGCGTTGCGGGATACACGACGAGCGTCGTCTGAGGGCCGGACCCGATCGGGGTGCGCGACAAGCCCAATGGATCGACGACATCGACCACCGCCGGACCGATCTCGAGGCGACCCCGGCGGTGGGTCGGCAGCAGGTACGACGTGTTCAGGCGCTCAGCGGTGAGCAACGGACCGACGTGCAGTCGTGCCCCGAGCGTGCCGCTCACCGGGTCGGTCATATGCAGCACCGGGGATGGCCCGCCCAGGTTGGTGAGGGCGAGCTGCACCCGTGCTTTGCCGCCTGCGTGGACGCGCACAGGCTGCACCGAGCGCTGGATCCGCAGACGGATCCTGCGCGTGCGGGTCCATATCGCAGCGCTGCACACCAGCGCGAGGCCCGCGACGGCAAGAACGAGCAGCTCGCCCATGCCGAAGAGGCGCCCAGCCCCAGCGGCCACGACAGAGCCCATTCCCACCGAGAGGCCCCGCCGTGTCAGCATGCGACCCCCCGGGGCATCGAAACGAGTGTCAGCCGGCGGCAGTGGGCACGGCGACGGTCTCGAAGACGTCGCGCAGCGCTGTCTGGGGCGTCAAGCCCTGCAGTTGTGCGTCGGGGCTCAGTCTGATCCGGTGGCTGAGTACTGGTTCGGCGACAGCTTTCACGTCGTCGGGGACCACGTAGTTTCGACCCGCAGCGAGTGCGCGTGCCTGCGAAACTCGCTGGAGATCGAGGGTCGCCCGCGGGCTGATGCCCAGGGTGATCGTGCCGCGCTGTCGCGAGGCGTGGGCCACGGCGACGATGTAGCGGCGCAGTACCGGCGCGACATGGACCTCCGTGACGGTGCGCGCCATGGCAAGTACCTCGCCTGCGGTCGCAACCGGTTCGAGCGAAATCTCAGTCGATCCGTCGTGGAGATTGAGCACCTCGATGGCCGAGTCCGCGTCGGGGTAGCCGATGCTGATCCGCATGAGAAACCGATCGAGCTGTGATTCGGGCAGCGGGTAGGTGCCCTCATGCTCGATCGGGTTCTGGGTGGCGATCACCATGAACGGTTGGCCGAGTGGGCGCGTCGTGCGGTCGGTGGTGACCTGGCGTTCCTGCATCGCCTCGAGCAGCGCCGCCTGCGTCTTCGGTGAGGCCCGATTGATCTCGTCCACGAGCACGATGCTGGAGAAGAGCGCGCCGGAACGGAACTCGAACGTGCGCTCGCGCTCGTCCCACACGTTCACGCCGATGACATCGGACGGCAGAACGTCGGGCGTGAACTGAATCCGCCCGAACGGTGCGTCGATCGAGGCTGCCAGCGATTTGGCGAGACTGGTCTTGCCGACGCCAGGCACGTCTTCGATCAGCAGATGCCCATCGCACAGCAGGCACAGCAGCGAGAGTCCGACGGCGTCGGTCTTGCCGCGGATCACCTGCTCCACATTCGCCGTGATCCGCTCGAACGTCTGCCCGAACGTCTCGGCATCGGCCACGTGCGTATGCGGGGCGGAGTGATTGCGCACGGCGGCTGACTTTCGGGGATGAGACAGCGAACGATCTGGCTCGCTGGTATCGGCAGGCTCAGAACGCTCTGAGGCTACTCAGCGTGGCCGCTTGGACTCTGTGCTTCCCGCTCTTGTTCGCGGCGCTCACGGGCCGCTTGGGCCTGTGCTTCCCGCTTTTGTTCGCGGCGCTCACGGGCCGCTTGGGCCTGTGCTTGCCGCTTTTGTTCGCTGTGCTCACGGGCCGCTAGTGCCCGGGGCTCAGCATCTAAGGTGGTCCGGTGCGCCGACCACGTACTTTGCGCAGTCCTCGCTTGGGGGCGACGCTGGTTGCGGTGGCAACGCGCCCGCATTTGTGGATCACGGCGGCGAGGGCCGTGAGGCGACTGGTTCCGCAGCGCTGGTGGACCCGAGCGCCATACTTGCCGCTGCCCCACCGTGACTATGTGCGATTCCGCCTGCTGACTGCGGTCGGCAGCGACGCGAATGCGGCCGCGGAACCCTCCGATCTGATCCAATGGCTGGAATGGTGCAGACGTTGGCCGGCCGCCGTTGCGGTTCGGACGTGACATGGGGCCCGTGACATGACTCCACCTGGCGCCGTCGCGTATGCGTCGCAGACGGTTGGCGACGCGGCCAAGGCATACGGCACACGCAATGGCCATCGGGTCCTGCGTGACCCGACGGTCGCACGGGCTCGCTCCGTGCTGTCGGATCGGACGCTGGTGCTGAACGTCACCTACCAGCCCTTGTCGATCACGACGGTGCGACGCGCCCTGCTGCTCGTGCTGGCGGGCAAAGCCGATGTCATCCACGCCCGGCCGGGGAGCATTCGTTCGCCGCGGCTGACGATGTCTGTGCCTTCGATCGTGCGGCTGCGGTACCACGCGCGGGCGCCATACCGCCGACGGGCGCCGCTGCACCGGCGGGCGGTGTTCGCCCGCGACGCCTACCGCTGCCAGTACTGCGGGAACCGGGCGGAGTGCATCGATCATGTTCACCCCCGCAGCCGCGGCGGTGAACACACGTGGGAAAACGTGGTGGCCTGTTGCCGGGCCTGCAACGTGGGCAAGGGCGACTCGTTACTGTCGGATGGCCGCTACCGGCTGCGCCAGACTCCCTACGCTCCCGAGCCGCTTGCTGTCGTGGCCGCAATGCGAGGCGACGCCCCCGCCGAGTGGACCGACTATCTCGCAGACCTGCGTCCTCAGCTCGTCTGAATGGACCCGCAGCAGGCCTGAGCAGCTGAGCCCACAGGCGCAGCCATGGCTCGGGCGTTCTGCCATCGTTGGCCTGTGAGTGCGTGGATACGCGACGAATGGCGGGCGAGCGCCGGGCTGCTTCATGCGCGCCCGATGCCGCGGGACGGCCGACGTCGCATCTCAAGGTTGCGCCCGACTGCGCCCGCCGTGGTCTTGGGCTCTGCGAGCCCTGATCCCTTTGGCGGCATGCGCAACGACCTGGTTCGCCGGCGCAGTGGCGGGGGACTGGTGTGGCTCGACCCTGCGGCGATCGTGTGGGTGGACGTCTTCGTGCCAGCGGGGGATCCGCTGTGGCGATCAGACGTCAGCGAGGCATTCCATTGGCTGGGGCGCCGGTTGGCTATGGCGTTCTCGCACGTGGGCGTGCCGGCGAGCACGTATCGCGGTCCCTACGAGGCGGGCCCATCGCAGGGCCTGGTGTGCTTCGCGTCACTTGGTCCGGGCGAGGTCACCGCGGGCGGCCGGAAGCTGGTCGGCGTATCCCAGCGTCGTACCCGCGAGGGGAGCCGCTTCCAATGTGTCGCCTATGAGCGGTTCGAGCTCGGGCCCTTGGCGTCGGCTGTGGATTCCGGCACGTCAGATCTGATCCGCGATCGCGCAGCGGGCTGGGCGGAGTTCGGCGTCAGCAACTCACCTTCGGAGATCGCCCGGCTGCTGATGGGATTCATCACCGAGCACGACGCCTGAACCTCGCCGGCGTGCCCGCGGCGGGGCACCACATCCCGCGGCGGCGGCGAGGATGGCCCGCGACGGGCGACTTGGCACATTCGGGGTGGACATAGTGGGTGTTTGACCCATAAAGTGGTGCGGAGTGGTTTGCAGGGGCACAGATGCCCATGTGATCCAGGTTCCTATCCGAGCGCTGCGGAGGCCCTGCGTTGGAGAGTCTGTTCGTCGGTCAGCATGAACACGCGCTCGACACGAAGGGCCGCATCGTGCTTCCAGTGGGCTTTCGCGGTTCCTTTGAGCCGTCCGGCTTTCTGATCAAGCACAGCGAGGGCTGTCTTGCGCTCATGACACCGGATCGATTCGGCGAGATAGCGGGCCAGATGTCAGAGCGATCCCACTCTGGCGGGCCGCACGGTCGCGCAGCGAAGCGCTCATTTGGTGCGGGAGCTGCGCGGGTCCTGCCCGACAAGCAGGGCCGCATCGCGATTCCCGAAGAGTTACGCCGATTCGCGGGCCTGCAGCGTGACTGCGTCGTGATCGGCGCCATCGACGAAGTCGAAATCTGGGATGCAGGGCGTTGGCAAGAGATGAACGCCCAGGGCGAATCGCTGCTGGCATCGCCCGAGAGCGGCGACGAACCATCGGAGCAGGCGTGAGCGCCGCCGTCGCCGCCCGGTCCTTCCACGAACCCGTCATGATCGATGAGATCACCGAGGTGTTCGCTCCCGTTGAGGGTGGCCTGTTCGTCGATGCGACGCTCGGGGGCGGCGGCCATGCAGAGGCGCTCCTGGATCAGCATCCTGGGCGGCGGCTGCTCGGGGTCGATCGCGATCCCGAGGCAATCGCGGCCGCACAGGAGCGTCTCGCGGCGTTCGGAGACCGCGTCACGTTCTGCTGCGAACGATTCGATCGCCTCGGTGAGTTGGTTGATACGGCCCCGACGGGTCCGCTCATGGGCGTGCTGTTCGACTTCGGCGTCAGCAGCCACCAGCTGGATTCGCGCGAGCGCGGTTTCTCGCATCGATACGACGCTCCGCTGGACATGCGCATGGACGCACGCTCCGGACGCGACGCGCAACTCGTCGTCAATACCTACGAGCTCGCTGAACTGCGCGAACTGCTGAGGCACCACGCCGGCGAGCGGTACGCCCACCGCATCGCTGCTGCAATCGTGGCGGCGAGGCCATTGCACACGACCGCACAGCTCGCCGATGTCGTCAAGTCGGCGGTGCCTGCGGCGGCCCGGCGCGGCCGGCGCCATCCGGCCATGCGCACGTTCGCGGCGATCCGCATCGAAGTGAACGACGAACTCAACCTCATCGAACCCGCAATGCGAGCTGCGCTCGCGCGCCTGCAGCCCCGCGGGCGCCTCGCAACGCTCACCTATCACTCAGGAGAAGACAGCACCGTGAAGATCATTCTGCGAGAAGCAGCCGACGGCATCTGCGAATGCCCGTCGACATTGCCGTGCATCTGTGGCGCGGCACCCACGGTCCGCTTACTGCGTCGCAAGGTGACGCGGCCTAGCGCGGCCGAAGTGGAGCGGAATCCACGGGCCGCCAGCGCCCTGCTGCGTGCCGCTGAGCGGCTCAAGCCAGCCCGTCACTGATCACCCCGCCGTCCCGGATCCGAGCATCGTTCGATGGCCCTTGCCACAGCCCATCTCGCTGTCGCGGATACCTCGCCGCCGCTGGTGCGGGTACCTGCGCGACGCGCGGCGGGCCTGCGCCTCGTCGGCGTGACTGCGTTGCTGGCAGCTGCAGCGATCACGGTGCTTGCGGGACTCGCGGTGTTTCATTCGGTGCTCGCCGCGGGTCAATATCGCTTGTCGGCACTGGAATCGGGGATTGCCACCGAGCGGGAACGCCTGATCGATCTCCGCTACGAGCTCCAGATGCTGCATGGCCCCGCGGAGATCGAATTGATGGGCATCGGCGCGCTCGGCCTCGTCAATGCTCCCGATCCGATCGACGTGCGGATCGAGCCACGTCACATCGCGGCGGCAGATCCGCCGCACCCCAGCATGCATCAAGGCGGGGACTGGCTCTCGATCAAGACGCTGCTGACGGACGCGTCTACAGCGCATGACCGCCGTTCTTGATCGGGCCGAACGCCGTGCCACTCCGGCGTCATGGCACCCGTCCATGGGTGCGCCTCCAGGGCTGCGTCAGCCTGCTGCGCGGTCGCGCTCAACCTCAGCGAAGCGGTCAGAATCGCCAAAGTCACCCACATGGCACCCCTCTGCGGGAGCGAAGGGATCACCGGTGGAACCTGAACGGCTCCCCGAATCCGGTCGAGCGCAACCACCTCCCCGCCGGCGCAAAGTTCGTACGGGTCCGCCGCGCCGGCGGGCACTGCTGCTGATCATCGCCAGTGCCGTTGCGCTAGCCGTTTTGGGCGCCCGCCTGGTTCAAGTGCAGCTGCTCGACCGCGAGACCTACGCCGTCCTCGGAGATCAGCAGGGAACGGCGCAATGGGAACTCGAATCGGTCCGTGGGGCGATCCTCGATCGAAATCTCAACCTGCTCGCAGTATCTGACCATCTGCCCACCATCTGGGCCGATCCGCGTCTGGTGGCCGCTCCGCACCAGACAGCGGCTGTGCTGGCGACGGTTCTGGACATCGATGTCGACGTGATCGCCGAGCGGCTCGCAAGCGATCGACACTTCGTCTACGTGGCGCGCCAGGTGAGTCCGTCAGAAGGGCTTGCGGTGCAGGAATTGCAGCTCGCCGGTGTGGGTGTGAGGGGCGAGTCGTCTCGGCTCCGGCCCAACGGTGACGGCTTCGCTCGCGGGCTGCTCGGCGTCACCGACATCGACCAGAACCCGCTGGGGGGCGCCGAGCAGCAGTTCGCTGAAGTGCTCGGCGGAACCGACGGCCGTGAGGTGGCCCGGATCGCCCAGAGCGGCATGCCGCTGCCGACCGGAACCGAGCTCTTCGAACCAGTCAGCCACGGTGATGACGTGGTCCTCACCCTGCATACACAGATGCAGTGGGTTGCCGAGCGTTCCCTCCACGAAGCAGTCGAGGCGACGGGTGCGCAGGGCGGCATGGTGGTAGTGATGCAGGTGGACTCCGGAGATGTCCTGGCATTGGCCGCGGTTGACCGTGATCACGACACAGGAGAGGCCGGGCCGGTGGCCTACAACCCTGCATACGCCGACGCATTCGAACCGGGATCGGTGGCGAAGAGCTTCACCGTCGCGACGGCACTGGAAGCAGAACTCACCACGCCCGACGAGGTGCATGTCACACCGGCTACCTACACATTCGCCGACAAGGCGTTCGTCGAGCCGTATTCCACTGTCGACCGTGAGATGACGACCTCGGAAATCCTCGTTCACTCATCGAACATCGGCACGATCAAGCTCGCCGAACGACTCGGCGCGACGGAATTGCAGCGGTCGCTGCGCTCATTCGGTTTCGGCCGCTTGACCGGGGCCGACGACACTGGGGCGCTGCCTGGTGAGAGCCGTGGCATCTTGCGTGCAGCGAACCAATGGCGAGGCACCGACCTCGCCACCATCGCGTTCGGCCAGGGCATCGCAGTCACCGCGATACAGCTCGCCGCTGCCTATAACGCCATCGCCAACGATGGTGTCCATGTCACTCCTCGGCTCGTCCTGGGCAGCGTGGGCAGCAACGGAACGCTTCGACCGGCCGACCCTGCGGCGACGCGCCGGATCCTGTCGCCGAGCACCGCAGCTCAGATGCAGTCGATCCTCGCCGATGTGGTCCGCTCCGGTACTGGCAAGCGGGCCGCCATTGAAGGCTTCGGGGTCGCCGGCAAGACCGGTACAGCGCAGAAACCCAGCCCCGACGGCGGGTACAGCGCCGACAAGTACACGAGCTCGTTCGCAGGCTTTCTTCCGGTTGATCGTCCCGAGCTCACCGTCGTCGTCGTGCTCGACGAACCCCGTGAGTACCGGGCGGGGATCGTGGCTGCGCCGGTCTTCGCGGACATCGCCGAATACGCGTTGCGGATGCTGCAGGTATCTCCCGATGCGTGAGCTGCGCCGATGAGCACACGGTCGGGGACGCACCCGATGTCGGTCCCCGATGTGGCCACGACGATCGGCGGAAACTATGTGCCGGCCCCGGGCGGCCAGCGCCGCCCACCTGGGGGCGAGCCGGTATTCGTACACGGCATCACACACGACAGCCGCTCGGTCACGCCCGGGGCGATATTCGGCTGCGTGGTCGGGCGCCACCACGACGGTCACCGCTTCGCAGCAGAGGCGATAGCAGCAGGCGCCTCAGCCCTGCTGGTCTCGGAGATCCTCGAAGTCGATGTGCCGCAGATCGCGGTGCCGGACGTGCGAGCAGCGCTGGGACCGGCCTCAGCCGCCGTGTGGGGCCAGCCGTGGAAGCGGTGCGCGGTCATCGGTGTCACCGGGACATCGGGCAAGACCACGGTGACGCACGCCATTGCGGCCGTTGCGGGCGCCTGCGGAACGCCGTGCGAGGTCATGGGCACACTCGATGGGACCCACACGACTCCTGAGGCACCGGAGCTGTGCCGGCGCCTCAGCGAGGCCGCGGACGGCGGCGCAGAGATGGTCGTCATGGAGGTGTCGTCTCACGCGCTCGCCCAGCGCAGGGTGGACGGAGCCAGCTTCGTTGCCGGTGTTTTCACCAACCTGAGTCATGAGCATCTCGATTTTCACGAGAGCATGGAGGACTACTTCGACGCCAAGTCGCGCCTCTTCGACGGCCGCAGCCAAATCGCCGTGCTGAACGTGGCCGACCCGTGGGGTCGCCGCTTGGCATCGACCGTCGCTGGTACAACGGCCAGTGTGATCGAGTGGCAGCCGTCCGACGTGGACGAGGTGGTTGTGGGCGCTCACGGACTCAGCGGCCGATGGCGCGGCCGGCCTGTCCAATGCGGGCTGCTGGGACGTCTCAATGCCGCAAACGTCTCGGCCGCCGCGGCGACAGCGAGCGCGCTCGGACTCGACGACGACGATGTGGCGGCCGCCATTGCAGCCATTGCCCCGGTACGCGGTCGCCTGTGGCCCGTCACCGGCCCTGGCGACGACGTCACGGTGCTGGTGGACTATGCCCACAAGCCCGACGCGCTCGCCGCTGCGCTGGCCAGCGCCCGTGAGCTCGGTGCCCCAGACGCACGCGTCTGGGCGGTCTTTGGCGCCGGCGGCGATCGCGACCGATCGAAACGGCCGCTCATGGGTACAGCGGCAGATCGTCATGCCGATGTCATCGTCTTGACCTCGGACAATCCTCGTAGCGAGGATCCCGCCCGGATCGCGGCCGAGATCGCGGAGGGCGCCGGAGACAGGCGCGGCGCCGACGATGGCCTCCATGTCGAGCTCGATCGATCCAGAGCCATCTCGCTGGCCGTTACAAGCGCTCGGGCAGGAGACGTCGTCGTGGTGGCAGGAAAGGGCCACGAGACCTCGCAGGCAACGGCGGATCGCTCCGTGCCGTTCGATGACGCAGCAGTTGCGGCTGACTGGCTGCGGCGCAGGAATGCACAGCCATGATCGCCCTGCTCATTGCCGCCAGCTCGGCGATGTTCGTGTCGCTGGTGGGAACTCGCTACCTCATCCCGTGGCTGCAAGCGCGAGGCGTCGGCCAGCCGATCCGTCTCGACGGCCCCCGAGGGCACATCACCAAGGCCGGCACCCCGACGATGGGTGGCGTCGCGGTCGTCGCGGCTGCAGTCGTGGGCTACGTGGTCAGCCATTTGCGCGCCGAGACGGTGATGACGCGCTCGGGCATCGTGCTGCTGTCGGCGGTCTGTGCCGCGGGCCTCGTCGGTCTGGCCGATGACTGGATCAAGGTCAGCCGCGAGCGCAACCTGGGACTGAACAAGCGGGCCAAGCTAATCGGGCTCATTGCGGTGGGCATCGGATTTGCGGTGGCGTCGGTGTGGTGGGTCAATCTCGACACAGCAGTTGGATTCACCCGGCTTGACGCGAATTCGCTGCGGGTCCCTGCGACGGTGTGGGTTCTGTGGGCCGTGGTCATCGTCTTAGGAACGTCGAATGCGGTGAACCTCACGGACGGGTTGGACGGCCTTGCCGCCGGCGCAGCCGCGGTGGCATTCGCCGCATTCGTCGTGGTCGGCTACTGGGCATTTCGCCACCCCATCTCCTACGACGTCAAACATCCGCTCGACTTGGCCATCGTGGCTGCTGCCATGGCTGGCGCCTGTGCGGGGTTCTTGTGGTGGAACGCACCGCCCGCACGGATCTTCATGGGTGACACGGGCTCGCTGGCAATCGGCACAGCGATGGCTGGGCTCGCGATGCTCCTGCATGTCGACTTGCTCCTTCTGGTCATCGGTGGCCTGTACGTCATCGAGACGGCGTCGGTCATCATCCAGGTCGGCTCGTTCCGCTTGTTCGGGCGCCGCCTGTTCCGGATGGCCCCCATGCACCACCACCTCGAGCTCGGCGGATGGCCCGAGACCACGGTGCTGATCCGCCTGTGGGTCGTGAACAGCCTGCTCGTGGCGATTGCGCTGGGTCTGTACTACGCCGATTTTCTGAGCCTGGACCTCGTCGAACTTCCGGCAGGCTCGTTGTGAGGAGTTCGCCCGCCCCGCAGACGGCGCCCGTCGACCTCGAGCCTTCCGCCGGGCCGGTGATCGTCGTCGGCATGGGCGTGACGGGCTGCGCGGTGGCATCGGCACTGACGGCACGCGGCCACCAAGTGCTGATGGCCGACGACAGGCCGCACGACGCAGCGTCGAGGGCTTCCGGGGCCGGATTCGCCGCCGCGGAGATTCACGATTCCACCGATGTCGATCTGCTCGAGCCGTTGGTTCGAGGGGCTGCAGCCGTCGTGCCCTCGCCGGGAGTGCCGCCCCGCCACCCCAGCTACACGCTGGCTGCCGCTGCGGGAGTTCCGATCGTGAGCGAGCTGGACCTCGCGGCACAGTGGGACGCCCGGCCGCTTGCCGCGATCACCGGCACGAACGGCAAGACCACGGTCACCGTGTTGGTGGAGCGAATCCTGAACCGCAGCGGGATCAGCGCCGTGGGTGCGGGCAACACCGATATCGCCTTGGTGGACGCCATCGACTCTGACGTCTCCACCTTCGTGGTGGAAGCATCGTCCTTCCGGCTTCACCGTGCGCGACGGTTCGCTCCCGCCGTGGCTGCGTGGCTGAACCTGGCGCCCGATCATCTCGACTGGCACGCCGGCTTGGGCGACTACGCCGCATCGAAGGCCCGGATCTGGGCTGCGCAAGGCCCCGACGACATCGCGGTGATCCCTTTCGGTGACGCCGACATCGAACCGTGGACGAAAGGGATCCGCTCGCGCCATGTGACGTTTGCGACCCCGCAGCATCTCCATGCGTCCTGTGACGTGCGCTTCGAGCGCGGTGTCCTGGTGGCCCACGACGAGGACATCGTGGCGACAGCAGAGTTGCCGCGGCAACGCCCGCACGACTTGTCGAATGCTGCTGCGGCGACGGCAATCGCTCTGGCGATGGGAGCGCGCGCGGATGCGATAGCGACAGAACTGCGAGCGTTCGACGGTCTGCCGCATCGTCTAGCGCACGCAGGGCGCATCGGCGATGTGAGCTTCCACGACGACAGCAAGGCGACTGCACCTCACGCCACCGTTGCAGCGATACGGGGGTTCTCAGATGCGATTCTGATTGCCGGCGGGCGGAACAAGGGCCTAGACCTCCACGAGCTGGCTGGCGTCGCCCCGCACCTGCGCGGTGTCGTGGCGATCGGCGAGTCGGCCCCACAGGTCGTCGCGTGCTTCAGTCAGCCGGGGTGCGAGGGCATCGAATTGGCGCGCGCCGACTCGATGTCCGCCGCAGTCGAAATCGCCTACGCCATGGCCCAGCCCTTTGGCGACGTCGTGCTGTCGCCCGGATGCGCATCGTTCGACTGGTACTCCAGCTACCGCGAGCGCGGTGAGCGCTTCATCTCGGCCGTGTCCGCCCTCGCCGCGGGCCTCGGCCTGCGGGCCTCACCGCGGGAGGGTCGATGACCTCCCAGGACGTTCGGCGCGTTCAATCAGGCCCGTCGGTGCGATACGCGGCGCTCCTGTCAGCAGTGTTCCTGCTTCTGCTTACCGGCGTCGTGCTGGTGCTGTCGGCGACATCGGCCACCGGGATAGGTGCGCCCGACCGACCCCTGCAGTACTTCACTCGCCATTTGTGGTCGGTCGCGCTCGCTGTCGCCGTCCTGCTGGTGACCCTTGGGGTCGACTACCGCCACTGGCGACGCATGGCGTTGCCGTTCGCGGCCCTCAGCGTGAGCTTGCTGGTCGCGGTGCTGGTGGTCGGCAAGCGTTCGGGCGGTGCTCGCCGCTGGATCGAGATCGGACAGTTCAGTGTGCAGCCCTCAGAGCTCGCCAAGCTGGCACTCATCGTTGCGCTGGCTGCATTTCTGGACGCCCGCAAGGAGCAGATCTCCCGGCCCGACCGAATCCTGCGTCCCGCAATGTTGCTGCTGACGGTCGGATGCTCGCTGGTACTGCTCCAGCCCGACTTGGGAACCACGCTCATCCTGGCCGGCATCGGGGTGGGGATGCTGTTCGTAGCCGGCCTGCCGGGACGCGATCTCACCAAGATCGCCCTGATCGTCGGCGTGGCGGCGCCGTTGCTGGCGATCGCAGCGCCGTACCGCCGGGCGCGCCTTGCTGGGTTCCTGGATCCGATCTCGGAACGGGCCGACACCGGCTACCAGACTTTCCAGAGTCTGGTTGGCCTGGCACAGGGGGGTCTGCGCGGTACCGGCTTGGGAGCGGGTCAGGCCAAGTGGGGCTGGGTGCCCAATGCCCCCACAGACTTCATCTTCGTCATCGTCGGCGAGGAGATGGGCCTTTTCGGTGCCCTCGGCCTCCTCACACTGCTGGGAGTCGTCGGCATCGCAGGACTGAGGACGAGCCAGAAGGCACCTGATCTGTTCGGAACGCTGCTCGCAGCAGGAATCTCGATCTGGTTCGTGCTGCAGACGCTGGTCAACGTCGGCGGTGTGGTTGGATTGCTCCCGGTGACCGGTGTGACCCTGCCTTTCCTGTCCTTCGGCGGTTCGTCGCTTGTCGTGACCGCAGCAGCTGCCGGTCTGCTGTTGAACGTGACCCGGCGATCGGGCTGAACCGTGCCGCCACGCGACCAAGGCCCGAACGTTCCGCGCGTCTTGATCGCCGGGGGCGGCACTGCCGGGCACCTCATGCCCGGATTGGCGGTCGCTTCCGCATTGACCGACCGCGGCTGGCCCTCCGAAGCAATCCAATTCGTCGGCAGCGCCAAGGGAATCGACGCTCAGATCGTGCCCGCAGCGGGCTTCCATTCGACCCTGCTCGGCGGCCGGGGTCTCACGGCACGGCGGCTGAATCTGACGAACGCACGTGCCGCAGTCGGCCTTGCCTGGGCCACGTTGCGTGGTGTAGCGCTGGTCGGGCGCCGGCGCCCCGCCGCCGTGTTGTCGCTGGGCGGCTACGCGGCGCTCCCCGCGACCATCGGAGCGGTGGTCTGGCGCGTGCCGCTCGTGATCACGGAACAGAACGCCGTCGCATCGGCAACGAACCGCCTTCTGGGTCGTTTCGCCCGTGCCGCAGCGGTTCCGGTACGCGGAACTGGGCTGCGCCGCGAGATCGTGACCGGCAATCCCGTGCGGCGCGAGGTCATCGTGGCTGCGCTCGAATCAGGTGACGCTCGCGCCCGGCTCGGTTGGCCCGCCGACGCGACCGCCATCGTGGTATTCGGCGGCTCGCTGGGTTCGCTGCGGATCAATTCAGCAGTCTGGTCGGCGTTGCCGTCACTGCGTGAGCGCGACGGCGTCTTCGTCTACCACGTCGTGGGCAAGCGTGACTGGGACAGCCGGCCTCCCTCCCCGTCGCGGCGGCCCGATGGCTCACGCGTCAGCGAGTGGTACCAAGCGGTGCCCTTCGACGAGCAGTTGCCGGTCGCGATGGCCGCGGCCGACCTCGCAATCTGCCGCGCAGGTGCTTCCACGGTCGCAGAACTGTCCGTAATCGGTACACCGGCTGTCCTCGTTCCCTTGCCCATCGCGACTAACGACCACCAGCGTCGAAACGCGGAGGAGTTGGCTGCAGTCGGCCTCGGCCGGGTAGTTCCCGATGCGGAGTTCGATTCCGAGCGGATGGTCGCAGAAATCGACCGGGCGTCGGAGTACCAGAGACGTACTGCACCGCCGAGCCGTGCTGCATCGCCGTGCCCTCCAGATACCGCCTTCGGTCGTCGTGACTCAGCCGAACGCGTGGCACAGCTTGTGATTGAGCACAGCTCGGCGGTTCCACAGTCGGTCGCACCCGCTGCTCGCCCGCTCGAAGAGCACCGGGGATGACCATTACACCGCCCGATCTCGCCGAGCTGCGCAACATCCATCTGGTGGGGGCTGGGGGCGCGGGTATGAATGCCATCGGGCTTGTGCTTGCGGAAATGGGCCATGCGATCAGCGGGAGCGACCTCAAGCCAAGCCCGGGCATGACACGGCTGGCCGCGCACGGTGCCCGGGTTGCCATCGGTCACTCCGCTGCCAACGTCGGCTCGGCGGACATCGTGGCTCATTCGAGCGCCGTGTCGTACGACAACGTGGAGCTCGCTGAGGCGCGGCGACGGGACATCCCGGTACTCAGCCGGGCCGAGCTGCTCTCGGGGATCTGCCGACAGAAGCGAACGCTGGCAGTCGGCGGAACGCACGGCAAGACGACGACTTCATCGATGCTGGCGCTCTGCCTCGTCGCCGCAGGTGAAGACCCGTCATTCCTGGTGGGTGGGGAGCTCAACGAGATCGGCTCAGGAGCGGTGTGGGACACGGCAGGGGAGTGGTTCGTCGTCGAAGCCGACGAGTCTGACGGCACCTTTTTGGAGCTCGGCGCCGATGCGGTGCTCGTGACGAACATCGAGCCCGATCACCTTGACCATTACGGCAGCTTCACCGAGCTTGCCGGCGCATTCGAGAGCTTCGCCAGCAGTGCGGTAGGACCGCGCATCGTGTGCGCCGATGACCGGTACGCGAGTGCCCTGGCCGCCCGCATCGGCGGCTGTGTCACCTATGGCACCGCTCCTAGGGCCGACTACCGCATCGCTGACGCGCGCACGTCGCGGACCGGCGCAACATTCGAGCTGTTCGCAGGCACCACCTCGATCGGCCGCTGCGAATTGCCACTGCCTGGGCTGCACAACGTCGCGAACGCCGCCGGCGCCCTCGCTGCAGCCCTCGAACTCGGTGCGGCTGCATCGCCGATGGTCGAGGCCCTGGGACGATTTGCTGGCGTCGCGAGACGATTCGAGCGGCGCGGCGAACGCGACGGAGTCTCGTTCATCGACGACTATGCGCACCTGCCCACCGAGGTGACCGCAGCGATAGCCGCCGCTCGCGGTGGTGGCTGGAACCGCATCGTTGCCGTCTTCCAGCCTCACCGCTACTCGCGAACCGCAGCACTGTGGCAGGACTTCGCCGACTCATTCGCTGGCGTCGACCAATTGGTGCTGACCGATATCTATGCCGCCGGCGAGCTGCCCCGACCCGGCGTCTCCACCGAGCTGGTGCTCGGTGCCGTGCTGGATTCGCATCCCTTCGCGTCGGTGGCCTACCTCCCGGGACGCGCGGAGTTGCGTTCGTATCTCAGTGCCAGCTTGCGGACCGGCGACCTGTGCCTCACCTTGGGGGCAGGTGACCTGACGACGCTCCCCGATGAGCTGCTGCATGCCTCCTGAGCGATGGTCCGATCCCGAAGCGGTGCAACGCGCCGCAGCGGTGCTGGGCGTCGGTGCGCGTACCGACGCACCACTGGGTGCACTGACGACCTCGCGAGTCGGGGGTCCGGCCGCTGTTGCGTTCATCGCCAATGGCCCTGACGACCTCCAGCGTGTGCAACAAGCCCGTGCGGCCTCTTGCCTGGAGGTTCTGATCGTTGGGCGTGGGTCCAACCTGCTGATCGCGGATCGGGGGTTCGAGGGCATCGCACTGCATCTCGGCGACGCCTACACCAGGATCGAATTGGATCGTGCCGATGCCACGGTCACTGCCGGTGGATCGGTGGCACTGCCGGTTCTGGCCCGCCAGTGCGCCGCGGCCGGCATCGGTGGGTTGGAATGGGCAGTCGGCGTGCCAGGCTCGATCGGCGGCGCCGTGCGCATGAATGCTGGTGGACACGGCAGCGACATGGCGTCGTGCCTCATCGACGTCGACATCGTCGATCTCGGCGAGCTCGGCGCACCGCCCGAGTCAGTACAGATGCCTCTCAGGGCCTTGGGGATGGGCTACCGACGCAGCAGTCTGAGGGATCGGCACCTCGTGGTGAGCGCGCGTTTGAGCGGGCACCAAGCTCCGCCGGAGACTGTGACGGAGCGGATCACCGACATCGTGCGCTGGCGCAGGGAGAACCAGCCCGGCGGTCAGAACGCCGGCTCCGTCTTCATGAACCCGCCCGCCGATTCAGCAGGCGCTCAGATCGATAGAGCGGGTCTGCGGGGCTTGCGCATCGGCACAGCTGAGGTCTCACGTCTGCACGCAAACTTCATCGTCTCCGATCCCGGCGGCTCCGCAGCCGATGTCGTAACGCTGATGGCCGAAGTCCAGCGCCGCGTCACCGAGTCGACCGGGATCGTGCTGCAGCCAGAAGTCCGCATGGTGGGTTTCGGCCCCGCACCGATGCTGACTTGAATGGTGCCCCCATCATCCCCGGAATCCGTCCGATCACCCAGACCTCGTCGACGCCGGTGGCTGAGTGCGATCGTTCTCGTCGCCGTGGCGGGATCCGCCGCCTCGATACTGCTCGCGGCAGGAACCTTCGAAGTCGACCGGGTCGATTTCTCTGGCCTGCATCGGGTCAGCTACGACGAAGCGAACGCAGCCGCTGGCATCGACCCAGGGGACTTCATGGGAACGCTGGATGTCGGCGCGGCCGAGCGCTCGCTGGAGGATCTGCCGTGGATCGCGGACGCTCGCATCCGGCGGCGCTGGCCGGCATCGGTGAGCGTGGACGTCGTCGAACGCACCGCAGCGGCCATCGTGCTGACAGCCCCCGACAGTTGGGTGCTCATCGACATCGAAGGTCGAGTCCTCACCTCATCGCTCTCGGTCTTGCCTGAGCTGCCGCGGCTGTCGGGCATCGCCGCCGCACCGACACCGGGCAGATTCCTTGCGGGCGATGCACAGGCATTGCTCGCAGTGGTGGATGCGGCGCGCGGTCAGCCCGATTTCGAAGTTGCCGCTCTCTGGCGTGACCAGCGCGGTGACATACGCGCCCGCGTGCGACAACTGCCAGGGGATCTGCAGATTGAGGTGGCGTTGGGGGATGAATCGGCGATCGGTGCCAAGACTGCGGCAATCGCGGCCGTCATCGGGGGGCTCGAGCGCTCTGAACCAGTCTTGGACGTATCGGTTCCGCACCTGCCGGTTCTTCGCGCGACTGGCTAGATTCGCGGGCCGATCGGCCGGGCACACGCCGGACGCGGACCTTGCCCATCGCCAGAGGCATCAGTACGGTCGTAGATTGCGCTATTTTCCCTAGGAGGTGCTCGCCAGCGGCACATTTGGTGTCGCGGCTGGCCAGCGAACGCGAGGAGCCCTGTGGCCTCACCACAGAACTACGTGGCAGTCATCAAGGTGATGGGTGTCGGGGGCGGCGGCTCGAATGCCGTCAACCGGATGATCGATGTCGGTTTGGGCGGTGTCGAGTTCATCGCCGTCAACACCGACGCACAAGCGCTGTTACTGAGCGACGCCGACGTCAAGCTCGACATCGGTCGCCAACTGACGCGCGGGCTGGGTGCAGGCAGCGACCCCGAGATCGGCACCCGGGCGGCTGAAGAACACCGCGACGAGATCGCCGAAGCATTGCAAGGCGCCGACATGGTGTTCATCACCGCCGGGGAAGGCGGCGGCACCGGAACCGGCGCCGCTCCAGTGGTGGCCGAGATCTCCAGGGAAGTGGGGGCGTTGACCATCGGTGTCGTCACGCGCCCATTCGCCTTCGAGGGCAAGCGCCGACAGATCCAGGCCGAACAGGGCATCGAACGGCTCAAAGAACGGGTCGACACCCTCATTGTGATCCCGAACGACCGGCTGCTGAGCGTGGCCAGCGAGCACACTTCGATTATCGATGCCTTCCGGATGGCCGACGATGTCCTGCGGGAAGGTGTGTCGGGCATCTCGGGCCTTATCACTACTCCAGGCCTCATCAACACCGATTTCGCCGACGTCAAGGCGATCATGTCGAGCGCCGGAACGGCGCTGATGGGAATCGGTCGCGCGCATGGCGAGAATCGGTCCAAGAACGCGGCTCGACAGGCGGTGTCATCCTCACTGCTCGAGGAATCGATTGAAGGGGCACGTGGCATCCTGCTGAACATTGCCGCCGGGCCCGATCTCGGGTTGTTCGAGGTCAACGAAGCAGCCGAAGTCATCCGTGAAGTGGCCCACGCGGAGGCCAACATCATCTTCGGCACCGTGATTGACGACTCACTCGGGGAAGAGATCCGTGTGACGGTCGTCGCTGCGGGCTTTGACCGGTACACGCCAGGTCGCTCCGGGGGCGGCACGCTGAGCGACTACACCGCCTCGGAGGAGACCGGCGATCTCACCGACCCGTTCGGAGACCTTGACGACGACGATGAGTCGTTCGACGTCCCCAGCTTCCTGCGGTGACGCCGGGGTCCCATCGCGACCGTTCCCAACGCCAACACCTCGACGCTGGCCGCCGCCATCTCCGCGTTTGTGCGCGACGCTGCAAACCGGATCACTAGGCGCGCCCGTTTGGGATGATGTGGCATGTTGACGCTGCGTCGGCGCTGCGGGAACAGCGTGGTGCGCATCATGGTCACCGAACGCTGCGACGGTGACTGCGCCCCTCTCGATGGTTCCGCTCCTCGGGCGGTGACCGTGTTGCGTCAGGTGCATGGCACGCGGGTGGTCGAGGTCACACGGCCCGGAGGCCAACAGGGCACCTGCGCAGACGCAGCGTGGACATCGGCGCCGCAGGCCACGCTCGCAGTGCGCACCGCCGACTGTGTGCCGGTAGCGCTGTACGGGGCAGACGCCAACGGTGACGGGACTGTTGCGGTGATCCACGCAGGCTGGCGGGGACTGCTCGAAGGCGTCGTGCCCGCAACGCTGGCTGAGCTGCGCCACCACGGGATTCGAGACGTGCGTGCCGTGGTCGGGCCCCATATCTGTCCACTGCACTACGAGTTCGGCGCCTGTGAGCTCTCCACAGCAACCACCGCATTTGGGCCCTCGGTGGCTGCGAGGACATCGTGGGGCACGCCGGCGCTCGATCTCGGCGAGGCTGCCCGGCTGGCATTGCGAAGCCATGGGGCCGTCATCGACCGCGAGATCGGGCGCTGCACGGCATCGGACGAGCGCTACTTCTCGCATCGGGCCCGTGGGGAGCGCGGACGCACGGCGGTCCTGATCCGCCTGGAGGCGAAGCCGTGGCCCGAGCGGCCCGTGAGCGACAGCGAACAAGCGCGGGAAGCAACTGGTGCGACAACGGGAAGGTTCACCTCTGCGCTCCCCTTCCTGGAGGCTGACCCGCAAGGCGGGGCCCCGAGTGATTGATACCGCGGATGTCCGCCAGCGAATCGAGCGGGTCCGCAACCGCATCGCCGATGCCGGAGGCGATACGGACAAGATCGGCGTCGTCGCGGTGACCAAGGGCTTCGACCACTCGGCAATCGAAGCAGCAGCGGGCGCCGGCTTGACGATGGTCGGTGAGAACTATGCACAGGAGCTGCGGGGGAAATGGGATGAACTGGATTCGGTGACCAAGAACGCCGTCGATGTCCATTTCATCGGACGGCTGCAGTCGAACAAGGTCCGCCAGCTAGCGGGCGTAGTGGGCGTGTGGCAGAGCGTCGATCGGGTACGGCTCGTCTCCCAGATCGCGCAGCATGCACCGGGCGCAGCGGTCTTCGTGCAGCTCGATGTGAGCGGTACCGCCAGCCAGGGCGGTTGTGAGCCCGCCGAGGCCTCGGCGTTGGTGACAGTCGCGCGTTCCGAAGGACTCGAGGTCGCCGGTTGCATGGCGATCGGCCCGCAAGGCGCGCCTGCGCAGATCGAAACTGCGTTCCACGAGGTCGCCCGATTTGCTGATCGTCACCAACTCGAGCAGCGCTGCATGGGCATGAGCGCGGATCTCGAAGCAGCCGTCAGGGCGGGCTCGACGCTGGTGCGCATCGGGACTGCCCTGTTTGGCAATCGACCGCAGCGAGATGCCCTCACGCAGGATGCCTGACCGCAACTTGACAAGTCGGTACCCTTTGCGGTCGAGACAGTTTCCGCATCGAGGCCGTTCTCACTGAGGTTCTGCATGGCATCGTTCATGAAGCAGGCAATGAGCTATCTGGGCTTGGGCCCTGATGACAGCTATGCGCCGCCGGTCGAACGCGCCGTTCCGGGAGACTTGCCCGCGGCGGACGCGTTTGCCGATCAAACCAGCCAGAGCGGTGTGACCGTGGTCGAACGAGCGCCTGCGACGGTGCCGCAATCGTCGGCTGACCTGCCGGCTTCTGCGGTGCGCCGCGTGGCGACGTCGACTGCACAGCCCTTTGTGCTCATGCCCCGGATGTTCGATGATGCCCAGCAGATCGGAGACCGCTTCAAGCGTGACCAGCCGATCATCTTGAACCTGCAAGGGCTCGACCGCGACACGGCCCGCCGGCTGCTCGACTTTGCCAGCGGGCTGTGTTACGCCCGCGACGGCGAGATGCGCAAGGTCGCCAACGCCGTGTACATGCTCGTGCCTGTCAATGTCGTGGTCAGCGACGACGAACATCATTCGGTTTCCGCGCAGGACGCCGAGCGCTGAGACGCTCCAGCGCGGAACCCCGGGCGACACGATGACAGGCCTGCTGTGCAGTCTGCTGCTGCTGTACATCATCGCGGTCTTCGCGCGCGTCATGTTCAGCTGGATCCCACTGTCGCCCGAGAGCCCGGTCACGGTGGTGCGGACGTGGCTGGTGCGTATCACCGAGCCCATCATGGGACCGCTCCGGCGAGCCTTGCCGGCGGTTCGGCTCGGGCGCATGGCGCTGGATCTCTCGCCGATCGTGCTGCTGATCGGGTTGCAGGTGTTCCGGGCGGTCATCTGCGGGAGCTCTGGCGGTTAGGGATCGTCGCCTGAAGGCTGGTACATTCCGCGCCATGGCGAGCCCAACTTCTCCTGTCGAGCCCACCGACAAGGAAGGCGAGGGCTTACTCGAGACCATCGGCGCACAGCTCGCGACCTTGGCGACGCAGATCTCCGAGATCGATCAACGCATGGCCAGCGTGGAGTCGGGATCTCCATCGCAGCCCGTGGAGGTGCAGCTCTCACCCCAGACCGTCGCGCAGATCGCAGATGCACTCGCAGCCCTGCAAGCCGCAGGCAGCCAGGCACTGGACGAAGCGTTCAAGACGGCGAGCGATGACCTGACCGAGGCGCTATCGGGGCTTGTGCGCACCGAGATCTCCAAGACGCTTACCGAGGCCGGCTATGCCGTCGAGGTCAGCGAGGCAGCGCCGGCCCTGCCCGCGATCGTCGCTCCGCTTGCCACGAGCCCCGCCGACGCTGCGGAGCAGCCTGATGCCCACCATGACGTAGTCGACGTAGGTCCGATCCGTGAGGCGGACGACGAAGCTGAAGATGACCTTGATGCTGACGACGCCGCTGACCCCTCAGATTCCGACTTCAGCGCCGACCGGCCACCGCTTGCACTTTCCGAACTCGACGATCCGTTCCTGGATGCGCTGATCCGCAAGGAACCGCTTTCGGCCTAGCGGGCACAGCCCGCATTCCGAGCCGGCGTGCGGTCACACACGCGCGACATCAACCTGCGGCACGCCGGTGCCAGGGAGCCACTCGATCTGCTGTGCGAGCACGGCCGCAGCCACCAGAGATTCATGATCCCGTATTGCCTCAAGGTGCGGGGGACTCCAGCGGATCCTCAGATGGATCCGATCGGTGACGTCGAGCCCGGCCTCCTTGCGTGTTTGCTGCACCTTGCGGATCAAGTCTCGCGCCGCACCCTCCGCCTCGAGTTCGGGCGTGACGGCGGTATCGAGGACCACGACGAGCTGCTGATCTTCCAGAACTGAGGTGGTGGCCCTCTCGGCAGGTTGCAGGCTCAACTGGTACTCGCCGGGGTGCAGCTCATGTCCGCCTACGACGATGCTGCCGTCGGCCGATGACTGCCAATCGCCGCTGCGAGCCGCAGCGAAGACTTCTTGGGCCGCAGCGCCGAGGCGCGGTCCCAATGCGGCGCCATTCGGCCGCAGGACATGCGTCGCGGCCGTGCCCAAGTCGTTGCTCAGGACCACCTCGGCAACATTGATCTCGTCTGCGAGCAGGAAAACGTAGGGCTCGAGCAACTCGGCACCGTCTCCGGCCAACGTGACGCGTTGCAGCGGCAGGCGTACCCGCAAACCGGCGTCTTCGCGCACGCGCAGCGCAGCCGAAGCGGCGGCCCGCACCGCATCCATACGCTCGACCAGTTCGGGGTCGGATGGGAGCATCGCCGCGTCGGGCCAGTCGCTCAAGTGCACGCTGTCACCGCCGGTCAGCCCGCCGTAGATCTCCTCGGTGATCATCGGCAGCAGCGGCGCCGCCATGGCGGCGAAGATTCTCAGCACCGTGTAGAGGGTGTCGAACGCATCCCGATCGCCGCTCGACGGGCCGTCGCCAGCGGGCCCCTCGGCAGATGTCTCGCCCCAGAACCGTCCCCGGCTGCGGCGGATGTACCAGTTGTTCAGCGCATCGATGAACGCTTGCAGCTCGGCGGCGGCCCCAGGCAGGTCATACGCGTCGAAGCTGGCCGTGACCGATTCCAGCGTGGCCCGGGTCTTCGCCAGCAAGTAACGGTCGAGCACATCTGCGGAGTCGACACGGAACGTGGCCTCATAGCCGTCCGCGTTCGCGTACAGCGTGAAGAACGCGTAGGAGTTCCAGATAGGGATCAGCACTTGGCGGGCGACCTCGTCAATGCCCGCATCGGTGATCCGCGTGTCGCCGCCTCGGACGATGTTGGTGGCCATCAGGTACCACCGAAGAGCGTCAGAGCCCTGATTGGCGAAGATGTCGGTGGGTTCGGTGTAATTCCGCAGCCGCTTGGACAGCTTGTTGCCGTCGGCAGCAAGCAGGATGCCGTGGCAGATCACGTTCTGGAATGCGGGCCGGTCGAACAGCGCTCCCGCCAGCACGTGCAGCGTGTAGAACCAGCCTCTCGTCTGGTTGATGTACTCCACGATGAAGTCAGCCGGGAAGTTCTTCTCGAACCACTCGGAGTTCTCGAATGGGTAATGCACTTGCGCAAAGGGCATCGAACCCGATTCGAACCAGCAGTCGAGAACCTCGGGCACACGTCGCATCGTCGAGCGGCCGCTCGGGTCGTCGGGATTGGGGCGAGTCAACTCATCGATGAACGGCCGGTGCAGGTCGGTGGGGCGTACCCCGAAGTCAGCCTCGAGCTCGTCGAGGCTGCCGTAGACGTCGATGCGTGGGTAGTCAGGGTCGTCGCTCATCCAGATCGGGATTGGCGAGCCCCAGAACCGGTTGCGGCTGATGGACCAGTCACGTGCCCCCGCCAGCCATTGGCCGAACCGGCCGTCGCGCACGTGACCGGGCACCCAGTTGATCTGCTGGTTGGTCTCGGCCAGCAGATCGGAGATCTCGGTGACCTTGACGTACCACGAGCTGATGGCTTTGTAGATGATCGGCGTGTCGGTGCGCCAGCAGTGCGGGTAGTTGTGCTCGTAGCTGTCGTGGCGCAGCACCCGGTCGCGCCGCTTGAGCTCGGCGATGATCTGCTGGTTTGCTTCGAACACGTTGAGGCTGACCCATGGCGTCACCGGCTCGGTGAAGCAGCCCCGGTCGTCCACCGGCACGGCATCGCCGATCTCGATGCCGTTGGCCTCGCAGAGCGACTGGTCCTCCTCGCCGAAGCCGGGCGCGAGGTGAACCACGCCAGTGCCCTCAGAGGTGTCCACGAAGTCGCCGGCGAGCACCCGGAACGCCTCGGTGCGATGGCCGAAGAAATCGAACATCGGTTTGTAGCTGCGCCCTGTCAGATCACTGCCGTTCAGCGTGCCGACCACTGTGTACGGCTCGAGGTCGGCGGCGCAGTGCTCGAGGCAGTCAGCCGCAACCACGTAACGACCGCCGCCGAGCGCACCCGATTCGACGACCGCATAGGAGATGTCTGCCCCGACGGCGATCGCCAGGTTCGAGGGCAGCGTCCAAGGCGTCGTCGTCCAGGCGAGCAGGCGAAGCGGCCCGGCGGCGCTGTGCGGCCCGGTTGTGCTGATTGCGCCGGCTGTGTCGTCCGCATCGTGCAGCTCGAACCAGACCGTGATGGCAGGATCCTGCCGGGGCCTCGTGGCGTCATCGAGCCGGATTTCAAAGTTCGACAGCGGAGTCTCTGCGCCCCAGGAGTAGGGCATGACGCGAAACGCCTGGTACACGAGACCGCGATCCCAGAGCTGCTTGAACGCCCACATGACCGATTCCATGTAGGGCAGGTCCATCGTTTTGTAGTCGTCGTCGAAGTCCACCCAGCGTGCTTGGCGGGTGACGGTTTTGCGCCACTCGGCCGTGTAGCGCAGCACCGAGTCGCGGCAGTGGGCGTTGAAGCGCTCGATGCCGAAATCGGTGATCGCGGCCCGCCCGCTCACGCCGAGCTCGCGCTCGGTCTCCATCTCGGCGGGCAGGCCATGGCAATCCCACCCGAAGCGCCGATTGACGCGATGACCGCGCATCGCCTGGTAGCGGGGGACGACGTCCTTCACGTACCCCGTCAGCAAGTGGCCGTGGTGGGGCAGCCCGTTCGCGAAGGGCGGACCGTCGTAAAACACAAACTCGTCGTCCGCAGGCCGGTTGACGATGGACGTCTCGAAGGTTCCCTCATCGTGCCAGCGCGCGAGAATCCGCTCCTCGATCTGCGGGAAGTCCGCTTGGGCAGGCACGCGTGGGTACACGGTGTTGACCGGCTCTCGCTTCACCAGCGCCTCCTGCAGGCTGTGTTTTCGTCCCGCCGAGAGTACGGGCTGGCCCACGAGCCGACCCACGAGACAGCGAGGGTACCCCTGAGGCATCGGAATCGACGGCGCCTCGATGCTCCGACCACATACCGAGGCAACGACCTAGAATGCCGCTTCGCCGCAGAGGGGAGGGGCCATGGCAACCGCGAAAAAGGCTTCCGCCCGCAAAGCTGCCGCGAAGAAGGCGCCAGCGCGCAAGAAGTCTGCGAACACCTCCGGGGCTCAGACCACTGCGAAAAAGGCCAGCGCTACCGCCACGGCACCCAAGAAGAAGGCAGCGCCGCGACGCAAGGTCACGAAGTCGCGATTCGGCGAGGTGTTTCTCGAAAAGCAGCGCCAGGCCCTGCTGGCCGAGCGCCGCCGCTATACCGAGCACGCAGAGCGGTACGAAGCCGAAGCTGAGCAGCTTGTCAACGAGCGCGAACCTGGTGATGTCCAGTTCGACGAGGAATCCGGCGAAGGGGATTCCATCGCCGTGGAGCGCGATCGGGCGCTGCAGATCTCAGCTCGCGAGCGTGAGGAGATCGCCGAAATCGACGCCGCATTGGCGCGTATCGAAGATGGCACGTACGGCATCTGTGTCATCTCGGGGAAACCGATCCCCAAGGAGCGCCTTGAGGCCATCCCACACGCTTCGATGCGGGTGGAGGTCAAGAGCAGTGGTCCGGCATGGCGCCGGCTCTGACAGGCACCAGGGGTTCGCACCCTGCCCGTCCGCTGCACGCAGCCGCGTGACCCGCAATCTCAGGGTCGTCCTCATCTCGGGGGTCATTCTCTGCGGGGACCAGATCACCAAAACGTGGGCCACTGCCGCGCTCGACGACCAGATCATCGACCTGGTGTGGACACTGCGTCTGCGGCTCGTGCACAACACGGGCTTCGCCTTTTCCGCGGGCAGCGGTCTGGGCCCCGTTCTGGCGATTGCGGCCATCATCATCGTCGGGTTGCTGTGGTACTTCCTGCGCCGGGTGCAAGGAGCGTGGGCCCGGGCCGGTCTCGGTGGGATCATCGGAGGAGCACTCGGCAATCTGGCTGACCGGCTGTTCCGCGGAGCAGCCTGGGGGCGCGGTGCTGTCGTGGACTTCATCGATCTGCAGTGGTGGCCGATATTCAACGTGGCCGACGCTGCCATCACTGTCGGGCTCGTCGTCGTGCTGCTTCATCTCTATCGCAGCGAACGGCGCAGTGCCTCCGCCGTCCGAGAGGCGCCCGAGTGAGCGATCGACTGCTGAGTCTCGAGATTCCCGAATCACTGTCCGGTGAGCGGATCGACCGGGCGCTGTCGTTGCTGACCGGACGGTCCCGCTCCGACACGTCGAAGATGGTTGCCGAGGGTTGCGTGCTGATCGACGGAGAGGTAGCTCGGGCTGGCTCGGTGCGGGTCGCGCCGGGTTCGAGGGTCGAGGTGACCGAGGTGCAGGCTGTAGCTCTGGTCCGTGAGCGGCACCGTGGGGTCGCCTCGTTCGATGTCCTGCACGCCGACCGTGACCTCGTCGTGGTCGACAAGCCGTCTGGGGTGGTCACCCATCCCGGCACCGGACACCCCCAGGGCACGCTCGCAGATGCCCTTGTTCAGCGATATCCCGAGATGGCGGAAGTGGGCGAACCCGACCGACCCGGCATCGTGCACCGGCTCGACCGCGGGACGAGCGGCGTCATGGTGTGCGCGCGCAGTCCGGCGGCTTACGACGGCCTGGTCGAACAGCTTGCGCGGCGGGAGGTCCGCAGGATCTATGCAGCGTTGGCGCGCGGGCATCCGCCGTCGCCGACGGGCACGATTGACGCCCCGATAGGACGGGATCGGGAGCATCGCACGCTGATGGCTGTATCGGCCGAGGGGCGTGAGGCCCGTACGCACTACAGCGTCGTGGAGACCTATGCCCATCCCTGTGATGCAACGCTGCTTCGATGCGGGCTCGAAACGGGACGGACGCATCAGATCCGGGTGCATCTGGCCAGCATTGGGCTCCCGCTGCTCGGAGACCTGACCTACGGCGTCCCTGATCCTTTCGGCATCGGCCGTCCGTTGCTGCATGCGGCCCGGCTGACATTCCGCCATCCCGCTTCTGGTGCCGCCATGGGTTTCAGCGCACCGATGCCGAAGGATTTTGGCGAGGCGCTCGCACGATTCGGCTCAGAACCGTCGGCATTCCCGACGGACTGAGTCGCTCAGCGGCCGGGTGGCTCAACCGTCTCGACGGCGGCCGCTGGCCACGGCGCGAGCCCCCGGGCGACCTCCGCAACGGCGGCGAGGCTGTAGGAATCCAGCTCGGCGCGCATGCGATGGCCGACCGAGTCCCAGATCGCGAGCAGCACACATTGCCCTTCGTGATCGCAGGCGCCGTCTTGATGAGGCTGGCCGAAGTCGCCGAGGGCTATCGGACCGTCGACAGCCCGCACGATCATCCCGATCGTGACGTCGGCTGGGTCGCGGGCCATCACATAGCCGCCGCCGACGCCGCGCTTCGAACGAACCAGGCCGGCCCCCTTGAGCGCGAGCAAGATCTGCTCGAGGTACGGCTGGGGCAGCCCGGTGCGCTCCGCAATGTCGCGCACCGATGTCGGTCGGCCGTTGTCGTTGAGGACCAGGGACAGCAACGCGCGGCTTGCGTAGTCTCCCCGCGTCGAGACCGCCACGATGGCAGCGTAGCCCCAGCCGCGGCTGCGCCTATCGGCTCAGCCTCTTAGGGTCGGCGTCATGGAAGCCGTCGCCACCGACCTCGGAGCGGACAGCGAGCCTTTGGCTCTCGATCGCACCCTGCCGGCATATGGCGGCCGCTGCATCACGGCCGTGGTTCCTGGACTCCTCGCCGGCGTCGCAACCGAACTCATCGACGATGCCGTCGCTGCGGCGCGCACTGTCGTCTTGCTGGTCGTCGACGGACTCGGATGGCACCAGTTGCGCCGCCATCGCTCATTGGCACCGTCGCTAGCCGCAGCAAGTGATGCGGCTGCGCCGGTCACCACGGTTGCGCCGAGCACGACCGCGACGGCCCTGACATCGCTCGCCACGGGGGCGGCACCGGGCGAGCATGGGCTGGTCGGCTATCGCGTCCGCACCCCGTTAGGCCTGCTCAATGCGCTTCGCTGGCGTGCTGGCGGGCGCGATGTTCGCATGGAGCTGCTGCCCGAGGAATTGCAGCCGGTCGATCCCTTCTGCGGTCAGTCGGTGGCGGTGGTGACACGTGCGGAGTTTCGCGACAGCGGGTTCAGCGCTGCACACCTGCGCGGTGGTTCCATGCGGGGATGGCGCGAGGTGTCCGACATCGTGCAGCGTGTTCGGGTTGCGGTCGACGAGGGCTTTCAGCTCGTCTTCGCCTACTACGACACGCTCGACAAGGTTGCCCACGAATTCGGCCTCGGCGACCGCTACCGGTCGACCCTCGCCAGCGTGGAATGTCTCGCCGTCGCGTTGCGCAGCGACGTCGGGGACGACGTCCCGCTGATTGTCACGGCCGATCATGGCGTCGTCGAAGTTGTCGAGCCGCCGGTCATGATCGACGCGGAGGTCGCCGAATTCACCGGCGAGTGGTCAGGCGAAGCCAGGATGCTGTGGCTGCATGCCCGAGCAGGTGCGGCCGTTGAACTTGTGGCTCGCTGCGAGCGCTACGCCGGCTTCGCCGAGATCGCCCCCGTGGAGCAGGTGCTGGACGAACACTGGCTGGGCCGCCACATCACCGAACCGGCCCGGCGTCGGCTCGGCGATGTCGCGCTCGTGCCCCGGGGCCTGCAGGCGTTCACGATGCCCGACGAGGATCGGCCGCATCACCCGCTCATCGGTCGACACGGAGGCCTGACGTCGGAGGAGATGCTGGTTCCCTTCGCGCTGATGTAGCCGGTCCCAAGCGGCCCGAGCGGCACGGCTTCGCCACGTATGCGCCAGTGTCTATGCGGGCGGGAGCATTCTGGGCCGGGGGCGATGGATTTCTCGCCAGATAGCATTTCGGTGGTGGTTGGCGATTCGGTTCAAGACCCAGAACAGGGTGAGCTGCTGGATGGCGGACCATTCACAGAAGACGATGTTGACGAGCCTTTCGTTCCTGAACCGGCGAAGCTCATGCGCATCGGCGGCATGATCCGCAAGCTGCTGGAAGAAGTCCGTCACGCGGAACTCGACGAAGCAGGTCGCGACCGAATGCGAGACGTGTATCACCTGTCGGTCGACGAACTGGCGACTGCCTTGTCCGAACCGCTCGCAGATGAGTTGAACCGCCTTGTGCTGCCATTGGACGACGACATCCCGTCGGGCCCTGAGCTGCGCATCGCGCAGGCTCAGCTCGTGGGATGGCTCGAGGGGCTGTTCCACGGCATCCAGGCGGCGGTCTCGGCGCAGCAGATGATGGCCGAACGGCAGTTGCGCAGCATGCGCGGCAACGCCCTCGAAGCGGGCAGCGAGTCACAACAGCCTCGTGGAGCGGAGCGTGCCGGTGTCTATCTGTGATCGGGGCGAAGTCGGCCGGCGGCAACCGCCGCACGCTTGGCATCGTCAGGCCTCCGGGTGCGCACGCGCATTGAACAAACACTGAAGGATTGGATTGGCCGGCCACCGGAGGATCGGCCAGCAAGCATCGCAAGGGGCGAGAACCACATGGCGCTCGAGGTTGAGACAAAGGACTGCACGGCACTCAGCGATGCTGAGATCTCCGAGATGGCCGAACTCGTCAGCGGCGAGAGCGTTCACTTCGACGTTGGGCATCTGTCCAAGCAACGCGACGCCTGGGTGCTTGTCACCCACGTGCGAGACGGCACCAAGCTCGCCGCCTACGGCTTTTGCACCCTCGAGCGGGTCGGCGGCGATCCGACGGTGCTGATGGGTGCCGGCGCCACGCGGCGTTCCGCCCGCCGCGACAGCGCGCTGCGGTCGATGATGACCGATCAGCTTCGGCGAGCCGTTCTGGCGTTCCCCGACGAGGACGTGCTGGTGGCGTGCCAGATGGCCGACGCTGCAGCCTTCACGGCATTCAAGCCGCTCGATCGGGTGGTGCCGCGTCCGGGCTACGAGCCCAACGGCGAGGACCGCGCATGGGGGCGTCGGCTGGCGAAGCGCTTCGACGTGCAGGGCGAGTACAAGGCACGCGAGTTCAAGGTGTACGGAGACGGCGGGCCGTCGTTCGTGCTGAACCACACCGCTCCCCGGCCCGAGAAGCTCGATCCGACACTGATCGAAATCTTCGACGGTTTCGACACTGCGAACGGCGATGCGCTCATCGCGTTCGGCTGGGCCAGCCGCGAAGACCTCGCGAAGCTGCTGTAGCGCTCGGGCCCGGCGGGTCTGCGGCCGAGCTGAGCACGTGCGCCGGTGACCGGAGCCTTCAGCGAACTCGCCCGCAGGCGGCGGATGACCCGGCATTTCCTGGCCGATCCCGTCGACGAGCCGCTGCTCGCACATGTGCTCGACGCCGCTCGGCGGGTCCCCTCGGCCGGTAATGCCCAGGGTTTCGACTTCGTGGTGCTTCAAGGCCCCGACGAGACAGCGCGCTACTGGGACGCCACGATGCCCCCAGACCGACGGAAGAGCTTTCGGTGGGCAAGCCTGCTCACCTGTCCGGTGCTCGTCACCGTCTGGGCGGATCCCAGCGCGTACGTCGAGCGATATGGCGAACCCGACAAAGCACCAACCGGCCTCGGCAGCGACACTGGGGCGTGGTCCACGCCGTATTGGACGGTGGATGCAGCATTTGCCGCGATGGCACTGCAGTACGCCGCGATCGACGAGGGCCTCGGCGTGCTCTTCTTCGGGATGTTCGAACACGCCGATGCAGTCGCGGGCGCCCTCGGTGTTCCGGCGTCGCACCAGCCGATCGGCGTGATTGCCATGGGATGGCCGGATCGATCCGCACAGGCTGCGGGCGGGCATGCGGCCAGTGAGAAGCGCCCGCGACGCTCGCTGTTCGGCACCGAACCCGACCTCGCCGCCGAGGCCCGCACCGTTGCCGACCGGCCCGTGGCGCACCGGGGCCGCTGGCTAGGTCACTGATAAGTTCTTGCGGGACGGCTGTGGCGAGATGGCGCAGGCCGGAGCATGTGGCTCGACGCGAGAGGAGCGCTGACATGGCCGACGAGAACGCGCCGAATAATGATCCACCGAGCCAGATTTCCATGGTGGAATACCTGCACCTTGGCAACGACCCTCACTTGGTGGCAAACGTCTGCGATGCGTGCGGGGTCACCTACTTCGATCGACGCAATGCCTGCGCGGCGTGCGGGGCGCGGGAATTCACGGCGTCACGGCTCGCCAACACTGGTTCGGTGCGGACCTTCACCATCGTGCACCGTGCAGCTCGGGGAGTACCTGCACCGTACGTATCGGCTGTCGTGGATCTCGACGGGGGCGGGCGCGTCAAGAGCAACATCATCAACGTCGAGCCCGAGCCCACCAAAGTGACGCTCGGAATGCGCGTTCGTCTCGCCACCTATGTGACCGCGACAGACGACGACGGCGTCGAGGCAGTCGCCTTCGGCTACGAGCCTGAGGCCGCATGAACCTCCGCCCCGGCAACAACCACAGCATCTGACCTGAGCACCGTTTACCAAGAACCAGATCACCGAAAGAGAACAGCCATGAGCAACCAAGATCCCGTCTGGATTCTCGGCACATCCATGACCAAATTCGGTCGCTACGCCGACAAGGACCTGATCGACCTCGCCGCGCAGGCCTCGCTCGGGGCACTTGATGACGGCGGGGTGACCATGGCCGACATGGACGTGCTGGCGGCAGGCTGTCTGTACGAAGCGAATGGCGGCGTCGGCCAGCGCCTTCAGAAGCAGATCGGACAGACCGGCATCCCCGTGTTCAATGTGGCCAACGCCTGCGCCACCGGCGCTACGGCAGTCCGTACCGTGATGATGGCGATCAAGGCGGGCGAGGCGCAGATGGGCCTCGCAGTGGGCGTCGAGCAGATGGGCAAGATGGGCATGCTCGGTGGCGACCGGGCCGCCCGCTCCGACAAGCAGGTGTTCGAGCGCAAGGGTCGCTTCGGCTCCGTGGTGGGCGTCGAAGGCCGCCTAGGCACCAACATGATGCCCGGCGTCTTTGCGCAGGCCGGCATGGAGTACGCCTATGAGAACGACGGCGTCGGTTTCGAGCAGTTCGCCAAAGTGGCGCAGAAGAACCACGAGCATTCGACGCTGAACCCGCTGGCGCAATACCGCAAGGCGTTCTCGCTGGACGAGGTGATGGGCTCCGAGGTCATCGCCTACCCGAACACTCTGTTGATGTGCTGCCCGACCGGCGACGGCTCGGCGGCGGTCGTGCTGGTCTCCGATGAGAAGCTGAGGACGCTGTCTCGCGAGCAGCAGCGGCGAGCCGTCAAGGTCTCGGCCTCGGTGCTGACCTCAGATCCGTGGACCGAGGGCTGCCAGGTGCAACCCGATGTCAACACGCTGACGCGCAACGCTGCCGACGAGGCATATGAGGCCTCCGGCGTCGATCCGGCAGATCTCGACCTCGTGGAGTTGCATGACTGCTTCGCGACCGCCGAGCTGAGGCACTACGACAACCTGCGGCTGTGCGAGCCAGGCGGTGCTGGCGAGTGGATCGACAAGGGCGGTCCGTGGCGTGACGGGGAGATCCCGGTCAACGTATCCGGCGGGCTGCTGTCGAAGGGGCACCCGATCGGTGCGACGGGCGTGGCCAACCTGTTCGAGGTTGCCACCCACGTGCGAGGTGAAGCAGGCGACCGTCAGGTGCCCGACGCCAAGGTCGGCCTGGCCCATGTGATCGGCCTCGGTTCGAGCTGCGGCGTGCACATCCTGGAGCGCTCCGGCCTCTAGGCCGATCGGGAGTCTCAGCCGTTGAACGCTTCGAGCGTCGGTGTCAGGTCGTCGAGGTACCGCAGTGTCTCGTCTGCTGAGGGCAGGTCGAAGTTCACGGGCGTGAACACGAACTGGCTCACGCCGGCGTTGGCGTAGGCCTCCAGCCGGTCCAGCCTGGGCCTGCCCCAGATGTAGAGCGTGATCGGGATGTCATTGGCATCGTCGCGACCTGCCTCGGTTGCCAACCGCCGGAATCGCTCGATGCCGCCCGTGACGTCGGGTTTGCCGGTGACGTTCATGACACCGACGTCGATGGGGCACCATTCGTCGGCGTACTCCGCTGCATGCTGGATGCCAAGCGGCCCGGCGTTGCCGAGCGCTACCGGAACAGCGCCGTTTGCCGGCTTGGGATAAATCCACGACTCGCTGTGGGCGTCCCAGCGGCCGTCGTGGGCCGGAACCGGGTCGTTCTCCCAGATCGATCGCATGGCTGCGACACGCTCACGCATAGCGCCATAGCGTTGGCGGAACGGCATGTCGGGCCGGTGGTCGGCCAGCTCCTCGCGGTTCCAGCCGACGCCGATGCCGAGCACGACGCGACCGTCCGACAACACGTCGGCTGAGGCCACGGTACGGGCGAGGTCGATGAGGTCGTGCTGCAGGATGAGGCAGACACCGGTGCCGAGCTTGATCGTCGACGTACGTGCGGCAGCGACGCCGATGGAGACGAATGGGTCCATCATGTGGAGGTAGGTGCCTGGCAGTTGGCCGCCGTTGGGGTACGGGCTCTCGCGAGACGTCGGGATGTGTGTGTGCTCCGGGTACCAGACTGAGTAGTAGCCACGCTCTTCGAGTTCTTGGGCCAGATCGCCTGGATCGATGCCGCCGTAGTGATTTCCTGTTAGATACCCGAATTTCATGGCGCGCAGCATAAGAGGCTGAGCCGATATTCGAAGCCGTGGCCCGAGCGGCCCGTGAGCGACAGCGAACAAGAGCGGGAAACAACTGGTGCTACAGCGGGAAGGTTCACCTATCCGCGCATCTTCTCAGGAACCGCAGCGGGTGCGTGCGCCCGCTGCGGGAGCGGCATGACCCTGCGCTCCCGCGATCCAGCAGGTCGCAACGGCGCAGAGTCTCCTGCCGCTCCCACAGCTATGGCATCTGGGCACTATCCGTTGAGGCACTCAGCCGCGACCGACCAGGGGCATGCCGTTGGCCATGACGGTCATGGTGAGCACGTTGGTGTCTGCGGGCAGCTCTGCCATATAGAGCACGGCTCGGGCCACGTCGTCGACATCCATCAAGGGTTCGGCTCGGATGCTGCCATCGGCCTGGGGGACACCGGTGGCCATCGGGGCAGTCAAGGGCGACTCGGCGTTGCCGATGTCGATCTGCCCCACGGTGATGCCGTGATCGCGGCCTTCCAACGACAAGGCTTTGGTCAGCCCGGTGATCGCATGTTTCGTCGCGGTGTACGGGGACGAGTGCGGGCGCGGCGTCTGTGCCGACACCGAGCCGTTGTTGATGATCCGCCCGCCCGAGGGTCGCTGGCGCTTCATCTGGGCGAATGCGGCACGAGCGCACAGCCACGAACCGGTCAGGTTCACCCCGACCGTCGCCATCCAGTCGGCAATTGGCAGCTCATCCACCGGCACGGGGCGGGTGCCCATGCCGGCGTTGTTGAACAGCAGGTCGACCCGGCCGAACCGGTCGGTGGCCGCGGAGAAGAGTGCGTCGACGTGCTCGGGAACCGAGACGTCGGCGGCGACGGCCACGGCCTCGCCGGTGCATTCGTCCACCACCTCGTCGAGCAGCTCACGGCGGCGACCGCACACGACCACCTGCCAGCCGGCTTCCGACAGTGCGAGCGCACACGCTCGACCAATGCCGGATCCGCCGCCGGTGATGATTGCCACCCGATCAACTGGGCGTGGCTCCGTCATCTGCCGCCTCCCTTGTTTGCTGGGCGGGCGGAGCCGCCAGATTTCTGTTGCCGCTTCTGAATATTCGCCCATTCGTCACGCAGGCCGACGGTGCGATGGAACAGCGGTGGAGCGTCATCGGTTGCGCGTGCAGTGTTGTTGGGATCGCCGGCTTCGCCGCAGCCCGGTTCGCCGGTGGCAGCCGGGCTGTCGTCGTCGGCGCAGAAGTAGCCGAGGCGCTCGAACTGCACTACCTGGCCGGGGGAGACATCGGCGATGGCGGGCTCGGCGACGCCGACGCACAATTCTCGTGAGTTTGGATGCAGATCATCGAGGGGATCGTCGGTGCGCTCACCCGGAAGTTCGGCATCGAAGAGCCGCTCGTACAGAGCGGCTTCGATCGGCACGGCGTGGTCGGCGCTGACCCAGTGGATGGTGGCCTTGACCTTGCGGCCGTCTGGGGCCTGGCCGCCCGAGGTCTCGGGATCATAGGTGCAGTGCACTTCGGTGACTTGCCCGTCGGGATCGGTGACAGCGTCAACACAGCGAACGAAGTAGCCAGCACGCAGGCGTACCTCGCGGCCTGGCGTCAGCCGGAAGTACTTTGGCGGTGCTTCCAACCGGAAGTCGTCGTGCTCGATCCACAGCGTCCCGCTGAAGGGCACTTGGCGGGTGCCCGCCGATGGATCTTCCGGGTTGTTGAGCGCCTCGCGATACTCGGCGACCGGCGTCCCGTCGTCGCCGATGGGCCAATTGGTGATCACCAGCTTCAGCGGCCTCAATACAGCCATGCGCCGTGGGGCCGTCGCATTGAGCTCGGCGCGTACGAACGACTCGAGCAACTCGGGGGCGTGGCGGCTGTTGGTGCGTGCTACCCCGATGAATGCGCAGAACTCCCTGATGGCTGAGGGCGGATAGCCGCGCCGGCGCAGCGCCCGCAGCGTCGGGAGCCGGGGATCGTCCCATCCGTCGACATGGCCGCCCTCCACGAGCCGGCGCAGGATCCGCTTGGACGTGATCGTGCGGGTCAGCTCCAGGCGGGCGAACTCGGTCTGATGCGGGCGGTCGCCGGCGTAACCCAGATCGGCGAGCGGCAGGTGCTCCAGGTACCAGTCGTACAGCGCACGGTTGTCACGGAACTCCAGCGTGCACAGCGAATGGGTGACGCCCTCGATGGCATCGCTCTGGCCGTGCGCCCAGTCGTAGGTGGGGTAGATGCACCAGCGGTCGCCGCTGCGGTAGTGGTGGGCGTGGCGGATGCGGTACATCACCGGGTCGCGCATCTGCATGTTCTCGTGCTGCATGTCGATGCGGGCGCGCAGCACGCGGCTGCCTTCGGCATGCTGGCCGGCAGCCATCTCGCGGAAGAGGCGCAGGTTTTCTGGGGCCGGCCGGGAGCGGTGCGGACTCTCGGTGCCCCGGCGGCCGAAGCCTCCCCGCCCCGCCGAGATGGCCGCTGCGTCCTGGTCGTCGACGTAGGCCAGACCCTGCTCGATCAGATGCTCTGCCCACTCGTAGAGCTGTTCGAAGTAATCCGAGGCGTAGCGGATCTCGTCGGGCTCGAATCCGAGCCACCGCACATCGTCGACGATGGCGTCGACGTACTCGGGACTCTCGGTTGTGGGATTGGTGTCGTCGAAACGCAGAAAGCAGCGTCCGCCGAATTCGGAGGCCACGGTGAAGTCCAAGCAGATCGCCTTGGCGTGCCCGATGTGGAGATACCCGTTTGGTTCCGGCGGGAAGCGGGTCTGGATCCTGCCGTCGAAACGGTGCGACCCCAGGTCGTCGGCGACCTGATCGCGAATGAAATCGCGCCCTGCGCCATCGGGCGATTCGCTCAGGGCGCCAACAACGCTGGCGGGCCCGGTTCGCTCAGGCACGGGACCTCAGGCTGCGACGGTGACGTGGGGAGGCGGCCAGACGCCCGCCACGATGCCGGTCTCCACTAGGTAGCCCGTGATGCGTTCGAGCCGCACCAGCAGTGCGTCGAGATCGCCTGGGGGCAACGCATCGGCCGCACCCGACGACAGACGGTCGGTGTCGTGTTCGACGGCTCGGCGCGCAGCGTTGCCTTCGGGCGTCTGCTCGCCCTCAGCAGTGATCCATCCCCGATCGATGAGCCGTCGCCACGCCGCGTCCCACTCTTCGGCACTCCAGCCGCGGATCTTCTGGATGGTGGCACCGTTGCCGTGGCCACCGGTGGTCATCATCACGTGGCACTCGACGGGGTCGAGGTCACCGGCGGCAAGGGCGATGTTGTGGGCGTCGAAGCGGAACTCGCGCAGCAGCGTGCAGCCGTGCCAGAGGTCCATGACGTCACCGCCGCCGGTGCTGTCGCTCGGCCACGGTTCCGATGCCCAGCCTGCGTACAGGGGGCGTGCTCCGATGGGCAGATCGCCTGCGAAACTGCGCAACGCAGCCGCCGCCGCCCCGATGTCGTCGGGGTCTGGGTACTCGCCCAAGGCCCGCTGCATCGACGCCGTGGTGAACTCGAGTTGGCGGGCGCGAACGGCGTCGGGTTCCATGATGTCCCAGCAGCCCGGCACTGCTCGTTCCACCATGCGCGGGGCGAAGTTGTAGAACACAGCGGTCACGGTCGCGGCGCTGACCCTGCCCATGGGGGCCGAGCGGTACGCGAAGTAGGCATGCCACCAGCCCTTGAAGCCGTCGTCGTTGAATCCGTAGATCTCGGGTGAGTAGTACGCGACGGTGTGGATGGGCTCAACCGTGCGGCCCATCCGCCGGATGGGGCTGCGGCGGTCTTCGGTGCGTGGAATCTCGCCCATGGGGAACTCCTCGGCTGCACGACGGGGTGCGATCTGGGCGGGCGTCCGCTGCCCGGGTTCGGGCAGCGTGGGTTTGGCCGCTCGCGGTCGGCGCAATGGTATGGCGCTCTCGGCCCTGCCGCCCACGCTGCGGCATCTGAGCTCAGAGCAGTCGGCAGCCGGGCCGATGTCGTGCGTGCCGGGATGGCCGCAACCCTCCAAGCCATCAAGACAGCCGCAGATTCCTAGCGCAACTTCGCTAAGCGGGGACTTCGTCGTACCAGTCGTTGGCGTGGTGCAGTAGGTAGTCGCAAATCTTGGTGCACAGGTCGAACGGCTGGCACATGTCGTCCTCGCCCTGCAGCAGCGCTTGGAGCGACAGTTCTCGCCGGGCCACGATCATCAGCGTCCGTTTCGCCGGGTCCGTCACAGATGTCAGTGAGTCAATGGCGGAGACCTCCACGGGGAGGGCTGTGCCGCCGAGGCCCGCCAGATCGGTGGCCAATACCAACATGTCGGGGCTGTGGTCCAGCGGTGGCAGCGCCCAGGTGAACACCAGGGGCAACCAGAATTCGTCGGGCGGGAGATCGTCCTCGGGCGTCGCCCACAGCACGTCCTCGAATGACAGCATGGTGCGCGGGTCGGCTTCGAGCGTGAGGTGCAGGTCGAGTGGGCCGCCGCAGGCTTCCGCCGGATGAAGATCGATTTCCCAAGTCTGGCGGAGGCTGTAGGTCTCGATGAATTGGCGCTCGTCGTGGATGTGGAACCCGTGCGCGTGCGCATGATCCTTCAGGCTTGCCACGTAACCGGTGATGTCGATCGCTGCCATCGGGACACTCCCCACGGGGCGCTGAGATGATGCGCGGAGGCTATAGCCCCGAACGGCACGGCTCGACCGAATACTGCAGGTGTGGTTGTCGATGCCAGAACGGCCGAGCAAACCGTCGCTAGTCTCGGCCCGATGACGGCCGTCGGCGACTGGCTCGGCCTGCTGCAAGACACTGCGGACGCGGTGCAGGCAGCGCTCAGCACATTCGATCGCTGGCACGACGGAGGTGACCGTCCCGATCAATATGCGCTGGACCAGGTCGCCGACGCAGCAGCGCTCGAGGTGCTCGACGCGGCAGGCGTGGGTGTGCTGAGCGAGGAGTCCGGCCTGCGCTCTGGCTCGGGCGACGAGACTGTCATCGTGGATCCGGTCGACGGCTCCACCAATGCCTCCCGTGGCATCCCGCACTACTGCATCAGCCTCTGTGTCGTCGACGGGCTTGCACCGGTGGCGGGTCTCGTGCGCCACCTCGTGTCGGGCGAGGAATTCACGGCCACAGCCGGCGGCCGCGCCTACCGGAATGGCCGGCCCATCAGCCCCAGCGGTCGTGAGACCGGGGGGCGTGCCGTCATCGGCGTTTCAGGACGTCCCAGCCCCGACATGGCGGTGTGGCAGGTACGGGTGCTCGGCTCGGCGGCGCTGGATCTGTGTGCGGTCGCCTGCGGCCGCCTCGACGGCTACATCGACCTCAACGCCAACCACGGCGTCTGGGATTATGCCGCAGGCATCCTGATCTGCGACGAGGCAGGAGCATGGACCGGCGAGGCCGGCGACAAAGAACTCTTCCACCTCAGCCACAGCGAGCGTCGGGGGCCCATCGCCGCCAGCACAGCGCAGCTTGCGAGCCTGCTCGACGGCGACGGCCAGCACCACCGCCGGTAACCTGCGAGACCCGGCCGACGGGGGCGCTTAGCTCAGCTGGCGAGAGCACCTCCCTTACAAGGAGGGGGTCGCAGGTTCGAGTCCTGCAGCGCCCACCCCAGCGCCCCGACGGGTTCTCTCAGTAGATGCGAGGGATGATCCGGTAGGGCACTCGCCGCCGGTACTCCGCCCATTTGTCGGGGCCGTATTTCTCAGCGCAGCGCTTGTCGTCGTCCATCTGCCGGTAGCTGAACAAAGCGAGGACGTAACCGAAATAGACCCACGCCCACAGATTGCCGAGGTGGCCCCAGCTCAGGGCGAGGGCCAGTCCGTAGAAGCCCTCGCCGAGGTAGTTGGGATGCCGGGATGCGCCCCAAAAGCCGCTGCACAGGATCTTGCGCTCGCCGGCCTCGATGATCTCTGGCTTGATGCCCAGGAAGGCGCGCTCAGGCCATCGCTTGAAGGTGTACTTCTGCATGTTGGCGCCACGGCTGATGCACCAGCCCACGACGAACAGCACCGGCGTCACGATCAGCCAGAGATACCGCCAGGCGCCTGGGTGCGAGGGGTCGGCATGCGCGGCCATGCCCCACATCGGGATGATGAACATCCAGCCGTAGACGATGAGCGCCCCCCAGAACATCTTGAAGCCGAGGCGCTCGTAGATGACGTCGTAGGTGTAGAGCTGCACTCGTTCGAACACGAAGTAGTCGAACACGTAGAACGTGAAGAACGCAGCGAAGAGATAGGCCCCCGGGTTCGGGTCGTCGAAGTTGTCGTAGTGCCAGATCGCGCCAGAGAAGGCATTCAGCGACAGCATCGTGCCGCCGACGATGTAGAAGTACATCTTTAGGTCGATGCGGTCGTTGAAGAACTGCATCTCTTGGGCGCGCCCGAGCCAGCACGCCAAAAACTTGCTGCGGACGTCTCCTTCGGGCTGGCTGAACACGGCAATCAGCGTCATGACGACCGCAAGCACCGTGCCCCCGGCCACGGCGTACAGCGACGAGCGGTAGAACCAGTCGCGCGGCATGCCCGTGAGCTCGAACCACCACAGCACCTGGGCCACGACGAACACCAGCAAGCCGTTGAGCCGGTAGCTGCGGGGCTGGCCGGTCTCGCTGTCGACGACGTAGCCGGGGACGCGCTTTGCGGGCAGCACCAACTGCAGCACGAAGAAGGCGACAAACACGAACAGCGGTGTGAGAAACCCCAGCACCGCCTCGCCCGCTGTCAGCTTGACCAAGTGCCCAATGCCGAGCCACTCGAACATCGGTGGCTTCCTTCCCGCTGCCGGGGCAGCCGACCGCCGCTAGAAGATGCCCGGGATGATCCGGTAGGGGACTCGGGCCTGGTATTCAGCCCACTTCTCTTCGCCGTACTTCTCGGCGCATTGCCTGTCGTCCTCGAACTGGCGAGGAACGAAGAAGATCACGATCATCACCGCGTACGTCCAGGACCACAAGTTGGTGAAGTGCCCAAATGCCAGCGCCATGGAAATTCCGTAGAGGCCTTCGCCGAAGTAGCCGAAGTGCCGCGCCTTGCCCCAGAACCCGCTGCACAGGATCTTGCGGTCGCCGGCTTCGATCACCTCAGGCTCGATGATGCCGAGGAACTTTCGCTCGGGCCAGCGCTTGAAAGTGTACTTCTGCATGTTGGAGCCGCGCGAGATCGTCCAGCCCACCAAGAACAGTGCTGCGGTGCCGATCAGCCAGAGGTACATCGGGCCGCCGGAGAATCCCGGGTCGGCAATCGGCGCCAGGCCCCACAGCGGCAGCACGAACATCCAGCCCCAGACGAACGGCCCGCCCCAGACGAGCTTGAATCCGACGTTCTCGTGGATGAGGTCGTAGGTGTACAGCTGAACCCGTTCCCACACGAAGTAGTCGAAGACGTAGAAGGAGTTGATGGCGACATACAGGATCAAGCCAGGGTTGACATCGTCGACTGCGTCGATGTGCCACGCCGCACCGGACCACGCGTTGAGCGACAGCATCGTGCCGCCGACGATGTAGAAGTACATCTTGAGGTCGAAGCGGTTGTTGAAGAACTGCATCTCCTGCGCTCGGCCGAACCACCACGCCAGCAACCGGTTCTTCTGGGTGCCCTCGGGCTGGGTGAACACCACGATGGTGTTGGCGATGACGGCCGTGACGAACCCGCCCAAGATGGCGTACATGGTCGACCGGTAGAACCAGTCGCGCGGCATGCCGGTGAGCTCAAATGCCCACACGAGGTGCGCCAGAGCGAACACCAGCACGCCATTGAGGCGGTAGGTGCGGGGCTCACCGGTCTCGCGGTTGGTGGCGTAGCCCGTCACCCTCCGGGCGGGCAGGATCATGTGCACAACGAACACCGCAGCGCAGACGATCAGCGGCGTCAAGAAGCCCAGCACCGCCTCGCCGGCGGACAACTTGAACAGATGGTCGATACCGAGCCATTCGATCATGATCTACGCCCCCCGCTCGCGTACATCCGCGCCGTCCACCAGTATTGCCACACCGCCGGCGCGCGAAATGGACTCACCGAACAACGCAGCGGCGCCGGCCGTATCGGGGGCATGGCGGCCCGCGAACCGGGTGCCGCACTAGCGTTGGGACTGGCCCAGCGACCAGGAGGCGCACCCACGATGAAGCTCGACACCGGAGACACGTTTCCTGTCCTCACGCTGACGGATCTCGATGACAACGATGTCACTATTCCCGAGGTTTTCGGCGACGGCTGGGGCGTCGTGCTGATGTACCGGGGCCACTGGTGACCGTACTGCCGTCAACAGTTGGTTGACTTCAACGGCACCGCATCACTGCTGAAGATGCTGGGCGCCAGCGTCGTAGCGCTGTCGATTGACGACAAGGACACCACCCAACGCCTCGCCGACAACCTGCAACTCGGCCCGGTGCGGATGCTGCACAGCGCCGACGCCGACGAGATATCTGACCTTACGGGGGCCTTCACCGAGGCCAAGCGCGGCATCCTGCATGCCACCGGGTTCGTGCTGGCACCAGGGGGCAAAGTGGCACAGGCGTGCTACTCGACCGGTCCCATCGGTCGAATCACGGCCCAAGACACCATGCGGATCATTCGCTTCGTCCAGCGCCAGCAACAGCGATAGCAACCCGGCGCTGAGAACTTGAGCCAGTAGGCACAGATGCCATAGCTGTGGAGGCGGCAGGAGACTCTGCGACGTTGCGACCTGCTGGATCGCTGGAGCACAGGGTTCTGCCGCCTCCACGGCGGGCGCACCTACCCGCGCTGCTCCTTAGCCGCCGACGATGAACCGCTGGTGTGTTCCTTCGGAGATGAGGGTGTCACCGTGGGTGACCTTGATGTCGAAGATCAAGCGGCGACGGTCGACTTCGCTGATCTCACCGGTCACGACGACGTCTTCGCCGGAGGACACAGCGGCTTGGTGGCTCACGCAGATGTGAATCCCCACCGTGGTCTGATTCTCCTCGAGCAGAGGCTGCACGCCGAACAGGCACGTGCCTTCGATGAGGCGCACCATGTCGGGCGTGGACAGCACCTTGTTCGGCAGGTGCGGTGGAGACATCTCATCGGTGACCCGGTGGGTCTCGCTGGTGGTGAATCCGACTTCGATGGTTCCGCTCATGGCGGCAGACCTTAGAGGCCGCCTCGACAGGTGCGCCCACTAGGTTGCGGGAATGGCTGATCTGCACCCGCAGTGCGAACCGCTTGCCCCGCTGCTGGGAACCTGGCAAGGCGACGGCACCGGCCAGTACCCCTCCATCGACGACTTTGCCTACATCGAGGAACTGACGTTCGCCCACGTGGGCAAGCCGTTCGTGTCGATGATTCAGCGCACACGCAACAGCGCCACCGGTGAGCCATTGCACTCCGAGGCCGGGTATATCCGAGCGCTGCCAGGCGGTGAGCTCGAACTCACCCTGGCGCAGCCGTCAGGCGTCACCGAGATCCACCTGGGCACCGTGCGCGTTACCGAGGACGGTCTCGTCATTGAGCTGCGAAGCGAAGAAGTGGGCATGACTCCGACGGCCAAGGAAGTGACATCAGTGCGGCGCGAGCTGAGCGTTGTCGGGCTGGGAACAAATGGAGGGCCTTCGCTGATCTCCGAGCTGTGGATGGCCGCCGTCGGACACGGCGAGTTGTTGCACCACCTGCGCGGCGAGCTCGCCAAGCAGAACTGAGCGGCACCTGGCCCTACGCTGGCGGTCGGCAGAGGGGGAGCGATGTCGCAGGTGAGTGGATCGAACGCAGCGAAGGATTCGAATGGTGCTCGAGTGTCGCAATTCGGCGCTCCGACCGCCGCCGGCCGTCCTGATGTGGATGACGAGACGCTCGCTGCCGCTGTTGGGGTTGCCAACATCCCGACATTGCTGATGGTTCTGGTCCAGATGACCGGTGAGCTGCATTGGCTGGAAGAGCCGTACCGGCCTAGGCGTGAGCCTGGACTCGGCGACAACGACACCGGCGGCCTCGCTCCCGAGCACCAGACCGAAGTGCGGGAAGCGGCCCTCGAAGCCATCTCGGCATGGCGTGACGGGCGCCCGATGGTGATACCCGAACCCGACGACGCGCTTATCACCCGGATGCTCAGTACAGCTATGGGTGAGCATGTGCCCGACGAGTACGGCGCGTTCACCGCTGCGCAGCTCGGGCTCGCCAAGTTCCTGGATCACGATCCGATCAACGTCCCGCCTGGCTTCAAGGTGCTGGTGATCGGCGCCGGTGCTTCAGGGCTGTGCGCCGCCATCAATCTCAAAGAGGCGGGCGTGCCTTACGAAGTTGTCGAGCGCAACGGCACGGTCGGCGGGGTGTGGTGGGAGAACCGCTATCCCGGTGCTGGCGTGGACACGCCCAACCACCTGTACTCATATTCGTTCGCCCCGCACGACTGGAAGATGTACTTCTGCCTGCGCGACGAGCTGCACGGCTATCTCGAGAAGGTGGCTGACGACTTCGATGTGAGGCGTTCCATTCGCTTCAACACGTCAGTCGAGCGCATCAGCTACGACGCCGAGCGGCAGGTCTGGCGCGCCGAGGTGCGCCATGTGACCGACAACGAGGGCCGTTGGGAGACGGGCAGGCTCGGACTCAGCGCTACCCCCGACGAGACTGGTCTGCGCCGCCGAGACAACGGCGCGGCCACGGCACCGGGTGCCAACGGGCACGCCCAGGGCGTCGACGGCTCCACGCAGATCATCGAGGCCAACGTTGTCATCAGCGCTGCCGGCATCTTCAACCCGCCGATCCGACCCAATATCGACGGTCTGGAAACGTGGAGCGGCGAGACCTGGCACACGGCGCGCTGGCCTGCCGACGCCGATCTGGCGGGCAAGAGCGTGGCGATCGTCGGCAATGGCGCGAGCTGCATGCAGACCGGTCCCGAAATTCAGGACGACGTGGAATCGCTGACGATCTACCAGCGCTCCAACCACTGGGCTGCGCCGTTCGACCAGTTCCGAAAGCCCGTTCCCGATGCGATGCGCACGCTGTTCGAGGCGGTGCCGCTGTACCGGGCGTGGTACCGCGTGCGGCTGGGGTGGACGTTCAACGACCGCATTCACACTGCCCTGCAGAAGGATCCCGACTGGGAGCACCCCGAACGTTCGCTCAACGCTCAGAACGACGCCCACCGCAAGTACTTCACGCGCTACGTCGAGGACGAGCTCGGCGACCGGGCCGATGAGCTGCTGGACAAGGTGCTGCCCACCTACCCGCCGTTCGGCAAGCGGATGCTGATGGACAACGGCTGGTACCGGATGCTGCGCAAATCCAGCGTCGAGCTGGTCGACGAACCCATCGCCGAGATCTCGGGACAGACCATTCGCACCGCCGACGGCGCCGAGCGCGAAGCCGATGTGCTGGTGCTCGCCACGGGCTTCGACGTGCTGCGGTTCATCACCACTTACGAGGCGGCAGGCCGCTCGGGCAAGACGCTGCGCGAATCGTGGGGCGACGACGACGCGAGCGCCTACCTGGGAACGGTCACGCCCGACTTCCCGAACTTCTTCACCCTCTACGGCCCGAACCTGCAACCCGGCCACGGCGGCAGCCTCATCTTCGTGGTGGAGATGCAGGTCCGCTACATCATGGACATGATCGGCAAGATGTGTGCTGGAGGGCTCGGCGCGGTCGAAGTGCGTCCCGAGGTGCACGCCGACTACCGGCGCCGCGTCGACGAGGCTCACGAGAACATGGTCTGGATGCACCCCGGAATGACCAGCTACTACCGCAACGAGTCTGGCCGCATCGTGGTCAATTCGCCGTGGCGCAATGTCGACTACTTCGACATGACCAAAGAAGCCGATCTCGACGACTACGTGTGTGAGCCCCGGGCAGCGGATCGGGAACTCGTCGCCGACTGAAACTGCGAGCCGGGCTTATGCCGCCAGCTCGGCGGCTATGACCTCCAGCGCGGTGTCGACGTCTGCCCCGCTGACGTCGAGGTGCAGCACCATCCGGGAGCGGCCGAAACGCCAGTCAGCCAGCACGCCCCGGCCTTCGACTCGCTTGGCGAGTGTGGAATCGTCCCGGTCGAGCTGTGAGAACACCATGTTGGTGTTGCAGCCGGTGACCGTGATGCCCTCGATGGCTGCGAGCCCTGCCGCGAGTCGCTGCGCGTTTGCGTGGTCGTCGGCCAGCCGGTCGATGTGGTGCTGCAGGGCGTACAGCCCGCCTGCAGCGATGATGCCGGCCTGACGCATCCCGCCGCCCAGCACTTTGCGCCAGCGGCGCGCCTTGCGCACCAGCTCGTCGCTGCCGCACAGCACCGAGCCGACGGGGGCGCCCAAGCCCTTGGACAGGCACACCGACACGGTGTCGAACGGAGCGGCGACCTCGGCGGGGGACTGGCCCAGCGATATCGCTGCGTTCCACAGCCGAGCGCCGTCGAGGTGCAGCCCGAGGCTGTGACGGTCGGCAAAGTCGCGAGCTTGTTGGTGCTGATCGGGGGTTAGTACCTTGCCGTCGGTCGTGTTCTCGAGGCACAGCAGACGGGTACGGGCGAAATGGCTGTTGTCGGGCTTCACTGCCTCCTCAGCGGCTGCGAGATCAACCATGCCCGTCTCGTCGGTGGGAACCGGCTGGGGCTGAATGCTGCCCAGCACGGCTGCACCTCCGCCCTCGTACATGTAGGTATGGGCGTGGTGGCCGACGATGTACTCGTCGCCTCGTTCGCAATGCGCCAGCAGCCCGCACAAGTTGGACTGCGTGCCGCTCGGCACATACAGCGCCGCCGGCTTGCCCAGCAGCTCGGCGGTGTAGCGCTCCAGTTCGTTGACGGTGGGGTCGTCGCCCCAAACGTCGTCACCGACCTCGGCCGCGGCCATGGCGGCACGCATGCCGGGCGTCGGGCGGGAAACGGTGTCGGAGCGCAGGTCGATCACGGCGCCAAGCCTGCCACGCAGCTCGCGTTGTGCAACGAGCGAGTCTGATTTGGGCTTTTCGGATCGCCCCGTTCGGCTCGGCCGTTCAGGCCTTGCCGTTGCGCAACAGCTTGCCTGGCAGCGGGCCGTGCGGGTCGACCGCATCGGCACCGTCGCGGCGGATGACGGTGCCGTTCACGACCACTGCGTCGATGCCCTTCGCGTCGGAGATGAGCCGATCGGCACCGGCGGGCAGGTCGTGCACCCGCCGCTTGCCCAAGTGGCCCACCTCGTCGGCGTCGAACACCACCACATCGGCGGGCTTGGCCTCGGCCAGCGTGCCCCGGTCAGTGATGCCGAACACCTCGGCGGGGCGCTGGGTGAGCATGTGGATGCCAGTCTCGAGATCGAAACTGCCCCGACCCCGCACGAACGTCTGCAGGAACTCCGTGGAATACTTGGCATCGCAGAGCTGGCTGGCGTGCGCCCCGGCATCGGACAGCCCGATCACCGTTGTGGGGTCGTGGAGCAGCTCGTCGATGTCGTCGGGGTCGTGGTTGATCACGTCCTGGACGATCCGCATGTCGAGGTCGGCGTCGAGCGCTGTGTCGAGCACCCAGTCCACCGGGTCTTGGCCGGCTTCGTCGGCCATCTGCTGCACGTTGCAGCCCTCAAGCTCGGGATTGTGGGGCAGGTAGCTGACTTCGGTTCGAGCCCAGCGGTCACCGATCTTGCCATCATTGCCGGCCTTCTCCTTGAATTCGGCCCGCCAGTCGGCGTCGGCGTAGTAACGCTTGCGGCCTTCGAGGTCGCTCTGGGACACCGGGGTGAAGCAGCGCAGGGCCTCATAAATGAACGGTGCCTTCCAGCTCATCTCGAACTGGATGGGCTGAACCGCAACCTGGGGGAACACCGGCAGGCCCCGCTCGGCGATCTCATGAGCTCGCTCCAGTTCGGCGCGGTGGCTGCCCGGGCCGCGTGCCGAGCCCAGCAGCGCTGTCCAGCTCACGTGTGCCCCGGTGGTCTCGGCGATGCGGGCGAACTCGTCGTGGCTAAGGCCCCGGCCGACCGTGGCCTGCATCACACCACCGGCGTCGCCGAGCGCCTGGGCGATCTCGACGATCTCGTCGGTGGTGGCAGCCCGGCTGGGCACCGGGCGCCCTTCGTAGCCGACGTGAGTGGACGCCTTGGAGGTGGCGAAGCCGAGCGCGCCGGCCCGCAGCGCCTCGGCCACCAGGTCGCGTTGCGCCGCGATCTCTTCGGGTGTGCCTTCCCGCTCGGTGGCTTCTTCGCCCATCACGTACATGCGGACCGCTGTGTGGCCGACGAGCGCGGCCATGTTCACGGCGGCGCCGTTGGACTCGAGCGCATCGAGGTACTGCGGGAAGGTCTCGAAGCCCCAGTCGCCCAGGCCGGCCCGCAGTGCGTCCACGCTCATGCCCTCCACGTTCTCGAGCGTGCGCATGATGAGATCGCGGTGGTCGGGCAGGGTGGGCGCCACCGAGAAGCCGCAGTTGCCCATCACGATGGTGGTGACGCCGTGCCAGGGCGAGCAGCTCACCAGCCGGTCCCACATGATCTGCGCGTCATAGTGGGTGTGGATGTCGACGAAGCCCGGACAGACGATGCGCCCGGAGGCGTCGATGGTCTGGGCGGCTTCGGCGGGCGCTCTTCCGAGCGCCACCACTTTGCCGTCGGAGATGCCCACATCGCCCGCATAGCGAGGGGCGCCTGTCCCGTCGATGATCGTTCCGCCTGTGATCTTCAGGTCGTAAGCCATGTCGCTGTCCCCGTGCCCGCCGCATACGCACCCGCGCTCTGGGGTTGGTTAACCCCCTGCAGCGACATCCACGCTAGCCGCGCCCCCCGCGCCCGTCTCTGAGGCACGCTGCACCTGTCGCTCGGCGTCGTAGCAGTTGTCTGGCTCTGCCTCCTAGTGTGCTGCCATGAGCACAGCGGACCTGACCGACGAGATGGTCAACCGAGTGACGTGGAAGATCCCCAACGCGCTCGCGCTGGTGGGATCGAGAGCCGGCGACGAGCGCAACGCCATGACCACCAGCTGGATCACTCAACTGTCCATGGAACCGCTGATCATCGGGATTGGGGTCGACAACACCGCCGTCACCCACCGGCTGATCTCGTCGGGCGGCACATTCACGGTGAATCTGTGGGATGCGTCCAACACTCGGCCATTCGTGAAGTTCTCCAAGCCCGCCGCCTACGAGGCAGGCGGCGACGGCAGCTCGCCGGCAACCGGCGCGCTCAACGGCTGGCCGGTGTACGAAGCCGCCACAGGAGCTCCGGTATTCGTCGACGCTGCCGCATGGATGGACTGCGAAGTACGTCACAGCGTGGACCTCGGCACGCACACGCTGTTCATGGGCGAGCTGGTGGCAGCAGCAATCAACGACGACGACGTGCGGCTCGCCTCGATGTCCGATACCCGCATGAAGTACGGCGGCGTCAAGCGCCACTGAGCGGGGGCTCGGGGCCTGCCGCGGGCGGCTTCGAGCCCGCCCGGCTACCATGGGATGCCTTACGTGCTCCGCTGCGGCGGGGATGCAGAACATGCCGCCGACCAGGGAATCCATGTGCCGAAAGTCAAAGACGACGCCATCTTGCTCGAGGGGAAGACCGTCGAAGCACTCAAGGGCGGTCATTTCCGCATCGAGCTCGACAACGGGCACGAGGTGCTGGGGCACCTGAGCGGCAAGATGCGCAAGCACCACATTCGGATCCTTCCTGGCGACCGGGTGCAGGTAGAAGTCTCCGCCTACGACCTCAGCCGCGGCCGCATCACCTACCGCTACAAGTAGATCTCGACGATCCTGAGCGGTTTTGCGGGGGCGGTTGCCCCGCGCAGGGCCACGTGAGCGCTCTACGCTCCGCGTGCGAGGCAAACTGCACGAGCGAGGGAATCGACATGAGCACAACAGCGCAGCCGTCCAACGGCACGGTGAGCTACAGCGTGGAGCGGGATTCTGCGGGGGACGTGGCGACGGTCATGCTCAACCGCCCTGAGACGCTGAATTCCATGAACGACGACTTCATGAACGACATCACAGAGGCGTTCGGGATGGTGGCGGCCGACAAGTCGGTGCGTGCGGTAGTGCTGACAGGAGCGGGACGCGGCTTTTGCTCCGGTGCCGACCTGCGAAACGCGGCTGCCGACGGTGCCGAAGGCGTCGATGCAGACGCAGCAGGGGAGGCGACCACCGACTCCATGGACAACGCATTCCATCCGGCGATCCGTGCGGTGGCTGGGTGCCCGGTGCCGACCGTTGCCCGCATCAACGGCGTGGCCGCGGGCGGGGGCATCGGCTTGTCGATGTCGTGCGATGTCGCCATCGCTGCCAGGTCGGCCTTCTTCGTGGCGACATTCGGACCCCGGCTCGGAATCGTGCCCGACCTGGGCACCACGTGGCAGCTGCCCATGCGCGTCGGCCGGGCCAGAGCATTGGGCATGTCACTGCTGGGTGAGCGCGTCACCGCCGATCAGGCCGCCGAGTGGGGCTTGGTGTGGAAGACCGTCGACGACGACGAGCTCGATGATGCGGTGGCCCAGGTGGTCGACGTGCTCCGGCGCAGCTCGCCGGCCGCCATGGCTCGGATCCGATCCGCCATCGACGGTGCCATGCAGCGAGACCTCGCCGGCCAGCTCGACGTGGAGATGGGCCACCAGGCAGTTCTGATCCCGCGCAACATGTCGCACGGCGCCGAAGCATTCCTGGCCAAGACCGACCCGTCGTTCCCAGGCGAGCGCTACTGACCCATCCGGGCTGCGCCCGCGGCTGCGCAGTGCTGGCAGACTGGCGCGATGACCGACACGCTTGAAGCTCCGGCTGCCCATGGCGCCGCAGATCCCGCCGCTGCGCAGGTTGACGCGGCCATCGACGGGCTGCTCGCCTCCCATGATCCGAAGCAGTTGAGCTACGCGGTGTTTCGCGGGGCACAGTTCGACGCTGGGCTGGCGTGGGTGCACTTCGACGAAGGCCATGGTGGGCTGGGTGTGAGCCCCAAGCTGCAGCGACGAGTGGAAGAGCGGCTGCGGGCAGCGGGTGCGAAGCCCCAGAAGCCCGTCACGTTCTTCATGCACCTCGCCGGGCCGACCATCCACACCCACGGCAGCGAAGACGTCAAGCGGCGCTTCCTGCGGCCGATGTTCACCGGTGAAGAGCTGTGGTGCCAGCTCTTCAGCGAGCCAGGCGCCGGCAGCGACTTCGCAGGGCTGGCAACCAAGGCGGTGGCCGACGGCGAGGAGTGGGTGGTCAACGGTCAGAAGGTCTGGAACACGCTGGCTCACCTCGGCGATTTCGGGATGCTGGTGACCCGCACTAATCCCGAGGTGCCCAAGCACCGCGGGCTCACCTACTTTGCACTCGACATGAAGTCTCCGGGCGTCGAAGTACGCCCGCTGCGCCAGATCACCGGGGAGGCAGAGTTCAACGAGGTCTACATGACCGACGTACGCGTGCCCGACGCGAACCGCGTCGGCGACGTCGGTGATGGCTGGCGGGTATCGCTGACCACGCTGATGAATGAGCGCAACGCCATCGGCGCCGGAGGAGCCGGCCCGCCCAAGCGGGGCTCCGGACCGATATCGGTGTTGGTGAAGCTGTGGAACCAGCGCGAGGAAGCTGACCGCGACGATGTCACCAGGGATCGACTGACCAAGCTCTGGACTCGTGCCGAAGTGCTGCGGCTCACGAACATGCGAGCCGGCGCCAACCGGCGCAAAGGCAACCCGGGGCCCGAGATGTCGATCGCCAAATTGGCGTTCGCCGAACTCAATCAAGCCTTGATGACCTTCGCAGTCGACATGATGGGCCCTGACGGGCTCATCGGTTACGACTACACGTTCCGCCGTCCGGGCGACCTCTCGGTGGACGGCGCCGACGGCGGCGTCCAGCACGGATTTCTGCGGGTACGCGCCAACTCCATCGAGGGCGGCACCTCAGAGATCATGCGGAACATCCTGGGCGAGCAGGTACTCGGCTTGCCGGGCGAGCCTCGCGTCGACAAAGACGTCCCCTGGGTCGAAGTGCCGCGCAACTGAGCAACGACGCTGCAGGCAGACCGTCTACCGGCGCGCCACGCACATCAGCCTTCGCCGCCGCTTTGCCTTTCCGGGGACGCGGCAATGCCGGACCGAGTCGAAACCCGGCCCGGCGATTGCCAGCTCAGATGTAATCAGGCCATATCAGCTCTTCGCCTCGGTGAGCATGTCCTGCACGATCAGACCCAAGTCGCCCATCTGCGGGATCAGCTCCAGCCGCTCGTACACGTCCGGCGGCGGGTAGATGCCCGGATCCTCCAGGATCTCGTCGAGGATGTACGGCGTTGCAGCCTCGTTCGGGCTGCCGTAGTAGGTGTAGTTGGTAAGCGTGGCGCCGTTCTCAGCGTCGAGCAGGAAGTTGATCATGGCGTGTGCTGAGCACACGTTGTCTGCGTTGTGCGGAATGGCCATGGTGTCGACCCAGCGAACGCCGCCCTCGGCGGGGATCGTGTACACGTGGGTCTCGTACGCGTCGGTCTCGAAGAAGGTGGAAGCGAAGCCGCCGCTCCAGCCGTGGGCCACGTCGACCTCGCCGTTGACGAGGTCGTCGCCGTAGGTCACCGAGTCGTACTTCACCAACCGGTCATTCGTCGCCTTGAGCAGAGCTCCTGCTTCGCGGATCGCGTCCTCATTGCCCGACTCGATGACCTCGGCAATGCTGTAGCCGAGGTACTTGAGCGCCGCTGACACGGCCTCGGGAGCGTCGTCGAGCATCGAGATACCGCCGGGCACTAGCGCCGCCGTGTCGGGATCGAAGATGACCGCCCACGACGACTCGCCGCCGATCGCGTCGAGCACGTCATAGGTCATGCCGATGCCCGTGGTGCCCCACTGGTAGGCGACGTGGTACCGGTGCTCAGGGTCGAAGGGAGGCTTGTCCCAGGCATCGTCGAGGTTGGCGAAGTTCGGCAGCGCGTCGTAGTTGAGCGGCAGCAGCAGATCCTCGGAGATCATGGTCGCAACCATGTAGTCCGACGGCACGACCAAGTCGTATATGGCCGCCTCAGATTCCACCTGGCTGAGCATCTGCTCATTCGACTCGTACACCGTGTAGTCGACGCTGACGCCTGTCTCATCCTCGAAGGCCATCAGCAGCTCTTCGTCCATGTAGTCGGCCCAGTTGTAGAAGGCGAGATCGCCGTCGGTCTCGCCGGGCTCGCAGTCATCGGCGCTGTTGTCGCTGCCTCCGCTGCCGCACGCTGCGACGAGCAGAGCTGCGGTCGCAGCGAGTGCCAGCCATCGTTTGCGGTGCTTGCGCACATTGGTCTTCGCAAGGCTGTTCATGGTTCCTCCCTTGTGGACGCCCGGACCGAACGTCGCTGTGTTGCTTGCGTTGTGATCATGGGGTGGTGCTCCTCGGGCGCTGCAGGGCCAGCGATGCCACCACCAGGGTGATCGAAGCGGCCAGCATGAGCGTCGAGATGGCGTTGAGCTCCGGGGTCACGCCTTGGCGGATGGTGCTGAACACATACACCGGCAGCGTCGTGGCGCCAGGCCCTGCCGTGAACGCCGAGATGACGACATCGTCGAGCGACAGCGTCAGAGCCAGCAGGGCACCGGCGGCGATGCCCGGAGCGATCAGCGGCAGCGTCACCCTCCTGAACGTACGCCACGGCGTGGCATACAGATCACGCGCCGCTTCTTCGAGGGTGCGGTCGAACTGATCCAGCCGGGCGCGTACCACCACAGCGACAAACGAAATGTTGAACGCGATATGGCTGAGCGCGATGGTCGTGACGCCCAAAGTGAACCTAGGGCCGATGATGTCGATCAGCTTGAATGCCTCGGCGAAGAACACCAGCAGCATGACGGCCATCGTGATGTCGGGGATGACGATGGGCAGGTACACGGTGCCGTCGAGCGCCCGCCGGCCCTTGAAGCGGTAGCGGTCGAGCGCCAGCGCCACCGCAGTGCCCAGGACTGTGGAAACGATGGTCGAGGTGACTGCCACGACAAGCGACACTCGCAGGGCACTGATCACCTGTGTGTTGCCCAGCGCCTCGCCATACCAGCGCGGCGAGAGTCCTTGCCAGACATTGACACGCTCGGAGTCGTTGAACGAGAAGACCGCGAGCACCACGATCGGCACGTACAGGAATGCGAACACGAACCAGGCGTTGGCCCGCAACAGGTGCCGGGTCGAGCGCTTGGCGCCAGCAGTGCCCAAGTTGCTCATGACTGTCGGCTTGTCATGGAGCGCCAGCCGTCGTGCGCTCGGCATTGGCGGAATTGCGCTGGTTGACAGCAACCGCCACGAGCATGGCCACGATCACCAGCACACTCAGCGCAGCGCCCAGCGGCCAATTGCGGGCAGCTTGGAACTGACGCGCCACATAGGAGCCGATGAGCAGTGTCTTGGCGCCGCCGAGGATCTCGGGCACCACATAGGAGCCGAAGCTGGGCACGAATACCAGCACGCAGCCGGCCACGATGCCCGAGCGGGTGAGCGGCACGGTCACCCGCCAGAACGCCTTCGTACCGCTCGCATAGAGGTCGCGGGCGGCCTCCACCAGGCGCCAGTCCATGCGCTCGAGCGCCACGTACAGCGGCAGCACCATGAAGGTCAAGAATCCGTACACCATGCCCAGCACCACCGCGGTGGGGGTGAACAGGATCCGGAAGGTGCCAAAGCCCATGGCCTCGCTGAGCGCAGACGCGGGGCCGTTCGAGCCGAGCAGGAAGCGGATGGCGAAGATGCGCACCAGCCCGTTGGTCCAGAACGGGATCATCACCAGTACGAGCAGCCGGGCGCGCAGCCGGGGCGGGCGGGTGGCCAAGTAATAGGCGAACGGGTAGGCAACCGCCAAGCACAGCACCGTCGTGAGGAAGGCGAGCCAGGCCGACCGGGCGATGATGCCCAGAATGACGTCGTCGGCGATGCGCTCGTAGGAGTTGAGGTTCCAGCCGCTCAGCGAGGTGCGTCCTGTGGCGGTGCGTGTGGCGAATGAGTACACCGTGATGAGGCCCAGCGGGACCATGAAGAAGATCAGCAGGTACAGCGCCCCGGGCGTGGCGACGAGCGTGCCGATTCGCCGTTGCCTGCGCTGAGCGGCGATCTCAGCCGGTGTCATGGACACAGGCGCGTCAGGCACGGCCGTCGGCTGAGCCGACGCGGGCTTCGCACGACGCAGCGTGGGCATCAGTCCGCCACCACCGTCGTCGATGCAGGGGACCAGCTGACGGCGACCGACTCGCCGGCAGCGAGTGCGGCTGAGCCGGTCTCGGACCGGGCGGTGATGGTGGTTCGGTGGTTGCCCGCACCTGATCCGTGGGCTCCTGCTGTGGGGCCGACCGCCACCGTGTACACGAAAGCATGCCCGAGATAGGTGGCGTCGGTGATGACGCCGCTGAGGCACGGGGCACCGTCGGGCGCCTCACCAGGAGCATGCAGCCGCACCTGCTCGGGTCGAACGCTCAAGGCGGCAGGGGCGCCTGGCGGCAGATCATTCGCGGCCGCGACCACCTCACCGGCGTTCAGGCGCACCGCTGAGGAGTCCTCGGTGACACATTCGAGCAGGTTGGTGCGTCCGATGAAATCGGCCACGAAGCGGTTGGCGGGATGCTCGTACACCTCCGCAGGCGTGCCCACCTGCAGCAGCCGGCCTTCCGACATCACGCCTACCCGGTCGCTCATCGCGAGGGCTTCCTCCTGGTCGTGGGTCACGAACACGAACGTGACGCCCACCTCTCGCTGCAGCACCTTCAGCTCCACCTGCATCTCCTGGCGCAGCTTGAGGTCGAGGGCGCCCAAGGGCTCGTCGAGCAGCAGCACCTTGGGGTGATTCACCAAGGCCCGCGCGAGAGCGACGCGTTGCTGCTGGCCTCCCGAGAGCTGCGACGGTCGGCGCTGTTCCATGCCTTCGAGCTGCACCAGCGCTGTTGCCTCAGCCACCTGCCGATCGGCGTCGGGGCCGCGGATGCCGCGCATCTGCAGGCCGAACGCGATGTTTTGCGCCACCGTCATATGCGGGAACAGGGCGTAGGCCTGAAACACGGTGTTGACCGGGCGACGGTCCGGAGGCCATGAGGCCACTTCCTCGCCGAAGATCGCCAGGCGCCCCTCGCTGGGGATGTCGAGGCCGGCGATCATGCGCAGCGTGGTGGTTTTGCCGCAGCCCGACGGGCCCAGCAGCGCGAAGAATTCGCCGTCGCCGATCTGCAGGTCGACGCCGTCCACGGCCACAACGTCGCCGAATCGCTTGTAGATGCCGTGCATCTCCACGGCGGGCACGCCAGCGTTCATGTGAGCCCGAGCGGTTGGTGCGGCGCCCCGGCGCGCACTGCCTGGGTGCAGATGAAGTCGTGGGCGATGGTGGCCGCGGCGAGTGCGGTGATCTCAGACACGTCGTATGCGGGGGCCACTTCCACCACGTCCATCCCGACGATGTCGAACGCGGCGAGTCCGCGCACGATCTCGAGCGCCTGTGCTGTGCTCAGCCCGCCGGCCACCGGGGTGCCGGTGCCTGGGGCGAACGCAGGATCGAGGCAATCGATGTCGAAGGTGACATAGGCGCAGCGGTCGCCCACCCGTTCTCGCACCACTTCCAGCACTGCTGCGGGCCCGTTGCGATGCACCCAAGGGGCGCCGAGCACGGCGAAGCCGAAATCGTTGTCGTTGTGGGTGCGTATGCCGATCTGCACAGACGCCTCGGGGTCGATGATGCCTTCGCGCAGCGCCCGCAGGAACATCGAGCCATGGTCGAGCCGCCCTTCCTCGTCGGGCCAAGTGTCGGGGTGTGCATCGAAGTGGATGAGCGCGAGCGGGCCGTGCTTGGCGGCATGGGCGCGCAGGAGCGGGTAGGTGACGAAGTGATCGCCGCCGAAGGTCACTGTCTGTGCGTCATGGGCGAGGATCTGCGCCGCGTGGCGCTCGATGCGCTCGACGGCCTCGGTGGGGTGGCCGTAGTCGATGAAACAGTCGCCGTAGTCGACGACGGCGAGGTAGGCGAACGGATCGAAACCGAAGGGGTAGGCGTCAAGCTCGGCGAGACCTGTCGACGCCGCTCGAATAGCACGCGGGCCGAGCCGGGCACCGGGCCGGTTGGAGGTGGCCATGTCGAAGGGGATGCCGGACACGACGATGTTGGCGTCTGCTATGTCGCGGGTGTAGCGGCGCCGCAGGAACGACAGAGCACCGCCGTAGGTCATCTCCGGGAATCGGCCATGCAGATCCTCTGAGCGGAACGCCTGATCGCCGAGCGTCTCGGCGTCGGTGCCGGCGATCAGGCCTCCGCCGCCCGTCGCGGGGTCAACGTTGTCGCTCATGCGCCACTTTGCAGATCGGGGTTGTGCCACACGATCAGCGCCGCCCAGCTGTCGGTTGCCGGATCGGTGATGTAGTTCGGCAGGCCGCACACAGCCTCGAAACCGTTCTCGAGCTGGAAGCTCAGCGTCCGGTCATACAGTCGGCCATCGCGCACCTCGGCGATGTACTCATCGGCTGTCATCTCGGTCTTGTGATTGGCAAAGCCGGGTATGACGCCGCCCGCCACAATCCCGTCCAAGCCCAGATCAATGCAGACCTGCTTGCGCAGCACGTAGAGCTCAGCGCCGATGCCACGGCGCCGGTGGGAGAGCCGCGTGGCGATGCTGGTGCCGTAGTACCAGCGGCCGTCGGGGACATGCCCGCTGCTGCTGTGGTCATCGGGGACGAGGTCGGCGATGGTGTGAATCGGGTTCGCCAAGTCGAAGTCGCAGCGGATGCCGACCCCCATGGCCACTAGCTCGTCGCCGTCGAATCCTGCGAAGCAGCCTTCGGAGAAATCGTGCGCGAGCTGAACGAACTCCGCGGCGTCGTATAGGTCGTGGGGGTCGGCGGTGGGGTGGGAGGCCAATTCCAACGCCTCGAGCTCGGCGGCCCATTCCGGCAGGATCCGGGCGTAGGCCAGTCCCGAGCGTTCGCCCACAGACACGGCTTCGATCTCACGCATGGAAACCCCCACGGGCGCTCGCGGCGCCCAGCTACCGCGCCAGACATTACTGCCGTGCCGAGAGGCAGCTGATCGTGGGGCTAGGTTCCGCGTCATGACGACGAGCGCCGATTCTGAACCGTGGTCGCTGGAGACCGCGTCGACGGTGCCGCTGTGGATCGACCGGCTAGACCCGCCGATTGCGCGCCGGTCCGGCCTCGACGGCGACCTGGACGTCGACGTAGCGATCGTGGGCGGCGGCTTCAGCGGGCTGTGGACTGCGTACTACTTGAAGCGCTTGGAGCCCGCGCTCCGTGTGGCAGTCCTGGAGCGGCACTACTGCGGTTTCGGGGCTTCGGGGCGCAACGGCGGCTGGGCGGTGGGGGAGCTTGCAGGCTCGGTTGGCGACTACGCACAGCGATCCAGCCTCGCTGCGTCGCTGCTCTTGACGCGGGCTGTCTTCGATGCGGTGGACGAAATCGGACGTGTGGCAGCCGCGGAGCAGATTGACTGCGATTACGCCAAAGGCGGCACGATCAGGGTTGCCCGCACCCGCCCCCAAGCCGAGCGACAGGCCACCGAGATTGCCGAGGCCCGCAAAATGGGGCTCACCGAGGACGAGATTCGTCTGCTCGATCCGGACGAGGCGCGTGAGCATTTCAATGCCACTGACGTCCGCAGCGGCATCCTGCTTCGCCCTTCTGCAGTGGTGGATCCCGCCAAGCTGGCGCTCGGGCTGGCCCATGCTGTGGAAGCGTCTGGGGTGGAGATTTACGAGCAGACGTGCGCAACGAGCATCGACGCCGGCACGGTGCAGATCACCGCACAAGGCGCCGCCGAGGCGTCGACGGGCGGTGTCCGCTGCGAGGTGCGGGCCCCTGTGATCGTCCGGGCCACCGAGGCCTACACCCGAGACCTGCGGGGCAAGCGTCGGGACATCCTGCCGGTGTACTCCCGGATGATCGCCACCGAGCCGTTGCCCGCTGCGCTCTTCGACGACATCGGGTTGGCCAGCCGGCCCAGCTTCGCCGACGACCGTCGTATGGTCACCTACGGCCAACGGACTGCCGACAACCGGATCGCCTTCGGCGGCACCGGGGCGCCATACAGCTTCGGTTCCCGCATCGTCCCTGCCGCGGAGTCTCTCGTATCGATGCATCGGCGCATCTGGCGAGTGCTCACCGAAATGCTGCCGCAGGTTGCTGAGGCTCGCATCACCCACCGTTGGGGCGGGGTGCTGGGCATTCCGCGCAACTGGCTGCCGGGCGTGCGTTTCGATCCCCGCACCGGCGAGGGTGTGCTCGGCGGCTATGTGGGCGAGGGCGTGGCGGCGTCGAACCTGGCGGGCCGCACGATGGCCGAGCTGATCGCGCAGCGAGAGACCGAACGCACCAATCTGCCGTGGGTGGGGGTGAGTTCTCGGCGCTGGGAACCCGAGCCGTTGCGTTGGCTGGGCGTGCGCGTCAGCCGAGCACTGCTCGGTGCGGCCGACCGCCACGAGCTGCGCTGGGACCGTCCCGACCGCCTGGCATCAGGGATCGCCAGGCTGCTGCGCGGGGGCCATTAGCACCGAGGCGGCACCAGCGTCGATAGCGGGAGCTATCAGTCGCAGTCGAGGCGGTAGGCGCCCTCGTGGGGGACCATGATGCCTGCGGTGGGTCCGCCGAAGTGGGTGCCGATCACGAGCGTCTCGCCGTCAGCCCAGTCGCCGAACGCCTCGTGACGTGTTCGTCGAGCCTCGTCGGGGTCGGTGTCGAACATTGAGCTGAGATCGGGGTCGGCGAGCTGCATCGGGACATGGGCCATGTCGCCGGTGATGATCCCCCGCTTGCCCCCGCTGGAGATCACCACCGACAGATGTCCCGGCGTATGGCCAGGCGTCGACTGGAATGACACCTCTGAGCAGATGCTGTCGGTGGCTTCCACCATGTTGGCCCGGTCGGCTGCGGCGATCGGCGCGACCGAGTCGTCGAACACTGCGTCGCTGAACAGATCGTCGTGATTGGCCCAATAGTCGTACTCGGGGGCGCAGAACATGTATTGCGCGTTCGGGAACGTCGGCACCCAGTCGCCGTCGGGACCCAAGCAGGTGTTCCAGCCGACATGATCCACATGGAGGTGCGTGCACACCACGTGGGTGATGCTCTCGGGCGGGAAGCCGGCAGCGGTCATGTCATCGAGGAACGGGCCCTGCTGTTCGTGCCAGAGCGGGTTGGAGCGCTGCTTGTCGTTGCCGACGCAGGTGTCGACGGCAATGCGGTGCTCGCCGGCGGAGATCACGCAGGTGTGGATGCGCTGGAGCAGGTAGCCGTCATCACTGACGAAATGCGGGCGAAGCCACGGTGCCGCTTCGGCTCGGGCCAGCACGCCGCCCTTGGTGACCCCGTCGAAGAGGAACCGTGGAGACGTGGGCGTGGCCGACTCCGAGACCGACGTGATGTTGACGTCGCCGATCTGCCAGCGAAGCGGCGCAGGGCGCTCAACGTTTCCGGCGTTTGGCTCAGGGAGCTCGTCTGTATCTGCAGCGCTCATGGCTGGCGTCCGACGTAGGCCAGGTAACGCTGCGCTGCGGTGGCGCCCTCGGGCACCGGCACCTCGTCGGTGATGAGCTTCCACTTGCGCGGTATGTCGCCAAGCGATTTGACCCGGGTGAGACTGCTCACGCACAAGTCCTCCGGCAGCTCAACTGCAATGCCCGCAGACTGGCTGAGATCCCACGAGTGGGTGAGCGGGTCCCACTGCACCATGCCCACGAAGTCCTCGAAGCTCATGGGGCCGAACCAGTACTGGCCTTCGGCGGACAGGTCGGCGCCGTCGAGCGCTTCGGCGAGTCCGTCTCGGGTCTCGATCCAGCGAGCGGCAGGGTCGTCGGTCTCGTCGGCCATCTGGGGCATGTTGATCTCACCGGTGCGGGCGATGTCGGCCAAGGCGTCGAGCACGCCGCACTGGTGGCGCACCAGTGCGGTCGCATTCCACGCCTCGCACGGTGTGGTGTTGCCCCAGGCATCGACGGGCACCTGCGCCACTACTGAGTCGAACAGGGCGACTGCTCGCTTGAAGTCTTCGATGGTCTCGCTCATCGGTGCCTACCTCCCAATCTCGTCGCGTTGCGACGATCTGCAGCGGACGCTGATGGTAGGCCCCTTCGAGCGAGTAGGGCGGGTTCAGTCGGTGTCAGGCCCGAGTTCGATCTGTGTTCGATCTGAGCGATCAGACCATAGTGTCGGCCACGGCCCGTACGGATAGGCGAGCCATCTCGAAACAACGCTTGCTGCTTCCCGTTCTTGCTCCCGAATCTGATGCGACTGGGTTCACGGGCCGCGCGAGCAGCGGCTTCGCCTGCCGGCTCGCCTCCATGGGCCGCGCGGATAGGCACGGCGGCGCTCGGCCCTATTCCTGCCGGCATGTGAAATCGAGCCACCAGCAGTTGCGGCTGCCGCGGCGTAGCCGGGCTGGGGAATCATGGACCTGATGGTGGCAGCGTCCGCACAGCAGGACGAGATTGTCGATGTCGGTACGACCCCGGGCTGGCGGCTGCCACGGGATGACATGGTGGGCTTCGCACCACTGCGGGCCAGCGTCGCACAGCACGCAACGTCGGTCACGGGCGACCAGCGCGCGCCACTGGGCATCAGTGACCGTGCGTACCCGGCGACCGTGCCAGAGAGGCTGTCCGTCGCCGTCGAAAACGATGCCGTAGATGTCGGCGTGGCAGGCCAGCCGCTCGAAGACTCGCTGGGGAAGAGGGCCGCTGTCGCAAATCTCGATGGCGGCGTTGTCGTCGCCCATGACTGCACGCAGATCGGCCACGACAACGACCTGGTTGCGGCGTCGCGGTCCGTCGGATGGGTTGCCCAGCGATGGGCCCACCGACTGGTCGGCACCTGGGTGACCCGAAGCGCACAGCCGATGTGCCTCTGGCAGAGTCAGAGTTCCGTTCGCCGCGTCGCTGGGCAGGTTGCATTGATGGGCCGGTGCCAAAGCGGGCAGGTCGAGGGGCCGGGGGCCTTTCCAATCCACATCGATCCGATCCCACAGCCGGTGCGGGTCTTCGTCGTACCAGCGCTGTGTCGCTCGGTGGGAACCGATGCCCAGCAGTGCTTCGAGCGCGTCCACCCGGCACTGGCCGAAGCTGCGTGGCTCAGGTGCCTCGGGGCTGCGATCGGCACGGTCGGCTTCGAAGAACCGTTGTGCGGCGTCGTCTACCACCGAGCGCAGTGCTGCACCGCCGACATCGTCCAACAGCAGCGTGGCTCGCAGCAAACCTTCGTCGGTACGTCCGAAGCTCATCGTGCGAAGGCGACGCTGGCGCTCGTAGCGCTCGTTGGGTGTGAGACCTTCGCCCCGTTCTCGTACCCATTCGCCGACGACGCGCCGCGTGCGTTCGGGGCTCGACGACGAGGCCACGGTCAAGAGATGTTCTGCGCTGTCTGCCGAGGCCGCGTCGGTCATCTCGGCTGCGGTGATCAGCGCGTCGGCATGTTCAGCGGTGATTTCGCCTGCGGCCAACGCAGCCTCGATGCGCGGCATCTTGTCCAGCATTCGGCCGCGGCGCATCGTCCGCTTCGCGGCGGGAACCGAGCGGCCCAGGCGGTGCAGTATCTGTTCTGTGTTGATGCAGTGGCTGTCGAGACGCTCCGCTTCGGCGATCAATCGAGCTTCGACCGCATCAAGCGCAGAGCGCAGCTTCGAGACAGCAGCCAAGCCAGCGGTGATCTCGTCTGGCGAGCCGCTTTCAACGGTTGATGAACCGATCATCGACGATGCTGCGTTGAGTGCCCCCACGAGAGGACGGGGCGGCGAAGGAATGGTCGCCGGCGTCGAGGCATCGGCCAGCGAGAGCGATGCTTGCCCTGCTCCGTGGTATGCCGACTCCAACATGAGACAAGTATACATACACACGTTCTCGAAAACAAACATTCGCGCGCAATAAATCGCGGGAAGTTTGGAGTTCCGCGTGCAGCGCGGTTGTTGTGGCGCTCCTCGAAACGGCCGGGCGTTGACCCGGTGTCTCAGTCGGCGTCGACGAGATTGACGCGCAGGCCGGCGAGCGCCACCTGGCTGTCGTTGACGTAGCAGTCCTGTGCGTGGGCGGCAGCCAGCACAGATTCACGGTCGACGGTCGTGACGTCGATGCCGCCAAGGCCCTCGCCGCGGCCATCGGTCTCGGGTACGAACCGGAGTGTGGCGTTGTCGAGCTGGATCGTGGGGTGGCCATTGCTGTCGGTTCCGAGGTCGATCTGAGCGATCTGACTCCAGCGCTCGGCCAAGCGGCGGGGATCGGGGCTCTGGAGCTCGGCGGCCGCAATGCTGCTCACCTTGGCCGTGTTGACGTACGGCTCCCAGTAGGCGCCGGCAGGTGTCCACGCGCCGCCGACGGCGTCGCCGGTGGGTCCGGTCATCTGGTCCATCTCGAAGAATGCGCCGCCGGTGTCTGCGGGGTGCAACTGCATGCCGACATGGCCCTCTTCAGGATGATTCATCTCGAATGCGATCCGGATGCCCATCTCGTCGACGTGGGCGCGGCGTGCAGCGACGTCGCTGACTTGGGTGATGACCATGTAGCCGGTGTCTCCGCCTCGCCGCTGCTGGTACCGGCCGGCGGCAGTGTCTGGTTGTGTCGGCGTGACGCACTCGAGGAACTGAGTGCCCACCGGCCAGAGCACGTTCTTGAGGCCGAATATGCCAACCCCCGGATCGGTGAAGCACGGCTCAAGGCCGAGAACGCTCTGGACTTCGGCGGCAGTGCGGGCCAAGTCGCCCGTAGTGACAGCAATCTGACGGAGTCGAATCCACATGCGCGTCACCATAGATGCTGAGTTGACGGCGAATCAGTGGCCCGGGCGACCTGCGAGCGCAGCGGCTGGGGACGGACGGCAAGCGGTTTGTCAACATGAAGGCCCCGCCCATGAGCGCTGCCGCAATGAGCTAACGAACGAGGATGCCTGCGAGGCGGCGCATCGCACCCCCGCAGTACGCCTGGATTCCGGGCTAAGTACCTGAGGCGCTTCGGGGCCGCCTCGCCGCGGAACGAACTGCCTGAGACGGATCAGCCTGATCGGCCTCGATCTGCGCAATGAGCTCGGTGTGCCACAGCAAAGCAGCCTCATGCGCCGACATCACGGAGTCGGGTGCGAAGTCACCAGTCTCGTCATCCACGAATCAAAGCTTGCCACGCAAGCAGGTACGGCAAGCGACAGCACATGCAGCTCGGCCCGGACCTTGGCGTGGCTGCGCGACCTCATGGACCGAGCCGGGCCGGGACCGTTCGCCGCCGGGGTGCTGCTGCACACCGGCCGCCATGCTCTCAAGCTGGGCGACCGCCTGTACCTGCTGCCCATCGGCCAGCTCTGGACCAGATAAGGGGCAGCGCCGTCTGGCGCAGGCGCGTAGCAGCCTGATCTCACAGTGCCCCGTCGAGCCATTGCCCCGGGGTGCGGCGTGGCGTCCGCAGAGCATCGGCGATCGCGTCCTGCGAAGGCACGCCAGCCAGACGAGGACACGCCGGGCGGGCATCTACGGCAATATGCAGAGACGTGTCCGCAGGCGAGTCTGCGGAGGGAGACGTGTCGCGCCCCTCCTGTAGGTTCGCCATCATGGACGACAAGCAGTATTGGGAGGGGCTGCTCGACGATTTCTTGCAGTTCCGGCGCGACGACGGCAAGGCCGATGGAACTGTCGAAGATGACAAGGCCATTGTCGGGCAATGGATCCGCTACGCGCTTGAACAGTCTGTAGAGCCCGACGAACGTAACGATGAGCTACTGCGCCAATGGGTCACAGTGGAAATGGACTTGGCAACCCGGGCGCAGGACAGCTACCGGTCCCATGTGGGCCAATGGTGGAAGTGGTGGTGGGAGGTTGAGCCTCCGCCTGGGGATCCACCCGAGCAGCTTGCGGAGTGGGTCGCGGATTTTCGATCCGATGGCTACAGCCGCGAACGCGACAACGCGCAATTGCTAGCGCGCGAACGTTTCGAGAGAGTGCTGCGCAAGCTCCCGACGATGCCGTGGGCCGACCGGCAACAGCTTAAGGAGTTGTGGCGCAAGAACCGCAACGCCGACTACGGCGGTCCCGGCCAAATCGTTCAACTCAACTCGCTGATTGATGGCGCAAACGAGGCTGAGTGGGAGGCGCTCCGCAACCAGATCACGGCACTGTGCTTTGGAGGGGTGAGCCTCGCCGAGCGGCTTCAGAAGGCTGTCGACGAGATCCGAGGTCTCGGGTGGACTACTGCGACTCGCCTCGCGGCCATCAGCGATCCGGAACGCGTCATCCCGAACTACTCGCTGCACACGAACGGAGCCTGGGCGGGCAAGCTCGACAATCTTCAGATGCTTATGGACGAGAGACTCCTCGAGGCTGACACACGGCGCCGAGCCCAGAGGGTGCTACGAGATCATCCCCAGTCGAAGCCGTCGGGCCGCGCAGTCGTGGAGGCCAACGACCTGCTGCTGGAGATCCTTCGACCGCACTTCACCGACGGCGATGTGGTCGACACATGGGGAATGCGAACCTTCCTGGACTGGCTCAGCCGGTTCGTTGCCGATCACGACGAACCGGCTGAGCCGACTGCTGCTGATGAGAATGACGACGCGTAGGTCGACGAGACCGACTTGGCTGCTCTGGCCGACGATGTGCTGTGCGATGCCAGCTTCCTTGAAGATGTCGTGGCGCTGCTCGAGGACAAAAGGCAGGTGATTCTCTACGGGCCTCCCGGGACTGGCAAGACGTACTTCGCTCGCCAGCTGGCATGGACGCTGACGGGGATTCGAGACGATGGGGAATATGAGGACGATGGTCCGTTCTCGCTGGTCCAGTTCCATCCCGCATATTCGTACGAGGATTTCTTCGAGGGGTACCGGCCCGCAGTTGACGACGACGGGCACATGACGTACCGATTGACACCGGGTCCGCTGGTCCGGCTGGCAGCGCATGCGGCAGAGCACCCGGACGAGCTGCATGTCATGGTCATCGACGAGATTAACCGGGCGAACCTGCCAAGAGTGCTGGGCGAGTTGCTGTTCCTCCTCGAGTATCGAGACGAATGGACTCAGACGCAGTACCGGCCGATCGATGGATTCACACTGCCTTCCAACTTGTGGATCATCGGCACGATGAACACGGCTGACCGGTCCATCGCGTTGATCGACGCGGCGATGCGGCGGCGGTTCCACTTTGTTCCGTTCTTCCCCAACAAGCCGCCGACGGCTGGCTTGCTGCTGCGGTGGACGCAGCGCAATGCGCCCGGGCAAGCGTGGGTGGCTGAGCTGCTGGACCGGGTCAACGGCGAGCTTGAACAGGCGCTCGGCGGCGACCATTTGCTGATCGGGCCGAGTCACTTCATAAAGTGGGGCCTCGACGAGACCAGTGTGCGGCGAATCTGGGAGTACAACATCGAGCCGTTGATCGAGGACCAACTCTTCGGCCAGCAGGAGGTGATCAGCAGATTCCGCTTCGACGCCGTTTTGACACGGCACGGACCTGATGCGAACGCACCGGACTCGGAAGGGAAAGCATCGGCCGGGCCTGTCGACGACCCTGAGGCCCAGCCTGCGCACAACGTGGGCAGTGCGAATCGCGGCGGCGGGTAGATGTCGTCCGACGCGATCGTCGTCAGCTCGGCAGTCGGTGAGAGAGCGGCAGAAGCTGGCGACAGCGAGTGCGTCGTGCTTCACGAGTGGAGCACGGAGCGGTTGCGGCTCGACGATGAGATGGCTCGCTGTCTTGGGGAGACACCGTGGGTGTCGGTGGCGACTGACCCGGAGCTTGGTTGGTGGAAGGTATCGACGCGCCAGTGGGTGGGCGCCTTCACGCTGGGCGATCTGCGCATCCTCGTGCGGCCGAAGATCAAGCCCGAGAACCTGTTCTTCCTGCTGGAAGTGGGGCTTCCGCCTGAGGCATGGCAGGCCGAAGCCATCGACTACGCAACCAATAACGAACTGCTGCCGGCGTTGGTGTCGTTCTTCGCGCGCACCGCAGAGACAACGCTGGCACGTGGGCTGTTCCACCACTACCGGCATGAGGAGGGTGACCTGCTTGCGCTGCGGGGCCGCATTGATTTCGTGCGGCAGTTTCGGCGTGGCGGAGTGCTGGTGCCGATGGCGTGCTCATGGGACGACTTCACCGCCGACGTCGACGAGAACCGCTGCCTGACCGCGGCAGTCCGGATGGCACTGCGTGTGCCCGACGTACCCCACGACGACCGGCGCCGACTTCGACGGCTGCTGGCCGCACTCGACGGCGTGGCCGAACCGACATCGTCGGCGGCGCTGCAGCGCCTTGATCGCATCCAGTACAACCGGCTCAACGAGCACTACCGTCCGGCGCTGCGGCTGGCACGGCTGATCATGGCTAACTGCACCTTGCAGGATCAACACGGCGACACCGCCGCGTCGGCATTCATGGTGGACATGAATCAGCTCTTCGAGCGGTTCGTCACTTCCCGACTGCAGCGCGAACTGCATGGACGGCTCGAGGTCGCAGCTCAATTGCGGCCGCATCTCGACATCGAGGAGCGAATACAGATCAGACCAGACCTCACCTTGCGGAGCCAAGGCGAAGCCGTCGGGGTCGCCGACCTCAAGTACAAGCTCACCGACGGCGACGCGAACGCAGAGGTCGCCGCCGCACCTCTCGCACGCCACGGCGACTACTACCAACTCCTGGCCTACACCACGGCCCTAGGCCTGAGCGAAGGCACCCTCATCTACTGCGCCGATGTCAACCGCGACCAAGCTGCCGAGCAGCAGATCGCCAATGGTTCGCTGGCCAAGTCCGACATCACCGTTCGGCATACGGGAACGAGGCTCCACGCTGTCGCTATCGACCTGTCCGGCAGCCCCAGGCACATCGATGCCCAGATCGCCGCCCTCGCCGAGCACCTCGCAGAAACGACGGCTACGTCAGTCGGTTGAAGATGCGCCTGGCGCGGCGGTGGTGATGCCGAGGGCATCGGCTGCTGCAATCTGGCGAGCGTCGTAGCTGACGAGACCAGCGAGGTCCTCACCGATCTCCAGTGCGCAGGCGAGGTAGATGGCATCCAGGGTCCGCAAATTGGTGCCTGGAAGCCTTCCTGCCGCATCGAGCATCGACGAAGCGATCTCGACCAAGTGGGTCTCGGCGAGCCGCTCTTCGCAGAGATGACGAACATGGGCATCCTCGCTCGCTACGGCTCGCCGAGCCTCGGTGCGTACTAGTGCACTCGAAACGCAGCGTCGCTCGCGTACCCAGGCGTGCAACTCGTTCGATTCTGCTTCGACCTTGATCAGCTTGACGAACGCCGAACCGTCGAGGACCCAGATGTCACCGTTCATCTCGACGCAAGTCCGCGAGTCGCTCACTCAGCGTCGGCACGCCCGGCCGTGCGGCCGGCAACGGTGGGTGCTTGTCCAAGGACGCCGACAGGCCGATGACGTTTGACTCAACGATTCCACGCTCGACGAGTCGTTCCAATGGATCGTCATGGTCCGGCAACGGACCGAGCAGCGCGAGACGCTCGCCGAACCGCGTGATCTCGAACGACTCACCCTCTCCGGCCCGGCGAAGCAGCTCACCGGCATTGTGCAGCAATTGGCTGACGTTGATCCGCTCCATGAACGAAACAGTAGCCATCGAGGCGCGGACGTCGACCTGCGATTATCGAGACCTCAAGCCGGGCCCGCGAGTGCGCGCATGCTCATGGCCGGCGTGCGCCCGGTGCTGGCGGGCGGTGGCGGTCGAGGAGGCTGTTGAGTTCGGCGCCGGCGAGGAGGCCCATCGCCAGCAGGTAGAGCCACAAGAGCAGGCTGAGCGCGCCGCCGAGCAGGCCGAAGACGGCGTTGACGCCGCTCGAGGCGAGCTGTAAGTACGCACCGAAGCCGCCTGAGACGGCCAGCCACCACACCGTTGCCAGCAGTGCGCCTGGCACCTCGCGTCGCCACCTGAGCTTGTGGAGCGGGGCGATTCGGTACACCGTCGCCGCCCAGGCGACCACTGCCACGAAGACGACTGGCCAGCGCAGCCAGTCCCACGCCGTGCTGAATGAGCTGCCCGCGCCCAACCGGTCTGCCAGCTCGGAGCCGCCGCCGAACAGCGGGCCGACCACCAGCATCGTGGCTACCACGACCGCAATCACCAACGTCAGGAATGTCAGGGCGATGCCGACAACTCGGGTCGACAGCCAACTGCGAGCGCCGTGGTGGCCACGAGTCACGTTCAGCGCACGCACCACCGCAATGAAGCCGCGCGACGACGCATACGCGGCCACCGCCACACCGACGGTGATGACCCGTGCGTCGGAACGGTCGAACAGATCGGCCACGGTGGCGTCGAGCGTGTTCTGGTCACCGAACGTGTTGCTGATCTGTTGAAGCAGCCAAGCCTCGGTATCGGTGGCTGCACCCCGGCCGATAAGGACATCCAGCGAGCCCAGCGCCGCGGCGAAAACGATGACCGCTGGGAACAGGCCCAGGAGGGCAAAGAAGGCAATCTCGGCTGACAGCCCACCGATTCGCTTGGCCGCCCAATCGTGGCGGGTCTCGTTGACGATGTTGAGCGCACTGCGAGTCAGCGAACGGGGCGGTGCAGAGTCTTCGGCTGTGCCCTCAGCCGTGCGGGGCGGTGCGGTATCTTCGGCTGCACCCTCAGCCGTGCGGTATCGCGCTTCGTCGCCGGCCGCAGCTTCGATCGCATCGTCCGCAGCGCCATGCTCGTCGTTCAGGGGGAGTCGGCTTTCACTAACTCTGCGGCCCGGGCGACCAGGCCGTTGCGATCAATCTTTGCCGTCGAGGCCAGTGGGATTTCTTCGACAAACCAGACATGTCGGGGATGTGCGTAGGCGGGCCCGTTGGCCAGCGCGTACTGCTTGACCTCGTCGACCGTCAGCGTGCGGCCGGGTTCGACACGCACAAAGGCTGCCGGGAGTTGTCCTTTCAGCTCGTCGGGCACCGGGACGACCACGGCTTGGTGCACCGCGGGGTGCTTCTCGAGCATCTGCTCGACGGCGTCGGGGTAGATGTTCTCGCCGGCGCACACGAACATGTCGTCGACGCGGCCCACGAAGTAGTAGAAGCCGTCGGCGTCGCGGGTCATCAGGTCGCCCGTGTGGTACCAGCCGTCGGTCAGCCGTTCGGACGTGACCTCGGGCAGGTTGTGGTAGCCGGTCATGACGCCGGGCGAGCGCACCCACAACTCGCCGGCGTCGCCGTCCTCACCGGTGTTGGGGTCAACCAGTCGCAACTCAACCTTGGGGTGCTGGTGGCCGACGGAAATCTTGGGCCGAGGCTTGCCCTCGGGATGGGGGCCGAACTCGAGCACGGCCTCGGTGGTGCCGTAGCCGTTGGAGACGACTGCCCTCGGGAGCAGCCGCTGCACTTCGTCGAACAGGGCTTCGGTCAGCGGGGCCGAGCCGATGAATGCGCGCTGCACCGAGGACAAGTCGGGCATTTCCTGGCCGGCGGCGACCCGGGAGGCAATCTCGGCGGTAACGAGGGCGAACATCGTCGGCACGCCTGAGCACATCGTGACGTTGTGATCTGCGATGGCGTCGATGTATTCCGAGGCAGTGAAGCCCGGCAAGAGAACCACAGTGCCTCCGTTTGCGAACGCCAGCTTGGAGGACATGGAAGCGTTCTTGTGGTACAGCGGGGCAGAGACGAGCATTACCTCGCCAGGCATGGCAGCGCCGTACTCGAGCACCGTGAAGGTGACGTTGCGATGGGTCAGCAGGACGCCCTTGGGCCGGCCCGTCGAGCCCGAGGTGTAGATCTGCACGGCGATGTCGTCGTCGTGGACATCGGCTGCGGTGCTCAACGGCTGATGGGCTGTCAAGGCATTCCATTCGGGGGTGCCGATGAGGATGTGCGCCATGCCCGGGGGCACCAGCGAGGCGTGGTCCACATCGGAGATGACCAGTTGAACATCGGCGTCGTCGAGGATGTAGGCCTGGGTCTCGGCGGGAAGCCGAGTGTTGAGCGGCACGAACACCAACCCAGCTGCTGGGGCACCGAACATCACGTCGTAGTACTGGCCACAGTTGGCAGCGAGCAGCCCGACCCTGGTGAACGGCGCCAGCCCCCGGGCCGCCAGGCCCGCCCCGCAGCGGAGTGCTCGATCCCTGAGATCGCCGGCCGTGACGTGCTCAGGCGGTGAAGCCGACCGGTCGATGAGCACGACGGCATCATCGTGTGGCGCACGTTCAAGCAATTCGGCGACGTTCATCGCCATCGCAGGCTACGACGGCGAGCCGCTGGCTGTTTGTGACGGCTCGGATGCGGCTTCGGCTTCGGCGAGTGTGTCGGCAGCGATGGTGCCGTTGGGTGCGAGCTTGACTTCGACGAGCGTGTCGAAGAAGGCCGCAGTGCCGACGTTGGGATCGGGTCCGCCGCGGGCGGCGTTGGTGAGCACGTTGACGGTTCGCCCGGCCGCATCGCCGGCCCACCAGCCGAACGGCACTGTGACGAGCCCCTCTTGCAAACAGTCGGTGATAGTGGCTTCGACGAACAGCTCGCCCCGGTCGTTGAACACACGAACACGGTCGCCTTCGGCGATGCCGCGAGCTTCCGCGTCGCCGGGGCTGATCTCCAAGCGTGGTCGCGGCGGGTTCGGCAAGTGATGGGCAAATCCGCCGTAGAAGCTGTTGAGGAATCTCTGGTGCTGCTTCGGGCTCATGAGCGACAGGGGAAAGCGCCGAGCCAGCGCAGCATCACCGCCGGGCGACTCAGTGGCCGGCTGGTAGCGAAGCGCGCCTAGCTGCAGCGGACCCAGTTGAAGGAACGGTGCTGCGGCGCCGAGCGTTGCGTCGGGTGAAACGTCGCCGACCTCGCCGATGTCGCCGGACACGCCAGTCTGGTCTGCGTTGCGGGAAGCGCCGTGCTCGCCCGCCGGCGCATCGGGTTTCTGCTGGGTCGACAGCGGCACCTCACGCGAATTCAGCGCAGACCACCCTTCGGGCACGGCCAGTCGTGCCCAGCCCTCGCGCTCGAGCCGTTCGTAGGTGATGCCTTCCAGCCAGGGGTGGCCGCTTGCGAGCAGGTCTCGTGCCACCTGTTCGTCGCTGTCGGCGAGGCCGGGGCCATCGAGCTCCAGTGAGCAGGCGAGCCGGCGAAAGATCTCGCTGTTCGCCAGGCACTCGCCGACGGGGTCAATCGCGGGCAGGTTCAGCGACACATACAGGTGACCCCATGCATTCATCAGGTCGAGATGTTCGATCGCAGTGGTGGCCGGCAGCACGATGTCTGCGTAACGGGCAGTGTCGGTCATGAACTGCTCGATCACCACGGTGAACAAGTCGTCGCGTTCGAGACCGGCGATCACCCGGTTCTGATCAGGCGCGACGACCGCCGGATTGCAGCCGTAATTCACCAGCACGGTCACAGGCGGGTCCAAGCTGACGTCGGCAAGCACCTCCCCGAGCGCCGATGCGTTCACGACACGCTGCGGACCCGAAGGCGGGGCGAGATCGGCCAGCGCCGTGTCGAAGAACACCTGCGTCGACCGCATGTAGCCGACACCCGCCACTGCCGCCAACGCAGCCACAGCCCGGTGGATGTCACGGCCGTGCTCGCGGTGCTCCATGCCGATGAGTGCGCGCAGCACGGCAGGCTGCTCGTGCGCGATGCGGTGCGCCAGGCGCGTGATGTCCGTCGCAGCGAGACCGGTGACAGCGGCTGCTTCGTCGAGGCCCAACGCGCGAGCTTCGCTGCGCAGCTCCGGCCAGTCGTCGGTGCTGGCACCCAGGCGAGCCTCGTCAATGAGCTCATCGCGGTCGAGCACCCCGATGAGCCCGAGCACCAGAGCCACGTCGGTACCCGGACGCGGTTGGACATGCCAATCGGCTCGCTGGGCTGTCATCGTGCCGACGGGATCCACCACGATGACCATCGCCCCGTTGCTGCGCGCTGTCTCGATGAACGGCCACATGTGGCGATTGGTGAGCAGTGTGTTGGTGCCCCACAGCACGATGGTGCAGGCGTTGGTGATCTCTACGGGATCGGCACCGAGCGGCAGCCCCAGCACATCGGCAGCGCCGTGCCATGCGGTGACGCCGCAGAAGTGCCGGTTTAGCCTCGTGGCCCCCAGCACGGCGAAGAAGCGGTCGGCGAGCACGCCCCGCTGCACGAGCCCCTGGGTGCCATCCGACGAGTAGGGCAGCACCGTTTCGCCGCCGTGGCGCGCCACAGCGCTGCCGATCCGGTCGGCAATTTCGGCGATCGCGACATCCCAGTCGATCGGCGAGAATCTGCCCGCGCCCTTGGGACCGGTTCGCCGCAGCGGCCGCAGCAGCCGGTCGGGGTGATACACCCGCTCAAGGAACGGGTTCACCTTCGGGCACAACTGGCCGTCGGTGAACGGATGGGCCGGATCACCGCGCAGGTGCACCGCGACGCCGTCGCGGACCGTGACCTCCCAAGCGCACGTATCGGGACAGTCGTGGTGGCACGCCCCTCGGACCACGGTCTCGGCGACGCTCACGACGAGGTGCCTCGAAGCGGCAGTAAGTACATCACCCCTAGCATGGCGTATCGGTACCCGCTCGCCCGCATCCGATTGCGAGCAGAGCGCGAACGAGGCCCTCGCCCTATGTCCCAGACGACGACTACGGCGGCACCCGTCGTCGCCCCGGACCTTGGCGAGCCGACGCTCCTGTTCAGCGGACCGTTCCTGGTCCTGAACATCAGCGCGTTCTTCTCAGCGGTGTCGTTCTCGGCCCTCTTGCCGATGATCTCGCGGCTCGTCACCGAGCAAACCGGCGGAGGGGACCTCGCAGTCGGCTTCGCGATCAGCGTCTTCGCAGTCACGGCGATCGCCGCCCGCCCGACGATCGGAAGCCTCGGCGACCGCAAGGGCCGCCGGTTTCTTGTAGTGACGGGCTGTTTCCTCACTGCGCTGATCACCTTCGGCCACATCTGGGCCAACACATACGCCGCGATCCTGGCGATGCGTCTGCTGATCGGGGCGTTTCAAGGCGCATTCTTCGTCGGCAGCGCGGCAATGGTGAGCGACTTGGCGCCTGAGCACCGTCGAGGCGAGGCGCTGAACTGGTTCTCGGTCTCGATTTACCTCGGCATGGCATTGGGTCCGTGGATGGGAGAGGCAACGAAGGACTGGGGCGACTCGTCGCTCTCCTTTGACGGCTTCGACACAGCCTTCATCGCTGCGGGCGTGCTGATGATGGCCGCAGCCGTCGTGGGCCTCTGGCTTCCTCGCGATATGCCCGGAGCGCTCGCCGGATCTGTCCCCAGCGGCAGCGGTGCCGCTGCGAACGGTATCCCTCAAGCTCGTCTCGGGCATCTGCAGAACCGACTCGCCCAGGCGGCGCGCCCGCTGGTATTCGAACTCGTCGATGGGCGGAACGGCGGCAGCTCGCAACCTGCGGGTGATGCAGTCGAGGCACCCCCTGACTCGCGCAATGTCGGGCGGATCTTCTACAAACCAGCGCTGTGGCCGGGGATCATCCTCGCCATGGGGATCATCATCTTTCCGGCGCTGCAGGGCTTCCTTCCCAAGCTCGCGATCGAGCGCGACCTCGGTGACATCGGGCCGGTGTTCGCTGTCTACGGGTTGCTCGTGCTGGTGCTGCGGGTTCTCGGACGGAAACTGCCCGACACCATGGGCACCAAGCGCACCGCGACCATTGCTCTCATCGGGGCGTCAGCCGGTATGGCTGTCATGGGCACATTCGTGACACCGCTTGGCTTGTACGTGGGGGTGGTGATCATGGCGCTCGGCGGATCGCTGCTGTACCCGTCGTTGATGCTGGCGGCGGTGGACGGCGTGCCGCCCAACGAGCGCGCTCGCGCCGTGAGCACCTTCACGATGTTCTTCGAATTGTCGGCGGGCATCGGCGGCCCAATCCTCGGGATTACCGCAGCGGTTGTCGGCGCGACGGTCGGGGCGTTCTACGCGTCGGCAGCGCTCTCGGCGCTCGGCATCGTGCTGCTGTGGATCTGGCAGCGTGGCCTAGCCGCCAACCCTTAGCAGGCTCGGCTACGCCATCGATCCGCCTTGCGAAATGCGGTCCAGGGTGCTGAGGCTGTGTCAGCTCGTGCCGAGCAGGATCATCGTGGCGACATAGAGCCCCAACAGGGCAACGCCGTCGATGCGCCCGGCGCGCTTGCCGACGAGGGCGCCGAAGTAGGCCAGCAGGACCACGGCCATCATCGCCCCGATGCCTAGGCCGGTGAGCGACGGCGAATCGATAGCGCCGGCGCCCACCAAGCCCATCGCCCCGCCCACGGCGAGGCTGTTGAACACGTTGGAGCCGAACAGGTTGCCCACGATCAGCTCGGTATGGCCTTTGCGGGCAGCTGCGATGACGGTGGCCAGTTCGGGGAGCGAGGTGCCCAAGGCCACCACCGAAAAGCCGATGAACCCGCCGCTGAGGCCCCACTGCTCAGCGAGGCTGGTGGCCCCTTCCACGGCCAGCTGGGCGCCCACGAGGACGCCGAGAAGGCCCAAGAGCGCTCTGGTGAGGTTGCCCAGCAGCCGGCCGGCGTCCTGGGCGAGGCCGTCGGGTCCCGCATCGGTCGTCGGGTCGCCGTGTGACGTGCGAACGAGCCAGATCAGCGTGAGAGCCATCAGCACAGCGAGCAGCCCGCCTTCGAGCCGGCTGAGGTCACCGTCAATCACCAACAAGGCGAAGATGGCAGCGGTTGCCACCGACCACGGAACATCGCGCCGCAGCGCGGTGCGCGAGAACGGGATCGGCACTAGCAGCGCGGCCACGCCGAGGCCCAGGCTGAGATTGGCGACGTTCGAGCCGACGATGTTGCCTACGCCGATATCGGGGTTGCCGTCGATGGCCGCCAGCGATGACACGACCATTTCGGGGGCGGATGTCCCGAAGCCCAGGACCACTGCGCCGATCACAGCGGGCCGCATGCGCAGTGCTGTTGCCAGGCGCGACGCGCCCGCAACGAAGTGATCCCCGGCCACTACCAGCAGGACCAGTCCCGCCAGCAGTGCCAGTAACGCCCAGATCATCGCTGAGCAGTTCTCATCGAACGTTGCCGGGTGCTGCTAATGGTTGTGCCGCGGGGTGCCATGGGTGCGAGCGGTGTCGCGATACTTGACCGCCGGACGCAGCACCATGCCCTCGTCGAACTGCGAAACGATCGACCGCTGAATCTCCTGCCACGGAGTATGCGACGGCGGCACGGGGTAGCCGCCGGCCGCGTCGAGATCGGCACGGCGCTGGGCCAGCTCGTCGTCGTCCACCAGCATGTCAGCGCTGCCGCGCCGCAGGTCGATCCGCACACGGTCGCCGGTGCGCAGCAATGCCAGGCCGCCTCCGACAGCGGCTTCGGGCGCAGCGTTCAGGATCGACGGGGAACCCGACGTACCCGACTGGCGGCCGTCACCGATGCAGGGCAGCGAATGGACGCCGCGTACCAGCAACGCCGCGGGCGGCTGCATGTTGACCACCTCGGCACCGCCGGGATAACCGACGGGACCGGTGCCCCGAACGAACAGCAGGCAGTACTCGTCGATGTCGAGATCGGGATTGTCGATGTTCGCCCGATAGTCCTCCGGCCCGTCGAAGACGATTGCTCGTCCCTCGAACGCATCGGGATGGTCGGGGTCTGACAGGTAGCGCTCACGGAACTCGTCGGAGATGACGCTGGTCTTCATGATGGCGCTGTCGAAGAGATTGCCCGACAGGTTGATAAAGCCGGCGTCGGCCAGCAGCGGCTCGTCTGCAGCTCGGATCACATCGGCGTCTTTGACTTTCGCGTCGGCGCAGTTCTCGCCGATGCTGCGGCCGTTGGCGGTCAGCGCATCGGGGTGCGGCAGCAACCCGGCGCGCATCAGCTCGCCCACCACCGCGGGCACGCCGCCGGCGTGGTGGTAGTCCTCACCGAGGTACTCGCCAGCGGGCATCAGGTTCACCAGCAATGGCACGGCGAAGCCATGCTTTTGCCAGTCGTCGTTGTCGAGCGGCACCCCGAGATGCGCCGCAATCGCGTTCAGATGGATCGGGGCGTTAGTGGAGCCGCCGATCGCAGAGTTGACCACGATCGCGTTCTCGAAGGCCTCTCGCGTCATGACATCGGACGGGCGAAGGTCCTCGCGCACCATCTCCACAATGCGCAGACCCGTGCGATACGCCATCTGCGCCCGTTCCCGGTACGGCGCGGGAATGGCGGCAGAACCGGGAAGCTGCATGCCCAGGGTCTCGGCCAGCGAGTTCATCGTGGTTGCCGTGCCCATGGTGGAGCAGTAGCCCACCGACGGGGCGGAGGACGCCACCAGGTCGATGAAGCCGGTGTCGTCGATCTCCCCGGCTGCATACAGCTCGCGGGCCTTCCACACCACCGTGCCTGACCCCGTCCGTCGCCCCTCGTGCCAGCCGTTCAGCATCGGGCCAACCGATAGAGCGATCGCCGGCAAGTTCACCGTCGCAGCGGCCATCAGACACGCTGGAGTGGTCTTGTCGCAGCCGATCGTGAGCACCACACCGTCGAGCGGATACCCCTGCAGCACTTCGACCATGCCCAGATAAGCCAGGTTGCGGTCGAGCGAAGCTGTGGGCCGCTTGCCGGTCTCTTGAATTGGGTGCACGCCGAACTCGAACGCAATGCCGCCGGCCTCACGGATGCCCTCGCGCACCCGCTTGGCCAGCTCGAGATGGTGCCGGTTGCAAGGCGACAGGTCTGAACCGGTCTGGGCGATGCCGATGATGGGCTTGCCCGACTGCAGCTCCTCACGCGTCAAACCGAAGTTGGCGTATCGCTCCAAGTAGAGCGCCGACATGAGCGGGTCGCCCTCGATATCGAACCAGGCCGCCGAGCGCAGGCCGCCTCGGCCGATGCCTGGATCGGGCCCGTCAGTGGGATGGATCGAACGGGGGTCAGTCGCATGTATTTCGGGTTCAGGCGCCACCGGGCCACACTACGCGCCGCCTGTGACAGCGATGAAGCGCAGAATGCCCAGAACTAGGGTGAACTGCGCTGGAATCGTGCCACTAGGGGGTTCGCATGGATCCGAGTCCGCAAGTACTGCTGGATCTGCACCGGCGCATGGTGCGCATCCGCCACTTCGAGGAAGCCGCCGGCAAGCTCGCCGAGCAGAACCGGTTGCCCGGGTTCCTGCACCTGTACGTGGGGGAGGAGGCCGTGGCCGCGGGGGTCTGCGCCAATCTCGACGACGACGACCAGATCAGCTCCACCCACCGAGGCCACGGGCACCTCGTGGCCAAAGGCGGTGACTACGGCGGGATGATGGCCGAGCTGATGGGCAAGGCCACCGGCTACTGCGGGGGCAAGGGCGGCTCCATGCACATCTGCGACCTCGACCTCGGCATGCTCGGCGCCAACGGCATCGTGGGCGGCGGCGTGCCGATCGCGGTGGGTGCGGGGTTCGCGAACAAGTACCGGGGAAGCGATCGGGTCTCGGTGGTGTTCTTCGGCGACGGTGCCTCCAACATCGGCGCGTTCCACGAAGCCGCGAACATGGCGGCTGCGCTGTCGCTGCCGGTTCTGTTCGTCTGCGAGAACAACGAGTACGGCGAGTTCACGCCGCGTGATCGCACAATGGCCATCACCGACGTGGTCGACCGTGCCGCCGGTTACGGCATGCCCGGCGCAATCGTCGACGGCATGGACGCGGTGGCGGTGTGGGAAGCGGCCAACGAGGCCGTGGGCCGGGCCCGCCGGGGCGAAGGCCCCTCGTTCATCGAGGCCAAGACCTACCGCTTCTACAACCACCACGGCGTGCAGACGCTGGGCATGAAGTACCGCAGCGACGACGAGCTCGAGCAGTGGAAACAGCGAGACCCGATCGAGCTGTTCGAGGATCGGCTCGCCGCAGCCGGCGTGCTCGACGCCAGCGGCGCCCAGGCAGTACACGCCGCAGCCGAGGCCGACATCGAGGCGGCTATCGCGTTCGCCGAAGAGAGCCCGCAGCCCGATCCCGACAGCCTGCTCGTCGACGTCTACACCCAGCCCGCATTCTCAGGAGTCTCGTCATGAGCCAGACAACCGACCCCAACGGGCGCAGCATCGCCTACGGCGCGGCCTTCGCCGAGGGGCTGGCGCAGATGATGGACGACGACCCCGACGTCTTCGTGGCCGGCGAGGATGTCGGCCGGGCCGGGGGAGTGTTCGGCTCGTTCCGGGGGCTGAACGACCGCTTCGGCGACTTGCGAGTAGTCGACACGCCCATCAGCGAGCAGGCCATTGTGGGCCTCGGCACCGGGGCCGCGGTGAGCGGTCTGCGCCCGGTGGTCGACCTCATGTTCATGGACTTCATTCTCGTCGCCATGGACCAGATCGTGAACCAGGCGGCGAAGCTGAAGTACATGTTCGGCGGCAAGGCCACGCTGCCCATGACGATCACCACCAGCGCCGGTGCCGGGCTGTCCGCGGCGGCCCAGCACAGCCAGAGCCTCGAGGCGATGCTGTGCCACATTCCCGGCCTGAAGGTGGTGATGCCGTCGAACCCCTATGACGCCAAGGGCCTGCTCATCTCGTGTATCCGCGACGACAACCCCACTGTGTTCATCAAGCACAAGCGGCTGCTGGGTCTCCAAGGCGACGTTCCCGAAGATATGTACGAGGTGCCGCTGGGATCGGCGAGCACCGTGCGATCCGGCGACGACATCACCGTGGTGACCTACGGCCGGATGGTGCATGAGGCGACGTCGGCCGCGGCCGCGTTATCCGCCGAAGGCATCGAGTGCGAGGTGATCGACCTGCGCACCCTGCAGCCCCTCGATATCGACACGGTGATCGCCTCGGCCCGCCGGACGAGCCGCGTCGCAGTGGTGCACGAAGCTGTCCGGTTCGGTGGCTTGGGCGGCGAGATTGCATCGCAGATCGCTGAGGAAGCCTTCGACTACCTCGATGCACCGATCGAACGCGTCGGCGCGCCGTTCAGCCCGGTGCCGTTCAGCCCGGTGCTCGAGAAGGAATGGGTGCCCAACGCCGAAATGATCGGCGAGCGAATCCGAGCCCTCGCCGCAGCGTGAGGCGGGCACCCGTCGGCCGGGCGGTCTCGCCGGCCGAACGGCTTGCTGAGTGGCTGTCAACGCGATGACGCGGATGGAACGACCGCCCGGCAACACAGTGGGCATCGTTGCCAACCCGCTCGCCGGCAAAGACCTCAGACGCCTGACCTCGGGTGCCACACCGGTCTCGGACGCAGTCAAGATCGGCGCGATCCGCCGTGCCGTCGTGGGTGCAATGGAGGGCGGGGCAAACCGTGTGCTGATCAGCGGCGACCGGGCGCGACTGGGGGAGCGAGCCCTGGCAGGGCTGAGGCTGCCGCGAATTGGGGAAGGCTCCGGTAGCGCTGTGGCGCACGCCGAGGTGCTCGCGGCGCATGGCTGGCATACCGGCCGTGATTCGCAACTGACCGCCGCACAGTTCCGTGACCAGGGTGTGGGGGCGGTGATTGCGCTCGGCGGCGACGGCACCCAGCGCGATGTCACCAAGGGCTGGCGAGACGTGCCGCTGGTGCCGCTGGCGGTCGGCACCAACAACGTCTTCCCGCTCCAACTTGAGGCCACGGTCGCCGGGTTCGCCGCAGGAGCAATGGCGAGCGGCTGGGCCGGCGTAGCCGACGTCACCTCGCAGGCGAAGATCATCGACGTCACGGTGGAGGGGAGCCCGCAGGCCGATGTTGCGCTGGTGGACGTATGTCTGGTGCGCGGATCGTTCGTGGGCGCACGCGCCGTGTGGGAGTCGGCATCGGTGTGCGAGATCGTCGCTGCGATCGCCGAGCCGGACTCGGTGGGGCTGTCCGCCATCGCTGCGGCTGTGGCCCCAGTTCGACGACACGAGGCCGGCGCGGCCCATGTGCGCCTGGGATGTACGCCGGGCTCGGAGTCAGCACCGGGCGACAAGCGAATCCGGGCAGCCGTGATGCCCGGCAGCTATTCCGACATCGACATTGCCCTGTGCGAGCGGCTGGCGTTCGGCCAGCCCGTCACGCTGCGCGGCCCCGGTGTGCTGGCCCTCGACGGTGAGCGAGAGATCGTGCTGGGCGCTGGCGAACGGGCAACGATCACCGTCAACCCCGACGGGCCGCACGTGATCGACGTGGGCGCAGCGGTTGCAGCGGCGCAGCGACGGCGCTACCCCTTCAGCCCCGCGCCCGCAGGACGAGGAGACCTCGATGGCCGTTGAGTTTGCGATGCCGAAACTCGGCCTGACGATGGAGTCGGGCACGATCCTGCGCTGGCTGGTGCCCGACCGCGCCGAGGTCACCGCGGGGCAGTCGGTGCTGCTGGTGGAAACCGACAAGGTCGAGACCGAGATCGAGTCTTCGGGCAGCGGCGTGCTGGCCCAGACCGGCGAGGTAGGCGAGGAGTACCTCTGCGGCGTGAGGATCGGCTGGTTGTTGGAGGCCGACGAGGAACTGCCCACTGATCCTGCGAAGGCTGGCCCGCCGGCTGCGGCCCAAGTGCAAGCCGGTGGAGTTCCGGCGCCCCCAGGCTCCGCCCAACCTGCTGTCGCCCCGGCTGGGCAAGCCTCTCCCCGACCTGCCGCCGCGCCGGTTCGAGCACCGGGTGAGCGCATCCTGGCGTCGCCAGCGGCCAAGCGAATCGCCCGCGAACTCGGCGTGGAGTTGGCAGCGGTTGCCGGGTCTGGGCCCAAAGGCCGTATCACTGAGCGAGATGTGCGAGCGGCGAACGCGGCACTCCAAGCAGGCGATCCGGCAACCGTCGGGGGATCTACGGCGCCCGGGCGAGGCCCATCGGCACCCTCGCCGGCAGCGGGGTCGCCGACGCATGGGCCGGTTGGGTCGGTGCAACCGCCGGCAACGCTCGCTGCGCGGCAGCTTGCCGACCTGCTCGGCGCCGACCTGCGTGCTGTGCACGCCAGCGCTGCCGATGGACGCATTTCACGGGCCGATGTGGCCGCCTATGTCAGAACGCTTCTGTCCGAACTGAGCTCCGGCGCTCCCACCCCTTCGGGGCGGGCCGCAGAGTCTGTGGGCGAGACTTCCCAGCAAGACAAGCCTGCAACCGGGGCCGCGACGCCCGATCCGGTGCCGCCTTTGACGCAGACGCCGTCCGAGCAGATCCCGCTGCGGGGCATGCGAGGCGTGATCGCGGAGCGCATGAGTGCGTCCCTGCGCTCGATGGCCCAGCTCACGCTCACGATGGATGTCGACATGAGTGCCGTCGTGGCGGAACGCAAGTCGCTCGTCAAAGTGGCCCGCAGTGGCGACACCGATGACCGTGCCGATGCCGGCGAACCTGAAAGCGGCGCAGCTTCGACAAGTTCAGTGGTGCCGGGCTACACCGACTTCGTGGTTGCTGCTGTCGCGGCTGCGCTGGGGGAGCACCCGCGGGTGAATTCCCAAGTCACCGACGATGCGGTTGCGCTCTTGCCACACATACATGTGGGGCTCGCCGTTGCGCTCGACGACGGCCTGCTCGTGCCGGTGGTCCGCCATGCCGACCGCCTCAGCCTCGACGACATCGCTGCGGAGACCACCCGACTCGCCACCGGGGCCCGCGACGGCACGCTGGGCTACGACGACTACCAGGGCGCCACATTCACGGTGACCGCGTTGGGCATGTTCGGCGTGGACGCTTTCACGCCGATCATCAACTCACCGAACACTGCGATCTTGGGTATCGGCCGCATCCGCGAAGACACCGTCTGGTCAGATGGCAACCCGGCAGCTCGCCCGACGCTCACGCTCTCACTGACCTGGGATCACCGGGCATTCGACGGCGCTCCTGCCGCTCGTTTCGCCGGGGCGGTTCGAGACTGGCTCGAATCCCGCTAGCACGTGCCCCATCGCCACTGCCGACCGAACTCGGCATCTGGGTCGGTTCAGATGTCGACGTAGCTGCGCTTGGCGACCTCTTCGAGCATGACCTCGGTGGCCCCGCCGCCGATCGGCAGGATGCGTGCATCCCGGCACATCCGCTCGATCGTTGATTCGCGCATGTAGCCCATGCCGCCGTGAAACTGCATGCAGTCGTACATGACGCGGTTCACGACTTCGGCCCCGAATGCCTTGACGCCCGACATCTCCTTGGTGGCGTCAATGCCGTGTTCCCAGAGCCACGCGGCGTGGTACATCGAAGCCCGCACGGCATCAACTTGCGCCTGGTTCATCGCCATGCGCTGGCGGATCGCTCCGAGGTCATACAGCGAGCCGCCGAAGGCCTTGCGCTGCTGGGCGTAGGCATTGGTCATGTCGATGGCGACCTGAGCAGCACCGATGCCCATGCCCACGATCACCATCCGCTCATTCTGGAAGTTCGCCATGGCGGCGTAAAATCCGCGGTGCTCTTCGCCGAGCAGGTGATCGTCGGGCAGCCACACGTCACTCAGCACCAGCTCCGCAGTGTCCGAGCAGCGCCAGCCGTGCTTGTCGAGCTTGCGGGCCACTTCGAAGCCCTCCGCTGCGGTCGGCACCAGGAACATGGAGATCCCGTAGCGGTCATCAGGATTGGTGCGTGCTGCGAGCGCGATCACGTCGCCGTACACCGCGCCGGTAATGAATGTCTTGGTGCCGTTGAGACGCCAACCTTCGCCGTCGCGCACTGCGGTCGTGCGCAGACCTGCCACGTCAGACCCTGCGTCGGGCTCGGTGACTCCGATGCACATCATGGTGTCGCCCGATTGGATCGACGGAAGCCAGTGCTCAAGCTGTGCTTCAGAACCAGCGTTGAGCAGGTGCGGCAACGCCATGTCGGTGTGCACCAAGATGTTCGCCTCGAAGCCGGCGAACGTCGAGGTGCCGAGCGCTTCTGCGAACGCCGCCGAAGCGAGCGGGCCGAGCCCGAGCCCGCCCCACCTCTCGGGAATCCGGAGCGAGAACATCCCAAGTTCGCCCATGCGCTTGTAGATCTCGCGCGGGACCTGCCCGGTCTCCTCCCAGGCATCGCCGGCGGGCGTGACCTCGTTGGCCACGAAGGTGACGGTCTGGGTGTAGATCGCCTGCAGCTCATCGCTCATGTAGATGTTGCGATTGACGGTCATGCTCGCTCACAGCCTCCCCGATGTGCCGTCCGCAAGGCGTCCACCAGCGGCGATCTCACGATACGAGCCAAAGCAGCGATCTCGCCGGGAATCCGAGCGGAGTCCGCGAAAGGACCGCTCAGTTGGCGGCGACTGGAGCGGAGCCCTGCTGCACCAGCTCAGCCAGCGGGTCACCGCGGCGGAAGCGCTCGAGCAGCACATCAGCGTCGAAGAGCACCCCGATCGGGTCCTCTGCGAAGACCGGTCCGTTCATGAACTCGATGCACTCATCCATCGTGGCGAAATTCTCGACCTGGAACTCCACACCGTTGCCGTCGGGATCGGCGTAGTACATCGAGGTGGTCGGCCCGTGGTTGATTGTGCGCACCGGCATGATGCCGGCGGTGCGCAACCGCTCGTAGTGGTCCATCAGGTCACTGAAGCTGCCCATCGAGTACGCAATGTGCTCGAGCGTGCCCTTGCGCGACTCGTAGCGACCCGGCTGGCCCCGGTTGATGAATGCCATCCGGTGATGTTCGTCGTCGTAGGAGATGAAACAGATGAACTCGTTCTCATGGACGACCTGTGCCGCCAGCACAGTGCACCACCAGTCGCGCACCGCCGGAATGTCGTCGGTGCGAAACACGCAATGAGCCATCTTGGTCGGCAGGCGAACGTGCGGAATGGTGGCTTGCGACGCCATGACAACTCCTCTCGGCCAACCCCTGCGGGCCTGCTTCTCGGCGCTGTCGCCATTGGCGACGGCGGCCGCTGCGCGTCAACAGTATCGGGCGTGCCGCGACGTGCTCCGGGTTGGCCTTCGGCCCGAAAGTTCAGCTGAGGTCGATGCCCTCGAGACGGCCAGTGGAGCGCCACTCGTCCAGCAGGCGAAAGAACTTGATCGGTCCGGCGCCATACATCGCCGAAAAGAAACCGTTGGGGTTCCCGAGCTTGCCCTCGTTGTTGTAGTACCCGGGCGTGCACGCCTCGTAGAACTTCACGCCGAGGCGGGCCTTGTCGGCCATCTCGTCCTGCCACCACTGCTCGGCCTCGATCGTGGGCTCGATGCGCACGCAGTCACGGTCTGCCGCTTCGTTGAGCATGTAGACGACATGGGCCGCCTGCTCGCCGAGCGCGTGCGGCACGTTGACCGTCACAGCGCTCTGGGTGAAGCCCAGGAAGAAGCAATTCGGGAAGCCGTGACTGGTCAGGCCGTGGAAGGTCTTGACACCGTCGGACCACTTCTGTGACAGCGTCTGACCGCCGCGGCCGATGATGTCGTAACCGGCACGGCGGGTGTAGGTGGTGCCGACCTCGAAGCCGGTGGCAAAGACGATGCAGTCAAGGGCGTACTCGGTACCGCCGACCACGACACCTTTGGGCGTGATGCGCTCCACGCCGAGGCCGTCGGTGTCGACGAGATGCACGTTGGGCCGGTTGAACGTGGGCAGATACTCGTCGTGAAAACAGGGCCGCTTGCAGAACTGCCGGTACCAGGGCTGGAGAGCCTCGGCCGTCGTGGATTCCTCGACCACTTCTGCAGCCCGCGAGCGCACGGTGTTCATCTTCTGAAAATCGGCCAGCTCCATCAGGCGGCCCTTCTCCGCTCCGGTGAGACGGCGCCCGAGCCGCCGAGCCGCCGTCTTGGCAGCGATGCCGGTGAGGTTGCGGAAGATGTCCGTCCAGCCGTCGGAGACCAAATCGACGTCCTGATCGCCGCCGCTGACCAAAATGTTGAAGTTCTCCATGCGGCGACGCTGCCAGCCGGGCTCCAGCGAAGCAGCCCATTGGGGGTCGGTCTCGCAGTTGTTGCGGACATCGATCGATGACGGCGTTCGCTGAAACACGAACAGTTCCTTGGCCCACTCGCCGAGGTGGGGGATGCACTGCACCGCCGTGGCGCCCGTGCCGATGATGCCCACCCGTTTGTCGGTCAGCTTGGTGAGATCGCCCTCGGAGTTGCCTCCGGTGTAGTCGTAGTCCCACCGGCTGGTGTGAAAGGTGTGCCCCTCATAGGAGTCGATGCCGGAGATCCCAGGCAGCTTGGGCCGGTTGAGGGGGCCGTTGGCCATCGCCACGAAGCGGGCCCGCATGCGGTCGCCCCGATCGGTGGAGATGATCCACTGGGCCTGATCGTCGTCCCAGCGCATCTCGGCTACCGAGGTCTGCAGGCACGCGTTGTCGTACAGCCCGAAGTGGCGAGCGATGGCCTTGGAGTGCTCGAAGATCTCGGGAGCGAACGAGTACTTGTGCTTGGGCATGTAGGCCAGCTCTTCGAGCAGTGGCAGGTAGCAGTACGACTCGACATCGCACATCGCCCCGGGATAGCGGTTCCAGTACCACGTGCCCCCGAAGTCGCCTGCTTTCTCGATGACTCGAATGCTCTCGTAGCCGGCCTTGCGAAGCTCGGCCCCCATCAGGAGCCCGCCGAAACCGCCGCCGATGATGGCGACGTCCACTTCGTCGAAGAGCGGCGCCCGCTCGACGCGCTCGGTGTAGGGGTCATCCACGTAGTTGGAAAAATCGCCCACGACCTCGACGTATTGCTCGTTGGCATCGTCACGCAACCGCTTGTCGCGTTCAACTCGGTACCGGTCGCGTAGCTCGTCGGGATCGAAGTCCATACCGGGCAGGAAGACCTGCTCCAGCGACAGCGGTTCGCTTGCTGGGGCGTCAGCTGGGGAGGGGGTCGGGCTCGTGGTGCTGAGGCTCATGCGGTTCGTTTCCTGCTTCGTGCGCCGGTGGAGTCGGCGGCAATATCTAATCATTCTTAGAAAGGCTCGAGCCACACTATGTGCACAGCGACACGCACTTGGCCCGCTTGGCCGGAGCCTGCAAAACCGCGGTCGCGCGGCAGACATGCCGTCAGGCACTGCTCGCATGACAGACTCGGCGCTCGTGCAGAGGGTCATTGCGTTGGACATGGAGGGCGTGCTGACGCCCGAGATTTGGATTGCGGTGGCTCAGCGCACCAGTATCGACGAACTCAGACGCACGACCCGTGACGAGCCGGACTACGACGCGCTGATGCGGTACCGGATCGACGTTCTGAATGCCCACGACGTATCGCTCGATCAGATCCGCGAGGTCATCGCAGAGCTGCCCCTGTTGGAGGGAGCGCGAGAATTCCTCGACGAGCTCCGGCACCGCTGGGTCGTGGTGCTGCTATCGGACACCTTCGAGCAATTCGACGACCACTTCTTGGAGCTGATGGGTTACCCGCACCTGCTGTGCCACCGGCTCGACGTGGTCGACGGCCGTTTGGCGGGCTGGCGACGCCGGGTGGACGACGCCAAGCGCCGCGCCGTCGAGGCATACCGCGCGCTGAACTACCACGTGACCGCTGTCGGTGACTCCTACAACGACCTCACCATGCTGCGGGCAGCCGACATCGCGAGCCTGTTCCGATGCCCCGAGGCGGTGGCTGAGGCGAACCCGGACCTGCCTGCGGCATTCACCTACGACGAGTTGATGCGTTGGATCGCGAGCGTGCAGGTGCCCGGCGCGCAAGAGGGCTGTGGCACCTGACGCTGCGGAAACGAATCTGCCGATGCAGCCTCGCAAGCCAAACGGGCGGCGCGGATACGCTGCGCACCACATCTTCTGAAGAGACGGAGCAAAACCATGGCGATTGAGGTCGGCGACCAGATTCCCGATGTGACACTGCGAGTACTGGACGATGGCGGCATGCCAGCGCCGGTGCAATCCAGCGAGATGCTGGGCAGCGGCAAGGTGGTGCTGTTCGCAGTGCCGGGCGCATTCACCCCTGGATGCAGCAACGTCCACCTGCCGGGTTACATCGAGGGTGCTTCCGAGCTTGCCGGCAAGGGCGTCGACAAGATCGTCTGCGTCTCGGTCAACGACGCTTGGACGATGGGTGCCTGGGCCCAGGCGCAAGGTGCCGAGGGCATCGAGATGGCTGCTGACGGCAACGGCGAATTTGCCGATGCCATGGGCCTGGTCATGGATGGCTCCGGATTCGGCCTGGGTTCTCGCTCGCGCCGGTACGCAGCGGTCATCGAGGACGGCACGGTCACGGCGCTCGAAGTGGAGCCCGGCGGCGGCATCGAGGTGTCGAGTTGCTCTTCGATCTTGGGGAAACTCTGATCCGCAGCAGGTAACTGCGAGAGTGCGGCGCCTGGGAACGGGTGCCCCAACGCGCATGACAACCGACGCGCCGAGCGCTGCCGATGCGGCAGATGCACTGGTCTCGGCAGTTCATCTCGGCTTCGATGTCGGCGGCACGAAGATCTTCGGCGTGGCGACCGATGGCAGCGGTGAGCTGCAACGGACGCTGCGCGAACCGACGCCCCACGGCGCCGAGCCATTGATAGCCACCCTTGCGTCCATGGTGACCCAACTCGGTACCGGTACGGGCCCTGTGTCGGTCGGCATCGGAATGGCGGGCCTGATCACCATCGACGGCAAGGTGACGGTCTCGCCCAACCTTGTCGGCGTCGACGGCGCAGACATCGGGTCGGGACTCAGCGACTTGCTGGGCCTGGATGTGTTTCTTGACAATGAGGTGAACTGCGCCGCCCGGTGGGAGCTTGCCTCTGGAGCAGCGCAGGGCGTCCGCGATGGCGTCATGGTGTCGCTCGGCACCGGCATCGGCGGCGCTTTCATGCTTGGCGGCGAGGTGTTGCGAGGCTCGAGTGGGCTGGCCGGGGAACCTGGCCACATGATCGTCGAAGCGGATGGTCGCCACTGCGCGTGCGGGCGGCGGGGATGCTGGGAGATGTACGCATCGGGCTCCGCGCTGGCACGGATTGCCGCCGAGCGGTTGGGCACCGAGGTCACCGGTCCGGCGGTCACTACTGCGGCACGTCGCGGGGATGCTGCGGCACTCGACGTGCTCGATGAGTTCAGCTACTGGCTGGCGCTGGGCATCTCGAATCTGTGCATCTTGACCGACCCCGAAATGGTCGTGATCGGCGGCGGCCTCAGCGAGGATTGGGATCTGCTGGCGCAATCCGCCGAAGGCCACGTGAACGCACTGCTCATCGGTCGGTCTGCTGAGTCACGTCCAATAATCGTGCCCTCCCAAGCAGGCGAGATCTCTGCGGCGCTCGGCGCCGCCATGGGCGGAGCGCAGGGCCACAGCGCCGCCATCGGCGGAGCGCAGAGCCACAGTGCTGCCGTAGGTGGCCTTCCTCGCGAGACGTGAGACCTTTGCGCGCGGCCGTGCTGGTGCTGTTGACAGCAGCGGCTGGCCTGCTGCCCACGGTGGCGGCCCTGCGCATGAACGCATCGGCTGGCGATGCTGCGACGTACGCAGCATCGCTGCGTACCCCCGTTCTGACGCCGACGGCCGACGACGGTGCCGCGACCGGGCCGTCGGCGCTGCCGCTGCTGCGGGCCGAACGCGCACCCGGTGCACTGTGGCGAGCAGCGCAGGAGCATCACATCGGCACCGAGATGACCGCGTTCAGCTCGGACTGGCCCGAGCCACACTGCCTCGCGATCTCGATTGACGGCACCGAGGTGTTCTCGAGCAATCCCGATTCGGTGATCCCCGCATCAGTACAGAAGCTCATCACCGCCGCAGCAGCGCTGGCCGTCGCTGACCCCGATGAAAGGCTCGTCACCCAGGTGCTGACCGATGCCGAGATCGTCGACGGCACCCTCGACGGCACCGTCTGGGTCGTCGGCGGCGGCGATCCGCTGATCATGACCCAGTCGTACGCAGATTCTCACCGCCGCCAGCCGCAACTCCGCACGCCGGTGGAAGACCTTGCCGACGAACTCCTTGGGCTCGGCATCGAGACGCTGCGGGGCAATCTCATCGCGGATGAGTCTCGTTACGACACGACACGGTTTCCCGAGACGTGGCCGCAGCGTTACATCACCCAGCTCAACAGCGGCCCGCTGTCTGCGCTGAATCTGAACGACGGCATCACGGGCTTCACGACGACGCTGTCTGCTGCGGAACACCCGGCACGCTGGTTTGTCTCCACCTTGGCCGATCTGCTGCGGGTTCGGGGCGTCTCGGTGGACGTCGAGATCGACGTGTCGGTGGCGCCAAGCGGCATGAGCGAGATTGCTCGGCTCACGTCGCCGCCGCTGGTGGAGATCATCCAGCAGATGCTGCGCGAGAGCGACAACACCACCGCCGAGCTGATGCTGCGCGAGATCGGCCTGCGAAGTGCAGGACAGGGCACCACCCCAGCGGGCGCTGCTGCGGCAGAGCGGATCGTGTCAGACCTGCTGCCTGACCAGTCACGTCCCGCGGTGGTGGACGGTTCGGGATTGGATCGTCAGAACATGGTCACCTGCGGCTTCCTCGTCGCGCTCCTCGATCATTTCGGCACCGAGAGCGAACTCGCAGCGGGGCTGCCGGTTGCGGCGCGCACTGGGACGCTCTCGCACCGCTTCGCCGAACATCCTGCTGCCGGGCGGCTGTATGCGAAAACCGGTCTGCTGCGGGGTGTCAACGCCCTAGCCGGGTTCATCGAGACCGACAGCGGCACGGTGACGTTCGCCCAGATGCTCAATGGCGTGCCGCCCGATGGTCGTGTCGGCTTGGACCTGCAGGAGTCATTGGTCGGCCAACTCCTGCGCTACCCGGTGGGCGACGTCACCGCCCTGCGAGGATTGGCCCGTGGCTCTGCCTGATGACGCACGCGAGCGTGCTGTGCCCGATGACGCACGCGAGCGTGCGATGTTCCCGCTCGGGTCGCCTCTGCTGCCAGGTGGCGTGCTGCCGCTGCACATCTTCGAGCCCCGGTACCGGGCGCTCGCGCGGTGGTGTACCGACACCTCGGAACCTTTCGGCGTCGTGATGATCGAACGTGGCAGCGAGGTCGGCGGCGGCGACGTGCGTGCCGATGTGGGATGCCTGGTCGCCATCGTCGAGCACCAGGAGCTGCCCGACGGGCGCTGGATGATGATCGTCGCTGGTGATCGCCGGATCCGGGTGGTCGAGTGGCTGGCCGACGATCCCTATCCCAGGGCACTGGCCGTCGATTGGCCCGACGAACCCGCCGAGGTGGCCACAACCGAGCGGCAGGCCGCTGTCGCTCGCCTGCGCCGCCTGCGGGCGCGCGCGTCCAAGATCGGTGCCATCAGGGTCACCGCGGCCGAATCGACTGCCGTCGACGATCAGCTCGCGCGCCTGGCCATGACGCCTGGCGACGCTTCGGCCTGGTCGTTCCAGCTTGCATCGCTCGTGCCTGCCGGCCCGTTCGACCGCCATCAGATGCTGTGCTCGCTCGATCCTGCCCGTCGGCTGGCGGTGATCGGGGAGGTCCTCGACGGCGTAGAAGAACTGCTGGGCGACCGGTAGCGTCGCCCTGCGGGGGGCGGGGCAGCCCGCTCATGTCGAGCGGCGACTTGTGCGGGAACCGGCTGCACCCTCGCAGCGTGTGCCCCAGCAGACGGGACCTGAGCGAACTGTGCCTCGACGAGACTCCGGCTTGCGAGCCGAGATTTCCGAACTCCTCGAGATGCTCCGGGCCTATGCCGTCCAAGAGACGGTGGGCCCACTGCGTGGGCTCGGCCGGTACTTGCTGTTCGGGCTTGCCGGCGCCTTGGGGGTCAGCTTGGGCGTCGTGCTTGCGACGCTGGCGCTCGTGCGCGTGCTGCAGGCAGAAGCCGGCATCTTCAATGCGAACTGGTCATTCGTCCCATACCTGGCGGGTGTCGCCTTTCTCGTACTGGCGATCCTGGCGCTGATTCGGGCGGTACGGCCGGGGCGCAACGGTGCCACGCCTGACCTCACCGCACCGAAGGCCGATGGGCACGCCACAGGCGATGACGATGACTGAGGGCAGCGAGGGACTCATGACCGGTTCGGGCACAAATGGCCAGCGCATCACGCCGTCGGACATCTCCGGGCGCGTCCGAGAGATCATGGGCGGGGCAGGCGATACCGTCGAACAGGTGTCCAGCGCCGCCGTCGCCGTGGCCGCGGCGCTCGGCACGGGCCTCGTGCTGGCTGCGTTCTTGTTCGGCCGCCGCCGAGGGCGCCGTCGCAGCACGCTCGTTGAAGTCGTGCGGGTATAGGCCCACCAGCGTGAAGGTCAACGTGGTACCTCGGCGCATAGGCGCCCGTGCTGCGGACGCACTGTGGCGACGGGCGCGCAGCGGCAGCGGGGTGTGGCTGGCGGCGGCGATCGTAGCCAGCGGGCTGCGGCTGTTGCGTCACATCGCCAAGCGCGAGCGAGAAGTGGTGTTTCAAAGCGAGCTTGCGGCTGGCGAGCAGCTCGTGATCCGTCTGGTGCAGCGCGGCGAAGGCGACGACTTGCCCACAGCGGAGGGCACGTGAGCCAGGCGTCGGCTGCATCGCAGCCGGCCGAGCTGCAAGCCGGCGATACCGTGCTGATGATCGACAGTCGCCATCGCCGCTACCTCGTGACGCTGCGCGAAAGCGGCGAGTTCCATACCCATGCAGGCGTCGTGCAGCACGACGCGATCATCAACTCACTCGAAGGCTCGCAGTTCCGCACCGGTTCGGGGGCACGGTTCGTGGTGGTCCGTCCCACGCTCGCCGATCACGTGCTGAAGATGCCGCGCGGGGCCCAGGTGATCTATCCCAAGGACCTCGGCGCGATCTTGATGCTGGCTGATGTCCGGGCGGGCATGGAAGTGTTCGAAACCGGCGTGGGCTCGGGCGCACTGTCGGCAACACTGCTGCGCACGGGTGCCTCCGTCACCGGGTACGAGCTGCGGGAGGACTTTGCCAATCGGGCGCTGAGCAACGTCGAGGCCATTGCCGGACCTGGCGCACTCGAGCGCTACGACGTCCAGCTTCGCGATGCCTACGACGCCGTGGAGGGGCCACAGCATCCGGACCACCCGGGTGCCTCAGTCGGGTTGGCGTGCTTCTATGACCGCGCCGTGCTCGACATTCCCGAGCCTTGGCGCGTCGCGAAACACCTGCCGGGCCGGTTGCGGCGCGGCGGGATTGTCGTGGCCTACAACCCGTCGGTGACCCAGGTGCAGCAGTTGCGCCGCACGCTCTCAGACGGACCTTGGGCCCTGATCGAGACCATCGAAGTACTGCACCGCAGCTGGCATGTCGAAGGAGCGTCCGTGCGGCCCGATCACCGCATGGTCGCCCACACCGGCTTCTTGACGCACGCTCGATTGATCGAGGCGTGACGGGCTTCGCGGCACCCCGACACCTCAGAACCCGAACCCGTGCGCGCAGTGCGTCGGCCGTGGCGTTGTGCGCGGGGCTGTGCGCGCTGATGATGGCGTTGACATTGGTCGGCTGCGCGCCCGATCCCGACGATGCCGGCAGGGCAGGCGAGCCCCCAGAACCCGTTGCACATATTGATGGCGTGAATGGCCCGGTGTGGGTGGGGGCGCCGCCCGCAGTGCTCACGATCAGCGATGAGACGCTCGCTGAGGTCGCCCATGCGGTGGTGCCGCTGCGGGCCATGGGTTGCGCACCCGTCTCCAACGGCACGGCGTTCGCCATCGCCCCGGGTCTGCTGATCGGGGCTGCCCACGTCATCGCAGGAGCCTCAGAAGTAGAGATCGATGTCGTTGCGGGCGAGTCCGCAACGGCGGTGTCTTTCGGTGTGGAAGTGGTGGGATTCTCCGAAGCACGGGATCTCGCCTTGCTGCGAACCGATGCGCCCCTGCCTGCGTTGAGCGTCGATCGTGGCCGGATCGGTGCAACCGCAGCCGTGCTCGGCTACCCCGAAGGCTCCCGGCTGGAAGCGTCGCCTGCCCGTATCGAGCACTACGTGAGTGCGAGCGGATTGTGGGGCGACGGGACCAGGCGACGTGTCTACGTCTTAGCGGTCAACGTGCGTGCGGGGCAATCGGGCGGACCGCTCGTCGATCATCAGGGCAACGTTGTCGGTATCGCGTTCGCCACGGTGCGCGGGCCCGCAGACGTCGGCTTCGCACTCAACCGCGACGAACTGGTGGGCTTCCTCGTCTCGTCCGGAGTTGATGCCCGGATCGACTACCTAGGCCGCACCGTGGTGCGGGCGCAGCCGAAAGAGCTGCGCGAGGTGCCGAACGGAACGTGTTGAGGCCGAGGCCTCAATCTGTCCGTGTTGATGCTTCACTGAGGCTTACGCCTCAATCCGCGTTTGATGCTTCACTGAGGCTTACGCCTCAATCCGAGTTTGATGCTTCACTGAGGCTTACGCCTCAATCCGAGTTTGATGCTTCACTGAGGCTTACGCCTCAATGAAGATGCACTCTCCGGGGCACTCTTCGGCGGATTCGATCACAGCGTCGAGCTGCGAGTCGGCGAACTCTGCGAGACCTTCGACGCCACCCGGTTCAGCGAACACCTTGTCGCCTTCCTTCACGTAGGCAAGACCATCGTCGAGAAGCGTGAAGACATCTGGTGCGATCTCTTCACAGAGCCCGTCACCGGTGCACAGATCCTGATCGATCCAGACCTTCATGGTGTAGCGACCTTCCTATGGAACGGCTCGACCGGGGAACCGAGCCAACTATGAAATCTACCGAATCGGCGCGCGTACTGCACGGCACTGCAGTGCAACGCTCCCACGGCCGGGCTGCGAACGCAGCCGAGCGTCGCGTCGAGACAACGGTGTCAGGGTAGTGTCGGCCGCGCATGGACCAGAGCGAGGACGAGCCACGGCGCACCAATGCGGGCGATGCGGGCGAGCTCCGCAGCCGCGTGCGCTCGCTCGAAGAAGAGGTCACCTTGCTGCGGCGCAAACTGGCCGACACACCCGCCCGGGTCAGCACGCTCGAAGAGCGCCTGCTGGAGGCCAAGGGGCAGCTGTCCGCTGCGGTGTCGCAGAACGAGAAACTGACCTACACGCTGCGTGAGGCGCGCGAGCACATCGCTGCGCTGCGAGAAGAAGTGGACAAGCTGACCCAGCCACCCTCGGCCTACGGAACGTTCCTGTCCCGCAACGACGACGGCACCGCAGATGTGCATGCCAGCGGCCGCAAGATGCGCGTCGCCTTGCACCCTGACCTCGCCGAGACCGAACTCGTCGAGGGCAGCGAGGTCGTCCTCAACGAGTCCTACAACATCGTGCTGGCACGGGGTCCCGAGACCTCGGGCGAGGTGGTCACCCTCAACGAGGTGCTCGAAGACGGATTCCGGGCGCTGGTCACCGGTCGCGCCGACGAGGAACGCATCGTGGAGCTCGCCGGAGATCTGCGGGATCAGCCGCTGCGATCCGGCGACAACCTGCTGCTTGATGTTCGATCCAACATCGTGCTCGAGCGCCTGCCACGGCCCGAAGTCGACGATCTGCTGCTCGAAGAAGTGCCTGATGTCACCTATGAGGACATCGGCGGGCTGGACACCCAGATCGAGCTGATTACCGATGCCGTGGAGCTGCCGTACCTGCACCAGGATCTGTTCCGCACCTACGACCTGCCGGCGCCGAAGGGCATCTTGCTGTATGGCCCGCCCGGGTGCGGCAAGACGCTGATCGCCAAGGCGGTCGCCAATTCGCTGGCGGCCAAAGTCGGCGAGGTGTCGGGCCAGCAGGGCGCCCGCAGCTTCTTCATCAACATCAAGGGCCCCGAACTGCTCAACAAGTACGTGGGCGAAACCGAGCGCCAGATCCGGCGCATCTTCGAGCGTGCGCGCGAGAAAGCCTCCGAAGGCTGGCCCGTGATCGTGTTCTTCGACGAGATGGAGTCACTGTTCCGCACCCGCGGCAGCGGCATCAGCTCCGACATGGAGTCGACCGTGGTGCCGCAGTTGCTGGCGGAGATCGATGGGGTCGAGGGTCTGCGCAACGTCATCGTAATCGGTGCCTCGAACCGCGAAGACCTCATCGACCCGGCGATCCTGCGGCCTGGACGCCTCGACGTGAAGATCAAGATCAACCGGCCTGACGAGCAGGCGGCACTGTCGATCTTCAGCACCTACCTGACGCCGAAGCTCCCGATCGACCAGATGGAGGTGGCCGATCTGGGCGGGGGGGACCCCCACAAGGCAGTGCGAGTGATGATCGAGCGCACCGTCGACGAGATGTATCGCCCCGACGACCTCAATCGCTTCTTGGAGGTCACCTACCAGAACGGTGACAAGGAAGTGATGTACTTCAAGGACTTCGCATCGGGAGCGATGATCGAGAACATCGTGCGGCGGGCCAAGAAGAACGCCATCAAGCGTTCGCTGGCCACCGGCAGCAGCGGCATCCGGTACGACGACCTCATGGGCTCCATCCGCCAGGAGTTCCGCGAGCACGAAGACCTGCCCAACACGACGAATCCCGACGACTGGGCGAAGATTTCCGGCAAGAAGGGCGAGCGGATCGTATTTATCCGCACCCTCGTCGACCCCGACGACAGCGAGGCGCTCGGCGGCCGAGCCATCGAACGGGTACAGACCAGCCAGTACCTCTAGAGTCCCGGGCGGTGGCGGTTCACAAGGTCGTTGGCATCGAGACGGAGTTCGGGATACTCCATCGCTGCAACGGCGACTCCAATCCCGTTGCGGCGTCGTCGATGATCATCAACGCCTACGTCAACGGGTTCTTGTGCCAGCGCGTCAGCTGGGACTTCGAGGACGAGCAGCCGGGCATCGACGCACGAGGTTTCAACGAGTTCGATGCGCTCGCGCCTGAGATCGAGACGCATCTGGTGAACGCCGTGCTGGCCAACGGTGCCCGCTACTACGTCGATCACGCACATCCTGAACTGTCGACGCCGGAGTGCTCCGACGCACGCCAATGCGTCGTCTACGACCGCGCAGCGGAAGAAATCTTGATCCGCTCCATGCAGGCCGCCAACAATCTCCTGCCCGATGGCGAGGAGTTGGTGATTCACAAGAACAACAGCGACGGCAAGGGAAACAGCTACGGCTGCCACGAGAATTATCTGTTGGACCGTGACGTTCCCTTCGGCAGGATCGTGACGCACATATTGCCGTTCTTCGTGACCCGCCAGATTTTCTGCGGCGCTGGCAAGCTGGGCGCCGAAGTACCGATGGGCGACCGCTCGCCGCCGCCCTTCGGAGACCGGCCGTTTCAGATAAGCCAGCGGGCCGATTTCTTCGAAGAGGAAGTCGGCCTTGAGACCACGCTCAAGCGGCCCATCGTCAACACCCGAGACGAACCCCACGCCGACACACGCAAGTACCGGCGCCTGCACGTGATCATCGGCGACGCCAACATGAGCGAGGTCCAGACCTACCTGAAGCTCGGCACCACCTCGCTCGTGCTGGCCATGATCGACGACGACTTCGTGTCCGAGCCGCTCACCCCGCTCGTACCCGTCGCGGCGCTGCGCCAAGTGAGTTTCGACACCGCCTTATCGGGACTCATCGAGCTGGTCGACGGCCGCCACATGCGTGCCATCGAGATCCAGTGGGAATACCTGGATCTCGCCCGCAAGTATGCGCAGCGCCACGGATTGGAGCCAGTCGGCGGCGACGACATCGGCAACGACATCCTTGACCGCTGGGAAGCTGTGCTCACAGGGCTGGAATCGGATCCGATGAGCCTTGCGACGCAACTGGACTGGGTTGCCAAGCTGCGTCTGTATGAGGGGTTCGCCGGGCGGCACGACCTCGACTGGGACGATCCGAAGCTGGCCGCCCTCGACCTGCAATACCACGACCTTCGTCCGTCCAAGTCGCTAGCGCGGCGCGTGGGCCTCGAGCGCATCACCACCGACGACGAAGTGGACGAGGCCGTGTCGGCGCCGCCGCCGACGACGCGCGCCTATTTCCGGGGCCGCTGCCTCGAGAAGTTCGGCGAGGAGATCGTGGCCGCCAACTGGGACTCGATGGTGTTCGACATCGGAACGGATCCGTTGCGCCGGGTGCCGATGCTCGAACCGCTGCGAGGAACCCGGACGCACGTGGGTAACTTGTTGGACGAATGCCGCGACGCAGCCGAGTTGCTGCGACGGCTGGGCAACTAGCAACTCCCCTCGTCCCCAGGCGGCAGTCAGAACGCTTACGCATTCGAGACTCAGTCAATCGAGACCGCAGGAGGCCCGAGATGGCAGAACGCGAGCAGGTACGACGGTCGGCTCCCAGGGAGACCACCGAGACCGCACATCCCGACACGGCGTCGGGGGGGGCGACCGAGCTGAAGGCCGAACTCGACGACCTGCTCGACGAGATTGACGATGTGCTCGAGACCAACGCCGAGGAATTCGTGAAGAATTACGTCCAGAAGGGCGGCGAGTGAATCCCATGCCGTTCTTCGCCCCGGGAGATGATCCCGGAGCGAGTTTTCTCGAACTGCTGCGCCGCACCGGGAGCGAACCGTTTGCGGGGTTCGCCCCCCTCGCAGCGTCTGAGAGCGGCTTCGGTGCCGTCGAGGGTTCCCACGCCACGACCGTGCTCGCCGTGCGCAGTGCCGGCGGCGTGGTCGTCGCAGGGGATCGGCGCGCCACCAGCGGGCATCTCATCAGCCACCGCGACATGCGCAAGGTATTTCCGGCCGATTCGTTCTCGGCAGTTGCCATTGCCGGGGCGGCGGGCCCGGCGGTGCAGATGGTTCGCCTCTTCCAGCTGCAGCTCGAGTACTACGAGAAGATCGAAGGCAAGCCCCTGAGCTTGGAGGGCAAGGCGAATCAGCTCGCCGAGATGCTCAGGGCGCACTTGCCCCAGGCGATGCGCGGCCTTCCGGTGGTGCCGATATTCGCCGGATACGACCCTGGCGACGGGAGAGGCAGGCTCTTCCAATACGACGTGACCGGGGGTCGCTACGAGGAGCAGGACTTCGCCACGGCCGGCTCTGGCAGCTTGCACGCGGGAACGGTCCTCAAGCTCGGATTCGAGGACGACCTGAGCGAACCGGACGCCCTGGCGCTCAGCGTGCAGGCGCTGTGGCACGCAGCAGACGAGGACAGTGCGACTGGCGGACCCGATCCGGTGAGGGGCATCTATCCGGTGCTCGCCGCAATCGACGAGGACGGCTTCCGTCAGCTCAGCGATGCGGAATCGGGCGCCGTCTTTGCGGCTCTGCAGGCCAATCTTGCCGGCAGCGGGAGCGGCGGAGGATCGACCGCCAATCCAGGCGAGGTGTCGCGATGAGCATGCCCGGGATGTACGTCAGCCCTGAACAGCTCATGCAGGACCGAGCGGACTACGCACGCAAGGGCATCGCCCGGGGCCGCTCGCTGGTGACACTGGAATACAGCGACGGCATTGCGCTCGTGGCCGAGAACGCCAGCGCGACCCTGCGCAAAGTGTCCGAGATCTACGACCGGATCGCGTTCGGTGGCGTCGGCCGCTACATCGAGTTCGACCAGCTGCGCATTGCCGGCGTGCGTCACGCCGAGCTGAAGGGCTACCAGTACTCGCGTTCAGACGTCGAAGCCCGCAGCCTCGCCAACCAATACGCGCAGATGCTCGGGCAGTTCTTCACCCACGAACTCAAGCCGCTCGAGGTCGAGATCGTGGTCGTCGAGGTAGGCAGCGGCGACGAGGCAAACCAGCTCTACCGAATCCAGTACGACGGGACCGTCATGGATGAGGAGGCGTTCTGCTGCATCGGCGGTGATGCCGACGCGGTGCGCGAGCGCGTTGCCGAGGGTTACGACCCCGAATTCAGTGCCGCAGCGGCCATCCGCCTGGCCTGCGCAGCGCTGGCCGGGCCCGAACGCGAGATCACTGCACCAGATCTCGAGGTGGCCTTGCTTGAGTCGATCGTTCCCGACGCGACGCACCGCCGCCGGTGCTTCCGGCGCCTCGACGACGCCGAGGTGGAAGCTGCACTCGGCGACGACGCTGAAGAACCCGACGACAGCGCTGATCAGGCAGATTCTTAGCGAGCAGCGCGGGTAGGTGCGTCCGAGTTGGAGGCGGCAGAACCCCCTGCTCCCGCGATCCAGCAGGTCGCAACGTCGCAGAGTCCCCTGCCGCCTCCAACGCTATGGCATCTGTGCCGACCCGTTCGAGCCCTTGGGGGCGAAGTACGGTGAGCGCCGTGCAGCGGCGCATCATGGGTCTTGAGAACGAATACGGGGTCACCTGCACGCTGCGAGGGCAACGACGGCTGAGCCCCGACGAGGTGGCGCGCTACCTGTTCCGCCGGGTGGTCTCGTGGGGCCGGTCGAGCAACGTGTTTCTGGCCAATGGCGCCCGCTTGTATCTCGACGTCGGCAGCCATCCCGAGTACGCCACTCCTGAGTGCGATTCGGTCTACGACGTGGTGTGCCACGACCGTGCAGGCGAGCGGATCCTCGAGCAGCTCGTCGCAAGCGCGACGGAGCGGTTGGCCGAAGAAGCCTTCAACGGCACGATCTTCCTGTTCAAGAACAACACCGACTCAGCCGGCAACAGCTATGGCTGCCACGAGAACTACCTGACCAGCCGCGCCGACGATTTCTCGAACTACGCCGAAGTGCTGATTCCGTTTCTGGTCACGCGCCAGATCTACGCCGGGGCGGGCAAGGTGCTCAACACCGCCAAAGGCGCCCGCTACTGCATCACCCAACGGGCCGAGCACATCTGGGAAAGCGTGTCGAGCGCAACCACCCGCAGCCGCCCGATCATCAACACCCGTGACGAACCCCACGCCGACGCCGAGCGATTTCGCCGCCTGCACGTCATCGTCGGCGATTCGAATATGAGCGAGTACACGTCGTTCCTCAAGATTGGCGCGGCCGCACTGATGCTGCGCATGCTCGAAGACCCAACAGTGGTGCTGCGCGACATGACGCTGGAAAATCCGATCCGTGCGATCCGCGAAATCAGCCACGACATCAGCTGCCGTCGCAAGGTGCGACTCGCGAACGGACGCGAGGTCAGCGCTGCGGACATCCAGTCTGAATACCTCGAACGGGCTCTGCGCTTCGCCGAGACCAATGACCTCACCCCCGAGGAGTCGCGTGCGCTGGGCATGTGGGAACACGCCATGACAGCGATCAACGACGATCCGCTGAAGCTGGACCGGGAGGTGGACTGGGTCATCAAGCACAAGCTGCTCACGGGCTACGCCGACCGCCATGAGACGGGCTTCGATGACCCCCACATCGCGTTGCTCGACCTGCAGTACCACCACGTTCACTCGACACGGGGCGTCTTCTACCTGATGCAACGTGCCGGTCACGTGGAGCGGGTGCTCGATGAGGCTGACGTCAGCCGGGCGATCGAGCAAGCGCCGCAGACGACGAGGGCTCGGCTGCGCGGGGCGTTCGTTCGTGAAGCCAAGGCACGGCGCCGCGACTACACCGTCGACTGGGTACACCTGAAGCTCAACGACCAGGCGCAGCGAACGGTGCTGTGCAAAGACCCGTTCCGGTCCCACGACGAGCGGGTCGACAAGCTGATCGAATCGCTGTGATGGGTGCGGTGACACGCAATGTGACTCTCCGGATTCCGCTGCAGAGCGAATCGCCGCTCAGCCAGCCGTCGCTGGCTGAGGTGACACGCAATGTGATCCGCCGGATTCCGCTGCGGAGCGCCGTCCGGCGCCGACACCCAGCCGGCTGAAGGCGCCAGATGCCGCGCTTCGCGCGCTTTGGGGCCGCTGAAGTGCGTGACGTCAGGCCTGGACTGCAGCGGATGAAGCTCGCCGACGGGAGTGAGGCGTACGCGCTGACGGATTTCTGCGGCCCGGTTGCGGTCGGTGACGAACTGCTCGTGAACACCTCCGCCATCGACCTGGGCCTCGGCACCGGCGGCGCCCATGTCGTGCACACGAATCTCAGTGCTCCCTATGAGGGCGCCGGTGGCGTGGGCCGAGTAATGAAGGCCCGATACCTCGCCGAGCAGCTGCCCGTTGATGCGTACGAGGAAGCTGCATCTGAGGAAGCCGCATCTGACGGGGCCGCGGCGTTGGAGCTGCCCTCGCTGGCGGGCACAAGGGTCGTGCTGTGCGTGCTGCACAGCCATGCGCTGGCGCTGGCTGCCGCGGTCTGTGATGCCACAGCCAGCGCGCCGGGCTATGTCATGACCGACGGCGGAGCACTGCCGTTCGTGCTGAGCGATCTGGCCGCGGCGTGCCTCGAACGAGGCGTGATCGCGACGGCCGTGAGTGCTGGGCAGGCCTTCGGCGCGCCCATCGAGGCGGTCACGGTTGCCTCGGGAGTTGCAGCGCTGGCGCAGCGGCAGATCGAACGTGTGGTGATCGCACCCGGGCCTGGGCACCTCGGCACCGCCAGTCCGCTGGGCTTCTCGGCGCTGGACCTGGCCGGCTACGCAGCAGTGCTAGACCGGCTCGGTGCGGCGACGGCGCTGGCGGTGCGGGCATCATCGGCCGACGAGCGGGAACGTCACCGGGGCGTCAGTCACCACACCCGAACCGTTGCGGCACTGTCTCCGCGGCGCACGGTGGTGCCGGTGCCGGCCGGCGTGGCTGCAACGCCTGACGACGCCGAATGGATCACCTCCCTGGGCGAGCGAGCGGTCTGGTCAGGGCCGGCGGCGGTGGCCGAGGCGCTCGCTGGGATGGACCTGCAGATCACATCGATGGGACGCCCGCTGGCGGGTGACCGCGACACCTGCGACTGGCTCGGTGCGGCGGCGGCGTGGCTGTCGGAGGCACCATGAACTTTCCCGACGAGGCTGACGGCGAGGCTGACGCCGAAGATCGGGATGCACCCGCAGTCCAACGGGATGAACCCGGCGCTGCCGACCTCGACGGCGGGGTGAGGGGCGCACCCGGAGTACGGGGCAGACATCCGCGGCCGCACCGGCCACCGCGCGTGCGGCGGGCCATGAGCCAGCGCTCGCGCAACCTGCTCTCGTGGGGGTGGGTGCTGGCGACGGCGGTGGTGCTCGCTCTGCTGATGCGGACGTTTCTCATCGCCGCGTTCTTCATTCCGTCCGAATCGATGGAGCCGGTGCTCGCGATCGGCGACCGCCTGCTGGTTTCCAAGCTCAGCTACCGCATCGGCGACCCCGATCCCGGCGATGTCGTCGTGTTCCGGACCCCAGAATCGATGCAGCCCTCCGAAACCGCCGAACTCATCAAGCGAGTGGTGGCGGTCGGCGGGCAGACGGTCGGGGCAGAGAACGGGCGGCTCGTCGTCGACGACCTGCCGGTAACCGAGGACTACCTGCCGCCCAACGTGTACACCCGCGACTTTGGTCCGCTCGGGGTGCCTGCGGGCTACGTGTTCGTCATGGGAGACAATCGCGGCTCCAGCCAGGACAGTCGCGTCTTCGGGCCAGTCGCTGAGGGCGAGATTGTCGGTCGAGCGTTCGTGCGTTTCTGGCCGCCCAACCGGCTTGGCGGCTTGTAGTTCTCCAACGGCACTGGTTCAGCACGACTGGGCCCGGGCATCTGATGGTGCGATGCCGGCGAGCAGGCGGTCGACGTGATCGCCATAGAGGCCGTCGAGCCCCATGTTGCGCAGCCCCGACGCCAACCGTGTGTGCTGGACGTCCCACCCGAAACAGAAGCGCTCGAACCGATGGAAGAGAGCTGCGAGGCCGCCCGTCCAGTCCTTGGCGGGCAGGTTGATCGCGTCGATGCCACTGTCGGCCATCGCAGCGGCCCGGCGCTCGGGGCCTTCCTTCATGCGGCGGACCCGGGTGGAGTCGACGATGTGTGCAGTGGTACGGCCGCGCACGTCGACGAGCAGGTCCCAGTCTCCATGGCACAACCAGAGACGGTCTTCTGCGCCGGCGGCGCGGGCGACCTCGATGACGGCGTCGGCAGCAGCGGGGTCCTTCAGGTCGACGGACAGCTCGAAGTCGGTGCCGCACGCCTCATACATCTCCGCCAACGTGGGGACTGCTGTGCCAATACGCTCGCGCGCAAACGAGCTGAACGGGCGGCGAACGCCGCGGTGCCACACGACGCCGTCGTGGTCGAGCATGGGATGACCGTCGCGGCTGAGCCAGACGTCGGTCTCGAGGCCGGTCGCCCCCATGTCCAGAGCCGCGGAGAACGTAGCGAGGGCATTGTCTGGGCCATGAGCCCGCCCGCCGCGGTGCGCGAATGCAATCGGGGGCGTACGCAGTGACGGCAATGGCTGCGAGGGCACACCTCTATCGTGCCATTCATGTCGACGTTGTGGCTGCTGCCGATCGTTGCCTTCGGCCTGCTCGCCGCCGTCAGCGTGGTCATGATCCGGCGGCTGGCACGCGAGCTGCGAACGACGGCGCAGAGCTTGGCGTCGATCGCCGACGCAGCCGCGGCGGTGCGCGCCGACGTCGTGCGTGCACGCACCGCAATCGACAGCCTCGATGTGCCGTCGCTGCGCCAAGCCACCACCGAGCGGGCACTGGGGCTGGCCGTGCGGTGGGCCGCTCGCCGCGTGCTGCCGCTGTGATGCGGCGACCTATGCCGCCTACACGATCAGCCATGCCGGGAGACGGCAGAACCGCCGCGCAGGGCCGGGGTTCTACCATCGAGCCGTGAGCCTGCAGCCCAACGAGGTGCTGATCATCGCTCTCGTGGCGCTGATCGTGCTGGGCCCCAAGCGGCTCCCGGGGGCCATCCGCAGCATCGGTCAGACATTCCGGCAGGTGCGTGAGTTCTCCACGAACGTGCGCCAAGAGATGGACGCCACGCTGTCACCGCCGATCGTCGAGACCACTACACCGACTGAGTCGGACAACGACGCCGAAGCGCCCGGCACGCCGGCTCGGGCCGCCGACGATGCCGAGGCGCCGGGCGAGACTGCCGCTGAGGTGACGGATCGATCAACCAGCGACGGCGCTGCGTGAGGCGCTGGTTGCGGCGTCGGCCGCGGCCGGCGGTCATGGGCTTTTGGGATCACCTCGCCGAGCTGCGCAACCGGCTCATCTGGAGCATCGTGGCCATCGTGCTCGGCATGGTCGTCGGGCTCATCGTCTACGACTGGCTCTTGGAGTCGATCTTCCTGCCGCCCTATTGCCGGGTGCTGGAAGCCCGTGACGCTCCCACAAGCGTGCTGGGCGACTCATGCAGCCTGATCATCACCTCGCCGCTCGAAGGATTCCGCACGCGCATCAAGGTCTCCGCCTACTTGGGTGTCGTGTTGGCGATGCCGGTACTGCTGTGGCACCTGTGGCGGTTCATCACGCCGGCGCTGGACCGGCGGGAGAAGCGTTGGGCGGTTCCGTTTGTCTTCGCGGGTTGCGTGCTCTTTGTGTCCGGTGCGATGCTCGCGTACTTCACCTTCGAGCGGGCGCTCGAGTTCCTGATCTCAGTCAGCGGCGACGTTGTCGACCCGCTGCTGGGGCCGGGGGCCTACCTGGGACTGGTGACGTTCATGATGCTGGCCTTCGGCATCGGGTTCGAGTTCCCGATTGTGCTGATCTTCGGCCAGCTTGCGGGAATCGTCACGCCCTCCCAGCTCAATCGGGCCCGCCGCTACGCCATCGTCGGCATCGTGGCCGGCGCAGCGATCATCACACCGTCAGGTGATCCAGTAACGCTCGCGGCGCTGTCAGTGCCGCTGTACGTCTTCTATGAGTTGTCGATTCTCGTGGGGTACCTCATCCTGCGGCGTCGCAGCGGGGCGCCGCCGCTGCGCCGGCGGTTCCGCCGGTCGCCCCAGGCGGGCGACGAGCGCCAGGCGGAGGAACCGGCGCCATGAACCCAGCCGCCGGGCCGGCCGCCACCGGCGACGGGCCCCGCACGCCACTGTTGTTCGAGGACCTGCTGGCGTCTCGGGGCATCTCTCCCGACGACTTTCAGACCGAAGCGTTCGCAGCGCTCGATGAGGGCGGCTCAGTGCTGGTAGCTGCACCGACGTCATCGGGCAAGACGCTGGTTGCCGAGTACGCCATCGCTGCGACCCTCGAGGCCGGCAAGCGAACGGCCTACACCACGCCCACCAAGGCGTTGTCGAACCAGAAGCTGCGCGAGCTGCGCGCCTGGCTGGGGGCTGAACGGGTGGGCCTGCTCACCGGCGACAACGTGATCTTCCCTGATGCCGATGTGGTGGTCATGACCACCGAAGTGCTGCGCAACATGATGTACGCGGGCTCGAGCCACGTCTCCGAATTCGGGATGGCTGTGCTGGATGAGGTCCACTTCCTGCAGGACCCCTACCGGGGGGCCGTCTGGGAAGAGGTCATCATCAGCACGCCGCCGCACATGCGGCTGGTGTGCCTGTCGGCCACGGTGAGCAATGCCGACGAGCTTGCAGCATGGATCGAGGCCACCGCCGGCGGCTGCACCGCAGTGGTGTCCGCTCAGCGGCCGGTGCCCCTCGAAGATCGCTACCTGATCTTCGAGCGGCACAGCCGCCGTCTCGTCGACTTGCCGACCTTGCGGGACGGGCGCCCGAACCCCGAGATCGAGCGCTTGGTGGAACAGGCGCGTTCCCAGTCGGGCGGCCAGCGCCGCCAGCGCCGGGGAGGCGTGCGGCCGGCTCGGCCGCGGCGCGCTGAGATCGTCGAGCATCTGGCTGCGAACGCCAGGCTGCCGGTGATCGTCTTCGTGTTCTCCCGCCAGGGCTGCGACGATGCGGCGCAGACGCTCGCCGCTGAGGGAGCGGCGTTTCTCGACGCTGCACAACAGCATCGGGTGCGCCAGATTGCGGCAGCCCACACAGCGGACCTCGACCCCGGTGACCTTGACGCGCTGGGCTACGAGGGATGGCTGAACCGGCTCACCGCCGGCGTCGCCGCGCATCACGCAGGCTTGATTCCCGCGTTCAAGGAAGCCATCGAAGAGTGCTTCTCGGCAGGGCTGCTGGCCGTCGTGTTCGCAACCGAGACACTCGCAGTGGGCGTGAACATGCCTGCCCGATCAGTGGTGATCGAACAGCTCAGCCGGTTCCGGGGGGAAGGTTTCGCACTGCTGACGCCGGGCGAGTACACCCAGCTCACGGGCCGCGCGGGCCGCCGCGGGATCGACGAGGTGGGCTACGCGTACACGCTGTGGCACCCCCAAGCGGCGTTCGGCGAGGCGGCACGGCTGGCGGCGAGCAATGACTTCGAGCTGGAGTCTTCCTTCCGGCCGACATACAACATGGTCGCCAACCTCATCGCCAGCCGGACGCGAGATTCCGCGGTTGAACTGCTGCAGCGATCGTTTGCCCAGTGGCGGGCCGATCGCCGCATCGGCGAATGGACCACAGCGCTGGAAGTCGAGCGCAAGGCGCTGCGCGACGCCCGGGCGCGGTTGAAGTCGATGGGCGGCGGCCGTGGCCGCTCCTCGGGGCACGGGCGAGGTCGCGCTCCGCGCTCGGGGCGACATCGACGTCCCAGGCCCGCAGACCGACGCACCGACCGGGCGCTCATCGACGCAGAGCGGAACGCCGAGCGTGTCGGGGCCCGAGTGAGCCGTCTCAAGGACCGGATCAAGCTCGCCAAGGGAGGCCTGGCCCGCCAGCTCGACGCCACCAACGAGGTGCTGAACATCTTCGGCTGCGCGGACGGCTGGTCGCTCACGGAGACGGGCGACTGCTTGCGGGCTGTCTTTCATGAGTGCGATCTGCTGACAGTGCTATGCCTGCGTGAGGGCGTGTTCGACGGCTTAGAGCCAGCTCGACTGGCGGGGCTGGTGTCGATGCTGACCTACGAGCACCGCAGCAGCCAGCCGCCGCCAGCGCCTCGCTATCCCGACGGCGACACACGCGAGCGGGCGGCGCGCATCGTCGAGCTCGCGGCACAGATCAATCGTGCCGAGCGCCAGCACAGCGTGGTCGTGTCGCGCGCTCCAGATGGGTCATTCTTCGCGGTTGCCTACGCCTGGGCGCAGGGGCGGGCTTACGCCGACCTGTGGCCAGGCGATCCCTGGGGCGACCACGTACCGGCTGCTGGTGATTTCGTGCGCCAGATGCGCCAGCTCATCGACTTGATTGACCGCATCGCGGAAGTCGCCCCTGAGCGCGACACACAGCGCGCCGCCGCAGGCGCCCACACCGCGCTAGATCGCGGGGTGGTCGCCGCGGCAACCCGAGTTTCCGATGGGCGTGTCGGCGGGCCGGTGACGGCCGCTCCAGGAGAGGGTTTCGTCTCGCTGCCCGTGGTGACTCGTACCCGCAGGCTCTCGTGACGGTCCGGCGCAACCAGCCGTGGGGAACCGCAGGCGCCCTGGCTGAGGGAGCGCCGATTGCCACGAGCAATGCCGAACTGCGCGTCGCGGTCGCGCGCCAGCGAACGGGTGATGCGCCGGCGATGCCGATCGGGTTGACCGGCGGTGACCTGTGGCGGGTGGTGGGCGCGCCAGCGGGCGGAACGGACCGCTTGCGTAGTGAACATGCTCGAACAGCGCCGATCGATCTCATCGAGGTGAACGCCGATGGCGAGACGCATTGGGCGTGCATCGGGGCTGTCGCGCGCAACTCATGGTGGCGCGGTCCCGTCGTGGCCGCCATGAGCGCCGAGACCCTCGGGAGGTGGCGCCTGGCACCGGCCGCCCACCCCAACGACGGGCGACTGCACGTGCTCAGCACCGGTGTGGATCAGCCCGCGCTCGGCCCCGCGCAGCGGGTTCTCGCCCGCCGCCGCCTGCGGTTGGGCACTCACGTGCCGCATCCGGCGATCGCCGTGCGGCGGGTGCAGTGCGCGCAGTACCGGTTCGACCGGCCGCTCGGGTTGTGGCTCGACAGCGATCGCGTCGGCCGATGCCGCGAGCTGACCCTGACCATCGCGCCCGACGCTGCGGTGATCGTGTTCTGATCCGGCGGGAAAGGCTGCGTATCCGCGCTTCGGCGAACGGTCCATACCATCATGCAGAAGTGCCGTGTATCGACCTGAACCGCCGGTGAACCGGTGACCCTCTACACCGCCGAGACGTTCACACCTGCCGAGCAGGACATCCTGCGGCGGTACGTCACGAACCTGCGCCAGCCGGTGTTTGCGCTCGTGAACCTGCCCGAGGTCGTGAAGGGAGCGCTGTTCGCCCGCTATTCCCGGACCCACAAGAGCCTGCGGCGGCTGCTGATTGACGAGTTCGTGGACGACCTCGACATCTCCGGCGACGAGACCATCGACGCCACGGTCGGCGTGGCTCGCGCCGAGCAGCTCTACCAGCGAGTGTTCGTGGAGTACGGCGACGATTCGGTGGCCCAGCTCGGGGCGGTGCATCTCGCGTGTGAGCAGGCTTCCAACGTGCTCACCAAGGTGCTGGAACGGGGACGGCTGATGTCGTACCTCGAGCAGTCCACCCGCTACCTCGCCTACGACGAGCGCCTCCACGGGCGTTACCGCTATTACCGGCCGCCCGCGGTCACGAACTCCGCCGCGGGCACGCGCTACGTCGGCGATGTCGACGCCATATTCGATGCGTACGGCGACATGGTTCAGCGCATGACGGCATGGCTCACCGAGCACCACGATGCGGCGCCCAGCGTTGCCGGGGCGGGTGGAGACCTGGCGCGCCGGCGAGCCATCCGGGCGCAGGCCTTCGACGCCGCACGCGGGCTGCTGCCCGCGGCAAGCCTGTCCAACGTGGGCATCTTCGGCAGCGGGCAGGCCTATGAGGCGCTGCTGCTGCGGATGCGTTCGCACCCGCTGCCCGAAGCACGCAGCTATGGCAACCTGATGCTCACCGAGCTGCGCAAGGTCATCCCGTCGTTCCTGCGTCGCGTCGACCGGCCCGACCGGGGGATCGCATGGTCGGACTACCTGGAGACCAATCGCACCGCGATGGAAGAATTCGCGGCCGAGCTCTTCGCCCACGAGACGCCCGAAGCGGTACCCGAGGTGGTCCTCACCGACTGGGATCCCGCGGGCGAAGACAAGATGCTCGCGTCGATGCTGTTCCCCCACACCGATCTTCCGGAGTCGCAGATCGCGACTCGAGTCGCCGACATGACCGAGGCTCAGCGCGTCGATCTCGTGCAGCGCTACGTCGGCGATCGCACAAACCGGCGTCACCGCCCGGGCAGGGCGCTGGAGCGACTCGACTATCGGTTCGATGTGCTCGCCGACTACGGCAGCTTCCGTGATCTGCAGCGACATCGCCTGTTGACGATCGAGTGGCAGCCGCTGACGCCGCGTCACGGGTACACCGTGCCACGCCTCGTCGATGCCGCCGGCGGGGGCGAGGCCTACGACGAGGTCATGGAGCGGTCGGCGAATCTCCACGACGCCGTTGTCGACGCCGCAGGACCGCTCGAGGCTTCCTACGCCGTCTCGATGGCGTACCGGGTGCGCTACGCCATGCAATTCAACGCCCGCGAGGCGATGCACCTGATCGAGCTTGCGGTCCCAGCCACAGGGTCATGAGGACTACCGGCGTGTCGTCACTGCGATGTACCGCCAGATTGCCGAGGTCGCAGGCCACAGCGCAGTGGCAGCGATGATGTCCCACATTGACCTGTCCGAAGGTGTGCTGGGGCGGCTCGGCGCCGAGAAGGCCACCATGGCGCGGCGTTCTGCCGAACCCGCCTGATGGGCCGTGGCCCATGGAGGCTGTGCCCATGGAAGAGGCTGTGCCCATGGAGATAGAGGCGGTACCGGCGAGCGGTGAATACCTTGACGCTCTGGCGGCGATGGCTCAAGAGGCAGTGGCCGAACAGGCTGACGCCCGCGGCGGGTGGGTCTGGTCTCGGCGGGAGGTGCGCGAGAAGCCCTTCAGCGAGAGTCTGCGGGCGGCGCTCGACGATCCCGATCAGGCCGTGTGGGTTGGGCTGATCGACGGCACGCCGGTGGGCTATGCGGCTGCTGCGGTCGAGTCGTTGCAGTCGGGAGACTGGCTGGGACGCGTCACCGACCTGTACGTGACCACCGGGGCCCGCGACGTCGGCGTGGGCGAGGAGCTGATCGGCGAAGTGCTGCGATGGTGTGAGCTGCGCGATTGCGTCGGCGTCGACTCGCTTGCGCTGCCGGGCAACCGCGCCACCAAGAACTTCTTCGAGACGTTCGGATTCACCGCACGGTTGCTGGTGCTGCATCGCAGACTGGGGCCGGCGCCTGGGCCATCGAGCGAGCCCGTCACCTCGCCGCAGTGAGCGCTCCGGTGCCCCAGGTGTGTGTCGGCGGGATCGCCGTGCGGGGTGAATCAGTGCTGCTGGTGCGGCGAGGTCGCCCACCCGCCGTGGGTTTGTGGGCGTTTCCCGGAGGACGTGTCGAACCGGGGGAGAGTCTGAGTGCCGCAGTCGAGCGCGAGCTGGCCGAGGAGACCGGCCTAGTCGTGCAGTGCGCTGAGCTCGTCGGCGTCACCGAGCACATCAGTGACCAGATGCACTTCGTGATCTTGGACTATGCCGTGGAATGTCCGCCCGACGCAGTGCCGCTCGCCGGCGATGACGCCGCCGAGGCCCGCTTCGTGAGCTTTTCCGCGATCGAGGCGGGGGAGTTCGCGCTCTCAGCCGGGATGCGCGAGTTCCTCGACTGCCACGTCCTCGGCGTCTGATTCGGCTGTCGCTTCGTCGGCGTCTGATTCGGCTGTTGCGTCCGCGGCGTCTGATTCGGCTGTCGCTTCGTCGGCGTCTGATTCGGCTGTTGCGTCGTCGGCCTCGGCTTTCGGCTCCGGCTTCGGTCGGCGGCGGGAGCCGCGTCGCGACTGGCCACGAGGGTTCGCTGCTGAGGGCTCCACGCCGAACGCTGCCGCGACTTCAGGCAGCCGGCTCGCAATCTTGTGTACCACCTCGATCAGTTCTTCGGAGGGCTCAGCGGGAACGCTCGGCACCACGACATAGGGCCGAACCGGTGAGAAAGCAACCGCTTCAAGCACGACTGCGATGCGGTGCTGGGAGTTGCCGGTTCCCAACGCGGCATTCGCCTGCGTTGTCAGTTCCTGGGCAACTTCGGGAGGCAGCGGGGCACCGGCCTTGGGGGGCCGGGAGCTGAGGCGCAAAGCTCGTACCACGCGCCCTTCGGCCAGCGTCGTGCGCAGCTCGTCATGCCACTCGCGCTGGCTGGCTTCGACGCGTTCGTTGAGCCCTTCGCGGATCTTGTCGGCCAATTCCCGAGCCTCGGCGCCGCGGGCGAAGTCCTCGGCAGCCACCAGCACGGAGCGGAGATCGCGCAGATCCACCCGTTCGATGCCAGCGAGGGCCGCTTCGGCACGATCGCGCCACTCGGCGATCTGCACCGGTCCGACGAGCGATTCCGCGAGCCGCAGCACGCCTTCGGCTGGCACCTCGGGCGCGCCCTGCGCCGCCGCCTTGCGATTCTGCTCGTCGATGCCCGTGCGAACGGCAGCGAGGCCACCGCGTGCGACCTGTTCGGCCACCACCTGCTGCTCGGCCGGCAGCGAGGCGATGAGTTCGTCCCGGTGCTTGCGGCTCGGTCGGAGCTTGCGCGTCTTGGGGCGAGGGGGGCGATCGGGGGTCTCGGGCTTTGCCTTGGCGGCGGCATCTGGTGACTGTCGCTTGGCACCGCCCTCACGACGGCGGCGGCCGTCGCCCTCGCGCCGCTTACGCCGCTGAGGCTCGCCTTCCGCCGAGTCTGCGGACCGTTCACGTTTGCGGCGGTCGCCCTCTCGCTTGCGCTTGGGACCGCGCGAATCTCGCTCTTGGTCGCCGCCACGCTCTCCCTCGCCACCGCGTTTGCGGCCCCCGCGGCCGCTGTTCACCCGGGCGGTGGTCGTTCGGGCACCACGGTCGGGCGGACCGATCATCTCGATGCGCTCGGCAGGGGGCTTGCCGCTACGGGCCTTGGGCGGGAGCACCCCAGTGACGAAGATGCCGTCGACTTCGAATTCGGCGTCGACGCGCAGAACATCGCCTTCGCCGACGTCAGGCGGAAGCAGGTCGCCGTCGAGCACGCCCTTGGGCTGCTTCGCGCCTGCTGCACGCCACGTCCACGAACCGTCGTCGCGCCGACTGGTCAGCTCGACTTCGAGGCGCCGGCTCACGAGGTCCTCACCAACACTCGCCGCAGGGTAGTCCTTGATGCCGGAATCGACTTAGCCCAGGATCGACCAAGTCCAAATTGACATGGACCGCAAAGGCGAGCGTCGTACTCTCAACTGCAACCGCTGGGATGCGCCAAAGCGAACGGTGCAATCCGGCGTTGAGGGCGCGCATACACACGCTCCTGCTCTGCAACACCTTCCGTCCTGGAGAGGGCCCCAGACGATGGCCGGACCGACCGCACCGACGAGGATCGCCCGAGAAGTCCACGACATCGACGTCGCGGACGAGATGCGCGACTCGTTCATGCCCTACGCGCTGTCGGTGACCACGGCGCGGGCGATTCCCGACGTTCGTGACGGCCTCAAGCCAGTGCAACGCCGGATCCTCTATGTCATGGATGACCTCGGTCTGCGACCAGGCACCCCGTTCAGAAAGTCGGCCGGTGTCGTCGGCGAGGTAATGGGCAAATACCACCCTCACGGCGACAGCGCCATCTACGAGGCCATGGTCCGCATGGGCCAGGACTTCGCCATGTCGGTGCCCCTGGTGGCACCCAAAGGGAATTTCGGCAGCCTCGACGACCCGCCGGCTGCCTACCGCTACACCGAAGCGCGACTCACTGCGGCGGCCCTGACAATGACCGCAGGCATCGACGAGGACACGGTCGATTTCACGGCGAACTTCGACGGCGAGCGGACTGAGCCGACGTGCCTGCCCGCGTTGCTGCCGAACCTGCTCGTGAACGGGGCCAGCGGCATTGCGGTGGGCATGGCCACCAACATGGCGCCGCACAACCTGGCCGAGGTCTCCGAGGCCATCAAGCTGGTACTGCGCCAGCGACGCCCCAAACCAACCACGGCTGAGCTCATGAATCTGATGCCCGGCCCCGACTTCCCTTCGGGCGGCGTGGTCATCGTCGACGATTCACTGGCCGATGCCTACGAGTCGGGGCGTGGCACCGTTCGTGTCAGGGCCAAGACGCACATTGAGCCGTTGACAGCCCGTCGAGACTGCATCGTGGTCACCGAACTGCCCTACATGGTCGGCCCCGAACGGGTACAGGCAAAAGTCCGTGAGCTCGCAGCGAGCGGACGGCTCGACGGCGTTGCCGCCGTGAATGATCTGTCGGATCGCAACTGGGGCCTGCGGCTGGTGATCGAGTGCAAACCCGGCGTGAACGCGCATGGTGTGCTTGCCCAACTGTGGAACCTGACACCGCTCGAAGACACATTCGGCATCAACAACGTGGCACTGGTCGACGGCGTTCCCCGCCAGCTCGGCCTGTACGCACTGTGCGAGCACTACATCGCTCACCGCCTCGATGTCATCGTCCGCCGCACGCAGTTCCGCCTCAACCGTGCGACAGAGCGCGAGCACATCGTGGCGGGTTTGCTCATCGCTCTCGACAACATCGACGCTGTGATCGCGATCATCCGCGGCGCGCCCGATGTCGCCAACGCCCGGGCACAGCTCATGGCCCGCCTGGAGCTGACCGAGATCCAGGCCAATCACATTCTCGACATGCAGTTGCGGCGGCTCACTGCGCTCGAGACACAGCGCCTGCGAGATGAGTTGGCCGAGCTTCGCGACGCGATCGAGGGCTACCGCAAGATCCTCGGCTCGGAGGCTCGGCGCCGGACCATCGTCGGGCGTGAGCTGGACGAGGTAGTCAGCGATCTCGGCGTTCCTCGCCGGAGCGAGATCTGCCATCGCGACGATGTCGTGGCAGCCGCGCGTGGGTTGGGGGAGGGGCCCCGCGACGACACGCTCGACCTCGTACGCGACAGCGAGGGCGGCGAGCGGACCAGCTTGGTGACGCTTTCGGTTTCAGGTCTGCTGGGTCGACGCCACGAAGAAGACCCGCTGAGCGCCAAGCCCGGCCGGCACGACGTGCTGGTCGCCGCAGCGATAGCAGCCGATCTTGATGTCGTGCACTTGGTGACCGACCGGGGTCGGGTCCTTCGTACCGAGGTGCGAGCGATACCCGAGATGCTGCGAGGGAGCCGGGGAGCGCCCGTTCGCGAGATGTTCTCCCTCGCCCGTGGCGAGCAGCCCGTTGCGCTGTTCGGACATGCGGCAGCGCCGGTTGCGCTGGTGACGCGCAGTGGCGTGGCAAAGCGTCTCGACCCCGCCGCGCTGGGATCGGTGCGCAGCGGGAACACGGTGATCTCGCTCACCGACGGCGACCGGGTGGTTGCGGCGTTCGATGCTCCCGATGGATCTGAAGTGGCGCTCATTGCCTCCACCGGCCATGTGCTGCGGTTCGGCGCCGACGCGCTGACCGTGCGTGGCCACGGGGCAGCGGGCGTCGCCGGCATGAAACTGCACGCCGGCGCCACCGTGGTGGCCGCAGGCGCAGTCTCATTCGGCGCGCTGGTAGTGCTGGTGACCGACGAGGGCACGGTGAAGGTCACCGAAATCTCCGATATCCCGTCCCGTGGGCGGGGCACTGCCGGCTCACCCACGGTGCGACTAGCCGGTTTTGAGACGCAGGTCACCTACGGCTGGGTGGGACTTCACCGCCAGCTCGCGGCGGTTGTGGCACCGCACGACGACATCGGGTCGCCCGATCCGGCGCCAGCGCGGCCGGAGCTGTCTGCGACGAAGCGCAACGGGCCGACCCGTACGACCGACCAGCGCATCCTTGTGTTGGGGGAGTACCGCTTCTGATGGCGGTACCGGCAGCATCGACCGCACGCGACGCCCCCGAGGAGCAGATTCGCAACATGGCCGACGGCGGCGATTCCCACCCACACAGCAACGCTGCTGCGAGCGGAGCCGATGGGCCGGCGGGTACCTATGACGCGAGCGCCATCGAGGTGCTCGAAGGTCTCGACGCGGTGCGCAAGCGTCCCGGTATGTACATCGGCGGGACCGGCTCCGGTGGTTTGACGCACCTGCTGTGGGAGATCATCGACAATGCCGTCGACGAGGCGGCTGCCGGACACGGCCGACAGATCGAGATCACCCTCTACGACGACTCCTACGAGGTGGTGGACCGGGGCCGCGGCATCCCCATCGACATCAAGCAGGACGACATCACAGCGGTCGAAGTCGTGTTCACCGAACTGCATGCCGGCGGGAAGTTCGGAAACGGGGCCTATGGCGCCTCGGGTGGCCTCCATGGAGTCGGCGCATCGGTGGTGAACGCTCTCTCGAGCCGTCTCGTCGTGGACGTGAATCGCAACGGCGCGACCCATCGCCTCGAGTTCTCCGACCGAGTCGCTGGGCACACCGATGCTGCTGGCCGTTTCCGACCCGGGCACAAACTCAAGCGAGTCGGCCGGGTATCTGCGGGACGCACCGGGACCCGCGTCCAATTCTGGCCCGACCGGGAGATCTTTGACCCCGCAGCCACTGTCGACTTCGACGAAGTCCGCCAGCGGATCGAACAGGTCTGCTTCCTGGTGCCCAAGGTCAAGATCACCCTCGCCGACCGGCGGACCGATCCGCCCGTCGTCGAAGAAATCGTCTCGAGCGGCGGGCTGGCCGACTTCGTCCAGAAGCTCTGTGGTGACGTCGAGCCGATAACCGGTCTGGTCGGGCTGACTGGATCGGAGGAGTTCACCGAACGCGTCCCGGTGGACGGCAAGCTCACCGATGTCGTGCGCCGGTGCGACGTCGAGGTCGCGATGCGCTGGACGCGCGCTTATGACACGAACATCGTCGGCTTCGTGAACACCATTCCCACGCCCGAGGGAGGCACCCATATCGCCGGCTTCGAGCGGGCACTCACGACGGCGGTCAATACCGCTTTGGCCGAGGCCGACCCGCGCAAGCTGCGACGCCTCAAGGACGAGGCGCGAGCACAGCGCGAGGATGCTCAGGAGGGCCTCGTCGCGGTGGTGCGTGCAACTTTTGCCGAACCGCAGTTCCGGGGTCAGACCAAGCGGGAACTCGGCACGCCGCAGGTCCAGCGCATCGTCGCCAGTGTGGTGAGAGAGGGCTTGCGCGCGTGGTTCGACGGCAGCGCGCCGGGGTCACGAAAGACCCATGTTCGGGCGTTGATCGACAAGCTGGCCGATGCGGTGGTGAATCGCGTGGAGTCGCGGCGAGCGCTCGATCAGCGACGCAAGGCGGCCGCACTCGGCAGCAACGGCATGCCCGACAAGCTGTCCGATTGCCGGCTGCAGCGCGAAGGCGAACTGCTCATCGTGGAAGGCGATTCTGCGGCCGGTCCCGCGAAACGCGCCCGCGACAGCGCCTGGCAAGCGGTGTTGCCGCTGCGGGGGAAAGTGGTGAACGCCGGCAAGGGGACTGCCAAGGCGGTGCTCGACAACGCAGAGGCCACGGCGCTGTTCACGGCGCTGGGGGCCGGTTCGGGAACCGACTTCGACCTCGATGCGTGCCGTTACAGGCGTGTTGTCTTGCTGGCCGATGCTGACGTAGACGGAAGCCACATTCGCTGCCTCGTGCTGACGCTGATCTACCACTACATGCGCCCGCTGCTGAGGGATGGCCGGGTGTTCGCGGCACAGCCGCCCACGCATGCGTTCACCATCGGCACAACCAAGAAGTTCGTGTACTCAGAGGCCGAGCGCGAATCATTGACCGCAGAACTGGAAACAGCGAATCGGCGATACCGGCTCACCCGCTTCAAGGGTCTTGGCGAGATGGACGACGAGGAGCTGTTCGAGACGACCCTGAACCCCGAAACACGAGTGCTCCGCAAGATCGGCCTCGGCGAGGCGCGGGCATCCCAGGAACAGGCCAAGAAGGCCTTTTCGGTGATGATGGGCGCCGCCGTCGAGCCCCGCCGGGAGTTCATCGTGAGACACAGCCGCGACTACGGCCAGGCGCTCGACATCTGAACCGCTGTGCCGAGATCCTCTGCAGAACGCCGATAATAGACATTATGTCAAGTTCAGTGAATCTCGCGGGGTCGGCGCGATTGGCAGCGCGGTTCGTGGCGTGATTGGTCCTGGGGCGGGAAATTCTCGCGTTCGGGACGTGATCGGCCGCGGTCCGGGCGTTCGGCGCTGGTGGTGCGGCGTTGTTGCAGGCGTCGGGATTTCTGTGACGCTGAGCTCGACGTCGCGTCGCGTGTTGGTTCGTCGTCGCGCGTATACTCAAGGCAGCGAGGAACGCGGGATCAACCGACGGCGCGGGCAACCGCGTCACTTGGCAAATGTCGCTAAGTCGGCCCGGTTCCTCGTTCTTCGTTACTGCACCGGTACCCGAGCGGCGAATGACGGCCACCATGGTTCCCCTTGGTGCCATCCGTCGGCCATCGACTTGACGGCGTAGGACTCGAGATCGCGTTTGACCCACACAGCGGGGGCCAGAGCGTTCATGTAAGCAGGCTCGACCCGATACGGCGGGTGCGTCTTGGGGACGACCGCTTGGTGCAGGCATGATTGTCGGGACAAGACGCGGCCGCATCGATCTTGCCCACAATGCGGCACGGAAATGGATCCGCGAGATGCCGCCAGAAGCCCAGTCGTCGTCGTGACCCCTGAAGGTCCCGCAGCACGGAACGCCGAATCTCGCTCCAGCGGGTCCACGGGAAACGCCCACTACTCCTGGGGTGCGGCGGGGGCCTCAAATGCGGCGTGGCAGGCTGGTGTGGACCGGCTGAGTTCGTTGAAGCACCAGGGCTCCCAGCCGCGAACGAGCCAGATTTCATAGGCGGCGCGGAGGTTGATGTCCGGATCCAACCAGGCGTCACAAGGCGAAGCCGGCCGGCGGCCCGTGCGAAATGCTTCTTCTTTGGCATGAAAGCACCACGTCGCCGCCGGCGTCGCGGCGGTGAGACCGTCGCAGCGCAGATCGACCTGCGGGAGGTGGTCGGGCAGTTGTCGCACCCGAGGAAGACCGTCGATGCCCTTTCCCGCCCAACAGGTTGCGTTGAGCTGGAGCAGACCCCAGTCGTTGGTCGGGGAAAGCGCCTGTTCGTTGCAGAGTGATTCTCGCCAGATCAATGCGAGCACAACGTCTGGGTCCCAGTCACCGACGGCCTGAACCTGGGAGCGATAGCGATCGCATGCCAGCGGTACTCCCGGTGCGACTGTTCGCCTGAAGTGCTGTTTCGGTTCTATGAGCGCATCCGCGGTGGCAAGCGGCGAAGCGGGCAGATGTGGATGCTCGACCACCGCGTTGGTCTCCACTCCCCCGGCGCGAGGAGGAGGGAGAGGAGGAGGAGGATGAGGAGACGGGAAAGCTTCGAGAACCAGCGGCGGAGCGGTCAACGGACTCTGTAATCCCCTGGTGTCATCCCCTACCGCAGGGTCGGTGGGCCCTTGGGTGTAGGGATGGACCGATGGGCGCGTCTGGGCGGTCTCGGGGGAGTGGGCAGCGCCTAGGGTCAACGGCAGGAACACGCCCACGAAGACAATGGCCGCTGCGACGGTGGCGACACGTTGGAGATGTTCAGACGGAGGAGACATTGCCTTGAGGGGTCGGCAAACGAGGCCCGAGCCTATGGCGCTGTGCCTGCGCCGGCGCATCACTGTCCCGGCATGCGCCGAAGCGGACGGGTAGCGTGAAAGGGCCGGTCGCAGGTACGCCCGTCGTGTCGTGGCGGCCGTTGCAGTCAGATCGCTGAGCGCTGCGGGGGCATGCCATGAGCACCGAATCCACGAACACGGAATTCGACATCCACATCCAGAACGGCACGGTGGTGGACGGCACACGGGTGCCGCGCTACAGGGGCGACGTCTGGATCAAAGACGGCAAGGTGGCCCAGCTCGGGGGACGTCCCCGCGGCACCGCGCAACGCGTCATCGACGCCGCCGGCAAGATCGTGGCCCCTGGCTTTGTCGACCTGCACACCCACTACGACGCCCAGATTCGCTGGGATCCGTGGTGCACCATCTCGGGATACCACGGGGTGACGTCGGTGGTCCTCGGCAACTGCGGTTTCGGCTTCGCGCCGGTCAAGCCGGAATTCCGCGACCGCTCGATGCTCACGATGACCCGTACCGAGGCAATCCCCTATGAGTCGATGCGACTGGGCATGGACTGGGACTGGGAGACGATCCCGGAGTACCTCGACTCCCTCGATCGGGCCCCCAAGGGCGTGAACGTCATCCAGTACATGCCCACGGCGTCGCTGATGACCTACGTCATGGGTCTCGAGAAGGCCAAGGCCGGCGTGCCCGCCACCGAGGCCGAGCGCAAGGAAATGGCCCGGCTATTGCACGAGGGGATGGACGCCGGCCTGTGCGGCTTCTCCATCCAGCGTCTTGGCCCCGACAGCGTGCAGGCCGACTACGACGGCTCCCCCATGGTCACTGACATCATGTGTGACGAGGACATCTTGAACCTCGCAAGCGTGCTGGCCGAACGCGACGAGGGCTTCATCCAGATCACCCAGGGCACCGGTGACATCCGGGCCGACATCAAGTTCCTCGAGGTACTCGCAGCGACGGCCCAGCGGCCGATCCTGCACAACGTGGTGGCGCCCTCTCGAAAGGACCCCGAGGTACACCGCCGGCCCCTTCGCTGGATCGACAAGTGCTGGAACCAGGAACTGCCGATCTATGCACAATGCGGGACGGGGCGGGCGGGCTTCGCCTTCACGCTGGAGCACTGGAACCTCTACGACGCCTCCCCCGCTTGGCGTGCGGTCACCACGGGCACCAAGGACGAGAAGATTGCCAAGATGTCCGATCCCGAGCTCCGCAATGCGCTCGTGGCAGAGGCTGCCGAGGCCGATCGGCGGCTGCAGGTCATCCAAGCCGGCGTCGGCGGCAATCCCAAGAGTCTCGTGGTCCAGGGGGTCAACCGGCAGGCCGACATGCAGCAATACGTCGGGCGCTCCGTCGGCGACTTGGCAACCGAACAGGGCAAACATCCCATCGAGGTGATGCTGGACCTGTCGCTGCAAGGCGATCTCAACGTCGAGTTCCTCGGCCCCGACAAGGGATCCAACGCCGAGTTCATGGGCGAGATGATGCAGTCGCCGTATGCCATTCCCGGTGTGTCCGATGGCGGTGCACACACCAAGTTCTTCAGCGGTGGCTCTTACACCACCGATTTCTTGACGTGGCTTGTGCGCGACGAGGGCGTGGTGACGCTGGAAGAGGCCCACTACCGCCTCTCCGCGCTGGCGGCCCATGCGGCAGGGTTCAAGGACCGGGGCACGCTGCGCGAGGGGGCCGCCGCCGACGTCGTGGTCTACGACATGGAGGAGCTCGAGATCGATCCGCCCTGGATCGGCAACGTGGAGCACGACCTGCCCGGCGGCGAGTGGCGCCGGGTCCAGCGGGCCAAGGGCTACGACCAGATCATCGTCAACGGCGAGGTCACCTTCGAATCCGGCGAGTGCACGGGGGCGACCCCAGGTCGCCTGCTGCGACACGGCCGCGGCTGAGCGGCCCATCGGACACGGCCGCTGTTAAGCGGCCCATCGAACACCGAGCGGCTGAGTGGCCCATCGAACTCAGCGCTGCTGAGCGGCCCGCAATCAGAGGAGAGATACAAGAGATGAGCGCAAGCAACGGCACCAAGTACACCGGCCCGACCGAGGTCGATTTCCACTTCGACGTGATGTGCCCGTGGGCATACCAGACCTCCCTATGGATGCGGGACGTGCGCGATCAACTGGATCTGCAGGTCAATTGGAAGTTCTTCAGTCTCGAAGAGGTGAACCTGCGCGAGGGCAAGAAGCATCCGTGGGAGCGTGACTGGAGCTACGGCTGGTCGATGATGCGCATCGGCGCGATCCTGCGGCGCGATTCGATGGAACTGCTCGACAAGTGGTACGCGGTGTCGGGCAGGGCTCTACATGTCGACGGCAACCGCCCCCACAATCCCGATGTAGCCCGGCACCTGCTGACCGAAATCGGCGCTGATCCGGCGATTGTCGACGTCTCCATCGAGGACGAGACCACCCACGACGAGATCAAGGCCGAGCACCAGCGGGTCATCGATTCGGGCGGCTTCGGGGTGCCGACCCTGTATTTCGGCGACACGGCGATATTTGGACCGGTCTTGCTCGATCCGCCGACCGGCGAAGCTGCGCTGCGCATGTGGGATCTAGTCCTCGGCTGGCTGGAATTCCCGCACCTGTACGAGATCCAGCACATGCCTCGCGATGAGAAGAAGATTTTCGACACCTTCCGGCCATATCTCGAAGCACGCGACTGGGTCAGCATCAATCGCGGCAAAGAAGTCGGCATGGAACCTCAGGCAGCCGATTGACCTGAGCCCCGCATCGCTGGGCAAGTATTGCGAGCCTGGCTTGTGCGGTCAGGACTCCGCGGGCTTGTCGCCGTCGGCCCCGAGCAGGCCCCCGGCTGCAGCAAGTGCCCCGGCCATGGCCACGGCGCGCTGGTACACAGCTTCGAAATAGTGCTCCGCGACCGTCTCGCGACCCGCGAGTGGCGGCTTGCCCAGCGAGCGCACGGTCGACGTCGGATCTGTCGTGACCGAGATCGGACGGGTCTCGGTGAGGATGACCGGCGGCGTCGCCGGCACGACGTTGGCGATGGTCGTCGCCGACGCGGCTGAACCCCCAACGGCATCTGCATGTTCCGACGGTGCCGCCGAGACGGCCGTGCCATGCCAGAACGCTCCGCTCGCCTCAGCGGCCTGGCGCTGCTGGGCCTCGGCCCCGTCGATGCGGCGAGTGCGCGAGGTCTTGCGCCGGCGCCGATTGCTCATGATCCGCCCCCTCCGGCGAGTGCCAGGCCCGCCGGCGCCGGTGCGCCGGAGTCGATTCCTTCGGAGTCGTCGGCAAGGAGTGCATCAGAATCGATGCCCAGAGCGTGCCGCAGTTCCTCGGCGTTGAGGTCGCCGATGGAGCTCGACTTCGGCAGCACCATGTCCGCGATGCGCCGCTTGCCTGCCACGACTTCTTCCACCCGTTCGTCGACGGTGCCCGGACAGACGAGGCGATGGCAGATGACGGTGCGTGTCTGGCCGATGCGCCAAGCCCGGTCACGGGCCTGGTCTTCGACTGCAGGGTTCCACCAACGGTCGTAGAGCACTACATGGCTCGCGGCAGTCAGGTTCAGACCCGTGCCTCCCGCCTTGAGCGACAGCACCATCGCCCCAGGTCCATCCTCGGTCTGGAAACGGTGCACCATCCGATCACGCGCAGAGCGGCCCAGTCCGCCGTGATAACAGTCGATCTGGTAGCCGGTCTCTCGGGTGAGATGGGTGGCCAGTCGCTCACCCCAGGTGGCAAAGTGCGTGAACACCAGCGCCCGCTCCCCCGCCGCGAACACCGCCTCGAGGATCTCGTGCAGCCGGTCGAGTTTGCCGCTTCGCCCTTCGATCTCGTCGTCGATGTCGTCGGGGCGGTAGTTGAGCGGGTGATTGCAGATCTGCTTGAGGGCAGTGATCGCTGCGAGGACAGCGCCCTTGCGCCTCTCACCCGCTTGCTCGCTCTGTGCGGTGTCCACGATGAGCTGGTCGAGCACGGCCTGGTACAGGCCGATCTGCTCGGGCGTCATGGCGCAGTGCGCGATCTCGTCGATGCGGTCGGGCAGCTCGGCGGCAATCTGCGGCTCAGCCTTGGTGCGGCGGAACACCAGCACGCCGTTGAGCGCATGAAGGGCCGATTCGGCGGCGCCGCGTGCATCGCCGGGACGTTGCAGCTGCGCGATGAACGGCGCGCGCGCGCCCACCAGGTCGGGATTGCAGAAGTCCATGATCGCCCACAGGTCGCCGAGCCCGTTCTCGATCGGGGTGCCGGTCAGTGCGACCCGGATCCGGGCAGACAGCCGGCGAAGCTGCTTGGCGGTCTCACTGGTGTGGTTCTTAATGACCTGCGCCTCGTCGACCACGATCCGGTCCCAGGTCACCTCGGACAGTGCTTCGATGTCGCGCACGGCAGTGCCATAGGTGGTGATCACCACGTCGATCTGCCCGTCGGCGTCTGCACCAGTGCCCTCACGCAGTGCCCGCACGAGCTCTGCGGGTTCGCGCCGGGAAGGACCGTGGTGGATGATGGCCGACAGTCCCGGTGTGAAACGCGCCGTCTCGGACGCCCAATTGCCCACCACGGCCGGCGGCGCGATCACCAGGGCGGGGGCTTGGCGCCGATCTGCGACGATGCGGGCGAGCACCGTGGGGGTTTTCCCCAAGCCCATGTCCAAGGCGAGGCAGCCGCCGAGTCCCGCTCCGTCGAGGAACTCCAGCCATGCCACGGCGTCGGCCTGGTAGTTGCGCAGCTCGCCGACGAAACCAGCTGGCGCCGAACGCGGCGCAGCGGAGATGTCCGAGGCAGAGCGGAGTAGGTCGGCCGCCCAACCGCTGCCCGAGATGGTGATGCCGCCGCGCACCGATGGACCCTCGAGCCCCAGCACCTGGCGCAGCATCTGCGAACCAGTGAGCTTGGTGACCTCTTCGCGTTCGGCAAGTGCTGCGGCCGCTTCAGCGAGGTCTGCGTGATCCAGCGCAATCCACTGACCCCGGTCGCGCACGAGCGGCCGGGCTTGTGAAGCCAGCTCCTGGATCTCCTCCGCGGTGAGCTCCACATCGCCGAAGACCGCTGTCCAGCTCACCGCGGTGAGCTGCTGAGCGCCAAGTGCACTGTCGTCATCCTCGATCGCAGTGAGCCGCAGCGAGGGGGCCGGGCGATCCCGGGAGAGGTTCGGCACCTCGACCTTGAAGCCCGCCGATTGCAGCGCCGGGCCAATGACCGACATCAGCTCCCATGCTTCGTCTTGGCTCAGCACCACCTCGCCGCGCCGCTTGCCGCCGGGGCGCATCAGCACCGGCAGCAGTCGCTCGAGGCGAGTGAGCTGATCACGCACCTCGGTGCGATGCGAGCTCACGCCGCTCACCATCGCCACCTCGACGGGCTCGGTCACGCCTTCGGGGTTGAGCGCGAGCACCTCCATGTGCCAGGCCCCGGCATCGTCGGGCTCGTCGAGCCGCACCACCAGCGACTGACGGGCGGCGGTAGTCACCGGCCGCGCCCACAGCTCGATGCGACGAGCCAGATCCGAGCCCTGGGTCGCCGACCCGACGAAACGGGTGCCGTCGAGGTACGCGAGGAAGGCCTCTGCCATTTCTGCCCGGCTCCGGGGCTCGGGCGAGGCGGCAGGCACGTCGAGCCGCTTCGCGGCGCTGGTCACGATGGCGTCGACCATTCCCGACAGGGCAGACTGCACCGTCGTGCGAGATTCTGCTTTGGGTTCGGGTGCCGCCACCGCACCGGGCAGGCATTCAGTGAGGCCAGCCAGCCGGTCGGCGGGAGGTGAGGCCGGCTGCCACTGGACCGAGAACTCCGCCGTGTCAGGCCGCTTGCGATTGCGACGCTTGCGAACGCGGTGCAGGCGCGGCACGGTACGACCCCCTGCCACGAGCTCCACCGCCGTGCGCGCTGCAGTTCGCAGCCACAGCGCGCTGATGCCGAGCAGGCGCTCGTCGTTAGCGCCTCCCGCGGCGCTGTCGAGTTGCTCGTTGCCGTGCAACGACTCGTCGTCCATCGGCTCGCCGTTACCGGCAGCGATGTCCGCAGACGTCGGGGCTGCATCGGCCGTTTCGCCCGCCTCGCCCGATGCGGACGGGTGGCCTGCGACAGGCCCATCGAGGCCGACCAGCCATCCCAAGACGTCGCCGACGTCAGCCACGAGCGCTTCCGCGCTCATGCCACCGGGCAGCTTGATGTTCGGGTGAGGGCGCCAGACGCTGTCGGGTGCGCCGGTGGCTACGAGGCGGTCCATGACTCGATCAGTGGGGTCGGGTTCGGCACCAGCCCCTGCAGCCCAGGCAATGATCCGTCCTGGCTGCCATGACAGCTGCAGTGCAGCGGGTTCTCGAACCGACCCAGCGACGGAGGCATCGGCGGTCTCGGGAGCCGATGCCGGATCCTCCGGCGACTCGCTCGGGTCGAGGCCGGTCAGGCGTTCATAGGCCGCGGCGAGTTCGGACAAATCGGTCTCAAAATCTCGCACCACCTGGCGCCGGACTGGCCGCGGCAGTCGGCGAGCTTCTGACACAGAGGCTTCGGTCTGGTCGAGCAAGTCCAGTAGGACTCGTTCCCATCGCAGCGAATCCGAGGAGAGGGTGGCGATCTCGTCCTGGGCCGCTGTGCCTTGTGCCTCCGCCCAGACGAGACGGGCGATCTGGGACCAGCGCATCGACGCAAGCGCAGATCGCGCGTGGCCGTTGGACGGCTCTGCAGATCTGTTGACGTCACCGTTGGAGGAGACACCGTGCGCAGGCGCGAGGTCCTCAAGCGCTGGCGCGCCGTGGTGCCGAACCGGAGAAGGTAAGTCGTTGTCGCTCATCGAGTCATGAGGGGGCCGGCAGGTGCGCTGCGGCGCCCGCTCGGGCTGCGCGAGGGGCATGACCCGAACCGTCGATGCAGGACCCGCTGCGGACACAGCCACCAAGTGCGGCGCTGTGACCCCGGTCCGCCGCCGAGCCTGCACGTCCACGACACGGTCGCCGGTGTGCAGTCATCGGTTACGCCGGCTGAGGGTACTGGCGTGGCAGCACATCGCAACGCAGGTGCCGGTACCGCGCTGGAGCGGCCTCGGGGGCAGGTCGCACCATGTGATCGGCTGCCCGCTTACCCTGCGTCGAATGCGATGGTCTGATTCGTTCATCCCGACGCTGCGCGACGCACCTGCGGACGCCACTGCAGCCAGCCACCAACTGCTCGTGCGCGCCGGATTCATCCGCCAGCTGCACTCGGGGCACTACAGCTTGTTGCCGCTCGGTCTGCGGGTGCACAACAAGGTCGCCGACATCGTGCGCGCAGAGATGGACGCCATCGGTGCGCAGGAATTTCTGCTGCCTGCCATGCACCCCGGCGATCTGTGGCGCCGCAGCGGGCGCTGGGGTGTCATGGGATCGGAGATGTTCCGCTTGCGTGATCGCAACGACGCCGACGTCGTGCTGGGAATGACGCACGAGGAGGTCTTTGCGACGCTTGCCGCGGAGATGAGCTCGTATCGAGAACTGCCTCAGACCTGGTACCAGATCCAGACGAAGTTCCGTGACGAGCCGCGCCCGCGCAGCGGCCTGCTACGCGTGCGCGAGTTCATGATGAAGGACTCGTACAGCTTCGACATGAACGAAGCCGGTCTCGACGATTCATTCGAGGCGCACCGTGAGGCGTACCACAAGGTCTTCAAGCGACTCGGCCTCGAGGTCATGGCCGTGCAGGCCTCCTCGGGCGCCATGGGCGGCGATGCCAGCGTCGAGTTCATGGTGGCGTCGCCTGCCGGCGAGGACGATGTGGCTCGATGCAGCCACTGCGGTTACCGAGCCAACATCGAGCGCGCCCGCGCAGCAGTGCTGTCCCTCGACGACCCGCCCGCCGGCGGCGTGCCTGAGCGTTTCGCGACGCCGGGTATCCGCACCATCGAGGCGCTGGCCTCCTTCGAGGGGGGTGCGCCGGCCGACCGGCAGATCAAGACCATGGTGATGGTCCTCGACGATCAACTCACGCTCGTGGTCCTGCGGGGCGATCACCAGCTCAATCTGCAGAAACTGGCCGACTGCAGCGGCGCGATCGACGTGCGCCCCGCCACTGCCACCGACACACTTGCAGAGCTCGGCGCCAACCCGGGCAGTCTCGGCGCAGTCGGCATCGACCACCTGCCGATCTACGCGGATGAGGCCTTACGAGGCCGCCGATCTATGACAACCGGCGCCAATGTCGACGACTGGCACCTGCGTGGTGTGGATGTGGAACGCGACCTCGTCGACCCTCGCTGGGCCGACCTGCGCGAGGTCGCTGCGGGCGAAGCCTGCGTCGATTGCGGCAACCCGCTGGAGATCGTGCGGTGCATCGAAGCAGGCCACATCTTCAAGCTGGGCCGCAAATACTGCGAGGCAATGGGGGTTTCCGTGCTCGATGACCACGGTGTCGCTCAGACCCCGATCATGGGAAGTTACGGCATCGGCATCGGACGAGCCATGGCAGCCGTGGCCGAGACCCATCACGACGAGCGAGGCTTGTGCTGGCCTGTCGCTGTCGCTCCGTTCGAAGTGGTGATCACCGTTCTGGATGCTTCAGATGAGGCGCAGTCGGCAGCCGGCGACGAGCTCCGGAGCGGGCTGGCAGCTCTCGGCGTCGACTGCCTGTACGACGATCGGCCGCTGCGGCCGGGGGTGAAGCTTGCCGACGCGGAGCTCGTGGGCGTCCCCTACCGGGTCACGGTCGGTGCTCGCAGCCTGGCGCAAGGCAACGTGGAACTCATGCAGCGCTCGACCCGCGAGACACGCCTGGTCTCGGTGAACGAGGCGGCGGCCGTGACAGCCGCAGAGGTCAACGCCTTTCGCGACTGAGAGACGGAGCCGTGGCTTGAGCGGCCCGTGAGCGCAGCGAACAAGTGCGCGAAGCTACTCGTGTGACAACGGCAAGGTTCGGCTGCCCGCTCGGGCTCAGCTACCTGGCGGCGGACCACCGCATTCTGCGTCGAATTCGCGCCCTCGCATGTTCGCGTTCCCACAAGGACCGTGGTACCGTGCTGCTGTACCGTTCTGCGGCACAGTTCCACTATGCGGAACAGCAACTAGGCAATTTGACTCAGCAAAACAACTGAGTGGAACGGCTCAGCCGCAGGACGCGACGCTGAATCTTGGACAGCCGACCGGGACGGGGGTGCCCGGCAAACGTCATGACAATGGCGAGGGGGCAACCCATGGCCGATGCGGCAACCGTCGACAGCGCCGATGCTGAAGAGGAGATCGACCTCTCAGCCCTCGACGATGACGACCTCATCGCCCAGATGCACGACGATCTCTACGACGGGCTCGGACCCGAGATCGTCGAAGGCACTGAGCTGTTGCTCGGACGCGGCTGGGGCGCCGACAAGGTCCTCAATGAGGCGTTGGTCGAAGCTATGCGCATTGTCGGCATCGATTTTCGCGACGGGATCCTGTTCGTTCCCGAAGTGCTGCTGGCGGCCAATGCCATGAAAGCCGGCATGGCGATTCTGCGTCCCCTGCTGGCGGAAACCGGGGCCGAACCGATCGGCAAGATCGTGATCGGCACCGTGAAAGGCGACATCCACGACATCGGCAAGAACCTGGTGGGGATGATGCTCGAAGGCGCCGGCTTCGAGGTCGTGGATCTGGGGATCAACACCGACGTCGACGAGTTCCTCGGTGCGCTAGCCGAGCACCGGCCGGACATCTTGGGCATGTCGGCGTTGCTGACGACCACCATGCCCTACATGAAGGTTGTCGTGGACACGCTCATCGAACAGGGCCTGCGGGAGGACTATCTGGTCATCGTCGGCGGGGCCCCGCTGAACCAGGAATTCGGCGAGGCCGTCGGTGCCGACGCGTACTGCCGCGATGCTGCGGTCGCGGCCGAGACAGCAACTGACCTCATCAAGGCCCGGCGTGCCGCCGCAGCGTGAGAGGAGCGTGAGATGACATCCACCTCGGAAACGGCATCGAGCGTTGACTCGAGCACTCCCCGGCGCCGGGGCTCACGTGCCCGCCGGGTTGCCGAGGCAGCGCGCGCCCAAGCGTCGGCGCGGCCCGTGAGCCGCCCGAATGCGAGCCTTGGCGCGGCTGGCCCGTCGCGCGCTGTGCTGGTGCTGGGCTGCGGCGCCTTGGCCAATGAGCTGAAGGCACTGGTGAAGGACGCCAGCGACAGCGACAGCGAAGGCCGCGGCATCGACGTCGAGTGCCTTCCCGCCAAGCTCCACAATCGGCCGGCGTACATCGCGGGTGAGGTTCGCGCCCGGCTGGACCGGCTCGCCCAGCAAGGTCGCACCTACGAGCGGATCCTGCTCGGCTACGGCGATTGCGGCAGCGCTGGCGCAATCGACGCCTTGTGCGCTGAATTCGAGCGGGCCCACGCAGCAGGCAACGGTCCGGCCATGACCCGCGTACCCGGCGCGCACTGTTATGAGTTCTTCGCCGGGGCGGCCGACTTCGCCCGGCTCAGCGACGACGAGCCAGCCACGTTCTACCTGACCGACTATCTGGCCCGTCACTTCGACCTGCTGGTGTGGAACGGCCTCGGCATCGCCGACCATCCCGAGCTGGCCGAGATGTACTTCGGCAACTACCGGCGTGTCGTGCTGTTGACCCAGACCTGCGACGACGCCGAACGCGCCCGGGTGGAAGCCTGTGCCCGAGCCGGGGCCGAGCGGCTGGGTCTGCCGCTGGAGGTCGTGCGCACCGGCTACGGCGAGCTGGCCGATGCAGTCACCTCGGTGAGACTCGACCCGCCGGCTCGCCAGTCGGCGGCGCCGGCCGGCGGCAGTGCGATGGCGCAGACCGCGTCGTGACCGACACCGTCATCAGCTCCGCCACACGCGAGGCCGTCATCGGCTTCGACCGTCCGTTCGTCATGATCGGCGAGCGCATCAATCCGACTGGCCGCAAGATGCTCGCAGAGGAGATGCGCTCGGGCGATTTCAGCCGGGTGGAGGCCGATGCGCTCGCCCAGGTCGCCGCCGGTGCGCACATGCTCGATGTGAATGCTGGCGTGCCGCTCGCCGACGAACCGGCCATGCTCGCGACGGCAATCAAGCTCGTCCAGTCGGTCACCGACGTCCCGCTCAGCATCGACTCCTCGGTGATCGAAGCGCTGGAGGCCGGCGTCGACGCCTACGTCGGCAAGCCGCTCATCAATTCCGTCACCGGCGAGCTCGAAGTCATGGAACGGGTGCTGCCCCTAGTCGCCCGTGCCGGTGCCGCCGTTGTTGCGATCTCCAACGACGAGACGGGCATCAGCGAAGACCCCGACGTGCGCTTCGAGGTGGCACGACGCATCGTCAACACAGCGGCCGAATACGGGATCCCCCGTCACGACGTGGTGGTGGATCCCCTCGTGATGCCGATCGGAGCCATGGCGACCGCCGGACGACAGGTTTTCCAGCTTGTGCGGCGACTGCGTGACGAGCTCGACGTGAACACCACCTGCGGCGCCTCGAACGTGAGTTTTGGCCTGCCCAACCGCAACGTGATCACCGGCACGTTCCTGGCGATGGCGATCGGCGCAGGCTTGACCTCCGCCATCATGAACCCACTCCACGCCGACGTGAAGGCAGCCGTCATGGCGGGCGACGTCTTGGCGGGCAACGACCAGAACTGTGCCGCGTGGATCTCTGAACACCGCGACCGCGCCAGCGTGGGCGCGAACGGTGCCGCCGGCGGAGCGGCGGGCGATCGGCCCCGGCGGCGGGGCGGACGACGCGCTCGCACCGGCTGACGGAGCCCCGATGCCGCCGGGCCCGCCCCCGCCCGCCGATACCGCTTCGGCCTCAGTGATGGATATCGAGGGGATCGGCGCGCCCAGCGCAGAGGACGGCGACGAGCCCCCAGCCGGCCCGCCTGCGTGCACGGTGGTGTTCACTCCGACGGGGCGCACGGGCATCGTGAGCGAGGGCATCACGGTGCTCGACGCTGCTCGTGAACTCGGCGTTGATCTCGACAGCGTCTGCGGCGGGCGCGGCATCTGCGGCCGATGCCAGGTTGTCCCGTCGGTGGGTTCGTTCCCCAAATGGGCCATCACCGCCGGCCCCGAGGCGCTCAGCCCCACAGGTGCAACCGAAGCGGCGTACGGCGGCCACCGTCCGCTTGGCCCGCAGTCACGGCTGGGCTGTCAGGCGCTCGTGCAGGCAGACGTCGTCGTCGACGTGCCGCCCGACAGCCAGCTGCACGGCCCCGTGGTGCGCAAGACCGTCGACGTCGGCGACATCGCATTGGACCCGCTGTCAACCCTGCATGTGGTCACCGTGCCGCCACCGACGCTGGATGAGCGCCGCGGCCTGGCCCAAACGGTGATCGACTGCGTCGCCGACGAATGGGATGTCCGCCTGGCCGGGATACTGCCTGGGGCACTCGGAGCACTTCACGCATCGGTCGCCGCCGGCGCCCCCGATGGCGACGGCGGCCGCCTGGTCACGGTCGCCGTGCGCTGGAGCGGGCCCGAGCGAGGCGGGCGCACCGGCATGATCTCGGCGGTGTGGCCCGATGTGGTGACGGCCGCGCTCGGCATCGCCATCGACATCGGCTCGACCACCCTCGCGGGGCACCTGACCGATCTGCACAGCGGCGAGATTCTTGCCTCGGCAGGCCGGATGAACCCTCAGATTCGCCTCGGCGAAGACCTGATGAGCCGGGTCTCGTACGTGATGATGAATCCGGGCGGGGCGGCCGAGCTCACCTCGCTCGTCCGCGACGCGCTGGCGTTGCTGACCAACGAGCTCTGTGACGCGGCCGGTACAGATCCGTCCGGCGTACTCGAGGTGGTGCTCGTCGGCAACCCGATCATGATCCACATCGCCCTCGGCATCGATCCGACCCCCCTCGGACAGGCGCCGTTCACCTTGGCCACCGACGCTGCCGTCGAGCTCGAAGGACCTCAGATGGGCCTGCCGTGCCCGGCGGCTCGGGTGTATGTGGGCCCCGCCATCGCCGGCCATGTCGGCGCGGACACCTCGGCGGCAGTGCTTGCTGGGGGCCCGCACCGCGACGAGGCCATCACCCTGCTGGTGGACGTCGGCACAAACGCTGAGATCGTGCTGGGCAGCTCGCAGGGACTCTGGGCAGCCTCCAGCCCGACGGGCCCGGCGTTTGAGGGCGCCCAGATCAGCCATGGGCAGCGGGCGACGCCGGGTGCGATCGAACGGGTGCGCATCGATCCGGCGACGTGGGCTCCCCGAATTCGTGTCATCGGCTGCGATCTCTGGTCCGACGAGCCCGGCTTCGCTGAGGCAATCGAGCAGCGGGTCGCAGCCGGTTCTCGCAGTGCAGCCGCAGGCGTCACGGGCATATGTGGCTCCGGGATCATCGAGGTCGTCGCCGAGATGTACCTCGCGGGGATGCTGTCGTCCGATGGGGTCATCGCCGCAGCACCGACGGAGGGCGAGCGGGCATCACGTGTGATCTCAGATGGCCGGACCTCGTCGTTCGTGCTGTACGAACCACCCGAGGGGTCTGGCGGCCCGACCATCACCGTCACTCAGAACGATGTCCGGGCGATCCAGCTCGCTAAGGCAGCGCTGCGCGCCGGCATCGATCTGTTGTGCGAACGCGCGAGCATCGTTGCCCCAGATCGCGTGCAGCTCGCGGGGGCCTTCGGAGCACACATCGACCCCACCAGGGCGATGGTGCTCGGTCTCATCGGCGACTGCGACCCCGGTGCTGTGCGATCGGTGGGCAACGCCGCGGGCACAGGTGCGTTACGCGCACTGCTATCGGGTGCTCAGCGTGCAGAGATGGAACGAGTCGTCCGCAGCATCCGAAAAATCGAGACCGCCACCGAGCCCCGCTTTCAGGAACTCTTCGTGGCCGCCATGGCACTCCCCCACGCAACTGCACCCTCGCCGAAGCTCTCGACGGCGATTGCGCTGCCGCCGCGAGCGAGTCCCGATGCCCCCGACGCAGTGCGCGGTGAACGGTCCTCACGCCGTTCGCGGCAGCGACGGCGACGATGACGCACGCTCTTGGTATCCAGGAGATCGATCTGCACCGGAAGGCAGCAAGCAACGATGACAGGCAACCATGACTGAGCGAACACGACGTCGAGGAGGCGGCCGCGCAGCCCGCCAGGCTCAGCGCACTGCGGCAGATACGACCTTCAACACCCACCTGCAGCGATCGCTGACCCCAGTGAGCGTGCTGGATGAGGCCGGCTTGGCACAGATCGAGGAGAACGCCGAGACGATCCTGTCCGAGGTCGGCGTGGCTTTCCAGGACTTCCCCCGGGCACTGGAGCTGTGGCGCGACGCCGGTGCAGACGTCGAGGGCGAACTGGTTCGCTTTCCTCGCGGTCTGTGCCGCGACATCGTGCAGACCACAGCACCGAGCACCTACGTCCAGCACGCCCGCAACCCGGCCCGCTCAGTGCCCATCGGCGGCGATGCCACGGTGTTCGTCCCCAACTACGGCTCGCCGTTCGTGAGTGACCTCGATGACGGCCGGCGCTACGCCACGCTGAAGGACTTCGAACAGGTGGTCAAGCTGGTCTGGATGCTGCCCCATCTGCACCACAGCGGAGGCACCGTCTGCGAGCCCACCGACGTGCCGGTGAACAAGCGCCACCTCGACATGGTGTATGCGCACCTGCGCTACAGCGACAAGCCGCTGATGGGCTCGGTCACTGCCGCCCAGCGTGCGGCTGATTCCGTCGAGATGTGCCGTATCGCCTTCGGCGGCGACCTCGCCGACCGCACGGTGCTGACGAGCCTGATCAACGCCTCGTCGCCGCTGCGCTGGGATGCAACCATGCTCGGCGCGGCGGAGGTATACGCCCAGCACAACCAAGCGTGCGTGATCTCGCCGTTCATCCTGGCCGGTGCCATGTCGCCGGTGACCGTGGCTGCGCTGTCGGCCCAGGCGCTCGCTGAAGCGCTGTCGGGTATGGCGTTCTGCCAGCTCGTGCGTCCCGGGTCTCCGGTGGTCTTCGGAACGTTCGCATCATCGATGTCCATGGCGACTGGGGCGCCGACGTTCGGCACGCCCGAAGCAGGCCTGGCCATCTACGTCATGGCCGAGCTGGCGCGGCGCGTGGGCGTGCCGTTTCGTTCGGGAGGCCAATTCACCTCGTCGAAGGCGCCTGACGCGCAGGCGGCCTACGAGTCGGCCTCAACGCTGCTGCCCACGATGTCTGCAGGAGTGAACTTTGTGCTCCATGCCGCAGGATGGCTCGAAGGCGGCCTGACGCTGAGCTACGAGAAGCTCATCATGGACGCCGACCAACTGGGGATGATGGAGGTCTATGCAAGAGGCGTCGACATGACGCCCAATGGGCAGGCCGTCGAGGCGTTCGTCACCAACCCCCATGGCGACCATTTCCTGGGGCACTCCCACACGCTGGCCAACTTCGAGACCGCCTTTTGTCAGTCGACCATCGCCGACAACAACAGCTTCGAGCAGTGGTCCGACGAAGGATCCTTGGATGCCGCACAGCGGGCCAACCGTCAGATGCGCCAGATGCTGGCCGATTACGAAGCGCCGCCGATCGACGACGCCATCGACGCCGAACTCCGCGATTACATCGCCCGGCGCAAAGCCTCCGAACCCGACGCCATCGTCTAGTGCCGTGTCAGGGGCCTGTCGGAACTGCAGCATGCAGCACAGCCAGTTCCTGATCCAGATGAACTGCTCACTACCGGGCGGAGGCACATGAGCATGGAATGTGATGAAACTCACTTTGATGTAGCCGAATCGCCGAATACGGTGCGCAGCCTGAAGCCGGTGCCCGCCGGGGCACTCGCGGCATCGGCGGCGTCCAACTCGACTTGGCTCACCCGCCAAGCGGCCGATGAAGGGACGGTCGAGAACCGCAGTGCGGATGCACCCGAGCCACGAAAAGGCGTAACCCCGGCCGTTTGCCGAAGCAGTGACGGTTCCGGGGTCTTCGATGACGATTCTAGGGCCCAGGAAGCGAATGTCAATCATCAACTTCCAAGAGGTCGCCGTCCGATTGACGGCGTCACGCCTTGAGTCCTACTTGCAAGCAGCTGACGGCGAGATAGAGGCAGCTGTTCGCCTGTACGACTGGAACGCCAATACAGCCGGCGCTCTTCATGAAGATCTCGGCCGTCTGGAAGTCATCTTCCGCAACACAGTCGACAACGCGCTCTCGGCGTACGGAATGGCCGCAGGGTGGCCAGACGTGTGGTACCGCCAAACGCGGCTCTTCCCGGGCCGACACGCTCGGCGGGCCAGAGAAGACATCGCAGCCGCCCGACAGCGCGCAACCCGTGGAGGCAGGCGCGCAGAAGTGCACGGCCGGGTCATCGCTGAGTTGAACTTCGGATTCTGGCGCTACCTGTGCGAACCCCCGTACTTGACGTCTTTGTGGGTGCCCGCGGTCGCGTCGGCATTCCCGCTGCACCCCTCGGCGCGCCACCCCGAACAAGTCCGAGTCGACGTGGCCGATCGGATGCAACGCCTTCATTTCCTCCGGAATCGGATTGCCCACCATGAGCCGATCCATCGGCGCGACCTGTCCCGAGACCATGGGCAACTGCTGGAACTGGTCGGTTGGATGTGCTCCGAATCTCGCTACTGGGTCGCTGCAACCAGCCGGACGCCAGAAGTGATCGCCTCCCGCCCCGAAGTGGCCATCGGCGAGGAAGGCCGCTAAGCCTCGGCCCGAGCGGTGGTTCTGAGCACGCTCAGTTCGAAGGGCTGGATGCGGGTCGGCAATCGCACTCGCCTACCCGCCGAACTCGACCGACACATACAAGAACGTCGCAGCTTCGCCTTCGAGACCACGCTGTCAGGACGGGGCTACCTGCGCAAGATCCGTCGCTGGCGTGCGGACGGCCATCGCGTCTCGCTGAGCCCGGCGCAAAGCCGAAGAGCCAGACGCGATCGTCTAGCCGACAGCGCATCCTTGGTAGAGGAGGTGTGGCGCAGAGCGCGAGCGAACTGGCCGTAGAGCCGCCGGTGGTTATACCCGCCAGGTAACACGCTCGTGTGTGCAAATGTACCCTGACCCGCTCGCGAGAAGGGAGCCGCCATGTACCGAAAGCTGCTTGCTGCCGCGGTCGTGCTGCTACTCATGGCCCCGTTGGTCTTGCCTGCTGCCGTGTCGGCGCAGACGTCGGGCGCGTATGTCGTCGGCGCTGAGCCCTGGATCGCGTCGGATTGCGCCGGCGACACCCCCATCGTGGTGGGCGGCGACGCCAAAGCGCAGTCGGACATCTACAGCGCAGTCACCCTCGCCGGGGTCATCGACACTGATTGTGTGATCGTCGCGGGTCCCCGGAACGGGGGCATGACAGCCGCCCAGCAGGCACGCCTCGAAGCCGCGGCGCCGGGCGGGTACGTCGTGGGCGGCACCGCCGCAGTGCCCGAAACCAAGATCGCCGGTCGCGACATGACACGCCTCGGCGGTGCGACCCGCTGGGCCACCGCGCAGCAGGTCGGCAGCGAGGCGAGCGCGCTCGCCGCTGGCACCGAACCTGAGACGGCGGCTGTTACTGACACAACGCAGACAGCACCCGCCGACGTGACGGTGCCGGGCCTGTATCTCGACGGCGCTGAGCCGTGGATCGCGTCGGATTGCGCCGGTGACACGCCCATCGTGGTGGGCGGTGACGCCAAAGCGCAGTCGGATATCTACAGCGCAGTCACCCTCGCCGGTGCCGTGGACACTGATTGCGTGATCGTCGCGGGTCCCCGAGATGGCGCGATGCCCGCCAGCCAGCGGGCACGCCTCGAAGCCGCGGGGCCAGGCGGGTACGTGCTCGGCGGCATCGCTGCGGTACCCACCGCGAAGATCGCCGGTCGCGATATGACACGCCTCGGCGGCGTCACTCGCTGGGCCACCGCGGAACTAGTCGGGCGACGCGGCAGCGGCGACACCGCCGCAGGCACGAGCACCGCAACTGAAGCCACTGCCACCGACGACCAAGCCGCTGCGGGGCCATGGCAATTCACCGCAGTGTCCGCCGGCGGGACGGAGTCGTGCGGAGTGCGCACGAACGGCACCGTGACCTGCTGGGGCCTCAACAGCCACGCGCTGGGCGATGCGCGGTCGACTTCGTTCACGTCGGTGTCCGCCGGAGACTTCTATGCGTGCGGAGTGCGCACGAACGGCACCGTGACCTGCTGGGGCCTCAACAGCAACGGCCAGAGCGATGCGCCGTCGGGCTCGTTCACATCGGTTTCCGCCGCCAACAGCCATTCGTGCGGGGTGCGCACGAACGGCACCGTGACCTGCTGGGGCCTCAACAACCACGGGCGGAACGATGCGCCGTCGGGCCCGTTCACATCGGTCTCAGCCGGGGACTTGCATTCGTGCGGGGTGCGCACGAACGGCACCGTGACCTGCTGGGGCAGCACCGGCTACGGGCGGAGTGATGCGCCATCGGGCTCGTTCAGATCAGTTTCCGCCGGCGGCGGGCATTCGTGCGGGCTGCGCACAAACGGGACCGTCACCTGCTGGGGCAACAACAGCGACGGGCAGAGCGATGCGCCATCAGGTCCGTTCACATCGATGTCCGCCGGCGAGGAGCATTCGTGCGGGCTGCGCACGAACGGCACCGTGACCTGCTGGGGCAACAACAGCGACGGGCAGAGCGATGCGCCATCAGGTCCGTTCACGTCAGTGTCCGCCGGAGAGGAGCATTCGTGCGGGCTGCGCACGAACGGCACCGTGACTTGTTGGGGCAGCAACCACTATGGGCAGAGCGCTGCGCCGACGGGTCCGTTCACATCGGTGTCCGCCGGAGACGGCCATTCGTGCGGGCTGCGCAGCGACAGCACCGTGACCTGCTGGGGCAGTTTCGTCAGCAGGCAGGGCGATGCTCCGTCGGGTCCATTCTCATCAGTTTCCGCCGGGCACTCACATTCGTGCGGGCTGCGCACAAGCGGGACCGCGACCTGCTGGGGTGCCAATACCAACGGGCAGAGCGTTGCGCCGTCGGGTCGGTTTGTGTCGGTGTCCGCCGGGGACTGGCATTCGTGCGGGGTGCGCACGAACGGCACCGCGACCTGCTGGGGCGATACCCTCATCGATAAGAGCGATGCGCCGTCGGGCGTGTTCACGTCGGTGTCCGCCGGCAAAAGCCATTCGTGCGGGCTGCGCAGCGACGCCACCGTGACCTGCTGGGGCCTCAACCACGACGGGCGGAGTGATACGCCGCCGGGTCGGTTTGTGTCGGTGTCCGCCGGCTGGGGGCATTCGTGCGGGCTGCGCACGAACGGCACCGCGACCTGCTGGGGCGCCAATACCAACGGGCAGAGCATTGCGCCGTCGGGTCGGTTTGTGTCGGTGTCCGCCGGGCAGGGGCATTCGTGCGGGGTGCGCACGAACGGCACCGCAGCCTGCTGGGGCCTCAACGACCACGGGCAGAGCGTTGCGCCGTCGGGCTCGTTCACGTCGGTGTCCGCCGGGCAGGGGCATTCGTGCGGGCTGCGCACGAACGGCACCGCAGCCTGCTGGGGCCTCAACGACCACGGGCAGAGCGTTGCGCCGTCGGGCTCGTTCACGTCGGTGTCCGCCGGCGAGTGGCATTCGTGCGGGGTGCGCAGCGACACTACCGCAGCCTGCTGGGGCGACAACGACTACGGCCGGAGCGTCGCGCCAACGGGTTCGCTCATGTCGGTGTCCGCCGGGCAGTGGCATTCGTGCGGGGTGCGCACGAACGGTACCCTGACCTGCTGGCACAATAACGACGACGGGCAGAGCGTCGCGCCGTCGGGCTCGTTCGCGACGGTGTCCGCCGGGCAGTGGCATTCGTGCGGGGTACGCACAAACGGCACCGCAGCCTGCTGGGGCAAGAACAGCTACGGGCAGAGCGATGCGCTGTCGGGCTCGTTCATGTCGGTGTCCGCCGGCGGTAGCCATTCGTGCGGGGTGCGCAGCGACACTACCGTCACCTGCTGGGGCAAGAACGGCTTCGGGCAAAGCGATGCGCCATCAGGCTCGTTCATGTCGGTGTCCGCCGGGCAGTGGCATTCGTGCGGGGTGCGCACGAACGGCACCGTGACCTGCTGGGGCCGCAACGACGACGGTCCGAGCGCTGCACCGTCGGGCTCGTTCACGTCGGTGTCCGCCGGGCAGTGGCATTCGTGCGGGGTGCGCACGAACGGCGCCGTGACCTGCTGGCGCAACTACGACGACAGGCAGAGCGCTGCGCCATCGGGCTCGTTCACGTCGGTATCCGCCGGCGAGTTGCATTCGTGCGGAGTACGCACGAACGGCACCGTGACCTGCTGGCGCAACGACGACGGGCAGAGCGCTGCACCGTCGGGCTCGTTCACGTCGGTATCCGCCGGGAGGTTGCATTCGTGCGGAGTGCGCACGAATGGCACTGCGGTCTGCTGGGGCTACGACGGCGGCGACGGTCCGAGCGCTGCGCCATCGGACTCGTTCACGTCGGTATCCGCCGGCGAGTGGCATTCGTGCGGGGTGCGCACGAACGGCACCGTGACCTGCTGGCGCAACTACGACGACGGGCAGAGCGATACGCCATCGGGCTCGTTCACGTCGGTATCCGCCGGCGAGTTGCATTCGTGCGGGGTACGCACGAACGGCACCGTGACCTGCTGGGGCAACAACAGCAAAGGGCAGAGCAATGCGCCATCGGGCTCGTTCACGTCGGTGTCCGCCGGGCAGTGGCATTCGTGCGGAGTACGCACGAACGGCACCGTGACCTGCTGGGGCAACAACCACTATGGGCAGAGTGCTGCGCCGACGGGCTCGTTCACGTCGGTATCCGCCGGCGAGGACCATTCGTGCGGGCTGCGCACGAACGGCACCGCGGCCTGCTGGGGCCGCAACAGCCTCGGGCAGAGCGATGCGCCGACGGGTTCGCTCATATCGGTATCCGCCGGCGTGTTGCATTCGTGCGGGGTACGCACGAACGGCACCGTGACCTGCTGGGGCAGCAACCACTTTGGGCAGAGCGCTGCGCCGACGGGCTCGTTCACGTCGGTATCCGCCGGCGGGGAGCGTTCGTGTGGGGTGCGCACGAACGGCACTGCTGTCTGCTGGGGCAACGGTTCCCGCATTCTGCCGGGTCGCTAGACGGCTCGCGGGTTTCGCTGCCCCATATCGGCGGTGTCGAGGAAGCTCGAGAACGAGACGTGATCCTGCACTGCATAAAACCCCGGGCAAACATCATGGACAAGATGCCCAGGCCGGTCGAGGAGATTGAGGCAAGGGTTGACGAACTCGCAGAATGGTTCGAGAACATTGATCCCGACGCAGTTGCCGAGATATCCGCGAAAAAAAATCTGCTTGAGTGTGCCGCGCGAGATCGATCACAATGCGAGCAAGCGGCTACCGACGCGGTGCGTGACGCCTTCGCTAGCGGCACTTCTGGGCCGCGCGTCCGCGAGAATCTCGGCATGGGCGCCACAGATGCCCGGGCCAGGTACGGCGCCGGAATGCAAACGGCCGTCGTCGGCCACTTGGCTCAGCCTGTTTCACCTTGGGACGTTCCTATAGGTGTCATGTGCGGGTGTTGAGGGTGGCGAGGTCGCTCGAAGGGTGCGGTAGATCTTTCGGGCGATGTAGCGTCTGAGGCAGCGGGTGGCTTGTCTTCTTTCCCTTCGCTCACGAGGTGGTCGAGGCAACTGCGGGTTCGTTCGCAGTAGCGGAGCCAGACGATGACGATCATGTGCAGTGCCCGGTTGGCGGCGAAGTTGAGCCGGTGCAGGGGAATCAGAAATGGGCGCATGTCCCGGCTCATCGACTTAGTACTGTGACCGACCGAGGCCGTGAAGGAGATTCTGATCATCGCCGGGCCGAACGGTGACGGCAAGACGACGTTCGCATTTCGCTACCTCAGGCTGGAACAACGCGGTATCCCGTTCGTGAACGCCGACCTCATTGGCTCCGGGCTCGATCCGACAGAGCCCGGCCACGCTGATATTCAGGCGGGGCGCTTGATGCTCGCCGAGCTCGACCGGCACGCAGACGAAGGTCGCAGCTTCGCCTTCGAGACCACGCTGTCAGGGCGGGGCTACCTGCGCAAGATCCGTCGCTGGCGGGCGGATGGCTATGGTGTCTCGCTGATCTTCCTGTCGCTGCCATCGGCGGAGGATGCGGTCCGGCGAGTCGCTCAGCGGGTGTCGCGCGGCGGGCATCACGTGCCGCCTGATGTGGTCCGGCGACGCTTCGCTGCCGGCCTGCGCAATCTGCGCGAGCTGTACTCGCATGAGGTCGACAGCTGGGTACTGTATGACAACATTGAGGAACCAGCCATCGAACTGGAGCGAAGCCCCGACCATGACTGAGCGACACCCGGAGCAGCCTCTGGCTTTCAGCAACGGTGAAGCCTTCATCGACAATTGGATTGCAGGCGTCAGTGAAGCACTGCGTCTGGCCGCCAAAGACGCTCACCTGCTTGCCTACCAAGCAGGTACCGGCGTGGTCTACAGACGTGACGGAGTAGTCGATATCTACCCGCCAGATCCGGCCATGTACGAAGATCTCATTCCCCCGCCATTCCAAGAAGGCCAAGAACTGCCCGAGCCTTCGCTCCCTTACTGAGTCGGCCTCCGCTCAGGAGGCGACGACGGCGGTGACGCCTGCTACGGCCGCAGCTATGCCGATGTACTGGCGGGTGTTGATGGTGTCGTTGTACGCGGCCCGGCCCACGAGGATGCTCATCACTGGGAACATCGATGCACCGACGACAGTTGCCGGTGCATCGAACCAGATGCCGACGATGTAGAAGATGGTCGCCCCAGCGCTGGCCACACCCGTCAGCAAGGCGTAGCCCATTACCTCAGGTGGCGGTAGCGCCGGCAGGCGACGGATCGCAACCAGAGCGGCCATGGCTGCAACTGACGTGAGACGCTGCCCGAACCCCGGCCAGGCGCCGGAACTCTCGGAGAGATCGACGAGAACTCCGAGTCCGACGCCGTAGGCAATGCCCGACAGCGTCGCCCACGCAGTTCCTTCCCAGATGTGGGCGCCCCGGGTCCCGCCGGCCGTCACCAGGCCCAATCCGCCGAATGCTGCCATGGCGCCGATGATCGCGAGGAGGGGCGGATCGTGGCCGCGCAGTGTCGTGTAGGCGAAAGGGATGATCGCCGACAGCGTGGCGACGATAGGCGCGGCAACCGCCGAGCCGGCCCGGTCCAGCGAGGTGTAGTAGCAGGCAAGGCCGGTACCCAAGCCAAGCCCCGAAACGAGGCCCCGAGCGAAGTCGGCGCTCTCGAACGAGCCGGGAACGAGGGGCACGATGGCCAGCGCGATTACGGCTGCGCTTCCCTGAAAGATGACCATTGCCGAGAGCACATGGCAGCGCATCACGACGCGGCGGCCGAACAAGTCGCTGGTACCGATGCTCATCGAGGTGAGCAGGCCGAACAGCGCCCCCATCAGAGCGCCCGCGTCGGCGAGGCGAAGCGCTGTGACGACATCACGGCCCGAGAGGAATAGAGCAGGGGTCTCACCGACGTCGCCTCAGCAACGCAGCCACCGCGGCGGAGGCACGAGCCGGGATCGGGTGGAAAGTGCCCTGCTGAGACACGGCCGGCCCCGCGACCAGCAGCATGCGCGCAGTGACGAAGACAGCGACCGCAACGTGGGAAGCGGCCATGACGAAGTAGAACGCGTTGAGCGTGACGGACATCCCGATTGCGGCACAGATCGGACCCACCGTGGCACCGACCCCGTTCATGCGCACCAGCACGGCACTGGCGCCCGTCCGTTGTGAATCTCGCAGCCAGTCATTCGTCTGCGCCACGGCCAGGGAGTAGATCGGGTAGGCGAATGCGCCCATCACGCCCATCACGGCAATGCCAGCGATGCCGCGCTCGTCGAGTGCCAGCATGGCCAGGCACGCCGCAGCGGCGACGGATGCGGCCAAGACCATGACGAGGCGTCGAGGCACACGGTCTGACAGCCGGCCGAGGGGGATCTGCCCGAACAGGCTGCCGATCATGGGGGCTGCCACGAAGGCCGCTACCTGAATCGGCGATAAGCCTCGCGCTGCTGCGTACACAGCTCCGATGCCTGATATCGAGCCCAGCGCCGCACCCACGAGGAAGGTGACCACCACACCGGTCGGCGCGGTCGCCAGCAGCGTCCGGAACCCGACGCGTTCGGGCACCACGACGGGAGGATTGGCAGAAGCCGAGAGCGACATCGGCACGAGTGCAAGCGAAACCAGCACCGACACCACGGCGAACAGCGTGAAGCCGTTGGTGTCGGCGATGGCCACCATGAATTGGCCCGTGGCAATGGCACCCATCGTGATGACCATGTAGCGGGCCAGCATCCGACCGCGGTTCTCATTAGTCGCCAGCTCGTTCAGCCACGTCTCGGCCACAACGATCAACGCGGCGAAACACATGCCCCACAGGAACCGTCCCGCACCCCAGACCAGCGGGTGCACCCATACCGCCTGCACGAGCACCACGCTGCTTCCAGCCGAAGCCAGAGCAGCGAAGACACGCACATGACCGACTTGGCGCAGGAAATGGGGAGCGACAGCGGACCCCGCCAGGAATCCGACGAAGTTCATCGCCATGACGAGGCCCGCAACCGTCGAGCCAAAGCCCTCGGATTCGGCCCGGACACCGAGCAAGGTGTTCTGCAGGCCGTTGCCCGCCATGAGCAGAGCGATGCCCACGAACAGGGCGGTGCTGCGGGCCACAGGTGACGCGAGCGCCGGCCCGCCGATGTGCGGCTTGGCGACGGCGGAACGCGCGATCTGAGGTACCAGCTCTGCTGCCATCGCGCGTGCGCGCTCGAGCGCCCGTTCGCGGCGGGTCTTGCGTACCGAGTCGTACGCACCGCCTTCGGCAGCTGTGCTGGTCGCTCCGCCTTCGGCCGAGGTGCTGGTCGCTGCGCCCTCGGCGAGGGGGCCGGAAGTCTCGCCTTCTGGGGTGGGCTTCGGTTCAGGGTTTGGCGGCTCCGCCGGCACCAGTGGTTAGCGCTCCGCTGTGTCAGTCGCAGGCGGCTCGAACGCCGGCGCGTGAACGTACTCCCAGCCGAATCGGCCCTTGATGCACAGGTGGCCGCTCGTCACCGAGTGGTCGGCCGGCGACGTGACCTTGACAATGCGTTCGTCTTGGACATGCAGCTCGAGATTGCAGCCCACGCCGCAGTACGAGCACACCGTGCGGGTGACGCTCTGGTCGTGCGGACGCCACTCCCCCACTGCGCGCAAGTCGAACTCCGTGCGGAACTGCAATGCCCCGGTGGGACACACAGCGACGCAGTTGCCGCAGTACACGCACGCGCTCTGCGGAAGTTCGGTGTCGTACTCGGTGCGGATCCGGGCATCGAATCCACGACCTGCCACGGCGATGGCAAAAGTGTGCTGAGCATCGTCGCCGCAGGCCTCGACGCACTTGTAGCAGAGCACGCACCGGTCATAGGCACGGATGTACAGATCGTCCTGGATGCGGACCGGTTCGTCGACGCGTTCGGGTTCGAGCCTGATCTCGCCATCGGCTGTGGCGCCAGACGAGCCTTCGTCGATGCCTTGCGCTTCGTACCGAGCGGGGTCGGCGCCATAGTGCTGGGACCACTCGGCGATCTCGGGTGCCTGTGAGAGATCGTTCGCCGAACCGAGGAACTCCAGCACCATGCGACGGCTGTGGCGGACACGCTCGGAATCGGTGCTGATCTGCATGCCGGCTTCTGCCGGCCGCGAACAGGCGGGCACGAGCGTGCGAGAACCCTCGACCTCGACGACGCAGACACGGCAGACGTTGACCGGAGTGAGATTGGGTGCCCAGCAGATCGTCGGTGTCTCGACGCCCGCAGCCGTGCAGGCAGCGAGGATTGTCTGCCCTTGGGGCACCGTCACATCTCGCCCGTCGACGCTCAGCGTCACCGCTGTGTGGGTGTTCGGCTCTGGCGGGTTCATGATCGGGAACCTCTCACGATGCTGAGTCTCCCAGCAGACCGAGCCGCATGGCGGACATCACCGCAGAGGCCGCGGTGTGCCCGAGCCCGCAGATGGAAGCGTCGCCCATAGCGTCTGCGATGTCGCCGAGCAGCTCACGTTGTGGCGCCGTGGGCCCGCCCGCACGGCGAATGCTCGTCACCAGCTCGTGCTGGCGGACGGTGCCGACACGGCATGGAACGCACTGGCCGCACGACTCGTCACGGAAGAACTTGGCCAGCCGCTCGATCACGCCACTCATGTCGGCAGTGTCGTTGAAGACCATCACCGGACCGGACCCGAGCGTCGTACCTGCGGCACGCGTGTCCTCCAAAGAGAGCGGCAGCGCAAGCGCATCTGGCCCGACGAAGCTGCCTGCCGCACCGCCCAGCAGTACTGCGGCCAGCGTGCCTTGCACACCTCCGGCCAACTCCAGCAGCTCGCCCAGCGGTGTCCCGAAGGGAGCTTCGTACAGCCCTGGTCTTCCCACGTGGCCAGACAGGCAGAACAGCTTCGTTCCCGGCGAGCCCTCGGTTCCCACGCTGCGGTACGCCTGGGGCCCGACACGCAGGATCTCGTTCACGTTCAGCAGCGTTTCGGGGTTGTTCACCACGGTGGGCTGCCCGAACAGCCCGTGGGTGGTGGGGAACGGCGGCTTATTGCGGGGTTCCCCTCGGAAACCCTCGAGCGAGTTGAACAGCGCAGTTTCCTCGCCGCAGATGTATGCGCCGGCACCCCGACGCAGCTCGATGTCGAAATGCTGGCCCGATCCTGCCGCGTCGTCGCCGAGCCAACCTGCGCTGCGTGCCTGCGCGATGGCATCGTGAAGACGTCGAGTTGCCAGCGGGTATTCGCCACGAATGTAAATCCAGCCCTGTTCCGCCCCGACCACCAGGCCGGCAACGGCCATGGACTCGATGATCGCCAGGGGTTCGAGTTCGCAGAGCAGCCGGTCCTTGAACGTTCCGGGCTCGGACTCGTCGATGTTGGCGACGACATGGCAGGGGCCGTCCCCGTCGGCTACCGCGCGCCACTTGATGCCGGTGGGGAACGCCGCTCCGCCTCGCCCGGACAGTCCCGCAGCGCTCACCTGGGCGATGACATCGTCAGGCCCGAGGCGCAGTACTTCATCGAGCGCTGCTCCCCCGCCGCGCTGGCGGTAGGCCTCCATCGAGGTGCTCTCGCCGACCTCGGAGTTGCGTCCGATCATCTCGCGCAGCAAGCTGGGCGCTGCGGGGGTGGATGCCGTGACGCTCACGAGCAGCGAATCAGGTCCGCTGTCGTCAGCGGGCACCCGGTCAGGCTCACGACGTCCTTGGATGAAGACCGCCGGCGCCCGTTCGCACTGTCCGAGGCATGGACCTTCGTGCACGGCGTGACCCTGGGAGCGAAGGTGTTCCGCCAGCGGAGCGGCGCCCGCGAGCGCGCAGATGGGATCGACACAGACGTGGCGAACGCTCAGCTCGTGCGCCGGGGCATCCGTGCGGAACATCTCATAAAAGGTGGCGACGCCGTAGGCCTCGGCCGGGGGCACGCCGAGCGTGCGACCGACGAAGTTGAGACCGCCCGGCGAGATCCAACCCGCTTCGCGCTGAAGAGCGTGCAAGGCGGGCAGCAGCAGGTGCCGCAACCGCTTGCGGCGCTGCGTCCCTCCCCGGACGACACGCGGATGATCGATGACGACCGCACTGTCGCTCACGCCGCCGACGCTGAGCGCAGCCAGAACCGCTTGCCGTTCCGATGCGGTGGGTTCCGCATCAGAGAAGTGCAGGTCAGCCACCGGCGCCACCTGCCGCCACTGCCTGACGTGATGCCCCGCCGGCGGCGACTGTGCCTGATGCTCCGCCGGCGGCGACCGTGCCTGTTGCCCCGCCTGCGGCGGACGAACCATTGCGCAACGGGTCGATGCGCACGGCGGCGGCCTTGAACTCGGCCGTCCCGCTGCGCACATCCCAAGCGTCGTTGGTGAGCAGGTTTGCATCCACCAGCTCGGGGAAATGGAATGTTGTGAACACCAGACCCGCGGGCAGGCGGTCGGTGATGTGGACCTCCATGTCCACTGTGCCTCTGGGCGAGCTCACGTGCACCAGGTCGCCTTCGGCAATTCCGAGTTCTGCGGCATCGGTGGGGCTCACCTCGATCGCGTCGCCCGATCGAATCGGTGAGGAATAGCCGGCGGACTGCGCACCGGTGTTGTAGGAGTCCAGGACGCGACCGGTGGTGAGGCGCAGCGGGAACAGCTCGCTGAGCGCCTCCGCGGGAGGCAGGTGGGTGACGGTCGAAAAGGGTGCCGGCGCATGGCTGCCCAGGTCCGATTCCCAGAGCCATCCATGCAGGAACTCGGTGCCGGGATGGTCCTCGTCGGGGCAGGGCCATTGGAGCCCGCCGCTCGCTTCGAGCCGATCCCAGCTCATGCCGCTGTGCAGCGGTGACAGCGACCGCAGCTCGTCCCACAGCTCTTGAGGAGATGCGGCACCCCATGGCGCGCCCATGCGTGCTGCAAGCTCGCAGATGATGTGCACATCGTCGCGTGCGTCGCCCTGCGGCGGCACTGCTGCGCGCACCCTCTGAACTCGACGCTCCGAGGACGTCACCGTTCCCTCGCTGGAGGCCCAGCCTGCGGCTGCGGGCAGCACGACGTCGGCCATGCGGGCGGTGCGGGTCAGCGAGATGTCCTGCACGACGAGCAGATCCAGCCCTTCGAGCAGCTTGCGTGCGTGCCCCACGTTGGCTTCGGAGTCGGCGGGGTTCTCGCCGATGACATACAGGGCTCGAAGCTCGCCCTCTTCCATTGCATCGAACATCGCAGTGAGGTGCTTGCCGGGCACCGGGTTCAGCTCACAGTCCCAGGTGCGCTCGAAGCGAGCCCTGCCGGAGGGATCGGTGAGCAGCTGGAATCCGGGAAGTCGGTCGGGCAATGCGCCCATATCGCCGCCGCCCTGCACATTGTTCTGTCCCCGCAGCGGCACCAAGCCCGAGCCTCGCCTGCCGACGTGTCCAGTGAGCAGCGCGAGGTTGCACAGCGACAGCACGTTCTCGACAGCGGTGTGGTGCTCGGTGATGCCCAGCGTCCACAGGATCTGTGCCCGAGGGGCCGTGGCGTATGCGTGTGCCATCTCCGCGATGGCCTCAGCGGGTACCCCGGTCAGCCGCTCGCCCTCATCGAGCGTGAACGCCTCGACCGACGCCGCGTAGTCATCGAAGCCCGTGGTGGCATGCTCGATGAAGGACCGGTTGTGCAGCCCGTGGGCGATGATCTCGCGGGCCACGGTGTTCGCCAACGCGATGTCTGTGCCGACATCGAGGCCGAGCCACACATCCGCGAACTCAGCCGAAGATGTGCGGCGGGGATCCACCGCGTACATGGCGGCACCGTTGTCGATGCCTCGCAGCAGATGGTGAAAAAAGATGGGGTGCGCTTCGCGTGCGTTCGATCCCCACAACAGGATCACATCGGTCTCGGTGATCTCCTGATAGGAACTCGTTCCGCCTCCGAGCCCGAACACTGTCGCCAGACCGACGACCGAGGGAGCGTGTCAGGTGCGATTGCAGGAATCGATGTTGTTCGACTTGAGCACCGTCCGCATGAACTTCTGGGCTGCGTAGTTCATCTCGTTCGTGCTCTTCGAGCACGAGAACATGCCGACGCCGCCCGCACCGTGCTGCTGAGTCGCAGCCCGCAGCCCAGATGCGGCGCGGTCGAGGGCGTCATCCCAGCTCGCGGGTCGCAGTACACCGCCGTCTCGCACGAGCGGTGTGTCGAGTCGCGCAAGGGCGCCATGACGTCCCCCCGCTCGTGCACTTCTCCCCCGCGGCATCGTCCCTCCTCGATTCGCACCTTCGTCGAATGCCGTGACCCCGAATTCTACGTTGCATCGGGTGTCTTTCCTGTGATTACAACAGTTTCACCCTGGCTACAACTTGTCTGCCGTACTCTGACAAGACTGTGTTCCGCACAGCAGAACAGTTCCACAATACGGCACAAGACGGTGCTCACACGACAGTTCAGCGCCTCCTGCGGGGTACCGTGGGGCCGGTGCAGTCGATCTCTCGAGCGTTCGCCGTCCTGCGGGCATTGGCCGTGGGACCGCAGGGCGTCACCGATGTCGCCGATCACGTGGAGCTGCCCAAGAGCACGGTGGCTCGGCTGCTGACATCGCTTGAAGCCGTCGATGCGGTGGTCCAGGACGATGTCGGGGGCGACTACCGGCTCGGCCAAGGGCTCATCGACATCATCGGAGCGGCCGGCACGGACCGAAGCCTGCAGGCGGCGGCGCGTCCGCACCTGCACAGCTTGGTCAACCAGATCGGCGAGACAGCCGGAGTGGGCGTTCGCGCCGACCGGACCGTCTACTACCTCGATCAAGTCGAACCCGAGTCCGAGGTTCAGGTGCGCTCGTGGACCGGCGAGTACTGCCCCATGCATCTGGTGCCCTCGGGACTGGTGCATCTGGCGCACCTCCCTTCTGAAGCGCTCGACGAGTACATCGCCGTGGGCTTGGAGGCGACAACCCCCAACAGTGTGATCGACCCCGAAGCACTGCGGACCCGGCTGGCCCAAGTCGCCAGCGCCGGCTACGTCTGGGTGTACGAGGAGTTCGCCGTCGGTATCAACTCCGTGGCTGCGCCGGTTCTGAGCGAACAGGGCGCCGTGGTGGCTGCGCTGCACGTGCACGGCCCGGCGTACCGCTTCCCGGATCCGAATCGCACCCACGACGTCGGCCTTCTGCTGATCGAAGCTGCCTCAAACTTGGCCGACCATCTGGCCGGACGGGCCCCGCTGCCGGTTGAGTCGTGATCATGCACGACGGTGCCCCGGACTGTGTCTACCGACTGAGTACCGCCCATTCGTGAGAAAGAGGATCAGATCCTCGCAGAGCTATCGCGTCGTCGGCGGATCTCGTCGGAGATTGCGGGGACAACCTCGTGCAGGTCGGCGATTACGGCGTATCCCGCTTTGGTGACCATGTTGGCCTCGGGATCGATGTTGATCGCCAGAATGTTCTTCGAACCCATGGCGCCGACCCAATGCTGGATCGCGCCGGATATGCCGCACGCGATGTAGATCTCTGGGGCGATGCGGGTGCCGGTCTGGCCGACTTGATCCGAATGCGAGCGCCAGCCGTTGTTGGTGACCGCACGCGAACAGCCGACACGACCGCCGAGCAGCTCGGCGAGTTCCTCGAGCTGGGCGAAACCTTCCGCTGAGCCGACGCCTCGGCCGCCAGACACCACGACCGGCGAGGTGGACAGCGTGATGCCCTCGGTGAGCGTCACCCGGTCACGCACCAACGTCCGGGCCACCTCTGGTCCCAACTCGGGCTCGAAGACCACCACATCGGCCTCGGCAGCAATCTCAGCCGCCGAGCAGTCGGTTGCAGATTCTGCCTGATCCCCGCCGACCGGCACAGCCTCGGCCGAATGCGGGGCGATGGTCAGCAACGGCAGCGCAGAACCGAGCGTCACGTCTTCGAGCAGCGAACCGCCCCACTGGATGCGGGTGATCTGCCACGGATCGCCGTCGTCGGGCGCTCTCGCTTCGCCGGCACCCTCCGAACCGCTTGTTGACACGCGCACGCAATTGGCCACCAGCGGCAGGTCGAGGCGGGCTGCCAGCTGTGCCATCGCTTCCGCGCCGCGGTCGGTGCCTGATGCCACCACAGCGGACGGTGCTGCCGCATCGATGAACGACACCAGTGCCGCGCCCCAGGCATCGGGGCCGTAGTCGGCCAGCAGTTCGTGTCGGCCCTGGTAAACGACAACGGCGCCGTACTGGACGCAGAGCGCGGTCAGATCGTCTCCGTACGAGTCGAACAAGGCATCGTCGCCCAGCAGGATCGCCACTGTGCCCACGCCGAGATCGGCGGCAAGCCCGCGTGCGACGGTCAGCGCCTCCAAAGCGCCGCTGGAGGGGACACCCCGGTCGTGATCCACCAGCACCGCTACCACGCCCATGACGCCCTCTCGGCCGCACCGACCGCGCAGACGCGCGCTAGTTCCAAGCGTTGCGAGCAAGGGTCCGGCACAATCTCGTAAGCGAGGCGGCTTGCGCTGGCTGAGCAGACCCTGGTCATCACAGCACACCTAGCTCGTCGAGCAGGTCCACCACGGCGGGTGCTGCTGCGGCACTGTCGCCCAGCGTCACCGTGGTGCTGGCACGCTCGGGCGGCCGGTGCAGCCGAACCCGGGATTGACCGCCCGCTGCCGCGTCCTGTGCACACTCGAGCATCTGGATCTGGGCCTTGCGCGAAGCGAGCCGCCCTTTCATGGTGGGATAGCGAGGCAGGTTGATGCCCTCCTTGACGCCGAGAGCACAGGGGGCGTCGAGCTCGTACACCTCGTAGCCGGCATCGGTCTCGCGACGTGCCGTGAAGCCCCGTTCACCCACGTCGATGCCCTTGATGCCGTTCACGATCGGGCGCCCAAGCGCGTGCGCCACCCGGATGCCGACCTGGAAGTTGCCCCCGTCGGCCGACTCGTTGCCGAACAGGATCAGGTCGAACTGCCCATCAGCGGCTTCGAGCTCCCGCACGGCGGATGTGATGGCCACAGCAGTTCGCTGGGGATCCCAGTCGAGGCCGCCCTCCGCGACAACCAGTGCGAACTCGGTGCCGCCGACGCTCGCCGCGTAGCGCAGCTGCTCGGTGGACTCGGAGGGGCCGAGCGTGAGCACCACAACGGCATGATCGCCGCCGTCGAGCTGCTCGACAATCCTGGCAGCTTCCTCCACAGCACATTCCTCGTGGGGGCTGGTGGTGAAGCCCAGGTGCGCCGTGTCGACCTGCTGCCCGCCGTCTGTCACGTTGATGCGCGATCCAACGGCGGGGACCCGCTTCACGCAGACCAAGATGCGCACGTGGGTGCCCTCAAGCCTTCATGCGGCTGTCGTGCGGATCGAACAGCGCAAGGTTCGAACCGGTTGCCGCGACCGTGACCGGATACCGCTCGTTCTGGTACATCACCGACAGCTCGGTGCCGACACTTGCTAGTTCGGTCGGCAGGTACGCCATCGCCAGGTAGGCGCCGAGCGACGGGGCATTCCCCGCCGTGGTCACGCGGCTGACCCTGCCGTGGGAGTCGGTGATTCGCTCCCCCGCAGCAGTCAGCACCGGCTCGTTGCCGGCGCCCATGGGGAAGCGGTCGTAGCCCTCGGTACAGCGCAGGCTCTCGAAGCGCAGCATCACCAGCTGGGCGGCCAACTCTGCCTCGCGAGCTGCCAGGTAAGCCTCCTTGCCGATGAAATCGGCAGCTTTCACTCGCGGTCGAGCCAGCCCGGCCTCAGTCGGGTTGTACTCGTTCTCAAGCTCAGCACCCATGAGCCGGTAGCCCTTCTCAAGACGTCCCGTCGTGCCGTATACGCCTGCCCCCACAGGCCGCAGATTGAAGTCCCGCCCGGCCTGCGAGATTGCGTCCCACAGCGCCAAGCCGGCACTGGTGGCGCAATAGATCTCGAAGCCGGCGTCGCCCACGTAGGAGATGCGGAACATCTGCGTCGGGATCCCGGCCAGCAGCGCGTCGCGCACCTGGCCGTATCCGAACGACTCCTGGGCCAGGTCTGTCTCGGTCAGCGTCGCCAACAGCTCGACAGCGTTGGGACCCCACACGCCGAAAGTGGCGAGCGCCTCAGTGCGGTTCTCGAACGTCACACCACTGGCGGGCAGGTTGTGACGGAACCAGTACTCGTCGCGGCCGCCGTCGAATGCGCCGGTCGCGATGCGGAAACGATCCTCGGTCAGGCGCACGATGGTCAGGTCCGAGCGGAACCCGCCGTCATGTGTGAGCACGGGGGTGTAGATCGAGCGCCCGACGGGCAGATCGCACTTGTTGACCACCATCTTCTCGATGTAAGGCACGACATCGGGGCCCGACACTTCGAACACCTGGAACGGCGACACATCCACCAGACCGCAGTGCTCGCGCAGGTGGAGATGCTCTGCATCGGTGATGGGGCTCCACCAGCGGGCATCCCATTCGTGAGTGCGGTCTTCGATGCCGTAGAGCTCGACGAGATCGGCGTTCGACTCATACCAGTGCGGCCGCTCCCAGCCGCCCGCTTCGAAATAGAAGGCACCCAGATCGTCGGTGCGGGCCTTCGCAGGGCCGCAGGTCACATTGCGACGCGTTGCCCACTGTTCTCGTGGGTGCACAATCCCGTAGGTCTTGTTGAAGTGCTCGTCGGCGCGGGTCTCGATGTGGATGACATTGCGGTCCTGGGGGTAGAAGCGCGTGACGTCGGAGCCGTGAGGGTCGGTGAGGCGGGGGTAGCCGTGTGTCATCCATTCGGCCATCAACCGGCCGACGCCAGGGCCTTCCTTCACCCACACTGCGGCAACCGACCACAGGTTCTCTACTTCGACGGTGGGGCCCAGAACCGGCGCGGCGTCGGGGGTCAGCGAGAGCAGCCCGTTGATGGCGTACTTGATCTCGCCGTCGCCCAGGAACTCCATCAGCTCGATGGCTTCCTCGAATTGCTGGTCGAAGTCGTCGGGGGTGAAGGGCATCTCGGTCGGGCTGAGCGCCGCCTCGTCATTGGAAGGGATGTCCTCGACGCGGTGCAGGATCGGCCGGTGGGCGTAGCTGCCCACCTCCATCGAGCCCGCCGATTGGCGCTCGTAGCAGAAGGTGTCCATGTCGCGCACGATCGGGTAGGCCAGCTCCTGGTTCGTCTCGACGAGCACGTCGAACGGCCCGACGTCGACCATCTGGTGGACAGCGGGCGTGAGCGGGATGGTGGCCCCGGCCATCTGGGCCAGTTTGGGACTCCACACGCCGCAGGCGATCGCGACCGTGTCGCATTCGATGCGGCCCCGGTCGGTCACCACGGCCGAGATGCGCGGGCGATTCGGCCCGGCAACGGTCTCAATGTCGAGGACTTCGGTGTTGGCAAAGGTCTGCAAATGGCCGGCCTCGGTGGCCCGGCGGCGCATCTGCGTGCCCGTCTCCAGCGAATCAACCGCTGAGACGCTCGGTGTGTAGAAGCCGCCCAGGATGACGTCGGGGTCGATGAAGGGCACCAGTTCGACGACTTCGTCGACCGTGAGGAGCTGAGCCTCGATGCCCCAGCATGTGGCCGACGTCATGCGGCGACGGAACTCCTCGAGGCGCTCTTCGCTGCGCGCCACCTCGATGCCGCCGCACGTGTTCTGCAAGCCCAGCGCCTCGTACTGAAGTTGGCTGTCGACGGTGAGATCGACGATCTCCTTGGAGTGGTCGACGGGGAAGATGAAGTTCGAGGCGTGCCCGGTGGACCCGCCTGGGTTCGGCAGAGGCCCTTTGTCGAGCAGGACGATGTCGGTCCAGCCGAGATCGCTGAGATGGCCCACCAGACAATTGCCCACGATCCCAGCGCCGATGACGACACAACTTGCCCGCGCCGGAAAGTCGCTCATTGCTCACATCCCCTGCCGTTGCCGGTCAACAGCATGCCGCAGCCCTGCTGCTGTGTGTTGTTGCTGTTCTGTATGATGGAACAGTTCCGCTCAGCGGAACAGCAACTCGGGGAACAGTAGCCGAGCGGCCCGCCATTTGGCGACATCGAAGCGGTGGTGCAGGGGCACCACAGGTGCTTGCAGGGCGAAAAAGCCTCAATTCGTGTGGGGGTACACGGCATGACGACAACGGGCGGATTTCCCAGCGATCTCGAGATTGCATCGGCTGCACAGATCCGGCCGCTCACCGAGATAGCGAACGAGGCGGGCATCCCGCCGGAGTATCTGGAGCTGTACGGCACCGGCGTGGCCAAGGTCAAGCTCGAAGCCGTCGAGGCGATGGCCGACCGGCCCCGCGGGCGCTACGTGGTGGTGACTGCGATCACGCCGACACCGCTTGGCGAGGGCAAGACAACCACGACGGTCGGACTCGGGCAGGCATTCGGCCACATCGGCCGTACCGCCACCATTGCTATCCGCCAGCCGTCCATGGGCCCCACGTTCGGTATCAAGGGCGGCGCAGCCGGCGGCGGCTACAGCCAGGTCGTTCCGATGGACTTGTTCAACCTGCACCTCACCGGCGACATGCATGCGGTGACTGCTGCCCACAACCTCTGCGCCGCCATGGTTGATGCGCACCTGTATCACGGGAACGAGGCCGGGTTCGACATCCACAACATCACGTGGCGGCGGGTGCTCGACGTGAACGACCGGGCCTTGCGCAACATCACCATCGGATTGGGCGGTCGCCTCGACGGCATCCCCCGAGAATCAGGCTTTGACATCACGGCCGCATCCGAGGTGATGGCGACGCTCGCGCTGTGCACGTCCATGTCGGACTTGCGGGCCCGGCTCGGGCGCATCGTGCTCGGCTACACCGGCGGCGGCGAGCCGGTGACCGCGGAAGACATCGGTGCTGCGGGCTCGATGGCGGTGCTTCTGCGCGAGGCCATCAAGCCCAACCTCATGCAGACTCTGGAGGGCTCCCCGGCACTCGTGCACACCGGTCCCTTCGGCAACATTGCGACCGGCAATTCCTCGATCGTTGCCGATCAGATCGGCATCGGAACCTCAGAATTCCTGCTGACCGAGGCCGGTTTCGGTGCCGACATGGGAGCTGAGCGCTTCTTCAACATCAAGTGCCGGTATTCGGGCGTGTCGCCTGACGCTGCGGTGATCGTGGCGACCGTGCGGGGCCTCAAGGCGCACTCGGGCAAGCATCGGATCGTGGCCGGACGGCCGCTTCCCCCGGCATTGCTCGAGGCGAATCCCGATGAGGTGCACGCCGGCGGCGACAACCTGCGCAAACAGCTCGAGAACGTGCGGATGCACGGTGTCTCTCCGGTGGTGGCGATCAACCAGTTCCCCGGCGATCACGAAGCCGACCTCGCAGCAATCGCCGAGATCGCCGCCGAGTACGGCGCCCGCTCCGCTCGATGCACGCACTTCGCCGACGGCGGCGCCGGTGCAGCCGAGCTTGCAGAAGCCGTGGCAGAAGCTGCCGAAGAGCCGACGGACTTCTCGGTGCTGTACCCCGATGACATCTCGCTGCGCGACAAGATCCATGCTGTCGCGACCAATGTGTACGGCGCGATCGATGTGAGCTATACCGCTCGGGCGAATCGGGAGCTCGACGGCTACGAGCGCAACGGCTTCGGGAACCTGCCGGTGTGCATCGCCAAGACGCACCTGTCCATCTCGTCTGACGCCTCTCTCAAGGGTGCTCCGACGGGCTGGACTCTGCCGGTGCGCGAGGTGCGCGCATCGGTCGGCGCCGGGTTCGTGTATCCCATCTGCGGCGACATGCGCACGATGCCAGGGCTGGGACGTGATCCCGCGGCGCGCCACATCGATCTCGATGCCGACGGCGACATCGTCGGCCTGAGCTGAACGGAGCGGATCGTGTTCACATTTCTGACCTCGGACCGGACGCCGAGTTGGCTGAACGCATGGCGCACTCTCCCGGCGAAGTCATCAGCCGGCCGGCGTATGTCGAGCCGTCGCCGTCCGCTCGCCAAGAGGGATGGTGCCGAGCGCCGTCGCTTGCTGGACCACGCGCAGTGGGAGCTCATCCCGCTGCGCAGCTTGGCCGAGCAACTGCCGCACCTGCCTGCGTCTTCTGCGGTGTCAGTGACGGCATCGGCCTCCAAGACGCTTGAGGACACACTGGATCTGACCGCCGAGCTGTGTGCGTTGGGTCACCGCCCCGTGCCCCACGTAGCGGCTCGCATGGTCGCGAGCCGTGATCACCTCGAAGAGCTGCTGGGCCGCATCGAGTCAATGGGCCTCAACGAGATCTTTCTCGTCGGCGGCGACGTCACGTCGCCGGCCGGCCCATTCGACAGCGCCGTCGGGCTGCTGGAGGCGCTGCGCGAGGTCAGCCACTCGCTCCTTCACATCGGCGTCACTTCCTATCCCGAGGGTCATGCGCTGATCACCGATGCCGTTCTGCACGAGGCATTGCATGTCAAGCAGGTGCTGTTGGCCGAGGCGGGCATCGAGGGCCATGCAGCCACCCAGATGTGTTTTCACCCCAAGGCCATCGTTCAGTGGCTAGCGGCTGAGCGTGACAGCGGGCTCACCCTTCCGGTCCACCTCGGCATTCCCGGAGCGGTTGATCCGGCACGACTGCTGCGGATCGGCAGCCGCCTGGGCGTCGGAGCATCCCTGCGCTACCTGCGCAAGAACACCGGGGCGGTTACACGCCTGCTACGCCCCGGCGGCTATGACCCGAGCGAGTTGGTCGACCAAGTTGCGCCCCATGCAGAGCGGCTCGACATCGCCGGTCTGCACGTATTCACCTTCAACGCGATCGCCGACACGGTCGCCTGGCGCGATGGGGCCTTGGCAGGGGGTTCGGGGCACAGCTCCTGATCGAGAGGTATCCGACACTGCTAGCGGGACCGCTGAGCCGCTCCAGCCGAGCAGGTCGATGGAAGCCCGAGGGCTCAGCCTGAGTTGATGAGACGGACGCCGTAAACGGCTTCCATCTCGGCGAGCTCGTCGAGCACCTTGCGCGACGGGCGGCGAGACACCCGGATCGTCGCCACTGCTGCGTGGTGCTTCGGTCCGGCCAGGATCTCGTTGCGCATCTGCTGCACGTTGATGCCGCTGGCGCGCAACGCCATGAGAATGCCCGCCAGCACGCCCACTTGATCACGGTGGCGGACGACGATCGTGCTGCGACCCAGCGGTCGCTCCGCCCGGTTGACGCAATTTACGACGTCACCTGCAGTGAAGGCCTCGAGCACTTCGACGACGCCGTCAGCAATGTCCTCGGAGGCTTGCACCGTGGATGCACCGATGTGATGCGTGCCGGTGACGCGCGGGTGGGACGCAAGCGGCGAGCGCCAGTCCGGATCGGTACCGGGCGGTTCCTCGCAGAACACGTCGAGCCCTGCGCGCATGGCTCGCTCGTCGAGCGCTCGCAGCAGCGCCGATTCGTCCACGATCTCGCCGCGGGAGGTGTTGAGCAGGATGGCACCGTCAGGCATCTTCGCCAGGAACTCTGCATCGACAAGGCCACATGTCTCGGGCGTGGCAGGCAGGTGCACCGACACGATGTCGGCACTGGCCAGCAGGCTGTCCCAGTCGGGATGGATCTGGATCTCGAGCTGCTTCATCTCGGCCAGCAGGGCACGAGAGCGATCCGAGCGGTAGAGCGCCGAGAGCCCGATGCCGAAGGCCGCTGCGCGGCGAGCCACCTCGATGCCGATGGCGCCCATGCCCACGATCGCCATCTGGCGCCCCTTCAGACCCGTGGCACCCATGTAGGAGGCCTTGTTCCAGCGGCCTTCGTGCAGATCTGAGGTGGCATCAGGAATCTGCCGATCGACCGCCAGCAGCAAGCCCATGGTCAACTCGGCAACCGCCACAGCATTTCGGCCAGGCACATTGCAGACATAGATTCCGAACTTGGCAGCCCCGTCGCAGTCGATCGTGTCGGTGCCGGCACCGGCGCGCAGCACCATGGCGAGCCGGTTCGCGGCCTTAAACACCGTGCGCTTCACCTCGGTGCTTCGCACAACGAGGACCTCGACATCTTCGATATGGGAGGCGAGATCGTCAGCGGTCAACTCGGGCTTCACGATGCACACGTGCCCCGCAGCCTCGAGACGGCCCAGACGACCGGGATCGATCTTGTCGGCAAACAGAATGCGCATCGGCGTCACCGCGAGGACAGGGTTGGCGGTCACAGCGCCGCCGCAGCAGCCGCCAGGACATGTACCCGCATGTCTAGCCAGTGTGCCAAACGCGCGACCCTGAGCGGTGACACGTGCGCACCGGCCCAGCGCAACCTGGTGCGCCCGTCCGCACGTGCTCTCAGCGCGCGGCGAGATCGTCTTCGATACAGACGCGGATAATCGCCTCGCAGCTCCGGTCGGGTTCGAGACCCAGCGCCGGTGCCCGCTGGGCGTCGAGTGCTACAGGAGCTCTCCCACGTCCAGGATCAGCAGGATCACCAGCAACACGATGATCCCCACGTTGAGCACGCTCACCGGCCACTTCCAACGGTGATCGGAGTGCCAGTGCCGTTTGATGCTGGCGACGTTGGCCCAGAGCGCGACCAGCGCAATGGGTATGCCGACTGCGGGCCCGACCCCGGGTGCCAGCCCGACGAACGGGGCCACGAACGGCAACAGCACATAGGTCAGCGTGCAGCGGATGGCAGAGATGAGAATCGAGAACCGCAGCGTGCGCGCAGATGCCTCGTCTAGCTCCGAAGCTGTTGCGGCTGCGGTCCCGGTCACGGCGTTCCATTCTCGCAGCCGCAGCCTGTATTGGCGCACTGCAAACGGGCAGTCATTCATGTCGAACGGGTGGCGGGCGGGTGGCTGGCGGGCGGGCGGCTGACGGACAGGTGGGTCACCGACTGCTCAGTACCATCTTCACCAGTTGCCAACAAACCACCGCGACAAAGGGGAAACCATGGCCGGCGCACTCGATGGCGTACGCATTCTGGATCTGTCCACGCTGGTACAAGGGCCGCAAGCCGGCGCCATGCTGCACGGACTGGGCGCCGAGGTCATCAAGATCGAATTGCCCCAGATCGGCGACGTCGGTCGCCACGTCGACATCCTGGAGGACTACGGCCACTCCTCGGTGTACATCGCGTGCAATCGAGGCAAGCGCTCGGTCACGCTCGACCTGCGTGTCGACGCAGGCCGCGAGGCGTTCCTGAAGCTCGTGGAGAACGCCGATGTGGTCCTGTCGAACTTCAAGCCGGGCACGCTCGACGAATGGGGCTTGGGATACGACGACCTCGCCTCAGTGAACCCGGGCATCATCTGGGCTGCCGGCAGCTTCTTGGGTCCGTACGGCCCTGAGGCGGACCGTGAAGGTGCTGACATCGCAGGGCAGGCTTCCGGCGGCGTGATCGCCTCCAGCGGCTTCGACGGCGGGCCGCTGTCGACGTATGGAGCACTCGTGGCCGACCATTGCGGGGCGCAGAACCTGCAAACCGGAATTCTCGCAGCGTTGTACGCCCGCGAACGCACGGGTCGGGGGCAGCGGGTCGATGTCAGCCTGCTCGGCGGGCAGATCTGGCTGCAAGCAGTGGAGTACACACATTTGCTGCTGACCGGTGAGGAAGCAGGCCGATCCAACGGCGGCCACCCGTTGGTGCACGCGTTGTACGGCGTATTTCCCACCTCTGACGGCGCCATTGCCATGGCTGGCTGCCCTGAGCATCTGTGGCCAGGCATGTGCCGGGTCATCGAGCGCCCCGACCTCGAAGACCATCCCACGTGGAATGCCTATTTCGTGCCACGGGAGGTGGCACTTGAGCTGCGAGCGTTCTTCGCAGAGGTATTCGCCACACGTTCCACCGAGGAATGGTCGAAGCGACTCGAAGCCGAAGCACAGCGGTTCTGCGCCGTCCGCAGCCATTCGGAGGTGGTGGCAAACGAGCAGCCGTACGCCAACGATTACCTGGTGAAGGCTGACCATGACGAGTGGGGCACCCAGACTTGGGTGGGCTGCCCCATTGCTATGTCGGACACACCCACGCGGCTCGGCATCGATGTGGCCGAACTCGGCCAGCACACCGAGGAAGTACTGCTCGAAGCGGGCGTCGAATGGGAAGATCTCGAACGCTGGCGCGAGGCGGGCGCCTGGTAAGCGCCACTCAGCCGCTCAGCTCAGACCCCACGACGACCGGGCGGCCCGCCAGCACGGTGTGACGCACACGTCCGGTCAGCGTGCGGCCCGCCCAGGGCGAGTTGAGACTTCGCGACTGCAGCGTCTCGGCCTGGACGGTCCACCTCTCGGCCGCATCGAACACCGTCACATTCGCCCGCGAACCGGCCGTAATGGGCTGGCCATGGTCGGCGATGCCAGCGATCTTGGCGGGCGCTGTCGAGACGACCTCAACGAACCGACCCGGCGACATCTGTCCAGAGGCCACGAGCTCCGACCACACCACCGATGCCATCGTCTCCACCCCGATCATGCCTGGCGGGGCGTCGGCGAGCGGCCGATCCTTCAACGCCGGATGATGCGGTGCGTGATCGGTCGCAACAGCGTCCAGGGAACCGTCGACTATGGCTCGACGCAGTGCGGTGACGTCGCTTGCCAGTCGCAAGGGCGGATTCATCTTGGCGGTCGTGCCGAGCCGCTCGACATCGTCTTCGGTGAGTACCAAGTGTTGCGGTGTCACCTCGGCGGTCACCGCGACCCCGTCTCTCTTTGCCTCTGCGACCAACTGCATGGCTGCGGCCGTGGAGATGTGCAGGACGTGGTATCGACCGCCCGTTCGCCGGGCTAGCTCGATGTCACGGTGGACCACGGACACTTCTGCGTGTGCGGGGCGCCCTCGCACACCCAGTCGCTCGGCGACACCGCCGGCGTTGATGACTCCCCCAGCAACTATCGCGGGATCTTCCGCATGCTGGCTGATCACTGCTCCGGGCAGTTCGGTGGTCGCCTCCAGAGCGGCCTCCATCAGCGCGTCATCGGCCACGCAATCACCGTCGTCGGTGAACACGCGCACACCCACGCGATAGAGCGCCGGAAGGTCGGCGAGCCGCTCCCCCGCCCGTCCCGCGCTAATGGCGGCCGACGTGCGAACATCGCACGGCGCACCGGCGGCCAGCGCGAGCACGTCGCGAACCATGTCGGGCGTATCGATGGGCGGAGTCGTGTTGGGCATCATCACGCAGGCTGTGACGCCGCCCATCGCCGCACCGGCGGCACCGGACGCAATGTCTTCGCTGTCGGTGCCGCCCGGCGTGCGGAAGTGCACCTGGATGTCAACAAACCCGGGCATGACCCAAGCATCTGACGCGTCCAGCGTCCGCTGCGCCTGCGGAGCCTCCCCGCACGGAACGACCGCAGCGATGCGGCCATCAGTGACCACTACATCGACCGGTTCATCGGTACCGACCCGACCAACCAGCCGACCACCAGAAATCACCAGATCCGCAGCCACCGACTCACCCTAAGCAACCGGCCGCCTCGGCGAGCGATCCATTGCAGCGGCGTTGGCTTCTGCACACAGAATCGAGACTTCATCGCCCGGTACGGTTTGAGCCATGACACTTGCCGATGTTGCCGCGCCTTCCGTCGATTCCATCTCAGACAGCCAGCGTGCCGACTACGAGAGGAACGGCTATCTGTGCCTGCCGAACTTCGTCGGACCGGATTGGCTCGGCGAGCTTCGCAGCGTGACCGCAGAATTCATCGAGGCCAGCCGCTCGCAGACTGCCTCGGGCAAGGTGTTCGACCTTGAGCCCACCCACACGCCAGAAGCGCCCCGGCTCCGGCGCCTCATCTCACCGGTCGACCAGCACCCGAGCTATGCACGATTCACCTTCGAAGGTCCGCCTGCACAGCTCGCCTCGGCCTTGCTCGGCGGGCCGGTGCGCTACCACCACTCCAAGCTGAACTTCAAGTGGTCTGGCGGCGGCGAGGAAGTGAAATGGCACCAGGACATCCAGTTCTGGCCCCATACAGACTTCACGCCGCTCACTATTGGCGTTTACCTCGAAGACGTCGACGCGGAGATGTCCCCGATGGGTGTGCTTCCTGGCAGCCATCGCGGACCGCTGTTCGACCAGTACGCACCGGACGGGAACTGGGCGGGTTCCATGGCTGACGCCGATGTCGCGACGCTTGACCTCGACCAGATGGTGTACCTGGGTGGACCGGCGGGCTCGATCACCGTCCACAACTGCTGCATGATTCACGGATCGCTGCCGAACAACTCGCCCCGGCCCCGGCCCCTGCTGCTGCAGACCTACTCGGCCATCGACTCCTACCCGATCAGCCATATCGGGGCGAACGGCGTTCTGGGCTCGAGCGGAGGCCGCATCTGCGGTGGCGAGGCCTCCCAGATGCTCACTGTCGACGGCCGTCAGATGCACGGCGCGCCCGACTGGTCTGCCAAGGGCCCGCCCACCATCTTCGGCTCCCAGCAGGAAGACGGCTGAACCGCTGAATCCCCGGAAGGCCGGTCGCCGACCAGCAGGCACATCGTGAACGGCGACCGTTCGCACCCCGTGCCCGAGTTCTTCGAAGCGCTCGATGCGGTACTGCGTCGCGAGATAGCTGACTGCGCCCGCTTAGAGGATGCCGAGCGACTCAGCGGTGGGGCGAGCATGGAGACGTACCGGCTGCGCTGCCGGCGTGCTGCTGATCCCCAGGCGTCCTTCGAAATCTGCCTTCGTCGAGGTCCCGACGGCGAGGACCGCGAGGGCGACAACGTCACCGGCGTGGCTGCCGAGGCGCTGTGCATGAGCACAGCACGCTCGGCAGGGGTGCCTGAGCCCGAGGTGCTCTACGTGCTCGAGCCTGCCGACGGCGTCGGCGCCGGCTTTCTCATGGAGTGGCTGGATGGAGTGACGCTCGGGGCTCGCATTGCCCGGTCACCCGATCTCGATGAGGCACGCAAACAGCTTGCATTCCAGTGCGGCCAGGAGATGGCACGCATCCACAGCGTCGACGTGGATGCTACGGGCCTGAGGTCGGTGCTGCGGCAATTCGAGCCGGCCGACTACTTGACCGAGACGTGGGACCGCTACAAGGAGTTGCCGACCCCGCAGCCCATGATTGATTACGCCGCTCGCTGGCTGAGCGAGCAGTTGTCCGGGCGCGGACCGGTCCAATTGACGCTGGTGCACAACGACTTCCGCAACGGCAACATCATGGTGGACGCCGATATAGGCCTGAACGCGGTGCTCGACTGGGAGACCGCTCACATCGGCGACCCGATGCGTGACCTGGGCTGGATGTGCACCAACTCATGGCGCTTCGGGCAGCGGCACCTGCCTGTCGGCGGCTTTGGTCACTACGAGGACCTCTTCGCCGGCTACGAGAACGTCGCAGGTCACGCCGTCGATCGGGATCGCGTGCAGTACTGGGAGGTGTTCGGATCGTTCTGGTGGGCAGTCGGGTGCCTGGGCATGGCCGACCGCTACCGGACGGGCTCCGACGCCACGGTGGAACGTCCGGGAATCGGACGCCGTAGTTCGGAGTGCCAGCTCGACTGCGTGAACCTGATCATGCCGGGGCCGGTGGATTTCCAGCCCGCGGTCGCAGGACTCGGCCTGCTCGAAGCCGACTTCGGACGCGGGGCGAGCGGGCCGTCATCACTCGGCGGCAGCCACACGAGCGCTGACGCGCACGCAGCAGCGGGCGACATGCCTCGCGTGGACGAGTTGCTGGAGAGCGTCCGCGACTTCCTCCACGGCGAGGTCCGCCAAGCCACCGACGGTCGCACGAACTTCTTGGCGCTGGTAGCCGGCAACTCCATCGACATCGCCCTGCGGGAACGCCTCATCGGCCCCCAGATGCATCGATACGAACGCGAGCAGCTCACTGGACTGGTCGGTGCCGGCACTGCGGCAGCCGACGGACACCCGGTTGGAGACGCAGGTGTCGCCGAGCAGGTCACGGCGCTGCGGTGGCGCCTCGTTCACGCCCTGCGAGACGGCTCGATACCACTCGACACGCCGGGTCTTGCGGACTACCTGCGCACCTCAGTCGCTCACCAGGTGGCGATCGACCAGCCCAAATACTCAGCGTTCCGCCACATCGCGACCCAGCAGTTCAGTCAGGACTCGAACAAATAGGCACAGATGCCAGAGCCAGGGAGGCGGCAGGAGGCTCGACGACGTGGTGACCTGCCGGTCGGCAAATCAGGTGGAATGGATCACGACGCCAGCTTCGCTGACCCTGCCAGACGCGACGTTGCGCTCGAGTGCCTCAGCCGCCTCGGGCGTGCCGACCGGGTAGAAGCAGCGATAGAGGTGGGCGCCCGCTGGCGCACCGCCGTCGTTGTCGTCGTCCAGGTCGTCGTCCCGCCACGTCTCTCGTCGACTGGCGTTCCCGCCTTTGTTGTCGGCCGCTGCCGGCACCTCAATCAGGGCCGGCTCCTCGGCGACGCACAGTTCTTGGGCGTACTTGCAGCGAGGGGCGAACTTGCAGCCCGCTGGCAGGTCGGTCATCCGGGGCGGCTGCCCTCCGATGATCTCCAGCCGGGCATGGCTGTCGTCGGTGACCTTGGGGATCGACCGGAACAATGCCTCGGTGTAGGGCATCCTCATGTCGCCGAAGAGTGTCGCCGTAGGGGCGCGCTCGACGATGCGCCCCGCGTACATCACGATGATCTCGTCGGTACGGCCTGCCACGATCCCCAGATCGTGGGTGATGAGCACCAGCGACATGTCCCGCTCGGCCCGCTGGGTCTCCAGCAGATCCAGGATCTGTGCTTGCACCGTGACGTCCAGCGCCGTAGTGGGCTCATCCGCGATAAGCAGGCGCGGGCTGCACGCCAAGGCGATGGCAATGACGATGCGCTGTCGCATGCCGCCCGACAACTGGTGCGGGTATTCGTCTACACGACGTTGAGGCTCAGGAATACCCACCTCTTCGAGCAGGTCGAGCGCAGCGCTGCGTGCGGCGCGCGCTGAGAGAGCCCGATGCACCCGCAGGCCCTCGCCCACCTGCTTGCCGATCTTCATCACCGGGTTCAGCGATCCCAGCGGATCCTGGAACACCATGGAGAGCTGCGGCCCCCACATCTCGAGCAATTCCCGGCGGCCGAGGGACATCAAGTCGATGCCGTCGAAAGTCACGCTGCCCGTCGAGCTCACCCGGGATTTCGGCAGCAGGCGCATGATCGAACGCGACATCACAGACTTACCGGAGCCGGATTCCCCCACGACTCCCAGACGAGCGCCCCGGCGCAGCGACCACTCGACCCCGTCCACTGCAACCAGCGGGCCCACAGGGGTGTGAAACGTGGTCCTCAGATCGCTGACGTCGAGCAGCGGCGCGTGGTCAGCCAGCGAGACATCCGGTGTCGCTGTCTCGGTCATGACACACCTGGGGCCGCGTGGCCCATATCGACGCGGGCCGGCGCCGGCTCGCCGATCAGCGGCGTGTGGCACGCGACGAAGCGACCGGGTGCGACCTCTCGCATCTCAGGCTCCTCGGCAGCGCAGCGCTGCGCCGCGAGCGGGCAGCGCGTGCGGAAACGGCAGCCCGAAGGCGGATCCATCGGCGACGGGAGCTCGCCGCCGATTCGTTCCGTGCTCAGCTCAGCTTCGGGATCGGGATGAGGGATCGCGGCGAGCAGCATCTCGGTGTACGGATGCGCCGGCAGGGAGAACATGGCATCGGGCTCGCTGACCTCGCACAGCTTGCCCAGATACATCACTGCCACGCGATCGCTCACGTTTTTGACTACTGCCAGATCGTGAGCGATGAACACCAGCGTGAGGCCCATGAGGTTCTTGAGATCTTCGAGCAGGTTCAGAATCTGCGCCTGCACCGAAACGTCCAGCGAGGAAACCGGCTCGTCGCAGATGATCACCTGCGGCACGCTGACCAGAGCCCGGGCGATGGAAAGCCGCTGTGCCTGGCCGCCGGAGAACTCCCACGGTCGGCGGTCCAAGGCATCGTCGGGGTTGATGCCGACGTAGGAGAGCACCTCGCGCACACGCGGTTCGGCTCTATCGCGTTCGACCTGGCGGTTCGCCCGATAGCGCCTCAGCACCCACCACGCCAGCACAGTGTCGACCACTGCCGAGCCGACCAGCACGATCAGCTTGATCCCGTCGTCGAGGCCGGCGATATAGAAGACCTGCAGCACCAGCATCGCGCTCAGCGTCGTCGCCACTGCGCTGGCACCGGCGCGCTCGGGCTTGACCACCGACGCCACCAGCCATACCACGAGCACAGCAGTGAGCAGGCCGAGTCCTCCCGAGTTGAGCCACTTGGCCCAGCCGCCGAAACTCGACCACGTCCGTCCCAACAGGAATGCGCTCGCGGCCGTCGTGGCGATCACACCGGCAAGTCCCACGCTCGGCGACACGTCGCCGAACTGGCGCGACATCAAGCTGAATGGCAGCATCACGGCCAACAGCAGCCAGGTCAAGCCCAGCACCAGCGCCACCGCGGCAGCTGTCAGGATCAGCGCCAGCGTCGGGAAGCCGATGACTGCAGCAGGGATTTCGGTCCAGCCCAGCCACGATTCGGCGGCGCGTTCCTCGACTGCCTCGGACAGAATCCACAACGCGAATGCCACCGAGGCCAACCAGGCGAGGACGCGCATCGGCGCTTCCCATCGCCCCAGCATGCGTTGGAGCAGCTCACCGATGCGGTCCTGCCACACTGCCATCGCGGTTCTTCGCGACACGTTCTCGATGGCGATGAACAGAGGCTCGGCCACGATGTCTCGCACGCGGCGCCTGGGGTTCAACGACGAGATCGGGTCCTGGTAGATCATTTGCAGGCGGGGGCGCACCTCGCGTATGGCATCTTCGTCGAGGCCGACCAGCTGCTGGCCGGCGAGCTGCACCGTGCCCGAGGTCGGCGGCGGCAACTGCAGAATTGCGCGGCCCGTGGAGCTCTTGCCGCAGCCTGATTCGCCGACCAGACCGAGCGTCTCACCCTCCACCAAGTCGATCGACACTCCCGACACTGCGTGCACTGTGCGTCCGCCTGCCGCGGGGAACTCCACGACGAGGCCACGTGCGCTCAGGAGCGCATCGGGGCGCAGGTGAGCGTCGCCGCCGCCGGCCATTATGTGTCCGCCTTCACAGCACCGACTCGCGCGGCTCGAAGCGCTGCTGCAGCTTGTCGCCGACGAAGTTGAGCGCCAGCACGGTCAAGAACATGACGACGGCGGGCATCAGGCTGATGTGCGCCGCGATGTCGAGATTCGTTCGTCCCTTGTTGATCATGTCGCCCCAGGTGGGCGTGGGCGGCGGCACGCTCAAGCCCAGAAACGCCACCGACCCTTCCACCACGATCAGTCCCGCCATGATGATCAGCGAATAGCTGACCAGCGAGGGCGCCACGTTCGGCAGCACCTCGCGGAACAGGATCCGGCCGTCGCGGGCGCCGAGCGTCCGGGCGGCGAGCACGAAGTCCTGACCGGCCCAGCTGAGCGTCGCGGAGCGCACCACTCGGGCGATGGGCGCGATCGACAGCAGCACGAAGGTGAAGACCAGGATGAAGATGCGGCGCTGGGCCTCTGCATCCAAGAACAGCACCAACGCCAAGAACAAGATCAGCGACGGGATCACCAGCGTGGCGTTCAGCGCAGCCGTCAGCCAGCGGTCCACCCGGCCGCCGTAATAGCCCGAGACCATGCCCAGCAGACCGCCGATGACCAGCGCCAGCACGGTGCCGACCGTCGAGATCACCAAGCTCACCTGCGCGCCGTAGATGACGCGGCTGAAGACGTCACGGCCCACGCCGTCGTTGCCGAACCAGTGCGACAGGCTGGGCCCCTGCTTGGACGTCCCCGCGAAGGTCTCCGTGGGGTCCTTGATGGGCAGGATGTCGGCGAAGATGGCGGCGAACGCGAGAATGACCAGGTAGGCCGCCGCACACCAGAAGAAGAACCCCAGCCGTCTACGCACGGGCGCCGACCTCCCTGCCGCGCAGCCTCGGATCCAAGGCCAGATACAGGAAGTCGGACATGGTGAGCACGACGATGTAGAGCGTCGAGATCACCAGTACCCCGCCCTGCACGGCGATGAAGTCGCGCTGGCTCACTCCCAGAAAGATGTACGCCCCGACCCCTGGGATGGTGAAGATGAATTCGACGATCAAGGCGCCGCCGATGAGCAGCCCGACCGTCAGCCCTACCACGGTCAACAGCGTGAAGCTCGACGGCCGCAGCGCGTGACGCCACAGGATGCGCCGGGTCGGCAGCCCCTTGCTGCGGGCCAGATCGATGAACGGCAACCGCAAGGTGCCGATCATGTCCGACCGCAGCAAGCGCATGAACACGGCGGCCTGGCCCATGGCCAGCGACAGCGCCGGCAGCAGCAGATGCTTGAAGTGCAGCACGACGTCTTCGCCCAGCGGCACGTAGCGCGCGGCGGGCAGCGCGTGGAAGCCGATTTCGTTTCCGGCCACGCTGAGACCGCCGATCGCCAGGAACAGCACCAGCAGCACCGCTAGGACGTAGTTGGGCGTGGCCAGGAATCCCAGCATCATCTGGTTGATGGACCGGTCCGTCGTGGTCCCCTGCCGGTAGCCCGCCCAGATGCCCAACGGCACCGAGATCGCCAATGCCAGCACCACCGAGTACGCCATGATCTGCAGCGTGGGAGTCATGGAACGCGAGATGCCGTCGGCGACCTCCTCACGCAGCACGATGGAGTTTCCCAAGTCGCCCTGCAGCACGCCGCCGAGCCAGTTGCCGTAGCGGTTGAAGAACGGCTCGTCGAGGCCGAGTTCTGTTCGGACAATCGCGATCTGATCCGCCGTGGCGGCAGGCCCAAGGATGTTGATGGCCGGGTCGCCGGGCAGGCTCGCCATCAGCGCGAACACCACGAACGAGACCCCGATCAGAATCGGGATCACCCCCGCGATGCGGCGAAACGCGTATCGCCCGTCGGAGATGACCGCACCGGTGGTGCCGATCGCCACCAGCACCCCGAATGTCCAGCTGAACGGCGGCCGCCAGAACCACGCCCACAGAACCGTGACCGCCAACGCGGCGCCGACGACGCGGCCGAGATTGTCGCGCAGTCGCTGGGTCATCGGATCGTGCTCATCGTTGACAATCGCCGTCAGTACACCAAATCTGAGCGACGTGGTGTGCCCCTGCGATCACCGGGAATGCTCCCACGTCGCTGCCGGGGATCGAAAGATCGGTGATGTTGCGCACCCGCGGGTCGGCAACGACGCCCCACAGCGTCCAATGCGTCCACAGATTCCAGACATTGCGTCCGAAGGCCCGATTCACTTCCTCCGCCGCCTGCTGGCGGGCCGCTGGCTCTGGGTTGTGGCGGATGACGTAGTAGGCCGCGTCGATGTCGCCATCTTGAAAGCGACCCATGTTCCAAGCAAGCTCGGGCACGGTGGGATCGACGGGAAGGGCAGTGGCCGAGTTCCACCACAGCCATTGCTCGATCGGATCCACGCCGCCGTGGAGGCGCAGGGCCAGCATCTCGAACAGACCCGCCAGAGCCAGACCGAAGTACTGGCCCTGTTCGATGGGCTGAATCGTTACCTCCAGATCGTCACCGAAGGCTTGCCGCCACATCGAGATGATCAGCTCGTTCGATTCGACGTTGAACGCGTCGTTGGTGGTGTTGAACGAGAACGTCACCGGGTTCTGGCCACTGTCGGTCTTGCACTGCTCCAACTCGGCCCGAGCAGCGTCGACGTCGAACGACGGGTAACCGGAGTCTTCCAAGTGCCCCACGCTGCCTGGCGGGAAGGGGCCGTTGGCCACTTTGACCAGGCCCTGGTGCCGCTCGTTGACGAACCGCTCGCCGTCGAATGCATGCGCCAGCGCCTTGCGGCAGCTCAGATGCACCAGCGGGTTGGCAGCGTTGAGCCCCAAGGGATCCATTTCGAGCGGCCCGTCAAGGCCGCGCAGGGCTGCGAGCGTCCGATTCTGCCCTGACGCGACGTTCATGAGGCTGTAGTTGACCTCGCCGAAGTGGTTGGCCTGCAAGAGCACGAACTCGTCGTCGCCTTCGTACTTGGCGATTTCGTCGGCGTTCGAGGTGTGGATGATGTCGAACTGGCCCGCCCTGAGACCATTCGAGCGACCCCCGATGTCCACCGCCACCACGAACTCGATCTCGTCAAGGTACGGCAGGTCCTCGCCCGTGATCCCGTCGGGGCCGCGCCAGTAGTCCGGATTGCGCTCCGCGATGAAGCTGTTGCCGTTGCCCGGCGTGTAGTCGACGAATCGGAACGCCCCCAGACCTACCGGCGCCGCCGGGTCGCCGTCGGCGGCGGCGAGGCCTTCGGCCTTCTCCGTCTGGGTCAGGGGCGAACTCGGCGAGGTGTACAAGGGATTGTTGGGCAGCGTCTCCAACCATGCCGGCGAGAACATGAAGCCGCAGCCCTGCTCTCTTGATGCGGGGCCCGGCCCGGTCGCGAACGGGATGGACGTCTCGTAGTAGACGTTCTGACCCTCACCCCAGACGTTGTCGATGCCCAGATAACCCGGCCCGGTCTGCTGGCTGTAGCGGCACAGGTTGATGTTGTACGCAACGGCCTCGCCATCGAGCGGCGTCCCGTCGTGGAAGGTGATGCCTTCGCGGATGGTCAGCGTCCATTCGGTGAAGTCGTCGTTGGGGGTCTCGCTCTCCGCCAAGTACGGCACGATCTCGCCATTGGCATCGGTGACGTACAGCGATTCGGTGATCGCACGCATGATCATGAGACAACTGATCACGCACAGCGCTGCGTGCGGGGCGAACGGGTTCGCTGTATCGGCTTCGATGCCGTACACCAGCCGACCGCCGTGATCGGGACCGATCGAGACCTCGCGAATGTCCTCGCCGGTGGCCTCGCCCGCTTCGCGGTCCTCGACCACATCGGCCTGCTGGGGCGCAAGCGTGGTCACGGTGCCGGCCGCATCTGTGGCATCAGGCTCGCTGCCCGCGCCCGGGGCGTTGTCGCCACCGGCGCAGGCGACGGCAATCAACGCGAACGTCGCTGCTGCTGCCAGCAAACGCGTCCGCGCCAATTGCCCTCTCCTGTTCGGTGCCGCGTGGCGCTCAGCCCTGGCAATTTCCGTCAGTGCACCAGATCTGGCCCAGATGGTGCTTGCCGGAGATCACCGGGAAGGTGTTCTCGGGGTTGTCGGGAATGGGCAGATCGGTGATGTTCTGCACGCGCGGATTGGCGACGATGCCCCACAGTGTCCAATACGTCCACAGATTCCAGACATTCGCAGCGAACGCTCGATTGACCGCCTCTGCTGCTGCACGCCGCGCCTCGGGGTCAGGGACGTGGCGGATGACGTTCAGCGCGTCGGCGATCGCCGGGTCCATGAAGCGCCCGAAGTTCAGCGCCAGCTCGGGCACGGAGGGATCGATCGGGCTCGCGGTGAACGGGCTCCACCAGTACCACTGCTCGGCGGGGTCCACGCCCCCGTGGTTGCGCCAGCCCTGCATCTGGAAGACGCCCGCCAGCGCCAAGCCGATGTACTGCCCCTGCTCGACGGGTGCGATCGACACCGCAACCTCGTCTGCGAACGCTTCGGTCCACATCGACGCAATCAGCTCGTTCGACTCGACATTGAACGCGTCGTTGGTGGTGTTGAACGAGAACGTCACCGGGTTCTGGCCGCTGTCGGTCTTGCACTGCTCGAACTCGGCTCGGGCGGCGTCAAGATCAAACGACGGGTAGCCGGAGTCTTCGAGATATCCCATGCTGCCCGGAGGGAACGGGCCATTGGCGACTTTGACCAAGCCTTGGTGCCGCTCGTTGGCGAACCGCTCGCCGTCGAATGCATGCGCCAGCGCCTTGCGGCAGCTCAGATGCAGCAGCGGGTTGGCCGCATTGAGCCCCAAGGGATCCATGGGGATCGGCTCGGCTGCCTGGCGCACTGCTTGGAGCCAGGGGTTCACGCCCGACGCCACGTTGATCAGATTGTGGCTGGTCTCGCCATAGTCGTTGGCTTGCAGGAGCACGAAGTCGGTATCGCCCTCGTACTTGGAGATCTCGTCCGCGTTCGCGGTGTGGATGACGTCGAACTGTCCGGCCTTGAGACCATTGGAACGGCCCTGGATGTCAACGGACACCACGAACTCGATCTCGTCGAGATATGGGAGGTCCTCACCCGTGATCCCGTTGGGGCCGCGCCAGTAGTCGGGGTTGCGCTCGGCGACGAAGCTATTGCCGTTGCCCGGTGTGTAGCTCACGAATTTGAAGGCGCCCAGCCCCACCGGTGCGGAGGGATCGCCGGTGGCGTTCTCGAGTGCGGCTTCGCGCGCTGTCTCAGGCAGTGGCGACGACGGCGAGACGTACAGCGGGTTATTCGGCAGTGTCTCCATCCATGCAGGGGAGAACATCTGCCCGCAGACCTCCGCACGCGCCGAAGGTCCGATGCCGACTGCCAGCGGCTGGCCCGGGCTGGCCGTGACAGTGACCGTCTGCCCGTCGCCGACCACGCTGTCCACGCCGAGCCATGCAGGCCCGGTCAGCTGGCTGAGTCGGCACAGGTTGATGTTGTAGGCCACGGCCGCGCCATCCAACGGGGTTCCGTCATGGAAGGTGATGCCGTCGCGGATCGTGAGCGTCCACTCCATGAAGTCCGCGCTGGGCGTTTCGGACTCCACCAGATAGGGCACGATCTCGCCGTCGCTGTCGGTGATGTAGAGCGGATCGGTGATGGCCCGGAAGATCATGCGGCAGCTGATCGCGCACGACGTCGCGTAGTGCACGAACGGATTGGCCGAGTCGGCTTCGATGCCGTAAACGAGCTTGCCGCCGTGAACCGGACCGGACTGGACCTCTCTGGTGTCCTCGCCTGTGGCCTCGCCTGCTTCGCGGTCTTCGACCACTTCTTCCTCTTCAACCGACAGCGCAGTCGTGGTCTGCGGGCTGTCCGTCGCGGCCTCCGTGGTGTCGGGCTCAGGTGCCGCGCCGCCGTCGGACTCGTCGTCACCGCTGCCGCACGCAACGGCAATCAGCGCAAACGCTGCGACGATGACCGCGACTCGCCAGCGGAACGGCCGCCGTGATTGCGAACGTGATCGCCCGTTCGTGACATTTTCGGCATTGCGCCGCGTTCGGCCTGTTTGCATCGTGGACTTTCCTCCCCCGCTGCGCCGCTGCGGCGCCTTGGGCGCAACCTACTAGCCATGCCGGTGCACGCTTGACCGCTTTGGCGAGGCCCTGCCTCTTCGCGACCGTTGAACCGCACGGGCCGATACGGTGCTGCTGGGCCGGTAGCTCAGTGGTCAGAGCAGGCGACTCATAATCGCTGGGTCGTGGGTTCGATCCCCACCCGGCCCACACGCCGCCGGCAGTGCCGGTCGAATGCGCCGCCATCGGCGCACGACGACTCAGTATGGTTGCGCCGCACGTTCGGGTCCGACGCGGCCCGTTCGGTCCGGGGTAGCTCAGTTGGCAGAGCAGCGGACTGTTAATCCGTTTGTCGTGGGTTCGAGCCCCACCCCCGGAGCACCCTCACTCCACCGCAGCCGCCTCTTCTTCGCCGGCCGCAACTGCGTCGGCGGGCTCCGACCCGGTCAGTCCTGATCCGGCAGGCGGCTGCGCGCTGCGGAGGGAATGCACCCAGCTCACGACGGACTGTGCAGCGCCGACACGCACCGAGGCATCGAGCAGTTCGGACTCCCGGTCGTGCAGCCATCTCAGCAATTGCTCGGTGTTCGGATTGCTGCGATCGAGCTCGATATGAGGCCCATGCACGCTCCCGCCCACGCTGCGACGCGTTGCCCACACGAAGTGACGCAACGCCAACGTCGCCCGGTCGACGGCCTCCGCTGTACTCACCATCGCACCTTGTTTCTCACCGGCAGCAAGCAACTCGGCGGCAGAGTCGCCGGGGTCGTCGCCAACATGGGCACCGGCACAGACACGGTCGAATGCCTCCGCTCCTGCTGGTGTGGCGAAGAGCTCACGCACCAGCAGGTCCGCCGCATTGCCTTGTGGGGCAAGCGCTGCCGCCAGCAGGCGGACGTCGTCGGTAGCACGCTGCTGCGGGTTCTTGGCGCGCACCGCACCAGCGCCTCGCCCGCGCCGGTGAGGCTGCGATTCGGCGAAGCTCGCCACTCCCGCTTCGCCTGGGTAGCCGCTGTCGTAGGCACCGCCGTCGTATGCGTCGTGATAGTCCTCACCGCGATCAGGCGGGGGCGGGGCGTCTGCGTACGGGTCGGACGCTGCGGATGGCGGGCGATCCTCCAGACCTCGCCGAGCCGCGTCGACGCGTTCGCGGAAGCTGCCGACGTCCATCGGAATACCGCCCGCGATCGGCTCGAGATCGCTGTCCAGCAAGACCTCCCCCGGATACACGGCGAAGACCTGGGCCGCTTCGTCGGCTGCGCGGTCGCGCCCGGCAGGGCTGTCGAGATCGGCCCGCTCCAGGATCCGTTCGGCCCGGAACGTGTGCAGCGGCTGGGCCTTGTCCAGAGCTGCGCGCAGAGCCGGCGGGTTGGACGCTGCCAAGTCGCCGGGGTCGGCACCAGCAGGCAGCTTCGCCACGAATGCGTCGAGCCCGTACGCGCGCTCCCATTGATGCACGCGCTCAGCGGCAGTCTGGCCTGCGGCGTCAGCATCGAAGGCCAGCACGATGCGCTTGGCCGAGCGCGAGAGCAATTCAGCGTGCTGCGCAGTCAGGGCAGTGCCGCATGTGGCGACCGCCTCGGAGATGCCTGCCAGGTCGCAGCCGATGACATCGGTATGGCCCTCGCACACCACGATGCGTTCAGTGGTGCGCGCCGCCTGCTTTGCCAGATGCAGCCCGTACAGCACCTTGCTCTTGTCATAGACCGCTGTGCCGGCGGTGTTCTTGTACTTGGGCCCCTTCGGCGGTGGCTCATCGGGGCGAGGCAGGACCCGCCCGGCAAAGCTGACCACCCGGCCGCTGGCATCACAGATGGGGAACATGACACGGTCCCGGAAAAAGTCCGACGCCTGGTCCCCATCCCCGTCACTGTCCTCGCCGTCCGCGGCTCGGCTGGCTCGCCGCGACTCGCTGTAGGCCAGACCGGCTGCTGCCAGCAGCGGCGCTGCAGCATCGAGGTGTCTGCACAGCGCATCCCACAGCGGTGGTGCGTACCCAAGCCGCCACTTGACGACGGTGTCGCGGTCATAACCGCGCCGGCGCAGGTACGCACGTGCTTCGCCGGCGTCGGCGCTGGTCATCAGACGCTCGTGGTAATAGCAGGCCGCTCTTTCGAGCAGGTCGAGCAGTTCCTTGCGACGCTGGTTGGCGCGCTGCGCGCCCGGTGCGTCGTAGGTGAGCGTGATGTTTGCGGACGCCGCCAACTGCTCGACGGCGTCGGTGAAATCCAGTTGCTCGGTCTCGCGCAGGAACGTGATGGCGTCGCCCGACGCCTTGCAGCCGAAGCAGTGATAGAAGCCGTCGGTGCCGCTCACGCTGAACGACGGCGTCTTCTCGGAATGGAACGGGCACAGTCCCACATGGCGGCTGCCAACACGTTTCAAGCTGACCCGACGGCCGATGAGCGCGACGAGATCGGTCGCCTCGCGCACACGCTGCACGTCGGAATCCCGAATACTCATGTTCACTGCGACGCTAACGATTCGCCAACGCCTGAGTGGTCTGGCTCATTGCCCGCACCTCGTTCTGCTGGCGACTCCGCTACCGCTCTGGTCCGGAAGCGAGCTGGGCTTGGGCGGCGGAGAGGCGGGCTATGGGTACTCGGTAGGGCGAGCATGACACGTAGTCGAGCCCGGCTCGCAGAGCGAACTCGATGCTGGCCGGGTCCCCGCCGTGCTCGCCGCAGATGCCGGCGCGCATGCCTGGGGAGGCGGTGCGTCCTCCCACCAGCGCACTCTTGACGAGCTCGCCGACGCCGTCACAGTCCAGCGAGGCAAATGGGTCAACGCTGAGCAGGCCGTCGGCGAGGTAGGGCGCGATGACGCGGGTGGCGGTGTCGTCACGGCTGAAGCCGAACACCATCTGGGTGAGATCGTTGGTGCCGAAGCTCACAAAATCCACGGCGGGTGCGAGCTGGCCGGCTATCAGGCACGCCCGAGGCGTTTCGATCATGGTGCCGATCGGCGGCGCCGGACCCGCCTGCGCCTCCTCCCACGACCTGCGCACGACACGGACGGCGGCAGCGAGTTCTTCGGTCGTCGAGACCAGCGGGATCATGATCTCGGCATGCGGGTCACCGCCCGACGAGCGCTGATCGGCGACCGCACCGGCGAGTGCCCGGACCTGGGCCTCATACAGCTCAGGTCGCAGGAGCCCCAGCCGCACGCCCCGCACACCCAGCATCGGATTGTGCTCGTGCCAGGGCGCGGCGGCTTCGGGGTCTGCGCCCGCCAGGAACTCGTGCATAGGCGCGTCGAGCAGCCTCACGGTGACAGCCAAGCCGTCCATGGCGGCGAGCAGTTCACCGAAGTCGGTCTGCTGGGCTGCCACGAGGTCGTCGAGATGATCGTCGTGGCCGCTCAAGATGACGTCCTGGACAATCTCCAGCCGGTCGGGCTGCAAGAACATGTGCTCGGTGCGGCACAGCCCGATGCCTTGCGCTCCGAGCGCCCGCGCCATCGTGGCATCCGGCGCGACGTCTGCATTCGCGAGCACAGCGAACCGGCCGGCCATGAGGCGGTCTGCCCAGCCGAGCACTTCGGTGATCTCCGCTGGCAGGCCCGAAACAGGCCCAGAGCCTGCGACCGCCGATCCGTCCACCTCACGTCCTCCCAGGGTCACCTCGCCGGTTGACCCGTCAATCGAGATCGCCGTGCCGTTGCCGATGCGGAGATCGCCCACGGTGAAGCTGTCGGATTCCACCGTGATCTCCCGTGCATCGCACACCGCAGGAATGCCCCACCCGCGCGCGACGACAGCAGCGTGGCTGGCCATCCCGCCGCGGGCGGTGAGGATGCCTGCCGACAGGCCCATGGCGGCGACATCGGCGGGCGTTGTCTCGGTGGCAACCAGGATCACCGTGTGATTTTGAGCGGCGAGATCGAGCGCCGCCTGCGAGCCGACGGCCACGAGCCCGGAGGCTGCGCCGGGCGATGCCCCCATTCCGGTGGTCAGCGCAGTGATCTCGCCGGCACCCGATGAGCTGGCGGACTCGAAGGAGGGATGGAGTGCGTCGAGCACTGCGTCAACGCTGAGTTCGGCAATGGCCTGCCGCTGGCGAGTGCTCAGCCCCGCATTGACGTCTGCCATGCCAACCCCCGCGCGCGCCAGCTCGTTTCCGTGTCGTCCCGCTAGAGATCCAAGCGGCTTGCGAGATGGTCTACTAGCGACGGGATCGGCACCCGGTCCTGGGCCATCGTGTCGCGGTCACGCACGGTCACGCAGCGATCGTCGATGGACTCGAAGTCGACCGTGACGCACAGCGGCGTGCCGATCTCGTCCTGGCGGCGGTAGCGGCGCCCGATGGCCTGGGTCTCGTCGTAGTCGCACATCCAGTGCGGTTGGCACATCGCCAGAACCTCGCCGGCCAGCTCCCCCAACGGCTCCTTGCGCGACAGCGGCAGCACCGCCACCTTGTAGGGCGCAAGCCGGGGGTGGAGTCCCAGCACCGTGCGCAGGTCGTTATTGACGGTTTCTTCCCGGTATGCGGCGAGCAGAAACGCCATGAGTGCCCTGGTTGCTCCAGCCGCGGGTTCGATCACGTGCGGTACATATCGATCGCCGCTGGCCTGGTCGAAGTACTCCAGCTTCTGGCCCGAATGGGCGGCGTGCTGGCGCAGGTCGAAATCGCCGCGGTTGGCCACGCCCTCGAGCTCGCCCCAGCCCCACGGGAACAAGAACTCCACATCGCTCGTACCGCTGGAGTAGTGACTGAGCTCGTCGGCATCGTGAGGCCGCAGCCGCAGGTGAGTCGCAGGGATGCCCAAGTCGACGTACCACTGATACCGATCGGCCAGCCAGAACTCGTACCACTGCTGCGCCTCAGCGGGCGGGACAAAGAACTCCAGCTCCATCTGCTCGAACTCGCGAGTCCGGAACACGAAATTGCCCGGCGTGATCTCGTTGCGGAACGACTTGCCTACCTGCGCGATGCCGAAGGGCGGTCGCTTGCGGCTGGTTTCCAGGATGTTCTTGAAGTTCACGAACATGCCCTGGGCGGTCTCGGGCCGTAGGTACACCTCCGCGCCGGCGCCCTCGACCGGGCCGGCCTGGGTGCGGAACATGAGATTGAAGGCGCGGGCCTCAGTGAAGGTGCCACGCTCGTCGCAGTTGGGGCACTGGTCGGGGTCGTCGAGCTGGTCTTCGCGGTGGCGCGTCTTGCAGCTTGTGCAATCCACCAGCGGGTCGCTGAAGTTCGTCAGGTGGCCCGAGGCCTCCCACACCTGGGGCGGGCCCAAAATGGACGCATCGAGGCCCACCACGTCGCTGCGCATCTGAACCATCGAGCGCCACCAGGCGTCTTTCACGTTGCGCAGCAGCTGCGCACCGATCGGGCCATAGTCGTATGCGCTGCGAAAGCCGCCGTAAATTTCCGCTGAGCCGAAGACGATTCCCCGTCGCTTGCAGAGGTTCACGATCTTGTCAAACAGCGCGGCATCGGCCGCGGGCTCGCAATCGGTGTTGGGCGCTGGCTCAGCGCTGGTGGGCGAAGTCACGGGCGGCAAGGGTACTGAGGGTCTCCCGGGCCACCGGGATGAATTTCGCCCCGATGGGCCGGCCGGACCGCGTGCCCCGGCGAAAGACCCGCGCTCATTAGCATTGACAGCATGCGGCTGCGTGACACCACCGTGGTCTTCCTGTGCGCTTTCTTGGGCGTCGCGGTCTTGCTGGTGCCGATGCCCGTCTTTGGCGGCCCCTACGAGGACATTCGGGAGGGCGAAGTCGACTGGACGTGCGCGATACCGCCGTTGAGCCTGGTCCCGCCCGACGTGGATCTCGATGAGCTGCGAGATGCCATCTCGACCGCTCATGTCACGGCTCGCACCACCGGCACCAGCTACGAGCCGCCACAGAGCCGCCACCCGCTGTGCCGCGGGCTGGCTCGCACCCAGGTAGTGCTGGGGCTGCTGGCGTTGGCCGGGGCGTTGTGGCGCGGCCGCAGGTGGTGGCGCTCGACGGCCGATACGCGTGCGGAAAAGCGCTTCAAGCGACTTCATGGGGCCGCCGAGAACCCACAGGGACGCTCCAGGATGTTCCGCTAGACGAGTGCGCCCGCGGAGGAGGCGGCAGAACCCTCTGCTCCGGCGATCCAGCAAGCGAGAGATGCGCACCTAACCGCAGTTCTTGCCGACATCATCGGCTCATCACGTTGCGCCCGATCGGGAACCGGTCGCAACGTCGCAGAGTCTCCTGCCGCCTCCTCCGCTATGGCATCTGTGCCTTCTAGCGCATGTCCTCGGCGCCTCAGCCGAGCAAATCTGCACTGCGAAGTCGCTTTTCCATGTGGTACTCCCACATGCGGGTGACGACCGCTGCGGCCTCATGCGTGTCGGAGGAGGGCTCGAGGTCAAGCACGGCATTCACCCGGCCTTCCATGATCAAGCGCAGCATCTCGAGCGCCCCTGCTGAGAGCTGGCGTCCCCGCCGGTGGACTTCGCAGGTCACGCCGCCCTGTGCAGGGTCGAATGCCACGATGGGCGCTTCCTCGCAGCCGCTGCCCACCACGCAGCCCTCGAGCATCGGCGCAGTCCCCTCGTGGGCCAGCAGTCGCAGCAGGAATGCCGGCAGCAGCATCTTGGCGTGGGACTGGTCCAACCGGCGCAATGCTCCGGTGAGCATCTGGTAGGGCACGGGGTCGTCCCCACGATCGTGCACCGACTGGTCCACGGCCTCCGCCAGCGTCATGGCGGTACCCAGCCGATCAAGGTCGCAACGCAATGTCGGCCAGCGGTCGAGCGTCACCGCCCCCGTGACGATGTCGAGCTCGCCCCGTCCCCGATAGAGCTGCAGATCGACATGGCGCAGCGGTTCGATGTGGCCGGCCAGCTTGCTGCGCGTCCTCCGGGATCCCTTCGCCACCGCACGCACCTTGCCGTGCTCGGAGGTGATGATCGTGATGATCCGATCAGCCTCGCCGAGCTTGAAGGTGCGCAGCACCACTCCCCGGTCCCGGTATTGCATCTGTGGGGGTATCCCCTTTGCGCTCAGCCTCTTGGTGGGGTCAACGATTCAGGCCGCCGAATCGGCGGTCGCGGGCCTGGTAGGTGCAGACGGCGTCGAACAGGTCGCCACGTCGAAAGTCGGGCCAGAGCGTGTCGGTGAACACCAATTCGCTGTACGCCATCTGCCACAGCAGGAAGTTCGACAAGCGGTTCTCGCCCGATGTCCGGATCATGAGGTCGACCTCGGGCATCTCAGGGTCGTAGAGGTGCTTCACAAGCGCGGCCTCGTCGACCTCAGCCGCGGGCACGCCGGAGCGCACCAGCCCGGCAGCTGCATCGACGATTTCGGCTCGGCCGCCGTAGTTGAACGCCACCGTGAAGGTGAGGCCCGAATTTGCCGCGGTGAGCTCGACTGCCTCGTCGATGCGTGCCCGTACTCGCCGCGGGATTCGGGAGTCCGGCCGCCCGACAAAGCGGATCCGGACGTTCTGCTCGTGCAGCTCATGGCTACGCCGCACCAGCAACGACTCGTTGAAGCCCATCAGGAAGCGGACCTCTGACGGCGGGCGCCGCCAGTTCTCCGTGCTGAACGCATACACGGTGAGCCATTGCAGACCGATGTCGGCCGCGCCCTCCACGGTGTCGATGAGGGCCTCCTCGCCGGCGGCGTGGCCTTCGGTGCGCGGCAGCCCGCGCGCTTGGGCCCAACGTCCGTTGCCGTCCATCACACAGGCCACGTGGGTCGGCAGGCGCGACAGGTCGATTCCCGCACCCGAATTCACACTGCGCAGGGTAGAACCCCTGCCGCCGCGGGCGAGTGCGCCCGATGTCACAAAACGCACACGATTGCCGGCGGTTCGTCTCCTACGGTTGGATCAGCCGGCAACCCCGACCGTCAGGAGGCAGATGTCCGACGACCCCACTGCCGAGCCGTGGGACCTTTCCCCAAGTCCCGATTCGCCTGCGGCGCGGATCGCCGACGCCGCTGCGGCGCTCGACGAGGTCATCGCCGAACTCCCTGGCGGCGGCGAGCAGCGAACCGGTCAGGCCGAGATGGCAGCCGCCGCACACGAAGCAATCTGCGACGGGGGCACGCTGCTGTGCCAAGCGGGCACCGGCGTCGGCAAATCGCTCGCCTATTTGGTGCCCGCTGCGCTCGCTGCAGCAGCGGGCAAGCGCGTCGTCATCGCCACTGCGACCTTGGCATTACAGGATCAGCTGGTCAGCAAGGATCTCCCGCTCGTGGCCGCCGGCATGGCCGGGCGGTTTGGGCGCCCGGTGCGGTGGGAAGTCCTCAAGGGCCGCAACAACTACCTCTGCCGGCACCGCTTCGGCGAGCACGCGCAGGAGCAATTCGACCTCACGGACGGTCCCGCATCCCCCACAGAACGGGCGCGCCAGCGTCAGCTCGCCGACATCGAGCAGTGGGCGCCCCGAACGCGTACCGGCGATCGTTCCGAGCTGACCGTCGCGCCTGACGCGCGGGTGTGGTCGTCGGTGTCGGTGAGCAGTACCGAGTGCATCGGCGCCGAGCGTTGCCCCCAGGGCCACCACTGCTTCGCCGAGGAGGCTCGTGCCCGCTCGGCGCGGGCCGGAATCGTCGTGACCAACCAGCACCTGTACTGCATCGACCTGTTCGGCGACGGCTACCTGTTCGGACCCCACGACGCCGTGGTATTCGATGAAGCTCACCAACTCGAACCCGTGGTGACCCAGGTGGCGGGCATTGAACTCACCCCCGCAGGCTTCGTACGGCTCGCCGCCGAGGCTCGGGCCGTCGGCGCCGGCGGCACCGCGGCCGATGCCGTCGCCGATGTGGCGGCACGCCTCGCCAGCGAACTCGAGCCGCTGCGCGACACCCGTCTGGGCGCGATCACCGGCGACTTGGCCAGCCTGCTCGAAGCAGCCGATGGGCGAGTCGAGCAGCTCGCGTTGGAACTGCGCCGCCCCGACGGCGACGATTCGCCAGACCTGGAACGGCTGCGCGTCAGCCGGCTAGCGGCCGAGTCGCTCACTGCGCTGCGAATGGCTGCAAGCCCGCCCGCCGGGACCGTCATCTTGGTTGAGGGGCGGGGACAGCTCCGCCTCGCACCGCTTGACGTGGGCGATCTGCTGGCCAGCCGTCTGTGGGGCCGTCAGGCATGCGTGCTCACCAGCGCGACGCTCGGCCCGCATTTTGTCGAGCGACTCGGTGTGCCCGCGGCTGATCACACCTATCTCTCGGTGGACAGCCCGTTCGACTACCCCTCCCATGCGCTGCTGTACTGCGCCCGCCACCTGCCGGCGCCGACTCAAGAGGCGTACCGCGCCGCAGCGACCGAAGAGTTGGCGGCACTGGTCTCGGCGGTAGGAGGCCGCACGCTCGCGCTCTTCACGAGCTGGCGCGCCCTGCATGACACCGCAGACGCGCTCTGCGAACAGCTCGGAGGCATCCAGGTGCTCCGTCAGGGGCGCGACCTGTCCAACACTGCACTCCTCGAGGCGCTGGGCGACGACCCGGCGACCGTCGTCTGCGCAACGATGAGCTTCTGGCAGGGCGTAGACGTCGCCGGCCCGGCACTGTCCCTGCTGGCCATCGACCGGCTGCCGTTCGCCCGTCCGAATGAACCGCTGGCCGCGGCACGGCGCGAGGCGGCCGGCGACGGCGCCTTCATGACCGTCGATGTGCCCAAAGCCGCAGACCTGCTGGCCCAAGGCGTGGGCCGGCTGATACGCACCACCACCGATCGGGGGGTGGTGGCGGTGCTCGACTCACGGCTCGCTACCGCCCGATACCGGTCTCGCCTGCTCGACCCGCTCCCGCCCATGCGCCGCAGCGTGGACCAGGCCGAGGCAATCGAGTTTCTCGTTTCCATCCGGGAGCGGAACGTTGGTTGAGCCTGCTGACCTCAGCCGTGCGGACCCGAGGGTGCTTCGGGCGCGAGCATCCGCGAGACGGCATCAGGGGTGCGCTGCCAGTCCGGCTCGACGCGAACTCGCAGCTCGAGGTACACGCCGTCGAGACCGAGCTCGCGGCGCGCGGCCGTGCCGACATCGCGGAGCATCCGTCCTCCCCGACCGATGACGATCCCTTTCTGGGAGGGCCGCTCCACGGCAATGTCGCAGCGGATGCGATCCGGCTCCCACTCGGTGACTCGCACCGCAATGCTGTAGGGCAGCTCGTCGTCGAGCCGCGCCAGCAGCTGCTCGCGCACTGCCTCGGATATCCGCCACGCGTCGGGCAAGTCGGTGATGCTCTCCGGCGGGAAATAGGCCGGGCCTTGCGCGAGGCCGGCCGCTAGGTGGGTGACCAGCGCATCAGTGCCGTCGCCGGTGGTCCCCGAGACCGGAAAGTACGCGCCGGCATCGAATTCCGCTGCGGCAGCGAGCTGGCCCACCACCTGGGCTCTCGACGCCCGATCGCACTTCGTTACCGCAACGACGGTGGACGCATCCGCTGGCAGTGACTCCCAGATCAGTCGGTCGCCACGGCCCAGCGGGGCGGTTGCGTCGAGGACCATGCAGATCACGTCCACCGGCTCGAGGTCGGCGATGGCCGTGCGTGCGGTCTCGTTGAGCTGTTCGCCCAAGGAGGTGACCGGTTTGGCGATGCCAGGCGTGTCGACGAAGACGATCTGCGCGTCCTGCAGGTGTCGCACACCCATGACACGCAGACGTGTGGTCTGCGGCTTGTCGGAGGCGATGCTGACCTTGGCCCCGACAAGGCAATTCAATAGCGTGGACTTGCCCGCGTTGGGGCGCCCGACAAGGGTGACAAAGCCTGAGCGCATCGCTCGCCCGCAGCTACCCGGCCCCCGGCGGGCCCGAGCCGCCGGATCCCCCACTGTGTGAGCCAGCACTGTCTGGGCCAGCACTGTCTGGGCCAGCACTGTCTGAGCCGGCACTGGGCCGGGCGCCGACGAGGTTGATGCGTCGGCCGGCCACCTCGAGCGCAGACAGGCACCAGCCGTCGAGTTCGGTGCTCTCTCCCGTCTCGGGCACGTGCCCCATACGGTCGAGCACCAGGCCGCCGACCGTGTCCCAGTCGCCGTCCGGCAACCGCAGTTCGAGCACCTCGGCTAGCCGTGACGCCGGCAGCCGGCCAGAGAACAGGAACGCATCGTCGCCGACGACCTGTATGAGCGCCTCGTCGGCGTCGTACTCGTCAGCGATCTCACCGACGAGCTCTTCGATGATGTCCTCCAACGTGACCAATCCGGCGACGCCGCCGTACTCGTCGACAGCGATGGCGAGGTGAGATTTGGACTCCTGCATCTCGCGCATCAGGTCGCTGACCCGTTTCGTCTCGGGCACGAAGGTGGCCGGCCGCAGCACCTGCGCGCACGTGACCGACCCATCGGGAGGCGTGCCGTGCAGGTAGGCGGCGACGAGATCTTTCGCCAGCACGATTCCCCGCAGGTCGTCGACACTGGCGGCGGTCACCGGCAAGCGGGTGAAGCCAGACGCGATGACCTGCTCCAGCGCATCGGCGACGCTGTCATCGAGACCGACGGTGACCATGTCGGGGCGGGGCACCATCACCTCGCGCACGATCGTGTCCCCGAGCTCCATGATCTGCCCGATCAGCTCGGCCTCGCTGTCCTCGATCAGGCTGGCTTGCGCCGCAGCCGAGGCGAGTGCCACCAACTCGTCCTCGGTAACTTCGCCGCTGTCGCCCTGCGTTGGGGCGGGTCCGACCGCCCGCGCCGGGAACGCGAGCAGGCGCGCAACCCACGCGAGCGGCCCCGTGCGGGCGAGCACCCGAGCGACCGGCGCGAGCACCCGAGCCATCCGGTCGTTGGCCTCGACTCCCCAGCGCCGCGGCATCGCCTCGGTCACGCCGAACAGCACGATCGCCGTCACGGCCATCGCGACGATGATGCCCGCCGGGCCCGTGCGGTTTGCGGCGATCCAGGTGACGCCGCCCACCAGCGTCACCTGGGCCAGGACCCGCAGCAGCGAAACGGGACCCAGCACGATCTCACGGTCTGCAACGAGCTGCTCCAGCGAGGCTCTCGGCGGCGTGCTCGCATGGCCGTTGTCGCGGTCGCCGTTGTGCCGTTCACTGCTCCCGTTGGACTCGTCCAGACCCGAGGCGCGGGCCCGACCGAGCCGCACGAACGTCGCCTCGATCAATCGAAGGAACATGGCCGTCGCCAGCAGGATTGCTGCCGCGACCGCACCCAGCACCCAGTTCATGGACGGCTCCACAAGCTGTGCAAGTGTTCAGACTCGCGGGCGCGCATGGCCGCAGCCTCGTCGGGCTCCGCGTGGTCCATGCCGAGCAAGTGCAGCACGCCGTGCACGACCAGCAGATCGATTTCAGCGGTGATGCTGCCGTCGTGGCCCGGGCGCGATCCCGCTCCTGTTGAGGCGTTCGACGCCGCGACGGCTGGGCACACGACGACGTCACCGGCCATGACGGGGCCGGCCCGCCGATCGCCGGGCGACTGCGCGCCTGACACGAGGTCCAGCGGGAACGCAAGCACATCGGTTGGCCCGTCGTGGCCCATGTGGGTCTCGTTCAGCCGTGCCATCTCGTCGGCGCCAACGAACGTGACGGCGGCTTGGCTGCCCGTTAGCACCCCCTCCGCTTCCAGTACCTGGCATACGAGCACGCGATAGCGCTCGGAATCGATCTGCACATCGCTCTGGCGGTCAGCGATCAGCACGCTGTGCTCGCCGATGCCGGCACCCTCGCGGCTGAGGTGCGCACTGACATCGGCCGTCGCGGGACAGCTGGCTTCCGAGCGCCGCCGCGGAGCCGGTTCACTCGCCGCCGTTGCGCTGCGCGTCACGCCGGTCATATGCCGCCACGATGTCGCCGACGATGCGGTGGCGTGTGATATCCCGCCGGCCGAGACGAGCGAAGGCCAGCCCCTCGATCCCGTCCAGCGCCTGTTCAACGTCGAGCAGGCCGCTCTTGCCGCCGGGCACGTCGATCTGGGTGCGGTCGCCGGTGACGACCACCTTGGAGCCGAACCCGATACGGGTCAGGAACATCTTCATCTGCTCGGGTGTGGTGTTCTGCGCCTCGTCCAAAATGATGAAGCTGTCGTTGAGGGTGCGACCGCGCATGAACGCCAGCGGCGCCACATCGATGGTCTTGCGTTCGAGCAGCTTGCCGGCAGTGTCCACATCGAGCATGTCGTACAGCGAGTCATACAGCGGAGCGAGGTACGGGTCGATCTTCGCCATCAGGTCCCCCGGCAAAAACCCGAGCCGTTCGCCCGCTTCGACTGCGGGGCGGGTGAGCACGATGCGCCGCACAGCCTTCGACATCAGCGCGTCGACAGCCAGCGCCACCGCGAGCCAGGTCTTGCCAGTGCCCGCAGGCCCGACTGCGAACGTCACGGTGTTCGAGCGCACGAGCTCCACGTAGCGCTTCTGGCCGGCGCTCTTGGCACGCACCACCCTGCCATTGGGAGCGCGCAAGATCGGGGCGGACAGCACGTCGCTGGGGCTCTCGTCGGCTTCAACCATGTCGATGACGCGGTCGAGCACTTCGGGCTCGATGCGCTGGCCGGCCTCGAGGACCTGCACCATCTCCTCAAAGACCTGACCGACGAGCGCCGCGTTGGGGCCGGCGACGGTGATCTCGTTGCCGCGCACATGTATGTCGGCATCGGCGAAATGGTCTGCGACGAGCCGCAGGTGCTCATCGCGCTGACCGAGCACGCCGATCATGAGATGATTGCCCGGAACGTGAATCCGCACCTGGGTGTCCGCCATAGGGCTTAGGCGCCTGCGCTCGACGGCTCGGCGCTCTTGGCGGTGCTCACTGAGGTGGAGCTCCAAGGCGGGACTCGGGGGTGCCGACGGATGGTGCGGTCACGATGCAGCCAAGGCTAGCCCGCGAGCGGGAAGGCGTATCAGCCAATTTCGCGGATCAGCTCCGCAGCCGGGCATAGATCTCCTTGCAGGCCGGGCATACCGGGTAGCGCTCGCCGTCGTGGGTGGGCACCCACTTCTTTCCGCACAGCGCCACGACCGCTTCGCCACTGACCGCTGAGCGGGTCAGCGCAGTCTTGTCGACATAGTGCGAGAACCGATCGTGGTCGCCATCGGTCGTGCGGGTGTCGGGGCGCTCGATGACCTCAGTCTCCATACGGCCTTCACCGTACGGCAGTAATGTGCCCGTTCGCGTCGTAACCGCAGCGGCGGTGCGTTCGTGCGTCGAGGGGCAGCCCACACCCAGTATGGCCACGTCGTCTTCCCAGCCCGCAGATGGCCCGACGTCCGGCACGGCCGGCAGCCCCGGGCTGGATTCTGCCGCCGGGTGGGGAGTCGCTCTCTCTGCGTCACTTGCCACCTTCGCCGTCTTCGGCGTCCAGTACAGCTTCGGCGTGGTACTCGCCTCGATCCGGGCCGAATTCGGCATCGGCACTGGCGTCACCTCGCTGCTCTTCGCTGTCTCAACGTTCATCTACTTCGTGCTCGGGGTGTTCACCGGGCGCCTCGGCGATCGTTACGGGCCACGGCGAGTCCTGGTGGCAGGCGCCGTCGCCCTGGGAGCGGGACTGTGGGCGACCAGCGTGGCTCAGCAGCTATGGCTGGCAACGGTCACCTACGTGATCGGTGTGGGAATCGGCGTGGCGTGCGCGTATGTCCCGATGGTCTCGGTTGTCGGCGGGTGGTTCGAGCGGCACCGCACAGCGGCGCTCGGCGTGGCAGTCGCGGGCATCGGACTGGGTCAGCTCGTCGGGGCCCTGACGGCGGAATGGCTGGTCGAGCTCTCCGGCTGGCGAGACACCTTTCAAGTGCTGGCTGTCGCAGCGACGGCTTTGCTGCTGCTGGCCGCGATCGGCGCTCGGCGACCCCCCAATGCGGCACCGCAGAGCGATATGCCGTCGCTGCGCGGGCTCGCGCGCAACCGGAGCTTCGCGCTGCTGTACCTGTCCATGCTCCTGCTCAGCGCCAGCCTGTTCATCCCCATCATCTTCATCAACGACTACCTGGAGGACCTCGGCAAACCGGGAGGTCAGTGGCTGATCGGCAACATCGGTCTGGCCTCGCTGCTCGGCCGGCTGGTGCTCGGCGCGCTCGGCACGATGCTGCCGCTCATGCGGCTGTACCAGTTCTCGTTCGCGATCATGGGGCTCAGCTACCTGATCTGGCTCTTCGCCGGCGACAACTACGCCGTCCTGGTGATCTTCACATTCGTGATGGGCGGCAGTTACGGCGGGTTCATCGCGCTGTCTCCGGCCGTGGCTGCAGAACTCTTCGGGCTTGCTGGACTCGGCGGAGTCCTGGGCGCGCTGTACACCGCCGCCGGAGTCGGCGGACTCGCCGGACCCCCGCTCGCCGGCTTGCTGATCGACGGGGCCGGCTACCGGGCCACGATCGTGGCAGCGATGTTGGTCGCCCTGTGTTCGGTTCCCCTGCTCATCGCAGCCGGGCGCGCGCGTGCTGTTGCGCTTGCGACGGTCGGTGGTGGTGAGACCGCGGGTCGGGCGGCGGCGGCAGCGCGCGAACACGCCGAGCCCGTGCTCGTGACCCAGCCGAGCGATGTGGCTCGAGCTGCGAACGCCGGGCACACCAGACCTGCGACGGTGCTGCACTTCCGAACTGCCCCACGGGAGCGGACTCTGGGGCCTGCAGCCATCGATTCGGTGCTGCTGCTGTCGTTCGGGGGACCTGAGGGTCCCAGCGACGTCATGCCCTTTCTGCACAACGTGACCCGGGGGCGCGACGTTCCGCCAGAGCGGCTCGCCCAGGTTGAGGCGCAGTATCTGCGTCACGGCGGCGTGAGCCCGATCAATGAGCAGAATCGCGCCTTGCTGTCGGCGGTTTCTGGCGAGCTTGCTCGCCGGGGCACGCCGTTGGCGTGCTACTGGGGAAATCGAAATTGGCATCCGTACCTGCGAGACACGGTCGGCCACATGGTCGGCGAGGTTCGCCGACACGCCGCTGTAATCGTGACCTCCGCGTTCAGCTCGTATTCGGGCTGCCGCCAGTACCACGAGGATCTCGCACGGGCAGCAGGCGAGGTGCCCGGAGCACCGCAGCTCTCGCGGGTGCGCGTCTACGGCAATCACCCCGGATTCGCCGGGGCTGTCGCCGAGCGCATCAGTGAGGCGCTTGAGGGCGCGCACCTTCGCAGCGACGTGCACACCCTGTTCACCGCACACAGCCTGCCCAGCCGGATGGCTGCAACGTGCGACTACGAGGCGCAGCTCGCAGACGCCGCGGCGACCGTCGCGGACGTGGCGGGCCTTTCCGGCGAGATCGAGGTCGTGTACCAGTCTCGCAGCGGTCCGCCGCAGGTGCCGTGGCTGGGACCTGACGTCAACGACCGTCTCGCCCAGCTCGGCTCGCAAAGCTGCCGTGCCGTCCTCGTCGTCCCGCTGGGCTTCGTCTCGGACCACATGGAAGTGCTGGTCGACCTCGACACCACCGCTCGTGCGACTGCGGCCCGCTCAGGCATCACCATGGTCCGTGCCCGCTCGGTCGGCACCCACCCGCTGTTCGTTGAGGCACTCGCTGATCTCGTCGAGGAGACGGCTGGCTTGCGTTCTGATCGTCCGACCGTCGGCTGCCTCGGACCGCGCCCGGACGCATGCGCACCTGGGTGCTGCACGACGGAACGGGTTGTCTGAGCTTCAGCCGCAGCCGCTGGTTGCGCCGCACGAGCGGCACGCAAAGCACGAACCCGCGCGCACCATGCGGTCGCCGCAGGTCATGCACAACGGCGCATCGGCGTACCCGTGCGTTTCCGTCCGGAACGACGGGGGGTCCGGAGCCGGCTCGGCCCCGATCGCGGTTTCGACTGATGCGCCCTCGAGTCCTGGCAGCGGCGGATCGGTGCGCTCGTCAACGCTGAGCACGCCGAGCTCGCTGCGCTGCGCGAACGGCAGGTACTCGAGCGCCAATCGGCGGAAGATGTAGTCGACGATGCTGGTGGCAATGCGCAGCTCGGGGTCGTCGGTGAGCCCCGCCGGCTCGAAACGCATATTGGTGAAGGCTTCAACGTAGGACCGCAGCGGAACCCCGTACTGCAAGCCGTGGCTGACTGAGATGGCGAAGGCGTCCATGATCCCCGCCAGCGTGGAGCCCTGTTTTGCCACGGTGAGGAAGATCTCTCCGGGCCGCCCGTCGTCGTACTCGCCCACGGTCATATAGCCGTGGCAGTCGGTGACACGGAAGGAGAACGTGCGCGATTGACGGCTGCGCGGCAACCGGCTGCGCGGCGGCATAGGCGCTCCCCGCAGCGCAGCGGTCGCAGACGCAGTGGCCCCATCGGCCGATGCCAGAGTGGCCGATGCTGCGGGCCCGACCGACAGCGGCTGGCTCACTTTGCAGTTGTCGCGATAGATCGCCACCGCTTTGAGACCGAGCCGCCACGACTCGACAATGAGGTCTTCGATGTCGCCCGCTGTTGCAGACTCGGGAAGGTTGACGGTCTTGGAGATGGCACCCGAGACAAATGGCTGGCAGGCCGCCATCATTGCGATGTGACCCTGCGGTGAGATGGCATCGTCGCCGATCGAGCAGGCGAACACCGCTCGGTGGGCATCCAACAGGTGCGGGGCACCGGCAATGTGGCCCGTCTGCAGAATGTGCCCTTCGATGTCGGCGATCTCCCCGACGGAATAGCCGAGCCGGCCGAGGGCCGTCGGCACCGTTGAATTCACGATGCGCAGGTCGCCGCCGCCGACCAGCTTCTTGTGCTTCACGAGGCCCAGATCGGGCTCGATCCCGGTGGTGTCGCAGTCCATCATGAACGAGATCGTCCCGGTGGGGGCGATCACGGTGGCTTGCGAGTTCCGGACTCCATGTGCATCGCAGCCGCTCATGGCGCGGTCCCACCGTGAGCGCGCAGCGACGCGCAGATCCTCTGCCATCACCGCCAGACCTATCGCCCCAGACTCCCCAGGTACGGCGCTGTCGGAGCTCACGACGTGGCCCGGCGACTCGATGCCGCCGAGCGCGTCGCGGTGCCTGCGGAGCACGCCGCACATTGCCTCGGCGTTCGCCTCGAAACCGTCGAAGGGCTCGAGCCGCTCAGCCATGTCTGCTGAGGTCGCATACGCCTCGCTGCACATGAGCGCAGTCAGCGATGCCGCGAATGCCCGTGCGTGGGGCGAGTCGTAGGGCACACCGGCTGCCATCAGCAGCGCTCCCAAATTCGTGAAGCCAAGGCCGAGCTGACGAAAGCTCCGGGACGTCTCGCCGATCAGCTCGGTTGGGTAGTCGGCATGGCTCACCAGCACGTCTTGCGCGATGAACGTGATCCGCACCGCTTGTCGGAAGCCCTCGATGTCAAAATGGCAGCCGCCCGCATCTGCACTGTCGGAGAAGAAAGGCAGCAGATTGAGACTGGCCAGGTTGCAGGCGGAGTTGTCGAGGTGGACGTATTCGCTGCACGGGTTGCTGGCGCTGATGGGTCCGTGGGCCGGCGCGGTGTGCCAGTCGTTGATGGTGGTCGAGAACTGCACACCGGGATCGGCGCATTCCCATGCGGCCTGAGCGATCTGGCCGAGCAGATCCCTTGCGCGCATAGCGGCGGTGACCTCGCCACTCGTGCGTGCACGCAGCTCCCACGGACCGTCTGCGTCGACCGCCTCCATGAACCCGTCGGGCAGGCGGATCGAGTTGTTGGCGTTCTGGTACTGCACCGAGAACGAGTCGACACCGTCGAGATCCATGTCGAAACCTGCGGCGGCAAGTGCGCGCGCCTTGCGCTCCTCGCGCGCCTTGCACCACACGAATGCCTCGATGTCGGGGTGATCGGCATCGAGGAGCACCATCTTCGCGGCGCGCCGAGTCTTGCCGCCGCTGCGGATCGTGCCCGCCGAGGCGTCGGCACCGCGCATGAAGCTGACCGGGCCGCTCGCCGTCCCGCCGCCCGACAGCGGCTCGCACGAAGCCCGCAACGCCGACAGGTTCACACCGGCCCCCGAGCCGCCCTTGAAGATGCGACCCTCGGTGACATACCAGTCCAGGATGGATTCCATCTCGTCATCGACGGCGAGAATGAAGCACGCCGATGCCTGCTGGGGCACGCCCTGCACGCCGATGTTGAACCACACCGGGCTGTTGAAGGCCACCCGCTGGTGTACCAGCAGCCATGACAGCTCTGCTTCGAATGTCTCCGCCTCGCGGGGCGATTCGAAGTAGCCGTCGCTGTGCGCCCAACGGGTGATCGTGCCCGCGACGCGATCGATGACCTGGCGCAGCGAGTGCTCTCGTTCTGGCGTGCCGAGGGTGCCGCGGAAGTACTTCTGGGCAACGATGTTGACCGCCGTGGGGCTCCAGTCGGCGGGAAACTCGACGTCGGGCTGCGAGAACGCGACCGATCCGTCGACCGCATTCGTAATGGAGGCGTCGAAACGTTCCCAACGCACGGTGTCGTACGGATGTGTGCCCGCAGCAGTGAAATGCCGACGCAGACCGAGCGGCTCGCCGCCAGACCGACGCTCGGGGCTCTCGCCCTGTACCCGCTGCGACTCGGTCATCGTCACCTGCCGCCTACCTCCTGCACCAGTGTCGCTGACCGCACTCGACACGCGCGTACGCGCATGCCGGTCTTGTGGTCGCCAATGACAGACGCACGCTACGACGGCCCGCCTGTGGACGGGAAGTAGTGAACATCGGGGCTTTCATGGGGAAATTCCTGTGCACAACTGCAAAGTGTTGTGGACAGGTTCTCCACAGCCTGTGGATGACTGCTCCCACCCCGAACGCCCGCTCGGCCCAACGGTGGCAGACTCGCCGCGTGGAGCGGCTGTACCCATCGCCTGCGGGGACGATCGACGCAGCACAGGCCGCCGGCTCGAAGCGTGCGTCGCGCGCTGAGCGTCCCTGGGTGATGCTCAACATGGTGGCGAGCATCGATGGCGCCGCTGCCATCGACGGACTGTCGGGCGGGCTATCGAGCGAGCCAGACAGGACGATGTTCGGGGCCCTGCGCGCGCAGGCCGACATCATCTTGGTCGGCGCGGGCACCGCAAATGCCGAGCGGTACCGCCCTGCGCGGCGATCTGGGGCCCGCATCGCGGTGGTCAGCGGTTCACTGAGCGTCAACCCGGAACTGCCGTTGTTCAGCCCGTCATCGGATCCGACGGTGACACCGCTGCCCCTGGTGGTGACCACAGCGGAAGCGGACCCCGCAGCCGCGGCCCGGCTGGCAGGCCGTGCCGAACTCGTACGCACCGGCGGGGAGTCTGTAGATCTCGCGGAGTCGCTGCGGCACTTGGGCTCGCTCGGGGCACGCGTCGTGTTGTGCGAGGGCGGCCCGGCGCTGAACGCCAGCTTGCTGGCGGCTGACCTAGTGGACGAGGTGAACCTCACCCACGCACCTTTGACAGTGGGAGCTGACGCTCCACGCATCGCCGATGCGGCTCGGGCCCACGTGCCGCCGGCAGCGCCGCGCGCGTACTCATTAGCGCAGGTCGTCACCCACGATGGCGTGCTCTTCGTGCGCTGGAATCGCTCCAGGCACTGAGCACCCGAACAATTGCGCGCCATCTCGAACACTTGTTGCTAATGTAGTGATCTAGAACGACGGTTCCGAATCACTACAGGCATCGTAAAGGCAAGTCGGGCATACGAGGTCGGACGAAGGTCCGGTATCGCGGGGTCCGAGACGAAAGGTTGGCAATGAAGAACATCAGCGCAGCGGATCAGCGGGTCGCGCATCTCGGCGAGCGTCAACGCGCCATGCTCGAGTTCATCGACGAGATGCAGCGCGAGCGCGGCTACCCGCCATCGGTCCGCGAGATCGGCGAGCAAGTCAATCTCAGTTCTCCTGCAACAGTGCACCGCCACCTGCGATCGCTCGAGGCCGACGGATGGATCCGGCGGGATCCGTCACGGCCCAGGGCGCTCATCGTCAACTTCGACTGGCAGACCGGCGTGAAGGGAGAGAGGCGACCCACCCGTCACGTACCACTCATCGGCGATGTCGCGGCGGGCACCGACGTGCTGGCCCAGCAGAACGTCGAAGAGCTACTGCCGCTCCCCGCAGACTTCACCGGCAGTGGCGAGCTCTTCATGCTGCGGGTGCGAGGCGATTCGATGATCGATGCCGGCATCTGTGATCGCGACTACGTCGTGGCGCGTCACCAGCCCGAGGCAGAACCGGGCGACATTGTTGTTGCCGGAATCGACGGCGAGGAAGCCACCGTCAAGCGCTACCGGCGCTCCGACGGCCAGGTCATTCTCGAACCCGCCAACGCCGATCATCGCCCGATTATCCGCCCCGCCAACGAAGTCACCATCTTCGGCAAGGTAGTGACGGTGGTCCGCCGCCTGTAGCGGCGGACCATCAAACACGGCGGCGGCTCTAGCCGCCGGAGCATCAGACACGGCGCCGCCTGTAGCCACCAGTGCATCAAACACGGCGCCGCCTGCAGGACATGAGCCAGAAGGCACAGATGTCATAGCGGAGGAGGCGGCAGGAGACTCTTCGACGTTGCGACCTGCTGGATCGCGGGAGCAGAGGGTCCGGCCGCCTCCGCAGCGGGCGCACCGACCCGCGCGGCCCGCGAGACGGCAGCACCTCTGAAACTGCGCTCGCGTGCGCGGTGTGCTCAACTTGGCTCGTGTTCACGGTCCTGAACCAACCGCCTGAAGACCTCGACGAGAGCTCTGCGGTGTGGGTGCCGATCCGCTCGGGCACGGTGTTCACCGAGCCTGGCGGCGGATTGTGTGCCAGCCCAGCGGCACCGGTCGGTAACGCTTCGCACCCTGCAGCATTCCTGGGAGTGCTCGACGGCAAAGGTGTCTGGGCGGTCGACATGGATCCCGCAGATGAACCACCGCTGGACGAAGGCGACCTCGAACCGGTGCCGCTGCGCAAGCTCTACGGGCGCATCCCCGACGAGCACTGGCAGATCGCCGGACGTGCCGCACAGATAGTCGAATTCGAACGAACCCATCGCTACTGCGGGCGCTGCGCGAGCCCGACCAGCACCAATGCCTCCGACAGGGCAAAGGTCTGCGGCGAGTGCGGACACATGGCGTTCCCGAGGCTCAGTCCCGCCATGATCGTGTTGGTTGAACGCGGGCCCGAAGTGCTGCTCGCATGGGGCCGGCAGTTTCCCGGCCGCTTCTACAGCGCGCTCGCAGGGTTCGTCGAGCCCGGCGAGAGCCTCGAGGACGCCGTGGTGCGTGAGGTGTACGAGGAAGTCCAGCTCACCGTCAGCAACGTCCGCTACTTCGGAAGCCAGCCGTGGCCGTTCCCGCACTCGCTGATGTGCGGCTTCGTCTGCGACTGGCAGGACGGCGAGATCGAGATCGATCCTGAAGAGATCGTCGAAGCCGGTTGGTACACCGCCGACAACCTGCCCCCATGCCCGCGAGGCGGCATGTCGATCGCCGGCTGGCTCATCGACGACTGGCTGCAGCGAACCGCCGCCGTTTCGTCGCGCTGAGACGCGCGTCCGCGGCGGAGGCGGCAGAACCCTCAGCTTCAGGCGCGGTGCCAGGTGGCTCCGGCGGAGCCGTCGGAGACGACGATGCCTGCTGCCGCCAGATCGTCGCGGATACGGTCGGCGGTGTCGAAGTCGCGGGCTGATCGCGCCGCTGATCGTTGTGCCATCAACGCGTCCACCTCGGCATCGGACAGCCCGCCGTCGAGGCGGGTCTCGCTTCCGCCATCACCGCACGTGAGCCCCAGGACGCTGAGCAAGTGCAGCGCCGTTCGTGTCGAGCGGGAAGCCTCGCCAGACGATGCAGCGTCGAGGGAGGTGTTCGCACGGCGCACGAGCCGGAAGATCACATCGAGTGCTGTGGGCGTGGAGAAATCGTCGTCCATGGCCGCTGCGAACGCCGCCACGGCTTCGGTGTCCAGATCGGAAACGGTCCCGCCTTCGATGTCTGGCCGTCGCACAGCAGCTGCCGCGGCGGTCGAGATGCCGGCACCTGCGACCCGGCGATGGAATGCATCGAGCCGGCCTACGGCGCTGCGGGCGGCTTCGAGCGCCTCGGGACCCATCTCCATCGCCCGCCGGTAGTGGGTCTGCAACACCAGCAACCGCACAGCGCGGGCACCCGCGGCGACGATCGCGTCGGCAAGCTGGGTGTAGTTCCCCAGCGATTTGGCCATCTTCTGGCTGCCGACGTTCACCATGGCGCTGTGCACCCAGTAGCGGGCGAACGGCTTCCCGGCGGCGGTCACCTGGGCCCATTCGTTCTGGTGATGAGGGAAGACCAGGTCATCTCCCCCGCCGTGAATGTCGAAACCGGGCCCGAGCGCGCTGAGCGACATCGCCACGCACTCGGTGTGCCATCCGGGCCGGCCCTCTCCCCACGGCGTGGGCCAACGCGGCTCGCCGGGTTGCGCGGCCTTCCATAGGGCAAAATCGATCGGCGACCGCTTGTCGGGGTCGACGTCGACGCGCGCTCCGGCGTCGGAGTTGAGCTGTTCGAGCGTTCGGCCCGCCAACTGGCCGTACCCAGGCACAGAATCGACGGCGAAGTACACGCCCTTGCCCCCGACGTCGTAGGCCGCCCCGATCGACCGCAGCTCGGAGATCACGTCAATCATCTGGGAGATGAAGTGCGTCGCGTGCGGCCGGGTGTGGGGCCGCAGCACGCCGAGCCGATCCATCTGCTCGTCGTATGCCGCAGTGAATTCTTCTGCCACATCAGACTCGGCGCGACCCTCCCGCAGGGCTCGCTCGACGATCTTGTCATCGATGTCGGTGACATTGGACGCCACCGTCACCTCAAAGCCCGACCACTCCAAGTACCGCCGGATCATGTCGTAGGTCAACGCCGTGCGGCCATGGCCCAGGTGTGGCACGTCATAGACCGTCGGCCCGCAGACGTACATCGAGATCTCGTCCGGCGATCGCGGGACGAAGGCGGTCTTGCGCCGCGTCATCGTGTCAAAGATCTGCAAGCTCACTGGTGCCGGAATCCCGATCGGGCGCCAAGGGTACCGACGAGCCCGATCTAGCTGAGGGCGCTGCTCACGCTCCAGACCAAGAAGTTGTGCAAGGCATGCAGCGCCAGTCCGGCCCACCACCCGTAGCGCACTCGGGCGATGGTGAACGTGAGCCCGACCCACAATTGCGGGCCGACGACGAGCGGTGCCACCACGATCGATGCCAGATGCAGGCGCACGTCGAAGTTGTTGACGTGCACGAGGCCGAACACCCCGATCGAGCCCCAGATGATCCATCGGGGGTGAGCCGACCACCATCGTCCGACGCGCTCAGACCAAAGTTGGTGCGTGGGCTCGCGAGCGTCGATCGCATCGATCCGCCCGGTGCCAGCAATCATCGACTGGGCCCACAGCACGAGCGCTGCGACAGCGATCACGGCGAAGAGCGCCGCCACGATCTGAGTGAGCACGCCGCTGAACGCGAAGTACACGAACCCGGCCGCACCCGACAGCGCGAGCGCGCCCAATCTCGGCCGGGCGGTGAGAACCAAGCGGAATGCAGTCTCCTCGAACAAGGGCGCAACCACAGCAACGAGGATCAACTGGGTAAGCAGCGGCTCGGCGAGCAGTTGATCTTCCAAGGTCGACTCGTAACCGGTCTGCGCTGCTGCCAGCGAGACGAAGAGCAAGGCGATCGAGCCGCCAAGGCCGATGACGAACAACAGGGCCAGGCCCCCGGGCCAGGACTTCCGATTCGCGGCGACCCGCCAATCGGGGCGAGCGCAAAAGAACGGGCTGATCGTGCCCCACACGCCCCCTGGCGCACCAGCGTCAGCGGGTGGCAGTTCCTCGCCGCTCAATCGTCGTCGACCGTCTCAAGATCGTCATCGAGTTCGGTCAGGCGAGCCTCGGGATAGAGGTGCTCAAGACTTCCGGGCTCGACTTTGCACTGCTCCACGAACCTGTCCACGTCGCTGAGCCGCAGCCGGATGACACGCCCGAACCGGTACGCAGGCAGGTCTCCCCGGTCGATGAAGCGGTACAGCGTCCGTGTGGTGATGCCCATGCGGTTCGCCGCCTTCAGGGTAGACAACCAGATGATTTCCTCGTAGGCAGCCTGGGGTTCATCCTCGCTCGTCGCGCCGTCGTCGCCCGCCTCAGTCGGCACCTCGGGCATCATCGCTCCTCGCAGTCGCTCGGCCATTGACGTTCCAGGGAGTCTGCTGATCCCTTGCGAGCAACGCTAGTGCGCCGGTGCCCCGCCGCAGCGCATTTCAACATCAATCTTCAATATTACGCGCTATATCGCCGTATTTGTGAAACACATTGAAGCTCATTGCTGGATTTTCAATAATTATTTTGAACTTTCATATAAACATGGTTAAGTCCCTGGCGTGCCCCCCGACCCGCCGTTGTCACCTGATGGCCGACCCATGCCGCCGGTGTCGGCCACAGCCCGTCAACCTGGCGCTGCACGTACATCACTGCACCCGCGAGTCATCGCCGGCGTCCTGCTGTGCAGCATCGCAGCGCTCGGGCTGTGGTGGGCATTTGAGCAGGCAGCGGCTGAGCCCGAGACCCGCTTCGCGGTCGCGCGGTCACGGCTCGCTCCGGGCAGGGTGATCAAAGCGGCCGACGTCGCCATGGTGTCGATTCGCCTGCCGACCGAGGTGGAAGCCACCGTCTTCGCTGCTGGTGAAGATGTTGTCGGCAGTCTCGTGGTCGAGGCCGTACATGCCGGCGAATTGCTGACTCGTGGCGACATCGGCTCGCCGCAGTCAATCTCCGGTCGCCATGCGGGCTATGCCATCTCCGTCGAGCTCGATCGTCCCCGTGCCCTCAACGGCCTGGTGGCCGTCGGCGAGCGAGTCGACCTCGTCGTGTCGGGGCACCCGTCCCCACACAGCGCAACGGTCGTGGCCACCGACGCCGTCGTGCTTGATGTCGACGACCCCTCAAGCGTCGACCATGTCGCAGACACGATGACCGTCACCCTGCAGGTGCCCGACCGAGCCGGCGCCGTCTCGGTGGCCGCAGCGGCGAATGCCGGCGCCATCACCTTGATCCGGGCGTGGGGAACATCGCCACCGGTCACGTCATGATCGACTCGGCGCCACTTGCGGAGATCGAGCGCTCGGTTTCTGAACGCGCACGTCGCAGCGGATTGGACCCGCGCACCCCCGGCGCAGACCGTGCGATCACCGCACTCGCCCACGAGGAGATCCGGCGTTGGAACCTCGGCTTCAAGGGCGGCACGCACCGCCACGCGGTGACTGACGCTGACGCCGTTGCCGACCGGATCCGGCGCGACCTGCTCGGCTACGGACCTCTCGAAACGCTGCTGGCCGACGCCGACGTGTGGGAGATCATGGTCAACGCCCCTGACGAGATTTTCGTCAAGCGGCACCATGGCCAGTGCACTGACCATGACGAGTCGTTCCACGACGACGAGCACGTCCGGCGCACGCTGACGAGAATCATCGACGACGCGACAGCCTCCCATCGCAAGCTGGACCCCAGTGAAGGACTCCAGGACGCCCAGCTCGACAACGGCGCCCGCCTGCACATCGTCCATCCCGACATCGGCCGCGGCGGGCATCTGGTCTTCAACATCCGCAAGTTCACCGGCATCGCGTTCTCGAGCTTGAGTGATCTCGCAGCAGTCGGGACGCTGACCCGCGAGATCCGCGATTTTCTGCGTGCCGCAGTACGCGCCCGGCTCTCGATCCTGTTCGCCGGCGCTCCAGGCAGCGGCAAGACCACGCTGCTGGGATGCTGCGCAGCAGAGCTCGAACCGCACCTGCGAGTCGTGACCGCAGAGGAAGTGTTCGAACTCGACATCCCGCTGCCCAACGTTGCCGCCATGCAGACTCGACCGGGTCGCACCGAGCGAGCGCCCGTCGACTTGCGGCGCCTGGTGGCTGGCTTCTTGCGGATGGCACCCGACGTGGCCATCGTGGGCGAAGTGCGAGACCGCGAGGCGGTCCCCCTGCTGCTGACGCTGTCGAGCGGCGTCACCGGCTTCGCGACGATTCACGCGGGTTCCGCGCGCCAAGCGCTCGGCCGGTTGCGGCTCATCTGCCAGCTCGCGCCTGAAATTCGCGAGATGCCCATCGCGGCGATCACCCAGCTCGTGGCCGAATCGATCGACATCGTCGTGCATCTGCGGCGAGGTCCCGACGGGGTGCGCGTCACCGAGGTGGTGGCCGTCGAGGAGCTGGCCGGCATTGGCCACCACGCTGCGTTCGAAACGACGACGCTGTTCGCACCCACCCCTGGGAGCGAGTCTCCGGTGCGGACGCAGAGTGTCTCTGCGCGCGTTGCCTCACGGATGTCCTACGCCGGCGTCGCGACACCGGACCTCGCCGCCCGACCGGTCACGCCGACATGACCGGTGTGCTGTTCATCGGCGCGGGCGCGCTGGGCGTCTGGCTGCTCGCGACGCCCGACGGCGATGCCTCGAAGACGCTCAGGCGGCTGGTGTCGTCGAAGCCCCCCGCACCGCTGACAGCGCCACGGCCAACCTCACGCGTGGTCGCCAGCACGCTGGCTGGCGCTGTCGCGGCGGCTGCGGGCGGGGCAGGCGCCTGGACGCTCTTCGGCGGCATCGCCGCGCCGGCCCTGGTCGCACTGTTCAGTGCGGCGATCCCGCCCTGTGCTGCATCACAGCGGCGCCGCCAGCGCACCGCGAACTCCTGGCAGGCATGGCCCCGACTGCTCGCGGAGATCCGTGTCGGGGTTGCTCACCGGGGCCAGTCGATCCCCGCCGCGCTCTTTGCAGCCGGCGCCCACGCACCACCGGAGATGCGCCTGGCGTTCTCCGAAGCGGCCCGCACGTGGTCGTTGAGCACCGACTTCGAAGCGTCGCTGCGCGTCCTCAAGGCATCGCTCGCGGACCCGACCGCGGACGCAGTATGTGAGACGCTGCTTGCTGCGCACCAGATCGGCGGCGTGCGCGTCGATGTTCGCCTGCGCGCCCTGGCCGAAGCGGCTCAGGCCGAGGCCGCAGCGCGTTCGGACGCTCGGGCCAAGCAGGCCGGCGCCCGATTCGCGCGCAGCTTCGTCGCGTTGGTCCCGGCATTCATGAGCGTCATCGGCCTGAGCATCGGAAGCGGCAGGCAGGCCTACGCCTCACCTGACGGTCAGCTTCTGGTAATGCTCAGCGTGCTCGCTGTGGCCGGCTGCTGGTTGTGGGCGGGTCGGATCATGGCGGTCCCGCTGCGGCAGCGGGTGTTCGTGCAGTGACCGCCTCCGGGGTATTCGCTCAGCGCATCGCCGCACTCGCCAACGCCGATGCCGACCTTGCAGCCCGGCTGAGGCGAGCCGGCAGCTCGCGATCCCCGTCCGAATTCCGCGCACGGCAGGTGGGCGGCGCAGCAGCAGGGCTCGTCGCCGCCGGCGGAGTGCTCAGTGTCGCGGGCATGGGCCTGCCGCTCGTGTTCGCCGGCGCGCTGGCCGCAGCCGTCGCCGTATCCGGCGCAACCGAGCACAGCCTCGAGAGGCAGATTGCTGGGCGGCGCACCCAGATCACCGAGGAGCTGCCGATCGTTGCCGAGCAGATCGGCATGCTGCTCGCGAGCGGCATGTCGCTGAGCGGCGCGCTTGATGCCGCTTCGCGTCGCGGCCTGGGGATCTGCGCCGAGGGATTGGCGCGCGTCGGCGCCCGGGTCGCCGGCGGCACCACCGTCGAGGTGGCGCTGGCCGAATGGGCCGACGACGCCGGATCGGCGGAAATCCGCAGATTCGTCGGCGTGCTGACCTTGCACGAGGACACGACAGACATCGCCGCATTGGTCTCCGACGAGGCCCGCTCCTCCCGTATGGAAGCCCACCGGCGCCTCATCGCCCACATCGAGCGCCGCAACGAGCAGGTGTGGATACCTGTCACCGTCGCTGCGCTCGTGCCTGGGAGCGTCCTTCTGGCCATCCCGTTCAGCGATGCGCTCAGCGGATACGTGGCGCTGTGAGCCGCCCATCCGTCGGCGCCGGGCTCAACGACACTTCCCCTCCCACGATCTGTATTCACCGAAAGGACAACCCCATGGACATCGCATCCCTCTCAACAGTTCTTGCCGTCCTCGGCACCGTTGGGGCCGCCGCGCTCGAGATCTCCGTCGCCGCACTCAGCGCAGTCACAGCCAGCGGCGGCGTCGCGACACTGGCCCGATGGCGGTCCCCCACCATCGGGCGAGCGCTGCGGCACGGCGCGAGACGCAACGAGCGAGGCGAAGGAGTCATCTCCGCGGCCATAGCCGTGCTGATCATCGCATCGCTCGGCGCCCTCATGTGGGTCGGCTTCAAGGCGCTCTGGGAGAACGCGGAGGAGACCACCAATTCCGAGATCGCAAAGATCGGCAAGTGAAGTTGCGCCGCGATCAGAGCGGCGCCGGTCTCGTCGCGCTGCCGTGGGGAATCCTGGCGTTCCTGACGTTCCTGATGCTCGCAGTCCAGGTCGCCATGCACTTCTACAGCGCTTCGCTCGTGACTGCGGTGGGCCATGACGCCACCCGGCGCGCAGCGTTCGGGGGCGGCGGCTCTGCAGCGATCGTCGATGCCGAACGCTGGCTGCGGTCGCGCATCGGGCCCGCAGTCAGCATCGAACGGCTCAACTGGAGTTCGAATCGCGAGATCGTGGCCTTGGAGCTCTCGGCGCGGCCGCCGACGCTGCTCATAGATGCCTCATCGCTCATCGGACGGCGCAGTATCGAGCGCCGCTTCGAGGTGCGGCGCGAGCTGGCGCGCTTCGCCAGTCTCCCGTGAACCGAGAACGCCGTGAGATGCCCTCAGCGTGACTCCGCCGGCGTGGTCGGGGCCGAGGTTCTGCCGTTTATCGTGCTCGTCTTTGTCGGAGGGACGCTGTTGTTCGCGCAGGCATGGGCAGCGCTGGACGCCAAAATCGCTGCGGTCGCCGGTGTCCGGGAGGCCGCACGGTCCTTTGTCGAATATGGCGGGCAGCGCTCCGCGGATGCCACCGATGCCGCGATCGCGGCAGGCACGCAGGCCATGTCCGGATACTGGCTCGGGGGCGAGGCGCTTGTGCAACCGGTCGGTTCGACCCGGCTGCGGCGCTGTGAACGGGTGACCTTTGAGGCGACTCAGGAGGTCCCGCGCCTGGCGTTGCTGCGAGGCGGCTGGTCGCCGCTGACGGTCCGTGCACGCGCCAGCGAGATCGTCGATCCATTCCGGCACGGACTCAGCGGGAGTGCTCCCTGTGCGCGCTAGGCCGGCGCCACCCGCAATCGCTGCGCCCTCCGGGTCGCAGACGACCCAAGCCGGTGACGTCGAGCGAGGCTCAGCGCTGCTGCTCGTGCCGGTCGGTGTGCTGATCGTGGTCCTGCTGGCTGGCATCACCGTTGACAGCGCGGCCGTGTTTCTGGCCCAGCGCGAAGCAACTGCAGCAGCGTCCTCGCTCGCCAACGACCTGGTCTCGCTCGCGCTCGATGAAGCCGCTCTTCGTCACCATGGGATCTACCGTGTGGATGCCTCCCGACTGCGCCAGCTCACTGCGGGGAGCCAGCGAATGACGCAGGAGCGGCTGTCTGCCATATTCGAGCCTGGATCGGTCTCGGTGGCGATCACCGCAGCGGGTCCGTCGGCTGTGCGGGTCTCGGTCTCAGGTTCGGCCCGACGGGTCATCGGCTTGATCGGGAACGTCAATGGGCGTTCAAGCCGTCCCGTGTCTGCTGAGGCCGTCGGGCGCGCCCGGCTCTCTGGTTGAGGGCGCGACGGTACCACTGCGCACGTGTTCATATTGTTTAGCTATTTGTCAGTATGTTCTATACCTTTTGATGATGCTCAGAAGTCCGACTGTCCGCGAAGACCCCTCCGGAAGTGCAGTGCTGATCAAGCACGCCGACGGAGCCGAGCGGCAGCGTTTGCGTCATGAGGCTCAGGTGATCGCCGCAGCGCACATGGCGGGGGTCGTCGATTTCATCGGTCTCGACGAGTTCGACGATCGCTGCGAAATGCGACTGCGCTACCTCGAAGCCCCGACGCTCGCCGAATTGCCGCCGCTCAGCCCCCGGGACACGCTCGCATTGCTCATCGAGCTCGGCACGACGCTGGAAGAGCTGCATGCTCGCGGCATCCGCCATGGCGCACTGCGCGGCGATCACGTGCTGGTGGCCCCATCGCATCGGCCAGTTCTCTGCGGCTTCGGAGAGGCGACGGGCCCAGCCGACGACCTGCAGCATCTGCCAGGCTCGGATCTCGCGGCCCTCGCGGCCCTTGCCGCCTCGGAGCTCACACGGGCAGAACGCACGGCAACCGAGGCCGGCGAGCGCCACTGGATCACAGAAGCGCTCCGCGCCTGCGAGAGCCTCACCTCCGCAGCGACGATCGCTCCACGCGACGGCAAGCCGCTGTCGACGTGGCTCGCCCGCCTGCAACACCTGCGCGACACCGCGGGACGCACCCACCCCGAGGCCATCGACGGAGTCGGACTCGCTCGAGGGTTCGGCGTGATCGCTGCGCACGACACCCACGGCCTTCGCGAGCGGCTGCGTGCACAAGCACCCGGTCCCGAGCCGTCAGACGGCGCCGGTCCCGCATCATCGCAAGCGTCACGCGCGCTCGCATCGACGCCAGACCGGCGCCGGATCGCCTCGGGCGCAGTGCTGGCGGTGACGCTGACCGTCGCTGCGATCGCCGGTTGGCGCGCACTGGCAGGCGGCGGCCCGGAGACCGAATCGACCAGCCGGCTGCCGCACTTGGTCGCAACGACCAGCGCCGCTGCGGGCGCATCGTCGCCCAGCATCGCTCCCGTCGGGCCCGATGACTCGACGGTCCATGGCGCTGATCTCCCCGACCCGTCAGCACCTCTCGACGCCTCCGACGCACTGTTGACGCCAGTGACCGAGGGCGCAACGCTGCTCTACAGCACCGCAGCAGTGCCTCTTCCCGACGCTGAGGCAATGGTTGGATCTTCCGGTGACCTGGTGGCCACCGGCGACTGGGACTGCGACGGCCATTCGACATTGGCGGTCGTGAGCTCAACCACAGGAGAGGTCGAGTTCTACGGCACAGAGTCCGGCACCGACGGCCCGGTCGTGCCTGTGCGAGTCGCCCACGTGCCGCGCGCAGCCAGTTCAGTGTCTAGGGCCAGACCCGAACCAGACGCCGCCGGGGGCGAGGCGCTGCAGTTCCCCTGCGACGCGCTGGTCATCCACTACGGCGAACTGAACGTGACACTGCCGCCGCACCGGCCGGCGCCCGCGAGCGCGCAGCCGCCCGACACCGCCCAGCGCTAGCACGCTGACGGCAGCCCCAGCCGGACGGCCACCTCGTTGGCGAGCAGACGCCCACGAGCGGTCAGCTTGAGCCGGCCTTCCCCAGCGGGTTCGAGCAGGTGTCCCACGTCGTGGGGCAGCGCGCCGGCGGGGACACCGTCGGAGGTGCGCAGCGCGAGCTGCAACGCTTCGAGGCGACGCTCGTCGGGGCCCAGCTCCTCGCTGCCGGCAACGGGGGACGTCCCGCTCGAGATTGCCGCTATGAACCGCTCGGGGGTGCGAACACTCCAGTAACGGCGACCGTCACGGTGACTGTGCGCGGCACACCCGACGCCTGCATAGGAGCCCTGCCGCCAATACAGCTGGTTGTGCCGGCATTGCGCTCCCGGGCGAGACCAGTTGGAAATCTCGTAGGCCTCGTAGCCCGCGCGTCCCAGCAGCACATCGGTGAGCAGGTACTTGTCGGCCATGTCGTCGTCGTCGGGATGGCGGGACGGATCATCTCCGAGCGCGGTGCCAGCCTCTGGGGTCAACCCGTACACGCTCAGATGATCAGGCTCGAAGTCGATGGCGCGCACCAGCGTGTGCTCCCAATCGGATGCCGATTCGGCGCGCGAGCCATAGATCAAATCCAGGTTGAGCTGACCGATGCCCGCCCGCCGGACCGCATCAACCGATGCAGCCACCATCTCAGGGTCGTGTCTACGGCCCAGCGCGTCCAGCACGCCAGAATGCATCGATTGCACGCCCAGGCTGATGCGGCTCACACCCAGCGCCCGATAGGACTGCATCTGTTCGGCAGTGACGAGGTCTGGATTGCATTCCACCGTGATCTCGGCTCCGGCCGCCAGCGGGAGCTCCGCCAGCACCTCTCCCAGCAGCTCGGGCGCCACCAGATTCGGCGTGCCGCCGCCGAAGAACACCGACGTCACCGCCGGAAGCTCCGCCGCCAGCTCGCGAGCCTGACGGCGGCAGCTGGCCATGTAGTCGCCGATGAGGTGCTCGCGATCCGTCCAGGTTGCAAACGCGCAGTAATCGCACCGATGCGTGCAGAACGGGATATGGCAATAGACGCCGAAGAAGGGCGAGGCGCCGCCGGTGTCGGTCACAGCACTGAATTGGGCGGGTAGCGCTGCGATGCCGGTTGGCTCTGGCTGCCGTCCCGGCCGCCGCTCGGCAGCAGTTCGGCGGGCGGCACGCCGTACAGCTCCGCCAATCGCAACAGACGCTTCACGGCCACGCTCCGCTCGCCGCGCTCGTAGGCCCCCAGCACTGACGTGCGGAACTCGCCGCGTGACACCACCTCGACCTCGCCGAGCGTCATGCGCCGCTGTTTTCGCACCGCCCGCAGCCGTTCGCCGACAAGCGCATCGACGGTCCGCCGGTCGTCGGGCATCTCACTGCCTCTGGCGCCGTTTCCGACGACGCTGCGGCGACTCCTGACCGTCGAGGTCATCGCGACTCCCCTCAGCGCGGTTGGGGGCGGTGCCGCCTTCCACCTGCTCGCCTCGTTCGCTCGCGACTTCCCGAAGCTTTGCCGCTTCGGATTTCGAGAGCTTCTTGGGTATGTCCACGCGCACCACAACGTGCAAGTCGCCGCGACCGCGCCCGTTGGCTCGTGGCACGCCGAGCCCGCTCAAGCGAATCGTGTCGTTCGGTTGGGTGCCCGCCTTCACCACGAGTTCCTGCAGTCCGTCCAACGTATTGAACGGCACGCTCGCGCCGAGGGCTGCTTGCAGCATCGTCACTGGCAGCTCCGCCACCAGGCTGTCGCCTTGGCGGACGAAGACGTCGGATTCGGCGACACGCAAGTGGACGTACAGGTCGCCCGCAGGCCCGCCGCGCGGCCCCGCCGATCCACGGCCGCCCAGCCGGAGCGTGGCGCCCGAATCGACGCCGGGCGGCACCCGCACAACCAGCGACACCTGCTCGGGCTGGCGACCTTCGCCCCGGCACGACCGGCACGGGTCGGCGATCTCCTCGCCGATCCCGCGGCAGCGGGCGCATGGCGCAGCGGTGACCATCTGGCCCAGGAGGCTCTGACGCACCTGGCGGACTTGTCCCAATCCCTCGCACGCGCTGCATATCGTCGGCGATGTGCCCTCGGCCGCGCCTGAGCCATCGCAATCGGCGCACGACACCAGTACTCGTACCTCGATCGGCCGGTCGACCCCGAAGACCGCCTCGTCAAAATCGAGGTCGACGACGGTCTCGTGGTCGTCGCCCCGCGGCGGTCCCGACCGGCGGCGGGAGCGGCCACCGCCGAACGGATTGCCGCCGAAGAATGACTCGAAGATGTCGCTGAGGTCGAAGTCGAACGCCGGGCCGCCCATCCCGCCGCGCAGGCCCTCATGGCCGAAGCGGTCGTACCTGGCTCGTGCCTCCGGGTCGGCCAGCACGGCATAGGCCTCGCTGATCTCCTTGAAACGAGCCTCAGCGCCGGCGTCACCGGGGTTCGCATCTGGGTGGTGCTCACGGGCTTTGCGCCGGTACGCACGCTTGAGATCGTTCTCGGTGACGTCGCTGCTCACGCCGAGCAGCTCGTAATAGTCGGCGGGCATCGGTGTCGGGTCTACTGCGGGGTCGATCGCGACATGCCGGCCAGAACGTGCGCGCCGTCACCGTCTCCGAGCGAGGCTGACAGTCGCCGACTCACTGCGTGCACTGCCGCGAGCGCCTTGGAGTAGTCCATCCGCGTCGGGCCCAGCAATCCGACGCTGCCGACCGTGCGGCCGTCGACTTCGTAGGGTGCGACGACTACCGAGCATTCCGCGAGTGGTTTCATCCCGGTCTCGGACCCGATGGCCACGCTCAGCCCACGATCCACGAGGCTGCGCAGCAGCGTGACGACCATCAGCTGTTCTTCCAGAACCGACAGGACCGAACGGAGCGATGACACCGCTTCGAACTGCTCGGTCATCTTGGCCGTCCCGCCCACGTAGAGCTCGCTGGGGTGCGGCTGGTCGTCGGCCAGCGCCCCGAGTGCCGCGGCCACGAGTGCATCGGTTGCGGCATCGCCGGTCTCAGGCACCGGCGGCGGCTGTGACCGGGTGCGCCCCACGAGCGCCTCGGCCAGGATCGCGGAGGCCGCCCCTGCGGCGGGCCCCTGGGCCGCATCTGCGAGTTCGCGGTTGTTGTACACGTCGACGTAGGTGCGCTCCACGACGCCCGACGACATCACCAGTACCACCAGCAGCCGACCGCCTCCGAGGTCCACCAGCTGGGCCGATCGGATGCTGTCCCGATCGTGCCGGGGGGCGACGACCATGGCCGCGTACTCGGTCAGGTCCGACAGCAGCCGGCTGGTGTCGGACAGCAGTTCCTCGAGCTGCCCTTGGGCATGGGCGAAGAACGCCCGCACCTGTCGGACCCCCGTGTTATCCAGCGAACCCGGTCCGAGGCCGTCCACGAAGTAGCGGTAGCCCGCTTCAGTCGGCACACGTCCGGCGCTGGTGTGCGGCTGCATCAGGTAGCCGCCTGCCTCGAGCGCTGCGAGATCATTGCGGACGGTCGCAGGCGACACATCGAGGCGGGTCATGTCGAGCACCGCGGCCGATCCGACTGGCTGCGCGCTCTCAATGAAGTTCTCGACTACCGCCTGCAGCACTGTGGCTCTGCGCTCGTCCATCGCTCCCTTGCCGCTCCTCCGAAGGCCGTACCCGCAATAGCCCGATGCTACCGACGACCCCGTCGTCAAACAGGGGGAAGAGCAGCGGAGGCGGCAGGGAACTCTGCGACGTTGCGACCTGCTGGATCGCGGGAGCAGAGGGCCCTGCCGCCTCCGCAGCGGGCGTAACTCACTGGTCGAGGCGCAGTGCCGAGACGAAGGCCTCGTTGGGCACCTCGACGCGCCCGATGGCCTTCATCCGCTTCTTGCCTTCCTTCTGGCGCTCAAGCAGCTTGCGCTTGCGGGTGATGTCGCCGCCATAGCACTTGGACAGCACGTCCTTGCGCTTGGCCTTGACCGTCTCACGGGCGATGATGCGCCCACCGATGGCGGCCTGGATCGGCACGTCGAAGAGCTGGCGCGGGATGAGTTCGGCCAGTTTCGCCGTGATGGCCTTGCCGTAGGGGTACGCGCTGTCGCGATGACGGATCGCCGAGAACGCATCGACGGATTCGCCGTTGAGCAATATGTCGACGCGCACCAGGCGCTCAGCGCGATAGCCCGCATGGTCGTAGTCGAGACTCGCGTATCCCTGCGTGCGGCTCTTGAGCTGGTCGAAGAAATCGGTCACCACCTCGGCCAGCGGCACCTCATAGCGCAGTTCGACGCGTTCAGGCGACAGGTAGTCCATGGAGGTCATCGAGCCTCGGCGCGACTGGCACAGATCCATGACGGCACCGGTGTAGGCGCTCGGCGTCAGCACGGACACATTGAGCATCGGTTCCGCAATCTCGCCGATCTGGCCGGCAGGCGGCAGGTCTGACGGGTTGTCGACCTCGACCTCCTGATCGTCGTCGGTCCGTACCCGGTAGGCCACCGACGGCGCCGTCGCGATGAGCGAGAGCCCGAACTCGCGCTCGAGCCGTTCACGCACGATCTCCATGTGCAACAGGCCCAAGAAACCGCACCGGAACCCGAAGCCCAACGCACCGGAGGTCTCGGGCTCGAAGGTCACCGATGCGTCGTTGAGCCTCAGCTTCGCCAGCGCGTCGCGCAGGTCGGGGTACTCGTCGCCGTCAACGGGATACAGACCGCAAAAGACCATCGGCTTGGGGTCGTCGTAGCCGGCCAGCGGTACATCCGCCGGTGCCGCAGCGGAGGTCACTGTCTCGCCTGAGCGCGCCCGTGCCACGTCCTTGATGCCCGCGATGAGGTAGCCGACCTCGCCGGGACCCAGCTCGTCGGTCGGCGTCACAGCGGGCAGGCGCAGCCCGACCTCCTCGGACAGATGTTGGCCGCCGGCATGCATGAAGCGCAGCCGGTCTCCTGCACACAACCGACCGTTCATGACGCGGATCGACGACACGACGCCCCGGTATTGGTCGAAGTGGGAATCGAAGATCAGCGCCTGCAGCGGGGCATCGGGGTCGCCGTTCGGCGGGGGGACCCGTTCGGTGATTGCATCGAGCAGCGCCTCCACGCCCTCGCCGGTCTTGGCGGAGATCGCCAGGACCTCCCCCGCGTCGATGCCCAAAACGCGTTCGATCTCCGATGCATACAGGTCCGGATCGGCGGCGGGGAGATCGATCTTGTTGAGCACTGGCACGATGGTGAGATCCGACTCCAGGGCCAGATAGCAGTTGGCCAGCGTCTGCGCCTCGATTCCCTGTGCTGCATCGACGAGCAACACCACGCCTTCGCAGGCCGCAAGCGACCGGCTGACCTCGTAGCCAAAGTCAACGTGTCCCGGTGTGTCGATGAGATGGAGCGTGTGGCCCCGCCAGCTCACGCGGACGTTCTGGGCCTTGATGGTGATGCCTCGCTCGCGCTCGAGTTCCATCGAGTCGAGGTACTGGGCGCGCATCGAACGCTCCTCGACGGCGCCCGTCAACTCCAGGATCCGATCCGACAGCGTCGATTTCCCGTGGTCGATGTGGGCGATGATCGAGAAGTTCCGAATGGAAGCAGCGCTGGTCGATCCGGTTCTGGCACCGCCGTTGGGGATCTCAGCCGCAGGGGGCACTTGGGGCATCGCAGGCCGCACGGTACCCTCCGGAGCCGGTTTCGAGACGGAGAGCACGCTTTCGTGGCAAACATCAAGAGCCAGATCAAGCGCAATCGCCAGAACGAGGTACGCCGAGTCCGTAACCGCGCGATTCGCTCAGAGCTGCGAACCCGCGAGAAGGCGGTCCAGGCTGCTGCGCTGGCGGGCGAGCCCACCGATGAGCTGATCCGTGCTGTGCAAAAGCGCCTCGACAAGGCCGCCGCCAAGGGCGTCATCCACCGCAACGAGGCAGGCCGGCGCAAGTCCCGACTCATCTCCCGCTCGATGCAGGCCAGCGGCGCCTAGCGCCTGATCGGCCGGGTCTGGGCTGCTGGGGGGTTTGGGCTGCTGGCTCTGGGCCAGCAATCAGCGGGCGCTGGCGGCGAGCCGAGCGCAGAGGATCTCAGCGACACACCGGGCGTCGAGTCCGGATCTGCCGCGCATGTCCACGTCTGCCGCGGCGAGCTGCTCGATGGCTCGCGCAATGCCGTCGCTGCCGCGCCGTCGGCAGGCGTCGAGCGCCTTGCGGGCCGGAAAGGTGGAACCCCGCAGGCCGAGAACCGCAGCGGCTTCCTTCTCGTTCGCCGCATTAGCGCCGTCGAGGCGAGCCATGCGGGTGATGTGGTTCGAGACCGTCGCCGTGACCACCAAGGGATGCCGGCCTGCGCCCCACATGCGCTGAAGCACGGCGAGGGTCGCACCGACGTTGCCACGGTCGATCGCATCGGTCAGCTCCCACGGAGGGACATCGCCCTCGGCACCGAGATATGGCAGCGCGTCGTCCGCATCAAGCCGGGCGCCTTTGCCGAAGACGGCCTCCAGCGTCTCGAGCACTGCTCCGAGCCGGCCCAGTTCGTTGCCGAGATGCTCCGAGATGGCCGCGCGGGCTCGAACGTCGAGCTGCACTGGTGCCTCCGCTAAACGCTCTTCGAGCCATGTCCGGCGATTGCGTGCCCCGCCGGGCACATCTGAGGCGACCCGTTGGCCCCCCGTGGCCTCGACGGCTTCGACGAGCGGGCGCGGCACGCGGCCTGAGTCCCACTCGAGCACGAGGTCGGTCGTGGGGCAGGGATCATCCAACCAGGCGATCAGCGGGACGAGCTCGGCTGCGCCAAAGCGGCTGAGCCCCCGGGCCACGACCACCCGGTGGGTGGCCAGCATCGGCGGCGTCGATGCAGCGATGGCCACATCGTTGAGGGTGTACTCATCGCCTGAGTACTCGTCGACCACGTCGGCCCGCGCGGCATCGCCGACGAAGCCAGCGACGGCACTTCTCACGGCTTCGGCCGAGAGAATCTCGTCGCTGCCGCTGATGAGCCTCACGGTTCCGCCGGCCATCAGCGCCGTGCTCCCGCAGCGGCGGCCGGCCTGTATTCCACCGGGCTCACGGTTCTTGCCGCCACCCGTCCGACGCTAGTTCCACCGAGACAGCCAGGCGCCCCGCAGCGGGCTCGACCGTGAGCCCCGCGACGGCGACAGGCTCGGTCACACTCTCATAGGGGATGGCGCCTCCGAGGCCCGCGGGTGCGAGGACGTGCGCTATGTCGTGGCGGGTGTCGAGAGCCCGCACGGCCTCACGCCCGGCACGACTGGCTGAGCGTGCTACGAGCACGTCGATGCGATCGATTCCCGCGGCGGCGAGCTGGCCCAGCGCCCGGGCCGGATCCGGACGATCCACGACCACGACGACGGGATCGCTGCTGTGCACCGAGATCTGGGGTCCCCCCGGCAGCGGCGGGCGGTGCGTGCCGGCCACCAGCCAGATCCCGAAGGCGGCTGCGGTGACGGCCAAGCCACGAGACGCGACCGGAAGATTGCGCAGCACGAATGCACCGGCCGCGCACATTCCGACAACTGCTATCGCCGGGCCGACTTCAGCCGCCTCGATGTGAGGCCAACCCGCCGACGCCCCCCATTGCGCCACACCCGCGACCCAGCCCATCATCAGCTTTGTCGGCAGATGCAACATCGATGCCACGGCGTCGCCGGAGACGCCGCCCGCCAATCCGGCGACGAGGCCCCAGACCATGGCCGGGCCTGCGACCGGTCCCGCAAGGACGTTGGCGGGGATGCTCACGAGCGGCAGCGAGCCGAACACAGCAAGCTGCACCGGCAGCACTCCTACCTGAGCGCTCAGCGTCGCCGCAAGCGCCAGGCGCAGCCAAGGCGGACCCCACAGCAGGCTGGCGAGGGGGCGGGCGCCGATCACGATGGCAGCAGTCGCGGCGACAGACAGCTGGAAGCCGACGGATCGGACCAGCAGAGGATCGACGAGCAGCAGCACGATGACCGCGAGCGCGAGCAGCCGCGGCGCCGAGGCGCGCCGGCCCACGGCGTGCGCGCCGACGGCGAGCGTGGCGAGCACGCATGCCCGCAGCACCGAGGGCTCGCCCCTGGTCAGGACGGCGAACTGGGCGAGCAGTACAGCGACGGCGCCGAGCCGGGCGCCGAGGCGCAGCCGGGCCAGCAACGGCGCGAACAACAGCAGCACGAACGCCACGTTCGAACCGGACACAGCGAGCAGGTGAGTGAGCGACGTCGCCCGGAAGTCGTGCACCACTTCGGGCAGCTGCCCCCGATCGTCGCCGTACACGAAGCCAGCGAGCAGCGCCGCGTCCCGCGGCGACAGCGATTTGCCCGACGTCTCGACGAGGTTCCGCAGCGAATTGGCGACACGGAACGGCACCGCACCGCCAGCGAGACGGTGCGCCGTGTGGATCTGGGCCGTCCCGACGAGATGTCTGGGCCACAGGAAGGGCCGCTCGCCCGGCTCAGCTCGCTCCGCCGTCACGTTCAGGCGCCAGCGCTCCCCCATGGCAGCGTCTTCCAGCTTCCATGCGGCGGGTCCCCGAGCCCAACCCTCCCAGCGATGCTCGGAGCCATCGAGCGCTGCACGGAACGGCACGACCAGGGCACCGGAACGCCACCGCGCATCGCCGACCACGAGTACCTCGCCGTCGAAGCTCCCTCCGGTAGCCGCGTTCAACTCCGTGAGCTGGGCTCCCATGGCAGCGGCTGCAAGCACCAGCAGGCCGGCCGGAATGAGTGCCCGCGCACGGCTCGCAATCCCGACGGTTCCCGCCACGATGCCCCACCACCACGCCACCGGGGGCGCCCACAGCGCGCCGGCTGCGGCGGCGACGGCCCCCGCAATGATCCACCGGTCGGCCACGGTGCTGAGACCCCGATAACGGCGGGGTGCAGCACACGGCGGCGAACGGGTCGCACCGAGCGGCTCAGACTGTCGCATGGGACCGCAGCTGGGACAGTTTGGATGGCCCGATCCCGGGCACCTGCTCGAGTGCGTCGAGCGTCGCAAACGGCCCATGCTCGGACCTGAAGGCGACGATCGCCGCCGCCAAGGACGGGCCGATGCCCGGAAGCTCGGTGAGTTGCGCCGCCGTCGCCGTGTTGACGTCGATCTGGCCGCCCCCGAGCGCGCCCGGGGTCGGGCCGGCGGGTTGCTCGCCCACCACCGGCACATAGATCTGCTGCCCGTCACGCAGCCGTTCAGCGAGGTTGACTGCGGCGCGGTCTGCGCCGGCCCCTAGGCCGCCGGCAGCGTCGATGAGGTCACCGACGCGATAGCTGGCGGCGACCTGGTACAGCCCTGGCTGGCGGACGGCGCCGGCGAGGTGTACCTGCAAGAGCGACGGCTCGGTGGTTGCGACCGGCGGCGGCGCCTCGCCCGCCGCGAACGGCAGCTCGATGGGCGCAGGCGTGCCGTGGCGGACCCCCGCAAGGAACCCTGCGGAAACAAGCGCTCCGACGACGCCGAGCAGCACGAGGACGGGCACTGCGCCGACGCGCCGCGCGAAACCGGCTGCCTCCGTGGCTACCGAACGCCAGTCTGTTGAGCGCTCAGCGTCCGGCGCCCGCATGTCTGCGAACTTAGTGCGCCAGTGTCGTTCCCTTTGGGGGAATTTTCGCTGCTTTCAATCTCAATGCCGCTGCGCCAGCGAGCGCGAAGCAGACCAGACCCCAGCCGCCGAAGAGCCACCGCGAGCCGATCTGGCCGTACAGCGGCGGGCCGGCGAGTGCGGCCGCACCTGCGACTGCCAGCCCGATTGCCTCGAGCACTCCGCCTCCGATCGCGGCCCGTTCGACGCCGGTGGCCTCGAGCACCAGCACCTGGGCGCCCATCACGCTGTAGGACTCGCCGACGGCTTCCATCACTCCGATCACAATGAAGCTCGCCAGGCCGCCTATCCATCCGTACAGCACCACCGCAGGCGCGAACAGCAGGAGCGCGGGAACAGCGACCCGCCCACCTCCAAGGCGCTCTGCGAGCGCTCCCGTATACGGCGGCAGCAATATGAGCGGGACTCCGATAATGAGCAGGCCGATCGCCAACTGGTTCGACGAGAGCCCGACATCGGTCAGGTACCTGTCCACGGTTGCGTCGAAGACTCCGATCAGCCCCCAGACACCTACGTGCACGAAGATGGCCGCCTGCACCCGTGGGCGCCGGAGCAAGTCTCCGAGATCGGAGTAGTCCACGGGCACCGCAGCGATCGACGATCTCGCGATCAGCACCGCTGCGAAGGGGCCCAGCACCGCCATCAGCGCTCCGGTGAGCAGGAACGGGGCTTCGAAGGAGATCCCGCTCAGCGCAGCGCCGATCGCAGGACCGCTGATGAACCCTGCCACCGCACACGACAGCAAACCGCCCACCTTGGTGCCGCTGCCAGTGATGTCACGCCCGATCAGGGCCTTTCGGGCGACCAGCCCGAATAACCCGAAACTGACGCCTGCCAGCGCCCGGCTCGCGGTCAGCGACCATGCGGCGGTTGCGAACACGAATCCGAACGAGCCCGCCACCGCGGACAGCACTGAGATCCATGCGACGGCGCGATGGTGGCCACGGTCCACCAGGGGCGAAAGCAGCAATTGCGACGCCAACCCGGCCGCGAATCCGGCAGCGGCGACGATGCCGAGTTCTAGGTGGCTGAGGCCGTAACGGTCCTGGAGGTCCGCCAGATAGGCGAAGACGACGCCGAGCGAGGCTGTGACGAAGAACTGCGTTGCGTAGATCGTCACATACAGCACCGGCGCAGCGTATTGGTGCTGCCATCTCGCTGGGTCTCCGGCATGGCGCGACGACGATCGCTCTGTTCGCTCTCGGGCACCGCTGCACGGCTGCGGCCATGATGGTGCCCCGCAGGGCTCGACCCCAGAAGGGAGCAACGTTGTCTGATGCAGTTTCTGAAGCGGGCGTCCCGGTTGCCGGCATTGATCCTGGGCCGGTCACCGCGTGGATGGACGAGCGCGTCGAGCTGAACCCGCCGCTGCGGTTCGAGATCATCGCAGGCGGGCACTCGAACCTCACCTACCGCGTCACCGATGCTGCCGACAGCCGCTGGGTTCTGCGCCGCCCGCCGCTGGCCCACCTGCTCGCAGGGGCACACGACATGGTGCGCGAGCACCGAATCCTGGCTGCGCTGGAACCCACCCCGGTCCCCACGCCGCCGGTCGTGGGCCTGTGTACCGATCCCGACGTGAACGGCGCCGACTTCTATGTGACTGGGTTTGTGGAGGGCACCGTGCTGCGGTCATTGGCCGACGCCGAGATGCTGTCGCCCGAAGCTCGGGGAGCGCTCAGCCGTCAGCTGGTGGAGGTGCACGCCGCCATCCACAGCACCGACTTGGAGGCCACCGGCCTGGACACGCTGGGCCGCCCCAACGACTATGTCGCCAGACAGCTGCACGTATGGCGACGCCAATTCAACGCCATGACGTCGCGGGATCTGCCGATCATCGAACGGGTCCACGATGTGCTCGTGGCGTCGATCCCGCCTCAGATCGAGGCCACGCTGGTGCACGGCGACTACCGCTTGGACAACTGCCTGTCGGGGGCGGATGGCGAACTGGCGGCTGTACTGGATTGGGAGATCTCAACTCTCGGCGATCCGTTGGCCGATTTCGGGTTCTCGCTGGCCTACTGGGTGGAGGCCAACGACGGATTCAACCCGCTGGGCCACGACGCCACCGCAGCAGCGGGATTTTGGACACGCGAGCAATTGACGAACGCATATGGCGAACTCACCGGCCGGGATGTCGGCGATATGAATTGGTTCTTCGCATTCGGCAGCTGGCGTCTGGCTTGCATTCTCGAAGGAGTCCATGCGCGCTACGTGGGCGGCGCCATCCCCGATATCCCCCCGCAGGTGCACGAGTTTCCCCGCAGCATCGTGGCGCTGGCCGAGCGCGCCGAAGCTGCGCTGAGGTGCCTTTGAGCGGGCCGCACCACCGCAACGCGCCCCAAGCGGGGCCGTTCGCCGAAATCGTCTCCTGAGACACCGCAATCGCAGACCACTAGCGTCGGGGCCATGAAGGTAGACGGCGGCCTCGGAGTCACTAGCGGATTCGATGGGATCATCGAGTCGAGTCAAGAGCAAGAAGCGTTGGGTTACGACGGATTGTGGGTGCCAGAGACCAGCCACGACCCGTTCACCATGCTTCCCCTCATGGCTCATGCCACCTCGACGGTGGAGCTGGGCACCAGCATCGTGGTGGGCTTCGCCCGCAACCCGATGTCGCTGGCCTACAGCGCAAACGACATCCAGCTGCTGTCGCAGGGCAGGTTCATCTTGGGCCTCGGCAGCCAGATTCGTCCGCACATCACCCGGCGTTTCTCAATGGAGTGGTCCAAGCCCGCCGCTCGCATGCGCGAGATGATCCTGGCGATCAAGGCCATCTGGGCCTGCTGGAACGACGGCGAGAAGCTGAACTTCCGTGGCGACTTCTACGAGCACACCTTGATGACGCCGTTCTTCGACCCTGGCGCGAACCCCTACGGCGCTCCCCGACTGGCGCTGGCCGGCGTCGGCCCGCTGATGACCGAGGTGGCCGGCGAGACCTGCGATGTCTTCCTCTGCCACGGCTTCACCACCGAAAAGTACCTGCGTGAGGAGACCATCCCGGCGATCGAACGGGGTGCTGCGCGCGCAGGCCGTGATCCCAGCGAGATCACGATCTCGGGCCCGTCGTTCATCGTGACCGGCAACACCGAAGAGGACATGGCCAAGGCCAGGGATGCCACTAAGCAGCAGGTCGCGTTCTACGGTTCCACGCCGGCGTACCGGCCCGTGCTGGAGTGCCACGGCTGGGGCGACATGCAGACCGAGCTGAACGCCATGTCCAAGGAAGGCCGCTGGGTCGAGATGGCGAACCTGGTCGACGATGACATTCTCGATGCGTTCGCCGTGGTGGCCGAGCCCGAGCAAGTTGCCACCGAGCTGAAACGCCGCTTCTCCGACGTAGTGGACCGGGTCAGCTTCTACGCCCCCTACAAGGGCGACCGCTCCCGCTGGGAGACGATCTTCAACGACCTGAAGAGCTAGCGCCAGCTAGCTCGAACGTCGTTGAAGCATCACACACAGCAACGACCTGAAGAGCTAGCGCCAGCTAGCTCGAACGTCGTTGAAGCATCACACACAGCAACGACCTGAAGAGCTAGCGCCAGTTGGCTCAGGCGCCGAGCGGGGCGCAGTCCGACGCGCAGTTGGGATTGGTCGCCGGGGTGGCGGGTGTCGCGGGCCGATGCAGGACGCCTGAGGTCGGGCGCAGCTCCAGCTCGAGACCTTCGGCACCGTCGACGGTGCGGGCTGCGGCATCCACGATCATCGAATAGCCGCCAGGTTCATACGGCGGCCACAGCACCGAAATGCTTGGCCGCTGCACAACATTGGCCGCGGCCGATCGGCTGGCGCCGCAGCGCAGCACGTCGCCGTCGAGTCGCATGTCCAGGTGGGCGATGTGAGGGGTTGTGTCGTCACGCACCGTCAGCACGTACGCCACCGTGCCGAACTGCTCCATCTGCTTGCCGATGTCACCGGGCGCCACAGGGATGCTCATGGGGCCGACGTTACGCCTGCGGCGGCGTCGCGCACACCTCACCGTCACTTTCAGGTTTCAGCGGCGCGCTGGTATCGTCGTGGAGCCTCGGGGCTATAGCTCAGTTGGTAGAGCGCTTCCATGGCATGGAAGAGGTCAGGGGTTCAATTCCCCTTAGCTCCACCCGAGCGACTTGCCAGATAACCGGGCAGCTGGCCGTGGGTGTTCACGGTGAGCGCCCCGTGTTTGCGCAACAAGACCATTCCCGCAACCGCGGTGACCTCGCACGGGACCAGCGTGAGTGCTTGGCCGCCGGGCCGGGCGTGGACGAGCCGCGTGACCGCTTCCTCCGAGAGTGTCGGACCCAGCTCGGAGCGAATGACCGCGTCCTGGCCGAGCACCTTGATCAGGGCATCGGCGATGACCTCCCGACGCGAGGGGTTCTCGACCTCGAGGCTCCTTTCCGGGGTGATCCACTCGCCGTCGATGAAGCAGCCGGCGAGACCGTCGGTCGGCAAGGTGATGGGCAAGAGGTTGGTCATGCGGATTCTCCTGAACGGATGGTGAGGTAGAGGGCGGAGTAGTCGAGATCGCCGTTGCCGGCGTCGGCGAACGCGCCTCGGGCGCTCTCGACGGTGTCCGTGGCCACGAGATTGACTCCCGTGTCGAGCGGCGTGGACGCCATCGCGAGACCCTTCGTGCCGAGTCCGAACTGCACGACGCGCACTGTGTCCTACCCCCGTGGCCGTTCGTGGTCGGGGTCGTAGACCCCGTGTTCATGGCGGACGGCGCGCAGGTGGGCGCCGAAGCCGTCGATCGTGAACCCGTCGATGGTGTGGGCGTGACGGCCTTCGACGTAGCCGAGACAGATCCGCTCGCCGGTGCGGAAACCCATCGACGCCGAGGTTACGAAACCGACCGCCTCGCCGGCGACCCGGATCGGGGCCGAAGGCTGCGGGTTGCCCTCGGGGGCGGGCATCGTGGATGTGTCGACGGTCCACACGCCGTAGCTCCAGTCGATCGGCCGCTTGGCCATCGCTTGGACTGATTCGCAGCCGATGAAGTCGGGCTTGTCCAGATCGAGGAAGCGGTCGAGGCCGGCATCGAAGGGCGTGTACTCCACGCCGAACTCACTCCCCCACCCGTGATAGCCCTTCTCGACGCGCATGGCGTTGAGGGCGTACGAGCCGAAGTCGCGCAGCCCGAGATCGGCGCCTTCAGCATGGAGGGCTTGATAGAGCTTGACGAGGTCGGCGTCGTCGACGTGGAGTTCCCAGCCGAGCTCACCGACGAAACTGACCCGCAGGGCGGTGGCGATTACGCCGGCGATCTCGATCTCGCGCAGCGACATCCACGGCGCCGCTGCCTTCGAGAGGTCGGCGTCGGTCAGCCGGGACAAAAGCTCACGAGAGTTCGGCCCCATCACCATCAGGGTCGAGGTGCGCTCGGTGCCAAATTTGACTTCGACCGAGCCGTCGGCAGGTAGATGGCGCTGGAGCCAGTCGAGGTCACGCTCACGAGCCGCTGTCGGCCCGAGCCAGAGGAAGTGGTCCTCGGAGAATCGTCCGATCGTGGCCTCGCTCCACACCGTGCCGTTCGGGCGCAGCAAATAGGACAGCCGCACCCGACCGAGCGCGGGTAGCCGGGTACAGACCATGCGGTCGAGGAAGCCCGCTGCACCGGGTCCGGAGATCTCGTAGCGGGTGAAGCCGCCGTGATCCATGATGCCAACGTGGTCACGCACCGCCCGGCACTCCTCGGCGACTGCGTCGTGCCAGTGCTCGTCGCGGTAGCTGAGCGTGTCATGGGAGTACTCCTGCGCGCCGAACCAGAACGCCCGCTCCCAGCCGGCGATCTGGCCCATCCGGGCACCCTTGGCGGCGAGCGTGTCGTAGAGCGCAGTCTTTTGGACCGGCCGAGCCGAGGTCCACATTCGGTGAGGGAAGGGGGCGCCGTATTGGTGCTCGAACATCTCGCGCGCGCGGGTGTTGGCGTAGGAACCGCGGCCCGAGCCGGCGAGCGCCCAGTCGCCGAAGCGGCGGGGATCCCAGGGCCACACGTCCCACTCGGTGTCGCCGCCGGTGATCATCTCGGTGAGGACCTTGCCAACCGCGGCGGCGTGGGTGATGCCGATCTGCACTCCGACCGCTTGGTAGAAGCCATCGACGCCGGGAGCGGGGCCGATCATCGGGTTCATGTCGGGCGTATAGGTGATCGGGCCGTTGACGAACTCGGCGATGCCGACCTCGCCGAGCAGCGGCACATGGGCCATCGCCAGCTCGGCGATGTCGGCGATGCCCTCGTCGTCGGGGGCGAAGAGCGAGGCGTCGAATACGTCGGGTTTGACGTCCTCCCAAACGGTGCGGCCCTCATGGCCGTAGTTGCCGAACAGCAGCCGGTCGTTCTCGCGCCGGAGGTAGAACATGATCTCCGGGTCGCGCACGAGCGGGAACACGTCGGTGTTGGCGACCAGCTCCGGCACGGCACCGGTGACGAGGTACTGGTGTTCGAGCACGGCGAGCGGCACCTCCATGCCGGCCATCGCCGAGATCTCGGCGCCGTAGAACCCGGCCGCGTTGATGACGATGTCGCACTCGATCGCGTAGTTCTCGCCGTTGCGCTCAACGTGGACCCGCCAACGGGCGTCGGTGCCATCGAGCCGGTCGATGGCGACCACGCGCGAGTGCCGTCGCACCTCGGCGCCCATAGCGCGAGAGCGGCGGGCGAGGGACTGCGTCAGACCGCTCGGATCGATATCGCCCTCGTAGGGATCGAGCAAGCCGGCGATCACGGTGCCGTCGTCGGACCAGTATGGGTGCATCGCCTCCATCTCGGCGGGCGAAACGATTTCGAGGTCGAAGCCGAGTCCGGTGGCGATCGCGACGAGATGGTGGAAGTGATCGATTCGACTTTCGGTGTGGCCCGGCCAGAACGCCTGGGTGTGGCGATACGTGATTGGGTCGCTCGGGTCCTTGGCCAGCTCCGAGTAGACCCGCCACGCATAGTTGCCGGCTCGCTGACCGAGCCAGCTGTTGGAGAAGGTGGGAACGTTGCCCGCGGCGTGCCACGTCGACCCGGCCGTCAGCTCGTGCTTCTCGATCAGCACCGAGTCGGTGCGGCCAGCCTGGGCGAGATGCCACTGAATTGAGGTCCCGACGGCACCGCCGCCGATGACGGCGATCTCGAAACGATCGGTCACGGGCACTCCGGGAGATGGATCGGGAAGGCCGATCGAATCGCGGCCTCGTTCGTAGGACCGAGATGGTCGGGGCGGCCAGCGGCCAGAATCTCCGCAACCTGCTCACCCGCTCGGTCCCACAAGCTCGGCTCACCCGCCGACACCCACTCGTCAACAGATCGACGATCGCCGAGTTCGGGATAGACGTACTCGCTGCGCATCAGCTCGAGCGTCTGCGAGCTACCCAGGTAGTGGCCCTCACCGCCGACAACTTCTTCGATGATCGCTAGGTCGAGATAGGCCGGATCGACCTCAACCCCGCGGACCGAACGCAAGATCGCGCCGCACATGTCGCTGTCGATCACCAAGCTCTCGGGGCTGGCGACCATGATCGATCCGAGCATGCCGACTGAGAGCTGCACCATGTCGGCGCCGGCGTGCGCCGCGAGCGAGACGGTGTAGCCCTTCTCGTACCCTGCCTGGTTGTCGGCCGCCTTCGACTCAGTAATGCCAGCCGATACCGCGTGCGGAATGTCGAGATCGCGCAGCAGCTGCGCTGCGGCAGCCGAGACGACTGCGGCCTCGCCGCTGCCACCCGTCATCGCTCCGGTGCGGAGGTCGGATATGAACGGCATGAAGGCGTGGATGCACGGATGGCCGGGCCTGATGGCATCGGCGAGCGCCACGCCAGCGAGGATTTCGGCCAGCCCCTGGGCCAGCGAGCCCGCGAGCGACGGCGGCGATGTGGCGCCGGCCTGGCCGGCCGAGCATGTCTGCACGATCATCCCGCGCTCGATCGCCCGCTCCATGATCTCGCAACCCTCCGGCGAGAATCGCAGCGGCGGCACGACATGCACGACAACAGCCATCGAGAACGGCTGCGCAGCGAAACGTCCCGCACTGCCAAGCGCCATGTCGAACAGGTCGACGACCGGGTCGACGGTGGCCGCTGAGGTAAAGCTCAGGCCGGTGGGTTTGGCAGTGGCGGCGGTGACGGCGAAGGCGGTGTTGAGATCGAGTTCGAGCGGATCGAGGACGTCGCGGGCGACGAGGGGTCGAAGCCCATAATGGATATTCGGCATCTCGTCGACGACGCGCATCATGGTCCACACATCGCTGAGCTGTGACTCGCGGTAGGTGCCGGATCTAGCGTCGAGTACCTGCACCGCGGCGCCGCCGGTTCCAATGTGCACTCTGCCGCCCCCGATCGACACGCCGAGTTCCTCGCTAAAGCCCGGGAGCGACACCGTCGACGGGGCGCGGTCGAGTGCAGCTTCGACCATGGTCCGAGAAAGGAGGAGCCGCCCGTCGTCGCGGCGACGGGCCCCGGTTGACAGCAGCAAGTCGGCGTACCGTCCGGGAGCATCGGCCATCCCGACCGTTTCAAGCATCTCGAAGGCATGTTCGACGATCCGATCACGGTCCGGATCATCGAGCGGACGGTATGCACCACCGGCGGGCGCCGGTGTGACTCGGTGGCTCGGAGGCTGAGCCGACGGCGTGCGATTGCGTCGCCGTGCCATCAGGATCCAGCGAGCCGATTGACGGTCGCCAACATCTGTTCGATCTCGGCGCGCGTGTTGTAGTGACGGGCGGATACCCACACGCAGTTATCAAGCCCAAGCGGTTCGAGTACACCAGCCGAGTAGTAGTCGAGCGTGAGTGTGAGCGAACCACCCGCGTTTTCCAGGAATGCTCGTGGGCCTTGGATCGGGCACTCGTCTGCGGGGTGGAAGCGATCACGGATGGCAGTGAGGAGATCGGGATCGAAGGTCACGTGCGGAGAGCTTTCAGGGTGTCATCGAGTGCGCCGGCAAGGTGCCTTGTGACCTCCTCGATCTCGTCCGCTTCGATGATCAGCGGGGGCATGAAGCTGATGCGATCAGGGGCGATCGTACGAAGGTAGAGACCGCGGTCGTGGGCGTGATCCTGCACCTGTTGTCCAACGGTAGGCCCTATTGGTGGGTGCGACTTGTCGCCGGCGGCCAGAGCCTGGTTCCGCTCATGAACCTCCGGCTGGCCCGACCCGAGGTGCTCGTGTCGATCAACCGCTGTCGCGAGCTCGACGACATCGCGGTGTCCGGCGCTCACCTCGTCGGCGTCCTGCTTGAAGGTGGCATTGACGAAGGCGGGGCTCGACGGCCGAACCGCCTGCAACTGCCTGCACTTCGCTGCGGCGGTCGAGGTGCTCGAGAGCACGCCCGACCCCGACGAGGCCGTCATCCGGGAGACTCTGAGTCCCGAGCTCTCAGCGAATAGCTTCGGCAGGCGTATGACGCTGCTGTCGCCCTATCGAGTGCTCGACCTGACCGACGACCGGGGCAATCTGGCGGGCTTCATCCTGGCGAGGCTGGGGGCCGAGGTGATCGCCGTCGAGCCGCCCGGGGGAAGTCCGGTGCGGCGCCTCGGCCCGTTCGATTCCAAGGGCCACTCGCTCGTGCACTCCCCCTATGCACGCGGCAAGAAATCTGTCGAGCTGGACATCGCCACTCCCGCGGGTGCCAGCGCCCTGCGCCAGCTCGCGGCCGATGCTGACGTGCTGATCGAATCGGGTGCTCCGGGCGAGATGGCGTCGCTCGGCCTCGGACCCGAAGCGCTCGCCGAGATCAATCCGGCGCTGGTCGTCGCATCGATCTCGCCGTTCGGCCAGACCGGTCCCAAGGCTGGCTGGGCAGCCACCGATCTGACCGTTTGGGCAGCGGGCGGACCGATGCACATGTGCGGTGACGAAGACCGGGCCCCGCTGCAGATCGGCGTCCCGCAGGCGTTCCTGCATGCCGCCGGCCAGGCCGCTGCAGCAGTGACGCTCGCATTGGTGGAACGCAACCAGTCGGGGCTGGGCCAGCACATCGATATCTCCGCGCAGGCCGTCGCCATGAACTCGACGATGTCGTCGGTGCTGTGCTCGCTGGTCGGTGCGCCGCTGACCTTGCGAGGGGGCGGCGGCATCCGCAGCGGCCCCATCCGGCTGCGCGTCGTGTACCCGGCCAGCGACGGCTACGTGTCGTTCACCCATGTGTTCGGCGCAGCCATCGGACCCGCGACAGCTCGGATGATGCAGCTTGTTCACGAGGCTGGATTCTGCGATGCCGCGACCGCCTCGAAGGACTGGGTGCAGTACGGCATGGCGCTCGGCGACGGCAGCGAAACGCTCGAAGAATTCGAGCGGATCAAGGAATGCGTGGCGGCGTTCACCGCAGCGCACACCAAGGACGAGCTGTTCGCACTGGCCCTCGAGCATCGCCTGCTGCTGGCACCCGTCGCTACGACTGCCGATGTCGCCGACTCCGAGCAGCTGGCGTCCCGTGACTACTGGGACATCGTCGACGGCGAGCGATACCCGGGCCACTGGATGAAGCCCGAGCCGACCGACGGCTCGGCAGATCGAGTTGCCGAGGTGGGCGAGCACAACGACGAGGTGCTCGCCGGCCAACGGAAACCCGCCGTGTCTGCGCCATCCGTCGCGGCGGCCACCGAGCGACCGCTGGCGGGGCTCAAGGTGCTCGACTTCATGTGGGCTGTGGCCGGGCCGACTGTCTCGCGCCTGCTCGCGGACGCCGGTGCGACGGTGATCCGGGTCGAATCGTCGGTCAGGCTCGACGCCGTCCGCACCTTCCTGCCCTTCATCAACAACGAGCCCGGGCCCGAGAACGGCGCGACGTTCAACAACATGAACGCCGGCAAGCTCGGCATCACGCTGAATCCAGGCACTGCGGCAGGCCGCGAAGTGGCCGAGGATCTGGTGCGCTGGGCCGACGTGGTGTGCGAGTCCTACACGCCGCGCATCATGGCTTCGTGGGGGCTCGACTACGAGAGCATCTGCGAGATCAACCCGTCGGTGGTGATGCTGTCGAGCTGCCTGTTCGGCCAGACCGGCCCGCTCGCGGACTATGCGGGGTACGGCAACCTGTCGGGTGCGCTGGCCGGCTTCTACAACATCACCGGCTGGAGTGATCGAGCCCCGGTCGGCCCCTACGGCGCCATCACCGACTACACCTCGCCCCACCCCGCAACGGCCAGTCTGCTTGCCGCCATCGACCACCAACGCCGCACCGGCGAAGGCCGCTACCTCGACTTCTCCCAAGCGGAGGCATCCATTCACTTCATCGCGCCCGCCGTGCTGGAGTACTTGCGCAACGGCAAGGTCGTGGGCGGCGTGGGCAACGCCAGCAATCATTTCTGTCCCCATGGGGTGTTCCCCGCAGCCGGCGACGACCGCTGGGTCGCGGTCGTCGCGCAAGACGATGCAGCCTGGCAGTCGCTGGCAGGACTCATCGGCTGCGCAGGTCTCGCCGACTTGCCGCTCCCCGAGCGTCTGGTCCGCCGGGAGGAACTGGAGGCCGCCGTCTCGGCGTGGACCGGCGAGCTTGATGAAGCGCAGGTCGAACGGCAGTGCCAAGCAGCCGGCATCGCCGCGCACCGGGTGCAGAACAGCCCCGAGCTAACAGTTGATCCCCAACTCGAGCACCGCAACCATTGGGTGGAGGTCCCGCACGCGACACACGGCACGACGGTCATCGAAGCGCCCCGCTTCTCCATGTCGCGCAGCCAGGTTTGGCCCGAAGTTGCCGGGCCGGCACTCGGCGAACACCTCTACGAAGTCCTCACCGACCATCTCGGCTACGACGGCGACCGGATTGCCGAGCTGGCTGCCGCCGAGGCGTTCGACTAGCGCATCCGGCGCAGACAGGTCCGCCGGCCGTGGCTAACGTGCCCGCATGGCAGCCATCGATCACATCGTGTACGCAGCACCCGACCTCGCAGCCGGGACTGCAGCCGTCGAGGCCCTGGTCGGCATGTCGGCCGCACCGGGTGGGCCTCATCCGGGGATGGGCACCCGCAACACCCTGATGTCGCTGGGCGACGACGTCTACCTCGAGATCATCGCTCCCGACCCCGAACAGCCCGATCCGCCGAACGGCCGCCCGTTCGCCATTGACGCCATGAGCGAGGGCCGGCTCATCACCTTCGCCGTGCACGCCTCGGCGGGCGAGACCATCGAAGACGTGACCGCCGCAATGGCCGCCTGCGGAGAAGACCCAGGCCCGATCTCCGCGATGAGCCGGGTGAAGCCCGACGGCGAGGAGATCCACTGGTCGCTCACGATGGCAGCCGGACCTGGGCTGGTCCCCTTTGTCATCGAGTGGGGCAACACCACCCACCCCGCGGCAGTCACACCGACCGGCTGCACGCTCGTCTCGCTCGCGGGCACGCACCCCGATCCGGACCACATCAAGGCGCTGCACAGCGCCATCGGCATCGACGTGGACGTGACCGCAGGCGACACCGTCAGCTTCGAGGCAACACTCGACACCCCCAACGGCCGCGTCACCCTGCGCTAGCCCGACGGCTGCGCGCCCCTCGAATCGCCGGGTTCAGCGACGACTCGACGCGCCCGCTCTCAGCCACGCCATGCCGTTGACGGTTCAACTGACTGGTTGTCGGCAGATCAACTGCCACCTTGTCGGTTCAGCATGCGCCTCATCGAGTCGCTGTCTGCGGCTCGCCGCTCAGGCGCCAGTCGATGGGCTGGCGGCCGGCGGCTGCGAGAGCGGCGTTTGCTCGGCTGAACGGCTTGCTGCCGATGAACCCGTTGTGGGCGCTGAGCGGCGACGGGTGTGCGGACTCGATGACGATGTGGCGGGTCAAGTCGACCAGTGATTTCTTTCGGCGCGCGAACGCTCCCCACAAGATGAACACCACCCGTTCGGGCTTTGCGCTGACGGCGCGGATCACTTCGTCGGTGAAGGTCTCCCAGCCAGCCGAGCGATGCGAAGCCGCCTGGCGGGCGCGCACCGTCAGGAATGCGTTGAGCAGCAGCACTCCCTGACGCGCCCAGCCTTCGAGGTTGCCGTGCGTCGGCGGCTCGATCCCGAGGTCGTCACGCAGCTCGGCGAAGATGTTCTGAAGCGACGGCGGCTGGGGAACGCCATGCGGCACCGAGAAGCACAGGCCGTGCGCCTGGCGCGGGCCGTGGTAAGGGTCCTGGCCGAGGATGAGCACCTTCACCTCGGCATAAGGCGTCAGATGCAGCGCAGCGAAGACCTGGTCCTGCGGCGGGAACACCGGTCCTTGGGCGCGCTCGTCGGCGACGAACTGCTGCAGGATCGGCCAGTAAGGCTTGGAGAACTCGCCCCTCAGGATCGGGTTCCAGTCGGTGCGCGGCATTGCCGGTCCGCAGGGCCCCGCAGCGCTAGGAGATCGCCGCAGCAGCGGCGGCGGACAGCTCGATGCCGCGGCCGATGCGAGCCCGGTACAGGTCCAAGTCGACATCGTCGGCAGGCTTCTGGCCGCGCATGTAGCGGGCGTAGACGCCGTGGATGATGCACGCCGATTTCCAATGGTTGAAGCTGACGTAGTACGACAGGTCCGACAGGTCGGCCCCTGTGCGCTGCTCGTAGCGCTCGATGAGGTCGGCGCGTCCGACAAAACCGTCCACCAGCGTCGGCGGGTCGGCGCCCTCGAGGATGTCGTCGCTCGGCTCAGTCCAGCTGTTCAGCGCATACGCGAAGTCGGCCAGCGGGTCGCCGAGCGTCGAGATTTCCCAGTCCAGCACGGCCTGCAGCTCGCCTTCGGGATTGAACAGGCAGTTGTGCAACCCGTAATCGCCGTGCACGACCCGTGCGGGACCCTGCTCGGGCTTGCGCTCCAGGAGGAAGTCGTGCAGCTCGTGCACGACGGGAGTGTCGTACTGGGCCGATTCCGCCGAGGCCGTCCACGAGCGATACCAGGTGCGGATCTGACGCCCGACGTAGTCTTCTTTCTTGCCCAGCTCGCCCAGCCCGACATCGTCGGGATCAACTGAGTGCAACGCCGCGAGCACATCCATGAACGACATACCCACATGCGCCCGGCCGTCGGGGGTGAGGTGCGCGTGGGCATCCGCGGACTCGAACATGGGCTTGCCCTCGACGTAGCTCATCACGTAGAAGTGCGCGCCGGTCACCTCGGGGCTCTCGCAGTAGCCGTATGCGATGGCCACCGGCACATCGGTGGGCCCCAGGCCGCTGATGATCGTGAACTCGCGCCCCATGTCGTGGGCCTTGGGCAGCAGCTCGCCCATCGGTGGTCGCCGCACCACCGCCGTGGTGCCGTCGACGGCAGTCAGCTTGTAGGTGAGGTTGCTGTGGCCGCCTTCGAGCTGAGACCATTCGAACGGCGGTTCGAGGCCCTCGACGTTCTCGTTGATCCACGCCTCCACGGCGGGCACGTCGTAACCGACGACACCCGAAGTCGCAGCGTCGCCTGCCGCCCCGTCCGCCATCTCGTCTCCCCTCGCAACCGGTGGCGCCTCCGATGTCCCAGCAGGCGCAGTTCGCACACACTAGGCAACGTGTGCCGCCAGTGGCTGCGGGCGTGCTGCCCCGCGACAATCGCCTCGCTCGCCGAGCGCATTCGCCTCCGGTCGCGCCAACATCGGCCAGTAGCGTCGGCGCCGTGGACCAGACCGATCCAGACGTGCCAGCGCCACTGACGTCGCCTCCCGCGCACATGACACCCGATGAGTTCCGCGAGCACGGTCGGGCCGTCATCGACTGGATCGCCGACTACTGGGAGCGCATCGAGTCGCTGCCGGTGGCCGCCACCGTGCAGCCCGGCGACATCAGGGCGTTGCTGCCCGACGCTGCTCCTGAGCAGCCCGAGCCGTTCGAGAACCTGCTGGCTGACCTGGACCGGGTGGTGCTGCCGGGCGTCACCCACTGGCAGCATCCGGGCTGGTTCGCCTACTTCCCCGCCAACAATTCGCCGCCGTCGGTGCTGGCCGACACGGTGTCCGCTGGACTCGGGCTGATCGGCCTGCTGTGGTCGGCCTCCCCGGCGTTGACCGAGGTTGAGAGCCACGTGCTCGACTGGCTGGTGGATCTGTGCGCTCTGCCCGAGCACTGGAAGACGACTTCGGTGGGTGGCGGGGTGCTGCAGGGCAGTGCGTCCGACGCGACCCATGTCGCCTTGGTTGCAGCCCGTCACCGTGCGAGCACTCGCAGCGGCCAGCCCGTAGAACAGATGGTCGCCTACACCTCGGAGCAGGCGCATAGCTCGGTCGAGAAGGGCGCCAACATCGGCGGATTCGGGCACGTTCGGCTCATCGAGGTCGACGAGCATCAGGCGATGCGGCCCGACGCCCTCGCTGCAGCCGTCGCAAGCGACCTGACGGCTGGCCTCGTGCCGGCGTTCGTCGGCTCGACCGTCGGCACCACCGGCACCACGGCCGTCGATCCGGTGCGGGCCATCTCAGAGATCGCAATCGAACACAACTTGTGGCACCACGTCGACGCCGCCTATGCCGGCACGGCGATGATCTGCGGGGAGTTCCGTCACCACAACGACGGCGTCGAGCTGGTCGACAGCTACGTCTTTAACCCGCACAAGTGGATGATGGTGAACTTCGACTGCTCAGCGTTCTACGTCGCTGAGCGAGAGGCGCTCACTGAAGCGTTGTCGATCGACCCACCGTATTTGCGAAACGCCCAGAGCGATGCCGGCAGTGTGATCGACTACCGCAACTGGCAGGTGCCGCTGGGCCGCCGCTTCCGAGCGCTCAAGCTGTGGTGGGTGCTTCGCAGCTACGGGGCCACAGGAATCCGGCAGATGGTGCGTCACCACGTGGCCATGGCCCAGGAGCTGGCGCAGCAACTCAACGACGACGACCGATTCGAGATCGTCGCCCCGCACCCGTTCTCGCTGGTGTGCTTCCGCTGCCGGGCCACCGACGAAGGCGAAGCTGGCGCACAAGCCGCAGACCGCGCCACCGACGCGATCGCCGCAGCGGTGAACGACAGCGGCGTGGCCTACCTGACCCCGTCGAAGCTGGACGGTCGCAGCATCATCCGGGTAGCCGTTGGCCAGTCCCGCACCGATCGCGGCCAGTTGGACCTGCTGTGGAAGGCGATCAGCGAGGCCGCTGTCTAGCCGGGCCCCAAGAGGCTGAGCCGATAGGCGAAGCCGCGGCCCGAGCGGCCCGTGAGCGACAGCGAACAAGAGCGGGAAACAACTGGAGCGACAGCGGGAAGGTTCACCTGTCCGCGCATCTTCTCAGTCAGCCAATCGGGCTCATTGTTTGGGATCGCAGGTCCCCAGCGCGGCCAGCAGCCGGTCATTCTGGGCGGGAGTGCCCAGGCTGATGCGTACGCCTTCGCCCTCGAATGGGCGAGTCACGAGCCCCTGGCGCTCCAGTCGGACGAACAGGTCCATCGCCCCTTCGCCGACTGGCAAGTACACGAAGTTGGCCTGGCTCGGCACGACTGGCCAGCCCTGCGCTGCCATCGCAGCGTTCACCCGGTCGCGCTCAGCCAAGATGCCGGCGACCCGTTCGGCCAGCTCGGCCGCCGCCTGCGGCACCAGCGACGCCAGCGCTGCGATCTGAGCGATGCCGCTCACGATGAAGGGCAGGGCCACCTTGTCGAGTGCTCCGATGATGCCCGGGTGCCCCACCCCATAGCCCACCCGCAGGTTCGCGAGCCCGTACGCCTTGGAGAAGGTCCGCAGCACCAGCGCATTGGGGTGGCTCGGCAGGATCGCCTCGACCGGGTCGGCTACTGCGGGGTCGGTGACGAACTCCCGGTACGCCTCGTCGATCACCACGATCACATCGTCGGGCACCGCGGCCAGCAGGCGCAGCAGCTCTGCGGTCGTGCAGACGGTGCCGGTCGGGTTGTTGGGCGTGGACAGCACGACGATCTTGGTGCGATCCGTCACGGCCGCGGCCACGCCGTCGAGATCGAAGGCATGGTCGGCGAGCGGCACGGTGACTGCGCGGGCGGCCGAAGTGGCACAGAACACCGGATGCACTTCGAAGGAGCGCCAGGGGTACACCACCTCGTCACCGGGATCGACATAGGCAGCAAAGAGCTGTTGCAGCACCCCCACCGAGCCTGACCCCACCGTGACCTGGTCAAGCCCCACGCCGTGCCGGCCAGCCAGCGCTTCGCGCACCTCCATGCAGCGATGGTCGGGATAGCGGTTCATGCCCAAGGCTGCTTCGGCGACGGCCGCCGCCACCGACGGCAGCGGATCGTTGGCGTTCTCGTTGGAGGCCAGCTTGATCGCCTCGGCCAGATCGTGCTCGGCGGCGGCCTGCGCAGCCGACCGGCCGGGCTTGTACTCCGGCAGGCCCGCCACCGCCGCCCTGGGTCGTCCGATCATGCGCAGGCTCTCCCGGTGTGGTGATGCAGCCGCATCAGCTTCGCGACGCTCGGCGGCAAGCTATCGCTTGTCGACCGGCGGCGGTTCGCCGTTTGCCCGCTAGAGGCGACGATTGGCGCAGTCTCCGGGCGTGGCGACAGCCCGGAAATCGTCGGCAACCTGGGCCATCGTGGCGAAGGTCACCCCGGGCTGGGACGCCATGTGGTCGATGAGCCGTTCGAGCATGAGCATCCGACTGCCCCGGCCGATGCACTGGGGATGCATGGTGAGCACAAACACCCCGCTGCCGACACGAACGTTCAGATAATCGAACTCGGCCGACCACACGTCATAGACGTGATCGGGGGTGCGCAACCCCTGGACCGTCGGCCCGTCGTAGCTGAAATAGGGCCAGTCGTCGAGGATCCAGTCAAACGGCAACTGCACCAGGTCCACCTCGTCGCCGAAGCGGTGGGGTCCATCGGTGGTGGGCACGTCGCCGAGGCGGCACCACGTCGGGGCGTAGTCGTTGCGGGCCATCGAGGAGTCGTAGGAGAAGCCGTGCTCCATGAGCAGGCTGATCCAGCGGTCCCCGCAGTTGCCGCCCGGCACCCGGTGCCCGACCGGCGGGCTGCCCGAGAGCCGTTCCAGGCAGTCCATGGATCGGGTCAGGATGGCCCGCTCGTCGGCTTCGTCGCGCTTCGACGACGGGGCTTCGTGGCAGTAGCCGTGGTAGCCGACTTCGTGCCCGTCGGAGACCACCCGGGCGCACACGTCACCGAAGGTGTCGATGGTGTGGCCGGGGATGAACCACGTGGTCGGGAGGCTGCGCTCGCCCATCAGATCGAGCAGCCGGTGCGCGCCGATCGTTGCAAATTCGCCGCGGGCGGTCAGGTTGGGCGAACGTGACCCTCGGGGACCCGTCCAGATCGAGACTGCGTCGAAGTCAAAGCTCAGGCAGACCGTGACGCCGGTGTGCTGGCCGTCGGGCAGTTGTTCGGAGCTCATCCGCGGACCCTACCGAACCCCTCTTTGCCTCTGCCATGGCAGGGGCCTTGTACCCACGCCCACAGCCCGCAATGCCCTGAGCGCAACCGATACCGTGATCCGATGCCCGATTCGCCCGACGCAGCCGTTGCAGTCGAGCCGCCGCTGGCGGGGATGCGGGTGCTCGAGCTGGCCACCGGCATTGCCGGGCCCTTCGCCGGTCGGCTGCTGGCAGGCGCTGGTGCCACAGTGGTCAAGGTCGAGCCGCCGGGTGGCGACCCTGCCCGGCGCCAGCCGGTCGACGATGTTCCGCTGCAGTCCGGCGATCTGAGCCCGCTGTATGTGCATCTGAACGCTGGCAAGCTGAACTGCGCCGCTGACGGCTTGGACCCGTTGTGGCCCGACGTGGTGATTGCCAGCGACACTCTGGCCGGGCTTGCCGACGGGCCGTGGGATCCTCAACGACTCGCCGCCCGCGCTGCCGAGGGCGAAGGTGCACCCAAGCTCGTAACGGTGACCGCCTGGGGTGCGGGCGCCGACGATCCGGGCGTGATCGCCGACGAGCTGCTGGTGCAGACCGCCACCGGATTCTTGGGCTTCAACGGCGACGAGGGCGCCGAGCCGCTGCGACTGCCGGGCTGGCAGGCCCAATATTGCGCCGGCGGCCTGGCAGCGTGGGCTGCCCATCTGATCCTGCGGCGGGCCGAATCCCACATGGATGTGTCGTGGCTGGGCGCGCTTCTGACCGCCGTCGAGCTGTGCTACTGCGATTCGCTGCACTGCGAGCGACGGAGGCCGTTAGTGGGGCCGCACCCACCCACGGCGTACCCATCGGGCGCCATCGAATGCGCCGACGGCTACGTGTGCCCGGGATCCCTCCGACGGGACGACTGGGAGATGCAGTGCTTGCACATCGGCGTGCCCGAGTGGATCGATGATCCCGAGCTGAGCCACCGCCACCGCAGGGTCCGCCACATCGACAAAATTCGCGAGGTCATTGAGCCCTGGTACGCGGCCCGGACCAAGCGGGAGCTGTTCCAGTTTGCGCTGGAAACGCCGTGGGCCATAGGCATGGTGATGACCCCGCTCGATGCGTTGGCAGACGAGCACCTCGTCGAACGCGGCTTCTTCGGCACTGTCGAGACGCCGTCGGGCCCGGTGTCCGCACCGATCCGGCCGTACGCGGCCCCTGGCCTGCCGGTGCCAGACCAGCGAGTCAGTGATCAGGGCACCGATCCGTTCCCGACGGCCTGCTCGCCCGATAGTTCCACACTCGCGCATTCGACGGCCGTGAGCGCAAACCCGACGGCAAACTCAGCCCCAGCCGACATCCCCGCCGCCAGACTGCGTCCCACCGGCCGTCTGCGGGTCATCGAGATGACCATCGCCTGGGCCGGCCCGTATATCGGCAACCTGCTGACGCCGCTCGATATCGACATCATCAAGATCGAGGCGCAGAACCCCTTCGACGGCTTCCGAACACAACGGCCCTATGACCATGGCATGGCGCCGGGCCTCGAACACCTGGTCCATGACAACCGGTTCTATGAGGCAGGCGGCCATTTCAACGCCGTCAACAAGGGCAAGCGCGACTGCGTGGTCACCCTGGCGACTCCGCAAGGCAAGGCCGCGTTCTTGGAGCTCGTCCGCAACTGCGACGCCCTGGTTGCCAATTTTTCGGCCCACGTGCTGCCCCAGCTCGGGCTGGACTTCGCCACGCTGGCCGAGGTCAACCCCAGCATCGTGCTGGTGCGCATGCCCGCATTCGGCGTCGACGGTCCCTACTCCGGCGCAGTCGGCTTCGGCTCGATCATCGAGGCAATGGGCGGCCTCGGGCAGCGGCAGGGCTACGAGCATGAGGGCGCCCGCATCTCCAACATTTACTTCCCCGACCCCATCGCCGGCATCGCTGCAGGATTCGCCCTGCTCAGCGGCCTGCATCACGCCGAGAGCACCGGCGCCGGCATAGAGATCGACGTCTCCCAGCAGGAAGGAACCTGGCAGCACAACGGCGAAGCGCTCGTGCTGGCATCGATGGCCGGCCGAGACCTCGGCCGTATGGGAAACCGGGAGCCCGGAACAGCTTGGAGCGGCTTCATCGAAGCCACAGACGGCTGGCTCGCCGTCCTCGCCGACGCAGCCGAGACTGCGCAGGTCATCACAGACCTGCTCGAAGAGAGCGAACGCAACGGCGGTGTCCCCACCCGAACCCGAGCAAACCTCCAGGCAACCCTGCGCCGAGCTGGCGCCCGCACCGAGCCTTGCCGCGACCCCTGGACGGCACCAGCACATCAACCCCTAGCGGACCGCATCGAGACCGTCGAGCACCCGGTCACCGGCCACAAACGCCACATCGCCAGCCCCTTCACTCTCGACGGAGTCCGCCCCGCCCACGCAGGCCCCTCCCCCCTGTTCGACCAGCACACCGACGAGGTCATGAACGAGGTAGCCGGCCTCTCCCCCGCCGAGATTGCCAGCCTCCGAGCCGAGGGCCACATCGGAGGCGAACTCCCCCCACCAGCGGAACTCGGCTTCGTCTACGACTGACGGCGACAGCCAAGAGAACGAGGGGTGTGCGTGGGCAGGGGCGGCCGCGCGCAGTTATGCAGCGCCCCTGCGACCCCGCGAGCCAACAAAGAGCGCCGCATCTGTTTGAAGCACGGGCGCCCCGGCCCTCGTGCACCCCGGGCGCCGATGCACCCGCGGACTACCGTGCTCGAATGCGCATCGAACCGTTCCAGATCAACGTCCCGGACGAGCAACTGGCAGACCTCAAAGACCGCCTGGAGAGAACTCGCTGGCCAGAGGAAGAACCAGTAGACGACTGGTCCCAAGGGATCCCGCTCGCCTACGTCCAGGAAGTTTGCGACTACTGGGCCAACACCTACGACTGGCGGGCCCGCGAAGCATCCCTCAACCGGTTCGACCAGTACATGGCCGATGTCGATGGCATGGACGTGCACTTCATCCACGTGCGCTCCCCCGAGCCCGATGCGATGCCCGTTGTCATCACCCACGGCTGGCCCGGTTCGGTCGTCGAGTTTCACAAAGTCATCGAGCCCCTGGCCGACCCGGTCGCCCATGGCGGGAGTGCGGCCGACGCCTTCCACGTGATCTGCCCCTCACTGCCGGGCTACGGCTTCAGCGGCAAGCCGACCGAGCCCGGCTGGGGCGTCGAGAAGATTGCCGACTGCTGGGCCGAGCTGATGGCCGGCTTGGGCTACGACCGCTTCGGCGCACAGGGCGGAGACTGGGGCTCCGCCGTCACCAGTGCGCTGGGCAGCCGTCACCCTGACGTGTGCCTGGGCATCCACTTGAACATGGTGATGCGAGGCAGCCGCCCGAAGGACCGTGAGCCCAACGAGGAGGAACTCGGCGCCCTCGCAGCGGCAAAGCGCTACAACGACTGGGACTCGGGCTACTCCAAGCAGCAATCCACGCGGCCGCAGACGCTGGGCTACGGCCTCACCGATTCGCCTGCAGGTCAGGCTGCGTGGATCCTGGAGAAGTTCTGGGCATGGACGGACTGCGACGGCCACCCAGAGAACACGCTGGGCCGCGACGAGATGCTCGACAACGTCATGCTGTACTGGCTGAACGCGAACGCAGCCTCGTCGGGCCGCCTGTATTGGGAGAGCTTCAGGCAGATGCCCCGAATGACGGTGGATGTGCCCACCGGCGTGGCCAAGTTCCCCTACGAGATCATTCCGCCGGTGCGTGCTTGGTCCGAGCCGATCTACTCAGACATTCGCCACTGGTCCGAGATGCCGGCCGGCGGGCACTTCGCGGCGTTCGAACAACCCGAATTGTTCGTCGACGACGTGCGGACGTTCTTCCGTCTGCTCCGATGAGCTGCGGCGCGCTGAGGCCGGCGAAACGTCGCCGCTGATGTCCGCTGAGCCCGCCGAGCCGGCCCTGCTCGGCAACACCATGGACCGGTCGCTGCTGGTCTCGACCCTCGTCTCCTATGCAGCTCGCAGCCATGCTGACACCGAGGTCGTGGCTGTCGACTCAGCCGGCGTCACGACGCGCAGCAGTTGGGGCCAGATCGGAGAGCGGGCGCACCTGGTGTCGGGCGCGCTTGTCGCCGACGGCATCGCACCTGGCGACCGGGTGGCCACGATTGCCTGCAACGACCACCGCCACCTCGAGGCCTACTACGGCATCACCGGGGTCGGCGCCGTGCTGCACACCGTCAACCCACGGCTTCACGACGACCAGCTGACTTACATCCTCAACGACGCTGCGGACCGTGTCGTGCTGGTCGACCCGTCGTTCATCGACATTGCTGTCCGTCTTGCCCCACGCACGCCTTCGGTTCGCCGCTGGGTGGTGCTCGGCGGGCTGGACTCACCCGCGAACCTGCCCGGCGAGATCGCATATGAGGACTGGATTGGCGGCACCGCGGGACCCGCCGCGTGGCCCGAATTCGACGAGCGTTCGGCCGCCACGCTCTGCTACACGTCGGGCACGACGGGCAACCCCAAGGGCGTCCTGCAAAGCCACCGCTCGATCGTGCTGCAGACGTGGGCCTGCTGCACCGGCGACGGGCACGACATCCACTCAGGCCATGCCGTGCTCGGCGCCGTTCCGATGTTCCACGTCAACGGCTGGGCGCTGCCGTTTGCCACCGCCATGAGCGGCGCGAAGCTTGTGCTGCCAGGACCCGACCTGAGCCCCGAAGCACTCGTCAACCTCATCGAAGCCGAGGACGTCACCTTCTCGGCGGGCGTCCCCACGATCTGGCTGGGCGTCGTGCAGTACCTCCAGGACACCGGTCGCACCGTGCCGTCATTGGAGAAGGTCGCGGTCGGCGGCTCGGCTGCGCCCCGAGTGCTCACCGACACGCTCGAAGACGAATACGGCGTCACGGTCAGCCATGTCTGGGGCATGACCGAGATGACCCAGGGCACGTCGGGGCGATTCACCCATCGAGTCCAGCGCGCCGGCCGTGACGATCAGCGAGCTCGCCAGGCGAAGGCCGGCCGCGAGCTGTACGGCATCGAACTGCGAGTGGTCGACGAGCAGGGCAACGCCTTGCCTCATGACGGTCGCAGTGTCGGCGAGATCCAGGCACGCGGTCCATGGATGTGCGGCGCGTACTACCTCGGCGAGCTTGCAGAGCCCGGCGCATTTGCCGAGGGGCACCTGCCTTCCTCCGACGGCGGCTGGCTGCGAACTGGCGACGTCGGTGCGCTGGATTCGGAGGGCTACTTGACCCTGACCGACCGATCCAAGGACGTCATCAAGAGCGGCGGCGAGTGGATCAGCTCGATCGAGCTGGAGAACGCCGCCCTTGATGCGCCCGGCGTCGCAGCTGCCGCGGTCATCGGCCTGCCGCACGAACGCTGGGGCGAACGTCCTCTGCTCATCGTCGAGCTGGCGGACGACGAGGTGCTCGACGCCGCCGCCGTCGTGGATGCGATCCGACCGCGTGTGGCCTCGTGGTGGCTGCCCGACGACATCGTCGTCGCGGACGAGATTCCGTTGACAGGCACCGGCAAGATCGACAAGAAGCTGCTCCGCGCCCGCTACGCCGGCCACGCCTGGCCCTCGATCTGAACCGCTGAGCTGCGGCCGGAGTCTGGCAGGCCCCCAGTAGCATCGGTCGCTGGAGAGGGGCGAGGTGATGTCATGGCTGCTGGTCGCACGACGTTCGAGAAACTGCAGAGGGACCGGGCCAAGAAGGCAAAGGCCGAGGCCAAGCGCGCCAAGCGCATGGGCAAGATCCCCCAGAGCGGACCGCTTGTCGCCGAGACGGACGAACCTGAAGGCACTGGCGCCGTGCTCGACGGCAACCTCGACGAGGAACTGTCGGCCGCGGACCTGATTCGTCTCGTCGAAGAGGTGCAGAACCAGTTCGACAACGACGAGATCAGCTTCGACGAGTACGAGGAACGCAAGATCGAGCTCCTCGCGCGCCTTCCCACCGACTGATCCCGTCGCTCTAGCGAGCCCACGATCAGCACCTTCCGCTGGGCATTTGCCTACCTCGGATCCGCCGCACTCTTGGCGAGCCTGGTGGCCACCCGCCTCCCCGCCAGGCCCTCTTCTGGCTGAACGCCGACATTTGGTACCTTGAATCTATGAAACGCAAGAGTTTCGGGCACATGGCGTGTCCGATAGCGCAGTCGCTAGAGCTCGTGGGCGAGTGGTGGACTCCGCTGATCCTGCGCGACACAGTGCTCTTGGGGCTCTCCCGTTTCGATGACATCCAGACCAATCTCGGCATCGCTCCCACGGTGCTGACCAGTCGACTCAACCACCTCGTCGAGAGCGGTCTGCTCGAACGGCGCCAGTACTCGCAGCGTCCGCCTCGCTTCGAGTACATCCCCACCGAGGCCGCTGCGGACTTCAAGCCGGTGCTGGGAGCGCTGGAGAACTGGGGACAGAAATGGGCCCCTCGCCGCCCGGCCCCGGCAAGCACCTGACCTTCGCTGCATAAGCGTCAGTGCGCGTCGCTTCGGTGGCTCACACCGGCGCTTGTTATTCGGATGTCTCGTGTTCAGATGTTGCGGCGGTGAACCGAGACGGCGTAGTCACCGCCGTCGAACGCTGCGCCCTCCCACGTCGAGAAGCGCCCTTCGAACTCCAGACCGTTGCGTTCGGCGAGGGCGTCGTACACGTGCAACTGCATGTACCCGTCGCTGAGCTGGAAGCCCGCCACGAGCACGCCGCCCGGGCGCAGGTGCGCTGCGATGTTGGCGACCACTGCGGCTTCTGTGCCGCGTTCGAGGAAGATCATCACATTGCCCGCAGCAACGACGGCGTCGAACCTACGCGGCCCGCCCGCGTCGTCGGCGACAACGGTGGTGGCGAGATCGCCCTCGATCCACGGCAGCTCGGGTGCCTTGTCTCGTGCCAAGTCGAGCATCGCAGGGTCAAGGTCGACCCCGACCACTGTGAAGCCGCGGCAGGCCAGCTCGATGGCTACGCGACCCGTCCCACAGCCGGCATCGAGCACGCTGCCACCTTGTGGGGTCAGCGAGTCGACCAGGTCGGCCTCACCGTGAATGGACTCACCGCGCGCGGCCTTGCGCGCCCAGCGGTCGTCGTACTCGGCACCGCGGGGAATGTCGCCTCGCTCTGTCCAGCGGCTCAGCGGTCCTCCCAATTCGGATCGCGCCGCTCAGCAAACGCGGTGGCTCCTTCGATGGCGTCTGCCGATGCAAAGACGTCCTCAAGCGCCGGCTGCTGGAACGCCCAGAAGTCGTCCTCGGCCACGCCCAGCACATTGCGGATCAGCGCCTTGGAAGCGCGCACGCCCTTGGGCGCATTACGAGCAATGCGCTCGCCAAGTTCGACGGCAACATCGACTGCCTCGCCCTTGGGGCAGACCCGATTGACCATGCCGTGCCGGTGGGCGACCTCAGCGGTGATCGGCTCGGCCGTCAGCGCCATCTCCATGGCCAGGCTGTAGGGAAGCTGGCGTGGCAGGCGCAACAGGGCGCCAGCGCCCGCGAACAGCCCCACACCCACCTCGGGAATGCCGAGCATCGTGCCCTCCGACGCCACGATGAGATCGCACGACAGCGCCACCTCGAGGCCTCCTGCCAAGGCGAAACGCTCAACGGCGGCGATGAGCGGCTTGGCTGCGCTGCGCTCGGCGATGCCGCCAAAACCACGCCCGGCCGGGTTCGGCATCGCGTCGATTCCGCCGCCGCTGACGAACGCCTTGAGGTCCATGCCGGCGCTGAATCCCCGCCCAGCGCCGGTGATCACACCGACACGAACGTCGGGATTGGCATCGAGGGCGTCGAGCGCTTCTCCGAGCGCCTCTGACAGCGCCATGTTGAATGCATTCATCGCGTCCGGCCGGTTCAGCGTGAGGATCTGCACGTAGCCGCGCTGTTCGACCAGGACCAGGGGTTCTTCGCTCACCGAAACTCCTTTATCGAAGCGGGCACACCGGTATGCGCCCGAAGGTCACGCCGCCGCAGTGGCACCAGGGCCCCGGCAGCAGTTCCGGCGCCGACAGTAGCCTCGCAGCGCGGCCAGGGACCGAACGGATCCCCGACGCATGGGCTCGGTCGGAGGGCGGCATGGACGGCGAGGGCATGGAGAACCCGGGTACGGCCGCGGGCGACTCGGCGGCGGACGGTGTCGGCGACCTGCTGGCCCGGATCGAGATGGCGGAGCCTGCCGAAGTGCCGATGCTGGTTCAGTTGCTGGCACGCACACCGGAACTGCAACAAGCCCAGGGAGCGAATGCACTGCGAGCAGCACGAGCGCTCAGCGTCCACGGCGGCCCGCAGATGTTCTCCATCGCTGGCGAGCTTGCTGCGCGCGCCCACCGCGAGGGCGTGCCGGGCGCCGGTGCCGTCTTCGCCGAATGCGCTGACAAGATGAGCCTGCTGAGTGGCAGGCCCCAGCAATTCGGGACCGTCGTCACCACGCACCTGGGCGACTTGGCGCTGGCGCCCGTCGACGGCAGCGTCGACGACGAGTCCCGCACCCGCATTGGCCTGCCGACATTGGCGCAGCGCCGCACCGAATTGGATCGACGCAACCGTGAGCTCGCTCGCGAGCGCGCTGAAGAAGGCGGACTTCCACCGGGTCAACGCCTATGCCGCGTCTGGCGTGATCCGAGCCCTGCATTCCTCGAAGAGCGGCTCGAGGCGGACCCGGCCGGCTGCTGGGATGACGGCGACGAGCTCACCTTCGCCTGCCGCAGCGATGCCGCCGGCGTGCTGCCCGGACCGGTCATCGAGCTGCCAATGTGGCGAGTCGGCGACGACAACGGCGACGGGGCTCGCAGCGACCTGTGGGCGCTCAGCGTGCGCATCGAACGCCTCGAAGAAGCGGTGATCGGCTATGGCTTCTGGCCGCTCGACGACGCCGGGAGCCTGCTGGGCGGCCAGCGCGGCCCGGTGCCGCACCGGTTCCGCGGGCCCGAGGCACCCGCCGAATTGCCCTCGCACCCCGACGACGAGCTGCGCGGGGAAGTCCAGGAGCACACCGTCGACAGCACGTCACTTCGCTCGAAGCGCAAGGTGACGGTGTATCTGCCGCCTCAGCACTCCCCCGCAGAGCCCCTGCCAGTGTTGTACGCCACTGACGGCGGCATGATCGGCCCCTACATCCGCCGGCTCGACGCCGGTATCGCCAACGAAACAGTGCCCCGCTTCGTGCTGGTCGCCGCGCACTCCGCGCCGATGGGTGGCTACGGGAATGAACGGGCCATGGAGTACCTGCCGGGCTTCGACAATGACCGTTTTGACCGCCACCAGCGCTTCTTCGTAGAAGAGCTGACCGCCTGGTCTGAGCAGTCCTTCGGCGTCTCGGGCGACCGCAGCCAGCGCGGCGTGTTCGGCGCATCCGACGGCGGCGGTCACGCTCTGGCCGTCGGTCACATGCATCGCGAAAAGTTCGGTCACGCCATGGCGTATTCCACCGGCATGCCGCCGAACGAGCAGATGAACTGGAACGCAGCCGAAGCTCCGTTCGTGCACCTGTGTGCCGGCACTCTCGAGGGCGGTTTCCACCAGGCCACCGAGGCATGGGCAGCGTGGCTGCACTTTGCAAAGTCGCCGCACGACTGGACCGAGCGCGTCTGCGGCCACGACCTCATCCAATGGATCGAAGAGCTGCCCCGCGCTGTTGCACGCGCCTGGGGCTGAGCGGCTCGCCGCAGGGCCCTGCGCGAGTGACGAACCAGTGCGCTGGGAACCGTTGGGCATCTCCCCCACACCGGATGGCAACGTGATCGACGAGTTGGTCACCGTGGACGGTCGCCTGCAGCTCGACGCCGTCGGCATTGCATACCGCAAGATCTCTCCTGGAGACACCGGCACCGGGCACCAACACGGCGGCGCAAGCCCCGTGATCGTGATGTTGCACGAGGGCCTCGGCAGCATCACCCAGTGGCGGGAACTGCCCGAGGTGCTGGCACGCCGATGCGGGCTCGACGTCATCGCCTACGACCGCAGCGGCTACGGACGCTCAGACCCGGTGCCCGGGACCTACAGCGACGGGTTCATGGAGCGCGAGGCCACCGAAGTGCTGCCCGCAGTGCTCCACGAACTCGGTGTCCGCTCGCCCGTGCTCATCGGGCACAGCGACGGAGCATCCATCTCACTGATAGCGGCGGGACTGGAATCAGTCGTGCCGCTCGGCGTGGCCGTGATCGCACCGCACTCGTTTATCGAGGACGTCTGCATCGAAGGCATTCGTGCCATCGACAGCCAGCGCGAGCCGGTCATCGCTGGGCTCGCCCGCCACCACGACCACCCGCGCCTCGCATTCGAACGCTGGCGAGACGTCTGGCTGACCCCGCAGTTTCGCGATTGGGACATCCGGCCGCTGATCGAGCGCATCGCCTGCCCGGTCCTGGTGCTTCAGGGCGAGGGCGACCAGTACGGCACCGAGGCGCAGGTGTCCACAATCGTCCGCTCAGCGCCTGATGCCAGGGGCCACATGCTGGCCGGCTGCGGCCATGTCGCTCATCGCGACCAGCCCGAGCGGATCGCCGACTACTTGGTGGAGTTCGTCTCGGAGTGCGTGCCTGCGGGTTCGTGACCGAGCACGGTCGCTAGCGCGTCAGAGGCGATCACGTCAGGTGCCTCAAAGGGCCCAAAGTGCCCCAGACCGTCGTACGTGATCAGCTTCGACTTGGGCAGAGCCTCGTGTGCCGGCACGCCGATGTCCTCAAAGGTCATCTCGAGGCCCTTACCGATGACCACCGGAGTAGAGCTGCCCTCCAGGCGAGCAGTGGTCGAAACCCATTCGCCGTCGTAAGTCGCTGCCTCGTCCGCGGCGCGGCAGCGCAGCCGCACGGAGCCATCGGGCAGGTCTTCGAATCCGTTCGCGAGATAGCTCGCCAGCGCATCGGCCCGCACACCGCCGAAGGGCGGGCGGGAGGCGAACCGCTCGAAGGCTTCGCCCCGTGAGGCGAACTCCTCCCGGCGCTTCGTGGTGAGAGCGATCAACGGGTTCTCACCCGGGCCGAATTGATCTTCGAGACGCCATACGACCGGCTCGTAGCCGTACATGTGCCCGATGGTGCCGGGCCGCAGCGTGTCGGCCAGCAGCAGAGTCGCCGCGCCGATCGAATGGCCGACACAGTCCAATTCCCCGTGGGCGATCCCCAAATGGTCGACGATCCCCAGCAAGTCGGCAGCCAGCGTCGTCCACAAGAAGTCCCGATCATCGGGCGGCGGACTCCAGCCGTGTGCGCGAAGGTCAGGCGCCCAGACGGTGAAGTGCTCGGTCAGGCGGCTCGTGAGCGGACCGTAGGTTCGGCCGTTGAAACCCGTGGCATGCACGAACAGCAGCGGCGGCCCATCGCCGCCCAGGCAGTGCAGCGCGAGCTCTACACCATCGGCCACTTCGACCATCTCGGGCGCCGGCACACCACCGGCAGGACCACTCATGGCTGTGGGACCCATGTGCTAGCCATGCGCGCATGAGTACTACAGACACCGCAGCGGATGCTGACGCACCACCCGATCTCGAGTTCTTCTGGGACCCAGTGTGCCCGTTTGCATGGATCACGTCACGCTGGGTGGAGAAGGTCGTTGCCCAGACGGGCTACTCGGTGGACTGGCGCTTCATCTCGCTGCGCATCCTGAACCGCGACCGCGACTACGCCACGGAGTTTCCCGCCGGCTACGAGCAGGGACACACAGCCGGGCTGCGGATGCTGCGGGTCGCCGCCAAAGTACGAGCGGATCTCGGCCGCAACGTCATGGGGCCGCTGTACGACGCGATGGGTCAGCACTACTGGGAGATGCCGAAGGGATCCGGCTTGCGAGAGCGCATCGGCACCGCAGAGCACACCGCTGAAGCGCTGGCCACCGCCGGACTGCCGACCGAGTATGCGCTCGCAGTCGACGACGACTCCTGGGATGCCGAAATCGAGGCGGAAACCGAGCTCGCCCTGAGCCGCACCGGGCGTGACGTGGGCACGCCGATCATCACGTTCGAACCGCCCGACGGATTGTCCTTCTTCGGGCCGGTGATCTCGCGAGTCCCATCGGACGAGGAAGCGGTGCCGTTGTGGAACGCGGTCATCGAGCTGGCTCGCTTCCCCGGTTTCGCCGAACTGAAGCGATCACTGCGCGAGGCACCGCAGCTCAACGTGCTGGGCACCATCACCGATGCGCCCGAGATGGAGGATTGGGAAGCCGGTTCCCGCAAGGCACACAAGCCCAGCTGAGCGATGTGGGCCCGCTGCGGCGGCGACAGGACCCTCTGCTCCCGGATCCGGCAGGTCCAACGTCGCAGAGTTCCCTGCCGCCGCCGCAGCTTGTGCTGTTGTGCCTTGAGCTGAGCGGGCGCAGCTTGGTGCCTCAGGGGCACAGGGCTCAGGAATCGAGGCGGTAAGCGTCTGCGTGAGGCTTCATCGGACGCGCCAGCCACGTCGGGCGGCGGAGCCCGCCAGGACCGGGCGCCGGTCGTGTCATTGCCAGCCACTCCTCGTACGCGGCCCGGGCGCGCTGAGTGTCGACCACGACGTCCCCATAACGATCACCGGGTTCGGCGGGTCCTACGCGCACTCGCTGATGCCAGCACTGCATGCCCGAGACCGGGTCAGGCTGCACCGAGAACGTCAGGTTCTGGTGCACGCCGGTGTCGTTCCACCACACCCGTTCAGAATCGGGATCGTCAGAATCGAAGGGCGACATCGACCCGGTGCGCCGGAGCTTCCACACTGTGCCGTCCCGCTGTATTTCTGCGGGACCACCGGCCCACGATCTGGGTCTGGCGTCACCAGCGTCGGGACGTGTTTCCCGCTCTTGTTCGGAGTTCCCATCCGATACGGGCTCGCCGGCCGCTCGGGCCCGCGGCTCAGCCTCAGGCTCGGATGCAGGGTCGAGCCGCCAGCGGCCCATGTGGTGCGAGGCCGCCACGACACCTGGGCGAATGCCCTCGGTACGCCATGCCGAGATGACGAAATGGCCGATGCGGGTGCTGATCCGCACGAGGCCTCCCATCTCGATGCCGAGCGATTCGGCATCTGAGGGGTGGATCCACAAAGGGTGGCGGTGGCTGATCTCTGCCAGCCACTTGGCGTTCGCCGACCTGGTGTGGATGAGTGTCGGAATGCGGAACGTCGGCACCAGAATCCGCTCGTCGCCGGCGAGATCCAACTGCTGCCAGTGCACGTGGCTGGGAATCCAGCCCGGTGTCGCGTGCTCGGGCCAGCCCCACTCGGCCAGCGTCGTGGAGTACAGCTCGAGCTTGCGCGACGGCGTCGGGAACCCCTGACGGGCCGCTCCCGCGACCTGCACCGCCACTGAACCGTCCCCGAGCGGAGGCAACGACATGGCAGCGCCACGCACCGTGTCGCGCACCGGGCGGTAGACCGCGTCATCGCCGAGCGCGGTGCCTCTCAGTTGTGGTGGCGGCACGACTCGCTCGTGGTGACCGTAGGGATCGCCTCGCACGGCGTAGGCCCCGCGATCGCGCATGAACTCGAGCGGTGACTGGCCCGCGGCCGCAGCGTCGTCGGCCAAGCCCGGTACCTCGTCGGTGAAGATCGCTTCGTAGTACTCGTCGATGCTGATGGGCTCGCCTGGCCGCGACGGGCTCTCGAACCACCGGCGGATGCCGAGCGAGCCATCGGGATCGATCCGCCACGACAGGTCGATCCAGAACTCGTTCTCCTCCCAGACCTCGCCCGGATTGAACTCGTGAGTGCGAGTGTCGGGGCCGAGTTCGCGGCCGCGCAGTTCCGCGTACCGGCGCATGACCGGCTGACGGAAGCCCAGCCATTGGCCTGCGTGGGTCTCAAACGACGCCAGGTCGTGGCGTTCGGAGCCGACACCCATCGGCAGCACGAAGTCGGCGAACCATGCTGTCTCCGACCACGTCGGCGTCAGAGCAACATGGCAGCCGACCCGCTCAGGGTCGCTCAGCGCTTCCAGCCAGCTGAACCCGTCAGGGTTCGTCCACACCGGGTTGTAGACGCGCGTGAAGTACGTGTCGAGTTTGCCCCTGCCTTCTCGCAGGAAGTGCGGCAGCAGGATCGACATCTCGTGGTGGCTGAGCGGGTACTCACGCGGCCACGACATCTCGTTCCAGTGCTCGACTGGCGGAGGACGCAGCGGCGGCGCCGGCTTCATCTTGTGCCAGCCCGCGCCCGTCGTGCCCCCCACCGTGCCGACCGACCCGGTGAGCACATTGAGTAAGAAGAGGCAGCGGGCAGTTTGCCAGCCGCCCAAATTGCCAGCCCCCGCGGCACGCCAGTTATGGGATGCGAATCGGCCGTGCGCCCCGCCGATGGCGTGCGCTATCTCGCGCAGTTCGTCCGCGTCCACCCCGCACAGTTCTGCTGCACGCTCGGGGGTGTATTCGCCATACGCGTCGCGCAGGGCCACTTCGACCGACTCGAACGTCGGCGGCAGGTCAGGTCGGGTCTGGGCCAGGTAGGTCTGCCAATTCGTCCAGCGATGAACGAAGGCGCGGTCCCACGTACCCGCTTCGAGCAAGAGGTGGGTCAGGCTCAGCAGCAGGACCGGTTCGGTGCCGGGCCACGCCGGCAGCCAGTGGTCGGCCTTGGCGCCGGTATTGGACAGCCTCGGGTCGACACAGATGACCTTCGCCCCCCGTTGCTGGGCCTCAATGATGCGCTGGGCGTGCGGGTTGAAGTAGTGCCCCGCCTCGAGATGGCTCGAGATCAGGAAGATGACCTCAGCATTGGCAAAGTCTGACGAGGGCCGGTCATGCCCCATCCAGGTCGCGTAGCCCACCCGGGCGCTCGAGGAACAGACGTTGGTGTGGCTGTTGTGCCCATCGATACCCCACGCAACCAGCACACGCTCGGTGTACCCGTCCTCGCCCGGTCGGCCGACGTGGTACATGATCTCGTCGCGGCGATCCTCAACGATGGCCGCTCGGATGCGGGCAGCGATCTCGGTCAGCGCCTCGTCCCAGCTCACCCGTTCCCATCCGCCCCCGCCGCGCTCGCCCGTCCGGCGCAGCGGGTACAAGATGCGCTCGGTGTCATGAACCTGGTTGATGGTGGCGGGACCCTTCGCGCAATTGCGTCCCCGGGATGCAGGGTGCTCGGGGTTCCCTTCGAAACGAGCGACTTCATCGGTGTCGCGGTCGATGTAGGCGACCAGGCCGCACGCCGCTTCGCAGTTGAAGCAGGTCGTGGGCACCAGCGTGTAGTTGCGTTCCTTGCGCTGCGGCCACGAGGCGGCGTCGAGCTCGGTCCAGTGATGCCATGCCTCGTGCGGCGGCGCAGCCGACAATCCCGATGCTGGAGGCTGCACGCCTGCTCCCATCTGCTCTGGTGCCGTCACGACAGCGGTACCGCCTGGGCCGCACGCAGGTACTCCCGGTCATGCCGCCACAGCCAGGCCAGGACTCCCGCAGCGACCAGCGGGACCCAGGCGAAGATCGCCGCGTTTGCCCTCACGGCCAGGAAGGCGCCCCACACCGCGCCGCCTCCCAGCACGGCTTCACCAACCAGCCGGCCGATGAGGGCAAGAACGGGGCGATCCGCCCACATCACGCGTCCCCGGCACTGGTGCAGCAACAACGCGGTATAGGCAGCGGTCATCAGCGAGAACAACACCGTCGGGCCGATCAGCAGCGCAAACCAGGCAGAACCCCCCCAGAGGCCCGCGATACCCCACAGCGTCACCAATGCAGCGTCGGCCATGATCACCCACGCGCCTGCGGTGATCCAGCTGCGAAGCCGTCCCTTGGCGAACAGGTACCAGAAGCGCTCGGGCCGCTTCAGATCTGCGATGAGCAAGACACCCGTCACCGCCAGCGCGACCAAGGCGATCACGGCTGGACCGGTGGCGACCGCAGCACGGTCGTCCCAGCCCAGCAGCGCAGCAGCGGCAGCCCACAGCATCACACCTGCCGCCACACCCTTGGTGACCATGTAGCCGGCCACCTTGGCGCCCCAAGGCTCGTCATGGGCCACCGTGTAGGCGGTGCGTGCGGCCGGCGCCGGGCTCGACGTGGCCGGCCAGGCTGCGCTGCCGGTCCAATCGGCCCAGATCAGCCCGTCGTCGGCCACGGGGCGGGCGAGCGGATCCAGCGCCTCGGGCACCGTTCCCGCGTAGTGCACCTTCGGGAGGGTGCGGCGCTCGGGCGCCCGCACGGGCAGCTCCTCGTGCTTGATTCGAACGGCAACCGCATCATCGGGATCGTCGTGATCGACCACCGTGATGGCTCGCGTCGGGCACACGCTCACACATGACGGCTCCAAACCGACCTCCAGCCGGTGCTGGCAAAAGTTGCATTTGTGCGCAGTTCCGGTCGCCGGCGAGATGTACAGGGCGTCGTACGGGCATGCGTTCATGCAGCCCTTGCAGCCGATGCAGCGAGAATCGTCGAAGTCCACAACGCCGTTGGAGGCCCGGAACAGTGCACCGGTCGGGCAGATCTCGATGCAGGGGGCATCGTCGCAGTGGTTGCAGCGCATCACGGAAAAATGGCGCTGCGTCTGGGGGAATTCGCCAGTCTCGACGTAATTGACCCACGTCCGGTTGACACCGAGCGGCACGTCATGCTCGCTCTTGCATGCCACCGTGCATGCGTGGCAGCCAATGCACGCGCCGCTGTCCAGCAGGAACCCCAGGCGCGTCACAGCCACACATTCTCACAGGTCCCCACCGAATCGAGACACCCAGCGGCGGGACCGCTTGGGGAGCATCCTTGATCGGTCAGCCGCGCGCGGGTTCCCGGCCCGCCCAAGCCGCGCGCCTAACGTGGCACCGGACGAGTCCGGGGGGCATTCATGAGCGACGACGCAGCCAACGGCGCCGGCGGCGGCGACGAGATCATCCGGCTGAACGACGTGTACAAGATCTTCGGGCCGCAGCCGCGAGGCCGCGCGTTCGAATTGGCTCGTTCCGGCGTGCCCAAGAACGACGTGCAGCGGCTGTCGGGCCACGTTGTCGGTCTCACCGACGTGAATTTCTCCGTCAACCGCGGCGAGATCTTCGTCGTGATGGGACTGTCAGGTTCCGGCAAGTCGACAGCCATCCGGATGGTCAACAAGCTCTACGACGTCACTCACGGCGAGGTGCTGGTGGACGGCACCGACGTCCAGAAGCTGGAAGGCACCGATCTTCAGCAATTTCGGCGAGAAAAGATGGGCATGGTCTTCCAGCACTTCGCCCTGTTCCCCCACCGCAGCGTGATCGACAACGTCGGCTATGGACTCAAGGTGCAAGGGATGGGCCGCGACGAGCGGAACCAGGCGTCGTTGCAGGCATTGGCTCTGGTCGGTCTGGCTGCCTTTGCCGAGCACCGACCCGCCCAGCTCTCCGGTGGCATGCAGCAGCGGGTCGGCCTCGCCCGAGCGCTCGCTTCAGATCCAGACATCTTGTTGATGGACGAGGCCTTTTCGGCGCTGGACCCGCTGATCCGGCGCCAAATGCAGGACGAGATGATGGACATTCAGTCCCGCGTCCACAAGACCATCCTGTTCATCACGCACGACCTCAACGAAGCGCTTCGCATCGGCGACCGGGTCTGCATCATGAAAGACGGCGCCGTCGTGCAGATCGGATCCCCCGAGGAGATCCTCACCGAGCCCGCAACCGGCTACGTGGCCGAGTTCATCCAAGACGTCGATCAGGGGCGTGTCATCCAAGCACATGAGGTGATGTCCGAGCCGCGCCCCATTCCGCCAGACATGTCGCTCAGCGACGCACTCACGCTGTGCCAAGACATAGCGGGCCGGTTCTGCTGTGACGCCGACGGTCGGCCGGTGTCATTGCTGACGGCGGCCGATGGACTCCGTGCCCGCAGCATGGGCAGCAACGACCTTTCGAAGGCGTTGAGATCCGATTTCGACAAGTGCAGCCCCGATTCCACGCTCAATGAGCTGTACGCGGCCGCAGGACGCGGTCTGTCCATCGCCGTGGTGGACAACGACGGCAAGCTGATCGGCAACCTCGATCCCCGCCTCATCATGGAAGAGATGGGTCGCGTCGAGCAGCTCATAGAGGACTTCGAGCGGGAGGTGTTCATGTGAGCGCGATATCGACAGCCGTGGTCGGAGCACTGGCGCAGGCCGACGGCGCGCAGCAGCAGGGGCACTTCATCGATCGCTTCATCGACACGGTCACGAGCCCCGAGGCCGGTGATGTAGTCATCGACTGGTTCCAGGTGGCAATCGAGTGGCTGGTGCTGATCGCGGTGTTCGCGATCCCGGCGCTCATGCTGATCGGCGGCATACGAAGCCGACGATGGAGCGTCGCGAGCGGTGGGCTCGTGAGTTTGCTTGCGGTGCTGTGGTACCGGACCCGTCCCAATGAGCTCATTGCGTCGGGCAGGCGCAAGTTCGCCCAGGAGGGCGAGCCGCTCGAATGCGTCAACGCCATCATCGACGAGGAAGGCGAGTTGCTGGAATGCAGCTCGGGCCTCACGTCGCAGGTGCGCCAGAACACGGTGCTCGACCAATGGACGATCCCTGTCGGCGACTGGGGCGAGCAGACGGTGCGCTGGGTGGAGAACAACCTCGACGCGACGCTCCAGGTCATCAAATGGCCCTTCTCCAGACTTCTCGACCTGATCGTCGACCAATGGCTCGTGCAGATGTCGTGGGTGACCGTGTGCCTGATGGTGTTCGTCATCGGCTGGCTGGTTCGGGGCTTCGCGGTGGGCGCGATGTCAGCAGTGGCGCTGATCGGCTGCGGCCTGCTGGGCGCCGAGTACTGGGTGGAGACAGCACGCACCCTCGGGTTCATCGCGGTCGCGGTGCTCCTGTGCGTGATTGTGGGCATCCCGGTCGGCGTTCTGTGCGGTCGTGTCGACGGTGCGTGGACTGTGGTCAGACCGGTCTTGGACGCCATGCAAGTGGTGCACTCGTTCGTGTACATGCTGCCGTTCATCTACTTCTTCGGGATCGGCTTTGTGTCAGCGACCATGGTCACGATGACCTTCGCCTTGCCGCCGCTGATCCGGCTCACCAATCTCGGCATCCGACAAGTGCCTGAAGATGTGGTGGAGGCTGCCCGCGCCTATGGCGCTCCGGAGCGCCGAGTGCTCTTCGACGTGCAGTTGCCGCTGGCTCGTCCGGCGATCATGACCGGCCTGAACCAAACGCTGCTGTTGTCGATCTCCATGCTGGGCATCGCCGCCATCATGGGCGCAGGAGGCTTGGGCCGGCTGCTGTACCAGGGCATCCAGAACCAGGACATCGCCCTGGGCGTTTCAGGCGGCTTGGCCTTCTTCTTGGTGGCTGTGGTGCTTGATCGGATTAGCCAGACCGACGCCGACAGCCGCAATCTGATGTCACGCATCGTCACGGCCTGGTCCAATCGCCGCACACCGGAAAAGCTGCTGGAGGTGGCTCAGTCTGCCGCCACCGAGAAGGCGTCCAGACTCGCCGAGGAGCCCGAGCCACCCGATGAAGATTTCGTCCCGGCATCGGGCCGTGAGCGGACTTCGGTCATCGTTGCAGGCGCAGCAGCGCTGGTGATGCTGGTCGCGCTGCTGTTGCCGTGGAGCGTGGACGCCGGCCGAGTCTCGGCGTGGGCCCGATTCGACGACGCCGACCTGCGCACCGAGCAGTGCGCCGGCGAGTGGGTGGACGCCGCCCAACTCGACCCCAGCGGCACCAGTGGAAGCACCTCGGAATTGGCCTGTACCGGCGAGACCCAATTGCTGTCCAACAGCTTCAACGGCGTATCGCCGTCAGGCGGCTCGTGGTACGGCATCTTCATGGCTGCACTTGCCATGTCCCTGCTGACGTCGGCGGCCATGATGCTCTTGAGACCGGGCATGGCGCCGCCGTGGTTCGGCCCACACGGAGCGGTGATGTTCGCCTCGGGTTCACTGGGCCTGTCGCTGGCGTTCCTGCTCACCAACCCACCGAGCGCCGTGGCAGTTCACGCAACGGGCATCGGGGTGTGGGTCGCCGTGGGGGCCGGGCTGGTCGCGGTCGCGAGCGCGATCTCCTGGCTCTGGAATGCTCCCATGACGGCGCGGCGTCCGTTGTCGGCCCGCGTCGGCTGGGGCAGGTTGGCCGGCTGCGCCTTTGCCGTGCTGCTGCTGGTGATCGGGGTGTACTCGGGCTGGAGCTACGACACCAGGGAGGGCTCAGTCATCGGTCCCGAGCTTCAGGCCGAACTCGACGCCCTCGAGGAGGAGGCACGCGCCCAGGCCCGCGAGTCGAACGAACTCGCCGCTGCTGCAACGGCAGAGGAGGCCGCCGGAAACCTCGCACGCGCAGAGGAGCTGCGCAATGCCGAGATCGTCGCCAAACAGGCCGAGAGCGCTGCGAGCAACGAGTTCACTACGAAGCGGTCGGAGGCCCAGCGCAAGGGCGACGTGATCTTCAACGGCTACCAAAGCGATGGCTCACGTCTAGGAATCTGGACGCTGCTAGCGGGCTTGGCGGTATTGGGCTTGGTGCTCCCCGGAATTGGGGTGTTCGGCATCGACGAGCGCCTGCGCTATCGCTGGAGCACCATCGCAGGAAGCGTGGGCCTCGCCATAGCCCTCGCGTCTGCTGGCTGGATTGCGTCGATTGCCCGCGTGGCAGAGGTGAATTTCGTGTCGGGCGTGGGCGCAGTAATCGCGGCGGCCGCGGGCGCAACAATTTTCGCCTCGAGCCGTGGCACCCTCGCGGAGTTCGAGCGGAACAAGGTGTACGGCGACATCCCGGCAAACACGCCGTGAGGTGCGGCGAGTCAGCGAGCGCGCACTGCCCACCAAGCACCTATGCGCGGCCGAGCTAGGGTTTAGGGCACGCGAGGCGCCGGACTACGCTCCCATCCAGGGAGCCCTCGTCGAGCCGGGCGATCGGCGCCACACGAGCGTGGTCACAAAACGGTGCGCCGCGTGACGCAATCTGACGTAGATCAGGGAGGATCTCCGCAATGCTTATGAAACGAATGTCGAAGTTGCTGCTCTTGCTAGCGGCGTTTGCCTTGTTCGCCGCTGCGTGCGGCAGCGACGACGACGCGGATGGCGACGGCGACGAGACTGCCACTCAGGCAACCGAGGCACCGGCCGCAGCCGACGACGACATGGACGACGACCACATGGACGACGACATGGACGACGACCACATGGACGACGACATGGACGACGACCACATGGACGACGACATGGACGACGACATGGACGACGACATGTCGATGACGCCCGGCGAGGGCGTGAGCGTCTTGGCTGGCCGGGCGAACTGGTCGAGCGGTTACTTCCAAGCGGAGCTCTACAAGCTGATGCTCGAGGAACTCGGCTACGACGTTTCCGACCCCGCCGCGATCGAGCTCGGCCCGAGCAACGGCTACACAGCAATGGCCTTGGGCGAGATGGATTACTGGCCCAACAGCTGGTACCCAGGCCACCTCTCGTGGCTGAAGAACGAACTCCCCGACGGCTCGCTTGTGGAGGAGCACGTGTCCATCGTTGGCCAGGAGATGGTCGCCGGCGGACTCCAAGGTTTCCTGGTGACGAAGGCCTTCGCCGACGAGCACGGCGTCTACACCATGGATGAACTCAACCGCAACCCCGACGCGATCGCCGCGTTCGACGAGGTCGACGCTGTTCCCGGCAACGGCATCGCCGACATCTTCGGTTGTCCCGAAGACTGGACCTGTGACGACATCATCGAGAGCCAGATCTTGTTCAGCGGCTGGGACAACATCCAGCAGGTCAAGGCCGGCTACGACGCGATGTTCGCTCAGGCAGTCGACAATGCCGACGACGGCAAGGCGATGGTGATGTACACGTGGACACCGACGTCGTATCTGACGCAGCTGCGCCCCGGCGACAACGTGTACTGGATGGGCGTCGAGAGCGTGATCGACGACTCGAACCCGTTGGGTGTCGAGGGCGGCGACGCATGGAGTCAGCTCGGCGCCGATGGCAATCCGGTCAATGCGAGGATCGGTGAGGATGCCTGCCCGTCCGCTGCTACATCCGCCGACGGCCTGTGCCAGCTCGGCTGGATCGCTGCCGACATTCAGGTGACCGCCAACAACAACTTCCTCGATGCCAATCCGTCTGCCAGGGCACTGTTCGAAGCCGTCACGCTGTCCGTCATTGACGTCGCGCTGGCCAACGTCGACCAGGACGGTGGCACGCCGCCACGAGACATTGCCATCCAGTGGATCGCCAACAACCGTGGGACGGTCGACGCCTGGCTCGATGCCGCTCGCGCAGCTGCGTAAGCACTTGCGCATACCCGCTGCCCCTACGGGCTAGCGGCGCAAGCAGCAATCAACAGAGGGTGCCGGGCTTGGGTCCGGCACCCTCTGCGCGTCACAGCGTCTCTCAGTCCTGGAGTTCGGGCAGTGCCGGCGGTGCGTTGGAAGCCGACACGCGTGCCATGCCGCCGTCCACCACGAGCGTCTCGCCAGTCACGTAGCGGGACGCGTCTGATGCGAAGAACAGCACAACATCGGCGATGTCGTCGCCGAAGCCCCAGCGCTTGAGCGCTATCTGGCCAGCGAGATCGTCGACGAGGCCGGGCACGCTATTGCGGGCTTCTTCCCAGATGGCCGTCGCGATCAGACCCGGTGCGATCGAATTCACCCGGATCCCGTCAGGTCCCCAGTCCGCCGCGAGCGAACGCGTCATGGCATCGACGGCACCTTTGGTGCCGGCGTAAGCGACGCGGCCAAGCGGACCGTGCACGCCAGCCACCGAACTGATGTTGATGACCGAGCCGCCACCACGGGCGATCATGGACGGGGCCAAGCCGATGCTGAGCATCACCAGTGACCTCACATTGATCGAGAACACCAGGTCGAAGTCGGCCTCAGTGAGCTGAACCGGCGTGCGCCTCATGGGAATGCCGGCGTTGTTCACCAAGACATCCACGCCATCGACCTCGCCCAGGATGCGCCGGGCCAAGTCGGTACCGGCACCTGCCGGGGCAAGATCGGCCGTCAATACGACGGGGTCATGAGACATCTCGGCCGCGACACGGTAAAGGTCAGAGGTCGTCCGACCCGTCAGCACTACCTGGGCACCCGCGTCATCCAGCGCTCGCGCGCTGGCTTCACCAATCCCTCGGCTCGCTCCGGTGACCACAGCCACCTTGCCGTCCAGTCGGTGGGCCGAACCGGTAAGTCTGGCGGAAGTGCTTGATTCGCTCGTCATGCGCGCAAGCTAACGCAGCGCGACCGAATCGGAGGCGACAGTGTCCGCCCCGCCCCACGGACCGTTAGGGGGTGTGCTCAGCGAGGAACGCAGCGAATTGATCCATCGCGGCACCGCGGGCGTCGCCTTCCATCCAATCTTCGATCAGCGTCGAGTTCGGTGCCGTCTCGTGGACGATCCGCGATGACGACTCCGGGTGATACAGATCGCCGCCGAGCAGCACCAAGAGCGGCGTTTGGACCGTTGCGACGAAGTCGCGGTCCACGTTGAACAGGAAGTTGTCGCCGTCGTACATGTTCGAGCGGAATTGGTTCCAAGCGGCGTCGTCGACCTCGCGATGATCGTCGCGGATGGCAATCGCCCAGTCGTCGAACATGTCGTAGAAGGCGTGACGGTTCTCGTCGAGTCCGATCGTCTGGAACAGCGTTGCGCTTGCAACCCGTTCGGGCGCTGCCTGTATCAGCCCCATGATGTAGGGGCCGCCGATGCACATGCCTGCTACGTGGAACTGCTCGCATCCAAGATGATCCATCAGCGCGAGCTGGTCTGCTGTGTAGGTTGCCCATCCATCGGTGCCCGAGATCGGGGCGGTCGAGCGGCCGGCGTTGCGCTGGTCCATCGCAATGACTCGGTACCGGTCTGAGAGCTGAGTGATCGGATTCCACGGCGTCGATTCCCAGAACGACGCCGCCGAACGCATCCCTCCCGGTGCGATCAGCAACAGCGGGAAGCCGGAGCCGTAGTCGTCGTAATGAATGTCCACTGAGTCTCGTGTGAAGTTCGCCATGGCGCCATTCTGCCCGCAACAGCTCGATCCGGTCCTTGGGAAACTCCCGAGCACGGCACCGCTCTGCACTAACCTGCCTCGGCGATGATACGCCTGACCACCTCCGACGGCGAGCACGCCGTACTCCACGACCTCGGCGGGCACGGCGTGCCGCTGCTCATGACGCACGGGAATGGCCTCAACGCCGGCATGTGGTCCACGGTGGTGCCTCACCTCAGCGACACCTTCCACTGCTGGGGCCTCGATTTCAGGGGCCACGGCGCCTCGCGCCCCCGCCATGACGGCATGTCGGTTGAGCGAGCCCGATTCACCGACGAGGTGCTGGCCGCGGTGAACGCCTTGGGCGGCGAGCCCATGCTGGCCGTTGGCCACTCCCTGGGCGCCGCCAGCCTGCTGCTCGCAGAGTTGCGCCAGCCCGGGACGTACCGGGGGTTGTATCTCTACGAACCGGTGCTCGTGCCCGAGGAATTTCCCAGGCCCGACTCCGAGCACGAGCTCGTGGTGGCATCACGGCGGCGGCGAATTCGCTTCGCGACCATCGACGAGGCATATGAGCGATTCATGTCGAAGCCTCCGTTCTCGCGCTGCGAGCCCGAGGCCGTGCGGGCATATGTCGAGATCGGCACGTATCCCTCGGGCGACGACGCCGTGCGGCTGTCGTGCTCAGGCGACACCGAGGCACGCATCTACGAGGCCAGCGTGCCCGTCGTCTACGGCGATTTCGCAGCGGTGACATGCCCGACAGTGGTGGCTCGCGGCGATTCCTACGCCCAGTGGAACGAAATTCCGCCGCAGGTCGCCCAACCCATAGCCGAATCGCTCGGCAACGGTCGCCTCGAAGCATTCGCCGACCTCAGCCACTTCGGCCCGATGGAGAACGGCGAACTGGTCGCCAAGTCCATCCGCGCCCACCTAGAGCCGCTCGCCGCGGCGTAAATGTCTCAGGCAGCTGCGGGAAGAGTGTCGGGATCGAGGTCGTAGAGCTCCACGACGTTGCTCCAGACCATCTGTTCCTTCTCGTCGTCGGGTACCCCCGAGAGAATGTCGTCGAGGATCGGCTGCGAGTTCGGCCAGATCGAATCGTGGTGCGGGTAGTCGTTGCCCCACAGCAGGTTGCCGACGCCGATTGAGTGCCGCGTCGCGATGCCTTCCACATCGTCTTCGAAGGTGACCCAGAAATTCCGATCGAAGTACTCCGAGGGCTTCATGTTGAGTTCGTCGGACACTTCCCACGGCGTGCGGTACGCGGCATGGTCGAGGCGCTGCTTGAAATGGCCCACCCAGCCGGTCTCGTACTCTGCACAGACGAAGCGCAGTTCCGGGAAGCGTTCCACGACGCCACCGCAGATGAGGTCAATAATCGTGTTGGCGATGGTGGTATGCGCCAGCGTGTAGCCCTTGAGATGGCCGCCCGGTGTGCCCCAGTGAGTGGGCATGCCGCCTTCGAGGCTGGAACCAGTGAAGATGTGCATGGTGAGTGGCACGCCGAACTCCTGAGCCCGTGCCCAGAACGGGTCGAAGTCCGCATGGCAGTACGGCTTGGCCGGGTCGATGTGTGCGGGGATGGCAAATCCGCGCACGCCCAGCTCAGCGGAGCGATCGATCTCGGCGATAGATCGTTCCACGTCGGGCAGGGGCAGGCATCCGACGCCGATGAGCCGGTCGCGGTCCACCGAGCAGTAGTCGAGCACCCAGTCGTTGTGATTGCGGAACGCAGCGTCGCGCACTTCGTCGTCGGGGATGGCGAAGGTGAACATCGACAGGCTCGGGTACATGACTTCGCCGACGATGCCGTCCTGGGCCTGCTCGTCGAGCCTGACGGAGGGGTCCATGACACCGGGATTGAAGCCGTCGTAGCCCTGCTCGATGCGCTTATGGGTGGCCGGGTCAGACAGGCTGGCCCCCGCGATGCCCAGCCGCCCCACCGGCACCGGCCGAATGCCGCCCGGCAGCACGAGCCACGTGCCGGGCTTGTCATTGTGGTCCTTGCTGATGAACGGCGCCCGCTCGCCGAAACGGTCGGTCAGTCCTGCGTAGATCTCGGCCGCCTCGACCACATGCGAGTCGCATGAGTAATACCGCATCGCTCTCCCCTGTCACAATGGGCGGGCCGAGCAGGCTCCTACGGCGCTCGGCCTCGCGCGCTGGCCACAATACCAGTGCATTGCCAGCCAGTTTCTTCGCCGTCACCGATGCTGCGAGGTCCCTTCCGCCTCGCCCGATGCCCACTCGAAGACAGTTTTGCGGCGAGCCACCCGCAGGTGTGCATCGTCACGACCACGCCAGCACGGCAGCTCACCGCGGTGTGAGCGCGCCCGGTGTGTCATCGTGTCGCCATGCGTGCACTAGAAATCCAATCCCTCACCGGCCCTGCCGGGGTCGCGGTCGTCGATGCTCCCGAACCCGAAGCCGATCCTCGCGGCGCCTCGGTCATCGTCGACATCGTCTGCGGCGGCGTCTCATTCCCTGATCTGCTCCAGAGCCAAGGTCTCTACCAGTACCGCCCCGACCCTCCGTTCCGACCGGGAATCGAGGCTTCGGGCGTGGTGCGCAAGGCGCCCGCCGAATCCGGCTATGCGCCGGGCGACCGCGTATGCGTGTGGTCGAACGGCTGCCTCGCGGAGGTCGTGGCGTCGGCACCGCGTGATCTGTTCGCCCTGCCCGACCAGCTCTCGTTCGAAGAGGGAGCTGCCCTCGTCATGAACTACCAGACCGCGGTGTTCTGCATGATCGACCGGGCCGGCCTGCGCGACGGCGAGTCGGTGCTGGTGCTCGGCGCCTCCGGCGGGGTGGGCACATCAGGCATCCAGGTGGCCAAGGGGGTCGGCGCCGGCCCGGTCATCGGCTTGGTGTCCACCGAAGCGAAGGGCGAGATCGCTCGCGCAGCAGGCGCCGACCACACCGTGCTCATCAGCGACACATGGAAGGATGAAGTGCGCAAACTCACCGGCGGGCGAGGCGTCGACATGACCTACGACCCGGTCGGCGGAGATCGCTTCCTCGACGGGGTCCGCGCACTGGCACGCTTCGGACGGCTCGTCGTGGTCGGCTTCGCGGCAGGCGAGATTCCCACGGTCAAGGTGAATCGACTGCTCTTGCGCAATGTGAGCCTCGTCGGCGCCGCCTGGGGCGAAGCCGTAGCGGCCGACCCGACCATTCCTGCTCGCATTCACGAGCTGCTACTGCCGATGATCGAATCCGGCGCCGTGAAGCCGCCGATCGGCCAAGTGCTTCCCTTCGAAGAGGCCGCCGAGGCATACCGGCTGCTGGATGAGCGCGAGGCCGTCGGCAAGGTGCTCGTGCGTATGCGTCCTGACCCTTCCTCGGAGGCGCGCTGATAGGCGCGCCCGCGGCGGAGGCGGCAGAACCCTCTGCTCCCGCGATCCAGCAGGTCGCAACGTCGCAGAATTTCCTGCCGCCTCCGCGGCTATGGCATCTGTTTCTTGCCGTTCGCTCCTCGGAAATCACGGGCGAGTAGGGCCATCGTGACGGCGACGTAGGCAGCGTCTTCGCCGACGTTGTGGCCTCCCGGGCCTTCGCTGCGGGCCATGGCCTGCTCGTCGTTCTCGACCGTGACGAGACCGAAGCCGATCGGTATGCCTGTGGTGAGCTGGGCGGCCATCGCGCCCTGGGCGGCACCCTCGCTCACCAGTTCGTAGTGCGTGGTCTCGCCGCGGATGACCGCCCCGATGGTGACGATCGCATCCACCTGGCCGGCCTCAGCAAGCAGCTTTGCCGCCAGCGGGATCTCGAAGCAGCCGGGCACCGTCACCTCGGTCGTTTCGGTGACGCCGAGTTCGCTCAGGCCTCGCTGGGTGCCGGCCGCGAGCCGCTCGACGACATCGGGATTCCATGTTGCCCGCACGATGCCGACACGAAGGCCCTCACCGGAGCCCGGAGGCGGCCTGCCGGCCCGCTGATCGCCGCTCGCCACGCCTGCACGGTACCCCCGCAGTTGGCGACGGCGACGCGCCTACGCTGGGCCGATGACAGGCGCGCGCGCCCGGCTCGCGGCCGACATCGGCGGCACCTTCACCGACATCGCCCTCGAAGTCTTCGACGACGACGCGCCGGTGCTCCACACCGCCAAGGTGCTGACCACGGCTGATGCTCCCGCCGATGGAGTGCTCGACGGCGTCCGCAGCGTCCTGAGCGAGGCAAGCATTGCTCCTGGCGATGTGGAGGTGTTCATCCACGGCACGACGCTCGCCACCAACGCCCTCATCGAGCGCCGCGGCGCTCGTACCGCGCTGCTGACCACCCAAGGCATCCGCGATTCGGTCGAGATGGCCCACGAGAACCGGTTCGAGCAATACGACCTGTACATGCGCCGACCAGAACCGCTCGTGCCGCGAAACCGGCGCATCGGGATACCTGAGCGGCTCGCTGCCGACGGTTCGGTGTTGATGCCGCTGGACGAAGATGCCGTGCGAGCCGCCGCGGCTTCGCTGGCCGCCGATGGTGTGATCAGCGTTGCCGTCGGCTACCTGCACTCGTACCTCGACGCCCGGCACGAGGAGCGCACTGCTGAGATCCTGGCCGATTGCTGGCCTGAGGCGGCCGTGACGCTCTCCAGCGAGGTCTGTCCGGAGATCCGCGAGTACGAGCGATTCTCCACCGCGTGCGCGAATGCCTACATCGCACCGCTGATGCGGCACTATCTGACTGATCTGGACGCGCGGCTAGCGGCCCTGGGCTTGGGCTGCGAAATGTTTCTCATGACCTCCGGCGGCGGGCTCGGCACGCTTGGCGAGGCGTTGCGCTTCCCTGTCCGGCTGATCGAGAGCGGTCCTGCGGGCGGCGCATTGCTGGCGTCGCAGATCGCCCGCGGCCTCGACTGCGAACGGGCTCTCAGCTTCGACATGGGCGGCACGACAGCCAAACTGTGCATCGTCGAAGGTGGCCATCCCCGTTCGAACCGGGAATTCGAGGTGGGCCGCGAGTACCGCTTCCTCGCGGGCAGTGGGCTCCCGTTGCGGCTGCCGGTCATCGAGATGGTCGAGATCGGCGCCGGGGGCGGCTCGATTGCCAGCCTGGACGCGCTGGGGCGCATCAGTGTCGGGCCGGCTAGCGCCGGTTCCGAGCCAGGGCCCGCGGCCTACGGGCGCGGCGGTGTCGAGCCCACGGTGACCGACGCCGACGCGGTGCTGGGCAGACTGCTGCCGGAACGATTCGCCGGCGGGACGATGAAGTTTGATATCGATGCCGCTGCCAAGGCTGTCACCACCTCGTTGGCCGAGCCGTCAGGCCTGCAGACGACCGTTTCTGCCATCGGTATTTCCGAGGTAGTCGACGAGAACATGTCGAATGCCGGACGCGTCCACGCGGCCGACCAAGGCAGCGACATCAGCCGCGGCACGCTCATCGCGTTCGGCGGCGCGGCACCCCTGCACGCTGCCCGAGTAGCGGCCAAGCTCGGCATCGACGACATCGTGGTGCCTGCGGGGGCCGGCGTGGGATCGGCCATCGGTTTCTTGAGGGCGCCGGTATCCCATGAGTCGGTGCGAACTCGCCACGCCCGCGTCAGCGAGCTGACGGCCGCGAACTTGGCCGAACTCCTCGGCGAGATGTCTGCAGAAGCCAACGCAATCGTCCACGCTGCCGCTCCCGACGCACAGACCGCCACACACGTACGCGCTCTCATGCGCTACCGCGGTCAGGGTCACGAGATCACTGTCGAGATTGACGCGGAAGCGCTGCTGCACGACGACCTCGACAGCCCGAGCGATGTCGAGGTGCGCAGCCAGCTTCGCACTGCGTTCACGAAGGCCTACCAGCAGCTCTACACGCGCCACATCGGCAACCTCGAGATCGAGGTGCTCAGCTGGCTGCTCGAGGTCCGCACTCCGGGGCCCGAAGTCGCTCCGCTACACCCCCATGTCGCCGACGAGCCGGTCGACGCCCCCACGACCACGCTCGTGACCGACACCGCCACGGGGCGGGCAGTCGCCCACGCAGTGTTCGAGCGCGATTCCCTCACCGAGGGCGCGTGGCTCGTCGGCCCCGCACTGATCACCGAAGACCAGACGACGACGGTGGTGCCTCCCGGAGGCGTGGCCACGGTCATGGCGGGCGGGCATCTGCGGCTCACCGGCGGCGCGGCACCCAGCGGTGCCCGCCAGATCGCCGACATGGAGACCGCGTCGACGGGTGCGAGCCATGTCGAGGCCGAGCTCGATGCGGTTCGGCTCGGCGTGCAGTGGAACCGCCTCATCTCGGTGACTGAAGAGCAAGCGCGGGCGCTGGTGCGAGCAGCCTTCAGCACGTCGACCCGCGAGGCCGGTGACCTGTCCGCTGGCATCTTCGACCCGCAGGGGCGGATGCTCGCCCAGTCGGTAACCGGCACGCCGGGCCATGTGAACTCCATGGCCTACTCCGTGCTGCACTTCCTGGACCGTTTCCCCGCTTCGCAGATGCGTCCCGGCGACATTTTCCTCACCAACGATCCGTGGAAGGGAACCGGTCACCTGTTCGACATCGTGGTGGTCACTCCGGCCTTCCGGCGGGGCGAGCTGGTTGCGCTGTTCGCCTGCACCAGCCATGTCGTCGACATCGGCGGCGCCGGTTTCACCACCGACTCCAAAGAGGTGTACCACGAGGGCCTCTACCTGCCGATTCTGAAATTCGCCACCGACGGCGTCTTCGATCCGAATGTGGTGGCGATCATCGAAGCCAACGTTCGCGACCCGGTCCAGGTCATCGGTGACATCCATTCGCTGGCTGCTTGCAACGAGACCGGGGCTGCGCGTCTGGTCACGATGATGGACGAGTACGCCATGGCTGATCTGGATGAATTGGCCAGTCACATCATCTCGTCGTCGCACCGGGCCATGCTCGACGCTATCGGCGAGCTGCCGGGCGGGACCTGGAGTTCGACGATGCGAGTCGACGGCATCGAGGAACCGATCGACATCGTGTGCGCCCTGACCGTCACCCAGGACGGCATTGAGGTCGACTTCGCAGGAACTGGACCCCAATCGAACTGGGGCATCAACGTGCCGATGGCCTACACAGATGCCTATACGTCGTTCGGGGTGCGTTGCATCGTCGGTCCCGACATCCCGAACAACACAGGCTCGCTCGATGCCGTCCGGGTGCTTGCGCCCGAGGGCTGCATTCTCAATGCCCCTCATCCGGCAGCAGTGAACGTGCGGCACGTGATGGGCCAGTTGCTTCCCGATGCCGTGTTCGGCTGCTTGAGCCAGGTGCTGCCCGAGCGGGTGCCTGCTGAGGGCACGTCGTCGCTGTGGAATCTGCTCGGAACGGGCATGTGGCAGCCGGACACCGGAGTCGCCACAACCAATCACTCCAAGACATCCGTCGGGAGTTCGAGCGAGGGGTCCGCTCAAGCCAAGCTCGAGCGTTTCATCCTGATGAGCTTCCATTCGGGCGGCGCGGGCGCCCGCCCGCAAGCGGATGGGCTGTCAGCGACGGCTTTTCCGAGCGGTGTGCGCAACATGCCCGTCGAGGTGAACGAGATCGGCTCGCCGCTGGTGTTCTGGCGCAAGGAGTTCCGCACCGATTCGGGCGGCGCCGGCCAGTACCGGGGCGGGCTCGGCCAAGTCATCGAGCTGGAGAACCGCCAAGGGCGGGAGTTCTCTATCAGTGCGACGTACGAGCGGACAGTGTTCGCTGCCCGCGGCCGCTATGGCGGCGGCCCAGGAGCGCTCGGACGACTGTCGCTCGACGACGGCACCGACGTGCGGTCCAAGGGCCGCTCAGTCATTCCCGGTAATCGCCGCTTGATTGTGGAATTCCCGGGTGGGGGCGGCTTCGGCAACCCGGCCGATCGCAGCCCGGAGGCGGCGTCGCGGGACCGGCAGCTCGAATTCGTATCGTCCCAAGCTGATCCGGCGCAATAATCCCCATTGGCAACCGGAATCACCGCCGTTGCGGATGACCTGAGAAAGCACGCGACATGAACGCTTCAACCGAGACCGGCACCGCCACGAAACGCAACGAAGCCGATGAGGCGCGCCACCGCAGCGCTGCCGAGTTGGAGGCGGCGTTGCCGCGCATTCGCGAAGCGCCCGTCGGCGACGGCATCATCCAGCTCATCGTCCGGCGCCCTGCCGAAGACCAGCGAGAGGTGCTGAACGAGGCCCGCATTAACGGTGCCGAAGGCATCGAAGGCGACACGTGGAACCAGCGCGGGACGTCGCTGTCGGCCGATGGCGGCCCGCATCCCAATAAGCAGATCACGATCATGAATTCGCGGGCTGCCGAGGCGGTCATCGGCCCGATCGAGCGGTGGCCGCTGGCGGGCGACCAGATCTACGCCGACCTCGACATCGGCCACGAAGCACTGCCCGCAGGCACACAGATGTCGATCGGCACTGCCGTGGTGGAGGTCGCCGTCGAGCCGCACACCGGCTGCGCCAAGTTCGCCGCCCGCTTCGGCCGCGAAGCCCTCCGCTTCGTCAACACCGGCGAAGGAAGCAGCCTTCGCCTGCGCGGCGTCAACTGCCGAGTCATCCAGCCCGGCACAGTCCGAGTCGGCGACTCCGTCACCCGCCTCTGACCCGTCTCCGCGAGACACCCTGGACTGGCGCTGATGCAGCGGCTGAGATCGGAATCTGAGCGGCCTCTGTTGGTCGCGTCATGCCCCCGCGAGAAACTGCCTTGGGACGCTACACGCCGCCTCCGTATCGTCGCGGACCATGAGATTCGTTCACACGGCCGACTGGCAGCTCGGGATGACGCGCCACTTTCTCGACGAAGGCTCTCAGCCGCGCTTTGACGAAGCCAGGCTCGACGCGGTGCGAGCAATCGGTGTGCTCGCCGCCGAGCAAGACTGCGAGTTCGTCGTTGTTTGCGGTGATGTCTTCGAGTCGAACTACATCGACCGCAAAGTCGTCGGCCACGCATTGGAAGCGATGGCGGCGATACCTGCAGTGGATTTCTACCTCCTGCCCGGCAACCACGACCCCCTTGACGCAGCCTCGGTCTTCCGGTCGGAGGGCTTCACGGGCCGCAGACCACACAACGTCAAGGTGTTGGAGAACTCCGAGCCAATCGCTGTGGGCGACGGCCTCGAGTTGGTTGGCGCTCCGTGGATATCCAAGCATCCATCAACGGATCTCGTCAATGCCGCCTGTTCGGCTCTCAAGCCTTCCGGTGCCATGCGCGTAGTCGTTGGCCATGGCCAGCTTGACTCACGCTCTCCCGATTCGCTGAACCCGTCACTCATCGTCCGACGCCGACTCGAAGAGCGAATCGCATCGGGCGACATCCATTACGTGGCGCTCGGCGATCGCCATTCCACCACAGACGAAGGCGACAGCGGTCGCATCTGGTACGCGGGAGCACCGGAACCCACTGACTACGACGAGGTCGATCCGGGCCATGTGCTCGTAGTCGACCTCGAAGCCGACAGCGTTGCCGTCGCTCGGCACCGCGTCGGCAGATGGCATTTCGAACGTCGCCAGTGGAGTGTGACGACCGACGGCGACCTCGACGAGATCGAGGCGTGGCTCGATTCGCTGGACGACAAGAAGCGGCAGATCGTCAAGCTCGGTCTGGAAGGCCAGATCTCCCTCGCCCAGAAGGTCCGGCTCGACGCGATGCTCGCGCATCACGCTGGACTCATGGGGGCATTCGAAGTCTGGGAGCGGCGCACCGATTTGGTCGTCGTGCCCGATGAAGTCGATATCGAGACGCTCGACCTGTCCGGATTCGCACATGATGCGCTGCGCGAGCTGCGAGACCAGGCCGCCGCCAAGGACGAGCCGAGTGCCGTTGCAGCTCAGGACGCAGTGGCTCTGATGCACCGACTTCATCAGACGGATGGTGTCGACCGATGAGGATCCATCGCATCAAACTGCGGGACTTCAAGGGCGTGGCGAACTGCGAGGTCGACATACCAGCCGATGGAGTCACCATCATCGAGGGCGACAACGAGGTCGGCAAGTCAAGCCTGGCTGAAGCAGTCAGATTGGTGTTCCAGGAGCTGGATACTTCGAAGAAGGCGCACATCAGAGCCGCCCAGCCTGTCGGTCGCGATGTAGGGCCCGAGGTCGAGATAGAGGCCTCGAGCGGCGGTTACCGCTTTGTGTATCGCAAGCGGTGGCTACGCCGCCCCGAGACCGTTCTAGAAATCTCCGAGCCGCGGCACGAACAGCTGGTGCATCGTGAAGCTCACGAACGCGTCAACTCATTGCTCGACGAGACGCTCGACCGTGTCCTCTGGGATGCCCTGTGGGTCGATCAGGGTGTGCGGCTGGCGACGCCCTCTTTCGACGTGCCATCGCTACGGCAATCTCTTGACGCATCAGCAGGCGGCGCGCAGGGGGGAGACGCCGACGAACTCCTGTGGGACCGTGTTTGCGCTGAACGCGCGCGCTACTGGACATCCACCGGGCGCATGAATGCCGAGCGAACGGAGCAGCAGCGGCGGTACAAGGACGCTGCCGAGACGGCCGAGGGTCTCAGCGGGCAGCTCAGCGCGCTCACCAGCGCCGCTGGCGAACTTGATCGCCACCGTCGAGAGCAGAGTCAATTGGCCGAGAACCACACACTGGCCGAGCGAGAGCACCGAGAACTCAACGCTAAGTGGCAACAAGTGCTGACGCTACGCAATCAGCGCGACCAAGCAGAGCGCCAACTCGAGGCAACTCAGGCGCAGCTGGAGACGGCCAAGGGTCATCGTGCGCGGCGCGACGAGCTGGCCGAGCAAGTGAACGCCGCGGAGCGGCAGTTGGCTCAAGCGCACGCCGAGATCGACGCCATCGCGCCGGCGCTCGCTCTGGCAACGCAGCTTCGTGACGAAGCCGAAACCGAATTCGACACGGCTCAGCGCAGCCTCGCGACTGCTGAGTCAGAGCTCCGCCGGGTGCAGGACGATCGCGATTTTCTGCGGCACATCATCGAGGCCGAATTGCTGCAGGAACGCCACGACCGAGTCATCGGGGCGCAGCAGCAGCTTGCGCAGGCTGAGGCCGACTGGGACTCGAGCCGCATCACCAGCGATCTGGTCGCCGAGATCGAGGGCGCTCACTTGCGCGTCGTTCAAGCAGATGCGCGAACGCTCAGCGGTGCGGCAAACGTCGAGATCTCGGCACTGCGGCCAATGTCGCTTGGCATCGCAGGTGAAGTTCTTCAGCTCGACCCGGCGGAGAATCACTCCCAAGCGGTAGCTGACAGTCTCGACATCGAAATCGCCGACGTGGCGTCAGTGCGGGTGACCGCAGGTGCAGAGGCGAAAGAGTCAGTGGCGAGGCTCGCCGCTGCTGAAAGCGCTCTTAGGCAGCTCTGCACAAGCGTCGGTGTCTCCGACCTCTCCGAAGCACGGGAGGCTTTGCGGCGACGTGAATCGGCCGCGTCCGAACGCGAGACGGCTCAGAGGACGATCAAGCAGGATCTCAGAGATCTCACGGTGGAAGTCCTCGAACAGAAGATCCGAGGGCTGCTTCATGGCATCGAGGAGTACCGGAAATTGCGGCCCGACGAGCCGCCTCTGCCGCCCGATTACGACGAAGCCCGACGGCTCGCGTCCGAGCTGGAGGAACAGTCCGCCGTGCTATTGCGGACGCGAGACGACCGCCAGTCACGCCTGGCCGAGCGGCGCAATGCTCTCAATGACGAGGGTGTCCGCCAAGCTGTGGCCGCCAACGGAGTTGACATGTCGCAACAGGCCAATGCGGCCGCCAAGACTGCACTGGCCGAAGCTCGTGCAGATCGAAGCGATCAAGCGCTCAAAGACGCATACGATGATGCCGAACGACGGGCTGACACCGACGAGCGCCACCTGAGCGAGCTGCGCAACCGCCTCAGCGAAGCCAATGAGGAATCACTGGCAGTCCGGCTGGAAAACGCAGGCAATGCGGTACTGCGCGCGGAGCGGGAATTGAACACGAATCGCGAGCGTCAAAGCGAGCTGGAGATCGAACTCGACATTCGCGGCAACGAGGGCCTGCACACGAAGTTGGGACTGGCCGAGGCGGTCAAGAGGCGCCAGCAACGCAAGCACCTGAGCCTGGAATCTCGCGCCCAAGCGGCACGCTTGCTGTACGAGACGCTGTCCCGGCACCGCGAAGCAGCACACCGCCGCTACTTGGCACCGTTCAAGGCACGCATCGATGAACTCGGCCAACACGTTTTCGGTCCGACTTTTGCCGTGGAACTCGACAACGAGCTTGGCATTGCGCGCCGCACGCTCGACGGGGTAACACTCAATGTCGATCAGCTCAGTACCGGTGCTCGGGAGCAACTCGGCATTCTTGCCCGCTTGGCATGCGCGGCCATCGTGAGCCCCACCGAAGGCGGGGCACCCGTCATCATCGACGACGCATTGGGATGGAGCGATCCGCATCGCTTGGAGCGCATGGGCGCCGCGATAGCGTCAGCCGGCAGCCACTGCCAAGTGATCATCCTCACCTGCACTCCAGGCCGCTATGCGCATGTCGGCAACGCAACTGTGGTCAATCTGCCGACAGCGTCACAGTCGGAATGAAGCTGAGACTTGCCCTGCATTCCCGTCATCGGAAAGGACGGAGCAGCAGTTCAACAGGGAGGGTGTACCTGCTGTGGCTCGACATGCATCGTCTCCGAAGGCATCACGGGCCGAGGTGGGTGATGGGAACTACGTGCACACCGTCGGGCCGGCGATACGCAGCGCCGACCGAGGTCACCACCATGAGCCCGGCGAGGTCCTGAACACGGTGTGCGGCGATCTTGTCCTGCAACCGCAACAGCGAAGCCGCAGCACGATCCACGACCTCAGCTGACGGGTTGAGCTTCACCTCGACAGCAGTCCAGGCACCGTCATGGCGTTCGACGATCGCGTCGATCTCGAGGCCTGCGTCATCCCGGTAGTGAAAGATCTCGGCGCCCAACGGTGCGCTGTACACACGCAGATCCCTGACGACCATCGATTCGAAGAGCAGACCGAGCGTCTCAGGATCTGCCAGCAACCGTTGCGGCGAGGCGCGCAGCAGGAAGGCGGCCAGAGATGGATCGACGAAGTGCCGCTTCGCCTGCTTGCGCAACGATGCCCGAGACCGCAGTGTCACCGACCATGCGGGCTGGTCCTCCACTACGAAGATGCGCCGCAACGCATCCAGATACGCCCCGACGGTATGGCGGCCGGGCGCTTCACCGTCCATGTCCGCCGCCAGCTTCGTTTCCTTGGCCTCGGTCGACACGTTGCACGCCAGCGACCGCAGCAGTCGCCGCACGGCCGCCGGGTTGTGCCGGACCTCGCTCGCTTGCGGGATATCGGCTCGCGTGATCTCGTCGATGTAGTCGCCCACTGCCAGGCGAGCACTCTCGTCACCCAACGAGAGTCCGCCGGGCCAACCGCCTGCAACAAGATGCCGTACCAGTTCGCTCAGCCCGACACCAGGCCTCGGCAACGACGATTGGTCCTCTCCTTCGAAGAGTCGGCGCAGCGAGACCGCGCCCCCCGAAACCCCTGACTCATACAGCGACATGGTTCTCATCAGGACCCGACCCACGCGACCGGTTCCGGTATGACGGGTCACGTCGTCGGCGGGAGTGGCCGACCCAGTCAAGATGAACTGCCCAGGTTGCGCCCGGTCATCACATGCACGCCGCACCGGATTCCAGATGCCCGGAGCGTTCTGCCACTCATCCAACAGGCGCGGCACGTCACCGGCCAGTGCCGAGGCCGGGTCGGCTGCGGCCAGCAGGCGCATGGCCTCGACGTCGAATCTGGATTCGCTCCGGGCATGGTTGCGACCCGTCCACGTCTTGCCACAACCCCTAGCGCCTTCGATCAGCACCGCGCCACGCCGCCGAAGAGCTGCTTCGATCTGGAAGTCGGCGACGCGAGGCAAGTAGCCAGGCATGGTGAGCCTCGCGTGTAGTTCCGGCATTTCGCTGAGATCCTCACCCGGCACGTTGCGAGTCAACAGTGGCGCGTTTCGGGAATCACCTATAGCGCGTTTTGGGAATTGCTTATAGCGCGTTCTGGGAGTCGTCTATAGCGCGGGCAGGCAAGCCCTTCGGCCGGCGTCCTAGCTGACCATGAGGCTCAGCCGTTCACGGGTGTGCGCCAGCCGAACGGATCGGGCGCAGCTCCGATCTGAATGTCGACCAGCGCCTGGCGCAGCCGCATCGTGTTGGCCCCTGGCTGCCCGTCGCCCACGGTGAGCGTCTTGCCTTCGTACAGGATCGTGCCGACCGGAGCGAGCACTGCGGCGGTCCCTGACAGGAACGCCTCTCCTCGCTCGGCCCAGCCCACCAGCTCGTCGGGGTCGATCGAGCGCTCCTCGACCTCGTAACCCAAGGATGCGGCGAGCTCGATGACCGACGAACGGGTGACACCATGCAGGAATGACTCATCGAGATGACGGGTCACGACCCGCTCGTCGTCGACGAGGAAGAAGTTCGACGCCCCGGTCTCGGTGATGTCGCCGCCGGTGGCGAACAGCATCTGATCGATGGCTTCGTTGCCGGCCATCGCATCGAGTGTGGGCGCGAGCGCCATGGCGTAGTTACCGCCGCATTTGACCATGCCGAACTGCGGGACGGTGCGGGGAATCTCGGTCTCCACCAACAAGGTCAGCGGCCGGACACCGCCTTTGAAGTAGTCGCCGACCGGACAGTTGACGACGTACAGCAACGCACTGCGGGTCGGGCGAGCCGCTGCGCCGATATCGGGCTCGGTGCCGATCAGCGTCGGTCGGATGTAGAGCGAGCCGGGCGGATCGGGCACCTCGCCGGCATTGGCTTCGACCGCGTCGACGGACATCTGATGCAGCACGTCGCCGTCGACGGCGGGCAGTCGCAGCCGTTGCGCGCTGGAGACCATGCGTTCCACATGGCGGTCCAGCCGGAAGATCGCCAGCGAACCATCAACCTGGCGGTGCGCCTTCAGTCCTTCGAAGATCGCGCTGCCGTAGTGCAGCACGTGAGCAGCGGGGCTGATCGAGAAGTCGCCGAAGGGCTCTGCGCCGCCGCCATAGACGTACGGCCCGTCATCGGCCCGCGCCGTGGTCATCCAGTCACAGAAGATTGTCCCGAACGGGACCGTGAACGGGTCGGGCTTCTCGCTCACCTTCGCTCCATTCGATACTGCTCAGGCCCGTATGCGCCCAAGACACCCGCAGCGTATCGCCCGACCCCGGCCGCATCGGGGCGAATTTCACACAGGATCAGCGCGAGGCAGAGCCGGTCAGCGGAGCCGCTGCCCCGCCGCTCACGACACGCCAACACGAGAGCGGTTGATCGGTGCGACGTTTCGCCCGCCGGCACTCACGTGAGTCGCTCGGGCAACACCGTCGTTGCGTACGCTGCGGCCCATGACAACCCAGGACCAGAACCAGATCACCGAGTCGGTCCGACTCGAACGCCGCGACGACGTGGCGCTGCTCATCGTGAACAACCCACCGGTCAATGCGCTGAGCTACCACGTGCGCCAGGGCCTCATCGACGGCCTGGCCGCAGCGGAAGACAGCGATGCGACGGCCATCGTGCTCATCTGCGACGGCCGTACCTTCATCGCCGGCGCAGACATCACCGAGTTCTCCCAGCCCCCGAAGCCGCCCGGTCTCGTACCCGGTCAGGAGGCCATGGAGAACTGCAGCAAGCCCGTGGTGGCGGCCATCCACGGCACGGCGCTGGGCGGCGGGCTCGAGGTTGCGCTGTGCGCGCACTTCCGGGTGGCCATCAGCTCAGCCCAGTTCGGCCTGCCCGAGGTAAAGCTAGGCCTGCTGCCAGGGGGCGGCGGCACCCAGCGCCTGCCCCGCATCACGGGCCCGCAGCGGGCGCTGGAGATCATGGTCAGCGGCGATCCCATCGGCGCCGCTGAGGCGCTCGAATGCGGCCTGATCAATGAGATCGTCGGCGACAGCCTGGCCGATCTCGAAGCAGGAGCGGTGGCGTTCGCACGCCGGGCAGTTGCAGAGGGCATGCCCCGGCCGCGCATCCGCGACCGCAACGACCGTCTCGAAGAGTTTGGCGCCGAGCAATTTGCCGCGTTCCGGGCCTCGATCGCCCGCAAGACCCGCAACTTCGAAGCACCCGATTGCATTGTCCGATGCGTCGAGGCCGCAGTCGAGTCCGGCGCCAGCGGCGATTTCGAGGCGGGCCTCGCTGCCGAGCAGCGAATCTTCGGCGAGCTGATGGGCAGCTCGCAGGCCAACGCCCAGCAGTACTACTTCTTCGCAGAGCGGGCGGCCCAGAAAGTTCCCGATGTTCCGCGTGACACGCCGCAGGTCGACATCGCCCGAGTCGGCATTCTGGGTGCCGGCACGATGGGCGGCGGCATCGCCATGAACTTCGCCAACATCGGCATACCGGTCACTTTGGTCGAGCGTGACGAAGCGAGCCTCGAGCGGGGTCTCGGCGTCGTGCGGCGCAACTACGAGCGAACCGCTGCGCGCGGCGGCATCTCCTCCGACGACGTGCAGACCCGCATGGATCTGCTGCAGGGTTCCACCGACATGGGGGATTTCGCCGACTGCGACCTGATGATCGAGGCCGTGTTCGAGAACATGGCGCTCAAGAAGAGCGTGTTCGAACAGCTCGACGCCATCTGCAAGCCAGGTGCAGTGCTCGCCAGCAACACCTCGGCGCTGGATGTCAATGAGATCGCGTCGGCCACGTCACGCCCCGAAGACGTCATCGGCATGCACTTCTTCTCGCCCGCCAACGTCATGCGGATGCTGGAGGTGGTTCGGGGCGATGCCACCTCGCACACCGCGATCGCAACCGCCATGTCGATCGGCAAGCGCATCGGCAAGACACCGGTGTTGTGCGGCGTCTGTCACGGCTTCATCGGCAATCGGATGCTGTTCATGCGAGGCATCGAGGCCGAGAAAATGCTGCTGGAAGGCGCCACGCCGGCCCAGATCGACAAGGTCGTGTACGACTTCGGCTTCCCGATGGGCCCGTTCGCCATGAGCGATCTGGCGGGGCTCGACGTCGGCTGGAATGAAGACACCTCGTCGAGTTCGACCGTGCGCGAGGTGCTGTGCGAGTCGGGCCGGCGAGGCCAGAAGAACGGCCGGGGCTACTACATCTACGACCCCGACACCCGGGCGTCGACCCCCGACCCCGAGGTCACCCAGATGATCCGCGACTTTGCCTCCGAGCGGGGAGCGGTGCTGCGCGACGTCGCCGACCAGGAGATCCTCGAACGGTGCCTGTACCCGATGGTCAACGAGGGCGCGAAGATCCTCGACGAAGGCATCGCACTGCGGGGCAGCGATGTCGACGTGACCTGGATCAATGGCTACGGCTGGCCCATCTACACCGGCGGCCCGATGTACTGGGCTGACGAGATCGGGCTGGCCGAGGTGCTGGGACGCATTCGCCACTACGACGAGACGCTGGGCGGCGACCACTGGACCCCGAGCCCGTTGCTGGAACGGCTGGCAGCCGAAGGCGGCTCGTTGGCCCGCCACGAGAATTGAGATCTGAGAATTGGGGCTGAACCGATGCTGACCATCGATCCGATCCACCCCGACTTCGGCGCCCGGGTCACGGGAATCGACCTGACCGCAGAGCTCCACAGCGAGGCGAGAGCGGCCCTGGTCGACGCGATCGACACGTACTCGCTGCTGCATCTCCCGGGCCAAGACATGTCCGACGAAGCACAGCTCGCACTTACCGAACTGCTCGGCGAGCCCGAGCCCAATCACGTCGTGTTCGGCAAGTCCGGCAAGGTCGTGTACTTCGGCACCATCGGCAACGTGATCAACGCTGACGCCAAGCGAGACGAATCGGATCCGCTGACCCGCAATCAGAAGGGTAACAACCTCTGGCATTCCGACTCGTCGTTCCGACTCGTGCCGTCATACGTGTCGATCCTGCACGCGTACGAGGTGCCCGGCGAGGGCGGCGAGACCGAGTACGCCAGCCAGCGAGCTGCCTACGAGAGGCTCGACACGTCACGCCGAGCCGAGATCGACGACCTCCAGGTGCTGCACGACTATGTGTTCAGCCGCACCCAGGTGGCGCCAGTCGACTTCAACCACGCAGCATCGCTGCCGCCGATCCCCCACCGGCTCGTGCGCACCAACCCCAACAACGGGTTGAAGAACTACTACGTCGGTTCTCACGCCCGGTCCATCGTCGGGTGGCACGGCATCGAGAGCCGGCGGCTGATCGACGAGCTGAACGCCGGCGCCACCCGGCCCGAAGACGTGTACTCGCATCGCTGGAGCCCCGGCGACACCGTCATCTACGACAACCGCTGCATGCTGCACCGCGGTGCCGGTTACGACGCCGACCGCTGGCGCCGCTACATGCGCCAGACCCGAGTGCAGGGCCAAGGCCCCACACTCGACGAGTAGCCAACGTTGGGTTGCCGCGCGCAGCGGTCGAAGATCACCTTACGGCAGAACGTCGCGCGATCTTGGCACCGATGTCGCGCGAAGTCAGACGCAACACAGGGTGACGCTCGGGGGTTCGTCGGCTGCTGAGCATGGCGTCATACGCCTGGCGAGGACATCCGACAGGCAGCCCGCCTTCAGCTGTCCGGCATCATCCTCACGGAAGCCAGAGAGCGGACCGGTGCTGTTGCGACGCAAAGACGACGGTTTGCGTCATTGACGGGCCAATTGTGTCGCAAATGCGGTCTGTTCGGTTACGCTCGCCGACATGGGCCGCATGGTGCCGCAGCAGCATGCCTACTGGTTTCGCACCTCCCAGCAGATCGACGACTACGAGGCGTACCTGCCGCATCCGCTCATCGGATGGACTCCCATACTTCAAGCCGAGACCGTTGCGCGCGGCCACGAAGCATCCACCCGTCTCGCGACGACGAGCGCACGAATCGCGAGCACGCCCGAAGCGGCGCTGTGTCTGGCCCGTGCTGACGGCATCGCGTCCAGCCGCATCGAAGGCGTCATCGCGTCGCTGAGAGAGGTCTCGCTGTGGGACACCGCCCGTCCGCATTCGCAGGCTCAGCGAAGCGGTCGCCTCGTCGACGGCGCTTCACGGATCGCGGTCGACGCCCACTCCGTCGGCAGCAACCGTCATGTACCGATGCGCGCCGGCGATCTGCTCGCACTGCACAAGACGCTTTTCGAGGACACAGGCGCCGACATCAACGCAGGACGGTTCCGCACCGGGCTGGTGTGGGTTGGCAGCAGCGCAACGAATCTGCCGAGCAGAGCACGGTTCGTGCCGGCCCCTCATGCCGAAGTGCCCGCACTCGTCGACGACCTTCTCGCGTGGGTCAGCAGCCGGCAATGCATGGCAGCGGCCGGGCCGGTCGGCGCTGCTGCGGTCGCTCACGCTCAGTTCGAGACCGCCCATCCGTTCGAAGACGGCAACGGACGAGTCGGACGGGCGTTCCTGCACGCCTGTCTTGCACGGCACAGCCCCTATCCGGCGCCGTTGCCTGTCTCCGCTGCGATCGAATCCCGGAAAACGGCTTACATGGACGCGCTCGCGTCCTTCGACAGCTACCTCGGCGCACCCGACGACGACGAACGCTCCCACAGCGTGTCGATCATGATCGAATGGGCAGCGACAGCCGTCGAAGTCGCCTGCGCCTACGCCGAAGCCGTCGCCGACGAAGTCGACGCCTGCGTCCGACAGGCCGCATCCATGCGTCACGGAACCGCCCGCCGCGCCGTCATGGACCAGTTGATCGCATCGCCAGCAGCAGCAGTCCCCGACCTGGCAGCGCGACTCGGCCTGTCGCCGAGAACAGCCCAGAGGGCCGCACGCAGGCTCGAAGACGACGGCCTCGTCCGCATCGCGCAGGAACGAACGCCCGGCGAGCCGCTCGTCGCAGAAATCCCGTCGCTGATCGACATCGTGGACACACGCACAGCGCTGCTGGCGGCCCTGTGGCAGCAAACCGACAACGGACAGGCCCCAGACGCTGCAACAGCGTTCCACGACATCGCACCGAGAGTCGAACTGCCCCAGCCCCCGGCCGCAGGGACTTGCCCTCATATCGGTGTGCGTTCCCGAGTGCGATGCATCCTGCCTTCGGGACACAACGGCGCCCACAGATACGTCCGCTGATCCCGTGAGCGGGGTCGCATCAGTTAGTTGACTGGCAGGCTGGTGTTTCCTGCCTGGCCTGTCGGGTTATCGGTGCGGTTTTGCGCACACGGGCTGCTTCTGCCGACCGCTGCGGTGTTGCCGCATAATCCAGTAGACACTGCGAGCCATGGCGCCGATGCGAGCCGCCGGCGCTGCGGGGGCACCTCATGGCATCCGAGCCTGTTCAGTTTGCGAGCTGCGTCCCGGTATCGCACGGAATGGCAACGAGCGCCTCGACTGCTACCGGCCCATCTTCGTCGTCGAGGTAAACGCTCGGCGGCAGCGGGCGACCTCGGTCCTCGCAGATTTCCACGACTGCCGCAAAGGCGTCTTCGGCGTTGGCGAGTGCTTCCGACACAGAGCCGCCTTCAGTCACGAGTTGCAGCAATCTTGCGACCGGCAGCTTGCGCACCTTGGCCTCCGCATACAGCGGCTTCGCAGCGACATCCGCAACCTCGGGGTGCCCATCGTTTCGCACCTCTCCGTCGGTATCCGATCTTCGCTCTCTCGCTGACGGAACCGGGAACGCTTTTCCGCCAGGTCACGGCGCGAGGCGTCAGCCGGCTGCCGCAGCAATCGTTGATTCGGACACGCCGGCGGCGCGGGCGCCCCCGCAGATGCTCTCCCAGGTCTCCGCCGGCAGCGTGATGCCGTTGGCCTTGCGGTGCTGACGTCGCTCGTGCTCGACATCGCCGGGCAGCTTGACCCCTTGGTCGGGATCGATCGCTGCCGCTTCGTAAAACCAGTCGAGATAGTCGGCTGCGATGCCGTTGTAGCCATCGCCGGTCTCGCCGACTGCGGCATCGATCTGGGCCGGATCGACGTAGACCGACAGCATGCCGTTGGCGAAGCGGACCCGGCGGGGACCTGCGGTGCCCGTTCCCGTCAGCGCACCAGCCAACAGCTCGCACATGACCGAGATGCCGGAGCCCTTGTGCTCCCCCATCGCCCGCAGCGCTCCGGGGCCGTCCATCGAATTCGGCCGCTGGCCCTCTTCGAACGTGTACAGCACCCGCGGGTCGCCGGTGATCTCGCCGTCGCCGGAGACCAACGCGTTGTCCGGTACCGCCGGGCCGCCGTGCAACGCAACCATCGCCTTGCCCTCGGCCACGACGGAGGTGGCAAAGTCGTGGATAACGGGCCGTCGACCGGCGACCGGGGCTCCGTATGCACACGGGTTGGTGCCCATACGCCGCGCCTTGGCGCCGAAGGGCGCGACCAGCCGGCTATTCGCGACGTTCACGAAATGCACCGAGACGAGGCCCTCGGCGGCAGCCATCTCGGCGTACTCGCCGATGCGCCCGAGGTGGCCGGCATTGCGCAGCCCCGCGACCGCGACGCCCAACTCCTTGCAGCGCTCGATGCCCATCGCCACCGCAGCAGGTCCGACACTCTGGCCCATGCCGTACTGACCGTCCACGAGCATCAGCGCGCCAGAGTCGATCAGCACCTTGAGTTCCTGGTCGGCGAGCTGAACGCCGTTGGCCAGCAGATCGACATACAACGCTGAGCGGATCACGCCATGGCTGTCGTGTCCGGCGAGGTTGGCGCCTACGAGGCTGCGGCCGATGCGCTCGGATTCGGCATCCGAGCACGCAGTGTGACGGAAGATCTCGGCAATGAAGTCCGCCAGGCGTTCGTGGTCGATGACCACGGGCTCGCCGGTGTCGGTCGTCGTGTGCTCTTCGCTCATCGCGGCAGCGTACGTCGCGCACCGACCGGGTTCCCGCCCGGTCGCAGTTGGGCACCGCAGCGAGCGTGCACATAGAGGCTGAGCTGACAGGCGAAGCCGTGGCCCGAGCGGCCCGTGAGCGACCGCGAACAAGAGTGGGAAACAACAGATGCGACAACCGGAAGGTTCACCTATTGACACTTTCTCATAGGCTCGCCCGGCGTGAATCAGCCTCCGAGCGCGTCGCCACCTCAGCACTCGCAGCACTACGACGTGGTGGTCGTGGGGGCGGGCAATGCGGCCATGTGCGCGGCGCTGGCCGCGCACGAAGGCGGCGCCAGCGTGATGGTGCTCGAACGGGCGCCCGAGGCCGAAGCCGGCGGCAACAGCCGCTTCACCGCCGGCGCAATCCGTTTTGCCTACGACGGCGTCGACGACTTGCGGGCGCTGATGCCCGATCTCACCGACGCCGAAGTCGAGATGACCGATTTCGGCACCTATACCGAAGAAGAGTTCTACGCCGATCTCGGCCGGATCACCGACTACCGGTGCGATCCCGAATTGGCGGACACGCTCGTCACACGCAGCAAGGACACCTTGCTGTGGATGGCGAACCACGGTGTGCGCTTCGCACCGATCTGGGGACGTCAGGCCTTCAAGGTGGACGGGCGCTTCACGTTCTGGGGCGGCCTCACGGTGGAATCCGTCGGTGGCGGCGAAGGTCTCGTGGAGTCCCTGCGGGCTGCGCTGGCTCGGAATCAGATCCCGCTCTGGCACCAAGCAGCGGGGCGCTCGCTGCTGTCCGATGACCGTGGCGCAATCCGGGGTGTGCGCGTGCGTCGCGCGGGCCGAGTCGTCGACGTTGCCTGCGATGCGGTGGTGCTGGCGGCCGGAGGCTTTCAGGCCAACGCCGAATGGCGAACTCGCTACCTCGGCCCCGGTTGGGACCTGGCCAAGGTGCGCGGCACCCGCTTCAACACCGGCGACGGCATCGCCATGGCGCTCGACATTGGCGCCATGCCCTATGGCAACTGGAGCGGCGCCCACGCGGTCGCCTGGGACTACAACGCACCCGAGTTCGGCGACCTGGCCGTCGGCGACGGATTTCAGAAGCACAGCTACCCGTTCGCAATCGTGCTGAACCAGGATGGCAAGCGTTTCGTGGACGAGGGTGCCGATTTCCGCAACTACACCTACGCCCGCTACGGCCGCGAGATCCTGGCCCAGCCCGGACACTCCGCCTGGCAGGTGTTCGATGCCAACGCCGATCACCTGCTGCGCGACGAATACCGCATCCGGCAGGTCACCAAGGTCACTGCCGACAGCCTCGAAGAGCTCTGTGCTCGCATGGACGACGTGCACACCGAGGGCGCGCTGGCGACTATCGCCGAATTCAACGCCGCCGTGGACCGAAGCGTTCCGTTCGACCCCAACGTGCTCGACGGCCGCCGCACCAGCGGTCTGCGCCCCGACAAGACGAACTGGGCGATGCCGATCGAGACGCCTCCATTTGCTGCGTACCGGGTCACGTGCGGGCTGACATTCACCTTCGGCGGCCTGCGCATCGACGAGACCGGGTGCGTGATGGACACCGATCTGCAACCGATCGAGGGCCTGTATGCGGCGGGCGAGCTAGTCGGCGGCCTGTTCTACGGCAACTACCCAGGCGGATCGGGCCTCTCGGCGGGCGCGGTGTTCGGCCGTCTGGCAGGAAGCTCCGCTGCTGCGCACGCGGCCAGCTGACCCCACGGGCGGTAGCGTCGAATGGCTATGTCGATGACCTCCTCGCCCCCCAACACGAGCTCTGCCAGCACCGGCTCGAAGATCGTCTACACCCACACCGACGAGGCGCCGGCGCTGGCGACGTACTCGCTGCTGCCGATCATCACGGCGTTCACCGATGCTGCAGGCGTCGACGTCGAGATGCGCGACATCTCGCTCGCCGGTCGGATCATCGCGGCGTTCGCAGACACGCTCGAGCCTCATCAGCGCAGGAGCGATGCACTCGCCGCGCTCGGCGAGTGGACCCAGGATCGTGATGCCAACATCATCAAGCTGCCGAACATCTCCGCTTCGGTGCCCCAGATCAAGGGCACCATCGCCGAGCTGCAATCAGCGGGCTATGCGGTGCCGGACTATCCCGACGACCCCGCCGATGCCTCTGCTCGGGAGATTCGAGAACGCTACGACCGGGTGAAGGGCTCGGCAGTGAACCCGGTGCTGCGCGAGGGCAATTCCGATCGCCGCGCGCCCCGCGCAGTCAAGGAATACGCCCGGCAGTACCCCCACTCGATGGGCGCTTGGTCGCCGCAGAGCCGAACCCACGTGGCGACGATGTCCGGCGGCGACTTCCGCTCCAACGAGCAGTCGGTCACGGTGGGAGGCGCCGGCTCGCTGAGCATCGAGCACGTCGACGGCGAGGGCAACGTGCGACTGATGCGCAAGGTGGCGGTGGACGCAGGCGAGGTGGCCGACTCCACCTTCATGTCGGTTTCCGCATTGCGCGAATTCCTCAACACTCAGATCGAAGACGCGCAGTCGAGTGGGGTGCTGTTCTCGCTGCATCTCAAGGCCACGATGATGAAGGTCTCGGACCCGATCGTGTTCGGTCACGCCGTGCGGGCGTTCTTTGCGCCGGTGTTCGACCGGCACAGCGAGGTGCTGGCCGCTGCAGGCGCCGATCCCAACGATGGCTGGGCCAACGTGCTAGCCGCCGTCGAATCGCTGCCTGCCGAGGTGCGCGACGCCGTCAAGGCTGACATCGCTGCGACGCTCGACGAGCGGCCCGGGTTGGCCATGGTCGACTCCGATCGCGGCACCACCAATTTGCATGTGCCCAGCGACGTCATCGTGGACGCGTCCATGCCGGCCATGATCCGAGCCTCCGGCCAGATGTGGAACGCCGAGGGCGACCAGCAGGACACCAAGGCGGTCATCCCAGATTCGAGCTACGCCAGCGTGTTCCAAGCCGTGATCGACGACTGCCGTGCCAACGGCGCCTACGACCCCACCACGATGGGCTCGGTGCCCAATGTCGGCCTTATGGCCCAGAAGGCCGAAGAGTACGGCAGCCACGACAAGACCTACGAGGTCGATGTCGCAGGAACCATGCGGGTCGTGTCCGAATCCGGCGAAGTGCTCATGAGCCATGAGGTCGAAGCTGGCGACATCTGGCGGATGTGCACCACCAAGAACGCGGCAATTGCCAACTGGGTGGACCTCGCCATCGAGCGCGGGCAGCTCACCGGGGCCGCTGTGGTCTTCTGGCTCGACGCAGACCGGCCCCACGACGCGCAGCTCATCGGCAAGGTCGGTGCCCAGCTGGCCGAACGGCAGGGCACCGACGCCTCGATCGGCGAGCTCGACCTCCGTACGCTGGCACCCTCCGATGCCTGCCGTTTCTCGCTGGAGCGCATCCGCCGCGGACTCGACACCATCTCGGTCACCGGCAACGTCCTGCGTGACTACAACACCGACCTGTTCCCGATTCTCGAGCTGGGCACCTCGGCCAAGATGCTCTCGGTCGTGCCGCTCATGGCCGGCGGCGGGCTGTTCGAGACGGGGGCCGGAGGCTCGGCACCCAAGCACGTCCAGCAGATGGTGGCCGAGAACCACTTGCGCTGGGACAGTCTCGGAGAGTTCCTTGCCCTCGCGGTGTCGCTCGAGCACCTTGCACGGGTTGCCGAGAACTCCGCTGCGCAGCTCCTGGCCGACACGCTCGACGCAGCCATCGGCACCTGGCTCGCAGAAGGCCGCGCACCCAGCCGCCGGGTACACGAGCCCGACAATCGCGCCAGCCACTTCCACCTCGCGAAGCACTGGGCCGACGAGATGGCCAAGCAAGGCACCGACGCCGAGTTGGCCGAGCAGTTCGCACCGCTCGCCGCCGCACTCGCCGGCAACGAGAACCAGATCATCGCCGAGCTCGTCGACTGCCAAGGCGATCCCGTTGAGCTCGGCGGCTACTACCTGCCCGACCCCGCACTCGCCGAGGCCGCCATGCGGCCGAGCCCCACGTTCAACGACATCCTCGACAGTTTCCGCGTCCCTTCGGCGGGCTGACGCCCGATATACCCGCCACGGCGCGGCAGCTCAGGTGTCGAGTTCGGCCACGCCGCTGGGTCCGAGCCGGCCTGATTCCCGGTATGCAGCGAGCTTCGATCGGCTGTCGGCGATGTCCAAGTTGGCCATGGTGAGCTGCCCGATCCTGTCCGTCGGTCCGAAGGCAGCATCTTCGACGCGCTCCATCGAGAGTCGATCGGGCTCGTAGGTCAGCGCCTCGCCGCTGGTATCGAGCACCGAGTAGTCGTCGCCGCGGCGGAGCCGCAGCGTGACCGAGCCGGTGACGCCCAAGCCGACCCAGCGCAGCAGCGAGTCGCGCAGCATGAGCGCTTGGGGGTCGAACCAGCGCCCCTCATAGAGCAACCGGCCCAGCCGGCGCCCCATCGTGCGGTAGTTCTCGAGCGTGGCCTCGTTGTGAATCGCGGACAGCAGCCGTTCATAGGCAATGTGCAGCAGGGCCATGCCCGGGGCCTCGTAGATGCCACGCGACTTGGCCTCGATCACACGGTTCTCGATCTGATCGCTCATGCCGAGGCCGTGTCGGCCCCCCACGGAGTTGGCTTCGAGCACCAATGCGACACGGTCGGCGCCTTGCGCGCCGGTGGCCGTGAACTCGCGTCCGCCGATCGCCACCGGCCAGCCGGCCTCGAAGCGGACGGTCACGTCCTCGGGCTCGATGTCAGTCGCTGGGTCCCAATGGGCGACACCCATGATCGGTTCGACGATCTCCATCGAGGTCGCCAGATCCTCCAGGCTCTTCGCCTCGTGGGTCGCGCCCCAGATATTTGCGTCGGTCGAATAGGCCTTCTCGGTGGGATCCCGGTACGGCAGGCCACGAGACACCAAGAACTCGCTCATGCCCGCGCGACCGCCGAGCTCGTCGACGAACGCAGCGTCCAGCCACGGCTTGTAGACGCGCAGCTCAGCGTTCACGAGCAGGCCGTAGCGGTAGAAGCGCTCGATGTCATTTCCCTTGTACGTCGAGCCGTCGCCCCAGATGTCCACGCCGTCTTCGGCCATGGCGGCTACCAGCATCGTGCCGGTCACTGCCCGCCCGAGCGGCGTCGTGTTGAAGTACGTGCGTCCCGCAGTCGAGATGTGAAATGCGCCGCACTGCAGCGCCATCAGGCCCTCACGCACGAGCGCAGCGCGGCAGTCCACCAAGCGCACTGCGTGAGCGCCGTAGTCCAGCGCCCGCTGCGGCACGCTCGACAGATCCGGCTCGTCATACTGGCCGAGGTCGGCCGTGTAGGCGCACACCAGCGCGCCACGCTCGTTCATCCACGCAACCGCCGCCGAGGTGTCGAGCCCGCCCGAAAAGGCGATGCCCACCCGCTCACCGGCGGGCAGTTCGGCGAGCACACGCGCGCCGCTGGCGGCAGCACCCGCGGGCGAGTCCGTGTCCGGTGGGCCAGTTGAGGCAGGACTGCTCGACATGGGGCCTAACGGTACGGCCTCAACCGGCGAGGCCCCATGGTGGCGAGCCCACTTCTGTCAGCAGGTTTCACCGAATGGCACGTGCTGTTCGAGCCCCAGGATCCGCCGGCAGGCGAAGTCGCCGAGCGATGGCATTCCACCGCGCTCGGCTGCCGCTGCGCGTACGCTCCGCCACGAAGAGGTGACTCATGAGCGACGGCACGACGAACGGCACTGCCACTGGCCAGTCCATTGCAGCGCTGCTGAGCGAGATGGTGCGCATCCCCAGCGTCAACCCGATGCACCACGGGCCGCGCTCGGGCACGGTCGCCGAAGCCGACATGGCGAACTGGGTCGCCGAGCGAGCGTCAGCGCTGGGCGCCGAGGTCGAGCTGGACGAGATCGAGCCGGGACGTCCCAATGTGTACGCCCTGTTCGCCGGCCAGACCGAACGCATGCTTGCGGTAGATGTGCACCTCGACACGGTCGGCGTCGAGCACATGGAGGGCGACCCCTTCGACGGCCGCATCACCGAGGGACGTGTGTGGGGGCGAGGCTCTGTCGACACCAAGGCGACGATGGCCGTCGTGCTCGCCGTGCTGGGCGAGATGGCTGCCGCCCGCACGCAGCCGATGTGCACCGTCGAACTGGTGGGGACCATCTCTGAGGAAGGCGGCGGCCTCGCCGGTGCGTCCGCGTACCGGGACCGGCTGCTCGAGCGCGGCGAGCGCCGCGAGCAGATCGTGGTCGCTGAGCCGACGATGTGCGCCCCGGTGTACGGCCACAAGGGCGGGCTCGGGCTCGAAGTCGAGGTGGAGGGACGCGCTGCACACTCGTCGAAGCCTCATCTCGGCATCAATGCACTGTCAGCGGGCGCACGAATCGTCGCAGCGATCGATGCCGAGCAGGAACGGCTCGCGAGCCAGCACGAGGTCGGCGCACTCGGCGCCGGCACCGTGTCGGTCAACGAGATGAGCGGCGGACGGGCACGCAACATCGTGCCGGACCATTGCGAGCTGTACGTCGGGCGACGCATCGCCGACAGGGAGGACTACGAACAAGAGACCACCCGCCTCACCGAGTTGATTCGCGCCGCAGCCCTGCCGGCGCGCGTCAAGGTCCAACTGGCGAACGGGTTCGGCAGCAACGCGTTCTTCCAAGCACCCGGCAGCGATCTCGTCGCCGCCCTGGCGGAAATGTCAGGCCACAGCCCCGCCGTTGCCGACTTCGGCACGAATGCCCTGCGCTACGGCGAGGTAGCCGACCAGATAGTGGTGTTCGGCCCAGGTTCCATCGATCAAGCTCATCAAGCCATCGAATGGGTCGACATATCTGAGCTGGAACGAGCGGCGGCCGTGTACCGCCGCCTGCTCGCCCGCTGACCAGCCGAGCCGCTGCCGTAGCCCAAGTCGGCAGCCCGGGTCACGCAGCCGGGTCTGTCGCCTGGATCAGTCGCGGCGAGCGGTGATGAAGACCGGGATCTCGCGATCGGTCTTGGCCTGATATTCCGCGTAGGGCGAGAAGGCTTCAACGCACCGCTCCCACCACTCGTCACGCTCGGCACCAGTGATCAGGCGCACAGTCGTCTCGAATGGCTCGGGCCCGTCCTGGATCAGCACCGTCGGATCGGCCATCAGGTTGTGGTACCAGCCTGGATGCGCCGGCGCGCCGCCCTTGGAACCGACGATCGCGTACTCGCCCTCGTGCTCGACACGCATCAGCGGGACCTTGCGCACCAAGCCGGTCTTGTGCCCGACGGTGGTCATCACGATGACCGGCAGACCGGTATCGCGCAGCGTGTTGGCTTCCTTGCCCGAAGACGCCTCGTACGCGTCGGCCTGCTCCTTCACCCAGTCCCATGTACTGGGTCCGTATTCGCCGTCGAACTTCTCGCTGTGTGCCATGGCCTGCAATCTACGGCCGCACGCCGATGTGCGTTCGCCTGTCGAGCGTCTGGCACGCCTACGATCCAAAGCGTGCAGATCATGTCCGCTCTGTTCATCGAGCACTTCGACATGCGGCAAGCCGCGGGCGGCGCCGCACGCATCGACCTCGGTGGAGTTCATTTCTCGATGGCTGCGCCGGGTCCGTTCCCGGTGACCATCACGCCGCACATGCTCGTCCTCGTACGATGCCCCGAGACGCACACCGGCCTCGCAGCGCTGGAGGTGCGCTTCATGCGGGGCGACGAGCAGCTCGCGCGCAACGTGCAGCCGCTCAGCGTCGAGCCCGGCAAGTTCGGCTACAACCTCGTGCAGGCCGAGCTGACTTTCGACGAGCCAACCACGATCGAGGCCCACTGCCGAGTCGATCAAGGCGACGCCGTGGTGATCCCGCTGACGATGAACCCACCCGCAGACGACCATGACACGCCGGAGGAGCCTGCCGGCGCAGGCGGCTGGACCGGAACCCCGGCGGCTCAGAGCGGCTAGGCGCCGATCAGCGATGCCCTTCACCGTCGGTCTGTCACAGCACGCCGATCCCGGTATGGCGACCGGCGAGATCGTCGGCCGCGTGCTGGAGTCGTTGGGAGCTCAGCCCGACGTGGCCCTACTGTTCACGTCGGGAGACCACCTCGCTCACACCGACGAGATTGCCGCCGCCGTCGTCGACCTGCTCAACCCTGGCGCATTCATCGGCACGACCGCAAGCTCGGTCGCCGCAGGTGAGCGCGAGATCGAGGAAGAGACCGCGGCGGTGCTGTGGGCCGGCAGCCTGGGCTCGATCGAGGGCCCCCGCGCGCGTGCTGTCCGGCTCGACGGCGTGCCTGGACCGGCCGCCGACGACAATGCACTCGCCGCGGCGTTCGAGGAGGTGCAGGCCACCGGCGAACTCTCGATGATCCTGCTTGCCGACCCGTACTCGTACCCGGCCGATGCGGCGCTCGCGCACTGGGCCGAACGCTGGCCCCAGGTCAGCGTGCTCGGCGGGCTGTCCTCAGGTGCTCCCATGCCCGGCGGCAACCGCATCGTCGTCGACGGTGGCGTGCATCGCTCCGGCGCTGCTGCGCTGGTCCTAGGCGGCAGCGCGAGCGTCACACACTTGGTTTCTCAAGGCTGCCGGCCCATCGGGCAGCCCTACATCATCACCGAGGCCGAGGGAAACGTCGTGCGGTCGCTCGGTGGCATGCCCCCGTTCGAACGGCTCGAGCAGATGTTCTCCCAGCTCGACCCAGAAGACCAGCAGCTCGTCCAGCGGGGCCTGCATGTCGGCCGAGTCACCGACGAACGCAAGATCGCGTTCGAGCGAGGCGATTTCTTGATCCGCGGCGTGCTCGGCGCAGACCGCGAGAGCGGCGCCATCGCCATCGGCGATGAAGCGCCGGTGGGTGCGACGGTGCAATTCCACGTACGCGATGCGCTCACGGCCCACGAAGACTTGGCTGCCGCACTCCGAAACCGGTCGCCCGAAGCTATGTCGGCCTCAGGCGCCCTGCTGTTCACCTGCAACGGCCGCGGCACCCATCTGTTCGAGACGCCCCATCACGATGCGCAGACGATCGTCGAGCGGACCAGCACGGAACTTGCCGGCATGTTCTGCGCTGGCGAAATCGGACCCGTCGGCAACCGTTCCTACCTGCACGGCTTCACGGCTTCGATGGCGCTCTTCACCGACAACGAAGCGTCTGACAACGGCGTCTGAGACGCATCACTGACACCGCAACGAGCAGATGATCAGATTTCCGACCACTTCCATCAAGGTGAACAACGAAACATGAGCGCATCGACATGAATGCATCAGCCGGGAACATCGAATTGGAAGCTCGGCAGATCAATACCATCCGGGCACTGGCGATGGATGCGGTGATGCGCGCCAACAGCGGCCACACGGGCACGGCGATGGCACTGGCACCCCTGGCCCATGTGCTGTTCACCCGGATCCTGCGCTACGACGCCGCCGCACCCAATTGGCCCGACCGCGACCGGTTCATCCTGTCCGCAGGCCACGCCTCGATGCTGACCTACGCCATGGCGCACCTGGTTGGATACGGCGTGACACTGGACGACATCCGCGACTTCCGCCAGCTCGGCTCGATCACGCCGGGCCATCCTGAACGCGGCCTCACTCCGGGCGTGGAGGTAACCACCGGACCCTTGGGGCAGGGTTTCGCGAACGCCGTCGGCATGGCGATGGCCGAGCGAGGCCTTCGCTCCCGCCTCGGCGCGGATCTGGTCGACCACCACACATTCGCCATCATCAGCGACGGCGATTTGATGGAAGGCATCAGCCACGAAGCGGCGTCGCTCGCCGGCCACCAGCAGCTCGGTCGCCTCATCGCCGTATACGACGACAATCGCATCACCATCGACGGCAGCACCGACCTGGCGCTGAGTGACGACGCCGCTCGCCGCTTCGAGGCATACGGCTGGCACGTCACCGACATCGGCGACGCGGCCGAGGATGTCGAAGCCCTCGAGCGGGCCCTGCGCGAGGCCATGCTGGTCAGCGACCGGCCCTCTGTGGTCATCGTCCGCAGCCACATTGGCTACCCGATGCCCACCGCATCGGACACCTCGGCGGCGCACGGCGCGATCACCGACGCCGACGAGATCGCCGCCGCCAAGCGGGCGATGGGCATCGACCCCGACGCCTCATTCTTGGTGGAAGACGACGTGGCGCAGGCCTATCTGGCAGCCGGTGCCCGCGGTGCGGCTGAGCGGCTCGAGTGGGAAGCCCGGTTCGCGGCAAGCGGGCACGACCGAGACTGGCTCGACGCGCTGTGGTCGGCGGGCGCCGTGGGCGGCCGACTGTCCGCTCTGCCGACATTCGAGGCCGGCACTCAGATGGCGACGCGGGTTGCTGCCAACCGGGTCTTCGACGCGTCGTTGGACGCCGTGCCCGCCCTCATCTGCGGCGGTGCCGACCTGACCGGCAACACCGGCACGAACGTCACGGCCGAAGTGCTCTCGGCGGAGAATCCAGGAGGCCGCAAACTGTACTTCGGTGTCCGCGAGCACGCCATGGGCGCAGTCGCCAACGGCATGGCGTTGCATGGCGGGGTGCTGCCCGCCGTCGGCACGTTCCTGGTCTTCAGCGACTACATGCGTCCCGCGGTACGGCTGGCTGCGCTCAGCGGGGCGAAGACCGTCTTCGTCTGGACACACGACTCCATTGGCGTCGGCGAAGACGGGCCGACACACCAGCCGGTCGAGCACGTCGCATCGCTGCGCGCCATACCGGGCCTCTGCGTGATCAGGCCCGCCGACGCCAACGAGACCGCTCAGGCCTGGCAGATAGCGGTCGAGCGAGATGGCCCGACGGCTCTGGTGCTGACGCGCCAGAACGTCCCCGTGCTCGACGGCACCGACCGCGCCGCGCAAGTCGCGCGCGGTGCCTACGTCCTGATCGACACCCCGGCGCCTGCGGTCATCTTGGCGGGCACTGGCAGCGAGGTGCAGTGCTGCACGGCCGCGGCTGCGCTGCTCGCCGAGGACGGCCTCGCCAGCTCGGTGGTGTCGATGCCGAGCTGGGATCTCTTCGAGGCCCAAGACCCTGCCTATCGAGCTGCCGTGTTCCCCCAGGGCGTCCCCGTGCTCGGTGTGGAGGCTGCGTCGCCGATGGGCTGGGACCGCTATGCCGACGCCACCATCGCCATGCATCGCTTCGGTGCGAGCGCACCCGGAGGGGTGCTCATGGACCACTTCGGTTTCACGGCCCCAGCTATCGCCGATGCGGCGCGCGAGCTGCTGTAGACCCTGAGACAGCAACGTTCAAGGAAGGATCCCCATGACCGACGACGGCGATGGCGGCACCACGAACGGGCGCCTAGAAGGGCTCTATTCCGAATGCGGGCAGAGCCCGTGGCTCGACAACCTGCGCCGTGGCTGGATCACCGGCGGCGAGCTCGAGAACTGGGTGGAGCGCGGCATCCGCGGTCTGACATCGAACCCGTCCATCTTCCAAAAGGCCATCGAGTCATCTCCTGATTACGACGAGCAGTTCGGCGATCTGGTCTGCGGTGGTGTCTCGGTCGACGATGCCTACTGGCAGCTGGTCACCAGCGACATCCGGGCCGCACTGCAGGCACTCCAAGGGGTGCATGCGGATTCGGGCGGCACGGACGGGTTCGTGTCAGTCGAAGTCGATCCCTCGCTCGCGCACGACACCGAAGCCACCACGCAGGCCGCGCGGGAGCTGCACCAGGGTATTGCGCGACCCAACCTGATGGTCAAGATTCCCGGAACGGTGGAGGGCCTTCCGGCCATCCGTCAGATGATTGCCGAGGGCAACAGCATCAACGTGACGCTGATCTTCTCCGTTGCCCGATACGAGAAGGTGGCCGAGGCGTATCTCAGCGGGCTCGAAGACCGTGTAGCTGCGGGCGTAACCGACTTGTCGGACGTGGCCAGCGTTGCCTCGTTCTTCGTGAGCCGCACCGACACCGAGGTCGACCGTCAGCTTGACGCCGTCGGCTCCGCCAGTGCGCTGGGCCTGCGCGGCCGTACGGCGGTCGCACAGGCGAAAGCCGCATACGGACGCTTCGGCGAGATCTTCAGCGGTCCCCGCTGGGCACGGCTCGCAGCGCTGGGCGCGCAGGTTCAGCGCCCGCTGTGGGCGTCGACCAGCACGAAGAATCCGGCGTACCCCGACACGCTCTATGTCGACGAGCTGATCGGTCCTCACACCGTGAACACCATGCCCGATGCCACCTTGGTGGCCTTCTGCGATCACGGAAAGGTCCGCCGCACCGTCGACGCCGACCAAGCAGCAGCCCGCTACGTGCTCGACGCGGTGACGTCCCATGGCATCGACCTCGACGCCGTCGCCAACACGCTTGAGGCGCAAGGCGTCGCAGCGTTCACCAAGAGCTTCGACGAATTGCTGGTGTCGCTCCAGACGAAAGCTGACTCGCTCGCCTGACGCCTCGCCAGGCCGACTCGCTCGCCCGACGCCTCGCCAGGCCGACTCGCTCGCCTGAAGCAAGTCAGTTAGTTGCAAACCGAAACCTACTGCCGTAGTGTGCGCGGCCGTGAAGACCGCCACGACGGGCCAGCCCAGCTGTTCCATCCAGGCAACGCTCGACATCGTCGGTGATCGCTGGACGCTGCTCATCCTGCGCGACCTGTTCCGCGGCGTGCGCCGGTTCAGCGCCATGCAGCACGACCTGGGGATCGCCCGCAACATGCTGGCCGATCGGCTCAGCCGTCTGGTTGACGCCGACGTCGTCGCCAAGGTGCCGTACCAGCACCGGCCGGTCCGATTCGACTACGTCCTGACCCACAAGGGACTCGACCTGTCGAACAGCTTGCTGGCGCTCATGGCCTGGGGCGACCGGTGGTGCCAGGACGGCGATGCTCCCACGGTGCTGCTCCATGCCGACTGCGGCACCCCGCTGGAGCTGGCGACCCGCTGCCCCAGCTGCGACGAGCCGGTGAGTCCGGCTCGCATCCGCAGCCGCGCCAGCCACAGCGACACCGCGCCTGCCCGAGCCATTCGACCACACCCCACGAACGGAGGGGCACTGTGACCATCATCGAACCATCCCATACCACCGAGGACCCCGCAGCCAACGGCGCGCCTTCGAACGGCGCAGCGGTGACGCCATCGCCGTCCTCGGAATCGCTGGCGCTCGCAGCCGTGCCGCTCGGCCAACTCGCTGAACGTGCGGCCGAGGTGCGTGACCGCACGTTCGGCACCCGGATCACCTACAGCCCGAAAGTGTTCATCCCGTTGACCATGCTGTGCCGTGACAAGTGCGGTTACTGCACGTTCGCGCAGCCCCCGGCACGGCTCGACTCGCCGTATCTCACGCCCGAGGAGGTGCTCGAGATCGCGGCCAGCGGTGCCCGAGCTGGCTGCCACGAGGCCCTGTTCACCCTCGGCGAGCGTCCTGAGCTGCGCTACCCCGCAGCAGCGGAGTGGCTCGCAGAGCACGGCTGGGATTCCACGGTCCACTACTTGGTCGAAATGTGCCGGCTCGTACGTGACGAGACCGGGCTGCTCCCCCACGCCAACCCCGGGGCCATGACCTCGGGCGAACTGGCGGCGCTGCGCGAGGTCTCGCCGAGCCAGGGAATGATGATCGAGTCGCTGAACCCCCACCTCGACTGCCACCGGGGATCGCCCGACAAAGAGCCTGCTCGCCGTATGGCCACGCTCGAAGCAGCCGGCGAACTCGCTATCCCCTACACCACCGGGATCCTCGTCGGCATCGGCGAGTCGCTCGCCGACCGGTTGGCCGCACTCGAGGCCATTGCCGCGAGCCACGCCCGCTGGGGTCACATCCAGGAAGTGATCGTGCAGAACTTCCTGCCCAAGGCGGGCACGTCTATGCACAACATGCCCGCCTGCCCGCCCGACGAGTACGCGCAGGCCATTGCTCTGGCGCGGCTGATTCTGCCGGCCGACATTCACTTGCAAGCCCCGCCGAATCTCACCGAGGAGTTCGGCGGGCTGCTCGATGTCGGCATCGACGACTGGGGCGGTGTCTCGCCGATCACCGCCGACCATGTCAACCCCGAGCGCCCGTGGCCGGCACTCGATCGCCTGCGCGAGGTCACTGAGGCCCGCGGGTTCACGCTTGCTCCGCGGCTGACGATCTATCCCGAGTTCGTGTACCCCGGTGGTGCCCGTCCTGAGTTCGCAGCCGAGCCGCACCCCTGGATCGCCGACGACAACCGATTCAGAGTGCTCGACCGGGCTGACGCGCAGGGCCTGGGCCGCGACGATCCCGGCAGCCAGATGCCCGAGCGCACGATGGAGAATCTCGACGCCGGCTCCGGTGCTGACGTGCTGGTGGCAGACGAGAATTCCACCCAGTGGTACTCCGGCGGTGCCGGCCACCTGCCCACGAACATCATGGGCGGGCCCTCGTTTGCCCGCGGCGCCGTGCGAGAGGTGCTCGACGGTGTGATGGCGGGCCAGCAGGTCGGCCATGACGAGATCGTCACGCTGTTTAGTGCCCGTGGCCCCGAGGTCGTCGCCGTGGGCGAGGTCGCCGACGAGCTGCGCCGCCAAACCGTGGGCGACATCGTGACCTGGGTGCACAACCGCAACATCAACTACACGAACGTGTGCACGTTCAAGTGCAAGTTCTGCGGTTTCTCCAAGGGTCCCTTGTCGCTGAACCTGCGGGGCACGCCATACATGCTGACGCTGGCCGACATCCAGGAGCGGGTGATCGAAGCCGCCGAGTTGGGCGCCACCGAGGTGACCTTGCAGGGCGGCATTCACCCCAGCTTCGACGGCGACTACTACATCGACGTCTGCCGGGCCATCCACGATGTCGTGCCCGATATGCACCTGCACGGGTTCACCGCTCTTGAGGTGATCGAGGGCGCCAAGCGGCTCGGCGAGTCGCTGGTGGACTACTTGATGCGGCTGAAGGAGGCCGGGCTGAAGTCGCTTCCGGGCACCGCTGCGGAGATCCTCGACGACTCGGTGCGGGCTGTGCTGTGCCCCGACAAGATCAACACCGCCGAGTGGCTGGAATGCCATGAGGCGGCGCATGCGGTGGGCCTGCACTCGAACATCACGATCATGTTCGGATCGATCGAACAGCCCGAGCACTGGGCGAGCCACATCGTGGCGACGCGTGAGCTGCAAAAGCGCACCGGCGGGTTCACCGAATGGGTCCCGCTTCCGTTCGTGCACATGGCGAGCCCGATCTACCTGCGCAAGGGTGCGCGCCGCGGCCCGACCTTCCGGGAAACGCTGCTGATGCATGCCGTGCCGCGGATCGCCTACCACGGACTCATCGACAACATCCAGGTGTCGTGGGTGAAGATCGGCCCGCCGGGGGCTCAGCAGATCCTGCGGGCCGGCGCCAACGACATGGGCGGCACCCTCATGGACGAGAACATCTCGCGCGCTGCTGGGGCGCAGCACGGCCAGGGGCTCACCGAACAAGACTTCCGCGACATCGCAGAACCGCTCGGGCGGCGCACCCGCCAGCGTCTCACCGGCTACCAGAACGCCGACGGTGCACCTGAGGTGCACAGCCGCATCCTGCGACCCACCGACAACGCCACCGACCGCAAGCTCATCCCGCTCGAATCGCTCGGCAGTCGCGTCTAGCGACTGCGCATCACACACGGCAGTCGCGTTTATGGAGCCGCGCGGGTAAGTGCGCCCGCTGGGGAGGCGGCATGAGCCTCGGCTCCCGCGATCCGGCAGGTCGCAACGTCGCCGAGTCTCCTGCCGCCTCCCCAGCTATGGCATCTGTGCCTGCTGGCTCGCGCCTCAGCGGCCGCGCAGGCGGGACGTACGCTGCGTTTGAGATGAAGTCTTCTCTGACGCGTTCTGTCGCAGTCGGCGTCTTGGTTGTGGGCATTGCGCTCATTGTCTGGACCGCTGTCAACGGGCCTGAAGACGATCCGGTTGTCGCTGAGGCTGCGAGCACACCGACGGCCCCGCCGCAGACCGCTCCGGGTGAGTCTCCGCAGACAGCGACCGCGGAGACTGCCGCTCCGGCGCCAACCACGACGACGGAACCTCTTGAGCCGATCCCGGTGCTGGGGACGGCGTTCACCCTCAGCAGGCTCGATGGCTGGTTGAACACCGACGCCACCTCGTTGGAGGAGATCCGCGAGGAAAACGAGATCACCGTGGTGCAGTTTTGGACCTTCGGCTGCCGGAACTGCAAGAACACCTTGGATGCACTCGGCGAGCTGTACGCGGATTTCGGCGACCAAGGTGTCGAGATTGTCGGCGTCCACGCTCCAGAGTTCGCCTACGAGGCCGACGTGGACAACATCATTGATGCCGCCGCCCAACTGGGTGTCACGTGGCCGATCGCGCTCGACACCCAGAAGCACAACTTCCACGTCTGGCAAGAAGGCCCCACCGGTTACTGGCCCCGCGTCTACGTGATCGACAGCGACAACCAGATCCGCTTCGACCGCAGGGGCGACAGCCCGCGCAAGTATGAGGAGCTGTACCAGATTGTCGAGCGGCTCCTCGCGGAGACGTGATCGGCGAGCGGGCCGCCGTGAGCACTCTTGTCGACACCCTCACAGAGGGCATCAGCGTGATCACGTGGGCGTGCACGCAGACTGCTCTCGCACCGGGGCTGGCGCTCGTGCTGGTAGCCCGCAAGGCGCGGCTCACTGTGGCGCTGTACTACATCGCTGGCGCTGCATTCCTGGCATGGGCGCAGGCCGCAGGCCACTGGTGGGTTGCGTCACGAGGCATCGCAGTGATGATCGGCGGGCTGCTCGCTGCGGGCACCTTTCTGGCGGCGTGGCGGGCCCCGGGGCATTCCTCACCACTCGCCACCGGCGCGGGCATCGTGGGCGGAGCGCTGGCCGGCTGGCTGTGGCGACCTTGCGTCGGTGAGCACCTCGGCTACATCCTCAACGATGCCGCGACCGATGGCCCTCGCACGCTCGCGCTCATGGGCCTGTACATGGCAGGCGTCCTGCTCCCCTTGCTCCTCATTGCAGTCGCACCGTACGCAGTGCCCGCCGTCGGCAGACTGCTGGACCGGCTGCCGTTCGCCATTGCTGGCGCCACCGTCGGAGCGGCATACGCCGCGGCCCTGGCGATCGGCCAGTACGACGACCTCATCGGCGAGCTCTACCGCATCTCGGCTGGCTATTGAGCAGCCGACTGCGCCCGCCCACCGTTAGTCGTCGTAGGGATCCGACCCGCCCGTTGACTCGCGCAAGATGGCCGCTGCTTTGATCGTGGCACGGCGGGCGCGGGTAACACTTCGCTCAAGCTTGGAGCGCGCGTCGGACGTGTCGGCATCTGCAAGTGCGCCCTGCAGCAGCTCGATGGACAGCTCAGCGAGCTGTTCGGCGGTGTCGTCGAGACGGTCCGCCAACTGGTTGATTTCATCGTTCATACGCGCCGGCTCCGCTCGACGCAAACGCGGCCTGTCAGCTCGTCGTTCACGCGCCTGCGCCTCCGTCGCCGGACAGGTGTTCTGCCACGATCTCAAGCGGGTGGCGCGCGTCGAGCCCAGCGGCACGCAAGTGCAGCGAACAGCCCGGGTTAGCGCTGGCCACGACGCCCGCGCCGGAGCGCTCGATGGCGGCAATCTTGCGCTCGCGGACGGCGGCGGCAATGTCGGGGTGCTGCTGGGAGTACGCGCCGCCTGCGCCACAGCACAATCCGTCGTCGTCGAGCTCTACCACTTCCACGTAGCGGTCGAGCACGGCGCGCACCGGCAGGTGCGCCTGTTGCACATGGCGGAGGTGGCAGGGGTCTTGCACAGCGACGCGTGGTCGCTGCGCCGTACCACCAGTGACTGGGCCACCAGTGACTGGGCCGTCAGTGACTGGGCCGCCGATATCCGACGCGATCGGGGCACCGGCGGGCAATAGGTCGACCCGCGCAGCCAGCCACTCATGAACGTCGTGCACTCGCTCGGCGAATCGGTGGGCTTCGGGGGTGCCGAGCAAGTGACCGTATTCCTTCATGGCTGCTCCGCAGCCGGCTGAGTCGACGAGAATCGGGGCATCGCCTGGCAGCGCCGCAATCACACGCCGCGCCAAACGACGGGCGTCGTCACCGAGACCGGCATGGGTGTGCAACGAGCCGCAGCATGCAGCTCGTGGCGGCGGCAGCGCCACACCGGCGCCGGTCGCCTCGATGACCGATTGCACCGCCCGGTGGGTATCGCGCATCCATGCGTCCATGACACAGCCTGTGAACAGCCACACGTCTTGGCCGCTCGGTTGCAGCGGCCGCTGTCGCAGGGGCACCCGGGGCAGTGCGCCCACTGCGGTGCCCAGCGAGCGAAACCGCCCGATTCGGCTGAGCAAGCGCGCGGCACCCAGTACGCCGAGTCGCTGAGCGAGCGCCAGCAGGCGTGAACCCGCCCCAAGCAAGCGGGGCATGCCCAGCACCCGGTAAGCCAGCCGCCGCAGCCGCGGCTGGTAGTTGGTCTGTGATGCAAGCGCCTCGCGCGTGACCTCCATCATGTGCCCGTACTGCACGCCCGCGGGACAGGCCGTCTCGCAGCCGCGGCACTGGATGCAGGCGTCCATGAATTCCACGAACGCAGCGTCGGCCTCGCCCCGCTCGGCGACGTCTCGCATGAGGGCAATGCGCCCCCGCGGCGACGCCGACTCCTCCCCGGTGACCCGGTAGGTGGGGCAGTGCGGCAGGCACATCCCGCAGGCGACGCACGAAGCCAGCGTGTCGCTGTCGATGTTGAGCTCGAGCGCGAACGTGCCCTGCCGCTGGCCCGCCGTTGCGCCTCCAGCGCTCGACGCTGTGCTCGGTGAATGCGCGCTGTCGGAGTGCGCGCCCGCAACGCTCACCACGCACTCCTGCCCGGATTCAGCCGGCCGGCAGGATCCAGTCTCTGTTTCAGTTCGGTCATCAACGCTGCGTTGACCGGCGCGACCGGTCCCGCATCGACCGGTTCGGCTCGATGCACCAGGCCAACGCCGACTTCCGCCAGCCACTCGCCCCCACTGCCAGCGAGCCCTCGCAGATCCGAGGGCCGCATCGACTCGCGCCCTGCCGCGGGCACATGCGGCCCGTCGGTTGCGGGGCCAAACCCCAGCGGTTCGATCTTCGCGGCCTCGGCGGCGATGTCGGACGGATCGCCCTCCAACAGGATCCAGGCTTGCGTGCCATTCCACAGGACGCTGCTCGGTCGGTACAGCAGGTCGAACGCTGCGAACGGATCGCCGTCGCCGTGCAGCCACTGCGCCGCTGGTGGCACGGGCAGGGTTCGCAGAATCACCTCAGCCAGCAAGCCGAGCGTGCCCAACGATCCCACCAACAAGCGGGGCAGGTCGTAGCCCGAAACGTTCTTCACCGTCGGGCCGCCGGCCGTGACGACTTTGCCGGTGGCGTCGACGTGGCGCGTCTGCAGCACGAGATCGCGCGCATGCCCGTAGCGGAGCCTGCGGTGTCCGCTGAACCCGCACGCCAGCACTCCGCCGACCGTCGCCGCATCGTCGGCAGGGTCGAGAGGGATCATCTGGCCGGTTTGCGCCAGGTGCGCGCTCAGCTCGCCGACGGATGTGGCCGCGCCGCACCGCACGGTCATCTCGGAGGGTTCGTGTTCCCACACGCCGGCGGGGGCCCGGATCTCACGCGTGCCCGCGGCCGGTTCGCCGCCGACGTGCCAATGGGTGCGCGTGCCCACCACGGTGATCGGATCGCTGGCACCGACCTCGCGGGCGAATTCGGTAACGGCGGGATCTATCCGCGCGGCGAGACTGGCGCTGACTTCAGCGGGACCGGTGCTCGGACTCATCGCCGGCGGCCTCCGGCGCTGCTGGACTGCGAACTCACACCCAAGCACCTTCAGGCACCTGCTGGTGGAATGAATCGCTGCAGCGTGAGCCCGACGGGATCACCTTCAGCGGATTGGCGAACCCGTCAGGATCGAAGGTCTCACGCACCAGGTCCTGTGTGTACATGTCGTGGGCGCTGAACAGCATCCCCATGTAGTCCCGCTTCTCCAAGCCGATCCCGTGCTCGCCGCTGAGCACGCCGCCCGCTGCGATGGATGCAGCGACGATGTCGCGGCCCGCCGCCTTCACTCGCTCGTCGACACCGGGTTCGCGTCGGTCGAACGCCAGGATCGGGTGCAGGTTCCCGTCGCCGGCGTGGAACACATTGACTGCGATCAGGTCGTAGGCGTCTGCGATCCGGTACACCTGATCGAGCACTTCGGTCAGCCGTGAGCGGGGCACCACCGTGTCGTGCAGGTAGTAGTCGGGCTTGATCCGCGCCACCGCGCCGAATGCGTTCTTGCGACCCTTCCACAGCAGAGCTCGCTCCGCGTCGTCGGCTGCGACTCGCACGTGGCCGGCGTGGTACTGCTCGGCGACCTTGCGAATGATCTCCACGCCTGCGGAGACACCGCCGGGCAGGCCATCGAGTTCGACCAGCAGCACCGCTGCGGCATCGGTCGGGTAGCCGGCGTGGGCAAACGCCTCCACGATCTCGATGGCACGCTGGTCCATCATCTCCAGCGCGGACGGCACCAGCCCCGCGGCGATGATGGCGCTGACGGCGGCCGAGCCTTCGCTGACATCGTCAAAATCAAGCAGCAGCGTCCGGACTGATGGCGGGTTCGGCGTAAGACGCACCGCGGCCTTCGTGGCGATGCCCATCGTGCCCTCGGAACCCACGAAGAGCCCGCGCAGGTCGAGTCCAGGCGGCTCAGCGTCCACCCCGCCCAACATGGTGGTCTCACCGGAAGGCAGCACCACCTCAAGTGCGGCGATGTGCGCCGTCGTGACGCCATAGGCGAGGCAGTGCGGCCCCCCGGAGTTGTTGGCGATGTTCCCGCCGAGCGAGCACACCTGCTGGCTCGAAGGATCAGGGGCGAAGTGGAACCCCAGCGGCGTCAATGCTCGCGACAGGTCGAGGTTCAGCACCCCAGGCTCGACCCAGGCGACGCGATTGTCGACGTCGACCTCGACGATGCGATCCATCTTCGCCGTGGCGATCACGACCGGCCTGCCGACCGGCACTGCTCCCCCGGCCAAGCCGGTTCCCGAGCCACGGGCCAGGAACGGCCGGCTGTGACGCCGGCAGATGCGCACGATCTCGGCAACCTCGGTCGCAGTCTCAGCCAGGCACACGATCGCAGGCGGGCTGCCCTCGATCGAGCCGTCACGGCTGTACAGGCCCCGCTCAAAGTCGTTGTCGCGTGCCCGATCGCCCACAACGCCGCGCAGGTCGGCGAGCAGGGCCGCGTCTGGCGCCGCATCAGCCTCAGGAACCACAGCGCGACCGTACCGTAGGCTCGCCGCGAATGGCTTCTGATATCGGTGTGAGCGTCGATGACTGGAGCCCCGGGGATGACGCACGGGAATGGCTCTCGCTGGAGGACCCGCACGAGCATCGCACGTGGCTGTTCGATGTGACCTTTCTCACCAGCGCCTGGACGTGCATCTATGGCGCTGGCTGCCCGGGAATCGACACCGAACCCGCCCCCGAGCTGGCATTGGGCTGCTGCAGCCACGGCGCATACCTCAACGGCGACGACGACCTCGCGCACATCCGTTCGATGATCGCCGAACTGGACGCCGAGATCTGGCAGCACTGCCGGGATTCTGCAGAGGCGCTGTGGCAAGACGGCGAGGGCTGGTGGCGAACTCAGGTCGTGGACGGAGCCTGCGTGTTCGCGAATCGGATTGATCACCCCGCCGGCGCGGGTTGCGCCTTCCACGTACTGGCCAAGCGCACCGGTCGGCGGCCGATGGACACCAAGCCCGAGATCTGCTGGCAGGCGCCGATCCGCCGCGAGGACCACGAGACCGTCACTGGCCACGTCTACACGATGGTGCGGGAATGGGAGCTGCGCGACTGGGGAGGACCCGACACCGACGTCTCCTGGTGGTGTACGTCGTCGGCGAACGCTCACGTCGGCAGCCAGCGCGTTTTCACAGCGTTACGCGACGAGCTGACAGCCATCTGCGGACCCGAGATCTATGCCGAGTTGTGCGCCGAGCTCAACGTGCGCGCCGCATCTGCGCGATTGCTGCCGCATCCTGCTGTTCGCCGACGCGAGTGAACCGTCTCGGCCTCGCAGCTGAGTCGGCTGGGACGCTCAGGCGCTCTCGCGCTGGGACGCCTCGGAGTTCGCGTCCGAGTCAGCGTCGGCGTCACCGTCGAAATCGGCGTACTTGGCCTCGAGATCGGAGTAGTCGTCGTCGTACTTGTCGGCCAGGTGCCCGTACTGATCATCGGGATCCGAATCCTCGTCGTCGAACTCGACACCGAATCGATCCGAGTTGTCGAAGTCGTAGTCCTCGATGGTGAAACGCTCCGCTGTGGCACGCTGAAACTTGCGAGCCTCCTCGTAGCGGCGATGTCGACCCTTCTTCACCGGCTGGCTCCTCGTGCTCGACTGCGAGGCTTCGCTTGCCTGCATCCGGACGTGCCTGTATCCGCGCAGGATAAGGCACCTGTGCTCTACGAAGTGCCCTGTCACCCTACCGCCCGGGGCGCGACGCTGCGTGTCATTCGCAGCGCTGAGGCCCTCCGCCGGGCCGCGGTTCGAGCTGCAAGCCCGACGCCGGATCGAAGGCCAGAGCGGCCTCCCCCGCCAGCAGCGACCTGATGCCGTCGCCTACCACTTCTGCCCGCCAGCCGGTGCTCAGCCGGGATGCGGGGTCGCCGGCGAGCAATGCCGCTATGTCGGAACGGGTCGCCAACAAGCTGCGATCGATGCCCTCGCCACGAGCCACCTCGTCCACCCAGGCGCCGACGAGGGGTACCGCCGGCTGCAGTGCCGCGTCCACGTTGGGTCCCGCCGACAGCGCGCCCGACGGGATGTCGCCCGATGCCATGTCGAGACCTCTCGCAACCTCGGCGATGACCCGATCGCCTGCCCGTCCGCGGAACTGGTTGCCGTCCACGCCCCGCAATCCCTGCAACTCGCTGATGCTGCGAGGGCGCCGCTGCGCGATCGACAGCAGTGCCATGTCCGACAGCACGAAGCGCACAGGAATGTCCCGCTCGCTGGCGGTTCGCTCCCGCCATGCGGCGAGCTGGTACGCCACCGCCCGCTGCGGCCCGCGCAATTGGCGCGCTCCCTTGATGCGGGTCCAAGCTTGGGTCGGTTCCGGGGGCGGTCCAGGGGGCCTTCGCCACTGCTCGCACTCGTCCAGCGCCCATTGCCACCGGTTCAGTGCCCTCAGGCGGGTGCGAAGCTCGTCGTACAGCTCGATGAGGTACGCCGCATCGTCTGCGGCATAGCGCTGCTGGGCTGCTCGCAGCGGCCGCTCGAACCAGTCCGTCAACCGATCACCCTTGCTCAGACGCACGCCGAGGAGGCGGTCGACCAGCGCCGCCAGCGACGGTGTGCTCATTCCCAGAAAACCGGCGGCCACCTGGGTGTCGAAGAGCTTCGACGGTATGGCGCCGCACTCCTGGGACAGCACTTCGATGTCCTGAGCGCACGCATGCATCACGACCAAGACGTCGGCATCGAGGGCGGCACGCAAGACGGCAACGTCGGTCGTCGTGGGATCCACGAGCGCTACCCGGTCGTCGAATGCGATCTGGACCAGTGCCAGCTGGGGGCGGTAGCTGCGCTCTCTGTGGAACTCGGTGTCCACGGCAATGCAGTCGGCGGCCACCAGATCGGTAACGAGAGTCTCCAGCGCAGCCTGGGAGTCGATCCATTCGTGCTGCGGCCGTTCGCGCGGTGCCCCGTCGCGCGGTGCCCGTGCGCGCTGGGGCCGCGCGCGCCGACGTGCCATGGCCGTCAACCCGCTCCCGGTCGCGCAATGTCACGAGTCGCCACAATCGCCTCGGCTGCAGCGAGGTCGGCGGCGTTGTTCACATTCAGAACATCAGCCACCTCCACCGACACCGTCGGGATGGCATCGAGGTCGAGGACAGCTTTGGGTCCACGTGCGCCGTCGCGCAGGCCCGCCCGCAGCATCGAGAGCGATGCGCGGGCGTAATGGCCGATCAGAGGCTCGACACGGTCGCTGCGGGCCAGCACAACCGGCTCGCTCGTGCTGTGCGCCGTGCGAATCAGAGCGGCGAGCAGGTGGACAGGCACCGTCGGCACGTCGGTCGGGCACACGAGAACATCGCCGTGACGCTCGAGCGCATCGACCAGTCCAGCGAGCGGTCCGGAAAGTGGCGTGCTGTCGGGTTCAGCCACGAGAGGTGCAGGCGGATTGCCTCCCTGCGCGACCACCGGGTGCGCCCCCGCCGCCGTCAATGCGTCGGCAACCCACAGCGCCAGCGGTCGTCCCACCAGCTCCAGGTTGGCCTTGTCGCTGCCCATGCGCGTCGAAGCGCCGCCGCACAGCACGACGCCGGCAGGCCTCACGCCTGTGGCCACTCACCGGTTGGGGGCTCGCCGCCGGGGTCCAGTTGGACCAGGAACCCGGCGCACCTGTCGGCCTCGTCGTCCTCGCCGATGGCGGCGGCTGAGCGACCCAGGCCCAGCAGCGACCACAAGAAGCCGTGGTTGGTGGGCTCCGTCCAGCGGACGTAGCCGCTGCCGCGCCAACCCGCCGCTCGCAACGCGTCCAGGCCGCGGTGGTATCCCACCCGGCAATAGGCGTACGCCTCGACGTGCCGGCCACTGCTTGCCGCGCAGCGGCCCAGTTCCGCCCATGCTTCGAGCATCCGCGGCCAATGGGCTGCGACACGCGCCAGTGCCGCAACGCGGTCGTCCGGCGGCAGTTCCATGGCCGCCTCGAATGCGGCTGCGGCCGGCGACGGGGCCGGATCCAGGACCGTCTCGGGCAGACCGCCCGGCCGCAGGTCGATGGGAGTGGCAGCCATTGGGGAACCTCGTCGAAGTCAGCAGATTCGCCTTGACTCTAGTGAGCACCCCTGCTCAGACCCGGAATCGATCCCTGTGCCCCGCAGCGACGGTGCGTAACCTCAGATGAGTGCTGCCCGAGTGGTTGGATGCTGACCGCCTCAGCGCAGCACTCGTCGGTGGCATCGCCTGCCTCGTGATCGCGGCCGTCGTTGTGCTGCGAATGATCCGCAAGCTGGCGCTGGCCGTGCTCATCTCGGTGGTGCTCGTCGGTGCCGCAGCAGCGCTGGCAGTCCAGTGGTCGGGACTACGGGACTGTCAACAAACCTGCTCGTGCGATGTCCTTGGCCGCACGGTCCAGGTGCCCGACAATCCGCTGTGCGGGCCCGATCGCATCGACCCCAGCCGCATCGATGTGGACATCGACATTGACACGGGTTGATCCAGGCCTGGCAGCCGTGATTCGCGATCGTGTCCAGGGCAACTCCGCGACGCTCTGGCGGGCGCCCGGGGCCACGGCTTCACCGAGCGGTTCAGTCTCAGGGAACGCGCATGGCGCGCAAGTTGTCGGTGGCGTGAGACTCGGGGCTCGAGCCAGACACCACTACAACCATGTCGCCGCTGCGCACCATGCCTGACCGTGCCGCAGCGTGCACAGCTTCGAGAGCCGACTCTGCCGGGGTCAGACGCTCGCCGAACACGAGCGGGCGGGTCCCCCACGACAGCGAGAGCTGCATGGCGGTGCGAGGTTCGGGCGTGAGGCCCAGCAGCGGCATTGATGGGCGGAATCTGGCCATGCTGCGAGCGGTGAAACCCGACCGGCTCAGGCAGATGATCGCCTGTGCGCCGAGTTCGGTCGCGAGTCTCGACGCTGCCTGGGTGATGCCGTCGGTCACCCGCATGTAGTCGGCGGCGCTGTCGTCTTTCCTGCGTACCGACAGCAGCCGGTTCCACCACGCCTCATAGTCGAAGCGCTCATCGGCTCGCTCGGTGATGCGTGCCATGGTCCGCACGGCGTTCACCGGGTCGTGGCCGATGGCCGTCTCACCGCTCAGCATCACCGCGGACGTGCCGTCGAACACTGCATTGGCGATGTCGGAGGCCTCGGCCCGGGTCGGCACCGGCGAGTGCAGCAGCGATTCCAGCATCTGCGTCGCGGTGATGGCCGGTCGGCCGTGCGCTACACAGGCTTCGATGATCCGCTTCTGCAGATGGGGCAATTCCTCGATGTCGCACTCGGCGCCCAGGTCGCCGCGGGCCACCATGACCGCCGAGGACGCTTCGATGATCCCGTCGAGATTCTCCACGGCCGCGTTGGTCTCGATCTTGGCCACTAGCAGCGGGCCGCGCGGGTGCGGTTCGACGCCCAAGCGCCGCATGTCGTGAGCGGAGCGGACGAACGAAAGCGCCACCATGTCGGTGCCCAGGTCGATGAACGTGTCGGCCAGCTTCAGATCGTTCGGGGTCGGCGTGCTCATGCGCAATTTGGACGAGTCAACGTGCAGGCCCGGCCGTCCTTCGAGGTGACCGCCGTGCAGGACACGGGCTTTGAGGGCGTTGGATGCCCGGTCTTCGACCGCTAGCACCACGTTGCCGTCTCCGAAGGACAGCTGGTCGCCAGGGCCCACGTCGGTCAGCAAGCCTTCGTAGTCCACGACGATCCGGTCTGCGGTGCTGGCGTCGCCGTCGATGCCCAGCGAGAGCACGGCATCTTGGGCGATCTCGCAGCCGCCCTCGGGAAACGGCTTGCAGCGCACCTTAGGGCCGGGCAGATCCACCAGGATCCCGATATGGCGGCCCGATTCCTCCGAGATGGCGCGCAGCCTCCGGAACGTCTCGACCTGCTCGTCGAGCGTGCCGTGCGCCAAGCTGAGGCGCCATACATCGACACCTGCCTCGATCAGGGCTGTCATGGTCGCCGCGTCGCTGCAGGCTGGTCCGACGCTGGCGATGATCTTGGTCCGTCTTGCCATGTAGCACCACGGTACCGCTCCCGTCAAGGCACCCTGCTATCGATTCCAGAGGTTCGGTGCGTTGGGCCAATAGGGTCAGCCGCCGTGGAACTCGTCTTCGTCCGTCACGGCCAACCCGAACGAGTTGTGCGACACGATGGGCAACCCGCCGACCCGCCGCTGTCGGCGATCGGTCGCCAGCAAGCTGCAGCCGTGGCCGGATGGCTGTCCGAGATGAGCGTCGACGCCCTCTACGCCAGCCCGATGCGGCGGGCGTTGCAGACCGCAGAGGCCATCGGCGGCGCGACCGGTCTGGTGCCGGCCGTGCGAGACGGCCTCAGCGAGTTCGACCGAGACTCCCCCGCGTACGTGCCCATGGAGGTGCTCAAGGAGACCGACCGCGAGCGCTGGAACGAGCTGGCGACTGGCTCGTTCGGCGACGCGGAGCGCACGGCGCAATTCATCGCCACGGTCAACCATGCCGTCGACGAGATCGTCGCTGACCACCGCAGCCAGCGCGTCGCTCTGGCATGCCACGGTGGGGTCGTCAACGCCTACCTCGCTCGCTGCTTGGGCTTCGATGCCGACGCATTCCTCCGATTCGACGTCGACTACACCTCGGTCACCCGCGTCTTCGCGTCAAGCCATGGTCACCGCAGCGTGCTGTCGGTCAATGAGCGCACCCACCTGCGAGGCCGGTCCGACCTCGCCATCGGCCTGTAGACGTAGCTCACGGTGCGGAGTGCGCAACGAACGCTGCGGCATCCCCTGACGTTCGCCGGCCGCGAGGTGCCGGCGCAGCGCCCCAGAAGCGAAATGGCGTAGTCAGCAGGTCGAGCCGACTGCCGTGTCGAGATGGCGGGCGTCGAAAGCATCCCAGCAGAGCGGCGGCGGCGGCAGCACCTCGCCATCGCCTTGCAAGTCCGCCACGATGTCGTCCACCAGCGCACGGATGCCGCGAAGACATTCCGCCTTCGTTGGAGCGATGTGGCTCACCAGCACAAAGCCGTTGCACACGCCAATCCAGGCATCGTCTTCGTCCGACCCGAAAGCTCGATACTGGTACCGAGGATCATTCACTGTCGGCCTCCATCAAGCCGATCGCACGCAGGACCTGACGCACCTGATAGGGCTTCGCGTCTCCGCTGTGGTTCTGGATGTTCACTCTAAGCATGCCCTGCCAAGGCGTCCGGTAGATCAGTTGGCTCCCTTGGCGCCGAGACTCGCCGAAACACACGCGACACACCTTGACCAGATCGGAAAAATGCAAACCCGGCCACGGCGGCCCCGCCGAACCGGTCCCGGTGCCGCTGGGGCTGCGTTGAATCCGGGGCGACCGCGTTCGGCTCGAGTGCCCGGCAGGCGTGTCAGCCAGAACATGGCCGCAGATGGGCTGGTGGAAGTCGCCTCCTCATGGCACACTGGGTGATCGGATGTGGGGCCCAGGGACCCACCGAGTGGAGGCCGTCACGATGGGCAAGCATGATCGCCACACAGCCAGCGCGCTCAGACGCATCGGCCGGGTAGCGCCGCGTCGGGTTCGCGGCGGCAGTCCCCCCCCCCCCCAAGAATCGCGCTGATCGCCCCAAGCGCGTAGGGCGGGCGCGGCTCAGACGCCCGGCGCTTCTGCTCGTCGCCCTCGCGGTGCTGCTCGGCGTGCTGCCGAGTCAGGCCGCGGCAGAGACGCCTAACCGGAACATCTTCAGAAGTGGTAGCGCGACGATCACCATCGCGGAAGATGCTGGCGCCAGCATCGCCACCCGTTTCAGAGTGCAGGCCACCGGGGCCATAGGGACTAACCTGACGGCTGACCTGACGGTGAACTACACGATGGGCGGCACGGCCACCGCCGGTACGGACTACACCCTTAGCGCCGTCAGCGGAGGGACGCAGGACTACTCTGCGGGGACGGGCACCTTCGTCATCCCGTCGGGGACGATGACTTGGACTACCGTTGATGTCCTCACGGTGACGCCCACCGCGGACAACGTCCAAGACAGCGGCGAGACCATCATCCTGACGCTTGTCGCCGGGGCCGGCTATGGCGTGACGACCGATACCTCAAGGACCTACAAGCTGGTCGAGGACGGCGGCCCTGCGTCGTTCGAGCTGTCCGGCGATCCTTTGGTGGGCGAGACCCTGACCGTCAATCGGGTCGCCGACGATCCCGACGGCAACGGAACCGTCGCTGATCACTTTTGGCACAAGAGAGACCCCGGCGGGGAATGGTCCCCTGTTCTCATCTCGGGGGGCATGGCTGTACTGAATAATGTCGACCAGTACGTTGTCCGTGCCGGCGACGTGGGCAAGGAACTGCGCGCACAAGTCGATTACACAGACGATCTGGGCATCACACGACCAGTTTTCACGCCTCCTGTGGGTCCTGTCACTGACGGCCCCGTTGAGCCGAACCCGTGCGTCTCAGCGCAGCTTTTGGCCCATGTCGATGCTCGCATCGCCTCTGCTGCCACCAACCGCTGGGTGCGGATCAAGAACGCGCTGAACCGTTCGGCGAACGCGATCACGCTGTCGGAGGTGCGAGAGATCCACGACCGCCGCCAGCGGTACGGCTGGTCCCTCAACCGGCTCGACGAGGTCATCGCGGCCTTGGAATGCATGGTGGACTCCACCCCCGACGCGCCGATGGTCAGCATCACCGGCGGCGACGCAATCACCGAGGGCGGCACCGCAAGGTTCACGCTCACCGCCACCCCGCCGCCGACGAGCGACATCACCGTCGTGGTGCGGGTGAAGAATCTCAACATCGGAATCACCAACGACGAGAACCCCACCCGCACCGTCACCATCGGCACGAGCGGAACCGCCACACTCGACATCGCCACCCGCGACGACAGCAACGACTGGCCCGACGGCACCGTCTACGTCGCAGTGCAGCGCGGCATCGGCTACCAAGCCGCCACCGGCTACCAAGTCGCCGACGCGCCGAACGGCGCGGCCTCAGTCAGAGTCGCCGACAACGAAGTCACCCCCGGCATGGCGACGCTGTCGGTGGGTGACGCAACACACAGCGAACGCAGCCGCAACTGCGTCGGCGGCTACATGTCGTGCATGAACTTCACCGTCACCCTCAGCCGCACGCCGAAACCCGGCGAACGCGTGCTGGTCTTCTACCAGACCCAACAAACAGCACCGGTCTCCGCGAAAGGAACCGGCCACGACCGCGACTTCTACCACGCCCAGGGCACCGTCAAATTCTCCTCCGGCGGACCCCTCACCCAGCAAGTCCAAGTCTTGCTCGCCGACGACAACCGAAACGAAGGCACAGAAAGATTCGAGCTGAAGCTCTCCTACCCCGTCGGCGCAGCCATCACCGACGACACCGGCACCGGCACCATCACCGACTAACAGACCGCGCCAATAGGCGAAGCGGTTTTCGGCCATTCTCGCTCAAGCCATGAGAAAGCCCAGCAAAGCTGCAGGTCACAGCGCCGTACCGACGGCGGGGGCATTGAGCGTTTGCGCAGGTCAGCGCCTATTGACGCTCCCTCTAACAGAAACGACGCCACTCGACGCCGCCGACCCAGCCAGGGACCCTCGGACGACCCTCATCCCACAAAGAATGTGAAGGACCCGTAGATCAGACCCAAGCTCGGACGGCTGACCCCAAGATCAGGACTGTCACAACCCTCACATACGGTGCCCCGCATGAACAGCGACGGCGACAGCGGCACCCCGATCGCCCTGAGTGCTGCGGCGGCGGATGCGGCTGCGACGCCGACGACGGTGTCACACCCCCCACATACGGTTGTTCTCATGAACAGCGACGGCGACGACAGCAGCAGCCCCATCGCACCGAGTGACGCAGTGACAGATGCGGCTGTAACGCCGACGACGGTGTCACACCCCCCACATACGGTTGTTCTCATGAGAAGCGACGGCGACGACAGCAGCAGCCCCATCGCACCGAGTGACGCAGTGACAGATGCGGCTGCGACGCCGACGACGGTGTCACACCCCTCACATACGGTTGTTCTCATGAGAAGCGACGGCGACGACAGCGGCACCCCTGTCGCCCCGAGTGATGCGGCGACAGATGCGGCTGTAACGCCGACGAGCCTGTCACACCCCCCACATACGATTGTTCCCATGAACAGCGACGGCGTTTGGGGAGCCGAGAACGGCGGGTCGGTCGGCGTGTTGGCATCGGGCGGGGTGCGTGTGGATGCGGTGGACGTGGCCGGGCTGTGCGGGCAGGGCCTGCAGGCTCGGCTGGGCGAGATCGCCCGGGCCGAGTCCGGGCTGGCGGCGATGAAAGCGGACACGCTGGGCGAGATCGCTCGCCGCAGCGGCGACGGCGCGGCTGCGCATGCAGCGGCTGACGCCATGGCGGTCTCGGGCCGTCGGGCACGCGGCGAAGTCCGCGACGCAGTACGGCTCGCCGAGCTCGACGCGACCCGCCAAGGCCTCACCGCGGGCACCGTGCCGGTCGGTCACGCGCAGCTGATCGCCCGTGCCGCGGGCGACGCCCCCATCGACGACCGATTCTTGGCCGAACGCGCCGAGCGTGAGGGCTATGACGAGTTCCGTCGCACCGTCGCCCGTCATGTGGCCGACGTGAACCGCGACGACGGCGAGTCGGTGCTGGAACGGCAGCGCGACGCGCGTGCCGCCAAGCTGTTCACCCGCGCCAGCGACGCCATGACCGTGCTGAGCCTCTGCGTCGACCCTGTTATGGGCGCCCGGCTGGGCACCGTGATCGCCGCCGCCGAGCGGCGCCTGTTCCGAAACGAAGACCCCGCAGCACGGCGCACACCCGCCCAGCGGATGGCCGACGCCGTCACCGAGCTCATCTGCGATCCCGACGCCAAACGCCCCACCGGCGCGTCGCTGATCGTCGTCGCCGACTACGACACGGTCAACCACCAGCTCACCGGCGGCCGTCTCGGCGACGGCACCCCGATCCCGATCGGCGAGATCGCCCAGATCGCCGTCGACGCCGAAGTGCTGCCCGCAATATTCGAAGCCGCCACCGGCGATCTGCGGATCGGACGCAGCCGCCGCACCGCCACCGACCTCCAACGCGCCGCCCTGGCGCTGCGCGACAAAGGCTGCGTCGGATGCGGCATCGCTCCTGAGCGATGCCAGCACCACCACATCGACCACTGGCAACACGGCGGACCCACCGACTACGCCAACCTCGTCACCGTCTGCGTCGACTGCCACAACGTCAAGATCCACCAACAAGACTTCACCGCCCAATGGGACACCAACAACAGCCGCTACAGGCTCCAACCGCCAACCCAACCGCCAGACCAACCGCCAAGCGAACCGCCAACCGAGCCGCCAACCGAACCGACAGCCCAGCCGCCGAGCGAGCCGACAGACCAGCCGCCAGCCCACACACCGAACAGCAGCCATGGCCCGTCCCCGACCGACCAGCCGACCCGAGCACCGCCAACCTGAATCGGCCGGGGGCAACGGAAGCCCGGCCCGCTCATCGCCGAGCCGTCGAGCCGTTGAGCCGACGAGCCGTCGAGCCGCCATACCACCAACCAGAACGCCCGGGGGCACCCCCACTTCCCCCCGGGCCTCCCCCCGAATCCAGGAGGCACGCCCTGAGACAAGGGCAGGGCCGCTGACTGCTGCGGAACAATGTGAATCACACCGGGACTGACAGACACGACACCGCTCGACGCCGCCGACCCGGCCAGGAACCCTTGGGCCACCCTTATCCCACAAGAATGTGAAGGACCCGTAGATCAGACCCAAGCCACGGCGGCTGACCCCAACGTCATGACTGTCACAGCCGTTCGCTACCGTCACACGAGAAGGAACTTCTAGCGCGAGACAGACAACGCGTTGATCCAGCACTCAGAGAGGAGCCGACAAGTGACTTCGACGTTCACCGAGCCGAGCGAGATTGTCGTGCATCGACCGACTCCTGGCGAGGCTCGGGAAGCTCTTGAAGCCGCGATCGCCGAGACCGGGTTCAGCCGCGAGGAACTTGACGAACAGGCGCGTGCTGGCCGGTTCGAGACCGAACTGGCGCGTCAGACGTGGTTCTGCTTGCCGCCTCGTGCCAAGTGACCTCGGTGCCCAGGCACGTGACTTCGCGGGATCGCTGACGGTCCTGCTCAACGGCACGGTCGCGCAGGGCGTTCGCGGGGGCGTCAGCGATGGTCTGTTCCCAGATGAAGCCCTCCATGACGCAATGCCTGCCCCACGCAATATCGACCTCCGATCGGTGATCGAACACCCAAGCCGGCACCGGGACGCCGTCACGGTCACAGAGCGCATGAACCACTGCCGCGATGCGGCACAAGTCGTCGGCGTCGTCGCCCGTCGGGGCATCGGCGATCATGGCGCTGCACTCATCGGGCCAGGCATCCCACTCGCGGACGAAGAACGTCAGCGGCACATACTCGCGTTTGCCTGGCTCAGCCATGGCCCGGGGAAGGTCGGCCGCTCGCACTCTCCCGTAGACCGGAACCGTTGAACGCGCATATCGCTGAGACCGAATCCGAACCGGCATCTCTTAGAGGGTCAGCGGATAGGCGCTGACCTGCGGAAACGCCCGACTCGCTGCCGGCAGCGACAACGCCCTGACCGGTGGCTTTGCTGAGCCTCTCGATGACGTGAACGAAATGGGCCACAAGCAGTCTCACCTATCCGCGCGGCTTCTTACTCCCGGCAGCCGCAATCGTGCCGTCGCTCCCTGCCTCACCTTCCACGCGGCGACTGGCGGCTGTGGTCAGTTCAGCTGGGCCCAGAGGCGGGTTGCTGCTTGGTTGAGGTGTTCGACGTCGCTGCCGCCGAATTTGTCTGCGGCGGCTTCGAGCACTCGTGCGCCCTTGTCGGGACGCCCGAGCGTCGCGAGCGCTTGGCCGAGACGCATGAACTCGTCGAGCGGGCAGCCGGGCAGCCGTGTGAGCAGCTCCAGCACGGCCACCAGCGACGGTGCATCGGGTTGACGCAGATGCAGCGTGCGCAGGTTGTTCAGCATTCGCAGCAAGATTGCCTCGGACGGGGTCGGCGCCAGGAACGCATCGTCGAACGCCTGGCGCGACTCGAAGCGGGCGAATATCGCTGCGGCACCGGCCCGGTCGATGATGCGGCCATCGAATGCGTCGATGAATGTGCCGGGATCGGGCGTGCCGACCAGGAAGTGGCCTGGCATGCCGACACCGTGCAGCTCCAGGCTCGCGCGGCGGGCCACTTCGATCGTGACGACTGCAAGCGTGATCGGTATGCCCATCCGCCGCGAAACCACCAGGTCGAGGTAGCTGTTCGCCGGGTCGGCAAAGCGGGCCCGATTCGGGCCGAAGCCTTCTGAGTCGAAGAGCAGCTCGACGACTGCGGTTGGCGTTGGCTCGCGCACCGCGTTGCCGAGACGGTCCAGTTCAGCCAGTGCCGCTGCCTCGTCCACCTGATCCGCCCGGCAGTGGGCAGCTATGGCCAGCGCCGCCCGGTCCAACGGCACCGGTTCGCTGGCGGTCCATGTGGCGAAGGCATCGACCGGCGACACATGCTCGCCCCCGGGGTCCTGCTCCCCCACGCTGCCGTCGGACATCGACGTGACGGTACCGGCGACAGCACTGAACGCCGTGTAGAGGGCGGCATGTGCCGCGAACCGTGTTCGGGATGCGACGCATCGCTCGCCGTGTATCTCGGGGCCAAGCCGCGATACTGGCGCTGTGACATCGGTGCACCCGTTCCTTGAAGAACCCGGGCCGGTGCCGATCGCCCACCGCGGCGGCAGTGCCATGTGGCCGCAGAACACCATGGCTGCCTTCAATGGCGCCGTCGGCCTCGGATACTGCTACCTCGAGACCGATGTGCAGGCGACCTCTGACGGAGTCCTCGCGGTCTTTCACGACGACGAGCTCGCACCCACCTCGGACAGTGTCGGGTGCATCTCGGAGATGACCTGGAGCGACGTGTCGGAAGCTCGCGTCGGCGGCGAGCCGATCCCCCGCCTCGAGGAGCTGCTCGACGCGTTCGATGATGTGCGCATCAGCATCGACCCCAAGACCGATGCGGCCGTCGAACCGCTCATCGAGGCACTCAGGCGGCCGGGGGTGCTCGACCGTGTGTGCATCGGCTCGTTCTCCGACGAACGTCTCAAGCGCGTCGACGACGCGTTCGGCGATGCGGCCTGCCTCAGCTTCAGCCCACGGGAGATCGCTCGGCTCCGGGTGATGAGCCTGGCGAGGCTGCCGGAACGGCTGCTGCGCGCCTCGCGACCACGGAACCGGAATCGACAGCTTCGAAGCGGCGCACGCCGCAGCCGACCGAACCGAGGCCCTGCAGCCCACATCCGCCAGGACCGGGACCTCGCACCGCGCGGCCGACCCTTCCGGGGGCGCATCGCTTCGATTCCGCTGCGGCAAGGTCCGATCCCGTTGGCGACCCCGCGGTTGGTCGACTATGCGCACCGAACCGGGTCGGCCGTATACGTATGGACCATCGACGACCCCGTCGAGATGGACCGGCTGCTCGACATCGGCGTGGACGGCGTGATGACCGACGAGCCCACCGTGCTGCTGGACGTGCTGGCCGAGCGAGGTCAGTGGCCGGGGCCAAGCGACCGCACCGTCACCAGGCCAGAGCCGCCCACCGGCTCGCCGACGGGAGCATGAGCGCATGAGGCCAGCACTCAACCTCGCAAGCGGAGCGCACGAGGCGGGTCCATGAGCGCCGGCGCCATCGACGCGACGCTGGTCGGTGAGCTCTCACGGATTGTCGGGGAGGCGCACGTCCTGACCGATCCCGAGATCACTGCGGGCTACGTCGTCGACTGGACACGCCGCTTCGCCGGCTCGACACCGCTGGTGGTACGCCCTGGCGACACTGCCGAGACCGCCGCCGTGATGAGCGTGCTGGCGGCTGCGAGGGTTGCGGTCGTGCCGCAGGGGGGCAACACCGGTCTCGTCGGCGGCAGCGTGCCGCTCGGCGGCGAAGCGGTGCTGTCGATGCGCCGGCTCAATGTCTGCGAACCGGTCGACGAACTTGCGACTCAGGTGACATTGGGCGCGGGGGTGACCCTGGCCGATGCGCAGGCCCATGTCGCTGCGTCGGATCTCAGCGTCGGCGTGGACCTTGCAGCGCGCGACTCGGCGACGATCGGAGGGATGGTCGCCACCAACGCCGGCGGCATCAACGTGCTGCGTTACGGCGCCATGCGGGCTCAGGTCGTCGGCATCGAAGCGGTGCTCGCCGACGGGACGGTCGTGAGCCACCTCGCAGGCCTCGAGAAGGACAACACCGGTTACGACCTCGGGAGCCTGCTGGCGGGCAGCGAAGGCACGCTCGGCATCATCACGCGCGTGCGGCTGCGACTCCACCCCACCCAGCCCGAGCGTGCCACCGCTTTGCTTGCATTCGAGTCAGCCGCCGATGCTGTGCGCGCCGCTGCAGCACTGCGCCGCAGCGTCGCTTCGCTGCATGCGCTCGAAGCCGTCTTCGAGGGTGCGATGGCATTGGTGTCGTCCCATCTGGGCCTCGCACCTCCCGTCGGCAGCCTGGCCAACGACGGGGCCGGCAATTCTGACGGCGGCGCGGCATGGCTGATTGCCGAGGCCGCGGCGCGCACCGATCCGAGCGACGAACTCGGCACCGCCGTGACTGAGCTGGATGATCTCGTGGTCGATGCGGCGGTGGCGCTCGAGCCTGCTGCGCGACAGCGACTGTGGGCATTCCGTGAGAACGTGACCGAGGCCATCTCGGCCGCGGGCATCCCTCACAAGCTGGATGTGACGCTGCCGGCGGCTCGCCTCGCCGAATTCACTGACGGCGTCGAAGCCGTCATTACCGCAGTCGATCCTGAGGCGCAGCCGCTGCTGTTCGGTCATCTCGGCGACGGCAACGTGCACGTCAACGTGCTGGGCCCCGGTGGGGCTGAACCCGCCGATGAGGTGGACGGAGCCGTGCTGCGCTATGTCGCCGAAATGGGCGGCAGCATCTCGGCCGAGCACGGCATCGGCACCGCCAAACTCGCCGAACTGCATCTCAACCGCACCGAAGCCGAACTGGCGGCGTTCGGTGCCATCAAACGTGCGCTGGACCCCGCCGGTTTGCTCAATCCGAACGTTCTGCTGCCCTGACAGGTTGAGCCGATAGGCGAAGCCGTGGCCCGAGCGGCTGTGAGCGAAAGCCACCAAGAGCGCGAAGAACTGGTGCGCCGCCGGGAGGTGTCGCCTACCTGCGCTGCCGCGCAGCTTCGCCCAGCGTGTCCATGACGGCGTGAAGGGTGCGCCGCCGGGGGGTGTCGCCTACCTGCGCGGCCTCTCAGGCGGCAGCGGGCCAGTGGGCCTACCGTTCGATCCATGAGCAGTACCCAGGTCCCGTTTGCCACCCGCTACGCCCGCAATGGAATGGTGTGCAGTGTCGACCACCTTGCGAGCGAGGCCGGTGTCTCGCTGCTGCGCGCGGGCGGCTCAGCGGCAGACGCAGCAGTGGCCGCCTCGGCCGTGCTTGCGGTGACCACCCAGCACATGTGCGGCATGGGCGGAGACCTGTGGGCGCTCGTCCACGACGCCGATGGCGCAGCCCCCGCCGCGCTCAATGCGAGCGGTCGAGCCGGCAGCGGCGCCGACCCCGATGCGCTGCGCGCCGAGGGACGCACACGGATGCGCTTCCGTTCCGACATTCGCAGTGTGCCGGTGCCCGGATGTGTCGACGGGTGGATGAGCTTGCACGAACGATTCGGGCGGGCGCCCCTGGCTGAAGTGCTCGCCCCGGCGATCGATCTCGCAAGCGGCGGCTTCCCGCTCTCGCCTCATGGCGCCGCGGCCGCGGCATTGCTCGGCGGCATCGCAAACGCTGACGACTACTCGCCCCAGAGCCGGCCGGGAGATCTCATCACCCGGCCCGGTGTCGCCGCTGCGCTGTGCGAGATTATCGACGGCGGCCGCGAAGCCTTCTACGAAGGCGACTTTGCGCGGGACCTCATCGAGCTGGGCGGCGGCGAGTACACCGCAGCCGACGTGTCCCGCTCCCACGCCGACTGGGTAACGCCACTGCGTGCTGATGTGTGGGGACACACCCTGTGGACCGTCCCGCCCAATTCGCAGGGCTACCTGACGCTGGCTGGCGCATGGATTGCCTCAGGACTCGACCTGCCCGCGGACCCCGAAGACCCGCTGTTCGCACACCTGCTGGCCGAGGCCGCGAAGCAGGCGGGCTGGGATCGTCCCGCAGTGCTGTCGCAGGACGCTGACGGCGCTGCGCTCATCGCACCGCAGCGGCTTGCACCCCGTCGCGCCGCAATCTCGCCCGACACTGCGGCAGCACTCGGCTCGGGCACCAGTACCGGCGACACGATGTACCTCGCGGCGGTGGATGCCGATCGCATGGGCGTTTCGCTGATCCAATCGAATGCCGGGGGCTGGGGCGTGGGGCTGTGGACGCCGACGCACCGGATCAGCCTGCACAACCGGGGCATCGGCTTCAATCTCGTCGCGGGCCACCCGGCCGAGTACGGGCCGGGGCGGCGCCCGCCTCACACGCTCGCCCCCGCAATAGTCCAGCGAGCCGACGGTTCGCTGCGCTCGGTCGTGGGAACAATGGGAGGCGACGCCCAGCCACAGGTGCTGCTGCAAGTGCTGGCCCGCACGCTGTGCGCCGGCGAAGAACCGGCGTCCGCAATCGGCGCGGGCCGCTGGCGCTGGGGCGCCGCCGAGGGAACCGGTTTCGACACCTGGGCAGATCCCGGCAATCTCCAGCTGTACATCGAGGGCCACGCGCCGTGGTCAACCAGCGACGGCATTGCCGACCTCACCCGGCGAGGCCACCGGGTCGGCACCGACGCCCCGCACGACAACTCCTACGGCCATGCGCATCTCATCGAGGTGCACGACAGTGTGCTCGCCGGAGCGGCGGATCCACGGGCGCTCACCGGCGCTGCGACCGGCTACTGAACCCGAACGCAGTCGAGCGCCCTAGCGCGGCATTGGCTCGGCAACCTCGAGCCGGGAGGGGCCGAGCGAGCGGGCGACGAACAGCGCGGCGTAGGCACGGTCGCGCAATTCGGCTGCTTCGAGGGCATGGGTGGGATAGCTGGCAACGCCCATCGAGAGCGTGACGCCGGTGTTATACGAGCGCGCGGCGACCTCACGGCGAACCCGATCGGCGGCCCACACCGCACCGCCGTGAGGCGTGTCGTCGAGGATTGCGGCCAGAAGCCCGCCGGTGCAATGGCACACGCTGTCGGACTCGCGCAGCGTGCCACGCACCAAGCGTGCCGCGAGCCGTTGAGCGACCCGGGCCTGTGTGCCGCTGAGCTCCTCGAATCCGTCGACTTCGAAGAACACCACCGAAAGCGGCTGCAGGGCGCGCCGAGCCAACGCCAGCTTGCGGTCGATCAGGAGCGCGAAGACACGCACGTCGGGGAGTCCCGTGACGGGATCCAGCACAGAGTCGAATACGCCGGGGGTAGAGCCCCCGGCGCCATGGCGAGCCATGGCGTGCCAGAGTGCCACCTTCAAGCGATCCGCACAATGCCCGCTGTAGCGTCGGCGCATGCGCATCGCACGACATCTCCTTGACGGCCAGCCGGCGCTAGCCATCGTGACCGACGACGGCCTAGCGACACTGCAGACCGCCCACACCGACCTGACCTCGCTGCTCGACGCCTGCGACGGCAACGTGGTGGCTGCGGTCGACGCCATGGCGACGGGCGCAGTGACGCCGCTCGACGAGGCCGACCTGCTCTCACCTGTAGGGCGCCCGCCAACCGTCCTCGCTGTCGGGCTCAACTATCGGGCTCATGCAGCCGAGGGCGGTCGGGAGCCCCCATCGGTGCCGATCATCTTCAACAAGCACCACAACTGCATCGTCGGACCCGGCGACCCGATCCACATCCCCGCGGCCGCGCCCGACGTAGTCGACTACGAGGGAGAACTGGCGATCGTCATCGGGCGCGCTGCCCGGGCCGTGTCGGCGGCCGATGCGCCCGACTACATCGCCGGCTACACGATCATGAACGATGTCAGCGTGCGGGATTGGCAGCGTGCGAGCCCGACGATGATGATGGGCAAGTCGTGGGACACCCATGGGCCGTGCGGCCCGTGGATGGTGACCAGCGATTCGATTGACCCGCACGGGTGCCGCCTCGTCACCGAGGTCAGCGGCGAGGTCCGCCAAGACTCCAAGACCGACGATCTCATCTTCAACTGCTACGAGATCGTCGAGCACCTCTCGACGGCGTTCACGCTGGATCCGGGCACGATCATCGCCACGGGAACGCCGGCTGGTGTGGGTCTGTATTTCGACCCGCCGCGCCTGCTCAGCCCGGGCGACGAAGTGTCCATCACGATCGAAGGCATCGGCACGCTGACAAATCCCGTCATCGCGGAGCCCAACGCCTAGACAGCACTTGTGATGCCGTCGGGCCCCGGCACAGCCGCCGCATCGGGAACGGCGCAGCCCGACGTGCGGGAGCGTTTCGAGTTCAGCTTCTCCGTGGATGCAGGAAAGGCACTCGGACGCGTGGGCGGCAAGGGCACCTTGGGGCCGGTGCTCTACGACGGCCCGGTGATCTGGCGGGCCACCGACACGCCCGCAGGCGAGGCCACGCTGCACATCACTCGTGCCGGACACGCTGCTGATGTCGCCGGGTGGGGACCGGGCGCGGCCGATGCCGTCGCCGGAGTGCCGGCGCTGATGGGCGCTCACGATGAGCCTGCGGCCCTCGTCCCCCACGACAGCATCGTTGCGGGCTGGGTCCGTCGCTGGCCGCAGCGCCGCCTCACCGCTACCGGCACGGTCTGGGAGCATGTCGTTCCAACGGTGTGCGGCCAGAAGGTTCCCGGGCTCAACGCCCGGAACTCATGGCAGGGCATCCTGCGGCGATGGGGTCGCCGCCCGCCCGGACCGGCGCCGGACAGGCTCCGCTTGCCGCCTGCCCCCGAGTTCATGGCGTCGCTCGCCTACCACGAATTTCACCGCTTCGACATCGAACGCCGGCGCGCCGAGGCAATCATCGCCTTCGCCCGGCGGGCCGGCACGCTCGAGAGCGTGGCACGGCTGTCGCCCACCGAGGCCCGCGACCGCCTGCAAGCCGTCAGGGGCATCGGACCGTGGACTGCGTCAATCGTCGTGCTGCTCTGCCACGGCGACCCCGATTCGGTGATCGTCGGCGACTACCAGATTCCCAACTACGTCACCTGGCACCTGGCCGGGGAGCGGCGCGGCGACGACGCCCGGATGCTGGAACTGCTCGAGCCCTACCGCGGCCAGCGTGCCCGTGTGCAAGGACTGGCCAAGTCCGCCGGTGCACCCCCGCGCCACGGCCCACGAATGTCGCTGCAAGACCTGCAGGGGCGATAGCCGGCTAGCCCAGCAGAGCCTCAGGAATCTCGACCAGCTTGGCGCGCAGGTATTCCCCCAACGCCTTCGCCTGTGGGTCTTGCCGGGTCGACGCAGCCACGCCTTCTTCCAGCAGCCCGTGGAAGATGAAGTTGAGGCTCCAGATATTTGGCAGGTCATAGCGATCTACCCGGTGCTCGGCCGCTTCGGGCATGAGCTGCGCAAGCCGTTCGACGGTCAAGAAGTCGGACAGCCACCAGAAGGCCTCAGCCGAGCGGGCGAAGATCCCCAGATTCGCATTCGGGCCCTTGTCGCCCGAGCGTGTGCCGTACAGCGTGCCGAGCGGCACCATGCGTGTCGGCCCGCTCGCGGGCGCTACCCGCTCGGGAGGCGCCACCGCCACTCCGGGGAAACTGGCGTCGGGAGGGGTGCTGTCGACCACCGTCCGCCGGCCGTCCACCACAACCTGCATGGGAACCAGCTCCGCGTCTACCAGCGCGGGCCAGTACACCCCGAAGGGCTGGCCCGGACCGGGGCCTCCGCCTGTGCCGAACATCCCAGGAATCGAGCACAGGCCGATCTCGACGCCTGCATTCGAGAACGCACGGCCGACCTTGCGCTCGTCGGGGTCCTTCACGACGATCTTGTAGACGGCGACGGCTTCCTCGTTGGTGCCGGGGTCGGCCTTGTGCGTCGGCAGGAACTTGCGCACCACGGTCTCGTAGTCGTCAGGGCTATAGGGGCACGCATGCCAGAACTGGCGCTCGATGAGTTCGGCCTTTGCCTCGATGTCGAGGCCAGTCAGCCCGACGGAGATCTGGTTGCGGAATCCGCCCTGATAGTTCATGGCCACTTTGAGCGTGGGAGGTGCGGGCTCGCCGCGGACACCGCTGATGCGGACCCGGTCGCGCCCGATCTGGGTCAGCTCGATGGTGTCGAAGCGGCTCACCACATCGGGGTTGAGGTAGCGCTCGCTCTGGATCTCGTACAGCAACTGCGAGGTGATCGTGCCGACCGACACCTCGCCGCCGGTGCTCGAGTGCTTGCCGATCACGCTGGAGCCGTCCGCTGCCACCTCGGCCCACGGAAATCCCGGATGGGTCATGTCGGCGATCTCGGTGAAGAAGCTGTAGTTGCCACCCGTGGCCTGCCCGCCGCACTCGATCACGTGCCCCGCAACGATCGCGCCGGCCAGCCCATCCCAGTTGTCACGGCTCCAACCGTGATGCCACGCCGCGGGCCCGGCCACGACGGCTGCATCGGTGGCGCGCCCGGTGATGACGATGTCAGCACCCTGATGCAGGGCCTCCACGATTCCCCAGCAGCCGATGTACGCGTTCGCAGTCACGATCCGATCGGCCAGCTCGCCCAAAGGCTGACCGGTGTCGAGATGGGCGAAGTCGTTTCCCGCCGTGATCAAATCGCCCAAGCGGTCCGTCAGGTCGTCGCCGTCGACATAGGCGATGGACGGGTTGAGGCCCAGCCGGTCCGCGACCTCGGCCACGGCGTCAGCGCACCCCGAAGGATTCAGACCCCCGGCGTTGGTCACCACCTTGATGCCCCGGTCCAGGCAGGTGCCCATGACCTCCTCCATCTGGGTGACGAACGTCCGGGCGTAGCCGGCGCCGGGCCGCTTGGCCGCGATACGCGACAGGATCAGCATGGTCAGCTCGGCAAGCCAGTCGCCCGTGAGGGCATCGATAGGGCCACCGGTGACCATCTCGCGAGCGGCAGCGAGGCGATCCCCGAAGAAACCGCTGCAGTTGGCAATCCGAATGGGCGGCGCAGTCGTCGTGCTCATGTGGGGTGCTCGCCTTCTTCTATCGGGAGACTCAGGTTCTGTTCGGGGCTCGGGCGGGTGGCGCCTCGGTGCCCAATGTTCCGGTGCAGGGTAGGTCACCGCTCTGCCAGACTTCCCGCCATGGCGAACCCCGTGCTCCTGCTCCACGGCTTCACTGGCTCGGTGGCGAGCACCTGGCAGCCGACCGGGATCATCGATCTGCTGACCGACGGCGGGCGCGAGGTCATCGCGTGGGATCTCCCTGGGCACGGCTCGGCGCCGAAGCACCACGATCCCGCCGGATACGCCGACATGGAATCCAAGCTGGTCGAGCGGCTCGCCTCGGAGTTCGGTGATCAAACTGTCGACGGCGTCGGCTTCTCGATGGGATCACGCACGCTGCTGGTCATGGCGGCGATGGCACCCGAGCGCTTCGGTCGCCTGGTCGTCTCAGGCGTCGGCCGGAACCTGTTCGAACGCGACGACGAACAGGCCGAACGAATCGCGCGCGGCGTCGCCGGCGAAGCCGAGGCCGATGATGTCCACGCCCAGACCTTCGCCCGCTATGCCGCCGAGCCGGACCAGGACGGCCAAGCGCTGGCGGCATTCATGCGCCGCAAGCACGCACCGCTCGGCGCCGCCGAGTTCGCACGCATCACCCATCCGGTGCGAGTGGTCCTCGGCACCGAAGACTTCGCAGGCCCCGCGGATCCGCTCCTCGACGCCTTGGGGGATGCTTCATTCACCGGTCTGCGTGGCTGCGATCACTTCGCCACGCCCAAGAACTTCGGCTTTATCGACGCGGTGATGGAACACCTCGAGGTTTTCTGAGCCCCGCGGCCCGCAGCCGCGACACCAGCTCACGGCTGTTCACAGCGACGGCGCCCGCCCGCAGCGCCAGCTCCCGCTCCGTCTCATCGACGTCGTAGTGGTCACCCTGGAAAGCAGCGCGCCGCTTGCCGATGAGAGCTGCGAACCGGTGCAGCTCGTCATAGCTCTCGTCGGAGACGAGGTGGGCCCAGCGGCGGCCGCGCCACGGCCACAGAGCATCGTCGACGAGGATGGTCACCGGACCAGCTTGGCGCACGAAAGCGCGCGCGGTGGCTCAGCTCGCCGGCGGCGGATCGGACTCAGCCGCCGAACCTGCATCCGCAGATTCAGCGCGGCCACCGCAAGCCGGCCCGTTCTGTTCACCAGCGTCGTCCGGCTCGCCAGTTTCAACCGGCGCTGCCTGGGGCGTATCGAACATCTCCGATTCGATGAGCTCGTGGCGCGAGATGTACGTCGACACGAACGCTTGAATGGTCGCCGCCGCAGGTACAGCCAGCAGCGCCCCGACAGAACCCAGCAGCGCAGCGCCCACGAGCACCGAGCCGAACGCCACCGCCGGATGGATGTTCATGGTGTGAGCGGTGACCCGAGGCGACAGGACGTAGTTCTCGAGCTGTTGGTATGCCAAGACCACGATGACGACCCAGATCGCCGACACCGGATTGTCGAGCAGCGCGATGAGCAACGGCAACAAGCCCGCCAGGTACGTGCCCACCACCGGTACGAACTGCGAGAGCACGCCCACCCACATCGCCAGCGGCAGCGGTGACGGCACACCGATGATCGCGAACGCGGCCCAGTGGACCAAGAACGCCGCAATCGCGAGCAGTGTCCGCGAGTAGATGTACCCGCCCGTCTTGTCGATAGCCAGCTCCCAGCCCCGCAGCACGACCGCCTGCCGCTCCGCGCGCAGCGCCGAGCACACAAGACGACGCAACCGGGGGCCTTCGGCGACGAGATAGAACGTGAACAGGGCGACGGTGAACAGCTGCAACGCGACGTTGATCGCCATCGACCCGACCGACACCAGGTTGCCCGCTACGTCGCTCAGCAGCGACGCAGCAGTGCCGCCCTCGGTGAACTGAGCCGCCAGATCGTCGGTGCTGAGCTGGATGCCGAACTGCTCGTCGGCCCACTGTTCGATGTCGGCCAAGTAGCCGGGCGCGTCATCGATGAGCTTGTTGATCTGCTCGGCGAGCACCGAGGCAATGGCCGCTCCGAAAGCCGCTGCGGCCAGGGCGGAGAACAAGAAGACAGCAGCGGTGCCGAGGCCCCGCTTGAGACCTTTGCCGGCCAGCCAGTTCACCGCCGGCTCCATCGCGAAGGACAGGAACAACGACACCAGCAGCACCATCAGCAGATCGCGCAGCTGCTCGAGCAGCCACGCCGCGGTCGCCAGACCCACCACTGCGAACATGGCGCCGACAATCGCGCGCGGCACCCAACGCGGCATGCGGTCGCGCTCAGGGAGTTCAAGTTCTGCGCGTCGACGTGCTTCACTCGCCATGCACAACCCCCGTGGGCGTCATCTTGCCGCCTGACCCTCGGGTTTCACCCGCGCCGCGAATGCCCGCGGTCATGGTCCCGACACCTGCATCGCAGCCACTACGTCGTCATGGATGACACCGTTGCTGGCGATCCCGTTGCGGTTGCGATAGTCGGGTTGGCCCGCAACGTCGCTGAAGCGGCCGCCGGCTTCAGACAGGATCACCGGCATCGGCGCCAAGTCCCACGTCTCGCAGACCGGGTCGATCATGGCCTCCGCCTGACCGGTTGCGACGAGGAAGTAGCCGTAGGCGTCGCCCCATGTGCGCATCATCGCGCCAGCGGAGCGCAGCGCCCCAAATTGGGAAGGCTCAAAGGTGTTGTAGTCGGAGGTGTTGACGAGCGCGCCGCGGAGATCGGGGTGATCGCTCACCGTGCAGCGGTGGTCGCCGAGCCAGCAGCCGGTGCCCCGTCCAGCGACGAGCGTCTGGTTGAGCGCCGGCAGATTGATCACACCCACCAGCGGACCGTAGGGATCCACCAGCGCCACGAGGGTCGCGTAGAGGGGGACGCCCCGCACGAAACCCCGGGTGCCGTCGATGGGATCGACAATCCATGTCCGGCCGTCCGGTCGAATTGCACCGCCTTCTTCCTCGCCGAAGATCGCGTCATCGGGAAACTGCTCGCCGATTCGTTCTCGGACGAGACGCTCGGCTGCCCGGTCTGCTTCGGTCACCTCGGTCCCGTCCCGCTTCCAGGTGACGCCGAGGTCGCGCCGGCCGAACCATCGCAGCGTGAGCGATCCCGCGGCAGTGGCAATGTCGCGAGCCGCGGCGACGAGATCTTCCCCCGCCCCCGGCGGGCTGTCGCGCGCAGAGCCCGGGGGCGGCGGGCTCACTCGCTTCGTCCGGGGCTCTGCCAGGGCAGGCGTCGGGGCCGCTGCCCACGCCCAGCATCAGGATCGGGCGATTTAGCATCGGATTCGGGTTGATTCAGCGGAAACGTCAGCACCGGCACCGACAGCTGGCGCGCGATCCGCTCTGCAGGCAACAGCACGAGGCGCGACGCGCCAGACGGTGGCCGCGGTGCGAACAGCACCACAAGGTCCACATGATGCTGGCCGCGCGAACGCACCACTGCACCGGTGAAGCTCTCGTTGCGCAGCGAGCGGAATTCGAAGTCGACATCACGGCTGCCGCAGAGCTCGCCGATCTTGACTGCGTGCGGCTCGTCGCGCTCCCCTGGCATCAGCACGACCAGCGACGACCGCCATCGTGCCGCCTGGTCAATCAGCCACTCGGGCAGCTCCACCGGGACAGGCGCCGCGATGAGCACACGGTGGGGCAACTCGAACTCTTCAGGCGCGGCGCCGTTGTCCTCTTCAGCAGAGGACCAGCTGCGCAAGTCCCGGGCGACAAGCAGCGGCCCGACCAGTTCGAACAGCACCACGGCGCCCAGCACCACCGTGGCCGCTTCTGCGCCCGGGTCGCCGAGCCGCTCCGACGCAATGACCGCCAGGCCCACAGCAACACCGGCCTGCGGTGTCAGGTTGACGCCCAGTCTCAGCGACTGCCGCCAGCCCAGGCCCCCCACCAGGCCGCCACCGAGGCCGCCGACGATCTTGGCTGCCACGCGCACGACGATGTACGCGACCCCCACCAAACCCGCCTTGGGCACGTCGGAGAGGTGGATCGAGGCGCCGGCCAGCGCGAAGAACAGCAGGTACAACGGCTGTTCGATGGTCTTGATCGTCCTGAACAGCCTCACCGAGAACGCCTGCGGGGACACCGTCGCCGCCGTAGCGCCGGCCACCAACGCGGCCAGCGGCAGCGAGATGTCTAACCAACCCGAGATCGTCCACCCGATCACGATGTGCACCAGCACGAATAGCAATAGCTCGCCTGAGGTCTCGATCTGAAAGCCCAGGCGCGAGATGAACCAGCCCCCGAGCAGTCCCAGCACTGCGCCGCCGATGCCGAGCTGAACGAAGTCGAGCATGGCGCTGCCGATGTCGGCGGCCTCGTCGGACAGCAGCAACGCAATGGGGAGAACTGCGGCAAACGTGGTCGTGGCCAAGGCGTCGGACACCGCGTGGGTACCGACGATGCCTGTGGGGTAGCTGCCCCTGGCGCGCACCGAGCTCACGATGTGCGCGATCGTCATCGGTGCACCAGCGCCCGCCAGCGCCCCGAGGACCAGCGCCACCGGTCGATCTGCGCCGAGCCTGCTCGTCACCCAAAAGACCGCGACCGCGCTCAAAGCGAATTGGACGACACCGGTGGTCAACGTCCACCGCGCCGCCCGCAGTGCACGTACCGACACCCGCTCGCCGATCACGAACATGAGCACCGCCAGCGCCACCTCGGTGACCGGGCGCAACGCAACCAGCGAAGGCGCGTCGATCAAATTGATCGCCGGCGGCCCCGAGGGGCCGAGCAAGGCACCGACGATGAGGAATGCGACCAGTTCGGGCAGGTGGTGGCGTGCCAGCAGTCGGCTGGCCAGATACGCCAGCCAAGCCAGAACCGCGAACGCGACGAGCGTCTCGTTCATCGCCCGCTCATATCACCCGTGACCTGCGGGCATCACGGTGGGGCAACGGCGGGCTGGTGTTGAAGGTGCCGGCGCGAGCTGGCACCGTTCACTAGCCGTCGGTGACGACCGGCTCGAAATTGGGATCGCGCTGTTCGACGAAACTCTGCACACCTTCCTTGAAGTCGGTGCGCCGCAGCGACTCGCGCATGAGGGCGTTCGACTCTTCAAGGGCATCGCTGCGGGCTTGGTCGAGCTGGCCCCATACCTGCCGCTTGATCTGCGCCATCGACCACGGCGCGCTGTAGCGGCCGAGATCGCGGGCGTAGCTGACTGCAGCGGAGAGCAGTTCGTCGCGCGGCACCACCTTGCTGACGACGCCCATCTCCTTGGCCTCCTCGGCAAGGAAGACCCGGCCGGACATGAGGATGTCCAACGCATGGGACGGACCGACGACCCGGGGCAGCATCCATGCCACGCCGTGCTCGGCAATGAGGCCTCGACGGGCGAACGCACTGGTGAACTTGGCTCCCTCGGCGGCGAACCGGACATCGCACATCATGGCGTGGACGAAGCCCAGCCCGGCGCATGCCCCATTGATCGCAGCCACGACCGGCTTGGGAATGGTCAGCGCATAGTCATGACGCTCGGCGCGCAGCCGTGGCGCATCTCCGCCGCTCTCTCCGCCGCCGCTGGAAATGCCCTGCAAGTTGTCCATATCGGCACCGGCGCAGAAGCCCCGGCCAGCGCCGGTCACCACGACGGCTCGGACGTCGGGGTCGGCTGCAGCCCGGTCGAGAGCGTCGAAGTAGCCGGTCCCCAGCTCACCCGTCCAGGCGTTCAGCCGCTCGGGACGGTTCAGCGTGACGACCGCCACGCCGTCGTCGACCTCGTACAGCACAGTGTCGTTCGTATTGCTGTCACTCATCTGAGTCCTCCTCGCGGATGCCGCTGCGGCAACGCTACTCGCGAAGCCTCGAAACCTCAGGAGCCGGCGGCCACATCACGAACGTGACCACGACCACCGCTGCCACGTCACGAACGTGGCAGCTCCTCCACGGTCACCGTGTCCATGGTGTCGCCGACCGCGATGCCGAGCGCCACGTCCATGCCCTCAGTCACGTGGCCGAACAGGTTGTAGGCGGGCTGCAGCTTGGCGCGGCAGTCGTCGATGCAGATGAAGAACTGGCTGCCGTTGGTGTCGGGCCCGGCGTTGGCCATCGCCACCGCACCCAGCGTGTATTCAGCCTTCACGGGCTCGTCGGCGAATCGGTATCCGGGGCCCCCGCGTCCCGAGCCCTCCGGGCATCCGCCTTGAATGACGAACTCGGGGACAACGCGATGGAACGTCAGCCCCGTGTAATAGCCGTCTTGTGCGAGGTTGACGAAGTTGTTCACCGTCACCGGCGCAAGCTGCGGGTCGAGGTCCATGACGATACGGCCCTTGGACGTGTCGAGCGTGACACGCCAGATCGCATCGGTGTTGATGTTCATTGCGGGTGCAGAAGCCATAGAGGCTGCGACGCTACCCGCAGCACGCCTGCAGTCGGGGCGGACGCAGGTCCGACCCCAGATGTGCCTTCGAAACCTCGAAGCGGTTTCCTCAGTCAGTGGAGCGGAGCGTCCGTCCAGCCAGCGAACCCGTGTGCTCGCCGTCGCGCATGAACACCTGCCCGTTCACCAGCGTGGCCTCATACCCGGCACCCTGCTGGATGTAGCGGCCCGCGCCACCCGGGAAGTCGTACACGTACTCCGGACCCGACAGCGAGAGGCGATCGACGTCGATGATGTTGACATCGGCGAACCGGCCGGCTTCAAGACGCCCCCGGTCGACCAGCCCGAACAGGTCGGCAGTGTCCGACGTGATACGGCGAACGCCTTCGGGCAGTGAGAAGAACCCGTTGTCGCGCACCCAGTGACTCAGGAAGAACGTGGGCTGGCTGGAGTCCATGATCTGGCCGACGTGGGCCCCGGCGTCTGCGAGTCCCATGACGATGGACTCATGGCTCAGCATCCGCTCGATGGCATCAAAGTCCTGATTCAGCACCGGCAGGCTGAGCATCACCGTTCCCTCGGAGCGATCGGTCGCGTCCAGGAACAGCTCCACCGGGGAGACGCCAGCAGCCGCGGCCTGCGCCTCGAGGGTGCCCTCGGGTCCGATCCGGTAGTTCGGGTTGACAGCGTCGAGCAGGTACAGCCGGCTCAGATCGACGAGCGAGTTCGCCATGCCCGTCGAATTGGACTCTGACGAGTTGGCCTCGGACACGAGTGCCGTACGAGTTGCCGGGTCGCGGATTGCCTCGAGGCGGCCGGCGACGTCGAGACTGCGCAGCGAGCGCCAAGTCTCGCCCGCTCGATCCCAGGGCGTGCGGTGCTGGATGCCCAACACGACACCGATGGCCCGGCAGGTGGTCTGGGGCCGCAGTTGCGCGCCGGCGGCGTTCTGTTCGGAGACGTACCCGAGCACGAGATCGCTCATCTCGGGCTTGCGGGCCGAGTACACCAAGCCGAACGTGCTGGGCTGGCCGCTGCGCCGCGTGATCTCGCCGAGCACTTCGATCTCGTGGCGGCCCCCCGCGAAGTCGGGCCCGGCTGCTTCGAAGCGCGGTGCCGATTCGAACACGCCCCGGCCGTGGCGGCCCAAGACATCGCCGAATGCGTACAGCTCGTTGTCGTCAGCAAACGTGCCGGGGATCGGACGACCGTCGGGCGTGCGGTGCAGCAGCGTGCGCGACGTCGAGAATCCCAGCGCGCCGGCCCCCATCGCCTCGTCCACCAGCTCGCACATCGCTGCGACCTGCGACTCCGACGCGGGGCGCTCGTCGAGGCTGTCGGGGCCCATCGTGTGCCAGCGCACCGCGACATGGCCGACCATGCCGCCGACGTTGATGCCCTTGGGCATGCCGTCCAGGAAGGCCAGATACTCGCCATATGAGCGCCAGTCCCATGGCAGGCCCTGCATCATCGATTGCTTCGGGATGTCCTCGACCGACTCCATGACCTCGGCGATGTACTCGATGTCCTCGGTTTTGACGGGAGCGAACGTGACCCCGCAGTTGCCCATGACCACCGAGGTAACGCCGTGCCAGCACGAACTCGAACCGATGGGGTCCCACGCAAGCTGGGCGTCGAGGTGAGTGTGGATGTCGACGAAACCGGGCGTGACGACCTTGCCGGCTGCATCGATCTCGGTGCGCCCGGGCGCCTCGACCTCGCCGACGGCGGTGATCCGTTCGCCGTCGATGGCGACATCGACGGCCTTGGCATCGCCGCCGGTCCCGTCGACCACCAAGCCGCCTCGTATGACTGTGTCGTGGGACATCGCGCGCTCCCCTTCGTGTGAGGTCTCGACCGCCGAGCTTAGAGGCAGCGCCGTTGGCGAACCTGTTTCGACACGCGACCTCGGTGCCCGCGCGTATTCCCGTCTCCATGCGATTGGACTCACGGACCGCTCGCGCCACTGGTGCCTGCAGCTGGCCTTCGGGCCGGTGGCGCCGCGCCCCGGTGCTGGCTTCGGTACTCTCGACGGGATGCCGACTCCCCTAAGGGGTGTAACTGGAAGGGCGACTGCCGTGCACCAACTCGACTCCCCACGCAGCTTGACGCGAGGCAACTCCGCACGATGGCGTGCTCTTGCCGTGGCGCTGGCTGCTGCGATGCTGGTCAGCTCTTGCGGTCTGCTCAGCGATGACGAAACCGACGCGACTACGACGACAGCCGCCTCCGACGAGATGATGTCGGACACAGAAACCGAGACTGCCACGATCGTCACGGCTGCGCCGCCGACCACCGCCGACACCATGGCCGAAGACGATGCGTCGGGTTCCAACGTGACGCTCGAATCGAAGCTGTCGACTGCGGGTCTGGGGCCGGTGCAGATCGGGCACACGCTTGACGACGCCCGCGAGGCCGCCGGCGCGCTGATGATCGCCGTCCCCGGCGGCACCGACGCGTGCCGCTATTTCACGGTCCAGAACGGTCCCGCCGGTGTCCGGTTCCTGGCCGCCAACTCCGAGATCGTGCGAGTCGACATCGATTCCGGTCCGATCACGACGATCTCGGGCTACGGCATCGGCTCCACGCAGAGCGAGATCATCGAGGCCTTCGGCGACAGGATCGAAGACGGGCCCGGACTCTCAGCGATCCAGTACGTACCGGTTGACGCTCCCGATGTCGACAAGCGGGTCGTGTGGGAAGTCGACGAAGCCGGAGCGGTGATCTCGCTGCGCGCCGGACGCCTCCCCCACATCGAGTCCCGGGTGGCCTGCACCGGCTGAGCACCCTCAGCCCTGAGCCCTCCGAGCCGCCGCGACGCTCGCAGCCCGGCGGGGCTCCACGTCAGCGGGCGGCGATATCGCCCAGATTCTCGATCACGTCGATCCACAGTTGCGTGGTGAGTGCCAGCGATTCGGTGTCGACGCGCTCGTCATTTCCATGGAATCGCAACATGAAGTCGTTGGAGTTGACCCGGTCGCTGAACAGACCGGCCCCGTAGGCCACGGCGCCTTTCATCCGGAAGAACCGAGCGTCGGTCGCGCCCACGATCAGCTGCGGGATCACAGGTGCGCCCGGATGCGCCTTGGCCACCAGGTCGCTCAGCAGCTGCCACATCGGCGTGTTCGTCGGCGAGAAGCTCGCCGGGTCGTCGTGCAGATGCTCGATCTCGACCTCGTCGAAGAGCTCGCCGAGTGCAGCTCGCAGGTGCTCGTTGACCTCGGTGGGGTCGCCGGGCGCAGTGCGAATGTCAACTTCGATGTCGACCTGGTCGGGAATGATGTTCGTCTTGTTGCCCCCGCCGACGACGTTGGGGCTGAACGTGGTGTGGCTGCACGCATGCAGGTGACGTGCCAGGCCCGGCGAATCCATGCCGGCGACGGTGTCGTAGACCTGTGCAGGGTCGAGCAGCGCTTCGCGGGTGTCGTCGTCCACCACCAGCGTGGAGACGTGGTGCTGCCACATCTCGGTGAGCTGCGGCGCCGGCCGGTACTCGGCAATCCGCCGGACGATCTCGGCCGCCTTGATCAGGGCGTTGTCGGTGCCGAACGGCATCGAGCCATGACCGGGCGTCCCCCGCACAGTGAGCCGACGCCATCCGATGCCTTTCTCGCCGGCTGCGAGCGTGATCTTGGTGCCCTGGGGCGTGTGGTTCGGCATTCCGCCGAACTCGGTGAGGACGTAGTCGCACTCGATGGCGTCCCAGTGGTGCTCGGCCATCCATTTGGCGCCGTAGGTGCCGCCCGCTTCCTCGTCGGCCACGCCGAAATAGATGACGTCACCTCGAGGGCGGTAGCCGCTGCGGGCGATGTGGCGGAATGCCACCGCCATCGACGACGTGAGGTTGAGCATGTCGACCGCGCCGCGTCCCCACACCTCGCCGTCCACCAACTCGCCGCCGAACGGGTCACGGCTCCAGCCATCCGCGTTGACCGGCACCACGTCGGTGTGACCCATCAGGCACAGCTTCGGTGCGGCCGGATCAGTGCCGGAGATGCGTGCCACAAGCGAACGGCGGCCCGGTTCAGACTCGAAGCTCTGCAGGTCTACGTCGGGACCTTCGAGATAGGTCTCGAGCAGATCGCTGTTGCGCACCTCTTCACCCGAAGCGACCGTCCCGTCATTGACGCAGGCATTGCGAATCATCTGCTGGAGGAGCTCGATGGTCTCATTGGTCAGCGCGGGATCGGTGTGGTCAAGGTCGGCCATGGCAGCGATGCTAGGGCCTGGGCCGACGGGCGAATCCGTGGCCGCAGCGCCCCAGAGCGCACATCGATGACGGCATTGCCGGGTCACCCCACGGCTACCGTGACCACAGCGACGACGGCGCGCCAAAGAGCAACGCGCGCCGAAGAGCACGGCGCGGCGGATGGCGAGGAGAATCGACATGACACTCACGGCAAGCGGGACTGATACCGAACTCGACGCATTCCGTGCTGAGGCTGTGCAGTTCCTCGGCGAGGCAGTCGACTCCGGAGTGGCGTGCCCTGCGTACGGGGCGATCCTGGTGCCTGCGCTGCACGATCAGGCACGGCGATGGCAGCGGTACTGCTACGACCACGGCTGGGCCGGGCTGCATTGGCCCACCTCATTCGGCGGCCAGGGGCTGAGCCGGGCGCACACCGGCGTGTGGATGGAGGAGTGCGAACGGGCAGGCGTCGCGCCCTACCTGAACCTGCAGGGCATCGTGCTGGCAGGAGAAGCCATCCTGCGCACCGGCACCCAGCGCCAACGCGAGCAATTCCTGCGCCCGATCCTGACCGGGGAGATGCTGTGGTGCCAGCTGTTCAGCGAGCCCGGTGCGGGGTCTGACCTCGGCGGACTCGGAACGGCCGCTGTTGCCGACGGCAGCCGCTTCGTGCTGAACGGCCAGAAAGTCTGGTCGTCGAATGCGCAATTCGCCGAGTACGGCATATTGATGGCTCGCACGGAGCCCGATGCGCCCAAGCACCGTGGCATCAGTTTCTTCCTGCTTGACATGACCCTGCCCGGCATCGAGGTCCGGCCGATCACCCAGATGACCGGTGATCGCGAGTTCTGCGAGGTCTTCTTCGAAGATGTCTCGATGCCGGCAGATGCTCTGCTGGGCGAGCGCGGCGGCGGCTGGGGCGTCGCGATGGCGGTGCTCGAGGACGAACGGGGCGGAGCGGGCGCTTCGGGAGTCATCAGCCTGCGCAAGCGTCTGACCAAGATGATCGATGCGGCAGGCGACGCGGGGCCGCTCGGGAGGCAGTCGCTTGCCGATCTGCTCGCCCGTGGCAGCGCCCTCGCTGCGCTCATGGAGCTGCACGGCGCCGATCCACGCATGGCCCCGGTGTCCAAGCTCGCGAACAGCGAGCTCGGCTACGACGAAGTCGCGATCGGTGCCAGCCTGCGCGGCGCCGAGGCCATGCTCGCAGGCACCGAGACCGAGGCGTTCCTGTACGCACCGGGGATGCGCATCGCGGGCGGCACCAGCGAGATCCAGCGCAACATCATCGGTGAGCGGGTGCTCGGCCTGCCTCGCGAACCGTCCGTCTAGAGTCTGCAACCCGAGGAGTTCCCGCCAGTGCCTCAGCGCTCCTTCACGGCGTTGGTTCACGGTCGCAGCAGCCTTCCCGTCCGCATTGCTCGCCGTTGTCAGCCCAGGCTGTTGTCTCGCTCGAATCCAGTCACACAAGGAGTGCCCACATGACCGTGAAGTTCTGCTGGTTCAACTTGATGCCGTGGCCGGACCTGCCCGACGACTTCAAGACTGAGCACCGTTCGGTGTGGGTCGACATCGATGGGTCGCTGTTTGATCCTGAACGCGCCAACGGCATCTACCACGAGTACATGGACCAGCTCGAGTTCGCCGACGAGCTCGGCTTCGACGGCATCGGCGTCAACGAGCATCACCAGAACGCCTACGGCATCATGCCGAGCCCCAACATCATCGCGGCAGGGCTTGCGCGGCGGACCTCACAGGCGGCGATCTGCGTGATCGGCAACTCGATCGCCCTGTACAACCCGCCCCATCGGGTGGCCGAGGAATTCGCCATGCTCGACTGCCTCAGCGGCGGTCGGCTCGTGGCGGGTTTCCCGGTGGGCACCCCGATGGACACCAACTTCACCTACGGGCAGATCCCTGCGCTGACCCGTGAGAAGTACTACGAGGCGCACGACCTGATCATGGAGGCGTGGACCAATCCCGACGTGTTCGCCTTCGACGGCAAGTACACCCAGCTTCGGTATGTGAACTGCTGGCCGAAGCCGATCCAGCGGCCGCACCCGCCGATCTACATCCCCGGCGGGGGCTCGATCGAGACGTGGGACTTCTGCTTGGAGCACGAATACAACTACTCCTACCTCAGCTTCAACGGGTACCTGGCCGGCCAGACGCTCATGGACGGCTACTGGAACCGGGTTGCCGAGATGGACAAGTCGATGACGCCGGGCCGTGCCGGGTTCGCCCAGATCATCTGCACGGCGGCGACTGACGCCGAAGCGGAGGAGCTCTACAGCGAGCACATGCTGTATTTCTTCAACCGTTGCCTGCATGTTTTCCCCGGCTTTGCCGACCCGCCGGGCTACCGCACGGTCAAGACCATCCAGGCAGGCAAGCTCGACCAGTTCCGCAAGGAGAACCAGGCGCTGTTCAAGCGGCTGACCTGGAAAGACCTCGTCGAGGGCGGCTACGTGATCGCGGGCTCACCCGACACGGTCCGCGAGCGCATGGAAGACATGATCAAGCGGCTTCGCGTTGGCACCGTGTTCTGCCTGCTGCATATGGGCAACATGCCCGACTGGAAGACCCGCTACTCGAGCCAGCTGTTCGCAGAGAAGGTGATGCCGGGACTTCGCGGCATCTGGGGCGACGAGTTCGCCGACGCGGAGGACTGGTGGTGCAAGCCCATGGATGAGCGGGTGCGTCCCGAGGACACCATGGCCGACGCCCGCCGCTACCCCGAAGCACCCAAGGGACCCGTGGCGTGAGCGCGACCGAGCTGGATTCAGCTGACGCATCTCCTGCACCGGCCTTCGACGAGGTCGTCGTCACGACTAGGCGTTCGGTGACTGCGCCGGTGCGCGTCTACGAGCCTGCCGCCGGGGCGGCTGCCGGTACGGCGACGGTGCTGGCACTGCACGGCGCCGGCGGATGGCTGCCGGGCGAGCCCGTGCTCGACGGCCTGGCCGAATCCGGGCTGCGGGTGGTGGCACCGGTGTGGCCGGCGTGGAGCGAGCACGGCGACGAGGACCGCCTCTCAGACATGGCCGATTTTGCGCTGCACGGCTGGGACGTGGCCACCGAGATGGGGCTGCTGGAAGGCGACGAGCGCCTGCACCTGATGGGCCACTCCATGGGCGGCATGATCGCAGCCGAGATGGCGGCGCTGGCGCCCCAGTCGGTGGCTCGCATGGCCCTGCTGTGCCCCGCGGGAATGTGGCTGGGCGATCATCCGATCCCCGACATCTTCGCCATGCTCCCCTACCAGCTCGCCGAAGTGCTCTTCGCCGACCCCAACGTGGGCGAGGAAGTGCTGACCGGCGGCGCCGACTTCTCCGACAATGAGACGCTGACGCGGTTCATGGTGGCCCGGGCCCGCCAGCAGGGCATGGCCGGCAAGATCCTGTTCCCGATCCCGAACCGCAGGTTCTCCGAACGGGCCTACCGGGTGACCGTGCCCACACTGCTGGTGTGGGGACGCCAGGATCGGCTGATCCCGCCGGCCTACGCCGACGCGTGGCAGGCGGCGTTGCCCGACGCCAGCATCGAGTTGGTGGAAGGCGCCGGCCACATGCTGCCCTACGAGCAGCCCGATGCCGTTGTGGCGGCCGTCACGGCACATCTGCAGCGCTAGAGAAACGCTGCGAGGAAACCAGCAGCCGCTGCGAGCGCCTCGTCGGCCTCGGGCAGCGCGTGGTAATGCCAGGTGTGCCACATGCCGTCCCACAGGTCGAGGGTCACTTCGGTACCGGTGGCCCGGGGCGCCGCGGCCCGGCGTCGAAACTCGAACGCCTGAGCCGCGAGCGGCTCGTCGGCCCCTGCTTGGACGAGCACGGGCGGCAGCCCATCGAGCTCGGCACGCAGCGGCGACAGGCGGGGATCGGCAGGGTCGGCATCGCCGGTGTAGCAGTCGATGAGGCGGCGTCCCTCGTCATCGGCGGTCGGATTGCCAGGCACGGAAACGTGGTCCAGCAGCGGACTGAACAGCGCAACCGCGGCAGGCGGCACGCCTTCGGCAACGGCGATGATGGCGGCGCTGAGTGCGAGCGCCCCTCCGGATGAGTCGCCAGCGAGCGCCATCGGGGAGTCGTCGGCAGCGAGCGCGAAATACACCGCCAAGACGTCGTCCAGCGCTGCAGGGAACGGATGCTCAGGGGGCTGGCGGTAGTCCACCGAGACCACCCGCAGACCGCTGGCAGCGAGACGCGCAGTGATCGGGATCGCAACAGCCGCGCTGCCGAGCACGTAGCCGCCGCCGTGTGCATAGACGACCGTGGGTGCCTCAGCAGCCAAGAACGACCGGGCCTCCATTGCCGAACTGGCGACCAGGCACGGGATGCCGCCGATGACCTCTCGATGGTGCGGCACCACAGGGTCGTCGTCTTCGCCCCACAACGCGTTGGTGGCGGTCCGCCAGTTCGCGACCGCAGCATGGTCGGCCAGATCGGGCATCCCGATCGGCACCGACGGCCTGCGCCTTGACTTGTACGCGATGGCTTCGGGGGACAGCTCGCGCCGGCGAACGAACGGCGCAGCGTCCCGGTCAGCGCTCACCATGGGCACCTCGCGGCGCGCGTGCAGCGACAGCGCTGGGAGTCGGGACTAGATCTCGTGTTCATTCACCGTGACCGAGGCCACTGCTTGGGGGCTGTAGGCCATCGGGATCAGCTCGCAGTCGAGCCATGCTTGGCGCTGGTCGAGGTCGTGGCCGCTGCCGCGCACGCCCGACACGCCATGGGGGACCACCCAACCGGACTGATCCCAGTCGTCGAGGTCGAACACGTAGCGGGCGACCGAACCGTGAATGGCCCGCTCCCCTGTCTCTGGTGCCGTACCGCCCTGGCGCACGGTGTCGCCGTCGCCTGCGCAGCCGTCTACCGGCGGATGAAGGTCCCGCGCCGCAGCAAGCGCTGAGGCCAGAGGGTGAGGCGACGCCATCCGGTGCACCCGTCCCCACTCCCACAATTGGGGGTCTCCGCCGAGCCGCTGTTCGAGCTCGGCCGCGGCCTCGTCGACGCAAGCGCTGGCAGCCATGCGCCGGGCGATGGGGTTGTCGAGCCCGGGTACCACGTCGAGGTTGCGCTCGCAGAGCATGCGAGTGGCGGCACCTGCGGCCATACGGCTCGCTTCGGCGGCGGGTGGCCACCCAGCGGCGCCCAGTTCGGCGCCGGAGATGCCGAGCCGCTCGACGATGCCCTCGATGAGACGGCGCTTGATCACTGCGTAGACGGTCGCCGGCGGCGAGTCAGCGGTCATGGCGTGGTCCCAGTCAGCCAGCATGTCGAGCAGCGTGTGCGACAGCTCGTGGCCGCACTCGACCGCGTACTCGGTGATCAGGTCGAGCACTCTGGGGGCGACGAGCGAGGTCACGTCGGCGTGGACGGCGCTCATGTCCGCGACGGTTGCGTCGCTCATGGGCGCCAGCAGTTCGCAGATGCGGTCATGGCGGCTCGGGCCGGCGAAGTCCAGCGAGATGAACGGGCCGCTGTCGGCGGTGCGGTTGTTGGCAGTCACCAGGTAGCCCCTCGCAGGATCGCTCCATTGGGGCAGTTCCTCGAAGGGCACTTGCGCCAAGCCGTCCCAAGCGAACTCGTCGGTGCCGGCAACGGGGGTCCATCGGCTCGCCGGAGATCGCTCGATGACGCGGCCCCGGATCTTGAAAGCGATTGCGCCGGAGCGATCAGCCGCCAGCAGGTTGTTGACGGGCAGCACCCACGGCCGGACTGCCTCGACCAAATCGGCTGTGGAATCTGCGACAAGCATCGGCCAGATCGCGTCGAGCGTCGTGTCGGCACCGAACATGCCGGTCCACTGCATCGACAGTGCGACGCCGTCGGCGGGGTCGCCGAGCACCACCGGTCCTCTGGGCGTAGAACCGCACTGCAGCTCCACGGTCCCTTCGCCTCGAATGTCGAGCGTCTCGTAGCGCCATTGCACTGGCGTTCCGTCTGCGAGGCGGTACGAGGCGACACTCTCGCCGGCCTCCGCGGGGCCGGGCTCGAATCGCTCCACGAACACGTCGGTGTCGTCGCACATGCCGTGGGTGATGCCCCAGGCGACCTGGGGGTTGTGGCCGAAATGCGGGAAGCCGGGCACGCCGGGAAAGCCCATGCCGATCGCATCGAACTCGTCGCAGCGCAGGTGGCACTGGTGGTACACGTTCGGGAATTCGATGCCACGGTGCGGGTCGCCAGCCAGCAGCGGTTTGCCGCTGGCGGTGCGCTCGCCGCTCAGCGCCCATGAGTTGGACGCCCCGTCGGAGTCCATCGCCGCCGCCAAGGCCGCCATGTCGGCCGCACATGCATCGAGCACGCTCGCGGCGTCGGCGAGCAGATCGGGGCGCGGCCCGTCGCCGGCGCTGTCCGGTGGCTGCCCGTAGCCGGGGCTGTCTTGATGCTGCCCGTGACCGGGGCTGTCTTGATGCTGCCCGTGGCCGGGGCTGTATTGATGCTGCCCGTCACCGGGCACGATCGCCGAGTCAGCTTCGACGTCGCCCACCGTGGCCAGCACGGCTTCAGGACCTGCCTGGGCCATGATGCGGCCCCGCCACAGCTTGCGGGTGAGCGTTCCCATGAAGATGTGGCGCAGCTTGTAGACCGCCACGCAGTGCCACGGCGCCCACGGCTCGGGCGGTGCGGGGTGGTGCTCGAACTCGGCCGGCAGCGCATCACCGTGGTCAGCCAGCCAGCGATTGACACCCCGCGTGTAGGCCTCGCACATCGCCCGAGTGCTGGGCTGCAACGCCGCATAGTCGGCCTGGGAGATGGCAGCGAGCCCGAGCCGACGGAAGAAGGCATCCTCGCGTGCCCCGGCCATCCCGACCACTTCGGCCCAGCGTCCCAGCGCCCGCCTCCGGTCCCACTCCATTTGCCAGATCCGATCATCGGCAGCCACCCAGCCCTGCGCTGCGAACGCCGCATCGGCCGTCGAGGCCTCGATGTGGGCGATCCCCCACCGGTCGCGTCGGATGGTCGCGCCCAGCGCGCCAGCGGTTCCACCGTCTCGATCACTGCCGTGGGTCATGGCCGCCACGCTAGAACGCCAGACTTCCGGCAACAGCGTGTTCGCCAGCCTTGCGAGGAGCGCATGTGCGCCCCTGTCGAGCGTCGAGTCGAACCTCCACTACTTTCGCTCCCATGCATCGACATTGCCATCGAGGCAACCGCAACGAGTCCCAGGCCCAAGCTCGCCGCACGCCACCATCGATGCCAAATTGGCGAGCAATCGCCGCATTCGCGCTGTTGGCAGCAGCAATGATGGCAATGATCGGGGGCGAACCCGCGGCGTCTGAATCGACTCGGCGGACCACTTCAACGGCAGCCGTCGAACTGAACAGCGACCTCGCCGACAGCCAACACTCGTATGCGGTGATGCAATGCCGCCATCAGCGCAGCCCGATATGGAGCGACGCTCTGTCGGGCTGTCAAGAGCACTTGCGTCAATCGAAACCAGGCCATCTCGGTGCGAATGCCGAGGCTGCCTGGCAAGTCACGCGAGGGGCGGGAATCAACGTCATGGTGGTCGATACACCGGTTGACTACCGCCACGAGGATCTCGCTGCCAACTTCGACCTGACCCAAAGCCCAGGCCTGGCCGCGATCGACTTGAACACGGCGCATCCTCACGGCACAGCGATGGCGAGCCACATAGCGGCGCGCGACAACCAAGTCGGCATGCGAGGTGTGGCACCACGGGCAACACTCACGTGGTACGACTTGCACAATTTTGCCAGCGACAGCAACAGCGACAGTTCGCGTTGGAACGAAACGGCTATGTATGCCGCGGTGATAAACCACAGCTACAGTCAGACTGGATTCTCTAAACCCATTCCTGACAAATACGGTCATGGCTTGGTCTACGACAAGCTGAGCGAGAGCGGCTTCGGCGGGCTCGGCGCGTTGAATGTCATCTCCGGTGGAAAACAGCGCTATTGGCCTGAGGTCCAGTATTCGACCCTCTCCGAGTATCGCAGCCATCCAGCGGTCGTCGTCGCTTGTTCGACGGCCGCCGACGGCACTCGATCAGGAAATCTCAATACGAGCTTGCGGGGTCCGGGCCTGTGGGTTTGCTCAATGCCGTCAGGCATCTACGCAGTCAACAAAGATCGCTACGCGGTGCAGTCTGGCACGCCTTCGAGTCCGTCGACAGCGATCATCTCGGGGGTGGCGGCTTTGGTACGGGCCGCGAATCCGGGGCTGACCTGGCGAGACGTCAAGCTGATTCTGGCCGAATCCGCCCAGCACAACCACCCCAGCAGTTCCGGCTGGCAGCAGGCAGGCGCCAAGCGGACCAATGCGGGCGAGCGCTACCAGTACCACCACAGTTACGGGTTCGGGGTGATCGATGCAGGAGCGGCGGTGCAGCTCGCACTCGACTGGGTGACCCTGCCCGAGTACCTCAAAGAGCAACACACGACATCGATGGATGCGACGGCGATCCCCGACGACGGCTCCGAGGTCGCACACACGATCAACGCCACCTCGGGCATCGATTTCGTCGAGTACGTCGTAGCGGAACTCGATCTCGACGCACCGAACTTCCGGGATCTGCAAGTCGAGCTGGTGTCCCCGTCGGGCACTGTCTCGGTCCTTTCCGAACCCGCGCCGAAGGACGGTGAGCTCATAGAACGTTACGACTGCGATCGTGAGGGCAACTGTCCGATCTCGGGCAAGTTCCGGTTCGGCAGCGCTGTGCACCTGGGCGAAACAGGGTCTGGCAATTGGAAGTTGCGAATCTCCGACGAGAAAGAGAACGGCCACCTCAACACGCTGAAGTCATGGCGACTGAAGCTGTACGGGCACAACACACAAACGGCGAGCGACGACGACGGACCCACCCCGACGGTCACCGTCACCGGCGGAGACGCCGCAACCGAAGGCGACGCACTGTCGTTCACGTTCACAGCGTCGCCAGCACCGACATCATCGCTGACGGTGAACCTCGAGGTCGCCCAGAACGGCGAATACGGTGCCTGGACCGGGGAACGCACCGTGACGATACCGCCCAGCGGCACGGTGACACTGGCAATGCCCACCAGCGACGACCGTACCGATGAGACGGACGGATCGGTCACCGCCACCGTCAATTCGGGCACTGGCTATACGACCTCGCAGACACAGAACTCGGCATCAGTCGCGGTGACTGACAATGATCTTCCACTCCCGGTGGTGAGCATCGCTGCCCACTCTGATGTGATAATCGAAGGCGGCCTGGCGAGATACAAGGTGTCTGCGAAACCGCGAGCGGTCAGCACCACGATTATGAAGATCACCTTGGCGAAGCAGGGCGATTTCGGTATAACAACCAGCATTCGGCATGTGGCGGTGCCGACGTCGGGCAGCGCCACGATAAGTGTCCGTACGAAGAATGACGATACTGACGAGCCCGACGGGTCGATCACTGCGACGATAGAAGCCGGCGCGGGCTACAAAGTGTCATCGTCGGCCGGTTCGGCCACCGTCACAGTGCTTGATGATGACGGCGAAGTTGATCCATGCGTAACGGTATTGAGCGATGATGGAAGCTTCAACGGCAAGTGGACGGGCTTGTGCGATGCCGTGAGCAGAGACGAACGTTACGCTCGGTACTACACCTTCTCGCTGCAAAGTCAAGCCCAAGTGAAGATCGATCTGGAATCGTCTGCGGACACCTACCTGTACTTGCACAGCGGCGCCGACAGGAAATCAGCAAAAGAGCTGTATCGCAACGACGACAGCGGCGACGGGAGCAACTCGCGAATCTCCGAGTCGCTGGCTGCGGGCGTGTACACCATCGAAGCAACGACGTTCAGTCGGCTGAAGAAGACCGCGTTCACGCTGACGGTAGACGGTCTGCCATCGCAGACGCCGCCCGCTGCGCTGCCGGAGATCAGCATTGCGGCTGGTGGCGGCATTTCCGAGGGGTCTGCTGCGAGTTTCACGGTGACTGCGACTCCGAAGCCTGCGGCTGAGGTGGATGTGGCGGTCGCTATCTCTCAGGACGGCGATTTCGGAGTATCGGCGGGGTCGCGGACCGTGACGATCCCGGCATCTGGCTCTCAGACGTTCACGGTTACGACTACGAACGATTCGGCTGATGAGGCGGACGGCTCGGTCACTGCGACGGTGGGCGCGGCCGCGGGTTACACGGTGTCGTCGTTGTCGGGTGCGGCGTCGGTGGCGGTGTCGGATGATGACGACGGCGCGTGCAGCGTGGTGTTGCCTGACGATGCGGTCACCGTTGATGAGATCACCGCTTGGCGGGACGCGTTGTCGTCTGCGGCGGCTGCGGGGGTGAAGCGGTTCAATCGTGTGCTGGCTGCTTTGGGGACCGACACGGGTCATACGCCGATGACTGCTGTGCAGGCTGCGGGTGTGGCTGATTGGCTGGGGAACTCGCGATGGGATCGCATTGCGCGCACTTTGGCGGCGGTGGAACAGGCCCAGTGCGTTGTAGAGCCTGAGGTCAGCATCGTGGCTGGTTCGGGGGTCGCTGAGGGTGGCGACACGACGTTCACGGTCACCGCGACACCGAAGCCGTCGGCTGATCTGGATGTGTCGGTTGCGGTGTCACAGAGCGGCGATTTCGGTGTGACGGCCGGGTCGCGGACGGTCACGATCCCTGCGAGCGGTTCTGAGACGTTCACCGTCGCGACGGCGAACGACGCTGTCGATGAGCCCGACGGGTCGGTGACCGCAACGATCAGCGCTGGTTCGGGCTACACGGTGTCGTCGAGCAACAGCAGCGCCACGGTGGCGGTGTCTGATGACGACGACCCACCCCCGGCTGAACCACAGATCAGCGTCGCCGCGGGCAGCGGCGTCACTGAGGGGGCCGCTGCGACATTCACGCTCACGGCCAGCCCTGCGCCCGCAGCCAGCGTGGAGGTCCGCGTGACCGTGTCCCAAAGCGGCGACTTCGCCGCCGCCGGCGAGCGGACGGTCACGATCCCGACGACGGGCAGCGCGACGTTCACCGTTGTCACCACCAATGACAACACCGATGAGCCCGACGGGTCGGTGACCGCGGCGATCAGCGCTGGTTCGGGCTACACGGTGTCATCATCGGCCGGGTCGGCGACGGTCGCGGTCGCAGACGACGACGACCCGCCCCCGCCTCCGCCTCCGCCTCCTGCGGATTGTGTGTCTGATGACACGCTGGAATCGGCGCGGGACTATTACGACCTGCATCGTGATCGTGCGCCGGGCTATGGCCGCAATTGGCGTCGGGTGCTGATCGCATTCGGCGACGTCGCCGACGATCAGCTGACCGCGTTCACCGCGGCTGAGGCGCTCGAACGAGAGCAGCGCTGGTTCGGGTGGAAGCCGTTCCGCGAAGCATTGGAATGCATCGAGACAGCCCGCCAGACCCCGCCTCCGTCTGACCCCGAGATCAGCATCGCCGCGGGCAGCGCCGTGACCGAGGGCGCTTCGGCGTCGTTCACCGTCACTGCGTCTCCCGCACCGACGGCTGCTTTGACCGTCGGTGTGACGGTCTCGCAGTCAGGCGATTTCGGTGCAACGACCGGGACGCGGACCGCCACGATCCCCACCGCGGGCACGTTCACGCTCACGATCGCGACCACTGGTGACAACGTCGACGAGGCCGACGGCTCGGTGACGGTGGCGATCAGCGACGGCACGGGCTACACGGTGTCATCATCGGCCGGGTCAGCCACGGTCGCAGTCGCAGACGACTACGACCCTGCACCGCCTCCGCCGCCGGCTGACCCCGAGATCAGCATCGCGGCGGGCAGCGATATCGCCGAGGGGACCGCTGCGGCTTTCACCATCACCGCCAGCCCTGCGCCGACGACAGCGTTGTCGGTCAGCGTCACTGTGTTGCAGTCAGGCGATTTCGGTGCGACGACCGGGACGCGGACCGCCACGATCCCCACCGCGGGCACGTTCACGCTGAACGTGGACACCACCGGTGACAGCATCGACGAGGCCGACGGGTCGGTGACCGTCACGGTCGACTCCGGCACCGGCTACACGGTGTCATCATCAGCCGGGGCTGCGACCGTGGCTGTGTCCGACGATGACGACCCGCCGCCTCCACCAGCCAAACCGGAGATCAGCGTTGTTGCGGGCAATGGCGTCACCGAGGGTTCGGCTGCGGCGTTCACCATCACTGCCAGCCCAGCGCCGACGACGAGTCTCGACGTCAGAGTGACCGTGTCCCAAAGCGGCGACTTCGCCGCCACCGGCGAGCGAACCGTCACGATCCCCACGACTGGCAGCGCGACGTTCACCGTCGCCACCACCAACGACACCACCGACGAGGCCGACGGGTCAGTCATCGCCACGATCAGCAACGGCACGGGCTACACCGTGTCGTCGTCAGCCGGCACGGCAACGGTGGCGGTGTCCGACAACGACAACCCGACTCCGCCTCCGTCGAACGGTCCGCCGACGGTGACCGTCAGCGACGCCACCGCCAGCGAAGGCGCCCAGGAGCTGCGATTCGCCGTCACGCTGTCGCACGCGAACCCCCACGACATCACGTTCCGCTACGGCGGATACGGCCGCACCGCGACGCTGTGGCAGGACTGGAGCATCGAGCTCAGAAGAACGTTCACACTCGCCGCAGGCGACACCGCCATCGACATCACCGTGCCCGTCATCGACGACAACACCCCAGAAGACACCGAAACACTGCGCGTGTACATCTACGCGACCAGCGGAATCGTCATCCGCAGCGGGTTCATGTACGCCACCGGCACCATCCTCGACAACGACTAAACGCCGCGACCCACACGCGCCGCAGAGAACGCCCGCTGAGCCACCGCCGTCGAAGAACTCACGGCGTCAAGCAAGCCTTACCGTCGCAGCACCCAAGCACACCGGCGTCGGGGATCGGCGCCTCAGCGCGGTACCAGTGCAGGCACACCTCAGCCAGAAGCCCGTCGAGCGGCAGTGATCGCTCGCTCAGTTCGTCGTCGCGGCTGGCATGGCCACGCGAGAAGGCCCGGACTCGCACGGCAGCGTGTTCATGGCAGTTTGTGAGGCGCAACGGTGCCGCGTCCTCCTTGCCATGGTCCACGCGGCTCGTCAAGAGAACGGAGTCTCGCTTCAATCCAGCGAACCGCAGGTAGTACAATCTGATGTGCTATCTCGACATTTGATGGCGTGTTAGCACGCCATCAAATGTCATTCTGTGCTAGGCTTTTGTGATGAGTTCCGCCTACCTGCCGCGGCTCGTCGATGACCTGCTCGCCGAGTACCTGGCGTCGTTCCCTGCGGTCATGCTGGTGGGGCCACGCGCGTGCGGGAAGACCACCACCGCCGCTCGCCATGCCGCCACAGTCCTGCGGCTGGACACTCGACAAGGAACCGATGCGCTTCGCGCCGACCCTGATGCCGCTCTGCGCCACCGTGCCGAGCCGGTGCTGCTCGACGAGTGGCAGGAGTTTCCCGAAGTGATAGGCGCTGTGAAGCGCGCAGTGGATGCTGAGCGGCGCCCCGGGCGCTTCCTGATCACGGGTTCGGCGCGCTCGAACACCGACGAATTGCTGTGGCCAGGCACCGGCCGCATCGTGATGCTGCCCATGTACCCCCTAACAGTGGCGGAAGCGACAGGCGTCTCGCCTCGACCGTTCATCGAGCGTGTCGCAGCAGGCGAGCCGCTCGTCGGCGCGGTGCCGTCTCCCGATGTAGCAGATTACGTGGGCCTTGCCGTCCGGGGCGGTTTCCCAGAGCCTGCGCTCGAACTCGACGCGACCGGCGCACAGCGCTGGCTGTCGAGCTACGCAGATCAACTGGCGCTTCGAGATGCCCGCTCCCACAGCCTCAGGCTCGATGCGTCCCGGCTGCGCCGCTATCTGGATGCGCTGGCAATCAACTCGGCCGGCACTCCACAGGACAAGACGCTGTACGAGGCAGCCGGCATCGACCGTCGAACAGCCCACGAGTACGAGCGTCTGCTGGCCGACATGGTGGTCACAGACCATCTCAGCGCGTGGTCAACAAACCGGCTCAAGCGCCTCAGCCGCACCCCCAAGCGCTACCTCGTCGACTCCGGGCTGATGGCCGCAATCCTCGGCGCAGACGTTGGTGACGTCCTCAGCGACGACAACCTGCTGGGCGCCCTCATCGACACGTTCGTCACAGCCCAGCTTCGGACCGAGGCACCCATGTCCGCGACGCGCTACCGGCTCTCTCACCTTCGGGACCAGAACGGACGACGCGAGATCGACGTAATCGCCGAATTGCCCCGAGGACGACTCATCGGTATCGAGATCAAGGCCGCAGCCGGGGTACGGCACAGCGACGCCCGCCACCTGATGTGGCTGCGGGACTCGATCGGCGCATCGTTCGTGGCCGGTGTCGTGCTCCACACCGGCCACGACACCATCGAACTCGACGACCGGATCGTCGCAGCCCCGATCTCGGCTCTGTGGAACTGACCCCTCACAGCACGGCAACGGCCACCTGACGTCGCGCTGATGCCGTGACTCGGACCGCGTCGAGAGACTTGTGGCCGATACCGCGCCGTGCCAAGGGTTTCTGCCCGAACCTGTGCGTCTCGGCATCCTGCTAGAGGGCGTTCGAAAGCGCACCTGACAATTCGGGGTGGGCGAACTCGAACCCGTCGTCGGTGAGGGCGTCGGGAAGCACCCGGGTCGAGTCCAGCAGCAGCGCTTGGCCCATCTCGCCCAACGCTGCGCCGATGGCGAACTTAGGCGCCGGCATGAACGACGGGCGCCGCAATGCCGCGCTCAGCGCTCGCTGGAAGTCGCGCTGGCGAACAGGGTTGGGAGCCGTCAGGTTGAACGCCCCGCTTACGTCGCTGTCGATGAGATGGCGGATAGCCCGTACCTCGTCGTCGAGGCTGATCCAGCTCCACCACTGCCGGCCACCGCCGAGCGGACCGCCGGCACCCAGCCGCGTGATTCTCGCCATCCGCTCGATGGCCTCAGCCCCTGGCCCCACAACCAGGCCGGTGCGGATGCGCACGAGCCGCACTCCGGCATCAGCAATCGGCACCGCGGCGCGCTCCCAGCGCTTGCACACCTCGGCGAGGAACCCATCGCCGGGCAGTGATAGCTCGGTCAGCTCCTCATCACCGCGATTGCCGTAGAAACCGACTGCCGAGCCGCAGATGAACACCGACGGCTTGGTGTCGAGCGAGCGCACGGTGTCGGCAAGCAGCTTGGTGGACTCGACACGGCTCGACATGATCGCTGCCTTGCGCTTGTCGCTCCACCGGCCGCCGATGCTCTCGCCGGCCAGGTGAACAATTGCGTCAAGGCCCTCCAGCGCGGCAGCGTCAATGCTCCCAGCGGCCACATCCCACACGGCGGTCCCGCCTGCTGCGCCTGGCCCCTCAGACACGCCTGTCTCGCGTGCCTCGCCGCTGGCTTCACCAGTCCTGCCGACCGCAGCAACCAATCCTGGGCGCCGGGACACACCCAACACCTCGTGGCCGTCGGCACGCAGACTTGCAGCGAGCGCTCCGCCGATCAGCCCTCGAATTCCAGTGATCGCAACTCGCATAGGCTCATCATGCCTCGCCGGTCGAGCATCCCATTTCGGCCGCAGTCCTCGACTCCGCCACCGGCTCTCGCCGCGGCCGGGACTGCCGAGGAGGTCTCGGCGGTCGAACCAATGACCTCACGACGCCCCGGCCAGCTCGGTTTCGGCCATGACGGCTGTCGACTCTTCCAACGGAGGGGCGCGTCGTGGTGTGCTGCCGGGTGGGGTGTCGATGGTCCAGTGGCGTCTGTGGTGGTCCAAATGGCAGGGCTCGCACAGCATCGCCAAGTTCGGAATCTCGGTGAGCCCGTCATCCTCGTAGTGCTGCACATGGTGGGCGTGGCAGTGCTCAGTGTGTGTTGCGCACGCGATACAGCCGCCGTCGCGGATTGCCAGCACGATTCGCTGCGCGTCGCTGGCGCTTCGGGCTCGGCCCAGAGCCAGTTCGGACCAGTCGTCCTTGAAGATCGCTGGGAGGATTTTGGCGTCGGCAGCGAGCTCGGCGACGAGGTGCGCGGACAGCGGGGTGCCGTCGTCGAGGCGAGGGTTGCCAAGCCGGCCTGACACGGTGTCGTAGTCGGCGACCACCACGAGGCTCGCCTGGGGGCGCTGCCGGCCCAAGACCAGATCGCAAATGGCATCCGCGTTGCGCTGGGGATAGCTGAGTTCGTCGGCGCCGTCCCGATGACGCACCGCCCGCTCGGCGGCAGCGAGCTGCTGGCTGATCTGACGGCCGGTGATGAAATCCAGATCGGCTCGCAAGTGCCACATTCCGTCATCGCCGAGCAGCATCGAGCATCGCCGCTGGTCACGCTGCAGCGCCAACTCGGCATCGACCGGGGTCCGATCGGCGGCTGCAGCCTCGGCTTCGAGGTCGGCAAAGACCTCCAAGCTCTCATAGGCCAATGTGTGCCGTGCGACGATGTCCGAGGGATACGCGCGGCACAACTCCAAGAAGCTGCCCTCGCTGCGACGGTGCTTCTTCGGCGACTCGCGCGCAATCACCTTCGCATGAGACATCTGAATCTCGCCTGTGGACAACGCATCGAGGGTGTCAGTGAATTCGTGCTCCACGAGCGCCTCTGCCAGACGAGCCTCGCTGCGAGACTGCGGGCCATTCATCCGCGTGTACTCACGCAACTGCCACGCAGCCGCCTGCACCCCGTCGCGGGACACCAACTCGCCGAGCACAGCCACATAGCGGCCTTCCAGCCGCGCACGCTCCGCCACCAGATCCACCAACTCATCGACCAACTCGTCGTGTTCCCAGGCGGCAAGATCGGCACCAGCCACATCACGCACGCCCGCAACCGCCGCGACGCCATCGACGCCATCGACGCCATCGACGCCCGCGAGACCGTTGACGACGCCCTCGAGTGCATCGCGCTCGCTTCCGACCGTCTCGCCGCCCAACAGTATGCTCAGCACCGCCCCTTCGCCATCGGGGCAATCGACGGGAACTCCTGCCAACATGGATCAAGCATACATGCGTACGCATCAGAATGCAAACACTCGCGCGACACAACTCCAGTATCCGTCGCGGCGAGTCGCGGTTGTGGTCAGCGCAGTGCGCAGTGCACCGCGAGAATCGCCACATGCGTCGTTGCCAAGCGACGAACCCAGCCTGCACTACCTTCGCTGCCATGGGTCGACATCGCCAACGAGGCAGCCGCAGCGAGTCCGAGGCCCAAGCTCACCGCAAGCGACGACCATCGATAACGACTTGGCGAGCAACGGCAGCCCTGGCACTGCTGGCAGCCGCGATGATCGCAATGATCGGCGGAGAGGAGAGGGAACCCGAGGCGTCTGAATCGACTCGACGGCACACCTCAACGGCGACCATTGAGCTGAACAGCGACTCCCAGCCTCAAAGTGACCATTACGACCTCCATCACAGCTATGCACTCCGCAAATGCGGTGAGCTGAGGTCGCCGCTATGGAGCGACGCTCTGTCCGGCTGTCAAGAGCACTTCCGCCAGTCTACATCGGGCCGTCTCGGCGCCAATGTCGAGGCCGCTTGGGAGGTCACACGAGGCACGGGCGTCAACGTGTTGGTGGTGGATACACCCGTCGACTACCGCCACGAGGACCTCGCAGCCAACTTCGACTTGGGCCGCAGCCCCTTCTTGGCGGGTACCGATTTCGACTCGGTGTCACCTCACGGCACGAAGATGGCCAGCATCATAGCTGCGCGTGACAACACGGTCGGAATGCGCGGTGTCGCACCAAGAGCAACGTTGAACTGGTACAGCATTAATCGTTTCATGATTGACGGACCAGACGGATACTGGAAGTACGCGGAAGACCGCTGGCTAGAAACAACCATGCAGGCCGCAGTCATCAATCACAGCTGGAGCAGAAGCCAATTTTCGCAAGCCATTCGCGATACTGCGAAAGTGAACCAACACTCGGTGTTCGACAGGCTGAGCGTTCACGGTTTTGGTAGGCTCGGCACGTTGAATGTAGTTTCCGGTGGCAAGACCGCGCGTTGGCCCGAACTCAACTATTCGTCGCTCGCTGAGTATCGAAGCCATCCGGCAGTCGTTGTTGCTTGCTCAACGACTGAAGAAGGCACTCGATCAGGAGCCGGTTACAATACAAGCTTGCGGGGTCCGGGTCTGTGGGTCTGCTCGATGCCCGGTGGCATCGCTGCGGTCCACCAGAATCGCTACTTGGTGAACACTGGATGGCATTCGAGTCCGTCGACGGCGATGGTCTCGGGCGTGGCGGCATTGGTACGGGCCGCGAATCCGGGGCTGACGTGGCGCGACGTCAAGCTGATCTTGGCCGAGTCAGCTCAGCACAACGACCCCGACAGTGCCGGCTGGCAAGAAGCGGGCAGGAAGCGAACCAATGCTGATGAGCGCTACCGGTACCATCACAGCTTCGGGTTCGGAGTGATAGATGCTGGCGCAGCGGTGGAGCTCGCGCTCAACTGGGTGACCCTGCCGGAGTACCTCAAAGAACAGCACACGACGTCCATGGAATCGACGGCGATTCCCGACGACGGCTCCGAGGTTTCAGACACGATCAACGCAATCTCGGGAATCGATTTCGTCGAGTACGTCCAGGCCGAACTCGATCTCGCCGCACCGAACTTTCGGGATCTACAGGTCGAGTTGGTTTCCCCGTCCGGCACCATTTCGGTCCTGTCCGAACCGGCACCAAAGGTCGGCAAAGGGATGGATTCCTATGACTGTGACCGTGAGGGCAACTGCCCGATTTCGGGCAAGTTCCGGTTCGGCAGCGCTGTGCATTTGGGTGAAGCAGCGTCGGGTGCTTGGAAGTTGCGAATCTCAGACGAGAAGGAGAACGGCCACCTCAACACGCTGAAGTCTTGGCGCCTGAAGTTGTTTGGGCACAACACGCAAACCCCGACCGATGACGACGGGCCCACGCCGACAGTCACCGTTACCGGCGGGCAAGCCGCGACCGAGGGCGGTGCAGTGTCGTTCACCTTTGCAGCGTCGCCAACGCCGACGGTGCCGCTGACGGTGAGTCTCGAGGTCTCCTCAGATGGTGCCTACGGCGCGTGGACCGGCAGCCGCATCGTCACGGTCCCGACCAGCGGCTCGGTGACGTTGGCGATGCCCACTACCGACGACAGTGTCGCTGAGCCCGACGGTTCGGTGACTGTGACGCTGTCCACCGGGACGGGTTACACGGTGTCGTCGTCAGCGGGGTCGGCGTCGGTCGTGGTGTCTGATGATGATGTGCCTGAGGTGAGCGTCGCTGCGGGCAGTGGAGTCGTTGAGGGTGCGGCTGCGAGTTTCACACTCACCGCGACACCCAAGCCTGCGGCTGATCTGGATGTGACGATCGCTGTTTCCCAGGACGGTGACTTCGGTGTCACGACCGGTGCACGCACAGTCACGATCCCGGCGTCGGGCAGTTTCACCTTGACTGTGGCCACCAGCGATGACAGCACCGAGGAGGCGGACGGTTCGGTCACCGCAGTTGTCGCTACGGGGGCGGGCTATTCGGTGTCGGCGTCGGCGGGTTCGGCGTCGGTGGCGATTGCTGATGACGAAGGGCCGCCCGCGGTTGTTGGTACGTGTGTATCGGCGTTGGCGGGTGATAGGAGCATCACGGGACAGTGGACGGATTCGTGCGATTCGGTGGGCCGCGGGGGCCGATATGCCCGGTTCTTCACCTTCACGCTGGCCCAGCAGGCCACAGTGCGGATCGACCTCGAGTCGTCTGCGGACACGTATCTGTTCCTGCGCCGGGGGTTGGGCAGAGACGGCCAGGAGTTGTATCGGAACGACGACGGCGGTGACGGGTACAACTCGCGCATCGCTGAGTCGTTGGCTGCGGGTGATTACACAGTTGAGGCGACGACGTTCAATCCGTCAATTGCAGGCGCTTTCACGCTGAGCCTTGACGGTTTGACCGCTCAGACGCCGCCAGTTGCGCTGCCGGAGATCAGTATTGCGGCTGGTGGCAGTGTGGTTGAGGGTGCTGCTGTGAGCTTTACGGTGTCCGCGACGCCGACGCCGGCGGTTGATCTGGATGTGACGGTCGTTGTGTCGCAGAGCGGCGACTTCGGCGTCACGACCGGTTCGAGGACCGTGACGATCCCGGTGTCTGGTTCGGAGACGTTCGTGGTGGCGACGACGAACGATTCGGCCGACGAGGCCGATGGTGCGGTCACCGCGGCCGTCAGCGCAGGCACGGGCTACACGGTGGCGTCGGGCGGTGGGAGCGCAACCGTGGCTGTTGCCGACGATGACGTTCCCGAGATCAGCATTGTTGCGGGCGGCGGAGTCGCCGAGGGCGGCGACGCTGAGTTCACGTTGACAGCCAGTCCCGTGCCTGCGGCTGGTCTGGATGTGACGGTCGCTGTGTCCCAGAGCGGCGATTTCGGTGCGGCGACTGGGTTGCGGACGGTGACGGTCCCGACATCGGGCAGTTTCACCTTGACTGTTGCCACCAGCGATGACAGCGACGACGAGGCGGACGGCTCGGTCACTGCCACGGTGGGCGCGGCCGCGGGTTACACGGTGTCGTCGTTGTCGGGTGCGGCGTCGGTGGCGGTGTCGGATGATGACGACGGCGCGTGCAGTGTGGTGTTGCCTGACGATGCGGTCACCGTTGATGAGGTCACCGCTTGGCGGGACGCGTTGTCGTCTGCTGCGGCTGCGGGGGTGAAGCGGTTCAATCGTGTGCTGGCTGCTTTGGGGACCGACACCGGTCATACGCCGATGACTGCTGCGCAGGCTCAGGGTGTGGCCGATTGGCTGGGGAACTCGCGATGGGATCGCATTGCGCGCACTTTGGCGGCGGTGGAGCGGGCTCAGTGCGACGTTGAGCCGCAGGTGAGCATCGCCGCGGGAGGTGCTGTGACGGAGGGCGGCGATGCGAGTTTCACGGTCACTGCGACGCCGGAGCCGTCGGCTGATCTGGATGTGACGGTCACGGTGTCACAGAGCGGCGATTTCGGTGTGACGGCGGGGTCGCGGACGGTCACGATCCCTGCGTCTGGTTCTCAGTCGTTCACGGTGGCGACGGCGAACGACGCTGTCGATGAGCCCGACGGGTCGGCGACAGCGGCGATCAGCGCCGGTTCGGGCTACACGGTGTCGTCTTCGGCCGGTTCGGCGACGGTCGCGGTGTCCGACGACGACGACCCGCCGCCGGCTGAACCACAGATCAGCGTCGCCGCGGGCAGCGGCGTCACCGAGGGGACCGCTGCGACGTTCACCGTCACGGCCGGTCCTGCGCCCGCAGCCAGCCTTGATGTCAGTGTGACCGTGTCCCAAAGCGGCGACTTCGCCGCCACCGGCGAGCGGATGGTCACGATTCCGACGACTGGCAGCGCGACGTTCACCGTTGCCACCACCAATGACATCACCGATGAGCCCGACGGCTCGGTGACCGCGACGATCGACACCGGCGCCGGTTACACAGTGTCGTCTTCGGCCGGTTCGGCGACGGTCGCGGTGTCCGACGACGACGACCCGCCGCCGGCTGAACCACAGATCAGCGTCGCCGCGGGCAGCGGCGTCACCGAGGGGACCGCTGCGACGTTCACTGTCACGGCCGGTCCTGCGCCCGCAGCCAGCCTTGATGTCAGTGTGACCGTGTCCCAAAGCGGCGACTTCGCCGCCACCGGCGAGCGGATGGTCACGATTCCGACGACTGGCAGCGCGACGTTCACCGTTGCCACCACCAATGACATCACCGATGAGCCCGACGGCTCGGTGACCGCGACGATCGACACCGGCGCCGGTTACACAGTGTCGTCGTCGGCCGGTTCGGCGACGGTCGCGGTGTCCGACGACGACGACCCGCCCCCGCCTCCGCCGCCGCCTCCGCCTCCTGCGGATTGTGTGTCTGATGAAACGCTGGGATCGGCGCGTGACTATTACGAGCTGCATCGTGATCGTGCGCCGGGCTATGGCCGCAACTGGCTTCGGGTGCTGGTCGCGTTCGGCGATGTCGTCGACGATCAGCTGACGGCGTTCACCGCGGCTGAGGCGCTCGAACGCGAGCAGCGATGGTTCGGGTGGAGGCCGTTCCGCGAGGCGTTGGAGTGCATCGAGGCAGCCCGCCAGACCCCGCCGCCGCCTGTCGAACCCGAGATCAGCATTGCCGCGGGCAACGGCATCACAGAAGGCTCAACGGCGACATTCACGCTCACCGCGTCTCCGGCGCCGACGGCTGCTTTGACCGTCGATGTGACGGTGTCGCAGTCAGGCGATTTCGGTGTCACGACCGGGGCGCGCACTGTGGCGATCCCCACCACGGGCACCTTCACGCTGTCGATGGCCACGACCGGTGACAGTGTCGATGAGGCCGACGGGTCGGTCACCGTCACGGTGGACACCGGCACCGGCTACACCGTGTCGTCATCAGCCGGCTCGGCGACGGTCGCGGTCGCAGACGACGACGACCCTGCACCGCCGCCCCCGCCCCCTCCGCCGGCTGAACCCCAGATCAGCATCGTGGCGGGCGGCGATGTCACTGAGGGCACCGCTGCGACGTTCACGCTCACCGCCAGCCCTGCGCCGACGGCGAGTCTTGAGATCAGCGTGACCGTGTCCCAAAGCGGCGACTTCGCCGCCACCGGCGAGCGGACCGTCTCGATCCCCATGACCGGCAGCGCGACGTTCACCGTCGCCACCACCGATGACACCACCGACGAGGCCGACGGGTCGGTCACCGCGACCGTGGGCAGCGGCACCGGCTACACCGTGTCGTCTTCAGCCGCGGCTGCGACAGTCGCGGTGTCCGACAACGACGACGACCCGCCGCCTCCGCCTGCGGGGCCGCCGACGGTGACCGTCAGCGACGCCACCGCCGCCGAGGACGCGCAAAGCCTCGCTTTCGTGGTGACACTGTCGAAACCCAATCCCGACCCGATCACGTTCCGCTACGGCGGATACGGCCGCACCGCGACGCTGTGGCAGGACTGGAGCATCGACTACAGAAGAACGTTCACGCTGGCTGCAGGCGAAACCAGCATCAAGATCACCGTGCCGATCATCGACGACGACACCCCAGAAAACGACGAAACGCTGCGCATATACGTCTACGCCACCAGCGGAATCGTCATCCGCAGCGGATTCATCTACGCCACCGGCACCATCACCGACAACGACTAAACGCCACGACCCACACGCGCCGCAGCGGACGCCCGCTGATGGCGTGACTCGGACCGCGTCGAGAGCCACGTGGCCGATGCCGCGCTGCGCCACGAGCCTCCGTACGCAGACTCCCTGCAAGCGCTCCGCCGATCAGTCCCCGAATGCCTGTGATCGCGACTCGCATACGGTTCATCAGCCGATCTTGTCGCACTCCAGCACCGCGAGAAGCGCATGTGCGCCCCCGGCCAAGCGTGGAGTCCGACCTGCATTGAATCGCCTTGCACGGCGTCGTCTTCAGCGGGTTCGGCGTCGGCGGCGATTTCCGGTAGAGACGTCCTGCCTCCCCGATCTCCGATTGCCGACAAATTCCTTTGCGTTGCTTGTCCGGGGTGTCCTACACAACTACGGTGCCGAATCGAAGGGAGTTGGTGCGTCGAGTCAGGCGGCTCGCCGAAGCCCACGGCCGCACAGCCGTTGTGTTGCGCCAAGGCAAGCACGAGATCTGGGAGTGTGTCGGCTTCCGGTTCCCAATCCCGAGGCATCGAGAGATCGCAGATGGAACCGCACGGACGATTCTCAGCAAGCTGGAGGCGCACCTCGAGCAATCGGCGCAGGGAGAGACCTCGTGAGCGCACCCTTTAGAGCCGTTGCAGAACGCAGCGGGGATTGGTGGGAGATCGAGATCACCTCAGGACTCCCTCCGAACGTGCTCGGCGTCAGCCAGGCGCGCCACAGGAGCGATGTCGAGGGTGTTGCGCGTTCGGTCGTCGCCGAATTGCTCGACATCGAGCCCGACGGCATCGATATCGACATCGATGTCAGGCAGGCATCCGAACGCGGTCCGACAGCGGTCGTTTAGCAGATCGCGAACTCGAAGACTCCAGCGCCTCGTCGCTATGGCACTGGCACCGCCAGTCGAACCTCGTTGTCATTACCGCCACCGGCTACGGCTACCGTCGCCCCGACGGCGTGTTCGTAGCACCCTTGACGGCCCTCAGCCCCTGTCCCACAGCGCTTCTGTCAGGAATCACGCACCCGTCACCGACAACGGCCGTGTCGAGTGCTGTCACGCGTGATCAGCGGCCCACGAAGTTGCCGGGGCGGCGTTCGCTGACGGCCTTCATGCCTTCGCGGGCGTCTTCGGTGCCTGACAGGCGCAGCTGTTCTGCTGCCTCTCGCTGGGTGACCTCGCGCACCTTGTCGCCCAAGCCCAGCCGCAGCGTGGCCTTGATGGCTCGGACGGCAAGCGGTGCGTTGGCAGCGATCTCTCGGGCGACCTCGACGGCGCGGTCGCGCACCTGATCTGCGGGTACGCACTCGTCAGCGAGGCCGAGTTCGACCGCCTCGTCGCCCTTGTAGCGCTTGGCGCCTAGCAGCACCTTCGCAGCGCGCTCGGGCCCCAGCAGCAGCGGCATGGTGACGCTCATCCCGAAGCCCTGATGGATTCCCAGCGAGGCGAAGTTGGCGCAGAACCGGGCCTCGGGGCACGAGATGCGGATGTCGGGCACCATCGCGAGGCCCAGCCCGCCGCCGATGGCGGGGCCGTGAATGGCGCCCACGATCGGCAACGTCACGTCGAACAGCCGTCCCGAGCCCTGGTACAGCTGCAGCGTTGCGCTGCCGCCGACCTTCTCCTCGGCGCCGCCGCCGACGCCTTCGCCGCCCAGATCGGCACCTGCACAGAACGAGCGGCCATCGGCCGCCAGCACGGCGCAGCCGATGCTCATGTCCTGCTCCAGCTCCACCATGGCGTCGGCGATGTCGTGCACCTGGCGGTAGCTGAGGAAGTTGTGCGGCGGGCGATCCATGATCACCAGCCCGACGCGCCCGTCCCGCTCGATTCTCAGTCCATCTGCCATTGCCCCGTCTCCGATCGCCCAATCTCCCAGCGCCCCGTCAGCGCTCGTTCGGCGGCTCACGCTAGTGGTCACCGAACTAGCGTGACCTTCCGAACACGACAGCGGGGCATTCGGTGAATTTCCCCGCGGCCGTGCACAAGGGGGCAGCCGTGACACAGACCGACACAGCCGAAGCGACGACCGAGACCGCGGCGCATGTGCGCACCGCCGCAATCGACTGGGATGATCTGCTCGCGCGACTGCAGGCCGTTCTGCGCCTGCGCACCACGCCGATCGGCATGAAGCTCTTCGAGACCGTCGAGGACATGAATTCGGTGCCGCGGGTGCGCCGCCCCAATGCCATCCACACCACCGATCAGATCGTGGGCATGGCCTCTCGCCTCAACTGGACCGTCGGCGTCACCATGGACGACCTCGTCGGTGCCCAATGCGGCGCTGTGATCGGGCTGCATCCCCAAGACGACAAGTGGCTGTCGGGCGACCGCATGGCCGGGGTGTGGTACGAGACACTGGAGGACGCTTCCGCGCATCAGCACGCCATGGACTTCGTGCCTTACGGCACCTATGAGGCAATGGTGGTCTCGCCGCTGTCGTCGAAACGGCTCGACCCGCCCGATGTCTGCATGATCTATGCCACTCCGGCGCAGATGATCATCTTCATCAACGGCCTGCAGTGGCGGGAGTACAAGAAGCTGGAATGGGGCTGCGTGGGCGAGTCGGCCTGCGCCGACTCGTGGGGTCGGGCGCTGCGTACTGGCGAGCCCAGCGTGTCGCTCCCCTGCTTCGCCGAGCGACGCTACGGCGGCGTGATGGAAGACGAGCTGCTGATTGCGCTCACGCCCGAGGACTTGGTGGTCGCCGTCGAGGGCATGGAGGCACTGGCACGCAATGGCCTGCGCTACCCGATCCCGACCTACGGCATCCAGACCGATGCCCGGGCCGGCCTGGGCGCCAGCTACGACTGAGCGCACTTTCTGACGGATGCCGTAGAGAGCAGATCCAGCGCCAGATCAAGCCTCGGCACGAAACAGGCACGCAACAGGAACTGACGGCGCGCCGAACAGGCACGCAAGCAACTCGCAAGGAACTACAGACAGGGGACAACGTGGCACTGCAACCCACCAAGGAAGGCTTCGACCTCGGCATCGTCACCAGCAACGGTGACGAGATGCTCGCGTTCTACCGCGACGTGCTCGGGCTCGAGTTCGAGGCGACGCTGAACATGGAACAGGTGGGCATCGCCCAGATGCACCGGCTGTGGGCGAACAAGAGCCTGCTCAAGCTGGTGGTGCCCGTCGCCGACGTGCCCGCTGGCGCCACCGGCGGCATCACCGGTGCCACCGGGCTGCGCTACTTCACATTCAACGTCGGCAACTTCGAGGAAGTGATGACCGCGTGCGAGGACGCCGGGGCCAACATCATCTGGCGCCGGCTCGAAGCGCGGCCGGGCGTGGTGGTCGGGATGGTCGAGGACCCTGACGGCAATTGGGTGGAATTCATCGACAACCCCTGAGCGTGAGAAGCTCGCGCTCATGTTGGCGTTGAGAGCGATGAGCAGTGCCTGAACGGCAGCGCAAGACGATTCACCACCTGCTGGCGGAGGCACGCTCGGGACTGGATCGAGTCGCTCCTGCCGAGCTGGCCGGCCTGATGGAGGCTGGATCGTCGCCCGAGGGCGAGCGGCTGCGTGTCATCGACGTGCGGCCACACGAAGATCGAGAACGGACCGGCATCATCGAGGGCTCCGAACACATCGGGCTGCTGGTGCTGCAGTGGCGCCTCGACCCCGACTCGGGCGCATCGCAGGGCACCGCCGCAGGTCTGGACGACCGTGTGGTCGTCGTGTGCAACCAGGGCTACAGCTCGAGCCTTGCCGCAGGCCAGCTGCAGCAGATGGGCTTTGTCCGCGCTACCGACCTCGACGGCGGCGTGGAAGGCTGGATCGAAGCCGGATTGCCCGTGGTGCCCCCGCTCCGCGCCTAGCCCGCCGCAGGCGCTGGTCGCTCGCGCAGACGCCTGATGACATCGGCCATGAAGTCGTCGTCCTGCGCTCCCGGGATGACGAGCCGTCCGTCGAGCAGCCAGCTAGGTGTCGCGCTGATGCCCCACTCATTGGCACGGGCCATCGACGCCCGCAGCGCCGGCAGCAGCTCATCATTGGCCACGACGCGCCGCAGCACGTCGGGGTCAATGGCTACGTCGGACGCCAGCTCGACCAGTACCTCGGCGTCAGCGACGTCCAGCTCCTTTTCCCAGTAGGCCGCATAGAGCCGGTCGTGGTAGCGCTCCGCTGCCTCGGGGTCGGCGTGCTCGACCGCCAGTGCCGCCTGGTGCGCCTTGGCGCTGTTGCGGAGGCGCTTGGGCGTGACGAACCGGATGCCCTCGGCTTCGGCAAGCGCCTCCACACGCTCGAAGCTCATGCGAACTTCGACGCCCTCGATCGGTACTTCAGGATGGATCTCGTAGGCCAGCCAAGTGATGTCGAGATTGTGACGCTCTGCGAGAGGGGCCGCCCGGGCCCGTGCCAGATGGCACCACGGTCACAGGTAATCCGACCACACCAGCACGGACATCGCCGAAGCCGTCACCGCTCTGCCCCTTCGTCGTCATCCTCACACCTGCCAGGGGCCTCGCAATCGTGCACGACGAATCCTTCGCGCTCGCCCTCGGCGAAGCGCTCGACATCGGCAAGGCCAGTCATGATCTCGTCGAACGCTTCGCCCATCTGGACCTCCTCCACACCATCGTCGCACACTGGCGCCGCGGCCCGGCGGGGGCGGCAGGCGGGCCGGTAGTTTGCCGCGCATGGACTTCACCATTCCCGCCGACATCTCGCAGCTGCTCGGTGACCTCGACACGTTCATCGACGACGTCATCAAGCCCATCGAGAACGAAGACGACAACATCCGCTTCTTCGATCACCGACGGGAGGACTCGCGCACCGACTGGGAGCGCGACGGTCTGCCCAATGCGGAATGGGAGTCTCTGCTGGTGCGCATGCGCAAAGAGGCCGACACGGCCGGATTCCTGCGCTGGCACCTGCCCGAACGTTTCGGCGGCAGCGACGGCACCAACCTGGGGATGGCCATCATCCGTGAGCACTTGGCCCGACGCGGTCTCGGCCTGCACAACGACCTGCAGAACGAGAGCTCGATCATCGGCAACTTCCCCACCGTGCTGATGATGGAGCGCTACGGCTCACCTGCCCAGCAGGAGTACTGGATCCCCAAGATGCTGGAAGGCCAGGCCCGCATCGGCTTCGGCCTGACCGAGCCGCTGCACGGCTCCGACGCCACCTGGATGGAGACCACTGCGGTGCGCGACGGCGACGAGTGGGTCATCAACGGCGAGAAGTACTGGAACACGGGGCTGCACCACGCCACCCACGACTACATCTTCGCCCGCACCTCAGGGAATCCCGGCGAGGGGCACGGCATCACATGCTTCATCGTCCCGGTGGAATCGCCGGGCTTCAAGGTCGAAGAGTTCATGTGGACGTTCAACATGCCCACCGACCATGCCCATGTGCGCCTCACCGACGTGCGGGTCCACAACGACGACATCTTGGGCACCGAGGGCCGGGGACTGCAGACCGCGCAGCTGTTCGTGCACGAGAACCGGATCCGCCAGGCGGCATCGTCGGTGGGCGCCGGCTTGCACTGCATTGACGTGGCCGTCGACTACGTCAAGAACCGCACCACATTCGGCAAACCGCTTGCGCAGAACCAGGCCATCCAGTTCCCGCTGGCCGAGCTGTACACCGAAGCGGAGATGATCCGGGCGCTGATCTGGAAGACGGCGTGGGAAATGGACGAGGGTGTCGACCACATGGAGATCACCGACAAGGTGGCCATGTGCAACTACCGCGGCAACCGATTCTGCTGCGACGCGGCGGATCGGGCCATGCAGAGCTGTGGCGGCAACGGCTACGGCCGCCGCATGCCCTTCGAGCACATCTACCGGCACCACCGTCGGTACCGGATCACCGAAGGCTCAGAAGAGATCCAGATCCGCAAAGTGGCCGGCAAGCTGTTCGGCTTCGCCCAGCGGGCGAAGAGCTAACACAGCGCCCAACGGGCGAACAGCTAAACCAGCGCGGAACGGTGAACGGCTAACACAGCGCCCAGCGGGCGAAGAGCTAACACAGCGCCCAACGGGCGAACAGCTAAACCAGCGCCGGACGGCGAACGGCTCGGCAGTCAGTCGTCGAGGCGGGCGGTGGCCTGGCCGGTGAGGACTGGTCGGTCGTCCTGGTTGGTGGTGGTGATGGTGAGGTCGGCCACTTTCTGGCCATCCTCGTCGCGGATCTCGGCGACCTCGGCTCTTGCGGTGAGCGTGTCACCGGGCCACACCTGGCTGGTGAACCGCACGCCGTAGTAGGTGAGGCGGCCGTCGCCGACGAAGTTGGTGACCATGCGGCCGGTCATGCCCATGGTGAGCATCCCGTGTGCGAACACCGTCGGGTAGCCCGCCACCTCGGTAACGAACTTCTCATCGGTGTGGACCGGGTTGTAGTCGCCCGATGCGCCTGCGTATTGGACGATCTGGGTGCGGGTGAGGTCGTCGACGATCTCTTCGGAGTAGCTGTCGCCGACATTGAGCTGCGATGCGCTGAGTGCCATGTCTGGGTCCTGTCTGAAACTTGATGCTGCTGACAAATGGTGTGCGGCAGACATCGACGGCCTAGCCGTCGATCTGCGCCCGATTGGTTATCTCCGGCCTAGTTGTCGATGACCTTTTCGGTGACGACGCCGACGCCCTTGGCCGTGATGACCAGCTCGTCGTCCTCGTCGCGGTACTCGGTGACCGCTTCGGAGAACTTCAAGATGCCGGCCCGCTTGGACTGCTTCTCCCACCTCTCGCCGTCGTAGGTGACCGTGTGCAGCACGTCACCAGGCTTCAGGTGCCGGTGATACGTGAAGTGCTGCTCGGCATGCAGGCCGCCGGCAGCAGAGCCGGACTGCTTGTCGTCCTCGCGCTCGTCGGCGACGTCGTCGCCGTCGGCCTCGGAGAGGTCGCGCACCAAGGTGCCCGAGGCAGTGCGGCCGCTGCCGAACCACTTCTTGTCCGGCTTGGGGCGCAGGAAATAGTCGGGGTCGAATTGCGCGCTCGACTGCGCGAACGTCGGCGGCGCAATGATCGAACCGACCTCAGTGCCGGCGGCGTAGTCCGCGTCGCTGTAGATCGGGTTCGTGTCGCCGATGGACCTCGCGAACATCAGAATGTGCGAGGCCTCCACGGGAAATCGCTCGACTGCCATGTCCGGCTCCTTCTTGCGGCGGGTTGCGTCAAATTGCCGCCGGCACATGATGGCAGCCGCGCGCGACACGCGCACAGCTCAGGCGCCACGCAGATAGGTGCGCCCGCCGGGGAGGCGGCATGAGCCTCTGCGACCGGCGATCCGGCAGGTCGCAACGTCGCCGAGTCTCCTGCCGTCTCCCGAGCTCCGGCATATGTGCCTGCTGGCTCGAGTCCTAGGCGAGTGCTTTGGCGAGCGCTGTCCGCACGGCGGCGGGATCCTCGTTCATCATCATGTGCCCGGCACCGGCGAGATGGACGACATCGCAGTTGGTGAAGTCGGCGATCAGCGGTGCCGCCGCACGGGGCGGGGTCATCTTGTCTTCGCTGCCGACGATGACGGTCACCGGGCATCCCACTCGTGCGGCAACGTCTCCAGCCTCATAGGCGGCACACGCTGACAGGTCGGCATGGATCACACCGTCGTCGGCGCGCTCCAGCAAGGCGATCCCACCGCCGACCATCCACAGCCCCGGCGTGGGGTTGGTGGCGACATGCGCCCGGCTGCCGTGACCCCATGCGGTCATCAGCTCCGGTGCGAGCAGCTCGTTCTTCTCGGCCGCACCCAGCAGCGCCGGATGCACCGGCATCCCCGCAGCAGTGCCCAGCAGAACCAGTCGGGCAATGCGGTCGTGATCGGCGGCGGCCACCTCTGTGCACACCAAGGACCCCATCGAATGACCGACGAGTCGCACCTGCTCACACGTGAACCGCTCGCACACAACGGTGATGGCCTCACCGAGCCAGCCGGCCATCTCGGCCACTGAGCCGAGCGGTTCCCCTTCGCTGTTGCCGTGGCCTGGCAAGTCCAGCGCCAGCGGTGTGTAGCCGTGGTGGGCGAGCCAGCGAGTCTGCAGCTGCCACACAGTGCGATTCATGCCGGCGCCGTGCACGAGCAGCACCACCGGTGCCCCGGCCGCCGATGTCGCGTCGGGGACCACTCCCCCAGTGGCCACGCCGACGGCTCGGCCACGAACCTCCAGTGAGAATGCCTCGGTTGGGGTCATGGATCAGCCCTTCTGGGAAGCCCGCAGGGCGCGGGACAGGTCCGAGATGATGTCGCCCGGGTGCTCGAGGCCGACCGACAGCCGCACCAGGTCCTCACCGACGCCGGCAACGGCCAGGTCTTCAGCGCTCATCTGCTGGTGGGTCGTGCTGGCGGGGTGGATCACCAACGTCTTGGCATCGCCGACGTTCGCGAGGTGCGACGCCAGACGCACTCCCTCGATGAACCGCCGCCCGGCTTCGCGGCCGCCTTCGACGCCGAAGCTCAAGATCGCCCCGGCGCCCTTGGGCAGCAGGCGCTTGGCCAACTCGTGGTCGGGGTGCGTGGGCACGGAGGGGTGGCTGACCCAGCTCACCGCGTCGTGGCTGGTGAGGAATTCGATCACCGCTTCGGTGTTGGCGACGTGGCGATCCATCCGCAGGGGCAGCGTTTCCAGTCCCTGCAGGAGGTAGAAGGCCGTGGCGGGGCTCATTGCGGCGCCGAAATCGCGCAAGCCCTCTGCTCGGGCTCGCATCGACAGTGCCTGGGGCCCGTACTCATCGGTGAAGGCGATGCCGTGGTACCCCGCGTAGGGCTCGCTGAGGGTGGGGAACTTGCCTGAAGCGGCCCAGTCGAAGCGCCCGCCGTCGACCACGACGCCTCCGATCGCGACACCGTGACCGCCCATGAACTTCGTGGCGCTGTGCATCACGATGTCCGCCCCGAGTTCGATGGGCCGCATCAGGTGCGGGGTGGTGAATGTTGCGTCGAGCATCAATGGCAGGTCGGCCTCGTGGGCGACGGCCGCTACAGCCGGCACGTCGAGCACCTCGATATTCGGGTTGCCCAGCGTCTCGGCGAAGAGCACCTTGGTGTTGGGCCGGATGGCATTGCGCCACGCGTCGAGATCACGGGGATCGACGAACGTCGTGGTGATGCCGAAACGAGGCAACGTGAGGCTCAAGATGTTGTGGGTGCCGCCATAGATGTTGCGGCTGGCGACGATGTGGTCGCCGGCGGAGGCGATCGTGGCGCACGCCAGGTGGAATGCCGCCATGCCGCTGGCCGTGCAGACTGCGCCGACCCCGCCCTCGAGCGCGGCGATGCGCTCTTCGAGCACGGCCACTGTCGGGTTGGAGATGCGGCTGTAGATGTGGCCGGGGATCTCGAGGTTGAACAGGCTGGCTGCCTGTTCGGTGTCGGTGAAGCTGAACGACGTCGTCTGGTAGATCGGCACGGCCCGGGCGCCGGTGGTCGGGTCGGGCCGCTGGCCGGCGTGCAGCGCCAGCGTGTCGAAGTGCAAGAAGTCCGGCTCGACCATGGGTGCCTCCAAGGGCGTGTGCGAGAACTCAAGTATTCAGCACGCGGGCGGCGCGGACTGCTTCCCAGACACGCTGGGGCGTCACCGGGATGTCGATGTGGGTCACGCCCAGGTGTGCGACCGCATCGATGACGGCGTTCTGCACAGCGGGCGGGGCAGCAATGGCACCGTTCTCACCGATGCCGCGGGCGCCCAGCTCGTTGCGGTCGGTGGGCGTGCCGAGCCGAGCCGTCTCGATCGCAGGCACCTCCGGGGCTGCGGGGATCAGGTAGTCCACCAGCGTCGTCGTGCGCGGGGTGCCGTCGGCGTCCCATTGGGCGCGTTCCATCAACGCCTGGGAGATGCCCGCGACGGCGCCCCCGTGCTGCTGGCCCTCGACCGAGGCTTCGTGCAGCATCCGCCCGCAGTCGTCGACCGCTGCAAACGCGAGCAGCCGGACGCCTCCGGTCTCCGCGTCGACCTCCACGGCAGCAGCGTGGGCGCCGTAGGGATGGGTCGGTCCGCTTCGACGCTCGACGACCGTCGCGCTGATGCCATCGGGTGCGGCCGTCGCGATTTCGGTCCAACTGGCCAGCCGCGACGGCACGCCGGCCACATGCGCCCCGTCGGGTGTGACCTCGATGTCGTCAGCGCTGGCCTCGAGCAAATCGGCTGCGACCTCGCAGATTCGGGCGCGCAACTCGGTCGCAGCTGCGGCGATCTGGCTGCCCAGCACAAACGATGTCCGTGAACCGCCGGTGACGCCGCCCGAGGTGGACGTGGCCGAATCAGCATCGTTGACCCTCACCGCATCGGCGGCGATGCCAACCCTGGCACTCGTGATCTGCGCCCACAGGCTGTGGTGGCCCTGGCCATGTCCGTGGCTGCCGCAGGTCACCAGCACGCTGCCGTCGGCACCCAGCTCCAGCGAGGCATAGTCGGGATCGTCTCCGCTGCCCGATGTCTGGCTGTAACAGCCGTATCCGACGCCGATCAGACTGGTTCGGTCGCCTTCGGCGCGGCGTTCCGCAGCGAGCGAACGCCAGCGCTTCGCGTCGATGAGGTCTTGGGCAGCCTCATGTGCCCGGTGCGGGTCGCCGCTGTCGAGCGTGATGCCGGTGCCCGTATCGTGCGGCAGCTCATCTGCGCGAAGCAGGTTCCGGCGGCGAACCTCGGCAGGGTCGAGGCCGAGCTTGCGGGCGCCGGCGTCGATGGCCCGTTCAAGCGCGGCGTTCACCTCGGGCTGCCCAGCACCTCGGTAGGCCCCAGTGGGCGGCGCGTTGGTGACCGCTGACCCGATGCGGTAGCGCAGCCGCGGCACCCGGTACAGACCGGTGCTCTGTCGGTAGCTGGCCGCGGTCAGCATCGGCGCCATGTGGGGATAGGCGCCCGCGTCGCACCACATCACCACGTCGATCCCGACGATGCGGCCGAGTGGGTCGAAGCCCATGCGGATGCGGTGGCGCTGGCCCCGCCCGTAGGGCATCGAGATGAACTGCTCTTGGCGGCTCTGCACCCAGCGCACCGGGTGGCCCAGCAGATGGGCGGCGCGTGCCACCACGAAGAACTCCGGCATGGGGTCGCCGCGTCCGCCGAAACCGCCGCCTACGTGGGGCTCGCGCACCCGCACGGCGGTGACGGGAATGCCCAGCAAACGGCGGTACAAGTACGGCGCGCTGTGCACACCCTGGCCGGTACTCCAGATGTCGAGCTCGCAGTCGGGTGATGCGCCGGCGGCCAGCGGCGTGCCGCGGATGGCATCGAACGGGTTGGCCACGATGGCGCACGGCTCGATCGGCACCGAGGTGATCCGGTCGTTCTCGCAGACCAACTCGACAACACAGTGCGCTCCCGCACAGGGATCCTCGCCGGGCTCGGCCGGCCGCGCCGCAGGATCGTCAAGCTCAGTGGGAGCTGACAGGAACCCCCCGCTGTCGGGCGGGTCCAGCGGGCGCACCACATTGGTGCCTGCATCGGGGTAGAGCAGCACGTCGTCGGCCGCAGCCAGCTCGACGTCGATCACCGCTGGCAGCTCGTCGATTTCGACGACGACGAGTTCTGCGGCGTCAAGGGCGCTGGCCGGCGATTCTGCCAGGACCACTGCGACCGGCTCGCCGACGAAGCGGACCCGTCCCTGCGCCAGCAGCGATCGAGCCATCTTGCCGCCCGTCGTCGTGGCCCGGTAGTACTCGAACGGCGCCAGCCCCAGCCCCGCCGCCTCGAAGGCTGCGACCACGCCCGGCGCCTGTTCGGCCTCGCGCAGATCGACGCTGCGAAGCTCGCCGTGGGCCGCCGTCGAACGCACGAACGCTGCGTGCAGGCACCCGTGCGGCAGCGGCAAGTCGGCGGTGAAGGTTGCCGCGCCCCGCAGCATCGGCACATCCTCAGACTCAAGTCGGGCGGCGGCCATGGGTTCACCGTAGTGACGTTGTTTGCGCGATACGAGCCGGAATCGATGGTCTCAATCGGCAGCTGCAGGCTGTGCGCCAGTGTCCTGGCGAGCTTCGAGCTCGGCCTGGATCTGCGAGCGGTGCTCGTCGAGGAACGGAGCGCGCCGCATCGTCAGGCCGACACCGCCGATCAGCGGGCCGAGTTGGGTCATCGGGCCCCATTCGGTTTCGTCGAACTCGACGACGTGGCCGTTGGCGGTTGCGACCTCGGAGCCGACGAAGCCTCGCCGCTCGACCGGCAGATCGCTGGTGCCCTGGGGCGTCGTCTGGTGCCAGACCCACTCGGGACCGTCGGCATCGGGCACCTCGAGGTAGGTGCGATCCGGGTCGGCGCCCCGGTAGTCCATCCCGCCTGTCTCGGGCTCGGGCCGTCCGTCGTAGTGCACGAACTCGGCTGCTTGGGCCGCCATGACGGTCTGGGTGAGCGAGGTGCGCACGGTGCGGCCCTCACCGTCGCCGAGCCGCCGGTACAGCGAGCACAGTACGCCGAACGCAGCGATCATCGGAGTGGCGGCGTCATGCACTGGCACGGTCAGGAACACCGGTTCGTCATCGCCCCCCTGCGCAGCCATGATCCCGCCGAGGGCCTGCAGCAGCGGATCAAAAGCCGGCACATCTGCCATCGAGGGGTCGCGTCCGTAGCCGGGACTCTTCACCAGCACCGCATCAGCACGGATGCGGCGTAAGTCGTCATCGGAGACGCCGAGACGTGCGGCCACCCCAGGTCGGAAGTTCTCCACGATGAGGTCGGCGTCGGCGACGATCTGCGCCATGACCGCGTGGTCGGCGGTGTCTTTGAGGTTGAGACAGATCGAGCGCTTGGATTGGTTCCAGCCGTTGAAGTACGGGCCGAGCACACGGAATGGGTCGCCGCCGGGCTGCTCGATCTTGGTGACCTCGGCACCGAGCATCGCCAGGTGCCGTGTGATGACCGGGCCGGCGATGAACGAACTGAGGTCGACTGCGTTCACTCCTCGCAGCGGCGCCTCGCCGCCTGGGGCCGAAGTAGGCGCCTTCTGTGCGGGCCACGCGCCCTCGTCGATCTCAGCTTGAACGTCTCGGGTGTGCTCCCCCAACCGTGGCGCCGGGCGCAGCTCGACCTCGTCGCAGCCGTCGATCCACATCGGCTGCGGCGGTGTGCGCACGGTCCCGAGTTCGGGGTGCTCCACAGTGGTCACGAGCCCGTTGGCGGCTGCGAGCGGTGAGGCGATGAACTCCTCGCGCGTCTGGGTCGGCTGGCATGGCACATCGTGGGCACTGAAGATCTCCAGCCAGTCCTCAAGCGGGCGGGCAGCGAAGGCCTCTTCCAGGATTGGCGTGATCTCCGCCAACGGCTCGAGTTCGAGCAGTCCCCACGGCGGGTTGGGAAAGCGCTCATCTTCGAGCAGATCCTCCCGGCCGATGGCACGCAGCATCGCCACATAGAACGGATACGTACCGCAGGCGACGAACATCCAGCGGTCGTCGGCGGCTCGGAACAGCCGGTACACCGGCAGCCGGCCAGCTGAGCCGAGCGGACACGAGCCGTCACGGTCCAGCCCGGCCATCTCGGGCACCTCGAAGTCGCCGATCTGCATGGCACCCGATCCGGATACTTCCGAGACGGTGTAGGTGGGTGCTGCGCCGTGCGCTCGGCGGGCGTACAGGCCTGCTGCGGCGGCCATTGCCCCCAGCATCCCGGCCCCGTAGGAGGCGAGCGGCACCACCAGCTCGACAGGACCCTCGGAGTAGCTGATCTGGTTCCAGCCGATGCCGGTGACCGCCGCAATCTGCGACGGTGTGCCCGCACGGGTTGCGTAAGGGCCTTCGTCTCCCCATGTCGGGCATGAGATGACGACGGCGCCTGGGGCAATGACCCGCGCGGCCGACGCCGTCGACCGGTCGGGGACCAGCACGACGTCGGCGCCGACCAATAGCTGGCTGAGCGTCGGAGTGTCGAGCGTGGCTGCGGCCGGGCGCAGGACGCCGGGCAGTGACGCCGGCGGGCCGGTGATGCCGACCGGCAGTGGTGCCCGCTCCCACTCGACGCCGTCGAGCACCACAGAGCGCTTGTTGCGGCTCACGGCCTGGAAGCCTGGGTCGCTGCGGTAAGGATCGCCGCTGGGCGGCTCGACCTTCACCACAGCGGCGCCTTGGTCTGCGAGGAACCGTGCCGCGTACGGGCCGGCGATGCCGGTCGTCAACTCGACCACCCGCACCCCGTCGAGACACCTCACCGGTGCGTCACTGCTGGGAGGGGCACCATCAGTGCTGCTCACCGCGATGACTGTAGAGGGACGATTCCTCAACGTCCCGGCGCTGCGTTCTCTGTCGCCGTGACCCCTGCGTCGTACGATGGTGCCCGTGACGACGACTACCGACACCACCGCAGACCCGTTCACCGAGATCCCGATCCCGGAGGCCCCGACGTTCGACACGATCGAGGCCGAGCGCCAGCACCGCAAGGAACGACTGGCATCGGTGTACCGAGCGTTCTCGATGTTCGGCTTCGAGGAAGGCGTGGCCGGACATGTCACTGCTCGCGACCCTGAATGGACCGATCACTTCTGGGTAAATCCGTTCGGCGTCGGATTCGGCCAGATCAAGGTGTCGGACCTGCTGCTGGTGGACCACGACGGCAACATCGTGGAGGGTCGCTACCCGTTGAACCAGGCTGCCTTCGCCATTCACAGCGAGGTGCACAAGGCCCGCCCCGACGTGATCGCCGCGGCGCACACCCACTCGCTGTACGGCAAGACGTGGTCGAGCCTGGGCCGCCTGCTCGACCCGCTCACGCAGGACGCGTGCGCGTTCTACGAGGATCATGCTCTCTTTGACGACTTCACCGGCGTGGTGCTCGACACCTCAGAGGGCAAGCGCATCGGCCAGGCGCTCGGCAGCTGCAAGGCCGTGATCCTGCAGAACCACGGGCTGCTCACCGTCGGCCAGACCGTCGATGAGGCCGCATGGTGGTTCATCACCATGGAACGCACCTGCCAGAGCCAGCTGCTGGCCGAAGCGGCCGGCACGCCGATCCCGATCCGCCACGAGTCCGCCAAGCTCACGGCGACGCAGACCGGCAGCCCGCTGGCCGGCTGGTTCAGCTACCAGCCGATCTACGACAAGGTCCTCGAGCGCGACCCCAGCTTCCTCGACTGAGCTGAGCTGCGCTGCGCCCGAGATCGCCGTCACCGCCCACGACTGACCCGCACTCGCAGCGGCGTTCAGGCAACCGGGCATACCAGTCGCGACGCTTCGGGTCAGCGATGACCCGATAGCCGCACCAGCGACGCGGTGTCGTGAGCGAGACCTGCGAAGTCGCGACGCTTCGGGTCGGCGAAGACCCGATAGCCGGCCTGGATCGCTGTGGGCGGCTTTCGGCCCGTGCCCGAGCGCGCCTATCAGCGCGTCGACAATATGGCGGAAGGTGTCATTCCTTCGGCCCGTGCCCGAGCTCGCCCATCAGCGCGTCGACAATGTGGCGGACGGTGTCATTCCTTCGGCCCGTGCCCGAGCTCGCGATTTCGCGATCCTTGATCCGCTTGAGGCCCGCCGAGGCTGCGCTTCTGGACCATTGCGACAGCACTGCATCGCGTCCCACGAACTCTTGAAGATCCTGAGACACTCCACCGAGGAAAACCGATTCGGTCCGTGTGATGCGGGCGAAGCGGCGGCCAATCGGCTCGACTGCCGCCATGCACAAGAACACATGCCAAACGTCTCCATCGGTCACGACCAAGACCGAAACACCCTCGCTCGCCGCACATCCGAAAACCTGATCCTCGGCCGCGAGGCCGGGACTGCCATGGACGCCAACCGGCTCATCAGCCGTGACGAGACCTGCCCTTGTCTTCGCTGGTTGGGTCAGGCACCGCCGGCCGCGAACGACGACAGTCCGGGTGAGGCGGCTGCTGGAAACCCTTCGATGTCACACCCCCCACATACGGTTGTTCTCATGAACGGCGACGGCGACGGCAGCACCCCAATCGCCCCGGCCACCGCGGCGACACACGCCGCTGCAACGCCAACGGCCCTGTCACTTCCCGGGCATACGGTGCCTTCCATGAACAGCGAAGGCGACGGCAGGTCGCCGGCCGCGAAGACGACAGTCCCGGTGAGGCTGCTGGAAACCCTTCGATGTCACACCCCTCACATACGGTTGTTCTCATGAACAGCGACAGCGACAGCGATGGCGTCGGCGGCACCCCTATCGCCCCGGCCACCGCGGCGACGCACGCCGCTGCGACGCCAACGGCCCTGTCACATCCCCTGCACACGGTGCCTCCCATGAACAGCGAAGGCGACGGCAGGTCGCCGGCCGCGAACGACGACAGTCCCGGTGAGGCTGCTGGAAACCCTTCGATGTCACACCCCTCACATACGGTTGTTCTCATGAACAGCGACAGCGACAGCGATGGCGTCGGCGGCACCCCTATCGCCCCGGCCACCGCGGCGACGCACGCCGCTGCGACGCCGACGACGGTGTCACACCCGTCACATACGGTTGTTCTCATGAACAGCGAAGGCGACGGCAGGTCGCCGGCCGCGAACGACGACAGTCCCGGTGAGGCTGCTGGAAGCCCTTCGGTGTCACACCCCCCACATACGGTTGTTCTCATGAGCAGCGAAGGCGACGGCGGCGCGATGGCACGCACGGATGCTCCGGGCGGGGTGCGTGTGGATGCGGTGGACGTGGCCGGGCTGTGCGGGCAGGGCTTGCAGGCTCGGCTGGGCGAGATCGCCCGGGCCGAGTCCGGGCTGGCGGCGATGAAAGCGGACACGCTGGGCGAGATCGCTCGCCGCAGCGGCGACGGGGCGGCTGCGCATGCCGCGGCTGACGCCATGGCGGTCTCGGGCCGTCGGGCACGCGGCGAAGTCCGCGACGCAGTACGGCTCGCCGAGCTCGACGCGACCCGCCAAGGCCTCACCGCGGGCACCGTGCCGGTCGGTCACGCGCAGCTGATCGCCCGTGCCGCCGGCGACGCCCCCATCGACGACCGATTCTTGGCCGAACGCGCCGAGCGTGAGGGCTATGACGAGTTCCGTCGCACCGTCGCCCGTCATGTGGCCGAGACGAACCGCGACGACGGCACATCGGTGCTGGAACGGCAGCGCGACGCGCGTGCCGCCAAGCTGTTCACCCGCGCCAGCGACGCCATGACCGTGCTGAGCCTCTGCGTCGACCCCGTTATGGGCGCCCGGCTGGGCACCGTGATCGCGGCGACTGAGCGGCGCCTGTTCCGCAACGAAGACCCCGCAGCACGGCGCACACCGACCCAGCGGATGGCCGACGCCGTCACCGAGCTCATCTGCGATCCCGACGCCAAACGCCCCGCGGGCGCGTCGCTGATCGTCGTCGCCGACTACGACACGGTCAACCACCAGCTCACCGGCGGCCGTCTCGGCGACGGCACCCCGATCCCGATCGGCGAGATCGCCCAGATCGCTGTCGACGCCGAAGTGCTGCCCGCGATATTCGAAGCCGCTACCGGCGATCTGCGGATGGGACGCAGCCGCCGCACCGCCACCGACCTCCAACGCGCCGCCCTGGCGCTGCGCGACAAAGGCTGCGTCGGATGCGGCATCGCTCCTGAGCGATGCCAGCACCACCACATCGACCACTGGCAACACGGCGGACCCACCGACTACGCCAACCTCGTCACCGTCTGCGTCGACTGTCACAACGTCAAGATCCACCAACAAGGCTTCACCGCCCAATGGGACACCAACAACAGCCGCTACGGCCTCCAACCGCCAACCCAGCCGACAGACCAACCGCCAACCCAGCCGACAGACCAACCGCCAACCGAACCGACAGCCCCGCCACCAGCCCACACACCGAACAGCAGCCATGGCCCGTCCCCGACCGACGAACCACCCTGAGCGGCATCACACCGATCGAAACCGGCCTCGGACGCATCGACGAACAACACCAGCACCCACGCCGCACCTCGAGCACCATCACATCGGTCGAAGCCGGCCTCGGGCGCTTCGACGAACAGCACCAACACCTAGACCTAGGCCTAGACCGCACCCTGAGCGGCATCACACCGATCGAAGCCGGCCTCGGGCGCATCGACGAACAACACCAGTACCCACGCCGCACCTCGAGCACCGTCCATCTGAACAGCCGAGGGCGGACCCCTGACCAACGAGGCGCTGTATCGCATCCGACTTCGCCCCAAGATGGTCAGGGCGCGCCCTGAGTCAAGTCGAGTGGTTCGCGCCCGGCGATCCCGCGCAGCACTTGGCTTTTGCCCGAATCGATCACGCGACTTGACCCGCGGCGGATCCGTAGTTCCAAGGGGCGGGGTCCATCTCTTGCGGGGCGAGGATGTCGAAGCACGGCAGAAGCGTGTGCCCGTGCTCGTGGGCGATCCCGGCTGGTCCACCTCTTGCGGGGCGAGGATGTCGAAACACGGGGTGTGCATCGACGCTTCGATCTTGGAGCTTCCGAGCATCGGTCCGAACCCGGGTCACCCGCACGACCGCACCGCATGAGAGGACCGGCGGCTTGTTGGTGCAGAACTCTGGCAGAGCTGACAGAACCCTGAGTAACTAGCCCCTGGAACCAATCATCTAGGAGACTGCTGATTTATTCGGTTTCGGCACCTACGGCAAGTCTCTGACCTGCGGTCTTGCTCGGCCCAAAAGGGCGATTCGGGAATTGCTCAGCACACTCCTAGGCATCTTCCTCTTCAGACTGCTCTGCCTCTGCGTGCAGCACCGCATGGGTGACAGCCTCGGTTGCCGGCTCGGGCAGTTCGAAGTGGCCGAGAGCGTGAGCAATGAGCGCGTCGAGGGCGGCCTGCCGCTCGGCGACGACGTGATCCACCAGGCCGTCTCGCTCGAGATCGGCAGCATCGGCGGGGTCTGCAGCCCATGCGAGCACCTTCACTTCGGGGTTGTGCTCGCGGGCGATGCGGGCGAACTGCTCGACTGCTGAGGGCGGGCTGTCGACAGCGAGCACGATCCGAGCGTCACGCAATCCTGCCCGGTCCGCGATGAATTGCCGAGAGACATCGCCGCTCAATACCCGCCGGCCCGTCGAGACCCCCCAGCGCTGTGCTTCGGGATCGATCGACACGATCGTGTACGGGATGTGTGCCAGCTCGAGGGCGCTGACGATGCGGCGCGCCCGGGGACCGAATCCGTTCACGACGGCATGGTCCTGCAGCGGTTCGTGCTCGGCGGCGTCGCCGCTGTCGCCGACGGTGACGGGCGAGCGACGGGCAGGCTGGTCATCGCTTGAGGTTTCGAGACGCGCCGCGAGCGTCTCGCCCCAACGGATGCCGAATGGGCTGAGCGCCATGAGCAGCACGGTGACCGCAATGAAGGCGTCGGTGCCGTTGGCAAGGCCGGCCGGAACGAGCCCAGCTTCCTCGCCGGCCCGTTCGAGGACAAAGGAGAACTCGCCGACCTGTGCCAGCACGACCGCCCCCGATGCCACCACCGCACGGGGCTGGCGCAGCAGGAACCCAGCCGCTGCGGTCGCGAACAGCTTGATGACCACGACGCCGGCGGCGAGGCCGATCACCAGCGGCAGGTTGCGAGCGAGGTAGCCGACGTCGAACAGCATGCCGATCGACACGAAGAACGTTGCTGAGAACAGAATCTGCAGCGGCATCACCTCGCCGAGCGCCCGGGCGGCGACGCGGCTCTCGCTCACCATCAGCCCGGCAAGGAACGCACCGAGCGAGATCGACACGTCGAGCAGGCTTGTCACGTACGCCGTGCCGAAGCAGATCGCCAGGATGGCCAGCAGGAAGACTTCGTGGGATTGGAACCGCGACACATACCGAAGGAGCGCAGGCATCAGCGTTCGGGCCGCGACGATCACCGCTATGACGATGCCCGCCGCCTTCCCAAAGGCAAACAGGGCGTTCGCCGACCCGGTGGTCTGACCGCCGAGCAGCGGCACCGCCAGCACCATGGCGACGATTGCCAAGTCCTGGAAGATGAGCAACGCGATCGACATGTTGCCGGTCGGCGAAGTCGTTGCTCGTCGCGCGGCGAGCACTTTGAGCACGATGGCGGTGCTGCTGAGCGACACCAGCAGGCCGGTGAACACCGCCGTACGCCATTCGACGCCGAAAGCGACAACGATGGCGGTGACGATTCCCGTGGTGAGCCCGACTTGGCTCGCACCCCCGATCAGCACCAGCGATGCAAGCTGTCTCACTCGTTCGAGGCTGAACTCGATGCCCAGGGTGAACAGCAGGAGCATCACGCCGATGTCGGCGGACTGGTTCACCAAGTCGATATCGCTGATGACGCCGATCCCGCCGGGGCCGATAACCGCACCCGCAGCGAGGAATCCGACGATCGGCACGACGCCGATACGCGCGGACACGAGAGCGATCAGTGTCCCCGCAACCAGCATGATTGCCAGTTCGGTCAATAGCGGCGGTGCCGACGCAGCAAACAGCACTTACCGGCAAGGCTATGGGTGTGCGTTGCCCCAAGGTTCGAGCAAACGCTTGCTGAGGCGGAGTTACCACTCCGCGGCGATGTACTGGGTTTCGCAGAACTCGTAGATGCCCTCGCTGGCGCCTTCGCGGCCCAGGCCCGACTGCTTCATGCCGCCGAAGGGCGCTGCGGGGTCGGACACCGCGCCGCGGTTCAGGCCGATCATGCCGGCCTCGATGCGCTCGCTGACCGCGAGGCCCTTGGCCAAATCCTGCGTGTACACGTAGCCGATCAAGCCCATCTCGGTGTCGTTCGCGGCCGCGATCATGGCGTCGGTGTCGGTGAAGCTGGAGACGGGTGCAACGGGGCCGAAAATCTCCTCGCGGGTGATGGGAGAGCCTGGCTCGACGCCGCCGAGCACCGTCGGCTCATAGAAGAAGCCCGGGCCGTCGATGGCGCTGCCGCCGGTGACGGCGGTCGCTCCCCCGTCGACGGCCGAGCACACCAGCCGGTCGATGTTGTCGACTGAGGCGGCGTTGATCATCGGACCGCAGCTGACGTCGGGGTCGCTGCCGTTGCCGACCTTCATGGCACCCATAGCCGTCGCCAGGCGCTCAACGAATTCGTCATGCGCTGGCGCTTCCACGAAGAAGCGATTGGCGGCCGTGCAGGTCTCGGCCGAGTGGCGCATCTTGGCGACTATGGCGCCGGCCGTGGCGGCTTCGAGGTCGGCGTCGGCGAACACGATGAACGGTGCATTGCCACCGAGCTCCATCACCACTTTGAGCACCCGATCAGCGCAGCGCTTCAGCAGCACCCGGCCGACTTCGGTGGAGCCCGTGAACGACAGCATCCGCACGGCCCGGTGGTCGACGACGGCGTCCAGCCAGGCGCCCGAGTTCGACGTCGGGACCAGGTTGATCACGCCGGGGGGCACGCCTGCCTCGCTCAGCAGCTCGGCGACTCGCAGCGAGGTAAGCGGTGCTTCGCGGGGCGGCTTGATGACCACGGCGTTGCCGGCTGCGAGGGCTGGAGCGAGCTTGCGCGTGATCATCGCTGCCGGGAAGTTCCACGGTGTGATCATCGCCACCACACCCACGGGCGGGTGGCGGGTGATGATGCGGTTGGCGCCCGACGGGGCGACGCTGATCGAGCCGTGGATACGGACGGCTTCTTCGGCGTTCCAGCGGAAGAACTCGGCTGCGTATGCCACTTCGCCGGCGGCATCGGCGCGTGGCTTGCCGTTCTCCAGCGTGATGAGGCCAGCCAGCTCGTCAGTGTGCTCAACAAGGATCCGGTGGGCGTCCCGCAGGATCTCCGAGCGCACCCGCGGCGGTTCGGCCGCCCACCCCGGCTGCGCTGCAGCAGCCGCGTCGCACGCAGCCACAGCGTCAGCAGGTGTCCCCGCTGCGACGCCAGCGGCAACCTCGCCCGTAGCCGGATCGAGCACGTCGATCAGCTCGCCGCCTGCGGCGCCTTGCCAGCGTCCTCCGATGAGCATCTGTGTTTGCATCAGGCCAGCATCGCAAATCTGCCAGTCGCTCCGCGCCATGGCCAGCCGTCGCCGCATCTCCGTGGCCAATACGGCGACGGCTGATAGCCGGTGCTATGACTCGGCCTGGCGCAACCGAGTGCGGGATGCTCAGCCGCCGTAGTGCTGCATGCCGCGCTCGCGCGAGCGCATCTCGACGACAGCTCGCTGAGCGTCGCCGATCGCATGCTCCAGCTCGGCGATCACCGCCTCGGCATCGGAGGTGAACTCCAGGTCCTCAACGAGCCTCGCGAGGCGCCCCTGCGATCGCCACGCAGCGAACTTGGCCCATTCGGTCCACAGCGTCTCGTGATCGTCGACCTCGATGAGGTCGCAAGTGCGGCTTTGCTCGTCGAGGGTCGTGTCGGTCGACACGTACCCGTTCACCATGGAGATGCGCTCGCACATCTCGTCGAGCGGGCCGGCGCGGTGCACCACCATGTCGCCGTGCAGTGCGATGGCGTAACCGGGCCCCCCAAACTCGGGCGCCACCGTGCGCTGCGCGGGGACCGGCTTGCCGGCGTCCGCCAGCTCGGCGGCTTCGTGCTTGGTTCCCCCGAACCACTCGAATCGGCCGCCAGCGACGTCGGCCGGGTCGGTCACGGCCAGCACGTAGTCGAGCGGCAGCGTGTCGTGATGCCACTTGTCGATGGCCCTGTCGATCTGCGACGGCTCATAGTTGAGGTGGCCAAGGTGCACCGGCATCGGGTGCGGGGCGATTTCGATGCCGTAGATCGCCTCGAGATGCGCCGTCACCTCGTGGCTCAGGCACAGGTCCCGCAGCCAGCGTGAGCGGTAGCAGCCGCCCCGCACGGTCCGCTCGATCCGCTCGCCCGCCGGCCGGGTGAAGCGCCGCAGCCGCCGGGCCGTCTCCAGCATGATCGCGGCGCCCTCGTCGCTCAGCATCCGGAACGGCGACGACATCGCCACCGGTGTCGCCTTCGTGGCGATCTCCGCGGCGTCGTAGCCCAGATCGGCCAGCATCACCACTTCGACCGGTTCCTCCAGCTGCAGATGCCGCTCAGCATCGAACAGCGGCTCCCCGTCCAGCCACTCATACCCCCGCGGCTGACTCTGCGGAAACGGAACTGCATCACCCATCGGCTACGACTTTACGAGAGAGGGCAACTCGCCATCCGACCTGCTCAACTGGTGCGCGCTGCGCCAGTGGCGCAAGCAATGAAAGTCGCATTGCGTGCGCTCGCCGCACCCGTCAGGGGCGTGGCGAAACGGTTATTCGAATTCGGCGGATTGGGCGTTGAGGCTCTGGGCGTTCTCGCTGACCGTTCGGCGGGTGCCGTCGTCGTAGCCGTCAGCATCGGTGGCCCGTAGCTCCAGTTCGAGCTGTACTTCTGGCCCGAGATGTGCAGCAATGTGCTCGAGGATGTCTGCGAGCTGCTGTGCGCCTCGAATCCTGTCGAGATGGAACTGGGCGTAGAACTGCGTGGAACTGGGACGTTCGTCGCCGCCGGGGTCCGGATCCCGATGTTCGCCGCCGGGGTTTGGATCCCGATACTTGCCGCCGTGACCCTTCTGTCCCTCGGGAATGACTTGGCCCCCGGGGCCGGTCGGCTCGTCTTCGCCTGGATCGACTGGCACTGACGGCGCGGGCACGCAGTCGGGGTGTATCAGCACACCACCGGCAGACGGTGTGACGTGCTGCGCTGTGCGGACACCGACCCAGGTGTCGCCGTCATGCGCTTCGGCGTAGGCGAAGGTCTCCTGCTGCCAATTCAGCTGTGACACGCCATCGCTGACCGCGTGTTCGAGCACATCGCGTGACGTGAGGCGCGGCATGTACGGATAACGGGCGTAGGCCTCCCACAGCGCTGTAACGGATACGTCGCCTCGCTCGGTCCACAGGCCGTGCCTGTCGAGGTCCATGCGGACCCGCACGCCGGCGTAGCGGCCGATCAGCTTCTCCTCGGTGCCCAGCTTGCGGCTGATGCGCTCGCCGATGTCACCCGTCGTCGTCGCCCGTGTGGACTGCCAGTCGATGTCCGCTGTGCCGGGAGAACGCGAAGGCACCAGCACTTGGGTGAAGGTTTCCGCAATGAGACTGTCGACCTGCTTGGACGCATCGGCCAGCTTGCTGTCGGCTTGCTGTTTCTGCTGGGCGGTGAGGTCTAGCGGCACGTGGTCCTTGACGATTGACCTCCACGCCAAGAACGACCGGGCCGCGCCGCGCAGCTCGGCGAGTCGGTTCGCGGCGGCGGCCACGAAGACGATCAGGTTCTGGTTCAGCCTCGGGCCGGCATCGCGCTGGGTCACGATGCGTGTCGCCAGCTTGATGGCCGGCGAATTCGGGTCCCCCGTCGAATGGGTGGCATCGGGCGCCAGCACGACCAGGTGGGTGCCGTCGTCGTTGTCGGGCACATCGCCTGGTCCGGCTACGAACGGATGCACGGCTACGAAGCTGCCCCGGTCACGCTGGGCGGCGATCCGGCCGCGAACCTCGTCGTCGGCGTCGCGATCGCTGAAGTTGGATGCGGCCCTGTCGGCCGCGATTCGGGTGACGTTGGGAATCAGCGAGTACCAGTACTGCGATCCATCGACATAGAGGTGTGTGGCCTGGTCGGAAAGGCGACGCAGTGCGTCAGCGAACTGGCCGGTGGGCTCGCCCGGCTGAACGCAGCCCAGCACCACCGATTTCACGTCCACGCCGCGTTTGCCGTCGGGCCGGGGCGCCGACCCCATGTACACAGTGCGGGCCGCACGGCGGGTTGCCGACAGCCGGCCGAAGTGCGAGAACGTCTTGTCGATGCTCAGCGGCAGCGCATTAGGCCCGTCGACGTCTGACTTGATGACCGGGTCCCAGCCTTCCTCCAGATACTTCTTCAGCTCGCTCGCGACCCCAGCGGAATCCATGGGCAGATTGCCCGGCATGATCAGCAGCGACTGGTCGCCGCGCTGCCACAGCTGCGAGATGACGATCGCCATCAGCCGCAGCACACCACGGGTCCGCTGGAACTTGTCGAGCGCAGACCAGTCCTCGAAGAGCCGGTCGAAGAGCTCAGGGTGAATCGGGTACGAGAGCTCCATGCGCCGCCGGTAATCGGCCTCGCCCTTGCCCAGCGGGAACTCGCCGGCGGCAGCGTGGTACATCTCGCTGAAGGCCCTGATGACACCGTCGCGCACCCGCGCATTCTCCGGCGAGATCGGGTCGAACAGCCGCCGCCGCACAATCTCGAACGACTCGTCGGCCGATGCCGGCTGCCATGGCGTCGCAGTGCGGTCGACGACGTTCTTGAGTCGTTCCATCGCGGTGTGACCCCGCGGCCCGCCGGTCTCGATGTCCGATGCGGGGATCGTCACCAGCACCACGACGTTGTCGGACGCGGACGCCGCCTCGGTGAGCGCTTGGGCGAAGGTGAACTGGGTGTCGAAGTCGCCCGCGGCCACGCGCCGGCCGTCAGCGCCCGCGTCGGGCAGCTGCCGGGCATATGCCACCCATTCGTCGATCAGAACGACTGCTGGGCCGTAGCGGCGGAACAGCTCGCGCAGCTTCTCGCCCGGGTTGGTTCCGGCTTCGTCGTCGGTGCGTACCAGCTCGTAGCCCTCCTGGCCGCCGAGCTGGTAGGCGAGATGGCCCCACATCGTGTGCAGCGCCGTGTCGTCGCTCACCCGTTTGGGATCGGCCACCGACATGACCTGCCCCACGAGCACGGCCCGGTTGACCTTCGCCGGCAGCTCGACATCGGCTTCGGCGAGCATCTCCGACACGCCCGACAGCCTCGCCGCCGGCACACCGGACGCCAGATGGTGCAGTGCGATCATGCTGTGGGTCTTGCCGCCGCCGAAGTTGGTCTGCAGCTCGATGACCGGTGTGCCGCCGTTGCCGGACAGGCGCCGGGCCGCCCCCACCAGCAGTTCCCGCAGCCCGACCGTCAGGTATGTGCGGGCGAAGAACGCCTCAGGGTCCTGATATTCGTGATCGGCGCTGCCTTGGGACACCTCGTAGAGGTCCGCGGCGAATTCGGCTTGGTCGAACCGGCCTGTTTGCACGTCGCTGTGGGGCGTGATGACCTCCCGCCATGGCGTCAGCCCGGCTTGGGGCTGGCCCTCGGTGGGCTTGGCGGCGGTGCGGCGCCGCTCGGAGCGCGCTTGTTCGTCGTACATCTGCCGCATGAGGTCGCGGCGCGAGCTGCGGATCTGCTGGCGTTCTTCGGTGTTGCCGAATGCCTCGAGCAGCCGTTCCATCGAGTCGAGCGCTCGGGCGGTGTCATCGGTGGAGAACTGCTGCTTGTGGGCCCAGTTGTTGCGGGTGTCAGCCACCTCGAACACGAGCGAACGGATCGAAGGCGAGAAGCCGTGCCCGAAGATCTCGTTCCACGTGGCCTTCATGCCACCCAGCACGAAGGCGATGTCCGACGTGGTGCCGCCGTCACGGGCGCTGCCGCGCATCTGATTGCGCAGCAGGTCCAGCCAATCGTCGCCGTAGAAGCCCTGCCAGGTCTGCTCGCACTGGGGCCGAAGCCCATCAGCCAGCAGGTCGAGCGCCTTCGACACCCGCTCAGCGTTCGCCATCACCATGGAATGCGCACCTCTCGACGACCAGCAGCACAGGCAGCCGCCACATCATTCCACCGGGCTGTCACATCCCGCGCCGCCAAGGCGCGCCGGGCCGGTACGCCTCGGCCGATGCCTCGAACTCTCTCCGCCGTTGGGCGTCAGGCCGGACCGATTGCTGTGGGCACGATGGCCGCCTGGAACGCGTCAATCCGGTTCACCACAGCCCGGAAGTCGACACGCAGCTCGTCGATGCGGCGATCCACGGCATCAACGCGCTTGTCGACAGAGTCGATCTTGATGTCGACTGCCTCGAAACGCGAGTCAACGGCGTCGAATCGCGAGTCCACCGCGTCGAAACGGGAATCAACGATGTCAAAGCGTGCATCCATGGCGTCAAACCGTGTGTCGGCACGTGCATCCGCCGCGTCGAACCGTGCATCCACAGCGTCGAACCGCGCGTCGGAACGTGCATCCGCCGCGTCGAACCGCGCGTCCACAGCGTCGAACCGTGCGTCCACAGGGTCGAACCGTGTATCCACAGCGTCGAACCGCGCGTCGGAACGTGCATCCGCCGCGTCGAACCGTGCATCCGCCGCGTCGAACCGTGCGTCCACAGCGTCGAACCGCGCGTCGGAACGTGCATCCGCCGCGTCGAACCGTGCGTCGAATCGGGCACTCTGAGCCTCACGGAGCTCGTCACCCTTGTCGAAGCGGGCGTTCATCAACTCCATGACACGCTGCAATCCGAACTTGATGATTGCCCAAGAGCCGCCCGCGACCGCAACTACGACGGCCAAGAACATCGTCAGCAGCGGCGGGACGCTGGCCCAGTCCATGCATCCACATTACGCACCGCGAGTGACGATGCAAGCGCCTTTTTCGGGTGGCATCGCTCATGTCCACCGCATCTTCGGTGCCGTGCGCGGAACTGACGAGCCGGTGACCTTCACGCGCAGGCCCCGCAGCGAGGAACGTGCGGCAGCGAGGTTCGCCTCAAGCACTTCGGCGTCGTCGCCGCGGTGCTCGGCGGCATATCGGAGCCATCGCGGCACAGCCGATTCGACCGTCGCCAGCCGCTCTTCGTCGAATTCGAAGGCGTCGCCAGGCTCACCGAATTCGTCGAACGGATCGACACCGTCATGATCGTCGTCCTGTTGCCACAGGGGCAGAAAATGCTCAATGAAGGCCTCGATTCTCGGTGGCGTCCAGCGCAGCACATCAGGGTCACGGCAGGCCTGCGAGAACATCGTGGCCGCCACAACAAGGTTCGCCAAGTGCTCGTTGCGTTCGCCCAAGGGAACTGGCAGCGCTACGAATCCCCTGACGACGTCAGCGAGGTGCTCCGTGGCGTCGGCATCGTCGGCATCACCGCCCCGCCTTCGATCGAGACTGGGGAGCGTGTCGATCCGCTGGCCCACCAGCATCCGCAGGTCGACATCGGCATCCAGATCATGGTCGTTGTCCCACCAATCCGTGATCGCTTCATCCAGGTGCCCGAGACTGCTGGTGAGCAGCTCACGAGCCGTTTCCAGGCTGATCGCTTCGGCAATGAGGCCGGCGTCTTCGAATCGAGCGGTCATCTCGGCCGTGGTTGTCACGGCCAGGTCGTGCGCCATTCCCCAGCCAAACGCATGCATGCCGACATGCAGATCATGGGTCGATCCGTCGGGTCGGACAAAGTTCACGACGAGTGACCAGTGCTCGTCCCACTCGTCTCGGATTCGGATGGCGCTGATCGGTTCGACGACACCGAGCGCCAGCACCCATTCGGCCTCGGCGACGCCGTCAGCTCGCATGCGCTCCAACACTTGTCCGGCGCGCTTGCGAGCAGCCGCTGGGCCGTAGACGGCCATGCCCGCAGCGATCACCAAGCCAGCAGGTGTGCCAAGAGCCTCAGCGTGCGCCAAGGCCACCTGGGCGCGCACACCGTTCGGGTTCCAGTTCGATGTGGTGTGCAGGCCGATCGTGCATGACACCGCAATCTCCGTCTGGAGCAGGTCGGCGTCGTCGTGCGAATCGATGCAGTACTCGACGTCGGCGACCAGCATCTCGAGTTCCCGCCTACCGAGATCATCGAGCGGAGGTCGATGGCGGTCGTTGGTGCTCGGACGTCTCGGGCCGGCGTCGGTGCGGGTGCCTTTGGGAGTCACCCGTCCGCCGCGACGGGACTCGGGTCGGGCCATCGGCGCACAATAGGCCCGCTCGAGGTTCCTCAGGTGACCCCATGGAGACAGATCCCTACAGCATGTCTATCGACGAGATGATCGCCCATAGCGATGAGATTGCCGACTATTTCGAATCCGCCGATCCCAGCGACGCGCCCGTTTACCCGGCAGCCGACTACTGGTTGAGGTGCGCGCTGCAGCGAGCTGAGGTCACCGGGAAACTCGACCACGACCGAATCAGAGCGCTGATAGCCGACTCCCGCGCAGCGGGTTCCACTTGGGAACGCATCGCCAAGCTGCTCGACACGACCACAGAAGCCGCCGCAGCGCAGTACGGCTAGCGCCACGAGTCATCGGCCCGTCCGATTCAACCTCGGAATGGCACCGCACGGCGCCGGTGCCGGGCTGACGCTGTGGCCGGCGCTGCCGTGGGCGTTCGGGGGACGTGATCAGCGGCGCGGCTCAGAGCATCTGGGCTTCGACTGGCGCGGCGGCTCGGGCCGCCGCTGTGCGGGCACCTTCGCGGAGGCTGGGCCAGGCGGTGATGAGGCTGTTGTAGGCGTTGGCTTCGGTGGCCCAGCCGTTGTCGTTGGCCCTCTGGTACAGCAGGTAGGCGAGCTGGCGTGCCCGGTCGGCGTTGCCGCCGAGAGTGTGGAGCAGGTCCGCCGCTTCAGACTCGGAGCGCTCCAAGGCAGCAACGAGGTACTGCAGGGCCTCCCAGATGGTGAAGCGGTCGTCCTCGGCGGGTGACCACGGCTGGGCGAGTTCATTGCGCCGGTAGAGCCGGAACTTGCCACCGTGCGTCTCGCCGATGCCCGACTCGACAAGCCCTTGAAGCGACGTGTTCTTGGCCTTCGCCACGCTCTCCGCATCGCCCGACGACCCGAGCTCGTACTGGTGTTCAGCGAACCAGGTAAGCGCGAATCGCGTGTCGCGGTCCAATTCGGCTTCCTCGCCGTCGAGCACCTCGCCCAGCACGTCGTTGATGATCGACAGCGCCGCTGACACACGCATCGCCGCCCCGTCGGCCTCCACGACCTTGGCGTACCGCGAGAACACTTTGATCCCTGGACCGATCGTTGACTGCGCCACATCTACAGGTGCGATATTGCCCGATTGCATGATGCGCACTGCCTCGGGAAGCTCTGTCCGAAGAGCCGCCATGAATTCACTACGTGTAGCCATTACTGCAGATTCCGGTCGCAGCCGGCACGCGAGGACGATGGACGAGGCCAGTGTGTTAGCACCGGAGGCCAGCAGACGATTACCCAGTTCCGTACGCATCGGCCATGTGGCTGTCACTTGCAAACCCGAGTCGAGCACGGCTTGAAGAAATGTGTCCCAGCCAGTAGTGCGAATCTCGCCGTCCTTGGATTCTGTTGCTTTGTAGGCGTAGTAAATCGTCACCGGCGACTGAGTTGATCCCGATTTGGCTGCTTCCTGCATGAATTCGGCCATGCCCAACTCGAAGTGCTGTTCCGCCATTTGCTTCGAGCCTGCTCGATACCGATTCGCTATTAGCTCCTCGGACTTCGGCGTCCGAAGAGTGGCGCACTCGTCCGGCCAGACGTCCGCGAGGTTCTTGCGTAGCCAGACATAGAAAAAGTCGGACAGATCGGCATATGAGATGTTGTCGTAGTACGGCGGGTCGGTGGACATAGCCGTTCCGGGCGACTCTCGCATACGCGCCCTCGCATCGCGTTGGCTTGCTTCACCGCCCGGTGCAGCAGGCACATGCGCGAGGGCCTTCGTGACCCACTCGACCATCGCCATCCAATTCCCAGTTGATGACGAGAACGGATTGGCCTCTGCAAAATCCCAAGTCATTGGAATCGCTTGTCGCCCAAACGTATTGCGCATCTTCTCGCCGCTGTTGTGCCAAGTGCAGATCGTCGACCAGTAGTCAGCGCACTTGTCGATCACGAACGCCAAGTAGGTCACGACGGCGTCGGCGTAGGCGACTGCCCCACGCCCTCCATTGCTGAGCCGCGTCCCGTCGTCCGCGATGCCTGCTGCCAGAGCGCTGTCCCGCGCCTGGACGGCAACCTCAGTCAGCAGGTCCGAAAACGTCATCAACGCCGTCAGTTGCCGCGGTGTGAACAGCTGAGACCAATGTTCCATGCCGTACCTCACTACGTTCATACGGCCAGGCCAATCGAAGATGTCGCCTGCGAGGTGCTGGACCTCGGGTGTCTCGACGCTGGCAGCCTCGACGTCTTGTTGGCTCGGCCTCACGTAGCTGCGTCCGTTGCCATCACAGGCAATGGCCATCAATTCGCTACTGGCTCGACCCACTCGGAACTCCGGCCGAATATAGGAATACGGCATCGCGGCGCCGGTTGCGACGCATACCGCTCCTGAACGCCCTGTGGTCCGCTCTTGGCTCGGCTTCCCGCCCTCCCGGATCTCGTAACGAATCGCCTGCGCATCGCGGTCGATGATCGGCTCAATCCAGATCGTCGGCTTGCCCTTCTTCTTGGAGAGCGTCCATGACGCGACCAGTGGCACATGACCTGACCAACTCGGATCTGGCGACTCCACTGTCCGCGCCCAGATCCACGCGATCGGCGTCAGCTTCTCGCCGCTTGGTCCGGTGGCATCGGGGTAGAGGTGGCCGATGCGCCGCTCGGCCTCGTCAAGCATCCAGCGGCCATACGCTTGCACATCGGCCGCCAGCCCCTGCGCCCGCTCCCAGCGACGACCGTCGTCGATACCCAGGCCGTCGCCATTGTCCTTCGCCTTTGCGCTGGCTGCGGTGGCCGGGGCCTTCAGTTCCCGAAGATCAGGATGCACCGGCGGCAGGCCGGCGAATCGAGGCGGGATTTCGATCATCGCCTTGTTGATGAGCACTGCGACCGGGTTCAGGTCCCCCGCTAACGCCGTCAGCCCGAGCCGTTGGGCTTCCAGCGGAATGGCCCCGCCACCAGCGAATGGATCCAAGATCGGCGGAGGTCCCTCTGGGAATGCCCGGTCGATCTCGGCTCGGGCCTCCGCCAGCACATCGGCGTCGTTGGAGTTCTCCCACTTGACCAGCCGTTCCAAGATCCGAAACAGACGCTGCCGCTCGGCCTCCTGCGCATCTGCGGTCGCCAGCAAGTTGCCGTCGGGGTCCCGGTATCCCTCAGCCGACGGATCGTCCACCAGCGAAGCCCAGATCACCGCCCGAGCCGCAGCCAGCGGCCGCCGCGCCCACCACAGGTGCAACGTCGACGGGTGTCCATGGCGAATCGACTTCTCCCGCGCAGCCTCCGCATTGATCACCGCCAGCGGCAGCGCCACCTCAATCAGCTTCGGTCTGTACCCCCCGGCCGCCACGGCTGCCGACCCTACTTGCGCGCACGCGCGCTGCCCGATGAACACGGGGCTCTGCACGGGCCAGCAGACGGCGCAGCCGCCAGCGACGGGCAGCGGAGTCGCCGGTTCCGATGGGCATCGACATCGCCTGGAGCCCGAAACCCTCCCCGGAGCGCCATCGCTGCGGTGTCCGCTCTCGAGAGGCTGAGCTGCCCGCTGTCCTGCGCCCGCGTCCTCGATGCAGCCCGTCGTCCTGGCGGGCATTCGCAAGGCCTGATAATTCTCTTGGAGCCTGAAGGTCGCAGCCCTACGGTGCGCCGACCGTGGAAGCCGTCGACCCCAGAGCGCGGATTACTCAGGCGGCACGTCGCCACGGCGTCGACGACGAGGACATCTTGCACGCATACCGCAACCCCACGGCACTGGAACTTCAAGACGACGGCTTCATCATGATCACTGGCCCGCGGCGTGACGGCCACGTACTTGAGGTAGGTTTCCGTTACGACCCCGACACCGAAACCAATTTCATTCTTCACGCAATGATCGCTCGACCGAAGTACCTGAGGCCGCGATGACGAAGCCCGACTTTGCCGCCTGGGCGCAGGACGAGAATGGAGAATACGCAGACGAGATCTGCGAGTACTTCCACTCGTTCGACTGGCTGGGCCGCCTGCCCGGTCCCCGGCATGAGACGTTCCTCAAGCTCGTGGTACAAGCCGAACGCACCATCGAGAAGCCGACCGAGGTCAGCCGCAATCAGATCGCCGAAGCCGTCTGCTGGGCGCGAGACGAAGGCACCTCATGGGAGCGCATCGCGGAATTGCTCGGCACCTCCGCCGACGAAGCCGAGGAAAGCTACGGCACCCTGAGCGTGCCATCGCGCGTATAGCCCGCAAGCACCACGGCGCGCCCGTCGCAGCCGGTCCATGCTGTCCAAGCAGCCGCCTTGCGGCGAGGCGTCCGCATCTACGTCAAGACCGCGATTCGCTCGGCGAATTCCTAGCCCATGCGGACGCTGGCGTTGTTGAGCCAGCGGTGAAACGTAGGGATGACGGCGAAGGCTTCGAACAGTGAGTCTCCCGGACGCTCCCGTCCCTGATTGAGACCCGATGTCAAGCGGTGCGCGTTGAGGTGTGCTCAAGTGCGGTCTGAGGTGCGTCGCTTGAGGGCCCGGACGGCTCCCGGTCTGGTGCCGCCGTGGACGAGTCAGCGTTCGCAGTAACGACGGCCTCCGGTGTCCGGTCGGACGATCCGAACGATAGCGGCTGTGCGGAGACCCGCTCCCCAGAGCGGGTGGTCAACGTCGGGCCACAAGCCGCCCGATCCCCGCCGCGCATTTCAATAAGCGCAGAACACGATTACTGGCGAGCGCTCACACTCACGAGCGCTTTGGGGAACAGCCCGACAACCTCTCTAATATGCGCTTATGGGCAAATCTCGAAAACGTGAACCCGCGAAGAGGCTAGGCAAGACCAGCCTGCCTCTTGAGCACATCCACGAGATGCACCAGAGAGCCTGCGCCTTCCGCGTGGCGGCAACGCAGCTTCGCAATCTGGATGCCGACCCAAGTAACCCTGATGGTTACGGGATCTTCAATGCCATCTGCGTCAACGCAGGTTACGCGATGGAGTTATACCTCAAAGTACTTTGCCACATTCACAGCGGGAACTTCGTCAAGACTCACATGCTGGCTACTCTGCATAGTTCGCTGCCAGAAATTGTGCAGTCAGGTTTGGAGGAAAACTTCTGCGAAAATCTGGCGAAGTTCGGTGGGAAGGTTCAAACGGTAAGACCATTCACGTTGGTCGCCAACAAACCAACAACAACCGGCCCTATTCCCTTCAGTTTTGCAGGCTACATGCATGAATTCGACCGCTCAGGCATGACAGCCAGACGGTACCCAGAAGACCGTAGCAACGAAATTGAGCTTGACTTCGTCCATCAGGCACTGGTTTGCGCGGTCACATTAGAAGTCGCTGCTCAGCACCATATAACTAGCTCTTAGGACCCACCCTGAGTCAAGTCGGGTGTTCGGTACCCGGGAACCTCCCGTAACACTTGGCAATCACACGAGTCGTTCGCGCAACTTGAACCGCGGCGGGCCTGAAGTTCCGAGAAATTTGCCCGCCGTCGGTGGTGTGAGTGCGCTAAAGCGGCGCTTCGCGCTTCCGCGTGGAGTAGCCCGGTGAAGGTCGCGGTCGTGGCGCAAGTTTAGAAGCGCTTGGCGGGTGGTGATGCCCACATCAGGTGGATCGGTTTCGAACCACTCCAGAAACTCCTGAGCGATCGCCTCGAGGCTGTCCGAGCCGCCTGTCTTGAGGTAGCCCGCGACAACTGCCCACGTGAGATCGGTGTCGTCGGTTCCCTGGCCTGGGCGCCAGCCGAATGCCCCGCCACCCACGATGTCCCGATGAACACCGTGCCGCCGCTGGATTTCGGCCGGTGACCTGAATTCGACTGTAGCGCCGAGCGCATCGCCGGCCGCCACGCCGAGGAGGCCTCCGGCGATGAAGTCGGCGAGCGATGTGGCCGGCACCTGCGGGAGCCTAGGCAAGGCAGAGACCGGCAAGTCCGCTTGTCGGCCAGACAGTCTGTGACACCCCCTACCTACCTTCGTGGCATGACACAGGACGAGTTGAGTCTGTTCAGCAGAGCCCTCTGGGGGCCCGGCGGTCCGCCGGAAGATGCAGCCACCAGGCGTGATTGGAACGATGTGGCGCCCATCCGGCAACCGGCGCCGATACCGCCCCCGCAGATGCTGCTGTCGGGCGCCGAGATGCAGGCGGTCGCCATGGGCTATGTCCCGGTGGACATGAGTGACAGGTGGTTCGCCTTCATGGAGGGCGACTGCCTCCACCTGCACCGCAGCTGGACGGGCCTGGGCATCTACGAGGTCACGTTTGCAGCGCAGGAGACCGGGTTCATGATCACCTCGGCTCGAGTCGAGTGCGCCCCTGACGTCTACAGCCGTGATTCCGACCTGGTCGAGCGCGAGCGGCTCCGCGATCTCGTCACACAGGTTTCCGGTGAGCCCATGTCGCCGTTGCTGCCGGTCCTGATCCAGAGCAAGCCCCAGCTCGAAGCGGTGCTCGGGGACATCACGGTCGAGCGCGTCGACGCCATCGTCAATCCGACCAGCGCAAACCTGCTCGGCGGGGGTGGTGTCGATGCCGCCGTCCATGAAGCAGCGGGTCCCGAGCTGCGGGCGTATTGCCGAACAGTCGGCGGATGCGAATTGGGTCGCGCCGAGATTTCGCCAGGCTTTCGGCTGGCCTCGCCATGGGTCATTCACACTGTGGGTCCCCCATGGCGAGGCGGATCGCACGGCGAGCCGGTGCTGCTCGAGTCGTGCTACCGGGAGTCACTCGCCCGCGCCGACGAGGTGGGCGCCGAGGGAGTCGCCTATGCCGCAATCGCGACGGGTGCCCACGGATACCCGAGGACTGCCGCTGCAGAGATCGCTGTCTACACCGTGCGCTCGACACCGACGAAGGTCCGCGAAATCCGCTTCGTCTGCTTCGACTCGCTCACGCTGGAGGCTTATGAGCGAGTTCTCAGCCAAACCGAATAGTGCCACGCTCCGCACAAGGACCTCAGCGCACGCCCAGCATCGCCCGATGATGTCGAGATCCCGAGTGATGCCTTCGACAGTCTCGCTGCGAACGGCGTTCGGATGATCTTCGTCTTACTGCCCGGCGGCGGGCTTGTCGCGGCACGCCGGCAACAGCGAGGCGAGCACATCTCGCACGCAGTTCTGGCACCTGGCGGTCCAGTGCTCGCCGCGGGCGAGTTCCGGATGGACTTCGACGGCTCCGCGATGGTGGTCTCAGAACTCAACGACATGAGCGGCCACTACCGGCCAGGTGCAGACGCGCTCGCTCTCGCGAAGGAGACGTTCGAAGCAGCCGGAATCGACGTTCGACCGAGTGGGGTCACCTCGTACGATTGGGAGACACCATGAGCGCCATTGAAACCAGCGCCGGCCAGCCAGGTAACACACCGCATGGCGCGGTGGAGGCGGCACTGGAGCGCATCGCACGGGCGACGCGCTTCTATGACTTCGAGAACGCATGGATCTTGGGGCTGCGTGCAGCTTCCACATCGGATGACAACGAACTGCGTGACCGAGTGCTTATGGCCGCGGGCAAGCGGTTGAGCGCGTTGGGAGAACTGAAGGACGACGTTGCGCGGCGACGCTGGCTTGATCAGATTGCCGACGAGGTGAGTCTTCGCAGCGACGGTGAGCTCAGCAGCGAACTGGAGAGGGTGGCCGTTGCCGAACTGAGAAAAGCATTCGCCCGCGCTGCCGACGACCTTTGCAAATTGCGGGAAGCGATCGCGTCAGGTGAGAGCCTCACAGAGTTCGCCGCTCGACTCCCCCGGCCGGCCAATCGCGTCCGTGATCTCGGACGAATAGCGGAGTCGCTTCGCAGCACCGAATTGCTCGTGCTTTGCTCCGCAGAGGACTACGGGCTCGCCCGCGAATTGGCGCGAGCGATGAAGCCTCCCGTCCACCTCGTACCCACCGTGCCGGACCCGTTGCGGGTGAGTCGGGACGACCTGATCCAGTGGGCTAAGTCCGGAAACGCGGACAAGGAGTTCCCGCGGCTGGTGCGCAGCCTCATCGCCGAGACCGAGCCGTCAGCCGAATGGATCGACATGCCTGCGGGAACAGGGGTGGCATTGCCTGGCTTCGACGGGGTGGTGAGATGCACCCGCGGGAATCGCTACGTGCCCGCGGGGAAGTCGATATGGGAGCTCACGACACAGCAGGGCGACACCGACCGCAAGGCTGCCGACGACTACACGAAGCGAGCGCAGAGTTCGTCGCCCGATCAACGTGCCGAGCTTGCTTATGTGTCGGCCGCGTGCGCCCCTTGGGCCAAGAAGCGGTCCTTTGAGAGCGAACGCTCGGGAAACGGCGACTTCGACCGGGTCAGGGCTCTGGGCGTTGACGATCTGGAAAGTTGGCTCGAGTGCGCTGTCGCCACGACAGTCTGGATGCGTGAACAGATCGGCCGGCCGACTGCCGGAATCACACTGCTGGCCAAGTGGTGGAAGAAGTGGCTGGCAGCGACCGACACGCCACTGGACGAGAGCGTGGTGCTGGCAGGGCGAGAGCAAGATGCCCAGGACCTGCTTGATCGCTGCAAGGCGAGTCGGGGCGCCATCACCGTTGGCGGCCAGGTACACCGTGACGAGATCATCGCGTTCGTCGCTGCGGCGCTCGGGGGTGACGCCGAGGACGGGGATGCGGACCATGTGCTCTACGTGGACAACCGCGAAGCGGCTGCGGCGTTGTTCGCGCAGGATGCCCTGACCACTCAGCCAGGCCTGCCGTCGAGTGCTGGCGTGCTGACCATGGTGGTGCCGTCGGCGGAGTTTGCAAGGCACCTGCCCGCCGGGGGCCCACATCGCATGATCGTGCCGACACCTGGCAGCCCACAGGCAGACGTCACGCTGGAAGCTGTCGATTCGGAGGCGGTCGCGAAACGGCTCGAATTGGCGGGATTCGAGCTACACGAGGCCCACGAACTCGGCAGCATCGCTCGCACCAGCTTGATGACACTGCAGCGGCGCCTGGCCGAGCATCCGGCTTTGCACACGCCGGCGTGGGCCAAAGGGCACATAGACAGGGACGTACGACGAACTCTGCTCCTCGGCAGCTGGAACAACGCTCGCCAAGGCGACCGCGAAATGGTGGAGCGGTTCGTCGGACGCTCATGCGGTGACGTGACCGAAGATCTGAGAAAGATGAACCCCGGAGATGCACCGATGGCATCAGTCGGTGAACTGTGGCATTCCGTGTCGCCAGCGGACACCTGGGTGCTACTGCGAGATCGGATCGACGATGCCGATGTTCAGGCGTTTGCTGACGTCGCGCATGACGTGCTCACTGCCATTGATCCGCTCAGGGGCTTGTCCGGCGACGAGTTCTTCCGTGCGCAGATCGAAGGCGTAGAAGCAAAGTATTCGCCTCATCTTCGACGCGGAGTCGCAACGACGCTCGCGCTGGCGGGGAGCGACCCGCCTGCGGGCCAAGGTGCTGCCGCGTCAGCCCAAGGGTTGGCGGACGGTGTCGTCCAACGCTTGCTCCAATCAGCCATGGACGATGCGACGCCACGTACTTGGACAGCGATCTCCGACACGTTGCCGCTGCTCGCTGAAGCTGATCCCGACGCAGTGCTGCAAGCTCTCCGCAAATGTCTCGTTGATCAGCATGCCTTCACGGAGGTGATTCTCGCTGACAGAAACCGAGACTTGATCGACATTGGGCCCTCGCGGCCGTGTCTTCGCATAATGGAGACACTGCAGCTCGTCGCATGGTCGCCCGACCACCTCCACCCGGCGACTGATGTGCTGGCCCGACTTGCCGGACGCCACCCTGACGGGCAACTCGGGACCTCGCGAGGTGGACGAGACCTCAACGGTTCGCTGCAGAGCCTCACCTCGGTCATGTGCCCGTGGATGCCGCACACCTCGGCGACCGTCGAAGTCCGATTGTCGGCGGTTCGAATGCTGCGACAGTCCGTTCCAGGAGTCGCGTGGCCTCTGATGCTGTCGATGCTGCCGAGCCGCCACAGTGTCCAGACATCGGGAAGTCCACCTCGTTACCGAAACTGGAGGCCCATTCAGCCCACAGTCAGTCGCCGCGAATACGCCGAGACGGTCTCGACCGTCGCAGCGATGCTCCTTGATGACGTCGGCCGGGACCCTCAGCGCTGGGTTGACCTGATCGTCCGCATGGGAGACTTTCGGAGCGAGACCCGTCAAGACCTGGTTCATCGTCTCCGCGGGGTTGCCGAGAGCTGGCCCGACGAGTCATTGAAGGACTTGGTGTGGCCCGTGCTTCGGAACTTCGTGACGCACCACCGGCAGTTCAGCGATACCGAATGGGCACTTCCCGTAGCCGAACTCGAACCGCTCGACGGAGTCCTCGGCCTCCTGCGACCATCCGACACCGGTGTCTCCTACGGGCACCTCTTCTCGTCGGGCACCCCAACCATCGAAGGCGTCGACATCGCTGCGGGATGGCAAGCCCGTCGCGAGGCACTTGAACAGAAGCAATCCGAGGCCATCGACGAGATCCTGCACGACCGCGGGTTCGAAGCGGTGCTTGAACTTGCCGCCGACGCAGACCGGCCCGATCAGGTTGGCGGCGCCCTCGCACGAAACAAGCCGCCTCGCGACCGAGAGGTTGTGGGAGCGCTGCAATCTGGAGACGACACCAACACGCGATTCGCCATGGGCTATTTCAATCGTCGCTTTGCTGCGTTGGGCTGGGACGGCATCGAGCAACTGCTCAGCGAGCATCGCTTGGCTCCTCGTGAAGGAGCGGCCGTCCTTCGCTCTGCGCCTGCGGACTTCGAGGCATGGAAGAGCGCCGACGAGCACCGATCCGACGTTGCCTCCGCGTACTGGGAACAAGTCGGCCCGTACGAGTTGGGTCACTCGCACGCGATTGACGAATTGCGTTCCATCTGTCGTCACCTGCGTGACGCCGAGCGGCACGATGCCGTACTGGAGTTGCTCTGGCGTGAACTCGGAAGCCATTGGTCAAGTTGTGAATTCGCTTCGGAGGTGGCCGAGAGCCTTGAGCACTGGCTGAATCATCTCGCCGACGCCTCGGATGTGTCAGCACTAGCTCGGCCAGACCTCATCGAGCTCCTCCGCGTCCTCGACGCACACCGCGATTGCACCGGCATCGATCGTCTTGCCATGCTCGAATGGCACTTCCACGCGCTGCTCGAACACGTTCCGAGCTTCAAAGCACCCAACCTGTACCGAGGAATTGCTAGCGATCCTGAGATGTTCGTGCACCTCGTCGAGTTGGCGTTCAAGCCCGCCAGTGCCGAACCGAGCGACGAGCTTGCGCAGGACGAACACCGACAGCGCATCGCATTGAATGCCTACAACGTGCTGCACGAGTGGCCGGCGGGGCATTTCGCCCCTGGCGTCGACGACGACGGCACCCCAAACGCGAGCCAGCTCGACGAATGGATCGACGGAGTACGCGCGGGTCTGACGGATATTGACCGACGTTCAGTGGGTGACTGCATGATCGGCACGGCGCTCGCCGCGTCCCCGCCGGATCCCGACGGCACCTGGCCCGCCGAGGCCGTTCGCGGACTACTCGAGCGACTGGACAGCGACGAGGTCGACGACAGCTTGCTCATCGCCGTTTACAACCAGCGAGGCGTCACCTCACGCTCGCTCACCGATGGTGGCGCCCAAGAACGAGAGCTTGCTGCGAGTTACTGGGAGAAGGGTCGCCGGTTCCGAGAGTGGCCCCGCACCAAAGCCGTCTTCGACAAGTTGGCCAGCGGCTACGAACACGACGCTGGTGTCTGCGACCGCGAGGCCGAGGTGCGTCGTCGAGGACTGTGAATGCCGACCGGCCACACGAGATCTCGGTGATCCCACCTCGGGGCGCGAAAGCTGCCAGCCGGGACCTCAGCGCGATCGCGGCGATCTGCGCAACCACTCTGCATCTGGTGTCGGTTGGCCCATTGGCGTCGGCTAGCAGTCGGCGAGTGCTGCGAGCGCGTCGCAGACTTCGATGCGCCGCCATCCGATGGCGCCGATTCGCTCGGTGAGGAACGAACGTCGGATCGGCTGCAGGTTGTCGAACGATGCCGCGCACTCGGACGCCGTCCCCTCGTCGGGGCCGAGCCGGAGTTCGGTCGGAATCGAGCGCACCGTGCGCGTCACCGGGGCGACCACTATCCACGTCAGCACCGGCACAGCGTCGCTACGAGTAACGACCAACACCGGGCGGCGCTTGTCGTTGACCTCGGCCCACCACACTTCGCCCTGGGCGGGCATCACCACGGCTCTTCAGCGATCATCGCTGCCGTGGCTGCGTCTGCCCATCCCACCTCCTGCTCGCTCTGAGGATGCCGCCGGTAACCCTCCACAATGGCATCGCCGATGCGCTTGCGCCGATGGACATCGATGAGGGCCGTGAGGCCGCGTCTGACCGCGTCTGAGCGAGATTCGACCGCTCCCGCTGCCACCAGCTCGTCGATCTGGCCGGCAACAGCCTCGTCGATGCGAGTCACGAACTGTGCCATGCAATCAGCATAGCGATATACATTGCACCCGCCGCGAGGCGACATCGCAGTAGTTCTGGGCTGGAGGGACTAGCAGGGTGGGCCGGCGTCTGCGAGGAGCGCCGCTACTTTAAGCGCCACTTTCGTCATAGCCGAAGGCATGGCCGTGTCGGCGAAGGGCCTGACCAGGTAGCGGACTTGGGGCTCGACATTCGGGTCGTCGGGCACTGAGACCACTGCGAGTCGCCAGCGGTCCGGGTCGTTCTGGGCGTGGCGCACTTGGCGGGCGCTGACGTGAATCTCGTCGGTGCGGGGCAGGTGGCCTTTCACCTCGATGAAGTAGTGGTCGCCGGTGTCTGGATCGACGGACATCACGTCGAAACCTGGGTTCGCGTGCTCCTGCTCGGTCGGGAGGCGGCCCAGTGCCCGCTCTGCAGCCATGACGGCAGCCACCGCTCGCCGATCGGTCTCGGCTTTGTCAGCCACGGCAGCCGGGTCTGGAGGCGCCCCTGCAAGCTGGTCCAGCAGTCCTTGGGGCACCACCACGGCCGCGGCGACGACGGTGGGCGGGCTGCTGTGCAGGTCGGCTTCTGAGTCGAGCTCTGCACGTCGGCGCAGCAGTCGCGATGCCAGCTCGTCGGCACGTGCCCGTGCTCGCCCCGAATTCAGCCTTGGCTTCCCGCCTGCGATCTCCTGAGCCTTGATTTCGTTGGTGCGTCTGTCCCAGTAGCGAATCTCGGACTCCAGCCGAACCCGCACCGCTTCGCTCACGCGGTCGACCCGGTCTTGCACCACAGCCGCCACCGACTCGAAATGTGGCCCGGCGAGGTGCTCGATGGCCCAATCACGCGCCACCGATTCGGCCGCTCGACACGCCCAGGCGGTGTCCAAGTCGCCGACAAGCTGTGCCTTCTGTTCAGCGGATAGCGACTCGTAGCCCAGGTAGGGCTCCGCGCCGGGGTCGCGGGCTGCGCCTTCCCGGTCGACTTCCACGTATTGAAACCGGCGTGACACCACCTGACGGGCACCGTTCACCATCCGACCATCGGTGACCACATGGTCCAGGTACACGAGCAGCCGCGGCTCGGTCGAAGGATCGCCGGTGTCCACCAGGACCGTGCCGCGGTGCAACGCGTCACCGTGACCGGCGAGCGCCTTGCAAGCCACTGCCGACAGCAGCGCGCTCCCTGGCGAGATCAGCTCGGCACGGTCACCGGCGCCACCCGCCTTACGGGCGGACTCGGCGTCGGGCGCCATGCAGTCCTTGTCGAAGGTCACCCGGACATAGCGGTCGTGGACGGGGCCCAGCGATGGATCAGCACTCGCCCTGACCGAGGCTGGCACCCGCGTGATCTCGTACCGGCCACGCTCGCGGCCAGAGATGCGCCCTCCGTACAGCTGCAACGCCTGGGTGAAGAAGTCGTGCACGAACCACGGCTGCAGCTTGCGGGCGCGGGCCTCTTCCATGCGACGGCGTACCTCGTCGTTCGCCCCGGCATCGGCCATGCCGGCGATAAGCGCACGCTCCTCCAACACCTCACGGAGCTGCTCACCGATCTCGCCGTCGATGATGGTGTTCATCCACTCTGCGTGGGCTGGATCGGTGTCGGCCTGAATCGCTTTCATCAGCAATTCCCGGAGCGACACGTTGATCTGAGCGTCGCCCAGCACGTCGTACACCTGATCGCCGTACACCTCGCGCTGCTGCTCGATCTTGGCGAACAGCCGCTCAAAAACCTGGCCCTCACGCGTCTCGTGGGCCACCAGATTCCACAAGTGACATGGCAGACGCTGGCCGATCCGGTGGATGCGCCCGAAGCGCTGCTCGATGCGGTTCGGGTTCCACGGCAGGTCGTAGTTGACCATCATGTTGGCGACCTGCAGGTTGACGCCCTCACCAGCCGCATCGGTGGCGACAAGCACCGACACCGTCGGGTCGACGCGGAAGCGATCCTGAGTGGCGCGGCGGTCCTGGCGCCTCATGCCGCCGTGGATCGTGACGACCGCCTCCGGTCTGCCGAGTTCGGCGGCGATGCGGCCCGACACATAGTCGAGCGTGTCTCGATGCTCGGAAAAGACGATCAGCTTGCGGGCGTCGACCGTGCCGTCGTCTGCCGTTCCGGACAATCCAGCACCGAACTGCTCGGCACGAAGCAGATCCCGCAAGCGAGTCCACTTTGCATCCACGCCGCTGTTCCGCACGCCATCGGCCAGGTCCACCAACCGGTCCAATGTCCGCACTTCGGCTTCGAGTTCGTCGGCAGTGGCGGCCGCCGTTGCGGCGTCGACGGTCAGATTCTCCAACTCGGCAAGCTCGGCTTCGTCGAAGTCATCGAAGTCAAAGTCCTCAAGATCGGCAATGCGGACTCCCTTGGGAAGCTCGGGCACCGGAATTGGCGCCCCCGTGGCAGCGAGCTGTCGAAGCTCCGCTGCTTGGCTGGCGAGCCGGTCGCGCCGACGCCGCAGCGAGTGGTAGATGGCTGCGGGCGAGGACGCGAGCCGGCGTTGCAGGCCTGCGAGCGCAAAGCCGACGATCACACCGCGCTGAGCGTCGCCTTCGGCCGTCATACGCGCTGCTCGGTTCATCTCTTCACGGACGTAGGACGTGACCGATTCGTAGAGATTGGTCTCGGGTTCTGACAGCTCGAACTTCAGGCTTTGGGCGTACCGCTTCGGAAACAGCGGCTTGCCCTCGAAGGTCCGCAGGTTCTCTTTCACCAACCGGCGCATCACATCGCTGACGTCGGGCACCTCGGCCGGTCCCCCACCGTCGCTCATGGCTCGCAGGCGTCCCTCGAAGCGCTCGGGATCGATCAGCGTCATGAACGCGAGGAAGTCCTCGTTCTTGCCGTTGTGGGGTGTCGCGGTCAGCAGCAAGAAGTGACGTGTGCACTCGCGGAGCACCTCGCCGACCTCGAAGCGTTTGGTGCGGCGCAGCTCGTCGCCGTAGCGGTGCGCAGACATCTTGTGGGCCTCATCGACGATGACGAGGTCCCATTCGGATGCCTTCAATCGATCCTTCAACCCGTCGGAACGAGCCACTTGGTCGACGCGGGCGATCAGCAGGTTGCGCTCGACGAATGGGTTGCCGGTGCGGGATGCTTCGATGCTCTCGCGTGACATCAGATCGAAGGTCAGGCCGAACTTGTCCCACAATTCGTCCTGCCACTGTTCGACCAAGCTGCCAGGCGCCACGATGAGACACCGGGTCACGTCACCGCGAAGCATCAGCTCGCGGATGAGCAGCCCCGACATGATCGTCTTGCCCGCACCAGGATCGTCGGCCAGCAGGAACCGCAGCGGCTTGAGAGTGAGCAAGCGGTTGTAGACGGCATCGATCTGGTGCGGGTACGGCTCGATATTCGAGGTATCCACCGCTGCGAACGGGTCGGCGAGGTGGGCCATCTGCATGCGGCGGGCTTCTGAGGCCAGCTTGAACATGGCGCCGTCCGCGTCAAACGACCAGTGGCTCTCCGCGGCCTCGTGGATGTCGGCAAGATCGGCCGCTGTGATGAGTCGTTCCCCGAGAAGGCCGTCCGCCGTGCGGTAGGTCAGCGTGGCGGACGCAGGCCCGTGCACCTGGGCCGCCACGACAGTGACGTCAATGCCCGCAACGACACCCGACAGCCGCATCCCAGCGGCGACGTCACTGAATTCCATCTCGGGGCTGTTTGGGACTGTCGGTGGCTAGGCGGACGTGCTGGATGTCGCAAGCGCGTCGACCCTGTTGACAATCGCCCGAAGGTCGACGCGCATTTCGTCGATGCGACGGTCTATGCCGTCGACGCGCTTGTCGAGACCTTCGAACCGATGGTCAACGGCATCGAAGCGAGCATCCTTGCGGCCATTCTGGTTGTTGAACCGATGGTCGATGGCATCGAAACGGGCATCCAAGGCGTCGAAGCGGGCATCCATGCAGTCCTTCTGGTCGTCGAAGCGCTGATCCAACGCATCGAACCGGACGTTGAGGAGATCGACGATCGCATCCATGCGGTCGTTCTGGTCGTCGAAGCGGTCGGTGATGCCCCCGAAGCCCCACTTGATCAGCGCCCACACACCGCCAGCGAACGCAATAGCGGTGGCGGCGAATACCGTCAGCACCGGCGGCACGCTCGACCAATCCATGCCTCGACGTTACGCGAAGTCGAGCGCACCGCAGATGCATCATTCGGAGTTCGCTGTTCGGGCCCGGAGGCGGTGTCGATGGCGATGTGCGCGACAAGAGCGGCAGACGCTGCCGCGGTAGCGTGCGATGCTATGGCAAACGGCGCTGGTTCGGAACGGGGAACGCTCGCAGTCACAGGCGATCCGGCGGCCGATGAGCTGGTGCTGGACGACCCGTTCTCGTTGCTGCTGGCGATGATGCTCGACCAGCAAATCCCCATGGAATGGGCGTTCAAGGGCCCTGCCCGATTGGCTGAACGCCTTGGCGATCGATACTCGGTGACAGCCATCGCCGCCATGGAACCCGACGAGCTCGAAGCTGCCTTCAAGGAAAAACCGGCAATCCACCGGTTCCCGGGTTCTATGGCCCGGCGATGCGGCGAGCTGGCCCGCCACGTCGTCGAGCACTACGACGCCGACGCAGGTGCCGTCTGGGCCGACGTGCGCAGCGGCAAGGCCCTGTTCGATCGGCTGCGCGCCCTTCCCGGCTACGGCGACGAAAAGGCCAAGATCTTCGTCGCCATCCTGGCCAAGCGGTTCGGGGTTGCGCCTCGCGGGTGGAAGGCCGTGGCCGGCCCGTTCGCCGACCGACACCCCCGCTCGGTGGCCGACATCGACGGACCTGAAGCCCTCGCCGAGGTCCGCATGTGGAAGAAGAACCAGAAGGCCGCCGGCAAGACCAAGCAGGACTGAGGCCCGGCCGAACCGAGCTGGCCCGGCTCATCGCCGCAGCACAGCGCTTGGGTTAGGTGCCGAGCAGCTCGGCGGCCAGGTCCCGCAGCTCGGCCTTGAGCACCTTGTTCGACGGGTTCAGCGGCAGCGCTTCGACGGTGGCTTCGGGGTTGTCGAGGTACCCAGCCATGACGTTGTACCCGCGCACCAGAATCTCGCCGGGCTGCCCGATGGGCAGGTCCCGTCCCTCGTCGTCGACGATACGCAGCTCGACGCCGTCGAGCGCTCGGCCGCTGGTGGTCGCCACCAGCTCGGGCGGGTCGTCGGCCGCGCAGATCGCTGCCAGCCCGTGCGTTTCGGTCATGCCGTAGCCCGTGAGCACAACCTCGAAGCCGAGGCGTTCACGCATGGCCACGACAGTCTCCACCGGGATGGCCGCGGCACCGGTCAGCGAGGAACGCAGACTGGAGGTGAACATGACCAGGCCGAGATCATCGCCCGACGCAGCCGCACACCTTCGTGCTGCCTCGGCCGCAGCCTCCGGCGTCGCTGAACAGCCGCGCCGCCCGGTCGACGAGGTCGGGATAGTTATCGGGTATCGCCTCAGACATCACCTCAGACATGGCGGACAGTCTCGCGGTTGGAGCAGTCCGTTTCCCTGCCGGCGCAGGCGAGACTGCCACAGTGGAAGAGTTGACGCGCCGGTGGCGCAAGAGCGACAGCACAGTGAGGACAGCCCGATGATCGTCTGCTGCGGCGAAGCGTTAGTCGATGTGCTCGACGGGGATGCGGCCCGTTGGGTACCGGGCGGAGGGTCGATGAACGCGGCAATCGCGGCCGCTCGGCTCGGTGCTCCGGCTGCCTTCGTCGGCCGGGTGTCGGTCGATGCGGAAGGCGAGCTCATCTGGCGCCACATGGAACACAGCGGTGTCGATTTGCGCGCCTGCGAGCGAGGCACCGAACCCACGGCCAGGTCGATCATCAGCCTCGCGCCCCGGCCGTCATTCCGCCTCGAGGGCGACAACACCGCCGACACTGCTCTGCGGAGCGCCGACTTGGCTGCGCTCGGCCGCGGGCCGCACATCCTGCACGGCGGCACCCTGGGCATGTTCCGCGGGCGAACCGCCGACGTGCTGGCCCGTCTGGCCGGGCGTCACGACGGCCTCGTGTCGCTCGACCCCAATGTTCGGCCGGCGATCATCGATGACCGGGATCGGTGGGACCACTTCCACCAGCGCTGGCTGAGCGCCTGCGACCTCTACCGAGCATCCGATGAGGACCTGTCGTGGATCTGGCCCGGCCGCGAGGCCGACGATTGCGCTGCAGAGTTGCTCGCCGGGCGGATCACGACGGTGATGGTCACCCGCGGCAGCCAGGGCGCCACCGTGTACACAGCCGAGGGCCACTTGGACGTGTCGGCCTTGTCGATCGACACCGTTGACACCGTCGGCGCCGGCGACTCGTTCGTCGGCTCGGTGCTGGCGTCGCTGTGGGATCGGCTCGGCGCCGACCGTTCAGCGCTCGTCTCGCTCAGCCTCGCCGATTGGCGTGCGATCGCAGAGCGAGCTGCGGCCGCCGCGGCGATCACATGCTCGCGACATGGCGCCGATCCGCCGTTCGCCCACGAATTGGAGACGAACGTCGAGCGGCCGGCGTCCGGCGGCCGATGACGGGTGACGGGTGACCGATGACGGGTGACCGGCGGCCGATGACCGGAGACCGATGACCGGAGACCGATGACCGGAGACCCATGAGCGGTGGCCGATGACCGGAGACCGATGACCGGTGGCCGATGACCGCGGCCTATGACCGATGACCTGAGCGACGCCGCCAGCAGCAGCGGTGCGAGCCGCTCTCGGGCTCAGGCGTTCTGCGCCAGCGCCTCGCTGTGGATGAAGTGAAAGTACCCGTCGGGATCATCCGCCCACGCCCGCCAGCCGGCGGCGATCTGTTCCATCTCGTCAGCCGTCGCGTAGCCGTAGGCGACGGCCTGGCGAGCAAAGCTGGTGTTCAGGCAGCGATCGGCCCATGAGTAGCCCCAGTTGCGACGTGTCTCGGGCGTCCAGAACTGCCACACCGATGCCGACATCGCCACATCGGGCAGCCCGGCCGCACGGAACCACGAGAACAGGTGGCGGCCGGCGTCGGGCTCCGCGTCGTTGTGGCGGCACACCTGCCGGTACACCTCGCGCCACCGGGTGATCTCGGTGCTGGACGGGTAGCCCCGCATCGTCGAGTAGTCCGAGTCGCGCACCGCCACCCAGCCACCGGGGCGCACCACCCGGGCCATCTCGGTGATCGCCGCCACCGGGTCCGACAGGTGCTGGCAGACCTGATGCGCGTAGGCCACGTCGAAGGTGGCGTCGTCATAGGGCAGCTCGTATACGGACTCGTTGGCCAGCGTCACGTTGTCGACTCCGGCTTCGGCAACCGTGGCAGACGCGGTCTCCAAGATCTCCTCGGTGACTTCGATGCCGGTGACGTGGCCGCGCTCGGCCCAGCGGGCGAGCCCGACGGTGATCGAGGCCGGGCCGCAGCCGACATCGAGGATCCGCGCATCAGGCTCGATCACGTGACGGGCGAACGCGGCACAGTCCTCAGCGGTACGCCTCGCGTGCTGAGCGACCACCGCCGGCTGATGGCCGTGGGTGTACACGTCGCCGCCGGTCACGGCGGCAGCGTACGACACCGGGCCGCCAGTCACGCCGGCAACGCACAACCAGGCCCCCGGTCACAGCGACAGCGCTCGGCACAGGGCCACCGGTCACAGCGACAGAGCTCGGCACAGGCCCACCGGTCACAGCGACAGAGCTCGGCACAGGCCCACCGGTCACGCCGGCAACGCACAACCAGGCCGCCGGTCACAGCGACGGAGAAATGAGCACGCCGCACCGATCCGGTGTCACAGCGCGTCACTAGCCTCGCCGGCTATGGCTGGATCGATCCTGGGCAACGAAGTCCGACGAACCGAAGACCCCGAACTGCTGACGGTCGGCGGCCGATATGTCTATGACCACACCGCCGAGGGCATGTGCCACGCAGTGTTCGTCCGCTCCCCAATCGCCCATGCGCGCCTCGACGATATCGACACCAGTGAGGCACAGCAGGCGCCGGGCGTGATCGAGGTGATGACTGCTAGCGAGCTTGGTGTCGCGCCGCACCACGGATTCGTCAAGGTGGCAGACGAGTTCGCTCGCCCGCCGCTGGCGACCGGCAAGGTGCGCTTCGTCGGCGAGGCCGTCGCCGTGGTGGTGGCCGGGACCTTGGCCCAAGCAGTTGACGCCGCCGAACTCGTCGCCGTCGACTACGAACCGCTGCCCGCAGCTCCCGATGCCGAGGCTGCGCTTGCCCCAGGGGCGGCAGCGCTCTTCGAGGAACGGCCCAACAACGTCGCCACCGAGATCACCGATCCGCCCGGCATCGACCCGCTCGCCGGCGCGGCCCACGTCGTGCGGGGCCGATATGTCAACCAGAAGATCGCTGCGGTGCCGCTCGAGCCGAACTCGTGCGCCGCAATGCCCGGCGACGACGGCCGCATGACGGTGTATTGCGCGACGCAGATGCCGCACCTCACCAAGATGCAGCTCGCAGGCGCGCTCGGCTGGGACGCGTCGCGGCTGCGCGTGATCGCACCACATGTCGGCGGGGGCTTCGGCGCCAAAGCCGGCCTGTACCACGAGCACACGGTGGTGGCGGCCCTGGCCGACCGTCTGGGCCGCCCGGTCACTTGGACGCCGGGGCGCAGCGAGGACATGACCACGCTGGCTCACAGCCGGGCCCAGGTGCAATACGCGGAACTCGGCGTTCGCGACGACGGCACCTTCACCGGGCTGCGGGTGCGCCTGGTGGGAGACACCGGCGCCTACCCCAACATCGGCACAATGCTGCCGGCGGGCACCAAGCGGATGTCCAACGGCACATACGCGTTTCCCGCGATCCGCTTCGATGTCGCTACTGCGGTGACCAACACGACGCCGACCGGTGCATATCGGGGTGCCGGACGGCCTGAAGCGGCTGCCCTGCTCGAGCGCCTCGTCGACCAGGCAGCCATCGAGACTGGCATCGATCCCATCGAGATCCGCCTGCGCAATTTCATTTCCCCCGGTGCCTTCCCCTTCGACACGCTCACCGGCGTGACCTACGACAGCGGCGACTACGCCCTGCCGCTGCGGCGCGCGGTCGAGCTTGCCGGTTATGACGATCTGCGGGAAGAACAGCGTGCGCGGCGTGAGCGCGGCGACGTGCGGCAGCTCGGCATCGGCATCGCCAGCTTCGTGGAGATTACCGCCGGCGGTCTGACCAGCGAATTCGCAGCAGTGCGCATCGAGCAAGACGGCGGGGCCACCATCCGTGTCGGCACCAGCGCCCACGGCCAGGGGCATCACACCACGTTTGCGCAGATCGTGTCGGCTCGCACCGGCATCGACGTCGAGCAGATCGGGTTCATCCAGTCCGACACCGACTTGGTGCCCCGCGGCGGCGGCACGGGAGGCTCCCGTTCGGTGCAGGTGGGCGGCTCGGCGGTTGCCAACGCCACCGATGTGCTCATCGATCGGGCGCAGCGGCTCGCAGCGCACCTGCTCGAGGCCAGCGTGGATGACATCGTGCTCGACGCGGCAGTGGGCACGTTCAGCGTGGCTGGTGTGCCGGCTCGTTCCGTCGGCTGGGCTCAGCTGGCCGCCGCGATCGACGATGCACCCGAGGGTTTGCTCGGCGACCCGACAGAGGCCGAGACGAACGCTGTCGAGCGGGGCGAGCCCGTCGACCCAGGGCTTGCCGCGCAGCTCGACTTCGACCAGGGCGAGGCCAGCTTTCCCTTCGGCGCGCACGTCGCCGTGGTGGAGGTCGACACAGACACGGGCGAAATCCACTACCTGCGACACATAGCTGTCGACGACGCCGGCACGGTAATCAACCCGCTGCTGCTCGCTGGCCAGCAGCACGGCGGTATCGCCCAAGGGGCTGCGCAGACGCTGTACGAAGAGGTGCTCTTCGACGACGACGGCAACCCCCAGACCGGCACGCTGATGACGTACCTGTTCCCGTCGGCCGCGGAGTTCCCCCAATTCGAAGTCCACAGCACGCAGACGCCTTCGCCGCTCAACCCGCTGGGTGCCAAGGGCATCGGCGAGGCCAGCACCATCGGCTCGACGCCGGCGCTGCAGAATGCTGTCATCGATGCGGTAGCCCACCTCGGTGTCCGGCACATCGACATGCCCATGAGCCCGCGACGGGTGTGGGAGGCGATCACTGCGGCGCGAGCAGGCAGCCCAGCCGATCCGTGGCGGGAGCCGCCTGAGGTCTTCGCCGCTCTGGCAGCCGGCCAGGCGGTTGATCCCGAGGGGCTTGCAGCCGCCGAAGGCATCTGAACATGCCGCAGCGGCGCCAGCCCGGTACCTGGCTGCGGGGCACTCGATGTAACGACTGTGTGCACCGATCAAGCTGCTGGCGTCGCATCGCGCACCGGCCGAGCCGGTACCAGCACGGAGGTCCCTGCTCCTGGTCGAGGTCTTCGTCACCCGCGCCGTCTCTGGCGAACGGCTGGGGCGCAGCTGCAGCGTCGTTGCGTTACGCCGCCGGCGCACCTCGCGCGGGTAGCGACATGTCCCGATCGCTATTCCTCAATCAGCACCGCGTACTCGGGACAGTTCGCCGCAGCCAGGCGAGCCTTGTCTTCCATGCCCGCAGGCACCTCGCCATCGCCGGCCGCCGTGGCGTAGCCGTAGTCGTCCACATCGAACAGCTCCGGCGCCAACGAGTAGCAGCGGTTGTGCCCCTGGCACTTGTCGGCATCCACACTGATCCGCACGTGCTTTCCCTCCTGCGACCCCTCGGGGCCATCCGTCGTCTGGATCGGATGCACCGACCCGGCATCACCGAAGTTAGCGGCCCGCTGGGCCCGCTTCGCGAGCAGACGACGGGCACCGCGGCATGGCCAGCAGCGGCACCGGGATTCGGGCAGGACTCGAACGCGTCCCGTAGCCTTTCGATGTCCGCGCCACCTGACCCCGAGGAGACGCCATGTCTGATGCCCAGGACCGACTCGCCGCACTTCGCGCCAAGCGCGCAGGCGAAGATGGCGCCGGAGCAAAACCCAACGGCGCCGAAGAGGATCCCACCAAAGTCTGGCACAAGACCGCTTGCGTGCTCTGCTCCAACAACTGCGGCATCGAGGTGCGTCTCGACGGCCGCAAGATCACCCGTGTGCGCGGCGACAAGGAACACCCCGCATCGAAGGGCTACACATGCGAGAAGGCCCTGCGAATCGACTACTACCAGAACGGTCGCGACCGCCTTACGACGCCCTTGCGCCGGCGAGGCGACGGCACCTTCGAAGAGGTCAGCTGGGACGTTGCGATCGCTGAGGTGGCCGAGCGGCTGACCGGCATCCGAGACGCCGTCGGCGGCGACAAGATCCTCTACTACGGCGGCGGCGGGCAGGGCAACCACTTCCCCGGCGCGTATGCCCGCGGGGTGCTGCAAACGCTGGGCGTGAAGTACCGCTCGAACGCACTGGCTCAAGAGAAGACCGGCATGTACTGGGCGCAGGGCAAGATGTTCGGCAAGCAGAGCATCGGTGCGATGGGCGACTTCGAGCACACCGACTGCGCGGTGTTCATCGGCAAGAACCCCTGGCAGAGCCACGGTTTCCCCGAGTCGCGCAACGAGCTGAACAAGATCCGCAACGACGACGACCGCAAGCTCGTCGTGATGGATCCACGAGTGTCCGAGACCGCAGCCATGGCCGACCACCACCTGCGGGTTCGCCCCGGCACCGATGCATGGGCTCTGGCAGCGCTGCTGGCGATCATGGTCGACGAGGGCCTCACCGACGAGAAGTTCCTGACCGAGCAGTGCGTCGGCTGGGATGAGCTGCGTGACCTGATCTCGGGTGCAGACATCGCCGACTGCGCCCGCAAGTGCGGCATCGACGAGGCCGAGCTGCGTGCCGCTGCCCGCACGATGGGCACTGCGAAGTCGCTGTCCACCGAGGAAGACCTCGGCATCGAGATGGCACCGCACTCCACGCTGAACAGCTGGCTGCAGCGCCTGCTCTATCTGGTGACCGGCAACTTCGCGAAGCCGGGCGGCATGAACCTGCCGCTGCGCCTCGCACCCATCTGCGGCCACTCAGGTGAGGGCGAAACCGACCCCGTCACGGGTAGCGCCATGCTGTCGGGCCTTCTCGCCTGCGCCGCGATTCCTGACTGCATCGATACCGACCACCCGAACCGCTTCCGGGGAATGATCGTCGAGTCAGCGAACCCGCTGCACACGCTGCCGGATTCGAAACGGTTCCGCGAGGCCTTCGCCAAGCTCGAGTGCCTGGTAGTCATCGACGTGGCGATGACCGAGACCGCTCGGGCCGCCGACTACGTGCTGCCGGCCGCCTCGCAATACGAAAAGCCCGAGGCCACGTTCTTCGCCGGCGAGATGCCGTCCAACTACTTCCAGGTGCGGCACCCGATCCTGGAGCCACTGGGCGACTCACTGCCCGAAGCCGAGATCCACAGCCGGCTGGTGGCTGCGATGGGCGGACGGCCCGATGGCACTGATGGTCTGGTCGATGCGGCCCGACAGGGGCGCGAGGCGTTCATCGAGGCGTTGGGAGCGGCGTCGAGCGCTGATCCTGACGTGGGCGCCAAGCTGCCGGTCGTCTTGTACGACGCGCTGGGGCCGACGCTGGGTCACATGGCGCCCGCGGCGATCATGTTCGGCTCCTCCATGCAGGCGTCGATGCGCTTCCCCGACGAGGTTCGGGCTGCGGGCATCGACGGCGATGGGCTGGAGCTGGCCAACAATCTGTTCGACAAGCTGGTGAATTCACCGTCAGGGATGATCTTCAGCGTCAGCGAGTACTCCCAGACGTGGGACCGCATCGCGCACCCCGACGGCAAGATCCACGTCTACATCGACGAGCTGGCTGACGAATTCCGTTCGCTGAACGACGAGGAGCCTGCCACCGGGCACGATCGCTTCCCGTTCGTCCTGTCGGCGGGCGAGCGCCGGTCGTCGAACGCCAATGACGTGATCCGCGACCCGCAGTGGCGCAAGAAGGACAAGGCCGGCTCGCTGCGGCTCAACCCCGACGACGCCACTGCTCTGGGAGTGGTGGACGGCGATCGGATCCGGATCGTGTCCAAGAGGGGCGAGGCCGAAGCGCCGGCCGAGGTCACCGACACGGTCATGTCCGGCCACGTCACGCTCCCCCACGGCTTCGGCACCGAGTACCCCGACGAATCCGGCGAGCACAAGATTCACGGCGTAGCCGTCAACGAGCTCACCGACATCGAAGACCGCGACTGGCTGGCGCTCACCCCGCACCACAAGCACGTGCGAGTCGCCCTGGAGCCCGTCGCCGGCTGACGCCGGGCGGGACGGACGATCACTTGCTTCGGGCATCGGCGCAGGCGAAGGTCGCTGGCCCGCGGCTCCCCGCAATCATGCGTCTGTCGGCACCAAGGTCGGCCCCGGCGTCAGGTCAACCGCGGCGACGGCCTTCTTGCAGCCGGTTTGACTCCTCGCGGAGAAGACCGATCGGCGTTTCTTGGAGAGGCAGTCTGTGCTTGCTCCAGTTCGCCTGACCAAGCGTTCCGCTCGGCGCGATCAGCGGTGAACGGGCATCAACTACTTGAGCCTGCGAATATCGGTTCGATATCGCTCTCCCAAGCAAGGCCGGCCATGTCGGTCATCTGTCTCATCCAGCCGAGCTTCGACTTCGTCGATCCATGGACCAAGAGCAGCCAATCAGGGTGTCCCTTGACCGGGCGATAGCTCGGTCCCTCCGTCTTCGTCTGTATCACCGGATCGTCATGGCGCACAGCCCGCGGCCACTTCCGCGCAGCGTTGCCATGCAGCGCGAGCTCTTGGAGGAATCCCGGCTTGTGCTGCTCCAGCACGGCCGCGAGGGTCGTCAGCGTCTCCCAGCCGTCCTGTGCCGAATGCACGACTCCGCGAATGCGAAAGCCGCGAAGACTGCCCTGCACTGAGGTTGTCTTGTGTTTCTTGGCCGGCTTCGACACCGGTTCCGACGAGGAGTCGCTGAGCTGCTTGCGCCACTTCGTCACGGCGGCCTTTATCTCTGGGGTCAAGTTCGTAGGCGCAGACTGCAGCCAGGTGGCGGCTTCCTCGTACTGCATCGGTGATGCCGCGGATGCACCGAGCCGATTGGCCAGCCCTGCGAGAAACGCATCGACATCGTCGGCCCATGGACGGGAACCAGTTCGTTCCTCAACACGGTCGATCAACAGTTCGCGCAGAAGATCATCGCCTTCCTGCAGGAGCGACAACCAGCCCGAAGCCAATCCCCGTTTGCCCTTGAGGCGGTCATTCACCTCCGCAAGCCGTTGCTGAGCCGCGAAGTTCGCCTGCTGATTTACCACGGCGTCGCGCTGCAGGAATCTTGTGAGGTCTTCGGCAATCGTGGCCATGTCGCTGCTCTGGGTCAGTTCAACATGCGCGAATCGCCGTTCATGGGGTTCGCCGGCTGCCATGGCGAGGTACAGATCCCAGGTGTCGCCATCGGTCAGCACCAGCATCGGGACGCCCTGTTTCGCCGCATAGTCGAAGAGTTGTTCTTCAGCCTTCGCGCTCAGGTTGCCGTGCCTCTTGGCTTCCACGAACACCAGTGGCGTACCCGTATCGCTCTTCAGCGCGTCATCGACCCGACCGCTCGGTACCGGCATTTCTGGAACCCACTGCTTTGGATCGGCAGGGTCCCACCCGAGCGCTGTCAGCACTGGCACGATCACCGCGAGACGGACCGCGGCCTCGCTGTGCAGGTCACCCGATTCGAGTGTGGCCCGTGCCTTGGCGAGCGCTTCCTCCAGTGCCACGAATCCTCCCTGCTTGCCGACGACCGCATGACGATTGGGGGGATCGTAGATCAGAGCCAGCATGACTCGGCCATGTCGAGCGGACTTGCTCGCGTTGATGGCCGTGAGCGAGCCCGAAGCAGAGCCTCAGTCGAGCCAGTCGGTGTTCACGCTGAGCGACAGTTCGGCGAGCAACGTGACCGTCTGACCTGCTGCTGCTCGTTTCTGAGCCCAGTCGCTGCCTTGCACTGGAAAGCCGTTCTGTACCGTCCCTGCCGCGGTAGAGGTCTGGGGTCACACCGCTGGCAGAGGGTGCCTCCCCGACGCCGATCACAGGTTCCGCCCCAAACGGGCATTGCTTGCTGGCGGTCACACTGCGGTGCTGGCGTGTATGGCCATCAGAACCATTCGAGGCACTCAACCAACGCTTCTACCATGTCCTGCTTGCTTCGGCCGCCAGGCTGGCCGGGCAATCGCTTCGCGAATTGTCGAAGCTCCGCCATGCGCATGGCTTTGAGATACGTCTGCTCATCGTCGTATTCCATGGCAGCGCCACGGATCTCGTTAGCAGCAGTCACCCAACCGTCATGGGTTCCTTGCGCCCCCAGTACGAAGGCGATGTCGCTACTCGGTTGATCTGACTGTGGATCGGACTCCGCCTGATATTCGAGTTCCCACCAATCGGTCCACCATTCGACGACATCGGACATCTCCAAAGGCAACAAATGCTCAAGTTCGTCCTGGGTGTAGTTGGTCCTGGGCAGGTCGTCTGGGAACAACTCGTCGTAGGGGTACGGCCGCGGTGGTGGGGTCGGATCGTCGCTTGGCAACGCCAGTGCGCCCTGTTCGCGAAGAAACTCGGTGAGCTCAGCAGACGGGGGCCGTTGACCGACATCTCGTTCGACCTTGTCGGCCAGGAGCGAACGCAAGGTCTTGTGACCCGCTTCCAGCAATGTTCTCCACGCAACGAGCACATCACGTCGTCTCTCGCTGCGTACCGTCTCATGCTCCAACCGCACACGGGCCGCGCGTATTGCGTCGCCATCAAGCACGGCGTCGCGGCTGAGGAACGTCCGAAGGTCCAAAGTCGCTTGTTCGACACCGACGGACCCGGTCAAGGACAGCCGCAGGAAGCGACGCTCGGCCGGCGGGCCTGAAGCCCGGCGGAGGTAGAAATCCCACGTCTCGCCGTCGGTGAGCAGCAAGATCTGTGCCGACGCGTCCCTTGCGTAGCGAAACAACTGTCGCAAGGCGTTGTCGTGGCGGGTCGCGTCTTTCAGATGACCCTGCTTCTTGGCCTCGATGAACACCACGGGGTTGCCGAATTCGTCAAGGAGTGCCTCATCAACCCTGCCATAGTCGGTTCTGAATTCAGCTCGCAGATGCGAGGAATCAGCGTCATCCCATCCCAAGCTGCGCAGGACGGGGCGAATGACCTTGACCTGCACATTTGTCTCAAGCACCAAGTTGCCCGGCGGCAGCTCCGTGCGCACTTTGGCGAGCCGTTCTTCCAGTTCCACTGAACCTCCCGAGACGCCGACGATCGCCAGGCAGCGGGAGGAATCGTAGATCAGACCCAAGCACCGACAGCTGACCCGAACATCTTTGATGTAACACCCCTGTCGTACGGTTGTTCTATGGCAAGTGGCGGCGCATCGGCGGTGGGCGGCAGTGTGACAGGCCCGTATGGATCGGGTGGGGTGCGTGTCGACGCGGTGGATGTGGCTGGGCTGTGCGGGGAGGCGTTGCAGTCACGGCTAGGTGAGATCGCTCGGGCCGAGTCGGGGCTGGCCGCGATGAAGGCTGACGCTTTGGGCGAGATCGCTCGCCGCAGCGGCGACGGGGCCGCTGCGCATGCCGCTGCGGAGGCCATGGCGGTGTCGGGCCGCAAGGCACGCGGCGAAGTGCGCGACGCATTGAGGCTCGGCGAGCTGGACGCGACCCGTGAGGGGCTCTCGGCGGGGTCGGTTCCGGTGGGCCACGCGCAGCTGATCGCCCGTGCAGCGGGCGACGCCCCGATCGACGACCGATTCCTGGCTGAGCGGGCCCGCCACGAGGGCTATGACGAGTTTCGTCGCACGATCGCCCGCCATGTGGCCGACGTCAACCGCGACGACGGCGCGTCGGTGCTGGAACGGCAGCGCAAGGCGCGCTCCGCCAAGATCTTCACCCGCTCCAGCGACGGCATGACAGTGCTCAATCTCTGCGTCGACCCGGTCACCGGCGCCCGGCTGGGCACGGTGATCGCCGCCGCGGAGCGGCGCCTGTTCAGCAGTGAAGACCCTGATGCGCGGCGCACACCGCCCCAGCGGATGGCCGACGCCGTCACACAGCTCATCTGCGACCCCGACGCCAATCGCCCCAGCGGCGCGTCGCTGATCGTGGTCGCCGACTACGACCTGGTCAACCACCAGCTCGCCCGCGGCCGTCTCGCCGACGGCACACCGATCCCGATCGGCGAGATCGCCCGCATCGCCGTCGATGCCGAGGTGCTGCCGGCGATCTTCGAAGCCGCCACCGGCGACCTGCGCATGGGACGCAGCCGCCGCACCGCCACCGATCTCCAACGCGCCGCGCTGGCCTTGCGCGACAAAGGCTGCGTCGGCTGCGGCATCGCTCCCGAACGCTGCCAGCACCACCACATCGACCACTGGCAACACGGCGGCCATACCGACTACCAGAATCTCGTCACCGTCTGCCCCAACTGCCACAACGACAAGATCCACCAACAAGACTTCACCGTCGAATGGGACACCGCAGACAGCCGTTACGGGCTCCAACCACCCGTTCGGCCCCCTGGGCGTGGCAACAATTCATCCCGAGCGCCGCCAACCTGAATCGCCGGGGGCGACCCCCGGCCACCGAGGCGCAGGGCACTCCGAGACCGAGCCGGTCCGACCTCGGGAACGATCAAGTCCGAATTGGAGAAGGGAACCGGGAGAGGCATCATCGTCAGCGAAGATCTCGGTATCAGCCCGCTGTGGCGAATAGGTGAGGGTTCCGGCGTGACCCAGTGCCGGCTGACGGTCAAGCCAAGATGGCAGCGTTTCTCGCGGTCGGACGCGCCGGGGTTTCGGCGTTTCTCGTCGCTGGCTGACGGCTCGCTGATGACGACGCGGCCTTAGAGGGAGCGTCAATAGGCGCCGACCTGCGCAAACGCTCAACGCCCCCGCCGTCGGTGCGGCGCTGTGACCTGCAGCTTTGCTGGGCTTTCTTATAGTTTGAGCGAAATTGGCCGAAAACCGATTCGCCTATTGGCGCGGTCTATTAGTTGGCTGATGTGAGTGCTGCGTGATGCTCGCGGACTTGCGCTGGACGGTGGGCTCGCACGTAGTCGGGTTCCTGGGACAGCGCCAGGTCAAGCAGTTCCATCCGGTCGGGCGTCTGCAGCCACGGCACCGGTACATAGAGGGGCAGGCCGAAGCAGCGCAACTGACCTAGGCCGCTGTAGATGGCCCGCTGATACTTCGCTCGGTCGGGCCAGTCCATGTCGTGGGGGCCGAAGCCGACACCACAGTCGAGCAGCAGGCGTTGGCTGACTCCGGCGCTCCTCAGGCGCTGGATGTGGTGCCCAAACCATTCGACCATGACCGTGACGGGGTCGCCGCGCACGTCTCGGACGCTGCGGAAGTCGCGTCCCAGCATGAATGGCAGCACCACGGTGACCCCACGCTCTGCGGCGAGGTCGACCATCTCGGGTGATTGCAGGGCGTCGCCTGCATTGAGCACCGTGGCGCCCGCATCGAGGGCCTGGCGGGCCACCGCGGGCTTGCGGGTGTCGATCGCCACCTCCGCGCCGAGTGACAGCAGACCGTGCATTGGTCCCTCGACTCGCTGCCACTCGTCGTCTGAGCTCACCTCGTCGCTGCCGGGCGTGGAGCCTTCCCCGCCGAGATCGAAATGGTCGGCACCCTCTGCGAGCAGCTCGGCACCACGGGCCACCGCCTCGGCGCAGCCCTGAACGACGGAGAACTCAGCCTTCGAGTCCGGAGAGGCGTTGACCACGCCGAAAATCTCCACGGCCGCAAACTAGTCAGGACGGCTCAGACGAGGTCTGGGTGGAGCGCCGCCTCCGGTGAGGGACGGATGCTGATTGTGTGGCCGACCTGCGGCGGCAGCGGCAGGCGCCGGTGCGCCTCCCAGATCTCGCCGAGGCGCCGGTACGGCTCATCTGCCATGAGGCCCACGCGCCGGGTCGGCCCGTCGATGTGCAGCGACATGACCTCGCAGGTGGCCACGAGATAGTCCTCTCGGGTCTGGGTCATCACCTGGAATGCGTGGATTCGCTTGCGATCGAAGCCCAGCATCTGCACCGTGATCAGGTACGGCTCATCGGGTCCGATCTCGCGCACGTAGGTGATGTGGTTCTCGGCTGAGAACGTGGTGATGTCATGCACTTCCCGGTGTGCAGTGCCGAGGCCGATGAAGTCCATCCACGGCGCGATGGCGTCGTCGAACGCCACGAGGTAGTAGCCCGCGTTGAGGTGGCCGTTGTAGTCGATCCACTGCTCCTGCACGGTTCCCCTGAGCACCTCCACCGGCACTGCTCGCACATGGTCACTCGCCTGCGGATTCAGCGACGTATCGCTCACACCAACCTCCTTGCTGCGTCACGGGCACGCACGCACGTCGCAAGTGAACCAGCGAAGACGCTCAGCCGGCGCGCAGCGCAGTGCGCGGCGTCTGGAACGGCCAGACCTTCGCAACTGCACCAGCGAGGGGCGCTCAGTTGCTGCGAGCCTCGTCCCTCTCTTCGTCCGCCACGTCTACGACGAGGCCCGGCATTTCCGATTGTTTGCGCTGAGCGGCTCCGTCGGCGGGGACAGGCCAGAACACCTCGGGCGGGGCGCCGCGCAGCGGAGCCGAGAGCGGCAGCGATTGAACAGCCGGGACCGCCAGCGTGTCGGCGCTCGTCGGCGGCAGCGAAGGGTCGGCGCTCGTCGGCGGCAGCGAAGGGTCGGCGCTCGTCGGCGGCAGCGAAGGGTCGGCGCTCGTCGGCGGCAGCGAGGGGTCGGCCGTCGCCGAGTCATCGACCGGCCTGATCATCGGTACCGCTGGTCTCCCATTCGATCCGCCGGCAGCCAACGGGCGCGACGCGAGCGGACGGGACGACGGCGCCGCCAACGGAGCTGCGGCCGACGGCTGAGGCACCAATGGACGCAGAACCTCGGCCGCGGCAGGGGCAGGGCGGGGCGGAGGAGGCGCACCAGGTGGTCCGATATAGGTGGGCAGGGGGACTGGATGGCCGGTCATCGGGAACAGGATCGACACTCCTACCGCTGACACCACGCCCACCACAATGATCGGCACCACGATGCCTCCGGTGGCGTCCGAGGTGAACCCCATGAGCGGCGGCCCGATCAGGGCACCGGTGCCCGAACTGAAGAACAGCAGTCCCATCACGGTGCCGATGCCGGCCAGACCGAACAATTGCACGGTGACATCGCCGAGCAAAGCGACGAACCCTCCATAGGCAGTGCCCAGTACGACCCCGAAAACCACCAGCAAGGCGAACTTGGCACCGATGGCGCCGGTCGCGGTCGATGCCAGCCACAGTGCATAGGCGACAGGCAAGCCGGAGAACGCGATCTTGAGCAGCCGGATAGACCCCAGCGGACGGGCCAGGCTCGTCAGCGCCAGCCGCCCAACGATGCTGGCGAAGCCGATGATCGAAAACACAGCAACTGCGGCTCGCGGCGGAATGCCGTCTTTTTCGGCGAATGCGACCACCAATCCGATCGACCCGATGACCGCAATGGTGAAGAACACACCTGACACCCCCATCTGCCAGAACGCACGAGTGCGCACCACCAAAGCGACGTGCTGGCGAGCGTCTCCGGTCTCCATCGGGGGCGGCCGCTTGATCAGCCCCAGAGCCAGCGCGAAGATCACCGCAGCGACCACCGCCAGCACGCGCATGCCGCCCCGCCAGCCCACATTTTCGAGCAGGCTGCGAGCGAATGGCGCATACAGCGCTGTGCCGAGTCCCGAGCCGGTCGCCACCACACCTTGGGCCATCGCGCGATAGCGCACGAACCATGTCGCCGTCAGTGCGAACAGCGGCGCGTTGAACAACCCGCCCCCGAACCCCAAGCCGATGCCGTAGAGCACGTAGCCATGCCACAGCACCGACACGTACGACGTCGCGACGAGTCCGGCACAAAACATGATCCCGCCGACCGCCAGCAGGGGCACGATCCCGATCCGGTCATAGAGCCGACCCGAAACGAGCGCACTGCCGAAGAACAAGAAGATCGTGATCGCGAACACGGTCGCGACCGGTCCGAGGCCGGTGTCGAACTCCTCTGCCATCGCCGACGCGAAAGTGGTGAAGCTGTAGATGGTGCCGAAGGCCGCCATGACGACGAGCGCAGCTCCCCCGGCTGTCACCCAGCCCCGCGCCGAGTCCAGATGAGCGGGAAAACCCTCGGTCGCCTCGACGGCGGTCACCAGCGCAGCGCCAGAACAGGGATCACCGCAGCAGGCCTCGGCTCATGGACGCCGACCCTCGAACACGCCCCGACCTGCGCAGACTCTCAGTCGAATGAGGCCAGCTGCGGCGCTTCGGCCCGCGGCTGCGCAGCGCCTCCGCGCGATGGGAACAAAGTTGGCCAAGTGCGGTCCCACCTGTCCGCGCAGCCCCTCAGCCCAGCAGGGACAGGTCGCGCACTGCGCCCCGGTCGGCGCTGGTGGCCATCGCCGCATACGCACGCAGAGCAGTGCTGACCTGACGCGGGCGTGGCTCGGCGGGCTGCCAACCGGCGGCATCCTGAGAGATGCGTCGCCGCTCAAGCTCGGCGTCATCAACGGCCAGGTTGATGGAGCGGTTCGGAATGTCGATCTCGATCGTGTCGCCGCTGCGCACCAGCCCGATGAGCCCGCCCGACGCGGCTTCCGGCGAGACATGGCCGATGGACAGCCCCGATGTGCCGCCCGAGAAACGCCCATCAGTGACCAGCGCGCACGCCTGGCCGAGCCCCTTGGACTTCAGGTAGGAGGTGGGGTACAGCATCTCCTGCATGCCAGGACCACCACGCGGACCCTCATAGCGCACCACCACCACGTCGCCGGCCACGACTTTGCCGTCCAAGATGTGCTCGACGGCCTCGTCCTGGCTCTCGACCACATGGGCCGGACCGGAGAACACCCAGATCGACTCGTCGACGCCGGCGGTCTTCACCACGCAGCCGTCGGGCGCCAGGTTGCCGTACAGGATCGCCAGCCCGCCGTCGGCCGAGTACGCACAATCGACCGAGCGAATGCAGCCGCGCTCGCGGTCGACGTCAAGCGTGCGATAACGCTCAGACTGGCTGAACGCCACCTGCGTCGGGATACCCGCCGGACCGGCCCGGAAGAACTCCGACAGCGCCGGATCGTCATTGGTGGCAACGTCCCATTGCGAGATCGCATCGAACATCGTCGACGAGTGCACCGTGGGCACCTGGTTGGCAATGAGGCCGGCCCGATTCAACTCGGCCAGGATGCCCATGACCCCACCGGCACGGTGCACGTCTTCGACGTGGAAGAACTCCGACGCCGGCGCAACCTTGCAGATGTTCGGCACCTTGCGCGACAGCCGGTCGATGTCGGCCATGGTGAAATTCAGCTCTGCTTCCTGAGCCGCCGCCAGCAGGTGCAGGATCGTGTTGGTTGATCCGCCCATGGCGATGTCGAGCGTCATGGCGTTCTCGAAGGCCTCGAAGCTGCCGATCGAGCGCGGCAGCACCGAGTCGTCGCCCTCCTGGTAGTAGCGTCGGCACAGGTCGACCACAACGCGTCCCGCTTCCAGGAACAGCTCGCGACGGTCGGCATGGGTCGCCACCACCGTCCCGTTGCCGGGCAACGACAGGCCCAGCGCCTCGGTCAGGCAGTTCATCGAATTGGCGGTGAACATGCCCGAGCACGAACCGCACGTGGGACAGCCCGACCGCTCCATCTCGGCCACGTCCTCGTCGCTCACCGACTCATCGGCGGCCACCACCATCACGTTGATGAGATCGACCTTTTGAGACGCCAGCTTCGTCTTGCCGGCCTCCATCGGGCCACCCGACACGAACACCGTGGGCACATTCAGCCGCATCGCGGCATTGAGCATCCCCGGCGTGATCTTGTCGCAGTTCGAGATGCACACCAGCGCATCGGCACAATGCGCATTCACCATGTACTCGACCGCATCAGCGATCAGATCTCGCGACGGCAGGCTGTAGAGCATCCCGTCGTGGCCCATGGCGATGCCGTCGTCGACAGCGATGGTGTTGAACTCCTTGGCCACTCCCCCGGCCGCCTCGATCTCGCGGGCAACGAGCTGACCGAGATCCTTCAGGTGCACGTGTCCGGGCACAAACTGCGTGAACGAGTTGGAGATCGCGATGATCGGCTTGCCGAAGTCGTCATCGGTCATGCCAGTGGCTCGCCACAGCGCCCGGGCCCCGGCCTGATTTCGGCCCGCAGTGGAGGTGACTGATCGGTAACTCGGCATAGGTTCAGCCTACGCCCGGACTGTCACCCCGCTTCAACCCGACGCACGCCCGCGGCCGCTGTTCCCGTCAATGGACCCCGCAGCCCGTCTCGGTGCCCGCTCCGCCGCACCGCCCTGACGCACGGTCTGCGCCCGCCGAGTGCATTCGCCTGCATTCACCGAGCGACCATGGCCCGAACCAGAGGCGAAGTAGCCTCCGCCCTCCGATGGCCCAGCACGACGATGCAGTGCCGAAGGACACGATCCTCATCCGGGTGACCGGTCCCGACGGCCCGGGAATCACTACCGACCTGCTGGCCCTGCTCGCCAATGCCGGGGCGGTTGTGCAGGACATGGAACAGGTGGTCGTGCGCCGCCAGCTCACACTCGGGCTCGCAATCACGGTTCCCGCAGGCCGAGATCTCGTCAAGGAAGTGCTGCTGTTCGGCTACGAGCGGGGCTTGGAGATGAATTTCGAGGTCGTCGACGCCACGCCGACCCGGCACGTGGAGCGCCTCGTGGTCACCGCCTTGGCGCCCGAGCTCAGCCCAGCAGATCTGTCGGTTGTGACCGGCGCCATCGCTACCAGCGGCGGCAATATCGACCGCATCCACCGGCTCTCCCGCTTCCCGGTATGGAGCTACGAATTCCTTGTCGAAGGCGCGCAGGGCGACAAGCTTCGTACCGACCTGATCGAAGTCGCCGCTGATCGGCGCATCGACATCGCCGTCCAGCCTCACGGTCTGTCACGGCGCTCGACCCGCATGATCGTCATGGACGTCGATTCCACGCTGATCCGCGACGAAGTGATCGACCTGCTGGCCGCCGAAGCCGGCCACCAAGCACGCTCAGCGCAGCTGACTGCGGCCGCGATGGCCGGCGAGATCGACTTCGAGACGTCGCTTCGAAAGCGAGTGAGGCTGCTCAGCGGCCAGCCCGCCGAGATCATCGACTCGGCGATCGTGCACATGAATCTCACCCGCGGTGCCCGCACCTTCGCCCGCACGCTGAAACGGCTGGGCTACAAGGTCGCGATCATCTCCGGCGGCTTCTCGCACTTCACCGACCACCTCGCGAAGCGGCTCAAGTTCGACCATGCCTACGCCAACGAGCTCGAGATCCGCGACGGCAGGCTCACCGGCGAACTGGTCGGCGAGGTGATCGACGCCGAGGCCAAGGCACGGCTGCTGCGACAGCTCGCCTACATCGAGGGCGTGCCGCTGGAGCAGATCGTGGCGGTGGGCGACGGCGCCAACGACCTCCCGATGCTGACGGCGGCCGGCCTCGGCATCGCGTTCAACGCCAAGCCGATCGTGGCCGAGTCGGCAGACGCCACCGTCAACGTCCCGTATCTGGATGCGATCCTGTTCATGCTGGGCGTCACACGCGAAGAAGTCGAGGCCGCCGACGCCTCGACGACGCCGCTGAACGCGGAGCGGCCGCTCTCGACGCTGCTGCCGTAAGAGGCGGCGCGGATAGGTGAACCCTCCCGCTGCAGTACTCGTTTTTTCCCGCTCTTGTTCGCTGTCGCGCACGGGCCGCTCGGGCCACGGCTTCGCCAATCGGCTCAGCCTCTAACGCGGCCGCCCCACACTGCGCTGACATTCATGCCGCCATGTCGAGACTTGGACGGTTCGCGCAGGTAACTTCGGCCTCATGGCTGAAGTGACGATCTACCACAACCCGCACTGAAACTCCTCCCGGAATGCCTTGGCGGTCGCCGAGGAAGCTGGAGTGGAAGCAGACATCGTCCTCTACATGAAGACCCCGCCCGACCGCGAGGCGCTCGAGCACTTGGTGTCGATCCTCGAGGACCCCGTCGAAGACCTCGTGCGCAAGGACTCGCAGTTCAAGAAGCTGAACCTGAACGCAGACGACTACGTGGGCGATCCCGAAGCGGTCGTCGACCTGCTGAGCCAGCGCAAGGCGCTCATGCAGCGCCCGGTGGTGGTGCGCGGCAACCGGGCCATCGTCGGACGCCCGAAGGGTCGCATCGCCGAGCTGCTGGCCGACTGAGACGCGTCTGCTTGATGACTGCGCCGAGAATCACGGTCGATGACTGACGCGAGCGGCGAGAGCGCTGACAAACCCTGCGTCGATCCCGACACGGGGGCCATCTGCACCCCGCTGTTCGATCTGCACACCGAACTCGGCGGCCGGATGGTCGACTTCGGCGGCCACGCGTTGCCGATGCGCTACGCCGACGGCACCGTGGCCGAGCACCGAGCCACCCGCACCGCTGCGGGCCTGTTCGACGTGAGCCACATGGGCATCGTCGAGCTGCACCCCGCAGGCACCGATGCGACCGCGGAGGTGGCAGCGTGGCTGGAGCGCTGCGTGCCGGGCTCGATCGTCACGCTGACACCCGGCCGGATGCGCTACACGCTGTTCACCACGCCGCAGGGCGGGGTGCTCGACGATCTCATCGTGACCAACCTCGGTCATTGCCTGCGGATCGTGGTCAATGCGGTGCGCACCGATGCAGACCTGGAGATGCTGCGAGACGCCAACGGGATCGCCAGCGACAGCGAGGCCAGCGACAGCGAGGGCAGCGACAGCGAGGGCAGCGACAGCGAGGCCAGCGACAGCGCAGGAAACGATGACAGCACCGGCGCCGTGCGGATCGAGGTGCGGACCGATCTGGCGCTGGTGGCCCTGCAAGGACCGGCGGCGGCCCATGTCCTCGCACGCTGGGCACCCGCAGCGGCGGACCTCGCGTTCATGTCGACGGCCACCCTGGCCATCGACGGAGTCGACTGCGAGGTGTCACGCTGCGGCTATACGGGCGAGGACGGGTTCGAGATCGCCATGCCAGCCGCCGAAGCAGTGCACATCGCACGGCTGCTGCTCAACGCCGACGAGGTGTCGCCCGCAGGGCTGGGCGCCCGCGACACACTGCGACTCGAAGCGGGCCTTCCCCTCGTGGGCCACGAACTGACCGAGGCGACCACGCCGGCAGAAGCAGCTCTCGGCTGGTCGATACCCAAGCGTCGGCGCGCCGAGGGCGGTTTCCCCGGCGCCGAGCTGATCACCGCACAGCTGCATGACGGACCACCACGTCTGCGGGTGGGCATCGCACCCGCAGGGCGCCGCCCGATCCGCGACGGCGCCGCACTGACCGACGCCGACGGCGCACATGTCGGCATGATCACCAGCGGCGGTTTCGGACCCACCGTCGAAGCACCGATCGCAATGGCCTACGTCGCGGCCGAGCATTCCACGGTGGGCACCGACCTGCTGGCTGCGGGCCGCAAGGGTCCTGAGCCGTGCCGGGTGGTGCCGTTGCCCTTCGTGGAGCACCGGTACCGGCGGGCGTCTTGACCTCCGGCGAGCGCGACGGTGCGAACCGTCTCGTCATCGCGTGGCGTGAGCGTGGCACCCAGCCTCGCGGAAGCCTTGCGGCATGGGCCACAGCAATGAAGCAATCCCAGTCGAGGCGCCGGCCGGCACGCCGCCCACGCCGCTGACTTTCGATCATCCCAGAACATGAGTGACAGCAATGAGTGATTCCCAACAGCAGCTCGCAGCACCCGGGGCTTTCGTGCAGCGCCATGTCGGCCTGCGACCCGAGGACACCACCGCCATGCTCGAGCGTCTCGGGTTCGATTCGCTCACCGCACTGGTGGACGCCGCCGTTCCCGCGGAGATCCGCATCGACGAGCCGATCGTGCTCGACGGCATCGAGCAGCCCCTCACCGAGACGCAGGCCACAGCAGCGATGCGCTGGCTGGCGAATGCCAACAAGCCAACGCACTCGCTGATCGGGCTCGGCTACTACGGCACGCTCACCCCCGCAGTCATCCGGCGCGGCGTGCTGGAGGATCCGTCGTGGTACACCGCCTACACGCCGTATCAGCCCGAGATCTCCCAGGGGCGGCTCGAGGCGCTGCTGAATTACCAGACGATGGTGTGCGATCTCGTGGGAATGGAGATCGCCAACTCGTCGCTGCTGTGCGAGGGCACCGCGGCTGCCGAGGCGATGGCCATGGCCCGTCGCATCACACGCAGCGGGCCGGACTGCTTCTTCGTCGACGCCGACTGCCACCCCCAGGTGATCGATGTGGTCGCCACACGCGCCGGACCGCTGGGCATCGACCTCGTGGTCGGCGACCCCGGCACCGACCTGCGCCCCGACGGGGTGTACGGCGCGCTGCTGGCATATCCCGGCAGCAGCGGCGCCGTCCGCAACCTTCAACCAGTGATCGAAGCCCTGCACAGCACTGGCGCCATCGCAGCAGTCACCGCCGATCTGCTGGCGTGCTGCGTGCTGACGCCACCCGGCGACCACGGCGCCGACATCGTGGTGGGCAGCTCGCAGCGCTTCGGCGTGCCGCTGGGCTTCGGCGGCCCGCATGCGGCGTTCCTCGCCACCAGCGAGAAGCACCGGCGCTCGATGCCCGGACGGCTCGTGGGCGTCTCGGTCGACACAGCCGGCAGGCCCGCGTACCGGCTGGCGCTGCAGACCCGTGAGCAGCACATACGGCGCGAACGCGCCACCAGCAACATCTGCACCGCGCAGGTGCTGCTGGCAGTCATGGCTTCGATGTATGCGGTCTGGCACGGCCGCGAGGGCCTGGCCGAGATCGCCGAGCGCACCCACTGGCTCACCGCCGGGCTCGCCGAGGGCCTGGGCAGCCTGGGCCTGCGCCCCCGCAACGGGACTTTCTTCGACACGCTGAGCGTGGAGGTGCCCGGCCGCGCTGACGAGGTGCTGGCCGCAGCTCTCAAGGCCGGGATCAACCTGCGGCGCATCGACGGCGACACCGTCGGCGTCTCGCTCGACGAGACCTGCGATGAGACGACAGTCGCCCGGGTGCTCGATGCGTTCGCCGGCACAGCTCGCGGCGAGACGCACGACGTCGCCTCGGTGCATGCGCTGGCTGCCTCGGCACCATCGGGCATCGCTGCCGAGCTGCGGCGCAGCAGCGAATTCCTGACGCATCCCACGTTCAGCGCGTACCGCTCCGAGACCGAGATGATGCGCTATCTGCGCCGTCTCGCCTCCTACGACGTAGCGCTCGACCGGTCCATGATCCCGCTGGGCAGCTGCACCATGAAGCTCAACGCTGCCACGGAGATGACGCCGGTCACCTGGCCGCGGTTCGCCGACATTCACCCCTTCGCACCGAACGACCAGTGGGAGGGCTACCGCCAGATCATCGCCGACCTCGAACGCTGGCTGGCAGCGATCACCGGCTACGACGCGGTGTCGCTGCAGCCCAACGCCGGCTCCCAGGGCGAGCTGGCCGGGCTGCTCGCCATCCGCGGCTACCACGACGACCGTGGCGACACCCACCGCACGGTGTGCCTCATCCCCTCCTCCGCCCACGGCACCAACGCGGCCTCCGCGGTGATGGCCGGCATGCGGGTGGTGGTGGTGGACTGCACTGACGACGGCGACGTCGATCTCGACGATCTCGATGCCAAGATCGCCGGGCACGGCGACAACCTGGCCGCGTTCATGGCCACCTATCCGTCCACGCACGGCGTCTACGAGGACGGCATCCGGCTGGTCTGCCGCAAGGTGCACGAGGCGGGCGGGCAGGTGTACGTGGATGGCGCGAACCTCAACGCCCTCGTCGGACTCGCCGCACCGGGCACCTTCGGCGCCGACGTCAGCCACCTCAACCTGCACAAGACGTTCTGCATCCCCCACGGCGGCGGCGGACCGGGCATCGGGCCGGTGGCGTGCCGCCTGCACCTGGCCGAGTACCTGCCCAACCACCCGCTCGCCCCCGATGCGGGTCCCAGCACCGGCCCGGGCGCCATCTCGTCAGCACCTTGGGGCTCTGCGGGCATCTTGCCGATCCCGTGGATGTACATCGCGATGATGGGCGTCGAAGGCCTCACCCGGGCCACCCAGACGGCGATCCTGTCGGCCAACTACCTGGCGTCGCGCCTCGGCGAGCACTTCCCGATCCTGTACCAGGGCCGCTACGGGCTGGTCGCCCACGAGTGCATCGTGGACCTGCGGCCGTACTCGGAGTGGGCCAGCGTGGACGACGTGGCCAAACGGCTCATCGACTTCGGCTTCCACGCCCCGACCATGTCGTTCCCCGTTGCCGGGACGCTGATGATCGAGCCCACCGAGAGCGAGTCGCTGGCAGAGATCGACCGGTTCTGCGATGCGATGGCGGCGATCCGCGCCGAGATCGACAAGGTTGCCTCGGGCGAGTGGCCCCAAGACGACAACCCGCTGGTCAATGCGCCTCACACTGCAGTCGATTCGCTCACCGGCGAGTGGGATCACCCCTACTCGCGCACCGAAGCGGTGTACCCGATGGGCACCAAAGCGGCGACGCTGGTCGCCGACAAATACTGGCCACCGGTCAGCCGCATCGACGGCGCCTACGGAGACCGCAACCTCATGTGCGCCTGCCCCGACCCCCGCGCCTTCGAGACTGGCTAGCCCCGCGAGCAGGCACAGCGGATCCGACCGCTGCGCCGCGGACTTGCCGTGGCGACATGGCTGCGCCAGCTCGGCTCGACGGCCAATGGATCGGTAGCGTTCGGTCATGGCGAGAGTGGATCCTGCAGTGCTCGAGATGCCCGCTGAGGCTGGGCCCGGCACGATGCCGTACTTCTCATACATCGACACTTGGCTGCGGGCTGAGATCGACGGCCTCACCGACGCCCAGCTCGACCTCGACGACCAGTCGCCCGAGCGGGAATTGATGTGGTGGTCGATCCGCCGCCAGGTCTCCCACATCGCCTGGGTGTCGCTGATCTTCTCAAAGCGCCGCTGCGGCACCCTGCTGTGGCCGCACGGCAACATCCCCGAGCCGATCGTGTGGTCCGAGCACCACCAAGGCCCCAAGAACAAGCACAACCTGCGCCTCGACCCCGAGCTGTTCTGGGACGTGCCCGACCTATTCGACAAGCTGGACCTCGGCCTGAGCTGGATGCGCTGCGTCGTGGCGTCGCATCCCATCGAGACGTTCCGCGAGATGGTCGAGTCGCGTCACAGCACCCACTTCTGGGACGATGCCATCACTGTCCTTCCCCGCGGCGCCTGGCACGATCCCGACGACGAGCGACGTGTGGTGAACACGCTGGAATGCGCGATCTGGATGCTCTTCTACGAGATGTCCTCCCACATCCGCTCGATCCAGCGGATCAAGGAGATCCAGGGGCTGTCGGCCGCCGTCGAGCTGACACGATTCGGGTACCTGCGGCTCCCCCACTACTGGGGCGAGACCGAAGCGCCCGCACCCAGCATCACCCAGCTCTAGCCCCGCGCCGACATCACCCGATCCTTGAGCCGTCGACAATGACCGAGTGAGCCGCATGGCAGCGCCCAAGATCATCTTCGACTGCGACCCGGGTCACGACGACGCCGTGGCGATACTGCTGGCGGCGCAGCACTGCGAGGTGCTGGCCATCACCACCGTGTCGGGGAACGCGCCGCTGGCGCTGACCACCCAGAACGCCCTGCTGATGTGCGAACTTGCCGAGCTGGACATACCCGTCCACGCGGGCGCGGATCGGCCGCTGCTGGTGCGGGCCGCCCATGCGCCGCGTGCCCACGGGGCGACGGGCCTCGACGGCCCGCCGAGGCCCGAGGTTCACCGCAGCGAGGCCAGCAACGACGCCGTCGGCTGCATCATCGAGACGGTCCGGGGGCACGACGACGTGTGGCTCGTGCCGGTGGGGCCGCTCACCAACGTCGCGCTCGCGTTCCGCCAGGCCCCCGACATCGTCGAACGCATCGCAGGCGTCTCGCTCATGGGGGGAGCAGTGGGGCCGGGCAACGTCACGCCCACGGCCGAGTTCAACATCTGGGCCGACCCCCACGCGGCCCAGATCGTGTTCACCGCTGGGGCGCCGGTCGTGCGCATGGCGGGGCTGAATCTCACACGCCAGCTCTGCGTGGGCGCCACCGAGTCCGCGGCGCTGCGGGCCCACGGCGGCACAGTGCCCGCGTTCGTGGCAGAGCTCTTCGACTTCTACCTGGCCGGCTACCGCCGGCGAACCGGTGTAGCGGCTGCGCCGATGCACGACCCCTGCGCTGTTCTGGCAGTCACGCGGCCTGACCTGTTCGCCTTCACAGCCCGCCATGTCGACGTGGAAACTGACGGCACACTCACCCGGGGCATGACCGTCGCCGACGAGCGGCCCGGCACGGACGCCTCCCCCAACTGCGAGGTTGCCGTACGCATCGACGCCAGCCCGGCACTGGAGTTGATCGTCGAAGCCGTCTGCAGCTACCGCTAGCGGCACCCCAACAGCTCCGCCCTCGCGCAGTCGCACCAGCTCGTGCCGCTCTCGTCCGCTCCGCTCGCGGGCCGCTCGGGCCACGGCTACGCCTACCGGCGCAGCCTCTGGGTACCGTTGCCGCTGTGCCGACCGACAGCACACCGAACATCCCGGCGTTCCGGCTGAGCCAGTACAGCCACGGTGCCGGCTGAGCGTGCAAGCTCGGCCCGTCCGAGCTGGCGCAGGTCTTGCGCCACCTGACTCCCCCATCGCACCCGGATCTGCTCGTCGGCAACGACACCAGCGACGATGCCGCCGTGTGGCGACTCGGCGGCGGCCAGCTGCTGGTCAGCTCCACCGATTTCTTCGCCCCGATCGTGGACGACGCACGCACGTGGGGCCGCATCGCTGCGGCCAACGCTGCCAGCGACATCTACGCCATGGGCGCCCGCCCGCTGTTCGCGCTGAACGTGGCCGCTTGGCCCCGCGAGGTGCTGCCGCTGGACCTGCTGGGCGAGGTGCTGGCAGGCGGTGCCGACGCCGCCGCTGAGGGCGGCTGGGTGGTGGCGGGCGGCCACACCATCGACGGCCCCGAACCGATCTACGGCATGGCGGTGACGGGACTCAGCACCCCCGGCGGCACCGCCATGGCAGCGAGCGGAACACCAGCCGCTCACGGCACCGGCCTGCTCACCAATGCAGGCGGGCAGGCGGGCCATGCCCTCGTACTGTCCAAGCCGCTGGGCACCGGCCTGCTCGCAACAGCGCTGAAGCGCTCCGATCCCGAAGCGATCGCGCGAGGCGGAGCGCTGTGGGGGGCCTATGAGGCCGGCGTGGCCGAGATGTCCAGACTCAACGATGCGGCTGCCGCAGCGGCAACCAGGGCAGAAGCGACAGCGGCCACCGATGTCACCGGCTTCGGCCTGCTGGGACACCTCGCAGAGCTCGCCGCGGCCAGCAGGGTGGATGCCGTGGTGGATGCCGGCGCCGTGCCGCTGCTGCCCGATGTGGTCGGGCTCGCGACCGGCGGCTTTGTACCCGGAGGCACCGGGCGCAACCTCGACCACCTCGCCGAGCGCCTCGACGGCGCCGACGAGCTCACCCGTACCGTGCTCGGCGATCCTCAGACATCTGGCGGCCTGCTGTTCAGCCTCGATCCCCGACGCGCCGACGACGCCGTGCGCGAACTGCGCGACAGCGGGCACAACGCTGCGGTGATCGGCGAGCTCACTGCCAGCAGCGGCAGTGCCGGACTCATCTCGATCCGTGGCAGTGTCAGCCCCGCCGGCCAGTAAGAGGCTGAGCCGAATGGCGAAACCGTGGCCCGAGCGGCCCGTGAGCCCAGATCCAATGAGAACTGGGAAAAACAGCGGGCAGCAAGAGGTGACGCAATGGAACGTGCCGCCCATCCGCGCACGTTCTCGGCCTCGCTGCGAGGTGGCCTGCGCACAAACTCGTGCACCGGAGTGGGCATGACTCGGCGAGGAGTGTTTCCCGGGTCGTTCAACCCGCCGACCACCGCTCACTTGGCCATCAGCGACGCCGTGCGCGTCCAGCATCACCTTGATGTGCTCGTGTGGTCGGTGAGCCGCGTGGCGCTCGCCAAGGAGGACGTGCAGCGCCCACGGCTGGCAGACCGGATCGCCGTCCTCGGTGACGTCGCTGCCCCGATCGACTGGCTCGAGATTGCCGTCACCGACGTGCAGCTGCTGTCGGAGATCGCCGCCGGGTTCGACGTGATTGTGATGGGCGCCGACAAGTGGCACCAGATACACGACCCGGTCTTCTACGACAATGATCCGGCACGCCGCGACGCGTCCATCGCAGCGCTGCCCACCGTCGCCATCGCCGCCCGCCCGCCGCACGACTGCCCGCCCGAACTGGTGCTCGACGTGCCGGACTGGGTAGGCACCGTGTCGAGCACCAAAGCCCGCACCACCGACCCGGCCCTGATGGCACCCGCGGCGGCCAGCTTCGACGCACGCACCGGCGCCTGGACCGACCCGAAACGCTATGACGCCTGGCTGCGGGGCTAGCAAGACGACTGGGGAGCACCATGGACGAGATTCTCGATATCAACTTGCTGGCCTTCGAGCACGGTTCGCCGACTCAGCGCAGGGCGGTCACCGAAGGGGTCATGGCCAGCCTGCGCACCGGTTTCGTCTACACAGCCCACGATCTGTCGGGCGGGCTGCTCAACGACGCCTATGACGTGCTGGGCAAGTTCTTCGCACTCGAGCCCGACACCAAGGCGCGCTACGTCGACGCGGAGTCGTTCGGCGCTCGCGGCTACACCGGTCCCCTCACCGAGACCGCCGCCATCTCTGACCTTCCCGACTGGAAGGAGATGTTCAACTGGAGCGACCTGCCTCCCGCAGGCCACCCGCTCACCGTCACCTACGGCCGCTGGTACCGGCCGTCGATCTTTCCCGATGATGAGATCAGCGGCGCCGCCGAGATCCTCGCCGAGTTCCACCGGCGGCTGGTGGACCTGCAGCGGCGCTTCCTGCGGGTGATCGCCGAGGGCATCGGCGCCCATGAGACGTACTTCGACAGGATGACCACGTTCGGCACGCATCTGTCCCGGGCGATCCATTACCCACCGATGTCTCATGCGCCCGCCGGCGGGGCCGAGGGCCACATCTGGGCCGACGAGCACGCCGACATCAATCTCATCACCGCATTGCCGCGGGCCACCGAGCGGGGCCTGCAAGTGCAGATCGACGGCGAGTGGGTCGACGCATCCCCGCCCGACGACCACGTCATCATCAACTCGGGGATCATGCTTGAGCACGTCACCAACGGCCTGATCGGCGCCGGCTGGCACCGCGTCAAGGCCGACGCCGCGCAGCGCGGCAGCCGCCTCAGCGTGGTGCAGTTCTGCCACCCCCGACCGTCCACCATTCTCACGCCCGCGCCGTCCACCGTCGGCCCGGATCGCCCGTGCCGCTACGAAGCCGTCTCCGCCGAAGACCGCCTCGAAGAAGTGATCTGGGAAATCAACCTCATCCCCGACGCCCGCCGTATCGACTGAACGAGCACCTCCGGCTACAGCTCGAGCAGGGCGTTCTCGATGACTTCGGTAAGGGCCGGGTGTATGTAGAACTGGTCGTGGGCCATCTGGTCGACGGTCTGGCCGAACGCCATGCCCCCGATGAGCTGCTGGATCAGCGTGGAGGCTTGGGGCCCGATGATGTGGGCGCCGAGCAGCTCGCGGGTCTCGGCGTGCGCGATCAGCTTGGCGAAGCTGGTGCTGTCCTCCATGGCCCAGCCGTAGGCGGTGTGGCCGAAGGGCTTGTTGGCCACCGTGATCGGCAGGCCCGCAGCGCGGGCATCGCGCTCGGTGAGACCCACCGAGGCGACCTGGGGGTGAGAAAACACCGCATGGGGCACGAGGTCTTCGCGGACCGTGTGCATCGGGCCGTCTGCTTGGCCCTCGGCCACCAGCAGGTTGTGGCGCAGGGCCCGTACCTGCGCGTTGGCGAGGTGCTTGAGCTGGATCTTGCTCGACAGGTCGCCGAACGCCCACACGCCCGGCGCGGAGGTGCGGAAGAACTCGTCGGTCAGCACTCGGCCGTCCTCGTCGGCGACACCTCCGAGATCGAGCGCGAGCTGATCGCCGTTGGGAACGCGGCCCGTGGCCACGAGCAGCACATCGGCACTCACCGATTCGGCAACGCCGCCGCGCGTGAATTCCACCGTGTAGGAGTTGCCTTGAGCGCTCGGCGTACCGTCGGCGGCATACAGGAATTCACCGGCTGCGCCTCCGCCTCGGACTGCGCCGCCGGTCGCAGCTCCGCCGCGCACTGAACTGCCGGTCGCAGCTCCGCCGCGCACTGAACTGCCGGTCGCAGCTCCGCCGCGCACTGAACTCACCGCTGCGCCGAGGCGCAGATCGAAATGGCGCTGCGCCGCCGCAGTGAAGGCCCGTGAGATGTCGTCGTCCTCGGCCCGCAGCAGCCGCTCGCCGCGGTTGACCACCGTGACCTTTGTCCCCAGCGCGGAGAACACGTAGCCCAGCTCGCAGGCGATGTACCCGCCGCCGAGCACGATCATCGACTCCGGCAGCGAGTCGAGCCGCATCACGGTGTCGGACGTATGCACCGGCACTGTGCCCAAGCCCCGGTACGGCGGCAGGAACGCACGAGCGCCCGCACCGAGCACGACATGGCGCCCCGACACCGACTCGGTGCTGCCGTCGTGCATCCGCACCACCAGGCGCCGGTCGCTCACAAAGCGGGCGTCCCCTTCGAACACCGTGATGTTGGAGCAGTCACTGCCCAGGCGGTAATCGCGCCCGCCGCTCGCAATCGGATCGATGCGGCCGAACACGCGGTCTCGGATGGCGGGCCAGTCGGCGCCGTCGTAGGTGGCAGCGATGCCGTAGTCGCCCGCCGTCGCAATGGTGTCGGCGACGTCGGCGGCATATACGAACATCTTCGATGGGATGCAGCCCACGTTCAGGCAGGTGCCGCCGAATGTGCCGCGCTCGACGATTGCGATCGACCAGTCGTCGAAGGGGGGACCCGGGATGGAATTTGCCGAACCGGTGCCGACGATGACCAAGTCGAAATCTGACATGTGCGCAGTCAATCAGCGGCGGGCGTCGACAGAGCCGGCCCTACACCAGCGCCTGGTAGACGAGCGCCTTCAGCTCAGGCCGGATCGGGTGGACGCTCGAAGGCAGCAGCTGGGTGAGAAACACCAGCGTGATGTCCTCGGCCGGATCCACCCAGAACGCCGTCGAGGCGGCGCCGCCCCAGGCGAACTCGCCCTTGCTGGAGACGACCTTCGCCTTGGCCGGGTCGAGCACCACCGAGAAGCCCAGCCCGAAACCGACGCCGTCGAAGGCCGCCTCGGAGAACAGCGCACGACCGCACTCGGTCAGGTCGGCGCCGCCGGGCAGGTGATTGCTGGCCATGAACTCGAGGGTGCGCCGGCCGATGATGCGGGCACCGTCGAGCTCGCCGCCGTTGCGCAGCATCTGGGTGAATCGGTGGTAGTCGCCCATGGTCGAGACCAGCCCTCCGCCGCCGGAGAGGATCTTGGGTGGTCCCAGGTACGCCGAGGTGCGCGGGTCGTCCATCAGTGAGCGCGCCAGGCCCGGATCGTCGGGGCGATACGCCGGCATCGAGGGCCCCGTGTTGCCCGCAGCCGCGCGGGCCGCCAGCGTGGCGGTCGTGTAGTTGGCCGCGAAGCGCTCGACGTCGGCGGGCGGCACCTCAAAGCCCGTATCGACCATGCCCAGCGGCCCCGTCACATGCTCGAGGAGGTAGTCGTCGAGCGACTGCCCCGAGACCAGCTCGACGATTCGCCCCAGGACGTCGGTGGAGTAGCTGTAGTTCCACTCGGTACCCGGGTCGAAAAGCAGCGGGAGCGACGCGAGCGCCTCGCAAGTCTCCTCCAGGTTGCCCGGCGCCCCCCAGTTGAAGCCGTTCGCCCGGTACAGGGCGTCGACCTCGTTGGCGAAGTGGAAGTCGTACGTCAGGCCCGATGTGTGGGTCAACAGAGCGTGGATGGTGACTTCGCTCGCCGGCTCTCGGGTCTGGTACTGCATCACGTTGCCACCGGTGAACACGCGTGCATTCGCGAAGGCCGGGATCCAGCGCGAGATCGGATCGGTGAGCTGGAACAAGCCCTGCTCGTAGAGCTGCATGGCAGCGACCGACACGATGGGCTTGGTCATCGAATAGATGCGATAGATCGTGTCGGACGTGACTGGCAGCGACCGCTCGCAGTCGCGCTCGCCGTAGCGGTGTGCATACGCGATCTGGCCGCCACGCGTCAGCAGCACCGACACCCCCGGAAGGCGGCCGTCGTCGACATAGCGATTCAGGTGCGTTGCGATGCGCTCCAGCCGGCCGGCATCGAACCCCGCTTCGGCCGGTTCGACTTCCGCCTCAATCGATCCCATCGCTGCCTCCGGAGCTGTCGTGGTGCAACTGCGCAGGCTACGGCGCGGGTGCCCTTCGGTCGCGCCGGTACAGCTCTGCGGGCCGTTCCACGATCGCTCGCCTGCCCGCCACCGCATCCAACCTTGCGGCGGCGCCCGAATCGACTGCCAGAGACAGATTCCAAAACTACATAGAAACTATAGGAAACTAAGTGAAAATAACTTTCTTGACAGCAAACATCCAATCGCTACTAGAGTGCCGCTGACCCGTCGGACGCTTGGCCGTGCACGTAGGGCCTCCGGCATCGAGTGAAGCAGCGAAAGGTGAAGCGCCTGTGATGACCACGCATGAGTTCTGTTTGTTTGTCGATGGCGCCGACTTATCCGTTGCATCAACGGTCAAGCGACTGAAGCGCGCCGGCTACTCCCATGCCGCGGGCGCCCCAAGCGCCGGCGTCCAGGCGCTCGTGTTCTCGTGTCGAGCGACGCTTTTGGCAGATGCGGTGTGCGCTGCTGTCACGGCCGCCGAACGCATTCCCGAGCTGTTCGTTGCCCGGAACACCCTCAGCGGGGCGGTTGCGGTGTTCGACCCAGAATCGTTGCAACCGACGACGGCCTGCATGGTCGCTGAGCCAACCGGTCTCGCCGGCGCCCCGCAGGAGTGGGCTGATCGCCGCAGCGCTGAGCCAGAGCGCGCCGACACCTGGCGCTCGATCAGCCGATCCATCCGGTAGGCGCTGCGCGCTCCTAGAGTCTCGCGGTGTGGATGTCGGCGGCTGGCGATATGGCTGACGAGCAGGTGCTCTCGCGACTGCTGATCGTTCGCCATGGCGAGTCCGTCGCTATGGCCGAAGGAATCGTCGGCGGACCCAAGGGCTGCCGAGGTCTCACCGAGCTGGGTCGTGCCCAGGCTGCAGCCCTGCGTGACAGATTCGCCGCCGGACGTGAACCCGAGGTACAGGTCGTGTACTCCTCGCCGCTGCCTCGGGCCCGCGAGACAACCGAGATCGTGCTGCCGGCGCTCGGTCCCGACGGCGAGCGCGGCCGTCTTGAGATTCAGCTTCACGACGATCTTGAGGAGATGCGCCTGGGTCCCGCCGATGGCATGACGTGGGAGGCAGCGCGAGAGCACTTCGGGTTCATCCAACCCATGGACCAGCCGTACACACCGGTGCTCGAGGGCGCAGAGAGCCGTGCGGGGTTCCGTCACCGGGTTGCGCAAGCACTCAACGACATCGCCGCAGCTCACCCTGGCAAGACAGTCTTCATGGGCTGCCATGGCGGCATCTCCTCGGCCGCGATGGCCATGGCATTTGGCATCGCGCCCAGTCAGCGCGGCGTCGGCGTGGTCACCGCGGTGACCGCCATCACCGAGCTGGAATTGCTCGAGTGGAACGGGCGTCGCCTCTGGCAGGTGCGGCGTTTCAATGACGCTGCGCATCTCGCAGCAGTCGAGGCCGTCTGAGCACGGCGACGCAAGCACAGATCTGCGCAGCCTCTAAGTTGGCCCGTGGTTACAAAGCTTCGGGATACTGGAGGACCACATGCTGGTCGAACGAATTGAAGCGAAGTGGATTGACGCTTTCTCGTCGGTCTTTGAGATGTGCGGAGTCGAACCCCCGCAGACCGCAGCAATCCTGTCGGAGAGCCAGAGCAGGGCCGTCAACGTCAATCTCGCCGAGCTGGCGTTGGATCGCCTCGGCACGCCGCCGATTCACGTCGTCGTGCCCACGCCGCGCCAATCCGCCCCAGTACCGGTGCGCTCGACGGGCGCGTCCGACGCGATTGCCGGCTCGACGGCGGTGATCGCCGCCCTCGGGGCCGTCGACTTTGTCGTCGACTGCACCGTGGAGGGGATGCTGCACGCGTCGGAACTCCCGAAGATCCTGGGCGAGGGCACCCGCATCCTCATGGTCTCCAACGAGCACCCTGAGGCCCTCGAGCGGCTGCGGCCGACGCCAGAACTCGAACCGAAGGTGAAGGTTGGCATCAAGAAGCTGATCGCGGCCTCCGAGATGCGCGTGACGTCCGCGGCGGGCACCGACCTGTTCGTCGACGTGGGCGGGGCGCCGTGCGGCGGCGGCTGGGGCTACACGGCTCGGCCCGGCACCATCAGCCACTGGCCGGGCGGGCTCTGCTTGGCGTTCCCCAAAGCGGGCACGGTGAACGGCACCATCGTGATGGACCGCGGCGACATGAACCTCACGTTCAAGCGCTACATCGAGTCGCCGGTCACGCTGCACATCGACGACGACTACGTCGTCAACGTCGAAGGCGACGGCACCGACGCCGCCCTGTTCCGCAGCTACAGCGACGCCTGGGGCGACCGGGAGGCCTACGCGACCAGCCACGTGGGCTGGGGCATGAACCCCGGCGCCCGGTGGGACACGATGTCGCTGTACGACCGCAGCCAGACCAACGGCACCGAGCAGCGGGCCTTCGCTGGCAACTTCCTGTATTCGACCGGTGCCAACGAGCACGCCGGCCGTCACACGCTGGGGCACTTCGATCTGCCCATGCGCAGCCACAGCGTCTTCCTCGACGGCGAGGCAGTGGTGATCGAGGGCGTGCTGCAGGGCGAGTTGGCCTGAGCCCATCTGCCAGCAGATCGACGAATGTGCCAACGCAGCACAGCACCGTGAACAAACCTGCCCCGCTGGCAGCCGGCACCGACCTCGCGGCTCGCATCGAGCGTTGGGCCGACCACCGCCCCGACGCAGTAGCCGTGGCCTTCGAGGGAGTCGAGCACTCCTACCGCTCCTTCGCCGACCAGATTGCAGCGACGGCCGGTTGGCTGGCCGACCAGGGCGTCGGCGAGGGCGACAGGGTGGCGTGGCTCGGCCCGAACCGGCCCGCTGCGCTGCGGCTGATGCTGGGATGTTCGTGGCTGGGCGCCATCTACCTGCCACTGAACTCTCGCTTGACACCGCCCGAGCACCGCTGGATCCTCGACCACGCTGAACCCGCCCTGCTGGCGGTCGACTCGACGTTCGCCGAACATGGCGCGGCCATCGGCGCACCGTGCGAGCGGCGGGTGGTGCCCGACGAACCCGACGGCTTCGCGGCTGCGGGCACCACGCCTGCGCGCCGGGGCACGCCCGACCATCCCGTGCTGCTGGCCTATACCTCGGGCACCACCGGGCACCCCAAAGGCGCCTTGCTGGACCAGGCGGCGATGGCAGCGAATGCGGTCAACTCGACCCATGCGCACGACCTCACCAGCGAGGACCGGGTGCTCACCACCATCCCGCTGTTCCACGTCGGCGGGCTGAACATCCAGACGCTGCCCGCTGTGCTGGGAGGGGCCGCGGTGCTCATCGAGAGGGCGTTCGATGCCGAGCAGTTCCTCGACGACGTCGAGCAGTGGCAACCGACATGGACGGTGCTGGTGCCAGCTGCCCTGACCGCCGTCGCCGCGCACCCGCGTTTCGCCAGCGCGGACCTCGGCTCGCTGCGCGGCATCATGACGGGATCCTCTCCCGTGCCGATGGCCGCCACCGAACCCTTCTTCGACCGGGGCGTGCCGGTGGGGCAGATCTACGGATCCACCGAGACGGCGCCAATCGCCGTACACCTGCGCTGCGACGAGGCGGCCGCCCATCGGGGTTCATGCGGCAAGCCCTCGACGATGTGCGAGGTGCGCATCGTCACCGATGCCGGGGCCGACGCCGCTGCGGGCGAGCGCGGCGAGCTGTGGGTACGCGGGCCGAGCGTTCTGCGGGAATACTGGCGCGATGGCGGGGCCACGGCCGAAGTGCTGGTCGAGGGATGGTTTCGCACCGGCGACGTGGGCCACGCCGACGACGAGGGCTGGATCTTCATCGACGACCGCCGCAAGGACATGATCATCTCGGGGGGCGAGAACATCTATCCCGCGGAACTCGAAGAGGTGCTTGCCCGCAGCGACCTGGTATCGGAAGCAACCGTCGTTGGCGTGCCCGACGATCGTTGGGGCGAGGTACCAGTCATCGTGGCGGTGCCCAGCACCGAGATCGCAGCCGCCGCGCTGCTGAGTCTGTTCGACGGGCGGCTTGCACGCTTCAAGCATCCCAAGGCAGTGTTCTGGACCGATCAGCTCCCCCGAACAGCGCTCGGCAAGGTCCGCAAGCACGAGGTGCGGGCAATGCTCAGCAAGAATGAGGGTGTCCGTCATGCCCGATGATGTCGCATTCATCGGGCTCGGCGTGATGGGTTATCCGATGGCCGGGCACCTCGCCGCCGCAGGACACCGGGTCACGGTGTTCAACCGCACGACGAGCGTTGCGCAGCGATGGGTTGCTGAATACGCCGGCGAGCTCGCTGACACGCCAGCGCGAGCCGCCGCCGGCGCGGAGATCGTATTCATATGCGTCGGTGCCGACGACGATGTACGGGCCGTGGTCTACGGCGACGACGGGGCTTTGTCGACCATGAGCGACATGTCGATCCTGGTCGACCACACGACCGCCTCGGCCGACCTCGCACGCGAGCTCGCAGGGGCATGTGCCCGCCAGCGAGTCGGATTCATCGACGCGCCCGTATCGGGCGGCGAGGCGGGCGCTCAGAACGGCGTCTTGACGGTCATGTGCGGCGGCGCTGCGGAACACTTCGAACGGGCCCGGCCGGTTATTGACGCCTATGCGCGGGCGGTCACCCTGATCGGCGCCGCAGGCTCGGGCCAGCTCACCAAGATGGTGAACCAGATCTGCATCTCCGGGCTCGTCCAGGCACTGTCGGAGGGTCTCGAGTTCGGCCGGCGAGCCGGCCTCGATCTCGACGCCGTGCTCGAGACCATCTCCCAGGGCGCTGCGGGGTCGTGGCAGATGTCCAACCGCGGGACCACGATGATTGCCGACGAGTTCGAGTTCGGCTTCGCGGTGGACTGGATGCGCAAGGACCTCGGCATCGTGATGGCCGAAGCGCAGCGCAACGGCGCTCCCCTGCCAGTCACCGCGCTCGTCGACCAGTTCTACAAGCGCGTCCAGGAACTCGGCGGCGGCCGCTGGGACACCTCCAGCCTCATCGCATTGCTGCGCCCGCCGCAGGAACGCTGAGCACGCGGCAAGTACCGTGCGGGCTCGTGACACACAGCGACCGCATCTTGATGGGGCCGGGGCCCTCCAACCCCTATCCCGAGGTGATGGCGGCGTTCACCCGCCCCGTCCTCGGCCACCTCGACCCTGAGTTCATCGCTCTGCTCGACGAGACCAACGAGCGGCTGCGGACCGTGTGGCAGACCCAGAACCTGCTGACGTTCCCGGTCAGCGCCACCGGCTCGGCGGGCATGGAAGCGGCCTTCTGCAATTTCGTCGAGCCTGGCGATGCGGTGGTCATCGGCGTCAACGGTGTCTTCGGCACCCGCATGTGCGACGTGGCTGCACGCTGTGGCGCCGAGGTGGTGGCCGTGAACACCGACTGGGGCCGCGCCATCGATCCGCAACGTCTCATCGAGGCCCACCCGTCGCCGAAGATCATCGCGGTGGTCCACGCAGAAACGTCCACTGGCGTACGAAACGACATCGCACCGCTGGGCGAAGCGAAGGGCGATGCGCTCCTGCTCGCCGACTGCGTCACATCGCTGGGCGGCATCGAAGTCGACATCGACGGCTGGGGCGTCGACATCGCCTACAGCGGCACGCAGAAATGCCTCGGAGTGCCGCCCGGCCTGGCACCGCTCACCGTGAGTGAGCGTGCGCTGTCCTCGCTGGTCAAGCGACCCCAGAGCTGGTACCTGGACTTGAACATGATCCGGGCGTACGTCGTCGGCGAAGGCGCCCGCGCCTACCACCACACCGCGCCGATCTCGATGCTCTATGGCCTGCATGCCGGCCTCGGCGCCGTGCTCGACGAGGGACTGGACAACGCCTGGGCGCGCCACCAGGCCTGCGGCGACGAACTGCATGCGCGCCTGCCCGAGCTGGGCTTCGAGCTGTGGGCCCAGGAGGGTCACCGTCTGCCCGAACTCACCACCGTCACGCTGCCCGCGGGATTCGACGATGCCGCGGGGCGGCGCACTCTGCTCGAGCGCTACGGCATCGAGGTGGGAGGCGGGCTCGGCCCCGTCGCCGGCAAAGTGTGGCGCATCGGCTGCATGGGCCATACCGCCCGGATGCGCAACGTCAGGATGCTGCTGGGTGCGCTCGAGGAACTTGTCCAGAGCTGAATCACCGATGTCGCTGGTACGGCGTCGCTGCTCAGCCCGTCGGGTGCAACTGCAGCAGCTCGCGGCCGAGCGCGGCCCGGTAGGTGTTGTGGAAGTGATGCAGCGCAGGCTCGTTGCGCCCGAACACGACGTGGCTGAGCGCCCCGCTGTTGGCTGAGCGCTGCTGACTGGCACTCATGACGTAGTCCTCGTCACGGATCACCCTGCCGAATGCCCGCGAGGCCTCGGCCATGTAGTCGACCTCGGCATCGTCGCGTGCCATGCCAGGCCGCAGGTAGAACGAGATCTGGCTGGTGTGGCGGCCGGGCTCGGTCGTGTGGGGATAGGCCCGCACCAGGAACAGCACATCACGCGAGGGGATCAGCTGCACGTTCGGGAACAGCCAGTACACCGGCAGCCCGTACCGGGTGATGTCCCACTCCGATGGCGGCCGCTCACGTGCGTCCTCGATGGCGCGGCGGCACAGGATCAACCGGTGATGGCGCCCGAATTCGTCGTAGCACTGCACGTTGCCGTAGAAGTCGTTCGACAGCGTCTCGGAATGCAGCACGGGAAAGTGGTAGGTCTCGCCGAAGGTGTCCATGGCGAGCTTCCAGTTGCAGTCCACCTCATAAGAATCGCTGCCCAGCCACTGCAAGTTGCCGAAGTCCCACCCAGCGAAATCGGCTGCGAGCTCGTCGCCGAGCAGTGCATCGGGATCGAGCTGACCGCCTGGCTGCGGATGAACCCACAAAAGGCCGTGGTGCTCCGCTGACGGCAGCTCTACCAGCCCGAGCTCGTCGCGGTCGAGCTCGCCGAAGTGGTCTGATTTCGGCAGGCCGACCAGCACGCCGTCGGCGTCGTAGGTCCAGTTGTGGAAGGGGCAGGCAAAGCGGCGCTTGCGTCCGCGCGGCTCGGTCTCGATGACGACGCCGCGGTGCCGGCACGCGTTCACGAACGCTCGGAACCGGCCGCTGGGCGAGCGCACCAGCAGCAGCGGTGTGCCCAAGTCGTCCTGGGTCATGAACGATCCGGGATCGGGCAGGTCGCCCGACAGCCCGACCAACTGCGGATGCGTGTCGAAGAACTCCCGCCGTTCGATGCAGGCGAGTTCGCTGTCGGCATAGGACGACGTTGGGTTGTACCGCACACCGCCGGCATCCACGGTGGTGCCGGAGTCGAGTCGCGCGAGCAACGTCTTGATGTGGCTGACCTGTTCGGCGTGCTCCACAGCGTCAGCCTTCGTTCATCGACTGCGCCCCGGTGGCAAAGCCGTCGGTGCACGCAACGAAATATGCAGCCACGGCGGCAGTATGCCATTTGCGAGATGCCCGCTGTCAGACGCCTGGCGGCGTCACCCGCAATGCGGGCATCGCCGCTCAGCGCAGCCAGTCGTTGTACTCCGGCTGGCGCTTGGCCTGGAATGCTGCGACGCCCTCGGCGGCATCGGGCAGGTGGTCGGTGACGGCGGTTTTGGAGGCGATCTCGTCGAGCGACTGCTCCCACGTCATCTCTGCCGCCAGCAGGATCGACCGCTTCAGCATGCGCATGGCCACCTGGGGCCCTTCGGCCAGTTCGGCGGCGAGCTCGGCTGCGGCCGTTGCGAGTTGGTCATCGTCGACCACTTCGTGCACCAGCCCGAGCTCGTGCGCGGCCTCGGCGTCGACGATCCGCTTGCGCATCATGAAATCGGTCGCCTTGGCTACGCCGAGGTGCTGCACCAGCAGCCACTGGCCGCCTTCGTCGGGCAGCAGGCCGAAACGCAGCGTCGCCGAGCCCATGCGAGCCGAGCGCGCCGCAATCCGAAAGTCGCACGCCAGCGCGAAGCTGAAGCCGGTCTGGATGGCGAAGCCGTTGATGGCAGAGATGGTCAGCTTGTCGAGGCGGCGCACCGCGGTGTTGACGGCCTGGGAGATCGTCCGCAGGCTGTTGTAGGTGCCGGCGGCATTGTGATGCCCGCCGAAGATCGTGGGCATGGCAGACGGGTGGGATTGCTCGTAGCTGCCCAGGTTGTCGCCCGCCCAGAACGCCCTGCCCTGGCCGGTGAACACCACCACCCGCACCGCGTCGTCCATCTGCACTTGGGTGATCAGCTCGATCAGATCCCGCTTCATCGAATGGGTCGAAGCGTTCATCGACTCGGGCCGGTTGAACGTCACGGTCAGCACACCGCTGGATGCCAAGGCCTGCTCGAAGCCGAAGTATTCCGTGTCGAGGTAGCCCGCTTGCTCAGTCGTCATCGCTGATCCCCCTGCCTATGCGCCGGCCCGCCTTCTGCGGGATCCGTGCCGCACCTAGCGATACCTGAATTTACTGATAATGCAGGCACTCGGTACGCTGCCCGCCGTGACCTGCGAGTCAGGCAATGGGCCGTTCAGTGCGTTCGATGGGGTGCTCATGCTGCGGCTCGATGCCGAGACGCCCGGTGGCGACCGCACCTACTACGTCACGCCGTTCGTGACGGACGGCGAGCGATTGTTCGTGTTCGACGAACCCGGCGATCGCAGCGACGCTCTCGAAGAGCTGCTGGTCGGCAATCGCACTGCCGTCAGCTCGGCGACGACCGGTGACTTGAGCGTCGGGGCCGTCGGGGGCTACCCCACGCCCGACGAGGAAGCCTGGGCGCGCGACGCCTGCTCGGCGAGGTTCTTCTACGACCAAGCCTTGCAAGACCTGGCTCAGCTCGGTGGCCTGGTGACGCTCCACCCCTCCTGAGCGACCAGTCGCCGGATGCTCCCCGCTCTTGTTCCCGATCGGAATGCGATTGGGCTCACGGGCCGCTCAGGCCGCGGCTTCGCCGCCGGCTCAGCCTCTAGGGTTCCGAGCGTGCGAACAGCCATCGGATTCGGAGGTGCGGCGTCGGGCAAGCGCCGCGACTGGGATGAACAGGTCGAGTTTCTGCGAGAAGCCGACCGCCTCGGCGTGGACATCTTGTGGTCCGCCGAGGCATGGGGCATGGACGGCGTCAGCACGCTCGCCTACCTAGCCGCGGTGACTGAACGGTGCCAGCTCGGCACCGGCATCTTGCAGATCTCGGCCCGCACCCCGGTCATGACCGCCATGACCGCGCTGTCGCTGGCTGCGATGACCGGCGACCGGTTCATCCTGGGGCTCGGCGTGAGCGGGCCCCAGGTGGTCGAAGGGCTCCACGGGGTTCGCTTTGCCGACCCGCTGGGGCGGCTGCGTGAGACCGTCGATATCTGCCGCCAAGCGTTTGCGGGCCAGAAAATTGCCTATGACGGCCGCCACCATGTGCTTCCGCTGCCCGATGGGCAGGGCAAGTCGCTGCGCCTGGCGCAGCCTGCAAACGACAACATCGAGATCTGGCTCGCAACCTTGGGCCCCAAGTCGTTGCGGTACACCGGCGAAGCCGCAGACGGCTGGGTGGGCGTGTGCTTCGTGCCGAGCCGTCCCGAGGTGACGTGGGGCAAGGTGCTTTCGGGTGCCGCAGCCGCCGGACGCCCGCCGGGCGCTGTCGCGTGCCAGGCCGGCGGCGCCGTGGAGTTCGGCGACGACCTCGAAGAGCTGATAGCGCCGCGGCGAGGGGGCCTCGCGTTCACGCTGGGCGCGATGGGCTCAGCGACCGCGAACTTCTACAACGACGCCTACCGCCGCGCCGGCTTCGACGACGAATGTCGCCACGTGCAACGCCTGTGGCTCGACGGCGATCGCGCTGGCGCCGCAGCGGCCGTGCCCGACCGCCTGGTCACCGAGACCAACTTCTTGGGCACCCACGGCCAGGTCACCGACCAGGTGCGGGCGTATCGCGACGCAGGCGTGGACGTGTTGCGTCTGCAGCCCGAGGGGGCCACGGCCGCCGACCGGCTGGACACGCTCGCACAGATGGTCGACATCGTGCGGGCCGTCAACGCCGAAGCCCCCGCCGCTGGCTAGTCCGGCCCACGGGCTCGCCGCGACCCCTCAGGCCGCCTCGGCGTCACTACCGTGGGTTCCATGACGGAACGACCTGTCGCATTCACTGAGTCGGAGTTGCGGGAGCGGCTCACCCCGATGCAGTACCACGTCACCCAAGAAGCAGGTACCGAACGCCCCTTCACCGGCGAGACCTGGGACAACCATGTCGAGGGCGACTACCTCTGCGTGGTGTGCGGTGCCAAGCTGTTCAGCTCAGAAACGAAGTTCGAGAGCGGTTCGGGCTGGCCGAGCTTCTGGAAGCCGGTCGACGACGCCGCGGTTGATACTGAGGCCGATCGCTCCTATGGCATGGTCCGCACCGAGGTGATGTGCAAGGCCTGCGGCGCGCACTTGGGCCACGTCTTTCCCGACGGTCCGCGGCCGACGGGCGATCGCTTCTGCATGAACTCGGCGTCGTTGCAGTTCTCGCCCGCCGAAGACACAGACTGAGCAACGCTTCAGCCGGTACCGCCGGCGCCGGATTCGCCATCGATGTCCAGGCTCAGTTGCACGGCGATCGGCTCGTCGGGGAGCAGCTTCACGACATCGGCGTCGAGTTCGCGTCGCACACCGGCGACAGGCAGCACGGTCAGCATCGCCGCCTGACCCTGGCGCAGCAGGCTGAGCACCCGGTCGTCGTCGGCCCACAGCACGTCACTGCCGCTGATGACGATGTTGGCCGAGGCAACCTCGCCTCCGAGTTGGTTGCGCAGGTAATCGAATGCGCGGGCGATCGACTTCAGGTCGATGCCCTGATCGCGCATCTTCTTGGCAATCTTGAACTCGACAAGGTCGTTGTAGGAATAGCGTCGACGCGACCCGCTGCCCTGTGCTGGCGCGAGCGACGGCTGCACCAGTCCCTTGCGAGCCCAGTGATCGATCTGGCGGTAGCTGATCCCGACGATCTTCTCGGCCTGCTTGCTGGTGAATCCCTCGACAATCGCGCCGGTCGCATCAGTTTCGGCGAGCGGCTCAGGCTGAGGCGTAGGCGTGGCGTGGCTCTCAGACATCATTTCCGCAGCTGCGGGGACTCGCTGCTGATCGGCCATCGGTCTCTCCTCACCGTTCGAGCAAGACGTCTCAAGCAAGACGTCTCAAGCAAGACATTGCAAATCACACCCGGCGAACTACCGGATTGTGATCTGTGCTCTCACGAAGGGTACGGCGGCTGCTCACCCCGGCGCAAGGGGCGCCTCACTCGGAGTCGCTGGCCTCCGCTGCGGGCCCGAAGTCGTCTGGGCGCACGTCGTCGAGGAACTGCTTGAACTCGTCGAGCAGCTCGTCGGGGTCGACATCAGCGGGGGGATCGGGAGGCAGCTCGATGATCTGCCCCGCTTCGTCGAGCACCGATTCGCTGGCGAAGATGGGGGAGTCGGCCCGAACCGCTAGCGCCACCGCGTCGCTCGGCCGAGCGGAGATCGTATGGGTGGCCTCCCCGACGGTGACCTCCATCTCGGCGAAGAAGGTGCGGTCGCGCAGGTCGGTGACGGTGACCTTGACGAGCGTCGCTCCGAGCACATCGAGCATGGCCGCCATCAGGTCGTGCGTCAGCGGCCGCGGCACTCGAATCTGCTCGATGCCGCGGTAGATCGCCTGGGCCTCGGGGGTGTCGATCACGACCGGCAGCACGCGCTGCGAACCGCCCGTCTCGCGCAACAGCAGCAAGGGGCTCTGCGAGGGCATCTCAACCTGCACGCCAAGGAGCTCCATCTCGACCATGGCCCGCACACTACTTCGGCCCCTGCTCCCGGTGAGCCGGCGAGAGCTGCACCATCAGCGCCAATAGCGGCGCAAGGCCTCCCCCATCACATGGGAGCGCAGCCGCTCGCAGAGCGCGATCAGGCGGCCTAGGGAGCGCTGCGCATCGAGGTCGGCCGAAGCGTCTCCCGCGTGAAGAATCGGTTGAATGCCCTGCTCGAACATGGAGGCGTCACGCGCTGCGGCATTGCGGAGCACACGCAGGTGACGGGCCTGCAAGCCGTACGTGGCGAACTCGCGCGCTATGCGGGCGACGAGCAACGCACCGCTTCCGTAACGCGGCTCAGGCGGCTCGAGACCCAACGAGGCCTGCACTGGGTCCGATAGCGCCGCTTCGGCTCGGGGCGGCGATGATCGAGCTTCGTCGTCTTCGTCGAGTGGCACCAGCAGACCGAAGTCGGTCAGCTCGGCGAGCTCTTCGATGGTGAGTCCGCTCTCGGCCCTCAGCTCCGCCGCGCTGTACGTTGCCTGGTCGTCCGGAGCCGTCCATGGGAGCAGCGAGCCGGCGGTGGGTTCTGTCGAGACCGGCGCCGCGGCGCGTTCGGCTGTATCTGCGGGGACAGGCTCGTGTGGACCTTCGGCTGCATCTGCGGAGTCGGGCGCCTGGACGTCACCCTCCGCGCCAAGCTCGGCGGCGGCCACAGGTTCGGCTTCAGCCGCGGCCACCGCCGGCGATCGGGGCGTCTCGTGTGTCCCGATGCCCCAGATGTCCGCCAGGTGCTCGCCCCGGTCGATCCGCTCCCCGATGATGCTGAGCGGCAGGTACTGGTCGCGTTGGCGAGTGAGGATCCAGCGAAGCACCTCGATGTCGTGCGGCCCGAAGCTGCGGTATCCACCCGAGGTGCGGGCCGGCGAGATGAGCTTGCGATCTTCGAGGAACCTGATCTTTGAATCGGTCAGGTCGCTGAACTCGGACCGCAGCAACGACACGACCTCGCCGATCGACAGCCGTGCTCCAGATGCATACGACTCGGAGCGCGCGCTCACAATCCGACCGACGAAACCAAGTACAGCAGCTTGAACTTGCCGATCTGCAACTCGCTGCCGCTGCTCAGCCTCACCTCGCCGTCGGTGCGAACGCCATTCACATAGGTGCCGTTCAACGAGCCCACGTCGATCAGGATGTGTCCCGCCGGGCCGAGTTCGAGCACCACATGACGGCGTGACACGGTGATGTCGTCCAAGAAGATGTCGCTGTCGGGGTGGCGGCCCACGGTGACCCGGTCACCGGCCAGCTCGAACCGGATACCGGACCGATGGCCCGAGGTAACCACGAGCTCCGCTTGGCCGGCGTACGGCGGGACTTCGGTAACGCGCACCGGCACGAGAATTTCGGTGGGTGCGTCCCCGGTCGTGTCCAGTCGCGTCCCGCAGCCGGAACAGAACCGGGCGTCCTCGGCACTTATCTTTCCGCATGTGCCGCAGGTCACAGACATGGAGATCAGATGTCCTCGGCGATCAACGCGGCGTAGCTGTCGGCATCGAGCAGTGCCTCCATCTCTGCAGACGCCTGCGATGCGTCGTCGGTCGGGGCGATAACGCAGATCCACCCGTCGCCATAAGGCGACTCGTTGACCAGCTGCGGTTCGTCCTCCAGCGTGTCGTTCACCTCAACCACTTCCCCCGAGATCGGGGCAAAGATGTCTGAGACGGATTTGGTCGACTCGATCTCGCACATCGGCTCGTCAGCGGTGACCTGTGCGCCGATCTCGGGCAACTCCACATACACGACATCTCCGAGCGCATCCTGCGCAAAATCGGTGATGCCCACCTGCACCCCGCCGTCCGCGGGGCGTACCCATTCATGATCGCTCGAGTAGCGAAGCTCCGCAGGAATCTCCATGTTCACGAAGCTACCGGATGACTGCCACACGAATAGCTCAGTCGCCCCGCTGTCACGTGTGGCCCCTGACCAGCGCGGCGGCTTGCTCAGCCGCTGACGCGGCCAGCACGCCCCTCTCGCACCGCATCGAAGGCTTGAGGGATGTAGCCCGCCGCCGACCAGTAGTGGATCGGCAGGCCCACTGCCACGAAGATCCACGCCCCGATCCCGAACGCATCAGCAGCGGCGATATCGCTGTGCCCCGCAAGAAAGAACGGCACGGCGAACATCATCAGAAACGTGCCGGTCTTGCCCCACCAGGTCACGTCGATCTTGCGTGCACCGAGGGCACCGAGCACCAGTGCGGCGATGGCAACGACCCCCTCGCGGAACAGCGCCAGCACGGCAATCCACAGCGGCAACGACCCGTCGACGATCATCACGACGAGCGCGACCAGCAACAGCAATCGATCGGCGGTGGGGTCGAGGATCTTGCCCAGCTCGGAGACCTGGTCGAAACGTCTCGCCACCCAGCCGTCCACCCAGTCGGTGGCCCCCAGCGCACCCAGCAGCAGCGCCGCCGCCCAGCGGTCCTCGGCGCCGAACACCAGCCACACGAACCAAGGCAGGCAGCCCAGCCGCGCCAAGCTGATCAGGTTGGGCACGGTGAACGGCCGCCACCCAGGGTCGGGATCAGACGCCTCGTCGGGGCCTTCGCTCACCCGGCTCACAGTACCGATGCGAACCTTGATTCACCCTGGGACGTTTGCGCAGGCTCCAAGGATTGGAGCGAGCATGGGATCTATGGACACAGATGCGGGGCGGGGCCGCCGATTCCCCGAGCCGCCCGTGAGCCCAATCGCAAGAAGGTGGGGAACGAGAGCGGGAAACAACCTCTGCGACGACGAGAAGGTCGCCTGCTCGCGCCGCTCCTTAAGCTACGCGCCATGGCCACCGTGTTCACCAAGATCATCTCCGGAGAGCTGCCCGGGACGTTCGTTTGGCGCGACGAGCACTGCGTCGCGTTCCTGTCCATCAATCCGCTGTCGGTGGGCCACACGCTCGTCGTGCCGATCGCCGAGATCGACCACTGGCTGGATGTTCCCGCAGACCTGCAAGCTCACCTGTTCGATGTGTCCCGGCGCATCGGCGAGGCGCAGATGCGGGCGCTGCGGCCCGAGCGCATCGGGCTGATGATCGCCGGCTTCGAGGTGCCGCATTGCCATATCCATGTGTGCCCGGTGAACTCGATGTCCGACATGAACTTCGCCCGGCCACTGCCGATGGCCTCGGCGGAGGATCTGGCCGGGCCGGCCAAAGCCATCACCACAGCGCTCGCCGCAACCGACTAACCCGCTCCGAAGTGCATCCAGTCCGGCCGATCTTCGTCATCAAGCCGCATTCGATCCGATGCACAGCTCCATGTGTGACGGTGTGCATTGAATGCGATGCACACGGCTAATCAGGCGTGCGTGCATCACATAGGATGCGTGCGGCAACAGATGGCGCTCTGCATCGAATACAATGCATGGGCCGCCACGGCTCGCGATGCATTCCAACGGCTTCACGTCACGGTGAACCGTCCCACGAAACGCCTGGGGGGGCGGTGACGCTGCGACGACCCATCGACATCTACACAGTGGAGGGAATCGGCGGCGCCGTGGCACAGCTGCGCCAAGCCGCGGGGCTCACCCAATCTCAGTTCGGTCAGATGATCGGCGCATCACGCCCGTGGGTGTCCAATCTCGAGCGCGGCAACCTGCGAGGCGGCCAGCTGGACACAGTGCTGGCGTGCATCCACGCGCTGGGCTATCGCGTCGTGCTGGCCGACGCCGACTCAGGTCCTTCCACTTTGGACGAACTGAAGAACGCCATGCGCGTCGGCCCGCTCGCCCATCGTCGCTCCGACCTCGCCGCCGCCATCGCGAACGCAGAGAGGCACGACCCGCAGCAATGACAGCACGGCGCCCACTCGACTCGCCGACGACATCATTGCACCGCTGTGCAGCTGGGCGGAAACCACGATGACGGCGCCGCTGGCCATCCTGTTGGGCGGCAGGCAGATCGGCACTGTCAGTGCAGCGGGCGACTTCTTTGCCTACGACGCCGACTATCTGGACGACAAGGGCGCAACGGTCCCGCTGTCGCTCAGCATGCCGTTGACCCAGCAGCGGCATCCCGGCGCAGTCATCCGGGCATGGCTCCAGGGCCTGCTGCCGGACAATGCCGAACTGCTCCGGTACTGGCAGCAGATCACCGGGGCAGCGTCATCGGACCCGCTCGATCTGCTCGCGACGGCCATGGGTCTCGATTGCGCCGGCGCCGTACAGGTCTGCCCCGCCGACGAAGTCGATGCCGCAATGTCGCGTGGCGGCCGTTACGAGCCGCTCAGCGATTCCGACGTTGCCCAGCGCTTGACGTCGGTCCGGCAGCGGACGCACCTCGCTCGCGATGTCGCTGCACCCGGCTACTTCAGCCTTGCGGGGGCTCAAGCCAAGATTGCCCTTCATCGCCACCTCGGCGAATGGCATCAACCGCATGGCACTGCGGTGACCACGCACATCTTGAAGCCCGCCGTGTTCATGACGCAGCATCAAGCCGTCGTGGAGCACCTGAGCATGGCGACCGCGCGACGCCTTGGGCTGCCCGCAGCCGCAACAGAGGTGACCGAGTTCGGCGGGTTCGACACGGTCGTCGTGGAGCGCTACGACCGTCGACGCGTCGGCGACCTGTGGCTGCGGCTGCACCAGGAGGACATGTGCCAGGCCCTCGGCGTGACTCCGTCGCTGAGGTACGAGCAGCACGGCGGGCCGTCGCCGTCGCAGTTCGTAGCCCTGTTGCGCAGGCATTCGAGCGCTCCAGCCGACGACATCGCTGATCTGCTCGATGCACTGGCCTACAACTGGATCATCGCCGCGCCGGACGGCCATGCCAAGAACTTCGGCCTGCTGCTCGAGTTCGGCGAGGTGCGCTTGGCACCCATGTACGACGTATGCAGCGTGCTGCCGTATCTGGAACAGGACGAGCCTTTCATGCATGCCTTCTCCATCGGCGGCAGCCACATCGTGACGCCCAGCGATGCGGTGCCGTGCTGGACTCGCTGTGCCGCGGAACTCGGCGTGCCTGCCGAAGCGCTGCTCGCGCGCATCAGCAACATCGCCGCTGCTGTACCCGAGGCCTGTGCTGCGGAAGCCGCCGCCCTGCGGGGCAGCCTCTCTGCATCTCCCCGCGTCAGCCAACTGCTCGACCGGCTCGAGGCTCGCACGAAGGCCTGTCTCGCCCACATCGGTTGAGCAACCAGGCAGTCCAGATCCAGCCGGACCGAGTGAGCAGCGTCCAACCGAGCCGATCTGGCCTCGACACGCCGCGGCGAGCCCATCTGGCCGCAACCGGCTGAGCCAAGCGCTGCGGCGCGGCTCAGAAGAGCTGGCCGGACTCGACCGGTTCGATCAGGCTGGCGTCGCGATTGCGGACATTGCCGACGGCACGTCCCACCTGATGTGAGCGCAAGACTCCTTCGTCCGCGGGCGCACACATCGAAGCGAGCTCATCGGGGTCGTCGTTGGACGGGTCGAGCCAGGCGTCCCATGCGTCGCGCTCGAGCAGCACCGGCATGCGGTTGTGGATCGGCGCCATGAAGTCGTTCGCCACCGTGGTGAGCACCGCGGCCGAGTGCAGCGCGTTGCGCACCGCACCGCGGGCGACGCCCTCGGCGGGATCATCGGCGTCAGCGCCGCGGGCATCGCCGGCCGCGCCTTCGGGCGGCGACCACCGTTCCCACAGGCCGGCCATGGCGAGCATGCCGCCGTCGGATCGGGTGATGTAGTGCGGCAGGGGGCGATCGTCGCGGCTGGTGCCGGGGGGTGCGGGGGGCCACTCGAAGAAGCCGTCGGCGGGCACGATGCAACGGCGCCGGCGGAACGGCCCGCGGAACGAGTTCTTCGTGGCCGCCGTCTCGGAGCGAGCGTTGAACAGCGGCGGGCCCTTGGCGGGGTCGGCGGACCAGCGAGGCACCAAGCCCCAGCGGAACATCTCGAGCCGACGGGATTCGGCGCCGCCCACGACGGCCACGATGTCGGTGGTAGGCGCCACGTTGTAGCTGCGCGGCGCATCGAACCCGGGCATCGGGGTGTCGAAATACGCCGCCACCGCCTCAAGATCTGCCGCCGAGACAAAGCGCCCGCACATGTGCCTACTGCCTCGCCTCGTGCCATCGCCCCGTTACACGTAGGTGGAGCCCTTCATGGCACCGCGGTCTTGGCGGATCTCGACGTTCACCAGTGCGGGGAGGCCAGAGTCGAAGGCTCGCTGCAGAGCGGGTGCAATCTGGCCGGGCTCGGTGACGTGCTCTCCGTGGCCTCCCATGGCTTCGACGACCTTGTCATAGCGGGTGAAGTTCAGCTCGGTGGCGACCACCCGGTCCTGTCCGTACAGGCTGGCCTGGGGACGCAGCATCTGCCCCCACGCTGCGTCGTTGCCGACGACACCCACGATGGGCAGGCCGAAGCGCACGGCGGTGTCGAACTCGAACCCGTTCAGGCCGAATGAGCCGTCGCCGTAGACGATCAGCACGCGCTTGTCAGGGTGGGCTTTCTGTGCAGCCAGGGCGAACGGCATGCCCACGCCGAGGGTGCCCAGCGGGCCGGGGTCCATCCAGGTGCCCCGGCGCGGCACCCGGATGACCTTGGAGGCCTGCGCCACGATGTCGCCGCCGTCACCGATCACGATCATGTCGTCGGTGACGGCGTCGGCAATCTCGCGGCACAGCCGCAGCGGGTCGATCGGCACCTCATCGCTGTTCAGCTCGGCATTGCGGGCCTCGTCGAGCTGGGCCTCGCGAGCCGCCAGCGCCGCGAGGTGCGCCGAGGCGTCCACCGAGACGCCGCTCGACTTGAACAGCTCCAGCAGTGCCTCGAAGTTGGCGCCCAAGTTGCCCACCAGCCCCACTTCGGCGGCGCGGTTCTGGCCGATGAGCGTCTCGTCGAGGTCGAGCTGCACGATTCGGGCATCGGCAGGAATGGCGCGGCCGAACTTCATCCGGAAGTCGAGCGGCGTGCCGGCCAGGATCACCACGTCGGCGGCTGCGAGCGCCTCGGACCGTGTCAGCGACAGGAACGAGGGGTGGTCCCAATTGATCTCCCCGCGGGCCATGCCGTTCACGTAACACGGGATGGCCGTGGCATCGAGGAATGCCCCGAGCGCACCGCCGCCCTCGCTCCACTTCAGCGACGTGCCGGCCATCACCACCGGGGTACGGGCACCGGCGATGATCTCCGCAGCCTCAGCCAGCGTTTGCGCCGGTGCGGCTGATGCCACCCGATAGTCGCGGAACTGGGGCATCTGGACGGCATCGAGATCCACCGTTCCGTGCAGCACGTCCATCGGGATCTCCAAGAAGGAGGGCCCCGGAATGCCGCTCAGCGCGGTGCGCACGGCCAGCTCGATGTACTCGGCGATGCGGCGGGTCTCCCCGCACGCGCCCGACCATTTCGTCACCGGCCGCATGAGCGACACATGGTCCATCTCCTGCAGCGAACCGCGGCCCGCGTGGCGGAACGGCCCCTGGCCGCCGAAGACCAGAATCGGCGAGTTCGCCCGCCAGGCGTTCGCAACCCCGGTGACGCCGTCAGTCACGCCGGGGCCCGCAGTGAGGATCGCCACGCCGACCTTGCCCGGATGCAGGCGCGCCCAGGCGTCGGCGGCGTGGGTCGCAGCCTGCTCGTGGCGCACGTCGACAACCTCGATGCCCTCGTCGATGCAGCCGTCGTAAATGCCCATGACGTGCCCGCCCGACAGGGTGAACACGCACTCCACCCCGGCCGCCTTCAGCGCCTTCGCGGCGAGCTTGCCGCCGTGCGTCTCGGTGGCCGTGACGCCCAGTGCGCGCTGTTCGTTGTCACTCATGTGTCGCTCCCCGCTCAATGACTGCTGCTAGAGCTTGGCACGCGGCCTACGCTTGCGCCGCGGCGCTGCGCCGCTTATCGCCCGCCGTGCGCGGTGCCTCTCGTGCCCTCAGGTCAGCCTGAACCGGCCAGCGCGAAGAGCCGCACCAGCGGACTGGTGCGGCTCCGAGCGACCCGAAGGCCAAGGGCCGAGAGATGGTTCTCCGCCGATGGCCCTTGACACGCCCGGCGTCGGGTTCGATTCCCGATCGGTCCACCGCCGAGACTAGCGCGATCGGGCGCGCGAGCGATCCCCATTCCTGTATGACTCCCGTGCTGGTGGCCTACGCGAGCACGATGTTCACCAGCTTGCCCGGCACGGTAACGACGCGCCGGATGTCGTTGCTGGCGGTGAGCTGCGCGATGCGCTCGTCGGCGAGCGCCGCGGCCTGCAGGTCGTCGTTCGAGATGGCTGCATCCACGGTGATGCGGCTGCGCACCTTGCCGTTCACCTGCACCGGCACCTCGATGGTCTCGGCCACCAACAGCGCCGGATCGGCCTGCGGGAACGGCGCGTAGACGACGGTCTCGGCGTGGCCGAGCTTTTCCCACAGTTCCTCGGCCAGGTGGGGCACCAGCGGCGCCAGCAGCCGCACCAGCACATCGGCGACCGGCCGGGGTGTCGGCCCGCCGCGGCGGGTCAGCTCGTTGTTCAGCTCGGTGATGCGTGCGATCGCAGAGTTGAAGCGCAGGTCCGACATGGCATCGGTGACCGAAGCAATGGTGTGGTGCAGCATGCGCTCGAGATCGGCGTCGGGTTCGGTCTGCGACACCGTGAGCTCGCCGGTCTGCTCGTCGACGAGGTTGCGCCAGACGCGCTGCAGCAGCCGGTGCGAGCCGATCACCGAGTGGGTCTCCCAGGGCCGGCCCTGGTCGAGCGGGCCCATGAACATCTCATAGGTCCGCAGCGTGTCGGCCCCGTACGCGCTGTAGATGTCGTCGGGCGTCACGGCGTTGCGCAGCGATTTGCCCATCTTGCCGAAGTGGCGGGTGACCTCGCTGCCGTCCCAGAAGAACTTCCCGTCACGCTCGACCACCTCGGAGGCTTCGACGTACACGCCGCGCTCGTCCTGGTATGCCGCCGCCTGGATGTAGCCCTGGTTGTACAGCCGGCCGAACGGCTCAGGGCCGCTGACGTGGCCCAGGTCGTAGAGCACCTTGTGCCAGAAGCGGGCATAGAGCAGGTGCAGCACAGCGTGCTCCACGCCGCCGACGTACAGATCGACGCCGCCGACACCTCCCGCTTCGTCGGCCATCCAGTAGCGCTCCACGTCGGGATCCACCAGGACGTCGTCGTTGGTCGGGTCGAGATAGCGCAGGTAGTACCAGCACGATCCGGCCCATTGGGGCATAGTGCTGAGCTCGCGGCTGTAGGTGCGCTCGCCGTCGCCGAGGTCATAGGCGGCGGTGGCCCACTGTGTGGCGCGGCCCAGCGGCGGCTCGGGATCCGACGACTCGTCGAGCGCCCGGGGCGCCCAGTCGATGAGCTCGGGCAGCTCCACGGGCAATTGGCTCTCGGGCACCGCCAGCGGCAGGCCCGTCTCGTCGAACACGATCGGAAAGGGCTCGCCCCAGTAGCGCTGCCGGCTGAACAGCCAGTCGCGCAGCTTGTAGGTGACCGTGCGGCGACCGCAGTCGTGGTCTTCCAGCCAGTCGCAGATGGCCTCTATGGCGTCGGCCTTGACCATGCCGTTGAGGAAGTCGCTGTTGATGGCCGGTCCGGGGCCGTCGTAGGCCTCGCCGTCGAAGTCCGGCGGGGCCGCCACCGTGCGCATGATCGGCAGGCCAAACTTCTCGGAGAAGTCCCAGTCGCGCTGGTCCTCGCCCGGCACCGACATGACCGCGCCGGTGCCGTAGTCGATCAGCACATAGTCGGCGACGAACACCGGTACCGGCTTGCCGGTCGTGGGCACATGGCAGCTCACGCCCAGCCACACGCCCGTCTTGTCGCGTTCGGTCTGGCGCTGCAGGTCGGTCATCGCTGCTGCGGTGGCCCGGTAGGCATCAAGCGCCTCACGAGGCGTGGCTGCACCGCCGGTCCAGCGCGGATCGGTCCCCGACGGCCACTCGTCGGCGACGAGCTTGTCGACCAGGGGATGCTCGGGGGCCAACAGCATGGCCGTGGTGCCATAGATCGTGTCGGGCCGGGTGGTGAACACTTCGATGGCTGGGCCTGGCCCAGCTGCGTCCGCGCTGCCAGCTTCGGTGGCGAAGCTGATGAATGCGCCCTCGCTGCGCCCGATCCAGTTGCGCTGCATGATCTTGACGCTCTCGAACCAGTCCACTCGGTTGAGATCGGCCAGCAGCCGGTCGGCGTACGCCGTGATGCGCATCATCCACTGCTTCATGGGGCGGCGGAACACCGGATGGTTGCCGCGGTCGGATCGGCCCTCGTTGGTGACCTCTTCGTTGGCCAGCACCGTGCCCAAGGCGGGGCACCAATTGACCGGTGCCTCCCCCAAGTAGGCCAATCGGTGCTCATCGAGCTCGAGGCGCCGCTCGACATCGTCCATGTCGCCCCAGGAAGCACCGCTGGTGGTGGCCTTGCGCCCGGTCTCGAACAGCTCGATCAACTCAGCGATCGGGCGCGCCCGATCGGCCTCAGAGTCGTACCAGGAGTTGAAGATCTGCAGGAAGATCCATTGCGTCCAGCGGTAGTACTCGACGTCGGTGGTGGCCAGCGACCGCTGATCGTCGTGCCCGAGCCCGAGCCGAGCGAGCTGGCGTGACATGTTGGCGATGTTCTGCTCGGTATTGATGCGAGGGTGCTCGCCGGTCTGACGGGCATGTTCCTCCGCCGGCAGCCCGAACGCGTCATAGCCCATGGGGTGCAACACCACGTAGCCGCACATGCGCTTGAAGCGTGCGTAGACGTCGGTGCCGATGTAGCCCAACGGGTGCCCAACGTGCAGTCCCGAACCCGACGGGTACGGAAACATGTCCATGATGAACAGCTTTTTCTGATGAGCAGGCGACCCGCTGAGCTGCGGCCCTCGTGGGGCCGAGGCCATTGGGCGCAGCGGCGTGTGGTACGTGCCCTCGACGCGCCACCGTTCCTGCCAGCGCAACTCGATCTCGTTCGCCATCTGGGCGTTGTAGCGATAAGGCGGAAGCTCGCCCGCAGCGGACGGCTGCGACTCAGATTCGGCGATTGGTGCCGCGGCCGAGCCGTCCGCCGATGAGGGGGCATCCATGGCGGCAAGGATGCCACGGCGACCTGACATTCGCCTACCTCGGCGGGCGCTCAAGGAGTGCTCGCGGGCGCTGCTGCAGTGTAGCAACAAAACTTAGCAAAATACATTTAAATATATTGTTACTATATGTCTAGGCTGCCGCGCATGTTCCGAGATCCGACCGAGCAAGAATTCGAATTTGACGCTTTTGCTTCCAGCGGAGGCGTGTATGCAAACGATGTGTACATGTGGCACTCGGCGCACGAGTTCACCTTCGATTTTCTCTCTCCCCGCGCGTCGCCCGATCGCGACCCCGGCTGGGCACTCATCGTCGCCAGGGTCAGGTTTCCTCCGAGCGCCGTCATGCACGCCCTGCGGCGAATGTCAAGTAGCGTTGACAGGTACGAAGTCGAGCATGGCCTCATCTCAAGACCGCCGACGGAGGTGTCATGAGCGCTCCATCAGATGATCGTCGCCGGCCTGACCACAACTCGCGTCCGAGACGAACATTCACGATTTCGGCCGAGGAAGCAGAGCGATTCAGAAACGAGCCTCCGTTCACTCGCGCAGAATTCGAGAGAATGAAGCGCGAGGTCGACAAGCGACTCAACCGGCCTGACGCCGCGCCAGAGCCCCTGCTGGCGCAACGGAACGTCCCCGACCCCCAATAGCTGCAATCTGCGCGCGCTGGGGCATGAGCCGGCGACGCAGCAGGAGGGCAGGGCTAGATTCCGTTTCCTGAGCGGCCGCTACCCTGCGGTCTGTGCCCGTCTCGGACACCTCCCCGCTGCTGGCTAGTCCAGGTTTCGCCGATGTCTGCGAGGACGACTGGGAAGCCGCCGCCGAACGTGCCCTGCGTGGGGCACCGCTGTCCTCGCTGCGCACCGCCCTGCTGGGGGGCATCGAGACTGCACCGCTGTACTCACCGCACCGGCTCAGCACCGAGGGCGATCCGGCAGGTTTGCCCGGCATCGCTCCCTTTGCGCGCGGCGCTGCTGCGACCAGCGGTTGGGGCGGCTGGGAAGTACGCCAGACACACGACATCAATCTGGTGGGCACTCGCGATGCCATCGCCGTCGATACCACATCTGGCGTCGATGCCGTCACCGTGGCCCGGGGCTGGGACGCTGAAGGCGACTGCGCTGCGCTCGCGGCTGGCATCGACGATGCCGCCGCAGCCGGGGTGACGATCCACCTGCAGTCGGGCGCCTCGCCTGCGCATGTGGCTGCGCTTGCAGACATCTTGGATCGTCACCGGGTGGATCTTGAACACCAGAGGTCGTGGCTGGGACTCGACCCAGTTGCGGCCGCCGCGAGCGGGTGGTCGGGGGCCGATACCGGCGACAGCGCCGAACTGATGGCCGCGATGTGCAGCTCCGCCCAGGCCGCCGCCGAGATCGCTCAGCGCTCGCCGTTGGCCGTGCCACTCGAAGCCGACGGCTCGGTCTTCGCCGACGCCGGCGCAACCGATGTCACCGAGCTGGCCGCGATGTTGGCAACCGGTGTGGCGTGGCTGCGTGCCATATGCGACAGCCCCGACGGTCCGGGGCTCGACCCCGCCGCGGGGGCACGCCTGCTGGGCTTCACGCTGTCTGCAGGGCCCGACCCGTTCGGCGTCACCGCCAAGTGCCGGGCGCTGCGGATGTGCTGGACCCGGATCCTGAACGCATGCGGCGTCGACGACACCGCCGACGCGGGGTTGCCGATGCGCCTGCACGCCGTCACCTCGACGGCGATGCTGAGCGCCCTCGACCCGTGGGTAAACATGCTGCGCGCCACGACAGCCACCTTCGGCGCGGCCAACGGCGGGGTCGACGCCATCACGGTTCGCCCCTTCGACTCTGCCAGCGCCGGACCGGCGTCGAGCGACCTGGGCTGGCGCGTTGCCGCCAACACCCAGCTGATCCTCCGCCACGAGAGTCGTATCGGGTCGGTCATCGACCCTGCCGGCGGCAGTTGGTACCTCGAAGACCTCACCCGCCAGACAGCGCACGCCGCCTGGGACCGTTTCCGCCAGATCGAAGCTGCCGGCGGCATCTGCACGGCTATGAGCAACGGCGAGATGGAAGCATCGATCGCCGCCGAACGTGCCCGACGCCATGAACGCATCGACGCGGGCGACCAGGTGCTCGTGGGAGTCACCGAATTTGTGAGCCCCGAGGCCGAACCGAGCGACATGGCAGCCGCTCGAACGGGCGACAGGCAAAGCCGCGGCGGCCCCGAACCACGCAACCAGGTGACGGACGGCGCTCCAGGCCGACTCGACGGCGGGCTGGGCATCCACCGCTGGGCGGCACCCTATGAACGAGGAACGACAGCGTCATGAGTGTCGTGGCTGACTTCTCGAACCTGGAACTCGACGAAGCGGAGTCGGCGAAACGCTCCTCATCAAGCAAGCGTGCGCCACGGGAGGCATGGGCGGAGCGTTTCGCCGCCGAGACCGGTCGCCCCCCCGCTCCCCACACCACCCCGGAGGGCATCGACGTTGCGCCGCTGTATACGGCCACGGACATCGCCGACCTGTACGACGGCGGACCCGACACCGACCAGGACGACCCCGTAGGGCGCACCTACCTCGACGGCTATCCCGGCTTCGCGCCGTATCTGCGCGGCCCGTACCCCACGATGTACACGAACCAGCCGTGGACAATCCGCCAGTACGCAGGCTTCTCCACCGCTGAAGACTCCAACGCCTTCTACCGACGCAACCTCGCAGCCGGCCAGCGAGGCCTGTCGGTGGCGTTCGACCTCGCGACCCACCGGGGCTACGACTCCGACCACCCCCGAGTGGCATCCGACGTGGGCATGGCAGGCGTGGCCATCGACTCGATCCTGGACATGCGCACGCTCTTCGACGAGATCCCGCTCGACGCCATGAGCGTGTCGATGACGATGAACGGCGCCGTGCTGCCAGTGCTGGCGCTCTATGTCGTGGCCGCAGAGGAGCAGGGCGTCGCACCGGCCCAGCTCACCGGGACCATCCAGAACGACATCCTCAAGGAGTTCATGGTCCGCAACACCTACATCTACCCGCCCCAGCCCTCCATGCGGATCATCAGCGACATCTTCGAGTTCACCTCCAAAGAGATGCCCCGCTACAACTCGATCTCGATCTCGGGCTACCACATGGGTGAAGCCGGGGCGACGGCCGACCTCGAGCTCGGCTACACGCTGGCGGACGGGCTGGAGTACCTGCGCTGTGGCATCAGCGCCGGCATGGGCATCGACGATTTCGCGCCGCGCCTCAGCTTTTTCTGGGGCATCGGCATGGACTTCTTCATGGAAGTCGCGAAGCTGCGGGCCGCCCGGCTGCTGTGGGCCAAGCTCGTCGCTGCATTCGAGCCCGCCAATCCGCGGTCGACCTCGCTGCGCACCCATTGCCAGACCTCGGGCTGGTCGCTGACTGCCCAAGACCCGTACAACAACGTCGTGCGCACGTGCATCGAGGCAATGGCTGCCGTCGACGGGCACACCCAGAGCCTGCACACCAACGCCTTCGACGAGGCGTTGGCGCTGCCGAGCGACTTCAGCGCACGCATCGCACGCAACACGCAGCTGTTCCTGCAGCACGAAGCGGGCGCGACGCGGGTGATCGACCCGTGGGGCGGCAGCTACTACGTGGAACGGCTCACCGCAGAGCTGGCTGGGCGGGCAGCCGCACACATCGCCGAGGTGGAAGAGCTCGGCGGCATGGCCCGCGCCATCGAGGCCGGCATCCCCAAGATGCGCATCGAAGAAGCCGCAGCACGCACGCAGGCCCGCATCGAGGCAGGTCAGCGGACCGTGGTGGGCGTCAACCGCTACCGATCTCAACTGGACACTCAGGTTGACATCCTGCGGGTCGACAACGCCGAGGTGCGCGGATCCCAGCTGGCGAAGCTGGATCGCCTTCGGGCGCAGCGCGACGCCGATGCGGTGCGACGCTCGCTGGATGCGCTGCGCGACGTCGCGCGCACCGGTGAAGGGAACCTGCTCGCCGCATCCGTCGACGCAGCACGTTGCCATGCCACCGTGGGAGAGATCAGCGCCGCCATGGAAGACGTGTTCGGGCGGCACACTGCGCAGATCCGCACGATCAGCGGCGTGTACGGGAGCGAGATGACTGGCGACAGTTCTCAAGGCGCAGACGGCTCTGACGCAGGCGGCAGCACCAATACGATGGCGGCCGCCGTGGACGCTGTTCGAGCACGCGCCGCTGCCTTCGGCGACCAAACCGGGCGCCGGCCGCGCATTCTCATCGCCAAGATGGGCCAGGACGGGCACGACCGGGGCCAGAAAGTCGTGGCAACCGCGTATGCCGATTTGGGCTTCGACGTCGACATCGGACCGCTGTTCAGCACACCCGCCGAGACAGCTCGCCAAGCGGTCGAGAACGACGTCCACGTGGTCGGCGCTTCATCGCTCGCAGCGGGACATCTCACGCTGGTTCCCGAACTGAGAGAAGCGCTGGGTGAGTTGGGCCGGCCCGACATTCTCGTCGTCGTCGGCGGCGTCATCCCATCTCAAGATTTCGATGAGCTGCGCGCCGCCGGCGCGGCGGCCATCTACCCGCCTGGCACGGTTATCGCGCAAGCCGCAGGCGAGATGCTGGACCTGCTCGAAGGCGCCGGCTAGCTCGTCGGGGCCGCTGCCTGCTCAGCGGTGGCGTCCTCCCACGTTGCGCACCTTCTTCTTGGCTCGAGTGGAGCGGTACGCCGTGCTCGAAGCCGCCCGCATGCTGCGCGGCGCTGCGACGAGACGCGCATCGGCGTCGTCAAGGTGCTTGTGATAGCGGCGGTGCACCCACAGCTTCTCGGCACCCACGACGATCTGCCCCCACGCCGAGCCGCGGATGTCGAAGGGCTCGACGCGCTCCGTCCGGCTGAGCAGCTCTACCGGCTTGGCTGGCCTCAGGGCGCGAGTACGCATGACAACGACGTCTGCATCGGTGAGGGCCAACAGCCGGTAGCGCGACATCGTCAGCACCGCGGCAGTCGCGAACACCGTCGTGGAAATCAGGCTGATCTGCACCCACGGCAGATCGACCGTGAGCACGATGCCAGCGAGCGCACCCACACCGATGACGAGCAGCGAGAACGGGTGCAAGCCCCCCTGCGCAGGTACCAGCGAATGCACATGGTCGCCCTCGCCGAGGAATTCGTAAGCGGGATGTGTGCGATCCCCCGTGCGCAGTCGTTTCAGCAAACTCACACGCCCATTGTGCCTCAGCGCCCTGGGTGCCAGTACGTTGCAGCCAGTGGCCGACCACGCCCCGCACGCCGACACTGCAGAACTCGCCATCGGCGTGCGCGCATGTGATCGCGCTGCCATCGGCCGGGCGATCACTCTGGTGGAGTCACAGCGCCACGAAGACTTCGAGCCGGCACAGCAGCTGCTGGGCGAGTTGCTGCCCTACAGCGGCGGCGCGCATCGGGTGGGAATCACCGGCGTGCCCGGCGTGGGCAAAAGCACGCTCATCGAGTCGCTGGGCACAGCGCTCACCGCACAGGGCCACCGCGTTGCGGTGCTCGCCGTCGATCCCACCTCGGCGGTATGGGGAGGTTCGATCCTCGGTGACAAGACCCGCATGACGTCGCTTGCGAACGATCCAGCCGCATTCGTGCGGCCATCACCCGCTTCAGGCCAGCTCGGCGGCGTCACGCGCGTCACCCGCGAAACGATCCTGGTGCTCGAAGCCGCCGGATTCGATGTGGTGCTCGTGGAGACGGTGGGTGTCGGCCAGTCTGAGATTGCTGTTGCCGACATGGTGGATTTCTTCATCGTGCTGATGCTGGCGGGTGCCGGCGACGACCTGCAGGGCATCAAGAAGGGCATCTTGGAGATCGCCGATCTGATTGCGGTGAACAAGGCCGACGGCGACAACGCCGATCGTGCCGACGCGGCGGCGCGCGACTACCGCTTGGCCCTGCACATGACCCAGCCCGTCTCGCCGACATGGACGCCCCCCGTGATCACGTGCTCAGGTTTGACCGGAGTCCGCCTCGACACACTGTGGGACCACGTGCTCGAACACCACCGTTTGATGACAGCCTCAGGCGAACTCGGTGAACGCCGAGCAGGCCAACGGGTTCGCTGGATGCACGCAATGCTCGCCGAACGCCTGCGTGCCCGCCTGGGGGCCAGCGTCCGCGATCTGCTGGCAGAAATCGAACAGCACGTACACGCGGACCGGCTGACGCCCGCCGCCGCGGTGGATCAGCTGATCGCAGCCTTCGACGCCTGCGCGGACGCGTAGAGGAAGCGCCAACAGGTGAACCCTTCCGTTGTCGCACCAGTCGTTTCCCGCTCTTGTTCGCTGCCGCTCACGGGCCGCTCGGGCCACGGCTTCGCCTATCGGCTCAGCCTCCTAGCTCAGAAGTCTTCGTCGAAGGCGACGTCGCCCTCAATGCCGACCTGGTAGCTGGCGACTGTGCGCTCGAAGAAGTTCGTGAGCTCCTGCACGTCCTGCAACTCCATGAACGAGAAGGGGTTCTTCGAGCCGTACTCCTTGGCGAGGCCGAGCTGGGCGAGACGCTGATCGGCGACGAACTCGAGATACGCCCGGGTGTCGGTCACCGACATGCCCGCCACACCGCCCGACAGCACGTCGTGTGCGAATTGCGTCTCGACGTCGACCGCTTCGGTGACCATCTGCCGGATCCGCACGGCCAGATCCTCGTCGAACAAATCGGGTTCCTCGGCTCGGATCGTGCCAACGACTTCGAAGGCGAAGTTCATGTGCGCCGATTCATCCCGGAACACCCAGTTGGTGCCGGCCGCCAGACCATTCAGCAGCCCCTTCGACCGCAAGAAGTACACGTAGGCGAAAGCAGCGAAGAAGAACAGCCCTTCGATGCACGCAGCGAAGCAGATGAGGTTCAGCACGAACGCCTTGCGGTGCTCGGTGGTGGTGAGCCGGTCAACCGACCACACGCTGTCCATCCAGCGGAAGCAGAAATCGGCCTTGGCAGCGATCGAGGGGATGTTCTCGATGGCCGCGAACGCCGCCGCCCGCTCGGAGATGTCGGGGATGTAGTGGTCCAGCAGCGTCAAGTAGAACTGCACGTGCAGCGCTTCCTCGTACAGCTGGCGGCTCAGGTACATCCGAGCCTCAGGGCTGTTGATGTGCTGGTACAGATTCAGCACCAAGTTGTTCGCGACAATCGAATCGCCGGTCGCGAAAAACGCCACGAGCCGGTTGATGAGGTGGCGCTCGGCAGGGGCCAGCTTGCGGTTCAAGTCGACGATGTCGTCGGAGAAGTCGATCTCTTCCACCGTCCATGTGTTGCGAATGGCATCGCGATACATGTCGAAGAATTGCGGGTAGCGCATGGGCCGCAGCGTCAGCTCGAAGCCCGGGTCCAAGATGTTGCGGCGACCCCGCAACCCTTCGGCGGCTGGGTCGGCTCGGGATGCGCCATCGAGACTCGGGTCGCTCAGGGGTGGGGTGAATTCAGGCTCTGGCTGGACGAGCGCCATGAGGGTCCTCTATCGGTCGTGTGCCTCTTGGTGGTCGCGACGCCTCAGTCGCAGGCTTCGCAGGTCTCGGGGTTCTCGAGCGAGCACGCCACGGCGTCGGCGGCCGCCGCGTCTGGAATTGACGCGACTGTCGCATCGCGCTGCGGCAAGGCCGCAGCTGGCGTGGCGGGCTGCGAGACAGTGTCAGTCGTGGTCTGATTGATGCGGGTGGCCGGACGGGAGCGCAGGTAGTACGTGGTCTTCAAGCCCGACTTCCAGGCGTGCATGTACATCGAGGAGAGCTTCCCGATGTTGGGACTCTCCATGAACAGGTTCAGTGACTGGCTCTGGTCGATGAAGGCACCGCGTGCTGCGGCCATGTCGATGAGTGACCGTTGGGGCAATTCCCACGCTGTGCGATACACCAAGCGAAGGTCTGCGGGGATCTCTGCGATGTTCTGCACGGAACCTTCGGCCATCTTGATCCGATTGGCCATGGCCTCGCTCCACAAGCCGCGCTGCTGCAATTCGCGCACCAGGTAGCGATTGATCTGCATGAATTCGCCAGACAGCGTCTCGCGTTTGAACAGGTTGGACACCTGCGGCTCGATGCACTCGTAGCAGCCGGCGATGGACGCGATGGTGGCGGTGGGCGCAACCGCCACCAGCAGCGAGTTGCGCAACCCGTGCTGACCGATCCGTTCACGCAGCTCAGCCGAGCGCGCCGGGTCCGCGGGCTCAACGTCCCACAGGTCGAACTGCAGCTGTCCCGCTGCTGCACGCGTGTCGCCGAACGCAGCGTGCGGCCCGTGCTTGCGGGCCAACTCGCAACTCGACCACAGGGCCCAGTAGTAGATCTCCTCGGCGATCCGGGCAGCGACCCCGAGCGCCTCGGGTGAGTCGAAAGCCATGTTGAGCTGGAAGAACACGTCCTGCAGGCCCATGACGCCGAGCCCAACGGGACGCCAGCGATCATTCGACCGGGCGGCCTCGGGGGTCGGGTAGTAGTTGATGTCGATGACGCGGTCCAGGTAGGGCACCGCCGTCCGGACGACCTCGCCGAGTGCTTCGTAATCGACTGCGCCGTCCCGCACAAACTTGGCGAGATTGATCGAGCCGAGATTGCAGACAGCCGTCTCAGCATTGCTGGTGACCTCGAGGATCTCCGTGCACAGGTTCGACAGGTGGATGACGTTGCCAGGCTCGCCGGTCTGGTTGGACTTGGCGTTCGAGGCGTCCTTGAAGGTCATCCAGCCGTTGCCGGTCTGGGCCAGCGTGCGCATCATGCGGCTGTAGAGCTCGCGGGCCGAGACCTGCCGTTCGTAGGTACCGCTCGCTTCGGCCTCGCGGTACGCATCGGTGAACTCGTCGCCGTACAAGTCGGTGAGGTGCGGCACGTGCTTGGGGTCGAACAGCGACCACTGCCAGTCGTTCTCGACCCGCCGCATGAACTCGTCGGGCACCCAGTTCGCCAGATTCAGATTGTGTGCCCGCCGGGCATGGTCGCCGGTGGAGTCCTTCAGTTCCAAAAACTCCTCGATGTCGGCATGCCAGGTCTCCAGGTACACGCAAGCCGCGCCCTTGCGCCGGCCGCCCTGGTTCACCGCAGCGACCGACGAGTCAAGCGTCTTGAGCCAGGGCACGATGCCGTTCGACAGGCCGTTCGTGCCGCTGATCAGTGATCCGCGGGAGCGCACCCGGTGCCAGCCCACGCCGATGCCGCCGGCGAACTTCGACAGCTTGGCGATATCGCTGTAGCGGTCGTAGATGCCCTCGAGGGAATCTTCGGGACTGTCGAGCAGGTAGCACGACGACATCTGCGGATGCGCAGTGCCCGAGTTGAACAGCGTGGGCGACGACGGCAGGTAGCGCAGGCTGGAGATCAGCTCGTAGAACGAGATGGCCTCTTCGGAGGTGCGCGACAGCCCGCAGGCGACGCGCAGCAAGAAGTACTGGGGCGACTCGATGACCGTGCGGCGTTCGGGGTGCCGCAGCAGGTACCGGTCGTACACGGTGCGCAGCCCGAAGAACTCGAACCCGCCGTTGCGCTCCGCTAGGACCGCGTCATTCAGCTTGCGGGCGTTGGTGTTGACGAATGCCACTACGTCGGGATGGATGAGCCCGCACTCGCCGCCGAGATCGATGGACTGGCTGAACGAGTAGATGTTCTGGTTCTGGACTTCCTTGTCGATGTAGGTGGCCAGCAGGCGGCCTGCCAGCTTCGAGTAGTTCGGCTCTTCTGAGATCAGCGCTGCGGCCGTGCGAATCGACAGCTCGTCAAGCTCGGTGGTGGTGGCGCCGTCATGCAGGCCCGAGATGGTCCGGGTCGCGACGCGCATGGGATCGACGCCGGCCAGCTCGGTTGCGCAGCGCTCGACAGCGCGCACGATCTTGTTGACATCGACGGCCTGCATGGAGCCATCGCGCTTCTGCACGCGCATGCCCGGCGTGTCGGCGGCACCAGTTTGATTCCGGGTCTCGGCTGCAGATGCGTCGGCGATGCTCATCTGCCGGCGCCTTGGAATAGACAGGCACCGAGATGCGCTGCGCGACGTGCGATGTTCATGCCGTTCTCGTCCTTCTCATCCCGCCGAATGCGGTGCCGTTTCGAGTGTTCGCAGGCCACGGCCACGACTCGAATCACACCCCTGTAACTACATAGGTGTGAGGAACAGTTATAGCGCGCATGAATCGGTGCTGCGTGCCTCGGTCCGATCCCTTGACAGTTGGCTGCGTACGAGGCCTCCACCGGCGCGCCGACGCGCGGTTTGCCCGCGCCGAGGTCGCACCGCCAGTCTTGATTCGCCTCGGAGATGACACACTGCTCGGGTGTCGAATTCTCCGAATCGCATCGTCATCGTCGGCGCCTCCCTGGCGGGCGCGCGCGCTGCGCACAGCGTGCGCGCCGCTGGTCATGACGGGCCGCTGACGCTCATCGGCGCTGAGCCCCATCTCCCCTACGACCGGCCGCCGCTGTCGAAGGAATTTCTCACCGGGGAGGGGGACGCCGATTCCCTCGCTCTCGATCCGGATGGCGCCTACGACGAACTTGATGTCGAGGTCATGCTGAGCACACATGCCGTGGGACTCGACCTGGCGGCCCGCACAATCTCCATCGCCCCGGCGGCGGGCGGGAACGCCGAGACGGTGCCATTCGACGGCCTCGTGATCGCGACCGGCGCAGCCGCCCGATCGCTGCCGGGAACCGAGGGCATCAAGGGCGTCCACACGCTGCGCACCCTCGACGACTCGAAGGCGATCCGGGAAGGTCTCGACGCCGGCGCACGAGTGGCCGTGGTGGGCGGCGGCTTCATCGGCTCGGAAGTCGCGGCTTCTGCAGTGGCTCGCGGCTGCGAGGTCACGGTGATCGAAGCGGCCCCGGCCCCGCTCATGCGCGGGCTGGGAGCCGAGATGGGCTCACGGGTGGGTGCGCTGCACGGCGACAACGGCGCCGAGCTGCGTCTCGGCGTCGGGGTCGAGGGTGTGTTGGGCACCGACCGGGTCGAAGCGGTCGCCATGGCCGACGGCAGCCGTGTCGGGGCGGATCTGGTGGTCGTCGGCATCGGGGTGGTGCCGAACACGTCGTGGCTGGAGGGCTCGGGCCTGCAGATCGACAATGGCGTGGTCTGCGACGCGACGCTGTGCTGCGGGCCGCCCGGGGTCTACGCCGTCGGCGATGTGGCGCGGGCGCCCAACGGCTGGCTCGGCCCCTGGCATGGCGACGCGCCGGTCCGGGTCGAGCACTGGACGGCCGCCGTCGAGCACGCCATGGCGGTGGGCCGCAACCTCGTCGCCCCCGACGAGGCACAGCCCTACCACTCGGTTCCGTTCGTGTGGTCCGACCAGTACGACGCCCGCATCCAGATCGCGGGCCACCCCGATGCCGACGACGACGTCGAAGTGCTGGTCGGAACGCCGTCGCAGCGCTCGCTGCTGGCCGGTTACCGGCGAGACGGCCGCCTGAGCGGCGTGATGGCGCTCGACGCGATCAGGCCGTTCGTGAGATTCCGCCGCCTGCTTGTGGGCCACCCCACCTGGGACGAGGCGCTCGAGCTGGCGGCGACGCTGAACTGAGCCTGGCCTGGTCGGGCCGGGCTGGGGCTCAGGAGACGACCTGGGACACCTCGTCACGCTCGGCGTAGAAGCTCATGAGCCCGGCGATCTCGGCCATTTCAGGGATCGGATCGGGGTATGACCACACAACATCGTCAAAGCGCTGACCGTTGACTGCTACTGACCAGTAGCTGGCATCGCCTTTCCACGGTCAATGGGTCGATGAGTCGTTCGGGATGAACACGTCCATCTTCAGGTCCGAGACGGGCAGGTAGTGGCGCGGCGGCAGGCGTCCCTCAGTGAGCACCACCGCAGACGTCGAATCTGCCACGACCACGCCGTCCACCTCGACGGTGACCCGCCCCGGCTCGTCGACGATCGTTATCTCGGGCTTGCGTTGCTCCGTCGTTGCACCGGCCATGGCGTGTCTCCTTCGCGTCGCGGACCTCACAATGGTCGGGCTGAGAGGATTTGAACCTCCGACCCCTGGTCCCCCAGACCAGTGCGCTAACCAGACTGCGCCACAGCCCGTACCGCTGGCACGATACTGGCTCGATCGCTCAGGCGACCCACTGGATCAGCCACACGACGCCTTCAACCGCTCGCCAGCCCAGGTACACGGTGGCCATGACGACGACGAGCCAGAAGTGCCAGGGCGCGCTCGAGCGCTGCGGCTGCGGAGGGTCGCCTTCGCTGCCCAGGGGCGTGCGCGGATGGTCGTGGCCCTCCGGCGATGGCCGGCGATTCTGCCGTTGGGCGGGCGGGGCCGTCTCGCGTCGTCCGCTCAGCGGCCTCATCGTCGCCGCACCCTGAGTTTGAGCGGCGTCTTCGCCAGGCCCAATTCCTCCCGCAGGCGCCGCTCGAGATATCGCAGGTAGGTGGCCGGGATTTCGCGATTCGCGAACAGCGTGAACGTCGGGGGTTGCGTTGCGGCCTGGGTGGCGTACAGCACTCGGGCGCCGCCGGGCGCCGGCTGCGCGGACTGCGCGAGCTGGACAATCTCGTTCACCTTGGCGGTCGGCGCCCTCGATTCATAGGCCTCCATCGCAGCGGAGATCGCGGGCACCAGCCGGTGCACTCCCCGTCCCGTCAGTGCGCTGATGCGCAACACGGGCGCTTCCCCGACGAAGTGCAGGCGACGCGCCAGTTCCCCCAAGACGCCCTCACGGTGCTCTGGGTCGAGCGTCTCCCACTTGTTGAGCAACACCAAGATGGGACAGCCGGACGCATCGATGCGCTCGGCGAGACGCTGATCCTGTGCCGTCACGCCTTCGGCAGCGTCGATGACCAGCAGCGACACGTCGCAGGCGTCAATGGCCCGTAGCGCCCGCAGATTGGCGTAGTACTCGGTATCTGCGTCGACCCGGGCCTTGCGCCGCATGCCCGCGGTGTCGACGAATCGCACCGGGCCCGCTTCGGTTTCTACGAGCGTGTCGATGGTGTCGCGAGTCGTGCCGGGCCGGTCGTGGGTGACCGACCGTTCATCGCCGATGAGCCGGTTGAACAGCGTCGACTTGCCGACGTTGGGCCGCCCCACGATGGCCACTGCGGGCACGTCAGGGTCTTCGTCAACAGGGTCTTCGTCGACGGGATCCTCTCCTCCGCCGACCGAGTCCTCGCCGCTCCCGCCGGCCCCCGCAATGGGCTCGCCAGCAGCATCTGAACCCACCTCGTCGCTGCCAGGGACACTGCGAGAGATGTCGGCCTCGTCCAGCTCGAGCAGTCCCAGCACGCGATCGAGCACGTCGCCGACGTTGCGGCCGTGGAGGGCAGACATTGCCCAGGCTTCCCCGAGTCCCAGGCGATGGAAATCCCACCGTCCGTCGTCACGAGATCCGCTGTCCGCCTTGTTGGCCACGACCAGGGTCGGTCGGCCGCTGCGCCGCAGCATGGCGGCGATTCGGGCGTCGGGCTCGGTGATGCCGACCGTCACGTCGACCACCAGCAGCAGCACGTCGGCGTCGGCCATCGCTCGCTCGCTCTGTTGCGACACCTTGCCGTCGAGCACGTCGCCGGCAGCCGACCAACCACCCGTGTCCACCACCACGAACCGGTGGCCTCGCCAAGCGGCCCCGGCTGCCTTGCGGTCCCTCGTCACGCCCGGTTCGGGCGCCACGACCGCCTCGCGGCGCCCGACCAGCCGGTTGAACAGCGTCGACTTGCCGACGTTGGGCCGACCCACGATGCCGACGACCGGCAGATCGGCACTCATTGCAGCGCTCCCGCTGCGGTGGGTGCGGCTGGATCGGCGACAGCGCGCCCGGGCTCGGGCACAGCTGCGGTGTCGAGCAGCCGCCGCAGCGCCGCGCCGCTGGTCGGGACGATTTCGACGGGGTGCGGCAGGTCCGCGGGTGCCACGCCGTCCAGGAACCGCCCGCCCGACAGGCTCACATCGGCCACAAGGTAGCGATGGCCGGCTGGCTCAGCTTCCAGCGTGGCTGCGATGTCGGCGCCGGCGAGCAGGCCCGTGACACCGATGTTGCCGCCGAAGAAGTCGTTGGGAACAGCGATGACCCGCACGTCGGGGGTCGGCCCTGCGATGGCGGCTTCGGTCTCGCTGCGCCACCCAGCCACCAGCGGACCCAGCACCGCAGCACCGTAGGTGCCGGTGAGGATGCCGATCGAGCGGTCCAGGTGGCCGCGGTCTCGCCGCTGCGGTGACCGCGACGACAGGGTCACCGGAGTCGAGCGCAGCGACAGCGGCAGGCCGCCGGGGTCGATCTCCCCGCTGCGATTCGCTCCGTGCCCGGGAGCGCGAACGGCCCGGTAGCCCTCGGCGGGCGCCCCGTCCACCCACGAGAAGAACCCCGCGGCCGGTGCCCGCTGGATAGCGGCGGGCTCGGAAGGGGGCTCGCGGCCGGCATCGCTGCATCCGACGGTGCCCGCAGACATGAATTCCTGCTCGAACGCCCGCGCCATGCCGATGCCGTCCTCGTGCATCGGGAAGTCGCCATAGGTGGCTGCGGGCGGGAAGGGGCGGCCCGCCAGCAGGTAGTACTCGTCGGCGGCGTACACCAGTCGCCTGCCCAGCACATCGCAATAGCGCTGCTGCCACTCCTCGCACAGGTCGACAACGGCTGCAGCTTCGGCGGCAGTGTGCGGCCGCATCGCCGGCTCCCGCTGGTGCGAGCTCACGCCCAGCGGCACCACCGCCAGCGTCTCCAGCGACCCGAAGCGATCCAGCACGCCCAACAGCGTGTCGGCCAGCACAGCCCCGTCGTTGACGCCTGGGCACACCACCACCTGGCCGTGCACCTCGATGCCGCCTTCGAGCAGGGCGCTCAGCCACCGCAAGCTGATCGCGCCTCGCGGGTTGCGCAGCATCCGCGACCGGACGTCGGGATCGGTGGCGTGGATCGACACGTACAACGGCGACAGGCGCTCGTCAAACACCCGTTCAAGATCCAGCTCGGTGAATCGAGTGAGCGTCGTGAAATTCCCGTACAGGAACGACAGCCGGTAGTCGTCGTCCTTCACATAGAGGCTGCGGCGCAGCCCCGGCGGAAGCTGGTAGATGAAGCAGAACTCGCAGTGGTTGTCGCAGGTCTGCACCCGGTCGAAGATCGCCGCATGAACCTCGGCGCCGAGCGGCACCCCGGCGGCCTTGCCGACGTCGACCGTGATCTCGTGCCCGCCGCGCAGCACCGCGAGGGTGGGGTCGGCCTCGTCCACCAGCATCTGCCAAGCGATGACGTCGGTGGGCACGACGCCGCAGATCGACATCACTTCATCGCCGGGGGCCAGCCCAGCGATCTCGGCCGCCGAGCCGGGCTCCACCGCCACCACAACCGGCCTTGACATGGGTTCAGGATAGGAAGCCGCCGCCTCGGGGCCTTCGGGCGTGACCGCAGCGTCGCAATGCACGCGCGCGCGGCGTCGGTAGCGTCATCTGGGTGGCTGTGGACCGGGTGCTGCTGGCTGCGCCACGGGGCTTCTGTGCCGGCGTGGAAATGGCCATCAAGGCGCTCGCCTGGCTCGTCCGCTCGTTCCCGCCGCCGGTGTACTGCTACCACGAGATCGTCCACAACCGCCTTGTGGTCGACCGGTTCGAGCGGCTCGGTGTGGTGTTCGTCGACGACGTCGCCGAGGTCCCGCCCGGGCGGCCGCTCATGCTGTCAGCGCACGGCTCGGCGCCCGAGGTGGTGTCGCAGGCTCGCCGGCGGGGCGGCTACGTGGTCGACGCAGTGTGCCCGCTGGTCACCAAGGTGCACCACGAGGTGCGGGTGCGCGCCGGCAAGGGCTTCCGGATCGTCTATGTCGGCCACGAGGGTCATGACGAAGCGGTTGGCACGATGGCGGTGGCACCCGAGTCCATCTCATTGGTGTCCGAGCCTGCCGATGTGGATGCGCTCGACGACGTCGATGTGCCCGTGGCCGTGCTGGCTCAGACCACGCTGAGCCATCGCGACTGGTCCGAGGTCGCCGACGCTGCGAAGGACCGTTTCGGCGATGTGTGGATGCCTGGCCGCTCAGACCTGTGTTTCGCCACCACCAACCGCCAGAGCGCGCTCGCCGAGATTGCCGCCCGCTGCGACGCCGTCGTAGTGATCGGCTCGGCGAATTCTTCGAACACGATGGCGCTCGCCAAGGTGGCCGCGGAATCGGGCTGCGATCGCGTTCTGCGCGTGAACGCCGCCACCGAGCTGCCCGACGATCTGTTCGGCACCGTGGGCGTCACTGCTGGGGCGTCCGCGCCAGAGGAGCTCGTCGAGGCAGTCATCGCCAGGCTGGCTCCCCGGGAGGGCACCACCGAGGTGACCATTACCGATGAGGACGAGTACTTCCCCCCGCCGCGCGAGTTGCGCGACTTGCTCGGCGCGATGGAGGCTGCCGTGCATGCCACCCTCGCCGTGGCGCCCTCGGCGCGCGTCAGTGCCGCCGACCGCACGACTGCCGCGAGCGATGTGCTCGCTGGACTCGCCTCTGCGGCGTCTTAACATTCACTATATTTCAGATAAATTCAGTAGATCTCACAAATCGAGTGATGCTAGAACTCGGACTGCCCGGGAGCGCCGACGCCTTCCGCCAAGCGACCCCGACACCGAATCCTGCACTGTTTGCACACCGACGTATGCTGGTTGTATGCCTGAAACCATCTTTGACAAGCCGAAGCGCAAATCGATGTTCCTCGGGCCGCAAGCGCTGCGCGACCTCGAATCGACGGCCGCTCGGCGTCGCACTGAACGCGAGGCAGTCGAAGAAGGTCTTCGGCTCTTGGCAGAACGAGACGCTCAGCTCGACGCCATGAACGAATTCGTCGAATGGGCGACTGCCGAATGGGGAGAGCCGACCGAGGCTGAGGCGGCCCGTGCCGAGGAGATCAGGTCGAACCGGTGATTCTCGACGCCGGCGTGTTCATCGCGCTCGACAACCCTTCGAAAAGGCGTGTCGTGCTGGCGCGGATCCGCCAGATGCATGCCGACGGAGTGATCCCGGCGACGAACGATGCCGCTCTGGCCCAAGCATGGCGCGAGCCTGCCAGGCAGGTGCCGCTGGCGATGCTGGTCAAGTCGATCAAGGTGCATCCCTTCGGAGACCCTCGCGTCATCGGCCAGCGCTGTGCCCGCACCGGCACAAGCGATGTCGTCGACGCCAGCCTCGCCGTGCTTGCCGACCAACTCGGCGTCAAGGTCCTCACCACCGACGCCGCCGATATGCGCAGACTCGGTGCCGACGCAGCCGAACTCTGAGCGACGCTGCGAACTGCGTCGCCGCCATCACGCCACGCATGGACGCCTCTCGATGGCGTCGACCGCTGCGCGGACCGATGGCGAGACTCAGTTGAGATTTGTACGCGCGAGTGTTTGCTTTTCGTTACAAACGTGTGTATGCTCTATTCATGTTCGGCGATGTCGTGCGAGAACTCGCTCCCGGCGATGTGGAGGCACCCGAAGCCAGCGTCGACACGGCGTCTGGGTGGCCCCCAGCCGTCGGGTCAGCGTGGCCCGATGAAAGAGCGGTGTGGACCGGCGGCGAATTGGGGCCGTTCGACGATGCCACCAGTTCCGCCGAACATCGGAACAGCTCGCTGGGCGCGGTCTCGACCCCAGCGGTTGCCGGGCAGCGCGATGACGCCGCCGGACGAGCTGCTGACGGAGCTATCTCGGCCCCGGCCGATGCCGAGCGGCGCGATGCCGCCTCCGGGCGTGCCGGTGACGGCGGGATTGTCGGCGGCAGCGCGGCGGGTTGGGATGCCGATCTGGGTGCGCTGAACGTCGACGAGCTCACCGATCTGGTGGTCGAGTTGACCGCTGAGCGTGCCCGCGTCGAGGGCCGCTATCTGGCAGCGGTAGGCGAGATGACGTCGCGTTACGGCGCACAAGCCACCGCATACGTGCTGCGCGACCAGACACGCATGAACTGCGCGCAGGCCCGCAGCGAGACCCGTCTCGCCCAAAGCCTGGTCTCAGAGGGCTTCACCGGCACGCTCGACGCGATGCAAGCCGGCGAGATCCAGATGTCCCACGCCAAAGTGATCGCCCGCGAAGCACCCAAGAAGCACCGCCGCAGCGAACACGACTTCCTCGAACTCGCCCGCACGTATCCCTCCGACACGATCGCCCGTCACCCGCTCGCGAACTACAGCTTGGCGATCGCAGACGAACTCGCAGCCGAGGCCGCCGCCCAACATCTCAGCCCCGCCGACGCGGAGCTGGCGTTGCAGCGTCATGAGCGCTCGGCGTCGCTGCGGATCGGCGACGACGGCATGTGGCACCTGCACGGCAAGCTCGACTTCCTCACAGGACGCCAGCTCAGCGACGCCCTGCAAGCCGCGGTGCGCTCGACGCGGCGACGCCACGCCGACAACAACCCTCACGACGACGGCGACGCTGCGTCTCGGGCGCAGCTCACCGCTGACGCCCTGTGCGAGCTGGTGCTGGGCGACGAGACAGCCCGACGCTTCGCGACCAACCTGCTCATCATCGCCGACTACGACATCACCAGCGACCGGCTCGCCAACCCCCGCCTCGACGACGGCACTCCCATGTCAGCGCAGATGCTCGCCGAGTACGGCCTCAACGCCAACGTGCTGCCCGCCATGTTCTCCGCCGACTGGTCACAACTCGCACTGGGACGCACACGCAACGCCAACGACGCCCAACGGCTCGTGCTCGCAGCACGCGACCGCGGCTGCATCGGCTGCGAACTCACGCCCGAGCACACCCAAGCCCACCACATCGACTACTACGACAACGGCGGCCTCACCGACATCGCAAACCTTGCATCGCTCTGCGAGCCATGCCACCGAGACGTTCACGCCCACGGCCGCAAGATCCGCACCGCATGCGACGGCCGCCCCCGGCTCCAGCCACCCGAACCCCGCAACGCCGACCCGCCCGACCAGCACTGACCCAGGTTCTGGCACCGACTCGGGAAGTACTCGAACAGCACCGTGAGCTTCACCTGGCCCGACGAGAAATCGGCCGTCTCGGGAACCGGAAAGCCCACCGACGTCCAGGCACCATCAATGCCTGGTGAGCGACAGGCATCGTGATCGAGAACCGACAACGCCGCACACAGGCAGGAGGCTGAGGCTATTGGGCTGCTTCAATGCACTCCAGCGCTTCGCGGAACGGTTTCCACCCGTACCAGATCTGCTCGCGCGCGAGCGCTTCGGCCGCAGTGAACGCGGTCAGCTGATCGTCGGCGACGTCGCCGAACGCGACCAGCACCCGACGCCAGTTGCTGCCGTAGCCCGGCGCGCGATGACGGTTCAGCTCGTAGTAGTCACGCGCCAATCTCAGCGTCTCATCAGAAACACACTCGACAGGCGGAGGCGGAGGCGGAGGCGGGTCGTCGTCGTCGGCCACCGCGACCGTGGCGGTGCTGTTCGCGGATGACACGGTGTAGCCGGCGCCGGTCGAGACGGTGGCGGTGATCGACCCGTCGGCTTCGTCGTCGCTGTCGTTGGTGGTGGCGACGGTGAGGGTGTAGGTGCCGGTGGCAGGGATCGTGACCGTTCGGGTGCCGGCGGCGGCGCCGTGGTCGCCGGTCTGGGTGATCTCCACGGCCACGTCGAGAGCTGTGTGCGGCAATGGGTCGGCGGCGATGGTGAACACCGCGTCGCCGCCCTCGGTGACATCTGTGCCGGCGGTGATGGTGATCTCGGGTATGTCGTTGTCGGCGACGGCGACGGTGGCGGCGCCGCTGCTCGTCGACACGGTGTAGCCGGTGCCAGTGCCGATAGCGGCGGTGACCGAACCGTCAGCCTCGTCGGCGCTGTCGTCGGTGGTGGCGACGGTGAGCGTGTAGCTGCCGGTGGTGCCGATGGTCACGGTCTGGGTGCCAGTGGACACGAAATCACCGGTTTGGGTGAGCGTGACGTCGACCGACAGGGCGGTGTGCGGTGCAGGGGCAGCGGTGATGGTGAACACCGCGTCGCCGCCTTCTGTCACGCCTGCGCCGGCTGTGACGGCGATCTCGGGCTCGACGGGCGGTGGGGCCGGATCCTGCTGGGCTTTCTCGATGCATTCGAGGGCTTCGCGGAATGGGCCCCATCCGGCCCAGCGGGTTTCGCTTTGGCTCGCTTCGGCTGCAGTGAACGGCTCGAGCTGCGCGTCCGCGACATCACCGAACGCGATGAGCACCCGACGCCAGGTCTTGCCGTAGCCGGGCGCACGGTGCTTGTTCACGTCGTAGTAGTCGCGGGCCAGCTCCAGCGTGTCGTCGGAGACGCAGCCCGGCGGCGGAGCCACCGGGCCGTCGCCGCCGGTCCCCTCCTCTTCTTGTGCGGTTTCGCCCGCATCTGGGGTTGTGCCGATGTTGAGGGTGACGGTGGCAGCGAGGCCGTCGAGATAGGTCACCGTGGGGGTACCGCCGTCGCTGTCGTCGTTGTCGTAGCCGGGGGTGACCGTCACGGTCACCGTCGCGGGCGCGGTGACGCCGTGATCGAACGTGAGACTGGTCGCCGTGATGTCGTCGAACGCGCCGACGGTCTGGGTCAGCGACCCGTCCGCGGCCTGGGCGCTGTAGGACACGCTGTATTTCGTCGCGTGCGGTACAGCGTCCCAGCTCGCCGTCGCAGTGGTGCCGCCGCCGCCGGCGACCGACAGGCCAGCGACTGCTGTGGTGGGCACCGGCGGCGCTTGGGCGGGCAGGGGGCTGTTCTGTGGAGTGCCGAGCGTGTTGGCGTACAGGAACGGGCAGGCGGGATTGTCGTGGACTCGTCCCGTGTTGAACCCCAAGCTGTGCATCCGGATTGTGTCCACCGTGACTTTGCGCACCCCGCCTCCTGTGGCGGTGTGGGTGATGTCAGCGCACAGCGACCTGGTCGGACTCTGGTGCTCGCGCTTGTTGTGCACCCAGATGAACCGGTAGCACTCCCACGACGTGTCGGCGTTGTTGTCATAGGAGTCCGACACGCCCGGCTTCTCCCTGTAGTTCGAGTCGTAATGGGTGTTCGGCGTCTGCACCAGCCAGCCGCACCCCGGATCCGGAGCGCGGTCCTCGAACCTGATGCGTAGCGACTGCTCCGGCGTGCCGTCGCGGGTCAGCGAGATGCCGGTGATCGCCGACGCTGTCGTGCCCCCGAAGTCGCCCACGCTGATATCGACGGTGACCGCGCCGCCCAAAGGCCGGTTCGACAGACGAACCGCGTACTGCACCTCACAGCACGGTGTCACGTTGCGCATCGGCGTGACACCCGGCGCAGCGGTGACCGTCGACGGACGCAGCATCCCCCCATTTGCGTTCACGAACCAGCGCCACGCATCCTCGTCGTCATAACGCACATGCGCGAACACCTCCACCTCCGGCGCGTCAGACACCTCGACCCGGACACTGCCCAGGCTTTGGCTCGAATAGCCGCCACCGTTCGCGGTGTGGGTCAACGTCAGCGATCTTTCCTGATGCGTGCCGGGGTCGTCCACGCCGGTCACCGTGACTTCCTGCGGTTCGGTGTAGTTCAACGCGGTGAACGTCAAAGACGACGGGCTCACCGACGCCGCCCCAGCGTGCGCGCCCGTTCGCCCGATCATCACCGTCGTGTCGCCAGCCGACGGCGCGTTAGCGAGGCGCACGCAGTAGGTCGTTTCGCCGGTTTCGAGAATACGAAGACTCGTGCCGCTGAACACAGAGGACTGCGCCGAGCAGGCCGAGGCGTCGTCGTCGTCGATGGTCAGATCCACCTCCGAGGACGCCTCGACGACCGCCGCGCCGCCGCCGGTCACCACCGTGCCCGAGCCGGTGCCGGTGATCAGGCGCAGCAGGTTCGCGGTGATCTCCTCGTCAGAGGTGTCGCCGTCGTCGCCTGCAGCGGTGGCGATCGGTGTGAGGGTCACCGTCGCGGTCTGCACGGTGTTGGAGTCCGAGCCGGTGAACGTGACCTGCGACGTGGTCGTCGCGGCGTTGGCGAGCGCCACGCCGGTGCCCGACGCGGTGACCGCGAAGTCCGGGGTGGCGTGGCCGGGCAGCCGAGCGTCAGTGCTGGTGGCGAGCGTGATGCGTGCCACCAGCGACTCGCCGGCGATCAGCGGGCGGCCCAACGACACCGTCAGCGTCGCGGTGTCAGAAGCGTCCTGCTCGCTCATGGCCGTGTCCGACGCCGTCAGCGTCACCTCGGTTGCCTCGTCGTCGGTGATGCGCGCCTTGTCGGACCCGTTGGTGCCCGAAACGGTGTACGAGTCGGTGCTCGAGCAGCCAGCGGTGCTCGACGGCACCGCGGTGACGGTGATCACGCTGTCGAGGTCGTCGTCATCGTTGTCGGTCCACGCGACGTCGATCGACCCTGTCTGCACGCCAGCATTGAAGCTGACCGTTTTGATGCCCTCGTCGGCTGCGGCGACCCGGTCGGTGTCGCCCGACTCCGCGACGCGCACGCACACCATCAGAGCAGCGGCGGGCTGGGCGTCCAACGTCAGCGGGAACGACACGGTGGCGTCGTTTTCCGGCTTTTCGACCTCGCCGTCGTCGTTGCGGTTCTCGCCCTCGCCGGTCATCAGCCGCACTGAAACCTCGGGGCCCGTCGCGGAGGGGTCGATCTTGAACACCGGCGACATCGTCAACAACCCGAAGCGGGTCGCGTTGTCCGCGTTTGCCGTGTGGTCGAGCGGTGTGCTGCCGAACGTCTCCACGTGTCCGTATTGGGGATTGGCTTCGCCGAGGGCGTTGCCGCTCACGGCTTCGCCGGCGTCGCTGCTGCCTGTCCAATAGACCGCCTCTAGCGGCGTGGCCGCTTCGTTGGTGGAGTGGCTTCTGTTGTTGGTGCCGGTGTCCCAGGAGGCGTCGTAGAAATCGAAATAGTTGTCGGCCACTTTGTGTGCCGACGGCGCAGCGAGCCAATAGATCTTGGTGCCGCTGTCCGAATCGCTGGTAGAGCTATCGGTGTAGCCGCCTGCGTTGGAGTTCAGCGCCGGGTCCCACATGGCGGTGTTCTCGCGGGCATCCACGGTGGCGGTGCTGGCGATCACCGACACCAGCCCCGAGTAGGGCAACAGGGCGGCGTGGCCGTGCTCGGCGACCACCAGTTGGGCCCAGTCGTTGTAGTCGTCGATGTCGGTGGAGGCGGCGGTGCGTGTCTGCGAAGTGATGAAGATCAGCCGGAACTCGTCGCCCGCGGACAAACCCGACGGCGCCAACGCCCAGTCGGCTGCCACCTCAATATCGCCGGTTTCGTCGTCGACGAGTACAACGTTGATCGGCCCGCCGGTCTGCTCGCCGACGTTGATGCCGCCACTAGCGGTCGCGCCCGGCCCGAAGTCGACGATCACATACGGCTGGGTGCGAACATCATTGTCAACTGGCGTCAACCGCAAAGTCGCGGTCGTCGCGCCCGCGGTGAACACCACCGCCGGGTTCTGCGCCGAGTGCGGCCCCGACGTGTCCAGCGCGACGCCGGTCTGCGTCGTCGGCACCAACGCGAACGTGTAATCGGTTGTGACGGTCGCTCCGGTCACAGTCAAAGGCACCGTAAGCGTCTCAGTGCCGCTCAGCGGCCCGCCCAGCGTGAGGGTGATGTCGCTGTAGCCGGTGGCATCGGTCGCGCCCTCCACCGCGTTGTCACGCGAGGCCGACATGGCGACGGTGACCGCCGCGTCGTCGTCGTCGTCGACCTGCACCATGGCGGACGCAGCAGACGAGTCGATCATGTAGTTATCGCTGTTTTGCAGAGTGATGGTGATCGGCCCCGACGGCTCCTCATTGAAATCAGCAACAGTCGGCACCGTGAACATGGCCGTGGCTTGCCCCGCAGGCAGGATGCGGGTGCGGTTCCCCTGCTGGCCCGCAGCAACAAAATCGGCGCCGGCCGCGTCGGCGATACCCACATTGACGGTCAGATCGCGGTCCGGCGCCGGGCTCGCGGTGACGGTGAACTCCGCGGCGGTGCCCTCGGTGACCGCCGCGCCGCCGGTGATGCTCAACGTGACGTCCTCATCATCGACGGTCGCCGCCACCGAGCCGGTGACCGATCCGTAGTCGGCGCCCGACGCCGAATGCGCCAGCGTCACCGAATCGTCGGTCAAGTCCTCGTCATGGACACCTCTCACGGTGACCTTGCGGCCCACATACCAGTTAGAGGGGGTGAACTGCACCGTGGCCTGGTCGCCGTTCGTGCTGTCGTCGGCGTCGAGGGTCAACTCCGACGATGTTTGGCCCGACACGGTCACCGTCACCGTCCCCGACGGGGCGGTAGCGAGCCGCAGCCGATACGTCGCCGTGCCGCCCTCGTCCACCTCGACCGTGGACGGCGCGACCAGACCAGCCGACGCATGGTCCTGATCGGCGATGAACACCGTCGTGCGGGAGCGGTTCGCCGTTCCGGCGTTCGTCGTCGTCACGCTGGCGATGGCCAATGTGATCGTCTCGTCTGGTTCGACAGTCGTGTCCGCTGCTATGGGGATGGTGATCGTGTGGGTGCGCGACGTGTTGCCCGGCGGGATCGTCACGCTCGCCGCCGGGGCGGTGTAGTCGCTGCCGCCCGTCGCGGTGCCTCCCACCGACAGCGTCAAGCTCACCGCCCGCTCGGTGCCATGGCTCAACGCGAGTTCCACGTCGACGCTGCCGCCGTCCTCGAGCGCCCAGTACTCGGCCTGCGCGAAGCCCACCTGGAGTCTCTCGACCTCCAAGATCGTCACAGTCGAGACACGAGCACTGCCCCGCAAATAGTCAGGCGAAGCAGCGAGACGCACACGAAACGACTCCGACCGCTCGAACACCCCGTCCTCAAGGGTCGCTACGTCAAAAGCCACCGACGTCTGCCCCGCGGGGATCGTCACCGACGCCTCGCCCGCGGTGAAATCCTGCCCCGCGGTCGCGTCACCGCCGCTCTCCTCGACGATGTAGGTGAGCGTCAGATCCGCGGTCGGCGCAGGACTGGCCCTCAACGTCAACCTGACCGTCTCGCCCTCATTAGCCGAACCAGTTCTACTATCGAAGACCACCTGCGGCATATCAGCCGACGCGACAGTTTTGAACACATCCGACACCGCGTAGAACCGGTTCTCGCTGGCGGCCGCCTCAGTGCCCAGCGACAGGGCATTCGATTGGGTCGGGCTGCCACCGCTGCCCGCCTGCGCGCCGGGACCATACGTGGGTGTGCTCGTGCCCAACTGGTTGGAACTGGTGGTGCAGTTGTTGTTCATCCCCGTCCACACCTTCGCCCCGTTGCCCACACTGCCGTCCTCGTGGCGCAGACGCGTGGCGGTCGCACTCCAACGACCAGTCCACGGCCGATTGCAGAACAGCCAATAGCTCGACGACACCTGCTCGCCGCCCGTCCCCAGCCAATACAGCTCAGTCCCCGAGTCCGACCCCTGCGTCGTGCCGTCAGTGAAGGCGCCCGACCCCCAGATCCCCACATGCTCACGGCCGTGCGTGCTCGCAGTCGACACGAACGCCCTGAAAAATCCGGCATAAGGCAACAAATCAGCCCCCCCATTCGCGACCGCCGCAGCCCGCACGAAATGGTCGTAATCCGCGATGTCGGTCGACGTCGCCGCCCCGCCCGCAGATGTCATGAACAACAACCGATACTCCGCGTTGTTCGACACACCCGGCCGGAAACCCGCACCCGCCGGCAGCACGATGTCGCCCGTCTCGTCGTCCACCAACACCACGCCGATCGGGCCGCCCGTCGGAGTGTCCAAAGTCACGCCGCCCGAAGCAGCGGGAGCACGCGAGCCCGAGCCGTAGTCGACGATCGCATACGGCTGCGTACGGACATTGTTGTCCACCGGCGTCAAACGCAATGTCGCGGTCCGCGCGCCGGACGCGAACACCACCGCCGGGTTCTGCGCGCTGTTCGAGCCGGATGTGTTCAGCGACACGCCCGTCTGGGTGGTCGGCTGCAACCCGAACGTGTAATCAGTAGTCACGGTCGCGCCGACGACTGTCAGCGGCACCGTCACCTGTTCCGAGCCGGCCAACTCCCGGCCCAGAGTGAGCGTGATGGTCCGGTGGCCGGTGGTGCCGGCGCCGCCCTCGACCGCGTTGCCGTCGCTGTCGCCGTCGGACGCGGACATGGTGACCGTGACCGGCGGCGTGTCGTCGTCGGTGATCGTCACCGTGGTGGTCGCCGGCGTGCCCACCGTGTAGCCGGTGCCGCTCGCCAGTGTCATGGTGAAGGTCTCGTCGCCCTCCACCGTGTTGTCGTCGGTGATGTTGACGCTGAAGGTGTGAGACGTCATGGCGGCGGGGAACGTGAACGTTGTCGGCGGCGCGGTGTAGTCCGACGCCTCCGTCGCGGTCTCCGCCTGCGAGTCCAGGTTCACCGTCAACGCCGCAGACGGCGCGCTGCTCGCGTTCACCGTCACATCGACGCTGCCGCCGTCCTCCGCTTCGCTGTACGCCGCCGAAGCAAACGTCAACTCCGGCGTCGCGGCGGCCTCTACTTTGAACACCGGCGACATGGCCAGCATCGGCAACGAAGCATCCGACATCGCAGAAGTGTCAGACAGCGGATTGCCAAGCGAAACACGAGCAACCGAGGGCGTAGTCGCGCCAAGCCGACGCGTCGCTATTGATGCTTTCCTCCCGTCGTGCTCGTTGCTGCCAGTCCAGAACCCTGCCGTAACGGTACGCGCAGCACCCGACTCGACAGTGTCCGCGCCGGACTGGTCCGCGCCTCCGTCCCAGGAACCATCAAAGAAATCGAAATAGTTGTCCGCGACCTTGTCCGACGACGGCTCAGCCAGCCAGTACACCTTCACCCCGCTGCTCGACGCGTTCGCCGAGCCGTCAGCCCACGCGCTTCCCGTGTGCATGCCGGCATTGACACGGGCATCGACTGTTGTGGTGCTGCCCACCACCCGCACCAGACCCGCGTAAGGCTTGAGGCCAGCGTGACCGCCCGCGGCGACCACGCCCTGAGCCCACTCGTTGTACACATCAATATCGGTCGACTCCGCAGTCCGAGTCTGCGACGTGATGAACATCAACCGGAACTCATCACCCCCCGACAACCCCGACGGCAACAACGGCCAATCAGCAGCAACCTCAAAATCGCCCGTCTCGTCGTCCACCAACACCACACCCACCGGGCCGCCCGTCGGAGTGTCCAAAGTCACACCCGACCCCGCAGGCGCCCGCGCGCCGGTGCCGTAACCGACCACCACATACGGCTGGGACCGCACCGAGTTGTCCACCGGCTTCAACCGTAAAGTCGCCGACGACGCCCCCGCCGAGAACACAACCGCCGGATCCTGCGCAGTGTGCGTCCCACCTGTCGTCGTCAACGACACGCCGTCCTGCGTCGCCGGCTCCAAACCGAACGTGTAATCGTCGGTCACCGTCGCACCCACCACGCTCAACGGCACCGTCACCTCCTCCGAGCCGGTCAGCGCCCGGCCCAGCGTCAAGGTGATGGTCCGATACCCCGTCGCGCCGCTGGCGCCTTCCACAGCGTTGCCGTTGGCATCACCATCAGACCCCGCCATCGACACGGTGACAGGTTCGGGGGCTTTGATAGTGAAATCCGCGGACAGGGACGCTCCGTAAGGAACCGCCTTGGTCGCGGACAGCGACCGGCGCAACAGTCGACGGCCGACGTTGAGGGTGACTGGGTCATCGGCGGTAATCGCCGAACCCGAATACGACAGCACCACCTCCAAAGAACGATGCTTGGGCTGGCCATGCACATCGCTCATGGCCGCACCGAGCTCGGCGCTATCGACCGTCAACCCTGTCGGCTCCCCGGTGAACGTCAACAACGCCAGACCCGAAGCCGACAACGATCCGCCGCTTCGCAGAATCCCGTCGCCTCGGTCGCCGCTTTCGGGTCCTAAGCCGTCGCCGTCGCCGACGCCGAAGAACGTGACATGCTCAGGCGTCAAGGTGAGCGTGACAGTGCCGCCGCTGGCGAACGCGGACGACTGCACCTGCGCGGGTGTGATGCCCAGCGTCGGGGTCGTGTCGGTGTCAGCCACCCGCACCGTCACATTCCCACTCAACGCGTTGAAATCGTTGTCCGACGACGACGTGCTGTGCGAAATCGTCACCATCCGCGCCCCGCCGGTGTTGATGGTGTTGTCATCCACACCCGAAACCGTGACCTCTTGTCCGGTGTCCCAGTTCGTTGTCGTGAACGTCAGCGAAGCCGGGTTGACCGCCGCGCCCGCTGCCGCGGTGATCGCCACCGTCACATCCGCCGACGGCGCCTTGTTCAACTTCACCTCGTAGGTGTCGGTGTGGCCCGATTCCTCGCTCACCGCCACCCCCTCGCCGACGTCGAACACCAAAGCAGCCGACGACACCACCGTGACATCCACCTGCGGCCCGACCATGTTCACCGGATACCTCGACCGGGCAGCGCCCGCCGAGCTCGACACAGAATGGGTGACACCCCCGGCACCCCCGCTGCCCCCGCTGATCGTGACGGTCTGGGCAGACATCCAGTTGCCGGCGTTGAACGACACGGTCACGGGACTGACAGTCAGACTGCCGGAACTGTTGACAGCGGTGACATGCAACGCCACCGCGCCGCCCGGGTTGCTCGCCAATCGGATCCCGTACTCGGCGGTGTCGCCCTCATTCACCGACACCGCAGCCGGCACAACCACAATCTTGTGACCGGCGTCGACGGTGGTCGCGGTCACGCTGTTGATCGGAATCTGGTGATACGGGTTGCCGGCATCCGATACCTCCGCCGCATGGGAGACGGTGACAGTCTCCGCGGCGGCGTCGCCGTCGTTGACGGCGCGCAGCGTCACCGTCTGCGCCGAGTTCCAGTTCCCGGTATTGCCGTGAGTGAAAGTCAGCATCGACTGGTCGCCGGCCATGTCGCTGTCGGTGTCCACCGCCACCGCCGTCGGGTCGCCCGAGGACACCGTCACCACCACAACCGCGCCCGGATCAGAGTCGAGCACCACCGTGTAGGACATCTCCGCATCAGTGGCGTGAAGCTCCGTCAAAGTCAGAGCAGACCCAGAAAGCGTCACACCAGCGGCGCCGCCGACGTCGTCGTCGGTGAGGGTGATCGTTGTCTCGCCGGTGCTGCCGACCCGGGCGTCGACGGCGAGGGTGCCGTCGAGCTGCACTTTGAACGTTTCGGTGTTCTCGGCGGTGTTGTCGTCGACGATGGGGATGGTGAGGGTCTTGGTGGTGTCGCCGGTGGCGAATTCGAGGTAGCCGGACTGGGCGGTGTAGTCGGTCGGGTGGGCTGCGGTGTCATCCGCGGTGGTCCAGTAGATCGACAGGGGCACCGCTGTGGTCCCGGTCTTGGTGACGGTGACGTCGATTGTGCCTGCGTCCTCGGCGGCGCTGGCCGTCGCCGAGCTGAACGCGACGTTGGGCAGGTCGGCTTTGTCGGTGATCGTGCCGGTGGCGGTGCCTTTGGTGGGGTGCACGCCGGGCGCGTCGGTGCCCGTCGGGGTGCCGAGGGTGACCCTGAAGTAGTGGTCGCCCTCGTAGGTGCTGTCGTCGGTGGTCGCCACGGTGATGGCCGCGGTGGTGTCGCCCTGGGCGATGGTGACTTCGCCGTCGGTGTCGGCGAAGTCGTTGTTATCGGCGACGATGTGGGCGGGGTCGGTGCTAATGCCGAGGCCGTGGTCGAACGTGTAGGGCACGGTGATGCCCCCCAGCGGGGCCGCGTCGGGGATCGTCACGGTGAACGTGGCCGCGCTGCCCTCGGCGGCTGTGGCTGATTCGATGGTGGCGCCCGCGGCAACGACTGTGAACTCGCCTGACAGGGCGTACATCGGCCGCATCTCGGTGCGGTTGTGGCTGTAGCCGTGCTGACGCCCGCAACTCGACGCGATATCTGTGCGGGGACCCAATGGGAAGCCATCCACGCTGCTGTTGTTGAGCAATCCTACTGTCGCGTCCGTCCAGCCCAGCCGCGGGTACCGCGTGCTTGTTATGCCGTTCGATATTTCGGAGCAGACCTCGATGCCGGCTCCGTCTCTGCCGCTGCCGGTCCAGTAGCCGCTGACATGCACCGTCGCTGCGGTGCCGTCGGCGCGGCGGGGGTTCGCCTCGTCGTCCCAATCTCCGTCGGTGAAGTCGGCATTGTCGTCGGCGACCTTGGTTCCGCCCACCCAGTAGATCCGCACATCGGGATGGTCGCCGTTGTCGGGGTTGAACTGCGCATGATCGCGGGCCGTCGTGCGCGTCAACTCGGTCACGCTGAACGCCGAGCTGCCCTCGACCGACGTCTCGGCGATCGCCTTGAAGTGTCCGGCGTGGTCGGCCAGGGCGGCGACACCGCCGTTGACGAGGGCGTTGCCGGTGATCTCGGCGCGCACGAACGCGTCGTACACGGCGAGATCGCGGCTCTGCGCGGTGGTGGTCTGGGAAGTGGCATAGATCAGACGGAACGAGTCGCCCGGATTCAAGCCGGAAGGAAGCAGCGGCCAGCCAGCGGGCATCTCGGGCGCACTGCTGCCCCCCTCCTCGTCGTCTGCGATGCCGTACCAGGCTTGCGCGTCGGCGTGCGCTGCGGTGACGCCTCCGCCGAGGTTCGTTTGGGGGTTGAGATGTCTCTGCGGGGAGAACACATGGCCGTCGTCGGTGTAGTTGCGCACCGACTGGAGCCCGCGGGGGAAGCTGATGTGGAACGCCTCGTCGTGGACGTCGCCGTCGTCGAAGCCGCCGCGGGCTTTCAGCACGATCGTCGCTTCCTGCGCGCCTGCGCCGGCGAACTCCAGCCAGCGGAACCCGACATGCGCGGGCGTGTACCGGTTCACCGCCTCCACCGACACACCCGTGCCGACAGCGGCCATCTCGAAATCGTTGTGATGGACCGGCCACGCCACGTTCGCGCTGTAACGCGGCCCACGAACCGAGCTGACCACATCGCACGCCACGTAATCCGCCCACCGCTCCAGCGAGATATCGCTCCAGTCTTGGAGGTTCAGGTCGCATTCCACATCAGGGTTGTGGCGATGCCCGGTCGCTTCCAGATACAACGGCACCCGCACCCACTCGTTCGCTGTGAGGGCACGGCTCAAGCTGATCGTCAGCGAACGGTCCACCCGGGTGGCGTCGCCCTCCACCATCACTTCAGAAATCTGGGTGCCCGAGGGGCTGGTACGCACCCCTGTCCCGACCATCGACACCTCGGTCGGGTCGTCGTCCACCAACACCAACGCGTGGGCCACGTTGGGGATGCTGGCGTAGCTGCCGGCGCCGGTGACGGCGTGCGTGATCGTCAGCCCGATATCAGCCGCATCAGCCTGGTTGTCCACCGCCGACACCGTCACCGTCTGCGGCATGGTCCAATTCGACGGTGTGAACGTCAAAGAGCCGCCCGTGGTGATCGTCGCTTTGGTGGTGTCGCTGCTCGACGCCGCCACGGTCACATTCGAGGTCGGCGCGGCGGAAAGCCGCACCTCATAGGAGTAGTCGCCGCCTTCGGTGACGACCTGCTCATCGATCCGGTAACGCACTTGACTGCTTTGCGTGGGTACGACCACCGGCACGTTCTCGACGATGTTTCCCTCCAACAGGCGACCCCCGCCGTTGTCGATGACCGCGAGACCCGCCTGCGCCTCGTTGAGCGTGATCCGGTACAAGCGCTCAGCGAGACGCACCGGCCCACAACCATCGCCAGAGCACACCCCACCCGCGAGGTTCGTTGTGATGTGGTTCCCCTTCCACGGCTCCGACGTCGGATAAGTCCTCACCACCAGATTGTTGGTCGCCGTGTCACCATCATCAGTAGCCGCGGTCACCACCACCGTCGCCTCAGCCGCTGAGGGACCCGTGAACGTGAGCTCGCCCGTCGCGCCGTCGGCCGAGTCCGCATACACGACCCCTTGGGGGCTTCCGTCCAAAGACAGCCTGAAATGCGTGCCCAGCGTCGCGCCCTGAAACGCGAGCGGAACCGTCAACGTCTCCCCCGCGGCGAGCCCGCGGCCCAACGTCACCCGGAACTTCGCGGTGTCCGACGTGCTGCCCTCCGTCGCGACTTGGTCTGTCGTCGCGGCGTGGTGCAGTTCGATCTCGGTCACCTCGTCGTCATCGGTCACCGTCAACGGCACATCCGGCAACACGATGCCCGTGTATACCGTCGGCGCGGTCCTCGTGTCCGGGCACTTCACCGTCTGGGGTCCCAAGCCGAGATCGACGCGGCAGTTGGTCGTGTCGTAGTAGTCCTCGTCGTACTGATAGACCGTGAACACAAGATTGCCCGACAGCACCCCGCCAGGAGTGTCCACCGCATTGTTGAACGCCGCAATTGACACCTCGAACTCCGACACCCACTCATCTTCCTCAACCGTGCCGTTTTCGTTGACGTCGAGTCCGGTGCCGTCGGGGATGTTGACTCCGTCCAGGTTGATCGTGAACGCGTGACGAGGCGTCGTGGGACCCGCCTCCGCGTGCCGGGCGAGACCGCCCCTGATGTTCGCGATCGGCGCTTCAGTCCCCCACTTGGCCATCGTCGTCGTATCAACGAGGCCCACCACCACGATGCTCTGAGTCGGACGGCTCGCATAGGGAATGGTGACCGTGATGGTGTCGGACACGTCGCGGTTGTCGTTGTTGGTGAGCCGCTCCATCATCGTCGTCGAACCGCCGCTCACAGTGATCGACGCCCCCGTCCCGGTCAGCGTCGTGTCCGACACATCGGTGATCGTCACCGTCCAATCACCCAAAACCGTGCCGCCCTCACAATCAGCGGTCGTACACAGCTGCACCCCGAACGTCTCATCATCAGAATCGCCGTCGGAATGGGCCGCCACCTCGAAACGCAGACGCTCCCGCAAAGCGTTCACAGACGCCCGGCGCCCCTCACCCGCCGCGACCTCAACCAGACCATCGCGACGCCAATGAACCTTGAACGTGACATCTGACGCTTCGGCCGTGTACCCCGCCAAAGGCTTGAAGAACACGTAATAGGCCGGACGATCCGGCAGGTTGGAGATCTCGAACTGGCGGGTCTGGCCCTCCTCGATCACCGTGCGATGCAAGAACGCCCGGCTATGGGACGTGACGCCAGCCGTGCCCGCCGACTGCGCCCCAGCCTCAGAAACCCCCAGACCCGCACCCGACAACACCGGCACCGGCGGCACCACCAGCAACGACGCCGCCAACGCCACCACCAGCGCGCACACCGACCCCCGACGGCCGAACCGCGGCCGAGCAAGAGAGGCTAATGAGCCCCCCCCCCCCCGCGATTCAGACGCGAGCCGACATCGCCAGCGCAACCCGAAGAAACGTCACGACCCCGAAACCACATGACGAGCGAGGGTACCCACGCTAAACCGCTTCGCCTGCCGGCTCAGCAGGGACCTGCCTGTCCCGCGGTAGCCTGATATCAAATTGATAACGGCTGGCTGAGGGGCGAAACCATGGTGACGATCAATGTGCGGCGGCTCGACGACGATGTAGTGGACCGCCTCAAGCAGCGTGCAGCGCGGAATAACCGCTCCCTGGAGGGCGAAGCGCGCCACATCCTGCAATGCGCGGCCGACGACGACATGGCAGCGAAGCGCGCCGCTTTCCGGGAAACCATGAAGCGGCTGCGTCCCCTGACCGAAGGGCGCAAGCACACCCCGGCGGAAGTGCTGATCCGCGAGGATCGCGACCACGGCCATCGCGACGACTTCTGATGCGCTTCGTCGTCGATGCGAGCGTGGCGGTCAAGTGGCTGGTCGCCGAGGACGATTCCGAAGTTGCGGAAGAACTGGCGACGAGCGGCCACGACCTCCACGCTCCACGTCTGATGGCTTCCGAGGTCGCCAATGCGATCTGGCGCAAGGCGCGGATGGGCGAGATTGAGCGTCGCGCTGCGGGCATCCTCTTGGCAGATGTGCCGGACATGCCGGTGCACTGGGGCGCCGACGAGTTTGTCGCCGCCTACGCGATGCGTCTGGCGCTGGCGCTCGACCATCCAATTTACGATTGCATGTATCTCGCGCTGGCCCATCGCATCGGCGCGGTCATGCTGACGGCGGACCGTCGTTTCGCGAATGCCGTGACGCTGACCGAACACGGCGAGTCCATCCTGACGCTGGCCGGTTACGCAGAAACGCGGTGATCGCGAAGTCTTCTTGATCATCCTCCGGTCATGGGTCCGTCGAGAAGTTTGTGTAAGCGGCGTGGTCTGAGGGTCGGCGAACTCCACCGATGGTTGCGAGTGATCGGTCATGATGACCGGTTGTTCTGCACTACACCACGCGCGTTATTCTACGGCCGACCCTAAGCCTTGGGCTCCCTTGCTCGCAGAGGCATCGCTCAGGTTCACTGTGAAGGTGCCCGGCGATTTGCGGTCAATCGTCGTTGATAATGATGCCGTTGCCGGTGTCGTCTGCAATGGTCGCGCCGGTAGCCGACGTCAGCTTGATGGCGAACGTCTCGTCGCTTTCAGGCCACAGGTCGGTCCGCAGCGGCACATACAACGTGATGCGGGTCTGGCCGGGCGCGATGGTGTGGGTCCTGTCAATGCCCAAGAAGTCGCCCCCGTAGGTCGCCGTCCCCTCTTCCATCTCAATCGTCACCGTCACCGGGACACTGCTCGCATGGCTGAGTTCAAGATAGAACTCGATCAGCAGATAGTCCTCGTAATCCTGCCCATCAGAGATCGACACAGTAGGTAGATTCACAGGCTGTGGATCGTCGTTATCAGAGACCGCGACCGTCGCCAAACCAGCGGACTGCGACACGGTGTACCCCGTACCTGTTGTGACAGTCGCCGTGACGGACCCGTTGGATTCATCGGTATTGTCGTTGAAGGTACTGACCGTGAAGATGAGGCTGCCAGAGGTCGGAACAGTTACGGTCCGAGAGCCGGTCATCGCACCGAAGTTCCCACTCTGCGAGATTGTCACGTTGACAGTCAGCGCCGCGGTAGGGGCGGGACTCGCTGTGACTGTGAACGCGGCGTCGCTGCCCTCGGTGATCCTTGAGCCGGCGGCAATGCTAATGGTCGGCATCGCCGGCAGTGGTTCGTCGTCGTCCGACACTGCAACCGTCGCTGCGTTACTGGTCCCGGAAACGGTGTAACCGGTGCCTGTCAAGAGGGTCGCTGTAACCGAACCGTTGGGTTCGTCGGTGCTGTCGTTGATCGTACTGACTGTGAATGTGGCACTGCCTGACGTTGTGATTGTCACAGTGTCTGTGCCGGTTGTTGCTCCGAAGCTGCCACTCTGGGAGACAGTCAGATCAACAGTGAGCGCGGTGGTAGGAGCGGGAGTCGCAGTGACGACGAAGGTGGCGTCGCCACCTTCGGTGATGTTGTTACCTGCCGTGATCGTAATCACCGACTCCGTCGACGGTGTCGTGTCGCATTGGGATGACTCCATGGCCGCTAGCGTGCGGGCAATTCGATCCCAGCGGGTGTTCTTGAGCCAGTTGGAAACAGCCTTCGCCTGCTGAACAGTCATCGGTGTTTCGCCGGTACCCACGCCCAGTGTGGACAAAACGCGGTTGAAGCGCTTGATGCCCGCGGCCGCCCTGGTGGGATCAAGGCCATCGCGCCACCCGGTGATCTCGGCGATCGTGACGGCGTCTGAGGGGAGCGTCGGCGTACAAGTATCGTTGTCCGCGATTGCGACGGTTGCCGCTCCTGCGCTGCTCGATACCGTATAGCCATCGACACTACTGATAGTCGCGGTGACGGAACCATCGGGCTCGTCGTCGCTGTCGTCCGTCGTTGTTACCGTGAAAGTCTTACTGCCTGAAGACGGGATTGTGACCGTGCGAGATCCGGTTGTGACGTAGTCACCGCTTTGCGAGACTTCGACTGTGACATCGAGATCGGCCGACGGTGCCGGCGCTGCGGTAACGGTGAACGTGGCGTCGCTACCCTCGGTAACGTCAGTATCAGCAGCGATGCTGATTGCTGGCACGGTGGGCGGTGGGGGATTTGTTGCAGCTTCGATACACTCCAGGGCTTCTCGGATGGGCCTCCAGCCGAACCACTGTTGCTCACCCGCGAGTGCTTCGGCAGCGGTGAACGGTGTGAGCTGCGAGTCCTCGACGTTGCGGAACGTGACCAGCACACGCTTCCAGTTACGGCCGTAGTTCGGCGCACGGTCTTTGTTGACATCATAGTACCGACGCACAGTTGTGAGCACACTGTGAGAGACACATGAATCAATGACCGACTGTGGCGGGAGCTGACTACTATCGTCATCCGACGCCGCCATTGTCGCCGAGCCTGCGCTGGTTGACACCGTGTAGTTCTGACTGGTGATGAGGGTGACTGATACTGAGCCGTCGGCTTCACTAGTATCATCGTTCGTCGTCGTGATTGTGATGGCGCTGGAGCCGCCGCTGTAGATGTTGACACTACCTGTGGTCACGCTGACGCCGAAGTTGCCGCTTTGGCTGACCGTGTAGTTGACAGTGAGCTGTGTGCTCGGCGCGGGAGTCGCGGTGACGGTGAACGTCGCGTTGCCGCCCTCGGTGATGTCGGCGCCGGCGTCGATGCTGACTTCAGGCAGGCTCGGCGCGTCGTCGTCGAAGACGGCGACGGTGGCCGCGCTGGCAGATGACGAGACTGTGTAGCCGGTACCGGTGCTAACCGTCGCCGTGACGGAGCCGTCGGCTTCGTCGGTAGAATCATTGGTCGTCGTGACGGTCAGTGTTTGGCTTCCCATGGTTGGGATGGTGACTGTCTGCGCACCCGTTGAGGCGTAATCGCCGCTTTGCGACACTTCCACCGTCACATCTAGGTCCGCCGTGGGATTGGGCGTTGCGGTGATGGTGAATGTGGCGCTGCCGCCCTCGGTGATGTCGGCGCCGGCGGCAATATTGATCTCAGGCTCCGTAACAGGAGGTGCCTGATCCGGGAGGCCGACAACGCTTAGCGTGAACGCACCTGTCTTCTCACGCCCATACGTCGTCGCCTCAATCGTGTAATCGCCCGCAGCCAGCGAATACGAGATCTGCGAGTTTCTTCCATTGCCGCCGTCATCATCCTGATGCAGCTCTTGGCCGTCGCGGCCCGCTCCGCTGCGCAAGAACATGTACGTGTCCCACGACGACTCCAGATCGATCCTCACCACTGTCTGATTGTCCAAAGAAAAAGTGAAGAATCGGGCATAGCGGCCTGAGCGACCGACCGAATCACACTCGCCCGTCCACTCCCCCGTGACGCTCCCGTCGCCGGACAGCGCCGTCACACACACATCCACCGGCGCCAGGTCATCATCAGACACAGCCACCGTCGCCGAGCCCGCCGCCTCCGACACCGTGTAGCCGCTGCCGCTGTTCAGCGTTGCAGTCACCGACCCATCGGCTTCGTCCGAGCTGTCGTCGCTGGTGGCAACGGTCAGCGTGTAACTCCCACTCGGCGGCATCGTGACCGTCCGCACACCAGTCGTCGCTCCGAAATCTCCACTTTGAGCAACCGCCACCGTGACGTTCAGGTCGGCCGCAGGCACCGGGCTAGCCGTCATCGTGAACTCAGTATCGCCACCCTCGGTCACATCGCCGCCCGCGACGATGCTGATCACGGGAGTTGTTGTTGCGGTGCTGGGGTGGCAGATTTCGATTGCCGCAAGGGTGCGGGTGGTGCGTTCCCAGCGGCCCTCGGTGAAAAGGGTCTCGAGCATTTTCGATTCCGCTGCGGTCAGCTTGGTCTCGCCGGTATCGACGCCGAGGGCTGCGAGCACGCGGTTCCAACGCCGCACATGGTCTGGGTCGTTGTGAGCGTCGCGCCAGCCTTTGACCTCGTCCACGGTGACAGCATCGGTTGGCAGCTGGGGCACGCACGCTGACAGCGGTTGGCTGAACACCCAGGGGCGGGCCTGTTTGATGGCGAGCTTGTTCTGCGCGGTGATCTTGAACTCGATCTCCACAGCAAAGTCTTCACCTTGGACGGGGCTGTACAACGTGTTGAAGCGGTCATGAATTGCTTTGAGACTGTAGCGAAGGTAAATCATTTGAGCTTTGGTCATCAGCAGCTGGTTCGCAGGAGCGAGATTCGACCTGGCCAACACAGTGGGCGCCCCTGCAAGGTCCAACAACAGCTCCTCGGGCAACGAAAGAGCCTCAGGATTGGTCACCAGGTCTTCGCCGAGCTGCGTGTTTACGTAGTAGTAGCCATCGCGACCGGTGACGGGGTCGAAGCTGACCGCGACGCCGTTCACCTTCTCATCGGAGTAGTTGGGATGGACGAGAACACCCATCGCCACCGTCGTGTGGTCGACTCGATGAAAGTCACGTTCCAGGAAGGCGCGGTGGTTCCACAAGCTTGCCCAAACCGCCTTAATCGATTTGTCGATGCCATCTGCGCTGGTTTCGTCAGGGTCCTGGGTCTTGGAGTCGTACAGGCCCGCGCCGTTGAAGTCGGAGAGATCTTCGTTGTTTGTGCTTGACCTGTAGCGCAGTGACGTACCCGTAGGGTACGAGTTGTGCATCGTTGTCAGCGCGGTAATGATCCAGGCAGGGGAGGTGGCATTCTTGATCGCCTTGCGCAAGTCGTCCAGCATCTCCTCCTGGATGTCAGCGTCAGTCTGGAACTTCGAGTGGGCCAGCATCTGCGTGACTGCTGAATCTAGTGTCGTTCCGATCGGCAGCGTGATCTTTTCGTCCGCCGGAGCCTTCTTCTTGCCTAAGATTGTTTCTTTGCTGACCGCTGCCTGCTTCATGAACTCGTCGTAGAAGTAGAAGGGGACGGCGTACCCGTCCGGCGCGACGCCGGCGGCCAACGACGTGAGCCTGCTGAGCTCTGCGACGTTCGCCGCCTTGACGCCGAATGCGGTCCAGTCGGCGAAGCTGACGCCGGAAAGCGAGGTGATGGAGGTCTTCGTCAAGTTGCGCTGCAGCGTCTGTGTCTGCTTCGGACGCGACGCGGCATGGTGATCATCGACCTCTGATTTTGTCGCGGCCCGTAACATGTAACCGTTCGCGGTCGCGCGGTAATGCACGTATCTGCCCACCAGATCAGTCACCGCCTCGTCGGTGAGCGCGTCGCGTATGAACGCATTCGGCACCCCGTTCTGGATCGCCCGCAAATTCACATGCGACAACGGCGTCTGCGGCACCGTCGTGATCACTCCCGCCGCCCGCGGCAGATCGTTCGGTAGCACACTTAAGATGGCGACATCACGAGGACCCGGCGACTCGTCCGGCTTGAAAACGCCCAACAACCCATAGCCCTCAGCCTTGTTGTACGCCATATACTCGACATCAGGTAGAATGTCGCTCTCCAACAAAACATTAACTCTGGAGGCGTCGAACGACGACTTCTGCAGCTCGTACTTGCTTTCGGTATCGTTGCTAGCGAATGGGTAATAGGCCAGATTGTCATTGAGAAACGGCATCGCCGCGGCTAGGGTCTCGTGTACAATTGATACCTCACGAAAATCTGTAGATGTACGACTCCACTGCCAACGATAGACTCCTAATGAACCATCCGGGGCAACAATATTGGGATGGTAGATGAGAGTACCGCCGGCATGTCCTTGCCAACAGCAATGCACGAAGTCGACAAATCCTGCTTGGCGAAACTGAACGGTGCTCCAATGTAAGCGATGGCGGTTAGTGTCCTGGAACCAAAGTTTCGGGCTGGCAGTATCGACGTCGAGGATCGTGAATTTGACGTACTCCAAGTTGTTCAGCGACTCATCAAGAACATTCGACTGGACCTGATACGAGAGCGCCTCGAACGCCGCGTGGTCTTCGAGCGCGACGGACCCGTCTTCTGCGGGGAAGGGCATGGCTTCATTCATCGGGTTGCGGTAGCCGAAATTGTCGAGTTCGGTGATGTCGTCAACACAGTCGCCGTCCACATCTGCCGGGTTCGCGACGAGGTATTTCTCAACCCGATACTGATCGGCACCCAAGGAAGACAGACTCTCCGATAGCAAGGTGGTCCCGGACTCGCCCCGCTTGACCAACACTGGAACGTTCACCACCGTGTACGGCCCACGCTGATGCTTCCTGTACAGCACGAAGTAATCGTCTTCCGTCGAAGACACCGTGATCGGCACCGAAGTGACCGCTATCACGGTTGACGTCGGCTTAACCCAGCCAGCTTGGCACGGCCCAGGCGACTGCGCTCCGGCGCCAGCGGGCGACAGCAAGGCCGCGACACCCAGGAACAACGTCAAGCAGAGCACGCCGAGCAGAAATTCGCGCCGGGAGTTGCGGGCAAACACCTTGGGTCGCCCGGCGTCGGAAGCAGGCTCGGGTCGGTACGCGGAGCGCCAAGGCCAAGTCGGCCTTAGTCGCTTCGGGGTCACAGCAAGCCCCGTGTAGGGGGGGGGGGGATCGACGTCGCGGCAGTGTAAGCGCTAGTTCGCGCTATCTGAAAGGCCCTTGGTGTGCTGACGCCTGCGGCAACTCTTGTCGGGAGCATCCCGACACGCTACGCGGGTCGCTCAACGCACGTTGGGCGTGCCGACGTCGGCTTGGGCCTGGTCGAACAGCTCCTGGATGCGCTCGCGCAGCTCCTCGGTGAGTTCGCTCACTGCCCGGCGGGACACCCGCCCGGTCGGTCCGAGCGGCGGCGGGTCCATCGGCTCGCCGATGATGAACTTGATTCGCCGCGGGTACATGAACTTTGCGCCACGCGGCATGGCCGCGGCAGTGCCGCCGATGCCTACGGGCACGATCGGGACCTGTGCCCGAGCCGCCAGGTACGCCGGCCCGTCCATGAGCGGCAGGACCCGCGGGCCATCCTTGCGTTCGCCCTCTCCGAACATCACGACCGGACAGCTGCCGTAGCGCAAAGCTTCGAGTGCGATCCGCAGCGCAGTCCGGTCTGGAGCGTCGCGATTCACCGGGAAACAACCGATCGTCGTGAACAGCCAAGCCGACAAGCGGTACTTCCACATCGACTCCTTGCCCATCACCCGCATCTGCGCCGGGATTGCAGCATGGATCGGCGTGTCGATATAGCTGCGATGGTTGGGCACCCACACGCACGGACCATCGGGCAGGTTCGCCAGTCCATCGACCGAGATGCGGTTCCATGCCCGGAACACCCCCCAGATCGCGTACTTCATGATCTTGTAGACGGCCATATTGAGCGGCCCGTCGCGCAGATCGATCTCGGATCCGTCGGGCCCGCTCATCGGCACCCGCCCAGACTCGCACCAGTGGGACCCTGGGGCTCGGTTGCGAAGCGGTACAACTCCGTGATGGTTTCGACTGCCTCATCTTGAGACAGCTCGCTCGTGTCGACAATGACCGCTCCGGGTGCCACTCGCAGCGGCGAGTCGGCCCGGCCCGCGTCGAGCTGATCCCGCGCGCTCAACTCCGCGGCCAGCTTGGCGACTACCGCTTCGTCATCGGGATTCGTGCCATCCGCGCTGCCTGCGGCAGCCGTCTGCTGGGCCAGTCGGCGGCGGGCCCGCTCGGCCGCAGCGGCGGTGAGGAACACCTTGAGCACGGCGTCGGGGAACACCACGCTGCCGATGTCGCGCCCCTCCATCACTCCCCCGCCGACACGATTCGCCCAATCGCGCTGGCGGCGGGTCAGCACCCGCCGCACCTGCGGGTTGGCCGCAACCACGCTGACGCTGCGATCCACCTCTGCACTGCGGATTGCCGCCGTGGCATCGTCGCCGTTGACGGTGACCCGCTGGGCGCCGCCCACAGCGGAGATCTCGATCTCGGTGGTGCGTGCGATCTTCGCTACCGCCGCCAGATCACCGAGATCGACTCCAGCTTGGCGGGTGGCCCACGCCACGGCCCGGTACATCGCCCCCGTGTCGAGATAATCCATGCCGAGCTCTGCCGCCACAGCACGAGCCACGCTGGACTTTCCCGACGCTGCTGGACCGTCGATGGCGATGACCGGACCGGCGGGCTCGGTCGGCCCCGAGAGCGAATCCGGCGAAGCCCTGAGTGATTCAAGTGCATCGAAGAAGTCGGGAAACGTCTTGGCGACGCAATCTGGATCGTCGATGTCGATCCCGGCCACCCGCAAACCTACGAGCGACATCGCCATCGCCATGCGGTGATCGCCATGACAGTCCACCAGGCCCGCCCGGAGCGCGAAGGGGTTCGGGCGGATGGTGATGCCATCGGGTTCGGCAACGGCATCGATGCCGCGCTTCGCGAGCTCGGCCGCCGTATTGGCGATGCGGTCTGTCTCCTTGCGGCGGATGAAGCCGATGCCCTCGATACAGGTGGTGCCCTCGGCGAACGCCGCCACCGCCGCCAGCGTCTGCGCCGTGTCGGAGAAGTCACGCAGGTCGAACGAGCCTCCTCGCAGCGTCCCGCTCGGCGGCGCGCCTACGGCAATGGCTTCGTCGCTGACCGTGACGTCCGCGCCCATCTCGCCGAGGACCTCGGCGAAGCGCACGTCGCCTTGGAGGCTGTTGCTGCCAAGCCCCTCCACTCGCACCTCGCCACCGCATAACGCCGCTGCTGCCCAGGCGTAGCTCGCGGCCGAGGCATCCGGCTCGATCGGATACAGCGTCGAGCGATAGCCGCCTCCGGGCACCACGAAACGATCGGCACTGGGCACGACGATGTCGGCGCCGAACGCCTCCATGACCGCCACCGTCATGTCGATGTACGGCCGGCTCACGGTGTCGAACGCAGGGTCGATCTCCACGTGGACGCCGCCTCGCAGCGGTCCCGCGAGCAGCAGCCCGGTGGCGAACTGACTGGATGTATCGGCTCGGATCCGCACATGGCGCAGCAGCTCTGCGTCATCGACGCCATCAGAGATCACTTCGATCGGCAGGCAGCCGTGCTCGCCGAGCTCGCGCACCTGCACACCCAGTGAGCGCTGCGCCGCAAGCAGATCGCTCAGCGGGCGCGCACGCAACTGGGGGTCACCGTCGAGCAGCCACCGACCGCCGAGGGCTGCTACGACGGGCAGGATGAAGCGGGCTGTCGTGCCCGATGACCGCGCGTGCACTATGACTGGCTCGTCCGCGACACGCCGCGCGGCGTCATGGGACCCCGAGCGCCGGCCGCCGATGCCGTCGATGACGAGCCGGCGCTTGCCGCGGTTGACCCGCACCACCGCGCCGAGGGCGCTCACCGCCTCGATCATCGCCTCGGTGTCGTCCGCGAACAGGACGCCGTCAAGCGTGCTGCGCCCTTCGGCCAAGGCTGCACACAGCACGGCCCTGTTGGTGATGCTCTTGGAACCCGGCAACAACGCGGTGCCCGACGCGCCGTTGGTGAAAGGGTCGATGACCCCGATCACTCGCCCGGCGCTCATGCCAGATCGCGCGTCGTGGGGTGATAGCCCTGCCCGGCCAGAGCCGCCAGGAAGCGCTGGGCCTCGCTGCGCGCCACCACGAGCACCAGCACACCTTCGGCACCTTCGGGCGAGTGGGCCACCTCGATGTCGGCCACGTTCACGTCACAATCCGCGGCGAGCATGGTGATGGCTGCGATCTGGCCCTTGCGGTCAGGGATCGGCACCCGCACCTCGAGCATCTCCTGGGGTCGCACGTAGCGGGACGGCAGGTTGGTGCGCGCACGCCGCGCCTGGGTGAGCACCGCGCGCAGTCCGTCTCGGTCTGCCTCAGCGACGACATCTCGCATCCGCGCCATTCGCTCGGCCAGCTCGTCGAGCACGTTCACAATGGCGTCACGGTTCTCGCCGCAGATGTCCAGCCAGATGCCCGGATGGCCGGCCGCGATCCGGGTCATGTCCCGGAATCCGCCGGCGGCGAGGCGAAGCAGCGGTGCGTCGTCGAGGGCTCGATCGTCGGCCAGGCACATCAGCGATGCGGCAGCGAGGTGCGGCACATGGCTGACCACCGCAACGAGGGCGTCGTGACGTTCGGGCGTCATCGTCACCACATCGGATCCGAACCCTGCCAGCACTGCCTGGCAGGACCGCAGCGCATCGTCGTCAGTGGTCTCGTTCGGCGTCAGCGCCCATACAGCGCCGGCGAACATGTCCGGGTTCGCGCCCTCGATGCCTTCCTGTTCCGAGCCGGCCATCGGATGACCCGGCACATAGCGAGGGTCGGCGATTGCTCGGGCGACGGGCGTCTTGACGCTGCCCGTATCGGTCACCACGGCGCCCACGGCTGCCGTGTCGGCGAGTGCAGCCGCAACCTGATCGGCCAGCAGAGCCGCAGGCACCGCCACGACGCAGAACGTCGCGTCGGGATCCGTGCCGACGGCGTCAAGGCAGCCGAGCTCGAGTGCTCGCTGTGCGTAGTCGCCGACGGCATCGCGCCCGGTCACGTGCCATCCCGACTTGCGCAGTGCGGCTGCGACGGATCCGCCGATCAAGCCCGTGCCCACGACTTGGGCGCGTCTGGGCGACGAGTCGGCGTGCGACCGCAGCCGCGTTGTTTCGGCAGGACTCGAGGCCACGCACCGAAGGGTACCGATGGCTCCAAATGTCCCCCAGCGTGGATCAGGTGAGATTCTGCGGGCAGCGATCGCCCAATCAGGTCACTGCGTCACGCGGCGCCAGCTCGCCGACGTGTTCAGCGAGTTCGGCCCGGAACGTTGCCACCGTGGCCATCTTCACTTCTTCGTAGCCGCGCACCAGCTCAGCGAGCCCGGCGACGGCGACCGCCTGCTCATAGCGCGCCGCGCCTGCGTCCCGCTCGAGCGCCTCGAGCGCCGCTTCGAGAGCCTCCCCGTACTCGCCTGGCAGCGACCGCTCGGTCCGGCGGATTTCGGTGTGGCCGAACGGATCGCACCAGCGACCTCGCAGGCGCTTGCCACGCGCCAGCAGTGCGAAGAGGGGTCGCCACGATGTCGAGAATCGGATCTTGCCGGTACGCCCCAGCGCCCGCAGCAGCGGCGGGTGCAGATTCCATGACACCGTGCCTCCGACGGATGCCGCCACGTCGGTCGCCGCTGTATTCGCTTCGGTATCGCACATGAGTCGGGCGACCTCGTACTCATCCTTGTAGGCCATGAGCTTGAAGTGCCCCGCCGCGGCGGTTGCGGTCAACCGCACAGTCCCGTCTCCGGCGGCTTGGTCCGCATGCGCCACGCGTTCGACCGCGTCGAGGAACTGCGCTGCCAGCCGGTCTGACTGGTAGGCGCGCAGCTCGCTGACGTACCGGCGCAGTCCCGCACGGAGCCCGTCGAGGTCCCCCGTTGATCCCCCGCTGGCCAACCCGTCCACCATCTCGTCGATGCGCGACGCCAAGCGCCCTGACAGTGCGCTCGACGGCCCCGACTCACCGACACTGCGCGCATCGGCCCCAGCGGAGTCGGAGGCACCGCGGTCTGCTGCAGCGGCCGTGTGCTGTTCCGCCGCGGCCGTCACCATCGCAGGATCACAGATCATCGCCCTGCCCCAACGAAACGCAACGATGTTCTGCGCAACTGCCACGCCGTTCAGCTCGATGGCGGACTCCACGCTGGCCGGTGTGATCGGCAATGCACCCGCCTGGACGGCCATGCCGACCACGAAGATGTTCGCGCTCACCGCAGAGCCGCACAGCGCCGTCACGAGCGAAGCGACATCGGCCCAGTGCCGGCTGCCTTCGACGGTGACGGCCGCCACCCGGTCGAGCAGATCCTGGGTCGCCGGCATGTCGATGCCCGGATCGGCAACCATGGCGCCTGTCGGCGTCGGCGACGTCGAACCGACGACCATCGTCCGGTTGGGGTCGGCGACATCGAGGCCCGCCGCCGATGCCGCGACGAGCAGATCGAAGGCCACGATGACATCGGCTTGGCCGCTGCCGAGGCGTGCCGTTGCCGGCCCGCCGATCCGCCTCAGCCGCAGATCACCCACGACCGTTCCCGCCTTTTGCGACAGCCCGATCTGGTCGAGACCTCGCACCTCGAAGCCGTCGAACATCGCCGCGGTGCCGAGCACCTGGTTCACCGTCACGACGCCGGTCCCGCCGATCCCGCACATGCGCACCGACACCTCATCGGGACCCACCAGCGGCACCGGATCGGCAAGCTCGCCAGGCGGCTCGGGCCTGACCACATCGTCCGATCCATCACTGGCGGCAGGCGTGCGGGTGCGTCGCAGCGGCACCAGCATCTTGTGCGCTGCGGTGCGCAACGGCCCGGGCTCGCTGACCGTCATGAACGACGGGCAGTCGCCGTCCAGACACGAGTAGTCCAAGTTGCATGACGTCTGGTCGATGCGGGTCTTGCGGCCGAAGAACGTGTCGACGGGCTGCACCGACAGGCAATTGCTCTTGGCGCCGCAGTCGCCGCAGCCCTCGCAGATTCGCTCGTTGATCACCACTCGCTGAGTCGGCGTGGGCTGGGTGCCGCGCTTGCGGGCTCGCCGCGCCTCGGCCGCGCACTGCTGATCGTGGATCAGCACCGTGACGCCGTCGATGTCGGCGAGCATCTCCTGGGCCTCGTTGAGACGATCTCGGTGCCACACCTCGACGCCCGCCCGCAGGGCACGGCCCCGGTATGCGGCGGGGTCATCAGTGGTGATGAGCACCTTGGCTACGCCGCCTGCGAGCAGCGCGGCTGCCACCTCGGGCACCTCGAGCTGACCGGCGGGATCCTGCCCGCCCGTCATCGCGACGGCTCGGTTCCACAGGAGCTTGTACGTGATGTTGGCGCCCGAGGCCACGGCGCCGGCGATCGCCAGCTGCCCGCTGTGGAAGTAGGTGCCGTCGCCCAGGTTCTGGAAGATGTGCTGGGTCTCCACGAAGGGCGACATACCGATCCACTGCGTGCCCTCCTGTCCCATGCACGTCACGCTCACGATGTCGCCGACTCGCTCAGGATCCATGAACAGCGCCATGGTGTGGCAGCCGATGCCGGCACCGACCACCGCGCCGTCGGGCACCTCGGTAGAACGATTGTGCGGGCAACCGGAACAGAAATACGGCGAGCGGCTCTGTTCGGGCGGCAGCGCCAACGGCAGCTCGATGCGCACGCGTTCGGGGCGGGCGGGCACCAGCCGGTCACCGATGCGAACCTCCAGTCGCCTGCGCAACGGCTCGATGAAGTCGTCAGCGGTCAGCGCGCCGAACGAGGCGAGCAGCGACCGGTCGTTCTCGTCGGTCTTGCCGACGATGCGGGGATGGTGCGACTGGTTGTACAGGGAGTCCTTGAGCAGCGATTCGATGTTGGGGCTCTTCTCCTCGATCACGAAGATCTCCGTGACGCCGCGAGCGAAGTGGCGGGCCCGTTCGGCGCTAAACGGGATGGGCATGCCCATCCGCACGAGCCGCACACCGGCGTCTCGAATCGACTCGTCGCTGCCGAGGCCCAGACGCCGCAGCGCCTCGCGAACCTCGCGGTAGGTAATGCCCGACGCCACGACCGCAATCCAGGCATCGGGCGGGTCGACGGTGGCGTCGTTCAGGTGGTTGGCCGCCGCATACGCGATCGCCAGCTCGTAGCGGATTTCGACTATCTCGCGCTCGATGTCGACCGTGTGGGGCGTGAGGAGGTAGCCGTCGGGCCGGTGGCGGTACACCTCGCCGTCGACCAGCGGGATGACCGGGTCGAACCTGTCGGGATCCAACAGCACCGTCGCGGCGCCGTCTGCCACATCGGCCACGATCTTGAGACCGGTCCACAGCCCCGTCGTCCGAGACATCGCAATCGCGTGACGACCGAGGTCGAGCGCTTCGGCGGGCGTGCCTGGATAGAGCACGGGAATATGCAGGTCAGCCATCGACCCGGCAGAGCTCGAGGGGATCGTCGAGCTCTTGGCGGCAGGGTCGTCGCCGGCAATGGCGACTGCGCCGCCGCAAGGATCAGCGCCGGCGAACACCGCATGGCGCAGCGCGTCGGTAGCGCGATCCACGCCGGGCGCCTTCGCGTACCACAACCCGAGCACGCCGTCGTAGGTGGCATCGGGCCGGCTGGTGGCCAGCTGGCTGCCCATGACAGCGGTCGCGGCCTGCTCCTCGTTGACAGCCGGCGAATGGACGATCGGCAGATCGGTTGCGCTGCGGGCCGCCTCGACCGCGGCGTCATACCCGCCGAGGGGCGAACCCGGGTAGCCCGAAACGAATGCGGCCGTGCGCAACCCGGCGCGCCGGTCGGCCCGCAGCTGTTCGATCGGCAGGCGAGCCAGCGCCTGCAGCCCGGTCATGAACGTCGTGCCGCTGTCGTCGGTGTAGCGCCCCGACAGCTGGTATGTCTCAGCGAGGCTCATCTTCGTGCTCCCGTGTGCCGGCAGCGATTCGCGTCGGTCATGCCAGAGGCCCTCCGTGCGTCACCTCCATTGTGGTCGCTGCCTGTGGCACAGCGAAGACGCCGAACGCACCATGGGTCGCCGCCGGCGCAGCGCACTGCTGCGCGGCCGACATCTGCTGCCGTGCCGCCGCGCGGCCGACATCAACCGCCGCGCTGCCGCGCGGCGCGGTGAAGCTCACGGATTTCGTCGTCGGTGAGCCGCCGGTGCTCGCCGGGGGGCAGGGCGGGATCGGAGAGGGGGCCGATTCTGGTGCGCACCAGACGCAGCACCTGATGTCCCACGGCATCGCACATCCGCCTGACCTGACGGTTGCGCCCCTCATGTATCACGATGCGCAGCACCGACGGCTGCGGCATCGACACCACGGCCGGCGCCGTCGGGCCGTCGTCGAGCTCGACGCCAGCTCGCAGATGTGCCAGTGCCCCGCGCGAAGGCACCCCGTCCACGTGAGCTAGGTACTCCTTGGCGACTCCCCATGACGGATGTGTCAGCCGGTGCGTCAGCTCGCCGTCGTTGGTCACGATGATCAGCCCTTCAGAGTCGGCGTCCAGCCGCCCGACCGGGTAGACGCGCACTGCTGCGGGGACCAGATCGGTCACGCAACGCCTTCCCCGGTCATCGGAAGCTGCGCTCAGCACGCCGCGCGGCTTGTTCACCAGGTAGTGGTCCGTCGCCGCGTCCCACGTGACGATCGCACCGTCGACCTCGATCCGGTCAGCCGGGCCTGCGCGATCTCCGATCCGGGCAGTCGTGCCGTTGACCGTGACGCGCTCCGCGGCGATCAGCTCCTCGCACGTGCGACGGCTCGCAACACCGGCACGGGCCATGACCTTGTGCAGTCGTTCGGCATGTTCTGGTGGGCCGTCCGGCGAAGCAGCATCGCCGTTGTCGGGCCCGTCGGCGGGGGTCACTTCAGTTCATCGGGTTTGGAAGCCGCCAGGCGGTCCATGGCCTCCACCGCATCGGGGTCGACGCGCAGCTCCGCCAACGACGGCAGTTCGTCGAGGCTGTCGAGACTCAAGCGCTCCAGGAAGGCCGACGTCGTCCCCAGCAGGGCAGCGTTGCCCGGACCCTGATCGCGCGCGACCTCGACGATGTAGCCCTGGTCTGTCAGCGTGCGGACGACACCGTCGGCGTTGACGCCTCGGATGGCGCTGATCTGCGCTCGCGAGATCGGCTGCTTGTACGCCACCACGGCCAGGGTCTCCATCGCTGCCGCGGACAGGCGGGCCGACCGGCGACTCCCCACGAAGCGCTCGACAAATTCGGCGACCGCTGCGGCGGTCTGGAGCTGGTATCCGCCGGCCACCTGCATCAAGGTGAAGCCCCGCTCGGCATTTGCATACTCCTGAGCGAGTTCGTTGCAGATCGCCTGGACGGATGCCACAGGTGCACCGGTCACCCCTGCCAGCAGCTCAGCGGGCACCGGTTCGGTCGCGACCATCAGCACCGCCTCGATGGCCGCGTACAGCTCGCTGTCATCGACCGATCGTGACCCGTCGAGCCGCGGGTCTTCGACCCCTGATTCCGCGGTGATGTCTGCGACGCCGTTGCGCGTCTGCGAAGCGCCGTTGCGCGTGCCTTCGTTGGCGGGAATCGATGGATGGGCCGGTGGCTGGGCCGATGAATGGGCCGGAGGCGCAGCGGTCGGTTCGGCTGGAGCATCGCGAGGCTCGACGACGGTACGACCCTCGTCGCTGACCAATCTCAAGCTGCGCGCGGCACCCGACGGCGGGAGCGTGCCGTTCACGCGGCGTCTTCCCCATAGCCCCCGGCCGAGGCGGGCAGCGCCACGCCCTCGCCGATCCATTCCACACCGATGTCACCGAAGCGCTCAGCTTGGGTCAGCTCGACAATCCCCGATCCGAACAGCTCGAGCACTGCCAAGAAGTACACCACCACCACAATGCGCTCGGTGATCTCACTGGTGAGCTCACGGAACGTCGCCACGCCCGTGGTCGCGAGTCGATCGACGAGCTTTGCAGCCGCCTCGTCGACCGTGATGCCGGCGGCCCTCAGGTGACTGAGGTCGACCTGCGGTACCGGCCGCGGCGCAAGCACCCGTTCCATCGCTGCGACAAGGTCATCTCGAGACGCTCCTGTGAGCAGATCCGGTGCGAATGCCAGGAAAGACTCGGGGGGCCCCGCGCTACGGGGCCACCGCAGCGCTGCGGCATCCCAGCGCTCACGCAGCAGGCTCGCGGCTGTCCCGAACGTGCGACCCTCGACCAGCCGTGCAAATGCGGTGTCTCGCAGTCCGTACGCCGCCAGTTCCTCCTCCAGATCCAATTCGACCGGCGGGGCGGGCAGCAGCCGGCGGGATTTCAGCTCGATCAAGGTCGCAGCCAGCAGGGCGAACTCGCTGGCAGCGTCGAGGTCGATCCTGCCGTCGCCGACGGTGTGGCCGACAGCGTCCCCCAATGTTTCTCGCTCGCGTTCGGGGTGGTCATCGTCCATGGCGGCCATGACGGCGACGAAGTCGTCGACCAGGCGCGTCAACGACACCTCCCAGATATCCACCTCCTGGGAGACAACCAGTTTCACCAGCACATCCAGCGGGCCGGCAAAGGCCTCGGTGTGCACCTCGTGGGTCACGCGGCCCGAAGGTACCGCGGCATGTGGTGACCGCTTGGGATAGTTGCCGGATTGCCAGCGACGTCTCTTGTGAGGTTGGCAGGCCCGGACCGCCGAATTCTCTGCGGTCGGCGAACACCGTTCCGGTACCGTCAGGCGCCATGACACGAGTGCTCTCGGGCATCCAGCCCACCGGCGATGTACACCTCGGCAACTATCTCGGGGCGCTGCGCCAATGGGCGATCGACCAGCACGATGCCGACGCGTTCTATTGCGCCGTCGACCTGCATGCGGTGACCATCCAGCAGGATCCGCAGCAACTGCGCGCTGCGACGCTTGGCACGATGGCCACGCTGATCTCGGTCGGCCTCGACCCCGACGTCTGCACGCTGTTCGTCCAGAGCCACGTCCCCCAGCACACCGAGCTGTCGTGGCTGCTCGAGTGCACGGTGTCGCTCGGCGAGCTGCGCCGGATGACCCAGTTCAAGGACAAGTCGGCCCGTACCGAGGGGGGCGACCACGGCGGCGACCATGTCTCCGCGGGCCTGTTCACGTACCCGGCGCTGATGGCGGCAGACATCCTGATCTACGACGCCGACCGGGTGCCGGTGGGCGACGACCAGCGCCAGCACCTCGAACTGACCCGTGACGTGGCGCAACGGTTCAACAGCCGCTACGGCGACACGTTCGTGATTCCCGAGGCTGCGATTCCCACGGTCGGCGCACGTGTGATGGACCTGCAGAACCCCACTGCCAAGATGTCCAAGTCTGCCGAGAGCCCCCAAGGCTCGGTGGGCATCTTCGACGACCCTGCCGACATTGCACGCAAGTTCGCTCGGGCGGTGACCGACTCGGAAAGCGAGGTGCGATACGACCCCGACAACAAGCCCGGCGTGTCGAACCTGCTGTCGATCCTGGGCGCTGCCACAGGTCGCAGCCCCGCCGACTCTGCAGCGGGCTACAGCCAATACGGAACCCTCAAGTCCGACACTGCCGACGCGGTCGTCGCCATGCTCGAGCCCATCGCCGCTAAGAGGGCCGAACTCGATGCAGACCCCGCCGGGCTCGCCCGCATCATCGCCGCCGGTGCCGACAAGGCCGAGGCTGTGGCGTGCGTCATCCTGGCTCGCGCCAAGGAATCGATGGGCTTCGTGCCCAAGTAGCGGAGCCTGCCACGCAACAGGGTCGAAATCACCTGCAGGGGACTGTGCGGCCGACGCAACATCCGGCGCCGCCTAGCGATGGTTCGCGACGCCGAGCAGGTATCAGGCACCGTCCCGGCGACGTGCCGCTGCTGCGGGAAAACACAGTCAGCGCAGCGATGACCGGTACTGGTCCATCATCCGTTCGGCCAAGGCTGCTGGATCCCATTCGGCGAACGCGACGACGATCTTGCCGTTCGGGTCGAACCAGAAGGCTTCTGAGCCGCTGAAGCTGGCATCGATGCCTTTCATGAACGATGCCGCCTCGATGCTCCACTGCGCCGTTGCGGAGTTATCACTGCGTTCGGTCACTGAGTGCGACGCCGAATGCACTTCGGGGAAGGCTTGGATGAAGTTGCGGAAGAAGTTGTCGAGGTTGTTCTCCGACACGTAGGGCTTGGTGCCCTTGGGGTCCTCGAAGTGGAAGACGTCGGAGAAGGTTGCCTTCCAGGCCTCCTTGTCCTGCTGCGCGATGGCCGCGAAGTACTGCTCGATAGTGCGGTCCATCAATGCAGCGTCGCAAGGTTCGGCGGGGTACGTCGGCTCGTACTTCTCACGCAGCCCGTGTGCTTGCTCTTGCTGGTGGATGACGATGCCCGAGTGGTCGGCGTAGCGCAGCGCCGTCCACAGCGTCACCTTGTCGAGCGCATCGGTGATCTCGGGCAGCAGCGGATACGAGGCGACCTGGCCCAGCGACAGCACACGAGCGCCCAGCGTGCCGTTCACCGCCGAGCCGAGCACGTTGTACACGAGATGAGCGTGAGCGGACATGGTCTGGTTGATGGCGCGCCCAAGCAACTTGAATGCCTGCAGCAGGCGGTACTCGGGGACGTGGCCCGACGGGTCGACCAGCACGGTCAGGCAGTCGAGTCCGCGGTGGCGAAGCTGCTGGCGGAACAGCCAGAAGTGGTCCTTGACCACCCGGCGTCGTGCCTGACCGCGAGCCGACTGGGCGCCGCTGGCGTCACGCAACGCCGTGCGAAGCGGCGCATAGTCGAGTTGGCTCATCTCCCCCAGCAACACGATGGTGGCCTCGAAAGGCGCACAGCAGCGCGCCGCCATCAGCACATGGCGCTCAGCGGAGGGATAGTCGCCGACGAACAGCGCTGCCTCAACCTTGTCGAGCTCGACCAGCATGGCTTCGAGGATGCCTTCGCAGGCTTGATGCACTCTCACGAAGATCGGGTCTTCGACGTAGAGGGCGCGACGGTCCGGCGTGTAGAGCCCGTGCACGTCGAGCGGACGGATCCAGCGGTCGTAGTCGAGCGTTCGAGTCGCCGTTGCCGCTTCGCCAGCGCCGACCCCACCGCGCCCGATTCCGAGGTCGAAGCCGATTGCTTCGGCGGCGAATGCGAGACGCATGCGCATCTGCGACAGCAAGTCGGCGCCTCGAGGGACTCGATCCGCGAGTTCGACGACGCGGTGCCAGCTGGACTCGTTCGACGGAGGCCCGAACATGTCCGCGGGCGGAGGCGCTACGGCAGCAGCATCGGGCGCTCCGGCCTGCGAGGCGTGTTCGCCGGCCAATTCGGCGATCAGCTGCAGCTGGGCGCAGATGCTCTTCACGATCGTCTCGGCTTTTGCGCCGTCGTTGATGTAGCTCCGCACGCCTGCTTCTTCGAGGCAGTCCGCCAAGATCCGCAGCGAGACTTCCACACTGATGAGCAGCGGCCCGACCTGGCTTGCCAGCTCCCAGCCGCACAGGTCCGGCCATGCATCCTCAACGGTGGCCGTCTCGACGTAAACGTTGTACTCCCGGCGGTCGTCGCCTGCTGTGAACGCAGACGGACACATGCCCGCCGGTTGGCTGTGCTGAGGCTCGTCCGCCATCGTCGCCGCCCGACCGCTATCGACGTGTCGTCTCAGCGTCGCCCGCCGAGGCGACGCTTCCCGCCGGTGCGCCAGGCGCTGCTCGCCCGTGTTCTTCGCTCTCGCCGGCGGCGTGCTCGGAGATGCCGAAGTGCAGCACTGCGGCCACGACGGCGAGAGCGGCGGCCAGCCACCACCACAGGTCGTAGGAACCGGTGATCTCGCGCGCCAGCCCAGCCCCATAGGCCCCGCCAAAGGCGCCCAGTTGGTGGCTCAGGAAGACGAATCCGAACAGCGTGCCGGAGTTGCGCGCCCCGAACTGTCCCAGCACGATCCCGGAGGTGAGCGGGACGCTGGCGAGCCACACAACCCCCAAAGCCAGCCCGAATCCCAGCGCCAGGACCGGCGTAGCGGGCAGCAGGACCAGGCCGGCGAACAGCACGGCACGGGTGCAGTAGATGATGATGAGCAAGCGGCTCTTGTCGATCCTCGCCCCCGCCAGTCCGGCGCCGAAAGCGCCGAAGATGTTGGTCAGCCCGATGAGCGCCAGCGAGAGCGTGGCGATACCGGAGCTGAGACCGGCGTCGGTCAGCGACTTCGGCAGATGCAGGCCGACGAAGGTGACGTGGAATCCGCAGACGAAAAAGGCGCAGTTGAGCCTGAGGTAGCCTCGATGGCGACCGGCGCGGCTCAGCACGGAACGCAGCGGCTCGTGATATTCGTCGGCGCCATGGCCTGCTGATGCAGACGGATCGCGAACATCGAGATCGGCGGTCGGGCCGGCTGAGCGAGCCGGCGCCGTACGCAGCGGCCGCATCACCGTCACGATGGACGCAGCGATGATCGCCAGCAATGTCAGCGTTGTGCGCCAGCCGAGCGTGCCGATGAGCGCACCGGCCAAAGGCACGAGCACGAAATGGCCGAACGACCCGAACGCGGTGGCAGTCCCGAGCGCCACCGAACGCCGCTGCTCGTCCACCAGCTTGCCCATCGCGGCCAGCACGATGGCAAACGAAGCCGCCGACATGCCGAACCCGGTCACGAATCCGCCACCGAGGTACAGGCCCAACGGACCCGACGCGCCTGCCATCACCATCAGCCCCGCGGCGTAGGTCAGCGCGCCGCCCAGCAAGACTCGGGCCGACCCGAAGCGGTCGGCAATGGCGCCGGCGAGTGGCTGGCCCAAGCCCCAGATCAGGTTCTGGAGGGCGACGGTCAGCCCGACAGTGTCGATGCCGACGCCGAGCGTCGCGTCGATCTCGTCGGGAAAGAGCCCCATCGTGGCTCGCACGCCCAAGGTGACCGCTGTCACGATGCTGCCAGCGACGATCACCGCCGTCATCGAACTCCGACCGGGAGCGGCGCGCACCGAGTCAGGCTAGGGGCCTGTTCATGTGATGCGGAAATCGTTGAGGTCAGAGCGAACCCCGGGGCACGATCCACTCGGTCTGCTGGCCAGTCAACGCAGCAATGAGTTCGTAGTCGGCGTCGTAGTGAAGGACCGTCAGGCCGTTGCGCTCGGCGACTGCGGCGATCAACAAGTCCGGCAGTGCGACCCTGTGCTGACCGCGTCGCGCTAGCTGATGCTGAATTTCCAGCGCCCGCGAGGTGATCACCTCGGTGATCGGAAACGACGTCATGGCGCGACGTTCCGCTGCGATCGACTCGTAGTCGTGCAGTGAGCGAGCGCTGTACAGGACCTCAAGATCGACGATGGGACATGTCGCCACGTAGCCATCGACAATCAGGGGCGAGAGGCGGTTCGCGACCTCGTCATGGTGCATGCGCGCCAGCGCGCTCTTGTCCGCCAGGAACAGCGGTCTCAACGCCACGCGGCGGCCATCACGCCTTCATCGGCAAGATCTGTGCCATCAAGGTCCGTGAGACGGCGTACGTGCCTGAGGCGCAGCTCTGCCTCCACGGTGTGCCGTAACGCGGCATTCACGGTGTCCTTCATGGTGGCGGCGCCGGTCAACTGCCGTGCCTGTTCCAGCAGTGCGTCGTCGATGTCTATGAGCCGCTTCGTCACGAGCGGCAGTATATCCAGATAAGCCATTTGATATATATCCGTCGATGCATGACCGCTGGCATAATATGCAATATATCGTATATTACTAGAACATCATTATATACAACCTGAATTGTGGTGAATCCACCAGTCGTCACGCACGCATCGCGCAATTTCCTGAAATTTGTACGCGCGAGTGTTTGCTTTTCGTTACAAACGTGTGTATGCTCTATTCATGTTCGGCGATGTCGTGCGAGAACTCGCTCCCGACTATGTGGAGACACCCGAAGCCGGCGCCGACACTGCGTCTGGGTGGCCCCCTGCCGTCGGGTCGGCGTGGCCGGACCCGACTGCGGTGTGGACCGGCGGCGAATTGGGGCCATTCGAAGATGCAACCGGTTCGGCCGGCTGTCGCAGCAGATCGCTGGGCGCGGTCTCGGCCCCAGCGGTTGGCGAGCAGCGCGATGGCGCCGCTGACGGCGCGATTGTCGGCGGCAACGCGGCGAGTTGCGATGCCGCCCTGGATACGCTGAATGTCGACAAGCTCACGGATCTGCTGGTCGAGTTGACCGCTGAGCGTGCCCGCGTCGAGGGCCGCTATCTGGCAGCGGTAGGCGAGATGACGTCGCGTTACGGCGCACAAGCCGCCGCGTACGTGCTGCGCGACCAGACACGCATGAACTGCGCGCAGGCCCGCAGCGAGACCCGCCTCGCCCAAAGCCTGGTCTTAGAGGGCTTCACCGAAACGCTCGACGCGATGCAAGCCGGCGAGATCCATATGTCCCACGCCAAAGTGATCGCCCGCGAAGCACCCAAGAAGCACCGCCGCAGCGAACACGACTTCCTCGAACTCGCCCGCACGTATCCCTCCGACACGATCGCCCGTCACCCGCTCGCGAACTACAGCTTGGCGATCGCAGACGAACTCGCAGCCGAGGCCGCCGCCCAACATCTCAGCCCCGCCGACGCGGAGCTGGCACTGCAGCGACATGAGCGCTCGGCGTCGCTGCGGATCGGCGACGACGGCATGTGGCACCTGCACGGCAAGCTCGACTTCCTCACCGGACGCCAGCTCAGCGACGCCCTGCAAGCCGCGGTGCGCTCGACACGGCGACGCCACGCCGACAACAACCCTCACGACGACGGCGACGCTGCGACTCGGGCGCAGCTCACCGCTGACGCCCTGTGCGAGCTGGTGCTGGGCGACGAGACAGCCCGACGCTTCGCGACCAACCTGCTCATCATCGCCGACTACGACATCACCAGCGACCGGCTCGCCAACCCCCGCCTCGACGACGGCACTCCCATGTCAGCGCAGATGCTCGCCGAGTACGGCCTCAACGCCAACGTGCTGCCCGCCATGTTCTCCGCCGACTGGTCACAACTCGCACTGGGACGCACACGCAACGCCAACGACGCCCAACGGCTCGTGCTCGCAGCACGCGACCGCGGCTGCATCGGCTGCGAACTCACGCCCGAACACACCCAAGCCCACCACATCGACTACTACGACAACGGCGGCCTCACCGACATCGCCAACCTCGCATCGCTCTGCGAGCCATGCCACAAAGACGTGCACCGCCACGGCCGCAAGATCCGCACCGCATGCGACGGCCGCCCCCGACTCCAGCCACCCGAACCCCGCAACGCCGACCCGCCGGGCCGCGAATCCAGCAGTGCACACGTCGCTGCACGGAGTCCCTGACGGGGCTCGGCCAGCCGGCGGCCACCGGTAACCGGTCCAACGAGCCGTCATCGTTGGCAGAACGGATGCCCTGCAGCACGCAGCCCACGCGCCGAAGATCAATAGCGGGCGCGGGGGTGTGCTTGGCGGTATACCTCGGTCAGCCGTTCTTGGGAGACGGCGGTGTAGCGCTGTGTGCTCGTGATGGAGGCGTGGCCGAGCAGCTCCTGCACGCTGCGGATGTCCGCGCCGCCGTCGAGCATGTGGGTGGCGCACGAATGGCGCAGCACGTGGGTCGTCAGCTGGTCGGGTCCGAGACCGACACGGTCTCCGTGACGGCGCACGATCAGCCACACGCCTTGGCGCGTTATCCGCCGTCCCCGAGCGTTGAGGAACAGTGCTGCGGCATCGTCGCGGGTGCGCCAGGCGGGCGGTTCAACCGCGCCGCGTCCAGCTCCGCTCAGCCACTCCCCCACGGCATCGGCGGCGTGACGCCCCACCGGCACGACCCGCTCCTTGCCGCCCTTGCCCCACACCCGCATGAGCCGCTCGTCGAGGTCGACGTCGCCCAGCGACAGCGCCGTCAGCTCGCTCGCCCGCAGGCCCATGCCGTACAGCACCTCGAGCATCGCCCGGTCTCGCCGCGCCAGCGGGCTGTCGCCCACCGGTGAGGCCAGCAGCCCGAAGATCTGGTCGCGCCGCAATGCCCGGGGCAGGCCGGCAGGTGCACGGGGCATGTCGAGCGCACCGGCGGGGTCGGTCGAGGCCAAGTCCTCGGCCACCAGGAACCGGTAGAGACCGCGCAGGCTGACCGCAGCCCGAGCCGCAGTCGAAGCTGCCCGACCGAGATCGTCGCGCAGGTGCGCCAAGTAGGCCGCAATGTCCGCGGAGCTGGCGCCGAGCAAATCGGTGCCTCGTGCCTCGAGCCACGCCGCGAAACCGGCGAGGTCGGCGCGGTACGACGCTACGGTTCGCGCTGACCGTCCCCGCTCGTTGGACAACCAGCCCAGATAGTCCTCGGCTTCCATGGCCAGGGCAGCGGGCATCGCCTATCCAATGTGCCAGCCTGCGCCGACGCAGGTCAAGAATGCACCAGAGCGAAACGCTGGTCTAGGCCAGCGGTTCAGCGCCCAGCGGTGCGGTACCGGTAGCTGCAGGCAGCAGCTGCGGGTTGCGTCCCTCGGCACGAGCCAGCGCAGCGCCCACCAGACCGCAGAACAGCGGTGCGGGGCGGTTCGGCCGGCTCTTGAATTCCGGGTGTGCTTGGGTGCCCACCCAGAACGCGTGACCGTCCAGCTCGATGAACTCCGCCAACCGCCCGTCAGGCGACAGCCCGCTGCACTGCAGGCCGCCTTGCTCCATCCGCTGGCGGTAGGCACTGTTCACCTCATAGCGGTGCCGGTGCCGCTCATTGACCAGCGTGTCGCCGTACATGGCAGCCACGCGGCTGCGCGGCGCCAGCCGGGCCACGTAGGCACCGAGCCGCATCGTGCCGCCCTTGTCCTGGATGCCTCGCTGCGCATGCATGAGGTCGATGACCGGGTGCAGCGTGTTGGCATCGAACTCGGTCGAGTTGGCACCCAGCAGGCCCAGCTCGTTGCGGCAGAACTCGATGACCATGACCTGCAGTCCCAAGCAGAGCCCCAAGCACGGGATGTCATGCTCACGCGAATAGGCAGCCGCAGCGATTTTGCCTTCGATGCCGCGCGAGCCGAACCCTCCCGGTATCACCATTCCATCGAGGTGCCGCAGCCTCCCCGCGGCGAGCAGGCCCTCAATTTCGGGGGAGTGAATCCACTCGACGTCGACCTCCACGCCGTGGTAGGAGGCCGCATGGCGGAGCGACTCCACGACGGACAGGTAGGCATCGGGCAGGGTCACGTACTTACCGATGATGCCGATGCGCACTGTCGCCTGGGGCGCCTTGATGCGTGCGAGCATCGCTTCCCACTCAGCCAGGTCGGGCTCGACGTCTTCGAATCCAAGGATCCCGCACAGGAAACTGTCGAGTCCCTCGGCGCGCAGCACCATCGGGATCTCATAGAGGACCGACGAGTCTGGGGCGTTCACCACGCCCGCGAGCTCGACATCGCTGAGATTGGAGATCTTGTTGCGCAGGCCGTCCTCGATGGGACCCTCGCTGCGCAGCACGATGGCGTCGGGCTGCACGCCGCGACTGCGCAGCTCGGTGACCGAGTGCTGGGTGGGCTTGGTCTTCTGCTCACCCGACGGGCCGATGAACGGCACCAACGTGACATGGACGTAGCAGATGTTCTGCCGACCGACCTCGAGACGCATCTGACGGATCGCCTCCAGGAACGGCAAGATCTCGATGTCGCCGACCGTGCCGCCTACCTCGGTGATGACCACGTCCACGTCGCTGGCGGCCAGCTTGCGGATGCGCTCTTTGATCTCGTCGGTGATGTGCGGGATGACCTGCACCGTGCGGCCCAGATATTCACCCCGCCGCTCGTCGGCGAGCACCTTCTGGTAGATCGAACCGGTCGTCGCATTCGAGTCGCGCGTCAGCGATACGTCGATGAACCGCTCGTAATGGCCGAGATCGAGATCGGTCTCGCCGCCGTCGTCGGTGACGAACACTTCGCCGTGCTCGTAGGGGTTGAGGGTGCCGGGGTCGACGTTGATGTACGGGTCCAGCTTCTGCATGGTGACCCGCAGGCCGCGGGCAGCGAGCAGGCGGCCGAGCGACGCTGCGGTGAGCCCTTTGCCGAGGGAGCTGGCAACTCCCCCGGTGACGAATATGTGCTTAGCCACGCGGTTGTCGGGGTGATCTGTGGAGCATGTGCCATCAAGCTACCGTCGCATCGGACCGTGTTGGCCGATCCCTGCGAGCGTCCGGCGACTGCTCACCGAGCCCGCTGGGATCGTCGTTCCGACAGGGCAACCAAGCGGACGGGACAACATGACCGACACACCAGACGAATCCACCGGGGCGCCGGCAGACCTGTTGGTGCATGACGCCGAATTAGTGGCCACCTGTGACGACCAACGCCGTGAGATCAGCGGCGGCTGGGTCGCCGTGACCGGCGGGTTCATCAGTGCCATCGGGGGTGCCGCCGATCCGCCTCCGGCGGCGACGGAGCGCATCGACGCCCGCGGCTGCCTGGTGACGCCTGGGCTCATCAACACCCACCATCACATGTACCAGAACCTCACTCGCTCGTACGCGCCGGCACTTCGGGGCGGGCTGTTCGACTGGTTGACCACGCTGTACCCCCTGTGGGCGCGGCTCGATGAGCACGGCGCGTATCTGTCCGCATGGGTGGGTCTCGCCGAGCTGGCGCTGGGCGGCTGCACCACCAGCACTGACCATCTGTATGTGCACCCGCGGGGCGCCGGCGACTTGATCGCAGCAGAGATCGGTGCGGCGACCGAGCTGGGCATGCGGTTCCATCCCACCCGCGGCTCGATGTCGCTGGGCGAATCAGACGGTGGGCTGCCTCCCGATGAGGTGTGCCAGTCTCCCGAGGAGATCTTGGAGGATTCCGAGCGCCTCATTGCAGCGCATCACGACCGTTCGCCGAACGCGATGGTCCGCATCGCGTTGGCGCCGTGCTCACCGTTCTCGGTCTCTACTGAGCTGATGACGGCGACAGCGGAGCTGGCTGAACGCCTCGACGTGCGATTGCACACGCACTTGTGCGAAGACCCCGGCGAGGACGGATTCTGCTTGGACATGTTCGGCATGCGCCCGGTGGATTACTTCGAGCACTGCGGCTGGGGTTCACATCGCTCGTGGATCGCGCACGGCGTGCAGCCCAACCCCGCCGAAATAGCGCGGCTCGGTTCCTGGGGCACCGGAGTGGCGCACTGCCCGAGTTCCAACCTGGTGCTCGGCGTGGGGCTGGCCCCGGTGCGCGAGCTGCGAGCCGCCGGAGTTCCCGTCGGCCTCGGCGTGGACGGCTCGGCCAGTACCGATTCGGCATCGATGTGGACCGAAGCCCGCAACGCCCTGCTCGTGGGGCGCCTGCGCGACGGCCAGCGACACTTGAGCGCCGAGCAGGGCCTCGACAGCGGCAGGACCGGCGACGGCAACGACGACTCGGGACTGGCCGATTCCGTGTACTTCTCGGCCCGCGACGTCCTGGACGTCGCGACCCGTGGCAGTGCGGGCTGCCTCGGCCGAGCCGGCGAGATCGGCGAGCTAGCGGCCGGCGCGTGCGGCGACCTGGTCGTGTGGGAACTCAGCGGCCCAGCATTCGCCGGCGCGCTGTCGGATCCGATCGAGGCGTGGCTGCGGTGCGGACCGTTGTCGGCCCGCGACACGATCGTGGCCGGGCGCCCAGTCGTGTCCGGCGGCCAGATCGTTCACCCCAGCCTCGACGAGCGCCTGGCCGAGCACCGCTTGTGCGCCGCTGCCATGCAGCGGGCATAAGACCCAGCGCCGCTGCCATGCAGCGGGCATAAGACCCAGCACCGCTGCCATGCAGCGGGCATGACGGATGGAGAACTAACGACGGTACGGCGAGCCGAGCCGGTCCAGCCATCGCAGCGGCGGTACCGCGTCGATGATCTGGCTGAACGACCAGCGCTCGCTCACCAGGTTCAGCACGGCCATCCCGACGAGCACGACCCATTCGACTGATGCCGAGGACATCGCGACAGTGGCCAGCCCTAAGGCAGCACCGAGGGGATTGACGCCAGTGTCACCCAGCATGTGCGATTCCGCCAATTCACTGCGCAACAAGCCAACCGCAGCACCAACGGCCCCCGTTGTCCACAACGCCGGCGAATGCCAGGCGAATACTCCGGTGCTGGCATCTGCGAATTGAAATCCCTGCGGCCAAGAGGGACCGAACACCGCAGCCGGCACGAGCCCGCACAGCCACCATGCCAACGCAGCCTTGGTCGCCCGACCCGGCGCTCGGTCGAGCAGATTCAACAGGTTGGCGCTGAGCGCTACGACTGCGGCCCCTCGCAGCCACGGAATCACGGCCCAGCTCTCGTGTGACCCGATCACGAGGTGCTCGAACGATCGCATCACCGAATAACCATCGCTCCATCGGGTGCTGCTCCACAGGGCGGCGACGTTGCCGAACAGCACCATCTGCACGCTGAGGAGCGCAACTGCTGCCCCACCGACAGCTTTCTGCGCTCCGGTCGTGAGCTGACGCCGGCGCAGGCTGCGCAAGAAGTGCGCGACGAACCCGCTCGCATCACCGCCGCCTCGGGTGTCGTCCCGGTATCCCAGCAATCCGAATGCCACCACGGCCAACGCGGTGGCCACCGCGCCGGTGGCGCTGGCCGCGGGGGGCGTACGAAACACGTCGATGGACACCAGTTCCAGTGGACCCGAGGTTTCGAGCACCTCGGCTGACGATGGAGCCATCGGAACGGAGACGTAGGCGAACCAACCCATCGCGCGGCGTGCCAAGGCCGCCACGGCGCTTGCGCCGGCAACGCCGATCGCGACCACGAGCAGCCCCGAAGTCGCAACGATCCGCTCGCCGCGGTAGTTGACCCCCATCCAGCGCTCTCGCCGCATCGGGGATTTCGCCAGACGCCACAGCATCGCCGCCGCGACCGCCGAGCCGGCGAGGATTGATGCCAACGAAGCCGCAGTCTGAAAGGCGACGTCGGCCGGCGCAGTCACTGGACGCGGGTGTTGCGGCAACGCATGTGGACTACGACTCGCTCGTCGGCCGGCGACCCTGACCCTCCGGCAGGCTCCGCAACCGCCGAAGCGAACGCAAAGGCCGCAGGTCCCGGATCGAACGAGGCGGCCGGACCTGCCGTGCTCGCTGCCAAGACTGGCGCGCGGTGCGCCCCAGCCGTTGGCGGCGGTCGCGCAGCCGCACGGGTCGGCCCGCTGAGACGATGCGGCTCAGCACGGAGGCGATCAGGTAGTAGTTCAACTTCGGACTGCCGACGCGGGACAGCGCGGCCAGGTACACGTGGCGGCCGATTCGTGCCCGATGCGCGAAGCCGCTGAGGTCACGCCCGGTGAGGCGATGCGTGAAGCCGACCTCCACCTCCGAGATGGATGCGCCGCGGTTGGCCGCATCGAGTGTCAGACCGATCTCGAGACCGAAACCGGGAGCAAGATGCAGTGATCGCAGCAGCGGACCCCGAACGGCACGCTGACCCGAGAGAGGCTCCGCGAGGAACATTCCTGTCTCGGAACGCAGAACGCGTGCCGCGAAGCCCTTGACGAACCCGAACCCGCCCCCGCGTTCGGTAGAGCCGAGCACGGCGATGGTCATGTCCGCTGACCCGAGCGAGACCGGCTTCAGCAGATCACCGGCCAGCGCGGCGGAATCGCCCAGATCGGCATCGATGAGCAAGTAGGCATCGGGCGCTCCAGACGCCGCAATGCCGGCGGTGATCGCCGCTCCCTTGCCGCGATTGCGTGCGAGCTCGACAACTCGCGCTCCTGCAGCAGCAGCAACAGCCGCGGTGCGGTCCCGGGACCCGTCGTCGACCACGATGACGTCGAGCACATCGGGCACGGTCGCCAACGCGGTCACCGTGGCGCCAACGGTGTCCGCCCGGTTGAAGGCGGGCACGATGGCCACGGCATGGGTCATGACGGGCCCAATCCATGGTTGAGGTCCGCTCCGGAGAAGTGGCTGACAGCAGGCAGCCGCTCCAGTGCGACCAACAACGCCAGATCGCCTGAGAAGGACGTGACCTCGTCGACAGTCGAGTAGCCCTGGGCGAGCACCGGGTCGGAACGGACCCGCTCCAGCACGGCGCCGTCGCCGGCGCCTGCTGAGCCGGGTGCTCGAACCTCGACGATGACGCCGGTGCCGACGTGCCCGTCATCGGCGATGGCGACCAGCAGGTCGAAGACAAAGTCTTGGTTCAATCCGGCAGCCCCCTCATCGGTCACCACCACGAGTCGCAAGTGCTCCCCGCCGATCCGGTGCAGTGCCACCGCCCCGGTGCCGTCGTGAGTGACCAGTTCGAGGTCGCGCAGCAAGGTGAGCGCCGTGCGCGTCTGCGGGACCGATGAGAACCCGCGCGAGAAGCCGTCGAGCGCCGCGGAGTCGGTGATCGCGTCGACATCAGAGCCGAGGGTTCGGCTGGAACCGGCCTCGGTCGGACGAAAGAGCGCTTGGGGCACCAAGAAGCGCAACGCCCGCTGTATGGCGTTGCGGCTATCGCCGGCCAGCGAGAATGCCTCAGCGATGCTCTCGCGTACCGCTGAATCATCCAGACGCAGGTCATCGCTGAGCCACAGCACCCCGCCTTGCCTTGTGTCGGTTGCCTCAAGTCGTGTGCGGATGGCCGCGACCGCGTCACGGTTCGTGGACTCCGGTGCGATGATGAGCGTGGTCGTGCCGCTCAATCGCCCTTGCGGCAGGTAGGGCCGCACGAGATCCTCCACCTCGAACCGCACGGACGCCGCGGCTTCGACACTCGCGAGCGCCGCATCACGTTCGGCCTCAGCTTCGCCGAGAGCCCCCTCAGCCAACGCTTGCCGTTCGATTGCCGACTCGGTGTCAGCCTGTAGCTGGTCCACGCGTGACTCGAGATTGCTCACCAGCACCGAGTCCACAAACGTCGAGCCCAGTGCCAAGCCGATCGCCAGGGCCAGGAACACTGCGGCAATGGAAACGATGTGATAGCGGAGGTTGATCATTCGCCTGACCGGCCTAGAGGCCCATGTTGATCCACAGCGTGCGCAGCAGAAGACGGCCCGGCTCAGTCACCGCAGCGATGACGCCGATGGTGACCAGCGCGGAGACGATGAGCATCGCCATGTCGCGTTTGCGCACGTGCGTGCGATACAGGCGGCTCACGCCCTTTGCATCCACCAGTGCTGAGGACACCTGCATCCGGGTCAGGAAGGTCGAGGCCATGCCTCGACGGCCCTTGTCGAAGAAGTCGACCATCGACGTGTGCGATCCGACCTCGACAATCTGCTCGGCCCTCCGCTCGAACGCGAGCCGTAACGCCACGTCCTCGCTGGTGCCCGGGGCAGCGATGACGTCGTAGCTGAGTCCTGCATCCTCGAGCCGCTTCGCTCCTGGCGCGCCCCCTTCGGGATATGCGTGCACGATGAGCTGTGCCCCGCAAGTCAACGCTCTGGGCGAGACCGAATCGAAGTCGCCGATGATGATGTGAGGCACTAGCCCGACTTCCAGCAGCGCATCGGCACCGCCGTCCACCCCGATGACGACGGGCCGCATGTCCGACATGTAGCCCGAACGACGCAACGCAGCCAGATCCTCGCGATAGTCGATGCCGCGCACCACGACCAGCACGTGACGGCGCCGCAGCTCCTGGTGCAGCGGCGGGATCACCAGCTCGTCGGTGAGGACCTGCGGCTCCTTCTCGAGGTACTCGAGCGTGTTGCGGGCGAAGCTGCCGAGCTCGCTGCGCACCGCGATGCGCGCCGATTCCAGCACCTGCTCGAAGTGTTCGGCATCGCGGCGATGTCCGGTCGCCACCACCTGGTCATCTCGCAGCACCTCATCGCCTGCGATGGCAACTTCCTCGCCGTCACGCAGCGATGCGAACGCCTCCTCACCGATGTTTTCCAGCACCGGCACTCCTGCCTGAGCGAGCGTGAGCCCGCCCAGCGCTGGGTACCTCCCGGTCATCGTCAGCTCTGCATTGACCACGGCGATCGCACCGGCTGCCAAAAGCCCGTCGGCAGCGACCCGATCGAGATCGGCGTGGTGAATCACGGCAATCTCTCCGCGCTCCAAGCGTCGCACCAAGTTCTTGGTGCGGCGATCCACACGGCACTTCCCGGCGAATTCGCGGTGACCGTAACCCCCGTTGCGGCGCGAGCGCTGGCGTCCCCACAACGACCGCGAGCGGGCCATGGTCACCCTGGTGAGCCGCTGCGCTCGGGCAGCAGATCCAACTCGGCGGCGAGCCGCGCCGGATCCCGCGCGGCTCGACCCGCTGCGGCGACCTCCAGCAATTCGGTCGCGTGCTGGCGGCCGCTGGCCCACGCCGGCTGACCGGCGAGCATTCGTGCGAGTTCGCTGACGCGATCCTGCCCCGCGACTGCAACGAGGTCTGAGGCCACCGCGTCGCCGTCGTCGGTCTTTCGGACGGCGACTTGAGAATGCGCGAACGCTGCAACCTGCGGGAGGTGGGTGACCACCAGTACCTGATGGTGCTCAGCGAGGGCGGCGAGCGCCTGGCCAACCGCCAACGCCGTCTCGCCGCCGATACCGGCGTCTACCTCGTCGAACACCAGCGTTGGGGGACCAGCGGTCAACACCAGTCGCAGCGCCAGCATCACGCGCGCCAGCTCGCCGCCGGAGGCCACCTTCGACAGGGGTCCGGGCGCGACTCCCCGGTTCGCACTGAATGCCAGCTCGACGTTGTCGCTTGGACCCTCGCCGCTGACGTTGACCTGCAGCGTGCCCGCCGCCAGCGCCAGCGACGCCAGGTGCTCGCTGGCTGCGGCAGCGAGTCCGGGTGCAGCCGCACGACGAGCAGCGGCCACGGCCTGGGCCTCGGCTTCGACACGCCGTTGGGCGACAAGGATGCCTTCCTCCAGCTCAGCTGCGAGCTCGGCGTGCCGCTCAAGCTGGGAGAGGCGTTCCGCCGCTCGGTCGCCGAACGACACCACCTCGGCGAGCGTGTCGCCGTACTTGCGAGTCAGCTCACGCAGCAGTTGGTGGCGAGCACGGACGTCGGCCAGCGCCTGGGGATCGTCCTCGATCGTTTCGAGCACGCCGCGCAGTTGCGCGACGGTGTCGTCCAGTTCGGCGGCCACAGCGGCGAGCCGATCGCTGACGGGGGCGAACGCCTTGCGAGCGGCCAGCAAGGCCGCCGCTGACCCGAGCCGATCGATCGCCCCGTCGTCGCCGGCAAGCTCCTGGCGTGCGCCATGACCGTCCGCGAGGTGCGATGCGGCATCGGCCAGCAGGTCCTCACGCTCGGTGATGCGCTCCAGCTCACTGACGTCATCCAGCCGTGCCGCAGTGATCTCGTCGACCTGGTACCGCAGGAGATCGATCTCTTGCGCCCTGGCTCGGGCATCACCGCCGAGTGCAGCCAGGTTCTCGCCCAACGCCCGCAGGTCCCCACGTGCTGCCGCCAGCGGGCGCAGATCGATTCCGCCCCAGCGATCCAACGCCTCACGCTGAGTGCGTGCACGCAGCAACGACTGGTGCTGGTGCTGCCCGTGAAGATCGACGAGTTCGGCTCCCAGCTCCGCGAGCTCCGGCGCCGACGCCATCGCGCCGTCGACGTAGGCGCGGCTGCGACCAGTTGCGGGGATCACGCGGCGCAGCACGCGCTCGCTGCCGTCAGGGCTTACGAACCTGCCCTCAACGATTGCTTCGCCAGCGCCGGCACGCACCATCGCAGGATCGGCTCGCCCCCCCATCAGCAGCTGCACCGCCTGCACCACAAGCGTCTTGCCGGCACCCGTCTCGCCGGTCAGTGCTGTCATGCCATCACCGAGCACCAGGTTGGCCTCGGTGATGACGCCGAGATTGCGCACCGCCAGCTCGGCGAGCATCAGCGATCCTTCAGACCGAATTTGTGCTTCAGCACACGATGGAAACTGCCACCGCCGGCGGTGACGAGGCGGGCCTCGTAGGGAGCGCGCGTCACCACCACTTCGTCGCCTGTGTGCAGCATCGTGGCCGAGCGGCCGTCGACGGCGGCAAGCGCCGGCCGTTCGCTGATCACCCGAACGCCGATTTCCGTGTCCGGCGGCAACAGCAACGAACGGTCGAACAGCATGTGCGGCGCGACCGGCGTGACCTGCAGCGATGAATGCGTCGGCGCGACGACCGCACCGCCCGCAGAGAGGCTGTAGGCCGTGGAACCTGTCGGCGTCGAGACGATGAGGCCGTCTGCCGCATAGGTCGCGAACACATCGCCGTCGAGCCACACCTCCAGCCGGACCGTGTGGCCTGGATCGCGCTTCTCGAGCACGACCTCATTCAGTCCTGTCCACACATCGGTGTCTTCGGTGTCTTGCGGATCTCGATCGTGATCGCCTGCGTCGCCCCGACCTTCGCCCGCGGCTCGGCGCACTCGTGCGCTGACCATCATCCGCTCGGAAACTCCCAGGGCCCCTGCGAGCGCTGCGGCAACCGTTTCGGTGAGCTGTCCCGGCTCGAATTCGGTCAGATAGCCGAGGTGGCCGACATTGACGCCGAGCACCGGGATGCCTGCGGACGCGACCAGATCAAACGAGCGCAACATGGTGCCATCGCCGCCCACGCTGACGGCGAGGTCCCACACGGAGCCGGTCAGCTCGCTGGCCCCAAGATCGGGGCGACCGATCGCCGCCGCCTCCACGCGGCCCATCTCGACGGTGTGACCCTCGCTTTCGAGCCAGTCCACGAGACGCGTCGACGCCGTCAGCGCCTCAGCCCGCTCGGCATGAGCGATCACCAGCACGCCGCTCATGGCGACGCCTCCCCGGCGGGCTGGGTATCGCCGACTCCCGTTGCCGCAGCGGGGGGCGGCGCCTCGAGGGCAATCTCGACGGCGATCTCGATGGCGGCCTCGAGGTCAAAGGGCCGGGGCTCAGCATCGTCGGTCGCTGCGCATGCGCCTTCCACAACGCGCCGACAATGCAGGAAGAACTCGGCGTTGCCTGCGGCGCCTCGCAATGGCGAGGTGGTGATGCCGCACGGTGCAAGACCGTTGACCGAGGCCCTGGCTGCCACGTCGCTGAGCACTCTGCGCCAGACCTCCGGGTCGCGTACCACGCCCTTGCCCCGCGAGGCCTCCTTCCGGCCGGCCTCGAACTGCGGTTTCACCAGCAACACGGCGTCCCCGCCCGGCGCCGTGCACGCCGCCAGGTTCGGCATCACTGTCTCGAGCGAGATGAACGACAGGTCAGCGGTCACGATGTCTGCGGCGCCGCCGATGTCGGCGGGCCCGACGTGGCGCACGTTGCAGCGTTCCCGCACTATCACACGCGGATCGTCTCGCAGGCGAGCGTCCAGCTGACCCCAGCCGACATCGACGGCAACCACCTGCGCGGCCCTGCGCTGCAGCAGGCAGTCCACAAACCCACCCGTCGAGGAACCGGCATCGACGACTCGTCGTCGCGCTACGGCGATCCCGAATGTGTCCAGCGCAGCGTCGATCTTGTCCCCGCCGCGCGACACGAATCGCGGGGGTTCGCCGCTGAGGCGGACTGGCTCGCCAGCCGCCACCATTCTGGACGGCTTGTGCGCGACGGCGCCCCCGACCAGAACGCGACCGCCCGAGATGAGTGCCTGTGCTGCCGCCCGCGACGGCGCCATACAACGGCGTACCAGCTCGTTGTCGAGGCGTCGTCGGGCGACGTTCATGCAGTCGAAAGTACCAGCGCGCCTGCGGCGCGCCGCAGTGATTTCCGCGCGAGGTAAGAGCAGGTCAGACGTACCAAGTGCCGCGTGAACGCAGCAGCTGCGAAATGTCGGCCGGACCTTGTTTTTCCTGGGCCGCAGCCAGCTGTCGCGTGGAGGCCATTGCGTACTCACTGCGTCGCACAGCGCGGAACACGCCGATCGGCGTCGGCTCGAATGGTCCTCGTGCCAGACGAGCCAGCATGAACGCCGTCGAGGGATCGTGCTTCGTTTCGTCGTGCATGAGCAATTCGTCGGTGCCTACCTCGGCGGTGTGCACCACTCGGGCGCAGCCTGACTCGTCGATCACGCCAAACTCGCCGTCGGCCCCGAATTGGATGGGTTCGCCATTCTTCAGCGAGATCAGGTTGGCATCGCGGTTCTGCTTCTTGGTCACCCCTTCGAACGCGCCGTCATTGAAGACGTTGCAGTTCTGGAACACCTCCACGAACGCGGCGCCGTCGTGTTCGTGCGCGCGCCGGAACGTTTCCATCATGTGCTGACGGTCCATGTCATGGGTCCGGGCCACAAAGGACGCCTCGGCGCCGAGTGCTACCGCCAGCGGATTGAACGGGGCGTCCAGCGAACCCATCGGCGAGCTCTTGGTGACCTTGCCGATCTCGCTGGTGGGGCTGAACTGGCCCTTGGTGAGGCCGTAGATCTGATTGTTGAACAGGAGCACCTTGATCTTGACATTCCGACGCAATGCGTGGATGAGGTGATTGCCCCCGATCGACAGCATGTCGCCGTCGCCGCCGATGACCCACACGTCGAGATCCGGCCGGGCCATCGCCAGGCCGGTGGCGATCGCCGGTGCGCGGCCATGGATGCCGTGCACGCCGTAGGAGTTCATGTAGTACGGGAACCGGGCGGCACAACCGATGCCAGAAACGAACACCGTGTTGTGCGGTTCAGAGCCGAGGCTGGGCATCAGCATCCGCATCGCCGTCAAGATGGAATAGTCGCCGCAGCCCGGGCACCAACGAACCTCCTGGTCCGAGGCCCAGTCTCCAGGCTGTGTGGTCGGCGTTATCGAGGTGTCTGTCATCGTGGAGTTTGCCTCTGTCTGTGTTGGCTGGTCTCGTTGGTTACGGGTGAGTTAGGGGACTCAGTTGCTGCCGGACAGCTCTTCGAGGCGCTTGCGGACCGCAGCGGTCACCTCTCCGGTGGTGAAGGGCACGCCGTCGATCTTGCCAAAGTGCTCGACATCGATCAGGTATCTCGCCCGCACCAGATCGCTCAGCTGGCCCTTATTCATCTCGGGACACACGACGGCCCGGTAGCGCCGCAGCACGTCGCCAAGGTTTGCGGGCAGTGGATTGAGGTGGCGAAGGTGTACGTGGGCCACCTCAAAGCCGTCATCGCGCAGCCGTCCCGCAGCCGCATCGATGGCGCCCCACGTGGAGCCCCAGCCCAACATGACGAGATCGGCATCGACATCGCCGGCAATCTCGACATCGGGTACGTCGACTCCGTCGATCTTGGCCTGCCGCACATCCACCATCAACTGGTGATTCTCCGGATCGTAGGAGATGTTGCCGGTGCCGTCCTCTTTCTCGATACCGCCGACGCGGTGCATCAGCCCGGGCGTGCCGGGAATGGCCCACGGGCGGGCCAGAGTCTCGGGATCGCGCAGATAGGGCAGGTAGATGCCGTCGCCGTCTTCGTTGGTGCCGTTGAACTCGGTCGCAAACTCGACGCCGATGTCGGGCAGGCTGTCGACATCGGGAAGCAGCCAGGGCTCAGAGCTGTTCGCCAGGTAACCGTCGGACAGCACGATGACGGGCGTCCGGTACTTCAATGCGATGCGAGACGCCTCGATGGCGATGTCGAAACAGTCGGCTGGGCTGCGGGGTGCCACCACCGGTAGCGGCGATTCCGAATGCCGCCCGTACATCGCCATCATCAGGTCGGCCTGCTCAGGCTTCGTAGGCAAGCCCGTCGACGGTCCGCCACGCTGGATGTCGAGCACCACCATCGGCAGCTCAAGGCTCACCGCAAGGCTGAGCGTCTCGCCCTTCAGCGCCAGTCCCGGCCCCGATGTGGAGGTGAAGGCCAGCGCCCCGCCGAACGCTGCTCCCACGGCTGATGCTGCCGCGGCGATCTCGTCTTCAGCCTGGAACGTCCGCACGCCGAAGTTCTTCTTCAACGACATCTCGTGAAGGATGTCTGAAGCCGGCGTGATGGGATACGAGCCGAGGAACACCGGCAGGCGTGCCAGCTGGCCCGCAACGACACAGCCCCAGGCCAGCGCGGTGTTCCCGTTCACGTTGGTGTACTCGCCGGGCGCCAGCGGGGCCGGCTTCACCTCGTAATGGGCTTCGAAGATCTCGGCCGTCTCGCCGAAGTTGTAGCCCGCCTTGAACGCCGCCGTGTTGGCGTTGATGACCTGCTCGCGGCCCCGGAACTTGGTGTTGATGAACTCGAACGTCGGCTCGACCGGCCGCGTGTACATCCACGAGATCAGACCGAGAGCAAAGAAGTTCTTGGATCGCTCCGCGTCGCGTGGCTTGACCCCGTGCTCGGCCACAGCGTCGCGGGTGATCTGGCTCATCGGCACCGGGTAGGCGCGGTAATCGTCCAGCGTGCCGTCATCGAGCGGATTGGACGAGTAGCCGGCCTTCTCGAGATTGCGTTCGTTGAAGGCGTCTGTGTTCAGGATCAGCGCGCCGCCCTGGGTGAGGTTGTGCAGCTGCGCCTTCAGTGCCGCCGGGTTCATCGCCACGAGCACCGTCGGTGCATCGCCCGGCGTGGTGATGTCGAAATCGGAGATGCGTACTTGGAACGCCGAGACGCCGGCGAGTGTCCCCTGGGGGGCGCGGATCTCCGCGGGGAACTCCGGCAGAGTGGACAGGTCGTTGCCGAGCGCGGCGGAGATGCTCGTGAACTGGTCACCGGTGAGCTGCATGCCGTCGCCGGAGTCACCGGCGAAGCGGATGATGACCTCATCGATCTCCTGCAGCGGCAGTTCGCGCGATGCGGTATCGGTCACTGTTGTCTCCTAGAGAAGGGGCTCCTGGGGGGAATTGCGGTCGCTCCAGGCGACCACGCTAGTCGCGGCCGCATCGGTACGGCCGGGTCTCCTCATCGATCAGGCGATGGTTACCGCCTGGTCCAAGTAGACGTCTTGGATAGCTCCGAGCAGTTCCACGCCTTCGGCCATGGGTCGCTGGAACGCCTTGCGGCCCGATATCAACCCAACGCCGCCACCGCGCTTGTTGACGACTGCGGTCTTGACGGCTTCGGCCAGGTCGGTGGATCCTGAACTGGCACCGCCGGAATTGATGAGACCCACACGTCCCATGTAGCAATTCGCCACCTGCCAGCGGCACAGGTCGACCGGGTGATCGGTCGTCAACCGGTCGTACACCGCGGCGTGAGTCTTGCCGAAGCCGGGCACCGAGACAAATGCACCGTTGTTCTCGGGCAGCTTCTGCTTGATGATGTCGGCCTCGATCGTCACACCAATGTGGTTGGCCTGTGCGGTGGCATCGGCGGACACATGATGGTCGACGCCGCCAGCCTCGCCGGACAGGTCTAGACCCGGATTGCGCAGGTAGCACCACAACACGGTGAACATGCCGAGGCCATGCGCTTCTTCGAATGCCTCGGCGACCTCAGTGATCTGGCGACCGCTCTCGGCCGAGCCGAAGTAGATGGTGGCCCCGACACCGGCGGCACCGAGCTCGTGCGCCCGCTGGACCGAGCCGAACATGATCTGGTCGTACTTGGAGGGGTACGTCAGCAGTTCATTGTGATTGATCTTGACGATGAACGGGATCCGGTGGGCGTAACGGCGCGATACCGCTCCGAGGACGCCGAAGGTTGTGGCCACGGCGTTGCAGCCACCCTCGACCGCCAGCTCCACGATGGATGCCGGGTCGAAGAAGATCGGGTTCGGCGCAAACGATGCGGCACCCGAGTGCTCGATTCCTTGGTCCACCGGCAGAATTGAGACGTATCCGGTGCCGCCGAGCCGACCGTTGTCGAACAGCGACTGGAGGTTGCGCATGACCTGCGGCGAGCGGTCGGTGCCGGCGACCACATCGGTCACGAAGTCTGGCCCGGGCAGGGTGAGCAGGTCCCGTCCGATGCCCTCGCATGTGTGGTCAAGCAAATAGGAGGCCTGCTCGCCGAGCAGGCGCTCGATGTCGGTCGTCATGTCGGTCGCTGGCCTCGCGCGATCTGGCGGCACCGGTATGGGGGGACCGGAACCGGGGGTCGGTACCGGGGGAGGCGCTCGCCCAATGGCGGGCCCACTCTATCTGCGCGGCCGTGGCCCGAGCGGTCCGTGATACCCATCGCATGAGACCAGGGCACACAAGCAGGCACCAGACACGCAGCACAACGGGCGCAGAGTGCCGCCCTCAGCCGTCAGCGGTGCCGAGCGCCGCCAGCCGGTCGTGAACGTCCACAAAACCGGGTTCGACATCGGCGACCCTGGCGAACCCGCGCCGAGCACGCTGTAGGTCGCCGACCCTGTCGTACAGATCGGCGAGGGCGTACCACAACCTGAGGTGGTGCTCGCCAGGGCGCTTTGGACGCAGCGGGCCCGCCTCGAGCAGGCGAATGGCGTCGCGCGGCCGACCCTCGTCGGCCAGAGCACCGGCAGCGACGATGCGTCCTTCCGTCATCGTCTGGGCATCTGGGTCGGCATGCCTCAGCCGGTCCCACACCTCGTGAACGTCATTGAGGCGGCCCAGCGCCCGGTAACAGTCCGCCAGCACCGGCAGCTGGTCGACAGAGCGAGTGAGCGTCTCGTAGTGCTCGAGCCGGTGAGACGCAGCCGTCCAGCGGCCGAGGCGGTACAGCGTGAGGCCGTAGAGCTCTTGCACCTCCGCTACGGCGGCGTATCTCGATGCCAGCGGTCGCAATATGGACAGCGCGTCTCCGAACCGCTCTGCCAAGAAGTCCTCGCCCGCGTCACGCAGCCGCCGGGCCAGCCGCTCCTGCTCGGAGGTCGGCATACCTCGAACCGATGCCGGGTCCAGCTGGGGCAGCTCCAGGCGCACGGTCGGCCGTCGGCGGCGCGGGGCGGGGGCCGCCGACGATTCGGCACGCTGCGGTCCCTGCGGCGGCTCAGGTCGGCGATTCTGGCGCTCGGGCACTTTGGCCGCGTAAGCGTCGCCTCGGTCAGCGCCAGGGATCGGTCTGAGCACTGCGGCACCCTTGCGGGCCACACCGCCCCAATCAGTGCGGCGAGCCGCCTGCTCTGCAACCTCGTCAATCGGCTTGTCACGGCGGCGAGCAGGACCCGATCGGTCCTGCGACGCTCGGTCGCCCTCACCTCGCCCTCGCCGACCATCACCACCGGCGGGTCCGTTGCGACGGCGACCGGTCTGATCTCGATTACGGGGCGTCTGCCGTCGATCGCGATCGCTGTCAGGACGCCGTCTCGGGCCTTTGCGAGGCGGTCGCCGATTTTCTGCCACCCTTCGAGGCTAGGTCCCCAGACGCGAAGAACCCCCGCCGCTTACACGACGGGGGTTCGGGTTCCGGCAGCGACCTACTCTCCCAGGGGAATTGCCCCCAAGTACCATCGGCGCTGGCAGGCTTAACTTCCGTGTTCGGAATGGGAACGGGTGTGGCCCTGCCGCCATAACCACCGGAGATCAGGTGCGTGCGGTCGTGCCGTACGCACAGATCATGACTGCGTGCGGTCGTGCCGTACGCACAGATCATGATTGCGTGCGGTCGAGCCGTACGCAGATTCCAAGCACTGCAAAGCGATGCACGCGCTGCGCACGGCCGTGCCATGCGCTTCCTCGAGGCTGAGTATCGATACCAAGCCCTCGGCCGATTAGTACCGGTCTGCTGAACACATTGCTGTGCTTACACATCCGGCCTATCAACGTGGTTATCTGCCACGGGCCTTACCTGGTTGTACCAGTGGGAGATCTCATCTTGGAACAGGCTTCGCGCTTAGATGCTTTCAGCGCTTATCCCTTCCGCAGGTCGCCAACCAGCCGTGCTCCTGGCGGAACAACTGGCACACGAGAGCTGCGTCCATCCGGGTCCTCTCGTACTACGGACAGCTTTCCTCAAATCTCCTACAGCTACAGAGGATAGGGACCGAACTGTCTCACGACGTTCTAAACCCAGCTCGCGTACCGCTTTAATGGGCGAACAGCCCAACCCTTGGGACCTGCTTCAGCCCCAGGATGCGATGAGCCGACATCGAGGTGCCAAACCTTCCCGTCGATATGGACTCTTGGGGAAGATGAGCCTGTTATCCCCGGGGTACCTTTTATCCGTTGAGCAACGACGCTTCCACACGCAATCGCTGGATCACTATGCCCTGCTTTCGCACCTGCTCGACCTGTATGTCTCACAGTCAAGCTCCCTTGTGCCATTGCACTCGACGACTGATTGCCAACCAGTCTGAGGGAACCTTTGGGCGCCTCCGTTACCATTTGGGAGGCGACCGCCCCAGTCAAACTACCCGCCTGGCACTGTTCCCGAACCCGATCAGGGTCCTAGGTTAGAGTTCCGACATGAGCAGGGTCGTATTTCAAGGTTGACTCCACGCATGCTGGCGCACACGCTTCCTAGTCTCCGACCTATCCTACACAACACGTGCCACAACCCAATACCAAGTTATAGTAAAGGTCCACGGGGTCTTTCCGTCCTTCTGTAGCTAACGAGCATCTTTACTCGTACTTCAATTTCGCCGGGTCTGTGGTTGAGACAGTGGGAAAGTCGTTACGCCATTCGTGCAGGTCGGAACTTACCCGACAAGGAATTTCGCTACCTTAGGACCGTTATAGTTACGGCCGCCGTTTACCGGGGCTTAGGTTCACAGCTTCGCTCCGAAGAGCTAACCGTTCCCCGTAACCTTCCGGCACCGGGCAGGCGTCACAGCGTATACATGGTCTTACGACTTCGCACGCTGCTGTGTTTTTAGTAAACAGTCGCTTTCCCCTATTTTGTGCCACCCTTTCAGGCTCAAACAGCAAGTGTCGTCACCATCTTGGGGTCATCCTTCTCCCGAAGTTACGGATGCAATTTGCCGAGTTCCTTAACCACAGTTCTCCCGTTCGCCTGAGTATGCTCTACCTGCCTACCTGTGTTGGTTTAGGTACGGGCACCACGTGAACTCGCTAGAGGCTTTTCTAGGCAGCATGGAATCAGTGACTTCGCCTGTAGCGGCTCGGCATCGCGTCTCAGACTTCATGGGGCCCGGACTTACCTAGTCCCCGTCCTACTCGCTTACCCCAGGTCTACCATCGCCTGGGTTCACCTATCCTCCTGCGTCCCCTCATTGCTGTCCTCCACTCGGTGGGTCGGTTCGCCCTCCCCGTAGGGAGGACAGCCCCTTAGCAACCGTGTTTCGGACTGGGCGCGCACGCGGTGGTACCGGAATATCAACCGGTTGTGCATCGACTACGCCTCTCGGCCTCGCCTTAGCTCCCGACTAACCCTGGGAGGACCAGCCTTCCCCAGGAACCCTTGGGCTTACGGCGGAGGGGATTCGCACCCCTCTCTCGCTACTCATGCCAGCATTCTCACTCGGACCCGCTCCACCGGCGCTCACGCTCCGGCTTCGCTGCAGGCACGACGCTCCCCTACCCCTCGAACTCACCCGTAGGCGAATTCAAAGACGCGGCTTCGGCGGTGTATTTAGCCCCGTTACATTATCCGCGCAGGACCACTCGACCAGTGAGCTATTACGCACTCTTTCAAGGGTGGCTGCTTCTAAGCCAACCTCCTGGCTGTCTGGGCAATCCCACATCGTTTGCCACTTAATACACACTTAGGGGCCTTAGCCGGCGTTCTGGGCTGTTTCCCTCTCGTCCAACGAAGCTCATCCCCCGTGGACTCACTGCCGCACTCTGGAGCCATGGCATTCGGAGTTTGACTGGGGTCGGTAAGCTTGTGGGCCCCCTAGCCCAATCAGTGCTCTACCTCCATGGCTGAACGTGCGACGCTGCACCAAAATGCATTTCGGGGAGAACCAGATATCACCGTGTTTGATTGGCCTTTCACCCCTATCCACAGGTCATCCGCCCAGTTTTCAACCTAGGTCGGTTCGGGCCTCCACGGAGTCTTACCTCCGCTTCACCCTGCCCATGGATAGATCACACGGCTTCGGGTCTACAGCATGCGACTGTGCGCCCTATTCGGACTCGCTTTCGCTCCGGCTTCCCATCGCTGGTTAACCTTGCCACACACCGTAACTCGCTGGCTCATTCTTCAAAAGGCACGCTGTCGCGCTTGGACACGAGTGTCCAGTAGCGCTTCAACTGCTTGTAAACCAATGGTTGCAGGTACTATTTCACTCCCCTCCCGGGGTACTTTTCACCTTTCCCTCACGGTACTAGTTCGCTATCGGTCGCCGACACATATTTAGCCTTACGAGGTGGTCCTCGCAGATTCACGCCGGCCTTCACGGAACCGGCGCTACTCGGGAGCAATCCCAGGAGACAAATAGATTTCGCGTACGGGGCTGTCACCCTCTGTGGCCCGCCTTTCCTGTACGGTTCCGCTATCTACTTGCTTTGTAACTCCTTGACCGATCTGGTGCTCGGTCGGGGATGTCCCACAACACCGATCCGGCAACGCCACCAGGCTTTACCACCGGACTCGGTTTAGGCTATTCCCATTTCGCTCGCCGCTACTCCGGGAATCGCTGTTGCTTTCTTTTCCTCAGGGTACTGAGATGTTTCAATTCCCCTCGTTCCCTCTACCTGCCCTATAGATTCAGGCAGGAGTGACACCCGATAAAAGGTGCCGGGTTTCCCCATTCGGATATCCACGGATCAAAGCCTATTCGGCGGCTCCCCGTGGCTTATCGCAGCCTATCACGTCCTTCATCGGTGTTCGGCGCCAAGGCATTCACCATTGGCTCTTCGTAGCTTGGTATATCGATACTCAGTCTCGAAGAATCAAATCCCCTCCGCTCAATCGCAGAGGGTCTTGATGCTCGTGCATCGCTATGCAGTTATCAAAGAGCTGCGGCGTGAGAGCGCGCCACAGCGCTCCCTGGCAGCAGAACAGAGGACGAGCTGACTGGTATCAGACAGCACCAGTGCTCCAACTGGGAATCTCCATCTGAGACCTGAGACCACAGTGGCCTCTGTCTCGGAGGTGACTCCTTAGAAAGGAGGTGATCCAGCCGCACCTTCCGGTACGGCTACCTTGTTACGACTTCACCCCAATCGCTAACCCCACCTTCGACAGCTCCCCCCCTTGCGGGTTGGGCCACTGGCTTCGGGTGTTGCCAACTTTCGTGGTGTGACGGGCGGTGTGTACAAGGCCCGGGAACGTATTCACCCCGGCGTTGCTGATCCGGGATTACTAGCGACTCCGGCTTCATGGAGTCGAGTTGCAGACTCCAATCCGAACTGAGACCGGCTTTATGGGATTCGCTTGACCTCACGGTTTCGCAGCCCTTTGTACCGGCCATTGTAGCATGTTTGCAGCCCTGGGCATAAGGGGCATGATGACTTGACGTCGTCCCCACCTTCCTCCGACTTGTCGCCGGCAGTCTCCCACGAGTCCCCGCCATTACGCGCTGGCAACATAGGACAAGGGTTGCGCTCGTTGCGGGACTTAACCCAACATCTCACGACACGAGCTGACGACAGCCATGCACCACCTGTGATGGGACCATAAGGAAACCGCATCTCTGCGGCTGTCCCCAACATGTCAAACCCAGGTAAGGTTCTTCGCGTTGCCTCGAATTAAGCAACATGCTCCGCCGCTTGTGCGGGCCCCCGTCAATTCCTTTGAGTTTTAGCCTTGCGGCCGTACTCCCCAGGCGGGGCACTTAATGCGTTAGCTACGGCACGGATCCCGTTGGATGGGACCCACACCTAGTGCCCAACGTTTACGGCGTGGACTACCAGGGTATCTAATCCTGTTTGCTCCCCACGCTTTCGCTCCTCAGCGTCAGTACCGGCCCAGAGTGCTGCCTTCGCTATCGGTATTCCTCCTGATATCTGCGCATTTCACCGCTACACCAGGAATTCTACACTCCCCTACCGGACTCTAGTCATGGCAGTATCGAGTGGCGTCTCAGAGTTGAGCCCTGAGTTTTCACACCCGACTTACCAAACCGCCTACGAGCCCTTTACGCCCAATGAATCCGGACAACGCTTGCGCCCTACGTATTACCGCGGCTGCTGGCACGTAGTTGGCCGGCGCTTCTTCTGCAGGTACCGTCAATTTCGTCCCTGCTGAAAGGGGTTTACGACCCGAAGGCCTTCTTCCCCCACGCGGCGTCGCTGCGTCAGGCTTTCGCCCATTGCGCAATATTCCCTCCTGCTGCCTCCCGTAGGAGTCTGGGCCGTGTCTCAGTCCCAGTGTGGCTGATCGTCCTCTCAGACCAGCTACCCGTCGATGCCTTGGTGAGCCGTTACCTCACCAACAAGCTGATAGGCCGCGAGACCCTCCCGGAGCACCGGAGCGTTTCCTGAACGCACCATGAGGTGCAGGCAGGATATCGGGTATTAATCCAGGTTTCCCTGGGCTATTCCCATCTCCGGGGTAGGTTTCTCACGTGTTACTCACCCGTTCGCCACTTTCCCATTGAGACCGAAGTCTCGGGTTCGTTCGACTTGCATGGATGAAGCGCGCCGCCAGCGTTCGTCCTGAGCCAGGATCAAACTCTCCATCGAGATCAGACCCGTAATGTCGTGCGGCTGAGCCGCATTTCATTACTGGCACGATCGAAGAGCCCCTGCCACGATCCGGAGGGAAATCCCCCGTCCTGCGGCAGCTGACTGGAATTGGTGCACCGTCGCACGTCGGCCTGCACGAGGCAAGCTTGATGAGACGGCACGAACAAGTTGGTCCCCGGTCTGGGTAGACCGTGGACCGGCTGTGTGGTTCGACCGGCGGCTGGAATCCAGCAGCCAATCGCCCGCACTGGCGTTTTCGTCCTCTGTTCTGTTGTCAAGGAGCGCTGCTGAGGCGAATCCGCCGGCAGCTGACACTCGATCGGCGCCAGCCGATGCTCTCTGCGAAAGAGTGCTTCGGGCGACGCCGCCGGAGGTGTCGAACCCCTCTGGACCTCAATACGGCCCGCGAGGGGGAGGCATGACAATACAGGCGGCAGCCTGCCTCCGCAACCACCGCGGCCAGCGGATATTGGCTTTCTGCCGCAACCTCAGGGCGCGGTCGCGACGTGCCAGCGCTTCTTTCCCCGCCGCAGCAGCACATATCGGCCATACAGCAGGTCATTTGCCTCGACGAGACGGTCGGGATCGCTGGTGCGATCACCATTGAGGTACACACTGCCCTCGGCCAGCGCTCTGCGCGCTTCGCTGCGACTCTGCGCCAGCTCCGCGTCGACCAGCACGTCCACGATGGACGCGCCGAGCTCCCGCAGCGGGCCAGACGGCACCTCCTCGGCTACGAACGCGAGCGCAGGCGCCGGCACCTCGCGCAACGACGCCGTTCCGCCGAACAGCACCTCGCTGGCACCCGCAGCAGCCGTGGCGGCGGCGTCTCCGTGCACGACCCGTGTGATCTCGGCTGCGAGACGCCGCTGTCCGGCGCGGCGGCTCGGATCTGCCTCGTGCTCTGCGGCGACCTCGCGTACGTCGTCCATGCCGAGAAACGTGAGCTGGGCCAGCAGCTTCGCGACATCGACATCGTCCACGCCGATCCACGCCTGGTAGAAGCGATAGGGGCTCATGGTGTCAGCGCTGAGCCACAGCGTCTCACCACCTGCGGTCTTGCCGTACTTCGTGCCGTCGCTGCGCGCGAGCAACGGCCACGTCAGTGCATGGGCGGGACGACCCAGCCGGCGCCGGATCAAGTCGATGCCCAGCACGATGTTGCCCCACTGGTCCGAGCCGCCGACCTGCAGCTCGCATTCGACGTTCTCCGCGAGCCATAGGTAGTCGTAGGCCTGCAGCAGCATGTAGCTGAACTCGGTGTAGGACAGGCCGTCGCCCTCGTCGAGACGGTTGCGGACCGACTCCTTGCCGACCATCTGCTGCACCGTGACGTGCTTGCCGACATCCCGCAGGAAGTCGAGGACGCCGACGCCGACGGTCCACGCGCGGTTGTCGAGCAGTCTGGCCGCGTACGGGCCATCGTCGAAGTCGAGGAATTGCCGGAGCTGGGGGACGATCCCTTCGAGGTTGTGGGCCAGCGCGTCGTCATCAAGCAGGTTTCGCTCGGTTGAGCGTCCGCTGGGATCGCCGACCATGCCGGTGGCGCCCCCGGCGAGGGCAATCGGGCGATGCCCGCCCATTTGCAGCCGCCGCAGTGTGAGCAGACCCATGAGGTTGCCGACGTGAAGACTGGCAGCAGTGGGATCGAATCCGCAATAGACCGTGATCGGGCCGCTCTCCAAGCGCTGCGCGAGCACCTGGCGGTCGGTCGTTTGATGGATCAGACCACGTGCCTCGAGATCCGCCAGGATGTCCACGCCGCCAGTCTGCCTGACAAGTCGCGCCGGACGGTCACGAATTGATGTGAATTCAGCCGCGCGGCGTCCAGCGGAAGTAGCGCACAGCGACCAGCGCCCCGCCCAGACCCCAGACGCCGAGCATCAGCCAGCGCCCTACCGGCCATGGAACTCCCTCGACGAACGGGTCGAACGTGCGACCCAGCGCGAGAGCTAAGTGCTTGATGGGGAAGATGTCGCCGATGAGCGTCATCCAGCGCGGCGCTCCCTCAGACGGGATGAACACGTCGGAGACGAAGTACAGCGGCAGCACGCACATGTTGGCGATCGCCGGCGCGGCCTGCTCGCTGGGGCACACGCACGTGATTGCAAGGCCCAGCGCCGAGAACGCAGCGGCGCCCACGACGAGAGTGATGAACAGGCTCGGCAACGCAGCCGACTGGACTTCGACGCCGTATCCGAGCCAACCGATGCCGATCACCAGCACTGTCATCACCGCGGTCAGTACCAGCGACGCGGCAACCTGCCCGCCGACATAGACCCAGGGCGGCAGCGGCGTCGCCCGCATGGCCTTGAGCACGCCGCTCTCTCGCCGGATCACCGTCACGATGGCCGCATTCATGAAGTTCGCAGAGACCAGTGCCAGCGCCAGGATCCCGGGGACATACAACGTTGCGACACGCGCCCCAGTCGAGCTGACGACCTCGTTGCCAAAGATCGAGGTGAAGATCACCAGGAAGATGAGCGGCAGGATCACCGTGAAGAAGGTGGCTGCCGGACTGCGCCGGAAACCCAGCAAGTTGAACGACGCCTCGCTGCGAAGCTGGCGCAGACCCCTCACGGACTGTCTCCGGTGATCTCGTCTCGGGTGAACTCGCCTGCCTTGGACTCGTCTCGCGTCAACGCCAGATAGGTGTCCTCGAGGGTCGGCGGCCGGACCGCTAGCGAGTCCAATCGTGTGCCGGCCCCCCCGGCTGCTGCGAGCAGCTCTCGCACCACGGCGTCGACGTCTTGAGTGGCGATGGTGGGCCGTGCGGGCGGCACCGCTCGGGCGTCCGGTGATGCTGGCGGCGCGGAGGATTCGTCGGCCCCGAGCAGATCCCTCAACTGGCGGGGCAGCCGGTCACTGCTCAACTCTGCAGCGTCCCAGCTGATCTGCGACGGCATCGCTGCATGCGCCGCTAGCTCGGCGGCAGTGCCATCGGCCACGATTCGGCCCCGCGAGATCACCACGATCCGGTCTGCCAGAAGGTCGGCCTCATCCATGTAGTGGGTCGTCAGCATGACCGTCACGCCCAGCGCTCGCAGGCCACCGATGGTCTGCCACGCCTCGCGGCGAGCAGCAGGGTCGAAGCCGGTCGTCGGCTCGTCCAGGAACACGAGCTCGGGGCTGCCCACGAGAGCAAGCGCCACGGCCAGCCGCTGTTGCTGCCCTCCCGACAACCGGCGAGTCCGGGTTCCGGCTGCATCAGACAGCCCCACGAGTTCCAGCACTTCAGCGGTTGATCGAGGTGACCGGTAGTAGGCCGACCACATCGTCACGATCTCCGACGAGGTGAAGTCACCCTCGTGCTTGGCGCCCTGCAGGACAACGCCGATGCGCTCCTTCCAGGCAGACGTGGCCTCCGCAGGATCGACACCCAGCACCCGCACGTCTCCCGACGTTCGGGTGCGCAGGCCCTCGAGAATCTCGACGGTGGTGGTCTTGCCCGCACCATTGGGACCCAGAAAGGCCACGACCTCTCCGATAGCGACCGACAGGTCGACGCCGGCCACGGCCTCGTTGTCGCCGTAGCGCTTGTACAGCCCGGAGACCTCGATGGCGAGATCGGCTCCCTCGCTCACCCCGGGTGCCCGCCGATCGCTGCGCTGCTGGGATCACCGGCGAGTCCGTCCGCGGGGTCGTCGACGTAGCGCTCGGGATGGACGATCTGGGGCCGGACTGCGGCTGCGTACAGCAGGACGCCGAGCGGTCCGCTGTAGATGATCAGCAGAACCCAGCGCCAGCGACGCTTGCCGGCGGCGGCGAATCGACCTCGGCCGAGCCGCAGGATGTCGACGATTCCACCGGCCATGATCAGCGCCGCGACGGCGGCTGCGACGATCAGCACGGTGCCCGCTCCATTCGGTCACGCTACCCGTGGGTGGGTGTTCGCCTACTGCTGGCGAGTGCGGTCATCCCCCCAGCGAAGCCACCGCGTCGGCGACGTAGAACCCGGCGCCGGCGATGCCCGCGATGACCAGACCGATTCCCGTGGTCCAGAAGGTCCCGTTGAACAACAGCCGGCCGCCAACAGCCAGGACCACGGTGATCGCGATCACCCCCAGCACAGGGCCCGGCAGGTAGGTGACCGCTACCCAGCCCGCCACCAAGCCACACAGCAGCAGGACGACGTTCTCGACCGCCAGCAGTACCTCGCGCACAGCGTCACCGTACGTTCCCGCACTGGCCGCTCACGGCAGCCGTGCGGGACGACAGCACTATCCGTCGCGCCCTGGGCCGACGGTGCGGGCGAGATCGAAGCCGTAGTGCGCCAGCCGGCGCGTGCTGGCATCGAGACCCAGCCCAGGGTCGGTGAGCTCACGACGCGAGATCCACCTCAGGCCTTCGGACTCGTGGTTGGCGCTGGGCATCGCATGCGCCGGCGCGCGGACCAAGAAGCGCACGTCGAAGTGCAGGTGGTCGGGTTCAGTGCGCCGGCGATTGACGAACAAGTGAACGTCAACGTCGATCGGTTCGGTCCACACCTCCAGGCCGTCAATGCCGGTTTCCTCAGTCGCCTCGCGCAGCGCGACACTTGTCAGGGCACCCTCTCCATCGGCGTGTCCGCCCGGCTGCAGCCAGCGACCGATCTTGCGATGCAGCAGCACCAGCCCCCTCGTTGCGTCGTGATTCACGACCCAAGCAGATGCGGTCAAGTGCCCGACCTCGCACGTTCGATGCAGCGCATCGGGGTGCCGGGCGGCGAAGTCGATCAATCGCCGGCGGTGGATGGACTGCGTGCGGTCGCGGGGGACAAACGCACACACCGTCGCGGCGGCGGCGCCGAGGTCATCAGGCAATGCCCCGATATCGGACTGGCGGGCGAATCCCAAGCGCACCGGCGGATCCGGTGCCGAGCCCAAGCGCACTATTGCCCGCTCTTGTTCGCTGCGCTCACGGGCCACTCGGGCCACGGCTTTGCCATTCGGCTCAGCCTCCGACGGCGCCGGCCGCTTCGAGTGCGGCTTCAAGACGCTCCAGCTGGATGGCGACAGCATCGGGACCGCCCGCGCCCGGCGTCGTGCGCCTGACGTGTGCTGACCCGGGTGTGAGCAGCTGCGCGGCTTCGGCGCCGAGATCGGGGTGCGCCCTCACCAGTGCGGCCAGCCGACTGGGCCGCGATGAGGGATCGGGGCCGTCCAAGGCTTGACGCACGAGCCCGGCGATGAGTTCGTGCGCGTCGCGGAACGGCGTGCCGCGGGCCACGAGCCATTCGGCCAGGTCGGTCGCCGCCGCGAACGGGTCGTCGGCGCCTGCGGCCATGGCGTCTGCATTGAATGCGACGGTCCCCATGAGACCGTCGAGCGCCAAGGTCACCAGCCGCACCGTGTCAACCGCGTCGAACAGCGGCTCCTTGTCTTCCTGGAGGTCCTTGTTGTAGGCGAGCGGCAGTCCCTTCAGCGTCGCCAGCAAACCCGTCAGGTGGCCGATCAATCTCCCCGATTTGCCGCGCGCCAATTCGGCGACATCAGGGTTCTTCTTCTGCGGCATCATCGACGAACCGGTGGCAAATGTGTCATCCAGCGTGACGAAACCGAATTCGGCACTCGACCACAGCACCAGCTCCTCACCGAGGCGTGACAGGTGCACACCGGTCATCGCCAACGCGTACAGCGCGTCGGCAACGAAGTCGCGATCACTGACGGCATCGAGGGAGTTTTCGAAAATTCGCGCGAACCCCAGTGCTGCGGCGGTCAGGGAGGGGTCCAACGGCAACGTCGATCCTGCGAGCGCGCCGGCGCCGAGCGGCGACACGTCGGTGCGACGCCTGGCATCGCCGAGCCGCTCGACATCTCGCAGGAGTGCCCACGCGTGCGCTGCCAGGTGATGAGCGAGCCCCACCGGCTGCGCCTGCTGCAGGTGTGTGTAGCCCGGCAGTCGCAGACCCGTCTCGTGTGCCTGTCGAGCCCTGCGGGCGAGCGTGCGCGCCAGGTCGACCACCAGCTGCGTCAGCTCGTCAAGCGCGTTGCGCGTCCACAGGCGCAGATCGGTCGCGACCTGGTCGTTGCGGCTGCGACCTGTGTGCATCTTCGCAGCGGCAGCGCAGAGTTCAGTTGCCCGGCGCTCGACGGCGGTGTGGATGTCTTCGTCGGACGGGGCCCAGACCATGGCGCCCTCGGCGATCTCCCGCTCGACCTCGTCGAGGGCGGCCGCGATGTCGTCGCGTTCGCCTGGCGACAGAAGCCCGACGGCGGCCAGCATCGAAACGTGAGCCCGCGACGCAGCGATGTCCTCGGCGAACATTCGCTGATCGAACGGCAGGGAGTCATTCAGTGCCGCGAGCGCATCCGCTGGCGCGCCGGTGAACCGGCCGTGCCACAAAGTGGTCGGGACGGTCCCCGTCGCGCCGGTCGGGCGCTCGTCGCAAGGCGCTTCGCCGGCAGGCGCGTCGTCAGAAAACATCGGCCTGCAAGCTCACAAGTCGGCCAGCTCCCGGCAGTGCTCGGCGACAGCGGGGCCGCCAAGCTCCTCCGCAGCGACGACGAGGAGCGTGTCGTCACCTGCCAGAGTGCCGATCACGCCGCGGAACTCGCTGCGGTCGATGGCCGATGCGACCACGTGCGCCGATCCGGGCGGGGTGCGCAGCACCACCAGATTCTGCGAGCACTGCACGTCGAGTACCCAGTCTCCGAACACCCGGCGCAGGGTGTTGGGCGGCAGGCTTTCGGGCGCGTCCGCCTCCGGCACCGCATAGACGGTGCGGCCCGCTGTGCGCATCTTGGCCACTCCCATTTCGTCGAGATCACGGCTGACGGTGGCCTGGGTGACGTCGACGGAGCGCTCGCCCAGCAGTGCGACGAGCTGAGCTTGGCCCCCGATCTCGTGACTGGCGAGCAGTTCACGGATGAGATGCTGCCGCTGAGCCTTGGTGGTCATGACCCTTCCCCGAGCGCTGGGCGAGCTGACGGCGATTCGTGCTGCGCCGGACCTGCCAGGAAGGCCAGCAGTCCTCTCGCGGTATGCATCCTGTTCTCGGCTTGCTGCCAGATCCTGCTCGCGGGGCCGTCGATGACGTCGGAGGCCACTTCCTCCCCCCGATGCGCCGGCAGGCAGTGCAGAAAGACTGCCCCGTCCGCAGCGTGTGACATCAGGTCTGCGGTGACCTGGTACGGACCGAACGAGGCGACGCGTTCGTCCTGCTCGTCCTCTTGGCCCATGGATGTCCACACGTCTGTGCAAACGACGTGGGCCCCCTCGACGGCTTCGGTCGGGTCGTCAGTGATCTTGCACCCGCCTCCCAACGAGTCGAGTCGCTCGAGGGTCTCGGCGGTGGGCGCATAACCCGGCGGCACCGCGAGCGAGCTCTCGATTCCCAGCATGGCGCAGCCGATGACGAGCGACCGCCACACGTTGTTGGCATCGCCGACAAATGCCACCCGCGTGGTGCTTTCGAGCCCGACGCATTGCGAGATGGTCAAGAGGTCTGCCAGTGCCTGGCACGGATGGGCCTCGTCGGACAGGAGATTCAGGACCGGTGCCACCTCGCACGCCGCCATCCGTTCGAGATGGCTGTGTCGAAAGACGCGGGCGGCGACGAGCGCGTGGTAGCAAGCCAGCGTCCGCACGATGTCCTCGGCTGTCTCGCGAACGTCCATCCCCACCTCTTCGGGTCGGATGTAGACGGGGTGGCCGCCGAGCTGGCGCACAGCCATCTCCATCGAGTTGCGCGTGCGGTTCGATGCCTTCTCGAACACCAATGCAACGCCGTCGCCGGCAAGCACTGCCGGCGCATCGGCGACAGGGCGCGACGACACTTCAAGTACCCAGCGCAGCTCATCTGGCGACAGGTCGTCGACTTCGAGGAAGTGCCGCATCAGCCCGGTTTCCCTGCGTCGGCGAGCACGCTCGCAAAGATCGCCAGGCCTTCGTCGATCTGCTCGCTCGACACCACCAGGGGCGGCGCAAAGCGCACTGCTGTGGGGGTGATGCCGTTGATCACGAGACCGGCCTCTAAGCACGCTGCGGCCACTTCGGGACCGCTGCGGCCGATAGCGGGGGTGTCGAGTTCGGCGGCGATGAGCAAGCCCAGCCCGCGGGTGTCGACAACGCCGTCGATGCCCATGAGCTTGCCCGCCAGTTCTTCGCCGCGCGCTGCGGACAGGCCCGGCGCATCGACGGACTCCATGGTGCGCAACACCGCTCGCGCTGCGCTGGCGGCCAACGGCTGGCCGCCGAACGTCGTGGCGTGGTCGCCGGGCTGAAAAGCGCCGGCCACCTCGCGACGGGCCCAGACGGCGCCTATCGGCACCCCGTTGCCGAGCGCTTTGGCCATGGTCACGATGTCTGGGCGGACCGCGCCCGACGGCCCTCCGGACGGCTCGAAGTGGTGGTGCCAGGCGAACCACTTGCCGGTGCGCGCCAATCCGGTCTGCACCTCATCGATGATGAGTGCCATGGCGCGCTCGTCGCAGATCTCGCGGACGCGACGCAGGTACTCGCCGTCGGCGACGTTGACGCCGCCCTCGCCCTGGACGACCTCGAGCAGCACCGCGCAGCAACTCGGGTCGAGCGCGGCCTCGAGCGCCGCTGCGTCGTTGTAGGGCACGTGACGGAATCCGTCGGGCAGCGGCTGAAACGTCTCGTGCTTCTCGGGCTGGCCGGTGGCGTGCAGGGTCGCCAGAGTGCGCCCATGGAACGACCGCAGTGCGCTGACCACCACGTAGCGGCCACGGCCGCCGTACTTGCGCGCGAGCTTGATGGCCCCTTCGAGCGACTCGGCGCCGCTGTTGCAGAAGAAGACCTGGCCGCCGCCGCCTTGGAGCCGGTCGATGGTCTGGGCAACCTCGACTTGCGGCTCGGTGCCGAAGAGATTCGACACGTGCAACAGCGTGCGCGCCTGCTCATTGAGCGCATCGGCGACAGCGGGGTGGGAGTGGCCCAGCGACGTCACTGCCAGCCCTGCCAGAAAATCGAGGTAGCACTTGCCGTCGCGGTCGTACAGCTCGCAGCCGCTGCCCCGAACAAACTGCACCGGCGGCGGACCGTAGGTCGGCATGAGCGGGCAATGCTCCAGACTTGCGCCGCCCATGGCTGCTGCATGGGAGTCGAGCCCGTTGGTGGCACTTGTCGTGGTCTGTGTCATGAGTTCGTGACCTTGCTGTGGGACGGCCCGTTCGGATGTCGGTGGGTCGTGTGGTGCTGGTGTTCTGGGGGTGCTTGTGGGGTCGCCCATCGCTGCGTCGTTTGGGTGCTTCGTGGGCGGATCTGTCAATTCACAATCGAGTGCGGCCGATCACGAGTGATCATCGTGCCGACTCCGGCGTCGGTGAACAGCTCGACGAGCACCACGTGCGGGATGCGGCCGTCGAGCAGGTGCGCGCTGTTGACGCCATTGCGAACCGCGCTGATGCAGGCCTCGATCTTCGGGATCATGCCGCCCGCAATCTTCCCGCTGGCCAGACGCGCAGCGAGCGAGTCGGCCGACGTGCGGCGCACGAGCGAGCCTGGATCGTCGACATCGTCGAGCAACCCTGCGACGTCAGTGAGGTAGACGACCTTCTCAGCATCCAGAGCCGCTGCCACGGCGCCGGCCACGGTGTCTGCGTTGATGTTGTACGCCTGCCCCTTTGCGTCCGCGCCGATGGTGGAGATGACCGGGATCAACCCCTCGGCGAGCAGGCGCTCGAGCAGGTCGGTGTTCACGTCGGTGACGTCGCCCACGAAACCGAGATCGGGATTGCGGGCGGTTGCGGTGATGACCCGGCCGTCTTCGCCTGAAATTCCCACAGCCAGCGGTCCGTGGACATTGATGGCGCCGACGATGTCGCGGTTGACCTTGCCGACGAGCACCATGCGTGCGATGTCCAGCGTCTCCGCATCGGTGACTCGCAGCCCGTCGCGGAACTCCGACGTCTTGCCGAGGCGCGCCATGAGATCGCCGATCTGCGGGCCGCCGCCGTGAACGACAACCGGCGCCATGCCGATCTGGCGCAGCAGCACGACATCAGCAGCAAAGCCGTCGGTCAGTGCCGTGTCGACCATCGCATTGCCGCCAAACTTGACCACTACCACCGCGTCGCGCCAACGGCTGATGTACGGCAGCATCTCCACCAGCAGCTCGGCACGCTCGACCTGTTGGGCGTGAATGCCGTCGACATCGCGGTCGTCGGCCTGTGCCGGATCGGACTTGTCGCTGCCGGCGGTCTGTGCGTGATCGGAATGATCGCCGGTGGGGGTCATGGCATCAATCCCGTCGTTGGCAGGCCAGCCGTCTCGGGCAGGCCGAGAGCGATGTTCGCGCATTGCACGGCGCCGCCCGATGCGCCCTTGACCAGGTTGTCGATCGCGCTGAGCACCACGAGCCAGCCGGTGCGGGGATCCACTCGTGCGCTCAGATGGCATGTATTCGCACCGAGTGTCGCCTTGGTGTGCGGGGCGTCGCGATGGGTCACCACGAACGGCTCATCTGCGTAGAAGTCAGCCAGTACGCCAAGGGCATCGTCGGTGGTCATGCCCTCCGATGGTCTGGCATAGCAGGTGGCCAGAATGCCTCGCACCATCGGTGCCAGGTGCGGCGTGAACAGCACCTGGCACCCGGTTGCCTGCTCGATCTCGGGCGTGTGGCGGTGGTCCAGCAAGCCGTAGGCCACGAAGTCCTCGTCGACGGTCGAGAATGTCGTGGCGGGCTTGGGCGCCCGACCCGCGCCGCTGACCCCCGATGCGGCGTCGATCACGACCCCGCTCGTCGAGATGAACCCGCCGCGGGCGAACGGCGCCAGGGCCAGCGCCGCTGCGGTGGGATAGCACCCGGGAACGGCGACTCCCGCGGCGCCGCGCAATGCCTCGCGGCCGAGTTCGGGAAGCCCGTAGGGGAATTCGCCCAGCAACTCCGGTAGTGGGTGCTCTGCGCCGTACCACTGGGGGTACATCGCCGCGTCGACCAGTCGGAAGTCCGAGCCCAGATCGACCACGCAGCCGACCCGCTTGTACAGGTCGGCGACAACGGGTGCGCTGGCCATGTGCGGCAAGCCCAGGAACACCACGTCGAGCCCGACGAAGATCTCCGGGTCGTATGCGCAGTAGCGAAGGTCGCCATAGTCGGCCGCCAAGCTGGGATACAGGTCGCGGACTGCGGCACCCGCCTGGGTATCTCCCGTAACGGCGACTACGTCAAAGGATGGATGTGTGGCTGCGAGCCGCAGCAGCTCCGCACCCGTGTAGCCGGATGCGCCCACAATCCCCACCCGCACAGCGGTGGGAGTGGCCTCAGCGTCAGTCTTGGGGGCGGCGACCGCTTCAGAAGTCGCTATGTCGTGCGGTGGGGCTGAGTCGGCCATGACCTCGTCCTGTGGGGGCTTGCACACTCGGCGCGGATCCGATACGCCTTCGGCGACCGCAGCCGAGCTTAGCACGCACCCCGCGGTCTTATGCGGCGATGTGCACTTTTATGCACACATACTACGGAACCGGTGGTATGCCGTGTCTCACTTCTGGCCAGGCCCGCGCCCGCGTCCCGTCCATAGCCACTTCGCGAACTCCCGTGTCTCGCGCTCTTCCTCCTCGACCTCGTCGGCTAGGGCACACGCCTCCTCGTCGGTCAATTTGCTCCTCTTGGCGAGTGCAGCACCGAGCCCTAGATAGGCAATCACTATCGCCGGGAACGGATTCGGAATGGCCGCATCGACGATCAACCGCCAACCGGATTCGTGGTCATTAGTAGCCAAATCAACAAGCATTGAACCCAGCCAAATGATTGCGATCGATATCACATACACGACGCGTAGCCGTCGACGTCGTTGCGACGACGATCGCGCGGCTTTCTCGAGATCGCCCCAGGAGTAGCTGCTGAGTCGTTCCCATTTCGCCCATGGGCTTTCTTGGGGCATTTCAAACAAGTCCAGTCACCAGCATGTCGATCGCCGCAACCGTAATTTCCTTGCGAATCCTATGACAGCGGCCCAGCAGCAAGCGGTGGCGGAAAGCGTTCACTCGCAGAGCGGGTATCGTCATCGCTTGCCCAGCAGGGCCAACGACGTCCCTGCAGCCACCGAGTCCCAACACGGGAACTCGACTCGCATGCGCACCGGCGAAGCCGGCGCTGACAGCTCACCGGGACGTCGCCGATGCCCATCCATGACACTGCGACAACTGACACTCCGACCGCGGGCGTGGTGCCAGGAGCGAAAGACCGGCCTGCGGTACGCGCCGGCCCCTTCACGACCCCACCTGCGGCACAAGGCCTCTACGACCCGGCGTTCGAGCACGACTCGTGCGGTGTCGGCTTCGTTGCCGACATGTCGGGCGTGCCGAGCCGGGCCGTCGTCGATCAGGCCTTGCAATGCTTGGTCAACCTCGACCATCGCAGCGCCACTGGAGCGGAGGCAAACGTCGGAGACGGCATCGGCATAACCGTTCAGGTTCCCGACCGATTCCTGCGCGCCGTCTGCGACTTCGAGCTTCCGACGGCTGGCCGTTATGCCGTCGGCACGGCCTTCCTGCCTCGCACTGACCCCGACGCTGCTGCCGCCGCGATCGAGGCGATCATGGTCGACGAGGAACTCGAGGTACTCGGCTGGCGCGATGTCCCGACCGATCCGTCATCGCTCGGCAAGTTCGCCACCGATCCGATGCCGGTGTTCCGGATGCTGTTCGTGGCTGCGCCCGCCGCTGCGGCGAACGCGCACGAGGTGCCGACGGCCCCCGGCGCCGAGCATCTCGACGGACTGGATCTTGAGCGGCGTGTCTATGTCGCTCGCAAGCGCACCGAGCACGAGATCGATCCCGCCCCGTACTTTCCGTCGCTGTCGTGCCGCACCCTCGTGTACAAGGGAATGCTGACCTGCAGCCAGTTCGCGGAGTTCTATCCCGACCTGGTCGATCCCCGCATGGAGTCAGCGCTCGCGTTGCTGCACTCTCGCTTCAGCACCAACACGTTCCCCTCGTGGCCGCTCGCACACCCGTATCGCATGCTCGCCCACAACGGCGAGATCAACACGGTGATGGGGAATCGCAACTGGATGCGGGCACGAGAGGGCACGCTGTCGAGCCCGCTGTTCACCGATGCCGACGGCAAGAACGAACTGGAGCGCACGTACCCCGTGTGCACGACCGGCGCGTCGGACACCGCCAGCTTCGACGAGGTGCTCGAGCTGCTCCATCTCGGCGGGCGGAGCCTGCCCCATGCAGTGCTGATGATGATTCCTGAGGCCTGGGAGAACCATGCCCGCATGCCCCAGGACCGCCACGATTTCTACGAATTCCATGCCTCGTTGATGGAGCCGTGGGACGGCCCGGCCAGCATCGCCTTCACCGATGGCACGGTCGTGGGCGCCGTGCTCGACCGCAACGGCCTGCGGCCCTCCCGCTACTGGGTCACCTCCGATGGCCTCGTCGTGATGGCATCCGAAGTCGGCGTGGCCGACATCGATCAGGCGAAGATCATCCAGAAGGGGCGCTTGCAGCCGGGACGCATGTTCCTCGTCGACACCGCGCAGGGCCGCATCGTCGGCGACGACGAGATCAAGCGCGACCTGGTGAATGCCGAGCCTTACGGAGACTGGCTGGCCGATGGGCTCGCGCACCTCGAAGACCTGCCGCCTCGATTCAATCTGACGCCGCAGCACGCCTCGGTGACGCTGCGCCAGCGCACGTTCGGCTACACCACCGAAGAACTGCGGATCCTCATCGCGCCGATGGCCCGCACGGGCACCGAACCGATCGGTTCGATGGGCACCGATACGCCGATCGCGGTGCTCTCGAAACGCTCGCGGCTGCTCTTCGACTATTTCAGCCAGCTGTTCGCACAGGTCACCAACCCGCCGCTGGATGCCATCCGCGAAGAATTGGTCACTTCCACGAAGGCCAAGATCGGCCCCGAGGGGAACCTGCTGATGCCAGGTCCCGAGTCTTGTCGGCAGATCGTGCTGCCCTCCCCGATCCTGTCGAATGAGGATCTGGCGAAAATCCTGTACATCGACGAGGATCTGCGGGCCGCCCGATCACAGACGAACGGCACAGCGCCGCATGGAGCGGCGTCAAGCAGCACAGCGCCGCATGGAGCGGCGTCAAACAGCCCAGCGCCGCATGGAGCGGCGTCAAGCAGCACAGCGCCGCATGGAGCGGCGTCAAGGAGCACAGCGGCCTCGAACGACACCGCGGCCGACACGACGCACCAGTACAAGCCGTTCGCTGTCGACGGCTTGTACGCCGTCGACGAGGGCGGACCGGGTATGGAGCGTGCGATCGCGGACGTCTGCGAGCAGGTCGACGAGGCGATCGCCGACGGCGCCCAGATCATCATCCTCTCGGACCGCTACAGCGACGCGCAGAACGCGCCCATTCCCTCGCTGCTGTTGACAGGCGCCGTGCATCACCATCTGGTGCGCAACAAGACCCGCACGATGGTGGGCCTCGTCACCGAGTGCGGGGATGCCCGCGAGGTGCATCACATGGCCCTGTTGCTGGGCTACGGCGCCAGCGCCGTCAACCCGTACCTCGCCTTCGAGTCGATCGACGACATGGTGCGTGGAGGCGTGATCACCGAGGTCGACCAGCGCGCCGCCAAGCGCAACTACATCAAGGCATGCACCAAGGGCGTGCTCAAGGTGATGTCAAAGATGGGGATCTCGACGGTGGCCAGCTACACCGGGGCGCAGGTCTTCGAATCTGTAGGTCTCGGGGAAGACGTCATCGATCGCTTCTTCACGGGAACCACCTCGAAGCTGGGCGGTGTGGGTCTCGATGTGCTCGCCGCCGAGGTCGCCCAAAGGCACCAGTTCGCCTACCTCGACAACCCCACCGAGGCCGCCCACCGCGATCTGTGGGCGGGCGGTGAGTACCAGTGGCGGCGCGAGGGCGAGTACCACCTGTTCAACCCCGAGACCGTATACAAGCTGCAGCACTCCACCCGCGCCGGCCGTTACGAAGTCTTCAAGGAGTACACCGAACTGGTAGACGATCAGTCCACTGAGCTGGCGACGCTGCGCGGCCTCTTCGAGCTGTGCCCGGCGCCCGGCGGGCCGATCCCGATCGACGAGGTGGAGCCGGTCTCGGCGATCGTGCAGCGATTCTCCACCGGAGCGATGAGCTACGGCTCGATCTCGGCCGAGGCGCACGAGACGCTGGCAATCGCCATGAACCGCATCGGTGGCAAGTCCAACACCGGCGAGGGCGGCGAAGACCCTGAGCGTTACGTACCCGATCCCAACGGAGATCTGAGACGGTCGGCCATCAAGCAGGTCGCCTCAGGGCGCTTCGGCGTCACCTCGCAGTACCTGACCAACGCCGACGATCTGCAGATCAAGATGGCCCAGGGTGCCAAGCCCGGCGAGGGCGGCCAGCTGCCGGGTCCGAAGGTCTGGCCGTGGATCGCCAAGACACGCCACTCGACACCCGGCGTCGGGCTCATCAGCCCGCCGCCCCACCACGACATCTATTCGATCGAAGACCTCAAGCAGCTCATCCACGATCTCAAGAACTCCAACCCGCAGGCGCGCGTGCACGTCAAGCTGGTTGCCGAGGTGGGCGTGGGCACCGTCGCCGCCGGCGTGTCGAAGGCCAAGGCCGATGTGGTGCTGATCTCGGGCCACGACGGCGGTACCGGGGCCTCTCCGCTGACGTCGCTGAAGCACGCTGGCGCCCCATGGGAGCTGGGCCTCGCCGAGACGCAGCAGACGCTGTTGCTGAACGGCCTGCGAGACCGGATCGTGGTGCAGACCGACGGGCAGCTGAAGACGGGGCGCGACGTGATCGTGGCAGCACTTCTGGGCGCCGAAGAATTCGGCTTTGCCACGGCCCCGCTGGTGGTCTCGGGTTGCATCATGATGCGCGTCTGCCATCTCGACACCTGTCCTGTGGGCGTGGCGACCCAGAACCGCGAACTGCGCAAGCGCTTCGGTGGCCGACCCGAATTCGTCGTGAATTTCTTCGAGTACATCGCGCAGGAAGTCCGTGAATACCTGGCGATGCTGGGCTTCCGATCACTGCCCGAAGCCATCGGACGGGTGGATCGGCTGGACACCACCGCTGCAGTAGCGCACTGGAAGGCGCACGGCCTGGACCTGTCGCCGATCCTGGCTGAGCCGCAGACACCGTGGCCGCAGGATCGCTATTGCACCCAGAGCCAGGACCATGGCCTCGCGCTGGCGCTGGACCGCCAGCTCATCGAATTGGCGGCGCCTGCGCTTGAGCGCCGCGAGCTGGTGCGGGCGGAACTGCCGATCAGCAATGTGAACCGGACCGTCGGAACGATGCTCGGCCACCGAGTCACCTCCGCGCATGGCGGCGACGGTTTGCCGGACAACACGATCGACCTGACCTTCAACGGGTCGGCTGGGCAGAGCTTCGGCGCATTCGTGCCGCGCGGTGTGACGATGCGATTGTTCGGCGACGCCAACGACTACCTCGGCAAGGGGCTGTCGGGCGGGCGTCTGATCGTCCGGCCGCCTCGCGAGACGAACGCTGCGTTCGTGGCGGAGGACAACATCATCGCTGGGAACGTCATCCTGTACGGAGCGACGGGTGGCGAAGCGTTTATCCGCGGGACCGTCGGCGAGCGATTCTGCGTGCGCAACTCCGGAGCGACCGCAGTCGTCGAGGGCGTGGGCGATCACGCCTGTGAGTACATGACGGGCGGCATGGTGGTCGTGCTCGGCAGCGTCGGCCGCAACTTCGGCGCAGGCATGTCAGGAGGCGCGGCGTTCGTGTACGACCCCGATGACATCTTCTGGCGAAATCTGAACGCCGAAATGGTCGATCTGGAGCCACAGCTCGACGACGCCGATGCCGAATCCGTGCGCGCAGCACTGCGCAAGCACCTCGCCGAGACTGATTCGGCCCCGGCCCAGCGCATCCTGCGTCGCTGGCACAGTGAGGTGCGCAGCTTCCGCAAGGTGATGCCGAAGGACTACCGGCGGGTGCTCGAGGCCCGGGCCGCTGCCGCCGAAGGGGGCCAAGACCCTGACGAGGCTGTGATGGCGGCTGCACATGGGTGATATCCGGGGATTCATGCGGCACGACCGGGAGCTGCCGACGCGGCGCCCGGTTCCGGTGCGCCTGCGCGACTGGCGGGAGGTCTACGAACCGTTCGCCGACGAGGACCTGCGCACCCAGGCCAGCCGCTGCATGGACTGCGGCGTGCCGTTCTGCAACTCGGGCTGCCCGCTCGGCAACATCATCCCTGACTGGAACGATCTCGTCTACCGCGACCGCTGGCACGACGCCATCGAGCGACTGCACGCAACCAACAATTTCCCTGAGTTCACCGGCCGACTGTGCCCGGCGCCGTGCGAGGGCGCGTGCGTGCTCGGCATCAACGCCGATCCGGTCACGATCAAACAGGTCGAGGTCGCGATCATCGACAAGGCTTTCGAAATGGGCTGGGTGCGCCCCGAGCTGCCGGCTTCGCGCACTGGTCACAGCGTGGCCGTGGTGGGCTCGGGACCGGCTGGGCTCGCTGCGGCGCAGCAACTCACCCGCGCCGGACACGACGTCACGGTGTTCGAGCGCGCCGATCGGCTCGGCGGCCTGCTGCGCTACGGCATTCCCGAGTTCAAGATGGAAAAGCACCACATCGAACGGCGTCTCGACCAGATGAGCGCGGAGGGCACGAAGTTCCGCACGGGCGTCGAGGTCGGCGTAGACATCCCGGTGGCGGACTTGCAGGCCGACTTCGACGCGCTCGTGCTCGCAGGCGGTGCAACCCAGTGGCGCGATCTGCCGATTCCGGGTCGTGAGCTCGACGGCGTCCACCAGGCAATGGAGTACCTGCCGTGGGCCAACAAGGCGCAGGAAGGCGACCTCGACCCGTTCGATGTGCCGATCAGCGCCGAAGGCAAGCGGGTGGTGATCATCGGCGGCGGCGATACCGGCGCCGACTGCCTGGGCACCGCACACCGCCAAGGCGCGGCATCCGTGCACCAGTTTGAGATCTTGCCGCGGCCGCCCGATGAGCGGGCTTCGGCCAACCCGTGGCCGACCTATCCGATGGTCTACCGGACCTCCTCGGCTCACGAGGAAGGCGGTGATCGGATGTACTCGGTCAACACCGAGGAGTTGCTGAGCGACGATTCCGGCACGGTGCGAGGCCTCAGGGCGCACGAGGTCGTGTTCAGCGACGGTCGATTCTCCAAGGTGGAGGGCACCGAATTCGAACTCGAATGCGAGCTCGTGCTGCTGGCAATGGGTTTCGTGGGACCACAGCAGGAGGGCTTGTTGGCCCAGCTCGGCGTAGAGACCGATGCGCGCTCCAATGTTGCGCGCGACGACGATTACCGCACCAGCGTCGACGGCGTGTGGGTGTGTGGCGACATGGGCCGCGGCCAGAGCCTGATCGTGTGGGCGATCGCCGAGGGCCGAGCGTGCGCCGCAGCGGTCGACGAGGCGCTGATGGGCCATACGGCTCTGCCGAGCCCGATGCCCCCCTCGGCCCGCCCGCTCAGCTGAGCAGCGGCCAACGGCGTGGCGACACGGCGGCTGAGCGCGGACGGATTCGGGCGTCGCCACAATGGTGGTGCCGCAAACGGAGGTGGCCACTGTGAACGCAAGCCCGTATCCGGTGAACGGCGAGCGCCTGTGGCAAACGCTCCATTCCTTGGCAGAGATCGGGGCAACCGCAGCAGGTGGCGTGGCCCGGGTGGCGCTCACCGATGAAGATCGGGCGGGGCGTGACCAATTCGTGACCTGGGTGCGTGAGCTGGGCTGCACGGTGCACATCGATCAGATGGGCAACTTGTTCGCCCGCCGTGAGGGCAGCGATCCCAGGCGCGCACCAGTGGTGATCGGCAGCCATCTCGACAGCCAGCCCACTGGTGGCCGCTACGACGGTGCCTACGGCGTGATGGTGGGCCTCGAGGTGCTGCGCGTGCTCCACGACAACGAAGTCATCACCGCTGCCCCGGTCGAAGTGGTGTCGTGGACGAATGAGGAAGGGGCACGATTCCCTCCGGCCATGATCGGCTCCGGCGTCTATGCGGGGGCGTTCAGCCTCGACGATGGACTGGCAGCGCCCGGAGTCGACGGCACCACGCTCGGCGGTGAGCTGGCTCGAATCGGCTACGCGGGCACCGAGCCATGCGGCGAGCCAGCCAGCACCGAGCCATGCGGCGAGCCTGACAGCGCCGGCCGCCGACCGATCGGGCACTACATCGAACCGCACATCGAGCAGGGCCCGATCCTGGAGGCGGCCGAGGTCACGCTCGGCGCTGTGACGGGGGTGCAGGGCATCCGCTGGTACGACGTGACGATCGAGGGGCAATCGGCGCACGCTGGCAGCACCCCGATGGGGCATCGCGCCGATGCCATGGTCGCCGCCGCCCGGCTGGTGTGCGAAGCCGACGAGATCGCGGCGCGCCGGGCACCAGAGGGGCGCGCCACAGTGGGCACCCTGTCGGTCGGCACCGGTTCGCGCAACACCGTGGCAGGCTCGGTTTCGCTGACGGTGGATCTGCGTCATCCTGACGCCGCCGAGTTGGAAGCCATGCACGACGAATTGCTGGCTTTCGCCGACGGCCCGGCGTTCGGCCCGCAGCACAGCGCCGCATCGAGCGGAGTCGGGCAACACAGCACCGCAACGAGCGGCGTCGGGCAGCACAGCGCCGCATCGAGCGGCGTCGGGCAGCACAGCGCCGCAACGAGCGGCGTCAGGCAACACAGTTGGCGGTCACTCCCCCGCCCCCAGATCACACCCATCTGGTATTCGCCGCCGATCGTGTTCGACCCCGCCGTCGTGGATGCCGTGCGTCAAGGCGCCGTCGCGGCAGGTTTCGAGCCGGTCGACATCACCTCGGGTGCCGGTCACGATGCTTGCTATGTGTCGATGGTTGCGCCCACCGGGATGCTGTTCATCCCCTGCGCCGACGGCCTGTCGCACAACGAAGCCGAGTCGATCCTGCCCGAGCACGCCACGGCAGGCGCCCAGGCCACGCTGAACGCGGTGCTCGCGCTGGCTAGTTGAGCTCGGCCAGCGATTGGCACTTGAGGATGGCCCGCGCAGATTGCTCCATGGCCGTCCAGCCGGGCTGATCGGCCACCTCGCCCCCCCAGCCCATCTGCGCCAAGCGGTGGGTGAGCCGCACGTCGCCGGCACCCACGTCGGCTCGCGCAAGCCAGCCGGTGGCTGCCTGAACGTCGCGTACCGCCGACCGTCGAGTGTCAGTCCACAACTGAGGGTCAGCACCCGGCAGCGCGTCGGCGGGTACGGCCACGATCATCGCTCTGGCGGTGTTGCGCCAGTGACGGGCAGTCTCGGTCGGCACCGCTGCAGGCCAGGCGCGCATCAGGCTGTGTTCGACGCTGCGGTCGTCGGGCGATGCCCCGTCCACCGCGCCGATGTCGACCTTGCTGAGCCCCGCCGCCGCCGCTGTCGTAGCGCGCACGTCGGGTCGAGGCGGCGACATCCGTTCCCGCAGCTCGTCGAACGCCGCGGCGCCCTCGGGCCCGCTCACCCAGGAAATGAAGTCGCTGCGCGCACGCGCCCGGAACATCGGCGATGCGAACGTCTCCGCCCACCATTCCACGGGCCGCAGCAGGTGGGCCATGCGGGGGTCGTATTCCTCCCAGTTGCGGGCGTGCTCTTCCGACCGGAAGAGATTCATGCCCGCTCAGCGGAACGGCCGGCTTGCGGCGTCGCCGCCGACCATGCTGCGGGTGTAGCCGACCATGGTCGGCGGGTCGATCGACGTGATCTCCTCGTCACGCATCACGATCCGCAGCGGATCGCCCCCCAGCAGACACGGCGCATCCACCGTGACGGTCCGGCCCGGGAACAGCCAGCGGCACGCCAAGGCCTCGAAGCCGCATTGGGCGAACCAGCGCTGCTCGCCGTCGACGCTCACCCGGTATTGGGTGGGCTGGTTGTTGAACGGCGGGAACGACGCGATGTAGTCGGTGCCCGGATGCAGCCACGCCGGCGTGAGATCGATGATCCGCGCAATGACGGCCTTGGCGCGCCCAGGCTCGACGCCCAGCGTGCGGGCCAGCTCGGCATAGTGGGGCGCGACGCCGGTGGAGACGATCTCGCCCATGATCGCTGCATAGGCAGCGTCGAGTTCCTCTAGCGGAATCTGCTTCGGGTCAGTCAGTGCTCCTGCCATGGGCGCGACTGTAGGACTTCACCGTCAGAAGCGGGGGCGGCGAGAACACCACAGCGTCGGAGCTGCGTGAGCTGCTCGGCGTGCCCGAGCGGTCTTGCAACGGGAAGATGCGGGAAATGCGACCTTCCGACCGCGCTGCTAGAGCATGAAGCGGCTGACTGTGGAGCTGGCCAGCCACATCTCGATGTCGCGGATGGCCTGTGTCATGGCCTGACCGATCAGGTCCAGCTTGCGCACTTGCTCGATGCGGGGCGTCGCTTGTTCCAGCTCGGCCTTGGACAGCAGCTCACCGAAGATCCCGCACGCATCGGCGAGCGCGATGATCACGATGTCACGCGGACTGGGGATCTCGTCGCTGAACAGCACGCCCATGATGCGCAGCTTCACTTCGCGCTCGGCCTTTCCGTCGACCATCGGGTAGCGGCGCGATCGGAACACCCACAGGTGACGATCGTCCTTGCGCTCGAGAATGCCTTGGTCGACCAGCCGGGCGAAGGCTTCCTCGCGGATGCCCTCGGCTCGTGACGCCACGAACTCCACCCAGTGGCGGGCGTCGCTCTCGGACTGCTGGGCAGCGATCTGGGCCAGCGTGGGATCCAGCAGGCCGTCGCCGATCGGCGTCGCGTCGATCAGCACGAGCTTCTCCAGATCGGTGTCGATCCGGTTCTCCATCGCCAGGTCCATGAGCACCGAGCCGGCAATCACCCGGTCGAGCGTGCGCTCGGGCACATGAATCAGCTTGCCGTCGTCGTCTCGCAGCAGCAGGAGCAGAATTTCCTCGGCGAATCTCAGCATGGTCCCGATCCAACTCCCGTCATGTCGGCAGCGCAGCGACACCGCAGGCGGCCGCGGCATCGCAGCGTAGTTGGCGCTGGAGCGATCCGGATTCGTGCGCGTTGGCTGCAATCGCATGTGCGTTCATCGCATGCCCGGGCACTACTCGACGGTCACTTCGACGAAATCGGCATCGGCGAGGCCGATGTCGAAGGCCGCGCCGATGGGATGCTCGATCGCGTAGCGGTAGGGGCCGGCTGGGAGGTAGCGCTCGCATTCATTCGACGGCGTCGGCGCAAGGCACGGCGCCATGTCTGTCCCGGAGACCACGGAACCGTCCGCGGCGACGAAGGTGATCCGCAGCGGCAGCGGCGTATCGCGCATCCAGAATGCGCCCGAGGTGTCCCCTTCGAAGATGAACACCATTGCGGCGTAGCCGCCCATCGCCGCAAAATCGGTCACGCCCATGAGGCCACGCCGCCGTGCTTGGGAGGTGTCAGCGATGATGACTGGCCACACCTGCATGCCGGTGGGACCGCTCACACCCAGCACTCCTTCGCCGAAGCCCGCCGGTGGCTCTGCGGTCGCCAGAACGTCCCGGACGTGGGCAGGCGAATCCCCGTCGGTCGTGGCTGGGCCCAGCACATCCGACGCGACCGTCGGGGGCGGCAGCACGGCGTCATTCCCATCCGCCGTGGTCTTCGTGATGGCGGGCTGTGGTGAACCCGCGGCGCTGGCGGTCTGGGGGGGCAGGAAGGTGCCTGACAGAGCGGCTGCGATGGGTGCGCCGGTGGTGACCGTCACGACGGTGGGCGCCGGGGCCGCAGCGGTGACCGCGGGGCCGGTCGGCGGCACGAGACCACCACCGCGTGTCGACTCGTGTACCGCGCAGCTCCCCAGAACCGCCGCAACGGCGATCAGCACTGTCAGCCGGCGGAATTGCTGCACGGCGTCAGTCTGTCGGAGCGCGTGACCGATGCCGACGCGATGCGCGGTGGCATTTGCCGCCGGGCGTGATGAGATGGGGGCCGTGAGCAGCACTGCGGCCGCAACGGAACCGACGCGTACGGTCGACGACGCAGGGGCGGTGCCATTTGCCGACTTCGCCATCGGGGAATTCGCCGATCTCGTGGCAATGAGCCGGGAACTCGGCCGTACCGGGGACTGGGTCGTGCAAACGCCGTTCGGCCTGTTCGTCCACGGCTACGACGAGGCCCGGTCCATCTTGCGCGATCCTGCGTGGATCTCGGTGCTCGCAGGTGTCGCAATGCTCGACGGCACTGGGCCGGCTGGCGGCGGGTCGCACAGCGCCGGGTCAAACGGAACAGGCCGCACATCGGTGAACTTCAGCGCCCTGATGGCACGAGCGAGCGGAGATGCGCCCGTTGGGACCGGCGGGGAGGCGATGCGGGCCCGCCCCAACGTGCTCTCTGTCGAAGGCGACGACCACCGCCGCCTGCGACGGCTCTTCGGTCGTGCGTTCACTCCTGCCGCTGCGGACCGGCTGCGTCCGTTCATGGCGGCACATGCGTCGACGCTGGTTGACCGGCTGGTGTCTGCCGGCGGCGGCGAGGTCGTCTCGGAGCTGTGCGATCCGTATCCGGTGCCGGTCATCTGCCGGCTGCTCGGCGTGACCGACGACGACTGGGGCCAGTTCGGCCGCTGGGCCGAGACGATCTTCGGACTCTTCGACGGCGACGCCGAGGCCGTGGTGGGCAGGCTCGGCGACATCGCGGTCGCCCAGGCCGAGCTGGGCGCGTACGTCGTCGACCTGATCGAGCGTCGGCGCCTCGAACCCGCCGACGACCTGCTGAGCGAGCTCATCGGCATTTCCGACGAGGGCGACCGGCTGAGCGAAGACGAGCTCATCGGCATGGTCGAGGCATTGCTGATCGCAGGCACCGACACAACGCGCAACCAGCTCGGCGCCACCTTGGCAGTTCTCGCCGACCGGCCCGAGCAGTACGCGGCGTTGCGGGCCGATCCCGACCGCATTCCGGCCTATGTGGAGGAATCGCTGCGCTACATCGGGGCCGTGCGCACCGCGATGCGCGTCGCCACCGCCGACGTGGTCGTGAACGACTTGCTGTTCCCGGCGGGCACGGTGGTCATGATCGGACTGCACGCCGCCAGCCTCAGCGGGGGGTGCCCCCGACACAGTGCGACCTCAGCACAAGACACCCACGCCGAGCTTGACCGGGCCGGCCTTGATCCCTACCGGTTCGATCCCTCAGTCCCCCGCGAGCATCCGCACCTCGCATTCGGCAGCGGCGCACACCACTGCCTCGGCGCATTCCTGGCCCGAGCGGAGCTGGCTGAGGCGCTGCGTGCCTTCGTCGATCGTGTCGAGAGCTTCGAGCTGAGCGAACCCGTGCAATGGAAGCCGCTCTCGCTCGGAATCTGGGGTCCCTCGCGCATGCACTTGCGGCTGAACACCCCGCCATTGGCGGAACGCATGACTGCGGGGACACTGCCGCCTGCCAGCACACCTGTCGATCTTGGGACCTCAGCGGAGCGGGACCGCTACCTGGCCGAGATCGCGCCCTTGCGCCGAGCAATCCACGCCAGCGTCCCCGAGCTGATCGCCCGCCCTCGATTCCCCCCGCTGATTCGACTCGTCACCACTGCAGCACGCATCGGCTGGGCGGTCTACGCCGGCCGGCTGCTGGACCGCCGGCTCAGTCCCGACGAGCGACGCGAGCAGACCTACCGCCGCCTGCGGCTGGCCGCCACCAAGCTCGGCCCTGCCTACATCAAGCTGGCGCAGCTCATCGCAGCGGGCGAGGGCGTATTCCCCGACGCGCTCGTCGCCGAGTGTCGACAGTGCCGAGACCAGGTCCCGGCCGAGCCGTGGCCGGCAGTCCGCGCAGTCGTCGAGGATGATCTCGGACCCCTCGAGGGACGCTTCTCGCATTTCGACACTGAAGCAACCGCGGCGGCCTCCATCGCCCAAGTCCACGCGGCTCGACTTCCCGACGGCACCCAAGTCATGGTCAAGGTGCAGCGGCCCGGCATTCGCCGACGTGTCGAGCGCGACCTGGCGGTGCTGGCGTGGGTCGCCCCGAAGCTGGTAGGCCGCATACCGATCACGGCGCTGGCAAACCCGCCGGCGCTCGTGGAGCTGTTCGCCGAGACCATCACCGAGGAACTGGACTTCCGGGTGGAGGTGGCGAACCTCTTCGAGGTCGACCGCGCGCTGCGTGCCACCACGACCGGTCGCTGGCAGGTGCCTGAGCCGGTCCTCGACGGTGTCACCGAGCGTGTGATCGTGATGAGCCGCGTGGCGGGAAGGCCGCTCAGCGAGCTGCGGCCCGACGACCTCGCCGACGGCGAGGCGGCAGCGATCTTCCGCCAGATGAACGATGCGCTGCTGCACGGCGCCTGCGTCACGGGTGTGTTCCACGGCGACTTCCATGCCGGCAATGTGTTCATCGACACCGAAGGGACCCCGCCGGGCCAGCCGCCTGTGATCGGCTTGGTCGACTTCGGCATCACCGGCCGGCTCGAAGGCCCCAAGCGGGTGGCATTCCTGCGCTACGTGGTCGGCCTGCTCACCGGCGACTTGGAGTCGCAGATCTCCGGGATGATCGACCTCGGCGCATTCGGCCCCGGCAGCGATCCCGAACAGGTCATCGCCGAGCTGCGTCTGGATCGGCCCGGTTTCGACCCCCTGGAGCTCACCGAAGACGAGTTCACCGCGGAATTTCGGGCGCTGATCTCTGGGCTGCTGGCGAACGGCGCACGCATACCCAAGGAGCTGATGCTGTTCATCAAGAACTTCGCCTACCTGTGCTCGGTGACCGGCGAGCTGGAACCCGAGATGGAGGTGCTGGCCCAGTTCGAGCGCATCGCCTCGTCGTTCTTTGCACGCAACGGGGTCCGGATGGCCACCGAGATCGGCTTCTCGCCGTCTCCCGATGCCGTCGACAAGCGCATCATCCGCCAGGCCATGGGCATCTCGCCCCGGCACGAACGGGTCACGTGGCGGCTCATCCGCGGGCGGCGCGAGGGCCTGAAGTCTCGGGTGAGCAACTCCGACTGAGCGGAGTCGTTCAGCCGACCTGCTGTGCGCAGATGGGGCATGATCTGAGCCGCATCGCAGGTTGGGCCTCGATGCAGGGATCCGGCGGGGACGTCGGTGTCAGCGCGAGAGCGGGAGGAACCATGGCAGCAAGTGGCACATCGGCGTCGGGCGGTACTGCGGGCCGCATGGCGGGCAAGGTGGCCGTCATCACCGGCGGGGCGTCGGGGATCGGGCGGGCCTGCGGGCTGCGTTTCGCGGCTGAGGGCGCGTCAATCGTGGTGGCCGACCTGAATCCTGATCGGGCGGCGAACGTTGTCGCTGAGATCAACGATGTGGGCCGCGATGCCATCGCGGTCCAGGTGGACACCTCCGATCAGGAACAGAACGACGCCATGGCCGATGCCGCGGTGGATGCCTTTGGGCGCATCGACGCATGCGTGGCCGCTGCGGGAATCTCGCATTCGGGCTACGTGAGCCGTGAGATCGAAGAGCAGGCCGGTCAGGACCGCTTCGACCGCGGCGACCTGTACTTCATCGACAAGTCGCTCGAATCGTGGCAGCGGGTGATCGACGTGAACCTGACCGGCGTGATGCTCACCAATCAGGCCGTGGCCCGCAAGATGAAGGACAACGGCGGCGGGGCCATCGTCAATATCTCCTCGATCGCCGGCACCAATGTGCTCAAGGGCAGCTCCGACTATTGCGTGTCGAAGGCCGGCGTGTGGATGCTGACCCGCTGCGCTGCCCTAGAGCTCAGCCGCTACGGCATCCGTGTCAACGCCGTAGGGCCCGGCTACATCCAGACATCCATGAGCGGTGCGGTGCTGGGCAACGAACGGTGGGTGCAAGAGCGTGAGCGCGAGACGCCGCTCGGCCGCCTCGGCGAGCCCAACGACATCGCCAACGCGTGCCTGTACCTGTGTAGCGACGAGGCCAGCTTCGTGACCGGCGAGATCATCTTCCCCGACGGCGGCGTCATGGCTGCTGGCCGCTGACCAGACGTGCGACAGACCGACGAGATCGAGAGTCAGCGTGGTCGTGAGACAACGCGAGCGTGATGAATTCCCCCGGACGGTTGGACCGCCGTCGCCGTTCGATGACGAGCCGACGATGAGCGTGCGGGTCGCCGTCGAACCGGAGTGCTGGAGGCGCCCCGTGCTGGCTGATGCGGTGGCGCGGGGCGGCGGCACGGTGAGCGCACCTGAGTCGGCGACAGCCCTGGTGTGGGCCGAACCCACCCAGGCGCACCTGATCGCTGAGCTCGTCGACGCCAATCCCGGTATCGAATGGGTGCAGCTTCCCTACGCCGGCATCGAGCCGGTGGTCGACATCGTGACCGCCCGGCCTGCCGTCGAGTGGTACTGCGGCAAGGGCGTGTACGCGGAACCCGTTGCCGAACATGCGCTCATGCTGGCGCTGGCCGGCATGCGGGGAATGGCGACCTACGCACGAGCGGGACAGTGGAGCGCACCGGAGGGTCGCAACCTGCTCGGAGCCTCGGTGACCATCCTGGGCGGCGGCGGCATCACTGACTCGCTGCTGCGCCTGCTTGCACCGTTCGACTGCGAGGTGACGGTATTGCGCAACCGGCCGCAGCCGATGGCCGGCGCTGCGCGCGTGGTGGGTCCCGATGCTCTCGCAGATGTCCTGGGAGGCACCGACGTGCTGGTACTGGCGCTGGCGCTGACGCCAGACACGACCGGGATCATCGGCGGTTCCGAGCTCGCAGCACTGCCCGACCACGCCTGGATCGTGAACGTTGCGCGCGGCGGCCACATCGTCACCGACGACCTGGTGGAGGCCCTGCGAGCAGGTCAGATCGGCGGCGCTGCGCTGGATGTCACCGATCCCGAACCGCTGCCTGACGGTCATCCGCTGTGGAACCTGCCCAACTGCCTCATCACACCCCACATCGGCAACACACCTGAGATGGGCCTGGCGTTGCTCGCCGAGCGGGTCGCTGCCAATGTGGCGTCGCGGGTCGCCGGCGAGCCGTTGATCGGCCCCGTCTACCTGGACCTGGGCTACTGACGCCGCCACGCAACGAGCCCTCTTCAGGTCAAGATCAGCGGACACCGCGCCGGACGGCCTTCCAACGGACGTATCGAGGGAACAAACAACCTGCTCCAGGTCCTGCGGCGCAAAGCCCACTGGTTCACCGACTACCAGAACTTCGAAGCCCGCGGCCTGCTACTAACCCGACCGCCGCGCCCAGCAGCCCGAATCCCACAAGAACGCGAAGGCTCAATGAATGAGCCGATTGGCCCGCAGCTCAGGGCTGCGCCGTGGCAGCACCGGCGGGGATTGCGTGCAGTTTGAGGTCGAATGCGTTGAGTACCTTCAGCACCGTTGAGAATGCCGGGTTGCCTTCCGTGGACAACGACTTGTACAGGCTTTCGCGCCCAAGTCCCGAGGCGGCAGCAATCTTGGACATTCCTTCAGAACGCGCTATGTCGCCGAGCGCTGCCGCAATCAACCGCGTCTCGCCGGTTTCGAGAGCTGCGTTGAGATAGGCCCTTGCATCGCCGGGTGTGGCGAGATGGTCTGCCGGGTCCCACGGTCGCGTCGTGGCTGATGCCATCGTCGTCAATCCTCTCGCCTTCTAGACGTCCTCTGCCAGCTTGCGCGCACGATCGATATCGCGATCCTGCCGACGCTTGGTGCCGCCCCCGAGCAACACGACCAGCATCTCGCCCTGCTGTTTGAAATACACCCGATACCCGGGTCCGTAGTCGATACGAAGTTCAGACACCCACCGCCGACCGGCCGCGCGTCGCCCCTATTGCCCAAAGAGAGTCGCCTGATCCGGATCAAGATGCGCGCCCGCGCCTCTTGATCCCGAAGCTTCGCAAACCATCGTGCGTACTCATCGGTCTGATTGATCTCGATTTCGATGCGGGAACGCTAGTCGCCGGAGTGTATCTCATGGGATACGTACTCGCAAGAACACACAGCGCGGCGGCAGGGCTCTCGCCGATGACGTTTGGTCAGCGTCAAGCGGACGTGACGCGGGTTGGCCATCGCGAGCCAGCCGCTTCCTAGTCGCCTGGCCGATCCCTCCAGCAGATGGGTCTGTCAGACCGGACCGTAACCCCCCGGCTGGGAACCCCGGCAGACCCAACAATGACACTCGGGAATTTTCGAACCTTCGCGCCCTTGCGGGATTCGGGCTGCCCTTCCTCACGCGGGAAATCAGGCTCTTCGCGTTTTAGCGTGGGGTGAGGGTGTCGAGCAGGGTCCAGTCGGGTTTTCCTGCGTAGAGCAGGACTCGGGTGCGGTAGTGGTCGAAGTTGGTGATCCCGAACGACACGCGCTTGATCAGCTTGGCCAGGTTGTTGGCTGCTTCGGTGGGACCGTTGGTCACTCGTGAGCGGTGCCAGTTGGTGATCTGTGCCCGCCAGGTGCGTAGCGTGCGGCCGAGCTTGTTCAGCTCCGGCGAGTACGCCTCGTCGCGCAGGTCGCGGGACAGCTCGTCGAGCGCTTCGAGAGCGGTCTTGTGGTCGCCGATGCGGTAGGTCATGCGAAGGGTTTCCTTGGCGTGCCAGGCGTCGCGGACCTCGCCGCGGGGGTCGCCGGCTGCGAGCAGGCCGCGCAGCTTCGCCTCGCCGCGTTGGGGGACGCGTTCGTGGGCTTTGAGCAGAAGCCGCCGTATCCGATACAAGGGATCGTCTTTGGTGCCGCGTCCGCCGGTTGTCTCGTTCTGGACGCGTCTGCGCACCTCGTCGACGGCCGAGTTGGCGAGCTTGACGACATGGAACGGATCGGCGACCTGGATCGCTTTGGGCAACGCGTCGGTGAACGCCTTGCGGTACGGGCCCGACAGGTCCATGACTGCCCAGCGCACCCGGGCTCGCCATCTCGACGTGCGTCCCTGGATCCATCTGGTAGCGCCCTTAGCGCTCTTACCAGCGACTATGTCCAGCAGCTTGCCTTTTCCGGCGTCCACGATGGTGGTGCCCCAGTGCTGTTCGCGGTACCGGCCGCGTCGGAACATCAAGATCTCATCGAGACCCAAAGCGGTCACCCCGTCAATGCGCGAGGCGTCGGCTTCGAGCAGCGCTTGGCCCCAACGCTGCACCGCAGCCATCGCGGTGTGCCAGACCCAGCCCAGCTCGGCCGCGATCTCTTTGATCGCGCGTCCCGCACCGGCGCGGCGGGTCGCCCAACGCGCAGCCCGGCTGGTCATGCGCCCCCTGGGCGGCGCGATGGCGGGCTGCTGATCGGTGAACGTGCGCACCGCACAGCCCTGATGGAGGCACAGCCAGCGGCGCTTGCGCCACACCAGCTTCACCGCCCGCCCGAACGCCGGCAGATCAGCGAGGCGCACCCCATTCGCCCCGTGAGCCCACACCCGCCCGCCGCAGCCCCCACAGCACGGCCGATCCGTCAGCGCTATCACGACCTCGAGCGGACCGCCGCGGCCGCCCCCAACATCGCGCACCGCGACACCCGGACCCAAACCGACGATCAGCAACAACGCACGCGTACAGTCAACAGCCACAGGGATCCTCCAGATCTCGGGGTCTCAACACCTCCGATTCTGGGGGATCCCTCCCTATCGAGCCGGGACCCTCAAACACTCACCCCACGCGCAAACGCGAAGCGCCCCCAAACCGACGATCAGCAACAACGCACGCGTACAGTCAACAGCCACAGGGATCCTCCAGATCTCGGGGTCTCAACACCTCCGATTCTGGGGGATCCCTCCCTATCGAGCCGGGACCCTCAAACGCTCACCCCACGCGCAAACGCGAAGCGCCGGAAATCACCTGAACGACTGCCGCAGCGCATTTCAGTGGCGGGTGCTGCGCTCACCGCCGGTTGTTACCTCGACCGTGTATGTGCCCGGCTTCAGATTCAATCCTCGGATGCGATTGTCACGGCCCTCAGCTACCAGCCGTCGCGGCGCAGCTCGTCGATTTCGGCCTGATAGCTGGCCGGTATCTCCACAACGGGCAGTTCGTTGTCCAGCCAGTCCAGAATCACCTCCGCAAAATGCTGACGCTGCAGTGCCAGCAGCTTGTCGCGCACTACAGGGTTCAGTGTCGGATAGGTAGCCGCATAGCGGCCGCACACATGAAGTAGCTCGCGGTACTCGAAATGGGAGATGTCGAAGTCGCGTTGGACCAACTGAGGCAGGTAGTCACCCGCGTAGCCATTCCCCATTACGAACAGCTCCACCTCGGGCCACGGCGATTCGCGCCCGCATTGTTCGAGCGCGTCGAAGAACGCCTCGTGCAGTTCCCCCGGCGCAGCCCCGTCGCTCGGACCGTCACCGTCCTCAGCAGCAGTCCGCGACATAGAGTCAACCACGAGGTCAGCCTGAGCACCACTGGCGCCCACGAGTACTCGGTGCTCGAAATCGATCACGGCTGCAGATCCCGCGGCGCGTGTCTCGCCCAATCGTCCGTGCTCACGTATTGCAGTAGAGAGTTCCTCATGGGCTAGGAACGAAGCGCTGGGTGGGATGTTGATGATGTAGCTCTCAAGGAACTCGAACAGGCCCGCCTCGCGAAACATCCGCGCCGCGCCCAAGTGCTCGGATCCGGCGCCGCCGAAGTCAATCTCCGCAAACCCCAACTCCCGAAGCTCATCAGGAACCGACTCCAGGCCTACTGAGCTCTCCTCAGACGGCTCGGCTCGTGACAATGCCAACGCCTGCTCGTATTCGCTCTGCGCACACCCAGACAGCAACCAGCAGGACGCGACAGCCCAAAACAGCACTCCACACCGACCCGATCGCCTGAGTCGGCCCGCCCCGTGAACGCCCTCCGGCAGCCACGATGCCGCCATGCCCGATAGTCTTGAACCGCAGAAACTCCGGATACTCATCACTACTCCCCCGTCATGACGCTGAAGGCCCCACCTCGGGGCAGTCCGTCGCTACCGCGGCACCAGCCTGAGGGTCAAGACCGCCCTGTCTCAGGCTGGCCAGTACCTGCAAGACCGCCCCAGCGCATTTCACAAGCGCCGCCGTTACCTGCGCCGTTATCTCCGCTTGGGTAGCTAGCAATCTCCTGATAGCTGGCCGCGCCAAGTCCCCAAGACTGGCCTCTTCCAGTTCAATCGTCCAGATACCACTCGTGTGCCAATCGCATTGCCACACTTTGGCCGTCACAGCCTGACAACCCTCTCGACCCAACACTTCGCCATCTGACGAGAGCCACAGCATGGTTCTTCCATAGTCCGTCCCGCTGCTGGAGAAGGGTTCTGAAATCCCAAGAATCCGAGGATCCGATTTTGACATATATGAGCGCTGCACCTTAGGCATTTGCCGACACACATATCGCCATCTCTTCGCTGCTGTCTTCACGCCCGCACAGAAGTTTGAGTCCTCATAGCCTTTCGGCACACGATTGTCATCAGGGCGAAAAGCGAGCTGATACGAAGAACGTGCTGCGAGTACCCGCTGAGGGAGGCCGCAGTCGCTTGGCAGTTCGATGTGGCCTTCAGGGCAGTAGGAGATGATTTGGGTGTGCAGACTGCTGGTAGTACCGCCGTTGGAGTGAGCGACGTAGACGTCGTAGGTGCCGACTTCGGATGGGGTGGCGGTGAGGGTGGCGTCGCCTTGGTCGGCGGTGACTTTCGTGTCGATCCCGTCTGTCGATATGACCGCCGCGAGCGCCACCCGGGTGCTGGCGGGCGTGTAGGCCCATTTGCGCGTGACGGTGTCGCCGTTCTCGACGCGCATCACTGCCTGTGCTGCTGTGCCGGTGATCTTCGGCTTGTAGTCGGCGGTGACGGTCACTCGGTAGCTGCCTTGGTCGCGGGGTCCGAAGGTGGTGGCCTCGATCGTGTACACGCCGGGCTGGAGGAAACGGCGGGCGATGCGGCTGTCGAGGTTGTACCGGCCGTCGGGTGCCCCGCTGTCGTCGTCGTGGGCGAGCCTGGTACCGGCCCCATCAGGCGCGTTGCCGTTGAGCAGCAGCACATAGGCGTCGATGCGGTCCGAGCCGCTGCCGGTGTTCGCCAGATCGATGGTGACCCACCCCGCAGCAGCCATCCGAAACGTGTGACGGCTCGCATAGAACACCCGGTCGTCCCCAGAGCGAGGATGACGCACCGACTTGCACCCCGTCGTCGCGCCGAGCGAGCCAGTGCGCGATCACTCCACGCTCGACAGCGTGCCCAGCGGGTCATCACAGTCGCCTGCGTCGGGTGTCGGATTCGCCTTCAAGTTCGCCCATGCCGTGGCGCTGGCGCCGTTGTGGCTGCACGTCACATCCACGCGCTGTGTGGTGTCGGCCGCCACCTCGAGGGTGACCCATCGCGCCGTGCCCGGCGGCGACATGGCCGCGGTGACCGTCACGCCCGTAGGCTCAGCGACACCGCCCGCTACGGTCGGCGTGACGGTGACACGGTCCGCGACGGTGACGGAGTCGGCGCTTCGGTGACATGATCCAAACCCGACACCCTCGCTGAGAACCCCAGACTCAGGGTCCACCGCCGTGAAGGTCACAGTCACCCCACGGGACACGAGCCCAGGTCGGGTTGCAGGCGACGGCTCGCAGTCAATTCTTGTCAGGGTATCTAGAGCTGTAAAGCGGCCAGTTGTGGTAGTCGGCGTCCTCGGGATGCTCAGCTACGAATGCGTCTCTCAACGCGGCTTCCTCCGGGCGCGGATAACGGCACTTGCCCTCGTCGTCGATGACCCAGCTCGTCGGGCAGTTCAATAGCCTCTCCCCGCCCCAAAAGATATTGGACACATAAGCCTGACTCTCAGTCGTCTCCGGATTGTTGATCACGAACTCCAAGTTCTCGAACCTGTCGCAATAGCCGCCTTCGCGGTCAACAATCACCTCGCCGGGAAACTCGCTGAACGGGCAGGGCTGGCCCACCAGCGGATACGGAGCCGACTCGTCCACTTCGACACGCTCAGGAACCGGCGCCGTTTTCTGCTCGTCTGTCAGCTTGACCCGATAATACTCCGCGCACGACTCCCGCTCGGCAATCTCCAACTCAAGACAACGCTCGATATAGGACTCCTCCAACGGACGAGCATCCCCCTCATGATACTCCACCGGAACCTCGACGACATCATGATCACGAATATAATCATGCACCGTCAGCAGAAAATGCTCCCGAATGCGATTGAGCATCCCGTCACGCACCTCGGGATCTAGCGTCGGATACGTCGCTGCCTGTTTAGCACACTCGTGACGCAAGTCGTAGAACGCATCAGACGACAAACCGAACTCAAGCTCATAACGCTCCCGTTCTTCCTCCGAAGCCCCCATAGGATTGATTTCCGGATATCCCGCCTCCGCTGCACATTCTCTCATCGCCTCCACGAATGCCAATTCGAGCACACCGCCTATTCCCAGACCGGACGGCAAGCGCCAATACGAGTTCTTGATGATGTCCTCGACCTCACGCTCGAACGCCAAGCGTTCTCGTTCGTGACCCGACGCTACAGAAGATATGTACTCGTCTCGGCGATTGTTGGATTCAACTGCATCTCCTACCGTGCGGAACCGAATATAAGAGGGCGTATTGAACACGATATTGTCGATCAGTTCATACAAGCCGAGTTCTTCGTCGGTGTAGCGCCGGTCGGGGTCCAACGGCACTTCCTGCGCGATCGCGGCCCAAGCGGACTGGGCATGGGAATCTTGATAGGCGGAGTCGCCGGAGTCTTCAGATTGGAACGACTGCAGCCACACCACCAGCAGAACTACAACGATCGCTGAGACCGCGAGTGCACCGGGCAGCCACCGTCGCACACGCCGAAACAGTGAACCGCGCCGCCCGTCGGCCAGCTGGACATCATCTGGACCTGAGCAGCCAGCCGCGTCTGCCGAATCCTCAACAGGCGACATGTCTGTCCTTTCTCTTCGAATGAGGCTCTACACGACTACCTGCCAGCGGCCGCGAAGCCGCGCGATCACTCAACGACCCAACCGAGGCAACGGTCAGCCAGATCACCGGTCGCCCCGCGCCCGTGACTACCGGTTGGCGTTCAGACGACGCACATCTCCGCATCTCAGTCACAGGCAGCGTCCGTTGCGAAGTTCTGCCACAGCACACCCAGCACTGTCTGAGCGAAGCCGAGGATCAAGTTCAGCCTGACCGCTCCCTTCAGCACTGTGCCCGTCGGGAACCTGTTCTTGGCCCATCCGCCCACTCTCTTCGCCGCAGCGTCGACGCCTTTATCAACGCCGTACTCGACCACCCCCTCGCACAGCAACTGGACAAAAACGTCGTCAAGCGCTGTGATTCCAGTAATGCGCGAATAATCCCCAGTTCCAACGAGGATCGTCTCCCTGTAGTCGACGGCTCGCTGTATGGCCTCCAGATCGCTGCGCATCTTGGCCGGCACGATCCGGCCGTTCTCGGCCTGGCTCTTACGGATCGCCGAGACGATGTCGAACCCGCTGTTCCACGTCATCACCGTCAGTTTGTGAAGTTCCATGCACTTCGCTACCCGGTCCCCAGGATCTGGAAAGAGAACCGGGGAAGCCTCTTTGCAGAATACGGGCCTGCCGGCGCGGTCGATGTCGTAGGGGCTCCATGGCAGCAATTCGGGGTCGACGATGCCGCCGCCGTTTCTCGAGTTGCACGACTTGATGTTGCGCCGCCGATGCTCATGGCCCGGGGTCCAATAGTTGGTATAGGTGTCCTTGCACGGCGGCGGGCTGTGTGCTTGGCAGCTGTTGTGGCCGCGTCCGGGCTCGTGATGGTGCACCAGCCGCGCCCGTTCCCCATCGGTACTGGGCGGGCAACTGCGGTCCACGACGACAGCGGTGACAGCGGTCTCTTGGGTGATGGTGCGGTCGCCGTTGGCGTAGGCGACGGTGACGGTGTATTCGTCGGCGCGGGTGGCGGTGGCGACCAGGGAAGCGTTGCCTTCGTCGCCGTGGACGGTTGCGCTGAGTCCGGCGGGCGCGATCGACGCGACCGACAGCCGTGTGGTGCTGGCGGGCTCGTAGGTCCAAGAGCCTCGGATCGTTTCGCCGACCTCCCCGGTGAGCTGTGCGGGCTGGCCGGTGCCGGTGATTTGGGGTGTGTAATCGGCGCTGACGGTCACTCGGTAGGTGCCTTGGTCGCGGGGTCCGAAGGTGGTGGCTTCGATCGTGTACATGCCGGGCTGGAGGAATCGGCGGGCGATGCGGCTGTCGGCGTTGTATCGGCCGTCGGGTGGCCCGCTGTCGTCGTCGTGGGCGAGCCTGGTACCGGCCCCATCAGGCGTGTAGCCGTTGAGCAGCAGCACATAGGCGTCGATGCGGTCCGAGCCGCTGCCGGTGTTCGCCAGATCGATGGTGACCCACCCCGCGGCAGCCATCCGGAACGTGTGACGGCTCGCATAGAACACCCGGTCGTCCCCAGAGCGAGGATGACGCACCGACTTGCACCCCGTCGTCGCGCCGAGCGAGCCGGTGCGCGACGACTTCGTGCTCGACAGAGTGCCCAGCGGGTCGTCGCAGTCGTGCACGTCCGGCGCCGGGTTCGCCTTGAACTTCGCGGTCGCCGTCTCCTTGTGGCTGCCCGAGGTGCAGGTGACAGTGACAGAGACCGTGGTCGCCGCCGCGACGCTGAGGCTCACCGTGCGCGACGCGCCTGATGCCGGCGTCACCGCCGCCGCTACGGGCTCCGCAGAGCATGTCGCGTCAGCAGGGCTCACCGTGAACCCCGACGACAGCGTCACCGCGGCCTCGCCGACGTCAGGCGTGCCCTCAGCGCCCTCGAAGCCGCTGACTTTCACCGAGCCCGCAGCCACCGTGAGCTTGAGCGTCAGCGTGAAACTGCCCGTGATGCGCTCACTGCCGGTGGTCACCTCGATCGTGTACGTGCCCGGCTGCAGCTTCAGGCCGCGGATGCGGCTGTCGCGGCCGTCGGGGCCCGAGTCGTCATCAGAACCCACGACCGTGCCGTCGCTGGCAGTGACGTACACATGAGGATCCTGACGGGACACCGCATCAAGATCGAGCGTTGCCGCCGCCGTGATCGTGAACGTGTAGCTCCACGCGTAGTACGGCACCTGATCAGAGCTCTTGTGCACCGACGCGCACCCCGCAGCCCACGACCCACTGCGAGACACAGACCCCGAACCCAACGTGCTCAACGCGGTGACGCACTCCGGCATGTCGTCATCGTCGTCGGGGTCTTCTTCGTCCTCGTCATCTCCGTCGGGGTCCTCTTCGTCCTCTTCGTCCTCGTCTTCGTCGGGGTCGGGGGTGGGGTGGCAGTGCGGCGGCGTGCTGTCACGGTCGATCGTGCGGCCGGCGGCACACTGCCATGTCGGGTCGTGCGTGAGAGTGCGCTCGCAATTGGCGGGATCGCCCGACACGGGATCCCAGCCGGCCGCACATCTGTAGGTCACCGCAGCCAAGCGAGTGCCTGCGGGCCGTTCGCATCGCGACGAGGAGTTCATCGAGTAGCCCGCCGCGGCGCACGACGCGTCGGGGACCGCAGACTGGGTGTCGCGCACGGTGCGGGTGACACTGATCGTGCGAGTCACGGGCCGGCAGCACACTTCCCTGGTGCGGGTCTCTTCGCGGGTCACCGTTCGAGTCACATCCCGATACCGCTCCTCGTCCACATACCGGAACCGCACCTGGTCCTCGTAGTTGAACAACTCGACGGTCTTGTAATGGAACGCTTCCACGACCTGGGTATAGGTCCTCGTGACCTTGCGCGTTCCCCACGCGATGCAACCCGTGCCGAATTCCAAGTCGTACTGCTTGCAGTACCGCACCGTCTCCTCGTAGGAGCCTGTGATCGTCTCGGAGTACGGCGGAATTCTCACCTGTTTGGAGGTCGGAGGCACCCGCACTCGCTCGACATAGGACACCTTCACCTGCACGGTATAGGGCACGCGCACTGTCACGGTGGTCTTGACCTGCACCGTGTAGGTCTGGGTGTAGGTCACCATCTCGGTGACTGTGCGGCGCTCGGTCACCTGACGGGTGACGGTGCGCTGGCACGAAGGCGGGTCGCCCACCAGTGCCCATCGCTCAGCCGTGTTGCACGAGTAGGTCGGCCGCGTCGTGTGCGCTGTGACGGTGACGCAGTCGTCGCCTGACACCTGCACCGCGTGCCCGCCGACCGCGGCAGGGCACGACTTGCCCGCCGCCCGCGTCTCGTCCTTGTGGCAATCGCCAGAACCAGAATCGTAGGAGTAGCCCTGTGGGCACTGCGCCGTGGCCGGGGACCCATCATCGGCAGTCCCGTCTGCGTCAGCACCCGAGGCGACCGGTGCCAGTACACCTGCCGCCACCAGCACCGCGGCAGCGGCGAGCCTCAACCGGCGCTTCATCGAGGGCCTGCGAACGCGCACGACGGGGTTGCGGTCCATCGCGGCGGGTCGGAACGGCTTCCTGCAGTGCCCGTGTAAATCCCGGGCTTCCATCGAGTGGTGCCGCCAGTGTCGGCGAACACCATCGGCACCCGATGACACCGCGACCCCAGCGCCCGGTTGAGCCGATCGGCTTCCAGCGCGTCACGAGGCTGCGACGCATGGGCCTCTCGATGGATCTCCGACGCCATCAGGTTCGCCGCGGCCAGACGGGCGCTGTAGCCGGCGACCGAGTCGCCGGCGCCGCCCACCAGCGACTGCACCACCACCACCGCCAGCGCGGCGACCGATCCGACCGCCGCGGTCACCAGCAGCCATCCCAGCGTCGCGAGGCCTCCCTCGCTGCGGGCGGCGCGTGCGCCCGGCAGACCGGCATGAGCGGCGTTGCTGCCCGCATGACGCGCCGCTACGGTCTGCGTTCGCCTATGACACCTCTCCTGCGGCTCGGCAAGCGCAGCACTCGACGATTCAGTGGCCGCTGCTACGGGCAGACGCTGTTGAGCCGGGGTGTTCGCGATGAGCGAGCCGCGCTCGTCGTGCGGCGTCGCGGCTATTACGCGATTACCCCCCCCCCCCCCCGGTACGAGCGTTCGTGCGGCGCTGGCGTGTCATGAGCGAGGGAAGCTAACCCCACACAGCAGCGCTGTCAACAACCCAATTCTCTTCGGCCTCGGCAGCGCCTGGACGCAGGCGTCAGACACCGCCGATGCCTGACGACCGCGAAGCGATGCCCGCAGACCCTGCGACTTCGGTGCCCGCAGTGCCTCCAAGACGGCGCCGACGATTGCCGATGTGGGCGCGACGAACGCTGGCGGGCATGAGCGGAACGGCGCTCATGGCAGCGAGCGTGACGGGATTCTGGTGGACCGCCGCTGCGTTCGACGAGCGCACGCCGGTTGTGGTCGCGGCGCGTGACCTGCCTGCCGGGCATGTGCTGTCGGCGTCCGACCTGACATCGGCTGAAGTGCTGCTCGACGACATTCCCCACATCGCCTGGACGGCGGACGCGCCTGGGGCACTGGCCGGTCTGGCAGTCGATTCGCTCGTACCCGCAGGATCGCTGATCGGCACGCACCTGTTGGTTGAGCCTTCGCAGGGCGCGTTCGGCAATGCCTTGGAGGTGGTGGTGCCGGTGGATGCGAGCTTGGCGCCGTCGGGGGTCGGCGAGGGCGACAACGTGCTGCTGATCGATCCCGGCGTCGCACCGTCGTCCGCGGGGGCAGGACGGCCCCGGTCAGTGATCCGAACGCTTCGACTGGACTCCTTCGACGGCTCTGCGATGCGCCTGTTCGTGCCGCCCGCGCAGTGGGTGTGGTGGCGAGCGCTGCCTGCCGAGTTGGGAGCGTCGCCGATGGTGCTCCCGGTGCCGCTCGGTGGCGACCCAGAGAGTCTCGCCGCCGAGCTGGACCGCCTCTGGGCAGCCGGCCACGACGCCGAGGTCGCTGCGTTGAGCCCGTTCGGCGACCAGTGGCGTACCCAGTCGGTGCCCGGTCGGTTGGAGGTGATCGTCCCGCTCGACCTGAGTTTGGTGCCGTCGGGCATTGCCGAGGGCGACTTGGCGCTGCTCGTCGATCCCGGCGCACCGCGGGACGGCACCGGCGATGGCCGGCCCCGCTCGGTGCTGCGATCCGTACGTCTGGACCATTACCGCGACGGAATGCTCGGCATATGGGCCGAGCCCGCGGAATGGGTGTGGTGGCGTTCGCTGCCGGCTCGGCTCGGCGCAGCGCCGATGGTGCTGCGGGTGCCCGACGGCACTGACACGGCTGCCATGGCCGACGTGCTGGACGAGCAGTGGCACCAAGCATGGGAGCGAGGCTGATGCTCACCGTGGCCGAGGCCGGCGAGCCGCAGCCGGATTTACCCGGGCTCGACGCAGGCGCGCTTGCTGTGGGAATCGCGTGCTCATGGGCACGCGCCGGTTGTGATGTGCTGTTGGTTGATGCCGACGCGCACGGCATGTGTCTTGCCGAGCGCATCGGGGCGGCAACCCGCACGGTGCTGCCACCGGCTCGTCGCGGACTGCCGTCGCTGATGGCGGCCCGTACAGCGATCGGCCCCCAAGCCGTGACGCGACACTGCTGGCATCTGGCGGTGAAGGTGCCGGGGTCGGTGCGCCTGCTCGCCGCGCCCACCCACCCGGACGGCGCACGCGCGTCGGCAGCGTGGCTGGCGGAGCGAGCCGAGCAGCTTGCAACGCTCGCAGCCCTCTGGCCGATCGTGGTGTCGATGCCCGGCCAGCCGGTCGATGCCTACCGCACACTCGGGGCCGCAGCGACTCAGCGCGTGGCGTTGGCCGGCTCAACGGGGACGGCGCCGCCGGGCGGGCTTCGCGCTGTGCTCAACGCATTCGGCTTCGGCTTCGGTCCCGACCCGGTGACGCTGCTGTTCGAGCCGTCCGACGCCGTTGGCGACACTGGAGCCGCCGCGGCCGACAGGCGTTTTCCGGGCGCCGGCCGGGGGTTGCCCGGCTGCGTGGGCCCGGTGAACGCGGTGGCGCTGCTGGGCGGACGCGTCCGACGGCGGGACCGGACGCCGCTCGCGTCCATCGACGCTGCCGCTGGTCGCCTGCGGGGCCTATCGGACCAGTCCGCCAAGCCGTCGGCAGGGAAGACCGATTGCTGCTCTGTCCCTGCTGGGCACGACAAACAGGCACACACCCGCGCCAAGGCTCGCGTGCGGCGCGCCACGACGGCCGGAGGGACGCAGTGAGCTTGGCAGCAGCGATCTGGAGTGAGGTGCTGCCGCGTGTGCAGGAACTCCGTCTCGGCGCGACCGAGTCGTTGCCGGAGGTCGCCGACGCGTGCAGGCATCTCGCCGCCGACATCATGCGGAGGCGCGAGGCCGAGGCTCTCGATAGCCGCGGCAAGTCGCTGAGCGACCGCGACGTGTCATGGCTGGAAGGCCAGCTCGAAGCGCTGCTGGGCACCGGGCCGTTGGAAGCGTTCCTGCGTCGAGGTGATGTCGAGAACATCTGGCTGTTCGGCCCGCACACCGGCGCGCTGGGACTGGTCGGCGGACGGCAGGAACCCATCGGGACGCCGCTGTTCGCTGACGCCGAGGAGATGATCAGGTTCATCGCACACTTGGCGGTCACTCACGGCCAGACCGGCCGCCGCTTCGATATCTCCGCGCCGCTGCTGGACTTGCGGCTGCGCACCGGCGAGCGGCTGTTCGCTGCGATGGCAGTCTGCGGGACCCCGTACCTGACGGTGCGCTGCCACCGCCACCGGGTCGTGTCCTTGGACGATCTCGTCGCCAGCGGGTCGCTCAGCGAGCCTGCCGCGGAGTTCCTGGCGACGGCGGTGCGTCCGCCCGCGCCGGCGAATGTTCTGATCTGCGGCGCGCTCGGCGCAGGGAAGACGACGCTGCTGCGCGCGCTGCTCGGCGAAATCGGCCCCAGAGAGATCGTGTGCACCCTGGAGCAGACCTTCGAGCTGTTCCTCGGTGACACGCACCCCTATGTGTTCGCCGCAGAGACCCGCGAGCCCAACAGCGACGGCGAAGGCGAAATCGGCATGGAAGAGCTGGCGCGACGCTCGCTGCGCTCCGGCGCGGACCGTGTGATCATCGGCGAACTGCGCGGCCCCGAAGCAGCGACATTCCTGTCTGCCTGCGGAACCGGCTCCGACGGCTCCATGGCGACCATCCATGCGTCGTCACCTCGTCAAGCGCTCGCCCGCCTGGTCCGCTACTGCCTGTCAAGCGGGCTGGCAGGCGCGCAGTCGGCGCTCATCGCCGAAGCGGCCGACGTCATCCACCTCGTCGTGCATATGAGCAGCGACCCTCGCACGGGCTTCCGAGGTGTCCGCTCCATTACCGAGGTGCTTGGCGCCTCCGGCGACCGATTCGAGGTCAACGACATATTCGCCCGACCCCGCCGCAGCGAGCCCCTCGAAGTCGTCGGCCGTCCCCGAAGCGGCGAGTTGATCGAGCGACTCGAAGAAGGCGGCCTCGACGTAGGTGCTTGGCAGGTGCCGACTCGCAGTGCCGGGCCGATGCCGGCATGAGCGGCGCTGCCTGGTTCGGGCTGCTCTTCGCCGCCGGCGGCGCGCTGACGGCATGGGCTGCGAACGGCGCCGCCGGCAGGCGACACCTCGAACGGCGTGCGGCCGCGTGGTCCCCAAACGGCAGCGCAGCGCCGGCACCCCTCGCCGGACGTGCGTCGATACCGTCGGGGCCCCGGACCCTATGGGTCGTCGGTGGTGCAGCGGCAGCGGGCGGCGCGTTCGGCGGCTACGCCGTGACCGGGCTGTGGGGAATGGCACTGCTGGTGGGCGGCCTTGGGGCGATGCTGCCGCCGTTCGTGGCCGCGCCCGCCCAGCGCCACCGCCACACCGCCGAGGCGCTGGCGTGGCAGACGTGGACCCGCCAGCTCGCCGAGTTGGCGCGCTCGGGCGCAGGCCTCGCAGACGCGCTCGCCGCCAGCATCCCGCACGCTCCGCCGCAGATCGCGCCGACCGTGACCAGAATGGCTCGCACAGCCCGCCTCGTCGGCCTGGGCGCAGCCACGGACGAACTCGGCGCCGCGGGACGAATGTGGGAACCCGAGGTCGCGGCCGGGCTTGCGATCGCCGCGTCGCAGGGCGGATCGCTCGCTGGACCACTGAGCGCGGTGGCCGCGCGCATCGGCGACATCGTCGCGCTGCACCGCGCGCGTACCGAGGCCGTTGTCGGTTTGTGGACCCAGACCATCGCGCTGCTCGCCCTCGCCGGCGGGGTTGTGACCCTCATGTACCGCAACAACCCCGCCTACTTCGAGCCATACCGCAGCCCCACCGGCCAAGCCGTGCTGCTGCTCATCGCATTCGTACTGCTCGGCGCCACCGCGTTCTTGGTCCGCCACTCGGTCGTGCGCACAGAGCCATCGGTACTCGTGAGCCCCAAGCGCCGCAGAACAGCCCGGGTACCGCTGTGAGTGCCGAACTGCCGGCGCTGCTCAGTGGAGTCGCATTCGCAGCCGGCGCGATGGCCGCTACTGCTGCGGCCATCGGAAAGCCTCGCGGGCTGCCGTTGCGGGCGGCAGTCGCCACGATCTGGGGACGGCTGCCTCAGCCCAAGCACGCCAGGGCAGCAGACCTGCGCATCGCCGGGCTCTCGCCTGCCGCATACACGGCGCAGCGAGCCCTCAGCCTGGCAGGCGGCGCCGTGGCCGGAGCTGTCGCCGCCTTGCTGTGGACCCGCACTGCGATCTCCGCGCTGACCGTCGGCGCACTGTGCACCGCAGCGGGCTGGATGCTGCCGGTCCAAGGGCTCCGCGACACCTCCAAGCGCGCCCGGAACGAACTCGATCAGGTCATCCGTCTGTGGATCGTGCTGGCCGCCCAGCTGGTCTCCGCCGGCGCAGAACCAGCGAATGCGATGATCCAAGCCGCCGACGCCGGGCAACGGCCCGCATGGCGGCTGCTTCGACGGCATCTGCTGGCCGCTCAGAACGAGCGTCGGCACGCTGCCGACGGCCTCGCAGACCTCGTCGAGCGCTACGGGCTGACCAGCCTCGCCCAAGCCGTCGGGGCGTTCGCCATGGCGGCCCACCGGGGCACACGCATGGCCGACGCCGTGCTCGCTGCGGCCGACAATCTGTGGCGAGACACGCTCCAACGCGAGCGCGAGATCGCCGAACGACGCAACCAAGTCATCGTGCTGCCCGCCACCGCGGTGGCACTCGCGCTCGCTGCCATCTTGATCTACCCACCCTTCGTGTCGCTCACCGGCGGCATCGTCGCCACAGGACCCTGAGCGATGAGCCACAGCTGCCATCCCGCCACCGTGCCCCCGCCCGCGTCGCCGCGCAACGCGCCGGGCCGCCAGTTGCCTGGACAGCCGCCTGCTTTGAGCCGCGGCACAGCGGGACTCGCGACGTTGGAATGGCTGCTGGTCATCGCCGCTGCCGGCGGATTCGCCGCTGTCCTGTCGATCGCGTTCAGGGGCCTCATCGACGAGGCCAGCCGCGTCGCCGAAGACCCCCTCACAGCAGTCGTCGCAGCCCACATCGCCGCTGCCCGTATATCCGAAGACGCAGTCGGCGCGCAGATCTCGCTCGCCCGCACAGCGGACGACCCCGCTCAGAGCGCCCGTTCTCAAGCACTTTTGGACCTGCTCGCACAACGCTGCCGCCGTCTCGTCGCCGCCTACCCCGGTGCCATCCGCCATGCCGAGTGGGTCTGGATCGACGTCGGCATCACTCTGCCTGGGGTGCGCGACATCACGGCACCCACGCTGACAACGGCGGAGTCCGAGGGGTCTTCGCCACCGACCGACAGCACACCTGCCAGCGACGACGTGCACGCTTCGGCTGACGAGTTGCCAACCACGACTTCCGGGCGCTGGGTGTGCCAGGTCGAGCTTCAGCCGCGATGACCTGGTTCTTGACTCAGCACTCCGGCAAGGATGGCGGGACGACGGGCGCCGCAGCGCGGCCAGCATCAGCGCTCTGTTTTCCTGACGTGGCTTTGACAGTTTTCGGCGTGAGCACGGCAGGGCCAGCCGCTGCGGCGTGGACCGTGTCAAGCCGGCCCGGCCACAGTGCGCTGAAGGGCCCGACGACGCTGCCGGACACCTCCACGCGGACCCAGCCGTGCTCATCGGGCCCGGGGCGACCAGCGGCTGCGGCGCTGCTGTGGCACCAGTCGCTGCGGACAGACGAGGCACCCGGCGTCCACCAGCGCCACCCGGCTGGGTTTGCCGCTGCCGCGTACGCGACCGCGTCGTGGGCAGCCTCTGCCATCGTGGCCACCGCCGGGTGCGGTTCGGCTCCTGTGTGCAGGCTGCCGTCGCCCGCGTACGCCAAGCCTGCGTCGCCGACAGCCGCCCACGCGGCTCGCAGCCCCGCAGATGCCGCGGCTTCAGCCTGCGCACGCGCTCCGGTGACCAGGAACGCCTGCGCCGCGAGGACCAGCAGCAGCACAACGAGCGCCGGCCACAGGGTCAGCAGCGGCAGCACCTCGCCGCGCTCGTCGAGGCGGGCGCGAACGGGGCGCTCTGCCCCCGGTGCAGGCGCGCCATGAGGCAGCCGTCTACGAACGCGAGGAGCGCCGTCACGGCGACGGGGCGACGACGCCGAAACGAGACCGGCGGTGCGGTGAGCCTGCTGGTGATGTTGATGGTGCCCGTCTGCGTGTTCGCCGCGATTGCTGCCGTCGCCGTGCCCAAACGGCTCGCTGCCGGTTCCGCCGCCGATGCAGCGGCAGCCGATCTCGCGACCCTGGCCGTCGCGTGGCGGGACGCCCAAGGTCGCGACCACGACGTGATCGGCTGGTTCTTCGACGACTGCGCTCCGCTCCGCGACCCAACGACAGGAACTCCGCCCCACATGGAAGACAACAGCCTCCGACACGTCTGCGAGACGTTGACCGCGTCGCTGCTCGCCGGGCTCTCGGCCCGCGGCTTCGACTACGGCACGGTCACCGGCACCTACAGCAGCGCTTACACCACAGCGGCTGCAGGCGACGACGTACACGCCGTCAGTCTGCCCTGCCACACGGGAGGCAGAACGGTGGCAGCTAACGCTGCGTATCTCGCGCTCACCGCAGAATGGGCCACCGGCGACTGGGCAGCAGCCCAAGTCTGGCCCGACGGCATCACCATCAGCACCGAAGCCGTCGGACGCATCACCCGGTCCGGCGACGCCGTTGATGGCGTCGAGGGCTGCGGAGATCTGTTCGACGTCGTGCCGCTCGAAGCCCGACCCCGGCTCGAGGACCGAGCGCGTTCTGTTGCCGTGTCGCTGCCTACCCACACCTCGTTCGGCAGCAGGTAGATCCGATGCGACCCTCGGCACCGGCCCAACGGCAGCATCGACACCGGCGGCCCGATCGCGGCGCCATCGAGCGACGGCACCGCCCCGCACGGCGGGAGGAGTCGGGTTCCACGTCATCGCTGGAGCTGATGGTGCTCACCCCGATGCTCGCCTTGCTCGTCCTGCTCATCCTGTGGGCCGGCCGCGCAGGGCGCGCCGAACTCATCACCAGCCTCGTCGCCGAAGAAGCCGCCGTCGCGGCAGCGGTGTGCTGCAACAGCGAACACATCACGGGCGCCGTCACCGACCCCGACACGGACCCTGAACCGGCGCACGGATCGGAGCGCGAGATCATCGCCGAGACGGTGATCGCCAGCCGGCCCGGACTCGACTATCTCTGCCAGGCCGGGCCTCAGCCGCCAGCAGGCAGCGCCGGCTATGTGACCACGGCCCAAGCCGAACTCTCCGCAGCGGACTCCGACACCGACGCCGTCCAGCAGGTGCTGGTCGTCACCACCCATGTCACCTGCGAAACCGACGGGGCGACAGCGCCCGTACGTGGTCTCTTCGGCACCCGCACGCTGCACGGGCACGGCGCCCACGTTGCAGTGACCGCCAGCATGCCGCACCAACCTGACCCCGACAAACTCGATGAGCCCGACGTCAGCCCAGTCTCGCAGACCGTCCGTGAGCAGCAGTCGTGACTGCGCAGGCACCAGTGTGGACCGCCGTCTGTGTGTGGGCGCTACTCGGTGCCCACGCCTCATGGACGGACTTGCGCTATTCAATCGTCTCACGCCAAGCCTGCTGGCTCGCCGGTTCGGTCATCGCCGTGTTATGGGCGGCCTCAGCACTGGCCTTGGGCGAACCGCTTCGACTTATCCGCACATTCATAGGCAGCGCTGCAGTGGCCGCGGCGACAGAGGTCGCTGACCGGAGACGTCCCGATGCCATCGGCTACGGCGACATCCGGCTGATCATCGTCAACAGTCTGCTCGTGAGCTGGTGGGGAATCGCGTGGCCCTGGTGGGCCCTGACAGCCGGCGCCATCGCCGCATCGCCACGGGCGCTCATTTCACGGCTGCATCGCGGCCGCGAGGCGTCGATCCGCTGCGCTCCTGCACTCGCCGTGGGCACCGGAGTCATTGCGGCAGCACTGCTTGCAGCACACGGACCCGTCCCATGACACACCCCCAACCCAACCGAAAGAAGACCCCATGACCGATCGCATTTTTCGTTCCGCCGTTCGCCGCGACGAATCGGGCCTCACGACCCTCGAATGGCTGCTCATCGTCGCTGCCGTCGCCGGACTCGCCGCACTCGCTGTCGTCCTCGTCCAGAATGTGGTCGACGACACGGCTGAGCAACTCGGCGGTGCCAGCGCACGCGCAACCGCTGCCAACGTCGCTGCCGACACGGTCATCCGTGAGGCCCGCACGGCATCACCAGACGACGCCCGCTTCAACACCTGGCAGCGGTGGGAGCTCTACTTCACTGCCCGCTGCGAACGCCTCGAGATCCTCTACAGCGACACAAATCTCGACGTCGAGGCCGTCTTCAACGGACCTACCGACAAGGGTGACGACGTCACACCCACCGACGCCGAGCTCAGCCAGTCCGACGACCTGAAGGCAGGCACAAGCAAACCCCAAGCCGTCTGCCGACGCAAGTCCTGAGACGAACACCTCACGCTTCCGCGAGGAGAGCCCGCCGGCGAGCCGTTGAGCGGCGCCGACTAACTGCGCCTGGGCTACTGATCAGACATGGCGCAGGGCGCACGGGAGCGGTGCCTCGATGCCTCTAGCCGGCCCCAGTCGCCTCCACGCGTTCCGCCAAGAACTCTGCGAACGGCTCGATCGTCTGGTCCAGGCTCGCAGCCTCGAGAGCATCCATGTACTTCTTCCGGTCTGCGACACGCACGGAGATCCACGGGAAGCCACCCGACGCGAGCATGGTGTTCATAATGAAACGGGCCATGCGGCCGTTGCCGTCTGCGTAGGGATGAATGAATCCGAACAAGAAGTGTCCGAGCACGGCTTGTACGGCTGGTTCTTCGTCCTCGTCCATCAATTCGAATAGCTCCTTCATGGCGCCCGGCACCGCATCCCATCGCATCGGCACATGACGCGAACCTCGGAGATATGTCGGATGCCTTCGATATCCGCTGAGGCCGCTCGGCGTGACGAGCCCGATGTCCACCGACGGCCCGAACAGTTCCCGGTACCAGTCCTGATGCCGGTCGCGCACAAGTCGCGCTGCATTGGCACCGGACAGGACGTCTGACACCGTGGCGCGCACCTGCTGGAACGCTTGCCAATAGCCGCGCGCTGCCATCGCGTCCCGAGCGGAGGTGTCGCTGGAATTCGAGTGCGGACTCCATGTTCCGAGGCGGACTCGCTCAATGAGTTCGGTCGAAACCCGATAACCCTCGATTGACAACGAGTGGTAGGCGTCGAGCCGGTACTGGTCGTCGACGACACCGAGGTAGGCACCTGCGTCGGCCGGCAGCCCGCTTGCTTGGGGCATGATCGCAATGACCGCATCCCGAAGGCTCTCCCAGATCACCCGAATCCTGAGTGCAGCCGGATGCTCGGCTGGTCTGTGCAATCGGACTGGCGTGGTGTCTTGCCAGGGGCAGACTTCGCGCACGTTGAATCCGGCGCTCCTCATCCCGCGGATCACATCGTCAGCGACATTCTCACGGCCGATTGACCTGAAGGACCCAGCCAACCTCCCAGCGATCGTCGTGTGAGCACCATCAAGAAGCCGCCTCAGGAGCTGCTGGTGGTCGCCCATTTGTGCCAGCACCGTGGTCACGGCAATGCGCTGTGTCCTGAACAGATGCGCCGACGAACCGATGAGCGCCGCCGACGGGGTCAGCACTCGCAGCCCGTCCACGTTGGCGGTCACATCGTCTGGATCGATCTCTCGCGTCAGTCTCAGGTCGAGTACCGACGTGTTGTACGGCAGCTCGACAACGTGGTTGCCAGCGATAGGAGAGCAGACGACGACCTGTGAGGGAATTGCAGTTGCGCCGGCATGTTGCAGGATCGAAGCCTCTGGGGAGAGATGCCACGAATCGCCGAATCGATATTCGCATCGGCTGATGCAGAACTCCCAAAAGCACCCATACCACCCCGTCGTATTGTCAGGCGAGTCGGCCGGGTTCGTAACGAAGAGCCATCCCTTGGTGGCACGCCGCAGGAAACCGCTGCGCATCAGGCGTTCACGATGAGTGCGCGATAATTCCGCTGAGCGCAGCACACGCCGCTCGCCTTGGACTCGCTGCAACTCCTCCATCGAAGCTGCCAGCTTCTCGTTGGGACTAGGCATGATTCCTCGGGGCGTGTTCGGGATCGTCACGCTCGCGACGCAGCCGCAGGGTGTGTGCTGCAACTAGCGTATTATGTTGTGCGCTGACTAGCGCATTATGCGCATGGCGGGTAACTAGAGCCAGCGCATGCGCTTGGAACCAGCCAACGCTCCGGATGCGTTCCGATCTTCGCCGAGCACCGCTGGGCCTACTCGTTCAGACCGCCACGCCAGCATGTCAGCGCAAGACAGCCCCGTGCAGACCCTCCACCTCGTCGATGCAGCGTTGGCGGATTTCGGCTACTTGGTCGTCGGTGAGGGTGCGGTCGTCGGCTTGGAGGCGCAGGCGGAAGGCCAGCGAGCGCACGCCGGCGGCCATCTGGTCGCCTCTGTAGACATCGAAGAGCTCTACTGAGCGCAGCTCCGCTCCGCCCACGGCCGCCAGCGTGTCACGTACGTGCGACGCTTGGACATCATCGGGGACGGCGAATGCCAGGTCGATGTCGCTCGATGGGTAGGTGGAGACCAGCTGGTAGGGCCGGTCAGCGTGTGCGGCGGCGGCTTCGAGCAGAGGCCCCATGTCGACCTGCAGCCAAGCGCAGCGTTGTTCGAGACCGTGGCGCTCGCACACGACCGGATCGATCTCGCCCACTGCGCCCACGGGTTGCCCGCCGACGATGACGCGGGCGGCGCGGACCGGATGCATTCCGTCGAGGTCTCCCGCATTGGTCAGCGATGCGTCGAGCCCGAACGCCGAAGCGATCAGGTCCCACAGATGCACGGCGTCCGACGCTGCTCCTGCGGTCCATATGGCACCGAGCTGCTCGGTCTCGGTCGGCAGCGGGTCGCCTGGCGCTGGCTGGCCGAACACCACCCCTATCTCGAACAGCGACACGCCCTCGTTGCGGTGCGCGGTGTTGTATGCCGCAGCAGTGAGCAACCCTGGCAACAGCGAAGGTCGCAGTATCGACTCCTCGGTCGCCAAGGGGTTCAGCAGCCGGACGGGTTCGGCACCGCCGATGCTGGCGCGGCGCACGGCGTCGGGCGCCAGAAACGGGTTGGGCATCGCTTCGGCCAGGCCGGCGCCGACCAGCACACGCCGCAGGTCGCGGCGCAGTCGCTGGGCCGGCGTCAAGCGGCCCGGCTCGGGCGAGCGCGGGACGGTGCGGCCGAGGCGCCCATAGCCGTAGTGGCGGGCTACCTCCTCGGCTACGTCGGTCTCGGTGACGACATCGGGGCGGAAGCTGGGCACGGTCGCGACAACCGCGGGCTGCTGCTCGGCGACATCGCCGCCGTCGGATGTGCCCGTGGCGGACAAGTCATCGACGGCCAGCGCCGACGAGTCGTCAGCCGACTCGCAGGCGAACCCGATGGGTTCGAGCAGCGCTCGCACTTGCGCAGCGGTGAAGTCGTGTCCCAGCAAGTGGCTCATGCGGGCGGGACGAACCCGGACGCGGGTCGACTCGGGCAGCTCGCCCCGGCCGTCGAGCCGACCGCGGCACACCGACACCCCACCGGGGGTCACACGGTTCAGCAGCTCGCAGAAACGGTCGAGCGCGATGGGCACCAGCTCGTGGTCGGTGCCGCGCTCGAAGCGCATCGAGGCTTCCGAGCGCAATCCCAAGCGCTGCGAGGTGCGGGTGATCGACAGCCGGTCCCAACAGGCCAGCTCAAGCAGCACGGCAGCGGTGTCATCGCTGATCTCGGTGTTGGCCGCTCCCATGACGCCTGCGATGCCGATCAGGCGGTCATCACGGTCGACGATCACGCCGTCGCCCCGGAGCAACTCGCGTTCGGCGCCGTCGAGCGTCACCACGCTCTCGCCGCCGGCGCTGCGACGCGTGCCGAGATGGCCGCCTGGCACCAAGGCCAGGTCATAGGTGTGGTTGGGAGTGCCGAGCTCGAGCATCACGTAGTTCGACACGTCCACTACGGAGTTGATCGGGCGCATCCCGCACAGGGTGAGCCGAGCCTGCATCCACAGCGGCGAAGGGCCGATGGACACGCCGCCGATGACGCGCACACCGAAGCGGCCGCAGAGATCGGGGTCGATGATCTGCACTGACGCCACCGTCGAGATGTCTTCGCCGGTCTCGTCGACGGCTGGCTCAGGAATCCGGAAGGGGACGCCGAGGCGGGCCGCCAGATCACGTGCCACGCCGGCCACCGACATGGCGTCGGGACGGTTCGGGTTCACCTCGAGGTCGTACAGGACATCTCCGTCGAGGCCGAGCTGGGACATGAGCGAAGCGCCGAGCTCGAAGTTGCTGGGCAGGATCATGATGCCGTCGGCGTCAGCGCCCAACTCGAGCTCCGCGGCAGAGCAGCACATCCCCTGGGAGAGCTGGCCGCGCAAGCGGCGCTCGCCGATCTCGAGTCCCCCAGGCATCGTGGTGCCGACCGTCGCCAGCGGCACAAGGTCGCCGACCGACATGTTGAACGCCCCGCAGCACACCTGCAGCGCGCCGTTGGTCCCTTCGCCCGAAGCGCCGGGCAGCTCGACATCGACAAGCTGAATGCGGTCAGCCTCGGGATGCGGCCTCAAGCCGGCCACGCGGGCCACAACGACCCCGTCGAGGGGCGGCAGGACGCGCATCTCCTCGACTGCCATGCCGAGATCGCTCAGGTGATCTCCGATCTCGGCGGGGTCACCTTCGATGGGCGCGAACTCGCGCAGCCAGCTCAGCAGCACCTTCATCGGGGTTGACCCCCAGGGACTGGTCGATGGGACGGCATCAGAACTGGCTGAGGAACCGGATGTCGTTGGAGTACATGTCTCGCAGGTCGTCGATGCCGTGACGCATCAGCGCCAGACGATCGATGCCGAAGCCGAATGCGAACCCCGTCCATTCCTCGAAGTCGATACCGCAGTTGGTTAGCACATTGGGATGCACCATGCCGCAGCCGCCCAGCTCGATCCAGCCGGTGCGCTGGCAGGTCTGGCATCCTGCGCCCTCGCAGATCACGCAGGTGATGTCGAATTCCGCGGACGGCTCGGTGAACGGGAAGTACGAGGGGCGCAGCCGTGACGAGATCGACCTGCCGAAGTACGCCGAGGTGAACTCCTCCAGCGTTCCCGCCAGATCGGCGAACGAGATGCCGCGGTCCACCACGAGGCCTTCGAGCTGATGGAAGACCGGCATGTGACTGGCGTCGGCAGTGTCGCGCCGGAACACACGCCCTGGGCAGATGGTGTAGATCGGCGGCGGCTGGCGTTCCATGACCCGGATCTGCACGGGCGAAGTGTGGGTGCGCAGCAGCACGTTGGACGCCTCGCCGCCCTCGCCGTCGCCGAGCTCAGTGCGCTCGCCGAGGTCCAGGTAGAGCGTGTCCCACATGGATCGGGCGGGGTGGGCAGCCGGCAGGTTCAGCGCCTCGAAGTTGTACCAGTCGGTCTCGGCTTGAGGGCCCTCGGAGACGGTGAATCCCATGCCGACGAAGACGTCTTCGAGGCGTTCAGTGGTCTGGGTGACCAAGTGCAGGTGCCCCCGCTTCGGCCCCGGCGGCGTTTCGGTGAGGTCGAGCCATTCACGCTGGAGCTGCTCGCGGCGTGCCAAAGCAGACAGCTCGTCGGCGGCCCGGGCGTGTGCCGTGCGCAACTCCTGCTGTGCCTCGTTGAGCGCCCGTCCGACGCCTGCACGCTCGGCGGGAGGAAGCGAGCCCAGCGCCTGCTTGATGGGCCCGAGTGCCGACTTGCGCCCGAACAGGCCCGATTCGGCCTGCGCCAGCTCGTCGGTGCTCGATGCCTCGGCAATCGCAGCCAGCCCCTGGTTGCGTGCAGCATCGATGTCGGCGAGCAACGTGTCGAGCGATGCCTCGCGCACGGGGTCGGCGGTCGGGCCGTTCACGGGAGGCAGGGTACGAGTCTGCATCCCCGAACGGTCGGTATTTCCTGCCGCGCTCACGCACCGACCGGGTCGCAGCGGTGACGTATCGCCCGCGCCATCGTCGTGCCGGATCTCGCCAGGCTCATTCGCGCATGGCGTACATCATCACGGCAGCGGCGACTGCCACGTTGAGCGAGTCCACCGGGTGCTGCATCGGAATCGAGACGGCCACATCGGTGCCCCGCACCGCTTCGGCCGACGGCCCGTGGGCTTCGTTGCCCACCACGAGCGCCATGCGATCAGCAGCCTGCAGCTCGTCCACCCCGGTCTCGCCGTCGGGCGTCGCTCGCACGCGCTGGTGGCCGCCGGCCGACAGCGCAGCGAGAACGTCGGCTGTCGTGCGCCCTCGGCACACCTGGGGCGCGAATGTCAGGCCTGCCGCGCCGCGCAGCGCCTTCGGGCTCCACAAGTCGGTCGTGCCCTGCGTGGCGATCACCGCGCCGAAGCCCGCGGCGACCGCGCTGCGGACCACGGCGCCGGCATTGCCGGGGTCCCGCACAGCTTCGAGCACCACCACGCGTGAAGCCTCTGCTGCGGATTCGAGCGACGCGTCGGCGAATCGCGCGATCCCCAGCACCCCTTGGGGATTCATCGCATCGGCCAGCGGGTCGAGCTCATCGGCGGGAACCGCGTAGACCGCGCGGATGCGCTCGGGGTAATCCGCGCCGAGCCGGATCCCGTCGGGATGCTCATCGGCGGTGGCCTCGGGCGCGTATCGGCCAACCAGTTCGGGCCGAGCGAACACCGCTTCCAGCACGGCCCCGCTCGCAAGTGCGCCGTCGACCGCACGAGGCCCTTCGACGACAGCCAAGCCAGAGGCATCTCGCTGGCGCCGGTCGCGCACCAAGCGCGACAGCCGCGCCAGCGCGGCTTTGGACGGCGGATGTGTGCTCAGGCGGCTGCGTCGGTGAGGGCGGCCTCGGCTCGCTCAGCGATTGCAGCGAACGCTGCGGGATCGCTCACGGCGAGGTCTGCCAGGTTCTTGCGGTCGACACTGACGCCGGCAATGCCCAGACCATGCATGAGACGGCTGTAGGTGGTGCCGTTCTGACGTGCAGCAGCGTTGATGCGCTGGATCCACAGGCGTCGGAACTCGCCCTTGCGGGCTCTGCGGTCGCGGAACGCGTACTGCCCGCTGTGCATGACCTGCTCGTTGGCAGCCCGAAATGACCTGCTCTTGTTGCCGTAGTAGCCCTTCGCCTTGGCCAGCGTCGCCTTGCGGCGGGTGCGACTGGCTACGGATCGCTTTACTCGTGCCACGTTGGTCCTCCCGTGTCGATGGGGTCAGTTCTGGCGGTTCGGGGCTCAGCGGCCCAGCATCCGGTTGATGCGCTTGGCGTCGGCTGCAGACACTTCGCCTTCGAGTGCGAGGCGCCGCTTGCGCGCCGAAGATTTCTTCTCCAGCAGGTGGTTGCGATTGCGCTTGCGGCGCACGAGCTTGCCGGTACCGGTGGTCTTGAAGCGCTTCTTGGCGCCGCTGTGGGTCTTCATCTTGGGCATGGGTTTGCTGCCTTGGTTGTGGTGGCTCGATCAATGTGGCCCGCACCGGCTGTCGGCGCGGGATCTGGGCAGTACTGCGAGCGCCGTGCCTCAGGCCGCACGCGCCGGCTGCACCTCAGTCGCTGGGCGGATCTGCGGCTTTGCGACGCTGGCGTGAAGCGCGGTCGGGGCTCAGCAACATGGTCATGTTGCGCCCGTCGAGACGGGGGAACTGATCGACCTTGCCGACATCCGCGACCGCTTCGGCAACCCGTTCGAGGATCTGACCGCCGAGTTCGGGATGGAATACTTCACGCCCCCTGAACATGACGGTGACCTTGACCTTGTGGCCGTCCTCGAGAAACTTGGAGACCTTGGCCGTCTTGGTGCCGAAGTCGCCGGTGCCGATCTTGGGCCGGTACTTCATCTCCTTCAGCCCCGTGTGCGTCGACTTGCGTCGCGACTCCTTGGCCCGCTGTGCCGCCTCGTACTTGTACTTGCCGTAATCCATGATCCGGCAGACCGGCGGGGCGGCGTTGGGCGCCACCTCGACGAGGTCCAAGTCCAAGTTGCGGGCGATTTGCAGGGCCTCAGGGACCGACTTGATGCCGATCTGCTCACCGTCGGGAGCGACCAATCGGACCTCGCGGACTCTGATGTCCTCGTTGATCCGGGCGTCACCGTCGCTTGCGCGTGCTATGGCCGTTCTCGCTTGTCCAAAGGACGCTCCTCGTCCACGCGGCGTCCGTTGCGAGCCCAGTACCAAGACGCGCCCTCGGGCGGTTCGGTGGGGGTCAGACCCCGCTTGTTCCAGTTGTAAGGGCCGTAGGGTAACAGCGCTGGCCAGAGGCGGCACGGCGACGTGACCGATGCGCCGGCACAGGCCGGCGGGGCGGCGCTGCGGAGTCGGCGCCGGCCGGCGCAGCGAAACGACTTGGAGAGGTTGCCGATGAGCACGTTGTGGACGCCCGAAGGTGAGCATCGAGTTCCTCGCGAGAGCGCCAGCGAGTCGCCACCCCCCCATCCCGGCGAAGCCGGTGATGGCGACGTCGAGGGCGCATTCGACATCGACCCAAACACGGGCCTGCCGATCGACCCGCGCACCGGCGAGCCATTCGACCCCGAAGAGCTGGCCGAGATGCAGGCGCAGCTGCGCGAGGCCCAAGAGCAGCTGGTATCGGTGCCGGCCGCCGAGATCGTGCAGAACCACATGATGGGGCTGTTCGAGCTGGCAGCACTTCATCTGCAGCGGGATCCTCCCGACCTGGCCGAGGCCAGGCTGCCGATCGACGCGCTAGGTCTTCTGGTGGAGCACCTCGCCGACCAGCTTCCCGCAGGCGACACGCTGCAGGGCGCGTTGCAGCAGATTCGCCTGGCCTACGTAGAGATCCACAAGCAGCAGAGTGCGGCGGAGTAATCGCCGCCGCTGAGCCGCCTAGGCCGTTCAGCCCATAACGCCGTTCAGTCCATGAAAATAGGCAGGGTCCTGTGGGGTGCCGCGGGTACCGTTGCCGCCCATGCTCAAGCTCGTGCTACCCAAGGGCTCGCTCGAAGAGGCGACCCTGCAGCTATTCGAAGACGCCGACCTGCCGGTGCGGCGGGGCTCGGCGGTGGACTACCGCGCCACCGTCGACGACCCTCGCATCGACGACGTGCGCATTCTGCGTCCCCAAGAGATTCCGTCCTATGTGGCCGACGGCTTGTTCGATGTGGGCATCGCGGGCCGCGACTGGATCGAGGAGACGAGCAGCGACGTGGTCTCGCTGGGCGAGCTGCGCTACTCCAAGGCCACGGCACGGCCGGTGCGCATCGTGGTCGCGGTACCCGATGCCAGCGGCTACCAGGCGATCGCCGACCTGCCCGACGGCGTGAGGGTGTCGAGCGAGTATCCGGTGCTCACTCGACGGTTCTTCGCCGAGCGGGGGGTGGATGCCGATGTTCGGTTGAGCTACGGCGCAACCGAGGCCAAGGCGCCAGAGATCGTGGACGCGGTGGTCGACCTCACCGAGACGGGCCGGGCCCTGCGGGCTGCGGGCCTGCGCATCATCGACGAGATTCTCACCAGCTACACCGAGATCTTCACCAACCGCGCCGCCTATGACGACCCGGCGAAGCGGCGTGCGATGACGCAGGTCAAGACGCTGCTCGACGGGGTGCTGGATGCTCGCGGCAAGGTGCTGGTGAAGCTGAACGTGGCCCGTGAGCACCTCGACGCGGTGGTGGACGTGCTGCCGTCGATGAAAGCGCCGACCGTGAACGAACTCTGGGGTGGCGAGGCCTACGCCGTCGAGACGGTGGCCCCGAAGCAGACGATCAACGTGCTCATTCCTGAGCTGCTCGAGCGGGGTGCGACCGACATCATCGAGATGCCGATCTCCAAGATCGTCCCCTGATCACCCCGACTCAGCGGTGAACCGGCTGCTCAAGTCATGCATCGTGGTCGAAGAGGTCCCCCAATCGCTGGCACGCCGGGCCAGCGTACTGCGATCGCTCGCCGGGCGCGCCTCAGCAGTGGACGCATTGGTGGTGGCCACAGCCGAGCCAGGCGGCATTGTCGTCACCGGCGACATCGGCGACCTCATCGCCCTCGCCTCCTACGCCGATGACGTCAGCATTCGCCACGTCTGAAGCGACGACCGGCTTGCGGCCAGCCCCGAACTGAGCCACCCCAATCACAAGAAAGGACGAAGGCTCCGCATATGGCCGCGCCATGCGCCAGACTCCCCTCATCCGTGACCTTCGATTCGAGGACCGACTGCATGATCTCCAATGCTGTATCTCGACGCTGGGTAGGGGTCCTGCCTGCCGTGCTCGTTCTCGGCGCCATCGCGCTGCTGCCAGTCTCCAACGCTGCTGCGCAGTCGGGTGAGTCCGACCTCGCCGAAATAGAAGTCGTGCGATACGGCGGATCGGACCGCTACGCCACGTCGCTGCTCGTTGCCGAGGCAGTCGCGGCTGATGCCGGCGGCGAACTGGAGTGGGTAGTCATGGTGTCGGGACTGAGCTGGCACGAGGCGGTCGTAGCGGCGTCGGTGGCAGGGCACCTCGGGGCCCCCGTGCTGATGACACCTCCAAATGCAGTACGCAGCGACGCGCTGGATTTCCTGGAACGCGTCGGCGCATCGAAGGTGCTGCTGGTCAGCAGTGGCACAGGGGTGGCGCGCACGATCACTGAGGCGGTGGACGACCGACTGCGTCAGGCTGAGGTCGCTGTGGAGCGCATCGGCGGCGGCGACCGTTACCGCACTGGGGTAGCAGTGGCGGAACGTCTTGGTGTGGTCGGGGCGCTGAGCGGTGCAAGGACCGCGATTATCGCCAGCGGCGAGGTGTTCGCTGATGCGCTGGTCGCCGGTCCGCTGTCTGCACATGGCGGCCATCCAGTGCTGCTGACGCCCAGTGCCGAGTTGCACGCCTCCGTCGCGGACTACCTCGTGCGCGAGCGCATGGAGCATGTCGTGCTGATGGGCGGGCACGCAGCCTTGTCCCAAGCGGTGGAGGATGCAATAGGAGGGTTGGGCATCTCCACAGATCGCATTGCCGGGGCATCACGGTTCGAAACGGCAACGAAGACCGCTGTCTACGCGGCCGGGCGGTCGAGTGACGAGTGCTTTGCCCAAGCCAGGATTGGACTTGCCCGGGCGCGCGTCCCATTCGACTCATTCAGCGCAGCGCCGCTCCTGGCTCGCCGATGCGCGGCGTTGGTACTCACGAATCCCGGCGAAGTGCCTCAGAGCACAGCCGGCTATCTCGACACGGTAAGACGTTCGGCCGACAACGGCACCGCCGAGTTGCTCGTGTTCGGTGGCGACGCGGCAGTCGGCAGCGCTGCCATTGACGCTTACCGCGAAGGAAGCGACAGCGACGACGAGTCCGGAGCCGAGGAAGCGGCCGTGGGTCCCTGCGGTGGCACGCCCGCTGGCGCGCCAATGCAGCTGCTTGAGAGTCCATGGGCGGCTGATGCAAGCTGGTCGCCTGATTGCCAGCACATCGCCTTCCACAACTACTCGAGCGTGCTGCTGATCGCCGACCGGGACGGCACCAACGAGCGAGTGCTGCACGATGACCTCGGCGTTACGGTCGGATATCCCGCATGGTCGCCGGACGGTTCCAAGATCGCCTTCAGCGGCTTGACCCTCGATCATCCTCTCCAGAGCCACATCTGGACGGTCAACAGTGACGGATCGAACCTTGTCAAATTGACCAGCGGTGCTGTTGAGGACGATATTCCAACTTGGTCGCCTGACAATCGCAGGCTCGTATTCGGCCGCCACAGTCAGTCCAACGACGAGCGGTACATCGTGACCATGGATGCCGACGGGCAGAACCCAGTCGACTTGAACCGGAAATTCGGTGGGGGATCAACGCCAGCTTGGTCTCCTGAAGGCTCCCAGATTGCCTTTCACTGGAACGGACCGCTGGCCTTCATGGACTCCGATGGATCCAATACGACGCTGTTGCCTCCCGACGACAATCGCGGAGGCAGACTGCCCATCGACGACAGCAAGTTGTCGTGGTCTCCGGATGGCACACGTTTGGCATTCAGCCTCTTCGAGACGCGGGATGGGCGCGCCGTCGCGGGCGAATCAAACATCGCCATCCTCGAAATCAGCACCGGAAAGATCACGCAGATCACCAGCATGGAAGGCCGTGAGATCAACCCCGACTGGTCGCCTGACGGTCAGCGAATCCTCTTCAACACCGCCCAGGACAGCGCCGGACGCAGCCGCGTTTTCGTGGTTGGTGCCGAATGGTCCGGGGCAAGCTGACACTGCGACCGTTTGCCCTGAGCACACTGCGCGAGAGTGCGCCGACCTCTCACGCGACCTGCTGCCTACCGCTTTCGTGCGCTGTGCCCCACAGGCATATCGGACCTTGGGCTTCGCCGAGTGGCGCCGGGGTCAGTTGCCGATGATGTCGTCGTCGATCAGGTGCCCGAGGCGCATCTTCTTGGTGCGCAAATAGGCCTTGTTGTGCAGGTTGGGCGGCAGCGCCGTCGGCACCCGCTCGACGATCTCGAGCCCGTAGCCGGCCAAGCCGCCGATCTTGTTCGGGTTGTTCGTCATCAACCGCATCTTCTGCACGCCGAGCTCCACCAGGATCTGGGCGCCGATGCCATACTCCCGGCTGTCCACCGGCAGGCCGAGCTCCAGATTGGCGTCGACGGTGTCGCGGCCTTGGTCTTGCAGCGAGTACGCCGCCATCTTGTGGCCGATGCCGATGCCTCGGCCTTCGTGTCCGCGCAAGTACACCAGCACACCGGCACCGGCCTCGGCAATCGATTCGAGCGCAAAATGCAACTGGGCGCCGCAGTCGCAGCGCATCGAGGCCAAGATGTCGCCGGTCAGGCACTCGCTGTGTACCCGCACGAGCACCGGCCCTGCGCCCATGACGTTGCCGTGGCTCAGCGCCAGGTGCTCGGTGTCGTCGAAGTCCCGGAACACGTGGGCGGTGAACTCGCCGTAGATCGTCGGGATGCGCGCCGCCGAGATGGGGTCGACCAAGCGCTCGTTGGCACGCCGGTAGCGGATGAGATCGGCGATGGATATCAGCAGCAGATCGTGCCGCTCGCAGAATTCGACAAGATCCGGCAGTCGGGCCATGGTGCCGTTGTCGTTGACCACCTCGCACAGCACACCGGCGGGATGGCAGCCGGCGAGGCGGGCGAGGTCAACGGCTGCTTCGGTGTGGCCGGCCCGCTTGAGCACGCCACCGGGGCGGTAGCGCAACGGCAGCACGTGGCCGGGACGGTTGAAGTCGTTGGGCACCGACTTGGGATCGGCGAGGCGATTGAGCGTCAGCGCCCGATCGGCCGCGGAGATGCCCGTCGTGGTGCCTTCGGATGCGTCCACGGTGACCGTGTACGCCGTGCGCATCGACTCGGTGTTGACAGTGACCATGAGGGGCAGGGCCAGCTCGTCGAGCCGCTCCCCCATCAATGGCGCGCAGATGACGCCGGAGGTGTACCGCACGAAGAACGCCATGGCTTCGGGCGTGGCGTGCTCGGCGGCCATGATGAGGTCGCCTTCGTTCTCGCGGTCTTCGTCGTCGACCACCACCACGATCTCGCCCCGGCCGATGGCGGCGATCGCGTCGGGAATTGCAGCGAAGGGCGTCTGCGCAGATGCGTCGTCGGCTGCTGGGCGATCGGACACGGCGGGCTCACTCATCGTCGGCTGCCGCCCCATTCTGCCCGAGCAGGCGCTCGACATAGCGGGCGAGGACGTCGACCTCGAGGTTGACGAGATCGCCGCGCTGTGCAGTGCCCATGGTGGTCATGGCCATCGTGTGCGGGATGAGCGCCACGGAGAACTCGCATCCGCCCTCGTCGTCGTCGGTGATGTCGAAGCAGGTCAGGCTGATGCCGTTGAGGGTGACCGAGCCCTTCTCCACCAAGTACCGACGCAGGCCGCCCTCTGGCGACACCGCGACGCGCAAGTCGGGGGCAGGTTGGACGATGGTCGCGACGCCGTCGACGTGGCCCTGCACAAGATGACCGCCGAGCCGGTCGGCGTAGCGCATGCAGCGCTCCAGATTCACGGGATCGCCCTGTGCCAGCGAGCCCAGCGCAGTGCACTTGACAGTTTCTGCGCTGACGTCTGCTTCCCACCAGCCGTCGCCCATCTCGACGACCGTCAGGCAGCAGCCATTCACCGAGATCGAGTCGTCGACGGCGGCATCGCAGAGCACCAGGTCGGCGTTGAATCGGTACCGCTCGCCGTCGCGGCCAGCGAAGCTGCCGAGTTCTTCGACGAGTCCTGTGTACATCGCGCGTCCTCCCGACCGATCGGTTTTCAGCTCGCCGGATGCTCGGCGACCCCGTCTGCAGCGACCGTACCGGGGGACGACCCTTCGCGGTGCGTGAACGGACGAAGCGTGACGCGCAGGTCCGGTCCGATCTGGCTTACGCCGGTGATTTGGCCGCGCCAGAGTTGGTCGATGCTCGCTGCGCCTGCGCCCCCCAGCAACGGCAGACCGTCATCGCCGCCCATGAGCGCCGGCGCGAGATAGACGACGTACTCGTCGACCAGACCCAACCGGTGAAACTCACCCGCTACGTGAGCGCCGCCTTCCACCAGCAGTTCGACGACGCCCTGGGCGGCCAGCGCCTCCAGCACCTCCGGCAGCGGCCCGCTGACCTCGGTGCACGGATGGATGTTTGCTGCAGACGGCGCCGTGCCCAGCACGAAGCGACGCGGATCGGTACCCGGCGCGTTCCGGACCGTGAGCGATGGGTTGTCGGCACGCACGGTGCCAGCACCCACCAGCACTGCGTCGCAGCGGGCACGCAGCGCGTGGGCATCGGCACGGGCTTGTGGTGACGTGATCCATTGCGAGGTGCCGTCGGGCGCGCCGATGCGCCCGTCGAGGGTCGCGGCCAGCTTGAGCACCACCCAGGGCCTGCCCGCACGGCGTTGGTGCAGGTACGGGCCGAGCGAAGCCGAGACCTCGTGTGCGCACAGCCCCTCGTGGACTTCGACACCGCTGTCGACAAGCACCGCACGGCCCCGGCCCGACACCTGCGGGTCGGGATCGGTGACGCCGACGAACACCCGAGCTGCTCGGGCTTCGATCACGGCTTCCACGCACGGGGCCGTCCGACCGGTGTGCGAGCACGGCTCGAGCGTCGTGTACAGCGTGGCGCCTTCGGGATCCGCGCCCGCTGCGCGCGCCGCGTCGAACGCCACGATCTCAGCATGGCGGCCCGGAGGCGGCTCGGTCGCTCCCTCGAACACTGCACCGTCCGCGGTGAGCAGCACTGCGCCGACCCATGGATTCGGCGCAGTCGTGCCCCGCACGCCCTCGCCCAGCTCCACTGCTCGCGTCATATGCGCAGCGTCGATGTGCGCCGCCGTGCTCGCCGGCGCGCCGAGCGGAGCCGGGCCGGCGGGACTCATCAGTGGAGCCGTTCGCCTGCCAGCAGTGCCAGCGCGTGGGGCAGCACGTCGGCCACGGCTTCGAAGCACTCAACGCAGCCCTTGGTGGAGCCCGGCGTGTTCAGCACGATCGCGTGGCCGATGATGCCCGCCACTCCCCGTGACAAGCGGCCCAGCGGGTTCACCAGCCGCATCGCCTCGGCCAGCCCCGGCGCTTCTCGTTCGATCACCGCGCGGGTGCCTTCGGGGGTGAGGTCGCGCTCGGTGAAGCCGGTGCCGCCAGTCGAGACGATCAAGCCGGCAAAGCCTTGAGACATGGCGCGCAAGGCTTCGGCCACCGTGTCGATGCCATCGGCCACCACCCGGCGTTCGACCACTACGTATCCCGCGTTCGCCAACGTTTCGCCGAGCGTCTCGCCGCTGCGATCGTCACGGGTGCCGGCGATCACGCCGTCGGAGACAGTCAGCACCTTGGCTTCGAACGTGCGCTGAGGTCCGGAGTGTTCGTGGGACCCATGAGAACCGGCCATCGCGCCACGCTACCGACGAGCTCCCGAGCGCGACCTGTTCTGTGCTCGACGGCCAACTCGGCGCTCCGAGGCGCGCCCTGAGCCGCGCCACGAGACCGAAGGCCACGTGAGCGTGGGGCTGATCATGTCGCTTCGGGCGCCGATCGGCCCGGCGACTCGTTGCATCCCCTCACTAACCTGCGGCCATGCCCTACGCGCGCAACCGGACCTATCTCGATGCCGACAGCCACCTGATGGAGCTGCCGGATTTCCTGCGAGCACATGCCGATCCCGGTATCCGCGATTCGCTGCCCGACATCGACTTCGCCAACGGCGGCCGACTCACCGACGACATGGAGCTAGCGGCGCGCCAGCGCGCTCACTCCCCTGCAACCGTCGAAGAACTCACCGCTTTGGGCGACGACCTGATTGCTGGGCCGAAGGGATACCAGGCGCTGGGTGCGTTCAACGCTTCCGAGCGTTCCACGGCGCTGGACTTGCTCGGATTCGCCCAGCAGTTTGTGTTCGCGACCTTCAGCGTCGGCGTTGCGTTCGATCCCACGGCCGATCTCGACATTCGCTATGGCGCCGCCCGTGCGCACAACCGGGGCATGGCCGAGTTCTGCGCCGGCGACGACCGGCTGATCGGCGTGGCGCTGCTGCCGCTCGACGATCCACAGATGGCCGCTGCGGAGATGACCCACGCGCTCGATCTCGGGCTCGGCGCGATGTGGGTCCCCCACCGCCCCGCCGGCGGCGCGTCGCCTGGACATTCCGATCTCGACCCGGTCTGGGCGCAGATGGCCGAGGCGGGCGTGCCGTTCGTCCTCCATGTCGGCGGCAATCCACTGCAGATCAAGCCCGAATGGATGGACACCGGCCGCCCGGTGCCGACCGATTGGCTCGGCGGCGGCGAGAACGTGCGCGGCAAAGACATGGTTGCGCTGCATCAAGCGGCGGAGACCTTTGTCGGCGTGATGGTGCTCGACGGGGTGCTGGCCCGCCACCCGAATCTGCGCGGCGGCGTCATCGAGCTCGGCGCGGGCTGGGTGCCCCAGATGCTGCGCCGGCTCGATCAGGTCGTCGAGATCTGGAAGCGGTCAGAGCCGGATCTGGCTGCGCTGGGTGATGCGCCGTCGCAACAGATCACCCGGCAGATGGCCTTCACGCCGTACCCGTTCGAGGACGTCGGCGCCATGATCCGTGACTCCAATGAGAACCTGTACCTGTTCTCGAGCGACTACCCCCACATCGAGGGCGGCCGTAATCCGCTGGGGCGCTTCAACGCGTCGCTGGAGGGATTCGACGGTCACGTGCTCGATCGTTTCTACGCCGACAACATGGCCGACCTGCTCGAAGCCCGCTCCTGACACCGCGACACGCCCCATCCGTGGTATTCCCGCGACCCGAACTCCCCCAGCCCTGACCCAGAATCGAGATCACACATGACAGCAATCAGCGAAGTGAGCCGTGTCGTCACGTTTGACCTCGACACCGTCCGCGTCGTGCTGCACGTGCTGGCGGTGACGGTGTGGATCGGCGGCCAGATCGTGGTCGGCGCCGTCGTGCCCATCGTCAGCCGTGCCTACCCGGGCTCGGGCAAGGTTGCCGCGAAAGCGTTCTCGCGGGTGGCTTGGCCGGCATTCGGCATTGCAGTCGTGACCGGCATGTGGTCGATGCTTGCCATCCCGAGCGAGGAGACGAGTTCGGGCTGGTCGATGCTGCTCGGCATCAAGATGCTGCTGGTGCTCATCTCCGGCGTCGGCGCGCTGGTGCATCAAAACGCCGGCGACAACGTGGCGAAGCGGGGTGCGGGAGCAGGCGTGTCGCTGCTGTGCGGCCTCACCGCGCTGCTATTCGGCGTAATGCTCTAGCGCCGACGCCTGGAGCAAGCAGCCTGCGAGCCCATCCCGCATCAGGACGCGAACAGGCCCGCGAACAGGCCGACGGGAAGCTTCGGAGCAGGCTCGTCGTTCACGCGCTTGACTTGTGCGGGCTTGCCAGACCGAAGGGACGAGCCGATGACCGGATCCGACTACACCTGCTTCGACGTGGAGGTGCGCGACCAGGTCGCGAGCCTGGTGATGAAGCGCCCCGAGAAGGCCAACTCGATGATCTTGGAGTTCTGGCGGGAGCTGCCCCAGATCACCGACGAGATCTCGTCTGGCACCGACGCCCGGGTCGTCGTGCTGTCAGCGATCGGCCGCCATTTCTGCTCGGGCATGGACCTCGCAGTGTTCGGCGGCTTCGAGGATCCGTCCGGCGGCCTCGGCGGCGGGCACAGCAGCCGTACACGCGCGCTGATCCGCAACACCGCATTGCGCGCACAGCAAACCTTCAACGCCTTCGAGCAGAGCAGGCTGCCGGTGATCGCGGCCGTGCAGGGTGCGTGCGTCGGCGGCGGCGTCGACATGGTCTCGGCCTGCGACCTGCGCTACGCCACCCAGGATGCGTTCTTCTCGATACAGGAGATCAACATCGGCATGACCGCCGATGTGGGAACGCTCCAGCGCATGCCCAAGCTGGTGCCCGAAGGCATCGTGCGGGAGCTGGCGTTCACCGGCCGCCGCATGGGTGCGCAAGAGGCGCTCGACCGCGGCTTTGTGAACGCGGTGTACGACGACCACGCGTCGATGATGGAAGCAGTTGGCGACGTTGCGGCCCAGATTGCCGCGAAGAGCCCCATGGCGATCTGGGGCACCAAGCAGTCGATGAACTTCAGCCGCGACCATTCCGTGGCCGACGGCCTCGAGTACATCGCCACCTGGAACGCCGCGATGCTCGACACCGACGACATGGGCGAGGCCTTCCGGGCCCAAATGGATCGTCGCGAACCTGAGTACCCAGACCACCGCCCCCTGGACACGGGCCTCGGCGCCTGACAAGGCGCGTAGGCAAGACAGCGCCTGACAAGGCGCGCAGGCAAAACAGCGCCTGAAAGAGTGCACAGGCAAAACAGCGCCTGAAAGAGTGCACAGGCAAAACAGCGCCTGAAAGGGTGCGCAGACAAGGCAGCGCCTGAACAGGGTGCGAAGGAGATACAACGCATGACGCAACTGTCAATCGTCCCGCTCGAATGCGGCTGGCTGTCCACCCCCACTGCGGCGGTCATCGCCAACGCGCCCGGCAACGTGCGGCTGCCCATTCCGAGCTGGCTGGTGCGCCACCCCAGCGGGCAGACGCTGGTGTTCGACACCGGCATGCACCCCCAAGTGCAGCAAGGCGTCGGAGCGCGCTATCCGCTGATGGCCGAGTTCTTCACGGCGGACTACTCGGCGAGTGACGAAGTCTCGGCTCGGCTGCGCAGCGTCGATGTCGATCCCGATGAGCTGACGTTTGCGATCTTCAGCCACTTGCATTTCGACCATTGCGGCGGCACTGAGCTGCTGCCCAATGCCCGGCTGATCTGCCAGCGCGCAGAGTGGGAGTCTGGGCATCACCCCAAGCTCATCGAGCATGAGGTGTACAAGCCCGAAGACTTTGACCTCGGCCACGACCTGGTGCTCATCGACGGTGAGCACGACGTGTTCGGCGACGGCTCGGTGACCTGCATCCCCACGCCGGGGCACACCGCCGGGCACCAGTCGCTGCGGGTGGAGCTCGACAGCGGTCCGGTGGTGCTGACGGGCGACTGCGTCTACTGGGAGGACGTGCTCGACCGGATGCTGCTGCCGCCGTTCGGCTTCGACCACGACATGCAGCTGGAATCGATGCGCCGCCTGCGGTCACTGCGCGACGACGAAGGCTGCCGCCTGCTCTACGGCCACGACGAAACCCAATGGGCGACGCTCCCCCACCAAGGAATCGGGCTGACCTAGCCCGCGGGACTACGCCGGCGGCTCGATGCGGTAGAAGCGACGCGCTGTGCCGGCGAACAGATCGGCGCGCTCGGCGGCGGTGTAGCCCGCCTCGTCGCAGATGCGCTGGAAGGCGTTGAACAGCACGGTGTACGAGCAGCCCTGCTTGTCGACCGGGAAGTTGCTCTCGAACATGCAGCGGTCGGGGCCGAAGGTCTCGACGCAGTGGCGGATGTCGTCGCTCCAGGTTGCTGCGACGTGCTCCGACGACGGGGCTTGGGGCAGCCGCTTGAAACCCACGCCGTAGATGCTCATGCCGATACCGCCAACCTTGACGGTGACCTGTGGGTGGCGGGCCAGCGCCTCGAGCGCGGGCCGCACCACGGCGCGCACCTCATCGCGCCGGTCGGCGTAGGGGCCAATGCCGAGCGGCCCGCCGAGGTGGTCGAGCACCACCGGCGTGTCAGGCACAGCATGGGCGAGATCGACCAGCTCAGCGACCTGGGTATGGAACATCCAGCCGTCGAAGCTGAAGCCCATCCGGCCCAGCGTTGCATAACCCGCCCGGAAGTCCGGATCGGCGAGCAGTTCGGGCGGCGGCTTGGTGTGGCTCTCACGGATCTGGTCGCTGCCATCCCATGCATTGGCATGACGGATGCCCCGGAACAGACCCCCGCCCGCTTCCTCGTGCGCCGCGAGGACTTCTTCGACTGCGCCACCCAGCGTCAAATCGGCGAAGCTCACGATCGCCGAGATCGTCGCACCATCGGCCTCAGCGGAAATCTGCGCCTGCTCACGCACGAACTCCGTCTCGCCCACAGGCCGCATGTGCCGGGGCCCGCTCGTGTGGTAGCCGGCGGCACACTCCACGAAGACGGTCTGGGTGACGTTGTGCCCTGCACCGGTATCGGCATGCAATTCAGGCACCAGATAGGTGCCGGCCGGAAAGTCCCACAGATGATGGTGCGGGTCGACGATCTCCTCGTCGGGATCGACTGGCTGCTCGACGGTGGCTGCGAGCCATGCGTCTTTGTCGGATGCTGAGTCGTCGGCCACTGCTGCTCTCCCTGTGTGGTGAACCGTTTGCCCGCGGCACTGTAGGCCGCGCCAGTTGTCGTCTTCAGATCTCGCGGTCCCACGATTCGGTGCGCTCGAGGCCGTCGGCTGTGAGCTGCCACAGCGACGGCGTGGCGACACCGTCGGCAATGTCGAGGTAGCCGATCGTGCCGAACTGCGCGCTGAGGTTGCGGGGGAAGGTCGGTGAGCCGGGGTTGACGCACAGCACGTCGGACAGCGTGTCGATGCGGTGTACGTGGGTATCGCCGTAGACGCACACGTCGAGCTGCTCGTCGGCGCCGAAGTGGCGCTCGATGGCGTCGGCCACGCTGTAGAACGACAGCTCGGGCACCGGCAGGTGGTGGGTGAGGCCGACCCGAATACCGCCGAAGGTGTGCGCCCAGGCGTTCGCCAACAGCGGATGATCTGGCTGGACGTCGCGGCCTGAGGAACCGTCGTCGCCGTTGCCGCGGGCCGCCCAGGTGGGCGCGATCTCATTGAGGCGGTCGACCACAGAGATGTCGTAGATGTCGCCAGCGTGCAGGATGGCGTCACACCCCTCCATCGCCGCGTACGCCTCAGGCCACAGCTCGGGCGCAGCTTCGGGTATGTGGGTGTCCGAGATCAAGCCGATGCGCATCCGGCCACGCTAGGAGACCGATCGTCTGGGCGGCGAGTCGATCTCGCGCGGTCAGCCGAAGCGAGTGCCGGGCGCCAAGCGGGCGCCGCGCAGCCAGTCGCCGGCATCGATCGCCGCGCGGCCCGCTGGCTGGACAACGCCTAGTCGTATCAGGCCGTCGCCGGTGACGACTGTGTCGCCGACCAGCGTTGCCGGCGGCGTCTCCTGCGTTGTTGCCAACGGGGTGCCAGCACGCACGATGAAGCGTTGCCCATCGAGCGTGGTCCACGCGCCGCCGACACGGATCTGGCGGTCGATGTGGGCGGCCGGCTGCGACCAGTCGATCTCACGGTCCGCCGCTGTCAGCTTGCGCGCATAGGTGGGATCGCCTTGCTGGAGCTCAGGAGTGCTGAGCCCTTCGGTGAGGGAAGCCACGAGTCGGTCGGCACCTTCGTGCGCGAGGCGGTCGCGCAGGCTTGCTGCGGTGTCGGCGGGGCCGATCGGCGCTTCGCAGCGCCAGTAGACGGGACCCGTGTCGAGCGTCGCTTCCAGCGCCATCAGACTGACGCCGGCGAATTCGTCCCCCTCCAGCAGCGCCCGTTCCACCGGAGCTGCGCCGCGCCAGCGCGGCAGCAGCGAGAAGTGCAGGTTGAGCATGGGCAACTGCGCCAGCAGGTGGGCGCTGATGAGCCGGCCGAATGCGACAACCACGGCACAGTCGGCAGCACCTTCGGCGAGGTCGTCGGGGTCATAGCTGATCGGCAGGCCGAGTTCATTTGCTGCCATCGCGACTGGGCTTGGGCTATCGCTGCCGCGCCGGCTCCGGCGGCGTGGGGTGCCGGTGACCACGACCGGAATCTCGAATCCGGCCATGGCGAGGGCGCGCAAGGCGGGCACGGCATCATCGGGCGTGCCCGCGAACGACACACGGCGCGGATGCGACGGGGCCGATGGCAAGTGCCGCGTCTGGGAGGTTTCGTTCTCCACCGATGGCACCAGGGGGGGTTCGAACTACTTCAGCTGTCCGCAGTGCTGCGGCCCACGAGCGGGACGGGGCCGCTTGCCGCCGGGCCGTTGGTGCCCGATTGCAGTTGCGCGAGCTGCGTGCGCCACTCCCGCAGGGCTTGTTTGCGCTCGGCTCGCTCAAGATGGTCGATGAGCAGGACACCGTCGAGATGGTCGAGCTCATGCTGGAACAGCCGTGCTTGCAGCTCGTCGGCTTCGATGCTGACTTCGTTGCCGTCGAGGTCGAGGCCCACGATGTGCACTTCCTTGGGTCGGACGATGTCAAAGGTCAGACCCGGTACCGACAGGCAGCCCTCGGTGTAGTTCCACTCGCCGTCGCTCTCGACGATCTCGGGGTTGATGAGCGTCTGGGGGCCGTCGCCTTCGTACAGATCGAAGACGAACAGGCGGCGCTGGATGCCCACTTGCGGGGCCGCGAGACCGATGCCTTCCGCCTCGTACATGGCGGGCAGCATGTCGTCGACCATGCGCGCTACCCGACCGTCGATGTCGGTGATCTCGGCAGCGCGCTGACGCAGCACCGGATCGCCCATCAGCCGGATCTCGTAGGCGCCTCCCATGGATTTCGGAGGCTACCGGCGCGGTCTCGAGCAGGACAGCAAGCACCTCCGTGCGGCTCCGCCCAGTCCTCAGGCCGGCGCCGCCATCAGTTGGTCCCGACCGGCACGAACCGCGTGCACAGCGGGCGGCATCATGCCCGCATCGGGTCGACAGCCACTCGCAGCCGTCCGCTGGGGCGCTCCGTCCGGCCGAGGGCCCCCAGCAGCGCCTGATGAGTTTCGCTGCGGATGCGCCAGGTGCCGTCGGCGGGGCCGGCGATGTCAAGTGCGCTGGCGTCGGGATGGGCTGAGAGGAGCTCGACGAAGGCCGCTGCCGCGGCCCCGGACACCAACGCCCACGCCGCCGCTGGCGGCTGGTGCATCACCGAGCGACGCTGAACCTCGGCATCCAGCCACCCACTCGGATCGGCTGTGGCCGCCGCCGCCACGACCGGATGGGTGGGCAGGCGAGTCTGCACCAGGATGCTGCCGCCGCCGGAGCGCGAACCGACCAAACGTGCAGCGCGCACGAGCAGCGCGAAGGCTTCCTCGCCGGCCCGGTAGCGGGGCGCGGTCAATTCTTGGTCGAAGTCCACGAAAGCCACGGCGTCAGCCGACGGCACCCGGTGCAGCACCGCTTCGGTGCCGATGTAGAGCGCCGGCCCCTCGGTTTGGCGCCTCCCCGCGTGGTCACGCCGAGACGATGAGTGGGCCGTGTCGTCAGCGGCACCGGCAGCAGGTTCGCCGACGACCTGGACGACCGGCCGGCGAGCCAAGCGCTCCATCTCCTCTGCGACGCCCTTGACGCCAACGCGCACCCGGCGGAATCGGGTGGCGCCGCAGGCCTCGCACACCGCGGGGCGTGCCTGGCCGCTGTGGGGATCGACGAGTTGGTGGCCCTCCAGCCGCAGGGCGCGTCCGGTCTCGGTCGAGCAGGCCAGATCGCCGCACGACGCACAGTAGGCGAGCCGTGCTCGGCCCTTCCTGTTCAGCACGCAAACGACCGTGCGGTCACTGCGCAGCAGATCGGCGAGCGCTTCGCCGCACCACTCTCCCGTCGCGGGATCATCCCGTCGGCGATCAGCGATGTCGACCCGCGGCCATGCCTGGCGTTCGAGCGAGCGAGGTGCAGTGGCGAACGCCGGCATCGTGGGCGCGCCTGCGGTCGCGGCTCGATCGCTGACGGATGTCGGTGACATGCTGCTGCGGGCAGAGCCGGTTGGCGCAGCGCCAGACCCGCCCGCGGCAAGGGTGATGTGCACGGCGTCGGGCGAGGGCATCGGCCCCACCAGCAGGCAGCGAGCGCCGTCGCGGTGCGCCCGCTCGACCGCCACGTCCCGGGCGTTCCAGGTGGGCGCGGCTTCCGACTGGTAGGCCTCGTCGTGCTCGTCGAGCACGACGACCGCATCGAGCCGGCCACATGGCGCCCATGCCGCGGCACGGGTCCCCACGACGGCATGCGCCGAGGCTGCCCCCGCCCAGTCTCGTGGGGCCAGCGCCGTCGACACGCCGGCGTGGCGCAAACGGCCCGCGAGACGTGCTGCCCAGGCCACCGTGGGCACAAGCACGAGCGAACGACCCTGTCGCAGTGCCGCGGTGACCAGCGGCCACTCGTCGGCGCATGGGCCCAGCCGCATCACCGCTGGCGACTTCTGCTCGGGCGCCCATGCCGCGCTCACCCAATCGGGCGTGCCGACGCCGGCGGGTTGCCCTGGCGGTTCGGGCGCACCCAGAGCTGCGGGCTCGCCAGGCGATCTCGACGGGGCGATGTCGGGCCACTGTGCGGGTTCGCTCGGCAACCCGGCGACTACCCGGTCGGCGCTGGCGGTACGCAGGAAGTGAGCCCATGTGCCCGCCCAGCGCCAAGCTGCCCATCTCGCCAACTCGACGACGTGAGGCGGCGGCCCTACTCCGACGACGCTGCTGATCGGTGCCAATTCGCGGTCGCCGGGCACCGGCGCATCGAGCTCGGTCACCCACCCGCGCAGCCGGCGACGGTTGAGCACCACCCGCACGACAGTGCCGACCTCGACCGGCACGCGACCCGAGGCAAATTGGTCCGGCACGACGTAAGTGAACGCGCGGTCGATCGCAGGTTCGTCGACCAGCACCTGGACCGCTAGCTGCACCGCTGCAGTCTGCCCGGCTTCGCTCAGGCCCCGAGTGCCGTTTCGGCTAGGCACAGAGGCCAAAGCTGGGGAGGCGGCAGGAGACTCTGCGACGTTGCGACCGGTTCTCTATCGGATGCACGGCGAAGCGGCGATGGCACCGTCCAACAAATGCGGTGCGGTGCAAATCTCTCGCCTGCCGGATCGCGGGAGCACAGGCTCATGCCGCCACCCCAGCGGGCGCACGTACCAGCGCGCCCCCCTACAGCCCCAGTGCCGACTTCAATTCGTCGACGCGATCAAGACGCTCCCAGGGAAACGTTGCGCCGTCGGATTCCCGGCCGAAGTGGCCGTATGCAGCTGTGGTCTGGAAGATCGGCTGGCGCAGATTCAAGTCTTTCAGCAGTGCTGCGGGGCGCAGGTCGAACACGTCGGTCACCGCCGAGGCAATGGCGTCAGGATCGACGGCCGACGTCCCGAACGTCTCGGTGAGCAGCGAGACCGGTTCGGCACGGCCGATGGCGTACGCCACCTGAATCTCGCAGCGATCCGCTGCGCCGGCGGCCACAATGTTCTTCGCTGCCCAGCGAGCGCCGTATGCGGCCGACCGGTCCACTTTGGAAGGGTCCTTGCCGCTGAAGGCACCCCCGCCGTGACGTGCGTAGCCGCCGTAGGTGTCGACGATGATCTTGCGCCCGGTCAGCCCGGCGTCGGCGACGGGCCCGCCGCTGACGAAGCTGCCCGACGGGTTCACCAGCAGCTCGAATTCGTCGTCGGCGAATCGCGCGGGCAGCGTCGGCCTGATGACGTGCTCTGCCAGATCGGGACGCATCATGGCGTCGATCTCGATCCCGTCCCGGTGCTGTGCCGACACGACGACTGTGCGGAGCGCGACCGGCTCGCCGTCTTGGTACTCGAAGCTCACCTGCGTCTTGCCGTCGGGGCGCAGGTACGGGATACGGCCCGACCGGCGGGCTTCGGTGAGCTGCTCGGCCATGCGGTGCGCGATGTGAATCGGCAGCGGCATGTACGCATCGGTTTCCCGGCAGGCGTAGCCGAACATCATTCCCTGATCGCCTGCACCCTGATCGTCGCCGCCAAACACACCCTGGGTGATCTCGGGTGACTGCTCGTCGAGAGCGATCATCACGCCGCACGTGTTGCCGTCGAAACCGAGCTCGCCGTGGTCGTAGCCGATGCCGACAATGGTGTCGCGCACCACACGGGGAATGTCGACGTAGGCCTCGGTGGACACTTCGCCTGCCACGACCACCAACCCAGTGGTGACCAGCGTCTCCACTGCCACTCTGGCCCCTTCGTCCTCGGCGATCAGCGAGTCCAAGATGGCGTCGGAGATCTGGTCGGCCATCTTGTCGGGATGGCCTTCAGTCACCGATTCTGAGGTGAAAGTCCACTGGCTCACCGTGGCTCCAGATTCGATCGTGTTCGGCCTGTCGGAGCTGCTGAGTGCAGCAGCGCGGCAAGGTTAGACGGACGGAGCCGCATCCCAGCAGACTGTCAGCGGTGCGCGCCTGCGCGAAGTTCGGCAACCGTGTCCAGCACGGCGTCGGCGACCTCGCGCTTGGAGCAGATGGGCAGCGGGCGCGCGCTGCCGTCGGCCAGCAGGATCGTCACGATGTTGGTGTCGTGAGCGAATCCGGCCCCGTCGGCCGAGACGTCGTTGGCAACCATGACGTCGAGGTTCTTGCGGGACATCTTCTGCGCAGCGTTGTCGAGCACGTCAGCGGTCTCCGCGGCGAAACCCACCAGCACCTGGCCCGGCGGCTTTCGGGCCCCGAGACCGGCGAGTATGTCGTTGGTGTGCTCAAGCTCGATGACGGGGGCTTGCGCACGCTCGCCCGAGTTGCCCTTCTTGATCTTCTGCGGCGCAACGTCAACCGGCCGGAAGTCGGCCACTGCGGCGGCCATGACGATGACGTCGGCATCTGCATGCGCCCCGGTGGCGGCCTCCATCTCGGCGGCGGACTCGACGCGAACCTCCCGCACGCCTTCGGGCGGCGAGAGCGGGGCGCTCGTGATCAGCGTGACGTCCGCGCCACGGTCCCTGGCGGCGGTGGCGATGGCGTAGCCCTGCTTGCCCGAAGATCGGTTGCCGATGAAGCGCACCGGATCAATGGCCTCGCGGGTGCCGCCCGCGGTGACCGTGACGCTGAGGCCCGCGAAGTCGCGTTGCGCCGGCGGCGGCGACGCGTCGGCTGGGTCTCGTTCGGCAAGTCCGGCGAGCACCTCACCGACCGCAGCGAATATCGTGGCTGGCTCGGCAAGGCGACCCGTGCCGATGTCGCCGCCGGCCAGACGGCCCGCCTCGGGAACAACCATGTGCACTCCCCGGCCTCTCAGCACCTCGATGTTGTGCTGCACGGCATCGTGCTCCCACATCTCGGTGTGCATGGCTGGGCAGACCACGACCGGCGCTCGCGTGGCAAGCAGCGCAGCGGTGAGCAAGCCGTCGGAGATGCCGGCGGCGTAGCTGCCGATGACGCGCGCCGTGGCGGGTGCCACGACGATCACATCGGCAGTCTGGCCCAGCGTGGTGTGCGGGATCGGATCGTCCTCGCCGAAGATCGACGTCAGCACTCGCTCGCTGGCGAGGGCATCGAACGTAGCCCTGCCGACGAATCGCTGGGCCGCGGCGGTCATCACCGGGATGACGTGCGCACCGGCATCGACCATTAGCCGGCACAGAATCACGGCCTTGTATGCGGCGATGCCGCCGCTGACGCCGAGCACGACGCGGCGCCCTGCGAACACGGAACTGGCTACTCGTCGGGGTCGGGGACGACTTCGAGCATCGCCGCGTCGGCTTCCGCAGCAGCGAGCGCTTCGGCTTCGAGCCGTGCCCGCTCTTCAGGATCGAACCGTTCGAAGGTGATCTTGTCGGCGTCGATCTCCTCGAACGCGATCGAGAGCGGCTTGCGGGCGACCGAAGCCACCTGCGGCGGCACAACCGAGCCGATGCCGCCGTCGAGCTGGTTGTAATACGAGTTGATCTGCCGCGAGCGCATGGCGGCAAGGCTCACCAGCGTGAACTTCGAGTCGACCTTCGACAGAAGGTCTTCGAGCCCCGGGGTGATCATGGTGTCGGTTGACTCAGTCATCGCACGTTGCAGGCTACCGACGACTCGGCCGGGAGCGGGTGCGTTCGACGAACGCGGCGATCTCGCCCACCGTGCTGGAGATGTCGCGGTTGACCACGATGATGTCGGCCATCCGGTAGCCGACCGGCAGCTCCTCGTCTGCCTTGGCGAGCCGGCGTGCGACTTCTTCGTCGGGGTCGCCCCGCCGGCGCATGCGCCGTTCCTGCTCGGCCCGGCTCGGCGGCAGCACCATGATCACCAGCGCGCTGGGGTCGCGGTCGCGCACCGACACGGCGCCCTGCACGTCGATCTCGAGCACGAGATCCTGCTCGAGGTCGGGCGGCGGCATCGGTGTTCCGTAGCGGTACTCGAAAAAGTCGGCCCACTCCAAGAACCCCCCGGAGGTGATTCGGGCGTCGAACTCCTCGGCGGTCACGAACGTGTACGCCTCGGCTAGCTCCCCGACACGACGGGGTCGGGTCGTCCAGGACCGGCTCAACAGCAACGTGGGATCCTGCGCCACCAACTCAGCCACGATCGTGCCCTTGCCGGCCCCGCCCGGTCCGCACACCACGTAGAGGGTCACCCCCCAAGACGCGACGGGACTCGCAGCGCCGCTGGGCGCCGGGTCGGTCATACGACTGTATTCACGCGCCTGGGGCGGAATCCTGTGCGAAATGCTCGCTCAAACGGCGCCGCTGCGTCTCGCCGAGACCTCGCAGTCGCCGATTGTCGGCGATGCCAATCTCGGCCATCAGGCGGCGGGCCTTGACCTTGCCGAGACCCGGCATCGACTCCAAGGCAGCCAGTGCCTTGAGCTTGCCGACGTTCTCGACACTGTCTGCTTCGGCCAGCAACTCGTCGAAGGTGAGCAGGCCCATCTTCAACCGATGCTTGACGTTTGCGCGGACCTCGCGGGCTTCCTTGGCCTTGGCCAGCGCCTCGGCACGCTGGGAGTCACTCAGTTCAGGCAGCGGACTCATTGCCGTGCAGTGTAGCTACGCCGCAGATGGGCCTTGGAGGCCGCGCCGATAGGTAAGCCTTCCCGCTATCGCACCAGTTGCTTCCCGCTCTTGTTCGCTGTCGCTCACTGGCCGCTTGGGCCACGGCTTCGCCTATCGGCTCAGCCTCTTAGCGACACGGCTTCGCCGTTCGGCTCAGCCGCTACGGCGCCCCGAGCTCGGCGGCCACTTCGGCGACGATGGCTGCCGCCGCAGCCTCCGGGTCGGGCGCCCCGGTGACCGCCCGGCCGATGACGAGCACGTCGGCTCCTGCGGCCAGCGCCGACACGGGGGTAGCGACACGGCGTTGATCTGACCGCTCCGCCCCTGCGGGCCGGATGCCCGGTACGACGCGGAGCATCGCCGGTGCCGCCGCCGAGACCGTCGCCAGGTCGGGCGCAGCGCAGACAACGCCGCCGCAGCCGGCTTGTTGGGCCAGCGCGGCGCGGGCTGCCAGCACCTCAGGTGGAGCTTCTGTGTCTGAGGTGAGCACGGTGACGCCGAGCGCCAGCGGCTCGACGACGCCTGCGGTGCCACCCGGTGTATCAGCCGGGCGCGCAGCAGCACCGTCGGACAGTCCGCGGACCCCGGCGGCCAGCATGTCGTGGCCCCCCTGGGTGTGCAGCGTGAGTAGCCAGATGCCCAGCTCGCCCGCTCGCCGGGCGGCCCGCTCGACCGTGTTGGGGATGTCGTGCAGCTTGAGGTCCAAGAAGACCCGGCTGCCCGCCGCCACCAGGTCGCGAACAAGAGCGGGACCCTCGGCGACGAAGAGCTCCAGGCCGACCTTCATGACGCCGAACTCGTCGCCGAAACGCTCCACGAGATCCATGGCGGAAGCCCGGTCCCCCACGTCGAGCGCGAGGGCCAGGCGGTCGCGCGCCGGCGCTGCTGGGAGCCTCGACGGCTGCGCGGCTGCTGCGGGCGGGTTCAAACGGGCTCCTGCGCTGCTGTTTCGGCGTCGGTGGCGGGGCCCGCAGCCGTTCGGGCGTGGTGGGCACGGCCGGTCAATTCCGCAGCGTTGCCCACGCCGTGCCGCTCGCACCAGCGAGCCAGCTCTTTGAGCACATTGCGGGGCGCTCGTGGGTCCCAAAACGATGCGGTGCCGACCTGGACGGCGCAGGCACCCGCTGCCATGAGCTCCACCGCGTGCTCCCCGTGCGCCACACCGCCGACGCCCACGATCGGCACATCTCCAAGCGCCGCACGTACGTCGTAGATCGCCCGCACGGCCACGGGTCGGATGGCCGGGCCCGACAGCCCCCCGCCGCCATTGCCGAGCGTGGGCTGCGCGGTCTCGGGGTCGATCGACATCCCGAACACGGTGTTGATGAGCGTCAGCGCCTCAGCGCCTGCGCCCAGGGCCGCCTCAGCGATCTCGACGAGATCGGTGACGTTGGGAGTGAGCTTGGCCCACACCGGCACGCCTGCCGCGCCGGATGCGCTGACGGCCTCAGCAGTGGCGACGGGGTCGCAGGCAAACATCTGGCCGCGGCCTTCGAGGTTCGGGCAGCTCACGTTCACCTCCAGTGCAGTGAGGCCGGCACCCGCGAGCGTTCCTGCCGCAGCGGCGTAGTCGTTCACGGTGCGGCCCCAGATGCTGGCCACGACGCGGGCACCCGTGCGTCGCAGGCGCGGCAATTCGTGCTCGAGCCATGCCTGCGCGCCGGGGTTCTGCAGGCCCACCGCGTTGAGCATCCCCGCAGGCGTGCCCACCACCCGAGGTGCCCGATTGCCTGCCCAGTCGAACGGGGACAGCGACTTGGTCACCACAGCGCCCAGCGATGCAAGGTCGACGTAGGCGCCGATCTCGGTGCCGTAGCCGGCGGTGCCAGAGGCAGTCATGACGGGGTTGGGCAGCTCCACGCTGCCGATCCGCACGGTCATGTCGATCGGCCCCGCAGCCCCCCGCTGAGAGGCTGAGCCGAATGGCGAAGCCGTGGCCCGAGCGGCCCGTGAGCGCAGCGAACTAGAGCGGGAAGCAAGAGGTGACGCAATGGAACGTTCCGCCAATCCGCGCACGTTCTTAGCCATGTTGACGCCGCATCGAGGCGTCCAGCTCGGCGTGGAATTCCTGCAACGGCCGAACTCGCAGGTCGCTGGCGAGCCACTCGCGCAAGCCCGTGGCGGCGGCTCGGGCGGCAGCGACGGTGGTCAGGCACGGGATGTGATGGGCACGCGCGGCTGCACGGATGTGGCGGCCGTCGAGCTGGGCGCCACGGCCGCGCGGCGTGTTGACGACCAGATCGATCCGGCCCGCGGAGATCAGCTGGACAGCGTCCTCGCCGGGCGATGTCTCGTGGCCGTCCACCGACAGCTTTGCCACTTCGACAGCGACGCTGACCTCGCTGGAGCGCAGGTATTCCGCGGTGCCCGATGTGGCGGCGATCTCGAAGCCGAGCCCGGTCAGCACCCGCGCCACCTCGAGCCCTTCGGGCTTGTCGCGGTCGGCAAGGGTGAGCAGCACGGTGCCGCTCGAGGGCAGCGCGTCGCCCGCGGCAATCTGGCTCTTGGCGAAAGCCAGACCGAAGCTGGCGTCGATGCCCATGACCTCACCGGTCGAGCGCATCTCGGGGCCGAGCACGGTGTCCACCGTGGGGAACCGGCCGAAGGGCAGCACGGCCTCCTTGACCGAGACATGGCGCGGCACTCCAGCCGTGGCGTGAAGCTGACCGTTGCAGGCCCACCCGGGCAGCATTCCCGCCGCCTCGAGTTCGTCCAGCGTCTCGCCCGCCATCACCCGCGACGCCGCCTTCGCGAGCGACACCCCGGTCGCCTTCGCCACGAACGGGACGGTGCGTGACGCCCTGGGGTTGGCCTCGATCACGAAGACCTCACCGGCCTTCACGGCGAATTGCACGTTCAGCAGCCCCACTACGCCCAGCGCCTCGGCAAGCTGGCGGGTGTGGGAAACGATGGTCTGCTGGGTCTCGATGCTGAGGCTCGGCGGCGGGATCGCGCAGGCGCTGTCGCCCGAGTGCACGCCAGCCTGCTCGACGTGCTCCATGATCCCGCCGAGCATCCAGGCGCCGGTGCGGTCCCGCAGCGAGTCGACGTCGACCTCGATGGCGTCTTCGAGGAAGTGGTCGACGAGCACCGGCCGCTCGGCCGACAGCCCGCCTTCGCGCCCGAGCGAGGAGAATTCCGCCAGCTCGGCCATAGTGGCGGCGAGCTCGTCGTGGTCGTAGACGACGGTCATGGCCCGACCGCCGAGCACGTAGCTGGGACGCACCAGCGCCGGAAAGCCGATCTGCGCGCAGATCGCCGCCGCCTCGGCCGGGCCCGCCGCGGTGCCGCCGGGCGGCTGCGGGATGGCGAGCGCCGCACACAGCGCATTCCAGCGCTCGCGGTCCTCGGCCAGGTCGATCGAGTCGGCGGGTGTGCCGCAGACCAGCGCCGCAGGCAGCTCAGCGGCCAGCTTCAGCGGCGTCTGGCCGCCGAGGCTCACGATGACGCCGACCGGGTCTTCCGCATCGATGATGTTGAGGACGTCCTCGGTGGTGAGCGGCTCGAAGTACAGGCGATCGGAGGTGTCGTAGTCGGTGGAGACCGTCTCGGGGTTGCAGTTCACCATCACGGTCTCATAGCCGGCCTCGCGCAGGGCGAAGCTGGCATGCACGCAGCAGTAGTCGAACTCGATGCCCTGGCCGATGCGGTTGGGGCCTGAGCCCAGGATGATCATGCGGGGGCGGGTGCCGGGACGGATCTCGTCTTCGTCCTCGTAGGTGGAGTAGTGGTACGGGGTGCGGGCGTCGAATTCGGCTGCGCAGGTGTCGACGGTCTTGAACGTGGCGCGCACGCCCGCCTCGAGGCGCGCTGCACGCACGTCGGCTTCGCTCACTCCCCACAGCCATGCGAGCTGCGCATCGGCGAAGCCGAGCTGCTTGGCCCGGCGCCAGGCGTGGCGCCCGAGCTTGCCCGGGCTGCCGACGGCCTCGAGCGCGGCACGTTCGTCGACGATGGCGAGCATCTGGTCGACGAACCACGGGTCGACACCGGTGGCAGCGCAGATCTCGTCGGGATCAACGCCGCGGCGCAGCAGCTCTCCCATCTCGAAGATTCGCTCGGGCGTGGGTGTGCAGATCGCTTGCGCCAGCTCGGCAGTGGAGCGCTTGGCGTACTGGGCCTCGCCTGCGTCGGCATTGAGGCCGAAGCGGCCCTGCTCGAGGCTGCGCAGCGCCTTTTGCAGGCTCTCGGGGAACGTGCGGCCGATGGCCATCACCTCGCCCACCGATTGCATCTGCGGACCGAGCACGCCGGACGCACCGGGCAGCTTCTCAAATGCCCAGCGCGGGATCTTCGTGACGACGTAGTCGATGGTCGGCTCGAAACTGGCAGGCGTCTCGCCGGTGATGTCGTTGGTGAGCTCATCGAGGGTGTAGCCCACCGCGAGTCGAGCGGCGATCTTGGCGATCGGGAAGCCGGTTGCCTTCGACGCCAGCGCCGAGCTGCGGCTGACGCGGGGGTTCATCTCGATGATGATCTGCTCGCCGTTGGCGGGGTTGACTGCGAACTGCACGTTCGAGCCGCCTGTCTCGACGCCGATGCGGCGGATGCAGGCAAAGGCCGCGTCGCGCATTTCCTGGTACTCGACGTCGGACAGGGTCTGGGTGGGCGCCACGGTGATCGAATCGCCCGTGTGCACGCCCATCGCGTCGAAGTTCTCGATGGAGCAGATCACCACGCAGTTGTCGGCGCGGTCGCGCATCACTTCGAGCTCGAATTCCTTCCAGCCCTTCACTGACTGCTCGATGAGGATCTCGCTGATCGGGCTGGCGTCGAGGCCCGCCGCTGCGGCTGTGGCGAACTCCTCGGGCGTGGTGGCGAAGCCGGTGCCCTCCCCGCCCAGGATGTAGGCGGGGCGGATGATGACCGGCAGGCCGATCTCGTCGATGGCCTCGCTGGCTTCGCCCATGTTGTGGGCGATGGCCGAGCGGGCACATTTCAGGCCGATCTCGGTCATCGCGCGGCGGAAGCGGTCGCGGTCCTCGGCGGTGTTGATGGCCTGCTCGGACGCCCCGATCATCTCGACGCCGTAGCGGTCGAGCACGCCGCTGTTGGAGAGCTCGGTGGCGAGATTCAGCGCCGTCTGGCCACCCAAGGTGGGCAGCAGCGCGTCGGGGCGCTCGCGGGCGATGATCGCCTCGAGCACCGCTGCGTCGAGCGGCTCGACGTAGGTGGCGTCGGCGAACTCGGGGTCGGTCATGATCGTGGCCGGGTTCGAGTTGGCCAGGATCACCCGGTAGCCCTCCTCGCGCAAGACACGGCAGGCCTGGGTGCCCGAGTAGTCGAACTCGCAGGCCTGGCCGATGACGATCGGCCCCGAGCCGATGATAAGGATCGAGCTGAGATCATCGCGGCGCGGCATCAGGTCGATCCCCCAAGAGGCTGCGCCGACAGGCACAGCCGTGGCCCGAGCGGCCCATGAGCGACAGCGAACAAGAGCGGGAAACAGTAGGTACGGCAACGAGAGGGTTCACCCATCGGCACGTCCTCCGAGACGACTGGCAGTGCCGTTGGGCCGGCGAGTGCCGCCCCAATAGGACGACATGAGGTCGGCGAAGCGGTCGAAGAGGTAGCGCGAGTCGTGCGGCCCGGGGCTGGCCTCGGGGTGATACTGCACGGCGAAAGCGGGCACGTCGCGGCAGGCGAACCCTTCGAGCGATCCGTCATTGAGGCAGACGTGGGTCTCGTCGACACCGGGCACCGAGCCCGACTCGATGGCGAAGTTGTGGTTCTGGCTGGTGATCTCGATGCGGCCGGTGGACTCGTCACGCACCGGCACGTTGCCGCCGTGGTGGCCGAAGGGCAGCTTGTAGGAGCGGCCTCCGAGCGCAAGCCCGAGCACTTGCTGGCCGAGGCAGATACCAAAGATCGGCACCTCGCCGAGCAGGTCGCCCAACGCGGTGGTGACGCTGCCGGCCATCTGGGGGTCGCCGGGACCGTTCGAGAGGAACACCCCGTGGGGCTCGCGGGCGAGCACCTCGTCGGCGGCGGTGCCTGCCGGCACGACCTCGACGGTTGCGATGCGCCCGAGATTCGCGGTAATGGCGCGCTTGATGCCCAGGTCGTAGGCGACCACGCGCCACGGCCCGTCGCCGACGGTGTATGGCTCGGCGGTGGTGACCTCGCTGACGAGATCGACTCCCGCGGTGCCGGGCTCGGCTTGGGCTTCGGCAGCGAGCCGAGCCAGTGCCGCATCGTCGGGCGCGGGGCCCAAGGCGCCGGGCATGGCGCCGCAGTCGCGCACATGTCGTGTGAGCCGCCGCGTGTCCACGCCGGCGATGCCGGCGATGCCGTGGCGGGCGAGGTAGGCGTCGAGGTCGCTGTCGGAACGCCAGTTGGAGCGACGGCGGGCCAGATCGCGGACAACGACGCCACGGCAGTAGGGGCGGCGAGACTCGGCGTCGGCGGCCGTTGTTCCGTAGTTGCCGATGTGGGGATAGGTGAACGCGATGATCTGGCCCGCGTACGACGGGTCGGTGATGACCTCCTGGTAGCCGGTCATCACCGTGTTGAACACGACCTCGCCCGAGGCCATCCCCCCCGGCCCAGGGGCGGGCGCGCCGATCGTCTCGCCCTCGAAGACCGTTCCGTCGGCGAGGACCAGTGCACCGGGCGCGGGTGCGGCGAGGTTGTCTGCGGCTGCGGTCATCGAGTCGTTCCTGCGGCGAGCGCAGCGACGGTACCGGCAGGGCTGCGCAGTACACCGCCGGCAACGAAAAGACGTCCGGCGACGACCGTCGCGGTCACCATTACGTCCATCTGGCGGTCTCGGTGCGGGGTGTTGCGCGCCATCGAGACCGAACCTCGCTCGGCCAAGTTCCAAGGGCGATCAAGATCGAGCACCGCGAGATTGGCCGGCTGTCCGGGCTCGATCGCACCGCCGCCCAGATGCGTGGCGCCAGTCAGCTCGGCGGGTCGCCAGGCGAGCGCGTCCAACGCTGTTTCGAGGCTGATCCGAGGGTGGCCGAAGACGATTGCAGCGCAGGTTTCCAGCGCCGCCACGCCGGGCAGCGCCTCGTCGAAGGGAAGGTCCTTCGCCTGCGGCGGCACCGGGGAGTGGCCACTGACCACAGCGTCGATGGCGCGGTCGTTGACGCCGGCGATGAGCGCCTCTCGATCGTCCAAGGTGCGGTACGGCGGCTCGGCGCGCATGAGCGTGTCGTAGCCGTCGGCATCGGCGTCGACGAAGACCAAGTGGTCGGCGGTGACCGATGCAGAGATGTCGAGGCCCTCGGCCTTGGCGGCGCGCACCAACTCGACAGTGCGGGCCGCACTGATGCGGTCGAGGTGCAGACGCCCTCCGGTGAGCCGTGCAACGCCGATGGCGGCGGCGGCGGCGAGCTCTTCGGAGACTGCGGGTTCGCCCGCCAGGCCCATCCGTGCCGACACTGCGCCCTCGGCCATGGCGGCCGTTCCGTGGAGATGCGCCGTGGCTGGGCGCACCGACACGGTCGCGCCGAGCGGCCCGGCGTACTGCAGGGCGCGGCGCAGCAGGCCGATGTCTGCCAGCGGGCACACGTCGGTGAACCAGCGGACACCAGCGTCGGCCAGCTCTGCCATCGGCGACAGGCGCAGCCCGGCCCGGTCGGCGGTGATCGTGGCAGCCGCGATGACGGCGCAGCATCCCGCGGCGGCGTTGCGGCGCAGCTCGGCAAGCTGGCCCAGACGGTCGAGCGGCGGATCAGTGTCGGGCTGTGCGAGCACCGCGGTGAACCCGCCGAGTGCTGCGGCCGCAGCAGCGGTGGCGACGGTCTCAGCCTCTTCGTTACCCGGCTCGCCGAGACGTGCGAACAAGTCGATCAGGCCCGAGGCGACGACGCACCCGGTTGCATCGACGACGTGCACCGAATCGTGGCGGTCTGTGCCGGGCGGGTCCACTGCCGCGATGTGTCCGTGGGCCACGGTGATGTCCGCACGCCGACGACCAGCACGCTCGACGATCTCGCCGCCCGCGAGCACAAACGGCTCGCCGGCGCTCGGCAGCGGCGTCTCCGACACTTCAAGCACCGTCCTGGCTCGTTGATGCGGGTGCGGGTTCGGCCCCGGTGATGTCTGCGTTCGGCAGCGCAGTTCCCGATCCGATCAGGCGGAACAGCACGGCCATGCGAGCGGCCACGCCGTGGGACACCTGCTGGGTGACCAGCACACGGTTCGCGGCAAGGTCTTCGAACACCGCGCCGGCGATCTCGATGCCGCGGTTCATCGGACCCGGATGGGTGATGACCGCGTCGGGCGCGAGGCGCTGGGCTCGCTCGGCGGTGAGTCCGTAACGAGCCACGTACTCGGGAACCGATCCGATCAGTCCGTCGATCATGCGCTCACGCTGGCAGCGCAGCAGACCCACCACATCGAGTTCGTCGAGCACGTCGTCGAAGCTGCGGGTGATCTCGACACGCTTGGCTGCTTCGGTCGGGAGCCAGCAGTCGATCCACTCACGCGGCTGGGCGGGCAGCAGCGTCGGCGGTGCGACCAGCACGATGCTGGCGCCGAGTGCGGTGTAGGCCTCGATGTCGCTGCGAGCAACGCGGCTGTGCACGATGTCGCCGACGATGGCTATGCGCCGCCCGGCCAGCGAGGGCTCATCAGTGTCGGGGGCACCTGGCTGGACGTCGGTCATCGGGGTGAAGTGCCGCCACAGCGTGTAGGCGTCTTGCAGGCCTTGGGTGGGATGGGCGTGCCATCCATCGCCGCCATTGAGCACAGCGACACCGTCATCGGCCCACCGGGCGATCTGGGCGGGCACCCCGGCGCTGCGATGTCGTATCACCGCCGCTTGGATGCCCATCGCCTGAACGGTTTCGAACGTGTCGCGGATCGACTCGCCCTTGGACAGCGACGACGAGGCCGCCGAGAAGTTGAGCACATCGGCAGACAGGCGCTTGGCAGCCGTCTCGAAGGCGAGCCGGGTCCGCGTGGATTCTTCGAAGAACAGCGTGGCCACGGTGCGGCCCCGCAGCGCTGGCACTCTGGGTATCGGCCGGCGGCCCACCTCCACGAAGCGATCGGTGAGCGACAGCATTTCGGCGATGCCTTCGGGGCCCAGCTCGCCGAGGGTCAGCAGATGCCCGCTCACTTGCGCATCTCCCCCAGCAAGACGCCCTCGAGCGTGACGTCCACCATCTCGTCGCGGCCGGTGGGCAGGTTCTTGCCGACGAAATCGGGGCGGATGGGCAGCTCTCGGTGACCGCGGTCGATCACCACGGCGAGCTGCACGGCGCGGGGCCGCCCGAAGTCGTTCAGGGCGTCGAGCGCGGCGCGGATGGTGCGGCCGGTGAACAGCACGTCGTCGACCAGCACGACAGTCATGCCGTCGAGGTCGAAGGGGATATCGGTGACTGCTTCGGCCATGACGGGGCGCAGGCCGATGTCGTCGCGGTGCATGACCACGTCGAGCGTGCCGAAGGGCACATCGGTGCCGTCAATCTCGAACAGCAGGCGCACGATGCGCAGCGCAACCTGCACGCCGCCAGTCTGCAGGCCGACCACCACCAGCTTGTCGAGGCCCTCGTTGCGCTCGATGATCTCGTGGCTGATGCGGGTGAGCGCCCGGTGGATCCCGCTGGAATCGAGAATGGTGGTCCGGGCAACAAAAACGCCCCCATAGGGGGGCGTCATACGTCGCTCGCGGTCTGCCACGCGCAGGTCCTTCCTGTCCGTACGGGCCTCACGGGACCCGCTTCACGGTCAGAATCGCACCCTAGCGCGGGCCTCCCGCGACGCAGCGCGCAATTTCACCTCCCGCTCACCAGCAACTTGGCGGCTCACTCATTGACGAGTTGCAGAGTGGCTCTTCGATCTCGTCGTCAGAGCTCGGGTGTACGCGTGGCGCCGACCTCGGCCCGTTGATCTTCATCGAGACCGTACGCCTCGCGTGCGTCCCGCTCATCCACGCCAAGTACCTCGCCGATCCGACGCCATGTGGCGCCGCCGGTGCGGGCCACGATGACTGCCCGGGCAACCTCGCGCTCGCACAGTGTTCGAGCCCGCATGGCTCGCTCGAGCAGGTATTCGGCGACCGGGACCTCGTGCGCCTCGGAGGGATCGAAGCCCTCAAAACAAGCCGCCAACTCATCAGCCTGCGAGCGGATTTCCTCGGCCGAACGGCGAACTGGACTCATTGGAGAAACTTATCCCGCGCAGGCATCGCATGGATGATGACGTCGTGCTCCTCGCCTTCTTCGACGCCGATCTCCAAGAGGTTCCCGCCCCAGTCGCCGCCAACGAGCAGTACACGATTTTCTTGGCGGTAGGACCGGATTGGGTTTCGGTAGGCGTGCATCATGTCCTCTTCGGCAATCCCATGCTTGAACGCGTTCGCCGCGACAGACGGGATCACGGGGTCAGGGTCCCGAGCTCGGCGAGGTACAGGCTGGGAGGCTGGTGCCGGCCAGATCGGCAACGTCGAGCTTGCTGAGGTCGAGCGCGTGGCGGCCGTGTGCTGGGGCGAGGCCCCGCAAGACCACGGGCGACCATTCCAACGACACGTCGGCTCTGACGGCATCGCCGCGTCGGCACACCTCGCAGGCGGGGGCAGCGCAGCCAGGCGGTGGGATGCACCGTTGAGAGGTGCTGCTGCGGACCGCGCATGAGTCGAGCGTGACGGTCGCCACCCTGCGGGCCTCGTTCGCCGCGTGGTTGCGCAGCCCGATGGCTTGGGCGGTGTCGGCTGCTGCTGCGCTGAACAGCGCGCACATCGCCGCCAGCGCCAGTGCGACCAATGGCGTGCTCATGGCCGGGTGCTCGGTCGCGCAGGTGCGAACGTCTTGTCGCGGGAATCGGCGGCGCCGAGGTGTGGTTCGAAATCGAGGACCGTGCTCATGGGCTCGGACCTGGTTGCACGGGCACCGGCACCGCTGCGGAGAACCGGACGGTGTCTGCGAAGAACGGCGACACCGCCAGCGGGCAGCTCACCTCGACACTGAGTGCGGCGGGCTCGTCGCGGTCCGATATGCGATGCGTCTGGGCGATGACAGCGAATCGGGGATCGCCGGTATCGCAGTCGGCGACCGCCGCTGCACCGACGACCCGTTCAGCGATGTCGGCGGCATAGCCGTCCAGCTCGGCGGGTGTGGCACCGGCCGGCGGCGTCGCGAGGGCGCTGGCGGCGTAGTGCGCCGCTTCGATGCTCGCCGCTTTGACGCTGGTCGAGGCTCGGGTCGCGTCGCCCGAGTAATCCACCAGCCAGATGCCGAACACCAGCACAGCCACCACGCTGAGCATCCCGACGCTCTCATCCATGATCTGGCCTCCGCTGCGGCAGCACCTGGGAGACTCGCCGCCGATGAGCTAGCCGGCGATGAGCCGGCTGTCCGTCGGACAAGCGTCCATGTGATTCCCCGGCCAGTCGGGCGGCGGCGCTGCTCAGCACGGCGGCGCCACCGGCGCTCGCAGCGCAGCACCCTCGGCGGACGGCGGGCGTCGACAGGCCACGCCGAGCGCTTCGCGCGATCCCAGCCAGCCCCCCGAAGACACCCGCACCGACACGATGATCGAGCAAGTGCCATCGGCCCGAACTTCGACGGCGGTGGGCTGCACGGCGGCGAGCTGAGCGGTGCGGCTCACCGTTACCCGAGCAGCTGTAGCCGCTGCGTCGGGTGGCAGGTTCGCCTCGCTGCAGTCCCAGTTCGGCGGCACAAGATCGGTCACGGCGACAGCGGCGGCATCAGCCGCGCCCTGCGCCGCCGCAGCACCCACCTGCCGGGTGAACAGCGAGACCACCAGCCCCAAGAACACCACCAGCACGCTGAACAACCGCAGGATCGAAACCGGACTATCCACGCTGAATCCCACTTCGCCGTCGCGAGATCGGCAACGCTCCGCTAGAGGCATCTGGCCGGCGCCGGACGGCACCGAAGCCGTGCAGTTGAGATGACGGCGTCAACTGATTTCGACTGATCCGCAAACTGCGACACACCTCTATGGCCCGCATACACCGCTCTTCCACTTTGACGACGGATCGGTGCCGTACACCGCGTCGCAGAGTTCCTTTGAATTGATCTTGGAATTGTCAACGTCATCGGACGTCGATTGAGGGGCGTTGCTGCTGAGGGTGCTCCACATGACTGCTACGACCAGCACCGAGGCGGCGACGGCGGCGGCGATGAAGATCAGCTTGGTTACCGGTGAATCCATGAGTCTGCTCCTTGCCCGTTTCTGCGGGCGGTTGGGTTGTCGGGTTCGGAGAAATCGCATGCGGCGCTCATCGGCTGTCTTCACACGCTCGGCAGGGTCATGACGACGGTCACCATGACGACGGCGGAGGCGACGACCGCGAGCAGCGACGCCGAAGCGCCGACGGATCGGCCGAGGCGGTCGATGGCTTCGCGGCGACGATCGTCGATGGCTCGCACGACGCGGTCCAGCACACGGTCCAGCAGTTGCGATGCGGCGGCACCGGACCGCTCCGCGGCTTCCACCGTGCGCAACAGCGAGGCGGTCGGCGAGTCGGCCAGCTGCGTCGCTACCGCGGCGAGCGGGTCGCGGCCACCGATCACCGCAGCATTGACGGCGCCGGCGGCGGGTGCGAATGCCGAATCGGAAACGCGCTCGGCCGCGTCGAGCACAGCCACGCTGATGGGCCGTCCGGCTGCCACGAACAACCGGATGCGTCGTAGCCACAGCAGCACGGCACCGTCGAGCCGACGACGGTGACCCGACAGCACGGCGCCGACGATCACGGCGGGCACCGCCCACGACGCCACCACGGCAACCAGCAGCGACCACGCCAAGGCTGACTCGGGTGACGACGCGCCCTGCGCAGGCAGCCGGGCCCCGGCGACGAATCCCACACCGATTGCGGCAACTGCCACCGCGGCGGTGATCATCGTGAGCCGAGCGGTGCTCCAGCCGAGCGCCGCCAACTGCCTGCGGCTCCGGCGCTTGCGCTCACTCACCGAGATCGAACTGAGTGCCGCAGCCGCGCCGGTCCCCGCCATGGCCCACAGCGCGATGATCCCGAGCGGCGGGAGGGCGCCGATCATCGCAGCATCTCCCAGGCTGACGCCAGCGGGCGTGCGCACAGCGCAACACCCACCAGCGTGGCTGCAAGACCGACGCGCTGACCCTGCGGCCCGCTCAGCCATGCCCATGCGTCAGGACTCACGAGCGCGCTGCCGAGCGCAACGGCCGCACCGAGCGCGGCGGCGAGGCCGAGTTGGGGCAGGTTCGCCGCGACGTGGCGATGAAAGTGCCGGGCAGTTGACGCCGCCTCAGCCGCCTCGGCTTCTACGACCTCCAGGATCGGCACCCACTCCCCGCCGCTGACCGCTGCGACAGCGACTGCGTCGGCCAGCCACGCGGCGACGACGCCCTCGTCACCGGCCGCGAACCGCTGCGCGGCCGCTTCCACGCCGATGCTGCGACACTCGGCGACGAACCGAGTCGCAGTCTCCGCTATCGGGCCCGAAGCCAGTGGCGCAGCCGTCTCGAGCGCGTCCACCACTGTCCGCGAAACCTGCGCCTGGTTGGCCAAGACTGCTGCGAACTGCGCTACCGACTCCGCAGCCGCCACGTGCCTGCGGCTGCGCATCATCGTCGCAGCACACCACGCGCAGACTCCGGCCACCCCGCCGGCCAGCCCCGCAGCAGCAGGCCCGAACAGCAGGCCGATGAGCAGGGCTGCGAGCCCGCTGGTCAGCCACGGCCAGCGGGTCGAGCGGCCCTCGATGCGACGGGCACGGGCGACATCGCCGAACAGTGCCCACAACGCAGCACCGGCACCGGCCGAACCGAGCACCGCGAACCTCAGCACGCGGTCTCCTCACCGACGAGCGGCTCGTACGGCGGCGGGTCCTCAATGGGCACGAGGGGGCCGGGATCCCACAGCAGGTCGCCCCGCCGGCTGTTATCAGCCGACGCCGGCTCGAACGTCGGCGCCCCGGGCTGTGGCAAGGGCGGCGCGCCTGTGACCGGGCCCGCATCCGGCGACAGCGCGGTCCCAGCAACGGGAACGACGTCAGGTGCGGATGTGCGCTCGAGCACCGGCGGGTCCTCGGGAACGGGCGAACGCTCAGCAGCGGGCGGATCGCCGGGCGCAGGGGTGTCCACGATCTGGGAGAACAGCGTCGGTCCGTGCGGCAGCAGGTCGCTGCTGATCGCAACACCGGCGGCAGCGTAGATCTGAGCCACTCGACCTATCGGACAGCCCCGGGGGGTCGCCCAACGATCACCCGGGCGCAGCGCCCACAGGCATGTCGTGGAGATGACGCCGGACAGCTCGTCGATGCCGGTGAGCTGGGTGACGTCGGCCACCACCCGGTCCCCTGCGTCATTGCGCCCCAGCCAGACGCACAGGTCCACGGCCGACGCGATCTGACGGCGGGCGTAGTCGGGCTCGGCGCCCTCCGAGCAGGCGTATGCCACCAGCTTTTCGAGCACACCCTTGCCGGGCTGAGAGTGCAGCGTGACCAAACAGCCGTCGAGGCCCGATGACATGGCATCGAGCAGCGCCTCGCAGCCTTCGCCGCGGATCTCGCCCACCACGAGCTTGGCCGCATTGGCTCGCTTGGCGTCCCGGATGTGATCGGCCATGGAGTGGCGGCCATGACCGTCCTGGTTGGGATCGCGGGTCAATCGCTCGAAGGTGTTCGGATGAATGCCGTACTCGTGCAATCGCAGCTCGGGCGTGTCCTCGATGGTGTCGATGCGCTCGTGATCGGGCACCGCAGCGAGCAGTGCCTGACACAGCGTCGTCTTGCCGCCGCCCATCGCAGCTGCCACCACCACGTTCGCCCGCACCCGACCGGTGATGGCCTCGACGAGCATGCTGCCGAGCTCGGGCGACGCGACGCCGAGGTCGTCGAGGCGAATCCGGCCGGCCATGTTGGAGCGCAGCACCACGTTCGGCGGGCTGGTGACGAACGCCTCTGCATGAAGGCGCCAACGATCCCCGACGCGCACGTCGAGGCGCGGGTCCAACTCGTCGAAGCGCTGCGGGCGGTCGCCTGAATAGCCGGCCAGGAATCGCACGGCCTCGATGAGATCGGAGTCGGCGTCGAATGGCGAAGGGCGGCGCTCGACGCGGCCCCCGGCGTACTGCACCAGCATCGACTCACCGCCGCGGATCTGGAACTCTTCGACATCGGGCTCAGCCAGCAGGTCTTCCAACGCATCAGTGGCTGCGCGAGCGGCGTTGCGTCGACGCACGGCACCGTCGGAACGATCGAGCCGCTGCGGTGCACACGCGGCCGCCCTCAGCGAGCGGCCGAGCCGGTGCATCTGCCGGTATGCGCTGCGCGTGCCCATGCGCTTGATGCGCACGACCCGGTCCGCCCCGAGCGCTTCGGAGAGTTCTCCCGTGGGATCTGCGCGGTCCCCGCCAACCGCCGGCAGCCACACTGCGACCCGCGGCACAGTTGCCGAATCGGTGGCGTACCAGGCTCGCTTCACCCCGTCTGCGTCGGGGGGACCGGGCGCGGACGACACCACCGAAACACTGAGCAGCAGCACGATCTCGCTGGCCGCTGTTGCCGCGGCGGCGATGACGTCGTGCTCAGCACTGCTCGTCAACCACACCAAGCTCGGCTCGCCAGAGGCCTCAGGGAGCGACATCGACGCGACGTCGGACCAGACGAAGACCCGGCCGGCCGCCGTGGACAGCCCTGCGCGCAGTGCGTCACGGCACCAGTCGCGCGCCGACGGCCTCACGGCTTCGTCGCACAGCACGAGCAGCACGCCTCAGCCCCCGACCGATTCGGGGAAGGGGATCCCCGACCGCGCTTCGCTGTCGAATCCCGAGGGCGTCCCGCCGCCGAACGGCGAGCCGAGTCCGATGTCAGACTGCGACGATCGACACTCGGGCCAGCCATCGGGAGGCGCCGGCCAGACCACTAGGCCGTCGAGCTCGGCGATATTGGCGTAGCGCGCGGCCCCGGGAGCATCGAGGTGGACCACGATGCTCCCTTCGGCACCTCCCGCCAGAGTCGTGACGTCCAGGGCGCAGCCGCCCAGCACGCCCGCCACGACGGCTCGGCTGCCTGCGCTGGGACCCGGTGTCGGCCAAGCCGACGTGTCCGCTGCGAAGCGCATCGGGGTCAGTGCGCCGCTGGCGCTGCTCGGGGCGCCGAGCAGCGCGGGAGTCACGAACGTTCCCGGCGGAAGGTCGTGGGTCGCGACACTCCCCGGGATCGAGCCGGGGTCGGCGAGCTGTGCTGCGAACTGCTCCGTCACCTCGACAAGCTCGAACCCGCCCGGCGGCTGGCCGGCCGTCCACGGCTCGGACGTGACTGCGGCCAGCACAGCGGGAGGAGCCGCATGCGGGCGACCCCACAGCCAAATGGCGGCGACCACGGTCACCACGATCAGCGCTGCAGCCCCCAAACGCCACGGCTCCCCGCCGGGACGCGGCATGGCACCGCGCCCGGGAAGCTGATCTTCGCCGGCGTATCCCACCGGGGAGGGCGCCGTCACGAGTCGCTCCCGCTCTGCGTGAGCGTGACGCGGCCGTCCGCGTAGTCACCGACTGATCTGATCCAGTCCACTCCCGAAGCGACCGTCACCCAGCACGGATCGGTCGCAGCAGGCCTGCCTCCCCGCAGCGGCGCGGACCGCGGTGTGCCCTCCTGTGCGTCGAGCTCGAAGCACAGCTGGGCTCGCCAGGCGAATGCCGCCGGATACACGAGCACCCATCCGCACGATGCGGATGCGCCCGGGCCGCGCGCTGCGCCGACCGAGCAGACGACCTCGGCAGGGACGGCGCCTGGTCGATGCCATTGGCGCACGAGTTGCTGCTGGTCGACACCGAGCGCATCCCAGCGCCTCACCAGGTGCCGGGTATTGGCATTCGCCTCCATCGCCCGGCGATCGCCGGCATCCCAGGGCTGCAGGTCGTCCCAGGAAGCAAGTACCCACGTCGCGTCCCAGCGACACTGATGCTCGACGACATCGACCGGGCCGTGTACTTCGACCCAGCCACGCCCGGGCGCGACCTGCACGTAGCGCCCCTGGCCGGGCAGGTGCCGCTGGGGCGATGCGCTGATACTGCCAGCACGCACATGAGACACCCACCTCAACCCGGCGAGTGCACCCGAGGCCACACTTCCCGGAGGCACCGCTGCGCATTCGTCGTCGGCTGGTTCCGTGGTGTCCGGATCGGTGGTATCGGGCCTCTTGGTGTCCGGCGCAGTGGTACGAGGCTGCGTGGTGTCCGGCCCAGTGGTACGAGGCTGCGTGGTGTCCGGCGCAGTGGTACGAGGCTGCGTGGTGTCCGGCCGATCGTCGTCGCTGTCATCGTCGTCGCCGTCATCGTCGTCCTCTTCGTCGTCGTCGCCGTCATCGTCGTCCTCTTCGTCGTCTGCCTCCGTCGTCGTGGTGGTCGATTCGGTGGTGGTGGTGGTCGTCGTCGCCGGGGATGTGTCCGGGGTGGTCTCCTGCGTCTCGGGAACCGGCTGGCAGGCGTAGTCGTAGGAACCGTTGATGCGCAACTGCACGTACTGCGGCAGCGAACCGAAGCTGGAGCAGTCGAAGATGCACACCCGGTAGGTCTCCGCGCCGCGATGGGGGTGGGCATGCTCTTGTATCTGGGTGTCTGCCAGCTCCCCGATTGCGGGGCAGTACGTCCGGATAGTGGTCTCTTCGCAGGTTCCGCGGGTGGTGCACTTGTTGAGCAGGTCGCTCTCGGTGACGCAGCTGCCGCCGTGGTCAGGCCGATAGGTCGTGCCCTCGATGCCGTCGCAGATGTCGGGATCGCTGTCCCATGTGCGTCCCGGCAGTCGATCGCACGGCACATAGGACAACAGCCCGTTGGAGCAGCGGTGAATGCCCAGCTCCGCGAGCCGTTCGTCGCTCTCGCCCGCGAGGTGGTGCAGCGGCCGCGCTTCGCCGTCGGGGGACGTCTCCGAACCGCCGCTGTCCTCTTGATCAGTGCCGGTGTCGGTGTCCGAGCCCGGCGCATTCGACTGGCACGTCAGCACCGAAGGACCCGTGCCGCCGAGCGCATCGCCGTAGCGGGGCACCGACCCGGCCGGACAGCTCTGGGTCGGCGCTGCCGACGGCTGGCCCAGCACGGTACGCGAGCACTGGCTGCCAGCGGCCTGCCAACCTGCGGGGCACGGCCCCTGCGTCGCTGCTGAGGTCACCCACTGCGTCACCGTCTCGTAGACCGGTTCGGTGGTGTAGTGGATCTTGGGCACGGTGTCCCAGTAGCCAGTCTCTTGCATCTCATAGACGGGATCTGTTCGCCAGTACCCCGGAATGGTGACCGTGTGCGAAGTCCGGTACTCGTAGACCGGGACTTCGCTCGTAACGGTGGTGGTGATCGGCGGGCCGGGGATGCAGCACTCAAGACGCGTGCGGGTCTCGGTACGCGTGTCGGTGACCGTCTCGTTCCAACACTGCTGTCCCGCCAGCGGATCGAACGAGCATCGCTTCACTGTCCGCTTGGTCTGGACCTCCACCGTGTAGCTGACCTCGTACATCACCTCGGGCCCAGGGCGGGTCACCGTCTTGGACTGCGTGCGCGTTCCGACCTGCACCTTCGTCGGCGGCACCAACGGCTCGACCGTCGAGCGCGGCGGCACCCAGACACGCGTCGTGCCGGTCTGAACCCTCTTGGTGCCGGTCGGAACCCACGTCTTTTCGTAGGTCGTGTGGCTGTAGACCTGCCTCGTCCGCCCCGTGTCCACTGTCGTGGTCATCTTGGTCTGGCAGACGTGACCGCCGTATTGACCAGCGACCTTTGTCGAACCCGCCGGGCAGCCCGCGGGGCGAAGCACGGTCTCGGTGCGCTGGGTCAGGCACGTCCCGCTGGCGCGGTCGAGCACCATCCCGCCCGGACAGCTCAGCACGGGCGCCACCGATGTCTGCGCTCCGGCGGCGTCTCCGACCGCTGTCGTCACCGCGAGCGGGAGGACGGCGAGCACGATTGCGATGGTCCACTGGGCCGCTCGGCGCACCCCGAGGCCACGGTCCACGGCGGCATCGGCCGCCCCGTTGCGGCTGCTCACGACGTGACCTCCGACAGCGCGACCTCCGACAGCGGCGCTGCGGCGGGCCACCAATAGCGCTCGGTCTGCGGCGGCCAGCTGGCCTGCGGGCACGGCGGCATCGGCCGCGGGTACAGCAGCGGCGCCTCGGTCAGCGGCAGCGAGCCCGGCGGCCACGGTCTCTTGACCCGTCGTTCCACCGGTCGCTGCAGCGCCTCGGCGATGAGATCACGGTCCGCGAGGCATCCGAGCACCTGCTGCGTCGACTTGAACGGCGACAGATACATGCGCTCGTGCCAGCTCGCGCCGGGCGCCCAGTTCGTGGCCGACAGCTCCGAAGTCACCGCCGGCGCCTCTGCGGCGGCCTCGGCCAGAGCGGCCCACTGCTCGGTGGTGCAGTGCGGCGCCAGCTCGGGTCGGCGCAGCTCGCCGTCCGCCAACGTGCCGACGGGGATGCCGACGGCGCACCAGAACCGCAGGTGCCAGCGGTGATCGCGGTGTGCCCACCACGCCTCCGATTGAGGGACCTCCACCCACTCGCGCACGGCGACCCACTGGTTGCGCACGCCCGAGCCCCAGGCGCTGGGCTCGCTCCAGTCGATCGAGGCGGTGTGGGCCGCCTTGGCGTCGGCCAGCCACTGCGTCGCCCGGCCCAGAGCCTCTCCCTCGCAGTCGCCTTCGAACAACGCGTTGCGCAGCACGCGAAAGCTCAGCCGAGACCAAGCCAGCCACATCGCTTCGACCTGTGCGCTCTGGCGGACGCCAGCGTCGAGCCGTTCGCCGGTCGAGGCGTCCACGAGGAATGACTGCCCTGGCGGGTGACAGATCAGCGCCAGCGCGTGACCCGCCGCGCTCAGGTCCGCCACCCACGCTCGCTGCACCGGCGGCGCGGTGAACTCGAGTCGCAGGCCCCTCGCCCACAGCGACTCCAGCTGCCGCGTGCGGTGGGACTCGGTGTAGACGCCCGGCACGATGGTGGCCAGGTCGCTGCACGCCTCCCACAGCGTCTCGGGACCAGCGCTCACCACCGCGTGGCCGACCAGCGAATCAGTGACCGCGCCCTGGGCCGCCCGCCGGGTCAGCCACTGCTTGGCCTGAAGCGACCAGTCACCCGGGAAGAACCCGGCATCGGTGAGGCTGTGGCCGCCGAGAGCAAGCTCCATCGGCTCACCGGGGCTGTAGACGAGCAGCTTGGCAATGTCGTTGACCGTGGTTCCCCATGAGTGCATCGGGCGGCTTCCGGGTGAGCGCATCCCCACCATGAAGGCCTCGATTGCCGCGCCCGCCCGATCGCGCTCGGCTGCGGTGTTGCCGATGTCGAGACCCAGCGCCTCTGCGGTCGGATGCGGCGGGCACAGTGACAGGTGGTCGTAGGCGGCGGACCGATCCGCAGCCAGTCGCGTCTCGTGGCTCAGCCCAGCGGGATCCACGACGAGTTCCCAAGCAGACTCGGTGCCCGCACGCCGCCGAGCAACCCGCGTGCCCTCGGCGAACGCAGCCTGAGCAGACCGCAGATATGGCGGCATCATGTCCCAACGAGCCCGCTGCTCGGCGACGTAGCGGTGACCCGCATGCACGTCGCCATGCAGCTGCGACTGCGAACCGGACACCTGCTGCGCGTCGGTCTCCGCCTGGTCGGGATATGGCGGCCACGGCACCCAGATGCGCCCGCCGCCGATGCTGATCGCAGAGGGCAGCTCCGGCGGCGGCGCCTGCAGGTACACCGGGAAACCACCGTCGCCAGAGACGATCGTGCGTGGATCCGTGGCCGGTTGCGGCAGCAGCGTTTTGGCACCCACCTCGTCGGTGGCAACGCTCGGCGCTGCCGAGATGGATGGGCCGAGATCGACTGGTTCCGCGTCGCCCCCGCTGCATGCGGCCCCAAGCACTGCCAGCACAGCAGCAGCGGCACGCGCTCGGCGCCCACCCTTCACCCTCCGGCATTGAAACGTGACCATCGCACCGCTCCTGAGAACTCGCTCCCCGCAGCGGCCCCACTGAGTCGGGGCCGTCGCTGGGGAGTCATGGCGAGTTCTAGGTGAGTTGTTTCATGTCATTCCAATTATTTTCTATTTGTTTGAAACAGCACGGGGAACGCCCCGGTCCTGTTCGCCGGCGTGCGCGACCGCCCTGAGGGACCGGCGACCAAGCCGCCGAACGGCTAGGGGGCCGCTGAGCGATCTTGGAGGGCCGCAGCGAGCACGCCGTTCACGAGGGCGCCGCTGCGGTCGGTGGCACCGAGGCGGTGCGCCAGCTCGACGGCTTCATTGATGACCACAGCGGCGGGAGCAGACCCCCGCTCAAGCTCGAAGAGTCCCTGCAGCAGGATCAGCCGATCGCAGATGCCGAGGCGCTCGGGGGTCCAGCCCTCCGCCAGCAGACCGGCCAACCGTTCGACCAGGGCGTCACGCTGGGAGGCGACGCTGGAGGCCAGCAAGAGTGCGAACGGGTCGAGGTCGCTGACTTGCTCGGCAAGAACTACTGCCAGCTCGCACGATTTCATCTCGGCCTCGTAGAGCAGTTCCACCGAGCGCTGGCGCGCCTCGCGCCGGCGAGTCGGCTCGTCGGGAGCGGCGAATGGGTCGGCGGGACGGTTCATGGCAGCGGGCCTCGGCCCCGATCAACGACCCTGCGGCGTCAGCCGCGGGACCGCTCGATGTAGTCGCCGCTGCGGGTGTCGATTCTCAGCCGCTCGCCGGTCTCGATGAACAGGGGAACCTGCACCATCAGCCCGGTGGACATGGTGGCCGGCTTGCGGGCGCCCGACACCCGGTCGCCCTGCACGCCAGGGTCGGTGTCGGCCACTTCCAGCACCACCGATGCGGGGAATTCCACGCCGAGCACCTCGTCGCCGTAGCGCACCACAGTGGCCATCTCGCCTTCGACGAGAAAGTTCGTGGCGCTGCCCGCGGCGGCCCGGCTCACCGGGAGCTGCTCGTAGCTGTCGGTGACCATGAAGACCAAGGAGTCGCCGTCGGCGTACAGGTACTGCATGTCGCGCTGATCGATGACGGCGCGTTCCATGCGCTCGCCCGCCCGGAATGTGCGCTCCAGCGTGGCACCGGTGCGAACGTTCTTGAGCGTGGTCCGCACGAAAGCGCCGCCCTTGCCGGGCTTGACGTGCTGGAACTCGGTGAGCTGAAACAGTCCGTCGGCGAGATCGAGCGTCATGCCGTTGCGGAAATCGGCAGTGGAAATGGCCATGTCAACGCCTCGGAGTCAGCCTGGGTGCTTCACAGGTTCGCAGCGGGACGGTACAAGCACAGCTAGCCGTCACGACGGCCTGCCACGATCACCGGTCGCCAGGGTCGCCAGTGTCGGCTGCGTCGCCGGTGTCGGGCACGGCGGTGGGGGCCTCAGCAGCCGCCGCCTGAATGGCCAGCGTGACCGCCTGGGGGTAGCCGGTGCCACCTTGGCCCGCCACCCGGGCGGTCGCCAACGGCTCCACCACCGAGTGATGCCGCCACGGCTCGCGCTCGCGGGGTTCGGACAGGTGCAGCTCCACGATCGGCCCCTCGAAGGCGGCGAGCGCGTCATGCAGCGACCAGCCGTAGTGGGTGAGTGCGCCGGGGTTCACCACGATCGCCTCGACCCGGCCGATGCCCGCGTGCACGGCATCGACGAGGTCGCCTTCGTGGTTGCTTTGGCGGTGCTCGAGGTCCCAGCCGCGCTCGGTGGCGGCCCGGCGAGCGGCCTGTACGTGGTCGAGCAGCGTGTCGGTGCCGTAGATCTCGGGCTGGCGGGTGCCCAGCAGGTTCAGGTTCGGACCCGACAGCAGCAGCACGACATGGCGAGGCATGGCAGCACTCACATCCGCTCGAGCGCGCTGCGCAGCACGCCGGGGTCGACGCCAGGCACCACTTCGAGGCCCCGGGGACCGTCAAGCACGAAGGTGATGCCGTCGGCGGCCTTCTTGTCGCGGCCGAACAACTCGATGATCTCGTCGTGATCGATGCCCGCAGGCAGGGCCCCGTCGAGCCCGTAGGCCTCGAGCACCCGCTCGTGGGCGGCCACCCGGTCGTCGTCGATGCGTCCGAGCAGGCGGGCCACGACTGCGGCATACCGCAGCCCGATGGCCACGGCCTCGCCGTGACGCAGGTCGAAGCGGCCGGCGATCTCGAGCGCGTGACCCAGGGTGTGCCCGTAGTTCAGCAACGCCCGCCGGCCGCTCTCGGTCTCGTCCGATGCGACCACTTCGGCCTTGATCGCCACGCACGCTGCGATCAGCTCGGCGCCCTCCAGCTCACTGAGCGCCACACCGTCCTGCAGCCGAGATGCCAGTTCGCTCCTCTCTGGCCAACTGGCGGGCTCACCCTCCCGCGGCCAACCTTGATGGAGCATTGCAAGGCGACGAAACAGCGGTGAATCAGGGGTCAAGGAACTACCCATCAGCTCCATCGTCAGATTCGCTCTCCCGATGAGCTGCGCTGCCTCAGGGGAGCAGCCGATGAAGTGGTACTTGGCCAGCTCGCCGTAGCCAGCACGCAGCTCTCGCGCAGGCAGGGTGCCGAGCACTTCGGCCCCCGTATCGCACAGCACACCGCTCGGCTGCCAGAAGGCGCCGACGAGGTTCTTTCCCTCCGGCAGGTTCACCCCGGTCTTGCCGCCGATGGCGGCGTCGATCTGGCCCAGCAGTGTCGTGGGGACGTGCACCACTGCAACGCCGCGGTGGTAGACGGCCGCGGCGAACCCCGCCACGTCGGTGACCACGCCACCGCCGACGCCGACGACGACATCGCGTCTCGTGAGGCCGAACCGGACGAGCCCGCGGCACAGATCGCCGACGATCGCCATGTCCTTGGCGTGCTCGCCGTCGGGGATCGTGAATGTCTCGAAGGGCACACCGGGGTCGACATGCACACCGATGCCCGCTTGGGTGACTACGGCAGCCCGGCTCGTGCCCGCCGGGATCACATGCGCCAACTCGGCACGCGCTCCGTCACCCACGAGCACCGGGTACGCGCGCTCGCGCAGCGGCACCGTCACGACGATGGGTCCGGACATCCCCGGCGAGGGTACCGACGAGGCACCAGCGGGTCGCCCCGCGGAAGCGTCCAAGCGCCGCGCGGGACGTCTTCGGCGCAGCGAGCGATCTGGAGCTGCAACGTGATCAACCGGTGAGGGCCGGCGGCATGAACCACCACACGGTGGCGAGCGCACCGGCAACCAGCGACGGACCGAGCGCGAACCGGTAGTCGGTGCCGCGGCGCAGCACGACCACCCCGACTGCGCCGACGAGCGCAGCGATGGCGAATCCGATCAACAGGCCCCGCAGCACGAGGGCCAATCCGCCCAGCCCCAGGTGCATGCCCAGGTACCCGGCCAGTCGCACGTCGCCGTAGCCCAGGCCGCCCTTGGCGCCAAGCCAGACGAAATGGAGCATCGCCCATCCGGCACACCCTCCAAGAGCCGCGGCGGCGCACGCACGAGCCATGCCGGCCAATCCGCCTTCGATGGCTGCCGCGGCACACATCAGCGGAACAGAGACGGCGGCAGCCGCACGCAGCAGCCGTGTGGGGATCAGATGAGTGCGCAAGTCGACGCCGGAGATGACCACACCTGCCCACCCGAACAAGAGCAGCGGTGCGAGGTACGCGCTGTGGTGGAATCGCAGCGCCAGCAAGGCCGCCACGACAACGCACGACGCGATCGTCAGCGCCAATTGCAGGCCGACGCCGAAGCAGCGTCGTGCCGAGCGCGTGATCACGGCACCCGCTGCAATCCCGCCGAAGCCCGCCGCGGCGGCTGCTATGACATGGGTCGTTGTCACGGGGCTGCGCTCGTAACGGCCACATCGTCGCCCGCGGCTGCGCCTGAGCGGGCCGTGGAATGCGTCGAAGGCGCCTGTCGAGCCGTTGCTTCGAAGATCATGCTGGCAGCTCCCCGGTCTCGTGCGGCCGGTCGGGCCGCTCGTAGGCCGGGGTGCTACCCGGCGATATCCAGACCTACGGCCGCTGCCATCGCGTCAACGGGAGCGTCGTGGCCGGTCCACATACTGAACTGCTCGGCGGCCTGATACAAGAGCATTCCGGTGCCGTTCAGCGTCGTGGCGCCTGCCTGGGCGGCTGCTTCGAGCAGCGGCGTCCGCTCGGGCCGGTAGATGAGATCGACGACGATCTGGCCGTCGCGCACCAGCGCCGGGTCGATTGGCAGCGGGTCGCCCCGCGTCATGCCGAGCGGCGTGGCGTTCACCACGACATCGGCGTCACGCACCGCTCGCGGGCCGCCGACGGTTGCCGTGCCCACAGGTGCGCCTGATGCCCCGGCCGCGGCGGCACCCGCCGATGCCCCAAGTGCAGCGGCGCGCTCGGCGGCCTCTGGCGAGCGGTTCACCACCGTCACCGACGCTCCCTCGGCTGCCAGGGCAACGATCACCGCCCGCGCTGCGCCGCCCGCGCCCAGCACCACGGCATGCAGCCCCGCGGGGTCCACCCCTGCCTGGATGCGCAGCGAGCGCAGCAAACCTGCGCCGTCGGTGTTCTCGCCGATTATCCGGTCGCCGTCGCGGCGCACGCAGTTCACCGCGCCGAGCAGCGCTGCCGCAGGCGACAGCTCATCGCAGGCTTCCGCTGCATCACGCTTGTGAGGCATGGTGACCGACAGCCCTTCGATTCCGAGCACTGCCATCGCGGCCACCGCCTCGCCGCCCCGACCGACGGGCACCTCGAACGCCACGTACGTCCAGTCCAGCCGCAGCTCGGCGAACGCCGCGTTGTGCAGCGCCGGGCTCAGTGAGTGCCGCACAGGATCGCCGATCACCCCGGCCACCCTGGTCTCGCCAGAGGGTGGGGGCCGCATTCGCACAGTGTGCACGCAAGCGATGCTCAGCCGCACATCTCATACAACGTCACACAGCGGTATGCGTCGCACCGCAATGTGCATGGGGCGCCACGCGGTTGAGCGAACGCTCTCGTGGAACCGGCTGAGCGCGTTCGGCCGCTGGCTGACGCTGTAGGACGGCTGCGCGCCCAAAGCCCTCGACGGCTCACGTGCTCTCGGCTGGAATGGTCGGCTGCCGTAATCGATCTCAGCCGCAGAGACCCAGCTCTTGGCACACTGCCTTGTCGCGCTGGAATTCCTCGTCGGTCTCGGAGAACGACAGCTCGCCGTCCAGCGATGTGACCACGAAGTACATCCATGGACCGTCGGCAGGATTGAGCGCAGCTTCAAGCGAGGTGCGTCCGGGGGCCGCTATCGGGGTGGGCGGCAGCCCGACGAGCACACGTGTGTTGTAGGGCGAGTTCACCGCCAGCGTCTCTGCCGTCAGCTCCTGTTCGCCGGTCGCATAGATCACGGTCACGTCGAGTCCCAGCGACCAGCCTCGCGCCAGCCGGTTGTAGACGACGCGGGCCACCTTGGCCCTGTCCTGTGGCGTCTGCGCCTCACGCTCCACCAGGCTCGCCACGATCAGGGCCTCGTACGGCGTCAGGCCGACGCGGCGCGGCGCGTCCTGATACTCCAGTTCTTCGAGCACCTCGTCGAGCCGATCGACCATGAGCGCCACGAGCTGCTCCGCGCTGGTCTGGGAGTCGAAGAAATACGTATCGGCGAAGAACTGCCCTTCCGCGGGCTGGAACACGCCGTCGGGCAGAATCCTCGGCGTCGGCGCCACCAGCGAGAGCACCGGCCGCGCCGCGACGGCCTCGAGAAAATCGCGGCCGCTGAAGCTCAGGTCGGCCACCTCGTCGAACATCTCGGCCATCTCGGCCACCGTCAAACCCTCGGGGATCGTGAGCGCCTGCTGGGCGGCCTGGGCTACGCGGCTCGGACCGGCTTCCAGCACTGCCATCGTCTCCCAGACCGACGAATTGGACGCGAACGTGTACTCGCCGGCTTGGAATGCCGGGCCGCCCCTGAGCCTCACGTACCACTCATAGGCCCGAGAACTCGGTATGACGCCGTGTTCTTCCAGCAGATCCGAAATACTCGCCGTGCTCGAGCCCCGCGGCAGAGTCAGCACGATCTCGCCGCTGGGCTCGCCTGGCGGATCGAGCTGATCTTGCACCCACCCCAAGGCGCGGCTGCCTACCATCCACCCGACGAGGCCGAGCACAACGAGGAACAGAACCGCACCCAGGGTGCCGGGCCCGCGCCTAGTGCTGACCACCTCGAAATCGACGCCGCGGCGGCCTTCGACTGGCGGCGGGCTCTCGGGGCCAGCAGCGGGCTCGTGCGGGGACGGCGACCGCCCGGGGCGTCCACCGGACGGCGTGGTGCCGGAGGAACCACCGAGCTCGGGACTCGTCGCGAGACCAGGCTCGGCACCCTGGGCATCGCCGTCTGATGCCAAACCGACAAGCGCAGCGAATCGATCAGCCAGCCTGCGAACAGCGAGCGGCGACTTCACGGCGGTAGGTCGGCCGGGCTCGCCGTCGCCGGCGGAGAGCTGCGCGCCGTCGTCAGCCACGAGCGTCGAGCCACGACTGCAAGATGACAGCCGCAGCCACCTTGTCGACGACCTTGCGACGGGCAGGGCCGCGCACGCCCTGTTCGGCAAGGATGCGCTCCGCCGTCACGGTCGTATAGCGCTCATCGTGCAAGACCACCGGCACGTCGAGGGCTGCTGCGATCTCGCCGGCCTCGGCCCGTGCGGCGGCGGCGGCTGGTCCCTCGCTGCCGTCGAGCGACGTCGGCAGACCGATGACGACCACCTCCGCAGCCACCTCAGCGACCATACCTGCGAGCGCTTCGTGGTCACGGGCACGCGTGCCGCTGCGCTCGAGAACTTCATAGGGCACTGCCACCGCAGCGTCCGCAGGTGCGAAGGCCACGCCGATGCGCTTCGAGCCCAGATCGACGCCGATCGCCCGCATCATCGGGCCCGGCACGGCTGGCCTGTCGAGTCCGGGAATGCGGTGCGCCTCACGCCCCGAGTGCCGCCACTCGGGCCTGGGCAAGGGCGTCGCCGATGCCGTCGGGGTTGCGGCCGCCCGCCACGACGAGCGGCGGGTCGCCCTTGGCGCCGAAACCGCCGCCGACCGTACGGGCGGCGTCACGCAACAAGTCGCCTGCAGACAGATCGCCGGCCGGGTCCACCGCTGCGACCAACGCCACTCCCCCGGCTGCGGGCGCGGAGGCCAGCACGACAGCACGGATGCCTTGGCGGTCGCGCACCGACACAGCCAGATCCCTCAGCGAGTCGCGTTCGAGGTCGCCGAGGTCGGCGATGACGACGCCGTCGTCGGCTGTGGCCGCCAATTCGTCGGCCCTCGACGACGCCATCGCACGTTGCAGGTCGCGAACCTGCCGGCGCAGCTCCTTGGTCTCGTCGAGGCGCCGCTGCACGGCGGACGCAATCTCGTCGGGCTGCGCGTTCAGCATCTCGGCCAGCGAGTCCAGGGTGTCCTCGGCGTCGGCGAGCCGGTCGACGGTCGCAAGGCCCGTGATTGCTTCGATGCGGCGCATGTTCGAGCCGATGCTCGACTCGGACGCGATGCGCAGGTGACCGATGTCGCCCAGAGCGGCCACGTGAGTGCCACCGCAGAGCTCCACCGAATGCTCGCCGGCTTCGAGCACCCGCACGATGTCGCCGTACTTGTCGCCGAAGAACGCGATGGCGCCGATGGCCTGTGCATGACTCATCGACGTCTCATAATGGCGGCAGCGGCCGTTGGCGATGATCTCGGCGTTGGCCACCCGCTCGATCTCGCGCAGCTGATCGCGGCTGACGCCTTCGTAATGGCTGAAGTCGAATCGCAGGCGATCAGGTGCCACCAGCGAGCCTGCCTGCTTGACGTGCTCGCCCAGAACCTCTCGCAGCGCCCAGTGCAGAACGTGGGTGCCCGTGTGGTTGCGCCGTATGGCCGCCCGCCGTTCGTCGTCGATCGCTGCGGTTACCAGCGATCCGGCGTCGACGCCCTCGCCGACGACACGCCCGACGTGGCGGTGCAGATCGGCGAGCGCGTAGGAGCAGTCGAGCACCTCGATGCCGCCGTCAGCGCCGGTGATCGTGCCGATGTCGCCGACCTGCCCGCCGCTCTCTGCGTAGAACGGAGTGCTGTCCAGGAACACTTCGACGAGACGGTCGCCGTCGTGCGCGTCGGTGCCGTGTTCGTCGCCTTGGGGCAGCTCGAACACGGCAAGCACCCGGGCATCGGGCACCGTCGCGGTGTCTCGCACGAAGTGGGTGGCGCCGAATTGCGCCAGGATTTCCCGGTAGCGCTCGTCGGCGAACGTCGGGCCGCCCGCCCGTCCCGCACGGGCTCGTGCCCGCTGCTCATCCATGGCGGCTTCAAAGCCGTCACGGTCGAGGCGCAGGCCCCGTTCGGCCAGGATCTCTTCGGTCACCTCCACCGGGAAGCCATGCGTGTCATGCAGCAAGAAGGCCGTCTCGCCGTCAAGCACGGCGTTGGCCGCATCGCCCGAGTCCAGACCGGTCGTCGCCTCATCGAGAATCCTCACACCGGCGGCGAGCGTGGTGCGGAAGCGCTCCTCCTCGCGGGCCACGACGTCGGCGATGAACTGCCGGTTCTTGACCAGGTCGGCGTAGTGGTCGCCCATCACGTCCACCACAATCTCGACCAGGCGAGGCATCACGACATCGGTGACGCCGAGCACCCAGGCGTGACGCACGGCCCGGCGGATGATGCGCCGCAGCACGTAGCCGCGGTCTTCATTGGAGGGGAAGACGCCATCGGAGATGAGCATCGCCGTCGTGCGGGCGTGGTCGGCGAAGATGCGCATGGAGACATCGGTCTCGGGATCAGCGCCGTAGGTCTTGCCGCAGATGCGCTCGGCCTCGGCGAGCAGCGGCGCGAACAGGTCGATGTCCCACGCTGCGGGCACGCCCTGCAGCACGGCCAGGATCCGCTCGAGGCCCGCGCCCGTGTCGATGCCGGGGGCTTCCAGCGGCGTCAGCTCGCCGGTGCCGTCGGCGGCGAACTGCATGAACACAAGATTCCAGATCTCCACGAAGCGGTCTTCGCCGCCGTGTGCAGGGCCGCCGTCGGCGCCATGTTCGGGCCCGATGTCGTAGAAGATCTCGCTGCAGGGCCCGCACGGTCCGACGTCGCCTGCGGCCCACCAGTTGTCTTTGTCGAGCCGCTGTATGCGCTCGGGCGGAACACCGACGGCGCTCTGCCAGATCTCTGCGGCCTCGTCGTCGCTGACGTGCACAGTCACCCAGAGCTTGTCGCGTTCCAGGCCGAGTACCTCGGTGACGAACTCCCACGCCCACGGGATGGCTTCGGCCTTGAAGTAGTCGCCGAAGCTGAAGTTGCCCATCATCTCGAAGAAGGTGAAGTGCCGGTTGGTGCGGCCGATGTCGTCGAGATCGTTGTGCTTGCCACCTGCCCGAACGCACTTTTGGATGGTGACCATGCGGCGCGTCGGCGGCACCTCTTCACCGAGGAAGTACGGCATGAACGGCACCATCCCGGCCACCGTGAACAACAACGACGGCTCGTGCGGGATCAGGCTCGCGGAGGCGCGGACATCGTGGCCTCGCTCCGACCAGAACGAGCTAAAGGCTTCACGCAGTTCCCCGGCGCGCATCCCCAGAGGATACAGAGGCTCTTTCGCGGCCTCCGTGACCGCCGGGGCTCTCGCGGCCTCCGAAGGCCGCGCCGCCGAGCACCACGCAGCTCAGCGCATGTCAATGCGGAAAACCGTGAACAGAATCGAATCTTATTGAAATATGTTCTTGGTGTGGATATTCAACGTTCGGCGCTGCGGCACGGAATCCCAGCCGCAGATATCGAACACGCCTGGCAGTTCTCCATAGGCTTCTTCCATCTCGAGCCGGAAGGCGGCTGGTCAAGAGAACTCTGCATCGGCCCGGACCGGTCAGGCAACCTCGTGGAGATCCTCTACCGTCCTACCGCAGGGGGCATCACCATCTTTCACGCAATGCGACTCCGGCCACCTTTGGCTCGCTACCTGAGGAGACGACGACCATGACCGAACTCAGCGACGAACCCACTGACGAGGATTACCTCAGGATGTCCGAAGAGTTCGAGCGGCACCAGTTCACAGAGGACGAGCTGGACCGGATCTTTGCCACGGCGCGCAGCACTCCGTTTCCGATCGCCGAGTCGATCCCGACCACTACCTGAGGAATTCGCAACTCAGGCGGCTTCGCGGCGGTGGCGGCGTTCGGCCCAGCGGCGGTCTCGCTCGTCGCGCAGGCGCTGCTCGGCGTCGTGCATCTGGCGCTTGCCGTCCCGCCAGGCCGTTCGCAGGTCGCGGCGCATCTGGCGTGCGGTGCCGAGCACGTTGGCGGTGCCACGCACAGGCGCGTAGCGGTCGAGCAGAAGCCTGAATCTCCGCTGCAGCCACAGCGAAGCGCCGGCGCCCAGTCCGGCGCCCAGGGTCAGCCAGCGCATCCGTTTCAACATCTCAACGCTCCCCGCTCCGAGGTGCAGTCACGCGCTCCTCGTCGGAATCCTTGCCGCGCAGCACCGAGATGGCGGAGCGAACCTTGTCGACGGGCGCGGCAGCGACCCTTGCCGTCGCGGCCCCAGCAGACTCAGCCAGTCCGGCCACCTTCTGAGCGATGTTCAGCAGGTCGCGCAGGCGGCTGATCTCGGCCTGGGCCATCTCGGCGGTGTCGGCGAGCTGACTCAGCGCCGGCTCGACCTTGTCGTCGAAGACCTCCAGCTTGCGCCGGAACTCCCGCATCAGCACGAACGCCTGGCTCAGCACAGTGATCAAGGCGACGAGCGCGACGAGTACGCAGACGGTCACCACCACCGCGGCCAAGTCGCTGCTGCTCATGACTCGTCGGCGTCCTCATCCGCGACGGCCAGGGTGAGGCCCAGCTCGTCGAGCTGCACGTCGGAGATTGCCGACGGGGCGTTGGTGAGCGGGTCTGCGCCGGACTGGCTCTTGGGGAACGCGATGACCTCGCGGATGTTCTCCTCGCCGCACAGCAGCGCCGCCAGACGGTCGATGCCGAAGGCGAAGCCGGCATGGGGCGGCGCGCCGAACCGGAACGCGTCGAGCAGGAAGCCGAAACGCTCCTGCGCCGTAGCCGGCTCGATGCCCAGCAGATCGAAGATCTGCTGCTGGATGTCGCCCCGATGGATCCGGACGCTGCCCGAGCCCAGCTCCCAGCCGTTCAGCACCAGGTCGTAGGCCTGTGATCGCACGCCCAGCAGCGTGTCGGCATCGAACCCCCCGCCCGAAGCCATGCGCTGCGAGGCCGCGGCGACGACGTCGAGATCGTCGACGTGAGGCATCGTGAAGGGATGGTGTGCGGGGACGGGCAGCCCGTCGGCGTTCACATCTTCGAACAGCGGGAAGTCGACCACCCACAAGAAATGCAAGCCGCCCTCGTTAACCGGCGGGCGGCCCAGCTCCAGCCGCAGCAGGCCGAGCACACCGCTGGCCCTGCGCCAGGTGTCGGCCACCAGGTAGCACATGTCGCCGGCCTCGGCACCGAGGCGCTCCAGCACGCCGTCGATCTCGGCGTCGGACATGAACTTCGCCACCGGCGAGGTGACCGCCAGCCGGCCGCCGGCCGCGCTGCGGGCCCCTTCGGCCATCGGCTCGCCGGCGCTGACGCGCATCCATACGAGGCCCTTGGCACCCCATCGCTGGCACTGCTTGGTGAGATCGTCGACCGCGTTGCGGCTGATGTCGCCGCCGCCGGGCACCGCGATGCCCCGCACCGCAGGCGCCTTGAAGGCGTTGAAGCCGGTCTCGGAGAACAGGTCGCTGAGCTCGACCAACTCGAGCCCGAATCGCAGGTCCGGCTTGTCGGATCCGTAGCGGTCGATCGCCTCATGCCAGGTGATCTCATCCATCGCCGCAGGGCGCACGCCGGTGATCTCTTCGGCCGCTTCGGCCACTGCTTCGCTGATCACGGCCCGCACCTCGGCGCCGGTGGCGAAGCTCATCTCCAAGTCGAGCTGGGTGAACTCGAACTGCCGATCGGCCCGCAAGTCTTCGTCTCGCAGGCAGCGCGCAATCTGGTAGTAGCGGTCGATGCCGCCCACCATGCAGAGCTGCTTGAACAGCTGGGGGCTCTGCGGCAGGGCATAGAAGCGACCTTGATGCAGCCGGCTGGGCACCACGAAGTCGCGGGCGCCTTCGGGAGTGGAGGCCACGAGCGTGGGCGTCTCGACCTCGATGAACTCCGCGGCCTCCATCGAGCGGCGGATCGCTGCGTTCACCCGTGCCCGTTTCACCAGGTTCGAGTGCATGCGAGGGTTCCGCAGGTCGAGATAGCGATGGCGGATGCGCAGCATCTCGTCGACCTCGGTGCGGCCGTCGATCTGGAACGGCGGCGGCTCCGAGCGCGACAGCACCTCGACGCTTGCATCGCCGATCTCGATCTCGCCGGTGGCCAGATCGGCATTGGCGGTGTCTTCGGGTCGTTCACGCACGGTGCCCGTTACCGACAGCACGTACTCCGAGCGCAGGTCGTGCGCGTGGTCCACCACGCATTGCACGATGCCGGTGCGGTCACGCAAGTCGACGAAGGCGAGATGCTCGCCATGCTCACGCCGCCGGGAGACCCAGCCGCACACGGTGACTTCCCGGCCGATGTCGGCGCGGCTCAGCCGCCCGCAGTAGTCGGTTCGCATGAGGGTGTTCACTCGGTCAGTCCTTCGGGGTTCAAGCTGGGCTTGAGGTGTCATCAGAGGCCGGCACTGGGGCATTTGGCACTGGGGCATTCAGCGCGTCGAACGTGGCTCGCAAGGTGCTCAGCAGTTCAGACCGTGGCACGGCCTGCTGCGGCATGTCGACGTCGCCGCCGTCAGGGCGCCGCAGCGGCCGGACGGTGACAGTGCCGGCATCGATTTCGTCGGTTCCCACGATGAGCGCGATCTCTGCACCCGAGCGGTTCGCAGCGCGCATCTGCGCCCGCATCGACCGGTCGTCGAAGGCGCGGTCGGCCCGGATGCGGGCCGAGCGCAGCTCGTGGGTGAGATCGCGTGCAGCGGTGCCGCCCGCCGTGTCGACCACCCACACTTCCGCTCGTTGCGTCGGCACGTCGAACACGCCCTCGGCATCGCAGGCCAGCAGCAGACGCTCGATGCCCAGCGCGAAGCCGATGCCGGGCGTCGACGGCCCGCCGAGCGCCTCCACCAGCCCGTTGTAGCGACCACCGCCGCAGATCGTGTCCTGGGCAGCATCCAAGCTCGGGGCACGGAACTCGAAAGTGGTGCGTGTGTAATAGTCGAGCCCGCGCACCAGTTTGGGCTCCACGGCGTACTCGATCCCGAGCGCGTCCAGGCCCTCACGCACCCGCTCGAAGTGGGCCGCCGTCTCGGCGGAGAGATAGTCGGTGATCTGCGGGGCTTCGGTAGCCACGGCAGCGGTGGCGGCACGCTTGGAATCCAGGATGCGCAGCGGGTGGCGCTCGATCTTGTCCCGATCCTCCGGGTCGACGTCGCCGGCCCGTTGGTGGAGGTACGTGCTGAGCGCGTCGTTGTAGGCGGCGCGAGTGTCGGCGTCACCCATCGAATTCACCAGCAGCGGCACCCGCTGCAGCCCGATAGCCCTGAAGAATCCCGCAGCCAGGGCGATGATCTCGACATCGGCGTCAGGGTCGTCGGTGCCGAGCGTTTCGGCCCCGATCTGGTGGAACTGGCGGTAGCGGCCGGCTTGGGGCGCTTCGTAGCGAAAGAACGGGCCCTGGTACCAGACCTTCCACGGCGTGGTGGGGCGGTGCTGGGCGAAGGCGCGGCACACCGACGCCGTGCACTCGGGTCGCAACGCCAGATGGCGGTCGCTGCGATCGAAGAACTCGTACATCTCCTTGCCGACCACGTCGGTGCCCTCGCCGATGCGCGCGAAAACGCCGATGTCCTCGAAGATCGGCGTCTGCAGATAGCCGAACCCGGCACGGTCCGCCGCAACGATGAACGTGCCCAGCAATGCCACCCAGCGACCCGATTCGGGTGGCGCAAGATCGTGTGTGCCGATGGGCGTGCGGAACGACTTCGGGGCCGCTGCATCGCCGCCGTCAGGAGGGCTCGCTGGCGTTGAAGGCGTACCGGACATGACCAGCGCAGGCTACGGCCCTGCCCTCGCGAGTCCTAGCTGTCGGGAGTCTTCAGTATTCGGTGCGGGCGAGGCCTTCGATCGTGCGGTAGGCGTCGAACACGCCTGGCACTTCGCGCAATGCGGCCAGGAGCTGGTCGAGCAGGATCGGATCGCCGACCTCGACCTCGAACTGCATCACCGCCACCTGATCGTCGCCCACGAACGTGTCGCAGCTCGCAATCGACAAGCCGTGGCGGCCCGACACGATCTGCACCACGTCGAGCAGCAGGCGGTTGCGGTCCAGGCCACGGACCTCGAGCGCTGCGGCGTATTCGCCCGCCCAGCTCTCGTCCCACTCCACCTCGACCTGTCGGGCATTGGACGATGTCGCCAATTCGCCCGCGTTGGCGCAGTCCGCGCGATGAACCGAGAGCCCACGTCCGCTGGTCGCGAACCCCAAGACCTCGTCGCCGCGTACCGGGCTGCAGCAGCGGGCCAGCCGCACCAGCGCATCGTCGTGGCCGTCAACGTGCACGCCGGCTGAGCGGCGGCGGCGTGAGCCCCGCTGACGGGCAGGACGGGCCGGGAGCTGCACGCCGTCGCCCTCGCCTCGCAGGTTGCTGACCAGTCGCTTGGCCACCGAGTGGGCTCCCACGTCGCCCTTGCCGACCGCTTCGAACAGCGTTTCCAGATCGGCCCGGCTGAACTGCTGCGCCACGGAGCGCATCTCGTCGCCGTCGATGACCAGCGAAGCCTTGAGCCCTTCTGAGCGCAGCTCGTCGGAGACCGCCTCCCGCCCCGCAGCCACCCACTCGGACCGGTCAGAACGGGCGAACCAGCGACGAATGCTGGAGCGAGCCCGCGGCGTGACAGCGACCTCAAGCCAGTCACGCGACGGCCGAGTCCCGGGGTCGTCGGAGGTGAATGCCTCGACGGTGTCGCCCGAGCGCAATGGCCGATCCAGCGGCACCAGCCGGCCGTCGATCTTGGCGCCGATCAGCGAGTCGCCGATGTCGGTGTGAATGGCGTACGCGAAGTCAATGGGCGTGGCGCCGGTCGGCAGGGTCACCACCTCGCCCTTGGGCGTGAATACGTACACCTCGCCATGACCGAGGTCGCTGGCAATGGTGCGCATGAACTCGGCCGGGTCGTCAGATTCGGCCTGCCATTCGACCAGCCGGCTCAGCCACGGCATGTCGGCCTCGGCGGCTGCGCTGGGGTGCCGCTCGGACTTGCTGCCCTTGCTGCTGCCTTTGCTGCCGCTGCTGTTGCGCTCGGCCTTGTAGCGCCAATGGGCCGCCACCCCGAACTCGGCTCGCTGGTGCATCTCCTCGGTGCGGATCTGCACTTCCACAGCCGTGCCCGACGGGCCGACCACGGTCGTGTGCAGCGACTGGTACAGGTTGAACTTGGGCATCGCGATGTAGTCCTTGAACCGGCCGGTCACCGGCTTCCACGTCGCGTGAATGGAGCCCAGGGCGGCATAGGCGTCACGGATCGTCGGCACCACGACCCGGATGCCCACCAGGTCGAAGATCTCGTCGAACGAGCGGTTCTTGATGACCATCTTCTCGTAGACGCTCCAGTGGTGCTTCTTGCGCCCGGTCACCGAGGCCTCGATTTTCATGCGGCCAAGCTGGTCGCGGACCTCTTCCAGTACCCGGTCGACGTAGCGCTCCTGTTCAGGAGTGCGATCGGCGAGCATCCGGTCGATCTCGGCGTAACGCTTCGGGTACAGCGCGGCGAAGGCCAGATCCTCGAGTTCGTCGCGCACCTGCTGCATGCCCAGCCGGTTGGCGAGCGGGGCGTAGATGTCGAGCGTCTCGCGGGCCACGTCGGCCTGCTTGGTGGCGCCGAGCGCCCCGATCGTGCGCATGTTGTGCAGCCGGTCCGACAGCTTGATCATCAGCACGCGGGGATCGTTCGCGATCGCCACGAGCATCTTGCGCAGCGTGGCAGCCTGCTGCGCCTGCTTGGAGGCGAACCGCACCCGGTCGAGCTTGGTGACCCCGTCCACGATCGCCGCGACCTCGAGTCCGAAATCGTCGGCCAGCCCAACCAGCTCGACGCTGGTGTCCTCGACTGCGTCGTGCAGCAGCGCGGCGGCAATCGAAGTGTCGTCGAGGCCGAGATCGGCCACCACGCCTGCCACTGCCACGGGATGGGTGATGTAGGCCTCGCCGGTCTTTCGGCGTTGGCCTTCGTGCGCCTGCGCCGCAGCTTCGTATGCCCGGATGACCAGCTCGGGCGACTGCTTGGGCCAGCGTTGCCGGTAGCGCTCGACCACCGGCGAGATGTCGGCCGCGACCGTGTTCGCGATGCGCCGCCACGGCAGAACGCGCGACACCGCAGGCATGGCCCTAGCCAAGCTTCTCGCAGCGGTGTTCGGCCGGCACCGAGCCGAACGCGTGGGAACTCACACCCTCATTGTGCCCCGCCCGACATGAACGCCGAAGCCCTGACTGCACAGCCGACCAGATCGCAGCGTCCGTTAGCGTGAAGATGTGGGGAACGAGCCAGACCAAGGCCTCACCGTCTTTGACCTGTTCGAGGCCGCCGAGCGCATGATCGAAACCCGCCTGCGGCGCGAGAACCCGGCGGTCACGCAAGACGAAATCCATGCCGCCATCGACGAGTGGGCCGCCGGCGGAGACCGCCATCTCGACGCCGACGGTCACCTACGCGAGATTCCCATCCCCCCACACCTGCAGTGAGCCGTCTCGACGAGGCACTCGTGCGCGCGAGCGATGTGCTGACCGAACTCGGCAAGGGCTTCGCGCTGGTCGGCGGCATCGCGGTATCCGCGCTCACTGCGCCTCGCAGCACAGGCGACGTCGACATCGCCGTGGCCGTGGCAGATGACGGCGAGGCGGAGACTGTCGCTGGGTCGTTCATCACAGTTGGGTACGACATCGCGTCGCTGCTCGAGCAGGACGACACCGGTCGATTCGCTGGCGTCCGGGTTCATGACCCCGCGACAGGTGTGGGCTTGGACTTGATGTTCGCCATATGCGGGGTCGAACCCGAGATCGTCGCCTCAGCCCGGCAGATCGAAGTGCTGCCCGGAATCGTCTTGCCTGTTGCCGGTGTCGGCGGCTTGATCGTCATGAAGCTGCTCGCACGCGATGATCGTCGCCGGCCGATGGACGCCGACGACCTGAGATCGCTCGCTGAGGTGGCGACCGATGGTGACTGGGCCGAAGCACATCGACTCGCCGAGTTGGTGATCTTGCGCGGTGCGCACCGCGAACGCGACCTTGCGGCCAGCCTGTCGCACTTGCAGGCTCACGGCGCCTTCTGAGGGCGGCAGTCCCGCACAAGCCAGAACTGATGCGGTCGCAGGCGCTACTGGCAGCCGATGCCGTCGCCGTCACGGTCGAACCGGTACGGGTCCTCGCCTGCATCGATCAGATAGACGGGTCGCTGATCGCGGCTCAAATCGCCGCAGTTGAGCGCGTCACCGGCACGGTGCGGAATGCAGGGCTGGTAGGCAGGGTGGCACCTGCCTGTCGCCGGCAATGTGGTCTCAGTCGGTGCTTGTGCCGTTGACGCCCGAACAACGAGCGCTGGTGCGGGGGCAGAGAACGCGAAATCGGCGCCGGCGCACTGGCCGAGTTGCACATCGAGCGACGCTTTTTCATCAGCATCCACCGCAAGATCCCAGCGGGTCTTGACGGCGATCCAGTCTACTGCGTACTGGCAACGATACGACGAACTCGGCGGCCACCATTGGGCAGGGTCTCGTGCACCCTTGCTGCGATTGGTCGTCGCACTCACGGCAATCAGCGAGCGCGGGTCTGCGCGGTCGTTGGCGAAGCGAGTCCACGTTTCGGCTGCCCACTCGTGCCCGCCAGACTCCCACGCCTCCGCCAGCGGCACGAGATGGTCGATGTCGAGCGCTCCCGTGTCCGTCACCACAGCTGCGTCATAGGCGGAAAGCCAAGTGCCGTCGGCGTGCTGCTCGTCGCGCAGCACTCGCTCTCGCGTCGAGAGACCGCCGCTGTAGAGCCAGCCGTCGAAGAGCGCGGAGCGGTCGTATCCGATGCGGTGCTCGACGGCGACGCGCAGCCGCTCGAAGAGGCCGATGACGCTGCGACGCCGCTCGAGGTCGGCCGCCTCGGCTTCCGAGTCGCGAACGGATGCCTCGGGAAATACCGAAGCTTCGGGGAATGTTGCCTCCGGCAATTCCGCTCGGTCTATCTCGGCCTCTCCGCGAGCCGACGACGAATCGTCATTGGAAGAATCCTCATCGGAAGAATCGTCAGTGGACGTCAGGGGTGGCGAAGTCTGGCTGGTGCCACCCCGCGCAGCGTCAGCTCCGGCAGTCTGCGGGGTCGCTGAGGGCACCAAGAGGCGAGCCGCGCCTGTGCCTTCGCTCGACAGCGGCGCCAACGGCTCGGCTGCAGCGGTGCCACCGCTCGCGGCCGTTGCTGCTACTGGCTTCGGAGCCGGGGCCGACGTGGCGGTGACGTCGTTAGCAGGCTCGGCGCCAATCCCGCAAGCGCCCGCCAGCACTGCGCACACGACTACCGCGGCGCAGCGCCACCGATTCCATCTCGCGGCCGCAATGACCGGCTCAGGCGCCACTCCGTCAAAGAGTAACTCCGCAGTTCCCGGCGACTGGGGGTCCCTGAGTTACGCGGAGGCGGATTACTGGGTTCATGCTGCCGGTTCGTGTTGGTGTCGAGCTTCGAACTCGATGGGTGTGAGCATGCCAAGCGAGGTGTGCCGTCGCCGACGAGTCCCAGGCAAGGCACCCGCAACACGCAGGGCCAGTTGTGCGCCAAGTCAGACGCCGACGGCCCGTTCCCTGCCCACATCTTCACTGTTTCGCGCAAGCTCCAAGGATTGGAGCGAGCATGGGATCTATGGACACAGATGCGGGGCCGGCGGCGACGTCGCGTCGGTATTCGGCTGAGCAGAAACAGCACGCGGTGCGGATGGTGTTCGCGTTGCGCGCCGAGCTGGGCGCTTCGGCGGGGACGGTGGTCAGGGTGGCTCGGCAGTTGGGTTATGGGCCCGAGTCGCTGCGCCGCTGGGTGGCTCAGGCCGAGATCGACGCCGGCACGCGGCATGGGTGTCGACCGCTGAGAACGCCGAGCTCAAGAAGCTCCGCCAGGAGAACCGCGAGCTGCGCCGGGCGAATGAGATCCTCCAGCGGGCGGCGGTTTTTTTCGGGTAAGGGGCTCGACCGCCGACAGCGATGATCGTCGAGTTCGTCGACGCGAACCGTGCCCGCTTCGGGGTCGAGCCCGTCTGCGCTACGTTGCAGGTGGCCCCCTCCACGTATTGGACAGTGCGATTCAGAGCCCGCTATGAAGAACGAGACAACCATCAAGGCCGAGGAACTGCGGGAGGGCGATCTCGTCATTCAGTACCTTGACATGACAGAGCCCAAACGGTGGGACAAGAACCCGCTGCGTGTGATCGGTGTCCATCTGGACAGGAGTTACCGGGAAGAACTCATCGAGCGATGCAACGCGCGGAAAGCTCGAGGGCTATCCACCGGTCCTCTCGGACCCAATGAAGGCATCACATACGAAGCCACAACACAAGGGTCACGCGGCGGCGAGCGAACGCAGTACCTCGATCCCGAATCAGCGGTAATCGTACGAACCCCGCGTCCGTAAGAACACGCCCGAATAGGCGCTGACCTGCGGAAACGCTCAGATGTCTGCCCCGGAGGACAACGCTGTGGCCTGCGTCGTAGCAGGGGGCGCTCGCGCCTGAAGCGAAATAGGCCGAAGACCGCTCCACTTATTCGCGCTTCGTCTAACCCTGATTCTTCATGGGGCTGTGGGTCGGTGCGGTTCGCAGCACTCCGACCTGCGCAAGCGGGTACCCACGTGCCTTTTGCAAATTGCCGACGTACCGCTAGGGGAACAGGGCGGGTTCCCGCGATTGACGGGGCTTACCGGCCGGACCAGCCCCATGGGCCAGAGTGGGGTTGGCGCACATGGTCGGTTTCTTGGACGGGGCGGGGTTGGGCGGCGACTCGGTATCGGGAGGCATGAGTCGGTAGCGGTTGCCGCGGACCACGACTTGCCAGTTGTGGTCGTGGATGCGGTCGTGGCAGGACCAGCACACCAACACGAGGTTGTCGATTTTGGTGGGGCCGCCGCGTTTCCAGGGGATGATGTGGTGGGCCTCACAGTCGCCGGGTGGGGCGCCGCAGCCGATGCAGGCGCCGTCTCGGGCGATCAGAGCGCGACGCTGTGCTGCGGTGGGTGCTCGTGAAGCGACAGCCTCATAGAGCGGCGTGAGCTGATCGCCGAACAGCACTACCAAGACGTCAGCGTTGCAGCTCAGCCGATCGACCGCGCCGGCAGGGATGAGGCCGGCACCGGCGATCTCGCCGATGCCGCCATGGCGGTCGAGCAGGTCTGCGAGGTCGGCTCGCACGATGATCTGCGTCGAGTGGGCTTTGTGCCCCTCTGGGCCTGTGCCGTCGCCGGAGGCTGTGTCGCCGGAGGTGGGGTTTTCGGGGCCGGTGTCATCTGAGCCCGTGCAGCCCGTGGGAGCGTCGGCGAGGATCCGGTCGAGCGCGTCGGCCATGCGCTGATCACGGGTACGAACTGCGCCGACACCTAGCGAGCTTTTACGCGCTGCCTCCTTGGGTGCCGCGCTGTTGCCAGCAGCGTCCTCGGGGTTCGCCGCCGTGCCGTCACGCAGCAGGCGGCGGTCGGATCGGCGGAGGCGTTCGGCTTCGTCGCGGATGCGGGCCTGGATACGGGCGCCCATCTCGGCGTCGAACGCGCCTCGCATCTGTACGGTTCCGTCGTCGCCGTTCCAGAACCGCACGCTGCGGTTGCGGCGATTGCGGCGATGCCGCTCAGCGCGATCCGCAGCGTCCTGGTGCTGTGCAGTCCAGCGCTGGGACGCCAGCGCGAACTCATCAGCCGGCAGCGACTTGGCCAGGTTCACGAACTCGGCGTCGCCTTGCACCGCGTCAGGGCTGGTGTCGCGCGCTGCGCGGGCCAAACGGGCGGCGTTCGCCATGCACATCTCGCCCTCGGCCAGCGCGGACTGCGCATCGGGCACGCGCTCGAGCCCGGCGGCGGTGCGCACATTGCGCGCTGCCTCAGATCGCGGCACTGCCGCGATCTCGTGCAGCACACCGGCGCCGCCGTCACCGTGACGCTCTCGCCGCGCGATCTGCGACGCCGCCGCCGTCTCGAGCGTCTCGAGCTTGGCGCGCAGCGGCTTGGCCAGACCGAGTGTCTCGCGCAGCTCCGCTGTGGACGCGCTATCGACGCCGTCGAGCGCCGCTGCAAGAGAGTCGAGCGCCTGCCGCACCTGCGAGAACATACGTTCATCCTACCGATACGGTGTGACACTCGAACACTTGTGCACTGCCAGAATTGTTGCAGTCATATGACATCTGGTGTTGGCAGCAGAAGATCTATTTCATTGATTGTCGAGCCTGCTGCGGGGCGAACACGCCCTGCGGTCGGGCTCGGGAAAGCGCAGTACCCACCATGAGACCTACGAACTGGCGCTGCCCACAGGAGACCTGCTGCGAAGAACCCGCATCTCGCGACCGCCGGACCGCACGGTCTACGGCAGCGGGCTCTGGTCGCACATCCTGCGAGATCAGCTCCAGGTCAGCCGGCAGGAGTTCTGGCAATGCGTGAACGACGGCATCGTGCCGACGCGAAGCCAGCCCGCCGCCCCGGGGCCTTCGATCCCCACCGAAGTGCTGTACCTGCTCAAACAACGCGTCGGCATGCGCGACGACCAGCTCGCCGACATGACCGCAGACGAAGCGATCGAGCGACTACAGCACTACTGGACCACCGGCCAGTAGAGCGCTAGCGGCGGCGGCCCTTTTTTCGGGGGCGGGGCGGGGCGCTGCGGGTGTAGTTCTCTGCGGCGAGCGCTTGGGTGGCAGCTTCCATCGAATCGAGGCGGCCGGCGGCATCGGCCGCGACCTGCGCAGCAGCCCAGCCCGGCTCGTAGCCCTTCAGCCACGCGACCGTCGGCATCGCCACGAAGATCGAGCTGTACGAGCCGACGAGCAGGCCGATCAGCAGAGCGGTGGCGAACTCCGCCAGGGTCCCGGCGCCGAGGAACCCGGCGCCCACGACCAGCAGCGACACGACCGGCAGCACCGAGGTGATCGAAGTGTTCACCGACCGGGTCAGCACCTGGTTGAGCGACACGTTCGCGAGCGCGTGATATGTGAAGTGGCTGCGCGCCGGCAAGGACCGCTCGTTGGACTTTACGCGGTCGAACACGACGATCGTGTCGTAGAGCGAATAGCCCATGATCGTGAGGAACGCCACCACCGTCGCGGGCGTCACCTCGAACCCGAACAGCGCATAGGCACCGACGGTCAGCACGATGTCGTGCCCCACCGCAATCAGCGCGCCCAGCGACATCTTCCATTCGAAGCGGAACCACAGGTACAGCGCGATCAGCACGAAGAACACCGCGAGCGCCCGGCGGGCCTTGCCGGCGACTTCGTCGCCGAATGAGGGGCTGACCTGGCGCGTCGACAGGCTCTCCACGTCGACGCCGACGGCATCGGCCAGCGCGGTGGCAACCGCGGCGCTGTCGGCCTCAGGGCCCAGCACGCCGCGCACCCGGAAGATGTCGGGCGCGCCGGTCACCACCACGAACTGCACACGCGCATCGGGCACCCCGGCCGCCGCGGCCACAGCGGCCACGTCGTCGGTCGTTACGTCGCCGCCGGCGCTGCTGGCTGACGTCTCGGATTCGCCGGCCGCACCATCGTTCCCAGCCACGCCTTCAGTTGCCGCGTCCTCGCCGGCCGCTGCGTCCGACGCGTCATCGAGCTCTTCGCTGGCCGCTGCGTCCGACGCACCATCGACGCTCTCAGCGGCCGACGGCGCTGGAATCTCCCACACCGAGCCGCCCTCGAACTCGATGCCGAGGTTCAGACCCCGCACGACCAGCGCCACCACGCAGATGAGCACCGCCAACGCCGAGCCGATGAGCACCTTGCGTGACACACGCAAGATGTCCCAGCTGTTCTCGCCTCGATAGAAGGTGCGCAGCGCTGCAATCACGATGTGCCTCCCGCAGGCGCGGCGGTCCCAGCAGACGCACCAGTCGCAGCAGTCGCAGCGACCTCGTCGCCCGCCGATGGCAGCACGCCCAATCGCCGAGGCCGCTCTCTCACCAGCCGCCGGGCGATGAACACCACCAGCGGCCGCATGAAGAAGTACGAAACAGCCAAGTCGATCAGCGTTGCCAGCCCGAGATACAGGGCGAAGCCGCGGACGGTGCCGCTGGTGAGCTGGTACAGCACGCCCGCGCCGATGAGCGACGCCAGGTCAGCCCAGACAATGGTTGCGAATGCGCCCTTGAAGCTGGCATCGGCTGCCGAGCGAACCGCCCGACCACGCCGCACCTCTTCTTTGATCCGCTCGTAGTAGACGATATTCGAATCGACCTGGACGCCGATCGACACGATGATGCCGGTGGTGCCGGCCAGTGTCAGCGCCAGGCCCCGGCTCTCGCCGAGCCAGCTGATGAGCGACCACAGGATCGACCCGCTGATAGCCAGGCTGGCCACGGCCACGATGCCGAGCAGCCGGTAATAGAGCAGCATGTACACACCGACGAGGACCAGCCCGACGATGCCAGCGATCACGCCCGCGCGCAGCGTGCCCTCACCGAGGGTGGCCGACACGGTCCGCACATCGTCCTGCTCGAACTCCACCGGCAGCGCACCGAAGCGCAGCGCGACGGCGAGATCGCGCGCACCTTCCTCGTCGAAGGTGCCCGAGATGACCGCAGTGCCCCCGAACTCTGTGGCACGGATGACGGGGGCCGACTCGACGACGCCGTCGAGCACGATCGCCACCTGCTGTCCGAAATACCTGGCGGCAATCTCGTCGAAGCCGACCGCGCCCTCATCGGTGAGATCGACATTGACGACCCACTCGTTGTTGAACGTCGCCGCCGCATCCTCGACCGCTTCGCCGGTCAGCTCGGCCGGGCCGAGTACATAACCGACTGGCTCACCACGGCCCGGCAAGACCACAGCCTGTTCGGCGATGTCGTCTTCGGGCAACGTGAACATCGGCAACTCGTCTGTTTCGACCTCGACTGGCTGGTCAGCCTCCGGCGCCGCTGCTTCGGGCTCGATGATCTCGGGTGGTTCGACGGTCTCAGGCGCCCCACCCACCTGATCGGCAGGGGAGTCGCCCAACGAATCGACCGCAGATCCATCGTCGGACACAGATTCAGCTTCAGTGTCGGAGTCGCTTGCAGCTTCGACCACGTCCTCGAACGCCCCGTTGTAGGCGTCTGCGAGATCTGTGGCGGAGCGGAAGTCGGCTTCGTCGAAGGGATTGAACGTCGACAGCACGGGGCGGAATCGAAGCTCTGCGGTCTGGCCCACCAAGTCCACGGCGCGCTGCTTGTCCTTGACGCCCGGGAGCTGCACGACGACCTGTTCGCCCTGGCGGGTGATGTCGGGTTCGGCCACGCCCAGGGCGTCGACGCGCGAGCGGATGATCTCGATGGCCCGATCCAGTTGATCGTCGTCGGCCGGAGCTGTTGGCCGCAACAGCACCTCGACGCCGCCTTGCAGCTGCACGCCGAGCACGGGGGTCCATCCCGCGGCCAGCACGCCCGCTAGCGAGCCGAATCCAATCAGGATCGCGAGAAGGAGCGAGACGATCTGCGAACGGCGCACGTCAGCCCTCTGAACCCAGCCTCACCGAAGCCGTCAAGCGGTTTCTGCCGCGTTCAGGCTCATGCCAGACCAAGCACTGGTGTGCTCCGGCATGGCTGAGTACCGCGCTCGGGTCTGTGTCATTCCGGCGGGTCGAGGTCGTCCGATGTGGGCGACTCGGCCGCGTCCTCATCACCGGCGCGCGTCACGATCTCGCCGATCGCGCGGCGCTGCACCCGTAGCTCTACGTCGCTGTCGACCTCGATGCAGACAACCTCGCCGGGCTCTTCGACCGCCACGATCTTGCCGATGACCCCGCCGACCGTGGCGACCACGTCACCGATGTCGGCGGCGCGCAGCATCGCGGCGCGCTCTGCGGCACGCTTGCGCTGTGGCCGGATCATCAAGAAGTACATGAGTCCGAACAGGGCAACGAGCAGGACGATCGAACTCATGACGTGCTCCTCAGCGTGGCGTCGTTCGGCGGGGCGCCTCGCCAGCAACTGCTGGCACATGGCGCAGTGCGCAAGGCCCCCACGCGCAACGCCCTGAGTGCAGCACGCTGCTGGTTTGAGGCCGGCACGGCGGGTCAGCGTACTGGCCTGCCCACGCCGGCAGCGGCTAAGCCCCAGACTTCATTGACCTGCTCGCGGAATGCACCGAACTGGCCGGCTTCGATGGCGGCGCGTGCGTCGGCCACCAGGTCGTTCACAAACGCAATGTTGTGCAGCGTCAAGATGCGACTGGCCGTCGGTTCGTTCACGCTCATCAGGTGCCGGAGGTAGCCGCGGCTGAAGCGAGCGCCCGGCTGCGGGCGCCCCTCACCGGCGCCCGGGCGGGGGTCAAGCGGCGTGAGGTCGCGGGCAAATCGGGCATTTCGAATGTTGATCCGACCCTGCGGCGTGAGCGCAGTGCCGTGGCGACCGAGCCGGCTGGGCAGGACACAGTCGAACATGTCCACCCCAGCAGCGATGGCGTCAACGATGCGGGCCGGATCGCCGACGCCCATCAGGTAGCGGGGCTGCTCGGCGGGCAGCACTTCGGTGGCTGCTCGCAGGGCGGGACCCATCTCGCCGCGAGACTCCCCTACCGAGAGCCCGCCGATGCCATAGCCGTCGAAGCCGATCCCCGCCAGCGTCTCCGCGCTGCTGCGCCGCAGCCCCGGATCGATCCCGCCCTGGCAGATGCCGAACAACGCCTGCCCGCCAGCGGTGCCGCGCCGGCGGGCGTCATCCATGGCCGCCGCTGCCCTAGCCGCCCACAGGTGGGTGCGTTCGGTCGCCAGGCGGATTTCCGCGGCCGGCGCGGGCAGCTCCGGGCAGACATCGAGTGCCATCTGGATGTCGGATCCCAGGCGGCGCTGCGCATCCATGGCGCCCTCGGGCGTCAGGCGCATCTGGGTGCCGTCATAGGTCGAACGGAAGGTCACGCCCTCGTCGTCCACCTTGGATTTCGCATCCTGCGGGGAAGCACCCCCGCCGCCGGGACGGCGGCTGTGCTGGTCCCCGCCGCCGGGACGGCGGCCGAGGGACATGATCTGGAAGCCGCCGGAGTCGGTGAGGAAGTGTCCGTCCCAACCGGTGAACTTGTGCAGCCCACCGAGCGATTCCACCACCTCCACACCCGGCCGCGCCAGTAAGTGATAGGTGTTGGCGAGGACCACGGCGAGGCCCAGGTACTCGTAGTCGGTGGCGTCGAGATGGATGACCGCACCACGGGTCCCCACGGGCATGAACACCGGCGTCTGGATGGTTCCTCGGGCAGTCGTGATCTGCCCCCGCCGGGCCGAGCCGTCCGATGCCAGCAACTCGAACGCAGCCAGGCTGGCCGAACCTGCGCCCGACGACGCTGCAACGCCAGATACCACGCCGGGGGTGCCGTCAGCGGCACCGGTCGGGCGGCTCATTGCCCACCGCCGCGATGCAGCAGCATCGCATCGCCGAACGACAAAAAGCGGTAGCCCTCCGCGAGCGCCGCCTCGTACAGGTCCCGCCAGCGCGGCCCGATAAACGCATCGATGAGCAACAGCAGCGACGATCGCGGCAGGTGAAAGTTGGTGAGCATCGCGTCGACCACCAAGAACTCCTCGCCCCGCTGCAGGAACAGGTCGGTCGAGCCGCACACGTCATCGGCACACTGGTCGTCAGCGCCCCGATCTCCGGCGCCTGAGCCGTCACCGTCGCGGCGGCACGCGAGCCGCTGCTGGCGGGCCGCAGCCTCGAGTGCTCGCACGGTGGTGGTACCCACGGCCACAACCCGCTCGGCGCCGGCACAGGCGGCCAGCGTCTCCGCAGGCACCCGGTAGTGCTCGGTGTGCATCTCGTGTTCGTCTGCATGCTCGGCAGTCACCGGCGCGAACGTCGCCAAGCCGACCGTCAGATCCACGGTCGCGACGCCCACACCCTTCGAGCGCAGCGCGTCCAGGACGCGCTCGGTCAGATGCAGTCCCGCGGTGGGTGCCGCCGACGATCCGTCAGCGCGGGCATAGACGGTTTGATAACGGTCGGCCAGCGCTGCCCGGGTGGCATCGCCGTCGAGGGCGTCCGCTCCGATGCGCTGCGCAACCGCTGACCGCGTCGTGTCGGCATCGATGTACGGCGGCAGCGGTGCTTCGCCGGCGCGCTCGAGCAACCGAGCCTGCGATGCATCGACGAGGGGCGTGCCGCCGACGAGAACCCTCACCGCCCGACGCTGACGATCCAGTCGCGAGCCAACGGCCACCTCGACGTTTGGATCGCGCTCGGACACCAGCACCATGCCGTCGGCGATCCGCCGCGAGGGCCGCACCAGCGCGGCCCACAACGCCTCGCCGTCACCGGGGGCACCCGCAGCCAGGGGCTCGAGGAGCAGCACTTCGGCTGCCCCGCCGGTGCGCTTACGAAGCGGCAGGCGAGCGGGCATCACCCGCGTCTCATTGACAACCAGCAGGTCCCCGGCCTCCAGCAGCGCCCCGAGGTCGCTGATGCGTCGGTGCTCAGGGGCCATGGCTGGGCCGCGGTCCACCAGCAGGCGGGCCGCGTCGCGCGGCTCGGTGGGCACATGCGCGATCGCCGACGCTGGCAGCTCGTAGCTGAACTCGTCCATCCGCAGCCGCTGCCCGCTCATCGCCAGCCGAGGTTATGAGGCGACGACCAGCTCACCAGGGTGTGTCGTCGACTGGCGGTGACGCTTCTGAGCTGTCCGGGGACCCTGCTGGCTGATCGAACAGCGTGACGGCACCCTCGGCATCGGCGCCGGCAACGCTGCCGGCGTACGCCGCGGTGGGCGGCACGTCAACGCCGATGTGTGCGTAGGCCGCAGCGGTGGCAATGCGGCCGCGGGGCGTGCGCTGCAGCAGCCCGCGCTGGATCAGGAACGGCTCGTACACGTCTTCCACCGTCTCGGTCTGCTCGCCCACGGTGATGGCCAGCGTCGACAGGCCCAGCGGCTGACCGGCGTGGGTCACCGCAAGCGCATCCAAGATGGCGCGGTCGACCTTGTCGAGCCCAAGTTCGTCGACGCCGAACGCGGCAAGCCCCTCACGGGCCACCGCGACGTCAACCGCGCCACCGGCGCGCACCTCGGCAAAGTCACGCACGCGGCGCAGCAGCCGGTTGGCAATGCGTGGCGTGCCACGGCTGCGTGATGCGATCTCCGCAGCGCCGTCGCCGTCGATCTGCACGCCGAGAATCCCCCCGGCACGGGTCACGATCGCCGTCAGATCGCCGGTGGAGTAGTAGTCGAGGCGTTCGACAAGGCCGAATCGATCGCGCAGCGGCCCCGAGATCAACCCAGTACGGGTCGTAGCGCCCACCAAGGTGAAGCGGGGCAGGTCGAAGCGGATGGAACGCGCCGCAGGGCCCTTGCCCAGCACGATGTCGATCGCGAAGTCCTCCATGGCGGGGTAGAGCACCTCTTCGACGATCTTGGGCAGGCGGTGAATCTCGTCGATGAACAGCACATCGCCGTCGGCCAGGTTGGTCAGGATCGCCGCGAGGTCGCCTGCCCGCTCCACGGCTGGGCCCGATGTCTGATGCAGCGCCGCGTTCAGCTCCTGGGCGATGATCGCCGCCAGCGTCGTCTTGCCCAGCCCCGGCGGGCCGGCGAACAACAGATGGTCGGGCGATTGACCGCGGGCCATCGCCGCTCGCAGCGTGATGGCGACGTGCTCGCGCACCTCGGGCTGGCCCACGAACTCATCCAGCGAGCGGGGCCGCAGCGTCGCCTCGGCGTCGCCGTCGTCGGCCACCGAGCGAGCCGGATCGGTGACCTCGCTGCGGCCTGAGTCCGCCGGCGCCGCCGATTCCGCACGCCGGTAGCCCTCGCTGCGCCCGCTCGCAGCGCTCATCGCTGCAACCGGTCTATACCTCGGCGTGCGTCCACCGACACCGACGGGCGCCCCCCGGCGATACCGCTCATCGCGGACCCAGCTCCTGCAACGCCACGCGCAGCAGCGCACCCGTCTCGGCGGCCCCGTCACGTGCGGCTTGAACCGCAACGGTAGCCATGGCCTCACGGATCTCGGCGGGGCCAAATCCCATCTGGCTCAGCGCCGCACGAACCTCGGCCACGGCGCTGCCGGCACCGTCTCCGCCGGGCCCAACCGCCGCAGCGCCGCCGGCAACTTCGGGCGCACCGAGCCGCGACTTCAAGTCGAGCACCATGCGCTTGGACGTCTTGGCGCCGATGCCGGGCACCAGCTCCAGCGCCGCGGCATCATCGGCGGCAACTGCCCGCCTCAGCTCGTCGGGCGGCAGGTGTGAGAGCACCGCAAGCGCCAGCGCGGGTCCTACGCCATGCGCGCTCAGCAGCGCTTCGAAACAGCGCCGCTCATCCAGCTCGGCGAACCCGTAGAGGTCTGAGCTGTCTTCACGCACGTGATGGTGGACGTACACGAAGCACTCGTCGCCCACCGGTCCCGCGCCGGCCAGCGCGGCGGCCCCAACAGTGACGCGGTACCCCACCCCGCCGGCCTCGATCAGCAGTTCGCCGTCGGGATCCTTGTCGAGCAGGCGCCCGCGCACCGAGCCGATCATGCTCGCGAGCCTGCCCGGGGCGATGCCGCAGCTAGCTGCCATGCGGCCTGGGACAGGTGGCACAGCGCAACCGCAGCAGCATCGGCGGCATCGGCCGGCTCGGGCGGCCCCGGCAGCGCCAGCAGCTCGCCGACCATGCGTTTCATCTGGTCTTTGTCGGCCCCGCCCCAGCCGGCGATGGCCTGCTTGACCTGGGTCGGCGTGTACTCGACCACCTCGATCCCCGCGGCCGCCGCGACCGCCATGGCCAAACCGGCCACCTGCGCCACACCGATCGCCGTACGGACATTCACTTGGAAGAAGACACGCTCCACGGCCACCACCGAGGGCTGGAACTCGCCAACAAGGTTCTGCAGCTCTGCCATGTGCGTGGCCAGCCGCACCGCTTGAGGCTCTGCGGGGTCGGTGCGCACAACGCCCAGCGCGACCGCCTCGTTGCGGGTGCGCTGTGCGCCAGAGCCGCGAATCTGCTCCACCACGCCGTATCCGCAGCGCGACAGTCCGGGGTCGATCCCAAGTACGAACATCAGTACGAACCGTAGCCTTTGCCGACGCGCCGGCTGGGTATGGGGACAGGCGTGCGGCCCGCGCGCGACCGGCACTGCCAGACCTTGCGCCGGCGTCAGTTGGCGATCGACTCCAGCAGGGAATCGCTGATGTCGAAGTTGGCGTAGACGCCTTGCACGTCGTCGTGGTCGTCGAGTGCGTCGAGCACTGCCATGACCTGCTTGGCCGACGACACACTGGTCAGCTCGATGAGATTCTGCGGTGCGTAGGTCAGATCTGCCGAGCTCACCGCAATGCCCGCTGCCTCGATTGCCTCGCGCACTGCCATGGTGTCGGCCGGTTCGGTGATGACGCGCCATGTGTCGCCTTCGCGCTCGATGTCCTCGGCGCCTGCGTCCAGTGCCGCCAGCATCAGTTCGTCCTCGTCGGGATCGGCCGCGTCAGGCTCCGATGCCACCGCGGGCACCACCACTACGCCCTGGCGCTCGAATTGCCAAGCAACGGCGCCCGGCTCTGCCAGCGATCCGCCGGCGCGAGTGAACACGCTGCGAATCTCCGAGCCGGTGCGATTGCGATTGTCGGTGAGCACGTCCACGAACATGGCAACCCCGCCGGGCGCATAGCCCTCATAGGTGACCTGCTCGTACGACACACCCTCCAGCTCGCCGGTGCCCCGCTTGATCGCCCGCTCGATCGTGTCGAGCGGCACCGAGTTGTCGCGGGCCTTCTGGTACATGGTGCGCAGCGTGGCGTTGGAGTCGAGGTCGCCGCCGCCCTCGCGCGCCGCAACCTCGACTTGTCGGATCAGCTTGGCGAACAGCTTCCCGCGCGCCTTGTCGGCGGCACCCTTGCGGTGCTTGATCGTCGCCCACTTGGAATGACCGGACACAAACCCCCTCCAACATGAGACATGCCGAGCAGCGTGCGCCGCAACGCATGCGCTCGTAGCAGTCGGGACAGTCTGCCCGACGCGCCAGCCCAGCCGAAATCTCGGCGACGAACGCGATGGTGCTGTAGTTCCAAGCCCTCAGGCTCGGCACCCAAGTGCTCGAATAGACCTCCGCGGGACAGGGGACCGATGGCCGGGAATCCCTCTTGGAAAGAAGCCTTACGGCATTCGGCCCGGTGCAGCAGCAGCAGTGACGACCATGTCCAGGAAGATCTGGTGAATGCGATCATCCGCGGTCAGCTCAGGGTGAAAGCTCGACACCAAGATTGGGCCTGATCGGCACAACACCGGGACCGGCGCGTGAACAGTGCCGCCCGTCGAGTTTGCAGCGGGTCGGATCTCGGCGAGCACCTCCACGCTGTCGCCGGCGCGTTCCACCCATGGGGCTCGAATGAACACGGCGTGAAACGGCTTGTCGAGGCCCTGCGTGGCGAGACTCGCCTCGAAGCTCGCAACCTGGCGGCCGAAGGCGTTGCGGCGCACAGAGATGTCGATCGCGCCAAAGCATCGCTGATCGGGTCGACCGTCGAGCACTTCCGCTGCCAGCAGGATCATGCCCGCGCAGGTGCCGAACGCCGGCATGCCGTCGGTCAGGCGGGCCGACAGCGCATCGAATAGGCCGCTGGTGCGCAGCAGGTGCGACATCGTGGTCGACTCTCCGCCGGGAAGCGCCACCGCGTCGACGCCGTCGAGGTCTGCGGGCACACGCACTTCGACAGCCCGCGCTCCGACGCGCCGGAAGGCGGCGACATGCTCAGCCGCTGCTCCTTGCAGCGCGACGACTCCGATCAGCGACTGGCTGTTGCTTGGGGCCACTGCTTCGCCGGACGGCTCAGCCTCTTACCAGCCGCGATCGGCAAGCTTGGTTTCGAGACCTTCCATCTCGAGACCCGGCATGGCGCTGCCGAGGCCCCGGCTGACCTTGGCCACCACTGACGGATCGCGGTAATGCGTCGTGGCCTCGACGATTGCCTCGGCGCGTGGCCCAGGGTCTTCGCTCTTGAAGATCCCCGACCCGACGAAGACGGCTTCGGCGCCGAGCTGGCACACCAGCGAAGCGTCTGCGGGCGTCGCGATACCGCCTGCACAGAACAGAGGCACCGGCAAACGGCCGGTTTCGGCGATCTCCTGCACCAAGCCGAGCGGTGACTGCAGCTGCTTCGCCCAATCGAACAGCTCGGCGGAATCGGCCTGGGTGATCCTTGCGATGTCGCCAGTGATCGAGCGCAGGTGCCGGACGGCTTCCACGATGTTGCCGGTGCCTGCCTCGCCCTTGGAGCGAATCAAGCAGGCACCCTCGGAGATGCGTCGCAGCGCCTCGCCCAGGTTCGTTGCGCCGCACACGAACGGGACGGTGAACGCCCACTTGTCGATGTGATGGGTCTCGTCTGCGGGCGTGAGCACCTCAGACTCGTCGATGTAGTCGACGTCTAGCGCCTCGAGCACCTGGGCCTCGCCGAAGTGGCCGATGCGGGCCTTGGCCATGACCGGGATCGTCACTGCCGCCTGGATGCCCTCGATCATTGCGGGGTCGCTCATGCGGGCCACACCGCCGTCGCGGCGGATGTCGGCGGGAACCCGTTCGAGCGCCATGACGGCGACCGCCCCGGCATCTTCTGCGATCTTGGCCTGCTCGGGCGTGACGACGTCCATGATGACGCCGCCGCGGAGCATGTCGGCAAGGCCGCGCTTGACCCTCACGGTCCCCACCATCTGGGACTCTGCGGCTTGCGCCTGGGAGGGCATCGAGGTGCCGGTCTGGCCTGTGCTCGTGGGGCCTGAATTCATGGGCTCAGTGTAGGGAGCGGCCCCGGTGCTGCCCCGGGGATGGGCACGCTGCGCTCAGAATTCGCGCAGGACAGCGACCCGCGTCTCGAGGTCTGCCCGGTAGTCGGGCAGGTCGTCGGGGGCCGCCGTCTCCGCAGACCGGGGATCGGCCAGCCACAGCGGCCAGGTCACCCGCGGCGCGTCGCTGCGTACGCCTGCCGACGTCATCGACTCGAGCGCATTGGCGAGGCCCGGCGGGTAGCGCGTCAGCCGTACGGCCTCGGCGTCGTCGTGGAAGTCGCTGCCCGTGCCGGCCTCGCGCTCGGTGCGGGCCTGCACCAGCGGCCACAGGGCGGGCCACAGCAGCGCCGGAAGCCCGACCGTGGTGACTGCGGTGGTGAGGTAGGCAGCACGCCCGTCACGAATCTGGGTCGCCAGCCGTGCGACGACCGCCTCGAGCTCGATGCGGTTCAGCGAATCGAGCAAGCCCTTGGTGACGACGACGGTGGACTGATCAGGCCGTCGGCCGAACGCAGTGGCGTTCACCGCACTGCTGGGAGCGACCGCTAGTTCCGGCACGGGAACGCCCACCAGCAGGCACACCCCGTCGACGACGTTGGCCAAGCGAGGTTCGTCGGGGGGATCGAGCTCGCTGGAGCTGGCTCCGACGAGCAACTTGCGCAGGCGCCGTTCCCCGACTGCCAGCTCCCCCGCGGCCAACCCGCATGCAGCCACCACCGCGAGCGGGACCACCCACCAGCCCAGCGGCGTGAACAGCGCCGCCGCGACGCCCGCGAGCGCAGCTGCCACGACGTGCACGACCCAGAACTCCGCCAGCAGCTTGTCGGCTCGGCTGCGATAGATGGCGAACAGCGGGTCCACGCGTTGCATTCAACCGGACCCGATCACCAGTAACACAGCACGGGCCGCGATCGGGCGCCCGCCGGCCGCATCGGGCAGAGCACTGGGACTAGCCGGCGTTGCGCTTGGCGATGGCGCGCTCGTACATGTCGACGTAGGTGTCGGCCAACCGGGCCATCGAGAACTGCTCGGCCCGCTGGCGGCCCGCAGCGACCAAGTCGGCGGCTCGGTCGGGCTGCTTGAGCACCTCGATGAGCGCCGACGCCAGCGCTGCGGAGTCGCCGGGAGGCACCAGCACGGCTTCGTCGCCGACGCGCACCACGTTGCGATAGCCCCCCAGGTCGCTGGCTACGACCGGCGTGCGCGCCGCCATCGCTTCCAGCAGCACCACGCCGAAGCTCTCGCCGCGCAGCGACGGCACACAGAACACGTCGGCGCCCTTGATGCGCTCCAGTTTCTCGGTCTCGCTGACCCGTCCCAGCCACTCGATGCGCGTGTCGCGCTGGTACCTGCGCTGTAGCTCTTCGGTCTGCGGGCCGCGCGACATCACCCACAGCCGGACCCCTTCGGGCAGCCGTGACATGGCGTCAAGCAGCACCGTGAGGCCCTTGCGCGGCTCATGACGACCGATGTAGGCGATGGTGGGCGCACCGTTTCGCTTCGGTATCGCGCTGTCGAAGAGGTCGAGCTCGACGCCATTGAACACCACCTCGTACTCGCCGCCGACGCCGTCGTGGGCCATCTCGGCAGCATCGGCTGAGACTGCGGCCCGAATCTCCATGCGAGTCGCCAGCCAGCGCGTTCCGGGCACGAGGTAGGCGAGGCTGCCCCCTGCGGCGTGCCAAGTGCCCACGGTAGGTGCGCTGCGCAGGAACAGCGCCGTCTGCGTCGGCCCGGGGCACAGCGGCTCGTGCAGGTGCACGACGTCGAACGCTTCGTCACGCAGTGCGCGCACCGTGCGCAGCGTGCAGGCAAAGTCGGGAGCAATCGGGGCGACCGACCCGTTCGCGAAGGTGGGGATGCTCGCGCCGAGCGGCGTGACACCTGTTTGAGGCGGCGCGCCGTCGCACGGAGCGAGCACCCGGGCGTCGTGACCCTTCGCGGCCAGCGCACGAGCCAGGCCCAGCACCTGCACCTGAACGCCTCCGGCGCTGGTCAGGCTGTACGGCGAGATGATCCCAATTCTCACTCAACCGCTCCTCACGGTGAAGGCGACTGTATTCGATCCGATGGCCAGTTCGGACCGAAGAGGTGCCACTGGTGTGGCTCTGCGGCGATCAGGGTCGCCAGCTCGTCGGCGAGGCTTTGGGTGACGGCGGTGACGTCGTCACGCAGGCGCCCGTGGCGTGTGACGTCTATCGGCGGGCGGACGGTGCCTAGGTGCCTGCCTCGGGGGCGAAAGTACACAGCGGTCGGCAGCAGGGCCGCGCCTGATCGCAGTGCCAGCATCGCCGGGCCCGCGGGCAGGGTCGTTCGCTCGTCGCCGAAGTTCACCTCGATGCCGTCACCGCTGAGGTCTCGGTCACACAGCAGGCAGACGATCTCGTTGCGTCGCAGCGCGCCGAGTACCTCGCGGCCGGCGTCGGGCCCGAGCGGCACGACGCGCATGCCCAGTCGCTCACGGAAGTCGGCGAACCACTCGAACAACTCGAACGGCTGCAGGGGCTCTACCACGACGGTGATCGGCAGCCGGTTGACCGTGGCCATCCAGAACCCGGCCCACTCCCAGCCTCCTAGGTGAGGCAGGGCCAAAATGACGCCATTGCCGCGTTCGAGGGCTTCCTCCACGTGGTGGTACGCCGGTACATCGATGCCACGATCCAGCGTGAATTCGTTCAGCGCCGGCAGGCGGAACGACTCCAGCCAGTAGCGCGCATAGGAGCTGAATGCCGCCGCAGTGGCCCGCTGCAGATCGTCCGGGGCGCTTGCAGCCGGTAGGAGAGCCGCTACCGGGGCGGCATCGGGGTGCGCGGCTCCGTCGGCGACCCAGCGCTGTGCCCGGGCCTGATGCCGCCGCACCATCGCGGCCTTGGCAGGCATGAGGCGAGCCAGTGCCGGTCCGGCGAGCCCGGCCATACGCTCCGTGAGCCACAGCGGAGCCAGCCGGGCAGCCGACGCGCCCACCTGGTACGCCAGCACGATCGCCCTGTCCCGCCCTCGCAGGCGGCGTGCCCTGTCGCGGCTTCGCACGCGGCGCGTCTTGCCCGGCCCCTGCTCGCTGAATGCTGGATGGCGTCGTTGCCGGAGGCGCGCGGTGGCCCGCCCTCGCAGGCGGCGTGCCGCGTCCCGCACACTCACTTCGTCAATTGCGCGCTGGCCTGGCGCCACACCTTCACGAAGCGCATCACAGCCGTGATCGTCGAGAGTCCGAGCAGCACCCAGAGCAAGGGGATGAGGAGCACTTCGAAGGCGACGGCGACCGCCAGCACCACCGTCCGCTCCGCGCGCTCCATCAGACCGCCCTTGGCCTCGAAGCCCAGCAGCTCAGCCTTGGCGCGCTCGTAGGAGATCACAGCGCTGACGCCGAGCACCGCCATCGGCAGCACAGCCCATTGGGCGCCGTGCTCGCCGGCCAGGTACCAGGCGATGCCTCCCAGCAGCAAGCCGTCGGTGACCCGATCTGCGGTCGAGTCGAAGAATGCGCCTCGGCTCGACGACGTCCCCCGAGCCGCGGCCACCGGTCCGTCGAACAGGTCGGCGAACGCGGTGATCACCAGCAGCACCGTGCCCAGCACCAGCCGGCCGGCACCGATGGCGACAGCACTTGCCGCCGCCATCACCAAGCCCAGCCCGGTGAGCACATCGGCACTCAAGCCGATCGCGGCGAGGCCGCGCCCGATGGGCGCGGTGACGCTGTCGACACCCTTGCGGAATACCCCGTCGAACATGGTCAGCCCCCGTCGGGTGCGGGTGCCGTCTCGATCCAGGTCTCGGGGTTGTCTTCCACCCATTTCTCCAGCACGGCGCCGTTCAGCGCGTCCACCAGCACCAATCCCCTGCGTTCAGGCGGATCTTCTGCGGAGTACACGAGCACCCGCCAAGTCGGACGGCTCAGCCAGCCGCGCCAGCCGAGCTGCGCGCTGGCGTGCCCGGCAGTGAAGCCGACGTCGGCCACCGCGGCAACGAGGGCCTCGTTCTCATTGACCCCAAATCGGCGTCCCGCGGCGAATTGGTACAAGCCGGCAAGGGCGAACATCACACCTCCGGCGACCACGCCCCTGTTGAGCAGCACCGCTTCGGTGTCCGCGGCGAGTGCCGCCGTGGCCGCCCAGACACCTGCGGCAAAGAGGAGCGCTCCGCTGATCCTGCGCCGCGAGTTGTCGGGGAACTTGTACTCGCCGACGAAGCCGCGATCCAAGTCGTCGGGAAGCACATCACGCACATCGCCGAGTTCGGCTGCCGTGGCGCCGGGCGCCCCTGCAGAATCGGCGCCGGCGGGGCGATCGGATGCCTCGGCCATCGGCGCCAACGCTACCGCCGCTCCCCCAGCCGACCGCCAGCTACACCACGACGCCGAGCAGGGCTGCTGCGTCGCTGACCGGCGCGCCTTGTTCGACGGCTGCGTCGATGGCTGCGAGTGCGCCGGGGGTGTCGAGATCGTCGTCGAGGCGCTCACGCACCTGCGCCAGCGCACCGTCGCCGCGCCCCGCGGCCCGCCAGCGTTCGAGACGCCGGGCTGCGTCGGCGACCCGGCCCTCGGACCACTCCCAATCCGTCCGATAGTGCGTACCCAGCAACGCCAGCCGCACCGCCATGGGATCCCAACGCTCACGCAGGTCAGCCACGAACGCCAGGTTGCCCGCCGACTTCGACATCTTGACGCCGCCGAGGCACACCATCGACGTGTGCATCCAGTGGCGCACGAACGGTCGCCGCGTCACAGCCTGCGAATGCGCCTGCGAGCACTCGTGATGGGGGAACACCAAGTCGCTGCCCCCGCCGTGCACGTCGATCGTCTCGCCGAGGTGCGCGAGTGCCAGCGCGGAGCACTCCACGTGCCATCCCGGACGGCCCAGGCCCCACGCCGAGGACCATTCCGGCTCGCCGGGTGCCGAACGCTGCCAGAGCACGAAATCGAGCGGGTTGCGCTTGTTCGGGTCGTCGGGTCGTCCGCCGTGGTTGCGCGCCAGCACCACCATCTCCGCGGCGTCGAGACCGCACAGCTCGCCGAACCTCGGCACCGTCGAGATGTCGAAGTACACGTCGTCACCGCTGCGATATGCGTGCCCGCTGTCGAGCACCCTGCCGATCAGTCGCCGGATGTCGGATATCGCCGAAGTGGCGCGCGGCTCGGCGTCGGCAGGCAGCAGGCCGAGCGCTGCCATGTCTGCATCGAACGCAGCCAGCGAACCTGCCGCCAGATCCAGGTAGTGCACGCCCATCGCTCGCGCCCGTGCCAGCAGGTCGTCGTCCACGTCGGTGATGTTGCGCACACAACGGGTGCGACAGCCCAGGTCGCGCAGCCTGCGCTGGAGCACGTCGTAGGCCAGGAACGTGGCGGCATGGCCGACGTGGGTCGCGTCGTAGGGGGTGATCCCGCACACGTACATGCGCACGGTGCTTGCGGGGCTCGCGGCGAGCGGCACGACAGCCCGTTGCCGGGTCTCGTACAGCCTCATCGTCCAGCGCCGCTGGCTCGGCTCACTGAGTGCTCAGTCGGAGACCGTCTCGGCATCCGGCTGAGCGGTCTCAGCGGTCACGTCGGCCGTCTCATGGCCTTCGGGACGGCTCGGACCGCCGCCCAGCACGCTGATCGGCACGTGATCCAGCCCGACGAGGCGGAGCGCAACACGGGTGCGGTAGCGGGTGTTGAGCTGCAACAGCACAGCGGTGAACGCTTCGATAGCGGTGGCATTGGACAGGTTGCCGCAGTCGAGCGCACGTGCGCCGGGCATGCGGTCGACGATCTCCGCGATGTGCCAGGTGGCCTCGCGGTGGTCGCTGCAAATGAGGATGTCGCCATGCACGGGCTCGTCGAGATTGCCGAGCTCGGTCGCGGGCACGTGCTGCAGCGCAGCGGCCACCAGGGAATCGGGCAGGCTGGCCTGGACCGACGCCGCTACCGAGCCCCGCGGCGGGATGAGCGGCACGAACTCGTCGTCGACGCGGGCCAGCGCGTTGGACATAGTCGCCACCACCTTGCCGCGGAGGTGCTCGGCCACACCTCTGGCGGTGATGGCTGCCGCGTCCCAAGGCGTTGCCATCACCACTGTGGGCTCTTGCGCGGCGAGGCTGTTGGCGCCGGGATGAATGCGCAAGTGGCGGTCGGGCCAGCGGTCCAAGATGTTGTCGACCACCTCCATCGACCGGTACTTCGAACGCGAGCCCAGCGTCACCTCGCAGCCGATGTCGGCCAGTCGGGTCGCGAGTGCCGCGCCCGCCGGCCCGGTGCCGCCGATGATGCCGATGCGAGTCGCTTCGCCGCTGCTGGCGGGTTCGGCAGCTGCGACCCCGTCCGCTGTGGCGTTGGCGGTCGCGTCTGCTGGCACGGCCGCCACGGTACGGGCGGGCGCGCTCTACGGCAATGGCGTGGCGTCATGGATGCGAATGCGCGAGAGGCCGAACCCGTGAACGGCACGGCGGTAGCGTCCGGCGATGAGCGGCACCGCAGGCTGCCGTGCCGATGACGAGACCGGAGGCAAGAGCGTGGCGGGCAGCGGAATCGTGGAAGGCAAGAAATTCCTCATCACCGGCGTGCTGACCGATGCCTCGCTGGCATTCAACGTGGCCCGCCTCGCACAAGAACACGGTGCCGAGGTGGTGCTGACCGGCGCCGGACGCGGCATCCGACTCACGGAGCGAGCCGCCCGGCGGCTGCCCGACCCGCCCGAGGTGCTGCCGTGCGATGTCACCGTGCCCGACGAGATCGAGGCGGTACGCGCCGATCTGGAACAACGATGGGGTCGCCTTGACGGCCTGCTGCACGCCATCGGCTTCGCGCCTGCAAGCTGCCTGGGCGGCAACTTCCTGCACGCCCCCTGGGACGATGTCGCCACGGCGCTGAACATCTCGGCGTACAGCCTCGCTTCGCTGACCTCGCCGATGGCGCCGCTGCTGGCCGAGGCCAAGGGCTCAGTGGTGGGGCTCACCTTCGATGCGAGCGTGGCGTGGCCGGTCTACGACTGGATGGGCGTCGCCAAGGCCGCGTTCGAATCGGCGGCTCGCTACCTGGCCAAGTCGCTGGGGCCCCAAGGTGTCCGGGTGAATCTGATCTCCGCGGGACCGATCCGCACTATGGCTGCCAAGTCGATTCCCGGTTTTGCCGAGTTCGAAGATGCTTGGACTGAGCGTGCTCCGCTGGGGTGGGACATCACCGACAGCGACGCTGTGGCTCGCAGCACGCTTGCACTTCTGTCGGACTGGTTCTGTGGGACTACTGGTGAGATTGTGCATGTGGACGGTGGGTATCACGCCATGGGTGCTTAGCTTCTTGCGCCCGCTGGGGAGGCGGCATGAGCCTCTTTGCGCCCGCTGGGGAGGCGGCATGAGCCTCTGCTCCCGCGATCCGGCAGGTCGCAACGTCGCAGAGTCTCCTGCCGCCTCCCCAGCTATGGCATCTGTGCCCTTACCGGTGGCGGCATGTGTGCTGGACGGTTGGTTAGCGCAGGCGTTGGAGAGTCTCGTCTCGTCCTATGAAGGCGAGGTAGCTGCCTGCTCTTGGACCGGTGTCGGCGTCGAATAGCACCCGGTATAGGGCTTCGAATACGAGTGCTGCGTCAGTCTTTGGGTCGATGCCTACATCTCGGGCAGATTCGAAGACGGCGTCCTGAATCTCTCGGGCGTCCCACGCAGGCAGTTCGCTGAAGCGTTGTGCAAGCCGTCCCAGGAAGTCGCGCTGGCGGACTTCCAGTGCGCTGCGTTGCATTGCTGCCTCGGATGGATCGAGCATTTTGAGGGTGCTGGCGAGGTCGGGATTGCTGCTCGTTAGGGCTTGCGCAGTGGCTTCCTTTAGGGCTAGCCAGTCGGAGTCAGCTACCGACATCTCGACGCCGAGCTTGGCGACGTGATTCGTGATCTTGACGTGGGGTTGCTGGACGAGGCTGAGTACTGAGTCGAATGGTGGGCTGAAGTTGGGCGCCGGGGGCACGTTCGCCTCTGCGATTGCGCTTGAGATCGCGTAGAGCTGACTTTCGTTGGGGCGGGGGTCTTTGGCTGCTGCGGAGCGCCAGAGCCGTTCGTACTCGACGAATGCCTTGTTGAGGCTGGGGACGTCGAGATCGAAGTTGATGGATCGGCGTGGCTGGGTTCTCAGTACTAGGTAGCGCAGCAGGTTGGGGGGCAGCAGGTCGGTGAGTTCCGAAGCGGTCATGCCGATGCCCCGCGAGGAGCTCATCTTGGCCCCGCCGAGCGTGAAGAACTCATAAGGCACCGCTATGGGCACTGCGCATCGCAGCACCTGGCGGGCTATCGCTGAGGAGACTTCGTGGGATCCGCTGGCGGCCATGTGGTCTTTGCCGGCGCCTTCGATCGAGACACCGAAGAGCTTCCACTTGGCTGCCCACTCGAGCTTCCAGGGCAGCTTGCCGTTGCCGCCAAAGGGGCTGATGCGACCGCTGTGCCCGCAGCCCTCGGCCCAAGTCACCAGATCGCTTCGGCACTCGTATGCGACGGTCTTGCCGTCGTAGTCGGTGGCGTAGGTGGTGCCGATTCGGCCGCAGGCTTCGCAGATTGGCTGGAAGGGCAGCCAGTCGTCGGAACGCTCGGCGCCGCTGAGCCTGAGATAGATCTGGCGCACGTCGGCCGCAGCTCGCAGGAACGTGTCGATGACGTCGTCGAGCTGGCCAGATCGGTAGATGTCGCTCATTCGGTAGAAGTCGACCTCGACACCGAGCTTGTCGAACGTCGCAGTGAATTCGGTGAAGTACGCCTCGGCCATCGAAGCGCCACCAAGACCTTCGGGTGCCGGCGCTGCCCACAGCGGCTTGCCGAGGTGGGAGACGAAGTGCTCGCCGGTTCCGTGGGGGATCTCATCGACCGCATCCATGTCGTCGCAGCCGTACATGAACGTGGCGTCCAGGCCTCGCTCGCGGGCCACCCGAGCCACCGCATCGTGGATCAGCACGCCCCGCAGCGAGCCGACGTGGGCACGGCCGCTGGGCGTCTTGGAGTCGTTGATCACGACCGTCTGCGGGCAGCCGTCGAGCGCTTTGTCGATCCAAGTCATGATGTGGGGCCTTCGGCCGCACCGGGCCTCGCAACGAGCGCCGAAGCCTAACCAGACGGGCCTATTGAGAACGGAGTGTGCCACTCCCGGGCCCGCCTGTCGCGGCAGTTTTCTCCTCGTCGGCGGCGTCCGGATCGCCGATCAAACTGCGCAGCAGGTCGTCGAGCGCGACCACGCCGAGAGTGCGGCCCCCGGCATCGGCGACGACAGCGAGGTGGATGCGCGTGCGCTGCATGCGGCGCAGCGCCTCGTCGAGCGCTACCTGAGGACCGAGTCGGAGCATCCGCCGCACGAGGCCGCGACCGTGGCGCTGGCCCGCTGCGACGCGCCGGTCGGCCTCGGCCAGGTCCGCAGCGTCGCGCTGCGTCGACGCCGCCAAATCGCTGCTGTGGAGCATGCCCCGCACGTCGTCGGGACCTGCTCCGAGCACGATCAGGCGGGAGTGGCCCGTGCGGGCGAACTCCTGCTCGACCTCGGGAATCGAATCGTCCAACCGCACCGCCGCGACTTCGCCTGCTGGCGCCATGACGTCGCTCACCTGTGTCGCCCCGAAGCGCATAGCCCGCTCCAGCAAAGCCACGTCGGCGGATGCGATATGCCCCTCGGCCAGCGAGTCACGCGCCATGAGCGCCAACTCGGCTGGCGTCGCCACATCGGCCAGCTCCGACGTGGGCTCGACGCGCAGGATCCGGGTCATGCCATTGGCCACCCACTGCAGCGCTGCGGCGATCGGGCGGGCGACGTAGAGGTACGCAGCCATCGGCCGAGCCAGCACGAGCAGCGTGCGCTCGGGCCCGATGAGCGCCAGGTTTTTTGGCACCATCTCGCCGAACACCATGTGCAGCACGGTCACGATTCCCAGCCCGATGCCGAAGCCGATGGTGTGCAGCACCGCATCGGGGATCTCGACGATTCCAGCCGCTGCCCGCTCGATGAGCCTCGCTATGGCCGGCTCGGTGAGGCGGCCGACAGCGAGCGAGCACAGGGTGATGCCGAGCTGGGCGCCTCCGAGAGTGGTCAGCACGTCGGACTGCATGCGCTGGGCTACAAGGGCCGAGCGTTTGCCGGTCGCCGCGTGGCCGTCGACTGCGGCGCGCTTCGCGCCGATGAGGCCGAACTCGATCGCCACGAACGCGCCGTTGAACACGATCAGCACGAGACCCACCGCGATGGCCAGCGTGGTCACTGGGCGCCTCTGTCGGGTGCCCCGTTTGAATCTGCGTCACGCGTGGGGGGTGTGTCGATGCTGACGTCGACTTCGGCAATGCGCAGCCCGTCAATCTCGGTGACGGCCAGTCGCCAACCGTTCCACGAGATCAATGTGCCCGCGGCGGGGATCTCGCCGAGCTGGTCGAGCACGAATCCGGCCAGGGTCTCATAGGGGCCTTCGGGTGCGGCCAGACCGGTGGCCTCCTCCAGCTCGTCGAGCGTCGTTGTGCCCGCCAGCGTCAGCGGCTGGCCGGGCCGCCGGGCGGTGAGCACGGCGGGCTCGTCGAACTCATCGGCGATGTCGCCCACGAGTTCCTCGGCGATGTCTTCGCGCGTCACAATCCCCGCAGTGCCGCCGTGCTCGTCCACCACCACGCACAAACGGCAATCGGACGCCGCCATGTCGGCGAGGACGCCGTCGAGCTTGCGGCTCTCGGCCACCGCCACGACCGGACGCATGATCGCCTCCACTCGCGTGACGTCCCGCTCGGCCGCATCGATGCCGAACACGTCGCGCACTTCGGCAACGCCGAGCACGTCGTCGGAACTCGCGCCCAGCACCGGGAGACGCGAGTGCCCGCTGGCGCGTGCCAGCTCGACCAGTTCGGGCAGCGTCGCCGCAGCGCCGATAGCTGACATCGCCGTGCGCGGCGTCAATGCGTCGGCGGCGTCCTTGCGACCTAGGCGCAGCGTTCGCACCAGCAGATCGGCTTGGCCGTCACTGAGCGTCCTGCGGCGAGACGAGCGCACCACGTACTCCAGCTCGTCGCGTGTTCGCACGATGCGGAGCTCCTCGGTGGGCTCGAGTCCGAGCCCGCGCACCGTGGCGTTGGCGATGCCGTTGAACAGCAGCGTGACCGGCGCAGCGATCGTGCCGTAGAGCCGCAGCACCGGTGCCAGCGACAGCGCAGTGCCCAGCGGGCGCGACACGGCCAGGTTCTTGGGGAGCAGCTCGCCGAACACCATCTGGATGACTGCCGCCAGCGCGATCGCCACCACTGCGACCACTCCGGCCGATGCCAGCGTGGCGCCCCAGCCCCCCAGCAACCACTCGATGAGCCCGCCAATGGTGTCCTCGGCGATGATGCCGAGCACCAGCGACGTCAGCGTGATGCCGAGCTGGGCGCCGGCGAGATGGAAATTGAGCCGCCGCAGCAGGGCTCTCACGCCGCGGGCCCGACGCTGCCCTTGGGCGGCCCGAACGTCGACTTGGGAGGTGTTGACCGCGAGCAGGCAGAACTCGCCCGCCACGTAGACGCCGTTCAAGACGATGAGGGCGACGACAATCCCGAGTCCTGCTATAAGTCCCAGCGTCATGCCGGTGCCGAGCACCCCTGAGCGCCACCGCGCACGCTCTGAGAAGATGCGCGGATAGGTGAACCTTCCCGCTGTCGCACCAGTTGATTCCCGCTCTTGTTCGCTGTCGCTCACGGGCCGCTCGGGCCACGGCTTCGCCTATCGGCTCAGCCTCTTACGGTACCGGGTCGCTCCGGTTCGCCGAACAGGGCCGCCGGTAGCCTCGCCGGGATGCGGGTAGCCCCCAGCACTGCGCCCGCGGAGCCAGGCGCGCAACCCCATCCCGACGACGAATTCGACGGGGACTGGATCCGCGCTGACCGCTCGTTGAGCTGGATCCGGCGGCTGAGCCCGCTGTTGCGACGTCAGCAAGCGCGCGTCGTCGTCGCGCTGATCGCGGCCGTCTTGGCGACGGGTGCGGGGGCCATCGCGCCGAGAGTGGCCGGCTTCGCCGTCGACGCGGCGGTGACCGGCACCGACGGCACCGGCTCGGGCTCGCTGTGGGCGTTCGTCATCGCACTGGTGGTGCTCGGCGTCGCCCGCGGCATCTTCACCTACGTCTACCGCTATGGGCTCTTCGCCATGGGCCACCGGGTCGAGTTCGCGCTGCGCACCCTGCTGTTCGCACACCTCAGCCGACTGTCGTTCGCGTTCTACGACCGGGTGCAGACCGGCGAGATCATCTCGCGTTCGAACTCCGACATCCGTTCGGTGCAGACCTATCTGGCCTTCGCGCCGATCGTGTCGGTGCAGCTGTTGAGCTTCGTGGTGGCGATCTCGGTGATGGCATGGATCAGCCTGCCGCTGACCGCCATCACGATGCTGATCATGCCTGCCGTCTATGTGCTGGGCCAGCGGCTGCGGCACATCATGTTCCCGTTGTCGTGGATCATCCAGTCACGCAACGCCGAGGTCGCCACCGTGACCCACGAGAGCGTCAATGGCGTGCGCGTCGTGAAGGCGTTCGCGGCTGAGGCACGGCAGGTGGAAGAAATGGCCGCGGCGACACAGCGGCTGCGCTGGGCGAACCTGCTCCAGCACAACACCAGGGCGCACTACACGCCGGTCATCGAGAACCTCCCACGCTTGGCGATGGCGATGGTGCTCCTGGTCGGCGGGCACCTGATCATCGGCGGCTCGCTGTCGGTGGGCGATCTGGCCACCTTCTACCTGTACATCCTGCTGCTGCAGGCGCCGTTCCGCTTCATCGGGATGCTGTTCATCTTCGGCCAACGGGCCAAGGCATCCGCAGAACGCATTTTCGAGGTGCTCGATGAACCGGTGCTCGTCGCCGATCGGCCCGGCGCAGTCGATCTGCCGCAGCGCCAAGGCCCAGCCGGCCGGCCCTCGGGAATGGCGGTGCGCTTCGAGGGGGTCCGGTTCTCCTACGGCACCGAGACCGTCGGAGGCGTTGCGGGCGCCGCAAGCGACGAACGCGACGCTCCGGCGGTCTTCGACGGGCTGGACCTGCGCATCGGCGCCGGGGAGCGGGTCGCCGTCGTCGGGCGCACCGGTTGCGGCAAGTCGACGCTCGCCCGGCTGCTGATGCGGTTCTACAGCCTCGGCGACGGCACGATCTCGGTCGGCGGACACGACGTGAACGACCTCACCGGCGACAGCCTGCGCGCCGCGGTGGGCTTCGTCCCCGACGAGCCGTTCCTGTTCTCGGCCAGCCTGCACGACAACATCGCCTACGCGCGGCCTGATGCCGCGCGCTCCGAGGTGGTTGCCGCTGCCGTCGCAGCGCAGGCCCACGACTTCATCGCCGAGCTGGACGAGGGCTACGACACCGTGGTCGGCGAGCGAGGGTACGACCTCTCGGGCGGCCAGCGCCAGCGCATCGCCATCGCTCGGGCGATCCTCGCGGATCCCGCCGTGCTGATCCTCGACGACGCCACGAGCTCCATCGACGTGGCGCACGAGGAGCGGATCCACGACGCACTCGGTGAATTGCTCGCCGAGCGCACGACCATCGTCATCGCTCACCGGCTGTCCACGATCAGCCTGGCCGACCGGGTAATCCTGCTCGACGGCGGGAAGGTGGCGGCCGACGGCACTCACGCAGAGCTCATGGCCACCGAGCCCCGCTACGTCGAGGTGCTTGCCGCGGGCGGCAATACGAACGGCGGGGACCCTCCAGCGGTCGCGAGCAACGGCACGCCTCGGAGCGACATTTCATGGTGATGGTCGGCGGCCCCGGCCACATGGGACCGACCGCGACGCAGTCCAGCGCAGCGGCAGGGCTGCCTTTCGCCGGCGTTCCCGCCGAGATGCAGGAAGGCGCGAACAAGCTGCTGGCGCTCGAACCCGAGCACCCCGAGCCCGACGTCGGCTTCGACCACATCGCAGAGCGCGCCGATCCTCGACGGGGCCGCCGGTTCGGCCTTCGGGACATGCTGGTGCCGCACAGCTGGGGCGTCTTGGGAGCACTGCTGCTGCTCGGCGCCGAGACCGCGGCGATGCAGGCGGTGCCGGTGCTGTTCCAGCAGGGCATCGATCGCGGCATCACCGAGGGAGACCGCTTCGCCCTCAACATGGTCGTGCTGATCTTCGTGGGCGTCGTTGCCGTCAGCATCTTGCTCAGCCGGCTGCGCCAGCGCCTCAACGGGCGCATCGCCGAGCGGGTCATGTACGACCTGCGGCTGCGCCTGTTCAGCCACTACCAGCGCCTCTCGCTCGACTGGTACACGACATCCAAGTCCGGAGTGCTGCTCAGCCGCATGACCTCCGACATGGAGTACGTGGCGATGCTCATCAACGAAGGCTTCGTGAACCTGCTGATCCAGGTGCTCACAGTGGGCGTCGTGACCGTGGTGCTGTTCGGCTACCACCCGCTCTTGGCGATGATCCTGCTGGGCGCGATCCTCCCGCCGCTGGTTGGGCTGACGCTGTGGTTCCGGATCCGCAGCGAGACGGGCTACGGCGAGATACGTGACCGCATCGCCGACGTGCTGGCCGACCTGTCGGAGAACCTGGCGGGAATCCGGGTGATCGCGGCCACGGGCCGGCGACTCGAGAACGCCGTGCGGCACCGCAGGGTGACGGCGCGCTTTCGCGACGCCAACCTGGCCATGTCAAGGGTCCAGGCGATCTACGGGCCCAGCACCGAGGCCATCGGCATTGCTGCTCAGGCGCTGGTGCTGGCGGTCGGCGGGTGGATGGTGGGCGATGGCAGCCTCACCGTCGGGGAGCTGGGCGCGTTCGTGCTGTACGTCACGACGTTCTTCGCCCCGATCCAGCAGCTCGCGCAGCTCTACAGCACCTACCAGCAGGGCCAGTCGGGCCTCCGCAAGATCAGCCAAGTGCTGGCCACCCAACCGACCGTGCGCCAGCACCCCGACGCAGCCGACCTGCCGCCGGTCAGCGGTCACATCCGGCTCGAGAGCGTGTCGTTCGCTTACGACGACGATGCTGCGTCGGGCGACAGTGACGGCGACGGGGGCACCGGCGCGGGACCCGACGGAGCGGCGAAGCAGGCCGCTGGACAGTTCACTGCGTCATTCGACCCAATGGGCTTGCCGGCGCTGGGCAACGGCGCCGGAGCGGAGCACGGCGGCGCCGGCCGAGACCTCGACAGCGGCGAGCCCGTCGAACCTGAACTGCCCGAAGTGCTGAGCGACGTCAGCTTGGACATCCGCCCGGGAGAAACCTTCGCACTGGTGGGGCCGACGGGGGCGGGCAAGAGCACGATCGCGAAGCTGATCATCCGCTTCTACGACCCGACGCAGGGCCGGATCACGATCGACGGCTGGGACCTGCGCGACGTGACGCTGTCGTCGCTGCGCGAACAGCTCGGCGTGGTGCCCCAGGAGCCATTCCTGTTCCACGGCACCATCCGCGACAACATCGCCTTCGGCTTGCGTCGCAGGGGCCGAGACGACGACGCTCAGCTCGACGCCGACATTGACGCCGCGCTCGACCTGGTCGGACTGCGCCGGCTCATTGAGAGCCTGCCCGAGGGGGCCGACACCCCGGTGCACGAGCGGGGCGTGTCGCTGTCGGCAGGCGAGCGTCAGCTGCTGGCGTTGGCGCGGGCTTTCGTGGCACGGCCCCGGGTGATCGTGCTCGACGAGGCAACCTCCAGCGTCGATCTCAGCACCGAGGCCGAGATCGAAGGCGCACTGGACCTGCTGCTCGAAGGGCGCACGGCTGTGCTGATCGCCCACCGTCTGGCGACGGCCATGCGGGCAGACCGGATCGCAGTCATCGACGAGGGCGGCGTGATGGAGTTGGGCACCCACGACGAGCTGGTGGCGCTGGGCGGCCGGTACGCCGAGATGTACGCCACGTGGGTGTCGCATGCCGGCGAGGACCACCCCAACGAGACGTGAGCACGCGTGAGTGACGCCCAGCATCAGCCAACTGTCCAGCCGACAGCCTCGCTGCGGAATGTATCGGTCGTCTACGACGGCACGACGGTGCTGGGCCCGCTCGACTGGGACATCGCCCCGCACGAGCGGTGGATCGTGCTGGGGCCCAACGGCTCGGGCAAGACGAGCCTCATCAAGATCCTGTCGCTGTACCGCTTCCCCACCACCGGCACCGTCGATGTGCTGGGCGAGCGGTGGGGCACAGTCGACGTACGGGAGCACCGTCGACGCATCGGGCTCGCCAGCTCGTCGCTGCGAGACCAGTTCCGACCGAATATCAGCGGCCTCGACATCGTGATGACGGCGCGCTACGCAGCGCTGGAGACCTGGTGGCACACCTACACCGAGGCAGACCGGACAGCCGCGCTGGCGTGCCTGGATCGCGTCGGTGCCGGGCGGCTGGCCGAGCGGGCGTTCACCACGCTGTCGTCGGGTGAGCAGCAGCGGGTGCAGCTCGCTCGCACGCTCATGGGCCGTCCCGAACTGCTGCTGCTCGACGAGCCGACGGCCGGTCTGGACCTTGCAGGCCGCGAACAGCTCGTGGCCAGCCTGGAATCGCTGGCAGCCGACCCCCGGACGCCGGCCACCGTACTGGTGACGCATCACACCGATGAGATCCCACCGTCGTTCACACATGGACTCCTCCTGCGCGACGGCACGCCACTGGTATGCGGTCCCCTCAGCGAGGTGCTCACCGCCGCGACGCTCTCGGAGTGCTTCTCGCACAAGCTGCGCCTCGAAAGGCGTGACGGCCGCTGGCTCTCCTGGGCCGTGACTGAGGACTCGAGCCAGTAGGCACAGATGCCAGAGCTGGGGAGGCGGCAGGAGACTCTGCGACGTTGCGACCTGCCGGATCGCGGGAGCAGAGGCTCATGCCGCCTCCTCAGCGGGCGCACCTACCCGCGCGGTGACTTAGCGCTGCTATGGGAGGGCCTGCGAGACTGGCGACATGGGCGAGCAGGCTGACATGGACACCACCGGGGAAACTGCGAGCGCGGCGGCGGGCATCGAAGCGCGGATCACCGGTTATTTCGACGCATGCACCTCCGGCGATGCCGCGGCCGTAGCGAGGCACTTCACCGATGACGCCGTGGTCTACGACACCAACCACGCACCCGTGCGGGGGGCAGCGACGATCGGTCGCTTCTGGTCTCGCATTGCCTCCAAGTGGCAGGGCGCATCGTGGCACTGCGAGCGGCTGGTGACCGACGGCGACACTGCGGCGATCGAGTGGAGGATGTCCGGCACGATGCCTGCACCTCGCAGCGGCACCGGCAGCCCCGCGACGCGCAGCGACACGGACAACCCGGAGGCGCGCAGCGGCGGCGTGCGGTTTGCGGTGCGCGGCAGCGAGCATTACGACTTCGGCCCGCTCGTCGAGGGGGGTGATCGGCTGATTGCCGAGATCCGCCAATACTGGACGTTCGATCTTGAGCACCCGTCCAGCGAATTGGTCGACTATCCCTATGGCGAGCCCGACCGGCTCGGCAGCTGAGGCCCCGTGGACGACCCGTCGCCCCGCGACGAGACCAGCGTCGATGCACGCAGCGACCTGCATTTGATCTATCCCGATCCTCAACTTGCCGAGCGCAGCGCAGCGGCGGGAGCACTGAGGCGGCTGGCGCATGCGTTCGTCCGTCATCGCACCGATGCCGACACGCTGGTGGAGATCGCCGCGTGGGCCGACGCCGCCGCCGACCGGCTCGAAGCCGGCTCAGCAGCCGTGCCGCGCCCGGCCGATTACTTCGCCCGCCGCTACACCGATCCGAGACCGCCCGATGGCGCTGAGGTCATGGCGTTCAGCGACCGAGCATTCAGCGGCCCCGCCAATCCGACCGCCATGGACGTGGACATGCGCCGCCACGGCGAAGGCGTCCGTGCCGCGGTGACCTTCGGTGCCGCCTTCGAGAGCGCCCCAGGCCGGACTCATGGCGGCGCGGTGTGCGCGGTGGTCGATGACGTGCTCGGCTACCTCATGGTCTGCCTGGGAATCGCCGCCTACACCGCCCGCCTAGAGATCGACTACCGAGGCGGCGTGCCGATCGACGAGCCCGTGACCTATGACGCCCGCGAGACCAGCCGCGAAGGCCGCAAGTCACACGTCGAACTCACCGTGCGTGCAGCAAACGCGCCACCCAACACTCCCCCACTCATAGAAGCCACCGGCCTATTCGTAATAGTCACCGCCGAACAACTCGTGAGCGGCAACCGCTAAGCCCAGATGTCAGAGCTGGGGAGGCGGCAGGAGACTCTGCGACGTTGCGACCTGCCGGATCGCGGGACCAGAGGCTCATGCCGCCTCCCCAGCGGGCGCAAAAGCCAGCTCAACCACCAGCCGAACGCAAAACCAGTTGCTCCAAAGGTTCGCCAACGTGCGCCCGGCCCGAGGGCAGCTCCCCCTCGGCGGCCTGCACATCCCACACCATGACGTCGTTGTCGAGCGTGTACAGCAAGTACCGGCTGTCGGGCGCCCACGCCATGTGCCCAAGATCGACGCCGATCTCGGGCGAGTGGCGACCCCATTGCTGCTCCAGGTCGACCACAACGACTCCCGCCGGGGCTCCGTTGCCGTGCAGGAGCCTCAACGCGATCCGGTTGCCGTCGGGCGACATCAGACCCTGCTCGCTCCAGCGATCCGGTGACGCCGCAAGCAGCTCCGCCGGCAATTCCACCCGCCGCTCGGTGATCGCGCCGGTGACGATCGGGTAGTCCTCGCACAGCGTCGAGCAGTTCTCCTCCATCTCGGCCTGGTCGTCGCGTTCGCCGAAGCGGCCTGAGGCTTCCGCGCAGATGTCGTCGCACCAGTCGTCGCGTCGATCGTCGCCCACGCTGGCGCTGAATGAGGTGTCGGTGATCTGGCAGCCGTATTCCTCGCACTGCAATCGCACGACATGCCCGTCGCCGACGGCGAGCACCCGGCCGGGGCCGAGCTGGAGCGCCTGGTTTCGCCCGTCGAGCGCCATCACGCTGCCCGCCATGGACACCACGACATGGTCGCCGAGAGCACCATGCACGACGGCCGCGTTGGGCATCTGCACGGCGGAGCGGAACACGCCGTCGAGGCCGACCACGCGGGCGAAGAGATGCTCGCTGCCGCGCACCACGGCGACGATTCCCGGCGGGCTGTGGGCAGGCAACATTTCGGTCACGTCCTCAGCGATGACGACGAGGTCTCCGGTGGCGGTGTCGACGCGCAGCACGTCACGCCCGATACCGACCACGATCTCGCCGTCGAGCTCGAACAAAGTGTGCGGCAGACTGGGCAGCGGCACGTACTGAGCCGCTCCGCTCACCAGGTCGAGCTGAAACAGGAAGCCGCGGACGTTGCCGGTGGCATCTCCGGCGAGCGTGGCAACCAGCTCGGCGGCGGGGCGTGCGGGCGGCAAGTCGCCGAAGGGCCCGTCGAGCACTGTCGGCGGCGGCAGCGTCGTGCGCGGCGGCCGCGTGGGTCCGACCGTCGTGGTCGTGGCCGGGGGCTCGGTTGTCGTGGTGGTCGCCGCAATCGCTGCGTCGGGCTCGTCGCCGCCGCTGCGCACCCACGCCACGACCACCGCGGCTAGGGCCAGAGCTGCAATGAGCACCGCCAGCACCACGAGGCGGGGCGGCGCCGACGACGGTTGCCGCTCGATCACCGATTCCTGCACGCCCGCGAAGTCGGCACCGCTCTCGGGCAGGATCTCGAGGCCCTGCGGAGATTCTCGGCCGTGCGGTGGTTCGGGAATGCTCACCGGCTCACATTCTGTGCTGCGTATCGGTCCTGCGCTCCCCGATCGATTCGCCCCGGGTACAGCGCACTACCAAGATGTGGCGTTCTGGGGAAGCTCCCGGAAAGGCGTGGCCGGATCGGGGCCGGGTTCCCTGGGGAGCCCCAGCACCCGCTCGCCCAGGATGTTCCGCTGGATCTCGTCGGTGCCGCCGTAGATCGACGGCGCCGGCGAGAAGACCGTCATCTCCTGCAGCACTCCGTCGGTGGCCGCTTCGGCGCCCCACAGGGTCATGTCGGCACCGAGGATGGTGCCCGCCAGCGACCGGGCCCGGCGCAGCGCCGCGGTCATGCGCAGCTTCGCCAGGTTGCCTTCGCCACCGGTGCGCTGAGACTTTTGCCGACCGCGCATTGCCGACAGCCGCATCACCTCGAGATCGGTATGCAGCGCTGCGAGCTCCTGGCGGACGACCGGGTCACCGCCACGGCCGCGGGTGCGGGCTTCTTCGCTGAGCTGGTTGAACGTGCCTGGGCCCACCCCCCCTGCCGCCAGCGCGAGCCGTTTGCCGCGGAATGAACCCGCTGGCTCGTCCAGGTGTCCTGCGATTGACCCAGGATGTGCGGCTGCGTAAGCAAGGCCGTGGCTGCCTCCGATGCCTGCTCGCTCGACGACCAGCGTCGTATTGGTGACGCGCCAGCCGTCGTTCAGCTCGCCGATGACGTTTGCGTGGGGCACCCGGGCGCCGTCGATGAACACCTCGTTGAACAGCGACCGGCCGGTCATCTCACGCAACGGGCGGACTTCGACGCCGTCTTGGGCCATGTCGAAGGCGAACCAGGTGAGGCCGCGGTGCTTAGGCGATTCGGGATCGGTGCGGGCGACGAGCATGCCCAGATCTGCGTGGGAGCCTTCCGACGTCCACACCTTCTGACCGGTGACGATCCACTCGTCCCCGTCACGGACGGCCTTGGTCTGCAGGCCAGCGAGGTCGCTTCCGGCGCCAGGCTCGGAAAACAGCTGGCACCAAGCGTCGGTGCCGTTCAGAATGGCGGGCACGAAGCGCTCGATCTGGTCGGGTGTGCCGTGCTCGAGGATCGTCGGCGCCGCCAGCAGCATGCCCAGACCCGCCGGTGAGCCGATCGCGCCCGCAGCGCGGATGGCTTCGACCAGCACGCGCGTCTCGCCGCGCCCCCAGCCCCGACCGAACGGCTCAGCCAGCGTCGGATTGGACAGTCGCGCTGCAGCGAGGCGGCCCCACCATTCCCGCACGCTCATGCTGGGATCCCAGTTGTCCGCGAGCCACGCGTCAAGCTCGGACCTGAGCTGATCAGCCGAGGTCGCGCTGGCCGATGCCTGCCACACGCTCATGGCGCCGAACCCTACCGGCGACCCCTGCTCAGAATTTGTTCGCAAACCTCAAGCTGTATCACGCTTCCTCCGCAAAGCGGAGGCTGTGTCACGCTTCGTCTGCGAAGCGCAGGAAGATCGCCGTAGTCGGGGCGAAGAACAGGCGCCATGCGTGCAGGATCCCGCCGTTGGGGCCGCAGACCATCCGCGTCTGCCCTCCCGCCGGCAGCTCCACGACAATCTTGGGGCTGAAGATCCACAAGAGCTGCAACCTCAGCGTGTAGCTGCCGGGCCGCAGCACGAAGCTCTCGGTATTGCCGTCGCGGATCAGTCCGACGCGCTGACCCTCGATGAGCACTTGATAACTGCGAATGGTGTCTCGGTAGTGATGGATGCGCTCGAACACCAGCTCGGTGGTCGGGCCGTCGTCCCCGTCCGCGGAGTCATCGCCGATCGCGTCGGGATCATCGGGGGAGGACTCGGGCGCATCGGGAATACCCATGGGCCCACTGGGTGCTGTGGCGTTGTGGTCGGCCATGCCGCGACGCATCCGCTCCCATATCGACGGTCGCCGTGATCCGCTGTCGGTTGAACCGTCACCGCCAGAGTCGGCACCGTCGGCATCGCCACTCGGTGCCGAACTGCTGGTCGACGTGGCGCTGTGCCCCTCAGCCATCGGACCCTCCATCTGGCGAAACGGCAGCGAACGTACTGCTGCGAGTCGCCGGAGGCCAGCGTCTCCCCGCCAGCATCGCCTCCACGACAACAGCCACGCCGTCATCGTCGTTGCTCGGCGCGACAGCATCCGCTGCGTCGCGGACCATGTCCGCGGCGTTCGACATGGCAACCCCGTGACCGGCCCACCGGAGCATGTCGACGTCGTTGAGGCCGTCGCCGAACACCACAACGTCTGAAGCATTGATGCCGTACCGCTGGCAAACGATCTTCAGACCGGCTGACTTGCTGACGCCCGCGGCCGCGATTTCTGCCATGTCCAGTCCGGAGGGTCGGATCTCGGTCCCCAGCGGCATGTACGGCTCGAGCTCGTTCACGATTGCGAGGGTGTCCACATCGGGGACGTGCACGAGCCACGTCAGCACCGGACCGTCCACCGCCCCAACAGCATCTGCGACCCGCGCGACGCTGAGATCCGCGATGAGATCGGCCGGCATCTGTGGGGCGAACCGGTGCTCCCAAAAGTGACGGCCGTCGGCCATGTCAAGCCCCAGACTCACATCAGGCAGGAGCTTTCGCGCGATCTCGGCGGCTTCGATGGCCTCGAAATGCGTCATGGACCGGTCGGCGATCCGCTCGCCTGCCGCAGCGTCCATCACTACAGCGCCGTTGAGGCATACCGCGTACGACAAAGTTGGTGCACGTCGCAGAACAGACTCAGTCTGAGGCCACGGCCGACCGGTTGCCAGCGCTGTGATGACACCGGCTTCAGCAAGTGCTCCAAGCGCAGTCGCGGTCCGATCCGCAAGAGCACCACGTCGAGTGATGAGCGTGCCATCGATGTCGAAAGCGGCCAGCCGCGGCAGGCCAGTTCGTCGGCGTGATGAGACGCTGTGGGACGGCGTGGTCATGGCCTGCACGGTAGAGGGCCGGTGTGACAGTCATGATGTCGGGGTCAGTGGTCGGGCCTGGGGGTGAGTTTCGGTTTGACGAGCTTGGTGCTTTGTTCGTCATCTGTCGGCTTGGTGTCCTGGCTGCTGGCGCGCACCGACCGGTCGAGTCCGGTGCTCCGCCTCTCAGTCCAGATAGGCCGCTGTGGCGGTTGCGGTTTGCAGCAGCCGGTCGGTTTCGCCGGCGGTCTCGAAGATGCGTGTTCGGGTTGTCACGAGGTGGCCGGTGCTTGCCAGCACCTCGCCCTCGACCCGGAATGGTCCACCGCGGCCAGGCGCCAGGTAGTGCATGTCGGCGAACACGCAGCGCGCCGGGCGCTCGCTGCTGTCGTTCATCTGCGCCAGGTGCGTGCTCATGACCTCGGCGACCACGATCGACGCCCCGCCCTGCAGCGAGCCGAACGAATTGCGGATGCGGTTGTGCATCGGCAGCTCGATGCGGGCCTCGCCGGGCACCGGGGTGATCCGCAAGTAGTCGTCCAGCGGCGGTCGAGGATTCAGCTCGTGGTCCTCGCGGTAGTCGACGGTGTTCTCCCGAGCCGTGGAATCCACCACCGGGGTGTCGTCGCGGCGGGGCAGCCGGGCATAGGTACACGTGGAGCGAGCGATCTCGGTTCCGGCTTCGTCGGTCACCGACGTCTCGGTGACAACCTGGTTCCGGCCGACCCGCAGCGGCGAGCAACGGGCGATCGCCAGCGAGCCCTCAGCCCGTGCGGCCAGCACCGTCGACAGGTGCAGCGTGGCCGACCAGTCGGGCGTTACCTGCAGGACGGCGTGATGCCCCGCCACCGAATCCACCAGCGTGGCGAGGGCGCCGAGACGCAGCCAGCCGCCCTCGGCCAGCGGCCTGTCGGCAAGATCGTCGAGGATGGGCATGGTGGCCGTCAGCGTGCCGTCGCCCGTCATCTGATGGCTGAGGCGCAGGTGCCGCAGGATGTGATCCTGCGGCGGGTAGCGAACCGGAGGCGCCGATTCGGCGTTCATGCGGCGCGCTCGTCAGCGAGCCGGCGCAGGGCATCCCAGAGCTGAGCCGTCGCACCGGCAAGCTCGTCGGTGCCACCGCCGTTGTGAATGACGAAGTTGGCCACGTCCCTGCGCTGTTCGTCGGTGGCCTGCGACCCCAGGCGGGCCTTGGCGTCGTCGGTTGACATGCCCCGCTGGATCAGCCGCTCCATGCGCACATCGGGCGGCGCCTCCACCGTCACCACCACTTCATAGGGGAACGCGGTGTCGCGGCCGAGCGTGCTTTCCACTAGGACCGCCATGTCCAGCACCACGACATCGGTGGCACCGGTGTCTGCGATGGCGCCGACGCGTTCGTCGAGGAGCTCGTTGATCGCCGGATGGCTGATCGCGTTGAGCGCAGCGAGCTCGTCAGGGTCGTTGAACACGATCGCCGCGAGCGCAGCACGGTCGATGCCGCCATCGGGTCCGGCAAGGTCGTCTCCGAATCGTTCGAGCACCGAGCCGACCGCTGCGCCTGCGGGTGCGATGATCTCGCGCCCGAGCGCGTCGACGTCCACGACCGCTGCGCCATGTGAGGCGAGCAGCTGCGCGACCGTGCTCTTGCCGGCGCCGATGCCGCCCGTCAGTCCGACAATCAGCACCCCGATCACTCTGTGCGGCGGCCCTCGGCGTCGGTGGGCGGGCCGGCGAAGGCTTGGGCGATGTCCATCCACTCCGTCGCCAGCGGCCCGGTGACCGACAGGCCCGTCTCGGTGTGGAAACGCCGCTGGGTTACTGCCAAGCAGAACTCATAGACGTCGCCGCTCACCTTGTCGGCCGCGTCGTCGGGCCCCCATGTCCAAACGGCCCCGCTCGGGGCATCCAATTCCACCCGCACCGGGCCGTCTGGCGCCTCGAGGCCCCGGTTCGCATAGCTCCAGCCACGAGTGCCCACACCGATGTGGGCGACATGACGCAACCGATCGGTGCGGGGCAATTCCCGGCCGTGGGTGTCGGCCACGTCATGGCCGTGCGACCACGTCTCCATGAGCCGGGCAGTCACGAACGACAGAGCGCCCATCGACGGGCCAAACCACGGAATCCGGTCTTTGCGGTCAAGCGGGCGCACCGCTTCGAGCATTTTGGAGCGCTCGGCGCACATCCAGTCCCAGATCTCGGCGCCCGACATGGAGGCGAAGTCGAAGCCCGCTGCGGTGTGCAGGTCCATCTCGCCCCGTTCAGCCGCCGCCGTGAACCCGCCGAAACGTTCGGGATCGACGACAGCCAGCGTCGCCACCCAGTCGGTCATGCCCAGATGCACCATCGTCTCGCGGCTGTCCCAGCCCTCCGCAGGCGTGGGCAGGCGCCATTGCTCCTCGCTGAGGTCGCTGACCACATCGCCGAGGGCGTCGGTTTCTGCCTGAAGGTCGTCGCAGATCTCGTCCATGGGTGCGGACCCTACCCGCGCCCCTGCAGGCGATTCTGTGGATTCCCTGTTGGCCGTTGGAATCGAACGTGTGACATCTGCTGGCTAGCTTGCGCTCGATGAGCAGCTCTCCAGACAGCGAGAAATCCGCAGTCGCCGACGCAGGCGTGCTGTGGCGGCCCGACGCCCTGCGATGCGCCGCGACCCAACTCTGGCAGTTCGCCGAACAGGTCGGTATGGGGCTCAGCCGCCGCTCCTACGCGGACCTGCACGCATGGTCGGTGCGCAATCCCGGGGCGTTCTGGCGCGCCGTGTGGGAGTTCTGCGACGGCATCGGCGAGCTCGGCCCCGAATTTCTGGGCGAGGGATCGGGCGGGGGAAGCAGTGGCCCGCCAGGGCCTGGTCTGGAGTTCTTCGCCGGCTCGAGGCTGAACATCGCCGAGCACTACTTGCGGCCGGCATCTGCGGGCGGCCCGCCACCCGCTCACACCGCCCTGACCTTCATCGGCGAGGACGAGACCAAGCTGACCATGACGCACGGCGAGCTGCGGGCCGAGGTGGCGGCGTGCCAGCGGGCGCTGGCGGCTGACGGGATCGGCGTAGGCGACCGGGTCGCCACCATGCTCCCCAACAGCCCCGAGGCGCTCATCGTGTTCCTGGCTACGGCGTCGCTGGGCGCTGTGTACTCGTCTGTCAGCCCGGATTTCGGCATCGACGGCGTGCTCGACCGGTTCGGCCAGATCTCCCCCACCGTGATGGTCGCCGTCGACGGTTACTACTACAACGGCACCCGCCATCGCACCGCCGCAAGAGCCGTCGAGGTGGCCTCCAGCCTGACGAGCTCGGGTGCATCGCTGCGACGCCTCGTCATCGCTCCCTACGACCGCAGCGATGACGCCTGCGCGGCCGAGTCATCCGGCGATGTGCCTGAGTCGTCGACATCGTGGGCTGAGTGGCTGGCACCTCACCGCGCCGCGACCGGCGACGATCTCACCTTCGAACGGCTCGACTTCGACCAGCCCGTGTACATCTTGTACTCGTCGGGCACCACCGGGAAGCCGAAGTGCATCGTGCACCGGGCCGGCGGCGCGCTGCTCAAGCTGTGGAGCGAGCAGCGGCTGCACTTCGACGTCCGCCCGGGCGATCGTGTCATGTACTTCACCACGACTGGCTGGATGATGTGGAACTGGCTCGTCGCCGGGCTGGCCAGCGGCGCATCGCTGGTGCTCTACGACGGGTCGCCGTTTCATCCCAGTCCGGCGCGGCTGTTCGACGTGGCCGACCGCTGCGGTGTCACGCTCTTCGGCGTCAGCGCCAAGTTCATCGAAGGCGCCATGAAGGCCGGCCTGCGGCCCTCGAAGACTCATTCCCTTGACACCGTGCGCACCATTTCGGTGACCGGCTCGCCGCTCGCACCGGAGGGGTTCGACTGGGTGTACTCCCAGGTGAAGGCCGACGTCCACTTGGCTTCGTTCTCCGGCGGCACCGACATCTGCGGCGGCTTCGTGATCGGCGACCCGACGGGTCCGGTCCGCCGCGGCGAGATCCAAGTGCCTGCGCTCGGCCTCGACGTCGACGTGGCCAATGCCGACGGCGCGGGGCTTGTTGCCGGTTCCCAAGGCGAGCTGGTGTGCCGCAATGCGTTCGTGTCAATGCCGCTGCGATTCTGGGACGATCCTGACGACGCTCGCTACCGGTCTGCTTACTTCGAGCGCTTCGATGGCGTGTGGCATCACGGCGATTTCGCCGAGTGGACGCCGAGCGGCGGGATCATCATCAGCGGGCGCTCCGACGCGACTTTGAATCCCGGTGGAGTGCGCATCGGCACCGCTGAGATCTACCGGCAGGTCGATCAGGTCGACGAGGTGCTCGAGAGCGTGGTCATCGGCCAGCGAGTGCCTGCGGGCGGCGGATCGGCTGCCAGCGCGGACACCCGGGTGGTGCTGTTCGTGAAGCTCCGCGAGGGTCTCACGCTCAACGACACGCTCACCGCCGGGATCCGCTCGCAGATCCGCGCCGGCGCCTCGCCACGCCATGTGCCCGCCGTGATCGCCCAGGTGCCCGCGATCCCCCGTACCCGTTCAGGCAAGCTCGTGGAACTGGCGATTCGAGACGTCGTCGAGGGCCGACCGGTGGCCAACGTCGAGGCCATCGACGACCCAGCTGCTCTTGCGCATTTCGCAGACCATCCCGCACTGGGCACATAGGAGCATGCACCATTGGTCACCGAGCCGAGCGCGCTGACAAAGGAGCGCTGATTCATGACTCTTATCAAACCCGCAGCGGTCTACGTGAAGCTCGTCGCGGCCGCGGTGGTGGCCACGCTGTTCACCTATCCGTTTTTTCGGGCAGACCAGCCCGAGAATTTCGACATCTGGTCGGTGCTCAACTGGTTCATGGCCGCGGCGCTGGCTGTGGTGCTGCTCACGACATGGCGGCGCAGATCTGCGGCGGGCACCCACGACAAGAACGCGCGGGCCATGTTCGTCTTCGCCGTCGCTGTGACCATTGCATTCGTCCCGAACTGGTTTGCCGACATCGTCGACAGCAGCGACAACCTCACGATGTGGTACCTCATCGACACGGCCCTGCCGATCCTGCTGTGGACCGAAGGACACCGTCTGTGGAAGTCGGTGTAGCGCCACCGGCTTCGACGCTCCGCCACAGCGTGCCGACCGCTAGAACAGCGATTCGTCGGTGCGTCGCAAACCCTCGATGATCAGCACCGACGCCGCCGTCGCGGCCATGAGCACCACCGCGAGTGCCATCGCCTGACCGCGCAAGCTCTCGCCGGGCGTTCCGAGCAGACGGAATAGGGCGAGCGGCGCCGTCAACGTGTCGGGTCGTCTCGGCAGGAACGCGGTTGCGCCGAACTCACCGAGCGACACGGCGAATGCGAATGCCGCGCCCACCGCCACCGCTCGTGATGCAATCGGCACATCCACCTCACGGCGGGTGCGCAACGGCGACGCACCGAGCACCGATGCCGCCTCCCGCAACCGGTCGTCGATCGAACGCAGTGTCGGCACCAGCGTCCGCACGACGAACGGCATCCCGACCAGGGCGTGTGCGACAGGGATGATCCACCACGAGGTGCGGAAGTTCAGCGGCGGCGTGTCCAGCGCCAGCAGCATGCCGAGCCCCACGGTCACGGCGGACACACCGAGCGGCAGCGTCAATCCGATGTCGAAAAGGCGCCGCAGCCATGTGCTGCCATGTCGACGCAATGACCCATCGCGCCTGCGACGCAGCGCAACGTCCGATGACGGCACGGGTTCTCGCCCGATGACGACTCGGCGCCCAGCGGCGTTCGGTCGACTGCCTACGACGACCGCCGACGCCATGGAACCGACGATTGTGGCGATCACCGTAGCCATCACTGCGAATCCCAACGAATGTCGCAATGCAGCGATAGCCGTAGTCGGCAGCATCTGCACGCGGTCGGCGAGCGCGACGAAGTTGGCCACGCCGTATCCCTCGCCGGTCGCAAATGCCCGCTCCACCAGTGTGATGATCGGCACGCCGAGCAGCCCGAAAGCCAGCGCGCCATTCACTGCGATCACGCCGCGTCGGCGGCGTGGTGCTGTGCGCCCCGGTGCCCGCCGAGCGACCGCCCGGCGCCGCTCGGCTACGCCCGCCAGCGTGACCAGCGCTGCTACGGCAACGAGCTGGCACAGCGCCAGCGCAGCGGCCGTCTCAAAGTCGAGCCGGGTGATGGCGTACCGGTAGATCTCGGTCTCGACCGTGGCACGGGCAGGTCCGCCGAGAATCAGGATTACCCCGAACGAGGTGAACGAGAACAGGAACGTGACTGCCGCAGCGGCCGCGACAGCGGGCCGAAGGAGCGGCCAGGTGACGTGCCGGAAAGCGCGCACCGGCGTCGCCCCGAGCAGGGCTGCTGCATCGGCGTTACGGCCGTCGAGGCCGGCCCACCACGATCCGACCGTCCGCACGACCACGGCGTAGTTGAAGAAGACGTGCGCCAGCAGGATCGCCCACACGGTGTGGTGCAGCGCCAGGGCGCCGTCATCGAGGCCGAAGCGATCGAAGACCGCCTCGAAGGCACCGGCCACGACCACCGTCGGCAGCACGAACGGCACGGTGATGACGGCGCGAGCGACTCGTCGCGTCCTCGGTTTCAGGCGCGCCAACGCCGCCGCAGCAGGAATGCCGACGGCCAGCGTGAGAGCCGTGGAGGCCATCGCCTGCCAGACCGTGAACCACAACACGCCCCGAATCGCAGAGCGGCCGAGCACATCGCCGAGGCCGCGGAGCCCGTCGCCGACGACGGTGAACACCGGATACGCGAAGAACACCGCCACGAAGGCGAGCGGTGCAGCCGCCGCGAGGACCCAACCGAATGCCGCCGCTGCGGGGTGCCGCCGCAGAGGCCAGGCCACGGTCACCTCCCTGTAGCGGATCGTGCGCTCAGCGCAAGACGATTTCCACCCAGCGCTCGGTCCACGCGTCACGGTTGGCTTCGATCTCGGCAGGGTCGAGCATCAGCGGATGCGGGGGAACTGCGGTGTGCTCAACGAACTCCGGCGGGAGCGTCGCATTCTCGATGACGGGATACACAAACATGTTGAGCGGAACGTCGTTCTGCCACGTCTCGCTCAACATGAAATCGATGAGCGCTTGCGCGCCCGCCTCGTTGTCGGTCCCCGAGAGAATGCCGGCGAACTCGATCTGGCGGTAGCACGAGTCGGTAATGACCCCCGTGGGCGCGGTGTCGGTCGGCGGGTCGGCGTAGATCACCTCGGCAGGGGGGCTCGACGCATAGGACACAACGACCGACCGGTCACCGCCGCCGGCAACGAACTCCCCGTAGTAGGCGTCTTCCCAGCCAGCAGTCACCGCGACGCCGTTCGCCCGCAGGTCCTCCCAGTACAGCTCCCAACCGTCGCCATAGGCAGCGATCGTGGCCAACAAGAACGCGAGCCCAGGCGACGACGTCTCGGGATGCTGCACGACGAACTGGTCGGCGAACTCGGGGAAGGTCAGCTCGTCGAGCGTCACAGGCGCCCACGGCACTGCGTCCTTCCAATAGTTCACGCACACGTCGCCGTAGTCCACGGGGGTGACACGGTGGCGGGGATCGAGCTGCAACTCCTCGGGTACACCGGCGAGCGCCGGTGATTCATACCGCTCGAAGATGCCGGCGTCGAGGCCACGCTGCAGGAATGTGTTGTCGATGCCGAACAGAACGTCGCCCAGCGGCGCGTCCTTGGTCAGGATGGCCTCGGCCACGAGCGTGCCGGCATCGCCGACTTCGAGCAGCTCCACCGTCACGCCGGTCTGGGCCGTGAATTCCTCGAGCGTGCCGTCCGACAGATTGAACGAGTCATGAGTGATCAGCGTGACTGTCGTGCCCTCGATCGACGGCGGCTCATCGGCTGGCTGCTCAGTTTGGGGACCTGCCGCCGACGGAGATTCTGTCTCGGGCGGCGGGGCCGGAAAGTCAGTTTCGGGGATATCGCCGTCGCCGCACGCTGCGACCAGCAGCATCGTGGCCGCGACGGCCACGGCGAGACGAAACGGCCTGCGCATTCGGTGTTCGGTCATGTGCTTCCTCCGCTGGCATTACCCAGATCAGGTTCTCGGGTCGGCGACAGCCTTGCTGTCGCCCTCTCAGCCCCACGGGCTCCCCGGTTTGTGTTGTCGCGGCCACCTTACCGTGCAGCATCGTTTGGCTGGTCGTGCGCGCCGGGGCCGAGCCGGACGACCCGTCGTGCTCAGAACCAGCGGCGTGAAGGACTGTGGCGGGTCAGCACCGGCGCAGTCGAGATGTAATCCAGCAGCTCGAGCTGGTCTGCGCTCAGGTAGCGGGTGCGCCCGGCGACCTCGTCGAGCGGCGGGTGTGCGATGCCGGTGGAGTGGACTCCCACCAGACAGCCCGACTGCCCCTCCATGAGCACCTCCACGGCTCGCGCGCCGAGCCGGCTGCCCAGCAGCCGGTCCGCCGGCGTGGGCGGCCCGCCCCGCTGGATGTACCCCAGCACGGTTGTGCGGGTGTCGAACCCAGTGCGCTCAGCCAGCAGGTCCCCGACGAACTGCCCCATGCCGTCCAGGACGCGATTGCCCCACTCGTCGGATCCCGTGTCGGGGGTCTCGACGCTGCTGTCGGGAATGGCGCCTTCGGCCACCACCACGATCGACGCATTGCGATCACGGTCATGACGGGCGATGAGGCGCGCAGCGATCTCGTCGATGTTGAACGGCACCTCGGGAACCAGGACGGCCGCCGCGCCCCCGGCGATGCCTGCGCCGGCGGCGATGTGTCCGGCGTCGCGTCCCATTACCTCGAGCACCATGATCCGGTTGTGCGACTCGGCCGTGGTGTGCAGCCGGTCGACCGCCTCGGTGGCGACCCCGAGCGCAGTGTCGAAGCCGATGCAGATGTCGGTGCCGCACACGTCGTTGTCGATGGTCTTGGGCACCGCGACCACCGGGAAACCGGCATCGGACAGTCGACCGGCGGTGATCAGCGTGCCGTCGCCGCCGATCGTCACCAGCGCCTCGACGCCGTCGCGCTCGAGCTGCGCTATCAGCGGCGCCGGGCCCTCGGTCTCCAGCCGGCGGCTGCTGCGCGAGGTTCCGAGCATCGTGCCGCCCCGCGGCAGCACCCCGCGCATCGCCTCGGCATCCAGCGTGACGGTGTCGCCGTCGAGCACGCCGTTCCAGCCCCGCCGGTACCCGACGACGTTGCGGTCGAGCTCGTGGCCGGCCATGCGCACCACCGCCCGGAGTGCCGCATTCAGCCCGGCACAGTCACCGCCGCCAGTGAGCACCCCGATCTGCACGGGTTCACGCTACTGGCGCGTCCACTCACGCTACTGGCGCGTCAACGAGCGCTTGCCGGACAGCGCGCAGCCAGGTTCAGGCCGTGACCAGCACCCCGGCGGCTTCGAGCCGGTCGAGCCGGTCGTCGCTGTATCCGAGCAGCCCGCCGATGACGTCGCGGTTGTCCGCGCCGCGGGCGGCGACGTGGCCGTTGGTGCCGATCCCTGAGCCGAGCGCGGGGCGCGCGGGCACCCGGAAGCCCGAGGCGGTCTCGGCCAGCAGCCCGCGATGCGCGGCCCAGTCGGTCTCCGCCAGATCGTTGAGCGAGCGCATCTCGGCCACGCTGAACGGCGTGCCGGCCTCGATTGTGCGCCGGAAGTCCTCCACGTCGGCAAAGCCCGCCGCCCACTGGGTCATCTCGTCGTACAGCTCGTAGCGGTTGGCCATGCGTGCGGCGGGCGTGGCGAATCGAGGGTCGTCGGCCAGCTCGGGCCGGCCCATGGCCTCGAGCAGATCGTCGAACCACGCTGCGGGGTTGCCGGCGATGGCCCACACCCGCCCGTCGGGCAGCACCAGGATCGGGCACTCGTGGGCGAGACCGGCGTTGGGCTCCTCCCAGCCGCCGGCCAGTTCCAGCGCCGACCATTCCTGGATGTACACCATCGCTTCGACCATGCAGACGTCGATGTGGCCGCCCCGCCCCGTGCGTGCCGCCTTGACCAGCATGGCGTTGACGGTCGCAGCGGCCGACATGGCGGTCACGATGTCGCCCACCACCAACGGCGGGTTCTCGGGCTCGGCGCCGGTCTCGCGCATGGCGTAGTCGATGTAGCCCGATTCCATGTGGCCGACGGGTGCATACGCACGCTTGTCGGCCCACGGACCGGTCTGGCCGAATCCGGTGACCGAGCAGTACACGAGCGCCGGGTGCGCGGCGCACATCTCGTCGGCACCCAGGCCGAACTTGGCCATCACGCCGGGCCGGTAGTTCTCCACGATGACATCACTGTGGCCGATGAGCTCGCGCACCAGATCCGGAGCGCCTGGCGCACGCAAGTCGATGGAGCAGAAGCGCTTTCCGGCATTCTGCTGGGAGAAATACGGGTTGACATCGCCGGGCACGTAGGGCGGGAAGGTGCGGCTCAGGTCGCCGTCGGTCGGCTCGATCTTGATGACCTCGGCCCCCATGTCGGCCATCATCCGGGTGGCCAGCGGCCCCGCCACCACACGGGTGAAGTCCAGCACCCGGATGCCGTCAAGCGGCCGCTCCCCCGCTGCGCTCCCAGTCCGATTCGACATAGCGCCGAGAATTCTGGCACGGCTCACGCGGCACACGCTCAGCTATGAGGCACGGCAGCGCGACGCGCAACAGCGCGGCACCTGCCAACGGCGCGAACGGCCTGCGCCAGCTTCCATGTCTTCGCTGGCACTAGTACGCCGCCTCGGCTGCAGCGTTCAGGATCCACTCGTAGGCGGGTTGAGCATGCACGCCGGTGGGCACCTGGTCGGGAAGACCTCGGTGCTCGAGCGTGAGCAAGGTCTGTTCAGCAGTTGGGAATGCCTGCCCCGCGGCAGCGAGAGCACGGAGCTCCCGTGCGGCCGTGCCCGCGTCGGTGGCGTCCGCGCATACCTGGATGAGCTCGGCGGTCCCGTCGAGATGGCGCGCCAAGAAATCGACCTCGAAGCCTTCGGCGGTTCGGACGTAAGTGACCTCGCTGCCGCGACGCTCCAACTCGATCAGGACTGCCGTCTCGAGGGCATGACCCGTGTTCGCCCGCCCTGTGCGGTCAAAGACTCCGATGAGGCCCGAATCGACCGGGTACGCCTTGCGGGGGTTGACCATGCGCTGGCGTTCCGATGCGGCCTCCATCCACACCGTCCGCACCAAGAAGCTGTCTTCAAGCCAGCTCAAATGCTGATGCACGGTGTCTCGCGCAATCGCGATGCCCCCAGAACGCAGCGATCGATGGAACTTCTCGACGCTGAACATTGCGCCGGCGTTGGCCAGCAGCTGACGTGCGAGCCATCGCAGGCCGACCACATTGGTCGCCCCGTGACGATCGATCACGTCCCTCAGCAGAGCGACGTCCACATAATCGGTCAGCAAGCGCCGCCGTGTCGCGAGGTCCAATCCCTGTGCCTCCGGGAAGCCGCCGGCCCCGAGCCACTCGACGAAGGCTGTCTCGACATCCGCCCGCTCAGCGCGGCGCATCAATCGGGGGGACTCAGGCAGCGTTGCGCCTCGATGCCGCAATGCCTCGTCGAAACCGAACGGATGCATGAGGACCTGCCAAGCCCTGCCCCGGAGCTCGGTAGCGATTTCGCGAGACAGCAAGGCCGCCGAGGAACCTGAGAGAAACACCTCAGCGCCGTCGGCATCGAGCAATCGCCGCACGAGCCGTTCCCATCCCGGTACGACCTGGATCTCGTCGAGGAACCAGCACATCGGAGTGTGTGCGCTCTCGAACGCAGCGGCTCGATGCCGATCGGTGTACTCGTCGATCAACGCGCCCAGCGTCGGCGCTTCGAGCCCCCCGAGGCGTTCGTCCTCCAAGGAGACGAAGGGAACGAGCTCTGCCGGGGCACCGGCGTCGATGCGTTCGGCGCGCAGCTGGTGCAGATACGTCGTCTTGCCCGCCCGGCGCATACCGATCACAGCAGTCGCCTTGCCGGCAAACACCGTCCGCCCGGCAATGCGACGCGGGGTGAGCGCGGCGGGACGTCGCACTTCCTCCAGCCGTGCGAAGAACGTGCGGCGCAATTGTGACGAAGGCACCTGCGCTGAGTCCGTGCGCGTCCAGTCGTCGTCCCCCGATGATGCCATGACCTATTTTCTCCTTTTCAAAAGGCGAATTTATCACCGATTTCACCTCGAAGAAAGGAGAATAGCCTGGCGAAGGGGCCAAGATGGGCTGCAGAAATGTCGCTGCTGGAGGGTTGATTCAGTCGCTGCGGGCAATGGTGATGGTCTGGGTTGCGCCGTCGTCATGAGCCTTTCTGCACAGCCACCTAATCTGCTCGTCGTGCTTGGTCGGCGTCGTGGTGTTGTGCTCGCCTTGGTGGCGGCTTGTCTGGCTGCGGCATCATGCGCGCCCGACGCCCCGGACGCCGCTTCTGCAGACACCGCGCCGGCGACTGCGTCCCCGCCTACCACGGCAACGACAGCGTCGCAGACAACGACGCCGCTCACGACGGCAGCGGCAGTGCCGGAGCCGACCGAATCGACGACGTCGACGGTGTCGGTGACCGCTGCATCGACGCCCACCACCGCGCCTGCCGTTGCCGAGGATGCCGTCGAACAGCGGACCGAGCTGGACTTCCGCATCGATCCCGATCGGCCCGACGACGAAGAGCCGAACTTGTGGCTGATCGGCGAAAACGTCGCGTCCGGACTGTGGCAGTGGTCGGACAGCTCGGGGTCCGAGTGCCTCTACCTGGTGATGGCGCCGACTGCTGGTCCCTCTGGCGCACGGATCGTCGGCAGTTGGCTGGATCAACTTGTCCACCTCGATGCCCGCGAACCGGTAGCGCTGCTGTCAGGTGAGCAGCTGCTCGGCTACAGCGACCTCGACGATGGCTCGAAGATCATCGCCGGCAGCTCGCATCCACAGTGCTTCTTGGAGTGGATCGCAGAGAACGACCGGCCAGAGTCCGAGATGCTCGTCGAGCGCTACGGCGAACGCGGCGAGGACGATGCCGGCTTCGAGCCGACGTCGAACTGGGTGTGCCAAGCGCACTCGGGCCCCGAGCCGGTAGATCGGCTCGACTGGCGCGGCGGTTTCGGTTCGTCGCAGCCGGAAGCCTCCTGCGAGGTCGGCGTCGGGATCTTGGCGGGATGGTGGCAGTGGACCGAGCAGTCGTCGCCGGAATGCATTTATGTTGTGGTCGACACCGGCGACGAACTCGACCAGGCGCTGCATCGGAGCCACACCCGGCGTGACGCCCGCAGCCCGGTGCTGCTGAGCGAAGGCGAGATCGTGCTGGGTTATTCGGACAGCAAAGATGAATACTCGGGATTCACCGCAGCAATGGGCTACTCGGTGTGCTTCCTCGAGCACATCGCCCCGGAAGACGAACCATCAGCCTGACCAACCCCGCGTGAGCGGCTGGAGTGCCGGGCCTGCTCGTATCTACTCTAAATTTCTTAGAGTAGATACGAGTACGGAACACCGCTGCCCGACCTGCGCATCGAGCACCTCGCCGCCGACCGACAGGAAGTCCGTCTGATGGCGTCGAGGTCTGCCAAGACGACGCGGCCCCGTCCGGTCCCGCCGCCCCCGGGTCACGCTGGGCAGCCCGCTGACCGCATCGGGCCCGTCGCGGCGCTGCTCACCTGGGCGCTGGGTGCGCTGATTCTGATGTGGTTCCCCGGAGGCCTCGTATTCGCGGGTGCGTTCTGCGGTTCCGACTGGGAGGCGATATGCAAGCAGCGGTATGCGGCAGGATGGGTGGTGATCGCGGTGACGATCGCCGCAACGCTCGGGCTGTCGTTCCTGTTCCGCCGAAGGTCCGTTGTCGTGGCCGCAGTTCTCTGCGTGCCGGCTCAGGTCTGGTTCTACGTCGCGTATGTGTTCCCAGCCGCCGCAACGACCCCCAACTAGCCAAGCTGACCCAGATGTCGGCTTAGCGGTAAGCCGCGCTGTGCGGCGCGTTGCTCCTCAGCCTTCAGTCTCGTTGCGGTGCCGTCGCCGCGGGCACCAGATAGGCGTCGAGCGCGTCGCGGATGACCTGGCTGTCGGTGATGGCGTCGGCCGCTGCGCGTCGGGCGATGCGGGCCCTGTAGCTCGGCGGCGCTCGAAACGTGTACACCTCCGCCCTCGCTTCGCCGAGTCTCGGGGAACGCCGACGGGTCTTGCGGACTTCGGCCAGCTCGTCGGGCGTGAATTCTCGGCTTTCGACTTCCGAAGCAATGGCCTCGATGGCGTCGTCAGTCATGGTGCTGTCTGTCGTGGTGTGATCGCTCATGGTCGCTCTCCGGTGAGATAGCGCCGAAATGCTGGGCGCAGGGGCATGGCATGGATGATGTGTTCGCCGTCGGCCTCCTGCAGGTACAGGATTTCGAGCAGGTTGGCTGCCCGGTCGGGTCCGATGCAGAGGCTCTTGATCGGTTCATGATTGATGTCGATGTCAAAGAAGTTCAGCGCGTTGTGCCAAGCGTGCAGAATTTCGTCCTCGGTCACGTCGTGGCGGTGGGCCGACTCGTTTATCCGCACCGCTTAAACGTAACACGTTTAAGCGGTGCGGCCGAGCCAGACCGGGCGCAAGAACGACGAGCCGCGCCACGCGGCGGCGCACCTTCGGAAGCGGCGCGAAACCTGAACCCGCAGGTCAGGGTGTCGCGCAGTCGCGAATGGTACGCGTTCTCGGCGGAATCGGTAAGTGATGACCTGACCGCCAATTCGCGAAACCGCAGGTCACAGGCGTTTGTCCGCCGATGCAGTCGCGATCGATCTGCTGCGTGCCCGATTCGCGGGCCTCAAGCACCCCGGACATCGGTCCCCACCGCACCCGTCCGCGGCGCAACTTCAATCGCGGAGGTCGTGTCGCCCTTGCATCATGCCCCGGTGGCCTTCATCGGCGAAGGCGCGTGGTCGGCTGGTGGGATGGCGCCGTTGCGGGCCTCAGGGTGCTGGTGAGTGCGAACCGGCGCTCGCCAGCGACGATCTTGAGCGTCATTGCCCTTTTGGTAACGCGTGCGTTACCATGCAGGCATTGCTGAAGCGAGACTGCACGAGTCAAGAGAATATGTGGACAGCCGTGGTCGCAGCCCGTTTGGTCGCTGGTTCACGAGTCTCGATGCGACACCTGCAGCCAAGGTTGTCAGAGCCGTCACCCAGATGGAGACCGGGAACTTCGGAGACCACCGTGGCGTCGGAGGAGGCGTCCTCGAGCGCCGCATCCACAGCGGCCCCGGTTACAGGATCTATGTCGCCATCGACGAGGACACGGTGATCATTTTGCTCGGCGGCGGGACCAAGCGAGGCCAACAATCTGATATCGCAAATGCTCAGGCTCGCTGGAAGGACTACAAGAACCGCAAGGCTCAAGGAGAACGACATGCCGCTCACCCGTGACTTCAAGGAAACCGTGCAGGCTCGCGTGCAACGCGACCCCGAGTTCCGTCAGAGCCTGTTTCAAGAAGGAATCGAGTGCATGCTCGCCGGCGACGTCGACACGGCCAATTCCCTGTTACGCACCTACATCAACGCAACCATGGGCTTCTCAGAACTCGGCAAACTCACAAACAAGCAGCCCAAGAGCCTCATGCGGATGCTCGGGCCTCAAGGCAACCCAAACGCACGCAATTTCTTCGACATCATCGGCTGCATCCAGCGTCACGAGGGAATCCAGCTCGCAGTGACGCTTCGTGGAGCAGCACAAGCCCCAACCCCCAGCGCCGATTAGCCAACCAGAATCACACCGGGTTTGGTAGAGCCTCCATCAAACCCGGTGTGATTCAGTGGCCGTCGAAGGCGCAATCGGGCGAGCGGGTGGGCGATACAGGAGTCGAACCTGTGACCTCTTGCGTGTCATGCAAGCGCGCTAACCAACTGCGCCAATCGCCCGAAGGGCGATGCAAGCTAACACAGCGCCCGGAGGGCGACTCACGCTAGCACCCTGCCCACTTCACCCGGCCAGCGCAATGGACCTGCTCGGCACCCGGCCCGGCCGGCGAGGCGGAGACCGGATTCGAACCGGCGTACACGGCTTTGCAGGCCGCTGCCTAACCACTCGGCCACTCCGCCAAAGTCCGCAGGGTAGTGGCCCCGCCCCGACTTGACGGCAGCATTTCTGATGGCCTCAACCCTGACGCCGCACGAGCCAATCGACAGGGACGCCCGCCTTGCTCCGCCGTCAAGCGCCGCCGTTCCCATACACTCGGCAGCCAAGGCAGTTCGCCGTGTGGCCCCACTGCCCAGCGTTGTCGCAGCCGAGGTCGCGGCGCCGCAACCCTGCGGGCCACCACCTTCGAAGAGACCCCCGTGACAACTTTTAGTGAATTGGGCGTACCTGCGCCCCTGTGCGACACCTTGGCTGATCAAGGCATCACCGAGCCGTTCGCCATCCAGGAATTGACCATCGGCGAAGCGCTCGCCGGCCGCGACGTCTGCGGCAAGGCCAAGACAGGCTCCGGCAAGACGCTGGCATTCAGCCTGCCGATGCTGGCGCTGACACCCCGGGCCCGCAACGGCCATCCCACCACCCTCATGCTCACCCCGACCCGCGAACTGGCCAACCAGATCGCCGCTGTGGTCGAGCCGCTGGCCAAGGCGGCCGATCTGCGCTCGATCGCCACCTACGGCGGCACGAACCTCGACCGCCAGATCGAGCTGCTGGCAGCCGGCATGGACGTCGTCATCGCCACACCGGGGCGGCTCATCGACCTCATCGACCGCGGTGCGGTCAACGTGTCAGGCATCCAGCGAGTGGTCGTGGACGAAGCCGATCGCATGGCCGACATGGGGTTCTTGCCCCAGGTCGAGTGGGTGCTGCGTCACATCGACGGCCAACACCAAACGCTTCTCTACTCGGCGACGCTCGACGGTGTCGTCGACACACTGGTCAAGCGGCACCTGCGCGACCCGGTCTTCCACGAAGTGACCGAACGCGAGGTGACCGTCTCGGAGATGGGCCACCTGTTCCTGTCTGTCCACAAGATGAACCGGGTGCAGGTCGCTGCACGCATCATCGAGGCCAACGGGCGCACGCTGCTGTTCACCCGCACCAAGCGCGGTGCCGACCAACTCACCCGTGAGCTGCGAGACGCCGGAGTGCGAGCAGGTGCCATCCACGGCGACCTGCCGCAGGTCAAGCGGGAGCGCGCGCTCGCCGACTTCGCCAAGGGCAAGCTGGCCGCACTCGTCGCCACCGATGTGGCCGCCCGCGGGCTGCACATCGACGAAGTCGACGTGGTGGTGCACTACAACGTTCCGCCCGAGCACAAGACCTACCTGCACCGCTCGGGGCGCACGGCTCGGGCGGGTCGCAGCGGCACCGCGGTGACGATGTTCCTGTGGGACGAAGAGCTCGAAGTCCGCCAGCTCCAGCGGAGGCTCGGCCTGCGGCTGCCATTGCATGACGTGTTCTCGAACGACGAACGGCTCGACGACCTGGCGGCCTTCGCCGCCAGCGACGACAACGCCAGCCGCTGAATTCCGCCAGAGGCTGAGCCCCAGGCCCGAGCGGCCCGTGAGCGCAGCGAACAAGAGCGGGAAGCAAGAGGTTCCTCAGCAGCAGGGTCCAGACCGCTGATATTCCCTTTAGACAGGCCGGAGACGACCGGTACCCTTGCCTACCCGGCGGCAAGTTGACCGCTGGAGGTAAGCCCTCCGGATTCGAAGGCCCAGGACGAAGGCTCAGCTGTGGACAGTGCGAGGCGCACAAGCGCCCCGAACGACGGTGCGGCGGCCTGGCCGCTGCCCGCCTCGGGTGCATGGCACCCGGGCCTCGGCGCGGCCGACCGGCACTTCTACGAGCTGTCCCCGGATCGTCCGTTCACGCTGGAGGGCGGCGGCACCCTGCAAGGCCCGGTGCTCGCATATGAGACATGGGGCGCCCTAGACGCCGACGCCGCCAACGCCGTGCTCGTGTGCCATGCGCTGACCGGCGACGCGCATGCGCATGGCCCCCCACATCCGCCGTCGCAGCCCACCGAAGGCTGGTGGAACGACTTCATCGGCCCCGGGCGCCCCCTCGACACCAACCGCTACTTCGTGGTGTGCGCCAACGTGCTCGGCGGCTGCCAAGGCAGCACCGGCCCCTCGTCGGTGAACCCGGCGACGGGCGAGCGCTACGGGCCCGACTTTCCCGTCGTCACCAACCGCGACGTCGTGCGGTCGCAGTGGGCGCTGGGGCGGCACCTGGGCATCGACCGGTGGCTCTCGGTAGTCGGCGGCTCGATGGGCGGAATGACCGTGCTGGAGTGGGGCATCACCTATCCCCGACGGGTCGGCTCACTGGTGGTGATTGCGTCCGCTGCCGAGGCGTCGGCACAGCAGATCGCCTGGAGCAAGGTCGGCCGCCAAGCAATTCTGGACGATCCCAAGTTCCGTGGCGGCCGCTACTACGACGCCGCCGATGGGGACGGGCCGCATCGAGGCCTCGCCAACGCACGGCGGATCGCCATGATCCACTACCGCTCGGGCGACGAGTTCGACCGCCGGTTCGCCCGCCACAGCGAAGACCCGATCCTCCCGCTGCGAGGGGGCCAGCGCTTCGACGTGGAGAGCTACCTCGACTACCAGGGGGCAAAGTTCGTGCCCCGCTTCGACGCCAACAGCTACCTGGTGCTGAACAAGATGATGGACCTGCACGACGTCGGACGGGGCCGTGGCGGCATCGATGCCGCGCTCGACCGGATCGTCGCGCCGACGATGGTGATGAGCGTTCGCACCGACTTTCTTGTACCCGAGATCCCAGCAGCTGCGGATCACCGAGGCGCTGACACGCCGGGGAACTATGCGTGTCGAGCACGTGGACATCGACAGCGACAACGGCCACGACGGCTTCCTCACCGAACCCGATCAGACCGGCCCCCCGATGGGCGAGTTCATCGATGACATCTACAAGAGCGATTCGGGACCCCCGGGAGTCACCCGTTGATCGGCGGCGCCGCGGCGCTGCTGGCTGACGTGCATGCCAACGTGCCTTCCGAGGCTGTCGGCTCGGGCCTGGGGGTGTGGTGGGTGCTGGTAGCCGTGCTCGGCCTGCTCACCGTCGCGTGCGCCACCGGATTCGTTGTGTACTTGCGGCGCACAGCCCCCCATCGGTGGCAAGGTGAAGAGAACACCGCGGCCGAGCCATTATGAGAGCCAGAACGACATGAGCGAAACCTTCAATCCTCAGGAAATGATCACCCGCTTCGCGGAGCGTGCCGAGGCGGTGCGCAAGCGGAACCTTCCCGCCGTCGGCGGCGAGGAGCGACGCCACTTCATCCGCCAGGCCGAGCTGGATTTCATGGACTACGCCATGATCGGCGATGCCACCGCCACGTTCGACGACGGGATCCTGACGCTGAGAATCGACCTGCGTCCTCCCGAGGAGTAGCCGATCCGGGCGCTTGCCCGGGCGCGGCAGCGGCCTGCCGGATGCACGCGTCTCTGCGGGGGCCGCTTGCTACAGTGATCCGCCCGCGCGGATGTAGCTCAGTTGGTTAGAGCGCAACCTTGCCAAGGTTGAGGTCGCCGGTTCGACCCCGGTCATCCGCTCCAAGTTCCACGACGGGAGAACAACATGGGTGCACTTGACGGACGTGTCGTCCTGATTACCGGCGCCGGCCGGGGCATCGGCCGCGAGCATGCCCTGCTGATGGCATCTGAAGGGGCGAAGATCGTGGTCAACGACCTCGGTGGCTCCGCCGACGGCACGGGTGCCGACCAAGGCCCCGCAGGCGAGGTTGTGGCGGAGATCGAGGCCATGGGTGGCGAGGCAGTCGCCAACGGCGACAGCGTCACCGACTGGGAGGGCGCGCAGCGCATGGTCAACCAGGCCGTCGAAGCCTTCGGCGACCTGGACGTGCTGGTCAACAACGCGGGCATCCTGCGCGACCGGGTAGTGGTCAACATGACCGAGCCGGAGTGGGATGCCGTCGTCGAGGTGCACATGAAGGGCCACTTCTGCCCCACCCGCTGGGCGGCCGCTTACTGGCGTGAGCAGTCCAAGGCAGGCAAGGAAGTCACCGGTTCGGTCATCAACACCGCCTCGGGCGCCATGCTCGGCAACCTCGGTCAGTTCAACTACTCGGGCGCGAAGGCCGGTATTGCGGCCATGACGCTGGTGGCCGCCGGCGAGCTGGCTCGCTACAACGTGCGCGTGAACTGCCTGGCGCCGATTGCCCGGACACGCTTGACGCTGCAGACGCCTGGGCTCGAAGAGGTGGTGCGGGCGCCTGACGATCCTGCTGAGTTCGATCTGTACGACCCGGCCAACGTCAGCCCGCTGGTGGGATACTTGGCGATGGAAGACTGCCCGTTCACCGGGGGTGTCTTCCACGTGGGCGGCAATGAGGTGGGCCTGTATCAGGGCTGGTCGCTCTCGGGTGACGACATCATCGCTACTGACGGGCGCTGGACCGTGGACGGCCTGACGCAGATCGCGCCCCGGCTGAACGAGGGTCGCTCGAAGCTGGCCTCGGTGGCCACGGCGATCGGCGACACCTTCAAGGGATTCGGCAAGCGCGAACCCACCACCTAGCCGCGAGCGCTCTCGCGAGATCCCGTGCGCAGTGTTCAGGCGCGCTGGATGCTCACCTGCGCGTTCAGTGCTGAGGTCAGCGCAGCGATGTCATCGGGATCCGAGGTCGCGATGACGGTGTGTTCGACAGGCGCAAAGTGAGCAGCCGCCACGGCGACCGACGCATCAATCACATCGTTCGTGTCGGTCTGGGCGCAAAGACGACCGCAGGCGCGCGCCACCGCGCCGTCGAGAGCAACTTCGTGGCAGTGCATCAGTGCGCGGGCGAGGTGTGCTTGCCGACGGCCTCCCCGCCATGTCTGAGCGACGACGCCAGCGGGTACGGCCACGATGTCTCCGGCGTCGGATGCCGCCCGCAGCCGTGCCCACATGGCTCGGTTGTCGCGATCGAGCGCGATGAGCGCCCCCGCATCGAGCACCAAGGCGGTCAATGGCCGAGCTCCGCTCGTGCCCGGGCAAGTTCAGCCTCGGTGAACGCGCCGTGCTCAGACTCCCAGTCGGCGACCACGTCGCGCAGCCCACGAGTGACCAGCCGACGTCGTGCCGCATCGGCGAGCCACGCCGACGTGTTCTGCTCATCAGCCTCGGCGGCCTCGCTCACGGCAGCCGCAAGGCCGGCTTCCAGCGAGATCGTCAAACGTTCAGTAGCCATGCCGATAATCATACTTGTTCACAACTTTGACCACGTCGGCTGGTTGCGCGTCAGCTTCGGCGCGGCTTGCCGAAATTGCGAAACACGCATTGGCATCGTTGCAAAACATGCATTGGGACGCTTGCTGCTGTCGCCCGGGGGTGGGCGGGGGCAGGCGCACCCATGCTCAAACATGCGCAACGCCGCCCGTTACGTGGTGGATGGGCTGTAGCGCGGCGAACTGCGCGTGGGCACCCCTGCCCCCACCCACCCCTCGCTGATGCGTTCGTTCACCGAGTGTGGCAATTCGCTCGTGGAATTCGCGGGCGAAGTGTGACAATGGAGCCGTGGAAAAACTGACGCTCGTCCGCCACGAGGCTCAGGGCAACGATTTCGTGATCGCATTGCTGAGCGATCAGGAGCTGCGCGATCTCGACACGTCGCTTGATGTTCTCGGTGTCGAGCGCAGCGACCTAGCTCGCATTGTGTGCGATCGCGATCTCGGAGTCGGCTCTCGACGAGGATACGTGCACTCGAAGGGTGCTGACGGTTTTGTCGTCGGGGTGCACAACGCCTTCGACGGTCAGCGGGCGGAGTGCGTTCGCATGCACCTGCTCAACGCCGATGGCTCGTTCGCCGAGACGAGCGGCAACGGGCTGGCGTGCCTTGCGATGGCATCGTTCGACGCGCGGATCATTGGCGAGGGACCTCTAATCCCGTTCGAAACGGACGCCGGCACGCAACGTTGCACCATCGGCGCAAGCGGCACTGGCTCGTTGAGCCTCCCGGATTCGAACGGTCGCTTCATCCAGGTCGCGATGAGGAAGGTGGAGAAGGGCCCAGAGATCCCATCGGAACTGTATGAACGCATCAGCAGCGACTTCGGAGCCAATCTGCGCCATCTCGACACGGGAGATGTCGGGAACCCGCACCTGGTCATCGCGCTCACGCAGCCTCCTATTGACAGTCCTGTTTCGGAGCTGAGCAACCATGCCGGTGAGTTGGGTGATCGAATTGCGCAGCTCGGAAGCGTCTACGAGTCCTATTTTCATGGCGGCATCAACGTCGAGTTCATCTGGCCCTTTTCCCGCAATCCACTGCGGCCGGAGCAGGCATGGACGCTCCAAATGTCGGTGTGGGAGCGTGGTGCGGGGCTCACCGTCTCATGCGGCAGCGGCTCGGTCGTGGCGGCGACGCTCGCTCACCGGTGGGAATTCGTGCGCATCCCGAATGATCCACCACCGGTATCCGCCGAAAACGGTGATGCCGTCCCTCCTCCAAGCTCGTACTTGGTTGATATGCGAACAGCGCCGTTTCCAGGCGACAATGGTTCTGGCTTCCAGTACTGGGTCCGTACCGTCCCGGCGTATCACGAGGACTTCTCCCCGCCACAACTCGGCGTCGTGGCGGAACGCATCGAGACTGGCCTCACGCTCCGACTTGACCGCCTGCCTGTCCTGCTCGATGACCTCACCGCTCGTATAGGGGCCCAGCGCTGATGGGCGATCGACTACAGCGCGGTCGAGCGGAGACGTCCGACGAATCGCATCGTGGGGGGTTTGGGGATTTTGGTGGGGCTGAGTCTGGGCTGATTGATCGGGCTTTTCGGGAGCAGATCGTGCTGGTGGGCGTGCAGCTCGCGGAGCGGACTGCCGATGAGGTGGATGCCAATCTTGATGAGCTGGAGCGGTTGGTGGACACGGCCGGAGCCGATTCGGTGGAGCGGATTGTTCAGCGGCGGGACGCTCCTGATCCTGCGACGTTTGTGGGGCGCGGGAAGGCCGACGAGATTCTGGATGCCTCACTCGAGCACGATGCCGACACCGTGGTGTTCGACGACGAGCTGTCGCCGGCGCAGCAGTTCAACCTGGAGCGAATACTCAAGCGCACGGCGCTGGACCGCACTGCGGTCATCCTCGACATCTTCGCTCAGAACGCCACGACGCTCGAGGGCAAGGCACAGGTGGAATTGGCGCAGCTTCGCTACCGGCTCCCCCGGCTGCGGGGCCGAGGTCGGCAGCTTTCCCAACAGGCTGGCGGCATCGGCACCCGGGGACCCGGCGAAACCCAGCTCGAGGTGGATCGGCGCCGAATTCAGCGGCGTCTGGCACGGCTCGAGAAAGATCTGCGCGGGCTGCGACGTACCCGGCTGAACCAACGCAAGTCTCGCCGCCGGTCTCGGTATCACACGGTCGCCGTCGTGGGCTACACCAACGCCGGCAAGTCGACGCTGCTGCGCCGCCTGACCGGCGCCAATGTGCTGGTCGAGGACCGGCTGTTTGCCACGCTCGATGCCACTACCCGTCGCCTGCAGCTTCCCGGCGGCGAGACGGTGCTCATGACGGACACCGTCGGGTTCATCAAGAAGCTGCCCACGTCGCTGGTGGAAGCGTTCATGTCGACGCTCGAGGAGGTGGCCGAGGCCGACCTGCTGGTGCACCTGGTCGACGCCTCAGCGGCGGAGCCGGAGATGCACATCGATGTGGTGCGCTCGGTGCTGCGCGAGATCGGCGCCGGCGATGTCCCCGAGCTGATCGCCTTCAACAAGAGCGACGCCGCCGAGGACGGCATCGTGGGGCGACTGCTCGAGCGCTACGAGGGCTCCCGTGCGATCTCGGCAAGTAGCGGCGAGGGCGTGGAGGATCTACTGCTCGCTGTCGGCGACCGTCTGCGGCACCTCACTGAAGTGACGGAGCTGCGCATCCCCTACTCCCGCGGCGACGCCCTCGCAGCCGTGCACCGGGAAGGCGAAGTGCTCTCCGAGACCCACGGCGACGAAGGGACCCTGGTGCACGCCCGCCTCGACGACATCGCCCGCAGCCTGTTCGCAGAGTTCGCCGTTGGCGACTCAGACTACGATTCATAATGACTCATTCTTGACTCACCCAGGAGCCGGCCAATGCAGCAACTCACGGTCCGGGGCTTCGGCGACGAACTCGGCGAGGCGATGCGACGCTTCGCTCAACGCGAAGGTGTCTCACTGAACCAGGCGGCGCTCCGACTCCTGCGCAAGGGCGCCGGACTGTCGGAAACCCCCGGCGGTGACGACTGCGTCGGTGTCTCGCTCGACCATCTCATCGGCAGCTGGCCACCAGAGGAACTCGACGAGATGGACGCCGTGCTGCGGGATCTCGCCGTCATCGACGAGGCGGCATGGGAGTGAGGCTGCTGCTCGACACCAACGCCTACACGCTGCTGATGCGCGGCCAGCAGGAAGTGGCGCAGATCGTCAGGAGTGCCCGTGAGCTGCTGCTCTCTGCAGTCGTCGTCGGCGAGCTGATGTACGGATTTCGACGCGGCTCACGTCTGGAGCGGAATCTTGCAGACCTGCGATCGTTCATCGACAATCCGTATGCCTCTGTGGTGGAGGTCGGGCCGGTGACCGCCGACCGCTACTCACGCATCGCAGCCGCGCTTCGAGCGAAGGGTCGTCCGATTCCGACCAATGACGTCTGGATTGCCGCCCACGCCATGGAGACGGGGGCAGACCTCGTCTCGGCCGACCGGCACTTCTCCCACATCGACGGGATCGTCTGGACGCCGATCGGTGCACACTGATCCGGTGAGCACCAGCACCCGATTCGTTCCGCCACCGTATCCCTATGACCGGCTGGACGAGCTGAAGCCCCTGGCCGACCGCCATGACGGCGGGCTGGTGGACCTGTCCATCGGCACGCCGGTGGACCCGCCGTCGCCGGCCGTGCTGGCTGCGCTGGGCGGGTCGGACTCTGAGCGGGGCTATCCGCCGTCGATCGGAACGCCGGACCTGCGGCAGGCTGCAGCACGCTGGTGTGAGCAGCGGTTCGGCGTGGGAGTGGATGCCGATGCCGAGATCGCGGCAACGATCGGCTCGAAGGAATTTGTGGCCGGGCTGCCGCACTGGCTGCGCTTGCGCACCCCTAAGCGCGACACCGTGCTGTACCCCGAGGTCAGCTATCCCAGCTACGCGATGGGAGCCGAGCTGGCTGGCTGCCGGGCGGTGGGGGTGCCCGCGGACGAGCACTGGTCGATCCAGCTCGACGCCATCTCCGAGGCCGATGCCGAGCGGGCGTTGGTGTTGTGGGTCAACTCGCCGGGCAATCCGGCGGGCGGTCTCGACGACCTCGCCGCTGCGGCGAAGTGGGGGCGCGAGCGGGGTGTGCCCGTCTTCAGCGATGAGTGCTACGCCGAGTTCACCTGGGACGGACCGCCCCGGACGATCCTGACGCCGACCGATGTTGGCAGCGCGACTGATCGCTCTCGGGATGCGGACGTGGCTGCGGGGATGAGTCCCGATGCGGGCGCCGACATCACGAGGGACCACCCGCGGCGTGCTGACGTCGACGGCGTGGTGGCGGTCCATTCGCTGTCCAAGCGATCCAACTTGGCGGGCGTCAGAGTCGGCTTCTACGCAGGCGATCCCGAGCTCGTCTATTACCTGCGAGAAGTTCGCAAGCACGCCGGATTCATGGTTCCAGGTCCCGCTCAGGCGGCGGCTGTCGCTGCGCTCGCTGACCAAGACCATGTGGCCAGCCAACGAGCGCGATACCAGACTCGGCTGGAGCGCCTCGCACGCCTCGTGGGTCGCTTCGGTCCCGAGCCCCCGCTCCCCCGGGGCGGGTTCTACCTGTGGGCTGGTGCACCTGACGGCGACGCATGGGCGTTCACTCGCACACTGCTCGCCGAGGCAGGCATGCTCGTCTCACCGGGCGAGTTCTACGGACCTTCTGGTGCCGGCCACGTGAGGGTCGCCGCTGTGCTCACCGACAACGCCCTCGACATGGTCGAGTCGCGCCTTACTCGCTCGGCACTCTTGTGAGCGGCGAGCCATATGCGGCCGACCGCCCTGCCATCACGGTTGCTGAATCCTCAACCACAACTTGAAGCTTGGCTGCGGCCAGCGCCGTCAAGTCTCAAGCTGCTCGATCCGATCCGCCATCTCCGCGGTACGCCCGCACGGAATCCACGTGATCCGTGGGTCACGGGCGAACCAGCGCTGCTGGCGTCGGGCGAAGCGCCGCGTCCGTGCGATAGCGACGTCGAGTGCCTCCTCCAGCGTGCACTCCCCTTCTAGGTGGGCGCGCAGCTCCTTGTAGCCGAGGGCCTGGGCTGCGGTGCGAGACAGCGGTGCTTCCATAAGGCCGCGGACCTCGTCCAAGAAACCCTGTTCCATCTGCTGCCGGTATCTGTCGGCGATGCGTTCGTCGAGCGTGTCGCGGTCCAGGTCGATCCCAACGAGCCTGAACGGCACCTCGGGATAGGCCTGCAGACCCGGTCCGAACGACGAGAACGGCCGACCGGTGCCCATGCACACGGACAGCGCCCGGACGATTCGCCGCAGGTTCGTCGGCTCCATGCGTGACGCGGCCAATGGGTCAAGTTCAGCGAGCCGTCGGTGCAGCGCAGCCGCACCGGACGCTCGACCGTCTCCTGCCCGCTGAATCGCAGTCGAGCCAACCGTGCTCGCGCCGACTGCGCGCCCGTCGGGTGCCGCTGCAACCGCAGATGAGGCGGCAGCTTCGGATTCGAGCGCTGCGGCGATGTCTGCGTATTCCGGCGGGGGCTTGAGACCGTCGATGACGGCCCGCAAGTACAAGCCGGTCCCTCCGACGAGCAGGGGCACTGCACCGCGGCGGGCGATGTCGGCCGTCACCGAGGAGAATGCGTCGGCATAGTCCACCACGGTGAACCGTTCCGCTGGATCGACGAGATCTATGAGGTGGTGCGGAATCTCTGCCTGCTCGGCCGCAATGGCTTTCGCAGTGCCGATGTCCATGCCTCGGTACAGCTGCATCGAGTCGACCGACACCAGTTCGACCGCACGCTGGCCATCAACGGCAGCCCGCGCGCGCCGTGCCAACTCGAGCGCCAGGGCCGACTTGCCCGACGCCGTCGGCCCGACGATCACCCGCGGCCGATGGACGCCGTCACCACCCATGGCATCCCGCCCTCAGCGGGCGGCAACCGGGATGCGGGTGCGGTGCCGTGCCGGCGCGGTGACCTCTATGAGCTCGCCGCTGAGATGGAAGGTGGCGGCATCGCGCACCAGCACTCGGGCATAGGTGCCCGTTCGCAGCGGTTCGGTCGATGCGAAGTGCACCAGGCGGTTCTGGCGCGTGCGGCCGGTGAGCGTGGCCGGATCTCGCTTGGACGGCCCTTCGACGAGCACCTCCTCGATGCGACCGACGCGGGACTCGTTGCCCAGGCGCGCCGAGCGCTCAATGACGGTTCGCAGCCGTTCCATGCGCTCAGCCGATACTTCGGGGGCCACGAAGCGATCGGCGAGTTCGGCAGCTTCGGTGCCGGGCCGCGGCGAGAAGACGAAGGTGAATGCGCTGTCGAAACGGGCTTCTGCAGCCAGTTCAAGCGTCGCCGCGAAATCGCGCTCGGACTCGCCGGGGAAGCCCACAATGATGTCAGTGCTGACTGCGAGATCGTCGACGGCGGCCCGGGCGACCTCGAGTCGTTCCAGGTAGCGCTGGGCGGTGTAGCCCCGGTGCATCGCTGCTAGCACCTCGTCGCTACCGGACTGCAGCGGCAGATGAAGGTGTTCGCACACCTCCGGCGTCTCGGCCATGGCCGAGATCACCTCGGCTCGCAGGTCCTTGGGGTGGGGACTGGTGAAACGCACCCGCTCGATGCCATCGACGGCGCCGACAGCGCGCAGCAGGTCGCCGAACAGCGGCCGGGCCGTACGTCGCCCACCAGCCCAAGCTTCGCCGGCACGCCACGCGGCTGTGGCGGTTTGGTCCAAAGCTGTGCCACTGGCGAACTGGTGTGGGGCGAATCCGCCGCCTGTTTCGCACCTCTCGGCATCAATTGCCCTTCCCGCTCCAGCTACAACAGACCCGCCTTGTTGCATGACGCCGGCCAAGCGGCCCGCGGCAGCCGTGCCGTTGGTTCCACGGAGCGCCAGGGTGATGTCGCGGCCGTAGCTGTTGACGTTCTGGCCGAGCAGGGTCGCCTCGCTGACGCCGTCGGCTGCAAGACGCCGGACCTCGTCGACGAGTTCGCCGAACGGGCGGGAAATCTCGCGGCCCCGAACGGAAGGCACGATGCAGAACGCGCACGAGTTGTCGCAGCCGATCTGAATCGTGACCCACGCGGCGTGCTGGGCATCTCGCCGTACCGGCAGCACCGATGGGAATTCTTCAGACTCGGCAAGGATTTCCGTCACTGGGCCCGACACGCGAGCCTCGCTCAGCAAGTCGACAGCGCGTGCCACGTTGTGAGTGCCAAACACCACATCGACGTGGGGTGCGCGCTGGCGGACCAGATCCTGATCCTTCTGCGCCAGGCAGCCGGCGACGGCGATCTGCACGTCGGGCCGTTCCTCTTTGAGGCGCTTGAGGTGCCCGAGTTGCCCATAGAGCTTGTTGTCGGCGTTCTCGCGGATGCAGCAGGTGTTGAGCACGATCACGTCCGCGTCGGCCATCGTGGGCGCGGCGACCAGGTCGTCGGCCTCCAGCAGGCCAGCAATCCGCTCGGAATCGTGCTCGTTCATCTGGCATCCGTAGGTGCGCACGAAATAGCTGCGCCGACCCTCGACCTCGCCCTCATGCTCGCCCGCATCCACGGTGTCAAGACTAGGAGCCTGCCGATCTGCTGCCCGCATGCTCGGTCGGTGGGCCGAGGCTTTCGTGAACATGGGTGGCATTGCTCGCCTGTCATGGGTGGCCTACTCTGAGAGCAGGCGAAACAGGCGACGTCTGTCGCAGCCGTGCGGACCGGACGTCGCCGGGGCTGGAGGACAGCACGATGTCTACCGAGCATGAAGGTCGACGTTCCACTCGCGCGCTGAGTGCGGTCCGTTCCGTGCCTGCCGCCGCGGGCACGCGGCTGTCGCGGGCTTTGACCCCCCCCCCCCGCGGTAGGCATTTCGCACCTCGCGCCGTTTCGCCGCGGCATAAGACACACCATCCTCGGGTCTGGGCCGGGCTTCCTCGACAGGAGCTCCGGCGCCTTTGGGTGCCGTGTGCTGCGCGGCCTGCTCTCGGTCGTGGTGGCGCTGCCGCTGCTGGTCGGCTTCGCGCAACCCGCCGCCGCTCAGGCGCCGCCGGGCATCGCCCCGAAGCCCACCGGCGTCACGGCCACCGCCGGCGACGGTGCGGTGCTGTTGAGATGGAACAAAACCAACCGCAGCGAAACGGTTTACTGGGGCTATCGACAGAAGGCCGGGTCGTCGGGCAGCTACGACGACCAAGTGGAGATCCCCGGCGGCGGCTCGGACACCACCAGCTATCTGGTCACCGGCCTCACCAACGGTGTGACCTACACCTTCGAAGTGATCTTGACGCTCGGCAACGAGCATGGTCTCGGAGGCGGCAGTCGCTCCAATGAGGTGACGGCGACGCCGATGGCTGTTGCTGGTGCCCCGAAGCTGGTGTCGGTGAAGCGGTATGCGCAGGCAACAGGCCAGCTCGGTGTGGTCAATCATTTCACGCTGTTCCCCGCGCTGATCTGGCGGTTGGAGTTCGACCGATGGGTGTCATATGTGCGCCCGACGGACTTCACGCTCACCGGCACCACCGCCAAGATCGACCTGTGGAACGACTGGGACCCCACGTCTTTCACCGACCAGAAGACTGCGATCTACGTCGTCGCTCACGGCGGCGACCTCGCGACCGTGTCCGGCACGGTGACGCTGCACGTCGCGAGCCACCACAACATCCACAACATCGGCGACAACGTCAACGACATCCGCAAGATCAGGGACGACGAGAAGCTGTATCTGTCCCGCAACCCCGTCCCGACGGGCGCGAACGAGAACACCTTCACCCTGAATCCCAACGAGACGCTGGTCTATTTCTCCCAGGAGAACTTCGGCGTGACCGAGGGAGACGAGGCGCAGGTGACGGTGCGACTGTCGCGGCTGCGCGACACGGCCACGACGATCGCCATCTCCGCCACCCCGCTCACCGCCACCGAAGCCGGCGTCGACTATCACGGCCGGACCTACAGCGTTACCATCCCCGCCTACCGGGCCAGTGGCACGCTAAAGATCCGCACCACCGCCGACACGCTCACCGAAAACGACGAAACATTCCGGTTGGACATCTACGAAGTTGATCTGCCTGACGGCGTGACGCTGACGACGATCCCCGGTTCCGCTGAGAAGCGCACCTACGTCACGATCCGCGACGGCGACAATTCCGGGGGCCAAGGGGCGTCCCAGGATGCCGAGCCGTCTTCGCTCTCCCAGCTGGCCGACGAACAGGCGTCACCGCAGCAGGCCGAGGAGTCCTGTGTTTCCGATTCTTTGCTCGTCGATGTGCAGGGTTATGCGGGCGAGACGTGGCGCAAGTCGGTGGACCATGTGGAGCGCTGGGAGCGGGTGCTCGCCGCGTTCGGGCAGGCCAACGACTACAGCGCCAATCCGATGACCGCGACCGAGGCGCAGACCTATGCGGATCGCGGCTGGCCTCGCTGGGTGCCGGTAACGGCCGCTCTCGAATGCGTCGAGACGACACCAGACGAACAGCCTGAAGAACAACCAGAAGCCCAGCCCGCGCAGGAGCCGACGCCGCCGCCGGTGACGCCGCAGGTCAGCATCGCCGCGGGACCCGACGTCGTCGAGGGCGCCGACGCGACGTTCACGGTGACCGCGACGCCCGCGCCCGCATCTGACCTCGACGTGACCGTCGATGTGTCCCAAAACGGCGACTACGCCGGCACCGGGTCGCGCACCGTCACGATCACCTCTTCAGGCAGCACGACGTTCGCGGTCGCCACGACTGATGACAGCGTCGACGAGCCCGACGGGTCAATCACCGCGACGCTTGGCGCGGGTTCGGGCTACACCGTGTCCGCGACCGGAAGCGACGCGACCGTCGCGGTGTCAGACGACGACGTGCCCCAGATGAGCATCGCCGCGGTTGCTGATGTGACCGAGGGAGAGGACGCGGTATTCACGATCACCGCGGACCCGGCACCGCACGCCGGGCTATCGGTCGACGTCGCCATCACACAGACGGGCGATCACGGCGCGGCAACAGGCACCCGCACCGTGACCATTCCCACCAGCGGCACCTACACGCTCACCGTCGCCACCACCGACGACAGCACCGACGAGACCGACGGGTCGGTCACCGCCACCGTGAACAACGCCAGCGGCTACGACGTGTCCGCGACAGCGGGAGCCGCCACCATCGCCGTGTCCGACGACGACGACACCCCACCCGACGACCCCCCAGCCGAGGACACATCCGACAGCGGCACGGTGCCGGCGGGGCCGCCGACGGTGACCGTCAGCGACGCCACCGCCGACGAAGGCAGCCAAGAACTGCGATTCGCCGTCACGCTGTCGCACCCGAACCCGCGCGACATCACGTTCCGCTACGGCGGATACGGCCGCACCGCGACGCTGTGGCAGGACTGGAGCATCGAATTCAGAAGAACGTTCACACTCGCCGCAGGCGACACCGCCATCGACATCACCGTGCCCGTCATCGACGACAACACCTCAGAAAACACCGAAACGCTGCGCGTGTACGTCTACGCCACCAGCGGAATCGTCATCTCCGACGGGTTCCTCTTCGCCACCGGCACCATCACCGACAACGACTAACCCTCGACGTTCGTTCGGCGCTATCGGGTTTCGCCGCCTGCCGAGTCCTGAGCAGAGCCGGTCTCAGGAATCCCGGCAGGGTCATGGGGGTGCGCGGCTTCGAGGCGAGCGAGCCTTTGAGTGTGATCCAAGGCAACCTCGTTGAATTCCGCTCGGAACTCACGCAGCTCGGCTCGCAGGCTGTTCTCGAAGCTGTCGATGCGGTCACCGTTGGCAGCGATCTCGGCACGCAGGCTGTTCTCGAGGCTGTCGATGCGGTCACCGTTGGCAGCGATCTCGGCACGCAATCTCCCCTCGGTGGCGGCGATCTCAGCGCGCAGTCTCCCCTCGGTGGCGGCGATCTCGGCACGCAGGTCAACCCCGAGGCTGTGTATGCGGTCGCTGTTGGCGTCGATGCGTGCACCGAGCGAGTTGAACTGCCACATCATGAGACCGATGAGCGCGCCCAGCAACGTGGTCACCAGCCCACCGAACAAGGTGATGACCGCATTCGATGGCGAGTCGCGTCGCCGCGTTGTCTGCTCGACGCCGACGTCAAGGGTCCCAGCCGACGCGCTCGCGCCGCGGGTACTCTGGCCCGACGCGGGCGAGTCTCCAGCGGGATGCGAAGGGTCGTTCTGTTCGGCCGGCGGGATCATGGCGGCGGTCATCTAGGGAGGAGCGGACATCGGACCTCGCTGTTCGTCGCGGCGCTTGACAGCGCACGTTCGGGTTCAGTTGGGTCGCCGCAGAAGCCGGGCAACGAGGCTCAGCCCAACGTAGCCCACCTCCGCAGCCCGCACATCACCATTTCTCGGAACGAATCAGGCACGACCGCACTCACCGTTCCCGCCCGTACAGCACCAGCCGATTCTGATCGCCCGGGCGGACGTCAAAGCGTGGTAGCAGGGACCAACGGCACGCCGCGTTGGCTGAGGTATCCCGGCGGGCCAAGCACTGCTCGACCCGAACGGTGTCAACGCTGTGTGAAGGCGAAGTTCTCCGACATGTTCTCTCGGGCGTGGGACATGAAGCCCAGGTACTGCTTGATGTTGCCGTTGAAGTTGCCGTCCTGGCGTCGGTTCTCGGCACCCTCGAAGTTGTAGTAGCCGGGAGTGCAGTCGCGGTTGCGGGTGGTCTTGCCGCGGTTGGCGATGACCTGCTGCACCCACCACTCCTCGGCTTCGGGCAGGCAATCCATCGACTGCAAACCGCCCCGGCGCACGAAGTCGATGCACTCGGCAATGTGCTCGCCTTGACTGTTGAGCACATCGGTCAAATTGAAGGCGAAAAAGGCCTGGTAGCCGCCCATGATGAACAGGTTCGGGTAGCCGGCGGTGTGGATACCCAGCAGCGTGCGGATGCCCTCGGAGTACTTGTCGTTGAGCTCGAGATCGTTCTCGCCGACGATGCGGTTGTAGATGCCAGTCTGCTGCACCTCGAAGCCGGTGGCGTAGATCAGCAGGTCGAGCTCGTACTGCGTGCCGTCGAAGAGCGGGCCCCCTTCGGTGATCTGGGTGATGCCCTTGCCCTTGGTGTCGACCAAGTGCACGTTCGGCCGGTTGAACGTGGGCAGGTAGTCATTGTGGAAGCAGGGCCGCTTGCACATCAGCATGTACCAGGGCTTGAGCGCTTCGGCTGTCTCGCGGTCTTCCACGATCTCGTCGATACGCCGGTGAATGCGCATCATCGCGTCGATGTTGGCGTTCTCCTGGCGGCGGATTTTCTCCTCGCGTGACATGGCCGCGCGACGCGCCTTTTGTGCATCGCTGATTCGGGGGCCTGCCATCGCCCGCTCGCGCCGGCGGGCCTGCCAGCCCGGCTCCAGCTTCGCCGCCCAATCGGGGTCGGTTTCCCAGTCGTCACGGATGTCGATCGAGGACGGCGTGCGCTGGAAGACATAGAGCTCACAGGACATCTCGCCGAGTTGCGGGATTGCCTGCACTGCCGTCGCGCCGGTGCCGATGATGCCGACCCGCTTGTCGGCGAGGTTCTCGAGATCGGCGCCGGTGTAGTCGTAGTCCCACCGAGACGTGTGGAATGAGTAGCCGCCAAACCGTTCCATTCCTTCGATGACCGCCAGCTTGGGCTTCGCGAGGGTGCCGTTGGCACAGATGACGAACTGGGCGGTGATCTCGTCACCCCGGTCGGTGCCGATGCGCCAAACCTCAGCTTCGCCATCCCAGACCGTCGAGGTGACCGTCGTCTGGAACATCGCCAGGTCGTAGAGCTCGTACTTCTGAGCGATCATCCGGCAGTACTCGTAGATCTCGTCGCCGGTGGCGTAGTGGCGCGATGGCACGTAGCCGGTCTCGTCGAGCAGCGGCAAGTAGTCGTATGACACGACATCACAGGCCACACCCGGGTACCGATTCCAATACCACGTGCCGCCGACGTCGGCGCCGCGCTCGATGATGCGGATGCTCTCGACACCCTTTTGGCGCAGCCGAGCCGACGTCAGCAGAGCCGAGAATCCGCCCCCGATGAACAGCACCTCGACCTCGTCGTGCACCGGTGGACGCTCAATGCGCTCGGTCGCGTACGGATCTTCGGCGTAGCGGGCCAGGTCTCCGTCGAGGTCGGAGGTATAGAGCTGCGTGCCCGGAGGCCGGTAGCTCAGCCGCAGATCGCGTTCTTCGGCGAAGCGTTGCTTGATGTCGTCGTAGTACGTCTGCGGCGGCCGCCCTTCGGCGTCACGGGAGTAGTCGAAGTTGAAGACGTTCTGCGGCTTGTCGGTCTTCTGCTTCCCGCTCTGCTGCGCCACCTGACTCTCCCCAATCCGAGGCCGGTCTGAAGCCGATTCGCCCCGCTCACCTACGACCGGATCAGGCTAGGACAACACCATCGTGCAGCGCAGGGCCATTCGAGCTGTTGCCCGTAGTCACATCCAGGGTCAACGAGTCAGCAAGCAGCGTCTGCCTCAGTTGCAGTGCGCTTCGAGATGGCCGTAGGCGCTCGCGAAACCGTCCATGGACGGGAACACGACGACTTCGGTGCTGTCGTCGAAGTTGGTCCATCCGAGTGCCAGCGAGCCTGAGCCGCCGAGCAGAGCTGTCACGAAGTCAGCGCCGCTGTCGCCGGCGATGAATCCGTTGTTGTTCCTGGTCGGCCACCAGAGGTCGAACTGGAATTCGTGATGCTCTCCGCCGATCCGGTAGCCGACCGGAACCCGGCCGTGGACGACGCTGTTGTGGAAGTCGATCTGGCCTGCGATGTAAGGCCCCTGACCCCAGCTCTGTGTCACGTCCCACCAGAAGTCAACTTGCACGTCGTCGTTGCAGAAGACGAACAGCCCGGGCTCCACATCGGAATAAGGGCCCGTCATCGTGTGGTTCTGCGCATCAGCCAGCAGGGCGATGTATGGATCACGGCCGTTCGTAGTGAAGTCGCGGCGCCATTCGCCGTCGCCGATGGCATCAGCCTCGATGGCACCTCCCAGCGTGCCGTCGAGCAGCGCGACGACATCGGCGATCGGCACGGCCAGTCCGAGGGTTCCGACAATGTCCTCTGCATCGGAGAACGTGATCGGATTGACTGCCGTCGGAACGCCGATGAGGCGGCCCTCTGCGTCGAATGCGGGGCCTCCGCTGTTGCCGGGCGAAATCTGGGCGTCTGTCTTGATCCACAGCTGGCCGTCGAGACGCGTCGTGCCCGAGTAGCGGCCGGTGGTAAGTGTCATGGTGTCTCCCCCGACGCCGGGGTAGCCCAGCACCGTGATCTCGTCACCGGCCTTCGGCGCGGCCTCAGCGACTTCAAGTGCAGGGAGCGCGGCTTGCGAGGAGCCCAAGGACAGCAGTGCAAGATCGCGAGTTCGAGATGAACGCACGACCGCTGCATCGATCGAACGAGTCGGAGCAGTGTGGAAGGTCCCGCCCGCCCGCACTTGAACGCTGGCACAGGTGCGATTGCGGTCATCGACGACGACGTGGTGATTCGTGACAACGTGCCGTCCGTCACCGGCCGCAAAGCCAGAACCGCTGCTCAGCGAGGCGCCGGAGGAGTTGAGGCAGACCACCTGCACGACCGATTGTGCAAGCCGCTCCCAGTCGGCAGGTTCATTCGATCCGCTTCCGCCGCCTTCTGTTTGGGTCGCCGGCTCGGGTTGTGATCCCGTCGCCACTGCTGTGAGCGCCTGGTCGGGCACCTGGCTCAACGGGCCGATGCCGGTGACGAATGCACTCGCCAAGTCTCCGGCCGAGAGTCTCCAAGCCATGCCGAAAGACGCCAACGATGCCGGAACGGCGTCACCGGACTTCGGCGCCAGCAACAGCGGCTGACACGGTCCTCGAACAGCCGACGCTGCGAGTCCACCGTAGGGAGAGGTACCGCTCGCAACCGCGACATCGTGGACTGGGTGGCAACCAGAAAACCCGAATGACTCACGAGCAATCAGAGCCGCTGTCTCGTACCGGTCAGCGCCAGCGATTCGACGCGTCACGAGGCCAAGCGAGCGGACCTCGTCTTCGACGGCTTCGGAAACAGCCGCATTGCCGCCAAGAATGGTCACGCTCCCGATTGACCGGTCTTCGGCAGTCAGGAACTGCAGAGCTTGAATGTGCAGGGAACTGGGGGCCGTCAAGATGAGCGGAGATTCGCGCCTCACGCTCGGCGCGGCCGCAACCGCATCGGCATAGTTCTTGCCCGACGCCAAGTACACGGTCTGAAGTTGCTCAGGAGCGAACACCCGGGCTACTCGATGTGCCGTCTCGTAGCGATCGGCACCTGCAATCCGATCGACCCGGAACCCCATGTCGCGAAGATCCTGCTCGACAGCAGAGGAAACGGCCGCCGGGCCTCCCAAGATGATCACTTTCGCCTTGGGATGTTCTCGGCAAGGTTCCAGATATGCCCGTGTCGGGGCAGGCAGAAATGCCTGTGTGGTCAGCAGTAGCGGCCGGTCGAGCGCTGATCCTGCAAGTGCGTCCGGCCAATTCTCACCGGAGGCGAGCGCGATGCTGTGCGAGCCCACCTTGGAGTCGCACGTGACGCCCGCAGCCTTCGCAGCGATCTCGTAGACCGTCGAGCCACTGATTCTTCGAGTCTCGGCACTCGCGCTCTGAGCACCGGCTGACTGGGGCAGAGCCCAGACAAGGAATGTCGTGCTGAGCGCTGCCAACGCGACCCGCCGGAGCACATTGCGTGGAGAACGGCCACAGGCACCTGCCACGCGACTCTCTCCGATCGGGGACCGAACGGCCCTGCTTGCCCGGGACCGGTTCAGGCTAGGGCGACGCACTTGTGCGATGCCAACTGGTCAGGTTGGGCAGCAGGGCGTACGTGCCGACGCTGAGGGCCGCGGAGGGATCTCAGCGTCAGTCGACGCTGGCGCCGTCGGCCCGTGTCGCCTGGGCGTCGTCGAGGCGGTCGAGCACGTCGGCGTCGGCGTCGGCGGCCTCGGCGTCGACTCCGATGCCGAGCGTTGAGCGGATGCGGCCGTCGATCTCGACCGTGATCTCGGGATTAGCGATCAAGAACTTCTTGGCATTCTCGCGGCCTTGGCCCAACTGCTCGCCCTCGTAGGTGTACCAAGCACCCGACTTCTTCACGATGCCGTGCTCAACGCCCACATCGAGCAGCGAGCCCTCTCGGCTGATGCCCTGCCCGTACATGATGTCGAACTCGGCCTGGCGGAACGGCGGCGCCACCTTGTTCTTGACGATCTTGACGCGTGTGCGACCGCCCACGACCTCGCCCTCGACCTTGATCGCCTCGATGCGGCGAATGTCGATCCGCACCGACGAGTAGAACTTCAGCGCCCGGCCGCCCGATGTGGTCTCGGGACTGCCGAACATCACGCCGATCTTCTCGCGCAGCTGGTTGATGAACACGCAGATCGTCTTGGTCTTGTTCAGGTTGGCGGTGAGCTTGCGCAGCGCCTGGGACATAAGGCGCGCCTGCAAGCCGACATGGGTGTCGCCCATCTCGCCTTCGATCTCGGCCCGCGGCGTGAGCGCCGCCACCGAGTCGATCACCACGACATCGATGGCGCCCGAGCGGATGAGCATGTCGGTGATCTCGAGCGCCTGCTCGCCGGTGTCGGGCTGGGAGATCAGCAGCTCGTCGACATCGACGCCGATGTTCTTCGCATACAGCGGGTCCATCGCATGCTCGGCGTCGACATAGGCGCACACGCCGCCGGTGCGCTGCGCCTCGGCCACCAGGTGCATGGCGAGCGTGGACTTGCCCGATGCCTCGGGGCCGTACACCTCCACCACCCGGCCACGGGGAAAGCCCCCGATGCCGAGCGCCAAGTCGATCGCAAGGCTGCCCGAGGAGATCGCCTCGACAGCCATGTGATGCTTCTCGCCCATCTTCATCACGGACCCGTCGCCGAACTGGCGGCGGATCTGCGTGAGCGTCATATCCAGTGCTCGGTCCCGATCTGTTTCTTGCTGAGCCATGTCGTCCTCCTCGGACTCCCGCTTGGCCGCACCCGGTGTGCGATGCCGTCTAGGGGCACCGTAGGAGCGGGGTGTGACAACTCACGGGTGATTTTCTGCCGGTTGATCTTCCTGCGGACCGCGGCAACGCTCGGTGCGCCGCACGCCGCTGCACTGGCAGCCTCCACGCCTGCGATGTGCACCGGCGCGGCGACCACTTCGAATGACAGCAATGTAGTTCCGAACATCAGTTCGTGTCAAGGCTATGCGAGCCGAATCTGGCTATTGGATGACACCTCAGGCGCGCACAACGAAACAGGCACTGCCTGATGATCGATTCGATCACGTTCGATGAGGCTGTATGCCGCCTCAGGCGTGCCCAACGAACCGGAGCTCGGCACGTCGCGGTGTCACAGCCATGTGGCACGCTGCGACCCATGAGCACCCCAGCCCAGATGACCGACGACGACTTCGTGCTGCTGCACATCGAACGTGACGCAGGGGTGGCGTTTGCCACCATCGACGCACCGCCGATCAACGTGATGACGCCTGCACTGTTTCGCGAGCTGGCCAAGTTCAGCACGCACGTTGCCGACGACGACTCGGTGCGGGTGATCGTGCTGCGCAGCGACAACCCAGACTTCTTCATAGCGCACTTCGACGTGACGGCGATCCTGGGCTACCCGACCGACGGAGAGGCCGAGCGGCCCACCGAGCACGCCGGGTTCCATGACATGTGCGAGCGCTACCGCACGATGGCGAAGGCCACCATCGTCGAGATCGGCGGCCGGGTCGGCGGTGGCGGGAGCGAGCTGTCGATGTCGTGCGACATGCGCTTCGGCGCCATCGATCGCACCGTCATCAACCAGATGGAGGTTCCCATCGGCATCCTGCCCGGCGGCACCGGCACCCAGCGCCTGCCTCGCCTGGTCGGGCGAGGGCGAGCCATGGAGGTGATCCTGGGCGGCGTCGACCTCGACGCGCGCGCCGCCGAGCAGTGGGGTTATCTGAACCGGGCACTGCCCGCTGACGAGCTGAGGCCATTCGTGACTGCATTGGCTTACCGCATCGCGAAGTTCCCGCCCCACGCGGTCGCGCTGGCCAAGCAGGCCGTCAACGCTGCCGACGAGCTGCCACTGCGGGAGGGCCTGTTCGAGGAGCGGTACCTGTTCCAGCGGCTCTTGCGGACTCCGCAGGCCAAGCCCGCAATGGAACAGTTTCTCGAACTCGGCGGGCAGACACGAGAAGGCGAGATGCGAGTGGCAGACATCACCGGCGAGATCAGCACAGAGGGCTGACGGCCAAGCTGGAGCGCCCCGCATAGCCTCACTGCCGCATGACGCAGCGCCTCGCGAGGACCATCCCAGCGGCCGGGACGCCCTTGACCGGTGGCAGCGGTGGCGCAGGCGGGTCGGGTGCCGGCCCGCAGCTCAGTGGCAATCCTGAGCTCATGGATTCGTTCCGAGGCTGGCTGGTGGCGCTGGGCGCAGCGCTCGCAACGGGAATCGCGTTCGGCACCATCTACACGTTCGGCGCGTTTATCGAGTCGATGGCAGACGAGTTCGGCACCGGCCAGGGCACGGCGTCGATCATGCTCGGCATCGCCACCTTCCTCTTCTTCGGCACCGGGATCGTGTCGGGACCGCTGCTGCACCATCTCGGCCCACGTCCGCTGATGGCTCTGGGCGGCTTGTTGTTCTTCGGCGGCCTCGCAGGCACCTCGGCGGTGTCGGAACTGTGGCAGGGCTACCTCATCTACGGGTTCGGCTGCGGATTCGGCTCGGGGCTGTTCGTCTCGCCGGTATTCGCCACGGCGACAGCGTGGTTCATGAAGCGGCGTGCGATCGCGCTCGGTCTGGTTGCGACCGGGCCGGGCATCGGCACGATGGTGATGGTGCCGCTGGCGGAGCGCCTCATCGAAGCGCTGGGCTGGCGCATCGCCTATCGCTATCTCGCAATTGCGGCGCTGGTCACCTTCGTGATCTGCTTCCTGGTGCTGCGGCGGCCGCCGGTCACCATGAACTTCGATCCCCGGCACCACGTCCGCCGGGTCACTCGCACCAAGGCGTTCCGGCAGATGGCAGCGGGGGCGTCGCTGTTCTCGGTCCCGCTCATCGGGTCGTTGGCCGCCGTGATCCCCTTTGCTCGCTCCGTCGACATCGACTCAGCCTCCGCCGCGCGCCTGATCGCGATCATTGGCGCTTCGAGCATCATCGGGCGGATCGTGCTGACCAGCTTCGCCCGACAACTCGGCTCGATACGGCTGTTCAAGCTCTGCTACGCCACCATGCCGGTGGCATATGCAATCTGGCTGATCGCCGGTGACAGCTACAGGCTGATGGTGGTCTTCGCTGTGGTGCTGGGCGTCAGCTACGGCGGCTACGTCGCGCTGATGGGCGACGTCACGCCGCACCTGTTCGGAGTGGCCGGCATCGGATCGGTCATGGGCAGGCTGTTCTTCTTCTTCGGCGTCGGCAGCCTGATCGGTCCGCCGGTGATGCTGTTCCTGCTTGAAGTCTCCGGCGGGACGGCGCTGCCGATCGCCCTGGTGACCGCGGTGTCCGCGATCGGTGCTCTGGTCATCCGCCCGATGACCCGTGATCCGGTGCCGCTGCCGGCCCCATCGGACCCATCTCCCCCGGTACGCCTCCGTTCCGAAGCAAGGCTCGCGTTCGACGATCCGTCTGCGATGCCCTCACTGGCGCCGCCCGCCCAGCTCGCGCCGCCCAGCGTGTGGACGCCCGTTCCGGCCGAAGTCGGCACCCGCAGCTAGGCAGCCGGGCCGCGGCGCAGTCGTGTGTTGAGCCTCTCGCATCACGATGAGCCGCAAGAGCCAGTCACGGCCGACGTCACGATCTGGCGCCGATCGGCCGCATCCCACCATCGGGACCCGACTTCGGAGGGTCGCTGCGCCCTATCGTCATGCGCCGTGGAACGACCTCTCCAAGACGTGCTGGTACTCGACCTCACCCGCGCCGTGGCCGGACCGATCGCCGGCCGCCTGCTCGCCGACCTCGGTGCCCGGGTGGTGAAGATCGAGCCGCCCGACGCGGACCTGACCCGCTTCGTCGTGCCCCACGTGGACGGCCAGTCGGCCTATTTCGCGCAGTTCAACGCCGGCAAAGAGTGCATCTCGCTCGATCTCACGACCGAAGCGGGCCGCGAGGTGCTGATGGCCATGGTTCCCAAGGCAGACATCGTGCTCGAGAACTACCGCCCGGGCGTGCTCGACAAGCTCCGGCTGGGGTACGACGCGCTCGCCGAGGTCAACCCCGGGATCATCGTGGCTTCGGTGTCGGGCTGGGGGCACGGGAACAGCCGCAGCCATCGCGGTGCCTTTGCGGGGGTCCTGCACGCCGAGGCGGGCGTGACCGAAATGGTGGCTCGCCGACGCGGCAACGAGCCCTACCGCAACGATCCGATGTCCCACGCCGACACCTACACCGGGCTTCACGCGCTGGGTGCGATCCTGGCTGCGCTGCACATGCGGCACCGGACCGGCCACGGGCAGGCCGTCGAGGTGTCCATGGCCGAGAGCACGCTCATGTGCAACGACCTGGCAGCCACCGACCTGACCGGCCAAGACCCCCAGATCGGCTTCAAGGGAGGTCAGAACTGGGCCGCGATCTACCCCCTGTCGAACGGCCGACACGTCACCGTGACACTGGACCTGACCGCCAACTTCGGCATGAAGGTGATCACCGCAGCGATGGACCGTCCCGATCTGCGCGAAGACCCCCGGTTCGCCCGCGTCGAGGACCGGGTGAATCACCGAACCGAGATCGAGGCCATCTTCGCTGAGTGGGTGAGCCAATTCGACAGCGCCGAGGCTGTGGAAGCCGCGATCGGGGTGAAGTCGGTGATGGCTGCCGAGGTGCGCACAGTGTCCGAGCTGGCCGAGACCGAATGGGCGCACGAACGTGGCGCATTCGTAGATGTTGTGGCCGGTGAAACGGCGGTGCCGCTCACGGTGCCGCAATCGCCGTGGCGCTTCACCGGAGCAGACGCAGGCGCCCTACCCGGATCAGTCTCCGGCGACCGCGGGCAGCACAATCGCGAGGTACTCGCCGAACTAGCAGGCCTCGACGACTCCACGATCGACGTGCTCGAAGCCGACGGCGTCATCTCCGCCGGCCCGCCCGTCTTCGGTCAATCCGCCCCCACCCGCCGCTGAGCCGACGGCGCGTCAGCGGCGAGGATGCCGCGACCTCAGGACAGCAGCGTGGTGCCGATGTGGTCGACGAACGCGGCGATCTCGTCGGCGGTCTGGCCGTTGGGCAGCAGCACCAGCCGGTCGACGCCCATCTCGGCGAAGCGCTCGACCATTTCCGGTGTCGGGCGAACCCGGGGTGTGACGGTGATCTCCAAGCGGCCGAGCTCCGCGGGACGGTCGTAGCGGGCGCCCGCTTCGGACAGCCCTTCGATGCATCTCTGGGTGCCGTCATAGTCGAGTGCGAACCCGTACCAACCCGCGCTCATGGAGACCGACCGGCGGAACGCAGGCGCAGTGTGGCCGCCCATCACCACTGGAGGTCCCGGCTGCTGGATCGGCCGGGGCCGGGCCTGCACGTTCGAGAAGCTCACGAACTCGCCGTCGTAGGCCGGCTGATCCATCGACCAGATCGCCCGCATCGCCTCGATGTACTCCTCGGTGCGGCGGGCTCGGTCTTCCATGGGGATGCCCAGCGCCTCGAACTCTGGCCCCAGATAGCCGACGCCCACGCCGAACAGCAAGCGGCCGCCAGACAGCACGTCCACGCTGGCGAGCTCCTTGGCCAACACCAGCGGGTTTCGCTGGGGCACGATGATGATGCCGGTGCCCAGCTTGATCTCGCTGGTGAGCGCTGCAACGTAGGCGAGCGCAACTGCTGGATCGAGCATCGGGTGCAGCGGGGGCACCGGCGACGGCGGTGCCTGCGGATCGGGAAGCACCACGTGCTCGCCCGTCCACACCGACTCGAAGCCTGCCTGCTCGGCGGCGACGGCAATTCGCCCGGCACCCTCGGGACCGGCCGCTTCGCCCAGCGCCCCCATGTTGATCTGAAATAGACCGATCTTCATCGCATTCCTTTCGTGGTCTGGCTCGTGGTCTCGTGTCGTGCGGGGTACGCCGGCTGGCGTTCGTGCGGCGCGTTCAGCGGAAGCTGGGCGCCACTTCGTTGATGAACAGGTCCATGGAGTGCTTCTTGGCTTCCATCGGGCCGAACGTGAAATCGGGGATGATCAGCTCGTCCACGCCGACCTGCCGATACTGCTCGACGACCTCGCTGACCTCGTCGGGTGTGCCCACGATGGTGGCCCGGCCAAGGTCCATAGCGCGGAAGCGGTCGAGCTTGGCCGAGTCCTCGTTGATGAACAGCAGGGCGCACGCCGAGCGGCTGATCTCCGCGGGATCGCGGCCGATCGCCTCGCAGTGGCCGTTGAGTACGCCGCACAGCTCCGCGATGTCGTCGGGCATGCCCCAGTAGTTCCACTCGGTGGCCCAGCGGGCAGTCGTCCTCAGCGTGCGGCGTCGCCCGCCGCCGCCGATGAGCAGCGGGATCGGCGACTGCACCGGCTTGGGGTCGAGCGGCGCCTCAGTCACCGTGTAATGCTCGCCGTTCAGGTTCGTGCGGTGGTTGCCGAGCAGCGAGCTGATGATCTCGACGGCTTCGTCGAATCGGTCCATACGGCTGCGCAGCGTGCCGAAGTCGAAGCCGTAGGCCTCGTGCTCGTTCTCCTGCCAGCCGGCACCGATGCCGAGCACCACCCGGCCACCGGAGATGTGATCGATGGTCGCAGCGGTTTTGGCGGTCAACGCCGGGTTGCGGTACGTGTTGCCCGCCACCAGCGGGCCCAGTCGCACCCGGGGCACCGCCACCGCGAGCGCCGCCAGCACCGACCAGGCCTCGTGCACCGGCTGATCCACGTTCTCCTCGTTGGGCATGAAGTGATCGGCGAACCACAGACCGTCCCAACCGGTCGCTTCCGCATGTTGGCAGCACTCGATGATCGCCGAGATCTCTTGGTCGTTCTTGGTCCAGAATCCGAAACGCATCGGGACAGCCTGCCATCCAGAGTGCGAATTCGTCGGATGTCAGCACGGCCGACGCGCGAGGGCGGCTGGGGCCGCGGCGGCACCTGTCAGCTCGGCGTGCTAGCGGCGCCCGGTGAGCACGAGGCGCAACAGGTTCAACGCCGAGATCGCGCTGTAGTCGGCGAGTCGCTCGCGGTCGCCCGGCAGTCGGATCTCGTCTGCCATGTCCCGGTGTGCGACGGCGGGCGTGTCGCCGTGCGCCGCTTGCGCAGATATCGACACAGCTAGGAAGGCCGTGCCATAGGGGTGCTCAGGAGTCGCCGACGCACGGTCCTCCACGGCGGTGACAGCCAATCCCACGCTGGCGCCGGTGCGCAGGCGGGCGGCCCGTGCGAGCGCTTCGGCACCAGCGGTTGACGCCAGCGGAGGCACGAGGTCGTCGCCCATCGGCGACACCGCCGACGAGCCGGCATGCAGCAGATACTCGGCCAAGTGCTCCGAGCGGGCCACGATGCCGCCTGTAAACGTGCGAGGGACCGAGGAGTCCGGCTGATCGCCGACGGGCGAAGACGCCAGTCCAGGGTCGCCCAGCTTCGCCCCACCTGCGGCTGTGCCCGCTCGCATGGCGGCCTCCGCGGAGGACAGGCGGTTCGCCATGCGCCCGCCGGTGACCGTCTCGGCCACGCCCAGCGTCAGCCCGAGTCGGCCCAGTTCGGCCAGCACGGCGGTTTCCATCGTGTCGTCGTCGTAGGCGAACACGAGATCGCCGAGCATCGGCTCCAGCACTGCCTGTTCGGAGTCGATGAGCTGCCACGCCTCGGCCGAATCGGCCCCCTTGGCCGTGATGCGGACCTTGATGCCCTCGATGCCGCTGGCCAAGAACGCGAGCGTCGGGTTGCCGGCCTCGTCGAGCTCGTCGATGCGGCCGGCCAGCATCTCTGCCAGCCCCGATTCGCTCTGGCCCCACGTCCGCAGGACGCGGCTCTCGATCGTCGCGCTGACACCGGCGCGACGTTGCAGGTCGCCCAGCACCGTGCCGTTGAGCATCTCGCGCATCTCATAGGGCACGCCGGGCACCACGTAGACGACGCGGTCGAGCACCTCAGCCCCGTCTGGAGGCTCAGCGCCCAGCGGCACTGCACCCACGCCCCGCACCCAGCGAATCGGCGCCATCAATCCGGGGGCGGTGCCGGGCTGCTGAGGGATCGGTGTGGCGCCGGCGGGCACCATGGCCTGACGCAGGTTGTTCTCGGGCATCGGCCGGCTGCGGCTCGCGAACATGGAGCGGATTCGCTCGGCGATCCGCTCATCGAGCACCAGTTCGACGCCCATCACCGATGCGAGGACCTCACGGGTGATGTCGTCTTGGGTCGGCCCCAGCCCGCCGCACACGATGACGGCGTCGCTGCGGTCGAGCGCCAGCCGGAACGATGCGTCGATGCGGTCCCAGTTGTCGCCCACCTTCGTCTGGTAATGGCTGTCGATGCCGGCCAGGGCGAGCTGCTCGCCCATCCACGACGAATTGGTGTCGACAATCTGGCCCAGCAGCAATTCTGTTCCCACGGCGACAATCTCGGTCTTCACAAGGCGTGACCCTAATTGCGGCTGGCTGCGCGCACCCTGCCAGCTCACTGCGCTCACGGGCCGCGCGGGCCACGGCGTCGCCTACCGGCTCAGCCTCTTAGCCGTCGGTGTCGTCGCCGAGCTGGGCCGCGGCGACGCTGCGTGCCGAACGCAGGTACGACCAGCCCGTCCAGATCGTGAGCGCCACTGCAACCCACAAGGTGAGCGTGGCGACCCAGTGGGCGTTCGTCGCCAGCGGCGGCATGACTGCGAAGCCGATGGCCCACAGCTGGGTGAACGTCTTCCACTTGGCCAGCTTCGTTGCCGGAATCGAGATGCCCCGGCGACCGGCTCTTGACCGGTAGGCGCTGATCACCAGCTCTCGCACGGCGATGATGACCACCGGCACCACGTGGAATTGGCCATTCCACACCAGCGCTGCCATTCCGCCGAGCACGAATACCTTGTCTGCCAGCGGATCCAGGAACGCGCCGGCGCGCGTCGAGCCGTGACGGCGAGCAAGCCAGCCGTCGAGGTAGTCGGTCATGGCGATCACGAAGCCGACAGCGAATGTTGCCCACCGTGCCCCCCACGACACGATCATCACGATGAAAACCGGCGAGGCGGCGATCCGGGCGACCGTCACAAGGTTGGCCGGAGTGACCAGCGCCGCCGGCCCGAACGCCGGAGGCGCGTCCTCCCCATCCGGAACCGCCATTGCCCGGCGAGGCTACGCGAGCCGGACACCAGCCGGAGGTGGCGACCAGCACCAGGCCGACTAGTGCGGCCGGCTGGCGCCCGGCGACGGTGCCCTGCTGACCAGTGCCTGCCGGCCAGCGCAGGTCGGCGGCGTTGAGGGCGGAGGGCCGCGGCAGATGCAGGGCTCGCCTGGCGCAAGTGCGGGCTGGTGGTGTCGGGAGCAGTGCCTCCCCGAGCCAACCGTGGCAGGACACGTAATATCGGTGCGTGGCGCCACGGACGGTCCCAACCGCCGACGAGAACGTGGACGGCAACCCCAGCACGCCTGATGAGACGGGCGATCGAGTGCGGCCCGCCCAACGGATCCTGAGCGCCGCCGAAGCCGTCGAGCGGATGGCAGCCAGGCGTCACGGCAAACGCGGCTGCTACGCCATGTTCAGCTCCTATCTCGGCGGGGTCGTCACCGATCCCACCGTCATGACCGTGCCGCTCGACGATCACATGGTTCACCGGGGTCACGGGGTCTTCGATACCTGCTCGCTGGTGAACGGCCGGCTGTACCGGCTCGGCATCCACATTGATCGGCTGCTCGCGAGCGCAGCGGGCGCGCGCCTGCGGGTCCCGTGGTCGCGCGGCGAGCTCATGCAGATGGTGGCTGACACGGCCGCTGCCTCGGGCGCCCGCGACGGCATCGTCCGGTATTGGCTGACGCCCGGACCCGGCGGCTTCTCGTTTATGCCCGCCGAGTGCGAGGAGCCGTGCTTCTACTGCGTCGTGCTCGACCCGATGAGCTTCGGCGCCGGGGGCTTCGATCCGATGAGGGACGGCTTCCGCGAAGCAACGGTGCGCGAGACACCACAGAAGCCGCCGCTGCTCGCCCAGATCAAGTCGAACAACTACTTGCTCAACGTGCTGACCCACATGGAGGCAGCCGACGGCGGCGGCACGTTCGGCATCATCGTGGACGACGACGGCTTCATCGCTGAAGCCTGCGTGCTGAACGTGTGCAGCGTGAGCACCGACGGCGTGTTCGTCACTCCCCCGTTCGAGGGCATCCTGCACGGCACCACCATGCGGCGCCTGCTCGATCTGGCCCGTGGGCCGTTGTGCGACGAGGGCCTGCTGGCAAGCGTTGAGCAGAGGCCGCTGCGGGCCGACGAGGCACACCGCGGTGCCGAGCTCATCATGTCGGGCGGCGACACCCACGTGTTCCCGGTGGTGGAGTGGGACGGCGCCCCGATCGGCGACGGCACGGTCGGGCCGGTGGCGAAACGGCTGCACGAGCTCATCGAGGCCGAGACCGCCTCGGGGACCGGCTCGCCGGACGACTTCATCGAGGTCCAGTACCCGTAGATCGAGCTTCGGGCTGATCGAACGTTGCGCCCCGGTCGGTTCGGCGGGAGGCCGCGCAACGTCGTCTCGGGCGGCCGGTCAGCGTCACAGGGCCGTCCTAGGGTGCGCTCGTGGACCTCGCAGCCGATGTCGCCGACGGCAGAATCGACGCCCGACGGCTCGATCCACGCCCGGTGCAGACGAAGGATCCTGCCGAAGTTCCGGTCAGCGTGGTGGGTCCTGATGGGCTCGGCGACTTCGTCGATGCACTGGCCGCTTCGGTGGGCCGTGCGATCGACACCGAGACCGAATACGAGCAGCGCGGAGTGGCGCAACGCGGCCACGTCCCGCAGTTGCGGGTGATCTCGGCGGCGACCCGTGCCCCCGACGGCACCGAACGCGCTTGGGTCGTTGACGTCACCACGCACGATCTGGCGGAGCTGGCCACAGCACTGCACGACGGTCTCCGGGTGCAGGATCTGGCGTCGGATGCCTGGAATGCGAACTTCGACGATCGGGTCATCGACACCCATCTCATGAAACCGGCCATCGCGGCTGGAGCGGCCGTCGGATCTCTGCGCTGGTGGGACGCCCAACTAGCCGATGCCCTGCTGCACCAGGGCTTGACCGGGTTCGGCTTCTTCCACGGGTTGGCCTGGGCAGCCGAGCGCTACCTGGGGCTGCGCGTCGAGGGCAAGGCCACGACGCAGTTGTCATTCGGCGCCGATGGCCCTTTGAACGACCGCCAAGTGGCCTACGCCGCGGCCGATGCCGTCGAGACGCTGTGGGTATCCGACGTCCTGCGCGAACGCCTTCAGGAAGCTGAGCTGGAGGAGGTATGCCGCCTGGAGCAGTCAGCCCGCCCATTTCTGGACCGCATGGAGCGGGCGGGCTTGCCCTTCGATGCAGCGGGGTGGGAGGCCGAGCTGGCCGAGCTGGCGATCCAGCGAACCGAGGTGCTGACACAGCTGGCTGAGCTGACTGGCGGCGGTCAAGGCGACCTGTTCGGCGGCGGCCTCGAACCGAACTGGAATCCAGACAGCGAACTGCAGGCACGCGAGGTGCTGAATCGCTTCGCAGCCGACCGGATCGAAGCGTGGACGGCCAAGACCGATGGTCGCGCCCGGCCCTTGGCGCCGACCGACTCACTCGGCGCGTCGGTGCTCGCGGGCATCGGCGGCGACATCTGCACGGCGCTCCTGGCGTACCGCGATCTGTCCAAGACACTCAGCACCTACGGCCACACGATGTCTGAGCACCTGTGGCCCGATGGTCGGCTCCACCCGGAGTACCTGCAGGTGGTGGGCACCAACACCGGCCGGCTGGCCAGCCGCAATCCAAACGCGCAGAACTTCACCCCACGTCTCAAGCCCTACATGAAGGCGCCGCCCGGCCGGGCCTTCGTGTATTCCGACCTCAGTCAGGCGGAATTGCGATTCGCCACACAGTTGGCCAGCGACGAGGGCCTGCGGGCAGCCTTCATCGCGGGCCACGACATCCACACCGCCACGGCTGAGCGGATGTTCGGCGTGCAGCTCGGCGGTCCGGCGGGTCTGGCGGCGCTGGACCGGCCCCGCTACGAGGAGTTCCGCACAAAGGCCAAACGCATCAACTTCGGAATCCTGTACGGGCAGCGCGGCGCGGGGCTATCTCGCGGGCTGACTGATGCCGGCGTGCCCACCAGCCGCGGCGAGGCGGACGCGCTGATCGAGGCCTACCTCGCCGCCTACCCCGGGATCGCCGCATGGGTCGACGAGCGTGACCGATTCATCGGGCACTTCGCGGCAACATCGCTGGACGCCGACTGGCCGTTGTCGTTGCGCTTGGGGGCCCTGTGGCCGCGCACTGACGATGCCCGCCGGACACTGCGCAATCAGCAGCGTCGGCATCACAGTGCCGAGGAGGTCCACGAAGCGGTGGCCGCTGCGGGGCGTGCAGAGGCGATCGACGCGGGCCGATTCGCTCAGGGCCCACAGATCAACCTGCGAGACATCGACGTTGCCGACGTGGCATGGGCGCTGTCATTCGCTGCACCGGTGGTCGTGCGGCCCGACGGCGCTCCGTTGTCGTTCTGCTCCCGGACACCGGCTGGCCGTCGCCAACAATTCACCTTCTCGGTGGACTGGGTGCTGGGCGAAGCCGCGGCGGTGGTCGGTTGCTCGGCCAAGCCTCGCCCCGCAGCGGTGTGGCGCCGGGTACTTCAGCGATTCGAGCTCGCTCCCCCGACGGCGCCGACGGGAGGATTGCTGCGACCAGCAGTGGACAAGGTGCTCGAGCAGCGGCATCTGCGGCGCGCGGTGATTGATGAGGTGGGCGTCGCGATGGGCGATGCCGACCAACAGTTCCTGCTCCAGCGCGCGCTGCACACCCGGGTCGGCCAGATGGCCAACGCGTACCGCAACGCGCCGATCCAAGGCGGCGTGGCCGACGTGATGCTCGACGCCTACGGGCGACTGGGCGAGGTCCTGGCGCAATACCCGACGGCGGTCGCGGTGCAAACGGTGCACGACAGCGTCGTCATCGAGTGCGACGAACCGGACGCGCCGGCAATCGCCGCCGACGTCAAGGCAACGCTGGAAGCGGCGATGTCGCACTGGTGCCCCGACGTGCCAACGGTGGCCGACACCGACATTCGATCGAGCCTGTCGGAGACCTCGATCCTCAAGCAGATCCGCTGACCGTAGAGAAGAATCCTGACAACTCGCACTCAGAGGCTGAGGCGAGAGGCGACGCCGTGGCCCGAACGGCCCGCCGGCCCCACCGCATGAAGACTGGGAACAAGAACGCGAAGCAAGGGGGTGCGACGAGGCGAACGCTCACCTGTCCGCGCGGTTTCTCATGGCTCCGCGTCAGCCATCTCCGCCCGCCGAAAAGCGACCACGTACAGCGACATAGCGACAACTACGCCCACACCCATGGTCGCCAGCGCACCGCGGACGCCCACCCATTCCGCCAGGGCGCCCAACGGCAACGCCATAAGAGCGAACATCGCGAAGGGCAGCTGCAGGAGCGACTGCACCCGGCCTTGATACGCCTCTGTAGTGGCGCGCATGCCCAGTGTCTGGGTGAGCGCCATGAAGCCCGTCGAGGATGCGCCGATGCCGAGCGAAACGACACAGGCGAGCCAGAAGCTGGGCATGGTGCTCAACACCGCAACGGTGACGCCGAAGCCGAAGCCGGCTGCGACAAGCAAAGAGCCCGCGTGCGGACCGTCGGCGTGGCGGGCGAGCAACGTGGCCGCGACGACAGCGCCGATCGAGCCCACGCTCGAGATCAAGCCGACCTCGAACACACCGAGGCCGAATTCGCCTTCGACGAACGCCGGCATGAAAGCCACATAGTTGAACCCGAACATCATCACGAACAGCGAGATGAGAATCGTGCGCCGCAAACCCGGGCGCGACATCGCATAGCGGACGCCCAAGCGGATCTCGGCGAGAGGGTTCGGTCGCGTCCTCGACGCGGACGCGTCTCGCCGAGCGCGGGGCGTGGCGGGCAACGGGAAGAGCAGCACGAGGCTCAGAGCCGCGAGAGCCGATGACACGAAATATGTCCCCGACAAGCCGACCAATGCCCAGCCGGCCAGAATGCCCGCCAGCGACGGCGCGAACACGCGGCTGCCGCTCAGCGACAGCGATGACAGCGTGATCGCGTTGCCCATCCGCTCTCGGCCGACCAGCTCGGTGGTCATGGAGATGCGAGCAGGCCCGATCAGGCCGAACATCAAGCCCTGCAAGGCGCTGGACACCACCAGCATCCAGAACTGGATGATGTCCGTTGCCAACGCAATGCCCATGCCGAGCGCAGTAAGCAGCAGTATCAGCTGGCCGGCGATCAGCAGCGGCCGTTTGGGCAGCCGGTCGGCAGCCACGCCCCCGAGCGGCGTCGACACGAGCAACGCCAAGCCGAAGAAGAAGAACACGGTGCCCAGCGCGCTCTCCCGCTCGGTGAGTTCCCATGCCAGCCAGCCCCGCAACAAGAACTGCATCTGGATGGCCATGAACGAGAACACGCCGCTCAGCCACAGCGCCCGGAAGGCGGGAACAGCAAGTGTGGCGAACGTCGTCATCTTGGCAGGTGCCGCAGAGGAGCCCGCTGGCGTCGACTGCAGCCCAGGGTCGGGCGCTGAGGCAGCGGCAGGAGCGTCGCAGTCGTCGAGCGAGGGGGCAGGCCCGCCGGGCGCCGCCGTCGCCCGTGATTCCGTCATCCCTGTGGCCCCTTCGGACAAGCCGACAGCCGACGCTAGCGGTTTGCCGGTTCACGGCACCGCTGATCGGCTCTGCCTCTTGGTGAGCGCGGGGGTGGCTCGTCTCGGTGAACGGTGGCTGCGGGTAGCGTCACACCGGCCCGGATCCGGCGCGGGATTGGCCCACAACCGTTGTCAACCGCGTCCGGAGCCACCAATGAGGAGGTTCCCCAGATGCCACGTCTCGATCTCAGCGGCGCATCAGCCATCGTCACCGGCGGGGCGTCGGGCATCGGCGAAGCCAGCGCACGCCAACTTGCCGAGGCCGGCGCCCATGTCGTCGTCGCCGACCTGCAAGAAGACCTCGGCACCGAGGTGGCGTCGTCTTTGGGCGGCTTGTTCGTGCGCTGCGACGTCACCAGCGTCGATGACGCCGGCGCAGCCGTCGATGCCGCATCGGAGATGGGGCCGCTGCGTGCGCTGGTCAATTCCGCAGGGTTGGGCCGGGCCGGGCGCACCATTGACCGCAACAACGTCCCGATGGACCTCGAGCAATTCCGGTTTGTCATCAATGTGAACCTGATCGGGTCGTTCAACATGCTCGCCCAAGCTGCGTCGGCGATGGCCAAGACCGAACCCGCCGATGCCGACGGGTCACGCGGCGCAGTCGTGAACATGGCGTCAGTGGCAGCGTTCGACGGCCAGATCGGCCAAGCCGCCTACTCGGCCTCCAAGGGCGGAGTGGTGGGCATGACCCTGCCGATCGCCCGCGACCTGTCCGCTACGGGCATCCGTGTCAACACGATCGCACCGGGCCTCATTGATACGCCGATCTATGGCGAGGGCGAGCAGTCAGATCAGTTCAAGGAGCACCTCGGCCGCAGCGTGCTGTTCCCGAAGCGGCTCGGCTACGGCGAAGAGCTCGCCTTCATGGTCATGGAGTGCATCACCAATCCGTACATGAACGGCGAGGTGATCCGCGTCGACGGCGGCATCCGCCTTCCTCCCCGCTGACTCGCCAGACCGCAGCGGCGCCGGCAGGGATCTCAACCAGTCGTGTCGGCAAGAAACTCGGCGATGGCGTCGTTGAATGCCTCAGGCTGTTCTTGGTTGGCCAGGTGGCCCGCGTCGCCGATTTCCACATAGCGTGCAGCCGCGATTCCCTCCGCCAGCCGCTGCGAAGCGCGCGGCGGGGTGACCTCGTCGTGCTCCCCCACCACCACCAGCGTCGGCGCTGCGATGCGCCAGAGGTCCGGGTAGTGGTTCGATTCGGCCATCGAGTCGCATGCCCACTGGTAGCAGGGCATGCGGATTGACGGAATCATCATCTCGGCGACATGAGACCGGAGTTCGTCGGTTGCGTCGGCGCTGACGAGCCGCTGCGCCCGTGCCTCGGCGAAGCCTTCGGGACCCAGGTCGACGAAATCGATCGCCCGCGCTCGCATGGCCTCCGCCTGCTCGGGCTTCGTGCCCGCGCCGGCACTGGAGTCGGCCAGGATCAACGCAGACACCAACTCTGGGTGGCGCAGGATCAGCCGCGTCGCAGTGACGCCGCCCCACGAGACGCCGAGCACAGCGACGGGGCCGTCTGACTCGGCGGAGATCAGCGACGCAGCCGCATCAGCCCAGCCGTCGATGCCGGGGGCACCGTCAGGATCGGCCGAATAGCGGTAGCCGGGAGCGTCCCAGGCCACGAGCCGCATGCCCAAGCGCTCAGCCAGCGGGCGCTGGCCCAGAAAGGCATCAGCGCACGATCCAATGCCGTGGAGGCACAACAGCACCGGCGCGTCGTGGGCGCCATATGACCAGCGAAAGATGTTGCTCATGTCGCCTCCGTCACCAGGGGAGAATTGCCGGCCACGCTCGCTCGCCTGCTCCCCAGCGCAGATCCAGTTGGCGCGCACACATCGTGCTTGGCGAAGGAAGAGCGAAGATTCGAGCTGACGTGCAGAGCGCTCACGGGTTCAGGCGCACCTGCGCCAACGGGGTGGGCACGCCGGCTATGGACGCACGCGTGCGGAAGATGCAGCCGCCGTCATCGGTGCCGCCGCCGGTCACGACATAGAGATCACGCATGTCGGCACCGCCGAAACAGACACTGGTTACGAAGTGATCAGGCACCGGCACGGCGACGTCCGACTCACCGTCGGGCGTGTAGCGCTGTACCCGGCCACCTTCAGCCAGCGCCACCCACACGCCGCCCTCGACGTCCACCGCCAACCCGTCGGGCACTTTGCCTTCCCGCACGAACTCACGACGGTTGGATACTGCGTCGCCGTCCACGTCGGACACCCACACCCGGCCCGGGATGCTGTCGGAGTGGTACAGGCGTGAGCCGTCGGGCGAGAAGCCGATGCCGTTCGTGAGCCGCACGTCGCCGTACACCTCGTCAGCGGAGCCGTCGAGGTTGATGCGGTACAGCTCGCCCGGCACATCGGCAGATGACTCGTCGAAGGGATTGCGGCGCAGCGAACCGACGTAGACGCGGCCCAACGCATCGGTGTGCATGTCGTTGAAGCCGGCGACGTCGGGAGCAAACAGCACCTCCGAGCCAGCCTCGGTGACGTGCTGGATATTGCGCCCGCTCACCACCACGCCGCCGTCGGCGTGCAGCACCATGCCGCCCACGCCCCGACGCTTAGGCACCACCACCTCGATCTCGCCATCGGGCCTCCGCCGACGCACACCGCCGTTGGGCACATCGGAGAAATAGAAATTGTCGTGTTCGTCCACCCGGGGCCCTTCGATCAACCCCCATCCCGAACTCAGCAACTCCAACTCGAACTCCGCACTCATCGACCTCTCCCCTACTCCAAGTCCTGACAATCGCCCATCGGCCCCGGCCCATCGGCCAGCGGCCAGCGGTGTGCGGACACTAACGAACGCAGCGAGAACCGGCGCAGGGGCGACGAACTCATGCGGCAGCAATATGTCGGCGCTCGGGATTCTTGATTCTCCAGACTCGCCGTGACAGCCCCTCGGTACTCTGCGGCCGTGCGAATCCTGCACACCTCCGATTGGCACCTGGGCCGAAGTTTCCATGGCGCGTCGTTGATGCGCGAGCAGCAAGAAGTCGTTGACCGCCTCGTCGATCTGGCAGCGGAAGCCAAGGTCGACCTCGTAGTCATTGCGGGTGACTTGTACGACCGAGCGATTCCACCAGCCGACGCCGTGAGGCTCTTCGACGACGCACTGGTACGCATGCGCGCAACTGGCGCGAAGATCGTGGCGATCGCCGGCAATCACGATTCGCCGTCTCGAGTTGCGGTTGCCGATCGGGTCCTCGAACAAGCGGGCGTGACCATCCGAGGCGATGTCAGTCGGTGCCTCCAGCCGGTGCAGATCGACGCCGACGACAACGGACCACCAGTTCTCGTCTGGCCGGTGCCGTACCTCGAGCCGTCACTTGCCGGCCAGGTTCTTAACGAGCTCGGTGCAATGTCCAGCGAAGCCTCCGACGCCACAGATCCTGAAACCGAAGCTGCTGAGACCACTGATCGTGAGCGAACTCGCCGCGCCAGTCACCACGACGTCACAGCGCATGCGACGGCATTGATCCGCCGACACGCCACCGCCGCGGGCGCCATTCGCACGGTCGTGGTGGCGCACACGTTCGTCGATAGAGGCAAGACCACGGATTCCGAGCGTGATCTCAGCATCGGCAACATCGAGCGCGTCGGCCTGGACGTGTTTGAGGGCTTCGACTACGTCGCGCTCGGTCACCTCCACCGAGACCAAGCGTTCGACAACGGCCGAATCGCCTACTCAGGCAGCCCACTCGCCTACTCGTTCTCCGAGGAAGACCAGACCAAGTCGGTGCGCATCGTCGAGATGGATGCCGCCGGGCGCTGCAGCACCGAGATCGTTCCGCTCGGCGTCGGCCTTCCGCTGCGCACGCTGTGCGGCCGATTGGCCGACCTCCTCCGGGACCCTGCGTTCGACGATGCCGAGCAGGCTCGGGTGCGGTTCCAGCTCACCGACACCGAGTTGCCGTTGCAAGCTATGAAGAGGCTGCAAGCCCGTTTTCGGCACGCCGTGACGCTCGAACACCATCCCGAAGGGCGAATGTCGCCCGACAGCCAAGACGTGGTCGGCGCCGTGGAGAACTCAGAGAGCCCGCTCGACCTCATCCGGCGATTCTGGGCAGATCAGCACGGCGCCGACGCGTCAGATGCCCAGGAGGAGGTGCTGGCCTCGGCGCTCGCGGCTGCCGTCGCCGGGAACGAGACATGAGACCGCACCGCCTCAGGCTCTGCGCGCTGGGTCCCTACCCCGCAGAGACCGCGATCGACTTCGACCAGCTCGTCGCAGATGGGCTGTTCTTGATCTGGGGCCCGACTGGTGCCGGCAAGACATTCCTGCTCGACGCGCTGTGCTTCGCTCTGTACGGCGAAGTGCCCGGAGAGCGCCGCCATGACGCCCTCCGCTCGGATCATGCCCCGCCTCATGCGTCTCCCTTGGTAGAACTCGAGTTCACCGCCCAAGGCACCCGCTGGCGCATCTGTCGCACTCCTTGGCATGAGCGTGCCAAGAAGCGAGGCGAAGGCACCACCGAGAACAAGCCCGAGGCGACTCTGGAGCGACGGGAAGGAGAACATTGGGGTGCCGTCGCGCAGCGGATTGCCGAGGTGAACGCCGAAGTCACCCGGCTGATCGGCTTCACCGCCTCGCAGTTCCAGCAGGTCGTCCTGCTCCCGCAAGGGCGATTCGAGAAAGTGCTGCGATCGCGGTCCGAGGACCGAGAGCAGTTGCTCCGCACGCTGTTCGACACATCGATCTATGCGTCAGCGGCGGGTTGGCTGGACGAACAGGCCGAGCAGCGGCGCGACACAGCAGCAGGCATCGAGCGCGAACTCCTCGGCCTGCGCAGCCGGGCAGCCGATCGGTGGCGCGAGGAGTTCCCCTTCGACGAGAGCGGCGGCTCACCCGACGATTCGGCTGAGCGATCGGGGGCCGAAGACCCGGCCGATGCACCATGGCCCACTGATCAGATCGAACTCGACGAACTCCTGCGACAAGCACAATCGGCTGCCCGACGGGCCGCAGGCGCTGCGGAGACCGCAGATGCGGCACTCCGTTCGGCGACCAACGACCACAAGCAAGCGGCGCAGCTTGCCGAACGGTGGGATCGGCGCGAGAGCGTTCGGCGACAGATCAGCAGACTCGCCGACATCGACGGCGCCATCGACGCCAACCGGGAGGTCCTGCGTCTCGCTGAAGCCGCTGAAGGCCTGCGGCAACTGCTTGACGACGAAGAACGCAGCCGCAATGCGCTGGACCAGTGCATCACCGAGCTCACAGAACGCTATGACGTGTTGCAGGAATGCTGGGCCAACGCGCCGAGCCTCCCAGCCGATCTGGTCGTTCCGGCCATCGACGAGAGATCATCACCGAATCTTCTCGCTTCCACTGCCGCGCAGATTTCCCGCCATGCGGACAAGCTCGCCGAGTTCGCGGAGCTTGCCATCACCGCAGACGGGCGCGAGTCCGATGCTGCCACTGAGCGAGGGTCCGCGGCCGACCATCTGCAGGCGCGCAATGAGCTGGACGGTGCCGCCGAAATACACGACTCCAAGCGGACCAGTGCCGAAGCGGAGCTTGTCAAGGCCCAGTCAGCCGTTGATCGGATCCCGGTGCTCACTGCCGCCGCACAGCGCTCACGCGAACGGGCTGCGGCAGCAGCCGCACTCCGAGAATTTCTGCCTCGGCTTCGCGCAGCCGACGACGCCGTGCGAGCCGCACGAGCGGCAACTCTCGATCGGCGCAACGAAGAGCTGGACCTGCGTGAGCGGTACCTCGGGGGCATTGCGGCCGTGCTCGCAGGTGAGCTGGTCGACGCTAAACCGTGTCCTGTTTGCGGATCGGTTGAACATCCGAACCCAGCCGAGCCTGCTGAGGACGCCGTGCGCGTCGAGGATTTCGAGACCGCCTCGGCTGCAGTCGAAGCGGCAGTCGGCGTCGAAGAGCGCGAAGAGGCGACCCTGCAAGACATCCAATTCCGTGTCGACGAGCTGCGCGGACAGGCTGGCGGCGACGACGACGCCGATACCGCCGCCGGGCAAGCCGAGTCTGACGCCGCCGACTTGGCAGTCGCCACTGAATTAGCTGGCCGGGTGCCGGCACTTCAGGAAGCGGTCGCCCTGCACACGAGCGACGCCGGCACCGCCCGGCGGCAGTCAGGTGAAGCGGCGACGTCTGCAGCGCTGGCGTGCGAACGGGCGAAGACTGCAGAGCACGAGGCTGCAGACCTACGGACAAAGATTCGTCAAGCGATCGGCGAAGTCGCCCCCGACGAAGCCGTCGCCAGCGTCAAAGCAGTCGAGTCATGCCTTGTCGAATTGCAAGATGCAGTCGGAGCTCGCGCAGACGCCCGAACATCGCTGGACGCATTGGTCGGCACGCTCGATGGAATGCTGGAAGGGTCTCCGTTTGCGACGGCTGACGAGGCTCGATCCGCTCTGCTCGAAGACACCGAGCGCGACGAATTGCGACTACAGGTCGAGCTTCATGACCAAGCGACCCGTGATGCCGAACGCGACCTCCGCGCCGATGACCTGCAAGGACTTGCAGACGAGCGTCCCGACACCGACGCCACACAACAGGCGTCGACGGCGGCGGATGACTCGGCCAAGGGCGCCCGAGCTCATTACACCCGAGTAGCTGGCGCCCGCGACGCGATCGGCGGTTGGACTGCAGAGCATCGAGAGGCCGATGCGCAGCATGCCGCCGCCCTCGCCGAGGCTGAACTCTGGTCCGCAGTAGCCAACCGCTGCAACGGCCGATCGGCGCCGAGAGTGTCCCTGCAGCGATGGGTGCTGTCGGCCTACTTGGAGCAGATATGCAAGTTCGCCAACCGGCGACTCGGCGCCATGAGCGGCGGCCGGTACCGGCTCAGCGTCTACCGCGAGGGCGAGCGGCGCGGTGCCAAGGCCGGACTTGGCCTGCGCGTTCACGACGCCCACACCGGAGCCGAGCGCGAGGTCTCCACCCTCTCGGGCGGCGAGACGTTTCAGGCATCGCTGTCGCTTGCGCTCGGCGTCGCCGACGTGGTGACTGCTCGCACCGGCGGCGTGCGCCTCGACGTGCTCTTCGTCGACGAGGGCTTCGGGACACTCGACAGCGAGGCGCTGCAGCTCGCTATGGACGAACTGGACTGTCTGCGCGAGGGCGGCCGCGCTGTCGGCCTCATAAGTCACGTTTCCGAATTGCGTGAACGCATCCACACCGGCATCGAAGTCCATCGAACGGACAAGGGATCCGATATCACGGTCGGCGCGATTTCCCAGATCTGACCCCGGGGCTCTGAACTGACCGCCAGTGCGCTGCCTCCACCGAGCTGCAAATCAGCTGACGTCACCGCTGCAGCGACCAGCGGGTGGGTACACGTCTCCATGCAAGGCGCACAAGCTGCCGGAAGTTGCGGTTGCGGTGACCGCTGTGCTCCGCCATCGCTATTCGTCCCGAGTCCATGTTCGACGCGCTTACACCGTCCTCCAGGGCGCTGGCTGATCGCAAACGCACAGGTCAGGGTCTTGCCGCTATAGCCATACCTGCAGGCTTCCGCATCCTGCTAAGGGAATAGAGCAGGCTCCCGAGACTGAGCCGGATTGCAAGACGGAGCGGGCTTGCGGGATGGGGCGGGGTTGGGGGACGAGGTGTTGTCGGGCGGTATGAGTCGATAGCGGCCGTTGCGGCGGATGACTTGCCAGTTGTGGTCGTGGATGCGGTCGTGGCAGGACCAGCACACGAGCACGAGGTTGTCGATCTTGGTGGGGCCGCCGCGTTTCCAGGGGATGATGTGGTGGGCCTCGCAGTCGCCGGGCGGGGCTCCGCAGCCGATGCAGGCGCCGTCGCGGGCGATCAGAGCGCGGCGCTGTGCTGCGGTGGGTGCTCGTGAAGCGACGGCCTCGTAGAGCGGTGTGAGCTGATCGCCGAACAGCACCACCGTGACGTCAGCGTTGCAGCTCAGCCGATCGACCACGCCAGCGGGGAGAAGGCCGGCGCCGTCGATCTCGCCGATGCCAGAGCACTCGTCGAGCAGGTCTGCGAGGTCGGCTCGCACGATGATCTGCGTCGAGTGGGCTTTGTGTCCCTCGGAGCCTGTGCCGTCGCCGGAAGCTGTGTCGCCGCAGGTGGAGTCTTGGGGGCCAGTGTCGTTTGAGGCTGTGCGGCCCGTGGGGGCGTCGGCGAGGATGCGGTCGAGCGCGTCGGCCATGCGTTGATCACGGGTGCGAACTGCGCCGATACCATCCGAGCTGTTACCCGCTGCCTCCTTGGGTGCCACGCCGTTGCCAGCAGCGTCCTCGGGGTTCGTGGCAGTGCCGTTGCGCATCAGGCGGCGGTCGGCTCGGCGGAGACGTTCGGCTTCGTCGCGGATGCGGGCTTGAATGCGGGCACCCATCTCGGCGTCGAATGCGCCGCGCATCTGCACGGTTCCGTCGTCGCCGTTCCAAAAGCGCACGCTGCGGTTCCGTCGATTGCGGAGGTGACGCTCAGCGAGGTCCGCAGCGTTCTGGTGCTGTGCAGTCCAGCGTTGGGAGGCTTGGGCGAACTCATCGGGCGGCAACGTCTTGGCCAGATTCACGAACTCGGTGTCATCTTGCACCGCATCGGGGCTGGTGTCGCGCGCGGCGCGGGCCAAACGGGCGGCGTTCGCCATGCACATCTCGCCCTCGGCCAGCGCGGACTGTGCATCAGGCACACGCTCGAGTTCGGCTGCTGTGCGCACATTGCGCGCTGCCTCCGAGCGCGGGACTGCGGCGAGCTGGTGCAACACTCCGGCGCCGCCGTCACCGTGGCGTTCGCGCTGCGCGATCTGCGACGCCACGGCGGTCTCGAGCGTTTCGAGCTTGGCACGCAGCGGCTTTGTCAGCCCCAGCGCCTCGCGCAGCTCCGCGGTGGGCGCACCGTCGACGTCGTCGAGCGCTGCTGCGAGCGAGTCGAGCGCCTGCCGCACCTGCGAGAACATACGTTCATCCTACCAATACGGTGTCACACTCGAACACTTGTGCGCTGCCAGAATTGTTTCAGTCATATGACACTTGGAGCGCGCTCTACCAGTAGCTGACCTGCGGGAACGAGTCGCTGACCTCATTCGCACTCAGGACTCTGACCTACGTGTGTGCACACGCTGACAGTCGAGGGCTCCCGATGAGAGGAAGTTTCCCCACCCATGGGCACGGCCCATCGCGCTGCTCTGAGAGGGAGCGTCAATAGGCGCCGACCTGCGCAAATGCTCAATACCCCCGCCGTCGGTACGGGGCTGTGACCTGCAGCTTTGCTGGGCTTTCTCATGGCTTGAGCGAAATTGGCCAAAAACGGCTTCGCTTCTTGGCGCGGTCTCTTAGCCGACTGATTTCAGTGATTGTCGGCTCTGCTACGGGGAGAAGACTGCGCGAACCGCTAACCGCGGCGGCACTGGAAGCAGCGCTCGCCGGGTCAGCTCGAAGGGCTGAATGTGATGGGCAGCGGGTGGCCGGCTCGGGTGAAGAGATCCTGGAGCATCCGCAACGTCATGCCCCAGACCACCCGACCGTGACCAACCTCGATGCCCGGGAAACGCTCATCGGGCCGTGGCGGGTAGAGGTAATCGATGTGGTGCTTCGGGTCGGCCAATTCCGCCACCGATACCCACAGCGCGTCCGCCACTTCATAGTTGAGCGTCAAGTCAGGGCGGTCGCCTGCGAGCCAGCACACATGCGGGGTCACTCGCAGCGCCGCGCCCCGCCAGCGCGGATTGCCTTCCAGATCATTGAGCCGGCCGAGCCAGTGGACCCCTGCGTGCGCGGTGATGTCGAAGCCGATCTCCTCGCGGCTCTCGCGAACGGCCGTGTCGAACGTGTCGTCGTCGTCGGGTTCAGTCCTGCCGCCCGGAAATGCCATGTGACCAGACCATGGGTCGCCATTGCGGATGGCGCGCTCGATGAACAGCATCTCGGGACCGCCGTCGCCCTGTCGCACCACCGCTGCCACGGCCGCAGTCGGACCCTCATGCGAGGTATCCAAGTCCTGGCTGAGCACCTCGGACAAGCGCTCAGCCTCGAACGCCCCAACCACGGAGTGCTGCCCAACCACGACATCGCAGCGTAGGTGGCCGAGCTCGGTCGGCTCCGGGTTGCCCTCCGCCTCGACCCCGGCCGCGACGCGAACGTCGATGCGTTCGTTCTCGAGCACTGCCGACCCCGGGTTGGCCTGCAATGGCCGCTGCTACCGTCGCCGCGATGGCTGCCGAAGAATCTGAGATCCCACACAACATGCCTCCTCGCTCAGCTGCCGGCAATGTCGACGACCGTGCCCACCTACCAGCCGACGACCCGATCCCTGGCATGGACGCTGCAGTATTCGAGGCGTTTGCTGGCGAGGTTGCGCAATTCCGGGACACCGCCGTGGCGCCGAACGTGGCCCGCTGGGAGAGCGAGAAGCGCATGGCGCCCGAAGCCCTGCGGGAAGCGTCGCAGATTGGGCTGCTGGCCATGGAAGTGCCCGCGTCGCTCGGCGGGCTCGGGATGAGCTTCGCCCAGAAGTGCCACATCGTCGAAGTGCTCAGCGCCGTCTCGATGCCGTTTGCGTTCAGTTTGGTGAACACCGGCAACGTTGCCGCCCGGGTGGCAAACCTCGGCTCCGACGCCCACCGCGAGCGCTACCTCGCCGACCTCATGGCCGGGCGCCGGTTCGGCTCGACAGCGCTGACCGAGCCAGGTGCCGGCAGCGACTTCGCCAACATCGCCACCACCGCAACACCCGTCGAGGGCGGCTGGCGGCTCGACGGCGCAAAGGCATGGATCACCAACGCCGCCCACTCCGACGTCATCTTCTGCTATGCGCAGACCGAGCCGGGTTCTCGGGGCCGTGGCATCGCATCGTTCCTCATCGACGGCACCCGGCCGGGATTCGAACGACTGCCGCCTTATGAGCTAGCAGGCGGCCACCTCATCGGCACAGGCGGCTTCCGGCTCGACGGCTACATCGCCCCGGCCGAAGATCTCATCGGTCCGCCCACCCAAGCGTTCGGGGCAGCCATGTCCAGCGTGAACGGCGCCCGCACCTACGTGGCGGCAATGTGCTGCGCGATGGTGGAGGCAACGCTGGCAGGCGCGGTGCGCTACGGCACGCAACGCGAGGCATTCGGAAAGCCCGTCATCGGTCACCAGGGGCTGGCTTGGAAGCTGGCCGGCGTCCAGAACCGCCTGGAGGCGGCCCAGCTGCTCACCGAGCGAGCCGTCGCAGCCGTCACCGAGTCACTGCACACCGGCGACGCCTCCGCAGCGATCCTGCCCGCCGCGCACGCAAAGAAGTTCACCACCGAGACGGCCGAGGCCGACATCGCCGCATGCATCCAGGCGATGGGCGCAGAAGGCCTTCGCAGCAGCCACCCATGGGGTCACCATCTCGTCGGTGCCCGCATCGCCAACTACGTAGACGGCAGCACCGAGATCCAGACCGACCGCATCGCACGCTCGCTCGCTGCCACCTACGCGACAAGCTGAACCCACTGCACTATCGCTCCCCCGCCACTGCGCATGCGACAGGCCGAAGCGGCGCGCTCAGCCGAAGACGCCTTCCTCGCGCAGCGCAGTGATGTCGTCCCACGTGTAGCCGTGCTCCAGCAGGACCTCCTCGGTGTGCTGGCCCAGCTCGGGAGCCACGGCACTGGGTTCGAGCGGCGTGGCCGACATGCGGATCGGCGTGCCGATTACCGCACGGTCGCCATCGGGATGCTCCACCCGTCGCAAGTAACCGTTCTCGTACATCGACTCATCGGCGGCGATCGTTTCGTAATCACGGACCAGCCCGTAGCGAACACCGGCCCCAGTCAACACCGCCTCCCACTCTTTGAGGGTCTTCGTCGGGAACACCTCGTCAATGATGGCGACCAGCTCGGCCCGTGCTTCAGAGCTCAGCATGAGGTCCAGGAACCGTTGTTCGTCGGCGAGGTCGGGCCGGTCGAGCAGCTTGGCAAACACGGGCCACCCCGGCCCGGTTCCGCTGAGCAGGTGGATCCAGCCGTCGGCCGCTTCCACGGTGTGGAGCAAGGTGGGAACAAAAGCGTGGCCCGAATCGATCCGCTCAGGGTTGCGGCCGGTCAGCAGCGTGTAGGTGATCTCCGACGCCTGGGCATAGATCATGCCGCCCACGAGCGACACGTCGACCCGCTGCCCCAGCCCGGTCTCCCGGCGATGGAGCAACGCCGCGAGAATGCCGGTGACCATGTTCTGGCAGCCGACATGGTCGGAAATGACTGCGCCGTTCATGACCGGAGGGCCGCCGTCGATCCGGGTGGCAAACATGAGCCCGCCCTCTGCCTGACCGCTCGAGTCAGCGCCCTCACGGCCCGACTTGGGCCCGATCGGCCCGAAGGTCGAACCCGTGGCGTACACAAGCCGAGGATTGATAGCCGACAGGTGCCCATATGAGAGGCCCCACGCCTCCGTGGTCCCGGGCACGAAGTTGTGAATCAGGACATCGGTCTCGGCAACGAACCGCTCGAGCGCGCTCTTGCCGCCCGGAGTGCGCAGGTCGAGGGTGACCGACCGCTTCCCCCGGTTGCAGGCCTCGTAGTACGGATTTCGGGGATCATCGGGCGACACGGGAATGACCCGCGCCAAATCGCCCATGCCCGGCAGCTCAATCTTGATGACCGACGCTCCCATGTCACCCAGGGTCAACGCCGCCTGGGGACCCTGCACCAAGATCGACAAGTCGAGCACGGTGTATCTGTCAAGCACTCCCATCGCCGGATCGTAACCCCCGCCCGCATGTGGCAGCCCTTCGGCTCTGGTTTGCCAAACTACGACGACCACACCTCCAAGGACGGTGACCATGTCAGCTGCATCAGCGCAGCCACCCCCAGCAGATCTCTACGAAACGATGAGCACGCTGCGGGCCGTGCGCCGTCTGCGAACCGACCCGATTCCGCCCGAGGTCCTCGAACGGGTGCTGCAGGCGGCGTGCTGGGCCCCGAGCGGCGGCAACCAGCAGCCGTGGCGCGTCATCGTCGCTGCCGACCCCACCGTCAAGCAGGGACTGGCCGACATCTACGCGCCGGAATGGGCAAAGTTCGCCCAAGGTTTCTTGAAGCGATTCGAAGGCCTCCCCGCAGGCGAAGTCGCCAAGTGGGAGCGCATCGTGGCTGCGGGCGATCACCTCGCCGACCATCTTCACGACGCTCCTGCGATCCTGCTGTTCTGCGCCAACCCCGCAATGATGGCGATCACCGATGCCAACTTGGATCGGGTCAGCATGGTCGGCGGCGGCTCGGTGTACCCCGCTGTGCAGAACGCGATGCTGGCGTGTGTGGCCGAAGGGCTGGGTTGCACCCTCACGACACTGCACTGCTTCCGCGAGGACGAGGTGAAGTCATTGCTGGGCGTGCCCGACGGATGGGCAACCGTGGCGATGGTGCCGATCGGGTACCCCGTCGGCCGGGGCAACGGCCCGATCAATCGACGGCCGCCTGCCGAGATGGCCTATCGAGACGCATTCGGCCAAGCCTGGACAAGCTGATCGGCCCAGAAAGATTGCGACCTCGCCCCCGAACAGCTGGCAGTCGGGCAGGCGGCGCAGAGACTCCGCATCGGCCAGCCACGGCTGCTGCGCCTCCGAATCGGGTGTGTCAGGCTCTCACCGGGCGCTCGCTGTGCTCACCGGTTGCTCGCAGCGCTCACAGCGCACACAGGGGGTAGGTCATGAGCGAGCCGATGCCAACATCGAAGTCACGCGAGCTGTACGAACGTGCGCAGGCGGTCGTGCCAAAAGGCGTCTACGGCCATTACGGGCCCGCCATCATCGACGACGGTCCGGTCTTCTTCGCATCAGCTGAGGGTGCCCGCTTCACCGATGTCGACGGCAACTCCTACATCGACTGGATGTGCGCGTACGGCCCGAACATCTTGGGCTACAACCACCCGACGGTAGAGGAAGCTGCCCACAAGCAGGCCGCCGACGGCAGCACGGTCAGCCTCGCCGCACCGGTGCTGGTCGAGCTGGCCGAAGAACTCGTTGATCTCGTGGACGGCGCCGACTGGGCGCTGTTCGGCAAGAACGGCGCCGATGCGACAGGGCTCGCCGTGATGGTCGCCCGCGCCGCAACCGGGAGGCGCTACATCCTCAAGATTGAAGGCGGCTACCACGGCTCGGCCCCGTGGATGCAGGCGCCGGGCAACAAGGGCACGATTGCCGAGGACCAAGCGTTCGTCATCGAAGTGCCGTGGAACGATGCGGCAGCGGTGCAAGCCGCCATCGACGCCCACCCGGGCGACATCGCCTGCTTTATCTCGTCGCCGTACCACCACCCCGTGTTCGCAGACAACGAGCTGCCGGCGGACGGTTACTGGACGGCCGTCGAGTCAGCATGCAGGGCGGCAGGCATCGTCGTCATCCTGGACGAAGTGCGCAGCGGGTTCCGGATCGATCTCGCCGGTGCGCATGTCGCGTACGGGTTCACGCCCGATCTCATGTGCTTCGGCAAGGCGATCGGCAACGGGCACCCCGTGGCGGCGCTGGCGGGGCGCGACGCGCTGAAGGACGCAGCCGGCGAGACGTTCTTCACCGGGACCCAATTCTTCAACGCCGCCCCGATGGCAGCAGCCCTCGCGACCCTGCGGGAACTGCGCGCGACAGATGCGGCAGCCGCCGCGACCCAGACCGGGCTTCGCCTCGGTGAAGCGCTGACCGATGTGGCCGCAGCGCACGGCCACGAGCTGCGCGTGAGCGGCGTGCCAGCGATGCCGTACCTGCGCATCGTCGGCGAGGGCGGCTCGAAGTTTCACGCCCGCTGGATTGCAGAGTGCATCCGCCGCGGCGCCTATCTGCTCAGCTACCACAACAATTTCGTCTGCACGGCCCACACCGAAGACGACATCAAGCGGACCTGCGACATCGCCGACGCAGCCTTCGCCGCGCTCGACTGAACCGGCCACTCAGCGCCGCTGAGCGATCTTCTGGTGCGCCCTGGCACGAAGCGGCCAGCCGGACCAGCGACTTGCCAGTCTCATTCACGGGTGACCCGCCCACAATGATCGCTACTACTGCTGCACCGCACGCCGATGTGCTGTGCTGACGCAGCGAAAGGAGCACACCGTCATGAAATACGGCTTCACCGTGCCCAACAACTTTGGGGTCGACGATCCCGCCGAGGTCGTCGCCTTGGCCGTCGAGGCCGAGGAACTCGGCTTCGACTCGGTGTGGGTGAATCATCACGTGCTCAATGTGGGCTACGTATGGGACCGCCTAGGCGAACGGCCCTATCACGATGCGCTGGTGACGCTCACCTGGATCGCGGCCCACACGTCCCGGGTGCGCCTGGGCACCAGCGTGCTGGTGATGCCCTACCTGCACCCGATGGTGCTGGCCAAGGAGCTGGCCACATTGGATCGGCTGAGCGGCGGTCGCTTGGTGGTCGGGCTGGGCGTGGGCAGCCTGCCCGAGGAGAACGAGTTGCTGGGCGCGGAATACGACGACCGCGGCCGGCTCAGCAACGAGTTCATCGAAGTGCTCGACCTGCTGTGGACCCAGTCCAGCGCCGACTTCGACGGCGAGCACTACTCGTTCAAGGGCGCAGTGAGCTCGCCAAAACCGCTGCAGCAGCCACGCCCGCCCATCCTCGTGGGCGGCAACCGCCCGCCGGCGCTGCGGCGCGTCGGACGGCTGGGCGACGGTTGGCACCCCATGATGCTGTCGCCCGAGAGCGTCGCAAAGCGCCTCCCGGTAATCCGCGAAGCCGCCGACGCCGCAGGCCGCCAGGGCATCCCCGCTGAGCTATCTGTGCGTCTCACCGCCAATGAATTGACCCCTGAGTTAGCCGCTGAGTACTCGGCCGTCGGCGTGAATGAACTCGTCGTCTCGTGGAATACCGGCGACGTCGCCGAGATCAGCAGCGGCTTACAGGCCTTCGCCACTGAGCATGACATCGGATGCTGAGAGCCGAACTGCGATGACCCGGCATTACCGACGGCATTCGACGCCGGCGAGTTGTTTTTTCCAGGCGCTCGACAGCTATTTCGTGCGGAAAGAGGCGCTCATCTGATCGACGTCGTAGCCGCCGTGGGCGACACCGTCGGTGGCGTACTCGTACAGCGCTGTCTTGAAGTACTGGCCCAAAGCGCCGACGACCACGCTGACGGTCAGCACCCCCACGACGCCCAGAGCGATGCCGACGAACATCCCCACCCCGGGCACCAACGCCGCAATCGCGATGGCGATCAGAATGATCGGCAGAGCAAGCACAAACCCCAGCAATCCGAACCCCGCCTGCGAGATCAGATTCTCACCCCATGTGCGCCGCACCAACGACATCGACTGCTTGACGCCAGCGAACGACCCATAGTCGTCGATGATGATCGCCGGTACGACGAGATAGGTGGCCACACCCCACGCAGCCTCCGCCAAGAAAGTGAGCATCTGGCCCAGCCAGCCCAGACGCTCCCGCAGGAAGCGCAGCACCAGCCCGACGGTCATAGTGATGAGCGCCCAGCCCAGCAGGCTCGGCAGCCGTGACATCGCCTTGCCCATGGCACTGCGTACCGTGGGGTCGCCACCGGTCATGCGCTCGTGCGCTCCGGCCACGAGCGCGCCTTCGAAGAACACCACGATCGCAGTCGCCACAAAGACGAACACCAGTCCGAGCACTACTGCACTGCCGCCCAAGCCTTCGGCACCGCCGTCAGCGTCGAAACTGCCAGTCACAAAGCCCACAACCGCTGCGGCGGCCGCGACAGCGACGAGCGTCAGCATGCTGAGAACCGGCAACCACAACAGCTCCCGGTCCTGCTTCAGCAACGACCACGAGACCTTCGTCAGTCTCCACGTATTGGCGAATCGGCCCATAGCCATGCTCCTTGCCTGTCAGCCCCCGCATACGTGTCGCAGATGATCCCGCGGCACGGCTGACGAACTCTGCACGCCCGAGGGTACCCAAGCCATGCGGCACCGATTCGTCAGGGGGTTCGCTGCGTCGTCCACGTCACTGTTCGCGGGACTCGTTGTTCAGGAAAATCGTTACGGACTCATGGGCTGCTGCGGACAGCCATGGCTTCGCGGTTCGCACTCTCAGTGACGTGAGCGCGCAGCTGCAGCCGGTTCAGGCTCAGCGGCCTGCCCAACCGGTTCGGGTGCAGTGCGCGATCCGGCTGGCATGCGGATCACCATGGCCACCGAGAACAGCACGACGGCACCGCCCCCGAACTGCATAGGCGTGACCGGCTCACCGTGGATCAGCCACGCCGTCCCCACGGCCACGATGTGCATCGCCAGCACATACAGCGAGGACCGGGCCACCTCGATGTGGCCGTGGCACCACGTCATCAGCACATGACCGAACACACCGGTCACGAACGCCACGATCACGATCCACAGCCAGTCCAGCCCGCCGAATTCGAAGAACTGGCTGGGTGTCACCAGCAGCAGCGTCGGCAGGATCGCCGCAACGAAGGACCAGAAGTTGATTCCTGCCATCCACTCGATCGGGTCAACTGCGCTGGTCGATCTGGCCATTCGGGTCAGCACGAAATACACGGTGAACGTCAGCACCGACATGGCGGTGAGAAACAAGCCGAATGTGCTGGCACGGAACTCGCCGCCGGCACCCATGATCACACCGGCGGCACCGGCAACTCCGACCAGCGTGAAGACGATCTGACGCACGCTGACTCGGTCGCCAAAGATCGGTCCCACCAGCGCCAGCAGCATGGCCGGCTGCAGCGCCATCATCACCGACATCACCGAGATAGTCACTTCCTGCACTGCGGCGAACACAAAGACCATGTTGATGCCGAACGACAGCCCCGGCAGTGCCGTCTGCCAGAACACCCGCCGAGACAACCAGCGGCCCCGCAGCGCCAGCAACGCGAGCAGGAACGGCGTGGACATGCCGAAGCGGATGAATGCGCTCACCATCGGCGGCGCTGAGAGCAGCTTGGAGATCGGCGGCCCGAGACCCCACGAGATGACCACCAGGCCCATGACGAGCAGCGGCAGGCCCCCGCCACTCGTGATTGCGCCAGCCGAGCGAGCAGACGAGCCGCCAGGCGACTCAACTGCCGGCGCACCCGCCGCCGGAGCCGGAGCGCCGTTGGCTGATGGGCCGATGTCGCCAGAGCGGCCGATAGACGGCGCTACCCCGAAGACGTTGCCCGTGCCCGCCGCAACGGAGCGCACGCTGCTACGCGCTCCATCCGGCCGACCCGCACCCCTCACCAGAGCGAGGCTAGGGCCGTCGCGGAAGCGGGGCCGGGGATCGGCATTCCACCCGCGAGCCGTGTCACGAGCGTCCAATACGCTGCGAAGCTGAACGCGCAAACAAAGTGGAGATGTCCATCATGCAGCCGAGGAGGCAACCGTGAGTGACGACGCCGACAACCCGGGAGCAGACATCAGCCTCCCGCCCCAGTGGTCAGCCGATCTCAGCGGCCAGACGGCATTCGTCACTGGCACGACTTCTGGATTGGGTCGCCGTTTCGCCACGGTGCTGGCCGCGTGCGGTGCCAGCGTGGCCATCTGCGGTCGGCGGGTCGAACGGCTGAACTCGCTGGCAGCCGAGTTGGAGGCCGACGGTGCCACCGTGCTGCCGATCCCGCTGGATGTCACCGACACCGAGGCGCTCTTCGAAGCGGTCGCGACCGTCGAGGACCAGCTCGGCACCGTGCAGATCCTGGTGAACAACGCCGGCAAGCCCGACGCTCGCCTTGCGCTGAAGATGAACCCGGCGTTCGTCGACGAGATGGTCGCCACCAACCTCACGTCGCTGTTTCACCTGTCGTGCGAGGTCGCTCGGCGGCTTATCGCTGCCGAATTGCCCGGCCGCATCGTGAACATCTCCTCGGGCGCAGCGTTCAGGGCACCGATCGGAACCGCCATGTATGCGATTACCAAGAGCGCCGTGGTGCGCATGACCGAGGTGCTGGCCCAAGAGTTCGGCCGCTACCACGTGAACGTCAACGCGATTGCCCCGGGAGCGTTCGAGAGCGAGATGATGGACGGCATGCTCGAGCGCATGGGCGACATCACCAAGATGTTCCCGCGCCGACGTCTCGGCAAGGCCTCACAGCTCGACTCGACGCTGCTGTACCTGGTGTCGCCGCTGTCGGACTTCGTGTCGGGCACCTGCATCACCGTCGACGACGCCCAAGGCGCCGGCTGAGATCGTGAGCACGACCGACGCAGCCACTGGAGTCGGCACCACGAGCATCGGCAATGGCCCTGATGCCGACACCACGAGCATCGGCAATGGCCCTGATGCCGACGCTGAGGGCGTGGGCATTGCCGATCTCGACGAAGCGGCGCTGCATTGGCAAGAGCACGGCTGGGTGCTCGTGGACGGGCTCGTGCCAACTGCTGACATCGATCACGCGGTCGAAGATCTCTGGGATCTGTACCCGCATCCCGATGAATTCCACGGCGGCGATGCGGCACATCGAAGTCGGTTCGTCGGCAGCAGCCATGACCAAGGCCACAATTTCGACAAGGCCGGCGACGACGGCCCGGCGTTCCGGGCCGAGCAATTCCTGGGGCACATCATGTTCCCCTACGAATCGCTCCGGCTGAACCGGCTGCAAGTGCACCGCAACGTGGTGCACTTCGCCCGTCGGGCAATTGGGCTCGACGACATCCGCATCTACCAGGCCCGCACCTGGGGCAAGTACACGGGTGTGACCAACTACGAGCAGCCCTATCACCAAGACCGCAATCACAACGTCGTCCCCGATCGCCTCGAACCGGGCTGGTGGAACCTGGAGGGTTTCCTGTACCTGAGCGACGTCGAGCCCGACGTCGCGCCGACAGAGCTGGCGGGCGGCCCCGCCGATCCGGCACGGCCCTACGACGGGCCACCCGAGAGCCGGCGGATCTCTGCCGCCGGCACCCGGGGCTCGTTTCTGGCCTACCGGCCCGATACTTGGCACCGTGGCGTCGACCTGAGAAGGCCCGGCGGGAGCCGCTTCCTCATGAGCGCCTCGTTCAAGCCGGGCAGCGCCGACTGGATCGGTTACGACAACGTGCAGCCCGTAACGGTGGGGCGGCCGTGGATTCAATTTGCTGCAACCTGCACCCCCGACGAATTGTCCCTGTTCGGCGCCCCCGTGCCCGGCCACCCCTACTGGACACCCGAGCTAGTCGACGCGCTCGAGCACCGCTATCCCGGCATCGACGCCAGCCCGTGGCGAGACGCGCTGGATTAGCCATCCCTTCACATCGTCATTGACAATTAAAATCCATCAATTCCTCTCCAGATGGAATTAATGGATTTACAATGTCACACGTGAACTCCGTTACTGAGCCAGGGGGACTATCCAAAGCCAGTCGCCTCATGCTCGCGCGTCTGTTCGGTGGCGGCGCACGAACGGTCAGCGTAGAGACAGCTGCCGGAGTTTTGAATGTGAGTCGAGAAACCGCCGCGCGTCGCTTGTCGGCGCTGGCATCGCGGGGGTGGCTACGGCGAATTCGCAGAGGGTTGTATCTGGCGGTGCCGGTAGATGCACAGCACCCAGGCACATGGACAGAGGACTCGTGGTACTTAGCTGACCTGGCGTGGAAACCGTGCTACATCGGAGGGTGGTCCGCCGCGAATCACTGGTCCCTCACCGATCAAGTCTTTCGATCGACCATCGTCATGACTTCTCAGAGGGTCAGGCGAGTTGAACAGGAACTTGCCGGGGCGGAGTTTCTTGTTCATCACGTCGACCCCGAACTTCTCGCGTGGGGCCTCGCTCCAGAGTGGCGCCACGACCGGAGCGTGCTTGTGTCGCGTCCTGCGCGGACGGTTGCAGATCTGCTCTCGAATCCCGCGCTGGGAGGCGGAATCCGCCACTCCATCGAGATCCTCGAGTCGGCATTGGTTGATGTGAGCATCGAGTCCGTCGTCGACGCGGTGAGACGCCTCGGCAACGGCGCCGGACTCAAGAGACTTGGATTTCTCTTGGAGCAACTCGGTCACAGCACCGACGCCATCGACGAACCGTTGACGAACGGTGTGCCGCTCCTAGACCCCACTCTGCCAGACAGGGGCCCGAAGTCTCCTCGCTGGTGTTTGCGATTGAACGCCGACGTGTCCGCGTGATCACACCGAACGAGATTGCCAACACGGCCGCCGAGTGGCTCTTGGCTCACAACGTCGTCGAGAAGGACTACGCCCTCGGCTGGATGCTTGCTGGCATCGCGCAGCACCCCGTAACGAGCTCATGGGCGTTCAAGGGAGGCACATGCCTGCGCAAGTGCTGGTTCGAGACATATCGATTCTCGGAAGATCTCGACTTCACGGTGTCGGATGCGCACATCGACGTTTCGCTCTTACGCAACGCCTTCGGGGAGATTGCCGATTGGGTGCTGGCTGAATGTGGCTTGCGACTCGTCGTCGATGATCGATCGTTCCGCATGCGCGAGAACAAGCGGGGAAACTCCACGATCGAGGGTCGCATCGCCTACATCGGTCCGCTCGGGATGCCGACGCCTCCGAAGGTGAAGCTCGATCTCACAGCAGACGAAGTCGTCGTTCGAGACCTGGAACGCCGACCGGTGGCACATCCATTTGGGGATGCGCCCACCAAAGGCGCCCCTCATCGGGTTGCCGAGGTCCTTTGCTATGCGCTGCCTGAGCTTCTGGCAGAGTAGCTGCGCGCATTGGCAGAGCGGTGCCGTCCCCGCGACCTTTACGACGTTGTCCATACCCATCGGCACCCAAACCTGCTGGGACGAGCCACCGATGTCGCCTCGATTCTTGAAGCCAAGTGCGCACACGCAGGAATCGACGTGCCGACATTGCCTTCGATGCTCGAAACGCCGTTCAGGGACGAGATCGAAGGTGAGTGGTCGAACATGCTCAACCACCAGCTGCCTTCCCTTCCGCCTTTCAGTGAGTTCTGGGCACAGCTCGACGCTGTGTTCGGCTGGTTGCGCGGAGACACGCGAACGCCTTCGCTCGAAACGTTCCCTGGCACCGAGGCAACGTCCGCTTGGCGTCCCGCCACTCACATGACGACGTGGCGAACAGGGTCGCCGGTCGAGCTCATTCGGTTTGCTGGTGCAAATCGCTTGAGAGTCACGGTCGACTGCGTCGCCGCTGCTGGCCGATCCGGACCTCGAACTGTCGAGCCGTACTCATTTCGACGGTCCCAAGACGGGAATCTGCTGCTGTTCGTCGTCAACGATCTCGGTGAGCTGCGCTCCTACCGCGTCGATCGCATCCGCGGCATTCAGATTGAGTCTGAGACGTTCTCACCGCGCTACTTGGTCGAGTTCTAGTCCCGGGACGGGGACCACTACCTCCACGTGCAAGGACGTCCTCGGATGGAAGCAGCGTCGAGAGGCGCAGTAGCGTCGGTGGCCATGAGCTTTTTCGGACCGGACCACTTCGAGACCATCACCGACGGCCTGATATTCCCGGAGGGACCGGTGATGCTGGCAGACGGCTCGGTGGCCGTCGTGGAGATCGGGCGGGGCACGATCACCCGCGTCGATGTCTCCGACGGTCGCAAGGACATCCTGGCCACGCCGGGCGGTGGACCGAACGGCGCCGCGCTCGGTCCTGACGGGGCGCTGTACGTCTGCAACAACGGCGGCTTCGAGTGGATCACGGTGCGCGGACGGACAGTTCCTGGCGAGGTGGCAGCCGACTACACGACTGGCCGGATCGAGCGCATCGACCTCGAAACCGGCGAGGTGGACATCGTCTATGCCGACGTGAACGGCGTGTCGCTCAAGGGGCCGAACGACATCATGTTCGATTCCACCGGCGGCTTCTGGTTCACCGATCACGGCAAGACCCGCACCCGCGACCGCGACCGCGGCGGGCTCTACTACGCCAAAGCCGACGGCAGCCACATCGAAGAGATCGCCTTCCCGATGGACGGGCCGAACGGTGTTGGCATCTCCCCCGAGGAGGATCGGGTCTATGTGGCCGAGACGTTCCAGGGCGCCATGTTCGCCTTCGACCTCGAAGCACCAGGCAAGGTGGCCGCAGGGGTTCCCGCTCGGGGCTGGTTCCTGGCGCGCCCCGCCGGCCGCAAGTACTTCGACTCGCTGGCGATGGACGCCGAAGGCAATGTCAGCGTGGCAACCATCCTCACCGGCGGCATCAGCACCTTCACCCGCGACGGCGACGAGCTCGAGTTCGCCCCCACCGACGACTCGGCCACCACCAATATCTGCTTCGGCGGCGACGACATGCGAACGGCCTACGTGACCTTGTCGGGCACCGGCCGCCTCGCAGTCGGCGAGTGGCCCCGCCCCGGCCTCAAGCTGCCCTTCTAGCCCGCAGCGCGGCAACGCTTCCCGTCCCCGAAATTCGGTTCGGTACCATCGACGCGGCGCGGGACCGAGGGACTTCATGACGGCGAAACGGCAGGGTGGGTACCCGACGATCAAGGATGTTTCGCAGCACGCGGGCGTGTCGAAGTCCTTGGTGTCGCGCGCTCTGCGAGGCGAGGGCGCCGTACGCGAGAGCACCCGCCAACGAATCCTCGATTCCGCAGCAGAACTGGGCTACCGAGTGCATGCCGGTGCGCGCTCGCTCGCGGGCCTTCGCACCGGCACGCTCGGCTTCGTCGTCACAGGCTTGTTCGACGCGTTCTGGGGCGAAGTCATGTACGCCGTCGATCAAGAGGCAGCCCGTCGAGGCATGCGCACGCTGTACCTGTCCAGCCCGCCTGAGAGCGGAGGCGAACTCGAGGTCATCGAACGGATGCTCGAGTACCGCGTCGACGGTCTCGCACTCGGTCTATTGGGTCGTCGCGATGCCGCCGAGCTGGAGGCCTACGCCGACGTCCTGCCGGTGCTCGCGCTCATGTACGACCTGCGCTCGGACCGCTACGACACACTGGTGACTGACGATGCATCGGCGATGGCGTCGGTCGTGGGGCATCTCGCCGACTTGGGACACAGCAGCATCGCCCTGATCGGTGATGCCGAACTGCCGAACGTTGCGGCGCGCGCCCGTGGCTATGCCGAGGGAATGATCAGTCGCGGGTGGGGCGACTACATCACCTTCGAGCCGGCTGGCTTCCTGCAGTCGGACGGCTACGAAGCGACCGACAAGCTGCTGCGCCGCCCGAATCGGCCGACTGCGATTGCCTGTGTGAACGACGCGCAGGCACGCGGCGCGGTGCTCGCGGCGGCAGATGCCGGCCTGAGCGTGCCCGGAGACCTCAGCATCACGGGCTACGACGACTCGCTGTACGCAGTTGCCGGCGTGCCCAGGCTCACGACGGTGAGGCTGCCCCGGGCGGACATCGGGCAGACAGCAGTCAGCATGCTCAGCGACCGCCTCAACGGTCGCGATACGACGCTCGTGTCTGTGCTCCGCCCCGAATTGGTCGAGCGAGACTCAACCGGGCCTGCTCAGAGGCTGAGCCGATAGGCGAAACCGCGGCCCGAGCGGCCCGTGAGCGACAGCAAACAAGAGCGGGAAACAACGGGTGCGACAGCGGGAGGGTTCACCGGTCCGCGCATCTTCTCAGCCTGGTTCCACCGGTGGGTTGGCGGGTTTGGGTGGTGCGCTCAGTTCTCGATCTCCGCGACATCCACAGCACGACCCTCTCGCGCCGATCGTGTCGCCGCCTCGGCGATCACTGCGCACGCTCTGCCGTCGGTCAGCGTGATCGGCGACGGGGCACCATCGACGAGCTCGGCAAAGGCTCTCCACTCGGCCCGGTACGAATCGGCATACCGCTCGGTGAAGAACCACGGCATCGGCGCTGTACTTGCTCCCTCGCGCAGGTAGCGGACTGCTGCATGCTCGGGCGGGTTCTGCGAGACGATCGCACCCCCTGAACCGAAGGCCTCCACGCGCTGGTCATAGCCGTAGACGGCCTCGCGGCTGTTGTCGATTGTCGTGATCGTGCCATCGGCATGGGTGAGCACGATGACCGCGGTGTCCCAATCGGAGTGTTCGGCGAATGCATCATCGATCCGCACCGCACCGGCGGCATACACCCGCTCGACCTCTGCGCCCGACACGAAACGCGCCATGTCGAAGTCATGGATCGTCATGTCGGCAAAGATGCCGCCCGAGCCCGCGAGGTACTCCAACGGAGGAGGCGCGGGATCCCGGCTCGTGATGCGAAGCAGGTGCAGCTCGCCGATGTCGCCGCCGTGAACTGCATCGGCTACGGCTCGGTGCGACGGGTCGAAGCGGCGATTGAAACCGACTTGCACCGCTGTGCCTGATCGCTCAACGGCCTCTATGGCACGGTCGATCTCGGGCAACGACAGGGAAACCGGCTTCTCGACGAATGCGGGCAGGCCGGCAGCGGCGACCTCGACGAGCAGATCGACGTGGCTCTCAGTCGTCGAACAGATCGCGACGGCGTCCACATCTGCGCGCTTCAGCAATGCCGTCGGCGAATCTGCCACCGCAATGCCCAGGTCGCTGCCCAATACCGCAGCAGCCTGCGGGACAGCGTCGCAGACCGCAGCGAGATGCAAGCCTTCAACGCCGCTAGCAAGGAGTTCCGCGTGTAGGCGCCCGATGCGCCCGCATCCGATCACGCCGATGCCGAAGGCCTTTGCCGCAGCCTTCATTGCAGCGCGCTCACAGGGTTCACCGGCCAGCGCTCAAAGGCCGGGGCGCTGTGACAACATTGCTTCGGCCATTGCCGCCGCCGCCTCGCTGATTTCGGGGCGGTCGCTCACCTCGGGCACGCCGACTTGCCAGGCTGCGCCGCCTTCGGTCCACTCGGTCGGATGGGTGGACAGCACGATTACATGGCTCCGATCGCTGGTTCGAGCCCGCGCGAGCGCAGCCTCGAGTTCCGCAATCGACGACACGGCTTCGGAGGTGCACCCCAAGGACGCTGCGTGCGCAGCGAAGTCGACGTGGGGCCGATCTTCGTTCGCTCGCAAGCGCGCTCCGCTTGGGCCATCGGGCTCGTGGGTCATGGTCTCGGCAAGAAAGTTGTTGAACGACTCGCCGCCTTGCGCGAGCTGCAAGCGGTTGATGACGGCGTAGCCGCCGTTGTCGCACACCACCACGGTGATCTTGTGACCGCTCAGCACCGAGCTGTACAGGTCTGAGTTCATCATCAGATACGAGCCATCCCCGACGAGCGCTATCACGTCACGGTCGGGCATTGCCTGCTTCGCTCCCCATGCGCCCGAAATCTCATACCCCATGCACGAATAGCCGAACTCGCAATCGAAGGAGTGCTCGACATCGCTACGCCAGCCGTTGATGGTCTCACCCGGCAGCCCGCCGGCCGCCGTGACGACGTATGTCTGGCGGTCGGCAGCCCGGGCGACGGCGCCCACAACCTGTGCGTACGTCGGAAGGCTGTCGCTCGAAGATTCCACCGCCTCCGGAGCAGAAATCTTGTCGATGTAGGCGTGGTACTGGGCCGTCTCTGAAGAGGCTCGTGACGCCCAGTCCGCCGGCGCTCGATAGTCGCCCAAGGCCGTGCCCAATTCAGCCAGCGCTTCCCGGGCGTCGGCGACAAGCGGCAGTCCCCGGTGCTTAGTGGCATCGAACCGGGCGACGTTCAGGCCGATGAGGCGTGAAGCGCGGTCGAACACGGTCCACGATCCCGTTGCAAAGTCGCCCAGGCGACTTCCGACGGCAAGCACGACGTCGGCGGCTCCGGCCATGGCATTCGCGGACACACAGCCGCTGACACCCAGCGGCCCGCAGTGCAGTGGGTGACTCGAGGGAAAACTGGTTCGCCCCGCCACTGTCTCGACAACGGGAATGTCGTGCCGCTCTGCAAAGCGCAACAGCTCCGCTTCGGCCATCGACCAGCGCACACCTCCCCCGCTGATCAGCAACGGGCGCTGCGCCGAAGCCAAGAGCTGGGCCGCGGCCGCCAGCTCGCGGCGATCAGGACGGGCCCGCCGCACTCGATGGACGCAGGGGTCAAAAAAGCCCTTGGGATAGTCGTATGCCTCGCCCTGCACGTCTTGGGGCAGGGCAATGAACGCCGGCCCGCAGTCGGCAGGATCGAGCATGGTCGCGATCGCATTGGGCAGGCTCGCCAGCACTTGTGCAGGCGACGTCAGCCGGTCCCAGTAGCGCACGACGGATCGGAACGCATCGTTCACCGTCACCGACGGATCCCCGAAGTGCTCGACCTGTTGCAGCACGGGATCTGGCAGGCGATGGCTGAATGTGTCCCCTGCCAGCAACAGCAAGGGCATCCGGTTGGCATGCGCGACCGCTGCGGCGGTCACCATGTTGGTGGCGCCCGGCCCCACTGAACTGGTCGCCGCCATGATCCGGCGACGGCGCATCGCCCGTGCGTAGCCGACACCAGCCAGGCCCATGCCCTGCTCGTTCTGACCGCGCCACGTGGGCAAGACGTCGCGCACCGACGCGAGTTCGGGACCCAAACAGGTCACGTTGCCGTGTCCGAAGATCGCATAGACACCGCCGAACAACGGCACAGGGTCACCCAGATCGTCGCGGCCGGGATCGCCATCATCGATTGCGATGCGTTGCGCAGCGAGGTAGCGCACTATTGCGCCGGCTGTTGTCAGCCTCACATCAGTCACACCAGGTCCTCCTTCTTGGCACCGTCACCGCCTCGGCAGGCACGAGATCATCGCTGGAGCAAGGCCGCCGCGTCGGCAGGCACGAGGCTTGTGACGTTGGCCGAGTTGACCGGAATGACCTTTTCCCACGACCCACTGCTCCAGCTGCGCAAAAGTGCCGCCTGGACACTGACGTACGCCACGGCTTCATCAAACCCGGCACTGTGTGGACGGCCCTGCGATACCGCTGTCAGGTACTCATGGTCCTCGATCGCGAGCAGATCCTCAAATCCGAGGGCGTTGGCGTCGCCAGGCACGAAAGCGGCGTTATGGGGGTGGCGTTCTCCCGCTCTCACCGTCGTGTAGCCGCGTTCAGGCGCGTCCGCGAGGTACACGCCCAACTCGTTCATCGTCTCGAAGTTCCAGTTGACGGCGCCCCCGGTGCCGTAGACGTCGAAGGCCATCTGACTCTCGGGTCCCACAATGGTGCGACTGGCCTCGAAGGTTCCCCGTGAACCGTTGGCGAACATCACCAACGCGCCGAAATAGTCCTCGTTGGTGACCGGACCCATCGGATCGCCGTGGGTGCCCCGTGCATAGTGGCTTGCGCCCGCACCTGCCACCGGTCGTTGCGTGATGAAGCCGGCGCCAGAGCCCACGACGCTGGTAATCGGGCCGTTCAGCATCATCGCGAGATCGATGGCATGGCTGAGAATGTCGCTCGTCACGCCATGACCCGCGGCGTCCAAGTCGAATCGCCACGACAGCAGTCCCAACGGATCGGCACCGAACATCGAGAAGAACCTGCCCCGGTAGTTGGTGATGGTGCCGAGATCGCCGCGCTCAATGAGCCCCTTGGCGTGCTGCACCAGCGGGGCGAAGCGGTAGTTGTAGCCGACGCCGGTCACGCTTCGGGCTGCATTGCAGGCGTCCCAGCAGCGCACCGTCTGCGCCGGCGTGCCGCCGACGGGCTTCTCGCAGAACACGTGCTTGCCCAGCGCCGCCGCCGCAGTGACGATTTCTTCGTGCAGCATGTTCGGTGCGGTGACGTAGACGACGTCGACGTCAGGCCGGTCCACCGCGGCGCGCCAGTCGGCTGTCGACTCCGCAAATCCGAATCCCCCGGTCGCAAGCTGATGCCGTTCACGCACTGACTCGGCGCACACCACCAGCTTCGGCGCGTAGCCCCGCTCAGGAAACAGGCTTGGAATGCGCATCACCGACCGCGAGTGCGCCTGGCCCATCCAGCCGAAGCCGACCACGGCTATGCCCAGTTGTCTTCTCACATCCCACCTCGCGCGGGCTCCGAAAGCAGTGTCTTCGTCTGCCGCAAGGCCCCGGGGCGGCGCTGGGGCAGCATCACCTCAGTGGGTCGCCAATTCGTGCTGCAATGCCTCGAGTTCGGCGCCGCCAGCCATCATCTGGGTGAGTTCGTCTTGTGAGATGTCAGCCTTCGCAAAGTTGCCCATCGAATGGCCACGGTTGAGGATCACGAAGCGGTCACCGACGGGATACGCGTGATTGGGGTTGTGGGTGATGAAGATCACCGCCAGGCCCCGGTCACGAGCCTCCACGATGCGTCTCAGCACCACGCCGGACTGTTTCACGCCCAACGCCGAAGTCGGCTCGTCCAAGATGAGCACCTTGGCCCCGAAGTAGCTGGCTCGGGCGATGGCGACGGACTGCCGCTCACCGCCCGACAGCGTGCCGACCGGCTGCTCGGTGTCGCGAATGTCAATGCCCATCTCGGCGAGCTGCGCCTTGGCGATCGCCTTGGCGCTCTCGATGTCGATCTGCCGAAACGGCCAGAACCCCTTCATGGGCTCGGCACCGAGGAAGAAGTTCCTCCACACGGACATAAGCGGCACCATGGCTAGGTCCTGATACACCGTCGCTATGCCCTGGGACAGAGCTTCGCGAGGCGAGGCAAAGCGGACGGCTTCTCCCTCGATCAGCAGCTCACCTGCGTCGTGCTGATGCACGCCGGCGAGGATCTTGATGAAGGTCGACTTGCCGGCACCGTTGTCGCCGAGCACGCAGGTCACCTCGCCCGGATTGACGGTAGTGGAGACTCCCGTCAAGGCAATGATGTTGCCGTAGAACTTCGAGATCCCCCTCAATTCGATAAGCGGGTACGAATTGGCTGAGTCGCTCATGACTGGCCGCCTGTCATTGCCGCCTCTGGTTCGGGCGGCGGCGGTTCAGGAGGAGGTTCGCCTTCGTCCACGACGTGGGACTGCGAACGCTCGGCACGCTGGCGCACGTAGTTGTTGACGATGACTGCCACCACCAGCAGCCCGCCCAGCACCAGGAACCGCCAGTCGGTGTTCCAATGCGCAAATCCGATGCCCTGGCTGATCATTCCCCAGATGAGAGCACCGATCGCAGCGCCGATTGCCGAGCCGTAGCCGCCGGTCAGCAAGTTGCCGCCAACAACAGCGACGATGATGTAGCGGAACTCGAGACCGTCGCCGACGTTGGCCTGCACTGAGTTCAGGCGGAATGCAATCAGCATCCCGGCCACCCATGCACAGACCGACACGAGCATGAACAGTGTCGTCTTGGTCCGGGCCGCAGGGACGCCGATGGAGCGTGCCGCTTCCTTGTTGCCTCCGACGGCGAAGGTCCAGCTGCCGAATCGAGTTCGGGCCAGCATCCATGCTCCGGCTGCGGCGAAGAGCAAGTAGAAGAGCACCGAGACGCGGAAGCGGGTCACGGCCTGCGTCGCTTCAGCCTCGGCCGCCGTAATGAACAGCAGCTTGGACGCAAGCGCGAGGCCGCCAGCCGCGAGCCCGACGTACATCAGTCCCCGGCCCACGCCCTCATCTGCGGTGAACAGCATGCGGTACAGGGTGCCCACGGCATAGATGCCCATCGCCACGACGGCGCCCTTAGCGGCACCGGTGGTGAGGGCGTACAGGAATCCGTCGCCGTCGACCAGCTCGATGATGCCGAAGACTGCGGTGGCGGCGCCTCCCGCGGCAGCACCGATGCGCGTCCAGGCGCCCGACTCCGGCGCGGGCACGGCGCTCGTTCGCCGTTGAGCGAGCGAGCGGGCCACGGCCAGAGCAGCGAGCGCTAGCGCCACCAGCAACAACGTCGAGAAAAGCTCAACCCGCAGCTTGCGTGATTCGGCTTCGGACTGGGCCACGAACGCGAGCACCGCGACGGCGACCGCGACCGCCATCGGGATCCACATCGACGGTTGAGTGCGTGTGCCGACCATCGTCAAGATGAGCACGCCGGTGCCGGCGAGGCCCGCGAACAGCACTGCTCGCGCTCCCTGGATGGTCATCATGTAGCTGATCGTGGGCAGCAGCGCGACGACGACGCCGATCACCGGTGCACTGGTCCGCACCCGCCCGGTGGCCGCCAGCACTGCCAGCACACCCGTTGCGGCAATGCCGAACCCGAATACTGCACGACCGAGTCCGCCGCCGAGGAAGCCGAGCTGGCCGGAATTTTCGGCGCTCATCACGAGCACCAGAACGACCGCAGCGACGATCGCCACGATGCCGATCACCAACATGCGGACGGCTCGCGCATCCGGCCTTCGACGAGTGTGCTGCGCAGGCTCATATCGAGCCTTGCACCAGACCGCCACGCCTGACAGCGTCCCGACAGCGATGACACCGCCCCATGTCCAATTTGCCGCAGTGCCGTCTGTTCGCAGCAGCATGACGAATCCGAACAGCGGCGCCACTAGGGCACCCACGAGGCCGCGTGCAGCGTGCCACGGATGGGAATCCACGCGGCGGGCGTAGCTCATCTCGAACAGGCCAATCAGCAACGTGACGCCTGCGGCGACGAGCAATCCTGCCCAGGCCCAGTCGCGACCGTCCCAGACATGGGAATTCCGGATCCACTCCGCTCCGAAGATGTCGTCCCAGAAAACGTAACCCCGGGCGTCGTCGAGCCCTTCGACGATGACCTTGTTGGTGAACAGCTTGCCGAAGCCGAGCTTCGCCCCGATGAGGATGAAGAACGTCCCGAGGGTGACGATGAAGCTCGGCAGCGATGTCCGTTCGACGAGCGTCCCGTTGAACCAGCCGATCGCCAACGCGAAGCACAGCGACAGGGGAACGGCCAGATGCAGACTGAAGCCAGCGCCGCCGAGCTCGCCGACCTCGCGGCTCATGAGGATCACGAAGACGGCCGTCGCGCCGGTCATCGATCCCGACGACAAGTCGAACTCGCCACCGATCATGAGCAATGCCACCGGCACCGCCATGATGCCCAGCAGCGCTGCGACGTCGAGGTAGTTGGCCGTGCCCCCGACGGTGCCGAACGCTTCGGATGTCAGCCAGAACAGCAGCCACACGCCGGCAAGGCCCAGCAGCGCCCCGATCTCGGGACGGGTCAGGAGCTGCTGGATGGGCCCGCGATGCGCGAGCCGCTCGTCGACCTCACCGGCGGTGGTTGCCGCCATGACGTGCTACCGCGTGCCTGCGTCCACCAACGCCGCGACCTCGGCAGCGTTGTCGGGCGTCACGAATCCCGGTCCGGTCAGGATCGGAAGACCGCCGCCGGCAGTGTTCTGGTTGGTGGCTTGCAGGTGCATCAGCATGACTGGCAGGTAGCCCTGCAGGTACTGCTGCTGGTCAACGGTGAACGCGATGTCGCCAGCCTCGATAGCCGAAATGAGATCGCCCGACAGGTCGAAACCGCCGATGATGAGCGTGCGGCCCGCGTCCGACGCAGCGTCCAATGCCCGCAGCGGGACATTCGGCCCGGTGCCGAGCACTCCGTCGATGCTGGAGTCTGCCGTCAGCAGCGCTGCGATGGTGGCCTGCTGCTCGTCCGGCGTGGCGTCGAGCCCGATGAACTCGGAGGTGACTTGGCCGCTGAACCTCTCGGCGAGGCCCTGACAGCGCTCGTCGAGGCCGACGTTGGACTGCTCCTGGCGTGCACACAGCACATGGCTCGCACCGAGTGCGTTGAAACGCTCACCAGCGCCGTTGCCCGCCACCACCTCGGTTTGGCCGATGTGGGTGACACCGCCAAGATCCTTGTACTGGTTGACGCCGGAGTTCAGCGTGTACAGCGGAATGCCTGCTGCGACCACGGCGCGTGCCGCGGCTTCGAGACCAGTGGGGTCAGCCAATGAGATCGCGATGCCGGCCGAACCGTCGGCGATGGCGCCTTCAATGGCCTGTGATTGCGCCTGCGCGTCGTTGTTGGCGCCGAAGTAGACGACTTCACAGCCGATTGCCTCGGCGGCATCGCGTACGGCTACCTCCACAACAGACCAAAAAGTGCCGCTGTCGCCGTGGGTGATGACGTGATAGGTGTGCTCGCAATCGCTCTGCGTCAGCATGACCTCGGTCGCGTCGGACGCGGCCTCCGTAGTCTCAGCTGCCGCAGTGTCCGCGCTGTCGCTGGAGCCATCGCTGCTGCAAGCCGCAGCGAACAGCGCTATGACCGCAAGCAACGCCAACAGTCTCAGGGATTTCCTCATATCGTGCTCCCTCCCAGGTGCATGAACTCATGTAGACGCCGAATCCTGAACCCCCCGGTGAGGACGTGGCGAAGTGCCGAAGTCTTGCACGAATTCGAGACTTATGGCGACCCGATCCCGCAACCGTTCCACTTCGACAGTATCTGGGCCGTCGAGGGCAGCATCCTGCTCAAGGACGTACCAGAGATCCGGCCGTAGCGTCTCAAGCGTCTCGATGACGTCACGCAGGGGCACTGCCCCCAGTCCGAGCGGGGGGAACAGGCCGAGCTGTACGGCGGTCATCAGGCTGATTTCGCCCCGGCCGAGACGCGCTGCCACAGCCGCGTCGACATCCTTGAGATGGACGAGGCCGATCCGCTCGGCGTGACTGTCGACCAGCGCCCCAGGGTCGCTGCCGCCGAGGGTGAGGTGTGCCGTATCGAGCACAAGCTGCGTTTCGGTGTTCTCCAAGAGGAAGCGCGTCTCGGCGTCGTCCTGAATCAGCGCGCCAAAATGCGGGTGGAATGCATGGCAGAGCCCATGTGCCATCGCGATCTTGTCGAGCTGCGAGAATGCCTCGACCATCTGGTTCCACTGCTGGGCAGAGAGCTGTGGCCGCTGCCAGTCGTTGTGATCGCTGATGGGACAGCTGATGAACCAGGCAGCGCCGGCCTCGGCCATCTGTGCTGCGATCGCGTCCGCCCGATCCATCTCGACGCGAAGTCGTTCAGGATCGTGCGCAACGAGTGCGACGAACCCTCCGAGCAGCGAGAGCCCGTACCGGTCCAGCGTCGACGCGAGGGCGCTGCCGCCCGTCGGCAGGAATCCGAACGGACCCATTTCCGTGCGGGCGAAGCCGAAAGCCTCCATGTCGGCGAGCACTTCGTGGACAGTGAGCTGGTGACCCCACTGGGGCACCTCGCATACTCCCCACGTAATCGGCGCGGCGGCCAGCCGATCACGCAGTGACGTTCCCATCTTCATCCCCCTTCGAGTGCGATGAAAGAGTGCTCGCTGGGCTGATCCAAGTCAACCGTTCCACTCGAAGCCGCAGGTCGCGCGCTGTGATGCGTTCGCTGCGGAGGCGACACGGCCTGTTCGCACATGCCCCAATCCAAACAACGCTGCACGGTGCGGCCGCAGTCGACACGGCTTGTGATGGGCTGCCTCCCGCCGGCGGCGACTTCTACGCCAAACAGCGCGGCATGGCGCCGCCGCTAAAGGCGCTGTGCCCAATGGGTCGCTGACGGCCGGCGGCGACTTCTACGCCAAACAGCGCGGCATGGCGCCGCCGTTGTAGGCGACCATGTCCATGATCGCCCGTTCGACGCCGGGGAATTCGTAGCCGTGAGGCGCCGCCTCGCGGTACGCGACGTGGAGGTTGCCGGCGAGCCGCTCGGGGTCCGTGTAGCGGGCGTGCGGCCCGAGGTCGCTGGCTTCAGCCTGCTCGAGGGGCGAGCATCCTGCTGCGATTCCTTCGGCTGCTGCGTCCTGCACGAAACGCAGGTACGAACGCTGCTCGTCGAGCACCCGGCTGATGTCGTCGCCGCCGAAGTGCGGGCCGTGGCCCGGCACAATGACGTCCGCCCCGTAGCTCTCGATGACATCGAGGGCGTCCAGCGTTCCCGAAACCGACCCGAACAAGGCGAACGGCGTGCCGCCGTGGAAGATCAGGTCGCCGCAGAACAGCACCCCGCAGTCGGGAAGCCACGCCAGGATGTCGCCGTTGGTGTGCGCTACGAAGCCGAGGTCCGTCAGCTCGATGCGGCGGTCGTCGAGGTGCAGCACGGTCGAGCCCTCGAAGGTCACGTCGGGGGCCCGGAACCTCAGGTTCCCCCAGTCCACGCCGGGAAACACGGCGCTGTAGTCGGGGATGCCCGCCGCCACCATCACCTCACGGCATGCGGTATGGGACACCACCGTGGCGTCGGCGAACAGGTAGTTGCCATGTGTGTGATCGGCATGATGGTGCGTGTTGACCAGGATGGTGACCGGGTTTGGGGTCACCGACGCGATGGCGTCGATGTAGGCACGCGTGCGTCGCTCTGTCGACGTGGCGTCGATCGACACGACCCCCTCAGATCCCACCACAAATCCCGTGTTGTTGATGAACCAGGTGCCGTCGGGCTGCACATAGCTGTACACGCCCGCTGCCACCTCGCTCAGCTGCGCGTCTGCCACCGCTGCGTGTTCAGACATTTGCCCTCCTCGAGTACGGCGGACTGGCGCCGCAACTACGGCGAAGCGTAGAACCCATCGCCTACGCTGAGGAGCGCTTCAAACCGCGCCCGCGGGGATTCAAGGGAGCCACCATGAGCACGACTGCTGACATCGACAGCTCTTCGCCAGAGCGGGACTTCGACGTCTACAGCGACGAGTACATCCAAGGTGCGGCCGACGTGTGGGACGAACTGCGTGCCGAGTGTCCTGTTGCGCACAGCAACCACAACGGCGGACACTGGATGCCCACCACCTGGGACGACATTGCCGCAGTTGCCTACGACACCGAGAACTTCAGCTCTCGCGACATCGCCGTGGCGCCCACCCCTGAAGGCGTCGGGCTGCTGACTGCCCCGCCGATCACCTCGGATCCGCCGTTCCACACCGATGCCCGCCGGCTGCTGCTGCCGTTCTTCGGGCCCACGGCCGTCGACGACATGGTCGAGGTCACCCGCAGCATCGCCCGTGAGCGCCTCGACGCCATCGCTGCTGAAACCGGCACCGATCGGGGCGGCGTCGGCGTGACCGACGCAGCCGACACCTACTCCAAGCACATCCCGGTCCGGGTGATCGCCCGCATCTTGGGGCTGCCCGAGTCCGACGAGCCGAAGTTCACCCGCTGGGCGGTCGACGTGCTGCAGTCCAAGGGCGACGAGTTCGACCGGCGTGCAGACGCAACCCGCGAGGTGCTCCACTACTTCGGCGAACTCACCGAGCTTCGACGGCAAGAACGCGCCGACGACCTACCGTCGAAGCTGTTGGACATGACGCTGCCCAACGGCGACCCGCTGGCCAACCACCACATCACCGGCGCCAGCTTCTTGCTGCTGCTCGCCGGCATAGACACCACGTGGAGCTCGATCTCGGCCAGCTTGATGCACCTCGCGATGAACCCTGGGGATCGTGAGCGGCTCGTGGCCGAGCCCGAGCTCATTCCCACCGCCATCGAAGAGTTCCTGCGGGCCTATGCACCGGTCACGATGGCCCGGACCACCGCCACCGACGATGCGCAGATCGGCGGCTGCCCAGTCGCACACGGCGACAAGGTGCTGCTGCCGTTCGGCGCAGGCAACCGCGACCCCGCCAAATTCGACCGTCCCGACGAAGTCATCATCGACCGCGCCGAGAACCGCCACTTCGCATTCGGCTTGGGCATCCACCGGTGCTTGGGCTCGAACCTGGCCCGCATGGAGCTGAAGGTCGCGATCGAAGAATGGCTGGTGCGGTTCCCGAACTTCGAGCTGGCGACCAACGTCGGCCGCGGCGGCGTCGAATGGGGCGGCGTGCAAGTGCGCGGCCCCCGCAACCTGCAACTGCGCGTCGGCATCTGAGCCGTCAGCGGGCCGAGCCGCTCGCCCTCACTCGCCCAGCGCGTCCGACAATTCCTCGGGCGTCATCATCACGTCGCGGGCCTTGGAGCCATGCGAGGGGCCCACGACGCCACGCTGTTCGAGCAGGTCCATCAACCGCCCGGCACGGGCGAAGCCCACCTTCAGCTTGCGCTGCAGCATCGACGTCGAGCCGAGCTGGGTCTCCACCACGATCGCCATCGCCTGGCGCAGCAACTCGTCGTCGTCCGCGTCGCCGGTGGTGCCGCCCGGCAGGGTGCTGACCCCATCAGAATCGGCCGTGCCCTCCACACCTTCGACATAGCTGACCTCGGGCGCCTGGCGACGCCAGTGAGCCACCACATGGGCAATCTCGGACTCGCTCACCCAGCTTCCCTGGATGCGACGCGGGGTGCTGGAGTTCGCCGACAGCAACAGCATGTCGCCTTGACCGACCAGCCGCTCGGCGCCCGGCTGATCCAGAATCACCCGGCTGTCGGCCAGGCTGGACACCGCGAATGCCAGCCGGCTCGGGATGTTGGCCTTGATCACGCCGGTGATCACGTTCACGCTCGGGCGCTGGGTCGCCACGACGAGGTGAACGCCGACGGCCCGGGCCATCTGTGCCAAGCGGGTGATGGATTCCTCCACATCGCGGGCGGCCACCATCATCAGGTCGTTCAGCTCATCGACCACCACCACGATGAACGGCATCTGCTCATAGGGCTGATCGTTGCCGAGCAGCTCGCTCTCTTCGCTGTGCAGCGCGCCGTCGAGCACGGCGGCGTTGTAGCCGGTGATGTCGCGGAACCCGGCCTCAGACAGCACGTCGTAGCGGCGCTCCATCTCCTTGACGGCCCACGCCAGGGCATTGGCCGCCTTGCGGGGCTCGGTCACCACAGCGGTCAGCAGGTGCGGCAGGCCGTCGTACTGGCCGAGCTCCACCCGTTTGGGATCGACGAGGATCATGCGCACCTGGTCGGGCGTAGAACGCATGAGCAGTGACGTGATGATCGAGTTGATGCACGACGACTTGCCTGCGCCGGTGGCCCCTGCGATGAGCACATGGGGCATCGTGGACAAATTGAGCATCACTTCGCGGCCCGAGATGTCCTTGCCCATCGCGACTTCCAGCGGATGCATGGACTCGGCCGCTGCCTTGGAGACCAGAATGTCGCCGAGGGCCACGAGATGGCGATCTCTATTAGGCACCTCCACGCCGATAGCCGATCGCCCAGGGATCGGCGCCAGGATGCGAACGTCGGCGGCCGCCATCGCATATGCGATGTCCTTATGCAGGGCGGTGACACGAGACACCTTCACGCCCGGGCCCAGCTTCAGCTCGTAGCGGGTGACCGTCGGGCCCGGTTCCCATCCGGTCACCTGCGTTTCCACACCATGGCTCGCTAGCGCTGCCACCAAGGCCTCGGCACCTGCTGAGAGCATCGCCTTGTCGAACTGCTGGGCGCCGCTTCGCTTGAGCTCAGTCTTTTTCGGCAGCTTCCAGCGGGGACGCTGAGTGCCGCTCGGGTTGCCCTTTGCAGCGGCGCGTGCCGTCGGCACTGGTGGCGGGGCACCATCGTCGGCCCGAGGCGCCACGAACTCAGGCGACGACGGCTCGAAGACTGCGTCGTCGCCGACCGTCTCGCTGGAAGCAGCTGCAGACGGGTCTGGGTCGGCGGAATCCAGTCCTGGGATCGCTGCTCCCTCTCCGGCCGCCGGCTCGATGTCGCGAGAGTCGAGGTCGTACTGCTCTTCGCCGAACGAGGGCGGCGCCGGATCCTGACCGACGCTCTGCAAGCTGCGAGCACCTTTCGACAGCAGGCCGCTCAGCGCATGTCCCAGCGCGGCCAGCCCGGTCCATATCCATCGCAAGACCTGCCCGAGACCGATGTTGGCGACGATCATGACGGCGAACAGCATCACGAGCAGCAGGACAGCCCACGTGGCAGGGCCGTCGATGAGGCGCCGCAGGGGCTCGGCTACCAGAGCACCCAGCACTCCCCCGCTGGCTCGCAGGTCATCCAACGAGCCGAATCCGTCGGCCGAGCCGGACAGATGCGCTGCACCGGCAAACGCCATAGTCAGCAGACTCAGTCCGAACGCGGCACGGCCGCTGCGTTCAGAAGCGGTCATCCGCGCGAGCGCCACCCCGATCCAAATGAACAGGATCGGTACTGCGTATCGGAACACGCCCAGCAGCACGGCGAGGGCGGTCTCGAGGACTCGGCCGACGACACCCGCCCGATCGCCCAGCAGGCCCAACGCGCAGATCACGGCAAGTGCGAACAGTGCCAGCGCCACGATCTCGCGAGATCTGCCGTTCAGCGCGTGGCGAAATACTCCGGCGAACCCGTTGCGGGAATCCTTCGTCGTCGACGATTTCGATTGGTCGGCTGAGCCGTTGGCTTCGGTGGCGCCGCGTGCACTCACCTCAGCGAGAGTACCGAGGCAGCGATGAACCTTCGCAGACCCATTGAATGTGGCGATCAGCTGAGATCAGGGTCAGCCTCGCCGGGACGGTCGCTGGCCGACTCGGGCTCGCGCCTGAGGCGGTCTCGCTCGGCGTTCGAGGCCCGGTGCTGATTGCGAGCCGTCTGCACCACAACCAGCACGAACATCGCGATGGTGAACGGGATCGAATAGCGGTTGATGAAGTCGATCACCGAGCCGAGGGGTCCCGAGAAGAGATCAGCGACCCACCACACCAGAGCCAAGCGAGTGACGGTGCCGGCCAGATTGACCACCACGAACGGCAGCTGGCGCATCCGCGCGATGCCAGACAACAAGCACATCGGATAGCCAGGAATGGCGAACAGCAGCAACCAACCCACACGGGGAAACCAGCGCTCGAGCCAGTCCATGGTCCGGATGATGCGGTTGCGCGGACCCAGTTCGGCAGCCAGGTAGGCCTTGGCATTAGGGCCGTAGTCGTAGCCGAGCCGGTACAGGAACGGATCGGTGATGAACAGCCGAGTCACCCCGATCGTCATGAAGGCCCACAGGGGTGCCTGGTGCGCGACGCCGAGCAGGATCGGATCGGTTGCGTTGAGCGACAGGAGCAGCAGCGGTGCCCGAGCAATGAGGGCCGCAAAGAAGATCTGCCCGACATAGGCGGCCAACGCGAAGCCCACCGGTATTGCCGCCAGCAGTTGCATCCTGCGCCGGTCGGCGTCGGTGATTGCTCCGGAGGGCAGGCTCGGGTCGGCATCTGCGGCATCGGCCGCCGCTGGTTGATCCAAGCTGTCGTCAGCCACCTTTGTCGAGGCTACGCACCTCTGCCGGCGCCGCACCGCCATGGCCTCTGAAGCTGCTGCGTCGGGCCCTCTAGCCTGCGGCGTCATGGACTCGACGATGATGGATGTGCCGCTCACCTTGGATCCGATCTTCGAGCGCGCCGAGACGCTGTTCGCAGACAAAGAGCTCGTCACCGCGACGGCCACCGGCATCGAGCGCACCGACTACGGACGCTGGGCAGAACGCACGCGGCGGCTGGGCGGCGCACTCGATGACCTGGGCATCTCGGCCGGCGGTCGGGTGGCCACATTCGCCTGGAACACCGACCGCCATCTTGAGCTGTACTTCGCCGCGCCTTGCTCGGGCCGGGTGCTCCACACGCTGAACATCCGGCTGTTCGCCGAGCAGGTCACCTACATCGCAAATCACGCCGAAGACGAGGTGATCTTCGTCGATCGCTCGCTGCTGGGAGCACTGTGGCCGCTGGTGGACGAGATGCACACGGTGCGCCACGTGGTGATCATGGACGACTCGGGCGGCGGCGCGCCGGATATTCCCGACGACTCTCGCATCGTCGACTACGAGGAGCTGCTGGCCGCGGCGTCGCCTGCTGGCTTTCGAGTGGCTGACGAACGTCAGGCGGCGTCGATGTGCTACACGAGCGGCACCACGGGTGAGCCCAAGGGCGTCGTCTACAGCCACCGTTCCACCTACCTTCACACGATGGCAGCGATGCTGGTCGACTCCGTCGGCGTGTGCGAGAGCGACGTGGTCATGCCCGTGGTGCCGATGTTCCACGCCAACGCCTGGGGACTCAGCCATGCGGCGGTCGCGGCCGGAGCGAAGCTCGTCAACCCCGGTCCGAACCTGGCACCCAAGCCACTGGCCGAGCTGATCGAGACTGAGCGGGTCACCCTCGCCGCCGGCGTGCCTACGATTTGGATGGGGGTGCTCGGCGAGCTCGAAGGGCGCGACACCTCAAGCCTGCGTGCGATTCCGTGCGGCGGATCCGCGGTGCCAAAGGCGCTGTCGGAGGGCTACCGGGAAACGGTGGGGCTGCCGATCCTGCAGGCATGGGGCATGACCGAGACCAGCCCGCTGTGCTCGCTTGCCCATATTCGTTCGGGTCAGCAGGACCTCGACGACGATGCCAAGGCCGACCTGCGCACCACGGTGGGCACGGTCCTGCCCACGGTGGAGTTCCGCATCTGCGAGCCCGACACCGCCAACGTTCTGCCCCACGACGGCGAGTCGTCGGGCGAGCTGCAGGTGCGGGGGCCATATGTGACGGGCTCGTACTACAAGCGGCCCGACGCTTCGGACTCATTCACCGATGACGGCTGGCTGCGCACCGGCGATGTGGCCACCTGCGACCCGAACGGATACATCCGGCTCGTGGACCGCACCAAGGACCTAATCAAGTCCGGCGGGGAGTGGATCAGCTCGGCCGAGGTGGAAAACGAGATCATGAGTCATCCGAAGGTGGCCGAGGCCGCAGTGGTCGCCGTGGCATCGGAGCGCTGGATGGAACGCCCGATGGCGTGCGTGGTGACCGTCGAGGGCGAGACGATCACCCATGACGAGCTGATTGATTACCTCACGCCGCGGATGGCGAGGTGGTGGCTGCCCAGCGCCACCCAGATCATCGACGAGGTCCCGAAGACGTCGACCGGCAAGTTCTCCAAGAAGACTCTGCGGGATCGCTTCGCCGACCTCGTTGTTGAGTGAGCGACCGGTGAGCAGCATCGACACCGGCCGAGGCCGGCCGCACCGTTCCGAACCGCGCCTGCTCGTCTGGCTGGCGCTGCGTCTCAAAGGTCTCGGCGAGATCGACGACGTTGCCGCAATTCACGGGCTCGAGCCCGACGACACCGAGTGGCTGCTGGCCGAGCTGGACGCGGCCGGGCACTGCATGTTCCGCGAGGTCGGCGGCGTGCCGAAGTTCATCCTCACGCCCACCGGCCGCGACGACGGCGAAGCCGCCCTTGCGGCTGAGCTCGACGAGGCAGGTACTCGGGACGCGGTCATCTCGGCGTACCAAGAGTTCTTGGCGCTGAATCCCAAGATGCTGCAGCTGTGCACTGACTGGCAGGTCTGGCCCGCCGATCATCCGGCTGCGGCTGATGCCGGACCCGGTGACGGCGGCCGCCTCAACGACCACAGCGACCCGGACTACGACGCAGCGATCATCGAGCGCCTGCAGTCGCTGCACATCGAGCTGTCGGGCGTGCTCCATGCGCTCTGCAGTGCTATGGGTCGCTACGAGAACTATGCGCCCCGGTTCGCTGATGCCCTGAACCGGCTGCAGGCGGGTGATTTGGACTACCTCACCAAGCCGATGATCCCGAGCTACCACACCGTCTGGTTCGAGCTGCACGAGGACCTGCTGGCCACCCTCGGCATCAACCGGGCCGACGAAGGAAGTGTCTGAGGTCATCGCGGCCGAGATCCCGCAGCAAGATCAAGACCCTCGTCGCGGCGGCTCAGCAGTAGTCTCGAACCCATGAGCGCGCGATTCGGACGAGTGGTTCCGGCAATGATCACGCCGTTCGCGGCGGACGGTTCGCTGGATGTGGACGCAGGCGTGAGGTTGGCGCGCTGGCTCGTAGCCGAGGGCGCCGAGGGACTCGTCATCACCGGCACTACCGGCGAGGCACCCACCATCACCGACGAGGAAGACTGGGAGTTCTGGCGCGCCGTCGCCGAGGCCGTCACGGTCCCGGTGGTGGCCGGCACGACTACCAATGACACGGCGCATTCGGTGAGCCAGACCCGCAAGGCGGCCGAGCTGGGCGTCGACGGCATCCTGGCAGTGACGCCCTACTACAACCGCCCCTCACAGGCAGGCATCGCCGCGCACTTCGCGGCCGTGGCCGATTCCACCGACCTTCCGATCGTCATGTACGACATCCCGGTTCGCACGGGGCGCAAGATCAACACTCCGACGCTGCTGGAACTGGCGCAGATTCCGAACATCGTGGGCGTGAAGGACGCGGCGGGGAACCCCGGCGAGACCGCCAAGGTCATCGCCGAGGCGCCGGAGGGCTTCGAGGTCTACAGCGGCGACGACAGCTTCACGCTGCCGTTGCTGGCCGTGGGAGCTGTGGGCGTGATCAGCGTCGCAGCGCACTGGTCGATCCCCGAGCACGTCGCGATGTTCGACGCCTGGGAGGCTGGCGACACGACCAAGGCCCGGGAGATCAACGCAGCTCTGCTCGAGAGCTACGACTTCGAGACCGGTGATGCGGCGCCCAATCCGGTGCCGACGAAGGCCATGCTGCGCACGCTAGGCCTGCCGGTTGGCGAGCCCCGTCTGCCGATGGGTCCGACGCCCGACGGCTTGGAAGACCGCGCACGCGAGGTCTACGCCCGACTGAAGCAGACTTGAGTCGGCGCGGGAGGCGCCCCGCGGCGTCCAGCACTTCGACGCGGTCGGACGCTCGAGCGGAGGGCGCATCGAGACAGCCGGTCACCGTCACCTTCCTCGGCGGGCTCGGCGACGTCGGTCGCAACTGCACCGTCGTCGAGTCCGGCGGCAAGCTGCTGGTCATCGATTTCGGGGTCATGTTCCCCGACCCGGCGATCATGCCCGGGGTACAGCAGGTGCTGCCCGACATGGGCTGGCTCAACTCGCGTGCCCGCGACGTCGTCGGGCTGGTGGTGACGCACGGCCACGAGGACCACCTCGGCGGCGTGCCCCACTTCCTGCGCAACATCGAGGTTCCGCTGTACGGGTCTGCGCTGTCCATGGCATTGGCGGAGCACAAGGTGACCGAGGCCCGCCTGACCGACCGCACGTCATTTCATGTCATCGGCGACGGCGAGCGGCGAAAGATCGGCCCGTTCGACGTCGAAGCGCTGCCGATCACCCACTCGGTGCCCCAGAGCCTGTGCATCGTGCTGCACACGCCGGCCGGTGCACTCGTGCACACGGGAGACTTCAAGATCGACGAGTCGCCGGTCGACGGCCGTCTCACCGACCTGGATCGGTTGCGAGCGCTGGGCACCGAAGGCATCGCCCTGCTGATGGCCGATTCGACCAATGCCGACCGTCCTGGGCGCAGCGCGTCGGAGACCGAGATCGGCGCCACCCTCCGGCGGCTCTTCACGCAGCGCCCCGATCGCCGACTCATCGTGAGCTGCTTCGCCAGCCACCTGCACCGAGTCCAGCAGATCTGCGATGCCGTGATCGAACAGGGCCGTGCCGTCGTGCCCGTCGGCCGCTCGATGGTGAACAACGTGCGGATAGCTCGCCAGCTCGGGGTGCTGGACGTTCCCGAGCGTTCCCTGTTCGGCGTCGAGCAGCTCGACCGCTTCGAGCCGTCGGAGGTCTGCATCGTGTGCACCGGCAGCCAGGGCGAGCCCAATGCTGCGCTGTCACTGATCGCTCACGGCAATCACCCCGAGATCAGTGTCGGCCCCGACGACACCGTGGTGCTGTCGAGCCACCCGATCCCAGGCAACGAACGCTCAGTCTTTCGCATGGTGTCCGGATTGGCGCGCCGGGGTGCCGAAGTGATTCACGACGGGCACGAACTCGTGCACACGTCCGGCCATGCGCAGCGAGACGAGCTGCGGGAGCTGCACAAGGCGTGCCGACCGCGCTGGTTCGTGCCGATCGAGGGCGAATTCCACATGCTGGCTCGCCACGCGCAGCTCGCCCGCGAGCTTGGGATGAAGGCCAAACGGGTGCTGACGCTGACCGACGGAGCGCAGATCACGCTCAAGGGCGCCGAGCTACAGGTCCGTGCCGGCGTGCCGGCGCCCTATCACTACGTGGACGGGACGCTCGACGACCCCGACGCCGAAGTCATCGCCGAGCGCTTGGCCCTGACAGCAGGCTTCGTGCACGTCACCGTCGTGCTCGACGGGCGGGGCCGTCTCGCGGCACCACCCGACATCGCCTCGCGAGGCTGGCTCGACGTGACGAAGCACGCCGACGTGGTCGAAGCCCTGTCCGACGAGATCGCACAGAAGGTCGAGCGAACCGTCAAGGCAGCTCGGAACCGTCCCGACCCTGACGAAGTCGAGCGGATCGTCCGCCGCGCCACCGGCAGCTTCGTCGGCACCCGGACCCGACGCCGCCCGGCCATCTCAGCCACAGTGCTGTCGCTCGACTGACGGAGAGGTGGTTACCGAAGCCTTGCGCCAGCTGAGTCGCGACGAGTGGTGGGATTCGGTTCGCGATGCACTCGACGACCTCGACGCCGCGGAGGTGGCCGCGTACCAGACCGAGAGCAGCGGGTTGGATCCAACGGCATCGGACTGCCTCACTGAGCGCCGAGACAGCGCTTGACTCGCGCCAGCGTGATCGCTGTGCGGCGCGCGAACGCCGTGCCGCCTCACTGAGCGCCGAGACAGCGCTTGACTCGCGCCAGCGTGATCGCTGTGCGGCGCGCGAACGCCGTGCCGCCTCACTGAGCGCCGAGACAGCGCTTGACTCGCGCCGACGTACTTGCCCGTCAGTCGAGAAATCGGCTTCAGACATCCGGGCTGCTGTCACTACGATGGAGGCCGATGGATGCCTCGTCGCTGATAGTCACTAAAGCCGGCGTACGGAGCGGGAAGCCATGCTTCGTCGGTACGCGCATCACCGTTTACGACGTCCTGGAATACTTGGCATCCGGCATGTCCAGCCAGGAAATCGTCAACGACTTCCCTGAGCTCACCGAGCAACACATACGGGCGACGCTCGAATTCGCCGCGATGCGCGAGCGCCGCCTCGTAGCGCCGGTGTGAAGCTTCTCTTCGACCAGAACCTCTCGTACCGGCTAGTTGCCTTGGTCGCCTCGGCGTTCCCGGAAAGTCATCACGTCGTCGACTACGGCTTGGACACCGCCACGGATCGAGAGATCTGGGATCACGCGGCCTCTCATGGTTACATGATCGTCTCGAAAGACTCAGACTTTCGCCAGTTTGCATTCCTGCACGGTCCGCCGCCGAAGGCGATCTGGGTCCGGGCCGGCAACGCGTCGACTCGCGCCATCCTTGAGTTGTTGCTTCGGCATCGCGGGCTCATCGAGGAATTCGAGGCCGACGCCGAGGGTGCGCTGCTCGTGCTGCCATTCGACTGAGGGGTAGCGCGGCCCCGGGGTTGCTAGCCCTGACGTAGCAGGCGAGGATCGAATTCCCCGACGGTGCCGCAGTGGAGGAATGCCGCTGTGCACTCGCGGGTCAGCGAGCGAAGCGCAGACCCCTCATCGGTCTTGAATGTCCACCGGCCGTCGCTTGCGCCGGTGAGCGCCGATCCACTCCAGATCTCGTTGCCTTGGGCACGCTCAGCTGCCGGATTGCCGAGTGCAATTGAGCTCAATGCCTCAAGAGATCCTTCGTCCAGATAGCCGACCAAACGACCGAGCTGGAAGGTCCAAGCGACGCCGCGAAGGTCCGTTTGGACAACGGCGCAATAAGGCGCCCCGGTCGTTGAACTCGGGACGACGCCGTCGACGCTCGTTGCGAGTTCCGGAGCGCTGTGGACCAGCACAACCTCAGCGAAGTCAGCCGCCGGATCGACACCGACGACGAGGCACAGTCGCCGCGTGCCGGCTGCAGCCTCCCGGACTGGAGGCTCCACAACGCGCAAGTCGCCTCTTGCGACCCGACGCGTAGCGCTATCGCTGAGCGAGCGCACCAGCTTCGAATCTTGGCTGCGGCGAAAGGCCTCAGCCGCAGACTTGACGACGGCGGGGATTTCGGTCATGGCGTGCTGTCCTCCAATCCGTCTGGCTCATCATTGAGATGTGCCAGCTCTTCTAGGAGCACCCGCGTAGCTTCGCCGTGAAGCTCTTCTGGCAATTCTGCAATGAACGGCGTCCGTTCTCTCATTCCAGGTCCTCATGTCGCACACAGAACAGGTGTCCCGGCCCGTAGTTGAACTCGGGTCCAAGCTGGCGTCTGATGCTTGTCCAGTCGTTGTGTATCCTCGCCTCCAACAGCCTCCGTCATGGCCAACGTGACCCTACGTCAAGTGCCCACGACGGACCGCTGCTCTATGGCGATCAGCGGGGCGGGCGGAGAACGCGTGGAAGCCGCCGGGTATGGACGACGATGAGCTCCTTGTTGGCGCGAGTCAGACTCGTGTAGAGCACGCCCTGCCTGCCGACATTCTCGGGAAAGTCCCCCGGCTCCACGACGACCGCTGCGTCGAACTCGAGTCCTCGTGCTTCGTCCGGGTGGAGAACGACCACTGTTGCCCCGTCACGGGTCCAGCTGTGCTGCCAGCGGCCGCGTTCCCAGTTGCGCTGTCTGAGCTCAGTCGACACCGGTCTCGGTTGTGTGGCGATGACCGCCACCATCCCGGTGTGTCGTTTGGTGAGGTCGATAGCTGCATTGATAGTTTCTGCGGTGAGTTCGCTGGCAGACGTGCGTGTCACGGTGGGTTGCGGTCCGTCTCGAAGCGCTTGTTCGTCTCGTTCGCTCCGAGGCAGCAGCTGGTTGGCGAAGCGGAGGATCTGCCGCGTCGACCTGTACCCCGTTCGGAGCACGTGCATGTCGCAGTACCCGGCGTCGTCGGTCATTTCGAGGTCCACAGCGAGCTTCTGCCAAGTAGGCGCTGTCCAGTCGGATCGCCGCTGGTTCATGTCTCCGAACAACGACAGCGAGCCACCGCTTTCAAGCAGCGAACTCGTCAGGACGCGCCACTCCAGAGGGCGAACATCTTGTGCTTCGTCGATGATGAGGTGCCCGGCGTGTTCGCTGATCTCGGTGGAGCCAACCGCCAAGGCGACCGTGGCGAGCATGGGCAGGAAACGGGCTTGTCCGGAGATTTCGTTCCAGGTGGGCAGTTCTCGAAGCCATGCCCGGATATCAGTGTCAGGAATCTGGGATGCGTCGGCGCGTTGCATGGCCTCGACGACGCGCCGAACACGCAGATCCATGCGGCCCGAAAGGTGAGGCACGTCTATCGACTTCGCAAAACCGTCGATCGTTCTGCCGAGCGGCCAAGATGACTCAATTCGCCCGATACGCCCCGGCTTCGGGATCGCTCGGAGCCCGGCGATTCTGCTCAGCAAGGCAGGAAGACTGAGGACCTTGATATCGGCCCCCGGTTCCTTCAATTCGAAAATCATCGGCGCCACATGTTCGACGTAATGATCGGACGGCCCGATGATTGCGATGCGAGCGACCCGTTCCGAATCCCGCTCGACGCTTGTGAGGTAGACGGCTCTGTGGACAGCGATAGCGGTCTTGCCCGTACCGGGTTGGCCTTGGACTATGAGCCCTCGGTCGGCGGCAGCGGCCACCAAGCGGTACTGGTCGGGCTGCATCGTCGGCAGGATCGCACCCATGCGGCCCTGCTTCGGCATCTGCATGACCTGGACGACCGCCTCAGCAGCGCGAAGACCTCCCTGCCGAGCATCGACTCCGCTTGCGACCTCGGCCGGCTCAGGCGACGGCTCAGCCGGTTCGAGTCTCGGCGGTTCATCAAGCCTCACGCGTTCAGGCTCAGGCGATTGCTGCTGAGGCCGCTGAACATTCGGCCGTCGCCGCGTCGGCGCTGCCGGGACCTCAAGGGCACGCGCCCGGTGCCTGAATGGGTCTGCGACGTCGTTCTCGATCTCGTCGAAGTAGTCAGCGAGATCGGTGAGGCGAGGCACGAACGTCCGTCGGCCGTCCACCGATGACGCAATCTCGTGTTCCGACGAGCGACCGTCGAAGTACAGACGTGCGATCGGGGCAGCCCAGTTGACAGTCTCGAACGCGTTCTCCTTGACGCGCGAGCCAGCGATGTAGAAGGTCTGGCCCATCTCGTCGCTGTAGGGGTGGCCATCCGAAAGCGCGACCCGGCCTATGAGTGCAGCGATTGCGCCGCAGTCGATGCCCGGTCGAGGAAGCGCGGCGGTGGTCCACTGCTGACTTTGAACAACATCGATCTGCTTGACGAGATGCGGCTGCTTGGCAAGCAGACGTTCGATCTCGGCCAGATACTGCTCATTGACTGCCCGTTCGGCGTCAAGTACGGCTTGACGATCTTGATCGCGTGTCGCGTCAGTCACTCTGACGTCACCTCGGCCAGGCAGACAGCAACCGCCTCGACGTCCATATGGCAATGAAGGCTTTGTTCGAGTCGTTCCTCGGCTTCGCGCAGCAGTCGGTCTTGATTCGATCGCTGCGCTTCTTGGAGGCGAATCACCCCGGTGTTCCCGCCTTCTCTCAGGGTCTCGATGCGGCGCTCGATCTGAGCTACCTTCCGAGCGTGGGTCTCCCGCAGGCTGATGCGTCGGGACTCGACGAGCGCTGAGTTCATCACTTCACGGCGCTCGGACTCCTCCTGTTGTCGCAGGCGGAGAGAGCGTTCGGCTTGTCGGAGACAAGCGCTAATGGGCGTGCCGGCTTGTACGTCCCCTTCTTCAAGCTGGGACTCTGCGAGAGCAGCCAAGACCGCCGGCCCCACGGTTGCACTCGTCAGGTTTCCTGTTTCGAGGTTCACCGCCGCCGTCCAGAACTCAGCCGACGGTCGGAGCCCTTCCCACCGAGCCAGAGCCACGAGAACGAAGTACAAGCCTTGGGCGGCAGCACTGCTCTTAACGCGGACATGGCTGAATCGGGCTTGGGATGATCCGGGAACCCGGAGCGCTGCTCGCACCAGCGGACTGGTGGCTGAGAGGAGGGGCTGGCCTGTCTTGCGGGCGCGCTCCGGATCGAGGCAGAGCACCACATCTCGTTCGTCGAGCATCGCCTTGGCCAGTTCGTCAACTTCGGCTCGTGATCGCTCCCCCGCAGATTGCACACCTCGAAGCTGTTGTTCCATCGCGGGGTTGCCGCGGAATGTGAGGAATGTGCCGCTGCGGTCCACTTCGCAGCGCGCCCCGGGTGCGCCTGCGGCCCAGTCACGAAGCAGGCGGACCAACTCTGGCTGGCCGATGTACCGGCCGGACTCAAGGAGATCTTTCTCGAGCCCGTCGATCTCTGCGGTATCGGTCGATGACAGGTATGCGGCCGCGGCTTCGACGTCTCCGATAGCGAGCCGCTGTTCCTCGATCGCTGCGAGCGTCTCGTTCAGTCTGAGTTCTCGTTGAGCCTTCGACAAAGAGAAGTCGAGCATTGCGCGTCGCAGGTCTCCCATCCGCGACTGGAGGATCGGCTCAAGCTCACCAATGGAGTCCGTGAAGACACCGATCCGCTGATGCACTCGTTCGATGATGTCGGATTCGATGGTTCCGGGTGTGTGGAAATTGAGGACGAGAATCTTCTCCTCGGTTTGGCCGAATCGGTCGATTCGGCCGATCCGTTGTTCGACCTCCATTGGATTCCACGGGAGGTCGTAGTTGACGACGGCCGAGCAGAATTCGAAGTCGAGACCTTCGCTCGCGACCCGGCTCGCAAGGAGAACGTCGAAGTCGTGGTCGCGAAATCGTCGCATGATGTCGTGCCGGGCGTCGCGGCCTACCCCGCCGTGCATGACTGCAATGCGAAAATCTGTGCTCAGGCGTTCGCTGAGGTACGCCAACGCGCGACGCGAGAAAGTGAAGACCAGGACTCGTCGGCCGTCTTCGATGATCGGTCGGAGATGCGCAAGGAAGGCGTCGAACTTGGTGTCAACCTCACCCATTCGGCGCGCGCATTCGAGCACATCGGCAGGGGGATTCGTGAGGTCCCACGAAACGTCGTCTGTGGTTGCGTCGAGGTCTTCGTCCCCGCGCTCGTCTTGCCAGTTCAAAACTCGGTCCCTGGCGGCTGGAAGGCAGGTGCTCGCGAGACGCAGCGGCATCTGAGTCGCGAAGCCGACCGGCAGCTTCAGGGCTATGGCCCGATCGATCTGCCACTTCTCGAATGCTGCGTAGAAATCGGCCTCCGGGTTGGTCCATGCGACGGGGATGGGAATGGCTTCTCTCACCGCCTTCCGTTCCTGCACTTCCACTTTGCGTGTGCGCGTGACGACTGCGGAGAGCGCGTGGAGTCGGCCGATAAGACGTTTGGCATGGGCGATCTGCCGCGGCGGCAACGTCTCGCGTTGGAGAAGCGTCACCAGTTCGCGGTACTCCGGTCGGACCGAGACGGCGGGGCCAAAGTCCAGAGACTCAACGCTCCCTAGTCGCTGAAGGCGGTCGGCATTCGTCATGTCGACATCGAAGAGGCTGGCGCTCAAGGCGTGGAGGACAGCGTTGGGCTCCAGCCGCTGCTCTAGGACGAATCGGTTGTCGAACTCGCCGGGGGCAAGGAGTTGGAGCAAGCTGAAGAGGTCTTCGTTGCCGAGGTTCAGCGGTGTTGCTGACAAGAAGACCAGCGCGCCGGCCCAATCGGACAGCAGCGCTCCCAGCGCGTGGCTCCTGGTTTCTGAGTTGCGGAACGCATGCGCCTCGTCGACGATGACCAGATCGAAACGCGGAGCGAGCTCAGCGAGATCCTCGAGGCCGGACCACACTCGCAGACGCTCAAGGCTGCAGATGCCAGCGAACCGTGACGGCATGCGATCATCGTCGATTCGTTCCAGCATCTCATCGAGGCCTCGCCGGTCGAGATCCTCAAGCTCGTAGTCGAATCGTTCACGCATCTCCGCGCGCCACTTCGGGACGAGCATCGAAGGGCAAACGACAAGAACACGGTCGGCCTGCCGTCGGGCATCAAGCTCGGTCCAAACGAGTCCGGCTTCGATGGTCTTCCCAAGGCCGACCTCGTCAGCGATCAGCAGGCGAAGCTGGCCTGTCTCGAGAAGTCGAATGACAGGCCGGAACTGATACGCACGGAAAATTGTCTTAGTGGCACGAAACGAGTACACAGTGTCCGTGAGTTGCTCGCGGAGCTTCGCACGAGTGAGCGTGGCTGCGAAGCGGTCGGCGTGGACCGGTGGGCGGGCAATCCACTCGCAGGGATCGTCGTCGAGTTCGGGGAGTTGAAGACTGCGTTCTGGGACGGTGACGGTGTGTCCGTCGACACGAACGCGGTACCACCACTGGCCATGTTCGTAAACACGGCTGCGCACGAACGCCTCCTGTCCGGTTCCCCGCATGAAGGCAGGCGCGTTGTTCTCAAAGAGCGGTGCGGCGATCTCGTCTGCGTCGTCCCACCAAACACCCATCCAGTCGTAGGCGGAGCGGAGCGGATGTGATTCCACCGTCCAATCGGTATGGGCGGGACTGGCCGGATTACCCCCTTCGATGACGACCATCACCTCCACTTGTGCGCCGTCGTCGAACACGTAGATGCCCATCGGAAGCTGTGTCTCATCAGAGTCGCGCCTACGCGCCGTGGTCGACAGGGAAACCGAGTCTGGGACGCGCTCGCCCACGACAAGCATCCGATGTGGCCGCAAGGAATCCACTTTGCTATCCGCGTCGCCCACCACCGGGTGGTACAGCAAGTAGCCCGTCACTGCTCCAAGTCGTCCTCTCGTGGGCGTCCACGTCTAACAGACGGCGCATAGCACAAGCAGGTACCAACGCTAGGGCAACTGGCCGCGACGTTGCCGATATGTGTTGCCGAGGTCAACTGGAAAGGCGCGGGACATCGCAGCGCGACCAGCCGCGACGCAGGTTGTGTCCTATCCGAGGGCAGGTGCAGTCGGTTCGGTGGACCCGGTTCCCATGCTTTCGCGCACATCGATGACCCACAGGCTCGAGGCGGCGCTGACATCCTGGATCGCATGCTGGATGGCGTGCCAACGCGTCGGGGCCTTGCGATCGAACTCCACTGTGCGATGTCCGATGCTGGCATCGGTACAGCCCGCCTCGTAGAGCACTTCGAAATTGGCATCGTCGAGCAGGTCACACCCCTCGGTGACCAGCACGAAGTGGTGCACAGGGTTGCCGTTCGTTGAACTTGACTGAGTCATGTCCCCTCACCGATTCGCTGGCACCAACTAGAGCTGCAGGTAGGTATCGAGGCCGATCGTCACGCCGGGGTAATCGGCAATTGCCTTGCAGGCCAGCAGCACGCCCGGCATGAATGACACCCGATCCATGCTGTCGTGGCGGATGGTGAGCGTCTCACCCGCTGTGCCCAGCATCACCTGCTGGTGCGCCACGAGGCCTCGGAGCCGGACGGAGTGAACCGGAATACCGCCGGAACCCTTGCCGCCCCGCGCGCCCGGCACCACTTCGTCTTGGGTGGGATCTGGGGCCCAGTCGCCCGAGGCCTCGGCCATGGCACGCACGGTCTGCATGGCAGTACCCGAGGGCGCATCGACTTTGTTGTCGTGGTGGAGCTCGATGACCTCAGCGGTTGGGAAGAACGGCGCGGCGAGCTCGGCGAACCGCATCATGAGCACCGCGCCGATCGCAAAGTTGGGGGCGATGAGGCAGTTGCTGGCGGTGAACGCCTCCCGGCATCGCTCGTAGTCGTCGGGGTCGAGACCGCTGGTGCCGACCACGGAGTGGACGCCATTCGCCGCGCACCACGCGAGATTCTCCCGGGCCGCAGCAGCAACCGTGAAGTCCACCGCGACGTCGACACTCGCCGGATCGACTTCGGCGGCGGTTGCCACGATGTCGATGCTGTCAGTGGCATCGCGCTGGTCCGGTGCACCGGGATCGACCCCGGCCGCGAGTTCGAGGTCGGCATCGCCAGCGACCGCCTCGCAGACCGTGGCACCCATGCGCCCGCCCGCACCGAACACCATCACCCTCACGGTCGCCACGCTAGTAGCGCCAAGGGGCTGAGCCGGGGGCCCGGCAACCCGCCAGCGCAGCGAACGAGACCGACGCGCATAGGTTCGTCGGCGAGCAGGCCCGCCTGCGGACGCTGCTACTGCAAGGCGTTCGAGTCAGCCCGGCGGCACCGAGGCCGCCGGGCTGCGTTGGTCAACGGCGGCCGCGACGCCGGCCTGAACCCCGTCCGGACTGCTCGAGCTCGGGCCCGAGGTCGCCGTAGACGTCTTTGGCGATCTGCTCGAAATGCTCGCCGAACGAGACATCCTCCCGGGCAGTGCCGGTCGGTGCCGATGCGGCGCCGCCATCGTCAGCGCCATCGGTGGCGGCATCCGGTGCATCTGCGCCGCCGCCCGCCGGCACGGCGGCGGCTACGGGCGTGCGGGATCGGCGCGTGCCGTTGCCGCTGCTGCCCCGATCCCGATCCCGGTCGCGGCCGCGGTCTCGCCGCGGCGGCGCGTCGTCGCTCGACCCGTCATCGTCGCCTTCGCTTCCACCGACCTGGGTCGGGTCGGCAGGCGTGAGGCTGATCTTGCCGTTGGGGTCGATCTCTTCGACGATCACGCTGATGACGTCGCCGAGCTCAAGCACTTCCTCGACCGAGTTCAGCCGTCGCTTGCCGCCCAGCTTCGAGATGTGCAGCAGCCCGTCGGTACCGGGCAGCACGTTCACGAACGCGCCGAACTTGGTGATATTCACCACGCGACCTTCATAGGTGGCGCCCACATCAGGCGTCGGCGGGTTGACGATCAGCCGGATCTGCCGCTCAGCCTCTTCCACGACATCGCGGTCGGTGGCACCGATGCTGACGGTGCCCACCGTGCCGTCGTCGTCCACGTTGATGTCGGCGCCGGTCTCTTCCTGGATGGAGTTAATGACCTTGCCCCGCGGGCCGATGACCTCGGCGATCTTGTCGATCGGAATCTCGAAGCTGGTGATCTTCGGCGCGGTCTCGCCGACGTCGGGCCTCGGCTCGGCGATTGCCGCGCGCATGACCTCGAGGATCTGCAGGCGAGCCTGCCGTGCTTGCTGCAACGCCTGGGCCAGCACCTCGGCGGGAATGCCTTCGATCTTGGTGTCGAGCTGGAGCGCCGTGATGGCGTCCTCGGTACCCGCCACTTTGAAGTCCATGTCGCCGAATGCGTCCTCGGCACCCAAGATGTCGGTGAGCGTCACGTACTTGCCGTCGGCGTACACCAAACCCATGGCCACGCCGGCAACGTGATCCACAATCGGCACGCCGGCATCCATCAGCGACAGCGACGATGCGCACACCGACCCCATCGACGTGGACCCGTTGGAGGTGAGCACATCGGACACCAGCCTGATGGTGTACGGGAAGTCTTCCTTGGACGGAACGACCGGGAAGATCGCACGCTCAGCAAGTGCGCCGTGGCCGATCTCGCGACGCTTGGGGCCACGCATAAAGCCCGCTTCACCGGTGGAGAACGGCGGGAAGTTGTAGTGGTGCATGAACCGGCGCCGGTCCTGAGGATTCAGGGTGTCGACGATCTGCTCCATCCGAGACATTCCCAAGGTGGTGACGTTCAGCACCTGGGTCTCGCCGCGCTGGAACAGACCCGAGCCGTGAGCGGTGCGCCCGAGATAGCCCGCAACTGACGAGAGCGGCCGAACCTCATCGGTCGCCCGCCCGTCAATGCGGAAGCCGTCCGCCACGATGCGCTCGCGCACGATCTCCTTCGACAACGACCTGACGGCTTCACGGATCTGACCCTTCGCACCGTCGAGATCGGCAAACTCCGCAGCAACCTCGTCGATCACGGCGCTGCTGGTCTCAGATTGCGCCGCCTCGCGCTGTGCTTTGTCGGCGATGGCCATCACCTCACGCATGCGATCCGAAGCGACCTCGCGGACGCGGTCGAGCACCTCGTCGGCGTAGTCCTTGCTGGAGGTGTACTCCATCTGGACGATGGGGCCGGATTGCTCCTCCACCAGCCGGCGCAGCGACTTCTGCATCTCGATGATGTCGTCGATCCACTGCTTGGAGGCCTCGAGACCGCTTGCGAGCACGTCCTCGGTGACCTTTGGCGCGCCCTGCTCGTAGTACGAGAACGACTTCTCCGTTCCGCCGGCCTCGACCATCATCACGGCGATGTCGCCACTCGGGAGCTGGCGGCCGGCCACGACCATCTCGAACGTGGCAGCCTCGGACTCTTCATGGGTAGCGAACGGGATCCACTCGCCATCGGTGGAGTAGGCGATCCGCACGCCGGCGATCGGGCACTCGAACGGGATGCCGCTCAGCCATAGGGCCGCCGACGCTCCGTTCAACGCGACGATGTCGTATTGATTGACGTGGTCAGCGCCCAGAATCGTGCCCACGATGTGTGTGTCGTGGCGGTAGTCGCTGGGGAAATTGGGTCGCAGCGGGCGATCGATCAGCCGGCAGGTCAGGATCGCATCGTCTGATGCACGCCCCTCTCGCCGGAAGAACGAACCGGGAATCCGGCCCACCGCATACATGCGCTCCTCGATGTCGACCGTGAGCGGGAAGAACGATGCGCCGTCGCGTGGACGGTTTGATGCCGTTGCGGTGACGAGCACTTGTGTGTCGCCAATGCGGGACGTGACCGCCCCGTTTGCGAGGCCGGCGAGCACGCCGGTCTCAAAGGTGATGGTCTTGTCGGTGCCCGCGATGGGACTGGTGACCGAAATGGCTTCAGCCATGTCTGCTCCTGTTGTGGTGGCGGGACTGCTTCAACGAGTTCCGGCCCGCCTGTTGGTTGATATTCATGAGGTCGTGTCGTCCCATGGGGTGTGAGTCCCCGCAGTGCACGTGAAGCGGTGGCGAGTCCATGGCACACGCAGCGGTGCGCGAGAAGACTGATGTCGCCCGGAACCGCTTCAGCGCCGCAGACCGAGCTTTGCGATCAAAGCTCGGTAGCGCTCGACGTCATTGGCGCTCAGGTAATCGAGCAGCCTGCGCCGACGACCGACGAGCTTCAGCAGCCCTCGGCGGGTGTGGTGGTCCTTCTTATGAGTCTGAAGGTGTTCGGTGAGGTGCTCGATGCGGGCGCTCAGCTGAGCGACCTGAACCTCGGGCGATCCGGTGTCGGCCTCGAAATGGCGATGTTCGTCAATCACCGAGGCCGCTGGACTTGATCTCTTGGCACTCATGCCGTTGCTGTATTCCCTGTCGTTGTGGCGCCGAGCAAATGCTGCGCTGTCGATTGCTGCGAATACGCAGACTGCGTTTGCGAGGTTTGCTGCGACGTCTCGGCTGGGCGACCCAGCCGCGCTGTTCTGTCTCTTGTCAGTCGTGCAGGCTACCAGCGGGACCCCTGCATGCCCGCTGCGGAGGCGGCCGGCAACTCGCCTCAAGCTCTCAGGTGTGCAGGCACTTCGCAGCGTCTTCGATGTCGCGGCGGAGCTGAACCTTCAGTTCGTCGATGCCATCGAAGCGTCGCTCGGGTCGCAGCCTGCGGACGAAGCGAACCTTGGCCGTCTCGTCATAGAGATCACCGCGAAAGCCGATCAAGTGCGCTTCAATCAGCGAACGCTCGGCAAAGTCGTAGAACGTTGGGCGACGACCGATGTTGACGGCCGCCGGGTATTGGGCACCGTCAGGACGCACGTACCACGCCGCATACACGCCGTCGGTAGGAATCTGCAGGTCAGCGGTGGTGGGCAAGTTCGCGGTGGGCACCCCGATCTGGCGGCCACGGCGGTCGCCGAGCGTGACGACGCCCCGTACCTCGAACGGCCGTCCGAGCAGCCGGTGTGCCCGTTCCACGTCGCCTGCGGCAAGCGCTTCGCGGATCGACGTGGATGAGATGACTTCGCCGTCGCCGGTCATCTGCTTGACCAGTGGGAGGCCGACCACCTCATAACCGTGTTCGGCGCCGACCTGGCGCAGCGTGGAGATGTTGCCCCGGCGCCCCTTGCCGAAATGGAAGTCCGCACCGACCACGACAGCGCGTGCCGTGAGGCAGTTGACGAGGATCTCGAGGGCGAACTGTTCGGCAGGCACCGCTGCGCGGGCCTCGTCGAACGTGACGACCAAGGTGAAATCGACCCCGGTCTCGGCCAGCAGCTCCAATTTGTGGTCGAGATCGCACAACAGCAACGGTGCGGATTCTGGCCGAACCACCGTGGCCGGGTGGCGGTCGAACGTCACGACCGCGGTAGCGCAGCCACGCTCGGCTGCCAGGCGATGCATCTCGGAGATCACGGTTCGATGCCCCCGGTGGACGCCGTCGTACTCACCCACGGTCACGACGCAGCCGTGCTCGAGCACCGGGCACCAATCCAAGTCGCGAATGACCTCCATGGGTGCAACGCTACTCACGACAGACTTCTGCGACTAGGTGCGCCCGCTGTGGAGGCGGCAGAACCCTCTGCTCCAGCGATCCGGCGGGTCGCAACGTCGCAGAGTCCCCTGCCGCCTCCACCGCTATGGCATCTGTGCTTACTGGCTCGAGTCCGAAGACGGCAGGACCGTGGCGCGCAGGCGGCCGTCGGTGCGTTCATGCACCGCCACGAGTCCCCCGGCGGCATCGAACAGCGCCCAAGGGCCGTGGCCTTCGTAGCGACGAGCGGCTAAGTGAGCGCCTTGGCGGGCCTGAGCTGTTTCGTCGTCGGACAGGTGGAGCTGAGACAGATCTCGCACCAGTTCACCAGGTGGTCGCAGCACAGCATCGGCGGGAGACTCGGCCTCGGGCAGCGAGAACGTACCGCTGCGCGTGCGTCGCAACGCCCGGATGTGTGCGCCCCCTCCCAGCGCACTTCCCACATCGGCGCCGAGCGTTCTCACATAGGTGCCGGCCGAACAGTCGACCGAGGCCCGGTAGACCCGCGGATCCTGGGTGGCCGCCACCTCGAAGCCGTAGACCTCCACAACACGCGGTTCGCGTTCCGCGGTCTGCCCGGAGCGGGCGATCTCGTGCAGGCGACGGCCGCCGACGCGAACCGCAGACACCATCGGCGGCAGCTGCGAGATGGTGCCGACGAAACCTTTCGCCACGCGGGCAACTTCACTCGGATCGAGATCCATGTTCCAGGTCTCGATCGTCTCGCCGGCGGCGTCGAGTGTGCTGGTCGCCACCCCGAACACGATCTCGCACTCGTAACTCTTACGGCCTGCAGTGGCGAATCGCAGCAGGCGGGTCGCATTGCCGATGCCGACGACGAGGACGCCCGTCGCGGACGGGTCGAGCGTGCCGGCGTGGCCGATGCGTCGCTCCCCGAAGCGACGCCGCAGCATGGCCACCACGTCATGGGACGTGGGACCGGGCGGTTTGTCGACGATGACGGTGCCATGGGTGGTCGCGGGGCGTCGTCGCGCCACGGCCGTCAGGACCCCTCGTCCCGCTCTGCGGCAGTGTCCAAACGCGGGTCTGAGGGCGGCGATTCAGGCTGGGGGTCCGACAGTGCAGCCAGCAGGTCTTCGATTCGCTCGGCCTCGATCACTCCCCGGTCCCGGCGGAAGCGAAGCGCAGGCGTGCGCCTCAAGCTGGTAGCCGTGCCCAAGGCTCGTTGGAGACGGTGGTGGTGGGTTTCGAAGGCTGCAGCTGCGGTTTCATCGGATTCCTGATCACGCACGTCGTAGTGCACGACCGCGGCGCTCAGCTCACGATCGACATCCACCCCGGTGATGACGATGCCGTCGAACGCCTCGTCGAGCCGCTCCATCTCCGAGGCGACCACGCCGCGCACGAGCTGCGCGACGCGATCGGTCCGCTCGTAGGGGTGCGCGGCGGGCATCGAACGCCGCCGGCGGCCGGAGCGACGTGACATCGGATATGTGCTCCGTCAGGCGACGCGGGCGATCTCGCGCTCGGTGTAGGTCTCGATCACGTCGCCTTCTTTGAGGTCAGAGAAGTCACTGAGACCGATACCGCACTCCATGCCCGAAGACACCTCGGCAACATCGTCCTGGAAGTGACGCAGGGACTTGATCGCTCCCTTCCAGATGATCGCGCCGTCACGCAGGAACCTGACTTTGGCGCCGCTGCGCACGTTCCCATGTTCGACGACGCAGCCGGCAACAGGTCCGACGCCCGAGATGCGGAATACCTGACGCACCTGCGCCTCGCCCGCGACGATCTCCTCGAATTCCGGCTCGAGCAGGCCGACCATGGCGTTCTGCACGTCGGAGATGAGGTCATAGATGATCTCGTAGAGCCGGACTTCGACATCCTCGGTCTCGGCGGTCTGGCGCGCATTACGGTCGGGGCGCACGTTGAAGCCGATGATCGTGGCTTCCGATGCGGCAGCGAGCTGCACATCGTTCTCATTGATGCCACCGACGCCTCGGCTGACGAAGGCGAGCTTGACGTCGGGGCGTTCGAGCTTGCGCAGGCTGTCGGTGACGGCTTCGAGCGAGCCATGCACATCGGCCTTGAGCACCAGGTTCAGGGTGGCTGTCTCGCCAGCCTGAACCTGCTTGAAAATGTCTTCGAGCCGCGCGCCGCCACCGCTTCCGCCGGCGGTGCCGGCGAGGCTGGCCTGACGCTGCCAATGCTCGCGAGTCTCCGCCACCTTGCCTGCAGTCTTCTCATCGGGTGCCACGACGAACATGTCGCCTGAACGCGCCACCTCGCCGAGGCCGAGCACCTGCACAGGCATCGCTGGACCCGCCTCGCTGAGCGGGGCCCCTCGATCATCGGTCATCGCACGCACGCGGCCCCACGCCGCGCCAGCAACCATCGGCTCGCCGATGCGCAGGGTGCCTCGCTGCACCAACACCGTCGCGACCGGACCACGGCCGCGGTCGAGGTGGGCTTCGAGCACGATGCCGACCGCTCGACCGCTGGCAGGGGAACTGAGCTCCTCGAGCTCCGCGACCAGCAGGATCTGATCCAGCAATTCGTCGATGCCGTCGCCTGTCATGGCCGACATGGGAACGGTGATCACGTCGCCGCCGTAGGACTCAGGAATGAGGCCCCGCTCTGCGAGCTGTGCCCGCACGCGGTCGGCATCGGCGCCGGGCCGGTCCATCTTGTTGATGGCGACGATGATTGGCACATCGGCTGCAAGTGCATGGTCGATGGCTTCGGCAGTCTGCGGCATGACGCCGTCGTCGGCCGCCACCACCAGCACGACGACATCGGTGGCTTGGGCCCCCCTGGCGCGCATCGCCGTGAAGGCCTCGTGACCAGGCGTGTCGATGAACGTGATCCGGTGATCCTTCCGCTTGGTTTGGTACGCGCCGATGTGCTGGGTGATGCCGCCTGCCTCACCCTCGACGACGTTGGAGGATCGGATTCGGTCCAGCAGCAGCGTCTTGCCGTGGTCGACGTGACCCATGACGGTCACCACCGGCGGTCGGATCTGGGCGCCGTCGTCGGTCAGGTCGACCTCGAGCGCCCGCAGCAGCTCCTCTTCCTGCTCCGCGCCAGGCTCGGTGATGCGTACCTCGGCGTCAAGCTCAGCGGCGAAAAGCTCGATCATGTCGTCGCTGAGCGACTGGGTGGCAGTCACCATCTCACCCTGCTGCAGCAGGAACCGCACGATGTCGGCGGCTGAGCGATTCAGCCGAGCGGCGACTTCCTGAGCGGTCGACCCTCGCTCGACGACGATCTCGCCGTCGGGAACGGGTGCATCCACCGGCGTGTAGGCGGTGAGCTGCTGGGGCTGCAGCTCCTCGCGCTGGCGGCGGCGGCGACGACGGGGGCGGCCTCGCGGACCGCCTCGTGGTGCGCCTCGCGGTCCTCCGGGACGGGCGCCGCCGGGAGGCCCGCCTGGGCGTCCGCCGGCAGGAGGAGGACCACCGGCATGCGCTCGCCCGCCCCCGGGCGCCCCGCCGTGGGGGCGCTCACCGCCGCCCGCTGGACGGCGGAATCCACCAGGAGGACCGGAGCGATAGGGGGCGCCGCTGCGATTGGATGTGCGAGGAGGGCCCGGCGGCGGTGGAATCGGCTTGCCGGATCCGGAACGGGGCGGCACGGGCGGAGGTGGGATCGCCTTGCCATCGGCCGACTTCGGCGGCATCGGCAGACGGGGAGGCGGCGGCGGCAGTGCGGCGCCGGCACCATCGTCGGACGTCGGCCGAGCAGGTGTCGGCGGTTCGTCGACGCGTGCTGCGGGCCGCCCCGCCGGCGGCAGGATCGGCCGCGCGGACTCCTGGCCGCTCGAAGTGACGAGACGCCGCGGCGGCGGCACCGGCGGCGGGGCACCCGCGGACGGCAATGTACTCGGCGGCGGCGGGGTGCCTGGCGGCGGAATATCGGGCGGTCGCGGCGGGGCCGAGGGGGCTTGTGCCGCAGGTCGAGGCGCGGCTGGGGGGGGCGCCTCGGCAGCGGGCGCGGGCGTGGGGCTCTCGGGGGCGGCCTGCGGGGTCGGCGCAGGTTCTCGAGGCGGTTTCGGCTCAGCGGGGGCCTGCCGGGCCGGACGAGCGGGCCGGGTCGGCGGCGGGGATTGCTGCGCCTCGGCGGAGCTGTCCCGCGGCACCGCGCGCGAGGTCGCCGCAGCGTGCTTCGCAGGCGATTTGCGGGCCTTGCGGACCTCTGGCTGCGGCTCGACACGAATCAGCCCCTCGCGCTGGGCCTTGCGTCGGACGCGGTCAGCCTGCGCGTCCTCCATGCTGGACGAGTGCGTCTTCACACCGATGCCCAACGACTCGCATACGTCGAGCACCTCGGTGAGCGTCATGCCCAGCTCTTTGGAGAGCTCGTGAACGCGGACTTTTTTCGGCAAGCGGTCGGTCTTTCTGTCTGGAGAGCTGTCGAGAGTTGATGGGGTGCCCGGCGGGGCTCAGGGAATGAAACGGGGACGCGACGAGACGGGCCATCGGCCTCAAGGCGTCGTCGAGTCCGATGGAAGGGTACTGGGGTCGGTGTGGGCCTCTGCGGGGGTCTCGTCCGTGCCGTCGCTGGCCGTCTCGTCGCCGGAGGCCTGCGGAACATCAGCGGAGGTCTCGTCGGCATCGTGCTGCTCAGTGACCGCTTCAGACCACTGGCCTGCGGTGATTGCCTCGCTGCCGTCCGCAGGCACCCAGGTCTGCTCGCCTGTCTGGGCGTCGGTGACCCACTCTCCTTCGGCCCACTCCTCTCCCGAGTAGCCGGCCTCCTCCTCGGCGATCTGCGTTTCGCTCTTGATATCGATGCGCCAACCAGTCAGCCGGGCCGCTAAGCGCGCGTTCTGACCTTCGCGGCCGATGGCCAGCGACAGTTGATGGTCGGGCACGACGACTTCTGCGACGCCCTCTTCGGAGTGAAAGCGGACCTCCCGGACGCGAGCCGGTGACAACGCTTTGGCCACGAAGTCATGCAGGTCGTCGGAGAACGGGACGATGTCAATCTTCTCGCCCCGCAGCTCGTTCACGACCTGTCGGACCCGGCTGCCGCGCGCACCCACGCATGCCCCGACCGGATCGATATTGGGATCATTCGACCAGACGGCGATCTTGGTGCGGTGGCCGGGCTCGCGCGCACATGCCTTCAATTCGACGACGCCGTCGGAGATCTCGGGAACCTCCAGCTTGAACAGCTCGCGGATCAATCCTGGATGTGTGCGCGACACGACGATCTGCGGCCCCTTGGCGGTCTTGCGCACTTCGACGATGTACGCCTTGAGGCGGCTGTTTGGCTCGGGCCGCTCATAGGGCACTTGCTCGGACTGAGGGAGCAGCGCCTCGACGCGACCCAGGTCGAGCAGGGTGTAGCGAGCGTCGTTCTGCTGGATGATGCCCGTGACGATGTCGCCCTCGCGTCCGGCGTACTCGTCGTATTTCATGTCGCGCTCGACTTCGCGGATGCGCTGATTGAGCACCTGACGGACGGTCTGGGCCACGATCCGCCCGAGGTCATGGGGGGTGTCGTCCCATTCCCGCAGGACATTGCCGAGCTCGTCGACCTCCTGCGCGTAGACCGTGATGTTGAACGACTCGTCGATTTCTACGTAGGCCTGCTCAGCGGCGCCCTCCCGGCGCTTATAGGCCGATTCAAGGCCGTTCGCGACCGCCTCGAGCAGCACATCAACGGTCATGCCCTTCTCAATGGCGAGTGCCTGAAGCGCTTCCATGATCTCTCGGCTGTCGAGTGTTGCTGCGTCGCTCATCGTCGCTGCCCTTCTCTCGATGTCTGGCGTGGTGTCTGGCCTCGCTGAGCGCGCGGCGCATTACCCGAACCCGAGCCGCGCCTGGGCTGCGAGCCCCATTCGAATGTCGTGCGGGCCTTGGCAATGTCGCCGAACGGCACCGACAGCTTCTGGCCGACCGCCGGCTGGGCCTCGGAATGACCCGAAGGATGTGCGGACATCTCCTCGATGCAGATCGAGACAGCAGCGCTGTCGGCGCTCAGAATCTCGCCGACGATGCGCTGGCGCAGCGGCCCGTTCGTGCGGATCACCGCCCGCTCGCCGACAGCGCCCGAAAAGTGTTCCGGACGGTGCAGGCTGCGCTCGAGTCCGGGACTGGACACCTCGAGCACGTAGCGACCATCGATCATGTCGGCCGCGTCGAGCGCCGCGGAAAGCCGGCGGCTCAGCTGGCTGAGAGCATCGACGCCGATGGCGTTTCCACCCGCCGCCGAGGCCAGAACGACCAGAGTTCCGCCTCGCCACTGCACCTCATAGAGGACGCAGCCGGCTTCGGCGGCAACAGGGCCGGCGAGTTTCGCAATCTCGGAGGGGTGGGTGCTTTCAGAGGCGCGCGAGGCCGCCGCGGTGTAAGTCATCGCAACCTCCCTGTCCGCGTCGCCTCAGCTGCGGTCGGGGCTGTGCCTGCGGAATGAGCGCTTGCAATCGAACTGCAAGGGCGCGTGCGCAGAGCCCACGACCAGCCGAAACTGTCCTGCGCGGTCGAGGCTACCAGCGAAGGAGATTTGGGCGCGCCGGCGGATCTGCTCACCGTCACCGTCGCCGGATGAGGGCGACGCGCTCAGCGGCGTCATTGACGTCGTCACCCTGCTCGCTCACCAGCGCTGCGCGGTCGGCTGCAGCCGCTGCGGCAGCGCCGGCCTCCGCCCTGGCGAGGGCGGCTTCCACGCCGTCGGCTGCCACAATCTTGGCCCAGCTCACCAAGGCCGCGACCATCTCGTCCTCGGGCACCACCGACACGACTTGGCCCTTGACGAAGAGATGGCCGCGCGAGCGGCCTGCGGCGATCCCCAGGTCGGCACTGCGGGCCTCACCCGGCCCGTTCACCACGCAGCCCATCACCGCCACTTGCACCGCCAAGTCGAGCTGTTCAAAGGCCGCCTGGGCTTCCTCGGCTACCGAAATGACGTCCACTTCGGCCCGGCCGCATGACGGGCACGCAACGAGATCAGTGCCCGAACGCTCCCGCAGACCCAACGCCTGGAGCAATTGCTGGCCGGCCTTGGCCTCTTGGACCGGATCGGCTGTCAGGCTGTAACGGATCGTGTCACCGATGCCTTCATTGAGCAGGGTTGCGATGCCCGCGGTCGATTTCACCAAGCCGGCAGGAGGGGGGCCGGCTTCCGTTACGCCGAGGTGCAGCGGGAAATCGACCTCGTCGGCGAGCATCCGGTAGGACTCCACCATCAGCGTCACATCGCTGGCCTTGACCGAGATCTTGACGTCGTCGAATCCCACCTCGGTGAAGTAGCCGAGTTCTCGTTTGGCCGATTCGACCAATGCGGTCGGGGTCATGCCATAGCGCGCCTCGATGTCGGGATCGAGGGAGCCGCCGTTGACGCCGATACGGATGGGGACGCCACGATCCCGAGCCCCTGACGCCACGGCGCGTATCTGGTCGGGCTTGCGGATATTGCCTGGATTCAGCCGCAGGCAGGCCACTCCGGCATCGAGAGCTGCCAGCGCCAGCCGGTACTGAAAATGGACGTCGGCCACGAGGGGCACTGGCGAGCGGGGCACGATGTGCGCGAGCGCCTCGACGGCTGCGAGGTCGTTCGCCGTGCAGCGCACGATGTCGGCGCCAGCGCCAGCCAGTGCGTAGATCTGGGTGAGGGTGCCCTCGACGTCGGAGGTCTTGGTGGTGGTCATCGACTGCACCGAGATGGGTGCCCCGCCGCCGACGGCGACCGATCCGACAAGCACCTGCCGGGTATGCCGACGGGGGTAGCTGGCGAAACTGGTCATGGGGCTGATGGGCTCACAGATCGATTGGGTTGGCGATGTCGAGGTAGAGCAGGCCGACCGCCAGCAGGACGAGGGCGGTCACCACGACGGCCACCACGGGTGCCAACGCCCGGGGATCGCTCAGGTAACGGCCGCGTCCCCCGCGCTCGCGCCAGCGTTCATAGGTTGCAATTGCCACATGGCCCCCGTCGAAGGGCGGCACCGGCAACATGTTGAACACACCGAGGAAGACATTGACCATCGCAAACATCAGCGCCCGCTCGGACCAACCCCACGAGGAGTCCGAAGCCAGGTCGACGATGCCGAAGACGCTCAATGGCCGCATGCCCAGGTTCTCGTTGGCAGATGGATCACCGGGCGGCGACACGATTCGGTCAACCACGTCGCCGAAGTTGGCGAACAGCGACCAGATGCCGCGCACCGAATCGGCGATCGCTCCTGAGAGGTCGGCGAATCCTCGGACAATCGCTGTGGGCAGGCCGGCGGTCTCATAGGTGATCGCCTGCCCGGCGCGTACTCCCAGCAGTCCGCGTCCTGTTTCGGGATCGGCGGCCAGCGTCGTTTCCAGATCGAGGAGCGTCCCGTCTCGTTCGATCTCGAGCAGCACCCGCTCGCCTGGCCGGGCCTGCACCTCGGACACAAACACACTCCAGTCCTCGGTGAGGGTGCCGTTGACGCCCACAATGCGATCGCCTGCGGAAATTCCCGCGGAGACGGCGGGAAGTGCCACCCCGTCTCGCTGGCTCATCACCTCGGCAACCTGCCAACGGTCCTCTTCGAGGACCGGCGCGCCGAGCACTGCATGCAGTGCCACAAAGGCGACCAGCGCCATCATCAGGTGCATGAGCGAACCCGCGCTCACAACCAGCAGGCGGCGGGGGTAGCTCTTGTTCCGGTACGCCCGGTGCTCATCGCCCGGTTCGACGGAATCGCTGCTCGACATGCCGATGACGCGCACGTAGGCGCCCAGCGGCAGCGCCCGCAGGCCGTAGGTCGTCTCGCCCCGGCGAAAGCTCCACAGCCGCGGGCCGAAGCCCAAGAAGAAGTCGGTGGCCTTCATCCCGACCGCGCGAGCAGCCGCGAAGTGGCCGAACTCGTGCATGAACAGCACACCGGCGAGCACCGTCGCGGCACCGACAGCGGAGGGGTAGCTCCACGCCAACAACGCCAGCACCACGAATGCGGAAACCCAGCCGGCGGTGCGTGCAGCCATGCCGGGCGTCGGGGTGTGCGGCTCGTCCGCGTGGCCCCTCATGGAACTCGACCGATCACTGCGTCAGCCACATGGCGGCGTCCCTGCTGATCCGCTGCGATGACTGCCTCCACGCTGTCCGCAGATGCTCCATCGTGATGCTGCATCGCTTGGTCGATCACGCGTTCGATCTCGTGCCAACGCAGTTGGCCCTCCAAGAACGCGCCCACGGCCTGCTCGTTGGCCCCATTCAGCCAGGCGGGCGCGGTGCCGCCTGCCCGCCCCGCGTCGTACGCCAAGCGCAGGCATCCGAATGTCTCGGTGTCGGGCATTTCGAATTCGAGCGCGCCGATCGTCGACCAGTCGACGGCGCCGAACGGCGTCCCGATGCGCTCGGGGTATGCCAAGGCGTAGCCGATGGGCAACCGCATGTCTGGCAAGGAGAGCTGCGCCATGGTGCTGCCGTCGGCAAAGGTCACCATCGAGTGGATTACCGACTGCGGCTGGATGACCACCTCGATCCGGTCGTAATCCACGCCGAACAACTCGTGAGCCTCGATGACCTCGAGGCCCTTGTTCATGAGTGTCGACGAATCGACCGTGATCTTGGGACCCATGGACCACGTCGGATGTGCCAAGGCGTCAGCGACGGTTGCCTCGCGCAATCCGGCGGCGTCGCGGCCACGGAACGGCCCGCCGCTGCCGGTGAGAATCAGCCGCTCGGGAGACGCCGTTTGTCCGGCGAGACACTGGTGCAGGGCGCTGTGCTCGCTGTCAACCGGAATGAGCTCGGCTCCTGGCACGGTTCGCAAGGGCTGCACCAGCGGCCCCGCCGCAATGAGGCTCTCCTTGTTCGCCAACGCGAGCCGGCGCCCGGCCCGAAGTGCCGACAGCGTGACACCCAGGCCGGCGAATCCCACGACACCATTCACCACGACGTCGGCGATGGCTGCGAGATCGGCAAATGCATCACGGCCCCCAAGCACCTCGATGCCGGCAGGCAGTGCCGCCCGCAGCTCCCCCACGAGCTCGGGATCGCCGATGCCGACGGCTGCCGGTGCGAATTCAGCGGCCTGAGCGGCGAGTTCGCTGACCGAGCTGTTGGCGGCAAGCGCGATCGCTCGGAATCGGCCCGGCTCTGCGCGCATTACCTCCAGCGTCTGGGTGCCGATCGAACCCGTCGAACCGAGCACCGCGACGGTCGTCGCGCCCATGGGTCTAGCCGGCGACGTACGTGCCGGCGAAATAGGCCGCCGGCAAGGCAAAGAGCAGCGCATCGAAGCGATCAAAGACGCCGCCGTGACCGGGCAGCAGGCTGCCCATGTCCTTGATGGCCACATCGCGCTTGACCATCGACTGAGTCAGATCCCCGAGCGGCGCCGCGAACGCGACGGCGAGACTCAGCCACAGCGCGTCAAGCAGGCTTCCCGTCCACGGGAACACACCGGGGAAGCGATTCAGCACGAGCGTGGTGATCACGACTGACAGCACGATGCCCCCGATGAGCCCCTCGTGAGTCTTGTTGGGGCTGATCCGCGGAGCGAGGCGACTTTGGCCTGTCGTTCGGCCGACCACATAGCCGCCGACGTCATAGACGACGGTCCCGATCACGGCACCGATCAGCATGGAGTCGCCATTGGGCTCGCGCAAGATCAGCGCGGCGAACGATCCCAAGCCGCCGACCCACAGCAGTCCGAGCATCGTGATGGCCAAGTTCGCGGTGGGATGATCTCGCTCGACGCCGAGCAGGAACCAACAAAAGACGGTCATCGCAGAGACAGCCAGCACGATGGGATAGGCCTCGACACCCCGCAGGTGCACAGCGACCGACAAGCCGCCGACTCCGACGAGGCCTGCCAACGTTGCCGGCCGGTAGCCGAGCGGTCGGGCGGCCCGGTAGAACTCCGCTGCCGCCAGCACCAGCACGATGACGATGAGCGCAACGGTGGCTGCTTCGCCCACCCGGAGCGCGCCAAAGAACAGCGCGGCCAGCGCTGCACCGACGGCGATGGCAGCGGGCAGATTGCGACCGGTGCGGCCGGCCTCGGCGGGACCGTTGTGCAACATGGTCCGGGCTTCGTCGCTCACGACTCCACGCTCCTCGTAGTCCTGGCTTCCCTCGCGCCAATGCGATGCGGACGCATCGAGCCGGGCCCATTGAGCGAAGCGATCAGGTTCAGATGTCGACGCGCCGGTCTCCGACGGTACTTCGGTAGGAGTTGCGGCCGCCGCGACCGGCACGGATGCCGCAGCAGCCTGGGCGACTGGCACCGCCGGCGCTCCGGCCGGCGTTGATGTCATGTCCGCGGGAGCTGGCGCCCGGTCCGCTGGCGCTGGCGCGGGGTCGGCCGGTGAAGCCAGCGGCGCGTCCTCGGGAGCGTCGAAGAGTGGTTCATAACCGGCGTCGGCGCCTTCTTCGGCAGCCGCCGGAGCATCGCTGGCCAGTCGTGGGTCGTCGGGCAGCTGCGGGAACAGGCGGGAGCCCCCGCGACGCTCTGACTCTGCGGCCGCGGCACCGGATGCGGAAGGCGACCTCGGCGCGGCTGGCTCAGCCGATGCAGTGTCGTCGTCGGATTCGAAGTTCACGAGTGGTCGGGTGATTCCCAAGGGATCGCCAGTGATCGCCGGATCATCGGAACCGGAGCCGGAGTGCGTCGGCGGATGCTCGCTGCTTTCGGACATCTACCTTCACACCTGCTCGGTTACACCTCGAGGAGTTCTTGCTCCTTGGCATCCAACGCCCGATCAATGTCTCCGACGTACTTGGCAGTGTCCGCGTCGAGCTCCTGTTCGAAGCTGCGCTTTTGATCGGCGGAGATCTCCTTCTCCTTTTCGAGGGTATCGAGATCGTGACGAGCACTGCGACGCAGGTTGCGCACCGCGACACGCCCGTCCTCGGCCATCTGCTTCACTACCCGTACCAGATCTCTTCGCCGGTCCTCGGTCAGCGGGGGAAAGACCAGCCGCAGGACATGGCCATCGCTCGATGGATTGATGCCCAGGTCGGACTCCATGACGGCCTTGGAAATGGCGTCGACTGCAGCCCGGTCAAACGGCTGGATCACCAGCATGCGTGCCTCGGGTACCGAGAATCCTGCGAGCTGTTGCAAGGGAACGGCCGCGCCGTAGTAGTCGACTTGAATCTTCTCGACCAGTGCCGGCGTTGCGCGCCCGGTGCGGACGGTGGCGAAGTTGCCGCGGGCGTGTTCGACAGCGCTGCGCATCCGATCGCGAGCATCCGTGCAGATCTCGGCGGCGAATTCGCTCACCTGCCCAGCGTAGCGACGACCTGCCGGGAGTCGCCGTCACTTCGGCGACCTGTCGGGAGTGAAGCGGCGCTCAGCGCACGAGCGTGCCGAGCGGCTCGCCTTCGACAACGCTGCGGAAATTGCCTCGTGTCATCAGATCGAAGACCACGATCGGAGTGGCGTTGTCCTTGCACACGGCGATCGCGGCGGAGTCCATCACCGCCAACTCCCGCGACAGCACTTCGAGAAACGTGACCTCGCTGAGGAGCTGAGCGTTCGGATCCGTCTGCGGATCGGCCGTGTAGACGCCATCGACTCCGGAATGCGTGCCCTTGAGCACGACATCTGCGTCGACTTCCGCTGCACGCAGTGCCGCCGCTGTGTCAGTCGTGAAGAACGGGTTGCCGGTGCCAGCCGCGAAGATCACTACGCGGCCTTTCTCGAGGTGGCGCACGGCGCGGCGCCGGATATAGGGCTCGGCGATCTGCGCCATGCCGATGGCGGTCATCACCCGCGTGGGCACGTCTTTGCGCTCGAGCGCATCTTGCAGCGCGAGCGCATTGATGACGGTGGCGAGCATCCCCATGTGGTCAGACTGAGCACGGTCCATGCCGCCGATCGAGCCCGCCATACCGCGCCAGATATTGCCGCCGCCGACGACGACGGCGATATCGACGTCCAGTGAGGTCACCACGTCGGCAATCTCCGAGGCGAGCCCATCAACTACCGATGCACTGACGTTGTGGCCTCCGGCTTCGGCCAAGGCTTCGCCCGACAGCTTCAGCACCACCCGCCTCCACTTGGGCGGTCCCTCCCAACGGCGGGCCTTCTGCGGCTCTTTGGACTCAGCCGCAGCCACAGCGGTGCTCAGCGACCGATCTCGACTTGGGCGAAACGCGTGACGTTCGCCGGACCGACGAGATCGGCGATCGTCCGCTTCTCGTCCTTCACGAACTTCTGCTCCATGAGCGTGTGCTCACGCAGGTAGCCGGTGAGGCGGCCTTCGACGATCTTCGGCAGCGCCGCCTCCGGTTTGCCCTCATTGCGGCTGATTGCCTCGAAGGTTGCCCGTTCGCGATCAAGCACGTCGGTCGGCACCTCTGACCGCCGGATGTAGGTGGGGCGGCTGCTCGCTATGTGCAGCGCGACATCGTGAGCGAGTTCGGGTGTCGCTCCTTCGAGTTGCACGAGCACTGCGTTGACGCCACGGCCGTTCTGGTGGTGGACGTAGGCATCGATGCAGGAACCGCTCGGGGCCTCGAAGCGCTGTACCGTTCCAATCGCGATGTTCTCCTTGAGCGTGATCTTGAGATCGTCGATGACGCTCGCCGCATCGGCGACGGCTGAGGGACCGCTTGCGATCACATCGCTCAGCAGCTTGTCGGCCATCGAGAGAAATCCATCGGACTTGGCGACAAAGTCTGTCTCGCAGCGCAACTCGACGATGGCGCCGACTGAGCCGTCCTCGCTGTCCTCCACGCGAGCCACGACGACGCCGTCGCTGTTGTCACGGTCGGCTCGTGCCGCGGACTTGGCGATGCCGTTCTCACGAAGCCACTGGGCTGCTGCGGCGGCATCCCCATCGCATCGGCTCAGCGCGTTCTTTGCGTCCATCATTCCCGCACCAGTGGCCTGGCGCAGAGCCTGAACGTCTTTGGCGGTGAACGCTGCCATGTCAAGCGGCTCCTTCCGATGCAGCTGGCGGAGTTCCCGGTTCGGAGTCGGCGGATTCGGTCGCAGGCTCGACGTTTCCGGACGGCTCGGCGGAAATGGCGGGACCTGCTTCGCTGCCGACGGCGGCCGACGCAACCGGAGTGTCGGCAGACCGCATATCAGGAACGGCGGCAGCGGCGGCCGCCTTGCGGGCCTGGTCGGCGGCGATTCTGGCCTCGCGCTCCGCAGCCTCTGCCATCGCAGCTCGCTGTGCCTCGGCTTGCTGTGCGGCGATCCGAGCTTCTTCGGACGGCGAGCGGTCTGCAGCAGGAGCCACCGCCACGCCGCTGCGCTCGGCCATGTATCGACCCTCGAGGGCGGCGTCGGCAATCACCCGGCACAGCAGTTCGGTCGAGCGGATGGCGTCGTCGTTCCCCGGGATGACGTAGGTGATCGGGTCGGGATCGGAGTTCGAGTCGGCGACAGCGACAACGGGAAGCTTCAATCGGACGGCCTCCGCCACAGCGATGTGCTCTTTCGGTGTATCGAGCACGAAGACGGCATCGGGCAGCTTGTCCATGTTCCGGATGCCGTTCAGGTTGCGCTGCAGCTTGGTCAGCTCACGGGTGTGAAGCAAGGCTTCCTTTTTCGGCATGTTGTTGAAGTCGCCAGCGGACCGCATCCGCTCGTACTCAAGCATCTTCTCGACCCGGCCGCGAATCGTGCGGAAGTTGGTGAGCATCCCGCCCAGCCAACGCTGGTTCACGTACGGCATCGCGCAGGCATTGGCGTGGCGCTCGATCGGATACTGCGCCTGGCGCTTGGTCCCGACGAAGAGGATCGTTCCGCCACGAGCCACCGTGTCGCGCACGTAGGCATAGGCGTTCTCGAGAAGCTGGAGCGTTTGCTGAAGGTCGATGATGTAGATGCCGTTGCGCTCACCCCACAGGAATCGCTCCATCTTGGGATTCCAGCGACGGGTCTGGTGGCCGAAGTGCACGCCGGCGGCGAGCAGGTCGGACATGGTCACGACAGCGGACATGAATGCTCCTCCCCACGGTTCGAAACTCTGCACCGAGGACGACGCCGCTTGGGCAGCGGCGACCGTGGGGTCGCCCCGGCTGATCAGCTCATGGACATGGCGCTGCGGCACCCGCGAGACCGGGCCTCCACAAGACGGGGCCTGCGGGAGACTGGACATCAGAGCACTGCAATGCCAGCGTCGGAGTGTAACCAGCGCAGTTGCAGGCGGTACACGGGCACCGGTGAGGGAACGAGCCGCGGACGGCCGAGAACGGGTTGCGCGCCGACACCGCCGTCCTCGTCGAAGATTCGGGCGGGGTCGAGGTAGGTCTCGCCTCGACGCACGCCGACATGCAACCTGTCGCCGGTGGTGCCCAGCGGTTGTCCCTGATGCACTCGTTCGCCTCGACGCACGCCAATGGTCGCCACCCCCGAATACGACACTCGCAGACCGTCGGGATGGCTCACCGTGACGTGGAGCCGACCACCCACCTGTCCTGCGAAGCTCACGACGCCACGTGCGGCCGCCCAGAACGATGCACCGGGCTGCGTTGCGAACTCCAGGCCGCGATTGCCTGGCCCGTAAGAATGCGTCGGCGGTCGAAACGGATCGACCACCGTTCCCTCGACCGGCCAGACGTAGGTCACCGTCGGCCCAGTTGTCGTCGGCCCAGTCTGGGTTGGCCCAGTCTGCGCTGTGGCGGGGGCGCTGCCGACAGCCAGCACCCCCGCGGCTGCGACAACAAGAGCTGCGGTCAGGCGCGCGGGTGCGCCGACTCGTACACCTCTCTGAGGCGCTCCCTGCTCACTCGCGTATAGATCTGTGTCGTGGCAAGTCGCTGATGGCCGAGCAATTCCTGCACGACGCGCAAGTCGGCGCCGCCGTCGAGCAGATGCGTCGCGTAGGTGTGCCGCAAGGCATGGGGATGGGTCGGCGTGTCTGCGTAATGATCCAGGACCCGCTGTACGTCGCGTGTCCCGAGGCGATTGCCGCGCAGGTTCACCAGCAGCGCCACAGGGTCGCGGTCGGCCCCCTGGCGCAGACGCTGCGCATCGAACTCGTCGCTGCCACCGTCGCGCCAAGCTGCGAGCAATGCCACCGAAGGCTCGCTGAGCGGCACTCGGCGGGGCTTGGCACCCTTGCCGATCACCTCTATGTGGGTGCTGGGGGGCTCGACGGCGCCGCGGTCGAGCCCGCAGAGCTCGGCGACCCGCAAGCCGCTGCCGTAGAGCAATTCGAGCACGAGGCGGTCCCGCATCTCGGTCGGATCCGGCGGAACCGCACCGTCGCCGAGCATCTCGGAGACTTCCGCTGCACCGAGTACGCGCGGCAACCGTCCTGAGCCAGCGGGCGCGGCGAGACCGAGCGCCGGATCGACCTCGACGGCGCCGTCGCGCACCAGCCAGCCGAAGTAACGCCGCAATGCGGATGCCTTGCGCGCCACGGAGCGCTGCGTCAGTCCGCGTACCGACAGAAATGCGATGTATCGCCGCAGCCGGCGCCGGTCGACGTCGCTGGGTGCGTCGAGGCCTGCGCGCGAGGCCCACTCGCAGAATTGGCACACATCGGTTCGATAGGCGCGCCTGGTGGACTCCGATGCCGCAGTGAGCGACAAGATGAACTCGGGAACCCGCCAAGCGGGTGGTGCCGCGGCCACCAGAACCACAGTACCGAGCGGCCCCCGCTGGATTGCGAGCATCAGTGCAACCAGCATGGGCCGTCATCGAGCCTTCTCCCACCATCCGCCCGTCTCCGCGGCCCAACCTGCGAGCTGCAAGCGACCGAGCGCTGATGCCAGCTCGGCCAGTCCGGCACCGGTGCGTAGCGTGAGCTCGTCGAGTGTGCGCGGACCCGCAGTGAGTTCATCGAGGACCCGGCGATCGAGTTCGCAGCTCGGCGGGGCGGGGCTCGCCGCCGAGCCATGAGCACCAGCAGGTTCGCCCAGCGCCGCCAAAATGTCGTCTACATCGCAGACCGGCGCGCATCCCTCCGACAAGAGCCGGTTGGTGCCAACCGATGCGACGCTGGTGATTGGCCCCGGCACCGCCATGACCGGCCGGTCCCGTTCGGCTGCGGCGTCGACGGTGTACATCGAGCCACCTGTTGGACCCGACTCGACCACCACCAGTACTTCGCACAGCGCCGCCACAATCCGATTGCGCGCCGGGAACTGCCACGGCGCCGCACGCCTGCCCAGCGGGTATTCGCTGAGCAGTGTTCCGTGCCGGGCCACATCGGCCCACAGCGCCCGATTCGAAGCTGGGTACACCTGATCCAGCCCGCTGCCAACCACGCCGATGACCTGGCCGCTCTCATCCAGCGCTGCGCGCTGAGCGATGCCGTCGACGCCGGTCGCGAGGCCAGACACCACTGCCACACCAGCCCCGGCGAGGCCCGCTCCGAGTTGGCGCGCCACCGTACGTCCGTAGGCCGTGCATCGTCGCGTGCCCACGACGCCGACACGCCGGACCGCCGGATCAATGGCGCCACCCTGACCAAACAGCAGCGCAGGCGGCTCGGGGTCCGACTCCCAGATCTCGGCCGCATCGGTGCGCGCCGGCACCGTCATCCAGATGCCTGCCTGTGCATGGGCATCGAGCAGGCCGGCACCAACCATTTGCCCGCTTGCCGCCGCTTGGTCGAACGCCGATGTGACCTGCCGGCGCCACGCCGCGATCAATGCCTCATCGACGCCGCGGCAGGCCCGCAACCCAGCCAGCACCGCCTCCCGACCGCGGCGCAAGTGCTCGATGGCCCCGAGCGCGTCGCCGTCGCCCATCAATGCGCGCATCCGTGCCGGACCCATGCGCGGCAGCGAACACAGCTCAACCAGCGCCCCGAGCTCCGCCCGCTCGTCGCCTGCAGGGTCACCCGCGATCACCGCTCGAACCTCGATGCGCGCATCATCGTGGGAGGCTCACGCTGCAGCTGCGGGCGCATAGAGCTTGCCGACGCTGGCGCGCAGCGACAGCGCTTCGGCGAGGCGTTCAGCATCGATGAGAGGCTCGTCTGCGGCGAGGTCGCACAGCGTCAGTGCCACGCAGCGCACGCGATGCAGACCGCGACCGCTGAGCAGTCCGCCGCGCAAGCGCTCACGCAACGCAGCGTGGGCCGCGGGCGTGAGCGGGGCGAACTGCTCGAGTTGCGCGCCGCTCAGCTCGACGTTGGTCTCGACACCTCGGGATGCCGCCCGCTCGCGCGCCCCGGCCACCCGGGCGGCGACGACAGTGGTCGGCTCGCCACCGATGCCGTCGAGCAATTGGTCGGGATCAGGCGGCTGTACTTGGATGCGCAGATCGAAGCGATCGAGCAACGGCCCCGAGAGACGACGAAGGTAACGCTGGCGGGCGAGATCTGAACAGCGGCACGAGTTCGGCCGGCCGGCCTGCCCGCATGGGCACGGATTCATGGCCGCCACCAGCAAGAACCGAGACGGAAACGAACACGATCCTGAGGCTCGACTCACTTGAACGACACCTTCTTCGAGCGGCTGGCGCATGGCGTCGAGCACACTCGGCGCGAACTCGCCGAGTTCGTCGAGGAACAGCACGCCGCGGTGTGCCAGCGAGATCTCGCCGGGACGAATCACAGCGGTACCGCCGCCGACGAGCGCAGCGACCGTGGCGGTGTGGTGGGGGCTGCGAAAAATCGGCCGAGTGGCCAAGCCCGTGGGCAGCGGCAAGCCCGCTGCCGACTGGACCCGCGTGGCTTCCATCGCGCATTGGCGGCTGAGTTCAGGCAGCAGACCTATCAACCGGCGGGCGAGCATGGTCTTGCCGGCACCCGGTGGCCCCAGCATCAGCAGGTGGTGACCGCCCGCTGCAGCAACCTCGACTGCTCGCCGGGCGGAAGGCTGCCCGATGACGTCGCGAAGGTCGGGGACCGGGACGGGGGGCGGAGCAGGCGGATCCGGCGGCGGATCGGGCCAAGGCATGCGATTCGACAGCACCGCGACGAGGCGCGCGAGCGTGTCCACCGCGTACACCTCGCGCGGACCTGCGGCGCGGGCAACGTGGTAGGCCTCAGGCGCGACCACCAACGCTTGGTCGCGGAGCGCGTCGGCCAGCGGCAGCACGCCCACGACGCTGCGGATGGCGCCGTCGAGGCCCAACTCGCCAACAAAGGCCTTTCCCCGCAGCGATTCTGTCGGCAGCTGCTCGGTGACGGTCAGGAACGCCACTGCGATCGCCAGGTCCAGCACCGCGCCGCCCTTGCGCAGGTCCGACGGCGCCAGGTTGACCGTGACACGCCCGGGCGGCCACTTAAACCCCGAGGACAGGACCGCAGCACGGACGCGGTCGCGTGCTTCGCGGCACGCCGCGTCAGGCAGTCCGACGATGGTGAACGACGGCAAACCGCTGGACGTGTGCACTTCGACGGTGACGACATGGCCGTCGACGCCAACCAACGTCGCGGCCGTTGCGGTAGCCAGCATGGGCCTCCTCCTGCAACTCGGACCGGATGCTGCACCTCGCAGGCGCAGTCCGGTTTCGACGGGGAAGCCCGCTCGGGGCTACGATCAGATCGGTCTGCGGTACGGCACCTCAGCGGAAAACTTGTGGGTGCTCGCTGGCCTGGAGACCTTGGCGTGGACCGTAGACCACAGCGGTCTGCGCAGCGCAACGCATTTTCGCCACGCTCGAGGACACCAAGGACGCGATGCGGGGCGATACTGCACCCATGGGGTACAACCCGTATCGCAAGCACCGCGCGACGCGGCTCGACTACGTGCTCCTTGCCGCTGCGGCAATCGTGGCGTCTGGCCTCGTCGTGTGGGCGCTGGTGGGTTGAGACCGGCGATGCACAAGCTCGAACCGGAGCCGGGCTTCGATGTGCGCCGCGTGCAGCCGTTCGAGGCGACCAAGCGATACATCTGCGGTGGCTGCGGCAATGCGATCGAACCTGGCGTGGGCCATGTCGTGGCGGTGCCCCACGACGCCGTCGACCTGAGACGTCACTGGCACTGGGGTTGCTGGTCGGCGAGGCGCCGGCGGCGGCCGCTCGGCTGAGAGGCTGCCCCGGCTAGAAGGCGGCGGTCAGGACTTCGACCGTGCGTCCCATGACCGACGCCGCGTCGCAGCGGAGTGGTCCGGCCCAGCCGCCGCGCTGGCGCACATACTGCGCCGCGAGACGCCGGACCTGCTGCTGCTTGGCCCAGGTGATCGCCTCGAAACCGGTGCCGAATCGGTCACTGGAGCGGGTCTTGACCTCACAGAACACCAACTGCGAGCCGTCGGTCACCACAAGGTCCAACTCGCCTGACGGGCAGCGCCAATTGCGCTCGAGGATGCGGTAACCCCGCTCGGCATACCAGCGCTCGACGAGGTCTTCGCCGTAGCGGCCGAGCGCCTGACGCCGAGCGGTCATGAGGGCACCGCGCCCGGCCCGCGACCGCCGATGCCCTGCTAGAAGCGCTTTTCGCGAATCCGCGCTGCCTTGCCGACACGATCGCGCAGGTAGTACAGCTTCGCCCTGCGCACGTCGCCGACGGCCACGCGCTCGATCTTTGCGATGGTGGGCGCGTGCAACGGAAAGGTCCGCTCGACGCCGACGCCAAAGCTGAGCTTGCGCACCGTGAAGGTTTCGCTGATGCCCGACGAATTCCGTGCGATGACGTAGCCCTCGAATATCTGGGTCCGCTGCCGGTTGCCCTCGACGACGCGTACGTGAACGCGCACCGTGTCGCCAGGACCGAATTCGGGATGGTCGTCGCGCAGGCGCGCTGCCTCGACAAGATCGGTGCTTCCCATAGCGATCCGACTCCCGTGATCGGCGTGATGACGAACACCGCAGGCTAGTGGTCTGCCTGCGAATTGCGGCAACGATCGCCGGCTGGCTCAGTGCCCACAGGCCGCGCGGATAGGTGAACTTCCACGCTGTCGCACCAGTTGCTTCCCGCTCTTGTTCGCTATCGCTCACGGGCCGCTCTGGCCACGGCTTCGCCCTTCGGCTCGGCCTCTGCTCAGCAGCCGGTCTCGAGCTCGAGGCCAAACTCTGCAAGTAGCTCCCGGTCGGCGTCACTGACACCTCGCGCCGCTACGAGGTCCGGGCGGTCGGTGGCAGTTCGTACAAGCGCCATGGCCTGGCGCCAGCGAGCGACGCGGGCGTGGTCGCCGCTGCGCAGTACTTCGGGTGCCTCCAGCCCACGGAACGATGCTGGACGTGTCCATTGCGGGTGTTCCAGCAACCCCGCTGCGAAGCTCTCATCCGTTGGGGACGCTGCATTGCCGAGCACACCAGGCACCAGCCGTCCCACGGCTTCCACCACAACCATGGCGGCGAATTCGCCGCCGGCCAGCACGACATCGCCTATGGAGACTGAGCCATCGACAAGCTCGGTGCGAATGCGCTCGTCCACGCCTTCATAGCGGCCGCATAGCAAGCTGAAGCCGCCTGACTCCGCCGACCCCAACTCTGCTAGCTCAGCGGCCATGGCTTGGTCGAATCGCCGGCCGCCGGCATCGAGCAGCAACAACGGCCGTGGTCCCGAGACCTCCTCGACGGCCGCAAAGACCGGCTCCGGCATGAGGATCATGCCCGGTCCGCCACCGAAGGGAGCATCGTCGACGGTGCGGTGAGCGTCCTTGGTCGCACGTCGCAAGTCCCAGCAGCGGAGGTCCAGCAGACCCTGCGCTCGGGCGCGGCCCAAGATGCTCAGCCCGCACATGGCGTCGAGTTCAGTGGGGAAGATCGAGAACACGTCGATGCGCAGCCTCGCCGCCGGATGGGGTGGCGACGATTGCTCAGGGTGATTCGAGCTCGAAGAGCCCATGTGGCACCTCCACGTGGACCGCACCGGATTCACGGCGCACGACGAATGTCAGCGGCACGAGGTGTCCGGTGTCGAGCTCGAGCAGGTCAGCGGCCGGATTCGCCACGACGCTCGTCACGATGCCGGCGTGGAATCCATGCTGATCAATCACCGAGCTGCCGCACAGCTCATGCACCCACAGCTCGTCGGGATCGTCGAGCGGTTCGGCGTACACGGTCGTGCCCGTCAGGGCCGCCGCTGCATCACGGTCGTCAATGCCGTCGAAGTGCACAAGCCACCGGTTGCCGTCAAAGCGGGATCGCGAGACAGTTCGCTCGCCCACAGCGGTAACGAGTGTCGAACCGACATCGAAGCGCTCGAGCCGGTTGGTGACCGGGTGCACGACGACGTCGCCGCGCACCCCGTGCGCGCGCCCGACTGTTGCGACCTCCAGCAGGCCAGGTGGGCTCAGGTCAGTCCCGGAAGTCGACTTCGACCTGGACGCCATCTCGATGGGCTGCGGCGCGCACCAGCGTGCGGATGGCGTTCGCAACGCGACCTCGCTTGCCGATGACCCGGCCGATGTCCTCCGAGCTCACGGTTGCCGTCAGGCTCAGCTTCGATCCCGATTCAGCAATCTCGACCTCGACCTGATCGGGATGTTCGACGAGCTGGGCGATGAGATACAGCAAGACCTCTTCCGCAGAAGTGGTCTCGGTGTCTGCGCCGGTGTGACCGTCGGTCACTGGGCCTCCCCGGGTTCTGTTGCTTTCGGCTCGGATTCGGTGTTCTGGGCTGTCGCCCCGCCGACAGCCGTCGCCGACGAGTCGTCTGCGCCCGGCTCATCGGTGTCGATCACCAGATCGGGCGTCGGTGCGGGGGCGGGCTCGGCGGGGGCCGCCTCGGCGGTGTCACCCGCAGCCGCCGATGAGCCTCGCGAGCGGAAGTCGTCCCACGCGCCGGAAATCGTCAGCAGCTTGGACACGGTGTCGCTTGGCTGGGCACCATGGCTCAACCAGTGAACAGCGCGCTCATTGACGATCGAGATCGCAGAGGGCTCCTGACGCGGGTCGTATGTGCCGATGACCTCCAGCACGCGTCCGTCGCGGGGCTTGCGACTGTCGACTGCGACGACGCGGTAGCTCGGTTGCTTCTTCTTGCCTGTGCGCTTGAGGCGCAGACGAACGGCCATGTCGCTCCCGGTTAGATGAGTTCGAGTGGGGGCTCGTGGCGCACCGATGGGCCGCCGCGCCGACGAACGAGCCTAACGGGCGAATGCTGAGTAACCCCTTGGCTGCCCGACCCCTTGGCTGCCCAACCCCTCGGCTGCACAGCCTCAACGGCCTGGCAGCTTCAGGTCCAGCGCTTCCCAGTCGATCCCTCCGCCGTCGAGCTTGGTGCCGAGCTTGCCCGACGACGGCCGGCCCTTCGACGATGTGCGCCCACCGCCTGTGCGGGAGCTGCCGGCCGGACGGGTCGGGCCCTTGCCCCGCTTGCGGCCGGCCTTGCGGCTGGCTGGCCGCCGTTTCGATCCCAGGCCCATCATGCCGCCCATCATCTTGCGCATCTGGGTGAACTGCTTCAGCAGGTTGGCGACCTGTGCCGAGGAGGTACCGCTGCCAGCGGCAATGCGGGCGCGGCGGGAGGCGTCGATGATCTCCGGTGACACGCGCTCTGCTGGCGTCATCGACAGCACGATGGCCTCTGCAGTGGTGATCCGGTCGTCGTCGATATCCGCATTACGGACTTGGTCGGAGATGCCAGGCATCATCTGCACGATGCTCTGCAGATTGCCCATCTTGCGAAGCTGACGAAGCTGGTCGACGAAGTCGTCGAGCGTGAAGGTGCCCTCAGCGAGTCGCTGGGCCGCCGCCTCTGCCTCTTCTTGTTCGTAGACGGCCTCCGCCTTCTCGATGAGCGTCATCACGTCGCCCATGCCGAGGATCCGGCTCGCCATGCGGTCGGGATGGAACTGCTCGAAGTCGTCGACCTTCTCGCCGACCGACGCAAACGCCACCGGACGACCGACCACCTCGGCAACCGAGAGAGCCGCGCCGCCGCGTGCGTCGCCGTCGAGCTTGGTCAGGATGATCCCGTCCACTTCGAGTGTTGCGTGAAAGGCCTCGGCGGTCGCGACGGCGTCCTGGCCGACCATCGAGTCGACGATGAGCAAGGTGTAATGGGGTTCGACCGCGTCCGAGATTCGGGCCACCTCGCCCATCAGCTCGACGTCGATCGCCAGCCGCCCCGCGGTGTCCACGATGAGCACATCGCGGCCGGTCTGGCGGGCGTGAGCGAGTCCCCCCGCGGCGCAGGCCACAGGGTCTCCGGGCTCGCTCCATACCTCGACGTCGATGCCGCGGGCAAGCGTCCGCAACTGCTCAACGGCTGCGGGTCGCTGCAGGTCGGCGCCGACCAGCAGCGGATTGCGGCCCTGTGACTTGCACCACTGGGCCAACTTGGCTGCGGCAGTCGTCTTGCCGGAGCCCTGGAGGCCGGCCAGCATCACCACCGTGGGCGGCTTCGGAGCGAACTGGAAGTCGAGCGGGCTTCCGCCCAGGATCTCGACAAGCTCGTCGTTGACGATCTTGGTGACCTGCTGGCCGGGCGTCAGGCTGGCCGTGACCTCGCCACCGATGCTGCGCTCACGGACCCGGTCTACGAAGCGGCGTACAACCCCCACGTTGACATCGGCTTCGAGCAGCGCCAGGCGGATCTCGGCCAACGCCTCGTCGACGTCGGCGGGCCGCATTCGTCCGCGGCCCCGCAGGCCCCGTAGGGTGCCGGACAATCGGTCAGTCAGGGTGTCAAACATCGCTCAGTCCCCTGGTCGGTCTTGTTCTGGGCTGTGGGAGGCGGGCACCCCGGCGTCCGGATCGGCGCCGAGCAAGGCGTCGACGTAGCTGTTGGGGTCGAAGTCGACCAGATCATCGGCCCCCTCGCCGAGGCCCACGAGCTTCACGCGCAGACCCAGCTCGGCCTCGATGGCGAAGACGATCCCACCCTTCGCCGAGCCGTCCAGCTTGGTGAGCACGACACCGGTGACGTCGGTGGCTTCGGCAAAGGCACGTGCCTGGCTCAGACCATTCTGGCCAGTGGTCGCGTCGATGACCAGCAGCGTCTCGACAACGGCACCTGGCGCCCGATCGGCGACTCGGCGGACTTTGGCGAGCTCATCCATGAGATTCTTGCGATTCTGGAGCCTGCCGGCGGTATCGGCCAGAACTATGTCGGCACCGCGGGCCGCCGCGGCGCTGACGGCGTCATGCACAACCGAGCTGGGGTCGGCGCCAGCGCTGCCCGAGATCAAGTCTGCACCGCACCGATCAGCCCACGTCTGCAGCTGTGAGGTCGCGGCCGCGCGGAATGTGTCGCCGGCGGCCATCACCACGACTTGGCCTTGCGCCGACAGCCGTGCCCCTACCTTGCCGATCGTGGTGGTCTTACCCACGCCGTTGACGCCCACGAACAGCCACACCGGCGTGGCGCCCTCTCGGTCCGGCGCACTCGCGCGCAGTGAGCGATCGGCATTGAGGGCTGCACGCATCTGGTCAGCCAGTTCGTGCACCAGCTCGCCAGCATCGACGAGGTCCTGATCGTCTGCGGTGCTCCGCAGGCGCTCCAATGTGGCCATTGTCGTTGCAACGCCGACATCGGCGCCGAGCAGGGCCTCTTCCAGGCTCTCCCACGTAGCTCCGTCAGGCCGGCGTCCACGGATGGACGCCAGGCGATCGCGCAGCGTCCGGCGCGACGAGGCCAACCCCGACGCAAAGGTGGCTGCAGGCCTGGGGGGACCAGTCTCGGCCGGCCCTCCAGCACGTTCGGCGGCACCATCGGGCGGGGACTGCGTCGCCACGGGGTCGTCCGCAGGCCTTGGCGGAGGCTGCGGTACCGCAACGGGTGCATTTTGAGATGGGGACCTCGAGCGGCGCTGCATGGTGCGTTGCACGAATGGAAGCGACGCAAGAAGCACCATCACGACGACGCCGATGACCAGTAGTAGGACCTCGATGCTCACTGGTCGGCAGGCTACCCAGGGGTCGTCGCGGGCTCTCCGAGCTGCTCCGGCGAGGACTCTTCGAAGCCCAATGGTCCATCCGCAGCGACAAGGGCCGCTGCATGCTCGGGCCGCTCCGACACGACCACGCTGGAGCCCCCGGGCGGCATGGACACGCCGTACAGGACGTCGGCCGATTCCATCGTGCGGCGTTGATGGCTCACGATGATCAACTGCGACTCCCGCCGGAATTCCGCCACGAGGTCCAAGAAACGTTGCAGATTGACGTCGTCGAGCGCCGCTTCCACCTCATCGAGAACGTAGAACGGCGAAGGCCGGCTGCGGAACACCGCGAAGAGGTACGCGAGCGCCACCAGCGAGCGCTCACCGCCGGACAGCAATGACAAGCGACCGATGCGCTTGCCGGCGGGTCGAACGTCGAGTTCGACTCCCGATGTCAGCAGCTCCTGCGGATCCGTCAGCGAGAGTTTGCCGGTGCCGCCCGGGAACAGCGTGCCGAACAGTTCGGCGAAGTTCCGAGCCACATCTTCGAATGCTGCAGCAAACGTTGCGACGATCTCGGCGTCGATGGCCCGAATCACCTTGTGCAGTTCCCTGCGGCTGTTGCGCACGTCCGCGAGCTGGGTGGCCACGAACTCGAAGCGCTCTGAGGCTGCCTCGTACTCCGAGAGCGCCAGGGGGTTGACCGGCCCCAGTCGATTCAGGTCCGCGCGCAGCGTTCGCTCGTGAGCGATGGCCGTGACCCCGTCGGGCAGCGGCGGTGGCGGTGCAGCGAGTGCCGCTGCGGGGTCTGCGGAGAACTCCGTTCGCAGCATCTCTACGAGGGCGTCGCGCTTGGTACGAGCTTCGGCATCGGCGACGTCCAACGCTGCGAGTCCGGTGCGCAAGTGCTCCTGACGCGACAAAGCCGCGTCCCGCTCGCGCCGGAGCGCATCGAGGCGCTCTGTCAGCTGGCGCACCAACTCAATGCGGGAGTCGTTGCGTGAGCGCAGCCGCTTTGCTTCGGCATCGAGGCGTTGGCGGCGCTCCGAGAGCAACAGCGCCAGACGATCCAGCCCCGACACGATGGCCTCTGCCCGCTCCAGCCGGGCGGATGCAGCCGCACGAGAGCTCTCATGGCCCTTCAGACGCCGCGCAATGGTCCCGAGCCGTTCGTTGAGCACTGACCGGCGTTGCTCCTGCGCGGCAGCTCGGTCCTCGAACGCCTGATTCCGCGCGGCTTGCTGGGCTGCTGCTGTGGCCGCCCGGCGTCGAAGGTTCTCGGCGGTGCGTTGTGTCTCTCGGGTTGCTTCGAAGGCCGTCTGGTGCGCCTGCCGCGCCGAGGTCCACGCCGAGGCCGCTGCCTGCTGGTGGTGCGTCAGCTCGTCGATGCGTGCGCGTGCGACGTCGAGTGCCGCCGTGGCCGCCGCCGGCCCCGTGCTGCCAATCCGCCAGCGGTGGGGTCCGAACCGGTCGCCGCTGGCTGTGACGAACACGGCATCGTCGGCCGTGCGCGCTGCCAGCACACGGTCATAGGCGCTGGACCAATCGCCGGTTACGCAGACGGCCCCAGCGACGATGGCATCGAGCAACGTCCCGAGTTGGCCGCGGCACCACTCCGGCGCGTCAGGGGCGACCTGTATGTGGGGCCGCACCAACTCCTCGTTCGCGCCCGGCGGCGAGCGCTCGGCCGGGCGGCCCGGGTCGTGGGCAGCCGCCAGATTGCTGAGTGAGATCACCGAGCCGCTCCCATCGGTGTCGGCAAGCGCTGCTAGCGCCGCGGCGGCCGCGTCGTCATCACGCACGACGACCGCCGAGAGCGACCCATCTGCGGCAGCCTCCGCCGCCGCCTCCCAGCCGTCGTCGATGATCACCAGCTCGCCGAGCGCGCCGACCACCCCAGCCACGTCGTCGAGCACCGCTGCGCCCGAGTCGGTGCGGGCGGCGGCGACAGCGGACGCCAGTGCCTCAAATCTTCCGATCCAATGCTGCAGCTCCTCAGCGGCTTTCCGCTGCTGTTCATCGGCGTGCGACAGTGATGCAGCGGCGGCCGCGAGGCGCGCTTCGGCCTCCCGGTGGTCGTGGTCGGCTGCGCTTGCAGCGACCTCGTCGACTTCGGAGTCGGCGCCGACGCCCGAATGGACCTGTTCGTCTATGCCCCCCGACGGCGCGGACGACACCGCTGCTGCGTCGAGGGCGGTCAGCTCAGCTGACACCCGTGCATGTTCATCGGTCAGCGTCGCCACCACGTCGGAGTCGAGCAAGGCATTGCGCTCGCGTTCGACCGATCGCATCCGTTCAGAGGTTTGACCGCTGAGACCGCGTGCCCGTTCCGACAGCGATGCCACTCGCGACAGCCGATCAGCAGGTTCTGCGGTCAGTTCGGCAAGCTGTGACTGCGCATCGTCGATCGCCCGGTCGATGTCGGCAATCGACGATGTCACCGCGTCCTGTTGCGCCGCAAGATCGACCCGTCGAGCATCGGAGGCGCTCTGCGCCTGGTAACTCGCGGCGAGCTGGCGCCCCGCGTTGTAGAGCCGCAGCTCAGCCAGCTCTGCGCTGATCTCGCGGTGGCGTCGGGCGGCGGTGGCCTGCCGCTCGAGCGGCCGCAGCTGACGGCGGAGTTCGCTCTGCAGGTCGACGAGGCGCGTCACGTTTGCCTGCGTGCCTTCCAGCCGCCGCTCGGCACGCTCCTTGCGACGACGGAACTTCAGCACGCCCGCCGCCTCCTCGATCAGCGCGCGTCGTTCTTCGGGGCGGGCAGCGAGGACTTGGGTGATCTGGCCTTGTGCCACGATGATGTGCTGCTGCCGTCCGACCCCGGCATCGTTCAGCAGTTCTTGCAGGTCGAGCAGCCGGCAGGGCGTCCCGTTGAGCGCGTATTCCGATTCGCCTGAGCGGAACAAGGTGCGAGTGATGGCCACTTCGGCGGTCTGGGTGGGCAGGGTCCTCGACTCGTTGTCGATGACCAAGGTGACCTGTGCGCGGCCTAGAGCCGTCCGTCGATCAGTTCCCGCGAAGACGACGTCGTCCATCCGCTGGCCTCGCAGCGTGCGGGGACCTTGCGCGCCGAGCACCCATGCGATGGCGTCGACGACGTTCGACTTGCCGCTGCCGTTGGGACCCACCACCACGGTGACGCCCGGCTCGAAGGTGAGCGTTGTGGTGTCTGCAAACGACTTGAAACCGGACAGCGTCAGGGAACGAAGGAACACGGCAGCTCGAAGCGTGGAGGGCGACGTCTACACCTGATAATCGCAGTAGTGGTGGGTCACACCTCGGATGACCGTCGTCAGGACGTCGCCTCGGCCGTTACGGCATCGCTCGCCGGCCCGCCCGAATACCTCAAAGTAGGGATCGAAGCCACCTGACTTGCCGAAGATGTCGAGATGGCCACCGATGGAGGATCCCCGGTACTTGATGGAGTTGTGAACCGTCTCGACGATGGCGCGGTAGAGCCGGCGCACCTCCTGGGTGTTCAGTTCGCTGGCAATGCGCCCATACCCGAGACGGGCTGCATGCAGCACCTCGTCGGAGTACATCGGTCCGAGGCCCACGACAAACGTCTGGTCCAGCAGCAGGTCGCGGATGGTATCGGAGCGGCCCCGCAGCATGAGAGCGAAATCGGTCCACGGCATCGGCATGTCGACCGGATCGAAGCCGAGGTCGACCTGTTCTGGATGGACCTTGTGGTAGCGAGGCCACGTGAGCACCCGCAACGTTGCCTCATTGCCCGAGTCGAGCAGTCGCAGCTGCCCGCCCTTGGTGAACGTCATCACCACCTTGGTATCGGAGTCTTGGGGCGTTCGGGAGGTGGCCCTCCTGAAGGAACCGGTTGCGCCGAGACGCGCCACCATGATCTCGTCGGTGTCGAGCACGAAGTGGAGCAACGATCCGTGCCGAGTCACTGCGGTGATCTTCTTGCCCTCGAGCAAGTCGGCGAACTGCTGCTTCGAGCGCATCGCCGGCAGCGCCTTCTTGGTACCCGGAACGTCGACCGACTTGATCTTGCGGGTCGCGACCTCCTTTTCCAGATCGCGCTTGGCGATCTCGATCTCCGGCAGTTCAGCCATGGGCGGGCTCCTCAGCAACAATGGATCGGGCCACGGTCTTGCCTTTCGGCTCAGGCTCCAGGAACCGCAGACATGCAGCTTCCGCCGCTCGCTGTTCCGCAGCCCGCTTGGTGGAACCTTCGCCGCGACCCCAGACTTCGCTGTCGATGCGCGCTTCGGCCACGAAGGTGGGCCGGTGTGGGGGACCGGAACTCGACACGTCGTATCTGGGCTCGGTGCGGAAACGCTGCGTCACCAGCTCCTGGAATCGATTCTTGGCCTGGCGCGCACCTGGTTCGCTGGCTGCTGAGGTGATGCGCTCACCCATCAGGCGGCTGATGACATCGCGAGCCGCACCTAGACCGCCGTCCAAGAACACCGCGCCGAGCACTGCTTCGAGCGCGTCGGCCAATATCGACTCCTTGTCGGCTCCTCCGGTTGCTGCCTCGCCGCGTCCGAGCAGAAGCGCGGACCCTAGGTCGCAGTCTCGTGCTGCGTCGGCCAGCGCGACCGCACTCACCACCGCCGAGCGGACAGCACTGAGCTCGCCTGGCCCGAGGTCGGGCCACTGGGTTACGGCGAGCTCGCAAACGCAGAGCCCGAGCACGGCGTCTCCGAGGAACTCAAGGCGTTCGTTGGATGCGACATGACGATCAGGCTGCACATCGCTGTTGTGCTCATTGCACCAGCTTCGGTGCGAGAGAGCTTCGGTCAGCAGGCTGGCGTCGGCGAAGCGATGTCCGACACGCTCCGCGAAGCTGTCGAGTTCAGCGAGTTCGGCGACAGCAATCTCCACGTCAGCCGACGCGCTCCATCACGTAGTCGATGGCGTCGCGCACAGTCTTGAGATCTTCGAGATCTTCGTCTTCGATGCGAAAGCCCACCGTGCGGTCTGCAAGCTCCTCTTCCAGCGCTTCGACCAGCTCGATCAACGCCAGCGAATCTGCACCGAGATCGTCCACGAAGGAGGACGACTCGGCCACTTGGGATGGATCCAGCTCCAAGATGTCGGCGAGCTGATTGCGAATGAGATCGAAGACCTCGTCACGCTCTGGTGGACTCTGGCGGACGTGAGTTTCTGCGGGCATGGCGTCGGTCAGCCTACCGGCGGGCGATCACTCAGGCCGCGGCTTCGCCGTGTGCTTCCCGCTCTGGCTCGGAGTCATCATGCGGTAGTGCCCGCGGGCCTCTCGGGCTCAGGGCTCAGTTGGTCACCAGACGGAAGGCTGACGGCGGCCAGCTCGCCCAGCAGGTCGGCTTCCACCATGTGATGGGCGACGCGGATGGCGTTGGTCACCGCTGTGGAGCTCGACGAACCGTGCGCGATCACGCAAACTCCGCGCACACCCAGCAGCATCGCCCCTCCGACGTTGTCGGGGCTCAGTTCATCGGCGAGCGGCGCCAGCAGGCGAAGCGCTTCCGCACCAGCGGGTCCCCCTTCGGAGAGCCGCTCGAGAATCAGGCGGACGAAGAACGAGGCGGTGCCCTCGAGCGACTTCAGCAGAACATTGCCGGTGAAACCGTCGGTGACCACGACGTCGACAGGTCCGTCGAGAACGTCGCGCCCCTCGATGTTGCCGAAGAAATCGATCTCGTCGTCTGCCGCAAGCAGCTTGTGGGTCTCCTTGACGAGCAGGTTGCCCTTCTCGGGCTCTTCGCCGATCGAGAGCAGCCCGACGCACGGCGCCGCCACGCCGAAGCGGATGCGGCTGTAGGCCGAGCCGAGGCGAGCAAATTGGTGCAGCCATTGGGCGTTGCAGTCGGCCATGGCGCCCGAGTCGAGCAGGACGCGCGCCGTGCGGCCCCCGGGTACGGGGAACGCAGTCGCGATGGCCGGACGGGCGACTCCGGGCAGGCGTCTCAACCTCAGGAGGGCCGCTGCCGCCACCGCCCCCGTGTTGCCGGCACTGACGATTGCCGAGGCGGCGCCGTCGCGCACCGCGTTGACAGCGAGGCTGATCGAAGAGTCGCGCTTGGTCCGCACCGCGCGGCTCGGCTCCTCAGACATCTCGATGACCTCAGAGGCCTCGATGATGTCGAGCGATTCGCCTCCAGCCGCGACGATGGCATCGCGCCGGCCTACCAGGACGACATCGAGGCCCTCGCGCACGGCTTCCAGCGCGCCTTCCACGACCACGCCGGGGGCGTCATCGCCGCCCATTGCGTCGACAGCGACCGGCAGCGTCATCAGCCTGGACGCCGATCTATGTTCAGGCGATGTCGAGGGCTTGACGGTCGGCGTACCAGCCGCACTGGCCGCAGACCCGGTGGGGCAGCTTCGCCGCGCCGCAGCGTGGGCACAGGCTTCGAGGCGCCTCTTTCAGGCGCCATGCCGCCGCGCGGCGCGAGCGCGTCTTGCTCTTGGATGTCTTCTTCTTGGGGACTGCCACTATTCGGGCTCCTCGATGGGATCGACTCCGCGAGCGGAGCATAAAGCCTACCCATCGGCACTCCCGAGCCGACTCCGACCGGCCGATCTCAGGACGACTCCTCCTGGCGCGCCCGCAGCGCTTCCAGCGCGGCCCAGCGCGGATCGGCCGGAGGCGCTGCGTCATCGGGGGGATCTGCGAGTTCGGGCGGGAGGTTCGGGCACCCCTCGGCTTGCGGGCACCGAATCGCCTCGATCGGCAATTCCAGCAGTACTGCCTCGCGCACCATGGGAACGAGATCCGCGAACTCTGGACCGAGTCGGTACTGCTCGCCTTCACGGGGCTCAGCGGTGAACACCTCACGAATCTTCGTGCGTAGGGTCCCGGCGACGGGAAGCCAGCAGCGAGCGCACGGACCCTTCCAGGTCGCCGAGACCTCGCCGGCAACGCTGAGACCGCCGCTGATGAGCTCCAACGCCAGTTCCACGCTGACATCGCTGTCAAGCGGCACCTCGACATCGGCAATGCTCACCGAGGCTGAGGACTCGGGATCTACCAGCGCGGACGCTGGAACCGTTGTTGACCACTCCAACTGTCCGTCAACGAGCAGTCGCAGGGGCACGGACAGGGACCTCTGGCGGTCCCTGGGGCTCACATCTGGTCCTGGTCGAAGACCACCGGTTGGGTGTCGGGGCCGCGACCCGACGGCCTCGATGCTTCGGTGCCAGTGGCATCTCCGCCGTTGCGCGCACGCTGGGCGCTCGGCGGCGTAGGCGCCACTGGCGCGGCAACGCGATTGCCGAGCTTGCGTCGCGCTGCCTGGACAGAAATCTGGATCTGGTCGACGGCACCAGCAAACTGCGTGAGCTGCCGCTCGCAGTACTCATCAACTTCATGGCGCCGACGACGGGTCTGGATCTGAGCGTCGTCGAGCAGCTGACGAGCCCGCCGTTCAGCCGTCCGCACGACTTCGGTTCGCTGGACCATCTGGGCGACGCGGCTGCGTGCCTCGTCGATAACCAAGTTGGCATCGACACGTGCTTGGGCCAGTACCTCGTCGCGCTCGCGCAGCAGCCAGCGAGCCTGGCGCGTCTCGTCAGGCACGGCCGCCAGCGCCGACTCGAGCAACATCATCACCTCGTCGCGATTGATCATGACCGAGGTGGACAGCGGCATCGGGCGCGCCGCGTTGATGATCTCCACGGCCTCGCGGATGAACTGCTCGGCCGTGACCGATGGGGGGCGCGGTGCCAGCGTTCCGGGGTTGCGCGCCTGCGATTCGGCCGGCGTTGGCAGCGTCTCCTCCGTGGGCGCCGCCGTCTCGGGCGAGGGCCGGCCGAACGGAGACTGCGGTTGCGGCATGCCGTCGTGTATCGCTGGCTGCTGTGGTGCCTCGACGCCGCCCTCGAACATGCTCATGTGGCTGCCTCCTGCGCCGTTCGCTGCCCGAGCCGCTCGGCGACTGCGGGCGGGACGAGATGCGAGCAATCGCCGCCGAATCTGGTGATTTCCCGGATGTAGTTGGAAGCAATAAAGAGATGCTCGGTTCGCGGCGGGACGAACACGGTCTCGACACCGGATACTGAGTGGTTCATGTGCGCCATGCGCAACTCGGATTCGAAGTCGCTCTGGCTGCGAAGACCCTTGACAATCACATCGGCGCCGAGGCGTTGAGCGAGGTCAACGACCAGCTCGCCGAACTGCACGACCGAGACGTTGGCGAGGTGGCTGGTCGACTCGACGATCATCGCGACGCGCTCGTCATCGGAGAACAGCGGCACAGACTTGGACGGATTGCGCATCGCTGCTACCACGACCGAATCGAACAGCGCCGAAGCCGCCGAAATCACGTCGAGATGCCCGTTATGCACAGGATCGAACGACCCTGGATACATCGCCATGACCACCGAGAACGGCTCCTCCGGATCGATCCGTGTCCAGCGGGGCGACCGTACCGCGCCGCAGTCGCGAATCGAGGGACCCTCGCGACGAGGATCAGCTGGGAAGGTCGCTGTCCTCGACGATGAGGTCCCAACGGTCGCCGCAATCGGCACATCGGTAGGCGACAACGTCGCCTGGTTGGAAGCCCCAGTCCGGCTCAGGCACGCTCAGCAGGCCGCAGCGCCCCCCGCAGTCGACGCACACGATCTCGGGTGCCACGTCGACACCTTCGGTGTTGCCGGGCGTATGCGGCGGTGGCGCCATCGCCGCAGTGTCGCACACTCCTGCGTTGCACTTGCTCTCGCACGCGCCGGCATTCGGCATACGGTGACGCCGTGCGCGTCGTCGGCGGGGTGTTGGGCGGGCGCCTTCTGGAAATGGGCGGCGCCGATGCAATTCGGCCGACGTCGGACCGCGCCCGCGAGGCCATTTTCAACATGCTCGTGAGCTTGAAATTGCCCGAAGGCGCCACGGTGCTGGATCTGTTCGCCGGGTCGGGCGCACTCGGCATCGAAGCGCTGTCACGTGGTGCCGCGCACGCCACCCTTGTGGACTCTGACGCAGCGGCCTGCCGCACGATCACGACGAACCTGACCGCACTGGGCATCGTCGAGCGCGCGACAGTGGTTCGATCCGAGGTTCAGAGGTACCTGGCCGCCGAAGGCGATCCGGTGGATCTTGCATTCGCCGATCCGCCCTACCGTTTCGAGGGCTGGCGCGACCTCCTCGACTCAGTGAATGCCGAGGTGCTGGTGTGCGAGTCGGACCACGAGATCAAGCCCCGCCCCGAAGACAGATGGCGCACACACCGGGTGCGTCGATACGGCACACCAGTCGTCTCCGTCTTGGTGCAATCGTGACGTGGTGCAATCGTGACGCCCTCGCACTCATCGCGCCCGGCGCGGCTTTGATGCACTCGCCCTTGAGGTCACGCCGCAGCGAACCGGTCGCCTCTGCCGTCGTCGCCGCACCAGAAACGGACGCTGCGGTTGCGCCGGTTACGGCGATGCTGCGCGGCGAGGTCCTCTGCGCTCTGATGCTCGATGGTCCAGCGTTGGGCCGCTTGGGCGAAATCGTCGGCGGGGAACAAGTTCATCTTCTCGATCAGATTCGCGTCGTCTCGCACCGCCCCAGCACTGGTTCCGCACATCTCCCCAGCAGCCAGCGGCTAGCTGCGCTGGAGGTAGTCGGGGTCGCGGCGGCTGGCGAACCAGTCGACCTCGTCCGCCAGCGCCGGATGCGCGTCGAGGTCGCCGTCGGCGCCAATGAGATCGGCGGCAGCGTCGCGAGCTGCCTGCACCCAATTGACATCACGAGCCAGCGACGCCAGCTTCAGATCGCTGCGTCCCGACTGCCGCTCGTCGAACAGCGTGCCCTCGCCGCGCAGCTCCAGATCACGTTCAGCCAGCTCGAATCCGTCGCTGGTCGCAGCCAGCGCGCCCAGCCGCTCGACGGCGATGGGCGTCGGATCGTCGTCGCTGACGAGGTAGCACGTCGATGCGTGGCTGCCGCGGCCCACCCGGCCACGCAGCTGGTGCAGCTGCGCGATGCCAAACCGGTCGGCCGAGAGCACCACCATCACCGTCGCGTTCGGCACATCGATGCCCACCTCGATCACCGTCGTCGCGACCAGCGCGTCGAGTTTGCCTGACCGGAACTGCGCCATCACCGATTCCTTGTCGACCGAGGAAAGCCGCCCGTGCAACAGCCCCACTCGCAGGCCCGCCAATGAGCCGGCCACGAGTTCCGCATGCATCTGCTCAGCCGAACGCGCATCGAGGCTTTCGCTCTCGGTGATGAGCGGGCACACCACGTATGCCTGACGCCCGGCTTCGATCTCGCAGCGCACCTCGGCCCACATGGACTCAGCAGCGAGCGGCCCTTGGACCCATTCCGTCGTGATCGGCGTCCGGCCGGGCGGCAGCTCGTCGAGCACGGAGACATCGAGATCGCCGTAGACCGTCATTGCCGCAGTGCGGGGAATGGGAGTCGCGGTCATCACCAGCAAGTGCGGGATGCGGCGGTCGTCACGTCCGCTTTCGCGCAGCCGCGCCCGCTGCGACACTCCGAAGCGGTGCTGTTCGTCCACCACCACGACACTGAGCGAGTCGAATCTCACCGACTCCTCCAGCAGAGCGTGGGTGCCGACCACGATGTCCGCGGTGCCCACGGCAATCTCCACCAGCACCTCGCGGCGCCGTGCTGCCGAAGCTGACCCGCTGAGCAGGCGCAGGCGCAGAGGCCGCTTGCCGCTGAGCCGCGAAGCGTCGGGCACCTCGAACCCGTCAAGCAAGGCGCGCAGCGCATAGAAATGCTGTTCGGCCAGCACCTCGGTCGGCGCCATGAGCGCTCCCTGATGGCCATTGCGCACGGCCACCAGCAACGCATGCAGCGCCACCAGCGTCTTTCCCGAACCGACGTCGCCCTGCAACAGGCGGTGCATCGGGCGCTGGGTGCTCACGTCGGCGTCGATGGCGGCCATCGCACGCTGCTGTGCCCCCGTCAGTGGATAGGGCAGGCGCCGATGGAAGGCTTCGATGAGGCCCCCTCGGGACTCATGAGCGATGCCGAGCTCGTGGGCCTCACGCGCCAGGCGCTGGCTTCGCAGCATCAGCTGCACCCGCAAGAACTCGTCGAACACCAGCCGGTTGCGGGCCGCCCATCGATCCGACATCGAAGGCGGCTCGTGGATCTCGACCAATGCTCGGCCTCGGCTGATGAGACCCAGCTGGGAGCGCCAGCGCCGGGGCAGCGGGTCGGCGATGCCGCGGGCCGAACAGCGCCGCTGCGCCTCCGCGACCCAGTTCGCGACATCCCACGTGACGATGCCCGCCGTCTCGGACTGCGGGTAGATCGCCACGATCCTGCCCGTGCGGTCCGCGGTCGAGCCGTCGCCCAGCACATCGACGACGGGGTTGGTCATCTGCTTGCGGCCCCGGTAGTTCTCCACCTTGCCGAACAACGCCACGGTGCGCCCCGCGGTGAGCTGACGCTCACGCCATGCCTGGTTGAAGAACACTGCGCTCAGCACGCCGGTGGCATCTCCCACCTCGGCGCTCACCATTCGTCGGCCTCCGCGCAGGCGGCGGCTCGACACCGACGCCACATCGGCCACGACGGTGATCTCAGCACCCACGACGGCCTCGCTGATCGGCGCTTGAGCGGTGCGGTCCACATAGCGCCGGGGGTAATACGTCAGCAGGTCGAACACTGTTTCGACGCCGACCTCTGCGAGGGCCTTACGACGCTGAGGGCCGACCCCGTTGAGCCGTTCGACGCCGATCGCATCGAGTTCCCGCAGCGTCAGCGGGTCCTTCGCCGCAGGACCCGGGGCCTCCGGCGTGCTGCGGGAATGTGGGTTCATTCGATGCCGAACAGGTACGGGTAGTGGTCCTGGCCACCGACGTGACGCTCTACTTCGACACCGGGCCAGTGCTGCGACAGCCACGAGACGATGTCGTCGGTCTCGCTGGAGGGGGCACGCGCTCCTTCGATCAGCGTCACGATCTCATGGGTTGGCTGCAGCAAGTGCGCGAGCAGGGCGATGGCGGCCGCACCGGCCGTCTCGCCGGTCGCCGCGATGCCCGAGTCGTCGAGGCCGATCCACTGGCCAGCCGCGACGTGGCCCGCCGAGGTGGCGGTGTCACGCACCGCTCGGGTTACTTCGCCCGCGACGACCGCTGCCGCCGCGTCATTCATTGACGCTGCGTTGCCGGCTGCGTCGGCACCCGGGTCGTAGCCGATCATGGCTGCGAGGCCTGCAGGCACCGACGTGGTGGCCACGACCTCCACGTTCTTTCTGGTGTGTGCGTCGACCTGGCGGGCAACCGGGACGATGTTGGAGTTGTTCGGCAGGACGATGACGTGCTGCGACGGGGCCGCCTCAACTGCGACAAGGAGCTCGGCCGTCGAGGGGTTCATGGTCTGGCCCCCGGTGACGATCTCCGCAACGCCGAGGGCGCCGAGGAGCTCGTCGAGACCGGCCGCAGGCGAGACGGCCACAACAGCGCACTCCACCTCAACGCGACCCGCCGCTCGGGCGCTCTGCGCCGAGCCCCCGCCATGATCCTTGAAGCGCGCGCCGGCCGCCGTTTCAGCCCGGTGCGCTCCATGTGCGCTGTCCGCCGCATGAGCGCCCGTGTGAGCGCCGCGGTCCTCGAGGTCGGCGACCTGCTCGTGCAGATCGGTGATCTGGATGCGATACGGCCGACCCGCCTCTATGCCGGCCTCGATCACCGGGCCGATGTCGTCGGTGTGGATATGACAGTTCCACAGTCCGTCACCGCCCACCATCACGATCGAGTCGCCGAGCGCGTCCCAAGCGGTCTTGAATCCATCGATGTTCTCATCAGGCGCCGCCAGAAGGAACATCACCTCATATCGCGTGCCCGACGGGTCGTGCGCGTCGTGGCTGTCGCCGTCGGGACGGTCGCCTCCGAAACCGGCCGCAACGGGATCGGCGCCGCCTGAGCCGGCGTCCCGGGGCAAATCACGGTGCATCTGCGCACGTGGGGACTCCATCGCGGCGGGCGCACTCACATCGGAGTTCGTCCCCGCAATCCCGTGCGCGATCACTGCGGCTACCTCGGCGGGCAGATCCACCTCGGCGGGCATCGGTCGGCCGTCCACCACGCTCAGCAACGCATCGAGCAGCAACAGGTAGCCCGCGGCGCCCGCATCGACCACTCCGGCGTCGGCCAGCACCGGCAGCTGCTGCGGCGTGGCCTCCAGTGCTCGCTGGCCGGCCCGCTTGGCACTCTCGAGCACGACTGTCAGCCGGCGAGAGCCGTCGGCCGGGTCCCCGCTGGCGGCCAGCTCCTCGGCCGAGCGCTGTGCTGCGTGGGCTGCGGCGCGCGCCACGCTCAGGATCGTGCCCTCCACCGGTCGCATGACTGCTCCGTCCGCCGCCGAACTCGCCGCGACGAGAGCCTCGGCCAGCATCGCGGCATCGATCGGCGGCTCGTCGTGCCACGCAACGCCCACCACTCCCCTGGTCTCCTCCGCGTCTGGCCGAACTCGCCGCGCGTCCGAGTCGGATGCCTCGCCGGGCCGTTCGGCCTCGGGCGCATCGACCGGTGGACCCAGAGCGGCAACGAGACCCCGGAGCAGCTGACTGACGATGACGCCGCTGTTGCCTCGCGCTCCCATGAGCGCGCCGTGGGAAATGGCGCGGCAGACCTCGGCGCGACTCGTTGGGGACGCTTCGAGTTCCTCGGTCACTGCTGCCAGTGTCATGGCCATGTTGGTTCCGGTGTCGCCGTCAGGCACCGGGTAGACGTTGAGCCGGTCGATCGTGACGCGGTGTTGCCCCAACGCGGCGCAATAGGTGCGCATGGCCTCCGCCAGCGCCGCAGAATCCAGAGCGGCGAGGGGCGCGATTGCCGTCCTGAGGTCGCTGTCGTTGCCCCCGGACTCGTGGGCCGACGAGCCGTTCATCGTCTCACCTCTTGCTTCGCGCTCTTGGTCCCGATCGCATGGGAAAGGGTTCACGGGCCGCTGGGGCCACGGCTTCGCCTCTCGCCGCCGAAGCTACAACGCGCCCGACGCTGCCGATTGGTAGCTTTCCGGGGATTGCGCGGGCCGCCACGGCAGCCTCGCAGCATCCCAGCCACTGGAGGCGCAGATGCAAGGCGTCATCAAGTCGTACGACCCGGCATCTGGGGTCGGAATCGTCACCGACGACGTCACGCGCGCCGAGCACGAACTGGCCGCGAACGCCCTGGAGGGATCCATCTTCCGGATGGTGCGGCAAGGCCAGCGAGTGATCTACGACCTGGACGATCGGGGGCTCGCCACACGGCTGCGTCTGGGCTCAGAGGTGGATCTGGGGACACCTGATTGGATCACCGCCGGGGGGGAGACAGCGTGATCTGAGGCCGGGGCGCACGCACCGGCCGAAGAGCGAGTTACCAGTCTCACCTTGCGCGAAAGCGCAAGACTCGGACCCGGAGGACACCTTGCCTGCGACTACCAACCGCCAGTTGATCGAGTGGGTCGATCATTGGGCCGACGTGCTGCGACCCGATGCAGTCCACTGGTGCGACGGCTCCGAAGCAGAGTACGAACGGCTCTGCAGCCAGATGGTGGAATCGGGAACCCTCATCCCGCTCGACCCCGAAGCCCGTCCCAACAGCTTTCTCGCGCGATCTGATCCGGGCGACGTCGCCCGTGTCGAGGATCGCACGTTCATCTGCACCGCCGACGAGCTCGACGCAGGACCCAACAACAACTGGCGCGCACCCGCTGAGATGCGGGAAGAACTGCTGAAGCTGTTCGACGGCTCGATGCGCGGGCGGACGATGTACGTAGTGCCGTTCTCGATGGGTCCGCTGGGCAGCCACATCGCTCATATCGGGGTCCAGCTCACCGACTCGCCCTACGTGGCGGCTTCCATGCGGATCATGACCCGCATGGGTCAGGCCGCGCTCGATGTGGCGGGCGACGGTCCGTTCGTGCCGTGCGTTCACTCGCTCGGCGCGCCGCTGGCGCCGGGCCAGGCCGATGTGCCGTGGCCTTGTGACGCCGACCGCAAGTACATCGTCCACTTTCCCGAGACCCGCGAGGTCTGGTCGTACGGATCCGGCTACGGCGGCAACGCGCTGCTCGGCAAGAAGTGCTTCGCCCTGCGGATCGCATCGACCATGGCCCGCGACGAGGGCTGGCTCGCCGAGCACATGCTGATCGTGGGCGTGACGCCGCCGCAGGGCGAGACGGTCTATGTGGCCGCTGCGTTCCCTTCCGCATGCGGCAAGACGAACATGGCCATGATGATCCCGACGCTTCCGGGCTGGAAGATCGAGACCATCGGCGACGACATTGCCTGGATGAAGTTCGGCGACGACGGGCGGCTGCATGCCATCAATCCCGAGGCCGGCATCTTCGGCGTCGCGCCCGGCACGGGCGACAACACCAACCCGAGCGCGCTGGGGACGATGTGGGGCAATTGCGTGTTCACCAACGTGGCGCAGACTTCCGACGGCGACGTCTGGTGGGAAGGCCTCACGCCCGAGGCGCCCGAAGGTCTCATCGATTGGCGCGGCGACGAGTGGTCACCCGATGCCGGCACCCCTGCGGCGCACCCCAACGCTCGCTTCACGGCCCCCGCAGCACAGTGCCCCACCATTGCCCCCGAGTGGGAGGATCCTGCCGGCGTTCCGATCTCGGCGATCCTGTTCGGCGGACGGCGGGCGACCACGGTTCCGCTGGTGACAGAAGCCTTCGACTGGGAGCACGGGGTGTTCCTCGGCTCGCAGATGTCGTCTGAGAAGACGGCGGCGGCGGCGGGGACCATCGGCGAGGTCAGGCGTGATCCCTTTGCCATGCTGCCTTTCTGCGGATACAACTTCGGCGACTATTTCCAGCACTGGCTGGACATCGGCGCCAAGCCGGGAACACAGCTGCCGAAGCTGTACTACGTGAACTGGTTCCGCAAGGACCCAGACGGCAGGTTCATCTGGCCGGGTTTCGGCGACAACTCACGCGTGCTCAAATGGGTGCTCGAGCGCGTCGCGGGCCACGGCGAAGCAGTGCCGACCGCGATCGGCATGGTGCCCCCGCCCGAGGCGCTCGACACCAGCGGGCTCGACCTGTCGCCGGCCGAGATCGAGACGCTGCTCGGCGTGGACGAGGACGACTGGCGAGCCGAGATCGACATGATCGAAGCGCACTACCAGAACCTGGGCGAGCGCCTGCCGCCTCAGATGCGCCACCAGCTCGATCTTCTCGAAGAGCGGCTCGGCCTCTGAGGACTGGCCCCACAGGGCAGCGGGTCTGTGCGCTCTGCTTCACCGAGCCGGCCAACAGCCGATCCGCTGACCGGAGGCCACCACGATGAGCAAGCCTCGCAGCCGCCGCGACGGGTTGAGACCCCCTCGCAGGGCGTAAGCCACGCCGACCTACCGGCAACTCGGCATCAGGCACGACCATCGCCCGAATGGGGACTGTCCAATTGGACACACCACGGCGGACCCTGAGGCGTCCGACTCTGCCTTTGATGTGGCACCCCCCATATACGTTTGTTCTCATGGAGAACGGCAGCGGATCCCGAACGCAGCACAGAGCGCGAGACGCTGTGCTGCATGTAGAAACGGTTGATGTTTCCACGCTGAGCGACGCTGGCTTGCGCGCCCGGCTGGGCGAAATGGGTCGGGCGGAGTCCTGCTTGGCTGTGATGAAGGCCGATGTGCTGTGCGAGCTCGCTCGCCGCCGCGGAAACGCCAACGCTGAGCACACCGCGAAGGAGACTCTGTCTCTGTCTGGGCGTGCGGCGCGCGGCGACGTGAAGGCCGCGGTGGCGCTGGGCGAGTTGGACCTGACCCGCGACGGTCTCGCTTCGGGTGCGCTGCCCGCGGGCCACGCTCGACTGATCGCACGCGCCGCCGCTGACGCCCCCATCGACGAGGCATTTCTGACCGAACGAGCCCGACATGAGGGCTATGACGAGTTCCGTCGCACGGTCGCGCGCCATGTGGCTGATGTGAGCCGCGACGACGGTGCGTCCCTGCTCGAACAGCAACGACAGCAGCGCTCTGCGCGTGTGTTCACCAACCGCGACAGCGGCATGGTGGTCATCAACGGTCAATTCGATCCCGTCACTGGCGCCCGACTGGCATCAGCCATCGCGGCGACCGAACGGCGCCTGTACCGCGACGAGGACGCTAACTGCCGTCCCACTCCCGCGCAGCGCACCGCCGACGCGATCGCCAAGCTCATCTGCGAGCCCGACACCTCACGGCCCTCAGGCACCTCGCTGGTAGTGGTCGCCGATTACGACATGGTCAACCACCAGCTCGCCAACACCCGCTTCGCGGACGGCACCCCCATCCCCATCGGCGAGATCGCCCGCATCGCAGTCGATGCCGGCGTGCTGCCCACGATCTTCAACGACGCAACCGGCGACCTGCGCATGGGACGCAGCCGCCGCTCCGCCACCGAGCTTCAACGCTGCGCTCTGGCATTGCGCGATCAAGGCTGCATCGGCTGCGGCACCCACCCTGACCACTGCCGATACCACCACATCGATCACTGGCAGCACGGCGGCCCCACCGACTACGCCAACCTCGCATCGGTCTGCCACCACTGCCACCACGACAAGATCCACGAACAAGGCTTCACCGTCGGGCCCCACCCCACACGCCCTGGCCGGCTCACACTCCACGCCCCTGCCCCGGCGGCCGACAGCACCGACGGCGCCGACGGCACCGACAACGAGGCCAGCCCACGGGCCGTGTCAACGGGCACAGCCGACCGCCCCGGAGACCGGGCCGGGCCTCGAGCACCACCAGACTGACGGAAGAGTCCTCGAGGTCGCGGGTCAGCGAGCTGTTGCCGCTACGAGCTCGTGTGCCACGTGGGCACTGAGTTCATGATCCCCAAGATCACAGATCAGCAAGCCGCAGCCGCCTCGAACTCGCGTGACAGGCGGGCACTGAGTTCATGATCCCCAAGATCACAGATCAGCAAGCCGCAGCCGCTACGAGCTCGTGTGCCACGTGGGCACTGAGTTCGTGATCCCCAAGATCGCGAGTCAGCGAGCTGTTGCCGCTGGCAGCCAGGCGGACGTTTCCGCAGTTCAGCGCCTATTCGTTGACGTTCTCAGCCCAGATCGAGAATGTCAGCCGCCGAGGAACATTGCCCGGATGCCGAGTCCCATGATGAACAGCGCGCCAAGGCCGAACAGCTCGTAGCGCCGGTGCGCCAGCTGCTGGCGGTAGGCGTAGACGAAGAAAACCGCGACCGCGCAGCAGGCCCCGTAGAAGACGTGGAAGGCCGGAGCTTGGACGGCAGCAATTCGCATGAGGATGACGCCCGCAGTGAGCTGCACGAAGACCAGCACCCACGCGGCTCCCACAAGCCACATCAAGCTGCGATGACGCAGTGCTGCCCAGCGGATTGCCCCGAGCGCCCAGAGTCCAGCCACACCATTGGACAGCACCAGCACCCAGCCCAGTGCTGTATGCAGCGTCACCCAGAAGTCGGTGCTCACTGCGTGAACGGCAGCGCCCGCGGAACGCTCCGCTGCGGCGATACGAGCCGCCGGGCACTTCGTTGCCGCAGCAACAGCGGCCGAGCAGCTCGGTGCGGTGACAACAGCGGCCGAGCAGCTCGGTGCGGTGACACCAGCGGCGAAACTCTCACCGCGTGGGAGAGGGGTCCGCCGAGTCGTTGCGCTGTCGTGGCGGCGCCTCGGCGTGGGGCGCTTGCTGCGGCGGCGTCACGTGCTGTGTGAACAGGTGGATGAACATCAGCAGGTTCTGCGCATCTCCGTGGCCATTGGCGAGATTGAGTTCGCCAGGGCGCCGCGCCTCGGTGTCGCTGAGCTTGATGACATCGAGGGCGCGCAGCAGCCCCACCGGGGCACCCGCCGACACCAACTCGCTGATGTCGCGAGCCAGGTGACGGCCGCGCAGCCCTTGGGCTCGGATCAGGCTGCGCAGCAGCAACCGCGCCATGGCGCAGGCACTGGCGGGCGAGATCTCGGCGACTGCCGCTGCCTCGGCGTACAGCGGCACCAGCTTGCGATCGAGGCTCGCCGGTGCGTCGTGCGGCTCTCGGCTCACAGGCGTGCCGGCGCCTCCGGGACCCGGCGGCGCGTCGTGCGGCTCTCGGCTCTCAGGCGCGCTGATGGCTTCAGGGCCCACAGCCCCGGCGCCGGTCTCAGGCAACGGCACCGGTGTCGCGCAGCTTTGCGACGTCGTCGGGGTCGTAACCGGCGATCGCCAGCACACTGTCGGTGTGCTGGCCGGGATGTGCCGGGGGGCCCTGCACCGCTTGCACGGTGCGGCTGAAGCGAGGCGACGGGCTCGGCTGCACCACCCCGGCCACCTCGCAGAACACGTCACGGTGGACGTTGTGCGGATGCTGCGGGGCCTCGGCCAAGGTCAGCACCGGGGCGAAGCACACGTCAGTGGCGTCCATGATCTCGCACCACTCGTCACGGGTCTTGGTCTTGAAGACCTCGGCGATCCGCTCTTTGAGCTCGGGCCAGCTGCTGCGTGAATTCTGCTTGGCGAAGTCAGGGTCGCCCTCGAGGCCGGTGAGGCGCAGCAGCTCGGCATAGAACTGGGGCTCGATCGAGCCGACCGAGATGTAGTTGCCGTCGGCGCATTCGTACACGTCGTAGAAGTGACTGCCCGTGTCGAGCATGTTCGTGCCGCGCTCGTCGTTCCACACTCCCAGCGCCCGCATCGAGTGGAACATGGCCATCAACGTCGCTGCGCCGTCGACCATCGCCGCGTCCACCACCTGGCCCTCACCGGAACGCTGAGACTCGAACAGGGCGCAGGCCACGCCGAATGCCAGCAGCATGCCGCCCCCGCCGAAGTCGCCCACCAGGTTCAGCGGAGCGATCGGCGGCTCGCCCTTGCGGCCGATCGGGTCGAGAGCGCCCGCCAGCGCGATGTAGTTGATGTCGTGCCCTGCACCCAGGTGGTAGGGACCCTCCTGGCCCCAGCCGGTCATACGGCCGTACACCAGCCGCGCGTTGCGAGCCAGGCACTCGTCGGGCCCGATGCCGAGCCGTTCCATCACGCCGGGGCGGAAGCCTTCGATCAGGGCGTCGGAATGCTCCACAAGCCGCAGCAGCGCCTCGACGCCGTCGGGGTTCTTGAGGTCGAGCCCGATCGATGTCCGGCCACGGGCCAGCACGTCGATGGGCGGGCTGTCGGGATCGTGATCTCTGACTCCGGCGGCCCGTTCGACGCGGATGACCTCGGCGCCCATGTCGGAGAGCATCATCCCGCAGAAGGGCCCCGGGCCGATGCCCTGCAGCTCGATGACGCGCACTCCTGCCAGCGGTCCTGTACCCATGTCCAATCCCCTCTTTAGGCTTCCGTCACGCTACTTGGCGCCGCCTGCGGGAATCGGTGGGGACCCAGCAGCGCTCGGCGCGCCGGCGCAACACGCACGACGGCGCCAAGCGTGCGCGACCCCGACCAAAACAGGTCCCGACCGTCGCTCACGCGCGGAGGCGCTCAGCCCAGCGCCTGCGCAATCGTCTGCGCGACGCGGGTCACCGCCGTGGGCGTGCGCGCCCCCCACCAGAACAGGTCTTGGCCGTCGATGAGACTGGTCGGGCCGAACGCGCTGAGCTCGCCGAGATTGCGGCGATGCCACGCGTACGGCTCGGTGGGCGCGAGGACCAGATCGATCGGCTCGCCGGCAAAGTCACTCTCGCTGAGAGTGGGATAGGCGTCGGGTCGATCGGCAAATGCCACCTGCACGCCGCAGTACTCCAGCAGCGAGGTGCCGTAGGTGCGGGCGCCCACGGTCATGTAGGGCCGCCGCCAGATCGGCACGAATACACGCACCGGCCCGGTGCCGTCCGACGGACGGCGCAGCGGTGGCAGCCCGGCGCGAGCCGGCATCGGCTCTGGCTGCGTGGCAACACCGAGCCGTGCTGCGAGATGGTCGAGTTCTGGTTCGACATCATCGATGGATGCGACGTGCAGAGCCTCGACCTCGATGCCCGCAGCAACCAGCGCGTCGAAGTCCTCCTTGCGGTTTTCCTCGCGGTCGACGACGACAAGATCCGGTGCCAGCGCGGCGATGGCCTCGATGTCGGGGTTTTTCGTGCCGCCGACATGTCGCAGATCGTCTCGCTCACAGAATCGAGTACACGCGATCGGGTCGGCGCCCCACGCGGCCAGCGTCTCAGTGACGCTCGGGACCAGGCTGACGATCCGCACCGCAAGCAGGCTATTGACGCTGCGGATAGGTGCTGCGGATAGGTGCTGCGGATAGGTGCTGCGGATGGGCGCAGTTCGGCATGGCGGCAGCGCCCCGAGAGCTGGCGCGCATGCGACAGCGGCACCGAGGGAACGGCCACCCCACACGACAACGCCTGGAAGTCTGGTCGGAAATGGGCTTCGGGCTGATCCAGCAAGCTGCTGACCTGTGGGTTTGCAATCGGAAAACTGGCGGAAACACGACTTGCCGACCAGTCTCCTAGGAGCTGCCGCGCATGCAGCCAGCGCACCCAGACTGCGCAGGCAGACTGCACAGTGCGAGGGCCTAGGTTCGCCGTGGTGAACTTCGCAGGGGTGAACGAGGTCGGCGATGAGTGACTCAGACGACGCCGGCGCCCCAGCGCAGCCGGGTGAGACGCTGCCGAGCGCGACGCTGCCGAGGCGGTCGCTGCCAGACGAGACACTGCCGGCCGACGACGGGCTTGACGCCGCCCAGCGAGCCGCCGTGCGCTCGAGCGCGAGTGCGCTGCTGGTGGTGGCCGGTCCGGGGAGCGGCAAGACCCGCGTGCTCACGCACCGCATCGCCTGGCGTTCCGCCACCGAGTCGATGCAGGCGCGGCGCGCCATGGCCGTGACGTTCACTCGGCGGGCTGCCCACGAGCTGCGGACCCGGCTGAGGGAACTCGACATCGACGACATGGGTCCTGTGGGCACCTTCCACTCGATCGCTCTGGCACAAGTGCGCCGGTACGACATCGATCACGGCCGCGCCGAGCGCAAGATTCTTCCCAGCCGGGGTGCGCTGAGCAGCGAACTCGCAGAGCACCTCCAGCGTGCATTCGGGCCCAGGCCGCCGATCACGGTTGCCGCGGCGCTGCGCGAGATCGACTGGGCCAAGGCCAGCAGCCTGTCGGTCGCCGAATATCGCGAGGGGCCGGCTCATCGTCGGCTCGGGCGCCAAGGCGGCGAAGCAGCCGCGGAGCTCTTCAAGCACTTCGAGCGCACGAAGTCGCGTCGCCGTCTTCTCGATTTCGACGACCTATTGGCGGAGTGCACGCGCCTGATGCGCTCCGACGAGCACTTCGCTGCTGCGCAGCGCTGGCTTCACCGCCACTTCTTTGTCGACGAGTTCCAAGATCTCAACCGGCTGCAGTGGGAGCTGCTGGGGGAATGGATCGGCGGGTCCGACGCCGTGTATAGCAAGGCTGCCGACATCTGCGCCGTCGGCGACATCGACCAAGCGATCTACGGGTGGAATGGTGCCGACAGCCGCTACGTCGCCGGCTTCGAGCGTCACTTCGAGGGCGCACAGGTGATCCGGCTCGAACTCAACTACCGCAGCCATCCCTCGCTGGTCACCGCAGCGCAGGCCGTCATGGCGCCGCAAACGCGCCAACGGTCAGAGCCCCGCGGCGATGCTGCGCGCGAGCCCGCGAGTCCGGGCGAGCTGTCACCAGACATCGGCCCGAGCGGAGCGCGTCAGAGCCCCGCTCGACCGCACGAGACAGGTCCGGTGCCGACCGTGACCGCGTTCGACGATGTCGGAGCAGAAGCTGACGGCATCGCCAGATGGATCGCCGACCGGCGCGTCGGCCGGGTGCGCTGGGGCGCCTTCGGGGTGCTGGCACGCACGAATGGTCAGCTCGGCGACATCGCGACCGCGCTGAATGCCCGCGCCATCCCCTACCGGCTCAGCGGTCAGCGCAGCCCGTTTCTCCAGTTGCCCGCCGTCAGGGAGCTGCTAGAGAGGTTTCGCACCTCGAACGTGCCGTTCGCTGCCGCTGTCGAGGACCTGCGAGCCGAGGCGCTCGACGGCTCTGCTCCCGATCTGCGCTCAGCGTCGACTGAGCGTTCGCGCGGCACTTCTCCACGGCCCGAAGTCGGCGAACGCCTGCGGGCAGACCCGCGAGCGGTCTCCGAGACGCCGTCTGCTGAAGTGCCCGCGGAGACGCTGCTGGGAGTGCTCGAGCTGGCGGAGGCCTATCTGGCCGAGATCGACAGCTCGGCGGGTCGCCGATCGCGCCATATCGGCGCCACTGGCGACGGCTTCGCGAGCTGGGCGGCGCTGCTGGCGAACCGTGAACGCGAGTTCACCGTCGATCTCTTTGACCGTTACCGGCTCGGTGCGTCGCTCGACCCACGAGACGGCGCAGTCACGCTGGCCACCTTCCACGCCGCAAAAGGCCTGCAGTGGCCTCATGTGGTGATCGCCGGGGCGGAGGACGGGCTCGTGCCGCTGCGCCGAGACGACCTCGAGGAGCGACGGCTGTTCTACGTGGCGGTGTCGCGGGCGAGCCGCACGCTCCACTTCACCTGGGCGCGGCACCGATCGGGCCGCGGGACGGGCGGCGGGCCTCGCAGTCCGTCGCCATGGCTGGAGCTGATCGAACACGCGACCGCCGAGCCGCCGCCGCTTGCTCGCGACGACGCTGCGAGTCGGCTGGCCGAAGCTCGTGCGGCGCTCGGCACCACACGCGAACACTGAGCCGGGGTCCGCCGGTCGGCGGGAAGCGCATCCGGAGACACGCCGGTGCCCGAGTTGACCCGGAGCCACATGGCAACCAGCCGCAAGTAGAGCCGGTCGAGCGGCACGGTGCGGCCGGCCGGCTCAGCGTCAGAGCGCGAGATCCGCGAACACCGGCGTGTGGTCCGATGGCTTGGTGCCCTTGCGGGCGTTGCGATCGATGAGGCAGAACTGCGTAGCTGCAACCACCGGCTCGGTGCCCAGCAGCAGGTCGATTCGCAGGCCGTGGCGCTTGTAGAACGCGCCGTCTCGGTAGTCCCACCAGCTGTAGAGGCCCGCGGCGTCGTAGTGCTCGCGGAAGATGTCGGCGAGCCCCCAATCGCACACCTCGGCGATGGCGTGCCGTTCAGGTTCGGTGACGTGGGTGCGGGGCTCGGGATTGTCGGGGTCCCACACATCGCGGTAGTCCGGGCACACGTTGAAGTCGCCGCCGACCAGCACCGGCTCGGCCGGATCGCAGGTGGCCTGCAGGTGAGCACGCAAGCGCCCGAGCCAGTCCAGCTTGTAGCGGTAGTGCTCATGGTCGACCGCACGCCCGTTGGGCACATAGACCGAGCTCACCCTCACCCCCCCGCAGCGGGCCGAGATGATCCGCGCATCGGGATCGGGTTCGCGGCCGTCAGCAAAGCCGGCGACCGGGTTGTCGATGCCCACGCGCGACACGATGGCCACCCCGTTCCAGCGGCCCTCGCCGTGGTGCGCCGAGTCGTAGCCCTGCGCCTCAAAGTGCCGATGCGGAAACTGCTCATCGGACATCTTCGTCTCCTGCAGCAGCAAGACGTCAGGCTCGGCGTAGTCCAGCCATTCGTCGACGCGTTCCAAGCGAGCGTTCAGGCTGTTGACATTCCACGTCGCGATCCGCACCCCGACGAAGCTAACGCCGACCGTCGAGCACTTCGACGATGGCGTCGGCTCCGGTTCCGCTTCCGGTTCCGAGGTGCCCGGACAATGCGAGTACCGAACGCTCGAAAATGTCGAGCGTCTCTGATCGACGTCCCTCTGAACGCCGGTTGATGATTCGTAGCGTCAGTGGGCAATCGGCTTGTCGGCGATGCGCGTCGGGCCTGCGCCGGCGTCCAGCTCGCGCTTGGCGAAGGCCTCGTAGTCGGTGAAGTTGCCTTCGAACCAGCGCACCGCGCTGTTGCCCTCGAATGCCAGCACATGGGTGGCAACGCGGTCGAGGAACCAGCGGTCGTGGCTGATGACCACAGCGCAGCCTCCGAACGACTCCAAGGCGGCCTCCAGCGCACGCAGCGTGTCGACATCGAGGTCGTTGGTGGGCTCGTCGAGCAGCAGCACGTTGCAGCCCTGCCGCAGCGTCCTGGCCAGGTGCACCCGGTTCCGCTCGCCGCCCGCGAGGTCGCCCACACGCTTTTGCTGGTCGGCACCGGTGAAATTGAACGAGGCAACAAACGCCCTGCCGTTGACCTCGCGCGCGCCGTCCAAGCCGGTGATCCGCAGCGTGTCCTGCCCGTCGGTGATCTCCTCATAGACCGTGCGGTCATCGTCGAGCACTGCCCGCGACTGGTCGACGTAGGCGATGTCGACGGTCTCGCCGATCGTGATGCTGCCCGCATCGGGCTGCTCGTCGCCGACCAGCAGCCGAAACAGCGTGGTCTTGCCGGCGCCATTCGCGCCGACCACCCCCACGATGCCGCCCGGCGGCAGGCTGAAGGAGAGGTCGTCGAACAGCAGCCGGTCGCCGTAGGCCTTGGCGAGGCACTCGGTCTCGATGACCTGCGAGCCCAGGCGCCGTGACATCGGGATGGTGATCTGCAATGCGTCCGCTCGACGCTGCTCGTCAGCGGCTTTGCGATGGGAGGCCAGCAGCTCCTCATACGCGCTGACGCGAGCCCGGCTCTTGGCCTGACGCGCCCGCGGCGACATGCGCACCCACTCCAGCTCGCGTGCCAGCGTGCGCGCTCGAGCTTCGGACTGGCGTTGCTGTGAGGCGAGCCGTTCGTGGTGGTGCTCGAGCCAGGCGCTGTAGTTGCCCTCGAAGGGGTGCGTGCGGCCGTGGTCGACCTCGAGGATCCAGCCGGCGACGTTGTCCAAGAAGTAGCGGTCATGGGTGATCGCCACGACCGTCCCCGCGTAGTCGGCCAGGAACCGTTCGAGCCACGCCACCGATTCCGCGTCGAGGTGGTTGGTGGGCTCGTCCAGCAAAAGCAAGTCGGGGCGGGACAGCAGCAGGCGGCACAAGGCCACCCGGCGACGCTCGCCTCCCGACAGCGTCGTCACCTCGGCGTCGGGCGGCGGCAGGCCCAACGCGTCCATCGCCATCGCGACCTGACGGTCCAGGTTCCACGCATCGGCGGCGGCGATCTTGTCCTCCAGCTCTGCCTGGCGGGCGCCGAGGGCGTCGAAGTCGGCATCGGGTTCTGCCCAGCCCGCCATGAGCTCCTCGTAGGCCCTCAACAGCGCGGCCGTCGCGGCCACGCCGCTCATCACGTTGCCTTCGACGTCGAGCGCTGGGTCGAGCTGCGGCTCTTGGGGCAACAGTCCCACCGAAGCGTCGGGCGACAGCCGTGCCTCGCCGACGTAGCCGTCGTCGAGACCGGCCATGATCCGCAGCAGCGTCGACTTGCCCGAGCCGTTGTGGCCGATCACACCGATCTTCGCGCCCGGCAGGAACGCCAGTGTCACGTCGCGCAGCACATCGCGGTCGGGCGGGTAGTGCCGGCTGACCTCCCGCAGCGTGTAGATGAACTGGCCCGCCATGCCGGCTGCCGATCAGCGAGTTGCTCGGTCGGGCATCAACGCAGCTCGAAGCCGACGAGTGCTTCCAGCTCACCCAGAGCAGCGTCGGGGTCGGTCACCTTGATGGCGGCCATGCCCATGGCTGCGGCCGGCTTGCAGTTGATGCCCAGGTCGTCGAGGTAGGCCGTGCAGGCTGGGTCGATGCCCAGCTCGGCGCATGCCAGCTCGTAGATCCGCGGATCGGGCTTGCGCAGCCCCACGACCGACGACTCGATCACGACCCTGAACAGCTTCATCACCTCGGCAATCGCCGCGGCAGCGGCTGCGTCGCGTGCCATGCCGGTGCCGTGGCCCGTGCGCACGTTGTTGGTGATGCAGCCCACCGGCAGGCGCGCCGCGAGAATCTCCAGTGCACGCACCATCTGCGGCCGCAGCCCGCCGCTGAGACACCCCAGCACCTGCGTACCGGACAGCTCGTGCCCTCGGCCGGCAGCCTCTGCTTCGAACAGTTCGGCGAACTCTTCGACGCTGACCTCGCTGCGCTCGAGCCGTGCCCATGCGTTGGTGTCAGGGTTGGTGGCGTTGATCTGCCGGATGGTGTCGCGAGGGATGCCAATGCGGTCTTCGTAGCGGTTGAACGCCTCGAACGGGCTCTCGGTGATCACCCCGCCGAAATCGAACAGCACGGCGTTCACGGCACCAGACGCGGGCGGACACTCGGACACGGCTGAGCACGCTACCTCGGGCACTCACTATCGCTCGGCGCAGTCACGCCGTTCACCCGAGTGTTCTCTAGGACCGAGCACGCGATGTCCGAGGCCGAGAGCCGCCCGCCCCTCGGTGGCAGCATTCCCTGTCGCTTTTGACGTCCGAGCACGCCGCGTCTCGTGCCGACGGTCGCTGCGATCGCGCACACTGCGCGCGATTCGTCTGCGTCAATCGCGCGTCATGTGTGATTTCTCGCGCGTAGAGCGCGAGTATCCGCACGACACGCGCGACCGTTCGCTAGGGTCCCGCCATGGCTACGGACACCTCGGCGTCGTCGGCTTCGACCTCAGCGAACACCTCTGCGCCCGACCGCAAGCGGTGGAAGAGCAGGGCCGTGTCACGCACTGTCGACGCCGGCAACTCGGCCTATTGCGCAGTCTGCGACGAACTCATCAAGTTCCGGGCGCGCATCCGGGCTGAGCAGATCATCTGCAACGTGTACGTGAAGAGCCGCTGGGATCGCGTCGAGCACTATCACCCGGACTGCTACGAGCAGGCCGGCGCCCCGTACGGCGAGCCCAACGGCTGAGACTGCGCCGAGATCAGAACCACACGCCCACCAGTCACGGCTCAGCCGGAATCAGAGGACCTGGCTCAAGAACAGCTTGGTGCGCTCTTCGGCGGGCTCGGTGAAGAAATGATGCGGGGTGCCGACCTCCACGATCTCGCCGTCCTCCATGAAGATGATGCGGTCGGCCACCTCTCGGGCGAAGCCCATCTCGTGGGTCACCACCATCATGGTCATGCCCGAGCGCGCCAGCCCCTCCATCACATCGAGCACTTCTTTGATCATCTCGGGGTCGAGTGCCGAGGTGGGCTCGTCGAACAGCATCACCCGGGGCTCCATCGCCAGCGCCCGCGCGATCGCCACGCGCTGCTGCTGCCCGCCTGACAGCTGACCGGGGAACTTCTGCGCCTGCTCGGGAATGCCCACACGCTCGAGCAGCGCCAGAGCCTGCTCCTCGGCCTCGGGCCGCGACTTGCGGCGCACCCAGATGGGCGCCAGCGTGATGTTGTCCATCACCGTCAGGTGCGGGAACAGATTGAACTGCTGGAAGACCATGCCCACCTCGGAGCGGATCTTCTCGATGTTGCGCAGGTCGTTGCTCAGCTCGATGCCGTCCACAATGATCTGGCCGCTCTGGTGGGCTTCGAGCCGGTTGATGCAGCGAATCCACGTGCTCTTGCCCGAGCCCGAGGGCCCGAGCACCACGACGATCTCCTGCTCCTTGATGGTCGCGCTGATGCCGCTGAGGGCCTGAAAGTCGCCGAACCACTTGTCCACGCCGCGGCACACGATCATGTCGTCTCTTGCCGCTAGCTCCTCAGACACTGCGACGGTGGCGTCGCTGATGCTCACGTCGTGCTCCCCTTGTCGTGCTTATCGTTCGCCCACGCCGAGCCGTCGCTCGAGCCGCTGGCTCCACTTCGACAGCGTGTATGCGAACACCCAATAGACGAGCGAGACGAACAGCAGGCCCTCTCGCTTGATGCCCAAGAATTGCGTCTGGGCCGGAATGACGCTGTTGGCCATGCGCAGGATGTCGAACACGCCGATGATGGCCAGCAGCGAGGTTTCCTTGAACGTGGCGATCACCTGGCCCACCAGCGGCGGAATCGACGCCCGCAGCGACTGGGGCAAAACGATGAATGTCGTTCGCTGCACCGTGCTCAAGCCGACCGCGTCGGACGCCTCGTACTGCCCTCGGCGAATCGACTGCAGGCCGCCGCGCACGTTCTCGGCCAGATAGGCCGCCGAGAACAGCGTGTAGCCCAGCGTGGCGGAGGCGAACAGGCTGATCTCCATGTTCGACGGCAGGAACAGCGGCAGGATCACCACGAAGAAGATGAGGATGGTGATGAGGGGAACGCCCCGCACCACCTCGATGTACGAGGTCGCCATGACCCGGAAGATCGGCAGCCGCGAGGTGCGGGCCAGCGCCAGCAGCACCCCGAGCGGGAACGAGAGCATGAGGGTGAACACCGCCACCACCAGCGTGACGGCGAATCCGCCGATCAGCGCCTCGGTCGGCGTCTCCACCGTCGACGGCGTGTTCATGATGGTGGCGAAGTAGTGGAACACGGCGGTGATCGTCAGCCACGCCGCGACGAGGCGTCGCCGCTTCTGGGTCTCCCCGGAGAAGTTGTGCGCCAGCAGCGCCACTACCGCCAGCAGGAGGAAGCTGATGCGCACCTTCTGCAGCATCGGGTACCAGCCCATGAAGGCCGCGAGCCAGTTGAACCCCGCAATGGCAAGCAGCACCACTCCGGCGATGCGGCCGAGCTCGCCGATGCCTTCGGAGGTGAGCCACCACAGCACCGCCCCGCCGGCGATGCCGAACGCCAGCGCCAGCGGCAGGTCCACCGAGCCCACCCGTGTCCAGTCGAGGTCGGGGTCGCGCAGCACCACCCAGTACAGGACGAACGGCACCATCAGCCAGGCCAAGGTCACCGTGATGCGCACACTCGACAGCGTCCGCTCGCCGAGGTGCGAACGCACCCAGCGGCCCGCGAGCAACGCGGCAACCGTCAGCACCCACATGACGGTCCACGGCAGCTTGGTGGACATGGCCACGGTGCGGCCGGGCTCGGCGATGAACTCCCCCTCGGCGAAGGCGTAGTGACCCCACGGATAGATCCACGCCGACAACACCGGAACGGCCAACGCGGCGACTGCGAAGTCGATCGCCTGCACCGTGGGCGGCGATCCGTCATGTCGCTTCGGCATGCGACGCATGACCTGTGCCACGGCGATGAGGATCGCGGCTGCGAGCCACCAGCCCCAACGGTCCGCCATCGCCTCGGCGAACGACTGCCGGACCGCATCGTCGCCGTCTCGCACGACTGCACCGTCGGCGCCGATCAGCACCGATGGCTCGCGCAGGACGACGCCGATGGCGATGGCGGCGGCCGCGGTTGTCAGCGCGTTGGAGATCTTCCGCAGTTCGACACCGTCGCCGCGGCCAGCGAACACGCCCAAGGACAGGCCCGCCAGGGTCACCACGACGCCGACGCATACCCACACCCGCACGTACTGCTCTTCGGGATAGGCGTGGGTGAAGATCAGCCGCAGGTTCGTGCGGACGGCATCCCAGCCCCGCTCCTCGCTGAACACGAAGTTCAGCAGCCCTCGCAGAGCGAACAGCACGAACAGGCCGAAGGCGACGGTCAGGAACGAATTGAACGGATTGGGGAAGAGGTTCTTGCGAATCCACTCCCCCGGCGAGCGATAGGCCGCTACGACGGGTCGGGCTGCAGCAGGCGTGAGGGCGGACCTGTCCCCCATGACGGACAGGTCTCCCACAGCCGGCACGCCGTCGCCCTGTTCCATCTCAGCGCTCCACGATCCGCATGCGGACGTTGAAGAAGTTGACGACCACCGAGATCGTCAGCGAGCAGGCCAAGTAGAACAGCATCCAGATGGAGACCACCTCGAGCGTCTTGCCAGTCTGGTTGTAGACCGTCTGGCCTACCTGGACCACATCGCTGTAGCCGATGGCGATGGCCAGCGAGGTGTTCTTGGTCAAGTTGAGGTACTGGTTGCCCAGCGGCGGCAGGATCACTCGGAACGCCTGGGGCAGGATCACCCGCCGCAGCATGGTGGTGCGCCGCAGGCCCAGCGCCCCCGCAGCCTCGCTCTGGCCCTTCGGCACGGCCAGAATGCCGCCGCGCACCACCTCAGCGATGAACGCCGCCGTGTAGAGCACCACGCCGAAGTACACCGCCGCCAGCGCCTGTATCAGGTTCAGGCCGGCCGGGCCGTAGTTCGGGAAGTTTCCGAGCTGCTCGATGTCGGGCCGGAAGGCGGTGATCGGACTTGCGGTGCGGCCGTCGCCGTACTTGTCGGCGATCACCCCGAACAGGTCGCGACCTGAGTTGATGACCCAGCTCGCCAACCCGGGCCACACGATCGTCACGAACACGATGACGAGCACTGCGCCTACGCCGGCGAAGATGATGCGGAACCAGTCGTCGTCGGTGAGCCTGGTCAGCCCCGCCGGCGTGCGACGGCCCGCCAGGAATCGCCTGATCCACTGCACTGCCGCGGCAACGGCCAGCAGCGAGATGGCCGCTTGCACGATGCCTGGGGTCAACGCGTCGATGCCCGAGGCAATCGCGTCGAAGATGGCGCCCACCCACCCCAATGCCGGATGCGCGAACCAGCCAACCGCAGCGAACGCTGCCACCACGGCGGTGAAGCTCAGCCACGGGTAGGTCTGCTGGCCCGTCAGGTCGTGGCGGCGTTCTTGGCGGCGCAGCACCGACCAGCCCAGCGCCGCGCCGACGATCACGAAGATGATCCACTGGTAGAAGCCGTCGCCGATCGTCACCCGCGGAATCGACACGCCCTTGTTGGAGACGTGGAGCCAGCCGTGAATCGGTCCTTGGTCGATCGTGACCCGAGGCAAGCTCGCTATCACGACGAAGATCAGGATGATCTGCACGAGCAGCGGGATGTTGCGCAGCGTCTCCACGAAGATGCTGCTGGTGCGGTTCACGATCCAGTTGCGAGACAGCCGCCCGACGCCGACGAGCACCCCCAGGATCGTCGCCAGCACGATGCCGGCGATCGCCAGGCGGATGGTGTTGACCATGCCTGCCCACAGCGCTCGGCCGCTGGTGGCCGGGTTGGTGTCGATGCCCGAGCCGAGGTCGCTGCCGAGCGCAGTGCCCAAGAAGTCGTAGCCGGTGGCGATGTCCCGCTCGGCGAGGTTGTTCTGCGCCTGGGAGGACAGGAAGAACAGGCCCAGCAGCACCAGGACGAGACCCACCACCTGCGAGAGCCACTTGACCACCGTGGCGTCGCGGTAGAAGGGCGGGCGCGCGCCCAGATTGCTCAGCGGCGCGTTGTCCCCCGTCGCTAGCTCATCGCTCACTGCTCGCCACCGTATGCCATGCGCACCACTGCGTCGCGGCTCACTGACTGCTGTGACCCCTCGCAGTCTCGCCGCGGCACGTCACGCAGCCCGGCGTCTGAGGCGGGCCAGGCGCGCAACGGCCCCCGATCCGGCTGGATCGGGGGCCGTGCGTTCAGCTGTGGCTGCGGGGGCGATACCCCCTCAGGTGTTCTGGCTCAGCGAGCCGGCGGCGCGTAGATCAGACCTCCGTCGAGCCAGCCCGCGTTGGCGGACCCAGCGCGGGTCAGGCCGACCGGGTTCAGGTGACGGGAGTAGATCTCGTCGTAATTCCCGACCTGGCTGATGACGCTGTAGAAGGCGTCGGCCGACAGTCCCATGGCCGTCTGCAGCTCGCCTTCGCCGCCCAGCAGGCGGACCGCCTCAGCATCGAGCGAGCCGTCACCCATCCTCGAGTCGACGTTCTGGGAGGTGATGCCCTTCTCGTCAGCGATGATCGTGGCGTAGACGGCCCAGTTGACCACGTCCGCGAAGCGCGACTGGTTCTGACCGTAGGTCGGGCCGAGCGGCTCCTTGGAGATCGGCGTGGGCGGGAAGATCACCCATTCCTGGTCGTCAGGCTGCTGGTTGGCTTTGCGGCCGACGAGGGCCGATCCGTCGGTCGTCACGATGTCGCATGCTTCTTGGACGAAGTTGGTGGTGACGATGTCGAAGTCCTCGAAGGTGTCCAGCCGGATCTCCACACCCGCAGCGTCGGCTGCGTCGGCGATGTTCTGCTCGGTCGTGGTGCCGGCGTTCGTGCACACCACCGCGCCGCCGATGTCGGCGACCGTCGAACTGCCGCTGAAGCCGTCGCTCGCGCGAGCCATCAGCTGCTGTCCGTCGTAGTAGGTGGTGGGCCCGAAGTCCATGCCGACCTCGGTGTCACGGCCCTGGGTCCAGGTGGTGTTGCGCATCAGCACGTCGATAGCCCCGGTCTGCACGGCAGTGAACCGCTCTGCAGCGGTCAGCGGCGTGAATTCCACAGCGTTGGCATCGCCGAAGATGGCGGCTGCGACGACACGGCAGAAGTCGGCGTCGAAGCCGGTCTGCGATCCGTCGGGCTGCGTCTCGGAGAACGCCACCGCTGCGCCGGACACGCCGCACTTCAGCTCGCCGCGGGCGATGACTGTGTCGAGCAGATCGTCCTCGCTCTGCACCAGTTCGACTTTTGTGGCATCGGTGGCTGTTGCCGCTTCGGTCGTGGCAGCGGGTTCGTCTGTGGCCTCGTCGTCAGAGTCGCTGCCGCAGGCGGCGCCCAGCAGCGCCAAAGCCGCCAGCACGCCCCCGAGGCGCAGCGCAGATCGTCGCGACAACAGCGCAGTTGGTTTCTTCATGGAGAACGTTCCTCCGATCGAATGTTTGATACATCGACGCGAGAGGCGAATTGAATCCCACGCCCCATCACGTCTGACACTTCGAAGATTAGCTGTCCCCTCCTGCCCCGTTGACCTCATGCGGGTTGGAACCAGAGATCGTCACACGGTTGTCACCCAGGCATCGGGCGGGCGCACCGCGGGGATCGATGCGGCCAGTGCCCGCTGTGGCGACGGTGCATCGACGCGGCACACTTGACCGATGGCCCAGCCCGACGACCACGCGCTCGCCGCGAGCGTCGCCACCGAGACCGGGGCTCTGCTGGTGGAAGTCCGTGACCGGCTCTTCAGTTCAGGGGCCGGGACCTGGGAGGTCCGAGACACCGGCGACTCCGAAGCCCACCAGCACATCGTGAAGCGGTTGGCCAAGGCGCGGCCCGACGACGCCATTCTTTCCGAGGAAGGGCGGGACGATCTCGCCCGACTGTCGGCGGACCGGGTCTGGATCGTGGACCCCTTGGACGGAACACGCGAGTATTCCGAACCTGGCCGCTCGGACTGGGCGGTGCATATCGCCCTCGTCGAGGACGGCGTGCCGACCGCGGGTGCTGTGGCGCTGCCAGCGGTCGGCCAAACGCTGTGCACCGACCCCGAACCCACGCTGCCCGAGCCGCACAGCGGCCAGCCCCGCCTCGTCGTGAGCAGATCGCGCCCGCCTGCGGCAGCGATCATCATCGCGCAGGCCCTCGATGCAGAGCTGATGTCGCTCGGCTCTGCTGGCGCCAAGGCCATGGCCGTGGTGATGGGCATGGCTGATATCTACGCCCACTCGGGAGGCCAATTCGAATGGGACAACTGTGCGCCTGTCGCCGTGGCTCGGGCAGCGGGTCTGCACGCCAGTCGATGCGACGGCTCAGAGCTGGAATACAACTTTGCCGACCCGTGGCTTCCCGACGTGCTGATCTGCCGGCCCGAATTCGCCGAAGATGCCCTGGAAGCACTGCGAAAGGTGATCGAGGGCGAAGCCTGAGATCACGCAAGAGACACAGCGGCGAAGGCGAAGCCTGAGAGCGTCGGCCGGCACCCGAACGGGGAGCATCCCATGGAACTGAAGGCAACAAAGTACTCCGTCGAGGGCCCGGTGGCGACGTTGACGCTGTCACGCCCGCATCGCCGTAACGCTTGGACGGGTCGGATGCACACCGAGATGCGCTGGGTGCTCGACCAGGCGGAACGAGACCCGCAGGTCCGGGTGGTCGTGATCACCGGCGAGGGGCGGGACTTCTGCGTCGGTGCCGACACCCAGGCGCTGGAAGGCCACGAGGTCAAAGGCGGTTACGACCCCGGCACGGCCCATGATCTCGCAATGCCGGGCTATGGCGTCGCCCCTGAGTTCGATCAGAACTTCGCGTTCATGATGGCCATGGAGACCGTGACCGTCGCCGCTGTCAATGGTGCTGCGGCAGGTGCGGGACTGGTGCTCGCCTGCTACTGCGACCTGCGTTTCGCTGCGGCTGACGCCAAGCTCACGACCGCGCACGGGCCACTGGGTCTGCCCGCCGAGTTCGGCCTGTCGTGGGTGCTGCCCCGCCTCGTCGGCATTACACGATCGAATGATCTGCTGCTGTCGAGCCGCAAGATCCTGGCTTCGGAAACCGAGGGCTGGGGCTTGTTCAACGAGATCGTTGAAGCGTCCGAGCTCATGGACCACGTATATGAGTACGCGTACGACATGGCGGCGCGGGTCGCGCCCAGTTCTCTCACCACGACGAAACGGCAGATCTACTTGGACCAGCATCGAGACGTGGGAACTGCCGTGGCAGAGTCGGACCGACTGCTCGACGAGATGATCCCCAGCCCAGACTATCGCGAGGGAGTCCGGGCACTGACCGAGCGGCGGCTGCCCGACTGGCCCGACCGCTGAGCAAGCATCGCTGCGGCACCGTGACGCCGGGCGTCACACCCTGAGCACCGCGACGCCCTGCGTCATGCACTGAGCGTCATCCACTGAGCACGGTGACGCCCGCGTCACACCTCCAGCACAGTGATCATGCCGGTGTCGCCGTTCACTTCGACGAGCGCACCATCGGGGATGCGTCCTGTGGCACCGGTTGCCGAGATGACGCAGGGCAGACCGAGTTCGCGGCTCACGATCACCGAATGACTGAGCGCCGCGCCGACGTCCACGACGACGGCGCTCGCGCTGACGAACAGCGGCGTCCATGAAGGATCGGTGAGCGGCGCCACGAGCACGTCACCGGGCGCGAGAGCGGTCGGATCGCTGCTGTCGAGCACCACGCGGGCGCGCCCGCGTGCAATGCCGGGGCAGCCCGGAAGCCCGGCCAGCACCTCCCCCACCCCGAGGCTCGGCAGCTCGATGGCGCCACGACGCGCCCATTGCGCCATCGGCGGCGGATCGCCGACGATGACGAACGGTTCCTGACGCGAGTTGGCGTCGTCCCAGATCGCTTGACGCTCGGCGATGATCTCTGCCCAGCCGCTTGGGTCGTCGAGCATCTCGTGGAGCTCAGACAGCCGCAGCATGCCGAATTCGGTCTCTGCGTTGAACAGCCCTCGCTCCACCAGCCGTCGTCCCAACACCCGCGACGCGATGCGGCACTCGTTCACGTAGCGCACGCAATTGGTCTTGGTGCGCTCGCGCCCGGGCAGGTACACCGCAGCAGCACCGAGCGCCAAGTTGAATTGCATCTGCGTGTCGGGGTCGGCCTCGAGCGCGGCGGCGATCTCTGCGGTCAGCGATTCGCGTTGCGCGGCCAATTCCGCTCGCCGCAACGCGGGCTCGGCTTCGGCGGGCGCCAAGCGCATGCGGTCGACAGCAGCCAGCGCAATGTCGGGGTCGGTCTCCCACGTCGGGCAAGTCATCTCCCATTCGTTCGGCCCCCGCGAGCCGAATTCATAGAGGAACGAACCGAAAGCCTCGTTGAACGCTGCGATGGCGCCCGACGAGTCCTCAGCGCCCGCCGCAGCCAAGCGGTCGGCCAAGCCCGCCGGTCCGGCGTCGAAGAGCGCCCCCAGCGCCGTCGATGCAGCAACTTGACGGCCGAGCTGCCACATCGCGTCCGACGGTGCGGCCGATGCCACGTCTCCGAAGCCGGCGACCAGCTTCAGCGTGTCCTGCGGACGACCCAGCGCCGTACACACTTGCTCCAGCACGCCCAGCGGCACGGCCGCCAAGAACGACACCTTCAGGTGACGGGCGAACAGCAGCCGAAAGCCAGTGCCGTCTGTGTAGCCCGAATCCAAGAAGTCGCTGATCCACTGGACGATCTCGTGATCGCCAATCTGGGTGAAGTCGGGCCGCTGCGCACGCAGTGCGGCGATGTTGGCCTCATCGTCGTGGACCTCGGGCAGTTCCGGCGCTGCGAACAGCATCAGCAGGGTCTCGCCGATGCGCTGTTCGGCCTCGGGGCAGGCGTCGTCTGGATGGGGCTCATATGGCGGGATGCCCGGCTGCTCGCCGAAGAAGGACCGATCGACGGTGTCGACATCTATTCCGGGGGCGCGTGCGCCGAACACGCGCCCGATCGCGGCGTTCAGGTAGGTGTAGCCGCCGAAGACACCGAGAAAGACGCAGTCGTCCGGATCGAACTCGTCGTAGCTGAACGCACCCATCTCCACGTAGGCGTCGCGGAACGCCAGCTCCGACATGCGGATGCCGTCCGCGTCCTGGAAGGCGAAGTCGAAGGTGCCCATCCTCACCGGATCGGGGAAGACTTCGCCCACGTTCGCGCGCGTCCAGATGGGGTAACGCTCTGAGGGCTTTGTGCCCACGAAGTAGCCGCCGCTTCGATCTGTCAGATCCGCCATGTTCCCTCCTGACGGTGCCGAACCCCTAAGCACAGCGGGTCGGGCAGCCGCCTCCCCCTCATGGCGGCTGCCCGACCAGGCCGTGATGTGATGCTAGACCGTCACGCACGCGTTGCGACCGACGGGGAGGCGGCTGATGCCGGTGACCATTGAGCACTACCGAGATCTGGGTGAGTTCGACTATGGCGTCGCTGACCAGGTGTCACCGATGATCCGCCGGGTCATCTGCAAGAACCCGACTCCGTTCACCTATCGAGGCACCGGTACCTACATCGTCGGGCGAGGCGAGGTAGCGGTGATCGACGCCGGCCCGCCGCTCGCGAGCCACCTTGACGACGTCCTCGCAGCGCTCGAACCGGGCGAAACGGTGAGCGCCGCTCTGGTGACCCACACCCACAGCGATCACTCGCCCCTGACGGGCGATCTTGTCGCAGCCACTGGCGCACTGAGCTACGGCTACGGGCCCCATGCCAGCGTCTGGAAGCTCGATCCCGACGATCGCGTCGACTTCTCCGACTACATCAGCATCGAAGAACAAGAGAAGTATCAGGCCGAATTCGACGAGCTGCCCGAGGAGCTGAAACGGGAAGGCGCCGACACCGAATTCGTCCCCGATGTCGCGCTGGTCGACGGCGACATCGTCGCCGGTGACGGCTGGACGCTGCGCGCGGTGCACACGCCCGGCCACTGCTCGAACCACCTCTGCTACGAACTGGCAGAGGAGAATGCGCTGTTCTCGGGCGACCACGTGATGGGCTGGGCAACGAGCGTCGTCGGGCCGCCCGACGGCTCGATGCAGGACTATCTCGATTCGCTGGCGAAGCTGCTGGAGTTCGACCACGAGCGCTACTGGCCAACTCATGGCCCGCCCATCACTGAGCCGACGGCATACGTGCGCTCGTTCATCGCCCACCGCAGCGAACGCGAGCGCCAGATCATCGAGCACCTCCGGGCGGGGCCGTGCCGCATCGCGGACTTCGTGCCGAAGATGTACGAGGCCTACGACAAGCGGTTGTGGTATCCCGCTGCAAGCTCGGTCTACGCGCACATGCTCCATCTCACCGAGAGCGGTCGGGCGCGCGTGCTCGACGACGGCGGCGAGCCCAAGCTCACGTCGGTCTACGAGCTGACCGCGGCCGCATAGAAAGTGCGCCGGCTGCGGAACCTCCTCGTTGTGACGCTTCTCGCTGCCCGCTCTTGTTCCCAGCCTCTATTGGATACGGGCTCACGGACCGCTCGGGCCACGGCTTCGCCTGCCGGCTCAGCCTCCTAGTTCATTGCGGCTGGTCATCGCTCGCTGCACGGTCGACTACTCGGGTCGGCTCGACGCGCACCTGCCTGAAGCAGTTCGGTTGATCATGGTGAAAGCCGACGGTTGCGTGGCGATCCATGCCGACGGCGGCGCGTACAAGCCGCTGAACTGGATGAACGCGCCCAACCGCCTCGTGTGCGAGCCGGACCTGTGGCGCGTCACCAACGACAAGGGCGAGCGTCTCGAGATTCGCCTTGCCGAGGTGCTCAGCGACACTTCCCATGACATGGGCATCGATCCCGGCCTCGAGCGCGACGGGGTGGAAGCCCACCTGCAGGAGCTGGTGGCTGCCCATCCCGAGACGCTGGCCGAGGGCGCGATACTGGTGCGGCGCGAGTACCCGACCGACATCGGTCCGGTAGACCTGCTGTGCCGGGGCAGAGACGGTGCGACGCTGGCAGTGGAGATCAAGCGGCGGGGCGAGATCGACGGGGTCGAGCAGCTGTGCCGCTATCTCGAATACCTGAACCGGGACGCTCGCTTGGCGCCTGTCAACGGCGTCTTCGCCGCGCAGGAGATCAAACCCCAAGCGCGGGTGCTTGCGGCCGATCGGGGCATCCGCTGCGTCGTGCTCGACTACGACGAGCTACGCGGCATCACCAGCGACGCTCTGAAGCTGTTCTGAGCGGTCACGCCGATGCGGGCGCCCGCTGTGGAGGCGGCGAAACCCTTTGCTCCCGCGATCCGGTCGGTCGCAACGTCGCAGAGTCTCCCGCCGCCTCGACAGCTTGGGCATCTGTTCTCAGGCGTAGGTGCACAGACCGTTGTCAATGACGACGCGCTGTTCGTCGGTGCCTTTCTGTGCAACCGTGCGGTAGATCGCGCGACCCTCGCCGTCGTCCCACACCTGGATCGTCAGCTCGTCGCCAGGGAACACCGGAGCGGAAAACCGCGAATCCATCGACCGGAAACGGGCTGGATCGCCCTCGCACAGGGTGTGCAGCAGCGCCCGGCCGGTGAAGCCATAGGTGCACAGACCGTGCAGGATCGGCTTGGGAAAGCCTGCGAGCTCGGTGGCGAACCACGGATCGCTGTGCAGCGGGTTGTAGTCGCCACTGAGCCGGTACGTGAGTGCCTGATCGGGACGGGTCTGGTACGAGATCTCGTAGTCAGGGTCGCGGTCGGGCGCGCTCACCAGCGGGGTCGTGCTGCCCGCCTCGCCGCCGAATCCGCCTGAACCGCGGATCACCACTGAGCTGCGCAGCTCAAAGATGACGTCGCCGCTGTCTGCATCAACCGCGGAGGCTTCGGTGTCGATGATGGCGTTGCGGCCTTCGCCCTTGTCCCACATTCCGGCGATGCGGTCGGTGATTTCGACGGAACCCTCGGTGGGAATCGGCTGATGCACGGTGATCCCTTGACTGCCGTGGAGCAGCTTGCCCCAGTCCAGATCGCCGGCGTTGGCCATGGCGCCGCCCGCGCCGAATCCAATGACGACGCCCTGGGTCGGGAACGCCTGGTGGGTGATGTCCTTGGAGTTATGGGTGGTGAACTCCAGCTCGGATCCGAAGGGATCCTCCGCGCCTGCACCGATGCCGACTGCATATAGCAGCGAGTCGCGGAATGTCCACGTCCGCGTGGTCGGCGTTCCCGTGGCACCTACGGCCTGTGGATTGAGTCCCATGTTCGTTGTCCTTTCCTGCAGATATTGATGTCAGTTTCTCAGAGGCAGCGCTGACAGGCGAAGCCGTGGCCCGAGCGGCTCGTGAGCGACAGCGAACAAGAGCGGAGAACAGACTGGTGCGACAACCGGAAGATTCACCTTTCTGCGCGTCCTCTCAGGCCGTTGCACCAGCCGCAGCAGGTGGCTCAGTCCGCCACGCCGCCGTCGGCGGGTGCACCGTTCATGCCGCTGTTGAGCCGAGCGTCGCGCACCAGCTGCCGGGCCGCGTCGCCGATCTTGGTCGGGTCGTCGATGGCGTCGATGGTCGGTCCCCGCTCCCATCCTTCGGCGATCGCCAGCATCCGGCCGGAGGCCTCGAAGACTCGACCCGAGACGCCAGCCGCCTCCGCTGAGCACAGCCACGTCACGATCGGTGCGATGTACCGCGGGTGCATCATGGCTTGGTCTTCCTCGGAGGCTTCGCCCATGCCCAAGTCTTCGGTCATGCGCGTGAGTGCACCAGGTGCAACTGCGTTCACCCGAACGCCATAGCGCGCCAATTCACGCGCCGCGATGATCGTGAAGGCCGCAATGCCCATCTTGGCGGCGCCGTAATTTGTCTGTCCTGGATTGCCGTAGATGCCCGAGACCGAGGTCGTGTTCACGATCGACGCGTTGACCTGCTCGCCCGCCTTCGCCTTCTCCCGCCAGTAGGAACCTGCCCATCGAGCGGGCGCGAAGGTGCCCTTGAGGTGAACCTTGATCACCGCATCCCACTCGGCCTCGGTCATGTTCACGAGCATCCGGTCGCGCAGGATGCCGGCGTTGTTCACAACACCGTGCAGGTCTCCGAAGGTCTCGATGGCCTGATTCACGAGCCGCTGGGCGCCCTCCCAGTCCGAGACGTCGTCGCCGTTGGCAACCGCTTCGCCGCCCAGCGCCTGGATCTCGCTGACGACCTCATCGGCGGGGCCCAGGTCGGCACCGGTGCCGTCGCGGGCGCCGCCCAAGTCGTTGCAGACCACCTTCGCCCCGTGCTCGGCGAGCATCAGGCAGTGCTCACGCCCGATGCCCCGGGCACCTCCGGTCACGATGACAATCCGACCTTCGCACAGCTTGCTCATGGTGTCGTGAGTCCCTTCTGTCACAGGAGGCGGAGAGATGCGCCTCCGCCTGACGAACCTATTGCTTCCCGCTCTTGTTCGCTCCGCTCCAGGGCCGCTCCGGCCACGGCTTCGCCGAGCGGCTCAGCCTCCGAGCGCGGCCTGCAGGGCGGTGCCGACGGCCCGGAGTATCGCACGCATGCCGCGCCGTCCGCAGGCCGCGAGCGACCCGTACGATCAACCCTCGTGCACTGGCCGACGTGGGCCCCTCGCTGGTCGATCATCGCTGCGGCCGCAGTCTTGGTTGCGTCGATCCTCGGAACGGCCGTGCTGGCCCTGCGGGACCCCGCAGATGCTCCTCCAGAGGCGGCGCCCCCTACATCTGCCGCACCCGCAACGACGAGCGCCGCTGCCGTCATTCCCACGGCGCCTCCCGGAACGCCAACCGAGGTCAGCCCCGACACGGTCCATCTGCGAATTGCCGCACTCGCAACCGAACTGGCGAGCACGCCTGTGGTGGTGCGCACCGATACCGGCGAGGTGCAGATCACCGTTGCCGACCTTGGCATTGCGCTGGAAAGCGACGCCACTTACAACGCAGTACGGGAATTGCGGACAGGCGGCACCGAGGTTGCTGATAGAGCAGAGGAGTCGTGGGTCGCGTGGTCCACTGACCCTCAATTCACCGAACGCCGCTACCGCGTCGACCGGTCGAGGGCCCACGCCATATTGGCCAACGCCACCGACCTCGGCGTGACTGCGACTCCCCCATCCGTTGTCGTCGTCAATGGCACGCTCGCCGTCGATCTCGGCCGTCCCGGTCAAGTCGTCGACGCAGATGCCATCGTGGACCAGGTGCTTGCTGGCATCGCGCGCTCGTTCACGCGTATCGAGATCGCCGCGGAGCTGACCGAGAGCGAGCCGCTGGCCTACACGCCGGAAATGCAGGAGGCCGTCAATACGGCGCACCAGAACTATGGGCGCAGCCTCATCGTCGCGTACGGGGATGCGACCCACGAACTCACCATCGAGACAATCGCCGGCTGGCTCCGACTCGACCCGAATGCGACACCTCCGGAGATCACGTTCGACGACTCGCAGGTCGGGCCGTACCTCGAAGAGGTGTTTGCCGCGGACTCGGCGCCGCTCACCACCGCCGCCATGGCCGTCTTCAACGGTGTGCCGACGGTGGTGGCGAGCGACCGCAGCGTCGCATGCTGCTCCGACGATGTGGGCTCGTTGGTCTCCGAAGCGTTACTGGCGCGCGTCGAGGGCCCGCTCGCGCTGCCATCGCGCCCAGCAGTGAGCCGGGAGGAGCAGGCGCATCTGGAGTCTCTGGGCATCGTCGAGCTCGTCGCCACGTTCACCACGAAGCACGCGTGCTGCCAAGGACGAGTCGAGAACATCCAGCGCTTCGCCGACCTCATGCGCGGCGCAATCGTCGAATCCGGCCAGACCCTCTCGCTGAACGCTCACGTCGGCAGGAGAACCGAGGAAAAGGGTTTCGTCGAAGGCGGTTTCATCGAAAAAGGCGTGCTCGTCGACGACATCGGCGGCGGGGTGTCGCAATTCGCCACCACGATCTTCAACTCCCTGATCAGGGCAGGAATGACCATCGACGAGTACCAGACACACTCGCTGTATCTCAGCCGGTACCCGTTCGGGCTCGACCCCACCATCTCGTATCCCGCGCCCGATCTCAGGTTCACCAATCCCACGCCGTACGGCGTGCTGATCTGGCCGACGTACACCGACACTTCCATCACCGTCGAGCTGTACTCCACCCGCAACGTCGGGGTCACCATCGGTGAGCCCGAAGAGGAGCTGCGGGAGTTCTGTCGACGGGTCCGCACGAATCGAACGCGAGTGTTCTCCGACGGCACCGTGGACACAGACACCTTCCATGCTCGGTACCGCCCCGAGGAGGGACGTGACTGCGACGGCACGCGTTCGGTGCCCAGACAGTGCGTCGATCCGCTGGGCGTGACCCCGGATCCGTCGGCCGCCGGGGGCGAGGCCGCAGATGCCGAACCCGAATTGGTCGACGACGGCAGCGAGCGCGCCGACGGATCGATCGTGAAATGCCCGCCGCTCGAATGTGTAGAACGGCCCGGCGAACGCGACTCCGAACTGCCGCGCTATCCCGATGATCCCTGCATCGGCGTGGACCTGAGCACCGTGGTCGTCGACGACGAGACCGACGACGACGGCGACGACGGCGACGGCGGCGACGAGGGCAGCGAAGGCGAAAACGGCGAGGGCGACGAGGGCGACGAGGGCGACGAGGGCGACGAGGGCGACGAGGGCAGCGAAGGCGAAAACGGCGACGACGAAAACGGCGACGAGGGCAGCGAAGGCGAAAACGGCGACGAGGGCAGCGAAGGCGAAAACGGCGACGACGGCGAAAACAGCGACGACGAAAACGGCGATCCGTCAGAATCCGAGAGCGAGCAGCCCCGACGGCCCGACGATGGCAACGAAGTCACCGAGTCCGTCGAGCCTGCCGCGTCCTGAATCGATGGCCGACGTTGATGTCCTGATCGTGGGCGCCGGACCCGCAGGCGCATCCACCGCCATGTGGGCCCGGCGTGCAGGGCTCGAGGTGATGCTCGTGGACCGCGCTGCGTCGGGGCGTGACAAGTGCTGCGGCGACGGCCTCACTGCGCTCGCGTTGCGCGAGCTGGAGTCGCTGGGCGTGCAGCCCGAACGGATGAGCTCATGGACCGACGTGACCGCTGCGTCCGTCCAGACGCCTCGCGGGCGTGTCATGCGCCTGCCGCTGCCGGTGGGGTGCGGGCAGTTCGCAAGCGTCTGCCGGCGAGCCGAACTCGATGCCGCGCTCGTCGACCTCGCAGCGGCAGCGCAGGCCGACGTTCGCCTCGGCGTCGCCTTCGAAGGCTTCGATGATCCGGGAGCGACAGCGAGCACGGCCGGGGTCCGGCTCAGCGACGGCAGCGTGGTGCGGGCCAGATTCGTCGTGGCCGCCGACGGGGTCTATTCCGCTGTTCGCAAGGCGCTCGGCATCGGTCCCCATCGCTACCGAGGCGACTGGCATGCATTCCGCGGCTACCTCCGCGCAGACGGCGCTGCAGCTCGCGACTTGTGGGTGTGGTTCGAGCCTGACCTGCTGCCGGGATACGCCTGGTCGTTCCCGCTGGGCGACGGGCGCGTGAATCTCGGCTTCGGCGTGCCCCGACGCTCCAGCGACGGCGGTTCTGACGACACGGGCACGCTGTCGGGCAGCGAGATCGCAGCTGTCTGGGCGAGCCTGACCGAGCGGCCGCACATCGCCAGCGTGCTCGGGCGCCACGAACCCGACGGTTCAACTCGCGCGTGGCCGATACCGGCTCGGTTGGAGGAATTGGAGCTCGCGCGCGGGCGCACGCTGCTGTGCGGCGATGCTGCGGCGGCCGCCGACCCGCTGACCGGCGAGGGAATCGGCCAGGCCCTGCAGATGGGACGGATGGCAGCGACCGCGATCGCGCGTGGCGGCCCGCCTCACAGTGTGACTGCTCGCTATGTACGCGAGGCCCGAGCCGAGTTCACTCTGGACCACCGGCTGGCGCGAGGCCTCAGCCGCGTCCTGGCCCACGAACGCTTGGCCGAGCTCTCGCTCGCAGCGGTCGACTGGTCCGGTTGGACACGCCGGCAGTTTGCACGCTGGATGTTCGAGGACTACCCGCGAGCGGCCCTCGCGACGCCCCGTCGTTGGCACCGGGGCATCGCCACAGCACGGGGTGCATACGACCCAAGGTCCGGACCAGTTGCGGTCGAGGCCTTGAGTTCGCCAAGCTAGGCGGGTGACGGACCCCATGACGCTCGACCGAACGCTCGAGCCGGGCATCGATGACCGGCATTGCAGGTTCAACCGCGAGCAGTGGGCGAAGCTGCGAGACGCCACGCCGCTGTCATTGACAGAGGCCGAGCTGGAGGCGTTGGCGGGCCTCGTCGAACCGGTCACGCTCGACATGGTGCGGGACATCTACCTGCCGCTCTCGCGCCTGCTGAACCTGCGGGTTGCTGCCAAACGCCAGTTGCGCGCAACCACCGAGGGCTTCTTCGGCAGGGTGCTGCCGCCGCGGCCCTATTTGATCGGCATCGGTGGGAGCGTCTCCGCGGGCAAGAGCACCACGGCGCGCATCCTGCAGGCCGTGTTGGCCTCATGGCCCGATCATCCCGAAGTGGACCTGGTGACGACAGACGGGTTCCTGTTGCCCAATGCCGAGCTCACCGTACGCGGGATCCTCGGGCGCAAGGGCTTTCCCGAGTCGTACCGGCGCGGCGACCTGCGCGATTTCCTCCAGCGGATCTCGAGCGGTGAGCCCGACGTCGCAGCGCCGATCTACTCGCACAGCCTGTACGACGTGACCGACGAGGTGCAGCTCATCAACCAGCCGGACATTCTCATCGTCGAGGGTCTGAACGTGCTGCAGACCGGGCCTCCGTCGAGCACACCGTTTGTGTCAGATTTCTTCGACTTCACCATCTATGTCGACGCCGAGTCCACCGACCTCGAGGAGTGGTACGTCGAGCGCTTCCAGCAGCTGCGCAAGACGGTGTTCCGCGAGCAGTCCGCCTATTTCGCGCAGTTCGCCGATCTTCCCGCGTCCGCTGCGGACGCCGTCGCGCGCACGATCTGGCGCTCGATCAACCTCGTGAACCTGCAGGAGAACATCCTTCCGACGCGAGCTCGGGCCGACCTAGTGCTCGCGAAAGGCCACGATCACGTCGTCGACCACGTTGAGCTCCGGTACCACTAGGCCGTGGCAATGATCGAACCCTCGATAGACCAACCGCTTGTCTCCCGCGCTTGTTCCCAATTTCCGTTGACTCGGCGCTCACGGGCCGCTCGGGCCACGGCTTCGCCTATCGGCTCAGCCTCCTAGATCGCGGTTTGTGGACTCGTGCTGAACCCCTCTGACGATGACGCGCCGGCTGCAGACCGGATGCCGGGCTGCACGTTCTGTTCGATCGTCGCCGGCGATATTCCGGCGTTGCGCTTTTACTCCGACGAGCACGCTGTGGCGTTCATGGACCGCTTGCCGATGACTGTTGGTCACAGCCTCGTCATTCCTCGCCGGCATGTGACCGACGTCTGGGATCTCACCGATGACGATGCGGCACACGTGATGCAAGCGGCGCGGCGGGTGGCTGGCTTGGTGCGCGATCGGCTGCAGCCCGCAGGAGTGAACCTGCTCAACAACAATGGTGCGGCAGCGGACCAGACGCAGTTTCACTTCCATATCCACGTGATTCCGCGCTACGGACGGGACCGGCTGCTGCACCCGTGGGAACGGATCTTTGCGCCCGCCGGCGAGATCGAATCGGCGTACCGGCTGCTCAGTGCAGCGGACCCGCAGGCCCGAGCGGCTGACGCCCCATGCAACTAACGCAGCGCATCACTGCTGCGGGGCCGCCTCACAACTGGCCGCAGGCCCGGGCGGCTGACGCCCCAAAGAACTAGCTTCAAGCGCCATGAACGATCGCTACGCCCCATTCTCCGCGCTTCAGATCACGGGTCCTGACGACGACGGCGTGCTCGAGATCGTGATCGACACGCCGGGCCGGCTGAACTCGGTCGACGCGCCGAAGCACTTAGCGCTCGCTGATGTGTGGCGGGCGGTCGACGATGATCCTGACACCCGGGTAGCAGTGATCCGGGGGGCCAATGGCACGTTTTCCGCCGGCGGCGACCTGGACATGATTCAGGAGATCATGGACGACTTCGAGACGCGCCAGCGGGCCCTTCGCGAGGCCCGCGACATCGTCTACAACATGATCAACTGCTCCAAGATCATCGTGTCGGCTATCGAAGGTGTGGCGGTCGGGGCCGGATTGGCGGCCGCACTCATGGCGGACATCTCCATCGCTGGACGAAACGCACGCATCGTGGACGGGCACACCAAGCTCGGCGTCGCCGCCGGCGACCATGCCGCGATCGTGTGGCCGATCCTCTGCGGCATGGCGAAATCGAAGTACTACCTGCTCACCTGCGACACGATCACCGGTACCGAGGCCGACGACATGGGTCTGGTCAGCAAGGTGGTCGATGATGACGCCGTGATCGATGAGGCGTTCACCGTCGCTCGCAAGCTCGCAAAGGGCAGCCAGAGTGCCATCCGCTGGACGAAGTACAGCCTCAACAACTGGATGCGGATGGCAGGGCCCATCTTCGACACCTCTGCCGCCTTGGAGATGCTGGGCTTCACCGGCGCTGATGTGCGGGAGGGACACGCCGCCATCGTCAACAAGCGCCGTCCGAACTTCGCCTGAGCTCAGCACCGAATCAGAGAGACGACGACATGGCAATGCTGGATCCGCCCGATGAGGCGCACCTGACCGCACACGAGCGTGTAGCCCCGATGGCCGCCCAGAACTCGGGGCCGCTTCGAGGCGTTCGCATCATCGACTGCACCCATGCGTTGGCTGGGCCGTGGTCGACGATGATGCTGGCCGACTTGGGCGCTGATGTCATCAAGGTTGAGCCGCCGCGGGGCGAGCTGGCCCGCAAGATGGCCCCGTTCACCCGGGAGGACACCGAGCGCAATTTCGGCGCCGGGTTCGCCAACTACAACCGCAACAAGCGGGGCATAGCGCTTGATCTCACCGACGACGACCAGCGGGAGCAATTCCTGCAACTCGTCGAGACTGCGGACGCACTCGTCGAGAACATGCGCGCAGGGGTCATGGACGCGCTCGGAGTGGGCTGGGAGGTGCTCCATGAGCGCAACCCGAGGCTCGTCTATGGCGCCATCCGCGGCTTCGGAGACCCGCGTTCGGGTGAGAGCCCGTACGTGGACTGGCCCGCCTACGACGTGGTCGCCCAGGCCATGTCGGGCATGGTCTCGGCCACCGGGAGCGGCCCCGCCGACCGTCACGTCGTCGGCCCCTATATCGGGGACACCTATCCGGGCACGATCGGCGCCATGGGTGTGCTAGCGGCACTCTTTCATGCGCAGCGGACGGGCGAGGGCCAGTTCGTCGACGTGTCGATGGTCGACGCCGTGATGGCCTTGAGCGAAGTCGGGGTCACCCGCTACAGCGTGATGGGCCAGCCCGACACCCCGCCCAGCGGCAACAAGAACCAGTACATCGTGCCGTTCGACATCTTTGATACCTCCGATGGGGCGGTTGCCATCGGCGCGCCCACCGACAACCACTGGCGAGAGCTGGCGGTTGCCATCGGTCGGCCGGAGTGGGCCACCGCAGACGAGACCCGCACGCTTCGCGCGAGGTTCCATCACCGTGACATGATCATCAGCGCCATCACCGAATGGGCTGCATCGCACACCAACGCCGAGGTGCTCAAGGCGGTCGGCGGCAAGGTGCCCTGCGGACCTGTGAATCACCCCGTAGACCTGTTCGCCGACCCCCATGTCGCGGCCCGCGACATGCTGGTGGCGGTGGAGCAGCCGGTGGGCCGGCCGATTGTGCAGATCGCTCCGCCCCTCCGCATGAGTGCCACACCGCCGGGCATCTACCGCCGTGCTCCCAAGCTCGGCGAGCACAATGACGAGGTGCTCGGCGAACTCGGCGACTGATCGCGCCCGCCGGACTGATGCCAGCATCCGCGGCTCTCAACGCTCGACGACGGAGCGCCTGTGACCCACGGGTAGCGTGACCACAATGGGCAGGCGCAAGCGTCGGGTGCCAGCAGCGCGCATGAGGCCTTCTGGTGGCTTCGAGCCGGTGGTCGCTGGCATGATCTCGCCCCGCCGAGCTGTGCCGCCCCATATTGAGTTGCCGCCATACGCCATCAGCGGCAAGTCCGGCACAGCCCCGAGCGGCGTGGCGCCGTCGGACGGCACCACCATCGAGGCGATGCGGTTGGCGGGTTCAGCCGCGCGACGCGTGCTCAGTGCCGTGGCAGCGGAAATCGCCCCTGGGGTGACCAGCGATCATCTCGACGAGGTCTGCCATGAGACATGCATCGCCGAAGGCGGCTACCCGAGCCCGCTCAACTACAACGGATTCCCGAAATCGCTGTGCACCTCGGCCAACGAGATCATCTGCCACGGCATCCCCGACGACCGGGCGCTGCGCGACGGCGACATCGTGAACTGCGATGTGACGATCTACGTCGGCGGCGTGCACGGTGACCACTCCGAGACGTTCCTGGTGGGCGATGTGGACGAGGCCTCTCGGCGGCTCGTCGCAGTCACCCGCGAGTCGATGTATCACGGCATCGCGGCGGTCCGACCGGGAGCTCAGGTGTGCGACATCGGCCGTGCCATCCAGGTTCGGGCAGAAGCGGAGGGTTACGGCGTCGTGCGCGAGTTCGTCGGCCATGGCATCGGGCAGATCTTCCACCGGCTGCCCAACATCCCGCATTACTTCGATCCCTCCGCGCGTACCGAGCTGGTGAAGGGCATGACCTTCACGGTGGAGCCGATGATCACCGCAGGCACACCTCGTGCTCAGCTCTGGCCTGACGGCTGGACCGCAATGACCGCCGACCGCGGTCGAACCGCGCAGTTCGAGCACACCGTGGTGGTCACCGACGACGGCGCCGAACTGCTCACCGTGACCCCCGACGAGCCGCAGCCGTTCCTCCTGGCCGATGCCGCAAGCAGGCTCAGTCCCGACAATTGGCCTCAGCAGCTGAACACTGCGGCCGTTCAGGCCAGTTGAGCCATGCTTCGCGCGCGTACGGCGACACGCGCTGCGTGCGCCCCCAAGCCGTACGCCGCCACGTTTGCCTGCAGGATCGCAGCGTTGCTGATGGCAGCAGCCGCGCTCGCGGGGGCCTGCGGCTCAGAGCCAGAGGTTGAACCAGTGCCGACGACGCTCCCCGTACTGACAACGCTGCGCCCCCAGCTCACGACGACGACTCTTGCTGCGCCGCCCCCTCAGCGTCGGATCTACGTGGTTCAACCGGGCGACACGCTCAGCAGGATCGCCAATGGGTTCGGCGTTTCCGTGCAGGCGCTCATGGAAGAGAACGGCAAAGAAGACACGCTGCTCCGCATTGGCGAGCAGCTCGTCATCCCGCCGACTGTGGTCGGCGCCAACAGCTCACAGTGAAGACGGGCAGTGATTTCTCCTGTACACAGCGCTGGGGTGTCATGACAGCGGCGATCGCGCTTGCCGCGGCCGGCGTGGCACAAGGATGTTCCCTGCTGCCGGGCGAGTCCCGCACCGAGGGCGCAGCCACGACCGTTCCCGCACCGACGGTGCCACCAGCCACCACCACCACCGAGCCACCAGTATTGACGCCGTACACCGTGGTGCGAGGCGACACGCTGATCCAGATCGCCGACCGGTACGGCATTCACCTGAACGATCTCGTGCGGGTGAACAACATCGCCGACCCCACCAAGATCTTCGTCGGCCAGATCCTGATGATCCCGCCACCACCGGATCCCGATGCGGGGCCTGCGCTCACGATCGCGCCTGCCACCGACCCCGTTCTCCCGCCGCTCCTGCCGACCACCACCGCTGCGCCTGTCACCATTCCAGGAGCGCGATGATGGCTGCTTCGACGCCGCCACGGCCTGAATCCGAAGAAGTGCGTGATCCGCTGTCGGCGGCTGCGCGGCAGATCGCTCGTTTCGACAATGCAGTGGACCAGTGGTGGGAAGCCCTTCGGGGTCGCAAGCTGGTGGACCGGGTCATGTACGGGGCCTCAGACGTCGGTGAGTTCAGCCAGTTGTGGCATGTGCTCGGTGCATTGCGTGCGCTGAGCCCGCGGCGGGAAGTCTCCGATGCATTTCGGTTCAGCGCCCTCATGGCACTCGAGTCGCTGATCGTGAATCAGGGCATCAAGCGGCTGTTCGCACGGCGCAGGCCCGGCACCGCGGCGGAGAACCCCACCCAGCACCGGCTTCGCCAGCCGATCTCGTCCAGCTTCCCTTCAGGCCATGCGTCGGCGGCATTCTGCGCCGCAGCCGTTCTGTCGCGTGGGTCTCGTCTCGGGCCGCTCTACCGGCTGGCCGCCGCCATCGTGGCCACCTCACGCATTCATGTGCGCTTGCATCACGCGAGTGATGTCATCGCCGGCGCCGCGGTCGGCGAGATCATCGGCCGCGTCGCTGCCCGGCTCATGCGGCGCTGAACCGGCTCAGCCGGCGACGCCTGAAAGCGCGGTCAGGCCCGGGCCACGTCCTGATCGGCCTTGGCGACCGCAGACAGCTCGGCAGCTTCGTCGCCTCGACGCAGCAGCGTGCGCACGTCGAGAAGCACATCGGTGACCTCGCCCGACGAGACCAATTCGCGGCTGAAAAAGTCGCCGAGCGCGCTGTCGATGACTTCAAGAGCGTCGGAGATGATCCGGGGCTCAGCTGTCCGAGTCGGTTCCGTTGTCTCGGTCATCTCTGTGCCCTCCCCGCTCCCGACGTCTGCGTAGACGGCGTCGCTGGTTGTGAACCTCACCCTATCTCGCACCTAGCGCCCGTCACCGTCAGTTTCCCAAGACGTCATCCGGTCGCCCACATTCAGCTGTCGGGGCTTTGGCGGACCGCGCGAACGGCGGGTACGGTGCGCCGCCATGAGCACGACTGGTTCGACCAAGACCAAGGGGGCCGGAGCCCAGCCGTACGGTGTGACCGTCGGCAGCCTGGGAGTGCTGGGCCCCGCTGCTGTCACCGACATCGCCCGCTCCGCTGAGGCGCAGGGATACTCGTCGATCTGGACGGTCGAGGCGACGGGCACGGACGCGTTTTCGCTGCTGGGCGCCGTCGCCCACGCTGCTCCTGGCATCGATCTGGCGACCGGCATCATTCCGATCCAGCTGCGTGCACCCACGCTGGTCGCCATGACGGCATCCACGTTGCAATCGCTCAGCGACGACCGTGATGTGCTGGTGGGGCTCGGTGTGTCGGCGCCCGGCATCCTGCGCCAGCACGGCGAGCCGCCTCCGGATCGCCCCATCGCGATGATGCGCGAGTACGTGGCGCTGCTGCGTGAGTGCCTGAGCGGCGAATCGGTGACGTTCGAGGGCGACTTCTGGCAGGTTCGCCGGTTCCGCTTGGGCATGCGGCTGGGCGAGCGGCGCCCGAAGATCGTGCTGGCGGCACTCAATCCGCAGATGCTGCGGCTGGCGGGCGAGGTGGCCGATGGCGTGCTGCTCAACTACCTGCCCGCCTCCCACGTGCCGAGCGTCGTGGCCGAAGTCCGCAAGGGCGGCGAGGCGCAGATCATCTGCTACGTCCATGCCGCTGCGGGCGAGCTGGAGCGCTCGGCACGGTCGGCCCAGCGCGACTTGCTGAACTATGCGCTGGCCGACGGCTACGCCAACGCCTTCCGCGCGGCGGGCTTCGGCGACGAGGTGGACGAAGCCCGCGCTCGGCAATCCGAGCGCGATCGCGAGGGTGCGATCGCGGCGATCTCGAACGAGATGATCCAGGCCATTGACTTCATCGGTACCTCAGACGAAATCGGTGCGTTCACGCAGGCCTACGTGGACGCTGGCGTGGAGTACCCGGTGCTGATGCCGCTGCCGTGGGGTGAGGACCGGCGCGCCGTGACTGACGAGACAATGACGGCGTTCGCCAGCTCGTTCAGCTAGTCAGTCGGCGGTGGCGACACCCACCGGGCAGGTCTGGCCGGTGCTGCCGAGGCCGCAGTAACCCCACGGGATCTTGTGCAGGTACTGCTGGTGGTAGTCCTCGGCGTAGAAGAACGGGCCGGCCAGACAGATCTCGGTGGTGATGCCCCCGAGCCCGGCGTCGTCGAGCACCGCTTGGAACATGTCCCGAGACGAGATGACGAACTCCAGCTCGGCCTCGTCGGCTGCGTAGATGGCCGATCGGTATTGCGTGCCGATGTCGTTGCCCTGCCGCATGCCTTGGGTGGGGTCGTGGCCCTCCCAGAACGCCCTCAGCAGTGCCTCGAGGCTGGTCTGCGCCGGGTCGAACACGGCGAGCACGGCCTCGGTGTGACCGGTCATGCCGGAGCACACTTCCTCATAGCTGGGATTGGGGGTGGTGCCGCCGGCGTAGCCCACGGCGGTGGTGTACACGCCGGGCAACTGCCAGAAGATGCGCTCAGCACCCCAAAAGCAGCCCATCCCGACCACGATGTGCCCGAAGCCGTTGGGGAACGGCGGTGTCATCGGCGTTCCGAGAACGGCGTGCGCCTGGGGCACGGGCATCATCTGGCTTCGTCCGGGCAGCGCACTCTCGGCGTCGGGCACCTCCAGCTTCCTCGACCACAACGCCACGGCTCTTCCTCCTGCTTCGGAGGAAACGCTACTGGCGACGGGGCGACCGGGTCACGACTTCGCCTACCGGCTCAGCCTCTAATGTCACGCAGATGAGTGAGTCGCTGATCCCAGCCGAGACGTTGGAACGCGTCGGCGAGGTGCTGTCGGGGCCGGTCACGGTGGTCGTCGACCGGCGCGAAGCACAGCGCTACGCCTATGCAGTCGGCGACGAGAATCCGATTTACTTCGACGAGGTCGCTGCTCAGGCAGCCGGGTACCGGACGCTGGTGGCGCCGCCCACCTACGTCACCCACGCTGTGGTGCAGCCAAGAACGGCGTCCGAACTGCGCACCGACGGTCTGTACCGCGAAGGCACCCGGATATCGCTGTTGGTCGACCGAGTGATGTTCGGCGGCGAGGAATGGGACTTCCTCGAACCGGTCTGCGTCGGCGACGAGATCACCGCTACCGTCCGGCTAGCCGCGGTCGACCAGAAGGAGGGCCGCAAAGGGCCCTTTGTCCGGCAGGTGCGCGAGACGACGTTCGTCAATCAATTCGGCGACGAGGTCGCCCGTTCCCGCATGATCGGCATTGCACGATGAGCACAACGACCGAAATGGCCACCGCAACTCCAAACCTGGCGACACTCGAGGCCGGCCAGGAGCTGCCGACGATGCACAAGTTCCCCGACGAGGCGCAGCTCTTCTTGTACAGCGCGGCCAGCCATAACCCCCATCGCATTCACTACGACCGTGAGTACGCCCGCTTCGAGGGGCACGAAGACATCATCGTGCACGGTCCGCTGCAGGGCGCATGGCTGACGCAATTCGTCACCGACTGGGCGGGCCCTGCCGCACGCTTGCTGGGCGTCACCTGGCAGAACCGCGCCAGCGGCCTGACCGGCGAAGAGCTCGTGTTCTCAGGCACCGTGACGTCAGTGGATGCCGAGACGGGAATTGTCGAACTCGAGATCGCTGAGCACACCTCCGACGGAAGGCTGCTCATGCCGGCGACAGCTAGGGTCCGCCTGCCCATGAGTCCCGAGTAGTCACCGGGACCGAGATGGAGGAGAGCAGCGCATGAAGATCGCCGTCGACTTCCCGTCCATTGCCTTCCGGGAAGGACCCCAGCGGGTGCTCGACCTGGCGAAGGCCATCGAGGACTTGGGCTACGACGAGATTGCCGCATTCGACCATGTCGTGATGGGCCACCCCGGCGAGGGCCGCTTCACCATCTACCCCGCCAACATGCCGATCCTCGAAGCGCTGATGCTGCTGGCAAACGTGGCAGCGGTGACCGAGCGAGTGTCGCTGTCGACGGAGGTGCTGGTGCTGCCGCAGCGCCAACCGGTGCTGGTGGCCAAGCAGATCTCGACGCTGGACACACTGTCGAACGGCCGTGTGCGCTTCGGCATCGGCGTGGGCTGGCAGGACTCGGAGTACGACGCGCTCGAAGAGGACTTTCACACCCGCGGCAAGCGCATGGACGAGGCCATCGACCTCATGCGGGCCTACTGGGCAGGCGGCCGGATCTCCTACGCCGGCGAGCACTACAACAGCCACGACATGGGCATGGAGCCCGTGTCGCCGCAGGGTGCCGCGATTCCCTTGTGGATCGGCGGCGACAGCCCCGCGGCACTGCGCCGCACCGCCCAGAAAGGCGACGGGTGGATGGCGTCAGGCGTCAGCGATGAGCGGGCGCTCGAGTGCATGACGGAGATCCGCCGACGAGCCGAGGAGGACTTCGGCCGAGATCCGGCGTTGATCGGCATGCAGCTGATGCTGGCCCCGCCGCCGCGAACCGACGCCGACAAAGGCTTCTACAAGGACCTGGACGCGATCGGCGAGCGAGCCGCCGTCGTCAACGCGCTGGGCTTCGACTGGACCTCGGTGAACGTCACAGCCATGTTCCAGGCTGGCGCCCGCTCGGTCGAGGCCATGATTGACCGGCTCGGCGAGATCATCGAACGCATTCGAGCCGAAACCGATTGAGTCGCCCGGCGGCGCCTTCGACGGCGGCCCCGTTATTTTCGCCAACACACCGAGCACGAAACCGACGACATCGAACAGGACCATCACCATGAGTCAGCCGCAACTCATCATCGACAACCTCAAGGCCTGCTGGGCAAGCTGCAAGGAGTTCTACGGTTCGCTGGAAGGCGATCAGTGGCAGGTGCAGTCGCACTGCCCAGACTGGACCGTCCACGGCGTGCTCGCCCACCAGGTGTCGGTAGAGCAGGCCCTGTCGGGCTGGCTGCCTGAATCGGTGGAGACGCCGCCGCCCTTCGGCGACATCGCCGGCTACGTCTCTGCCGCAACGGCCATGAGCGGACCGGAGCTGACGGCGTTGGCCGCCGAGGTGTGGGACGGGCGTGCCGCGCAGCTTGAGGCGCTCGACGACGAAGTCTTCGACCGCGGGTCGATCACGCCAGTCGGGCCCGGAACCTACGGCCGCTTCATGGCGATCCGGGAATTCGACCATTGGATGCACGAGCGTGACTGCCGCACGCCGTTGGGAATGCCGACCGACAACGGCGGTCCCGCCGCCGAGATGGCCCTGAACGAAGTGCACCTGTCGGTCGGCTACATCGCCGGCAAGAAGGTGGGGCTGCCCGATGGCGCCTCCATGCACTTCGACATCACCGGCGCTGTGGAGCGCGATATCTACGTGCAGGTGGAGGGCCGGGCCCGCGAGGTCGACTATGTGGAGAACCCGACCGTCACGCTGCATTGCGACTCGATGGCGTTCATGGATCTCACCTGCGGGCGGATCGACCCTGAGGTGCCTATTGCGGCGGGCCTGGTCACGTGGTCGGGCGATACCGAGCTCGGCGCCCACGCTGCCCGCAACCTGCGCTTCACGATGTAACCGAAATCGAGCAGCGACAATTCGCGCCGCCGCCGCACCGACCCGCGGACCTCAATCCCGTCTCACAACTCTCCGCACCCGACAAGCACCCGTCTCAACAGACTCAACACACAAGGAGCACCCAGATGTCCGAGACTTCATTGCCAGTACGGCACCTGTTCAGAATGGATATCGAGGCCGACCTGTCGAATGCGACCCGCATCCGCGGCGGGCCCGCCGGCACCCGGATGGTCGCCTCAGTCGACAGCGGCACGGTCACCGGCGAGCGCATCAACGGCACCATCTTGGGCCCGTCGGGCGACTGGCTGTACCGCTCGGCCGACGGCACGATGAGCCTCGACGTGCGCATCTCGATCCGCACCGACGACGAGGTCGACATCCTGATGGAGTACCAGGGCAAGATCCTCGACGACGGCACTCCCCGGTCGGCGCCCACGTTCCAGACGTCGATGGAGGGTCCTTACGCCTGGCTCAACAAGGTGCAGGCAGTCGGCATCGGCTCACTCGACGACGGCAAGCTCGCCTACGAGGTCTACGAGCTGCTGTAGCGGGCACCGCCACAGGCGCGACCATGTCGCTCAGGCAGCGGTTGGGCGCTTGCGGGGATAGGCAAGTCCCATGAGCGGGATGCACAGTGCTTGCAGGCCGCCGAGCAGCAGCCACAGCCAGTTGTAGAGATGCACCTCGTGGGCGCCGCCGAGCACCGCGATGGCTACGGCGACGCCGACGCCACCAACGCTGTAGCGCAGCGATTGATGCACGCCGTTCGCAGTCGCGATCGCGTCCGGCTTGATGTCCACGAGTGCCGCTGAGTTCAGGTGGCTGGCGAGCAAGCCCATGCCCAGGCCGAAGAACACGGTCGCGGGAAAGAAGGCAAACCAGAAGCGCACGTTCTCGTCCAAGAAGAACAGCAGCCACAGATGGCCGACCGTTGCGACAGCCGATGCGAGGGCCATCATCCCCCGAAACCCGTGTTTGTCGGCCCAGCGGCCGCCGAGCACCGCCATGACCGCCGAGATGATCGGGGCCGGCGTGAACGCCAGTCCGACGGCCCACAGGCTGTAGCCCCAGACCCCCACCAGGTATTGCGGCCACAGGAACCAGCTCGTGAAAGCGCCGATCATGGCCAACGAGACCGCCATGTTGGCCACGGCGAAGCTGCGAACCCGAAAGAGCCGCGGATCGAAGAGCGGTTCGTCGTGGCCGGCGGATCGCCACAGGAACAGCGGCAGCAGCACCGCGGCACCGATGAAGCACGAGAGCGTGCCGATCGTTCCCCATCCCCAGAAACGCCCCTGCAGGGTTGCCAGCACCACGAAGAACACCGCCGCGGTCCCCATGGCGACGCCGAGCAAGTCCAGCGGTCGGCTGCGATCCGGCTTGGCTGTCTCGTGCAAGAACCAGATCGAACCGAGGAATGCGAGCGCCGCTATAGGAGCAATCGTCAGGTACACCCAGCGCCAGCTGGCGATCTCGAGGATGCCGGCGGCCATGCCGGGCGCGATGCCCGACGCCGCCATCCCCGCGGAGGCCCAAACGCCGATGACGCTGGCCTGGCGCGCCGCGGGGAACTGCGGCAGTACGAGCGCGAGCGAGGACGGCACGGTCAGCGCCCCGCACAGTCCCTGCACCACCCGGGCAACCAGAAGCAGCTCGATGCCAGGTGCCAGCCCTGCGGCGATCGATGACACGAAGAGGCCGAGCACGCCGAGGCGGAACACCACCAGTCGGCCATAGCGATCCGCAAGCCGACCGCCGATGATGATCGTGGAGGAGAACGCAAGCGCGTAGCCGCTCACGATCCAGCCCGTCACCGCCCCTGACACGCCGGGGAATGCCCGCACGATGTCGGGGAACGCAACGTTCGTCACCGTGACGTTGACCGTGCCGAGCACGAATGCCAGCGACCCGGTGGCGAGCGCCAAGCGGGCTCGACTCGAGACGCGTTCATCAGCAGGCAGCTCGGGTGATGAGCTCGGCGCGGGCGTCGGGCGCGCCGGTGCCTCGGGTGGTGAACCCCGTGATGACGATGGACGCGCCGGCGCGAGGGGTGTGATGCGCTGCCCGATGGCTCGGCCCGCGGGCGCCGAGCCTGACCCCGATGTCAGGCGCGCCTCACCCTCAGCGAACCGGAGTCGGAAGACCTGGGGCGCGTCGGGAGTCGTAGAAGGCGGGTCGTCAGTCATTGCCCGCCGGGGCTGATGAGCCGCTGTGGCCTGCTGCGTCATTCATCACTGCTTCCCCGGTCGAGGCTCGCGGCGCCGATCACCGGCCCCTGAAGCTAATTCGGGCGCGGTGATACGATCCGGCCATGACGGCTGTCACGCTGAATATCGAACCGCTCGATCGCACGTTCGGTGCGTGGGTGCACGACATCGAGCTCCGTTCCATCGACGACGCCACATTCGAAGCACTGCACGAAGTGTGGCTGGAGTACGCGCTGCTGATCTTCTCGGGTCAGTTCTTGACCAACGACGAGCAGGACGCATTCGCCTTGCGCTTCGGCAACTTGGAGTTCAACGCCGCGGCCATCTCGAATGTCGGCAAAGACGGCAGGGTCCACTACGAACCCGCCGACGATCTGGTGAAGTCGCTGAAGGGCAACTGGGGCTGGCATCACGACAGCACCTACATGCCGCTGCAGGCCAAAGGCGCCGTGTTCACCGCCGAGCTGGTGCCCAAAGACGGTGCCGACACCGGGTGGGCCGACATGCGGGCTGCGTACGAGGTGCTTTCCGACGAAGACCGCGAGCTGGTGCACACGCTCGAGGCGCACCACTCGCTCTACTACAGCCAAGGTCGAGCGGGCCTGCTTCCGAAGAAGAAGGACGACGGCAGCTACGGCATGTACGGCTACCACGACATGGACATCTCGGTCCGGCCGCTGGTGAAGTACCACCCTGACACCGGCCGCCCCAACCTGCTGATCGGCCGGCACGCACATGACATCGTCGGCATGGACCCCGACGAGTCGGTGGCGCTGCTGGATCGGCTCAATCGCGAGGCTTGCCAGCCGCCGCGGATCTACCAGCACGCGTGGACTGCGGGCGAGGCGGTGATCTGGGACAACCGCCGGCTCATGCACCAGGGCGTGCCGTTCGACATGTCCCAGCCGCGCAAGATGTGGCATTCCCGCATCGCCGGCGAAGTCGAGTCTGAGCTGGCGCTCAACCACACCCCTGAGTCGGCGGGCTTCAAGCACGGACGCGAAGCCATCCTGAACTCGGTCTCCTAGTGGCTGCGTACGTCATCACGCGGGTCAACGTCACCGACCCGGACCAGTACGAGAAGTACAAGGCGCTGTCGCCGGCCGCCGTTGCCGAGAGCGGCGGGAAGTTCATCGTGCGAGGCGGCGAGTCCGAGACCCTCGAAGGTCCCGAGGAGAACCGGCGCCTCGTGGTGCTGGAATTCCCCGACATGGACTCAGCAAAGGCGTTCTACGACTCCGAGAAATACCGCCACGCTCGTGACGTTCGAGCCGGTGCCGCCGAATTCCAAATGGTTGCGGTCGAGGGCGCCTAGCCCACTCGCTGATGGGTGAACTCGACCGTGCCGTGCGCGTCCTCGCGTAGGTTTGCGGGCACGACCCGAGCAGCGGGCTGAGCATCAGCCGCGGAGGAGAACTCGTCATGGCACGCAAGTCGATTGAGATCGAGAGCTTCCAGCACGCCAACCCGATTCCCGCTGCGACGCGGATCGGTCCACTCGTCGTGAGCAGCATCACGCCGCCGACGAATCCGGGAAGCCGCGACATTCCCGACTCGCTGGAGGACCAGATCGAGAACCTGTTCACCCATGTCGGCCAGATGCTCGAGGGCGCCGGCGCTACCTGGGATGACATGGCCAAGATGACGTTCTATGTCACCGACCCTGCAGCGTCACGCCCGGCGCTGAACGGACCGTGGCTGGAGCGTTTCCCCGACCCCGAGTCGCGGCCGTCTCGCCACAACATGAAGGTGGAAGGCGGCGGGCCGGTACAGATCTCCTGCACATTCGAGGCCTACGTCGAAGACTGAGCTGCTGAGCGTCAGTCGCCCTCTTCGGGCAGCCCTACGCCGCTGTATCAACCTTCGGGGCCTCCGACGCCGCTGTATCAACCTTCGGGGCCTCCGACGCCGCTGTGTCAACCTTCGGCGTCTCCGACGCCGCTGTATCAACCTTCGGCGTCTCCGACGCCGAAGCTGATCTGGCCGAGGGGGCCGAAGTCGGCGACGATGGCGTCGCCGGGGCGGATCGTGCGGGCGCGTATGAATGAGCCCGACAGGATCGCGTGGCCCGCTGACATCGTGACGCCGAACTCGTCGAGCTTGCGGGCCAGCCATGCCACCGAGTTGAGCGGGTTGCCCATGACGGCTGCGGCGGTGCCGGACTCTTCGAGGTCGCCGTTGAGGTACAGGGCACCGCCGATGTGGCGGATGTCGATGTCGGTGAGCTTGGTGGGGCGGCCGCCCACGATGATGAACCCGCACGACGCTGCGTCGGCGATGCTGTCGGCCACCCCGGCCTGGGTGCTGCGCCGGTTGTAGCGCCGGTCCACCACTTCGATGCCGGGCAGGATGAAGTCGGTGGCCCGCATCACGTCGATGGCGTTGGTGTCGGGGCCGCCGAGGTCCGATTTCAGCACGAAGACGATCTCGATCTCTACCAGCGGGACGTTCAGGATCGACGCCGGCACGATGGAGCCCTCGTCGAGGAACCAGTTGTCGAACAGCGTCCCGTAGTCGGGCTCGGTGGCGCCCGACGTCGAGCGCATGGCCTTGGAAGTGAGGCCGACCTTGTAGCCCTTGACGACCCGGCCGGCTGCCACCTTGGCGTCGGTGACGTACTGGCCGATGGCGTAAGCGTCCTCGTTGTCGGCACCCGGGTAGGTGTCGGTGATCGGGTCGATCCACTCGCGGGTGTTCTCGGCATGCAGCAGCGCCGCAGCCGCTTGCTGCCGCTGCTCGTCGGTCATTGCCATGTCGTGCTCCCTGTGCCCGGTGCTCCGGCGGCCCTCATCGCCAGCCAGCCGAGAACGCTAGAGCTTGCGCCGCCCCGCCGTCGGTCGTCTCCGGTCACCAGAGCGCAGCTGACGACGAGTCCACAGCAGCCACCGATCTGTCGTCGAGGAAGTTGCTCTGATCGCCGCGCACATCCGCGCGCCGGCCCGCTCGAAAATCATTGAAGACAACTGAAATCTTCGCATTCGACAGGATGCTACGACGCGTAATCGAAGGAGCCGCCGTAGCTACGATGACCGGGATGGACCCCGAGACCGCGGGCGGTGAGACCGAACGGCCGAAGGAACCTGTACCGCAGGCTGCCGACGTACTCGATTCTGACCTGTTGGCGAAGCTTGTGGCGCAGGCGGTGGCGGCCCATAACCGGCCGCGGCGGTCTGCGCTGCTGACCGCGCTGGCAACCACCATCGTTGCTGGTCTTGTTGCGGTGGCCGCAGCCGGGTACACGGCGCTGCGTGCCGACGTCACCGCGCTGCACGCCGAGATCAGCGGTGTCGAGGCACGGCTCCGTGTCGAAATGCATGACTTCCGTGCAGAAATGCAGGATTTTCGCGCTGAAGTGAACTCAACCCTGCTGGATCACACCGACCGCCTCGCCCGCCTCGAAACAGCGTCCCAGCATCACACCGACCGCCTCGCCCGCCTCGAGCTGGCCGCGCCTCAATAGGTCGAGTTGCCCCAGGCTTCGTCGAAGACGATCTCCGACAGCGGCAGCCGGTCGAGCTTGCGCGGGAACGGCGTGGACCTGTAGCCGACGGCGATGTGGGCCGCAGTGGCTACGCCTTCGGGGATGTCCAGCATCTCGGCAACCTGCGGCTCGTACATGCACAGCAGCGTGGTGAGCGCTGTGCCGAGGCCGGCTTCGCGGCAGCCGAGCAGGAAGTTCTGCACAGCGGGGTAAATCGAGCCGCCGCCCACGACGCTGAGGCGTCCCAGCTCGGTGTCGGTGGGATGGACGCCGTCGATGTAGCCGCACGCGACCACGATCACCGGCACCTCGGCGAAATGCTCGGCGAAGTAGTCAGCGCTGTCGAGCAGGCGCTTGGCCTTCTCTCCGACGATCTCGATGTCGCCGCTGCGAGCCATGCCCAGATAGGCCTTCCACGGCTCCAGGTACCACTCCTGCAGCTGCCGCTTCTTCTCGTCGTCACGCACGACGATGAAACGCACCGGCTGGCGGTTGCCCCCCTGGGGTGCGTGACGCGCATAGTCGAACGCCTGCTCCAGTGTCTCGTCAGAGACGGGGTCTTTCGTGAAGTACCGCGTCGTCATCGACGTCAGTGCTGCCTCGCCAAGTTCCATGGTTTCCTCGCTCGCTTCGGGTGCGCCGTTTACCGGCCCGCCGGCGGCAGTCGCCGACGACGGAGCCACAGTAGCCACCGCCCGCCCGCAGCCATGAGACCAGCCCTGCCGCCGACGGCACCCGGGGCGGTGAGGTGCAGTCTTCAAATGTGGCGGCGAAGTACCGGCCTGCTCAGAGGCGAAGCCGCTTGGCGCGCCGGATCTCTTGACTGACGGGATCTACCTCGAAACGGGCCGACTCAAGCGCCAGCACGCCCAGCAGCGGCTCGCAGCCCGGTGGTCCGTACACCACCCGCACGAAAGCCTCCGAATCCATGAACTCGAGCCGCGCCCCGGTGAACTCGGCGATCTGGCGACTGCCGTCGGCTAACTCGTAGGAATCGCTCCCGTAGGGCCGTAAGCCCAGGTCCTCCAGACGGTCTCGTGGCACCAGCGTGTCAGTCGACCCAGTGTCCACCAGGAAGCGCCCCTCCCAAGCGCGCTCAGGCTCGGCGGGGCTGCAGACCGTGACGTCGGTGTAGGTGAATCCCATGATGTCTCCTCAGTTGCGGCTGCCTACGGCGGCAGACGCGGCGAACCTACTTCGCCCTCCCTGCATCCCTGCCTCCATTATCGCGACCCGCCCGCGCTCGACGGCTGGCCATGTGGTGATGACGTCGGCAAATCCAACGCTCCCATCTGCTCGCTGCGGGCGTGTGGCGGAGTCGGCAGACTCGCCCCCCACCAGGTCAGCGAGAGGAGCGATGCGTGCGTCAGATCTTCGATTTGGATACCCGGCTCGGTCGCCGGGTCAACGTGTTCATCACGGCGGTCATCGTGCTGTCCATGGCCACCTTGGTGACCGACACGCATTACGCCGCGGCCGACGGCGGTCTGCCGGGGTGGCTGTGGACGCTGGAACTCGTCATCTGGGTGCTGTTCGGCGTCGAGTACGTGATGCGCATCGTGCTCGCTCCCTCGGCGTGGCGGTATGTCTTCTCCTTCTACGGCATCGTGGATCTATTGGCCGTGCTCGGCGGTTTCGCGAACGTCCCCGCAGGCACGTCGTTGCGCCTGTTGCGCCTGCTGCGTGTGTTCCGCGTCCCAAAGCTGGTGCAACGCTCGGGCACTCAAACAGCCGTCACCCTCCGCCGGTCCGGGCAGCGACGGGCTTTGCCGGCGCAAGACGGCGCTGTCAGACTTGACTGGCCAAGACCACCAACATCGCTCAACCTGAGTTGAAGCGGGCGAGGTCAACCATGACACTTCAGCAACGGATCGTCGCGATCGACTGCGAGACGACCGGTTTCGGCCGGTACGACCGCATCGTTGAGTTCGCCGCTGTCGAAGTTGACGTCGACACCGGGCATGTAGTGGACGAGATCGACACCCTCATCAACCCCGAACGTGATGTGGGCCCGGTCGATGTGCATGGGGTCACTGCATCAATGGTCTCAGCAGCGCCGACCTTCGAGGAGGTGGCAGGGGCGCTGGGCCGGCGTCTGCAAGGAGCCGTCCTTGTCGCGCACAATCTGGCGTTCGATGCGCGGTTGCTGGGTCAGGAGTTCCAACGCCTCGGAACAGCGTTTGACCCCGGTGCGGGCTATTGCACGTTGCGTGCCACGTCGCAAAAGCTCGGGTTGGCTTGTGAGAGCTTCGGCATTGAGCATCCCGACCAGCATCGTGCGCTCGCGGACGCACGAGCTACAGCACAGCTGGCGTCGCTGCTGCTCGAGAATGAGCCGCTGCCGGCCAACGGCACCGAGAAGTGTCGTATCGGCTACCTCGAACAAAGCTCTCGACCGAGAACGCTCCGACGCCCCAGCGCCGCGGCAAGCAACAACGACATGGTGCGGATCGTGTCGCGTGCCCACTATCCCTTCTCGGACGAGGCGCTGTTGAGCTATCTCGATCTGCTCGACTGGGTGCTCGACGATCACATTGTCACCGAAGCCGAACGGCTCGAGTTGCTCGAGACTGCACGTGATATCGGCATCAACCAGCGGCAGATCGACAAAGCGCATCGTGCGTATTTCGACTCGATCGTTGCCGCGGCGCAGCGCGACCACGTCATCACCCGCGGCGAACACGAGCTCATGGAGCGCATCGCGCAAGCGCTGGACATCACCGACGCAACGATCCCGGAGGTGACCGAGACTCAGCGCCCCATCGACTTGGCGGAAGGCACCCGCGTCTGTTTCACAGGCACAGCAACCATCGGAGGCGAAGCCGTCGGGCGAGATGTGCTGGAGCGATTGGCAGCACTGACCGGGCTTGTGCCCGTCAACTCGGTGACCAAGAAGAACTGTGACCTGCTCGTCGCGGCCGATGCAGCCAGCAGCTCAGGCAAGGCTCGCAAGGCCCGCGGTTACGGCATTCCCGTGTTATCCGTTGCAGAATTCGTCGAACAGCTCGGGTGATCTGCCGACGAGGCGTGCCAAGGTCTGAAGCTGACGGCGCCGGTTGATAATCGGGGTTTCCCGTGTGACGAAGTCCTGATGGACGCTCAAGAGCGTTAGCGCAAGTCCCGGCGTCGGCTCCGCTGCAACAAATCGGGTCTACGACTGCCGAACTACTGAAGCAACGCGAGTACCTCATGTTTGCCATCGTCGCCGAGGGGCTCGACCCGGTGTTCCCCGTTCTCGAAGCTCCATACACCGGTGTTGGCGTCGGCAGCTTTGTAGATGTGAAATGCCACGCGGCGAACACTGTCGAGATCTGCCATCCAACCGTGTTCACGTGCGCAATCCTGCAGGTCCTCAGAACCGCGGTCGACATGGTCAAGCCATTGCTCCATCGCAGTGGGAGCAAGCAACGAGTCAGACTTCTTGCTGTTGACACTCCGTGAAGTCATGACGAAGTTCTCGATCTGCGAGAGGCGTGCTCGCGACCACGGCACAACGTGGTCCAGCGATCCGCCGGCATCCTGCAACTTGTCGCCCGTATAGATGCAGTGCCCCCCTTGAATGCCTACGAGACGCTCACGCATCTTTGGCGGCGGCATGACCCTGTCCCGCCCGAAGAGATGGGAGTAGACATCGTCGACAGGGAGTTGAAGCGTCTCGCGATTGATTCTCATGACGGCTTGGGCGAATCTGAACTCGACGAGCGGTCGCAGCACTCCCCCGAACTTCGTCAGGCTCTGCACGACGCCGGGGAGCAGCGTCAGGCCCGACTTGTCCGAGTGCAAGTCGTACAGAAAGGGCTCAGGACTGCCTGGCAGTTCCTGAAGCAGGCGCACCGGATTCTTCAACAGAGCGGCGCGAACCTTCGCGAGTGCAGTTTCCAGCGCCTCCGCCCATTCGAGGTGCCACGTCGTGCCTTCAGCGCTCCGCTCGACGACGCCCAGCGGCTTGTCACGCAGATCCCCGCGCTTGCAGTCCTGCAGCAAGTCACGGAGTCGATGGATCTCCTGCATGACCGTTGTGTCATCGGCGACCGTGCCGTCGTCGCGCCTTTTGCGTGCTGAACTCTGGCGCAGTGTGATGCCTTGGTAGGGGCGCGCGTGTTCCCAGTGAATCTCGAGATAGCGCTCCGCCACTTCTTGCCGGGCAATGCATGGGGACTCGCCGTCGAGCGTCGGCGCCAAATCGAGCAGCGTGAGCAACAGTCCAAGCTTGTTGGTGCCGGTCATCGCGGCGCGGTCGAGCACCTCCAGCACGCCTTGAACTGGGTCCAAGCGGGCTGTCTGTCCGCTGCCGTCCGAACTCACCCATGCGACCGTAGCGCCGGCTGTTGACCGGTCCTTCGGCGTGCAGGCAAAGTCGCGCCGCTCGAACCGGCGGAGGCAATCTGGCGAAGCCGAAGACGGGGACCGGCCGATGACGGCGACTGTCACCCTCGTACCGCGCTCAGCCAACTCGGCCGTGAGAAACGCGAGAGAATCAGCGCTTGACGAAATAGGACCGAGAGGACACAGCCATGCGGTTGGATGAGATCACGCCCGAGGACCTGACGCCGGCCCAGGCAGCGGTGCTCGACGCCATTCGGGGCGGGCCTCGAGCGGCCTCGATGCGAGGGCCGAAGTTGACCGGCCTCGTCGGGCCCTACGGCGTGTGGGTGCGGGCGCCAAGTGTGGGCATCGAAGCCCAAGCGTTGGGGGCAGCGGTGCGGTTCGCGTCGTCGCTGCCCGAGAGCGTCAAGGAGGCGGCCATATGCACCGTGGGCGCCTACTACGGGGCCAAGTTCGAATTCGCTGCGCATCGCATCCTCGGCCTCGAAGCGGGACTCGACCCAGCCGACCTCGAAGCCCTGCGCGTCGGCGACACACCAAGCTTCACCGGCGACGAGGCCACTGCCCACACCGTCGCCGCCGAACTTCTCCGCGACCACCGTCTCAGCGACGCCACCTACGCCGCTGCCACAGGTGCCTTCGGTGAAGCAGGCCTCGTCGAGCTCGTCACCACGGTGGGCTACTACTGCCTGATCTCCCACACGCTCAACGCATTCGAGATCCCGCTGCCCGCCGACTGGGACGACCCCTTCCCCGACCAAGCCTGACCCCCCGAATGGGACGCGCCGCGAAACTCCATGAGCCGCTCATGGGACCCGGTACACCCCCCCCGAATAGTGCGGAAATAGTGCGAGCAACGACGCGCCATGACACGAAACCTCAGGTCAGGGGCATGATACGAACACTTGTAGGTACCCCCTAAAGGAACCGGAATAGTGCGGGAATAGTGCGGCGTGCGGCTGCCGAGATGCAAAACCGCAGGTCAGGGCGCTGAAGCGAACATTTGTAGGTACCCCCTAAAGGAACTGGAATAGTGCGGGAATAGTGCGGGCGTTCGATTGCGCGCATAGGTTCGGGGTGAGTCGGGACGCAGGGACCGGGGAGGACACGTGAGCGAGGCGACTGACGCGCAGGAACGCGAGGTGATGGACTGGCGGCGCTACGGCGTGGCCGTACGCGAGCTGGCGCAGATGGTCGCCGATGACGGCTACCGGCCCCAGATGATCCTGGCCATCGCCCGGGGCGGACTGTTCTGCGCGGGCTCGCTGGGCTACGCCCTGTCGGTCAAAAACATCTACGTCATGAACTGCGAGTACTACACCGGCGTCGACGAACGACTCCAGGTGCCGATCATGCTGCCGCCCACACCCGACCTGGTCGACCACCGCGACTCCGACATCCTCATCGCCGACGACGTGGCCGACACCGGCCACACGCTCAAGCTGGTACACGACTTCTGCCTGCCCCGTGTGCGCAGCGTCCGCACCGCTGTGCTGTATGAGAAGCCGTGGTCAACCGTCACCTGCGACTGGGTGTGGCAGCGCACCGACCTGTGGATCAACTTCCCCTGGTCGACCGAGCCGCCCATCGTCACCGACGAGCAAGCCCGCTCTTGAAATGGTGCTGCTGACCTTGGAGCCGCGTTCGCACACGGGCCGTGAGGATCCCATGGGTGACCATGCCGCCGGTGTCTGCGATACGCACGATCGTGGAGGACCCCACCTGGCCGCCGTGGCAGGATGGCACCCATGACCGATGCCACCGATTCCGACGCTGCTGCGAGCACGACTGGCTCGCACGCCGTGACGGCCCGCTCTGCGCGCACCAAGCCGGGCGTGCTCGGCGTGCTGATAGCGCTGGCAGGGCTGGTGCTGGTGGCAGCAGGCATCGTGGGCGTGGCCGCGGTGGCGTGGCCGTTCGTGTTCCTGGTGCCTGTCGGAGCGATTCCCTTCATCCTCGCTCTACCGGGCCAATACCTCGTGCAGCCCAACGAGGCGCTCGTGCTCATTCTCTTCGGCCGGTACCGGGGCACGGTCGAGCGGCCCGGCTGGCACCTCGTCAATCCCTTCACCCGCATGGAGTCGCGCAAGATCTCGCTGCGGGTACACAATTTCACGACCAGCGTGTCCAAGGTCAACGACGCCGAGGGCAACCCGATCGAGATCTCAGCCGTGGTCGTCTGGCGAGTAGTGGACACCGCCGCAGCCGTCTTCGAGGTCGACGACTTCGAAGACTTCGTCTACGTCCAGAGCGAGACCGCCATCCGACATTTGGGCACGAAGTACCCCTACGACGACTTCGAAGGCGACCGGGTGTCGCTGCGTTCGGACCCCGACATCGTCGGCGCCACGCTCCACGAAGAGGTGCAGGAACGCCTCGAACGGGCCGGGGTCCAAGTCATCGAGACCAGGCTCAACCACTTGGCCTACGCCACCGAGATCGCCGAGGCCATGCTGCGCCGCCAGCAGGCAGCAGCGGTAGTCGCCGCGCGGCGCACCATCGTGGAGGGCGCCGTGGGCATGGTGGAGGACGCGCTCGAACTTCTGACGCAGCGCTCGGTGGTCGAGCTCGACGAGCAGGCCAAAGCAGCCATGGTGGCCAACCTGCTGGTCGTGCTCACCAGCGAGCAGCAGACCACCCCGGTCGTCAACACCGGCGCCTCGGCCTAGCCGGCTAGGCGGTCTCGCGGAGGCTGGCGCGGTTGAGGTGGTGAACCTCGGTGCAGTCGGCTTCTGAGGTCTCGAGCTGCAGCGTGACATGCGAGATGCCGTGCCGATCCTTCGCGATCTGTCGCAAGTCGGCGAGGACGTGCCGGAACGCCGCCTCCACATTCAGGTTGCCGGGTGAGGAACCGTGCAGCAGGTACGCCGCTGCGATGTTCACCGCCAGGCCTTGAGCCGCCGACGGGACAATTCCCGCAAGTCGTGGTGATGCTCGTGTGCGATGCGATTCAGCCTAAGACAGGCACTCTGAGTCTCTTGGCACGCTCCGAGTCAGCCCGCCGACCTCAGCGAGCAGCTTCGCAGTCGGCGCATCTACCGAAAAGGTCCAGGTTGTGGTGCAGCGGCACGAATCCTGCCTCGCTTGCGGCAGCAGCGAGCGAGGCGTCGATGCGCGCCTCAGTCTCGCTGTCAAGTTCGACGTCGGTGATCGCACCGCACGCCACACATATCAAGTGATGGTGATGGCCGAGCAGCGATTCAGCCAGCTCGAAGTAGGCGCGCTCGCCTCCTGTCTCGAGGCGTTGTACCACCCCGCATCGTTCCAGCGCCTCCAGATTCCGATAGGCCGTGCTGCGGGCGAGATCGGGGGCCATCGACTCGATGTCGGGCAGCCTGACCGGCCTGGCCGCACGGGCGAGCGCCTCGACGAGTCGGCGACGGCCGCTCGTGTAGCGCTGCTCGACCTCGCTCAGGCGTCCTGCGACGGCTTCGTGAAGTTCGCCCAGATTCCTCGACCAGGTGCGCGGGGTGCTGCTGAGGTGCGCTTCGCCGTCAGAGTCGGGCGTCGCACGCGATGCCACACCCGTCATGGCCGTGCTCGCGGCCCGAAGGTCCACACCGACTCTCCGGCGATGTGACTGGAGCGGCCGAATTCGGCGTCGTGAGTGTGCCCTGGCTCTTCCAGAACCAACAGTGATGACGTCTTGTCGCCCTCGCCGACTTCCAGGCGCGTGAGTGCGTTGGCCCCGAACGCTGCGGCCATGTTCTCTTCGTTGAGCACCTCCGCAGGCGTGCCGTCCGCCAGTACAGCGCCCTTCAGCAACACGATCCGCTCGCACAGGCGCGCTTCGCTGAGATGGTGCGTCGACAGCACGACCAGCTTGTTGCGCATCCGCTCGGCATCGACCACATCGAGCACGATGTCCTGGCTCGGGATGTCGAGGCCCGTGATGGGCTCATCGAGCAGCAAGCAGTCGGCCTGAGAGGCGAGCGCAGACGCGATGAGGACCCGTTGGCGCTGCCCGCCGGACAGGTGGCCGAACGAGCGACGCCGAAGATCGGCCACCTTCAATCGATCGGCTGCGGCGTCCATCGCGTCCCGGTCGGCCTTGCGCATGCGGCCCAGCAGGCCTCGCTCTCTGAAGCGGCCAATCATCAGCACTTCGCTCACCGTCATCGGCATGAATGCGTGTGGGTGATGGTGCTGGCTGACGTAGCCGACGGTGATCTCGTAGTCCTTGCGAACACTCCCCGACGTCGGCGTGAGCAATCCGGCGAGCACTCGTAGCAGCGTCGTCTTGCCCGATCCGTTCGAGCCCATGAGCGCCACCGCGGCACCCGAATCGAATCTCATCTTCTCGACGGTGAGGGCTTGTCGATTGCCGAAGGACACCTTGACGTCATCGAGGGTGAACACGTCAGCGCAGTCTTTCTCGGCTCAGGAGGCCCTTGGATTGTTAGTGGGAATGAGTCTCACTATAGTTCTCGCTGTGCGCGTACCCGAACACGACTCCATCAGTGTGCCCCCCCTCGACCCCCGTTGCTGCCGTCCGCTCGCGACCCGAGGATCCGGCCGAATCCTGGCGGCAGCGGCCGCATGTGCGTTGATCGCAGCTGCGTGTACGGGCGGCGACGACTCATCGGATGCGGCCGCAGATTCGGACGCTCCCACCATCGTCGCAACGACGAACATCTGGGCCGATGTCGTCGAGAACGTCACGTGCAACGGCTTGGTGCATGTCGAGTCCCTCATGCCGCCGGGCGCCGATCCTCACACGTTCGAGCCCTCGCTGCGCGACAGAGCAGACATGGCGGACGCAAGTCTCGTCGTCGCCAATGGCCTGGGTCTTGAGGAGTCGCTCGAGGACACGCTCGATGCTGTGGCCGCGGACGGGACGCCGGTGTTCTCTATCGGCGACCATCTCGAGCCGATCACAATCGGCGAGGCCAGTTCGGGCGACGGACACGACGAAGACGGACACGACGAGTCAGACCATGATGACGACGGCCACGACGAAGACGAGCACGACGAACACGGCCACGACGAGTCAGACCATGATGACGACGGCCACGACGAAGACGAGCACGACGAACACGGCCACGACGAGTCAGACCATGATGACGACGGCCACGACGAAGACGAGCACGACGAACACGGCCACGACGAGTCAGACCATGATGACGACGGTCATGACGAAGACGGGCACAGCGATGAACACGGCCACGATCACGCGGGCGGTGCCGATCCGCACATCTGGTTCGACCCGGTTCGAATCTCAGACACCCTCGATGAACTCGCCCATGAGATCGCCGAGGCGACCGGTCTTAGCGAGACGGAAATCGAAGCCTGCGCCTCGGAATATCGCGAGGCACTCCATGACGCTCACCACGTGACAGAGGACATCGTGGCCGAACTCGAGCCCAGCCACCGGGTGCTCGTCACCAACCACGATGCGCTCGGCTACTTCGCAGACCGCTACGGCTTCCGCGTCGTCGGCTCGGTGATCCCTGCCACGACGACGGCTGCGGAAGCCAGCATCGCTCATCTCGAAGCGCTCGCCGAGATCATCGAGCACGAGGACGTCGCCGCGATCTTCAGCGAGACAACCCACTCCACCGAGACGGCAGAGCAGTTGGCCGCCGAGATCGGCGATGTCCAGGTTGTCAGCCTGGATACTGGAAGCCTCGGGCCGGCCGGCAGCCCCAGCGACACCTACATCGGGCTGCTGACCAGCAATGCCGCAGCCATCGTCGCAGCCCTTCAATCGGACGGCTGAACGCTTCACGATTGTTGACACACACCCGGTATCTCAGCGTCCAGGTGGCGCAGGAACGAATACGGTTCCGGGCGGGTGCGCACCGCGCCACGAGGCGCGGCTTCAAGGAGCGATGTGGAATTCCTGACCGATCCTTCCGGTTGGTGGGTCGAGCCGTTTGTTGACAACGCCTTCATGCGCCGGGCGCTGTGGGCGGCGCTGCTCGCCGTGCTCACGACATCGGTGGTCGGGACGTGGGTGGTGCTGCGAGGGCTGACATTTCTCGGTGACGCCTTCGCCCACGGCGTGCTTCCAGGCATCGCGTTCGCGTACATCATCGGTTTCAGCACGACGCTCGGGGCGGTGGCCGCAGCACTGCTGATGGTGGCCGGCGTCCATCTGATCCGCAACTTCTCGCCGCTGTCGGAGGAAACCTCGATCGGCGTGCTGTTTGTGGGGTTCCTCGCGCTGGCGGTCGTGATCATGTCGAGCGGAGCAGGGGCCTACTCGGGCGACCTCACCCGCTTCCTGTTCGGCTCGATCACCGGCATCGACGGCGGCGACCTCCGGCGCCAGGCCATCGCCGCCGCTGTCTCGGTGGGCTGCACCGTGCTCTTGCATCGAGCCCTGTTTGTCGCCACATTTGATGAGGCCCAGGCACAGCTTGCTGGGATGCGGCCGAAGCTGGCCCATGCGGCGCTGCTGACGCTGCTGGCGCTCGCCATCGTGTCGTCATTCGAAGCTGTGGGCAGCCTGCTCGTGTTCGCCTTCCTCGTGGCCCCGGCAGCCACGGCAAGTCTGCTGGTACGGCGGGTGCCGCGCATCATGATGACCGCAGTCGTGCTCGGTGCGATCGCCGCGCTGGTGGGGCTGCTCGTCAGCTACCACCACGACACCGCCGCCGGCGCCACGATGGCACTCGCGACGGTGATCATGCTGTTTGTGGCGTTGGCAGTGACCGGGGTGGTCAGGGCATTGCGTCGCCCTCTGCCCGATCAGCAAGACGCTGCGGCGGACAAGCCCGTGCACCACCACTCGCACTGAGGCGCGGGCCAGCGCGGCGCTAGTCCTCGCCGTCGGTGAAGCTCGTGAAGATCGTCGGGTTCTCGAGGTCGGCGAGCTGCTGGTTGCGGTGGTTGACCTCGGCGAGCAGCTCGGGATGAGACAGCACCCAGAAGCGCCGCTCGTACATTGCCTCGATCACCTTCGCGGCGACCCGCGATGGATCCATGCCGCGCTCCAGCGCCGCAGCGATGTTGGCGTTGCGACGGCGCGCGTCGGCGGTCTCCGACGGTGCCTTGCCCTCGGGGCGCGGCCGGCGCTGGCGGCGCAGCTCTTCGGGCCGGTTCCGCTGGGCGGTTGCGATGTTGGTGCGCACCACCCCTGGGCACAGTACCGACACGCCCACATTCGCGTTGCGGTCGCGCTGCATCTCGAGGTGCAGCGTCTCCATGATCGCCACCACGCCGTACTTGGCGGCGTTGTAGGGGCCGAGGCCCGGCACCGACATGAGCCCCGCCACCGAGGCAGTGCTCATGATGTGTGATTCCTCCGCCTCGATGAGATGGGGCAGGAAGTGATGGACGCCGTGGATCACGCCCCACAGGCAGACATCCACGACCCACTTCCAGTCGACGAGCTGCTGGTTGCGGATCAGCCCACCCCCGCCAACGCCGGCGTTGTTGCACACCATGTGCACTACGCCGAAGCGATCGATGGTCGCCTGCGCCAGTGCGCCCACCGAGTCGGCATCGGTCACATCGGTGATGACGCCCAGCGCTTCGACGCCCCCGTCGGCAACCTCGGCCTCGGCGGCACGCAGAGGCGCCTCCTCGATATCGGCCAGCACCACGTTGGCGCCCTCGCCGGCAAACCCCAGTGCCAAGGCTTTGCCGATTCCCGAAGCCGCCCCGGTCACCACCGCGACGCGTCCCTTCATGGTCTCCATGGCCGTTCCCCCTCATGAGATGTCGCCGTCGGCGCACAGACCGACCGCGCATTGAACGTCCGAACAGTACGGGCCGCGGCGCTTGCGATGCCGGACGAGGATTCGTTACCGACAGCGGCGCCACGGGCCGCAACGTGCTCGGGTCGGGAACGCCTATGCGTTGAGCTGCTCGAAGCGCTCCATGACGTCGAGATACTCGCTGATCATCTCCTCGACGACCCGCGTGGCCGAGATCGACTCGTTGAGCTGGCCGACCACCTGGCCCACGAAGTAGTTGGCCAGCTCGACCGCACCCGTGTTGGACGGATTCATGGCGGCCCGGTCGATGCGGCGGCTGGCCGCACCGATCAGCATCGGCTGCAGCGGCATCGGCAGCGTCCCCGGCGAGTTCTCACCCTCCCACTCGTCGGTCCATGCCGAGCGGAGCTGGCGGGCCGGCTTGCCGGTGCGAGACCGTGACCTCAGCGTGTCCGACGAACCCGCAGCGAGGAATTTCTCCTTCACGACCGGGTGCGTTTCGGCTTCTTGGGTGGTGAGCCAGACCGAACCGCACCACACGCCTTGCGCGCCCAGCGCCAGTGCAGCGGCAACCTGGCGGCCGTTGCCGATGCCGCCTGCGGCGAGCACGGGCACCGGTGCGATGGCATCCACCACTTCGGGCACCAGCACCATCGAGGCGATGTCGCCGGTATGGCCGCCTGCCTCGTGGCCCTGTGCGATCACGATGTCAACGCCGGCGGCAACATGGCGCTCGGCGTGCACCTTCTTGCCTGCCAGCGCGCCCACCAGCACGTCGTTGTCGTGCGCCCGTTCGATCATGTCGGGAGGCGGCGGGCCGAGCGCGTTCACGGCCAGGCGGATCGGGTACGAAAAGGCCACGTCCATGAGCGGCACTGCCTGCGCGTAGGTCATCGGCGGCTCGGAGTCGCCGGCGATCGCGCCTGGCTTGTCCTCGGCTGGCAACGGCGGCACGTCGTAGCGTTCCATCATGTCGTCGAGGAACTCGCGGTGCGCCGGCGGGATCATGGCGCGGAGATCCTTCGCCGACAGCTCGCCTTCGGTCTTGCCCTCGTACTTGGCGGGCACGATGATGTCCACGCCGAAGGGCCGGCCGCCCACCTCGTCGGTGATCCAGCCCATGTCGATGTCGAGCTGTTCAGGCGTGTGGCCCGCTGCGCCGAGCACGCCGAAGCCGCCAGCCTTGCTCACCGCCGCCACAACGTCTCGACAATGGGTGAATGCAACGATCGGAACGTCGCAGCCGAGCATCTCGCACACAGGTGTCTTCATGCCCCGAAACTACCGGCGCACAGCCACCCTCCGCAGCACCACCGGCTGGGCGACGAACAGGCGAGGTCAAGAAGCAGAACACCCATGCGCCGCCGAGCAGTACCCGGAGGCGTCACGGAATCTGGGCGATGAACCAGCGAGGTCGGGGGCACATCTCTGAATCGGCCGCAGACCCTGTTCGCGCATTCTCCTGCCATTCCTTCAAACCGAGGCCGTTAGCCCAGCGGATGCGGCCCTGGAGGGCGGCGACTCTAGGCGAGCATCAGCCGCTCGCCCTTGGGCTCAGGCACTGGGTCTCCGAACTCTCGGGCCGTGTCGATCCACAGGCCTAATGCCGACTCGGCATTATTCAAGGCATCAATCTTTGTGTCGCCGTGCGCAACGCAGCCCGCAAGCTCCGGGACCTCGGCAATGAACGCCTCGTCGGAATTGCTCCAGTAGATAATGACCTCGTACTTATGCACGCCAACTCTCACAATCGGTGCCTGAGGACTGTCTGTCGAACCTGTCGGACCTGGTACGGCTTCGCATGGGCACCAGACCGCTGAAGGTTGATCAACTCCGGCACCCCCTCTTACCTGAACACATGGTGGCTGCCCCGAACGCGTTCGGCAAATCCCAGCTGCAACAAGTACGAGCGCAGATCGTCAAATCGGATGCCCGCATCGGATCGTCCGCTCAAGATCCTCTGGCGCATCTTGCGACTCGTCGTCACCGGTGGACTGTAGGCCAAGTGCAGATCGCACACGAAGCCGAATTCAGCGACGGGTTGGCGGTTGGCGGTGGCAGGATGCGCCCATGAGCATCACCGCAGTTGGGCACAGCTATGTGGACGCGGCGACAGGGACACCGCTCGACGCCTGGTTCCCGGCGAGCGCTACCGCCGAGAAGCCGCCGGCTCGGTCGTGCCTGGCGGTCGAACTCGGCGTGAACGTGGGCGAGACGGTCACCGTGTCCATCGATGATCTTGCCGCACCGCCAGCCGATTTGGCCGATGCGTACCTGCGGCTGCATCTTCTGAGCCGGAGGGAGATCAAGCCTCACGACGCCAACCTCGACGGCATCTTCGGCCTGCTGACCAACTGTGCGTGGACAAGCGCCGGGCCTGTGCTGCCTGAGCGGGTCGACGACCTGCGTTCCGCCGCAGCTGCGACCGGCCAAGCGGTGACCGTCACTGCGGTCGACAAGATTCCCCGCATGGTCGACTACGTCATCCCATCGGGCGTGCGCATCGGCGACGCCGACCGGGTGCGGCTGGGCGCTCACGTGGCAGACGGCACCACGGTGATGCACGAAGGGTTCATCAACTTCAACGCCGGAACGCTCGGGCCTGCAATGGTCGAGGGTCGCATCTCCGCCGGCGTCGTCGTCGGAGCGCACTCGGACCTTGGCGGCAGCGCCTCCACCATGGGCACACTGTCGGGCGGTGGCAAGGAGCGTGTGTCGATCGGCGAGCACTGCCTGCTGGGCGCGAACTCAGGCATCGGCATCGCGCTCGGCGACAACTGCACGGTCGAGGCAGGCCTCTACGTCACCGCCGGAAGCCGAGTCACTCTGCCTGATGGCTCCATCGTGAAGGGCCGGGACATCTCGGGTCGCTCAGGGATGCTGCTCATTCGCAACAGCACCACCGGCGCCATCGAGATGCGGGTCGCCGACCCAGGTCGCTGGGAAGGCATCAACCCCGAACTCCACAAGAACTGATCTCGCGCCGCTGTTTGAGGCGGACGCACTGGCCAGACCCTCTGCGATCGCCTGTCACAGCCGATCCGAGCCCGGAAGCGGCGGCGATGGGAGCGGTATCGTCGAATACGCCGCCGGGAATGCAGGGAGGCACTGCCATGGCCTACGTCGAGGACCGAATCATCCACGACGCGGATGCGCACACCATGGAACCGCCGGAGTGGTTGGAGCCGTTCGCCTCTGCCGAGGTGGCGCGGTACGCGCTCGACCACTTCTCCATCGGTAACAACGAGAAGGCGTTCGCCGACATCGAGCAGGCCCGGGCTCGCCAGGTCGACCCCGAATTCCGTGCCGGCGCCGCTGCTGAAGTGATGCTGCGCAAGAACTACCTCGCGCCCGGCGCCTGGGATCCCGCTGACCGCTCCCAGGCCCTCGACGACCTGGGCTTCTCCAGCCAGCTCATTTTCCCCTCCATGCCCAACACGCTGATCGAGGAGATGGAGCACACCGCCGAACCCGATCTCACCTACGCCACCGCAACGGCGGCGAACCGGGCCCAGATCGCCTTCTGCTCGGTCGATCCGCGGCTGCTGCCGGTGTGCTCGGTGCCGCTGCAGTCGATTGAGCACGCCGGCCCGCACGCCCGCCAAGCCATCGACGACGGCGCGGCGGCCCTGCTCATTCCCAACCGCATGCCGAAGCTCCACGCCCACAGTCACGTCGGCTTCGACCCGGTCTGGGCAGCCGCCCAGGAGGCTGGCATCCCCGTCGTGATGCACGTGGCCACGCCCGATCTGGTGATGCCGCCTCAGCATCGCAACAACGGCCTGCCGCCCGAGCCCGACTTCCACGGCGGCGGCGAGAATTTCCGTTCCGTGTCGTACATGGCCATCTCCGCCGCACCGCTGCAGGCGCTCTCGATGCTGATCTTCGACGGCGTGCTCGAGCGATTTCCCGAGCTGAAGATCGGCGTGATCGAACTGGGAGCGGTGTGGCTGCCGGGCTTCATGCGCCAGCTCGAAGCCGCATTCGATGCATTCGAGCGTCACGAGCAGCGGCTCGGCAAGCTCAGCCTGCGCCCCTCGGAGTACGTGCACCGTCAGGTCCGGGTCACCCCGTATCCCACCGAGCCAACCGGCTGGATCATCGAGAACACCGCACCGGAGATCTGCATGTTCAGTTCCGACTTTCCCCACGTGGAGGGCGGCCGGAACCCGCTGCGGCGCTTCGACCGCGAGGTGGAGCACCTGCCCGCCGACGTGCAGGAGCGCTTCTTCCGGCTGAACTTCGAAGACCTGATGGGCACCGCGGCATACGTGCCCGCGGCTGCGGCCTAGCGGCCCGCGAACCGGCATATCTCGCAAGGCTCAGGCATGGGAATCCGGCTCGGCAAGCCCTGGCAGCGACTCGACAACGCTGCAATCGAAGCGTTGCCGTCGCAGCTCGGCGTGTACCACGTCGCCGATTCGGGTGGCACCGTGCTGTCGGTCGGCTATGCGGGCGCGCGTGAACCGTTCGGGATGCAGTCTGCGCTGCGGCGGGAGATCGAACAGCTCGGCCCTGCTGCCGCCCAGTTCCGCTGCGAGTTCACCTCGAACTACCGCAGCCGCTGGGACGAGTTGCTGATGCTGCACCTCGCCGACCACGGCGAACTACCAGCACCGCAGCGCGACCAAGCCCAGCGCGTCGGTCGCCTCTCCCCCGCCTAGACCGCGGCAACTCAGCTCAGACCACGCCCTCAGCGGCGAGCGCCGCCAGATCGTCGGCGTCGAGGCCGCAGAACTCGCTGTACACCGTCTCGTTGTCGGCGCCCACCGACCGGCTTTCGGTGAGTGGCCGCATCTGCGAATCGTGCCAGCGCATCGGGCTGTGCGGCAGCGGGATCTCACCGAGCCCATCCAGCTCAGCCCATTGCAGGAAGCCGCGTTCGTTCAGATGCTCGTCATGCACGATCTCGGGCAGATCCCGGACTTCGGCGACGGGCACCCCAGCGCTGGACAGTGCCGCAGCGACTTCGGACCTGGGCCGCCCCGACGTCCAACTCGACACCAGCTCGTCCACTTCGTCCATTCGAGCTGCTCGGTCCCCATTGCGGCAGTACCGCTCATCGTCGATGAGATCCGCTCGTCCGACCACTTCGAGCACCGAGCGCCAGTGACGGTCGGCTGCGGCGATCAGGGCAATGTGGCCGTCAATGCACGGGTACACGTTGGAGGGCGCCACGCTCATCGCGGCATTGCGATTGCCGGACCGCTCAGAGGTGCCGTGCAAGTGCCAGGACTGCAGCGAGGTCGTGAGCGTGAAGTAGGCCGCCTCGGCCATCGAGGTCGACACCATGCGGCCCACGCCGGTGCGCTGCGCCTCGAACAGCGCAGTCACCACTGCTCCGTACAGGTGCGATCCGCCCATGAAGTCCACGAACGCAGCACCGGCTTTCGTCGGAGGCTGATCGGGAAATCCGGTGATGCTCATGGAGCCCATATGTGCCTGCACCGTCAGGTCCATGGCCGTTCGCTGCGCGTCGGGCCCGTCGAGTCCGTATCCGCTGGCCTGCGCAAACACGAGCCGCGGGTTGGTCTCCCACAGCGTGGGCGCGTCTATGCCCAGTCGTTCGGGTACGCCCGGAGCGAAGTTGCACAAGACCGCGTCGGCAGCCGACGCGAGCTGCAGAAACAACTCGCGGCCACGAGGCGACTTGAGATTGAGCGACACCGCTTCCTTGGCGGAGTTGAGCATGGCGTAGGGCAGCGAATGCAGGCGCGACCGCAAAGCCTCGCCCAGCACGGGCTCCACCTTGATGACCCGAGCGCCAGACATCGCCAACAGGAATCCGGCGTAAGGGCCTTGATAGATCTGCCCGAGGTCCAGCACCGTGATGCCGTCGAGGGGCAGGGGACGGGATGCCCGCTCCCTCGCGGGAGAGGTGTCGCTCACTTGAAGCTGCCGCCGAGGATGTCGCGGGCCATGATCAGCCGCTGCACCTCGCTGGGGCCTTCGCCGATACGGCGGATCCGCAACTCGCGGTACCAGCGCTCGAGCGGCAGATCCTTGGTGACGCCGATGCCGCCGTGGATCTGGATGCAGCGGTCCACGACGCGTCCGGCGGCCTCGGAGGCGACGAGCTTGGCCATGGCCGCCTCGGTGCGGAACCGCTCGCCTTGGTCGGCCTTCTGGGCGGCCTCGAGCACGCACCAGCGCCCGTGGCGGATGTCGATCTCGTTGTCGACGATCATCCACTGGACGGCCTGCTTCTCAGCCAGCACCGAGCCGAAGGTCTCACGGCTGCGGGCCCAGTCGATCGCCATCTCCTGCGCCAAGATCGCCGGGCCCAGGCAACCCGCCGCGTACGGGATCCGCTGGCGGCTCAGCCGGTCGTTGGCGATGCCGAACCCGCCGTTCACCTCGCCCAGCACGTGGCTCTCAGGCACCCGCATGTCGGTGAACTCCAGCTCGGTGGCGTAGCGCGTCGCCCGCAGCGTGTGCACCACGCGGCGCACGTTGAATCCGGGCGTGTCGGTATCGACGATGAACGCCGTGACGCCGTTGCGCCCCGGATCGTCGGAGGTGCGAGCGAACAGCAGCGCATAGTCGGCTTTATCGGCACCGGAGATGAACAGCTTCGAGCCGTTCAGCACCCACTCGTCGCCGTCCTTGAAGCCCCGTGTGCGAATGGCCCGGCCGGGGTCGGAGCCGCCCGAGGGTTCGGTCAGGGCGAAGCAGCCCATCTTCTCGCCGCGCAGCGTGGGGTACAGCCACCGTTCCTTCTGCTCGTCGGTGGCCTCGTACAGCTGCGCCAGCCCGGCCCCGCCGAAGACCCCATAGCACGGGTTGTAGAGCCCGGCCCGGTGCTTGGACATCTCGATGGCCATGAGCGCCCGGGTGGTCGTGTCGAGGCCGGGTCCGCCGTACTCGGCGGGAATGTCGAGCCCGTAGAAGCCCATGTCACGGGTCATCTGGGTGAGACGGGCGGCATCATCGGGCTTCAGCTCGCCGGCGTCGGGATCGAGGTCAGCTTCCAGCGGGATGATCTCGCTCTCCACAAAGCGCTGCACCGTCTCAACGATCAGCGCCTGCTCGTCGCTCATGGAGAAGTCCACGTTGTGCCCCCTTGATTCGGCCCCGTGTCGGCGCCCGATGCTAGGTCTCGGCGCCAAGTCGAGCCGGTACATGCCGGCTGCCGCAGCGGAGGCTGCGTCAGTCTCGCCTATGCCCGCGGCAGGCGGCGGTACTGCAGCAGCGCCGAACGTCCGACGATGTCCACGACAACGGTCTCGAACCGATTCCCATCGGCATCAACCATGTCGAGCGGCTCCCCGAGCGAGAAGTTCACGGGCTGCTGTCGGCCTTGATTGACAGAAATATTGTTCGCATAGATGTAGGTACGGCCGTGTGTGTCGAGAATCGGATTCAGGCGTCCTTTGAGCCCCGGTATTTGACCCGTCGCTTCTGCAAAGATTGCCGACCCGCCGTCGGCCACTGCTTCGAGATCGAGAGCCAAGGCTCCATCGGCGGGCACCCAACCTTCGATTCGTACCGCAGCTCGACCCGGCGCCGCTGCGTACACGGTCATGGGCAGATGCGTTGCATAGAGGTCCAATTCGACCTCGCCGTCGCCGTTGGTGGTCGCCCGCTTCCAAGTCTTGTTCGGGAACAGCGCCAACACGTCGACGCCCGCAATGGGTTGAGCATCGGCGTACACCGTCACGACAACGACCGCTTCCGTTCTGTCCAATGACGCAGCGGGGAGGGTCAACACGAGATCCGTCTCGTCGATGAGCCGGTACTCGGCCTCCTTGCCGCTCGTGGCACGAGTCTCGCTCAAGATGATCGGTACGCCGTCGCCGCGTCGTTCCATGAGAAACTGCCGATCCCCGGCACCTTCGATGGCCGTGGCCTCGACGCGCTGCACGACAGACGCCAAGGCCTGGTTGCGGGTGACCTGGCGTGACGCCAAGCTCTCCGGCGTCAACCCGTTAGGCAAGCTGCCGGGCGAGACCACTTCGAGACGGTCATCGAAGATCAACAAGCGGATCGCGCTGCCCGCCAGGGAGTAGTCGCGATGCACCACGGCATTCACGACGGCTTCGAACACTGCTCTGGTGCTGTATTCGGGCATGTCCACTCGGGCTGGCGTCTTGCGGGCTGCGACCCGGTTGTGGCGCCGCACGAAGGCCATGGCTTCGGTTATCTGAGCTCGCAGCGGACCGTTGATTTCGCGAGTGTCAGATTGACCAGATGCCTGCGATTTGCCTGGGTAACGGGTAGCCGTGATGCGGGCTTGGGGCAACCATTCGTGAGGCGTTTGACAGCACAGCAGCACCCCTGCCACCGTCGCTCGAAGCGCCCCGTCGGAGTCTTCAGTCAGAATCCCCATCTGCATTAGCGACTGCTCAGGTTGCGACGCTCCTCTCGTGCTGAGAAGCGGTCGCCAGAGTGCTGGATCGAGGCTCGCGATGCCGGTATTGGGAACGGGTTGCTCGTCAAACCAGCGATAACGCGCCTGGGCGCGTCGCTCGGCCAGACGCAGCCGTTCGTCGCTGGTCATGATCCGTCTTGAACTCCCGACGCGCACCGAACTCCGACCCTTGACTTCATGAGCGCTTGTTCCGGGGGGGATCTCTACGACAAGCAGGGCGCGTGAATCGAGCTGGTGACGGTGAACATCGGGGAGGAGCGGCGGTTCGATGGAATCACGGCAGAGCTCAACAACCAGCATCTCGACCTGGTCCAGCTGCGCTCGGCTCATGACTTGAACGTCGCCGCTGTCGGTGACGCCGCACAGCAGCGTTCCCCCTTGGGCGTTCGCAAACGCAGCGATTTCCTCCGCGAGGTCGTCACGTTGAGGCGATATCGGCCGGGATTCGCGAAAATCGAATTGCTTGAACTCCCAGCGCGAATCCTCTCCGAGTTGCAGGCGTGCCCGCAGTTCGTCGTCGCTGAGTGGCACCTGAGTGTCCTCCGAGATGGCTCAGAGCAAGGTTATGGCCGCTTGCCTGGGACGGAACGAAAGCGGCAGCGGACGGGGCGGTGTCAGCCGGAGGTCCATTCCAGCTGGGCGAAGGCGGGCGCCACGACAATCCGGTCGCCGACCGAGACCGACAGGTCGACGCTGAAGCCTGCATCGTCCGACGTCGCAATCGTGCCGGAGCAGACCACCGTCTCCCCGGCGTACACCGGCGCACGATTGCGATACGCGAGCCGGACGAGCCGGGCGCCAGGACCGGCATATCGCAGGACGCACTCGGCCAGCAGTGCGCCGAGCATCTGACCGTCGACGAGCGGTGCCGGCGCTCCCAGCCGGCGGGCGTGAGCCTCGTCGTAATGGAGGCGGTGCCAGTCCCAGGTGGCGGCGCCGTAGGCGACCATGTCGGCCAGCGCGATGCGCCGGCGCAGCGGCCGAAGCGGCCGACCGGGCCTCACAGCGGCTCTGGGCACGGCTTGATGAGCATCAAGGGCGCCAACGGCGTCGGGAACACCGTCGTCGAGCTGCGGCGTCGCAGGCACAGCGTTCGCTGCCAGGTCGTGGGCGGCTTCCGCCTCTGCTGCATCGTCGGGAGCCTCGCGGCCGGGTCGGGCGGTAGCGAGCGGGCGGAAGATCATCGTCTCGGCGTTGGTCGCCAACCGATCACCGCCGTCGGAATAGACCGCCTCGGCGGTGACGACCAGCAGAGGGTCACCATGCCCGTCGCGCCGCTCGGTCGCATCGCTCAAAGTCCACGTCGTGTCGATGACGTCATCGAACCGCGCAGGCCGATCGAACCGGTAGTCGTTGCCACCCCGGAACATGGCGCAGCGCACCGGCAGCGGCAGCTCCCATACATGCCCGAGATACGAATTCCGGTCGGGGACAGCGCGACCGGTCAGCTGAGCCGTCTCGCAGATCAGCGTCGGCGGCGCCTCGTCGCGCCAACGCGCAGCGTCGGCCCCGATGGCCAGGGCGAAGTAACGGATCGAGGCCCGGCTCAGCGGTTCCGCCGCCGTGTAGGTCACCGTCGAACCGAGCGCTGCACGCACTTCTTCGGTCAACAACTGGCTCATGAGACTGCTCGGGCCAGGTCTCAGGGCATCGAGACGATGGCTTCCACCTCGATCAGCCAACGGCGGCTCAGCAAGCCGCCGACCACCACACCGGTCGAAGCCGGAAACGGCCTGCCGAGCACCCGCTGACGCACATCGCCCACAGCGCGGTAGCCCTCGACTCCGTCGGGCGTCACGTACTCGACGGTCTTGACGAGGTTGTCGATGGAGGTTCCGGCCATCTCGCAGATCGCGGCGATCTCGCCGTACACGAACTCGGCCTGGCCGCCGATGTCACCCTCGGCCACCGTCTCGCCCGATGACATGTCGAATGCCGTCGTACCGGAGACGAACAGCAGCCCGCCCGCTTCCACTGCGGGGCTGAACGTCAGCGACGAGTACGCCTCGGGCCGGAAGGGCACCACCGTCTTGGGATGCGCAGACGCCCACATGTCAAGCACGACGAGTGCATCGGGATGAGGCAGTTGCCCCATCAGCAACCCGGTTGAGGACGGGAATTGCGGGCTGAGCAGCCGCCGACGTGCTTCTGCGGTTTCGTTGTACTGGCGGCGGGTGGCTGCGGTGGTCTGCTGCACCACCCGCACCACGTTGGACAGATCCATGCCGTGGGGCTCGAGCCGACGGCCGGCCTCTTCGAGAGCCCACTCGCACTGTCCGACGAAGTCGCCCCGCAGCACAACGTTGCCGTCGTCGTCGACTGGCATCACCTGCGGAACGCGAATCAAGCCGTCAACCTGACCGGCCACTACCTCCACCTCGACCAGCGCCTCGGGCCGCACCAGCGAATCCACGATGAATGTCGAGGGGCGGACCCCGCCCACCGTCGAGCCGAGGCTGTGCGGCCGCTGCGCCGCTATCGCATCGCGCTCGGGCGCCCCTGCGACGGTGATGTACTCGGTCACCTCCGAGCAGTCGCTGACATCCCGACCGGCCGCGTCGAGTACGGCTTCCACCTTGGCCCAGCACACGCTGGCCTGCTCGGCACCGTCGCCGCGCACCGTGACGCGGCTCGACTCGGCGTCATAGGCGCCCGCGGTCTGCCCCGCCAGCCACGCGGCGCCTGCGGCGTCGATGCCCGGGGAGAACGAATAGCGGCTGGTGTCCAGCCAAGGGAACAGCTCGGGGGTGATTTCCCGGAGGGGCATGGTGCGTGCTCCTCGTACACGAACGACGGCAACGTCGATGCCGCTCGCACGTGTCTAGTGCGCGCATGCGTCCGAATCGAGGATATTTGTCGACCAGGACGCATCTCGGCCGGCCACCAGGCCACGGCTGGGCGGCAGCCGCGGCGTGGCAGGCGTTCGCTAGTTGCCGGTGAAGTTCGGCGCGCGACGCTCCACGAACGCTGCGATGCCTTCGCGGCCGTCGTGGGTCTGCATGGCGTTGGTGATCATCTTGCCTTCGAACTCGCCTGCCTGCTCCAGCGGCGAGTCGATGCCGGCGTAGACCACCCGCTTGGCATGACCCAGTGCCCACGCCGGGCCGTCGGCCAGCGCCTGGGCGAGCTCGGCTGCGGCCGAGTCGACCTCATCGTCGGGAACAACACGGTTGACCAACCCCCATTGCTCGGCCTCCTGCGCGGAGAGCACCCGGTTGGTGAGGGTCAGGTCGAGCATCCGGCGCAGCCCGATGTGGCGCGCCAAGAAGTACGACGACGTGCCGTCGGGCGTCACGCCGGCCCGCGTGTAGGCCATGGTGAACTTCGCAGATTCGCCTGCGACCACCAGATCGAATGAGGCGGCCAGCGACATGCCGGCCCCGCCGACGCTGCCGCCCACACCGGCAACGAACGGCTTCGGCGTGCGGTTCATCTTGTTGATCGCTGCGTGGAGGTCGATGACCATGTCCGATGCGAGCTGCGGCAGGCCGTCGCCTGCCGCGTGGAACTCCTTGAGGTCGCCGCCTGCGGAGAACACCCGTCCTTCCGCCGTGACCGACGCTGCCTTGACCATGTCGTCGAACTCGATTGCGAGCATGACAGCCCGCAGCTCGCGCGAGAACTGCGGATTCACTGCGTTGGCGCCTTCGGGGCGGTTGAACCGCACATGGGCAACGCCGTCGCGAACGTCGTAGGTGATCGTCTCCAAATCCATGACTGCTCCTGTGGTGCGTCCGACTGGGGGCTCATCGGGAGGTTACGCGCCTTGCACCGCGCCGGGTCGTCTCAGCAGGCGAGCCGGAGCGGCCGCCGAGTGCACGCACCTCCGGATGGTGAACAAGAGCCCGAAGCAACGGGCGCTGCCACGAGAAGGATTGCCTATCCGAGCGATTACTGGCGTCGGGCGGCTGGCGCAAGGTCTCGGGCAGCCTGGACCGGGTCGATGCCGCCAAAGGGCATGATCGAGATGGCCGAGACGTCAACGCCGTTGGCGTGATAGCGGTCGATGTGCTCGCGGCACGCTTCGGGGGGCCCGTGCACCAGCAATTCGTCGACGAGGCCGTCGTCGATGACTTCAAGCGCACCGCGGCGGTCGCCTTCGGACCACCGGTCCCACATGGCAGCGAGCAGTTCGCCTCGGCCGAGCCAGCGATGGAATTCGGCATAGACCGGGACGTTCAGGTACGCAGCCATCGCCCGCTTGAAGCCAGTCCGGACCGTGTCCGCGTCGGGATTGGGGCACACGAAGATGCGGGCCACCACTTCCTTGCCCTCGCCGCCCTCGTCGACGTACGGGCGGACCGTGGCAACGTCGTCGGCCGAGAGCCAGTTGATGATCGCGCCGTCGGCCTCGCTGCCCGCCAGTCTCAGCATGCCGGGGCGCAGGGCAGCGAGCAGGATCGGCGGCTGGACCTCGGGCGGTCGGCCGAGACGGAAGCCCTGCACCTCGAAGGTGTCGTAGGTCTCGCTGATCCGCTCGCCGGTCAGGGCCTGGCGCAAGAACCGCGCGGTGTCACGCGTTCGTTTGAACGGCTCGTCGAAGGGGATTCCGTTCCAGCGCTCGACGATGACGTTGGAGGATGCGCCGATGCCCATGGCGAAGCGGCCGGGCGCGGCTTCACAGATGGCCGCCGTCTGCTGGGCCAACAGGGCAGGCCCACGGGTGAAGACCGGGATGATGGCGATGCCCAGTCGCACGTCAGGCACCCATTGGCTGGCCAGAACGAGCGGGGTGAATCCGTCTGTGCCGTCTGCTTCAGAGCTCCAGAACTCCGTGTAGCCGAGGTCTGCGAATTCGCGATAGAGGTCGGCTTGGGCGTGGAGGGGATCGCCGAAGGGAACCGTGATGCCGTAGCGCCAGCCATGTCGATTGTCGGTCACGGCGCGCAGGCTAGTGAGCCGTGGCGAGACGAATCTCTGTGACGTCTGGTCGCTGTGACATCTGGCCTCTGTGACATCCGGTCGGCCGGGCGGCGGTACGGCGCAACGCCATTCAAGCTTTCGTGTAACACCCCCTGATCACACTGGGCACATGGCAGAACAGCTTGATCTCGTACCCCAGCTCCGACTGGTGTCAACCAGCCGGATGCCCCACCGGCTGACCCGCGCGACCCGTCAGGAAGGATTGCGTGGCGTCGCCCGGGCACGGCTGGCGCTGGCCGCTACGGCACCTCCCCCTGAAATCGACCTTGACGCCGCCTGATGTTGGCGGAGGCAGGCCGACGTCGGGCAATCCGTTGGGCGGGCTGTGCAGGGTCGCAAGTACAGTGCCGGCCATGAGCAGCGCATCTGTGACCCCGCACTCCGACGACATCGTCATTGTCGACGCCGTCCGATCTCCCGTCGGCCGACGAGGCGGGGATCTGAGCGGCATCCATCCGTCCGACTTGCTGAGCGATGTACTCACGTCGCTGATGGACCGCACCGGGGTCGACCCGGCCGGCATCGGCCAGCTCGTGGGCGGCTGTGTCAGCCAAGCCGGCGAGCAAACGGCGAACATCGCACGCACAGCGTGGCTCGGCGCCGGCTACCCGCTGTCGGTTGCCGCCACCACCGTCGACGCACAGTGCGGTTCGAGCCAGCAGGCAACCACGCTGGCGTATGGCTTGGTGGCCAGCGGCGTGGTCGACTCTGCCATCGGCTGCGGCGTCGAATCGATGACGCGCAACCCGATGGGCTCGAGCTACAAGAAAGGTCAGCGCACCGCGACCTCCCGCTACAAGGAGCACTACGAGTACACCACGCAGTTCCAGGGCGCCGAGCTGATGGCCAAACAGTGGGGCATCAGCCGGGAAGAATGCGACGCCTTCGGCCTGCGCAGCCAGAACAACGCCGCCCGGGCGTGGGAAGAAGATCGTTTCGGCACCCAGATCGTCGACATCGATGCGCCGGTGCTCGACGAAGACGGCAAGCCCACCGATGAAGTGCGCCACGTCGTGCGAGACGGCGGCATCAGGCCCACGACTGCGGAGGGGCTTGCGGGCCTCACGCCGGTGATGGAAGGCGGCGTGCACACAGCGGGCGCCTCCTCGCAGATCAGCGACGGCGCCGGGGCGGTGCTGCTGATGCGTGCGGGCCGGGCCGCCGAGCTGGGCCTGCGTCCGCTCGCGCGCATCGTCGATACCTGCTTGGTCGGAAGCGACCCGGTGCTGATGCTGACGGGGCCGATCGAGGCCACGAACCACCTGCTCGAGCGCAACGGCATGGCGATGTCCGACATTGACATCGTCGAGATCAACGAGGCATTCGCCTCGGTCGTGCTGGCCTGGCAGCGCGAGGTGAACCCTGACATGGACGGCGTCAACCCCAACGGCGGCGCTATCGCGCTGGGCCATCCGCTGGGCGGCACCGGTGCGATCCTGCTGACCAAGGCGGTGCACGAGCTGCACCGAGCCGACAAGAGCACCGCTCTCGTCACGATGTGCTGCGGCGGCGGGCTGGGCACCGGCACCCTTCTCGAGCGACTCTGAGCAACGCCGGTCGGGCATCGCCGGGTCCGCTCAGGCGAGACCTGCCAACGCGCAGGTCGCCGGCCGCTGGGTGACGTAGCGAAGCGCGTCCGTCCCGTGTCTTGGCCGTCATCGCCCGACATTGCCGATGATCGCGTCGGACGCGGCGCCACTGACGATCTCCCTGCTCGACGGCGTCGTACCGCCGCGGCGGCACGTATCGGTGTGTTCGCCGCGGCCTGCGCAGCAGCGTGGGGCGGATGGCAGTACTTCGGCGCATCCGACGAGGCAGCGCAGTCGTCGTCAGCACAGCGCCCGTCGGACACGGCCCCGGTCAGCCTCGCCGGCAGCGCCCCTCAACATCCGCAGCCCAAAGCCACCGCCGCTTCGGCCCAGCAGAGCGAACCGGCACCCCAAATGGAAGTCGCCAGGCCCGCGCTCGAATCGAACGCAGTCGTGCTGACAGTGATCGACGGCGACACGATGGAGGTAGACCTCGGCGGGCGACGTGCGATGGTCAGATTCCTCGGCATCGACACACCGGAGAAGACCGGCGGCTACCTCCCAGCCGAGTGCGGCGGCGACGCCGCCACGCGGCGAACGGCCGAGCTGCTCCCACCCGGCACCGATGTGCACCTGCAACGCGACGCTGAGCTGTATGACCGCTACGACCGGCTGCTGGCGTACGTCTATCGAGCCTCCGACGGACTGTTCGTGAATCGCTACCTCGTGCTCGACGGCTACGCCGGCACCATGCACTTCGAGCCGAACACCGAGCACCGGGCGGTGCTCGACGCTGCCGAGGCCGACGCCCGTGCCGCCCGCCGAGGAATCTGGGCCGATTGCGGCGGCCCGGACCAGCAGCTCGAAGGGGGGCGTTAGCGTGGCGGTGTGTCACCGCTGCCGCAGCGGCTCGGCTACGGCCCCGACGACAGGCTGCTGATCATCAGCGCAGCCGGACTCGGCGGCTGCCACGCGATGAACGAAGGCGTGTACGCCGCTCTGCGGGACGGCTTGGCGACCACCGGAACGCTGCTCGTGCCGTGTCCGTGGTCCCGCGAGGCCGCAGCGAGATTCCGGGGCGAGGACATCGGTGTCGCGCTCACGCTGAACTCCGAGTTCGAGCTCTACCGGTGGGGGCCGATCACCTACGCCCCGTCGTTGCTCGACGGCAACGGCGGGATGCCCGCCACCGTGAGCGACGTGTGGGACCACGCCGATCTCGATGAGGTCCGACGGGAGTGTCGAGCGCAGATCGAGCGGGCGATCCTGTGGGGCTTCGACGTCACCCATCTCGACAGTCATCTCGAAGTCCTGAGTGTCCGCCCCGAGTTCTTTGACGTGTACCTGGAGCTCGCGGTCGAATTCGGGCTGCCTGTGCGGCTGATCTCTTCCGAGGCTCGGCGTCAGCTGGGTTTCCCCGCCGAGGACCTGATCGAGTCCGAGGGCGTCTTGACACCGGACCGGGTCGTGCGCGTCCCGCCCGGAACCATGGGGCGGTACCGGCGCATCGAGGCGCTGCTGGACTCGCTCGAACCGGGATTGACCGAACTGCAGCTGCAACCCGCCGCGGACCTGCCAGAGCTGCGGTCGCTGACCGCCGAATGGGGGTCCCGCGTCGAAGACCTGCTGCACCTGCGTGACAACGCCGAACTGCGCACCCACATCGAGCGCAGCGGGATCCGGCTCGTGGGCTACCGGGAGCTGCGGGCGCTGCAGCGGTCCGGTGCCGGCTGACCTACGCCGGCTCTGTTCAGCTAGGTGCGCCCAGAGTGCCCGCTGCGCGCCATGCAGGCAGGAGCTCCAGCCACAGCGCCATATCGCCGGACACCTTGAGGTCGCCGGCCATGTAGTGCCGGGCAGGATCGGCATCACCGCAGACCACATCGGCAGCGAGCTGCCACGGGGCTTCGAGCGTCAGATCGGCACCCCGTGTGGTTCCGGCAGACGCCGATGTCAGAACGCCGGATTCGAACAGCAGGCTGACGGCGACCTTGCCGTCGGGACCGCCGGCAGTCTTCATCACGATCGTGCCTGACACATTCCCGAGTGGTTCGTGGCCAGACGCTGCCCACGTGGCCAGAAACTCTTCGTCGAGAAAGCTCACCGGCGCAGTCCAGCAAACAGATCGCTCTCCATCGGCTCGGTCGATGTGCGCGACTCGAGCAGCATGTACTCCTCGTACGGATGGATCGAGTCAGCGACGTCGTCGGGCAAGCCGAACCAGAACGGCGAGTCGGGATCGACCTGGGTGGCATGGGCCAGCAGCGCCTTGCGCCGAACTGCGTTATTAACTTCGATGACCGCGGTGATGCGGTCATCCCGACTTGGCCTGCCCAGCCATTTCTCGTCGAATGGAGACTCCAATTCCAGGTCCAGGAAAGCTTGGTGCATCAGCTTCATGCGCTTGTGGGACCAAACGGGCGCATACATCTTCATCGGCGTGAAGGCCGGCCCGCACTCAGGGCGCCAAGCCGGCTCGCCGGCGTGAGCGAATGCAGGTATGCAGATGGCCGTGACCTGCAGGTGATCGGGGTGCGGGTAGCGAGATTGCACCAGTGGGTAGGTCAAGATGACGTGCGGGCGCACTCGGCGGATCACGGTCACGAGCCGGGCAACGGCTTCGTCGAGGTCTGCGTTGGCGAAAGCGTCGGGATGGGCGTTGGCTTCGGTGTCGGGCATTCCGGAGTCGCGGTAGCCCAACATGACCACCTCGTCGTATCCGATCTCGGTTGCGGACGCATCCAGCTCGGCGCGCCGGACCTCAGGCAGGTTTTCGGTTACCTCGGGCCGGTCCATCGCCGGGTTCAGGATGTCGCCTTCTTCGCCGCCGGTGCAGCACACGAGCGTGGTGCGGATGCCCTCATCCGCGTATCTGCGGACCGTGCCCGCGCCCTTCGATGCTTCGTCGTCGGGATGAGCATGAACAGCGAGAATTGACAGACCTGTGTCCTGCGACATCGGCGGTCAAGCTATCGGCACAAGCGCTGTTGTGACCGTCCGTGCGACGCCACCGGCGAGGATCACGGCGGTCATCTGGTCGGCGTCAGCTCGACGTGTCCGGTTTCCTCGTCGATGTCTATGGAGTAGCCACAGATCGCAGCGAAGCGGTCGCGCCCCTCCTCGGGACCCGATGCGAGCAGCTCGTCTCCGACCCACAGCCGCACCGTTCGCGGCGGGTTGTAGATGTAGCTGGCGGCGCGGCGGATGGCCAGCACGTGATAGCCGGGATCCACCGCCAGACCCAGTGACCCGAGCGTCGAGTCGTCGGCCTCAGAGCCGGGCGCAACCGGCACCTGAACCACCACGTCATCGGTGTCGCCGAGTGCGAGCGCCAGCACCGGGTGTATGTCCTCGTCTTCGAGGACGAGGGAGGTGATGTTGCGAGCCTGATCGCCGATGTCTTCTGCGGCTTCGGCCACGTGCAGCAGGCCGCGCAGGCCCGCGGGATCGGCGTCTGGGGCATCGGCGGCCATATCCGCCGCTGCGCGCAGCACCCACGTCTGCATGGAGACCTTCATGCCGTCAAGCCGCTCTTGCATGGAGCGCACCTCGCGGGCCAGCGACAGGTCATGCAGCACGAGGGAGGAATACGCCAGTCCGATGGCCGCTTCGGACAGGTTCTTCATCTCGACCAGCGTGTCGACGGCCCGGTCCAGGTCGCTGAGGGCATGCTCCTCATCGGGCTCGGGAGGACTCCAGCGCTCCATGGCGGCCAATTCCCGCAGCCGCACGATGCCCGCTGGGTCGCCGCGCATGAACAGCACGTCGCCGGGCTCCACGATGCTGTCGCCGCCGACGTCGGTCAACCAGTGACGTCCTCGCTGAATGGCGACTACGCGCATGCCGACGGCTACCGGCAGCTCCATGTCACGCAGCGGCCGGTTCGCCAAATGGCTGCCGGCGGCTACGACCAACCGGTGCGATACCTCGGCCGCTTGCGCCAGATCCACGATGAGCGCACGAGGAATGCCCAGGTGATGCAGCACGGTCTTGGAGATGTCCACTGCCGCGTTGGCAATCTGCTCAATCGAGGACACAACCTGCAGCACCGAGCTCATGCCGTCCACCTCGCGCGGGTGCCGCACGGCCAGCATCGCCAGCGACCGCATCTCGTGCACCAGGGCCGACATGTCTTCTTCGAGACCCAGCACCGCGTCGGCCATGCCCTCGTCGTCGAAGTAGAGCGCGGCATAAGCCAGATCGACCATGAGCTCGGACGCGTCCTTGGCCTCCGCGAGCATGGATTTCAGATTTCGAGGTTTGTCTTCAGGGTCTGATCGCATTTCAGATCGTCAACGGGCGACGCGACGAGCTCCGTTCAGCTTGGGGACACGATTGCGCCGCCGCCCACAGCGTAGGCACAGCGGCACGGGGAGGAAGAGAGAATTCACGACAGCTGCCACATGCGCCTGTCATGACAGGCTGTTGCACTGCGCCTGTCATGACAGGCCGACCCAGCTGACGGCCAGCACGAGCGCCGCAGCACCGGCGAGGTCGACCGTGCTGTTGACGAGCGGGATGCCATAGGTGTCTGGGTCGACGCCGATACGAGTCGCGACAACCGTGCCGTAGTAGGCGATGACCCCGGCCAGCGCCGTCGCGATCATGCCGCCGATGAGCGAGATGGCCACGAGCCGAGCCACGCCCGGCGTCGACATCGAGAACACGGTCGCTGCTGCGCTGGCGAGCACGCCGTTCAGCACAAACACCGGCACGGTCAGGGTGAAGGCAAACAGAATGTCGAGCCGAGCGCCGCGTTGAGGCAGCGCCCGGGGCTCGATGACACCGAGATGCAGCTTGGTCGACAGCCGGCTCGACAAGATGCCCCCGATGGCACCCGCGGCTGCCAGACACGCGGGCACCAAGATGAGCACCGCCCGCTTGTCGATGAAGTCATCGAGGCGGTGTTCGATGACCACGCCGGCCACGATGAGCACGAGGCCGCCGACGCACAGTACCGGTATGGATTCGCGCAGGATCTGCCAGAGCTGTTCGAGTCCGCAACGCCACGCCCAAGCCATCGCAGCAGCGGCCCCGATGACGCTGACGATCGCGATAAGCGGCGTGAGGGCCGTGATCCCGACGAGGTAACTGGCCAGGAACAGCGCCGGAAGCGTCACGACGTCGCCCACCGCGGAGATGAGGGGCGCGCTGACATTGTCCAGGTCCCAGCCCCGCCGGGCGGAACTTGCTGCGAGCCCGAGCGTGACGACGAGCACGACTATGGAAGCGAGCTGCGCGCCGACGACGGAGACCACGATGAGATCGGTGACACCGATGATGTCCGACAGCCCGAACACCGGCGCCAGCACCTTGGCCATCACGCCGAGCGCGACCGCCGTCACGAGTGTCAGCACGGCTGCGCCGATCACGTTCTGGCCGACGACCGTGTCGCGCCGAGCGGTCGCGCGGAACGTCCCTGCGTGAATGGTTGTGGCGAGACGGCTGCCGAGCGCGCCGAAGATGTCGCCCCGCATGCCGATCGCAGCAGGAACCAGCACGAGCAGGCCCGGCAGGCGCTCGAGAGTCCCGGTGACCGCGGCCAGCAGCACACCTGCCGCTGTGGCGGTCAAGCTGCTGACCGCGAGCGCCGTGAGGCTCTGGCGGGCGCCGGTGATGTCGGGGCCGAGCAAGCCGCGCAAGAAGCCGAACGGGTGCAGCCTGGCCACCGGACGGAGCAATGCACGGCCAGCAGGCCGCCCGCGGGCGGCCCCTGCGAGGGCGCGCCAGGTCTGCGTGCCGATACGCCTCAGGGCGCGGCGCGGCGCAGCTTCGCCCTCAGCCATAGGCAAAGAGTGGCAGCCTTGGTCGTGGTCGCGCGCGTTGGTGCGCCCGCTGTGGAGGCGGCAGGACCCTCTGCTCCAACGATCCGGCAGGCGAGAATTGCGCACCTCGCCGCATTTCTCGCCGACATCATCGGCACATCACGGTTGGCAAGATGGGGAACCGGTCGCAACGTCGCAGAGTCTCCTGCCGCCTCCACAGCTATGGCATCTGTGCCTCGCAGCTCAAACCCTCTAGGAGGGGGGTTCGAGCAGAGAGCTGAAGAACGCCGCTATTTCGTCCGCGCCGACATTGCCGGCGAACCGCAAGACCACCTCGTTGTTTGCATCGACGGCAACGAGATAGGGCACCGACTGCAGCCCGAACGCATCGACGACTGACAGCGCCGGCGTATCGGCAACGACGGGGTGCTGCCAGCCTGCGTCGCGCAGCCACTTCTCCGGAGGATGGTTGCCGCGGGTGGGATCTTCGAGCACCGAAACGGCGTAGAAGTCGACGCCGGCGGGCAGCTCATTGGACTCCAACCACTCGGTGAGATCGTCCACCTCGGCTTGGCAGTGCGGGCACCAGTGGGCATAGAAGGCCACGACCATCGGCCGCCCTCGGCTCTCGATGCGCACAGGCTCGCCGGTGATCAGGTCGGGACCGACCACCACCGGCGGCGTTCGCCCGACGGCGGGGTCGTCTTCCAGCTGCTCGAACTGCGGCAGCGCCGTGCCGAACACCTCCGTCTGGCCCGGCGGCGACGAAGTGTCCGATTCGGGGCGTGCGACGTCGGTCGCCGACGCAACATTTGCCGGCGAGACGATGGAAGCCTCTGGTGACGCGGACCCATCATCGCCGCAGGCTGCAGTCAACAGCACCGCACCGAAGAGCACCGCACACAGACCGATCTGGACTCGCCGCACGACACTCAAGGCTAGGCAGGGCTCGAATGCGGTCGGTCAACCCGCATCAGCCGGACCAATATGCCCGGGGCTCACCGGGCGGGCGGTGGCAGACTTGGCCCGTGGAGACCCGCCAGCTCGAATCGACACCCGGCTTCGTCATCTATGACCTGCCCGGCGCCCAGCACTATGTCGGGGAGACCCGACTCGGCAGCCGCCTCATCCCCGGCAATGCGACGATGCTGGTGCGGCATCTCACCTATGTGTTCGCCACCGTGGAGCACCAGCGCAGCGGTGCCAGCATCGGCTTGAAGTCTGACCCGTCCGAGGCTGCCACCGCTGTTGAGGCACTGGCATCGGAGCTCGCCGACGACTTCGCGAGCGGCAAGCTCTCCACCAGCCCGGGGCTGCGACTTGATGCCGACACGCTGGCACCCGTGCTCGCCCACGACCAGCGCAATCTCATCGGCAACGACGACCGCGACGGCATCTCGTTCAACAGCGAGCTTCTCGGCGTCGGCGCTGCGGCAGCGGCGTCCAGCCTTGTCGGCGGTCTCGACGGCAAGCGCATCGCGATCGAGGGATTCGGCGCCGCAGGTCTCGGCATTGCACGCGAGGCCGCGGCCGCGGGCGCCACGGTCGCCCGGGTCGCCACCGCGAAGGGCTGCGCCGACGATCAGAACGGCGGCGGCGGGCTCGACCCGATGACGCTCGCCGAAGCCTGGCTGGCCGACGGCGATTCTTGCGTGGCCACCCTGACGGGCGACGGCGAACCAGCCAAGCCGTGGACAGTCTGGCGGGATGACGTGGACGTGCTGTTCTGCGGCTCCAAGCCGGGTGCCATGTCGGGCGACGGCGCATCGATGGCGGGCGCCACACCGGTGGTCGCATTCTCGGCCGCGGCGGTGTCGTCGAAAGCGCTGGCAGTCCTGCGCGCTGCAGGCACCCCGGTGGCCGCCGACTTCGTTGCCGCCATGGGACCGGCACTGGGATGGTGGGCCGATCCCGCGCTCACCCACGACGATCTGCGCTCGGCAACCGCCGACACCGTCAACGCAGTCATGTCCGAGACCGCAGGCCATGACGACGGCGCGTTCATGGCCGCCTGCTACCGCGCTGAGGCCTTCCTGCGCACCTGGCAGGACGAATTGCCGTTCGGCCGCCCACTGGGCTGAGCACGACTCGCGTCTGCCGCATCGAAATCGACGAATGACATTCGGCAATCAGCTGCGAAGCGTCGCCTAGCCGGCCGGTGTGTGCCAGGCGTCGAGTGCCGCCCCGAGGCGTCGTGCGCCGTCGACGGGATCCATGCCTCCGGTCAGCACGCCAACGCTGACTGCCCGCAGCTCGTCCTCGAGCCTGGGCTCGCCACGGGAGAGCATGTGGGACGAGATGCGGATGGTCGATTCGCAGTCGTCGCGCCATGACGAAAACTCCTGCGCGAGCAGATCTGCCGAAGCCACCGGCGAGTCCTGCAGACTGAAGAATCCCGGCAGCGCGTTCACCAGTACTCGGGCGAACTCACTCGACGCCACCCACGCCAAGAACGTCCGTGCGGCCTCCGGGGCGCCCGATGCCGCATTCAGTCCCAAGCCGATGTCGGTGTGGTCGCTGAGGTAACAGGTGTCCTGGCCGGCGCGAGGAGGCGGGGGGAACGCACCGAGCTCGAAATCGGACTCGGCATTGAAGCCCGCTATCTCCCACGAACCCGCCGGATACACCGCTGCGCCGCCCAGAGTGAACAGCTGCTGAGCATCGGCGTACGTCAATGCGGATGCACCGTCGGCCAGATACTCCGACCACCGCTGCAGCGTCGCCAAGGTGTCGACGTAGGCCCGATCGGTCAGCTTGGCGGTACCGCCAATGAGCGCTCGCCGGCCTTCTTCGCCCTTCCAGTAGTTGGGGCCGATGTTCTCAAAGCCCATGGTCGCCGCTTCCCACCGATCGGCGGTGCCCATCGACAGGGGAACGTAACTTCCGTCGTCGGAGATGGCCCCCAGCAACTCGAAGAACTCCTCCTCAGTGCGGGGTTCGACAAGCCCGAGTTCGTCGAACACTGTCTTGTTGTAGATGAAGCCGTGGATCACCGACGCCACCGGAACGCAGAACGGTGTGCTCCCGTCATCGGTGGACCATGCGATCTTGGCGACCGGGTTGAAGTTCTCCATACCCGGCAAGTCGATCAGCGATGCCAAATCGCCGCGTTCGAACAGTGCCAACGAGGCATCGAACGGGCGACAGGCAATCACGTCGCCTGCGGTGCCTGCGGCGAGCCGAGCGTCGAGCGCTGCGTCGTACCCGATGGGGGCGGTCGGTGTGAACGCCACATCGATGTGAGGGAACTGCGCCTCGAATGCCGGGATTATCTGCTCATCCCAGATTGCAGCGTCATCTGATCGCCAACTCTCGATGGTGATCGTCACCGCGTCCGCTGCGGCGGACTGTTCGACGGCTTCGTCTGTGATCTCGGCTTCGCCGGCCGCTGTCGCGCTCGTCGACCCGTCATCGGTCTCGTTGGCGGTGCCGCCATCGCCGCCGTACGCTGCGACCACAATGCCAAGTGCCATCACAATGGCAAAGCGCCTCACTGGGTATGGCTTCATGTCGGGGTCTCTGTTTATCCCCTGTCGGGCTCATTGGCGTGGACTGAACACCGCTCTCAGCGGAAGTCGCGGCTCGCTACCGACGCGGCCACATCGAGCGCTTCGATTCTCTCGGCGATCACGTTCGCCACCCCTTCATGGCGCTCCAGTCGCCCTGACACCACCAGCGCGGGCACGTCCCGAACCACCGAGCGGTACCGGATCCAGCAGCCTTTCGACACCACTACGTTCACCAGGCCCGTCTCGTCCTCAAGGTTCAGAAAGGTTGTGCCTCCAGCCGTCATGGGGCGCTGGCGGTGCGTGACCAGACCGGCGACGCGGATCTTTCCCGGTGGACACCTCAGCAGCTCCCCTGCCGTGCGGACCCCTGCCGCTTGCAGTCCCTCACGCAAGAATCGGGTGGGGTGCCCGTCGGGGGACACACCGGTCGACCACAGATCTGCTGCGGCAGTCTCGGTGCCCGACATCGACGCAAGCGCTGGCGGCGATGCCCCGGTCACGACTCCAGGCAACCGATCTGCACGTGCTTGGTGCACGGCCCCTGCCGCCCACAGTGCCTCGCGCCGCGAGAGCCCGAAGCAGTCGAATGCTCCGGCGGTGGCCAGCGCCTCCAGCGCTGCCAGCCCTACACCGGTCCGGCGGCACAGGTCCTCCATATCGCAGTACGGACCGCCGACCGCAATCTGCTCCGCGAGCTCGTCGCCGATCCCTCGCACTGACGACAGCCCCAGCCGGACTGCCACTCCCCCGCCCGAGGTGCCACAGGGCTCCAGCGTGGCTGTCTCGCAGGAGCGGTTGATGCATGGCGTGTGCACCACGACGCCGTGACGGCGGGCGTCCTGGCACAGCGAATGCGGCGAGTAGAACCCCATCGGCTGTGCGTTCAGCAGCGCTGCGCAGAATGCCGCCGGGTAATGCAGCTTGATCCACGACGAGGCGTACACCAGGTGGGCGAACGACACCGAGTGGCTTTCGGGGAAGCCGTAGTCGGCGAAGGCGACCATCTTTTCCCAGACCCGTTCGGCCACGTCACCGACCAGCCCCCGCTCTGCCATGCCGCTGAACAGGCGCTCGCGCAGGCGGCCCATCCGCTCGCGCGACCGTTTGGCCCCCATGGCCTGGCGCAGCTTGTCGGCTTCGGCCGCGCTGAACCCCGCAGCGTCGATGGCCATCTGCATGAGCTGCTCCTGGAACAGCGGGATGCCCAGCGTCTTGGCCAGTGAGTTCTCGAGCAGAGGATGCAGGTAGGTGACCGGCTCTTCGCCGTTGCGCCGCCGGATGTAGGGGTGCACCGAGCCGCCCTGGATGGGACCAGGGCGGATGAGCGCCACCTCCACCACCAGGTCGTAGAAGCAGCGAGGGCACAGCCGCGGCAAGGTGGCCATCTGGGCGCGTGACTCCACCTGGAACACGCCGATGCTGTCGGCGCGGCAGAGCATGTCGTAGACCTCGTCTTCCTGCGGCAGCCTGCCGAGGTCCACTTCGACGCCGTGCGCGTCAGCGATCAGGTCGACGGCGTAATGCAGGGCCGACAGCATTCCCAGCCCCAGCAGGTCGAACTTCACCAGCCCGATCGCTGCACAGTCGTCCTTGTCCCACTGCAGCACCGAGCGATCGGCCATGGTCGCCCATTCGGTGGGACAGACCTGCGTGACCGGCCGGTCGCAGATGACCATGCCGCCCGAGTGGATGCCGAGGTGGCGGGGCGCCCCTTCGAGCTCGGCGGCCAGCTCTGCCACGTCGGCGGGAATGCTGGGCTGGCCGGAACTGGGCTGGCTGGGCCTGGGCTGGCCGGAACTGGGCTGGGCAGCAAGACGGCTGACGGTCGGTTCGGGGCCAGCGTCGCGCCAGTCACGTGCACGCGGGCGGCCTGCGGAGCGGCGGCGACCTGCGGACCCGTTCGGGGCACTGTGCGAGGTGCCATTCGCAGTGCTGCCCGAGACGGGCAGCGGGCTGTAACGGTCCAGCGATTTCGACCAGGCGTCGGCCTGGCCGGGTTCCCAGCCCAGTGCTCGTGCCATGTCACGCACCGACGAGCGCGCACGGTAGGTGATGACGTTCGCCACCTGCGCGGTGTGGGCACGGCCGTAGCGCTCGTACACGTACTGGATGGCTTCTTCGCGACGGTCGCTCTCGATGTCGACGTCGATGTCGGGCGGACCGTTGCGCTCGGGCGACAGGAAACGCTCGAACAGCAGCCCGAGCGCGACCGAGTCGACATTGGTGATGCCGAGCGCGTAGCAGACCGCTGAATTCGAGGCAGAGCCGCGGCCCTGGCAGTAGATGTCGCGGCTTCGGCAAAACCGCACGATGTCGGACACAACCAAGAAGTAGCCGGCGAAGCCGAGCCGGTCGATGAGGTCGAGCTCGTGGCGGAGCTGCGCCCACGCGCCCGGCACCCGCTCGGCCTCCGGGGGGCCGTAGCGCTCCAGTGCTCCCCTGGCGGTGAGATGACGCAGGTACGACATCTCGTTGTGGTCGTCTGGACAGGGGTATGGCGGCAGGTTCGGCGCGATCAGCGACAGGCTGAACGCGCTGTCGCGACCGAGCTGTGCAGCAGCGGCCACCACGCCCGGCCAGCGGGCGAACCGGCGCTCTTGCTCGGCGCCGGAGCGCACATGGGCCGTGGCCGCCGGCGGCAGCCAGCCGTCGAGCTCGTCGAGGCTGCGCCGGGCGCGAACGGCAGCCACGGCAGCGGCGAGCCGCCGGCCGCTGGGAGTGGCGTAGTGGACGCCGTTGGTGCAGATCGGCTCGACGCCGGCCCTGATGGCCAACGCAGCCAGGGCATCGTTGCGGTCGCTGTCGAGCGGGTCGCCGTGATCCCACAGCTCGACGAAAACGTTGTGGCGGCCAGCTGCGTCGACGAGCCGGTCGAGCTGGGCGGCCGCAGCGCGCGGCCCTCCGGCGGACCCCTCAACCATGAGCGCGGCGGGGACGGCGCCCTTGCGGTGCCCGGTGAGGATCGCCCACTCGTCGCGGTGCGCTGCGGCGGCTGCGAGGAATTCGCCGGTGCTCAGGCGCGGGGCGTGCTTGCGGCCCGCCATCTGCGCTGCGGAGATCAGCTCGCCCAGCGAGGCGTACCCCGCCGGCGAGCGGGCCAGCACCACCACGTGGGATCCCACGGGGTCGGCGCACCCGGTGCGCTCGGGGCGTGCCCGCGACGCCCGCCTTCGGTTGCCCGCACCCCGACGGGGATCGCCGCCGGTGCTGCTGGCGCCGCCGGTGCCGGCACTGGCAGCGCCATACGCGTCAAGCGTCAACTCAGCGCCGAACACTGTCGGCAGGCCGGCTTCGGCGGCAGCCTCGGCGAAGCGCACCACGCCGTAGAACCCGTTGTGATCGGTCAGCGCCAGCGCGTCAAGCCCCAGCCGCACTGCTTCGTCCACCAGCTCAGCCGGGCTCGACGCCCCGTCCAGGAAGCTGAAGTTGGAGTGGGCGTGCAGCTCCGCATACGGCACCGTGGGGCCCGCCGGCCGCTGCGGATGCGGAGGTCGCTCCGACCGCGCGCCGACGGCTGCACTGTCCAATCCGCTCGCTGATCCGTTCAGCCCTGTCTGCTTGCCATAGCCAGGTGAAGGCGGCCGGTCGGACAGCCGTCGCTCCAGCTCTCGCCAGGGAATGCCTGGATTCGTGAAACCCATGGCGCAACACTAACGAACCTCTGTTCTGAGTACAAGAGTTCCTAGAACAGAGGTTCTGGGGTCGTACCCGACCAGGTGCGCGACAGCGCGTCCCGTGACCCCGCCCGGGAACCGCACTACGTTGCGCCCATGGCCCAAACATCACTCCTAGGCACATCTGGCGACGCACCAGCCAGCGACCTGCCCGACGGCGTGGCCACCGCTGAGCTGTTCGCCTCGGGCGCCGCCTCGGCAGTCGAGCTCCTCGACGAGGCCATTGCCCGGGCCGACCGGCTCAACCCCGAGATCAACGCCATCATCGGGCGGCTCGACGACAGTGCCCGCCAAGCGGCCAAACGGCACGACGCCGCACGGGACGCAGGCTCCGTCGGCGGCCCGCTGGCAGGGGTCCCGTTCCTCACCAAGGACCTGACCTGCACCACCGAAGGCCAGCCCTACCACGCCGGCAACGCAGCGCTCAAAGACGCGGGCTATGCCGCATCGAGCACGGCACACCTGGCCACCATGTTCGCCGCACTGGGATTGGTGAATTTCGGGCGCACCAACACACCCGAGTTCGGCCTGACCATCACGACCGAGCCGACGGCCTACGGCCCTACAGCAAACCCATGGAACACCGACCATTCGACTGGCGGTTCCAGCGGCGGGTCTGCCGCGGCGGTGGCCGCAGGCATCGTGCCCATCGCGCACGCCAACGACGGGGGCGGCTCGATCCGTGTGCCTGCCGCCAATTGCGGGCTCTTCGGGCTGAAGCCCAACCGCGGGCGAGTCTCGCTGGGACCCGACTCGGGCGACGGATGGGCCGGCTTCAGCGTTGACGGTGTCGTCAGCAGAAGCGTTCGCGACAGCGCCCGGGTGCTCGACGGCATCAGCCAGCCGTGGCCCGGTGACCCGTACTGGGCACCGCCGCCGTCGGACACCTTCGAATCCGCTGCGGGCCGCGAGCCCCAAGCACTGCGCGTCGGGCTGTGCGCTCACTCCGAGTGGGGTCCGACCGATGCTGCGTGCCGTCGCGCCGTTGAAGCCGCTGGGCAACTGGCCGAGAGCCTGAGTCACGAGGTCGAATACTCACACCCCGCCGAGATGTTTCACGAAGAGTTCTTCGATCACTTCCGCACAATCGTGTCTGTGCAGAACGTCGTCATGCTGGCCGGATTCGAAGAAGCCCTGGGCCGGGCCATGAGCCGCCCCGATGTCGAAGGCGACACGTGGGCGCTCATGGAATTGGGGCGCGATGTCAGCGCAACGCAGTACTTGGCCGCGCTGGAGTGGTGCCATGGGTGGACGCGACGGCTCGCCGCATGGTGGGCCTCCCACGATGTCCTGGTCTCGCCGATCATGGCCGAGCCGCCGCCTCGCCTCGGCGAGTTGCGCAACCCCGAGACCGGCCGAGGCCGGCTGAACGACCTGCTGCAATTCACGCCGCAGTTCAACGTGTCCGGGCAGCCGGCGATGTCGGTGCCGCTGAGCCGGACCGAGTCAGGACTTCCCGTGGGCGTGCAGTTCGTGGGTCCCCACGCCAGCGAGGAGATGCTGCTGTCGCTCGCCGGTCAGCTGGAGCGGGCGGCGCCATGGGCGGGGCGCACACCACCTCTGTGGGCCGGGACGGCCTGAGCAGACGCGCTCGCCGTATGCCCGCCCGATGACCGCCGACCGCCGCAACGAGGACGCGACGGCGCTGGCGGCAGCCTTTGCAGCCGGCGAGACGAATCCGTCGGAGGCGATGCAGGCCGCGCTCGAGCGAATGGAGCGGCTGAACCCAGCGCTGAACGCAGTCATCCATCCTCGACCCGAGCGGGCCCTGGCTGAGGCCGCCGAGGCGACCCAGCGCTGGCTGGGTCGCCAGGCGAGTCCGGGCGATTACGGCGAGGTGCTGCTCGACGGCGTGCCCATCGCGGTCAAAGACCTCGGCTGCGAGCAAGCGGGCGAGTTCCACCACGCGGGAGCGCGCTTTCTCGTCGACCTCGAATGGCGCGGCACGCTCGACAGCCACCTGTACCGGTTGCTGCGCAGCGCGGGAATGGTCTCGGTCGGGCGCACGAACACCCCTGAGTTCGGCACCACCATCACCACCGAGCCGGCTGTCTACGGCCCGACCGCAAACCCATGGGACCCGACCCGCTCACCCGGCGGTTCGAGCGGCGGTTCGGCAGCGGCCGTCGCGGCAGGCATCGTGCCGCTCGCGCATGGCAACGACGGCGGCGGCTCGATACGTGTGCCGGCTGCGGCATGCGGCCTTGTCGGGCTGAAGCCCACAAGAGGTCGAGTGTCGACCGCACCACGACTCGGTGAGCACCGTGGCGGCTTCGCTGTCGACGGGATGCTCACGCGCACGGTGCGCGATGCGGCGAGGTGCCTCGATGTCATCAGGCGTCCAGCCCCCGGGGATCCCTACATCGCTCCCCCGCTGCGGCCCGACACGTCGTTCGCCGACTCGCTGACGGTCTCGTTGCCGCCGCTGCGCATCGCCGTGTCGACGGGCGGTCCCGGTCGAGCGAGCGCACCGGCTCGGCAGGCCGTCGAGCGCACTGCGGGCCTGCTGGCGGAATTGGGGCACCACATCGAGCCCGATACGGCACCCGATGGCTGGTACAGCTCCGAACTCGCCGATCACACGATCGTCGTGCGCACCGTGTCCATGGCGTCCGAGCTGGCCGGCTGGGCAGAGCGGCTGGGGCGTCCGATGACGACCGACGACGTCGAGCCCGCCAATTGGTGGTCGGCCGAACTGGGCAACTCGCTTCCGGCCTCCGCCTATGTGCAGTCACTCGAAGCGCTCGCACGCTGGCGAAGGCGCGTCATGCCGTTCTGGAGCACTGGGCCGATTGCCCGAGGGAGCCCGCGCAGCCAAGACACCTACGACGTGCTGCTCACGCCCGTGCTCGCCGACGTCACACCACCGCTCGGCTACCTGTCCGACCCCGCCGACGGCGCCAGGCGCATCGCTGAGTTGACCGTGTTCGTCAACCAGGCCAACGTGAGCGGGCAGCCAGCCGTCTCACTGCCGACGGCACTCGACCCCGATGGCCTGCCGCTGGGCGTGCAGTTGCACGCCGCTCACGGCGGCGAGCAGCTCTTGTTGGCCGTCGCCCAGCACATCGCCGATGCCGACGGGCTGATTCCCCTCGGCGACCTGGGTCAGCACTCGCGATGACTCCTCCCGAGCGGGCGCTCGCCCGAGCAGTCGAGCTCCTCGGCGAAGAAGGCGTCAGCGTGCGCAGGGCCGTGGTCGTCACCGATTCGGAGACCGCACGGGCTCACCGGCGCATCATGATCGTTCGCGTCGCCGCCTTCGCCCTCGGGGCTGGCTTGGCGATTGCGTGGGGTATCGGCTGGCTGTTGATCGTGGCGGCAGTCGTCGCGCACCAGCTCCTGTTCAACGTTCATCGATTGCTGGCGGCCACCGAGAGCGGTCTCGTGCTGGCCGACATCAGCTTCCGTCGTGCGGTCATCGTCGCCCGCTGGCTCTCCGGTACCGATGCCACCTTGGTGCTGCGCACGGACAGCCCACGGGTGGAGGTGACCGTCGAGCCTCCGCTGGACGAGCGCGGCGTCGGCGTGCCGTGGTCCGGCCACGTGAGCGGAACAGACCTCGACGGCTTCGAGGCCACCGTCCGGGCTGCAGGCGGCGAGCCGTTGCGTCGCACCGCGACCGACTGACACCCCAAGGGCGACGCAACGAACACGTCCTTTACCAGCACGTCTTGGGTAACAAGTACGGTGACGCGCCGTGAGAATGCTGCGTTACACCGTCGCCGGCGACAACGCGACCCACATCGGCGTGGCGACCGACGATGGAGTTGCACGGCTCGACGGCCGGGAAGCCGACGGTGAGCCAATCACCACTGTCGGACAGGCGGTTGCCGCTGCGCTGGCCGATCCGGCGCCGCTTGCCCGGATTCCAACCGAACGTGGGTGGGACGACATCACGTTCGCCGTCCCCGCAGACGTGGGCGCTCGCATGCTGTGCGCCGGTGCGAACTATCACAAGAAGTACCCGCTGGGCGGCAACGTGAAAGCGCCGGCGCAACCGGTCTACTTCAACAAGCCTCCGGGCACGCTCGTGGCTCACAACGAGAGTCTCGTCCGGCCCACGGCGTCGGTTCAGTTCGACTACGAGGTTGAGCTGGCAGTGATCATCGGTCGTGCAGGCCGTCATATTGACGCTTCCGAAGCGCTCAGCTTCGTGGGCGGCTACACGATCCTCAACGACGGATCGGTTCGGGACTGGCAGCGCCACAGCGTGGCCGCGGGTAAGAACTTCTTCCGCTCCGGATCGATGGGCCCGTGGATCACCACTGCCGATGAGATCGCGGACCCCGCCGCGCTGGAGGTGGCCTGCAGGGTGAACGGCGAAGAACGACAGCGTGCGAACGTCAGCGAGATGATCTTCTCGGTCGCCGAGATCATCTCGTACCTGTCGAAGGTGATGCCCCTCGAGCCCGGCGATGTCATCGCCACCGGCTCGCCCGAAGGCACCGGCGGATCGCACGAGCCGCCGCGCTGGCTGGCTGCAGGCGACCGGCTCGAGTTCGAGATCAGCGGCATCGGGGTCCTTCAGAACTCAGTGATCGACGAGTAGTCCGCTCAGCCCGGCTTGGGGTGGGCACTTCGATCGAAACGCTGCGGCGCCGCGACACAGAGAGCCGCGTCATCCGTGAGAACCGGTTGAGAATCTTCGAGGGCGACACCCGCAGGCATCGGCTCATCGGTACCTTGGGCCGAAGGTCGCGGTCGTCGCTTGCGACGGCCGCCGAGGGCCGCAGGCAGACGACGGCGCCGGCGCTGAGCCGGTTCCAGCAAGGACACGCCCGGTGCGAGGTTCACAGCGGCAATCGCGCTCGGGGGTACCACGCCGAAGCGTGGCACGGCGCGCAGCCGCAGCAGTCACGTTCGCCCTCGTGGCCGCCGCTGTTCCCATCACCACCGGGGGTGCGCAGACGCAGGCGTCCGACGCAGAGATGGCACGGGTGTGTGCGCGCGTCGCGGGCACACGCGCCTCGCAGTCAGGTTCGACCGACGCCGAGCTCCGGCAGCGTCGGCAGCAATTGGAGCAGGAGCAGACGTCGCTGCAAGCCGAGCTCGCAGAGGATGAGCGCATTCGCGAGGAAGCCCAGGCGGCCCTGTTCACCAAGGTGGGCGAGGTCGACCTCGCCACCGCCGACGTCAATGAAGTGCTGGAGGCCTTCGATCAGCTCAAGCTGTTAGTCAACCAACAGCGAGCCGACCTCGACCAAGCAGAGCTCGAGCTGGCCGCGGCCGAGGCATCCGTCGAAGCCGGACTCCAGCGGGTGATGGCACTCGACGGCCAGCGCACCGAGCTGGGCGAGCGGGTCGTGGATCTCATCGTGCAGAGCTACATCGGCCACGACGCCGCCGTGGAGGGCTCCTACGGATTGGTGCGCACCGGCGACATCTACGACGCCACCCGCATCCGGGTGCTCATCAGCGCCGCGCTGGGCGACCTCAACGCGACAGGCGATCAGCTGCGAGCCCTGAGCGTGGACGCCGAAGCCGCTGTGCGGGAATTCGAGCGAGCCGAAGAGCTGCGCGACATCCGCCGCGAGGAATCCGCGCGAGCGCTCGAAGACCTCCTCGACGCCGTGGAACAAGAGGCCATCCTGCTCGAAGAACTCGAGGACCGGCTCGACACGCTGCTCTTCGAGCAGGTCGCGCTGGAGGAATGGGACGCCGAAGCCGCCGCGGAGGTCGCCGAAACGACCAACGAGATAGCCGGCGCCCTCAACCAGCAGCAGCGCATCACGACCGAGCTGAAGCGCCGCAGCGACGAAGAACGATGCCGCGCGTGGCAGGCCGAGCAGGAGGCCAAGCGGCGGCGCGAGGGCACTGCGGGGCAGCCGACGGGCAACGATTTCGACCGCAGCGAGCTCACTTGGGTGGGCGGTATCCAAGTCCACGAGTCGATCGCAGACAACGTGCGAAAGCTGCTCGATCATGCCGCTCGCGACGGCATTCGCCTGGCCGGCGGCGGCTACCGCAGTGCTGCGTCACAGATCGCGCTGCGGCGGGCCCACTGCGGCACCAGTCAGTGGGCGATCTACCAGAAACCCTCCTACCAGTGCCGACCCCCCACGGCGCGCCCGGGGCGTTCGATGCACGAGCGCGGTCTCGCGATCGACTTCCGGTACAACGGCCGCTCCATCAGCAGCCGCAACACGGCGGGATTCAGGTGGCTCGCGGCCAACGCCGCTACCTACGGCCTGTACAACCTGCCCAGCGAACCGTGGCACTGGTCCACCAACGGCAACTGACCGGCGTGCGCTGCTGTGAGCGGCTCAGTCGTAGGTGGCTTCGCGCTGCCAGCGGCCGCCCTCAACGGCGCAGAGATGGGCGGTGCCGTCGTCGAGCACTAGTTGGAACCGGGCCTGACGGCGTCGTGCTCGCAGGTCCCACCAGCGCTCGTCCAGCGGCCACGGCCCTGCCCACGCCGTGATGGCGCTGGTGCGCCCGTCCGCTCGCCGCAGCACCGCGGGAGGAGCGCTGAGGTGCGCCCTGCCGCTCACACCCACCGGCTCGCCGTCCTCATCAAGCACCACGAGCGCTTCGGGTTCTGCCAGCACCTCGGCAGGGGCCGGTGCGCCCAGCCGTCCTGGCCACGGGGGTACCGGGCCAGATGAGTTTGATGCGCCAGATGGGCCGGCTTCGGCTGGGCCGACTGGGTTCAATGCACCGGCCCCAAGAGGGCCGACTGGGTTCAATGCACCGGCCCCAAGAGGGCCGACTGGGTTCAATGCACCGGCCCCAAGAGGGCCGGTGGTGCCGAACGGGAGGCGCTGTTCCAGATCGGCGAAGCGACGGCCGGAGCCCAAGCGACCAACGGTGACCCCGTCGAAGCCGACCAGCGTCTGCACCCGGCCCATGGCTCGCTCGGCCCGCTCGTCGGCCTCGGACTGACCGCCCCAGAAGCCAAGCTGACGTCCTTCATCGGGAGCTGTCTCGGCTACTGCCAGCCGGATGAGCGAGACACGGCCGCTGGGCCGGTTGCGGTTGTCGCTGCGCCAGCCGTCGAGCTGCCAGCGCACACGGTCGACCACATCGGGCGGGCTGAAACGAAACCCGTGACGCCACCGCCTGCTGGACGTCTCCCCGTGCTCGGTCTCGGCGCTGATCTCCACGCACACCAGCGCCTGCCCTGCCCCGATCAACTGGGCATCGAGCTGATCTGCCAGGGCCTTGGCCATGAACGCCACCGTGTCGAGCCGATCCGCAGGTGGATCGATCTCGGTCTCGACGCTGAGCTCAGGTCCCGCAGCAACTGGCTGACTCAGCCGGAAATCACGCCCGCTGGCCAGGCGGTGCGCCCATTCGCCCTGCGTGCCGAACCTGCCGATGAGATCCGCAACGGGCAAAGCCGCCACGTCGCCCAAGGTGCGCAACCCCAGCCGCCCGAGCACATCAGTGAACTCGGCGGCTGTGCTGGATGCGCCGACCCCACGAGGGCCGGCTGTGCTGGATGCGCCGACCCCACGAGGGCCGGCTGTGCTGGATGCGCCGACCCCACGAGGGCCGGCTGTGTCAAGGTTGTCTCCTAGCGGTGAGAACGCTTCGGCCAGGGTCCGCTGCGGCAGCCGACTGAGGAAAGCTGCACTCGCACCGGGCGGCACCACCAGCACCTGTGTCGATGGGTCTCGGGCCGATGCCAGCCGGGCGGCCAGACCAGCGGCGAACAGACCATCGGCGATGCCGACACGGACGGCGGCCCTGGCAGGTGCGTCAGCCTGCACTTCAGCCAGCACCCCAGCGACGGTCTGCTGCATCAGCTCGGCCAAGGCCTCGTCGCCGCCGTAGTAACGCGACGGTCCTCGGGTGGCGACGACGCAACATCCAGGTGCCAACACCTCGACTCTGGGCGTCAGGTCCTCCAGTGCCATGACCACGGGGGCGAAGCGTCGAGCGTCAAGATCAGGGTCACGCTCGACGAGCTCCAAGGCGGGGCATTCGGACTGGGCTTGGCGACGGCGCATTCCCGTGCGTATCCCCGCCGCACTGGCCGCTGGCGTGAGCGCGGCGATCCGTCCCGCGGACACCACTGCTGCAGGTGTGGCCGAGTCGAGTCCCGCTGCGATCGCGGACCAGTGCTCGATCTCCACCACCAGCATCCGCGGCGGAATGTCGGCCGGGCCGCCCTGGTTGTCTCGGCTATCCCGCACGGCGTTGGAGGGGGACGACCACATCGGTGCCGGTATCTGGGGTGCCAGTCTGAGAGGAATCAGCCAAAGCAGGCCATGAAACGGTGCCGATGGCACCACGGACCGCGGTAATGCGGCCGTCAGTGTCGGGCAGCCACAGGACGGCTCGTCGTGGCAACGACGCCGCGCCGCGGCCTACGGCAACTACCTCGGCCCGTCGTTCGCGCAGCCGTCCATGACCGTGACCCAGGCCGGTCCAAGCGGCACGCTCCACCGTCAGGGTCACATCTGGGCTGAATGCGCCGACCCCACGAGTGCCGGCTGGATTCGATGCACCGACCCCACGAGTGCCGGCTGGGCTGACCTCGATCACCACGGTCCCCCGCTCTCGCAGGCGGGTGCGCAGGCGCCGGCTGTGTGCGGCTGCCAGCCGCACCCCGGCCGCCAGCAGGATCACATCGACATTGCCGATCAAGGTGTTCAGCACCTCGGCTGCGGCGTCGCCGGGCTCGTCCACGAACACCCACCGGTCCAGCGACGCCCCTCGCTCAGCCACTGCTGAGACACCCATGCGCCCCAGGCCCACCGCCGTCACCCATCCGCCTGTGCGCGAGACCTCTGCTGCGAAGGCCGTCGCCAGGGTCAGTGCCCCCAGCCCCTGAGCGGCCAGCACCGAGCCACGGACAAGCCCCGGCTGGGCGAGCAGCGAGACAAGCTCGTCAGAGACGGGCAGCAGCCGCGCGGGATGCCCGATGTCCGCCGCACGCTGGATGTCTTGAAGCTGCGCTGCCATCGCGACAGACTAGACGAACAATCGTCGTCACGAACGAACGTATATCAAGTGACGATGCAGGTACGCGTGGCGGCCGTGCTTGTCGCCACCGCCAGCGAGCTAGCGGCCGTGCTTGTCGCCACCGCCAGCGAGCTAGCGGTAGTGAGCAAACAGCTCTTCGATGATCTCGGCGATGCCGTCAGAGGTGTGGCCCCGAGAAAGGTCGATGGTGGCCACGTTGCCGTACACATGGATGTGGTCGACGCCGCCCCGCTGGAACAGGCGGTACGCCAGCAGGTCGGCAGGGTCCTCGGCGCTGGCCGCATCTTCGGCACTGTTGTAGTAGCGGTGGCCCGCCCCGGTCAGCGGACGGTTCGTCTCGAATTGAACGGTGCCCGCACGGACGGACGACGGTCGTTCTGCGACACGGACGGGCTGACCCATGGCTGATGAGCGTAGCGAGATATGTCGCTAGCTTGGGGCTGCTTGTCCGCCGGACTTCCTCACAGTCCTCCCCACCATCAGGAGCCTGACATGGCCGCTGCCGACACCGTCGAGATCACCGAGGAGCAGTTTGCCGCTGAGGCACTGGAGTTCTTGGAGGCCAACGCCAAGCGCAAGGCCGAACGGCGCGAGTTCGTGTGGGGCCAGGGCCCCGACAATGCGGCACTCTTCGAAGAGGTCGACCGAGAGCGCGAGCGGCAGGAACTGGAAGCTTCCAAGGAATGGCGGGCCACCAAGTACGACGCCGGCTTCGGCTGGATCAGCGGGCCGACCGAACTCGGCGGCAGCGGACTGCCCCGCAAGTATGAACGCGTCTGGGGCCAGCTCGAGAGCCAGTTCGACACGCCCGACGGCGGGTTCTTCGGCATCGGCCTGGGCATGGTGGCGCCCACCATCTTGGCCCACGCCAGCCCCGAGGTGTCCGCCGACGTCCTGCCAAAGATGTACCGGGCCGACATCGTGGGCTGCCAGCTGTTCTCCGAGCCGGGCGCCGGTTCAGACCTCGCCAGCTTGCAGATGCGAGCCGAACGTGACGGCGAGGAATGGATCCTCAACGGCCAGAAGGTGTGGACCTCGGGTGCCCACTACTCCGATATCGGCGAGGTGATCGCCCGGTCCGACTTCGACCAGCCCAAGCACCAAGGCCTCACCGGCTTCCTCGTGGACATGAAAGCCCCCGGCGTGGAGGTGCGGCCGCTGCGCCAGATGACCGGCGGGGCGAATTTCAACGAGGTGTACTTCAGCGACGTGCGTGTGCCCGATTCGCAGCGCCTCGGCGACGTGAACCAGGGCTGGGGCGTGGCGCTCACCACGCTGATGAATGAGCGAGCGGCGATCGGCGGCGGCTCAGGGGGCGGCACTGGCGGTGGCAGCTTCACCAAGCTGGCGGCGATGGCCAACCACTACGGCCTGAGCAGCGACGCGCTGTCCCGCCAGAAGCTCGCCGAGATCTACACCCACGGCAAGGTGCTGGGCTGGTCGAACCAGCGCACGATGGATGCACTGCGTGCCGGCCGCACCCCCGGGCCGGAGATGTCGCTGTCGAAGATGGGGCTGATCCGTCAGATGAACGCCACCTGCGAGTTCGTGGCCGACACGATCGGGCCGAGGCTGGTGGCCGACTCGGGCGAGTGGGGCACCTTCTCGTGGGCCGGCTTCGTGCTGGGCTTCCCGGCCATGCGCATCGCCGGCGGCTCAGACGAAGTCATGCGCAACATCGTCGGCGAGCGTGTGCTGGGTCTGCCCAAGGAGCCCGGCATCGACACCACCAGCCCGTTCCGCGACCTGAAGGTCGGCACCCAACGCGCCGAGTGAGTCGGCCCGCGTGAAGGCCGGCTTGGCACGCCTCTTGGATCGCCGGCCGACGACCCGTCTGCGTCCTCACCAGGAACGCTGCAGCCCCTGTGCTCACGGCCGTTGCGTGTGCACAGGTCACTCGGACGGTGCGTGGAATCCGCACCGAGTCGGCTTCGGTTCAGCGCTCCGGGGGCAGGTCGAAGTGGGAGATGTACTGCTCGGCGGCGGCACGGATGCCCTCGGCGGTGAATCCCAATCCTCGGGCCGGTAGCGGTGCGTGCCGTACTTGCCCTTGGGCTTGTGCGCTAGGTAGTCCTGCACGGCTTTGGCGTAGGCATCGGTCATCGGCAGGCCCATCTGCTCGAGGGCTGCGCCCAACGCGCCGACGGGGTCGCTCACCAGTTGCGTGTAGCGGACGTCGACGAAGCGCTCATCGGGCACGGCGCCGGTGGTTCGCAGATTCACTGAGTCGTTGAGTGCGAAAGCGAAGGCGTCGTGCACGAATTGGGCGTTGCCGCCGACGTCGACGTCTTGGAAGCGCATCCAGTGGACCATGGCGGTGATGCTGGCGGTGGAAGTGATGGTGCGGGCCGGGTCGCGGTGGGTCTGGATCACCCAGGCGTCGCCGAAGGCCGCGAACAGCTGCGGCAGCGCGAAGAGGTGGCCGGGCGTCTTGAGCACCCATTGGGTGGGGCCCGCGCCGTGCTGGAGCACCCGGAGGATCTGCCGCTCGTAGCCGAAGTTCACGTCCAAGTCGGGAATCCACCCCGTCAGCGGAGCGATCATGCTCCAGTGGTAGCCGGCGAAGCTGCCGGTGGTGAGGGTGATGCACTCGACGGGCAGGTCGGCCCGGAACTCGTGCATGGCGAGGAACTCGGGCTGGATGTCGGCCCAGAACTCCTGCTCGCACTCGCCTATCTCCCGCCGATCCGCGAGGCCAGATTCGGGCAGCGGCACCGGATGGAGCGCCTCGGCGCCGAGCGGCGCTCGCAGGTCAGGGTGCAGGCCCAGCAGCTCGAACAGGATCGTCGTGCCCGAGCGGGCAGGACCGGCGATGATCGCCGGCGAAGCCACGGGCTCTGCGGTGATGGCGGGATTGGCGTCGATCGCAGCGGTGAGCAGCAGGCGCGTGCGCAACGAGCGCAGCAGCTCCTGCTTGGACATCAGCCGGCCGAGCAGGTGCATGGGCAATGCGTCCAGATCCGCAGCCAAGGATGCGAAACGCTCCTGCCATTGCGGGTCTCCCAAGTCGCCGGCAGGCATGCCGCCCACCGAAGCGGTGGCCAGCTCGAGCAGTTCGCCGGCGTCGATGGGCACCAGATCCTGCGGTCGGCCCCCGATCGAGTCGCCCATGAGGATGATGCGCCGCACCCAGTCAGGCCGGGTGTACCGCTCGTTCATAGGGGTGAGAGCGGCAGCTTCGGGAGGCATACCGACGGCAAGGTACCAGCACCTCGCCGCCCCCATAGCTGCCGCCATTGATGCCTCCTGCCAACGGCAAGCATGTTGCCCGGCTCAGCGAGCGGCGTCGCTGAAAGCAGCCAGGAATTCGGGAGCGGTGCACTCCTCGTGGACGATGATTCGGCAAGTGTCGAACTCCGCTGCCAGTTCCCGATCCCACGGAGTGTCGCCGCAGGTCCGATCGTCGCGCTGCAGCGAGGCGCCACTGCTGTCGAGACCCTCGACGGCGCGGAGATAGTCCGATGCATCCATCATCCAAGGAACACAGCCGCGCTCCTGCATTCGGCGGCAGATCGAGATGCCGTCGGCATCGAAGTCTCCGTGGTAGCTCAAAGCGGCCCCGGCGGCGGCCATCTGGGCGAGCAGATCGGTGACGGCTGTCGACGGATTGCCATTCGTGCAAACCAGTGCGAAAGATGTCCGGCTGGCCATCGCCGCCTCGACGACGCTCGGATTCTCGACGACGAGTACCGGGGTCTTCTCGGCGATCGCTATGGGGTGCTCACGAAGGAGCCTCAAGCTGAGATGCAGGGGCATCCCGCTGTCGGCGGCGTCGTTCAGCATCGAGGCAAGCGGCGAAGAGCCGAGCGGCCGCAAGCCCCACGTGAGCACCGGTGCTGAGACCGAATCGACCGGGACTCCTGCCGCCTCCCACAGCTGCCTGCCCTCCAGCTCCTGGCCCCGCGGCCCCAGTTCGCGGCGCAGCGCGCGCTTGGCTGCCGAGGCCAACTTTGTGCCCTCGTCGAGCGCGTGGGCAGAACCGAAGAGCTCAGCAGCCAGTTGAGCGCGGGTGGTCAAGATGGCTGGGGCATTTGCGAGATAGCCGAGCAGGCGACGGATGCCGTCCACCAACGAGGCAACCTCCATCTCGTCGAGTCCCCCGACGAGGCCCGACGAGCGCAGCTCCTCGGCCCACTCCCCCGCCCACGGCTCTGGCCAACCGGATACGGCGTCGGCCAGCGCTGCGTGCGCCCGCTTGGTTCGCGCCCGTGCCCGGCGCGCCGCCACAGCCGCCGGGTCAGGTGGGTATCCGAGCCTGGACAGCGCCGAGTCCAGATCGCGCCCGATGCCCCGACGACGCAGGCCGTCCTCCAGCACCCTCAAGTCCACACGAGCGCCCGGCGAGCGTTCGAGCAGAGTGGTCAACGTCAGCGAGCAGCGTGGCTCGATGGCAGGCATCGCCATGGTGCGTTCCATCGCCGGGCCAGCGCGATCGAGTCGGCGGCGAACTTCTCGCCACAGGATCGCCAGACCCGGGTCGGTCAGCGATTCGGGCACGGCATCGCGTGTGCCGGCCGAGGTCACAGCATCGTCTCTTGGTGGTGGGTCGCCTCGACGCGATAGCGGGCCGCTGCCGGCAGCACCACGACATCGTGATCGCCGAGTTCCACCAGACGGTGATCGGCGAGCAGCTCCAGCGCTTCGGCAGCGAGCCGGGCCGGGTCTTGCGCGAGCTGGGACCAGTACGGGCGATACTCCGCTGCAAATTCGGCGGTCATCGCGGTCACGACCTCTCGGCTGACGGGCGAGGCTGCGTGGCGCACCAGCGCGTCGGCCAGCAGGAGCGCTGCATGGCCGACAGTCCCCGTCGACGGGAACGCCACATCGGTGAGCTGCCCGTGCGGATCGACCGCCATCACGCCCTCCGCGCGCGCCTCGATTCGCAGCCCGAACATCTCGTCGAAAAAGTCGGCTTCTTGTCCGAGTCGGCGACGGAGCTCGGACCACTCGGCGTCGTCGAAATCGCCGCGGTACACCACCGGTTCTTCGAGCAGCAAGGCTCGCATCCACGCACGCGACGACCGGCGGCTCTCGGTACGGTCGAGGAGTTCATCGACGGTCTGCGAGCGGGCCAGAACGGGCATCGGCAGCATCGCAATGCGATCGGGCCGCATCTCGATCAGGGCATCGGCCTCCTCGTCATCGCGTAAAGCGTCGACCCGTTCGGCGAGCTCGGCTGCGAGCCCGTGGGCGATCATCCAGCGCAGCGCGGTCACCAGCGCCCGCCGGTCCGACGATTCCTGCCCGTGCTCCACACCCGCCTCCGCGGCGGCGGCGCGTACCGCGCCGACGAGATCGCGCAGGCTGATGATGCTCGGGCCCGATACGACTGCCGCCAGGATCAGCGCCAGTGCCCGGTACTCGGGCAGGCGGAAGGGCCGAGGCTGTGTGCCCGCAGTGCGAAGCGGACGACGGCGCGGGATCGCCATCGCCTTGTGGAGCCGGGCAGTGTCCGCGGTGACCTGCAAGCGATAGCCGAAGCGCTGTGTGAACCACTGGTCGAGGCGCTGGTGATTCCGCCGGATCAGTGCGAAGTGGTCAGGATGCCGTTCGGCTGCCACCAGCGGGTGCATGACGATGAATCGAGCCGCGTCGCGCAGGTCGGCGGCGAGACGGTCCGACATAGGGCTCTGGCTCATGCGGCGGGGACCTGTCGGGGTGCGAGCGGAAACCCTCGCCCCGACGCCGAGGCCTCCACGCGACCGGCCGCTTCGTCAGTCACGGGATCGCCCACGGCCGGGTCAACGATCACGACGGTCATGTCATGCATGGTCATGCGCCCCTGCGGGCAATGCACCACCGTGCTGGCGTGGTGCACGCGTCGCAGCTCGCACCGCAGTCCCCAAGCGTGGGAGGCCCTCATCCCCCCGGCGTCGGGGGCTTGGCGCCCGGCGATCGCCATGAGGTCTCGCAGGAACGCGAACGCGCCCGAGGACAGCTCGGCGCCGTCGACGCTGCCGTCAGCGTCGACCCATGACAGCAGTTCCGCAGCGGACGCCTGCCGCTCGACGCGCTCGCGTTCGATGCGTTCGCGCATGTGCTGCTGCGCTTCCCGGCGATCCCGCATCGGCGTGGGCCAGCCCCGCTGCATACGCTCGCCGCGCTCACGCAAAGAGACGGGCACCGACGCGCAGGGAGCGTCCCGCCAAGCGGTCGCAGTCGGCGCCGGGTCCTCCGCGTCGGCGGCGAGCAGTCCGCCGTGACGGCACGAGCCGAGCCCGAGCGCTGCCGAGAAGACGTCGTGCGCTTGCTGTGCGCTCGGCACGTCGTCCACGAATGCCGCGAGGCGCAGGAAGTCGGCTCGCCGCGAGGTGGTGAGCGCGCCGAGGCGCGACAGCCGGCTCAGATTCGCCGTCAGCGTCCTGACCGCAGCCAGCGCCTGGTCGGTGAGCTGCGTCAGCCGCGCGGGGCGGGCAGGCTCATCGCAGAACCAGCCCCGCAGCAGTCTCCAGTGCTCGGGTTCGGACCCCTGCAAGCGTCGTACGTCGAATTCGTCGTCGAGTCCGGCGTCGCTCACGCGGCCGGCGAGACCGGTGTCGATCGAGGCCAACAGCGCGTCCAGCCCTGCCAGGATCGTCTGGAGGCATCGCTCGATCGGCTTGCGCATCCGTTCGATCTCGTTGAGCCGCTCGTCGACGTAGCCGACAATCACGCCGGCCAGCAGTTGCACTTCCTCGGGGCTCAGGTCGTAACGGCTCTGCCACTGCGCGAGCTGCCTGAAGAATCCGGTCAGCTCGTCCGCGAATCGCTCGTGCGTGTCGAACACCGAGCGCACCGCTGCGGTCACGTCGGCGGCCGGAAGGTCCCGATACTGGCGGGGAGCGTGATCGGCCAGCAGTTGCAGGTGGCGGCGCAGTTCGCCCAGGCGTCCGGACTGAGGGTCGGCTACCTGATCGGCGCTGGCGAGCACGCGCTCGACGAGGTCGAAGACTTGCTGGCCCGCAGGCGTGATGAGATAGCGATGCCGGCGCCGGTAGTAGTCGTCGATGCTGGAGGGTCGCCCGATGTCAGTCGAGGCTTCGAGATTGCCCCAACGTCTCAGGCTCTCCAGGCGGTCGTGCACCGTGTCGGGGGACATGGCTTCGGCGAGATGTGTCCCGGCGAGACGGGCATGCACGTCGGCAGGGCCGAAGTCGGAGAAATAGGTGTCGGCGAAGACCGCGAGAATGGCACGGTACTCGGCCCATTCCTCGCCCCCGAGGTAGCGAAACAGCATGCGCGCCTCGGCGTTGGAACGCGAATCGGTCGAGACCTCGACATCCCGGTCCGGCCCGCCGTGTTCGTCCGGCCCGCCCTGCTCCGATCCGGCAACGCGGGCCCGCGAGTCGCTCATAGGGACACGGCCTGTTCGAGGGAGTGTCCTTGCCAGAGGTAGCGATCCAGCAGGATCGTGCGCAGCACCGGATCTCGCACGATCTCGACGACGGACAGCTCCGAAAGGGTCGCGTGGTCGCCCCACAGCCGCTCGCTCGTCGCGATGAAGTCCAAGTCCAAGGCCACGAGCAGGCCGAACAGCGCTGCATGGTTGTCGGCAGACACCTTCGCGAAAGCATCGTCGAGCAGGACGAAACGGGCAATGGCGGGTCCGTCGCCGTAGGAAGTTGCCTGCGACTCGGCCATGGCATCGCAGGAAGCTGCGACAGCGACGAACAGCGGCAGGTAGGTGACGAGCTTCTTCTCGCCTTCGGAGAGCGGCGTCCGCCTGCTCAGCCGCGCTTCGGGCGCCTCGGGTCGCGTCACCATCACGTCAAGGTCGTGCCACTGCTTGTAGTCGAGCGTGTGGGCGATGAGCTGCCGGTAGGGGGCATCGGGCTCGTCGGCTCGGGCGTCCTCGAGGCGTTGCGACAGCGCAGCACGCACTGCGTCGTTCTCGTCCGTAGTCCGCAGGTCGGGCTGCTTGGCGAGCAGTCCCACCATGGTGGACGTGGCTTCGTCGAGTTCTGGCGAACGTCTCCAGCGGAGCCGCACTCCGACGCGGTGCGCCGTCGCCACGGTGCTGAGGCGCTGGTTCATCAGATCGATCAGCCGTTTCGCTCCGTGCATCTTCTCTGCGATCTCGGTGGCGATGAGCCCTTGGAGCAGTTCGCGCAGCGCGTCGGTCTGCTTGCGGTCGAGCAGGCCGGCGAGTTGGCGAAGCTGCGCCGACGATGCGCTGTGGGCCTCGGCCAGCGTGGCGCTGGCGGCGAGCGGCCCGCTCACCTCGATCCGCAACGGACGGCTCGCGTCCGGCTGGAAGTCGTGAGCGTCCCAGCCCCCACCGAGGGCCTCGCGCTGTCGACGAAGCGATTGACGCATGCCGTCTGCGTTGACGGTCTCGGGCGGCCGGTCGGACGCGCCGTCGCCGTCGGGGCCGAGGCCGGGGCCGGGGCCGGGGCCCACGATGCGATCTGCGCCCTGCGCCAGCGCCTCAAGCCCCACGTGCCCGCCGGCATCGGACGTCGGCGTCGCGATCTCCGTCCCGCCCGTCAGCGCGTCCAGATAGCCCCGCATGCCCAGGATGTCTTCGAACTCGCTGCGGAACTCATCGCACTGCTCTTGTGCAGCCTGCACGCCATGTTCGGCAGTCCCGGCTTCGGCGCGCAGCCGTGCTTGCTCGCCGACGGCACGGTCCTTTCCTTCCCGCATCTGAGGCAGGCCCCTGTCGAGCTCGTCCAGCTCGGCCGCGAATCGATCCCGTTGGGCACGTACCCGCTCGTATTCCACACCGATCGAGCCGGTCAGCACGTCCAGCCGAGCTTGCTGCTGATCGCGCGCTGAGGCTGTCTCCTCCGAGTGCCTGGCCGCCTCGTCACGTTCGGCGAACCCAGAACGGAGCTGACCGGCCAGCCGGCCCCATTCGCCTACCGAACGCTGCAGCGTCGTCAGGCGTGACCTGCACTCCGCCGTGTGACGATCGAGCTCGGCGAGCCATCCCACGACCTCGCGCAGAGAGGAACGCTCGCGCGGCAGCGCGCGGGCGGCAGCAGCGCCATGCAGTTCCTCTTCGGCATGGACCGCTGCCCGCTCGGCTTCGTCTGTTTGCGCAGCAGCCGCCTGTCGGCGCGTCTGGGCCTGCGCCAGCTCGACATCGGCAGTCTCACAGGCGCTCTCGGCACGGTCGAGCGCAGTAGGGGAAGGAAAGGCGTTGCGGTGGCTGTGCAGCTCGTTGAGCAGGCTTCGCTGGCCGGCAAGCAGCTCATCGAGGCGGGCTTGCTCAGCGAGCAACCGCTGCAGCTCATCGTGTGCTGCCTCTTGGGCGCGCCGCAGCGCTTCGAGCCGCGCCGCGGCGCCGATGTGCTCGGCGCGCTCTTTGCGATGGCGGCCTGCGAGAGCGCCCACACGGAACGAGCCGTCGATGCCGACGGCGGCGCCGGCCGTGTCGGTCGTGGCCTCGTCGCCGGCTCGGGCAGACTCACCGCCGCTGCTCACCGGTTCGCAACTCACCGACTCGAGCAGGCGGACGATCACGCCTTCGTCGACGCGGCCTGCGAGATGGGTCGGCACCGTGACCTCAAGCAGTCTGCTCAGCGGGCGTTCGCACGGCGCGGCATCAATAGCCACCAGCTCGCCGGTCGCCAGCTCCACGGTCCCCGCGGCGACCGGCCGCGCCGACAACAGGCCTGATGCCTCCAAGCCTGCTTCGAGGCCTGCCCGGTCGCCGGGTTCGACGTCTGCGGCGAAGTCGATGACATCGGCAAGGCAGTACTCCGCACGAGACTGCCACGCCAAGCGGGGCGACTGCGGCTCGGTTCGGCCCATCAGTTCATCCAGCACTGCCTGCTGGCTCATCGCAGCCGTCTGAGCTTCGCCGAGGCGGTGACGCGTCGCCGCAGCACGCTCCTGTTGCATCTCGACCGTCGCCTCGAACTCGCCGACGAGCTGAGCGCGCAGCTCCTCACGAGCTTGGGGCGTCAAAGCCGCCGACGCTGCTGCGGTGCGGCCGGCCGCGGCCGGCGGGCCGACGGCGTCGCACAGCCGAGCCGACTCGCTGCACCACTGCTCGACCTCGAGCGCCCAGGCGCGCATCGCTTCGGCCCGCGCTCGGTCATGGGAGGCGCATCGCTCGCTCGCCTGCTCATGTGCATCGGCAGCGGCCTCGAGCGCCTGCCGGGCGCCGGTAAGCCGAGTCTCGGCCTCGTCGAGCAGGTCCCGCGCGGCATTGACGACCTCGACGTCGTCGCGCCGATGCCGCACCGCTGCAACGACGCCTTCGGTGCGCCGCTGCGCCTCGCTCACGTCGAGCGGCTCGGGAGCGAAGGCATCGGCGCCGTCGATGGCCGACCGTCGCAGTTCCAGCGCAGGCGGGGGACGTTCGGCAACGCCGCAGCGGTCGGCGACCTGCGCTGCTTGCGACAGCGACTCGTTCACGTCGCGGAGGTCATCGTCGCTCCTTCGTCGCGCAGCGTCCAGCTCGGCGGTCGTGCTGCGAATCTGCTCGTCGGCGCGCTCGACGCGGTTCTGCGCAGCGTCGGCGTCCTGCCTCAGCCGCTCGACCAAGTCCCGCAGGGCGTCGAGTTGGCGGCCTTCCTGGTACGCGCGGGATTCCTCGATCGCGGAGACCTCGCTGCGCAATCGCCGGATGCTGCTCTCAGCCTGCGAGATCTCGCCTTCGATGCGCTGCACTCGCTCGTCAGCCTCGCTTGTCTCCGCGCGCAGCCTCGCTGCGGCCCGGCGACGGCGCTGGTGCTCTGCGAGCAGCCGTCGCGCCTCGGCTGTCCTGGCCTGCAAGTCGCCGACGCAGTAGGCGCGGTAGCGGTTGAGCAGGCTTCGCAGCGTCGAGACCGTGCGTTCCAGCGTTGCCACATTGCGACGATGCTCGTCGAGGTCGTCGAGTGGCGCCGCCGCATCGGCAAGCGCTTGGTCGGAGAGCTGCGGCAGCGCGTCCATCAGATCGTCGGGCAGGTCCTTGTCGATCCGGTCGCCGACTCTCGGGTTGCGCACCTTGTCGATCAGGCGGATGTGCTGGTCGAGGCCGGCGCCGCCGAAGAGCTTCTGCTCGATGAGCCGCCGATACTCCCGCCGGTCCCGCTCGGGGAACACCGGGTCGCCGTCGAGGCGATCTCGCAGCACGTCGGCGGACAGCGCGACGCTTTCCTCGACGAGATCGACATCGATGCCGGGCCGCTTGGACGTCGCGAACCACCATGTCCTCACGTTGTCTGCCTGCCGATTGGCCCGGATTCCACATCCGCAGGCGAAGCACTCGGTGCCGCGCCGGAATTCGATCCACAGGTATCCGACCGGCTGAGGGTCGTCGCGGCCGTCGAGCATCCACGACCGCAGCAAGCCGTGCTGGTCCTGCGCGGCGTCGATGTTGCGTTGGCTCGCCGTGAGCAGGAACGGCAACAGCATGTTCATCGCCGTCGACTTGCCCGAACCGTTCACCCCGCGCAGCAGCAGCCGTCCGCCGGCGAAGTCGAGCACTTCGTCGCCGTACTGATAGACGTTGATGATTCCCGCGCGCTCGAGCCGCCACCGCTGCGGCGCTTCGGTCAAGCCATCACTCACGGCGCAGAACGTAGCCAACCGGTGTGACACGAATGCACGAAGCAGGCTGTCGAACGGCACGGGCTCGATTGCCGGCAAGCGGTGCCACCGTTCAAGCGATGCCGCAGCGTCGAGCATCGGACGGGGCAGAGGGTGCAGCTCAGAACTCCTCGTGCTCGCAGTACGTGTCGCCCACCGACGCGAGGCTTGCCGCCGCGATTAGATGCCAATGCCCGTCCGTCTCGCAGATGCGCCTCTACCCGGCGTCGCCGACCCCCGACCGAGATATGAGGTCGCCGCCTTCAGGGCAGCTCACTCGACTCCGAACGCGGCAACGATGCAGTCGCGAATCTCATTCGGGTGATGTCACACCGGTTCATTACCTTCCACGCTGTGCGCAACCCACATCAACGAACACAAAGACACGGGCTCCGGTGAGCGAGACGTTTTCGTCGGCGAGGGCTCGGCGGCTGCTCCGCGACTTGACGGGCGATTCTGCAGCCAAGTTTCGAGACGACCAACTCGGGGTCGTCCGTCGGTTGGTTGAGGACCGAGGACGGGTGCTGCTGGTGCAGCGAACTGGCTGGGGCAAGAGCGCGGTCTACTTCATCGCCACCAAGATGCTGCGAGGTGCAGGATTCGGGCCGACGCTGCTGGTCTCACCGTTGCTCGCACTCATGCGGAATCAAATCGACGCGGCAGAAAGGATGGGTGTCCGCGCTGTCACGATCAACAGTTCGAATCGGGACGACTGGGAAGAGCTAATCCAGCAGATCGAAGATGACGAGGCTGACATCGTCCTGATTTCACCGGAACGACTGGCGAATCAGGAATTCCGTAGCGAAGTGTTCCCGACAATCGGAAACCGTTGCGGTCTGCTGGTCATCGATGAAGCCCACTGCATCTCCGATTGGGGTCATGATTTCCGCCCCGACTACCGCCGCCTTGTCCGGGTGCTGGACTTGCTGCCGAGTGGGGTTCCCGTGCTGTGCTGCACGGCGACGGCCAACGACCGCGTCGTCGCCGATGTAACGGCTCAGCTTGGGTCGGAGTTCGAGTCGGCGCGCGGACCACTCGGTCGGGAAGGCCTCCGGCTGCATGCTCTCGCCATCCCGTCGCAGGCAGAACGCTTGAGCTGGCTCGCAACGACCTTGGAACGGCTGCCGGGCACCGGAATCGTCTATTGCGCAACGGTTCCCGACACTCGACGCGTAGCCGATTGGCTGACATCCCGGGGCATCTCGGCAGCGGCCTACAGCGGGGATACCGATCCCGACGAACGGCCAAGAATCGAACAGCGGTTGCTGGACAACGATCTGAAGGTCGCTGTGGCCACGTCTGCCCTGGGTATGGGCTTCGACAAGCCGGACCTCACTTTCGTCATCCACTACCAGTCGCCGGGCTCGGCGATTGCGTACTACCAGCAAGTTGGACGCGCTGGTCGAGGTGTAAAGGCGTCTTGGGGCATCTTGCTGCGCGGCACCGAGGATGCCGACATCCAGAACCACTTCATCGATACCGCGTTTCCCGACCCACAAGTAGCCGCCGACGTCGCCCGCTTGCTGGAGGAGCACCCCGAACCGATGCGCATGGGCGAACTGCTGACGGCTGTCAACGTGGCCCAAGGCCAGCTCGAGAAGCTGCTCAAGAACCTCGAGGTCGACCTGGCTGTCGAACGCATCGGTTCAGCGTGGCAGCGCACCCTGCAGCCGTGGTCCTTTGACCATCAGCGAATGGAAGCCGTCACTGCCCAGCGCCGCGCGGAATTGGAGCAGCTCGACGAGTACATCCACAGCGGCGAGTGCAGGATGCAATTCCTGCGCCGATGCCTCGACGATCACTCGCCGGACCCGTGTGGCATCTGCGACAACTGCAACGGCGAGACGATGACCATCGAGCCGGATCCGGCTGTAGTTCAGGAAGCAGTGAGATTCCTTCGACGCGGCGAGAACGAGATTGCTCCTCGCAAGCGATTGGGCGTCGGTGGGTCCATACCAGCCGGTTTGCAACTTGCTGAAGGCCGCTCGCTCTCGCGATGGGGCGATGGCGGATGGGGCACTTTGGTGCGACGAGGCAAACAGGACGACGGCCGGTTCGACGACAGGTTGGTCAAGGCTTCAGTGAAATTGATCAAGAAGCGCTGGCAACCTGAGCCTTCACCGGCTTGGGTGACTTTTGTGCCATCGATTCGACATCCGAGACTCGTTCCTGAGTTTGCGCTCAGGCTCGCCAAGGCGCTCGGCCTGCCGTGTCAGGATGTCATCGTGAAGATGCGGGAGACATCGCCGCAGAAGGCCTTGCAGAACAGCCAACAGCAGTTTCGGAACGTGGCCAACGCATTCGAGGTGCCTTCGAGCGTGCCCGGTGGACCGGTGCTGTTGGTCGATGATGTGGTCGACTCACGTTGGACGTTGACCGTCATCGGGCAGCAGCTCCGCGAGGCAGGCTCTGGCGAGGTGCTCCCGTTTGCGCTCGCAGACTCGGCGGGGAGATCAAGTCGATGAAGCGCAGCGACGATGCTCTGGCGACGATTGCGCTGGTCAGCCGGCTGTGCGCCGATGAACTGCGGCCCTTGAAGGCATCAGAGTTCTGGAAGCTCATGGCCAAGCCGGATTCTCGACCGAGTGACCTGCTCGGCATGAGTGCGGGTGACTTGACCTCAGATGACGGCTTTTCGACGGTCCTCGCCGAACGCTTGGTTGCGTTGCTAGGACGCGCGACTTCGCTTGCCTTCGAGATTGAGCGCCTGCAGCACTCGGGAATCAAGGCGATCACTCCGTTCGATGAGCACTACCCGAACTGCTGGTCAGATCGCCTCGGGGCCAAAGCACCTCCGTTGTTGTATGCAGCAGGCGCTGCTGAGTTGCTCGACTGCCGAGGCCTGGGCGTCGTCGGCAGCCGCGACGTAAGCCCAGATGGCGCCGAGGTTGCGGTCGCTGCTGCGCAGAGCGCTGCCTCCCGCGGCCTACCTCTCGTTTCGGGCGGCGCTCGCGGCGTTGACCAGCTCGCCATGAATTCGGCACTCGATTCGGGTGGGACGGTCGTCGGCGTTCTTGCGGACTCGCTGGCTCGCAAGCTCCGCAACGCAGACATCCGTGCAGCGATCCACGATGAGCGGATCGTCATGTGTACGCCCTATAGCCCCGATGCCGGCTTCAGCGCTGGAAACGCCATGGGTCGAAACAAGTTGATCTACGCGCAGGCAGCGCTGACGCTTGTAGTCGCGAGCGACAACGGCAAGGGCGGCACATGGTCAGGCGCCACCGAAGCCCTCGACAACAAGTTCGGCCGGGTTGCCGTGTGGCGAGGACCGGGCGAGGGATCAGGTAACGAAATTCTTGACCGGCGTGGTGCTGCGCCAGTCGCCACTATCGACGAACTCAAGTCGTTGCTCGATGGCGATGGTCCGCTCACTGGTGCCGATGTGCCGCCGTCGAACGGCCATCTTGAGCAACGAACGCTCTTTGACGACCAGCCGGCCGTGCTATGAATCGCGCGGATTCGCCATTCCTCGGTCTCCGAGCGCGAAGCTGACGATCGAGCAAGGAAGCCCGGTTGCCCTGGGAGCAATTCGGCTCCCAGCGGTAGCTTCACGCCATGAGCCAATCGGGCCTGCCGCGATACGACGAGTTCATGCTTCCAGCCCTCGAAGCGCTGACGGGGCTTGGAGGCTCGGCGCGAAGAGACGAAGTCATATCTGCGGTGGCCGATAGCGAAGGACTCACCGACGAGCAACTCGAGGCCCGCTACGAGACCACGGGAGCGTCGGTCGCAGCCGATCGGATCGGATGGGCGTTGAGCTACCTGAAGAAGATCGGAGCAGTCGACAATTCCAGCCGCGGCGTCTGGGCGATCACCGATGCCGGACGACGAATTGAGTCGCCATCCGAGATTGACGAGCGACTACGGACCGTTCGGGCCGAACTCGCTGCCCGCGCGGCGGAGCGGAAACTCCGCGTCCAGTCAGGTGTGGATGACAACAACGAACTCGACTTCACCGACGAGACCGACCCAGATGCCCATTGGCAGTCGACCTTGCTGAAACGGCTGCTCGAGATGACGCCCGCTGCGTTCGAGCGATTGACCCAACGGCTGCTGCGTGAAGCTGGGTTCCGCGAGGTCGAGGTCCTCGGGCAAAGCGGCGACGGCGGACTTGACGGGGTTGGCGTCTACCGCCTGTCGCTCGTGTCGTTCCCGATCTACTTCCAGTGCAAGCGGTACAGTGGTTCGGTCTCGTCCAGTGCCGTCCGCGACTTCCGTGGAGCAATGGCCGGCCGCGGCGAGAAAGGCCTCCTGGTGACGACGGGCACCTTCACCCGCGGCGCTCGTGACGAAGCGAGCCGAGACGGCGCGCCGCCGGTCCAGCTCATCGACGGCGAAGACCTCTGCGACCTGCTCAAGGAATACAGGCTCGGCGTTTCCACGCGCATCCGCTCGATCGAGGACATCGAGATCGACAACTCCTGGTTCGAGCAGTTCGAACCCGCCTAAGCGCTCACAGGGAGAAGGACATGAGCCAGATCACCGTCCGAATGCCCGACGAACTGGTGGCAGCGTTGGATTCCGCCGCAGCTCAGCTCAAGCGGAGCCGTGCCGAAGTGGTTCGGCACGCGCTGGAGCGCTACCTGGAAGACTTCGACGACCTCGACATCGCCCTGCAGCGCTTGCGCGACCCATCGGATCCGGTGATCGATTGGGACCAGGCCAAGCGTGCACTACTCGATTCGGATTAAGCGCAGCGCCGAGGGAGAAATCGCCCGCATTCCCCTCCCACATCGTCGGCGAATTGTCACTGCAATCGACCAGCTCGCCACAGAGCCGCTCGCCGGCAGCACGCTCAAGGGCGGCCTGCGAGGACTGCGCCGAATCCGAGTCGGCGACTACCGAGTCGTATACGAGGTGCTCGACGATGAGCTGGTCGTGCTCGTCGTGCGCGTCGCCCACCGACGAGAGGCATACCGCCGTGATTAAGCGGCGATCCACTCGTCGCGGCGGCTGCGGAGTGTCGTCGGTTCGCGAACCATCCCGCATCACAGCGCGACCGACTCGGCGACTGGTCGATGGCCGTCCACCAGCGCGGACCCTTATGTACAATTCGGAATATTCTTTTTGTACATTTAGATTCCGCTGATACGGTCTGAATGTGAACGTTGCCGCCACGGAGTTTCGAGCCAAGTTGCGTCACTGGCTGGACTGCGCTCGCTCTGGCGAGGAGGTGGTCATCACCGAACGTGGCGTTCCTGTCGCAAGGCTCTCAGGTATCGACTCGGCGCCGACCATCGAGCGGCTGACTGCAAATGGCGTGATCTCGCGACCCGTGCGAGACGAACGACCCAAGGCGACAGGACAACGGCGTCCTCGTCCTCGCTCGCCCTTGTCGGATCTGGTCAGCGATCAGCGCCGCTGAGCAGTGGCAATCGCGTACTTCGACGCCAGCGCGTTGGTGAAGCTGATCGTCGATGAACCCGGCAGCGAGATCGCAGAGGCGATCTGGGATGGTTGCGACGCGGCCGTATCCAGCAGGCTGGCGTTCGCCGAAGTCTGTGCTGCGCTCGCCGCGGCTGGCCGGCGGGGCGACCTCGACGAGACGGAAGTCGTGGACTGCGAGGAGCGTTGGCAACAGGTTTGGTCAAGCGTCCAGCCAGTCGAGCTCAGCGAGAACGTCGAACAGTCCGCCGGCCTGCTCGCGCGGCGCCACAGACTGCGCGGAGCCGACGCCGTCCATCTGGCAAGTGCGCTGGTGCTCAACACCGCCGACTTGGTGGTCGCGGTATGGGATCGCCGCCTCCACGACGGAGCAGTGGCCGAACATCTAGCCGTCGTGCCCGCCACGTTGCAACGGCCTGCGAACAACTGAGAACCGCAACGCCGAAGATCTGGGTCGCCTCCATCACCATATGATTTAGCATATGCCTATGGCTCGGCGTGAAGTACTGGTTCAGCTCGACGACGAACTCATTGAACGACTTGCGGCGATCGCAGCCGCTGAGGGAACGAACAGGTCCGCGTTGCTTCGTCGCGGTGCGCGAGCTGTGATCGAAGCCACCGATCTGGCCGCGGCCGATGCCGAGCTCGCTGCTGCATATCGCCGCCAGCCGCAGGATCCGGCATTCGTCGAGGCGGCAGCACGATTGGCGGCCGAGACAGCGCCGCCGTGGTAACGCGCAACGAGATCTATTGGGGTGATCTCGGGGAGCCCGGCGGGCGACGACCCCTGTGCGTGCTGACGAGGGACGCGGCGGCTTCGGTGCTGACAGCAATCACTTGCGCTCCCATCACCCGCACGATGCGCGGCATCCGCTCGGAGGTCGAGATCGGCGTCGATGAGGGACTGCCAGCGATGTGCGTCATCAGCTGCGACAACATCGTGACCGTGCAGATTGCGCGCCTCGACCCTGAACCAGTCGGCCGACTCGGTGCCCTCAAACGGGCACAACTCGATCAGGCACTCCGCTACGCCCTCCACATCGCGTACTGATGGGCCCCGTCCCGGAATCTGAAGATGCGCTCGGCTTGCTGCGCAAGCTGACGGGTGATCCGGCTGCCGACGTTCGCAATGACCAGCTTGGCGTGATCCGCCGATTGGTCGACGAAAGGGGCCGAGTCCTGTTGGTGTAACGGATTGGCTGGGGCAAGAGCGCCGTTTATTTCATCGCTACCAAGATGTTGCGTGATGTGGCTCGAGGCCCGAGGCTGCTGGTATCGCCGCTCGGCTCGCGGACGCACTCGGATTGCCCTGTCACGATGCGGTCGTGCAGGTTCGCGACACGCAGCCACAGAAGTCGATGCGGAACAGCCATCAGCACTGCCGCGCCCGCCAGGCGAGCAGCTGAGGATCGAGCAAGGAAGCCCGGTTGCCCTGGGAGCAGTCCGGCTCGCAGCGGTAGCTTCACGCCATGAGCCAATCGGGCCTGCCGCGATACGACGAGTTCATGCTTCCGACCCTCGAAGCGCTGACGGGGCTTGGAGGCTCGGCGCGAAGAGACGAAGTCATATCTGCGGTGGCCGATAGCGAAGGACTCACCGACGAGCAACTCGAGGCCCGCTACGAGACCACGGGAGCGTCGGTCGCAGCCGATCGGATCGGATGGGCGTTGAGCTACCTGAAGAAGATCGGAGCAGTCGACAATTCCAGCCGCGGCGTCTGGGCGATCACCGATGCCGGACGACGAATTGAGTCGCCATCCGAGATTGACGAGCGACTACGGACCGTTCGGGCCGAACTCGCTGCCCGCGCGGCGGAGCGGAAACTCCGCGTCCAGTCAGGTGTGGATGACAACAACGAACTCGACTTCACCGACGAGACCGACCCAGATGCCCATTGGCAGTCGACCTTGCTGAAACGGCTGCTCGAGATGACGCCCGCTGCGTTCGAGCGATTGACCCAACGGCTGCTGCGTGAAGCTGGGTTCCGCGAGGTCGAGGTCCTCGGGCAAAGCGGCGACGGCGGACTTGACGGGGTTGGCGTCTACCGCCTGTCGCTCGTGTCGTTCCCGATCTACTTCCAGTGCAAGCGGTACAGTGGTTCGGTCTCGTCCAGTGCCGTCCGCGACTTCCGTGGAGCAATGGCCGGCCGCGGCGAGAAAGGCCTCCTGGTGACGACGGGCACCTTCACCCGCGGCGCTCGTGACGAAGCGAGCCGAGACGGCGCGCCGCCGGTCCAGCTCATCGACGGCGAAGACCTCTGCGACCTGCTCAAGGAATACAGGCTCGGCGTTTCCACGCGCATCCGCCCGATCGAGGACATCGAGATCGACAACTCCTGGTTCGAGCAGTTCGAACCCGCCTAAGCGCGTTCGGAGCACGTTGACGGCTCGGCGACTGCTGAGCAATTCCCGAATCGTCCATTTGGCGCGAGCAAAACCGCAGGTCAGAGACTTGCCGCAGGTGCCAAAAGCGAATAAATCAGCAGTCTCCTTGGCGAAGATCAGCGTCTTGGGGATGTGCTGCAACAGGCCGTCGTCGCGGCGCTCACGATCGGCGAACATCTCGGGCAGCGAATTGCGCAAGGTGCGCACGACCGTGCGGATCTGATCGGGCGTCACCACCCGTCTGTCGAGCTGGTTCGCGTCGTAGGCGATGTCCTCGTCGATCTTCTCCAAACGATGCTCGCGTGTGTCGCGGTCGCGGAACTTGGTCACGAACTCAGCCGGGACGATGCCGCCGGACTCAGTGATCTCGGTGCGGATGCGGAACACGTCAAAATCGACATTCACGCGGTCGGCCACCGCCTGGGCGTGTCCGTACTCCATGACGAGGTTCTGGTCGAAGAACCCGAACGTTTGCATCCCAGGGGTCGCGGTCAAGCCCACGAGGAAGGCGTCGAAATACTCGAGCACCTGACGCCACACGCCATAGATGGAGCGATGGCACTCGTCGATGATGATCAGGTCGTAGGACTCGATCGGCACCGCCGGGCTGTAGGCGACCTCGACCGGCTCGGGCGGAGCGGTCTCGAAGCCGCTCTTCTCGTCGAGGGATTCGTCGAACTCGTCGTCGCCTCGCAGGATCGAATGCAATCTCTGGATCGTGCAGATGTGGACCTTTGTGGCTGCCTCGTTTGCCATGTCGAGCCGTGACGACGTGAGATGGCGGACGTTGTACAGCTCAGTGAACTTGCGCCCGTCGTCGGGCGTGGCGAACCCCTGGAACTCTCGCAGCGCCTGGCGACCGAGATTCGCCCGGTCGACGAGGAAGAGGATCCGCTGGGCGCCCGCGAACCGCAGCAGGCGATAACAGACATTGGCAGCAGTGAACGTCTTGCCCGAACCGGTAGCCATCTGGATCAGCGCCCGGGGCCGATTGTTCTGAAACGACTGCTCAAGATTCCCGATCGCCTCTGCCTGAGCGGGCCACAGGCGCCCAGCGTCAGCGTCGAGCCCAGGCAGGAGCATCACACCCGCACGCAGGCCCGGTTCGCGACCCTCCCCCTCGGCATGATCCGCCAGCCAACGCGCCAGCGTTTCGGGACGGTGGAACGTGAACACCCGACGACTCGCAGGCACAGGGTCCAGCCCGCTCGTGAACCGCGTCTCGGCACCGGTCGACTCGTAGCCGAACGGCAGCGCCCCATGGATCTCGACAGCAGGCAGAGCCTCCGGATAGGCAGCCTGATACTTACGCGTCTGCGGCTCAACCCCAGTCAGCGTCATGCCGGCCTTCTTCGCCTCGATGACACCCACCGCCTGGCCGTCTACGTACAGCACATAGTCAGCAGGGCCAAGCGCAGTCGGCACCTCACGAACGGCAACACCCTGAGCCGCAGCCACCGCTGCGCTCGTGTAGTCGTGCACCACCCAGCCGCAAGCTTCAAGCTGCTCGTCGATATCTCGCCGGGCCAGCTGCTCGGGCGCCATGTACTCGTTCACAGCGTCCCCGCACTCAAGACCGCCACCTCACACCGGCAGCCATCGTACGATCTCGCCGTCGGCTGCCACATTCTTCGCCGCGCCGCTACGGGCGGCGTAGCTCCGCAACCGAGCCACGCGTCGCAGGTCGCGGCCGAAGGCCACTGTCTGATCGCCCTGTCAGTCGTAGAGCCCCAGATCCTGGGCCTCGGCAGTCAACTGGTCGGCGATCTTGCGGCGGTGCGCATCGTCGCGATCGCTATGGCCTGCCGCGTCGGGCGGGGCCAGGGTGTGCTCGATGAGGTGTTGCACTACTTCGGCTAGGGCCTCGTCGATGTCCGCGCCGGCGTCGAGCGCCGCTTGGTAGACGGCGAGCTGGTGGCTCGCTGAGGTACCTCGCTCACAGATGGTGCGCAGGTGACCGATCTCATCAACGCAGTCGAGCGCCTCCGCATCGGAACTCACCAGCTCGATGAGTTCGTCGACCAGATGCTCGTTGGGCACCAGCGTGCCCTTGCCCAAGTCGATCAGCGAGCCGCCGATGCCGTAGCGCTCCGCACGCCACAAGTTCTCGCCGATCAGGAAGTTGGCATAGCTGCGCCACCGCTGATTCCCGTCTCGCAGCCGCCACAGCATCCGCAGCACGCAGACATACGCAGCAGCGATGGCGATCGCGTCCTCCATGCGGGTCGGCAGGTCGGTGACCCGCATCTCCAGGGTCGGATAGCGCTCCGAGGGCCGGATGTCCCACCAGATCTTCGACGAGTCCTCGATGATCCCGGCGTTCACGAGCACATCGACATGACGCCGGAACTGCGCCCAGGAATCGAACTTCGGGGGCAGGCCGGTGCGCGGCAGCGTCTTGTACACCGCCGACCGGTAGCTGGCCAGCCCCGTGTCGCGACCCTGCCAGAACGGTGATGAGGTGGACAGGGCCAGCAGGTGCGGCAGGAAATAGGTCACCTGGTTCATCAGGTCGATCCGCAGCTCAGGGTCTTCGATGCCCACATGGACATGCATCCCCGAGATGACGAGCTGGCGGGTGATCTCTTGGAGATCGTCGGCGAGGACCCTGTAGCGCTCCTTGTCGGTGATGTCGAGCTCGTGCGGCCTGGCGAACGGATGGGTGGACGCGGCGATCGGTGCAAGCCCGTGTTCTGCCGCGGCCTCGGTGACCGCCAGTCGCAGCAGGCCGACATCGGCGCGCAGGTGCTGCACGTCGCGGCACACATCAGTGCCGATCTCGATCTGCGCGCTGAAGAGCTCGGGGCTCACGAGCCCGTGACGCAGCTCGGCGACCCGCTCGATGAGGCCAGGCGGCTGTGCGGCTACCAACGCACCGCTGTCACGGTCGACGAGGAGATACTCCTCCTCGATCCCCATCGTCCAGCTCGGCTCGTCGATCACCGCCCACGAGTTTGCCAAGCCGTGCGCCTGCTGCGCTCGCGACTCAATTGCTGGCGGTGACGATCCAGGCCGCGGCGGGGAACACCACTCCGCGGGCTGTCTCAAATGGGGCGAGGGCTGCGGTCACGGCCTTGCGTACTTGGGCGTGCGCCTGCGCGGGATGGCCCTGCAACGCCCGGCGTGCAATGCCGAGATCCATCGCGAACTCGACCGTCTCCTCCAGCGGTCCGGTACTGAAGAGAACTTCGGTCTCGTGGGATTCCAGCGAGACATTCGACCACCCCGCATCGCCGAGCACGCCTCGCACGAAGTCGGGATCGGCGAATGCGAACGGATCCACCGACGGCCCCCCACTGGGCATCTCCACAATCTCCAGCACCGCCCGGTTGACCGTGACCAGCCACGGATTCTGTCGTGGCGTCTGCCAGCAGGCGAAGGCGAGCCGGCCGCGGGGCCGAGTTGCCGCCCGCAGGTTGGCGAACGCCGCCACCGGGTCCGCGAAGAACATCACGCCGAACCGGGAGTAGACCAGATCAAAGCCGTCGAAGGCGCCGTTTCCGCCAGAAGCGATGGCGGCGACGTCCGCCGTTTGGGCGTCAGCCACCTCGAATGCGACGGGTGCGGCCGCCGGGCGCCGGGCGGCATGTGCAGCCGCCCGCTGCCGAGCTACCTCAACCAACGTCTCGCTGATGTCGAGGCCGAGCACCGAGCCTGTGACGCGTTCAGACCACTGCAGGGAGGTCTGACCGCAACCGCAGCCAATGTCGAGCACGTTCGCACCGGCCAGCAGACCCCCGACAGCATCCATCGCCGCTGCGCCGATATGAGTCAGCTGTGCGTCGAGTCGCTCTTGCTGCTGCACCCAGATGTCGGCGTTGCGCCAGAACTCGCGCTGCTCCGCGTTGGGGTCGTCACTCTCACTCATCGAGGGTCCCTCCCTGAGGCTGCCTCCTTCTAGCAGCCTCGGCGCAGCCGAGCGGCGAGCAGCCGTTCCACACAGTGAAGATATTGGCAGCGAGCGGGCCGTCGGCGTGTTTCACCGTTGCTCTAGCCAGTGGCTCAAAACAGGGCCGTTTCGGGTCCTGCGACGGCGCTGGCGTAGGTCGCTAGCGCCGTGGGGGTGTCGCAGTGCGCTGCACGCGGCACGGGCTCGGCGTTGGGCAGAGCGTCGGCGAACGACCAGCTCAACCGGTGGAGGGCGCAGGGGCCATGCGTGGCGAGCGCTGCGCGGTGGACCGGAGCCGGGTAGCCCTTGTTGGACTCAAACCGGTATGGCGGGAAGTCGGCCGCCAGAACCGTCATGATCCGGTCACGGACGACTTTGGCCATGATCGACGCCGCCGCGATCGACAGGCAGCGCCGGTCGCCTCCGACGATCGCTTCGCTGGGACGCCAGTCCACGAAGTTGAACTTTCCGTCGAGCAGGACCCGGTCGGGGTCGACCCCAAGTACGCCGAGGGCCCGTCGGGTCGTCAGCCGCAACGCATCGGTCATTCCCAGTTGGTCGCACTCGACTGGTGTGGCGTGCCCCACCGACCACGCCCGGGCCCAGCCGTCGATGCGGTCGAAGAGTTCTTCGCGCACCGAAGGCCGGAGCTCTTTCGAGTCGCGGATGCCGTTGACGCGACCGTGCGGCGAGACCACGACTGCGCCGACCGTCAGAGGTCCTGCCCAGGCGCCACGGCCCACTTCGTCGACGCCGACGACCGTCGCTTCGCCGGCCTCCCAGCACTGCCGCTCGAAGGTCAGGCTCGGCCGCGCCGTCATGGCTTCGAAGCTAGTTGGCGGCCCTGTGCCGCTCTGGGCCTGCGCTCAATTTCTGGAGCCCTGCCGCTCTCGACCCGCGCCCCTCTAGACCCCTGCTGCGATCAGTCGCTGCTGGGGCGCCGCTATCCCGCCGGGGACGGCATCGGCGCGAGCAGCGTTTCGCCCCGCCACTGCGTCGCGCTGAACGCAGGGTCCAGTCCGGGCGCAGTGACCGTCGGCGCTTCGCCGCGGGCGTCGTGCGGCACCACGTCCCACAGCAGCGCCGGCCGCTCGCCGTGCCAGCGGACCGCCCACGACACAGGGCCGATCCGGGTCGGAACATCGTGCACCTCAACCGGCTGACCCAGCCACGCCGCCGGCCAGTGCGCGGCGAGTCGCAACTCGGCCCGCCCGCTGCTCGCCACGCCGCGGTCGGGTGCATCGACCAGCAGTCGCAGCAGCGCCCGCACGAATGTCCCGCCCACCACGAGGTCATGTCCTGTCCCGTTTGTGCCCGTGTGCAGATCGGGATGCATGAACGTCGGCCAGCTCAACGTCGGCGATGCCACCGAGACCAGAGCCTCAAGTCGCTCGAAGGCACGCCGCGGCGCGGGTCGCGCCTCAGCGAAGGCGAGCAGCGCTGTGGCCACGATGTCATGACCGCACGACGCAGCAGTGTCGGCTACGAAGTCGGTCGGTGTGCCATCAGCTGGCTCGGACCCTACGAACGGCAACGGCGGCGCCCACGGCACGGCGGCATGGATCCACAGCCCGGTGTCCTGCGAGAGCCATTCCCAACGTTGGCTCGGGGCCGCCGGCGCCTCATCCCACGACGTCTCCCACGGCACGCGCCCCAGGGCGTCGCGGTAACTCGGCGGGGACTCGGGGGTGCCTTTCACGTCGATGCGCAACGCCTCGGGCAGCGACATCGCCTCACGCCATAGAGCATCCGCCGCACGCGTCGCTCCCAGCCGAAGCAACAGCCGGTGGCCGGCTCGCAAGCCCTCCCGAATCGTCCATGACTGTTCTCGCTGGTCAGCGCGACGCGTCAGCAGCCATCGGGCGCCCGATGCCGCAAACTCCCCGATGGCCTCCGCATATTCCGGGTCAGGATGCAAAGACAGCAGATGCTCGGCGAGCACGAGAGACGTGCCCGTCACCGAAGCGCCCATGCTGGAGGACTCGCCTGACGAATCCTGCGCTTGGGCCTGCCGCAACAGCAGATCCCGGACCTGTGCGGGCAAGCCCGACTCGACAAGCGCCAGCAGCTGCACGAGGTCGTCGCCGGGCAGTTGCCCATCGGCGTCCAACGCCGACGCAAGCATCGGTCCGTCTATGCCGGGGCCGTCATCGAACGGAGCCGTCGACAGCAACTGCGCCGCGCGTGCGCCCAGCGCAGCCTCCGCCAGCCGACCGCCGGGCAGCTCAAGTCGGCAGCCCGCCTCGACCCGCTGGCGCCAGCCATTGGCCACCCGCTCCACGCCGGGTACCGCATCGAGCACAGCGCCTCCGAGCGCGGAGCTGCCGACATCGTCCCATGCGATAGCCGAGCCTCGCCCGACGACGGCGGCGCGCAGCGTCGCGCCGGCGACCAGCGGGAAGACCGATGCGGTGTTGGCCAACCGCTGCGGGCACATCACCGAGGCCGGGTCGCGCTCGATTCGCGGCGCATACGCCGGATCGGCGGAAGGCGCGCCTCCCCCGATACTGACCGGAGTCGCACTTGGCTGGCCGGTGGAGACCTGACCGCCAGACTCGGCAAGCGTCGCCGCGCAGTCAGTCCCGTGACTGCCGACCACGACGTCGCCCGGGACGCGATCGAAGATCACCGCTGCGCGGCCCACCGCACGGCTCAGACCGTCGTCGATCGTCATCACCCGGCCATCGACGGAGATCTCGCCGATGCCCCACGCGTCCGACCATCCCCACATCCCGCCTTCCGCATGCCCAAATGCGCCCAGGTGGTACGGCCGCGCGGCGAGCGCAACCGCCACAGGCGCCCGGGTGCGATTGGCGATCTCCACCACGAACACCTCAGGAACGGCACTCGCGCCGTCGCCGGAGGGCCGTTTGCCTCGTCGCTGTCGGACATGGCGTTCCGTGTCATCGATCTGTACCGAGGCACCCCGGGCCGCCGCCACCCGGTGCACAACGTCGCCGCCGCCGACGCGCATGATCGTCTCGACCACCGGCATTCCGTCCACCAGGCGCTGCCGCACCGAGGCCGCCCGTGACGGGAAAACCCAATCCTCGCCAGCACGCACCCACCAGTCGAGCGACCATCGCGACCACACCACGAGCCCGCGGGGATCGACTCGGGCACGGTCGAGCGTTTCGGGAAGCCCGATGGTTGTCCATGATCGGCCGAGGGTGTTGGACAGCACACCGTCGGTGACGTGCTCGGAGCCGCTCCAGTAGCGGACTTCGCTGGGCCCAGGCGCATGGGCAGCCGAGCCCGGATCGAGCTGGCGCTCGGCCCACCACGCACGCACCCATCCCGCTGGGGGTTCACTCAGCACCGCCTTGTCCTAGCAAACCGCTGGCTCCGATCCTCGGCAGACGCGGCTCGGGCCCAACCCCGTGGGTCCCCGACTGCACCACAGCCCGAAGCATCCCCATACACTCGCCGCGGGTGACCGCTACCGGCGTCACGCCGACCGTGCTCATACCCGTGAAGGGCTTTCGACTTGCGAAGGGCCGGCTCGCGGATCGCCTGAGCGAGAGCCAGCGCCATGAGCTGGCCCGCACGATGGCGGCCCAGGTCGTCGAGGCTGCAGGCTCGTTGGCTGTCCGGGTCGTCTGCGACAACGACGAAGTGGCCGACTGGGCCCGTTCGGCGGGAGCAGAGGTGCTGTGGATCGAGGCCAAAGGTCTGAATCCCGCCGTCACCGCCGCCGTCGCAGCGCTCGAAGCGAACAACCTCGGCGCTGACGGCACAGGTCCCGGCCACGTTCTGATCGCTCACGCCGACCTGCCCCACGCCGAGACGCTCGGCGGCCTCGCCGAAGCGGGCACCGTCACGATCGTCCCCGACCGCCACCTCGACGGCACCAATGTGATGGCGCTCCCGCTGGGGACCGGTTTCGAGTTCCACTACGGAGCGGGCTCGTTCGCGGCCCACTGCGAGGAGGCACTTCGCCGCGGCCTCGATCTGCGAGTGCGGCGGGTGCGCGCACTTGAGTTCGATGTCGACACGCCCGACGACTTTGACGCCGCCGGCCTCGACCTGCCCAGGCCCTCCGATGCCTCCTCAAGCTGACTTCGCTGGATCGGGATTCTCCGTGGACCTGCGGGTTCCGGCCTCCGCACTCGTCATCGCCGCACATCCCGACGACGCCGAGTTCGACTGCGGGGCGACGCTCGCGAAGTGGGCGGCTGCGGGGACGGTCGTGCATCACTTCGTCTGCACCGACGGTTCCAAGGGCACGTGGGACCCTGAGTGCGACCAGGCCGCCCTGGTGCAGACCCGCCAGGTCGAGCAGCGCGCCGCAGCAGCCGCGCTCGGTGCCACAGGGCAGGTGCGCTTCGGCGGCCATGTCGACGGCGAGCTCGACAGCGATCTTGCAACCCGTGCGCAGATTGCACAGGTCATCCGCGAGCTGCAGCCCGCTGTCGTGCTGGGCCACGATCCATGGAAGCGCTACCGCCTGCATCCCGATCATCGCCACGCCGGGCTGCTGGCCGTCGAAGGCGTCGTCGCCGCACGCGATCCGTTCTTCTTTCCCGAACAGGGCCTGCCGCCGCACCGGCCCGACGAGTTGCTGCTGTTCGAGGCCGATGAGCCCGATCACGCCGAGAACGCCGAGGGCTGGACGGCCGCCAAGACCGTCGCGCTGCTGTGCCATCGCAGCCAATTCGTGGCCACCCACGACATCACCGACCCCGACGACCCAGCCCAAGTGCAGCGATTCGCCGACTGGGTAGACGCCGTGGCAGCCGCCAGCGGCCTGCAGGCGGGCCTCGCCTGCGCCGAGCTGTTCAAGCGCATCGACAGCCTCTAGGCGTCTGGTCGGAAAGGGGTCTCGGCTGGCACGGCAAGCCGCTGGCCTACGACTTCGCATTCGTCGGCCATCCGAGAGCCGACCCATTCAGCACCCCGTCAGCGTTGCAGCCGATGGGCTGGACCAGCGCGCCACCTCGTCGGCGTCACGCTGTCGCCAGAGTCGGCAAGGCACGCTTGCGACGCGGCCTACAAGACCGCTTCGATCTCGGTGTCGTCCCAGCAGCCCGCCAGCGGAATAGCTGCCCCATCGGAATAGCGCGCGAGCCGCGCAGCAGCAGCACCATCGAACAACTCGATGACATCGAAGACGGCAGACGGTCCAAGCGTGTGCAGTGCGCGATGGCCCTCGGCGCCCCGACGGGGCAGATGCGGCGTCAGCAGCAACAGCCGGGCGTCGGGCTGAGCGGCGGCGAGTACCGACGCCCGCCCCAGTGCCTTCCACAGCGTGTCTGTGCGAAGCAGACCCGGGCGCACAGTCGTGAACGCACCGGCGACGTCCGCCCACCACTGCTCACCGGCACGGTCCACCACCAAGAAGCTGAACTGGACACCCGTGCCGCGCAATTTCGCAGGGCTACGAAATATCTCGAAACCGCAACGCTCGAGCAGTTCGGCGGCGATGTCATGCGCTTTGCGACCTGACTCGACGGCCTGTTGGGCGAATGCATCCGCCGTGATCGAGTCGTCGATGGCCGGCGGCCCGTCCGCTGCAACGAAACCGGTGTCCCCCGGGACATCAGCGCTCTCGACTTCGGAGAACAGGCCACCTGCACGCACCGGCATCGACGGCAACACGGCGGCGGCCGAGATCCCCGGCGTCGGCTCTGCATCCGCGGACGCCGCAATTGCTGCGGAACGGTCGAATAGTGGCGGCTGCATGACGGGACGCTGGCGCTGCCGCCACGAGCCGTGCGCCCGGGCGACCCGTGAGCGGGCCAGCTCCACGTAGTCGGGATCGAGGTCGTAGCCCGCCGGGCGCCGGCCGCACAGCACGCTCGCGACCAATGTGGTGCCCGAGCCCATGAATGGGTCGAGCACCAGGTCGTCCTCGTAGGTGTACAGGTCGATCAGGCGACGGGGCAGCTCGAGCGGGAACGGGGCGGGGTGCCGCACCCGCTGCGCGCTCTCAGGACCCATGTCCCACACGTCGAGCGTGGCTTCCATGAATTCATCTGTCGACAGGCTGGTGCGGAACGGCAGTCCCTCTGCCTCGCGCTGAGATGCCGAGCGGGCCCGGTCGAATCTGCCCTTGCTGGCGATCACGATCCGCTCGGTGGTGTCGCGCAGGGTCGGGTTGGACGGGCTGCGGAACGACCCCCATGCGCACGACCCGCTCGAACCCTTGCTCTTTTGCCACACGATCTCGCCACGCAGCAGCAAGCCGAGTTCCTCGAAGATCTTGGCCACGTCGCCCGACAGACTGCGGTAGGGCTTGCGGCCCAGGTTCGCCACGTTGACGGCGATGCGGCCGCCCGGCTCGAGCACCCGCACGCATTCGGCGAACACGTCACGCAACATGTCGAGATAGTCGAAGTAGCTGGTCGGGATGCGGCTGTCGGAGTCTGCAGCAAGAGCGTCCTCGTAGGACTTGCCCACGAAGTACGGCGGTGAGGTGACCACCAGCGCCACGCAAGCATCGGGCAAGGCAGACATCTGGCGAGCATCGCCGCAGAGACAGCCGTCGCCGAGACGTTCGGCCAGCTCCCCGTCGAACTCGGGACCGCGGGCCACCGTGTCGTCGTCAGACAAGACCGGCGGGGTGAAGCGTTCATAGAACGCCGACGCGTCGTGGCCTTCCCGCCGGGAGGCGCCGAATCTCGACGTGGCCGTTCGGCGAGCGGTCGGCGTGACGGTACGCGTTCCGCCCAATGGCTCCCGGAGAGTCATTTCCCACAGGGTACCGCTCAACTCCAGCGATATCGAACGAACGCGCGCCTGCCAAGAGCACGCCGTCGAGGCAGCCTGGCTCAGGCGTCGTGGACAGGGTCTGTCAGAGTCCGATCAGGTCGGCAATGAGTTCGCGGATCTGTCGCAGCACGACGGGTCCGATGTTCGTGCCGGTCTCCTCGACGACGCGGTCGACGCTGAGGGTGGTGGGCAGGTGTGCCTGGGCGACTCCGAAGCCGGCGACGTCAACCTCGCTCAGCCACCCTCGGTTGGTCGTGGTCAACGGAACGACCACGATCGCGCGCTGCCGGAACTCCAGCACCTCGTCGGCCGTGACCACGACGGCTGGCCGTATGAACCCCGGTTCACCTCTCGCAGGCGTTCCGAAGTCACAGCGGACGACGTCACCCGCTTGCATCGGCGACATCGCTCGCGGAAGCATCGAGCACGGCTTCGTCGTCGGGATCGAGCGGTGCGCTTGCGAGCTGGGCCCCGATGACGCGGCGGCGCTCCCGCCGGATCAGCTTCTCGATCTGCGCGTCGAACGTCAGCCCCTCGCGATCGGCAAGTTGACGCAAGGCATCGCGAGTTCGCACCGAGACCTTGATGGTAGTCGACTCAGGCATACCATGCAATATACCAATCGGTTGTGACTTTCGGTTGTTAGCTCTGCCAATACTCAACTCGGCGATCCGCTGTCGCCTCGCCGTGCATACGTGGCGCGGTCAACCGTCAGCTAGGCGTCGTGGAGAACCATGCGGACTGCCAGCGGTTCCATGTTGCCGCCGGTCACCAGCACGCCCCACTCGTTCCAGATGACGCCGCACAGGATGTGCAGTGCGGTGTGGGTGCGCATGAGCTGCAGGCGCCGCTCCCAGTCGATCGTGCCGGTGACCGTCTCCCCCGCCGCAGGTTGCCATTGCCGAATTACGGTGACGCCGTGCGCATCGTGACCTGGAACCTGTGGTGGCGCTTCGGCGACAACTGGGAGGCTCGCCATCAGGCGATCACCACCACGCTCGCCGAACTCGAACCCGACATCGTGTGCTGCCAGGAGATTTGGGCAGAGCGCGATGGCGCCAACCAGGCCGACCTGCTCGGCGAGGCGCTGGGCATGAACGTCGCTCACCATCCGAGATTCGGGCAGCGGGGACTGTCGTTCAGCAACGCGATCCTCGCCAGCGCGCCGATCAACGCATCAAGCTCGCACTCGCTCGCGGTGGGCGACCAGGCCGCCCACCGGACGGCCGTGGTGGCCCAGGTGGCTCGCCCCGGCGGCGACCTGACCATCATCTGCACTCACCTCGAGCACCGCTTCCACCTCAGCGAGATCCGCCAGGGGCAGGTAGCCACGCTGTGCGAGCTGGCAGCACCGCATCACGACCCCGAGGGATTTCCCGTGGTCATGGCCGGCGACTTCAACGCCGTGCCGACCTCGGACGAGATCCGGCTGCTCACCGGCGAGCGGCCGCCTCCCGTTCCCGAACTGGTCTGGAGCGATGCCTGGGCGCAGGCCGGCGACGGCCCGGGCTGCACATGGAACGGCCAGAACCCCTACCTGTCCCAAGCCATGTGGCCGAACCGGCGCATCGACTACGTGTTCGTCGCCACGCCCCGGCCGCGCCCGCACGGCAATATCGCGTCCATCGAGATGATCGGCGCCGAACCTGTCGACGGCGTGGTGCCCTCGGACCACTACGGCCTGGTCGTCGACCTCATCGACTGACCTCGTTCACTGAGCATCGGGTGCCGCTCAGAGGCTGAGCCCCGGCCCCAAGCGGCCTGCGAGCGCAGTGAACGAGAGCGGGAGACAACCGGTGCGACCACGGGAAAGCTCGCCTGTGGGCGGGTCCTCTAGTTCTCGTACAGCTCCAGGATTGCGGCGGCGGTCGACTTGCCGGCTTCGGCCAGCTCGGGCGGCAGCTCTGCTGCGTTGACGATGCGAGTGTCGGCACCGAGGCGCAGCAGCATCTGGCTGAGAACCCACGGGCTGCTGAGCGCATAGGTCGCGACGCAGCGATCCCCGTCGGGCACCACGTCACGCGACGCAAAGGCCTCGATGCGCCACAGGTCCGATCGGGGAATCGACAGCACGACATCGGTGGTCTCATCGAACTCAGCGGGTGTCACACTCCTCATTTCCCGCGCACGGGCGGCGCTGTCATGGGGTTCTCCGGTATCGATGCATTCCTCGATGCGGTCGACCCGAAACGAGCGCATGTCCGCCCGCAGATGACACCATCCCCGCAGGTACCAGTGGCCGTCATGAAGCGAGACCTCCAACGGGTCCACCCGGCGTACGGACACCTCGTCAGTGCTCGGCGTGTAGTAGTGAATCCGCACCGTCGTGCGGGCGTCGCGTGCCGCCTGCAAGGTGGGCAGGCTGCGCGGCAGCGGCAGGTCGACCGACACACGGATGCGCTCGCCGTAGGCCCGACCCAGCTTGTCGAGCGCAGTCGCCAGCGCACCGGACCGGTCGGCGCCACGCAGTGCGAGCGCGGACTGGCCCGCCACCAAAATCCCGAACGCCTGGCGCGCCGACAGGTCGAGAGGGCGGTCCAGCATCGCGCCCGGCTCGACATGCACCCAGGCATCGCCCGCGTCGCTGTCGCTGTCTCCGAAGACGACGAAGCCGAGGTTCTGATACGCGCCCGCTCCCACGACCTCGTAGCACATGGCCGCGTGCAGCAGTTCGTATACCGCCTCGGGTGGCATCCCGAATCGCTCGGCGATGTCCGCGACTTTCGCACCGCCGCGCTCGACAACCCACGGAACGATCGCAAGCAGCTGCTCGATCTTCGCCGTGGTGCTGGGGCCTCTCACCGCTGCACCGCCTCGGTTTCGCCGGCCAACGCCGTCAGCCACGAGGTGATGTCGGCCACGAGCTCGGGCGGGGATTCCACGACGGCGTGACGGCCCATGTCCAGCAGCCACGTGCGAAACGCCGCGCGGTTGCGGACCCGCGCCTCGACGGTCACCGAGCCGTCGTCGTGCCGCTCGATCACCGTGCCGCGCTCAGCCGTGGGCTGGGAAGCCATGGTGGCGTCGATGCGAACCCGAGCCATGAGGTCGTCGCCGAAGTCGATCTCCATCGGCTCGGACGGCAACAGGCCTGCCACATCGACATCGGCCCTTCCGAAGGCGCCCCGCTCGCCCACCCGCACGTCGCCCTCCATGCGATCCACCCTGAACGTCTTGGCGGTGTCGTCCTCCATTGCTGCGAGGTACCAGTAGCCGGCCCGGCACAGCAGTGCGAGCGGCTGCACATCACGCGCGCGCCCGCCGTAAGCGAACCGGACCGTCGCTCGCTCAGCCGCAGCGACCGCCAGTGCAGGCAGCAGAGCGCTTGCCGACTGCTCCGCAGCATCTGCGGTCTCCAACGCCAAAGCAGCCTCGGGCTGATCGACATCTCCGAGGGGCTCGGCGGCGGTCTCGCTCGTGAGCTTGGCAACGGCCTCGAGGTCCCACGTCTCGCCGATGTCCACCGCGGCCGCAGCGAAACGAAGCGCCACCTGCTCGTCGGGTGTCAACTGCAAGTCGGGCAGGAAATAGTCCTGGCGCCGGATCGTGTAGGACGTGGCGCCGTCGTGCTCCATCGTCTCGGTGATGCGCACGCCGAGATTGCGGATCAGTGCTTTGTCTCGCTCGAATGAAGCGCGGGAACTCTGCAACAGGCGCCGGTCGGTGGTTCCCTCAGGCGCATACAACCCGGTGTCGCGCCAGATCTGCTCGCGGGTCTTGGGCACATCACGCGCGAGCAGGTACATCATCAGTTCCATCACGCGCTCGGTGGCGTCCGGACGTGATCGCGAGGCCACATTCGGGAGTGTAGAGCTGCCCCGAGGGCCGGCTCGGGGAGTTACAGCGCAGACTGCCGAGCGGTCCCGCGGCGGGGGCTATCGCGTGACGCCGGCGCCCCGAAGTGCCGTCCACACCCGCTCGGGGGTCAGCGGGAAGTCGTCCATCCACACGCCCGTTGCATCCGCCAGCGCCGCTGCGACTGCGGGTGCGTAGGGGATCACGCCCATCTCGGCCATGCCGCGGGCGCCGAATGGGCCAAGCGGGTCGGCCAGTTCGAGCACGACGCTCTGCGTGGTGACCGGGATGTCGCCGATGCCGGGGATCAGGTACGTGCTGAAGCGGGGGTTCAGCAGACGACCCTCCCGGCTGCGCAGGTGCTCGCTGAGCACATGGCCGTGCGCCTGTGCCACTGCGCCCTCGATCTGGCCCACGACGAAGCGGGGGTTGATGGCCCGGCCGACATCGTTCGCGCTGATGACACGGTCGATGCGGATATGACCGGTGTCAATGTCAACGGTCAGCTCGATGTGCTGTGCGACGTACCCATAGGTGAAGTTCGGGGTTCCCTCGCCGGTCTCGGGGTCGAGCTCGGTGGTCGGCGGGGGCGTGAACCGGAAGTGCCCGGTCGCCGGTCGATCGCCCTCGCGCCACGCCTTCTCGGCTTCCTCCGCGGCGCCCAGGATCGAATTGCCTGCCATCCAGGTGAGCCGCGATGCCGACGCCGAGCCCGAGTCGCCCGATGTACCGGTGTCGCTGAAGCGGCCCACCACTCTGGCCGGATCGACGCCGGTCGCCTCGGCGGCCATCTGCAGGAATGCGGTGTGCGCACCTTGACCTACATCGGCGCCGGCGTGGGCCAGCTCGACCGATGTCGGTATGTCGTCGCTGGGCTCGCCGTGCAGCACGATCGTGGCTTCGCAACGCTCGGGGAACCCGAACGAGAAGCCGACGTTCTTGAAAGCACAGGCGAAGCCGCTGCCGCGTCGCAGCGACGAGGGTTTGGGCGGCAGCGATCCGAACGGGCTGAACAGCGCTGGTTCATCGGCCGCGGGGCCATCAGGTCTCGCGGCGCAGGGCGCTGAGCTGGCGTCATCGCCGTCGACGTCGGCGCAGCCAGCACCAACCTCCGCCGGCGCGGCCAACGATTGGGCGGCGGCGCTGGCACACGCCTCGATGACCTCGGGCATCGTCACGCCGGCGGGCATCGGGGTGTGGGCGATGCTCAGCGATCCCTCCCGCAACGTGTTGACGCGGCGGATGTCGATGGGGTCCATGCCCAGCGCTTCGGCCAGCTTGTTCACCTGGCACTCCACGGCGAAGGCTGCCTGCGGCGCGCCGAAGCCCCGAAATGCGCCGCCGGGCGTGGCGTTGGTGTACACGACATGGGTGTCGATGGCGGCATTGGGCAGCTCGTAGGGCCCGCCGAGGCCGAGGTGCAGGTTTCCCATCACCTTGTTGGAGGTGTAGTTGTAGGCACCGGCATCCAGCCAGGCTTCGGCCTGCGCGGCGGTGATCTTGCCGTCGCGGTTAGCACCCCAGCGAGCCCAGATGCGTCCGCGGTGTCGCTTGTGGTGCCCGACGATGGATTCCTCGCGCGACCACTGCATGGCTACCGGGCGGTGTATGCCCTGCTCGGCCAGCCGCGTGGCAGCCAGCGCCAAGACGATCTGCATCGAGGTGTCCTCGCGCCCGCCGAACGCACCCCCAATGGCGGGATAGCGCACCCGGATGCGTTCTTCAGCCAGGTCGAGGGCGTGGGCTATCTGCTCGCGGTCTTCGTGTACCCACTGGCCGGCGATCTCGACGTTCACGATGCCCTCGGCATCGACCCACGACGTGCCCGCTTCGGGCTGGAGGTACGCGTGCTCCTGGTAGGGCACCTCGTAAGTGGCCTCCACCACTGCGCTCGCGGCAGCGAAGCCTGCGTCGAGGTCGCCCTTGAGGGTACGCATCGACTCGTACAGATTCGAGCCGATGCCGTCATAGGGGTGCACGAGGGGCGCGTCGGGCGCGAGCGCCGCATCCAGATCGGCCACGATGGGCAGCGGTTCCCAATCGACGTCGATGACGGCCGCAGCAGTACGCGCTTCGCTGAGGCTCTCGGCCACGATGAGCGCCAGATGGTCGGCCTCCCAGCGGGACACATCGCAGGGCACTTGGCTGCGGCCGGTGTGGTCGAGCCCGACGAAGACCGGCTGGTCGAACTTGGTCAGCCCGTACTCGTTGCATGGCACATCGGCCGATCCGAGCACAGCGACGACGCCAGGCGAGCGCTCGGCGCCGCCGAGATCGAGACGGCGCAGGCGAGCGTGGGGCTGGTCGGTGAACACCGCGAAAGCCCACAGCGCATCTGCGGGAACACGGTCGGCGGGATAGCCGGCGAGGCCGGAGACCTTGGCGGGACCATCGGCACGCGGCGGCGACTCTCCCAGGCCGCCGGCGGTCGGCGGCGCCATCTCGAGCTCGATGGCCGCGCCGGGCGTTCCAGGAGCGGCGCCCTCCCTCACGACAAGCCCCCCGAGCCAGGCGCCTGAGGGACAGCCCCTGCATCAACCGCGGCGGCCTCTACCGCCTGTGAGTCGACCGAGGCGCTTCTCACTGGCTGTGTGTCAACCGAGGCGGTTCTCACCGCCACTGCATCAACGGATGCGGCTCTCACCGCCTCGATGATCGTGCAATAGCCGGTGCAGCGGCAGAGGTTGCCCGACAGCCCGGCGGCGATCTGGGAGGACGTGGGCTCGGGGATCTCGTTGAGCAGTGCCGCAGCGCTCATGACGAACCCGGGCGTGCAGAACCCGCATTGTGCCCCGCCGGTGTCCACCATGGCCTGCTGGAACGGATGCAGCTCACCTGCTGGCGAGGCAACTCCCTCCACGGTCGTGATCGTGGCACCCTCCGCACGTCCCGCTGGCACCAGGCACGAGAACACAACTGCCCCGTCGAGGTGCACCGTGCAGGCGCCGCACTCGCCCTCTGCGCATCCCTCCTTGGTGCCAGTGAGCCCCAGGTCGTCGCGCAGCCAGTCCATGAGAGTCTTGCCCGCTGCGCCTGCTGCACCGCGCACTGAGCCGTTCACCGTTGCCGTGACGACATCGTCGGCTTTCGCCAGTGACATCGGCGCCGTCGGGGAGCGGTCCGGGTTCGCCGACAGCACCAGTCGCGGCGGCTCATGGGGCCACCGCTCAGCCTCGGTGCCGCCAGCCAGCGCTGCAACGGCGCGCTCCACCACGACGCCGACAGCATGCGACCGATACTCGGCACTGCCGCGGATGTCATCGATCGGCGTCGCGGCGCGGCGCGCAGCATCGACGATGTCGTCGATCGCCTCGGTCAACTCGCGGCCCATCGCCAGCTCGGCGGCTTGGGGCACCGTGATGATCGTGGGAGCGACGCTCCCGAGCGCCACGATCAAACCCGAGACAATCCCATCGCCAGCGACGGCCCCGCCGTTGGTGTGCACCACCACTGCCGCATGCACAACCGAGATGGCCTGCGCCCGGCGCAAGCCGAGCTTCACGAAAATGCCTCGCCGGCGGTCGGTACCGAGACTCCCCTGCGAACCGTCATCGACTCGAGGAACCTCAGCGGCACCGGTCGTCGGTCCGTCGAGCGCGTCGAAGGCGATAGCGGTGACGATCTCATCAGGCTCAAGGACGGTTTGGCGGAATCCGGTGAAGAACTCGCCAATCCGAACAGTTCGTTCACCGCGCGGCGACATCATGGTGACCTCGGCACCGAGTGCCACAAGCGCGGAGATGGTGTCGTTGGCAGGGCTCGCCGTGACGATGTTGCCCACCACGGTCGCACGGTTGCGCAGCGGCGGCGACCCAACCTCCAAGCAGGCCTGCGCCAGCGGCAAGCCTGCGGCGAGCATCGGCGCCGAAGCGATCACATCCGCGTGGGTGACTAGCGGGCCCAGTGTGACCCGACCGCCTTCGTACGAGACCCGGTCGAGGCCCGCCACGCCGGAAATGTCAACGAGCAGTTCCACGCCCGAACGCGCCCCGCGGCTCAGCTCCAGCATCAGATCGGTGCCCCCGGCGATCAGTCGCGCGGCGGCGCCACGGGATGACAGCAGATTCGCTGCCTCGTCAAGCGAGCCGGGGGCCACGTATCGACTTGGCAACGGGACTGCCCGCTGAACCTCGTGAAGCTGAAACATGCCGCATACAAGGGTGTCAGATGTGCGACCCGCGGGCGACACCGATGCCCGCCAGCAATTTCTTGTGTCGTCAGAAAGGCCGGCCTGGGGCGCGGTCAGCTCAGGGGCCGACGTGTGCTGCGAGCTCGTGCCGCAGCAACTTGCCGAGCGCATTGCGGGGCAGCGCCGAGATGCGGTAGGTGCGGCGCGGGCGCTTGTAGTAGGCGAGCCGCTCGCCCACGTAGTCCTTCAGCTCGTCGTCGTCGGAAGTCGCGGTCGGCTACGACGTAAGCGACCACGACTTCACCCCACTCAGGATCGCGTTCGCCCCCCACGGCGCATTCGATGACCTCAGGGTGGGAGGCGATGGCTTCCTCGACCTCGCGGGGATACACGTTGAAGCCGCCGCAGATGATGAGCTCCTTGGCCCGTCCCACGATTCGCAGGTAGCCGTCGTCCCACACGCCGAGGTCGCCAGTGCGAAACCAGCCGTCGTCGAAGGACGCTGCATTGTCGCCAGGCCGTTCCCAGTAGCCCGAGAACACATTGGGTCCCCGCACCAGAATCTCTGTCGCGCCAGCACCGGCCACCGGGTCGGGTTCGCCGTCACTGGCATCGAGTGCATCGAGGCGCACCTCTACGCCCGGCAGCGGGAAACCGACCGTGCCGGCGCGGCGCGGCTCGTCATGGGGATTCGACACCAGCATGACGGTCTCGGTCATGCCGTAACGCTCGATGACGTGCTGATCGCTGGCTTCCCGCACGGCATCGTGGAGCTCAGCAGGCATCGGCGCCGAACCCGACACGCACAGCCGCAGCGCCGACAGCTCAGCGGCCCGCGGCGAGGCCACCAGCCGCGAGTACATAGTCGGAACGCCGAAGAACATCGTTGCCCGATGCTCAGCGATCGCATCGAAGACGTCGTCGGGGTCGAAGGTCGGCAGCAACACGGCCCGCGCACCGACGGTGAGCGTGCCGTGCAGCCCGACGCCGAGACCATGCATGTGGAACAGCGGCAACGCCAGCACAAGCACGTCATCTGAGGTCCAGCGCCACGCCAATTCCAGCGCCCGCACCGACGCCAGCAGGTTCGCATGACTCAGCACCGCTCCTTTGGGCCGTCCAGTCGTGCCGGACGTGTAGCCGATGAGCGCCGGCTCGGTGCTCGAGCGCAGGCGGGCCTGCTCCGCGAGGTACAGATTGCCAGCGGCGAGATCGACAGCGGCACTGCCTTCGTCACCGATGTCACCGAGTCCGGCGGCGTCGAAGCGGTCGGTCAGCACCGCCGGATCTGCTGAGGTGATCCACTGCTCCCACTCGCCCGGACTACCGACATCTTCGATCAGTGCCGCCGCAGGACGGCAGTCCGTCACGACATTGCGAACTTCGTCGGCGCGGTAGGCGCCGTTCAGCGGGACGACCACCGCCCCGATTCCCAGCAGCGCAGCGTGGGCAGCGACGAGCCGCGTCGAACTCGGCCCGCTCATCAGCACCCGGTCGCCGGCGACGATGCCCACACTCGCTAGGCGCCGCGCGACCTCTTGTGCGCGTTCAAGCAGTTGGGCGCCAGTCACCCAGCCCTCGCTCACGTCCCACACCACAGGGCGCTGCGGGTCCGACGACCAGCGGTCCAGCCACACGCCGGGCAACGTGCCGCCCGCGCCCAGATCGACATCGCCGGCACTCCAGCCAGCCGGCAGGTGTCGGTGCCAGTCCGACGCCCGGTTCGAATCGAGTTCAGGGTTCGAAGCGGGCTCAGGACTCATCGGGAGCGGTCAGCATTCTCTCGGCGGGAAGCTTGTCGAGCACGTCGGCGACAAAGGTGACGAGCGCTTCCTCATTGTGGACTTGGCGGCCTGCCGCTGTGGAGCGCTCGTAACGATGCTGGATGAACTCGTAGATCAACTGCGCGTTGTCGAGACGGTCCCGGTAGTGCTCAGGAATGGCATCGATGACGGGCTCGTAGCGCTCCGACAGCCAGCGGTAGGCCTTGACCGCCTCAGGCAGCGGCGCACCGGCTTCGCGCTCCAGCAGCAGCCCGTACGCATCGAGCGCGTTGAGCAGCGTCCGGGCCTGGTTTTCCTGCACCTCCAGCCCGGTGAGCCTCCGCAGGCGCAGGTGCGCGTGGCCTTCCTCCACCACGACGGGGCGGATGCGCAACCGGGTCCCGTCGGCAGACCGCACAATCGAGAGTTCTTCGACATCGAAGCCAAGTTCGTTGAGCCGTTCGATGCGGGCGTTGATGCGCCAGCGCTCCTCCGCCGACACGGTCTCTTCGTGAGTGAGCTCCGCCCACAGCCGCCGGTATCTGTCGATGAGCTCCTGCCCGGTCTCATACGGATCGATCGAGTCGTCGAGCAGGCCACCGCTCTGGGCATCGAGCAAGCCTCCGACGATGTTCTCAGCGCCGGCCTCCAAATCGTGGGCCCGCATGGCGTCGCTCAACTCCTGATGGCACTCGGCCGTCTCGGCATCGACGAGATACGCCATCAACGCGCCTGCGTCGCGACGAAACAGCAGGTTGGCAAGCGACATGTCTCCCCAGAAGATGCCGTCGAGATGCAGCCGTGACAGCAGCACGACCGCTGCATCCAGCAGCCGATCGCTCAGCATGGCGGCCGAGGTGGTGTGAAACAGGTGCTGGTATGGCAGCGAGAAGTCCAGGTAGCGAGTGATCAGCACAGAGTCCAGCTCTGCGCCGTCACGAGCCGTGCGGCCGCTGACGACGCCGACCGGCCGCACCGCAGGCAGCCGTTCGTCGGAGAGGTGGCGCAGCACCCGGTATTCGTGGGTGGCGAGCCGATGCGGCAGCTCTTTCAACGCGTAGATCCGCTCGTCATAGCGGACCATGCGCACGACATGTCGGCTCTGCCCCCTGCGGAGCGCGACGAGGCGATCCGTGACGCGATTCCAGCCCTCGAGGGGATGCTCCCACGGCAGATCCAAAAAGTCGGGATGCCCTTGCCGGGTCACTACCGACAGGTCCGCGGCAGCAATCTGAGACGCTGGGCCGGTCGCTTCAGCGAAGTGTTCGGGTGTCACCGTGATGAGGGTCCGATGCGCCGAGCGGCCACGAGCACCCCCAACGGGATTCGAACCCGTGCCGCCACCTTGAGAGGGTGGTGTCCTTGGCCGCTAGACGATGGGGGCTGGTTGAGATGCGAGGAGCCAGCATACCCACCGCCCAGCGTGGGCTTGTCGGCCCAGCAGGGGCGGGCAGATCGGCTGCACTGGACCAATCCGCGCGTCAGGCGGACGTGGAGCGATGCAACAAGTTTCCGGCAGACAGGGCGGCGGCCAAGGACTTTTCTGAGCGCAGTTCCCGACGCTAGTTGTCCGCGACAGGCGGCCAGATCTCGGTGTCTGGATGCAGCCCGTACCAAGCGAACCAGAACGACTGCGACGACACGATGCGGGCCAGCTCGAGGTCGACCGGTCCGAGCCCGTCCACGCCGCTCACGCGCAGCTCGTCGTGCAGCACGCCCCCGGGCACCACCTCAACCGAGGCGCCGTGGCGCCACGCTTCGGTCGGCACTTCGTCCAAGCCTCGGGCGCTGTACACCCTCGCCCCGCCCCGGTTCGGCACGATCACCAGGGGCTCGCCGACGAGCACATACACGAACGGGCCCATGTCCTCCAGCTCGGCAAGTCCCAGCGCCAACGCGTGCCCGTTGCGGTCGACGGTGACCACCTCCTCCTTCAGTTCGAACACGTCGGGTGTCTCAAAGGTCGGGAACCACAGCTCCTCGCTGGAGTAATACGGGCGGTACGCCGCGCCCGGTGTGTAGTCGTAGGCGATCGGCGGGCGTTCAGGCAGCTCCGCGAAGTACGTCGGGGGCGGCGTGTCGAGCGTGAACGTGTCGGGATGATCGGCCAACCAGTCCGCCCAGCGCACCGTGGCCACCGGATATTGATCCAGCGTGGTGCCCGTCAGCGTCCCGGCGAAGGCCGTGCCCGAGAGGTGGTTCCACAGGCTCTCGGTCTCGTTGTCGATCATGATCTTGTTCGAGTCCATCAGCAGGCCCGACGTCTGGAACGTGATCTCAGAGCCGTCGGGCAGCCGCCGGTCGAACATGAGCGCTGTCAGGCACAGCGTGCAGTATCCGAGCGCCACCGGCACGCCGCCGACGACATCGTTTGCAAGCTCGTGCCGGGCAAGGAACCGGACCGGATAGGCGCCGGCCTCGCCGCCGATGACGAAGCCCAGCACCAGCTCGTCATCGGTCATGAAGTCGGCTTCGGCTGGGGTCAGCCGTTCGGGATTGTTCAGCTCCGGTATCCCGCCGCGGCGCACCCCGCCGAATTGGATTGCCCCGAGCGTGAGCCGGTCGGTGACCCCGGCGAGCATGTCGTCGAAGCGGAAGTCGAGGTAGGCGTACAGCGTCCGCTTGAAGATCTCGTAACCCTCGCCCGGATCGACGCCGTGCGAGCGGTACCACGAGCCGTACCTGACGTAGTCGGTGTTGTAGTCGCCCGAACTCTCGATGCCCGTGAGCCGTTCCAGCGCTCCCATCGAGGTGTCCGAGACGTTGCGAGAACCGCCGGTGCGCATGATGTCCATGACCCACGGCACCCAGCGCTGATCGCCGTTCAAACCCATCTCGCCGGCAATGTTCGCGGCGAATGCCGTGTTGGGCAGCTCCAAGAACTCGTCGATCTTCTCCAGCAGCGTCAGCTCGAGGAACGGCCGCCCATCCTCGGTGCGGGGGAAGAATGGCTCGGTCGTCGTGGTGGGCGTGGCGGGCGCGGCACCCGACGGCGTCGTGTCGGGGGGCGCCATGTCGTCCGCGGCGAAGTCGGCGGCCGCTGCGCCGTCCGCCGATTCGCTCACAGCCAGCGACGACGTCGGGCGCGGCTCTTCGGCAGCGGAAGACTCGGCCTCCCCCGACGAACTCGAGCAGGCAGCGGCGAACGCGCTCACGGCCAAGGCTGCGCAGATCAGCTGTCGCATACGACCGCCGAGCCTATGTCAGACCCCCGCTTCACCTTTGGGCGCAGTACTCGAGCCGGTAGGCGCAGATGCCATAGCGGTGGAGGCGGCAGGAGACTCTGCGACGTTGCGACCTGCTGGATCGCGGGAGCAGAGGGTTCTGCCGCCTCCACCGCGGGCGCACCTACCAGCGCGGCACCTAATCCTCATGGTCAGGCCCGTTGGACTAGAACGGCGCCTGTGAAGGGCCGCCGAGGCGGCGGCACAACAGGGGGAACCACGATGGACAACGGTGCGAGCAACGGTGCCATACCCGACAACCCAGCGGGCTATGTCTGCCTGACGTTCGACTTCGACGGCCCGTCGTTGTGGATAGCCCGCCGCCAGACCACGCCGTCGCCGATCTCGCGCGGCGAGTTCGGCGCTGTCGCCGTGCCGCGGATTCTGAAGCTGCTGGCGAAGCACGACATCCCGAGCACCTTCTTCATTCCGGGCCATTCCATCGACACCTATCCCGAGGCCGCTCGGATGGTCGTCGACGCCGGCTGCGAGGTGGGCCTGCACGGGTACGCCCACGAGTACAACCCCCGCCTCAGCGAAGACGAGGAGCGCGCCATTCTCGAGCGGACGTTCGCGCAGATCGAAACCCTCACCGGCGCCCCGCCCAAGGGCTACCGCGCCCCCTCGGGCGACATCAATCCGTGGACGATCGACCTGCTGCTCGAATACGGCCTCAGCTACGACTCATCGCTCATGGGCCACGACTACGCGCCCTACTGGCTGCGCACCGGAGACCGGTTCCCAACCGACGGCCCGATGGAGTTTGGCCCCAACGTCGACCTCGTCGAGCTGCCGTTCAGCTGGCACCTCGACGACTACGTGCACCTCGAGTTCGTCACCTTCAAGAACACGATCCTGACCGGTCTCGAAAACCCCGGGACCATGTTCGACACGTTTCTCTCGGATGTGAAGTGGATGGTGAACGAGGTAGAGCACGGCGTGTGCACGGTCACGTTCCACCCCCAGGCCATCGGCCGAGGCGGGCGCCTGTACGAGATGGAGCGCTGGATCGAACAGATGACCGACCTCGGCGTGAGCTACACCCGCATGTGCGATGTGGCCGAGGCCTGGCGAGCCGGCCGCCCGCTCGGCGTCGAGTAGCAGGAACTGGCTCGACTGCTCCCACTCGGCTGCTACCAGTCAACGCCGTCGAGCATCCGGCCGATCAGCATCTTCTGCACCTCTGAGGTGCCTTCGTAGATCTGATACACACGCACATCGCGGTAGATCTTCTCGACGGGGTAGTCGTCGAGGTAGCCGTAGCCGCCGTGGATCTGGATGGCCTTCGACGCCACCCGCTCGGCCATCTCCGAGGCGAACAGCTTGGCCATCGACGCCTCCCGAGCGCACTCAAGGCCCTGGTCTCGCATCTGGGCAGCGTGCAGGTAGAGCTGGCGGGCTGCCTCGATCTGGGTGGCCATCTCGGCAAGCGTGAATGAGACCGCTTGGTGTTCGACGATGGGGCGGCCGAAGGTCTCGCGCTCCTGGGCGTAGGCGTGAGCTGCCTTCAGTGCCGCACGTGCGCCGCCGGTGGCTTGGGCGGCCACGCCGATGCGCCCGAGCGACAGGTTCCCCAACGCGATGCCGAGGCCCCGACCGATCTCGCCGAGCACATCGCTGGACGGCACCCGCATGTCTTCGAACACCACCTGGCAGGTGTCATTCGTGCGGTGGCCGAGCTTGCTCTCCTCGGCGATCACGCGGTAGCCGGGATTGTCGGTCGGCGTGATGAACGTCGTCATCCCCCGCTTGCCAGCGCCCGAGTCCGTCACCGCCACGATCATCGCCACGTCCGCGCTGGAACCCGCCGTGATGAAGGCTTTGTGTCCGTTCAGCACGTACTCGTCTCCGTCCCGCTCGGCTCGGGTGCGAATGGCCGCCGCGTCCGAGCCGGTGTGTGGCTCGGTGAGGTGGATGCAGCCCAGCCACTCGCCGCTGGTGAGCTTGGTGAGATAGTCGCGCCGCTGCTGATCGGTGCCGGACTGCTCGATCGCCACAGCAACCGGCGAGTTGTTGGCCGCCATCATGTTGCTGATCCCGCCGTCCGCAGCAGAGATCTCCTCGATGGCCAGTGCGTACGACACGAAATCGGCGCCAGAGCCGCCCCAGCAGGGATCGACCATCACCCCCATCAGACCGACGTCGGCCATCTTGGCGTACAGCTCGCGAGGCGCTGCCCCAGCACGGTCCCACTCGGCCGCGAAGGGGGCGATCTCGCGCTGAGCGAAGCTCCGCGCGACGTCACGAATCTGTTGCTGCTCGTCAGTCAACTGCACTGCGCTCTCCCCGTCACGAGCCTTCCGAGGCACCCTGCACCGGCGCGATCCGGGCAGGCATCGCTGGCCCGCTGCGACCTAACGTACCGCCATGTCAAATCGAGATTCAGAAGGACGCATCTCAGAGGCCGGCTTCGACCTCGATCAAGTGGACCGCCTACTCACCACCACCCGAGCCGTGCGCAAGCGGCTCGATTTCGACCGCTGGGTCAGCGACGAGACCATCTTCGAGTGCATCGACCTCGCGGAGCAGGCACCTACAGGCGGCAACGATGCGAGCCGTCGCTGGGTGGTGATCCGCGACCAGGAACTCAAGGACCGGCTCGGCGAGCTCTATGCCGAAGTCGGCACGATCTTCATCAACGCACGCGGCCGCCTCGACGGAACAGGCCACCCCAAGGAGCACATCGTCAGTTCCAGCGCGTACCTCGTCGAGAACTATGCGAAGGCGCCAGCGCTCGTGATGCTGGCAATCTGGGGCATCCACGACGACAGCGGCCGGCCGGGACTGTTCGACAGCGCCATCCCCTCCGCGTGGAGCTTCAACCTGGCGCTGCGCTCCCGCGGGCTCGGCACTGCCTACGCGACGATGCTCAACAACAAGTCCGACGAGGTGGCCGAACTGCTCGGCATGCCACCGGGCCTGACGACGCTGGTGTGCTTCCCGGTGGCCTACACCAAGGGCACCGAGTTCTCGCCCGCACCCCGCAGGCCGGCCAGCGAGGTCACCTACTTCGACCAGTGGGGCTTCACGCGCCAGCGGCCGAGCGAAGACGGCACCGCCCGTGTCGCCGACGGCCAGGGCGTCGTGGCCGAGATCGACACCGACGCCCGGCCCCGGGCCGTCTGGGAGGTCATCTCCGACATCAACATGCCCGCCCAGTTCTCCGAGGAATTCCTTGGTGCCGAATGGACCTCCGACGGCCCACCAGACGTCGGCTCGACCTTCAAAGGCCGTAACTCCATACCCGATGTCTTCGACTGGGAGACCGACTGCATCGTCACGGCATGGGAGGAACGCTCGGCTTTCGAGTGGCGGGTCACCGACACCGACAACCCTGGCGCGGTCTGGCGTTTCGATCTCGCCGAGCAGGGCGGCGGCAGCCGTCTGCGATTCTCGATGCTCATCGGGCAGGAGAACAACGGCACGGTGCCGATGGCTCTGCGGGATCCTGCCAAGGAGCAGCGGGTGTTGAACCGGCGCCGGGAGACCCTGCGAGCCAACATGCAGCGCGTCGTAGATGGCGTCAAGGCCATCGTCGACGGCAGCTGACGCGCATGGCGTGCCGGGCACCCGCTCGGCATCGAGTAGCAGGAACTGGCTCGACGGCTACCAGTCAACGCCGTCCAGCCCTCGGCGAGCTACGACTTGTTCGAAGACGATCCGCTATACGCGTTGTGATAGGTGTGCGACGATGCCGGCGCGCTTGATTTGCCTGCGGCGCTGATCTGGTTCAGCGCCTCGGTGCTGAGTTCCTCATCGACGCCTTCGGCTGCATTGTCAGTTTCGTCCTTGGTCGGACTGTCTGATTGGTTTGACATTTCGAGCCTCCTGTCGAACTCAGACTAGCTGCGTCTCAGATGGAAGTCCGCGACAGCTCACTGATGCGTCGCTGCTGCGGTGCGGTGTCAGTCAGGTCAACGACGCGAAAGGGCCGACGGGCATCAGCCCGCCGGCCCTCTGCGTTGACTGCTTCGTCAGCTAGGGAACTGGACGCAAGAGCGTCAGGTCCCTAGTGGGGGTTGCCTAGCGGCAGCCGCCGTTGTCCTTGTCCCAAGCACAGTTCGAGGAAAGGCCGTTGACGTCCACGATCTCACCGATGATGTCCCACGTCTGGGCGTCGGCGTCGAACAAGCTGAAGTCCGAGCCCTCGATGAAGTAGCCATCGGCGGACCCGTTGAGCTGGGCGCTGATGCCGTCGAGATGCAGCGGGCTGTAGATGTCGATAGCGCGGACCGCGAGGATGAAGTTGGTGCGGTTCAATCCGCCCGGCAGCTCAGCAGCGACGCGCAGTGCCTCCCCGTAGGGATAGCCGAACGTGTAGCCGATGCCGTACAGCGACACCGACGGATCCAATTCAGCAGCTTCAAGGTTGTCGTTGACGAACTTGATGAACGGCTCATCGACATGCTTCGGGTCGGTGGTGTCCTTCGAACCCCCGCCGACGATCCACCAGTTGTGGGCGAAATCGCCGGCCGGCTTCATGTAGGCCTCGATGCCCTTGCACACCGACGGCGTGAAGAGCGCGCCGCCCTTGGCATTGATGTCGTCGTACAGGCCGCTCTGGCCGGCTTCCTGAATGGCCAGCAAGCACGGGTTGCCCGCCGTCATCGAGATGAACACATCAGGCTCGAACGCAGCGACCGTGGTCATCTCGTTGGTCAGCGTGGGTGCAGCCGGGTCGTGACGTACCGGCAGGTACTCGCTCACCACGTCGGGGTTGGCCTCGGCCCACTCGTGGAAACCGAGCTCGTAAGCCAGACCGAAGTCGTTGTCCATCACCAGACCGGCAACCTTGACGGGCAGCAGGTCAGACAGGTTCTCCTTGATCCACGCGCCCCACAGAATCGACTCGGTCGAGTACGACATCTGCATGCCGGTGGTCCACGGGTGGTTGACCGGGTCGCCCCAGGCGGGGTGGCCGGTCATCACGAACGGCTGAGGGATGCATTCCTCATTGAGCTTGTCGTACACCGCCAAGGTGTTCGGCGAGCCCAGCGTGAGGATCGAGAACACGTTCTCCGCCTCGATCAGCTCGTCCACGAACTCGATCGTCTGGGCAGCGACATAGGCGTCGTCCTTGATAATCAGCGTCAGCTCGCGGGGAGCGCCGCCGACCATGATCGGGTCGTTCTCGTTCAGCCAATCGAAGTAGTTCTCCCAGCCGTAGGCGATGTTGCCGTAGGCAGCGAGGTTGCCCGACTGCGCAGTGGTGTGGCCGATGCGGACCTGCGAGTCGGTGATGCCCGTCGTGTTCGACCAGTCGTCGGGGCACGCGTTCATGTCGATCTCGAAGCCTGCAGGGCCGCGCAGGATGCCGTCGTCGCCGACGCCGTACTCGCCGGACTCGATCTTTTCGGTCAGCTCGGCAGCGGTCTTATCGCGGCGCGCGGCGGCCTCGTCGAAGATGCCCTGGAGGGTGGAGCGATCGAACATCATCTCGTCCTCTTCCATCATCCCCCCGTCGTCATCCGAGTCGCCGTCGTCGTCTTCACCGGAGACTGCTGCCTCGATGTCCTCCTCGGAAGCGGCGCCGCCCAGCGAGGACTGCTCCTCTTCCTCTTCCATCATCTCCCCGTCGTCGTCCGTCGCGTCGTCGCCTGTCGACGCTGCGGTGGTCTCGGTCTCTGTCTCGCTGGCGCCGCCCTCGTCATCGTCGTCGCCGCCGCATGCAGCAGCAACGAGCGAGAACGCGAACAGCACAGCCAGCAAACGCCACATTCGACGCTTGGTCATGTCTTGACTCCCTGTCAGTGAAATACGAAACGCCGGTTCCTCATGACTCATGCGGACCAGCGACTGAGGCGACGCTACTTCGCCTGCCTTCGGCCGTGCCGCCGAGCGGTGTGTCAATTCGGCGACGATTTCAAGCGGACGTTCGATTCTGCTCGGGCGCCGGCGGACTGCTCGGTTGCCGACGCCTGAACATCCCTATGAGACCGCGGGGAAACACAAACGTCAGCACCACCAGCAGCACGCCGAACACGAATTGCTCGTCGTCGAGCAAACTCAAGAATTCGCTGAGCGGGCCGAGTCCGCTGACGCCGTTGACGAGCTCGCCGAGCCAGGAGAAGACCTCACGGATCGCGACGCCCAGCACCGAGCCCCACAGCGAGCCCAGCCCGCCGAGCACAGCAGTCGCGTACAGGACCAACGACTCCGAGAACGGGTACGACTCCTGCGAAGTGAACGGCACCAGGATGATGCCGAGAGCGCCGGCGAGGCCCGCCAGCGATGCGCTCAGGGCGAACGTGCTCACCCGGGAGGACACCAGCTTGACCCCGTAAACCGCCGCAGCCGTGTCATTGTCGCGCACCGAGCGCATGGCTCGACCCGGACGGCTGTTGATGATGTTGTGCGTCAGCCACATCGCCAGCGCTACTGCGGCCAAGCAGATCAAGTAGCGGTACAGCCCCTCGGCCCAGCGGCTGGTGCCGAACCACGACGGCGGCACCAGCTCGGCGCCGACCGCCCTGCCGCTGACGCCGCCGGAGAAGGCGGGAAATCGCTTGGCGAGCGGCTGGAACGCGATGGCCAGACCGAGCGTCACCAGCGCAAGGTGTATGCCCTTGATCCGAAGCGCCGGCAGGCCGACCAGCGCGCCGATGACGCCCGCGAAGGCGGCGCCCGCCACGATGGAGAGCACCCATGGCAACCGCAAGTCGTCGACTGCGTAGGCGGCCGCGAACGCGCCGACCGCCACGAAGACACCGTGGCCCAGGCTGATCATGCCGCCGTAGCCGGTGGCGATGTTCACGCCCAACACCGCCAGGACCATCACCACGATCTGGGTGTTCTGACGCAGCTCGGTCACCGTGCTGGTGAACGGCATCACCACCAGCCATACGCCCAGCAGCGCCGCGCCGATCCAGCTGAGCGGGCTGATGCGTCGAGTCCCCCGATGGCCGAACGCTGGCGAATCGCCCGCCCGCCCCAGCATTGCCGCAGCGGCCGCATCTGGGGCCGAAGCGTCAGGCGCGGTGGCCACCGAACCCGGACGCGGCAGCACCTCGAACCCTGCCCCAGTCGGCTCAGGGCCCGATGTCTCAGCATCGGCGCTTGAGGCGAAGTGCGCCGAGGAATCTGTGTCTGCGCCCGACGCGTCGGCGTCGCGGCGCGGTATCGGCGGCGGCCAAGCGTCGTCGTTCACACTCGCTCGATCCGCTGAGTGCCGAACAGCCCGGCTGGGCGCACGATGAGCACCACCACCATCGCGACCAGCGCGGGCAAAACACTGAGCTCGAAGCCGATGAAGGGCACATACGCAGGGATGAGCGTCTGGCTCAAGCCGATGATCACGCCGCCGACGAGCGCGCCCTTCGGCGAGTCCAATCCGCCGAGCGTCGCTGCTGCGAAGGCGTACACCAACACCCGAACCATCATCGTCGGTTCGAGGAGCACCGAATTTGCACTCATGTTCGCAGCGATCGCTCCCAGGCCTGCGGCAAGGGCCCAGCCGTACATCAGCGTCGGGCCGACACGGATGCCATTCAGCGCGGCCGACTCCGAGTCAATCGAAACTGCTCGGAAAGCGAGACCGGTCTTCGTGTAGCGCAACAGCAGGGCCAGCACCGCGAGAAGCGCGAACAGCACGAGCCACGCTCCCACCGTGGAAAAGCGCAGGCGGGCGCCGGCGATGGCGAAGTTGTCGCCGGGATCCGAGGGAAAGATCGGCGGGAATACTCGCGGTCCGGTTCCCCACCATTGCGCCATCAAAGAATTCAACGCCAGCAGAATGCCGATCGTTACGTTCACGAGCGCTAGTTCGGGCGCGTCTCGCAATGGGCGGATCAGCACGCGCTCTGTGGCAGCGCCAGCGGCGATGCCCACGACAACCGATCCGCCGATCGCCAGCGGTGTCACCAACGGCGCCCCGAACCACGACGCAAGCCCCCCGCCGGTGACGCCAGGCGCTGCTCCAGCGAGCAGCACGAACGCGATATAGGCAGAAAACGTTGCCATTTCGCCTTGAGCGAAGTTCAGCAATCCGGTGGACCGAAAGATGATGACCAGCGCCAGCGCCAGCGAAGAGTAGATCGCGCTGTTGAACAGGGCGTCGAAGATTCGCTGCAGCAGCAGAACTGAGTCCATATCAGCTGTTCAGACTCGAGAGGCCGAGCCGGCAGGCGAAGCCGTGGCCCGAGCGGCCCGTGAGCGCAGCGAACAAGAGCGGGAAACCAGCGGCCGCTCGGCGGGGCGGTACACCTATCCGCGCTCCCTCTCAACTGCGTCCGCTGAGCCTCAGCGCCCCGGCAGAGGCGGGAGGCTCAGCGTCGCTTTACGACTACGAAGAAGCGTCGACTTCTTCAGGTGCTGGCGCGGGAGCGGTTTCGGTCTTCTCGTCGGCGAAGACGAAGTAGCGCAGGCCGATGACGATCGTCGCAACGATGACGATGACGCTCAGCACCATCGAGAGCACACTCTGAGTCGGCCAGCCAATGAGCCAGAAGCCCACCGGCGTCTCGGAGGCATCGATCGCATCCGACGCGACATCGCACAGCTCGGCGACCGACATGTCGCTGATCTCGCCTGTCGGCGAGGTCTCGCAGAATTCGCCTGCAGAGCCCGAGAAGTCTTTCGATTTCGCGGCCTCGCTGACCATGGGGATGGCGGGGATCGTCTTCCCGTCCGGATTCACCGCCACCGATTCGCGGGCAAGGTGACCGACATGGTGCGCCCGCAGAGCAAGGTTCAGCGCGAACGCCTGGATGTAAGCGAAGCTGAGCACTCCCAGCACCCCAGCCGTCTTGGCCTGGGAGCTCACCGCGTCGGCGTTCTCGCCGCGCAATCCGGCTTTGACTGCTCGGAGCTCGTTCATCGCTACGAAGATGATGACGGGCGCGAGCACCACGATGACGAAGCGAAGCACGAAAGCGAGCGTGCCGACGAGGAGGCTGTCGATGTTCATCAGAACCCAGCCAATGATCAGTAGCACCGGGCCTGCAACGGCGAAGCGCAACGCCCAGGTTGCTCGAGTCGACGAAGGTCCGGGGTCGAGGTCTGCAAGCGGCGTGATCGGGTCGCCCGCCGGCGTGAGCGGGACCACCTGGATGATCCTCTTCTGTATGGCGGTGACCATCGACGTGATGCCGCCCGGAGCGAAGAAGGTGAACAGAATGAGGATGAGGCCGAAGATCGCGGCCGATAGCGGGCCGTCGCCGTCAAGGGTGTAGAAGCCCAGCGGGATGGAGATTCTCTTCGTGAGATCTCGTACCCACACGACGAACAATCCGCCGAAAATTGATCCTTGGAGGGTGCCGACACCGCCGATCACCAAACCGATGATCAGGTCGACAGCAAGCAAGAAGGTGAAGTCCTGTCCGGCCACGAAGCCCTTGTCCATGCACCACATGAGGCCCGCCAGCGAACCCAGCGAGGCGCTCAGGGCGAAGTTCACGGTCTTGTACATCGGCAGGTTCACGCCGTAGACAGCGGCACCTGCCTCGCTGTCGCGGATTGCCAGAACCGCCCTGCCGGGCCGGCTTCGCATGATGTTGCGGACTAGTGCGATGACGATCGCTGTCATCACGAGCAGAATCCAGTAGCGGTACGCATTGGCACCACGTGCGCCATCGACGCCGGGCAGCCACTCAAAGAAGCTGGAGAAGCCGCTTTCCTGTCGATCGACCTCCTCGATGACGTCTCGGCCATTCGGGCCGCCGGTGCGACGCGCGATGCCCAGCTCGTCGATATTCACCAGCGTCGGGAACACCGCCGCCTGGGCGATGGTGACCAACGCTAGGTAGAGACCTCGCACACGTAGCGCGGGCAGTCCGACGATGATCCCGATGGCGAATCCGACGATCACGACCAGCGGAATGACCATCCAGAAGTCCCAGAGTTCGTCCTGGACCATCGAGGCAGCGACGAATGCGCCTATGCCCATGAACGCCGAGTGCCCGAGCGCGAGCATGCCGTTGAAGCCGACGACCAAGTTGACCGCGAGCACGGCCACCATCAGCACCAGCGCGCGGTTCATCTTGCCGATCTCGAACGGCTGCAGGACCAATGGCACCAGGACCGCCAGCGCCAGGGCGTAGCCCCAGCTCAAGAACTGCCATTGGCGGTGCTGTGTGCTGCCCTTAGAAACGATGAGCAGTGGTGAACTCATACCTCAGCAACTCCCCTTGGGTCGTTGAGCTAGACGCGCTCGATACGGCGGGTTCCGAAGAGACCCGCTGGACGGAACAACAGCACGATCAGGATCAGCAGGAATGCCATCGCCAGCTGCAAGATCGAGAAATAGGCCTGGCCGAGCACGACCACGCCGAACCATGAGACCAGGACCGACTTGACGAGTCCGACAACCAGCCCGCCGATGACCGCGCCGCCGAGGCTGTCGAGGCCGCCGAGGGCGGCTCCTGCCAGGGCGTAGATCAGGATGGTCAGCATCATGTTGGGATTGACACCGCCCAGAGCCGGTGCCACCAAGGCGGCCGACAGCGTGCCGAACACAGAGGCCAGTGCCCAGCCGAACCCCAGTGTGCGGCCGGTGTTGACACCGACCAGCCGGGCTGACTCGGTATTGGAGGACACTGCTCGGAAAGCCAGGCCCGCCTTCGTCTTGCCCAGGATGATCGCAAGTGCAATCAGCGCGAGGGCGAGTGCGATCCACGTGCCGATCGTGCGGTAGTGGAGGCGGGCCCCGATGACCTCAAAGAAGGTCCGGCCCACCATCTCGCACATCTCAGCGCCGGAAGTCCCAGGTGCGACCTCGGCGAGCTGGCCCTCGGAATTCGTCAAGCAGACAATCGTGCCTTCGCTGGACGTCTTGAGTTCGCTGCCATTGGGCACCCAGCTCGGGAACTGGCCGAAGGGGTCATTCACCCGCCGGACCTGGTAGTTCCAGATGTCGCCCGCGACGGCGTTAATGATCAAGAACAAGCCCAAGGTGATGAGCACGACCGGTAGGTGGTCCGCTGGGTCGAACGGTCTCACAAGCGCTCGTTCGACGGCCGCGCCGATGGCGGCACTGATGGCCATCGCTATGACAATCGAGAGCCAGAGCCAGAGGCCCTGCTCGATGTTGAGCACGTACACGAAGAACGCACCGAGCATCGCCAACTCGCCAGTGGCGAAGTTGATCAGCGTCGTGGCCTTGAAGATCAGCACCAACGCCAATGCGGCGGCGGCATATACGGCACCGTCGCGTAGGCCGTTGAAAATGAAATCCGGGAGGATCTCGAAGTTCCAGTTCACGGTCTGCCCCCGTACCTACGAATCAAGCGCCCAAGTACGCTTCCTGCACTGCAGGATCGCTCTTGAGCTGTTCGGCGGGTCCGTGCAGAGCGATCTCGCCGCTCTCGATCACGTACCCGTAGTCGGCCATGTCCAGCGCCAGGTTGGCGTTCTGCTCGACGAGCAACAGCGTCAACCCGGTCTCCTTGTTGAGTTGGGCGAAGCGCTCGAAGAGGTCTTCGATGATGAGCGGCGCCAAGCCCAGGGAGGGCTCGTCAAGCAACAGCAGCTTGGGCCTGCACATCAGCGCCCGGGCGACAGCGAGCATCTGCTGCTCACCGCCCGAGAGCGAGCCGGCGAGCTGGCCGCGGCGCTCCTCGAGCCGAGGGAAGATCTCGAACCAGCGGTCGACATCCGCGTTGACCTCATTGTCCTTGCGGGTGTAGGCGCCGATCCTGAGATTGTCCATTACCGAGAGCTCGGGAAATGTGCCACGGCCCTGAGGCACATGGGCGACGCCGCGCCTCACGATGTCGGCCGTCTTGGCACGGGAGATGTCGTCGCCCTCCATCATGACCGTGCCGGTCGTCGTGCACATGTTGCACAGCGCCCGCAGCGTCGTGGTCTTGCCGGCGCCGTTGGCACCGAGAATCACCACGACGTTGCCATCGGGTACTTCGAAGTCGAGGCCGCGTAGAACCTCTACCGCGCCGTAACGGGCGTGGAGGTCGGTGACCTTCAGCATCATCTCGGTCATGAAGAACTCCCCAGGTACGCCTCGATGACCTCCGGGTCGTTGCGCACGACATCGGGGTGACCGTCAGCGATCTTGCGGCCGAAGTTGAGCACGACAAGGTGCTCGCTGATGTTGAGCACCATACGCATGTGGTGCTCCACAAGCAGGACCGACAGGTTGTGCCGGTCGCGGATGTCTTTCACGTCCTGGGCGAGCGAGTCGACCTCTTGGTGCGTCAGGCCCGACGCCGGCTCGTCGAGCATGATCAGGCGCGGGTTGGAGATCAGCGCCCGGGCCAGCTCGATTCGCTTGAGCGTGCCGAAGGGCAGCCCGGCTGCGGGGTGGTAGGCGTGTTCCTCCAGGCCGAGTTCTTCGAGCGCCTCCCAGGCGCGGCGACGAAGGTCGTTTTCTTCACGGCGGGTGCCGATACGGAACGCGCCGGTGAAGAAGTTCGCCTTGGTGTTGGTGTGGTCGCCCACCATGACGTTCTCGAGGACGCTCATGCCGCGCCAAAGCGCCAGGTTCTGGAACGTCCGGTACACGCCGACGCGACTGATCCGGTGCGCAGGCATGGAGAGCAGATCGTGGCCGTCGAACGTCACCGAACCGGTGGTCGGGTCGTAGATCCGGCTGACCACGTTGAACAGGGTGGTCTTGCCCGCGCCGTTCGGTCCGATGAGTCCGAGGATCTGTCCTTCATCCAGAGAAAAGGACAAATCGTCGAGCGCGCGGATGCCGCCGAACTGCACGGAGATGTCTTGGACTTCGAGCAACGCCACGCGCTGAACCCCCTCCGGTCCGAGCCGGTCGGGAGACCGGCCGCAGGCAAGTTATCAGGTCGGCTCGTATTCGTGAGGTTCCGTGGGGAGCCCCATGTGGGCCGAGCCAGCGGGTGATGTTAGGTCACAGAAACGCGTTTGGTGCAAATCGGTCCAACCACGCCTGCAACGTTGATGTTTGAGTGCGGCGTCGAGCGCGCTACTCGTGGCGACGACGCCCCGGCGGCCTGGTTCGGGGAGGAGGACTCGAACCCCCAATGACTGGACCAGAACCAGTTGTGTTGCCTATTACACCATCCCCGAAAGCGCACACAGGCTAGCGGCGCGGCCAATCGCGCAGCCCGGGAATATTGGGTGTTTCGACTCAGCGAGCGAGCCTGGCCTGGGCCACAGCGAGACGCGCGAGCGTGGCGTCGCGGCCGAGCAGGACCAACGATTCGAACAGCGGGGGACCCACCCGGCGGCCCGTGACCGCAACGCGTACCGGTGCTTGCGCCTTTCCCAGCTTCAGGCCGAATTCCTCGCCGATCTCTCGCAACGAGGCGTGCAGAGAATCGGCGTTCCATTCCGTCCCGGCGAAGTTGGAGCTGGCTCGGTCGAGGATGTCGCGTGCGGGCGGGACCATGGTTGCGTCCCAGTCGTCGGGATCGATCTCGGGCTCAGCGAAGAGAAACGCGATGCGATCGGGAGCGTCCGACAGCAGACGTGTGCGTTCTTTGATCAGGGGGGCGACATCGCGTAACGCCGCCGAGTCGAGATGGGTGCCCCACGGCTGTGCGCTGACCCACGGCTGGATCGCAACTGCGAAGTCGGCGTCGTCGAGCGCACGCAGGTAGTCACCGTTGATCGCGGTGAGCTTGTCCGTGTCGAACATGGCCGGTGCCGCGTTCACATCGGCAAGATCGAACAGCTCCACGATCTCGGCGAGTGGCCGCACCTCCGTGCCGTCGGGCGGTCCCCAGCCCAGCAAAGCGAGGTAGTTCACCATTGCGGCCGAAAGCACGCCCTGATCGCGGTAACTGGTGAGCGACACATCGTCGCGTCGCTTGGAGAGCTTCTTTCGCTGCTTGTTGACGATGAGCGGCAGGTGGGCAAAGGCCGGCGCCTCGGTCGCGCCCAGCGCGGCGCGCAGCAACAGCACTTTGGGCGTCGTGTTCAGCAGGTCCTCGCCTCGCACGACATGAGTGATGCCCAAGTCGAGATCGTCGACGGCGTTGGCGACGAAGAACGTCGCGCTGCCGTCGCTGCGGCGGACGACGAAGTCCTCGATGGAGGCGTTCGGGAATTCGACGCGGCCACGCACGATGTCGTCGAAGGCTGTGACCCCGTCATCGGGGACGGCGAACCGGACCGCGCCGTCGTCGAGATACGCCTGGCCGTTGTCGAGCCAGCGCTGGACGGCCGCGTCATAGAGCGCACTGCGTCGGCTCTGTAAGACCGGCTCGCCATCGAAGTCGAGGCCGAGCCATTCGAGCATCTCGAGGATCTGGTCGATGTGAGCAGCCGTCGCGAGTTCGGCGTTGGTGTCTTCGATGCGCAGCACCAGCTCGCCGCCGCAGTGGCGGGCATAGAGCCAGTTGAACAGCGCTGTGCGAGCCGTGCCCAGATGCGGCAACCCGGTGGGGGCGGGTGCGAACCGCAAACGAATGTGCGGTGGCGCCGAAACACTCCTGGACGAATCACTCATGAGAATGCTGCGGCGGTACGTCGTAAGCGCTCGAGGCGCCGCTCAGCACTGTCCGGTACTGCAATTTGGATCGCTCGCGTCGACCCAGCGACCTACGGGCCTGCCGGCCATCGCGAGCAGTCGCTGCAACGGCGGCGTCGACACGTCGACCTGAAGCGCATCGAGACCCGGCCAGACCGGCACTGCGGGGGCTGCCACGAGAATCCGATCCACCAGCAGTTCGTCCAGCCCGGTGCCGGCACTGATGGCCTGCTGCAGGTCGTATCCCAGAACGGTGAGCTCGGTGACTCGCGTCCAGAGCAAGTCGCGCAGCCGCGGGCTGAACCCGGCACCGGCATCGAGGCTCGCGGCAATCGCGAGCACCGTTCGGACGCTCTCGACGATCGGCTGGGTGGGGTCGGGACGTTCGTCTGGACGGGCGCCCAGTCCCAATCCGAATCCGGCCGCGGGAGTCGAGACTTGGACCGGCGGCGGCACCGGCTGACCGCTCATCTGGGCTGCAGCTGCGAGATTGCCGTTTGCTGCGCGCGCCAGCAGGTCGGCCACGGTGTAGTCGCCCAGCGGCGGCGCCAGCGGCATCGCCATGTGCTCCCATGCCGGCAGCCGCATCCGCGCGGCGAAGTCGGTGCACGCCCTGCGATGCAGTCGCAAGAGTTCACGGTCGGCCTGGTTCGGCGTCTCCAAACGGGTCGGCGGAGCGGTGGTCTGGGTATCAGTCATCTGGGCCATCTGAATCTCAATCGGTGTTGGTTTCGTCGCCGTTGCCGGCGTATCGAGTGCTCTCGGAAACCCTGCGCTCAACCCTGCGGATCTCGCGTCAAGCTAAGTGGATCTGTCTCGTAGCGACGTCGTGACTCCGCTGGCGTCAGCGCAAGCACGTCTGCGGGCACACAGGCGACAAGCTCGCGCACGTGGTTGTAGTGATGTGCATCTGCAGCACCCTCGAAGAGCTCTTCACGGCGCGTCAGCAGCTCCGCGGGAGGTTGCTGGTCGAGGAACCCGAAGGCCAAGTATCCCGCTTCGAGGTCCCACACCACTGGTGCACGGCCGAAGATGGAGGCGCGCTTGAGCGCCACTGCGACACAGCCGGCGTCGACGTCGCGTCGATCCTCGCCCGAAGCGAGGTACACCCGATCGTCGAAGAGGTGGACCAGGCCGAATGCGTATCCCTGGTCGGGACCTTGATGGCCTCGCGACGCCCCCGTGGGCTGGCCAGCGGCTAGGTCGCCTGGGCGTGCAGCGTTCCAGTGCCGGGGGGTCACTTCCGGCGAGCTGTACGAACGGACTTCCGCGAGGGGTTCGACCCGGACGTGGCGTGGCGCAGCCATTGCCGCGCAGTCTAGGAAGTGCCGGCTGCGGCGACCGCGTGGGTCACCTGCTGTCGGGTCGCTCAGCCGTTCGCCGCCTCGTCGAGACGGTGGCGCATGAGGGCGTAGATGATCGAGTCGCGCAGAGCCAGCCACGAAGCCTCGATGATGTTCTCCGAGACGCCGATGGTGGTCCACGTCGTCTCACCGTCGGTCGAATCGATGAGCACTCGCGTCACCGCTTCGGTGCCTCGATCGGCGTCGAGGACCCGCACCTTGTAGTCGGTCAGGCGCACCGAGTCGAGATCGGGGTAATCGTTTCGCACCGCTTGGCGGAAGGCGTTGTCGAGCGCGTTGACCGGGCCGTCGCCCTCGCCGACGGTGACCCGACGCTCTCCGCCCACCACGATGCGCAGCGTTGCCTCGGTGTCGAATTCGGCCTCGCGGCCCCGCTCGACGAGCACCTTGAACGACTCCACCCTGAAAAAGTCGAACGTCTGGCCCGCAGCGCGGCGCAGCAGCATTTCCAACGAGGCGTCGGCGACCTCGAAGTGATAGCCGGCGTGCTCGAGTCGCTTGAGCTCGTCGACGACGTCGGACATCGCAGCCTTGTCGATCTCGATGCCGAGCTCGGCAGCCTTCAGCTCCACCGACGCTCTGCCCGACAGGTCCCCGAGCAGAAACCTCGTGCTGTTCCCGACGGCTTCGGGGTCGATGTGCTCGTAGCTGTCGGGGCGGCGAGCAATGGCGCTCGTGTGCAGACCCGCCTTGTGGGCGAATGCCGATGCCCCGACGTAGGGCTGCTGATGCTGGGGCGGCATGTTCACCAGTTCGGCCACGTGATGCGCGACCGAGGTGAAGCGGGTCAGGCACTCGCGCGGCACGGTCTCGATGCCCATCTTGAGCGTGAGATTCGGCACGAGCACGGTGTTGTCGCAATTGCCGGTGCGCTCGCCGTATCCGTTCACCGTTCCCTGCACGTGCGTCGCACCGGCGACCACACCTGCCACTGCGTTCGCCACGGCGCAGCCGGTGTCATTCTGGGTGTGCATGCCGATCTGGACGCCGTCGAAGTGCGCCACCACGTCGCGCACGATGGCCTCGACCTCGTGGGGCAGCGAGCCCCCGTTGGTGTCGCACAGCACCAGGCAGTCGGCACCCTTCACCGCCGCTGCCTCGAGCACCGACAGCGCGAACTCAGGATTGCGCTTGTAGCCGTCGAAGAAGTGCTCCGCGTCGAAGAAGACCCGCAGCCCCTCCCCCTTGAGGAACTCAACCGAGTCGCCGACCATCGCGATGCCCTCGCTGAGCGGCTGCCGGAGCGCTTCGGTGACGTGGTAGTCCCACGACTTGCCGACGATGCACACCGTTGATGTGCCAGCGGCCACGAGCGAAGCCAGCGTCTGGTCATCGTCGACACGCCCACGGGGCCGGCGCGTCGAGCCGAACGCAACCAGGGTCGCATGCGCCAGCTCGAGTTCGGTGGTCGCCCGGGCGAAGAATGCCTCGTCCTTGGGATTGGAACCCGGCCAACCCCCCTCGATCCAGTGGATGCCTAGTGCGTCGAGCTGGCGGGCCACCTTCAGCTTGTCGTCTGGAGAAACCGAGATGCCCTCGAACTGGACACCGTCGCGCAGCGTCGTGTCGAAGATCTCCACGTGGCTGGGCCAAGAAGGATCGCGTGAGCCCACGCGCACGAGCGGCGGGGCCGAGCCAAATTCGGGACTTGCAGCCCCGCTGTCAGTGGAACTCATGACGAGATCACCCCTCAGAGACCCCGTCGAGGATCGCCTTGGCGATCTCGTCGGTGCCTACATCGGGCACGGCGTCATCGGCGATCACGGCGTCGCACGCACGCCGAACACGCTCCGCGCATTCGGCCTCGCCCAAGAATTCCAGCATGAGCACTGCGGACAGGACCGCAGCGGTCGGGTTGGCGAGACCCTTGCCGGCGATGTCGGGCGCCGAACCGTGGACGGGCTCGAACAGCGACGGACCCGTGCGGTCCGGGTTGAGGTTTGCTGAGGCGGCGAGCCCGATGCCGCCGGCTACAGCGCCGCCGAGATCGGTGAGGATGTCTCCGAACAGGTTGTCGGTGACGATCACCTCGTAGCGGTGCGGATCCTCCACGAAGTGAATGCAGGCTGCGTCGACATGGTTGTACGCGGTCTCGACGTCGGGATACTCGGCGGCGACCTCGTTGAACGTGCGCTCCCACAGGTCGCCTGAGAACGTCAGCACGTTGGTCTTGTGAACCAGCGTCAGGTGACGGTGTTCCCGGTCGCGGGCCAACTCGAATCCGTAGCGGATGGCTCGCTCGGCGCCCATACGTGTGTTGACCGAGCCTTGGGTCGCGATCTCGTGCGGCGTGCCCTTGCGCAGGAAGCCGCCCTCGCCCGCATAGGCGCCCTCGGTGTTCTCGCGGATCACCGTGAAGCTATGGCCGTCAGGAAGGGTGAATGGGCGCAGGTTCACGTACAGGTCCAGCTCAAACCGGGCCTTCAAGAGCAGCCCGCGCTCGATGACTCCGGGCGGCACATCAGGCGTGCCCACGGCGCCGAGCAGGATGGCGTCGAACGTGCGCAGCTCATCGAGGGTTGCGTCGTCGAGCACGGTGCCGTCGCGCAGGTAGCGGTGCCCGCCCAGCTCGAATTCGGTCGTCGAGATGCTGGCTCCGGCGGCGGCAATCACATCGAGTGCCACCGAGATGACCTCGGGTCCGATTCCGTCTCCGCCGATGACTGCGATGCGATGGGTCACTGTGGTGTCCTTTGCCGGATCGTGCTGGCACGGGATGCCCTCGACGCCACTGCGCTGACCTGTGTTCAGATCAGCGAGACGCGATTGCGGGAGTGAGTGTGCCAACAGAAGCCCTCGGTAACCTCGCGCAGTGCCCGAGATCCAACACATCTCAGCGGAGACCCGCGATCGGCTCCAGGCCGAGCTCACCGATTTGACCGGTCGAGGGCGCATCGACATCGCTGCCCAGATCGAGACAGCGCGGCTGCTTGGAGACCTGTCAGAGAACGGCGACTACCACGCCGCCAAGGAAGAGCAGGGAAAGATGGAGGGCCGCATCATGCGGCTGAAGTCCATCCTGGAGAACTGCGAGATCGTTGAGGAGTTCGACGACAGCACGGTGTCGCCGGGTGTCGTGGTGTCCATTCGATTCGAGGGGGATGACGGAGTCGAGCAGTACTTGTTCGGCTCGATCGAGGAACGGCGCACGGGTATCGAAGTCGTGTCGCCGGGTTCGCCCATGGGCCGGGCCCTCGACGGCGCCCGGGCGGGTCAGACGGTTACCTACGAGGCCAACGGCAACGAGTTGAGCATCGAAATCGTCGCCATCGAGGCGTGAGAGGCCGCGGTCTGCCCGCTGCCATTTCTGCGGTCGCGTTGGAATGACGGGCACACAAGGTCCATAGTGAAGGCCGTGACAGACAACAAGACGTCGGCCGACAGGCCGAGCAACGACGCAGCGGCAGGGCCGCGAACCCTCAGCGAAAAAGTCTGGGACAACCACATCGTTCGCGCCGGCGGCGGCCAGCCCGACCTCCTCTACATCGACTTGCACCTCGTCCACGAGGTCACCTCGCCGCAGGCCTTCGACGGCCTGCGCCTGTCGGGGCGCACTGTGCGGCGCCCCGATCTGACCGTGGCGACCGAGGATCACAACGTCCCCACCGCCGATCTGCATTTGCCCATCGCCGACCCGATCTCGGCCAAGCAGGTACAGGTGCTTCGAGCCAACTGCGACGAGTTCGACATCACGCTGTACCCGATGGGCGATCCCGGCCAGGGCATCGTGCACGTGATCGGCCCCGAGCAGGGCCTCACCCTGCCTGGCATGACGGTGGTGTGCGGCGATAGTCACACCTCCACGCACGGTGCGTTCGGCGCGCTCGCATTCGGCATCGGCACCTCCGAGGTGGAGCATGTGCTGGCCAGCCAGACGCTGCCGCAGACCCGACCTGCGACGATGGAGGTCCGCGTCGACGGCGATGCGCCGGCGGGCGTTACTGCGAAGGACATCGTGCTCGCGATCATCGGCCGGATCGGCACCGGCGGGGGCATCGGCCACATCATCGAATACCGAGGGTCCGCGATACGGGCTCTGTCGATGGAAGGACGCATGACCGTCTGCAACATGTCCATCGAGGCGGGCGCCAAGGCCGGCATGGTGGCGCCCGACGAGACCACCTTCGAGTACCTCGCTGGCAGACGGCGCGCGCCGAGCGGTGAGGACTGGGACGCAGCCGTTGCCGACTGGCAGTCGCTCGTCACCGATGACGGCGCAACCTTCGACCGGTCGGTCACCATCGAAGCCGCGTCGCTGCGCCCACACGTGACCTGGGGCACCAACCCGGCCCACGTCATTCCGATCGACGGCGCAGTTCCAGCGCCGAGCGACTTCGAGGACCCGGTCGAGGCGACTACTGCTCAACGGGCGCTCGAGTACATGGGATTGTCTGCAGGCACACGGCTCGCTGACGTCAAAGTCGACACTGTCTTCATCGGCAGCTGCACCAATTCGCGCATCGAGGACCTGCGCGCAGCAGCGGCGGTGGCCCGCGGACGCAAGGTCGCGGACGGGGTTCGCACGCTGGTCGTACCGGGTTCTTTCGCCGTCAAGGTGCAGGCTGAGGCAGAAGGACTGGATGCAGTGTTCGTCGAGGCCGGCTTCGACTGGCGTGAGCCGGGCTGCTCGATGTGCCTGGCGATGAACCCCGACAAGCTCTCCGCCGGGGAGCGCTCAGCGTCGACCTCGAACCGCAACTTCGAAGGCCGCCAGGGCCGGGGCGGGCGGACGCACTTGTGCTCGCCAGAGGTGGCAGCAGCGACAGCCATCGCCGGGCGCTTCGTCACGCCCGACGACCTCGGCTGAGCGAGAGAAGGGAAGCAGCCGATGGAGCCAGTACGTGTGCACGAGGGCCGTGCAGTGCCCCTCGACCGCTCCGACGTGGACACCGACCAGATCATCCCCAGCGACTGGCTCAAGCGCGTCGAGCGCACGGGCTTCGGCAAGGGCCTGTTCAGCGAGTGGCGCGACGAGCGCGATTTCGTGCTGAACGACGAGCGCTTCGCGGGCGCCACGGTCTTGGTTGCGGGATCCAACTTCGGCACCGGGTCCTCACGCGAACACGCCGTTTGGGCGCTCATGGACTACGGCTTCGTGGCGGTGGTCTCGCCCCGATTCGGGGACATCTTCCGCAACAACTCCACCAAGAACGGCTTGGTGCCGGTGCAGGTGTCCGAAGAGGCAGCTGCTCGTCTGCGAGCCGCCGTGGATGCCGACCCGGATCTGATCGTGACCGTCGACGTGGAACGCCGCCTGCTCAGCGCACCGGCTGCTGGCATCGAAGAGCCCTTTCCGATGGACGACGCCACCCAGGAACGCTTTCTCGAGGGTCTCGACGACATCGGTATCACGATGCGCAGCGCGAGCGAGATCGACGGCTACGAGACAACCCGCCCCGATTGGATGCCCGCGACCTAGCCCCGATCGGGGGTGGGTCTCAGCCCGCTCGATCCGGCAGCCTCAATCTGAGCCGGCGAAGAAGCGGAGCATCCATCCAGCGACGAGTTCTTGGTTGCACGGCGTGGCCAGGCTGGCCTTGGCTTGCGCAACAGCTTCCTCGCCGAGAAGCGCCGTGCGGCTCTCGTACAGCGGGGCGACGAAGGAGGGCTGGAACTCTGGGTGGCCCTGCAAGCCGACGAGGTGTTCCCCCACCGCCATCATGGCGATCGGGCAGCGATCCGCACCGGCCAGCACGACACCGCCCGGAGGCAACGACCGCACCTGGTCCTGGTGGCTGTGGATGAGACTGATCTCGTCGGACGGCGGATCCATCCAGGGGCGGCGCTCGTGGAGTTTCCAGACATGTGCACCGACCGTCCATCCGTGCTGTGCCCGCTGCACCGTGCCGCCGAGTGCGTGGGCGATCATCTGGTGCCCAAAGCAGATGCCGAACATCTTGCGACGCTCGGCGTGCAGCCGGCGCACGAAGTCGGCGAACTGGTTGATCCAGGACTCGTCGTCGTAGACCGAGGCCCGGGTTCCGGTGGTCATCCAGCCGTCGAAGGCGTCGAGGTCGCTTGGCCATTCGCCGTCGGGGAGGCTGAAGGTGTCCATCTGGACGCTCGGGTCGACTCGGGCGATCACGTCGGCGAACATGTCCGAATAGGTGCCGCAGATGGACTGCAGTTCCGGCACTGGGTCGTCGCAGCGAAGCAGGCCCAGGCGCAGCGGCCGATGCCCGTCCGACGCGCTGAGTCTTTCTCGCGATTTCGGTCGCATGCTCAGCTCAGCGGAACGACGAGACCAGGGCGTCGTGCGAGCCGTGTGCGAGCGGTTCGAGCAGCCCGCGTTCGCGCAGAATCGGCATGACGCCCTCGCCGAACCAGTACGCCTCTTCGAGGTGGGGGTAACCGGACAGGATGAACTCGTCGAATCCCAGCTTGTGGTATTCGGCTATGCGATCGGCGATTTCGCTGTAGCTGCCGACCAGCGCAGTGCCGGCGCCACCGCGGACGAGACCGATGCCGGACCACACATTGGGATGTATCTCGAGGCGTCCGGTGCCTTCGGCATGCAACTGAGCCATGCGGCGCTGACCCTCCGACATCGTCGTCGCGAAGTCGGCCTGGGCGGCGGCGATCGCCTCGGGGCTCATGTGCGCCAACATGTCGTCTGCCACGGCCCAAGCGTCGGCCGCCTCGGGCCGGGTGATGACGTGGAAACGGATGCCGAAGCGCAGTGTGCGGCCGTGATCGGCGGCCCGCGCCCGCATACGTTCCAGCCGCTCAGTCACCATGTCGGGAGGCTCGCCCCATGCCAGGTACACGTCGACATGCTCTGCAGCGATGCTCTCGGCGGCTGGCGAGGCGCCGCCGAAGTAGATCGCCGGCTGCGGATCGGGCGCATCGCGGGTCGTGGCGGCAGCCACCTTGTAGAAGTCGCCTTCAAAGTCAAACGGCTCGCCCGACCATGCTTCCCGAACGATGCGCAGGAACTCGCCGGTCCGGGCGTAGCGGGTGTCCTTGTCGAGCCAGTCGCCGAAGCGGTTGAGCTCGCGGGGCTCGGCACCGGTCACGATGTTGATGAGCAGCCGACCGCCCGACAATCGCTGGTACGTCGAGGCCATCTGCGCTGCCAGCGTCGGCGACAGGAAGCCTGGTCGGAATGCAACAAGAAACTTGATGCGCTTCGTCACCGGCACGAGGGCGATCGTGGACAGCCAAGCGTCCTCGCACATCGTGCCGCAGGGCGTCAGCATCCCCTCGTAGCCGAGCTGGTCGCAGGCTGTCGCCACTTGTGTGAGGTAATCCATCGAGGGCGGTCGCCAATGGGCGCCGGGCTCGTCGGGCAGCACGTCACGTGAGTCACCGCCTGTGGGCAGGAACCAATGGATCTTCATCGGTGACGCACCTCACACCTGTTGCCTCCCCGCGGGAGGCCGCAGTTCAGGCGGTCCCCCGTTTGTCTGAGGGGCAGTTTGCGCTACCGTACCGCGACGCTCCGGGTGTCCTGCCCGAATTGAAGCCTGTTCATATGCGGGCGGGCGTATGTGAGAGGGAGCAACTCATGAAGAAGTGGCGAATGGTCGTCGCCGTGCTCGCCGTGTTCGCCTTGGTCGGCGCGGCGTGCGGAAGCGACGATGACGACGATGCAGCGCCTGCGACGACGTCGGCTGCGGACACAGGCACCGATGACGGCGACGACATGTCTGATGACGACATGGCCGACGACGACGGCGACGACATGTCTGACGACATGGCCGACGACGGCGACGGCATGTCAGATGACGGCGACATGGCCATGAGCGCCTGCAATGGCGGCGAGAACGTGGGCGGAACGCTCATCATCGGCAGCACGCAGGTGCCGCGCCACCTCAACGGCACCGTGCAGTCGGGCTATGCGACCGCCGTGCCCGGCACGCAGCTCAATGCGAGCCCGCTGCTGTACGACGACGAGTACAACCCGATGCCGTACCTCGCCCACAGCTGGGAGATCTCAGATGACGGCTTGACGGTGACGCTGCATCTCGTGGAGGACGCCGTCTTCCACGACGGCATGCCGATCACGTCGGCTGACGTGGCGTTCTCGATCCTCACCGCGCAGGCACACCACCCCTTCAAGCCGATGTTCGCACCCGTCACAGGCGTGGACACGCCTGATGCGCACACCGCGGTGATCAACCTGAGCCAGCCGCATCCGGCGATCCTGCTGGCGATGTCGCCCGGCCTGCTCCCGGTCATCCCCAAGCACATCTTCGACGACGGCCAGGACTTGCCGACCCACCCGCGCAACACCGAGAACTTCATCGGCTCGGGACCGTTCCGGCTCGTCGAGTACGAGGCCGGCTCCATCATCCGCATGGCGCGCTTCGACGATTTCTTCATCGACGGCGCGCCCTGTCTCGACGAGATCGTGATGGAGATCATCCCCGATGCCACCAACATCGTCCTCGGACTCGAGAACGGAACGACGGACCTGTCGGTCACGCTCGGTCCGGCAGCCAACGTTCTGCGTCTGATGGACAACCCGGACGTGATCGTGAGCGCCGACGGGCATGAGGCCATCGGGCAGATCCAGTGGCTGGAGATGAACGTGGCCGACCCGGCGCTGTCGGACAAGCGGGTGCGCCAGGCAATCGCGTACGGAATCGACCGCGACTTCATGATCGACGCGCTCGACCAAGGTCTGACGATCCCCGCCACGTCGGGCATCGTGACGGCCAGCCCGTTCCACGACTCCACCGTCAACCCCTACGACCGCGACGTCGACCGGGCGAAGGCACTGCTTGCCGACGCCGGTTACGCCGAGGGCGAGCTCAGCCTCACCATCGACTACATCCCGCCCACACAGGTGGTGTACGCGGAGTACGTCGTGCAGGCGCTCGAGGACATCGGCATCAACGTGGAGCTGAGCGTCTCGCCCGATTTCCCGACATGGGCCGGCCGTGTCGCGAGCGGCGAGTATCAGATGACCATCAACAACGTCTGGAACTGGGGCGACCCCGTCATCGGCGTACACCGCACGTATCTCAGCGACAACCGGGTCGGTGCCATCTGGACGAACAACACCGGGTATTCCAACGCTGACGTCGACCGGATCCTGACCGAGGCCGGACAGGAGCTCGACCCTGCTCGCCGCGCCGAGCTGTATGCCGAGTTCCAGCAGATCGTCGCGGAGGACGTGCCGATCTACTTCTTGACCACTCCTCAGTTCTGGCAGGCCCACAACCCGCGTGTTCAGCACCCGCCCACCGACAACATCTGGGGGATGATGTCGCCGATGCATGAGGTCTGGCTCAGCCAATAGACCGCACACGACGAGCACGCACCCCGGCTCAGCAACGTGCTGAAGTCCCGGTGAGGTCATGCTGAGATCCATCGCTGCCAGGATCGCCCAGGCTGTGGGGCTGATCCTGGCAGTGATGTGTCTCAACTTCCTGCTGATTCACCTCACGCCCGGCGACCCGGCCACGGTGATCGTGGGCGAGAGCGGCGCAGGAGACCCCGAGCTGCTCGACGAAATCCGGGCGCAGTACGGGCTGGATCGCCCGTTCGTGGTGCAGCTTGCGTCGTACATCGGCCGCGTTGCCACGGGCGACCTCGGCCAGTCCTACTTCTTCAACCAGTCTGTTTCCTCGCTGATCGCGGGACGCCTGTGGCCCACCGTGCTGCTGGTCGGAACAGCGCTGGCATTTGCAGTGACGGCAGGAACGATGGTCGGTGTGGCGACCGCGCGCCGGCCCGAGAGCCCGCTCAGCCACGGTGCCACCGTGCTGGCGCTGGTGGGTTTCTCGATGCCGGTGTTCTGGACCGGCATCATGCTGGTGATCCTGTTCGCATCCACGTGGAAGCTGCTGCCAGTGCAGGGCTGGCACGACGTGAGCTATGCGTCGGGCTGGTTCGGCAACGCCATCGATGTGGCCGAGCATCTGGTGCTGCCTGCCCTCACGCTCGGACTCATCTACTTGGCCCAATACAGCCGTTTGTCTCGGGCGTCCATGCTCGAAGTGCTTGAGTCCGACTATGTGCGCACAGCGCGAGCGAAGGGGCTGGGCGAGCGCCGAGTGGTGTACAAGCATGCGCTGCGCAACGCCGTCATCCCCGTCGTGACCGTCGTGGGCCTGCAGTTTGGGGCGCTGCTGTCGGGGGCGCTTCTCGTCGAGACCGTCTTCAACTGGCCGGGTCTGGGGCGGCTGGCCTTCGACTCGATTCTGCGACGGGACACCTCGGTGCTGCTCGGCGTGCTGATGGTGTCCTCGGTGATGGTGATCGCAGCGAACCTGCTGACCGATCTGCTGTACACCGTGATCGACCCCCGCATCCGCGTGAGGGAACGCTCGAGTGTCTGAGCTCGGCCGCCTTGGGGACGTCTCGCCGGCCGCAGAGCGCACAGCGTCCGCCAAGCGCGACGGCGGCGACAGGTCTGAGCGAATGCGCGCAGACGCGGAGCGTCCTGGTCGAGAGACGCTTCGGCTGTTCGTTCGCAACAAGGCGGCAGTTGTCGGCGTGCTGATGCTGCTGGGCATCATCTTCATGACAGTCGCCGGGCCTCGGCTGTACGACCAGGACCCCAAGGACATCGTGGCGAGACCATTGATCGGCCCAGGCGAACTTCCCGAAGCTCAGCTGGGCACCGACTATCTGGGACGTGACGTGCTGGCCGGGGTCATCAACGGCGGCACGACCAGCCTGACGGTCGCTGCCATGGCGGCAGCGATGGTGCTCTTGATCGGCATCAGCATCGGAGCGCTGGCGGGCTACTACGGCGGATGGCTCGACAGTGCCCTCATGCGCTTCACGGAGTTCTTTCAGGTGCTGCCTGCGCTGCTGTTCGCGATGGTGGTGGTGGCGCTGTTCGAGCCGTCGATGTGGACGATCGCGTTCGCTATCGGCGTCGTGGCTTGGCCGGGCATCGCTCGAATCACCCGCGCGGAGTTCCTGCGGCTGAAGAATCTCGAGTTCGTGCGGGCCGCCCGAGCCTTGGGCGCCACCGACTGGCGCATCATTCGCAGGGTCGTCTTCCCGAACGCCTTGCCGCCGCTCATCGTGTCGGCCACCCTGATCATGGGCACAGCGATCCTGTTCGAAGCCGGGCTCGCGTTCTTGGGCCTCGGCGATCCCAACAACACAAGCTGGGGCTTGATGATCGGTCTGAACCGGGGCAACTTCCTGACCGCTTGGTGGTCGGTGACGTTTCCGGGGCTGGCGATCTTCTTCACGGTGCTGAGCTTCAGCCTGATCGGCGACGGCCTGCAGGACGCCTACAACCCCAAGCTGCGGGGACGCTGAGCTGTGAGCGCACCATCCGCCGCCACGCCGAACACCTCGGGGCCAAGGCTTCAGGTGCGGGGTCTGACGGTCGCATTCGACGACTTCGTCGCCGTCAACGACGTCTCGTTCGACCTGTACGACGGCGGGACGCTGGCGGTCGTGGGCGAGTCGGGTTCGGGGAAGTCGGTCACCGCGCTGTCCATCATGCGGCTCATCGAGATCGGCACCCGGGCACAGATCCGCAGCGGCGAGGTGATGTTCCGCCACGACGACGGGAACGTCGAAGACCTGCTGCAGTTGTCTGAACCCCAGATGCGCTCGATCCGAGGTGATCGCATCTCGATGATCTTCCAGGAGCCCTTGACGAGCCTGAACCCCGTCTACACCGTGGGCAGCCAGATCGGCGAGGCGCTGCGCCTGCACCGCGGGCTCAGCCGCAAGGAGGCTCGCAACCGCACGCTGGAAATGCTGAATCGTGTCCGGATTCCCGATGCCGCCCGCCGGATCGACCAGTACCCGCACGAGATGTCGGGTGGCATGCGTCAGCGGGTGATGATCGCCATGGCACTCGCATGCGACCCGGCGATCTTGATCGCGGATGAGCCCACCACGGCCCTCGACGTCACGATCCAAGCGCAAATCCTGGCGCTGATCGCCGAGATGCAGCGCGAGACCGGCGCCGCGGTGCTGATCATCACCCACGACATGGGCGTCGTGGCCGAGATCGCCGACGAGGTGGTGGTGATGCAGCAGTCGCGGCTGGTCGAGCGCGGCGACGTCTCGGACATCTTCGAACGGCCGCACGAGCCCTACACGCGATCACTGCTGGCGGCGGTGCCCAAGCTCGGCTCGATGGCTGGACGCGACGAACCGCAACGTTTCGAGCTCATCGATCCCGACTCGCTCGAAGCTCGACCCGGCGCTGGCTCGGCCAGCAACGGAGGCCCAGCGCTATGACCGAGCAGGTCTCGGGGACACCGATTGTGGAAGTGAGTTCGCTGACCAAGCACTTCGGGGCTTCTGGGGGTGCGCGCGTGCACGCGGTCGAACAGGTGAGCCTGCACATCGACCGGGGCGAGACCCTGGCAGTCGTCGGCGAGAGCGGCTGCGGCAAGTCGACGCTCGCGTACCTCATCATTCGCCTGCTCAACCCCACGAGCGGCACGATCCGGCTCGACGGCACCGACATCACCGACCTCGGGCCGAAGGCTCTGCGCCCGCATCGGCGCAAGGCCCAGATCGTCTTCCAGGATCCCTTCGCCAGCCTCGATCCCCGCCGCACCATTGGCAAGGCGATCGCTGAGCCGCTGGAGATTCACCGTGCAGCGCCGCGGCGCGAGATCAACGACGTCGTTGCCGACCTGTTGCGTCGCGTCGGCATGTCGCCCGACGACATGGCCCAGTACCCGCATCAGTTCTCCGGCGGGCAGCGTCAGCGGATCTGCATCGCCCGGGCACTGGCGCTGCGGCCCGAGCTGGTGATCGCTGACGAGGCCGTCTCGGCCCTCGATGTCTCCATCCAGGCGCAAGTCATCAACCTGATGATGGACCTGCAGTCAGAAATGGGGCTGTCGTACTTGTTCATCAGCCATGACCTGGCCGTCGTAGAGCGGATCGCCCACCGCGTCGGCGTGATGTACCTGGGCCAGATCGTCGAGCTCGGTTCCCGCCGACACATTTTCGAGAACCCCATGCACGCCTACACCCAGCGACTGCTCGACGCGGTACCGATCGCCGATCCCCGGCGACGGCGCACCGACCGCTCCGTCCAGACCGATGAGGTGCCCAGTCCCGTCTTCGAGGCCGGCACCGCACCCGAGCCCGTGAACTTGCTCGAAGTCGAACCAGGTCACTACGTAGCGCAAGCTACGTAGGTTCAACACAGTGTGGCGCAAGCCACGGAGGTCGAACCCAGCGTGGCGAAAGCCACGGAGGTCCAAACCAGCCTGGCGGAAGCCACAGACAGTTAACCCAGCCAGTTAACCCAGCCAGTTAACCCAGCGTCGCACAGGAGGCACACGACTGATGACGACAGCACACACCGGCCACACCAACGACGAAGAACCGTTCGTCATCTACCCGGCGCGACGTGTCATCACCGTCAACCCGGCGTTTCCCTTCGGGGAAGCCGTGGCCGTTGCCGGCGATCGGATCCTGGGGGTCGGCAGCGCCGACGAATTGGCGTCATGGGGCACGCACCGAGTCGATGATCGCTTCGCCGAGCACGTTCTGATGCCCGGGTTCGTCGAGGCCCATTGCCATGTGATGTCCGGAGGCCTGTGGAGCTCGACCTACGTCGGATATTTCGACCGTCGCGATCCGCAGGGACGGCTATGGCCAGGCTGCACGTCGATCGACGATGTGCTCGAACGGCTCGGCAAAGCCGCCGCCGAGCTGACCGACGAGTCCCAGACGCTGCTGGCGTGGGGACTCGACCCGATCTACTTCCCAGGCGAGCGGCTGGTGGCACGCCATCTCGACACCGTGACCGGCGCGAGGCCGACGCTCATATTGCATGCCAGCGGACACCTAGCCACGATCAACTCGGCGCTCATGGAGCGATGCGGCATCGACGAGACGGCGACCAGCCCAGGGGTGGCCCGAGGCGGCGACGGGCTGCCGAACGGTGAGCTGCACGAGCCCGCCGGCATGATGCTGGCCGGCGAGGCGTTCGTCGACATGATGAACGCCAACCGCACCGAACAGGCCCGCTGGCGCTATGCCAACGAAGCTCGCAATGCCGGGCACACACTGCTGACCGACTTGGGCACCACGCAGCTGTTCGACCCCGAGCAACTCGCCAATTGGAAGAAAGTCACCAGCGATCCCGAGTACCCGGCTCGCATCATGGTGGCGCTGTCCAACTTCTTCGGAGCGCCGGCCGACACCGATGAGCTGGCGGCGCTGGGAGCACGACTGAAGAACGAGCAGTCATCGAAACTGCGCTTCGGCATCGTCAAGCTGATCCTGGACGGTTCTATCCAGGGTTTCACGGCGAGGATCAGCTGGCCGCACTACTACAAGCCGCCGCCCGGGCACGTCGGCAACGGCCTGTGGCTGACGGCGCCCGACCAGATGGCCGATCTGCTGGAGCCGTACCACCGTGCGGGCCTGACGGTGCACTGCCATTGCAACGGCGACGAGGCGTCGGAAGTGTTCATCGACGCGGTCGAGCAGGTGCTCGAGCGCTACCCCCGTTGGGATCACCGCCACACCGTGCAGCACTGCCAGCTCACCACGCCCGACCAGTACCGCCGCATGGCGGCGCTGGGCATGAGCGCCAACATCTTCTCGAACCACATCTACTACTGGGGCGACCAGCACCGGGACGCAACCGTGGGGCCCGAGCGCGCCGCCCGCATGGATGCATGCGGGACCGCGTTGGCAAGTGGCGTCAGCTTCTCGATCCATTCGGACTCGCCCATCACGCCGCTCGGTCACCTGCACACGGCGTGGTGTGCCGTCAACCGGGTAACCGCGTCGGGCCAGGTGCTGGGCCCTGACGAGCGCATCGGGGTGCCCGACGCCTTGCGTGCCATCACGATCGAAGCGGCCCGGCAGATCAAGCTGGATTCCGAAATTGGCAGCATCGAAGCCGGCAAGTTGGCTGACTTCGCGGTGCTGGAAGACGACCCGTTGACCGTTGACCCGATGGCACTGCGTGACATCGGCGTATGGGGCACCGTGCTCGGCGGGGTGCCCCAACCGGCCCAGATCGGTGAGACATAGATTCCCCAAGGTGCCTGAACCGAGTTCTGCGGTGAGAACAACATGGTGAGCGAGCAACGGATCCCGGTGACCATCGTCGGGGGCTATCTGGGTGCCGGCAAGACCACGCTGGTGAACCATGTGCTGCGATCCTCGGATGAACGCATCGCGGTGATCGTCAACGACTTCGGCGAGATCTCCATCGACGAGGATCTCATCGTCGCGGCCGATGAAGACAAGCTGACACTCGCCAACGGCTGCATCTGCTGCAGCCTGGCCGATGGATTCGCTGCGGCGTTGAACACTGTCCGGTCTGCCGAGGTACCGCCCGACCGGTTGCTCATCGAGGCCAGCGGGGTTGCCGATCCTGCTCAGATCGCTGCGTACGGACACACGCCCGGTCTGCGGCTGGACGCAGTGGTGGTGCTGGCCGACGCGGAACAGATCCGACGCCAAGCCAACGACCGCTGGGTGGCCGACACCGTGCGGCAGCAGCTCGCTGCGGCCGACTTGCTCGTGGTCAACAAGGTCGACCTGCTCGACGATGCCGATGACTTGTGCGATTGGCTGGCGGAGCTCTCGGCCACTTCTGCCATTGTCCGCGCCAGTCGGGCTGCGGTGCCCATCGACGTGCTACTCGGCCCCAGATCGGCAGGTGATGCAGCCAGCACCCGTCAACGACCAGCGCTCGGCGCGGCCGCTGCGCCCGGATCGCCGACTGCAGAGGAATTCTTCGAATCGCAGACGGTCGTCCTCGACGCGCCAATCGCGATGCCCGTCATCGAGGCGTTGCTCGCCGATCTGCCTGACGGTGTCGCCCGGCTCAAGGGTTTGGTGCAGGCAGCGCCGCCCGTCAACGCAGGCGACGCGGGCGAAACTGAGACCGCCGACGCAACCGCGTACCTGATCGAAGCCGTCGGTAAGCGCACCTCAGTGGTGCCCCACGCAACGGATCCAAACCAGCCGCCACCCCAGTGGGCCGTCAGCCTCATCGCCCACAAGGGCGCCCTGCCCCTCAACTGGCTCGAGTCAGGTCTGCACCCACCTTTGTGAACCCTCCCGCTCACGAATGTGGACTGCACGGCGACGGCTGGATTGTCTGCGCAGACAATGTCAATAGGTGTTTTACCTCCTAGCTAGTAGTTGTTTCACCGCCCTTGAGCACTGGCCACTCAACCGCGCAGGCGCACCGTGGGTCGGCACACACGGTCTCGGGCTCGGAGGCGGAGCAGGGAATCGCCTTCGCTCGGAGACTTCTGGCGTGGGGGCTCAGGTCACCGGCTATTGCTGCGTGCCAGACTCATGGGCATTCGCATCATGGTGCCAGCGACGCAGCTGCGACCATGGCGACTTCTCCCCCGCGCCCCGTCCTGGAGTCACTGACATGGCGATCACTATTCCTGAACCTGATGTCAACAACGTGTGGCGGCTCGAGACGCCGGGCAATGACGGCTGGGTGCGCTCGGCCCGGCCCGACGCCGACGACAAGTTCTTCATGTGCTCGGCGGACGGCCACGTGCAAGAGCCGAGCACGTTCCTCTATGACCGCATCGATCCCGATTACCACGACCGGTTGCCGACCATCGCGGTGACCAAGGCCATGGACGTCCACGGCAAGAGGGCCAAGACTGCTGACACTGGCTCGGACAACGCCGGGGCGGCCAGCGATGCGGCGCAGGACCCGCAGTTCTTTCAGAAAGCGGAGGGCTTCCGGCCAGCCAAACTGAATTGGACGAAGCCATTTGAGGGACACGAAAAGCTGCGCAACCAGTCGGGGCGCGATCCGCAGTCACGGGTGCGCGACTTGGCCTTGGACGGCTGCGACGCCGAGGTCCTGTTCCCGAACAAGGGCCTCACCGTGTGGGCAACGCCCGATGCCGACTTCAGCCACGCGATGTGCAGGGCCTACAACGAGTGGGCGTGGGAGGAATTCGCCGACTACAACGACCGGCTTGCACCGATGGCCTGCATTGCGCCTGCCGCGCTGGACAAGGCGATCGCCGAGATCCAGCGTTGTGCGGCGCTGGGATTCAAGGGCCTGAGCCTGCCCGCCAAGCCGGTCTTCGGCCCGCCAGACGTCGACGACCTCAACTACAACCTGCGGGAGATGGAGCCCTTGTGGGACTGCATCGACGAGGTGGGCCTGCCGGTCACCTTCCATGTCTCGACAGGCCGCGACCCCCGCACCGCCCGCAGCCAGGGCGGGGCCGTCATCAACTATGCCGTGCATTCGCTTGCGCCCACGATGGAGCCCTTGGTCAATATCTGCGCGTCGGGCGTCGCCGAGCGGCACCCGGAGCTGCGCTTCGGCTCCATCGAGGCCGGGATCGGCTGGGTGCCCTGGATGCTGGGCGCCATGGACGAGGCCTACCTCAAGCACCACATGTGGGTGCGGCCCAAGCTCGACATGCTGCCCAGCGACTACTTCAAGCGCCAGGGCTTCGCGAGCTTCCAGGAAGACCCCGCCGGCCTCGATCTCGCCCGCGAGCACGGTCTCGTCGACAACTTCCTGTGGGCGAACGACTTCCCCCACCACGAAGGCTCGTGGCCGTATTCGGCTCAGGCCATCGAACGCACCATGAGCCATCTCGACGACGGTGAGCGGGCCAAGATCTTGGGCCTCAACTCGGCCCGCATCTTCGGCTTCGAGATCCCCGAGCGCTACCTGGGACACCCCGACGCCGCCGCCGTCGCCGCCCAGCGCTGAACGCCCCGTGCGCTAAGCGTTGACGGCGTAAGGAACCGGATCGCCGGCCAACGCCAAGTTGACTTGCTCGGCAATGTGAACGCCTGCTCGATCTTGCGCTTCGGCCGTGCTGGCACCCAAGTGCGGCGTCGCCACGACATCGGACCTGCCAAACAAGGGCGACTCAGTCATCGGTTCGGTCTCGTATACATCAAGCGCAATGCCGCCAAGACGACCTGTGTCGAGTGCGGCTGCGGCTGCGGCCTCGTCAAGAATTCCACCCCGTGCGGTATTGATGATCAACGCGTGCGGGCGGCACTTGGCCAGGCCTTCGGCACCTAGCAACCCGGCCGTTTCGGGCGTCCGCGGCATGTGCAAGGTGATGATGTCGGAACGTTCGAGCAGCTCATCCAACGAGACCATGTCGACACCTGCCGCCCGGGCGGATTCGGAACTCACATAGGGGTCGTAGGCAATGAGTGCGACATCGAAGGGCGCGATCCGCTGCGCCACCAAGCGGCCAACGCGACCGAGGCCGAGAATTCCCACTGTCTTGCGGTACAGCTCCATGCCGCCCCAGCGGCTGCGCTCCCATCGACCGTCGGCGAGCGCTTCGTGCGCCTGCGGTATGTGGCGAGCTAGCGCCAGCATGAGCGCCACCGTCATCTCGGCCGCCGACACGACGTTGCTGGACGGCGCGTTGCACACCAGCACATCGCGCTCGGTCGCAGCAGCGACATCGACGTTGTCGAGGCCTACGCCGGCGCGGCCCACGACGATCAGCGAATCACCTGCGGCGAGGAGGTCGGCATCGACCTGTGTCGCGGAGCGAACAACCAGCGCTTGCGCGCCGGCAACGGCGTCGCGCAGCTCGTCGGGACTGAGTCCTGTACGGACGTCGACGTCGTGACCGGCTGCGCGCAACAGATCCAATCCGGCATCTGCCAACGTCTCAGCCACTAGGACTCGAGCCATGTCAGCCGACCAGGTCTGAAATACGGCTGATGCCCTCGGCCAGATCGTCGAGCCCGAGAGCGAAGGAGAACCGCGCATAGCCAGGGGCGCCGAACGCCTCGCCAGGCACGAAGGCCACCTTGGCCTGTTCGAGCACTGCCGCAGCCAACTCGAGCGTCGTGGTGACTTCCGTGTCGCCGTAGCGACGCCCCAGCAGCCCTTCCATGTTTGGGAATGCATAGAAGGCGCCTTCGGGCTCGGGACATTCCACGCCCTCGATGGCGTTGAGCATCTCGGTGATGCGCTGTCGCCGGACGTCGAACGCATCTCGCATCATGGCGACGGCCTCCAGGTCGCCGGACACCGCTGCAAGAGCCGCTGCTTGCGCCACGTTGCAGACGTTGGACGTGGCATGGCTCTGCAAGTTGGTGGCCGCCGCAATCACATCGCTCGGCCCGGCCATCCAGCCGACTCGCCAGCCCGTCATGGCGTAGGTCTTGGCCACGCCGTTGAGCACGACGCACCGGTCGGCGATCTCGGGCACCAGCACCGGGAGCGAATGGTGCTGCGCACCGCCGTAGGTCAAGTGCTCATAGATCTCGTCGGTTATCACCCACAATCCGTGCTCGAGTGCCCACTGGCCAATGGCGACGATCTCATCGCGTGGATACACCGCACCTGTCGGGTTCGACGGCGAAACGAACAGCAGCGCCTTGGTGCGGTCGGTCCGCGCCGCTTCGAGCTGTTCGACGCTGACCCGGAAGCCCGACTCGATGCCGGCGAAGACTTCCACCGGCACGCCTCCGAACACCCTGATCGCCTCGGGATAAGTCGTCCAGTACGGCGCTGGCAGCAGCACCTCATCGGTGGGATCCACCAGCGCCGCCATGGTGTTGTACACGGCCTGCTTGCCGCCGTTGGTCACAAGAAACTGGCTGGGATCCCAGTCGAGTCCGCTGTCGCGCTCGGTCTTGGCGGCGAGGGCGGCTTTGAGCGCTGGTTGCCCCCCAGCCGGGGAATAGCGGTGATTCGCCGAATCGCTGCACGCAGCTATTGCCGCCTCCACGATGTGTTCGGGGGTCGGGAAGTCGGGCTCGCCGGCCCCGAATCCAATCACGTTCTCACCTGCAGCCCGCAGTGCCTTGGCCTTGGCGTCCACGGCCAGCGTCGCGGACGGAGCAATGCCCGCCAGCGCCGCCGACACGCGACCGCCGCCCGATGCTCGGCTGGACTCTGATGAGGTGGGCATGGCGCGACTCCTGTCGTGCTGGTTGCGTCGCGCAGACGCTGATCGGTGATTCGAGTCCGCTGTGCGGGCGTGTGCGCCCGACAGTCTCGCCGTCAATTCGAGCTTTCCGACGCGTTGACGACTCGCCGCAAGCCCGACACGCCGATTCGGCAGCACATTGTCGTGCAAATGTGGTTGTCCGCAGCAGCGCCGGGCGCAATAGTGGCAACCGATGGCTGTGTCTCCCGCATCAATTTCGATTCCCGCAGAACTGCGTCCCGCAGACGGGCGATTCGGCTCGGGCCCGTCCAAGGTTCGTCCCGAGGCCGTCAGGGCGCTCGAATCTCGTGCGGTCGACTACATGGGCACCTCGCACCGCCGCACCGGCGTGCGCTCCGTAGTGGGCCGGCTGCGGGCAGCGATGACTGAACTGTTCGGGATTGGTGACGGATGGGAGGTGGTGCTGGGCAATGGCGGCAGCACGGGCTTCTGGGACGCTGCAGCCTTCTCGCTCATCGAACGCCGCGCCCAGCATCTGACGTTCGGGGAATTCTCCGAGAAGTTCTCCGCCGTGACGGCTGCCGCACCGCACCTGGTCGACCCGATAGTGATCACGGCGCCCTATGGCAGCCACCCTGTGCCTGAGCCCGCCGATCCAGCCGACGTCGACGTGTACGCGCTGACGCACAACGAGACTTCGACCGGAGTGTGCATGCCGCTGGTGCAGCCGCAGCTGAGCCCGTCCCGTCAGGGCGACGCCCCGAGCCTCGTCATGGTCGATGCCACCTCGGCGGCTGGAGCAATGACGTGGGATCCCACCGATGTCGACTGTTACTACTTCGCACCTCAAAAGGCCTTCGCCGCCGACGGCGGACTGTTCATTGCTTTGTGCTCACCGGCGACCATTGAGCGCATCGAACGCATCGATGCGGGGGGCCGTTACAAGCCGGCCACGCTCGACTTGGCGATCGCTGCCCGCAATTCCCGCCAGGACCAGACCTACAACACCCCGGCGCTCGCAACGATCCTGCTGACGCTTGAGACCGCCGAATGGATGCTCGATGGTGGCGGGCTCGGCTGGGCCGCATCCCGGTCGGCAGCTTCCAGCGGCACCGTGTACGGCTGGGCGGCGGCGCGTGAGTTCGCCTCGCCCTTCGTGACCGATCCCGCCATGCGCTCCCCCGTCGTGTGCACCATCGACTTCGAGGGCGTCAGCGCAGACGACATTGCGGCGGCACTGCGGGCCAACGACATCGTCGACACCGAGGGCTACCGCAAGCTGGGCCGCAACCAGCTGCGCATCGCGGCATTCCCCGCGATCGATCCCGCCGACGCCGAGGCCCTCACCGCCTGCATCGACTACATCATCGAGCGGCTCTAAAGCCGCTGCCAGCAGCTACACGGTCAAGCTGTTCAGGTTTTGATGACCAACGTGCTCGCGACCTTGTCGTGCCAGCCTTGGTACACGCGATCCCACGTCAGGCTCACGTAGCACAACAACGACAGGAGCGGGCCGACGGCCGGAATGAGGGCGACCAAACCGGGGATCGCCCAGCGACCGAATGACTTGCCCCACCCCGGCATCCCACCGTGCACGGCATTGATCACCTTGATGCCTGCCATCCGCTTGCCGATGGTCTGACCCCAGATCGCCACTTGGGAGACCTCATAACCGATACCGACGACCAGCCCAAGCAGCAGTGATCCGACGGCGCCGAAACCCGATCCGGAAGAGTCGAACGTATCGTCGATGCCTGTGGTCGCAATCATCAGCACCACAAAGAAAATCCCAAAGATGATGGCGTCGAGGATGCGAGCGCCGACTCGGCGTATCGGTCGAGCCAACTCCACGGTCTCGCCGGACCCAAGTTCGGCCCAGCCGGTCCGCCGGCTTCCGTCGTATGACGCTGGCTCGCCGCTTTCGCTCATGAGAGGCCTCCGCAGGGATCGAGTCCAACTGTTCCGTTGGCGAACCTAGCGCGCCGCCGACTGGACCGTGGCGAACGGCGCATCCCCACCGTAAGCCGACAGACCGGAGCACGCGATGACCATCCACGGCCACGACTCACGTGGCTCACGGGCCTGAAGCACTAGTTCAGAGCCCGGTCGTCTGGGTAACGAGCCAGCAACCGGGCCGGCAAGGACTGGCGCGCGAGCACGTCGTACCAAAGGGTGGTGGTATCCGCCGTTAGATCGCCGGGCGTCGAGTCGAAGACCCACCAGCATCCGGCTTGCAATTCACCTCGCAACTGGCCCGGTCCCCATCCGGCGTGGCCGCCATAGATCCTGACAGCCACGACAGCGGCATCGAGTTCGGAAGGGTCGGCGGTGAGATCGACCAGCCCGACCTCGCCGTTCACGGTGCGCCAGACGCCGCCGGCTTCGGACGACTCGGCGCGGGAACCAGCAGGCGGCTGCCGTTCGCCTGCCGACCGGCCGGCGGTCGCACCAAGCGCCAGCAGACCCTGCGGCTCTACCGGCCCGCCGAGCCCGACAGCGGCTTCGGTCGTGAAGCGCGATGCCCAGCGCGGCACCGCCGATGTGCACGACGTGTCTGAGTCACGGTTGATGACAACCCCCAGCGTGCCCGCCTGCTGATGATCGATCACGAAGACGACCGTGCGGTCGAAATTCGGATCCACCAGGCGCGGCGTTGCCACGAGCAGGTCACCCGCAGCGGGCACCCGCACCGGCGTCACTACGACCTCGACCACGCCCCCGATTCTGCCACCGTGTCGCGCAAGCTCAGGAAACGGCGCCGCCTGATGCGGCCGTGACGTCCTGGCGGCCTGCGGTGATCCACGGCATCATCGCCCGCAGCTCCGCGCCCACTTGCTCGATGGGGTGCTGGCGGCCTTCTTCGACCATGCGCCGGTAGTTCGGCAGCCCGTCGCGATTCTCGTCGATCCATTCCCGAGCGAAGCTGCCGTCCTGGATCTCGGCCAGGATGCGCTTCATCTCAGCGCGGGTCTCGTCGGTGATAATCCGAGAGCCGCGGGTCATGTCGCCGTACTCGGCGGTGGTCGAAATCGAGTAGCGCATGCCCGAGATGCCGGCCTCGTAGATGAAGTCGACGATGAGCTTGACCTCATGCAGCGTCTCGAAGTACGCCGACTCGGGTTGGTAGCCGGCTTCCACCAAGGTCTCGTAACCGGCCCGGATCAACTCGGTCAGACCGCCGCAGAGCACCACCTGCTCGCCGAACAGGTCGGTCTCGGTCTCCTCGGCGAAGGTGGTCGTCAGCACGCCGCCCCGAGTGCCGCCGATGCCCTTCGCGTAGGCCAGCGCGTCCGCGAGCGCGTTCCCGCTGGCGTCCTGGTGAATCGCCACGAGCGCCGGCACGCCACCGCCTTCGACGTAGGTTCGCCGGACGTTGTGGCCGGGACCCTTGGGGGCGATCATCCACACGTCCACGTCGTCGGGCGGGCTGATCTGGCTGAAGTGGATGTTGAAGCCGTGCGAGAACGCAATGGCGTTGCCGGGCTGCAGGTTCGGTGCAATCGACACGTCGTATATCGCGGCCTGATCGGTGTCGGGCAGCGCCATCATGATGATGTCGGCCTCCGTCGCTGCACCGGCAACATCGGCCACCCGTAAGCCCTCAGCTTCGGCCTTGGCGCGAGACGATGAACCCTCACGCAACCCGACCACGACGTCCACGCCACTGTCGCGCAGGTTCAGGGCGTGAGCGTGGCCCTGCGAGCCGTAGCCCATGATGGCGACGGTGCGACCGGCCAGCTGGCCCAGGTCTGCGTCTTCCTCGTAGTAGATGGTGGCAGGCATCGTTGTCGCTCCTCGATGTCGGCAGATCGGCTGTGCCCGACTGCTGTGTCTGAACTGTGGGTACTGATGACGGTGTTGGAGTATGCCGAACGCAGCGGCAGCGAGCGTGCGGCAAGTGCCGACGCACAGGCTCAGCCAGTCGTGCCAATGCCGGGCTCGGCAGCGTCGAGCGCCCGCAGCGCGATGCGGCCGGTGCGCTGGAGCACGTGCAGCCCGAAGGGCCGCAGCTGGCGCTCGCAGCGGTCGAGCCGGAGCGGATGAGCGCTGACGCTCACAATGGCCTCCGCCTCGTTGCGGTCGAGCACCTCGCCGCCGTATTCGGAGATCACCTCCACCACTGCATCGATGTCCACTGCGCCGACACGGGCCAGCATCAGCTCGCGCTCGACCGATTCGGCGGGCTGAAGCTCGCTGATGCGAATGACGTTCACCAGCTTGTCGAGTTGCTTGGCGATCTGGTCGACATCGGTGTCGCTGACATCGACCACGATGGTGACTCTGCTGAAGGCCGGGTCGTCGGTGGGCGCTACTGCCAACGAGAAGATGTTGAAGCCGCGTCGGCTGAACAGTCCGGCGATGCGTGCGAGCACGCCGAACTTGTTCTCCACGATGGCGGCGAGTATGTGAAGGCCGGGTTCGCTCGCGTTGCCGCTCAAGATGGGCTGCTCATCTGGTGCCGGCGTCGCTGCGACGTCGTCGCCCGGCGCGCCGTTCGCGACGGCACCGCCCCCCTGCGCGCCGCTCATGACGGCGCGGTGCCCTTCAGCGCCGCGTCGGCGTCGCCCTCGGGTCCCAAGATGATGTCGTCGTTCGAACCCCCGGCGGGGACCATCGGGTACACCTTCTCCTCAGTGTCGACCCGGAAGTCGATCACCACAGGGCGGTCGTTGATCGCATTGGCCTTGGTGATGGCAGGCACGACTTCCTCGGCCGACTCCACGCGGATGCCGGTGCAGCCCATGGCCTCGGCCCAGCCCACGTAGTCGGGATGATCAGCGCTGAGGTACACCTCGCTGTAGCGCTCCGCGTAGAAGAGCTCCTGCCACTGGCGCACCATGCCCAGGTACGCGTTGTTGAGAATGGCGATCTTCACCGGAATGTTCTCGGCGCTCGCGGAGATCAGCTCCTGCGCCGTCATCTGGAAGCAGCCGTCGCCGTCCACCGCCCACACGGTTCGGTCGGGCTGGCCCACCTTGGCGCCGATGGCTGCGGGCACCGCGAAGCCCATGGTGCCGAGGCCGCCTGAGTTGACCCAGGTGTAGGGGTAGTCGAACTTCCAGAACTGACTTGCCCACATCTGGTGCTGGCCGACTCCGGCCACCACGATCGTGTCGTCAGGCGTGTGGTCGCGTAGCTGTTCCACCACGTACTGCGGCTTCAGCGGATGGCCGCTGGCGGGTTGGTCGTATTGCAGCGGGTACTGCTCCTGCCAGCCCGAGATCGTCGACTTCCACGCCGATCGATCAGCCATGGCGTCGGTGGCGTCGCCGCCGGCGGCGGGCCGCAGCGCCGCGATCAGCGCCTCGACGGCCAACCGGGCATCGCCGGCGATGGCCACGTCGGGAACTCGCACCTTGCCGTGCTCGGCGGGGTCAATGTCGACATGGATGACCTTGGCGTCCGGAGCGAAGTGAGCCGGATTGCCGGTGACCCTGTCGTCGAAACGCGCGCCGAGGTTGATAAGCAGATCGGCCTGCTGCATGGCCGTCACCGCTGAATAGTTGCCGTGCATGCCAGGCATACCGAGGCACAGGCGGTGGCGATCGGGGAACACGCCGCGGGCCATGAGCGTTGTCACCACATGGATGTCGCACATCTCGGCCAGCTCCCGGAGCGCCTCCGCGGCGCGGGCCTTCAGCAGGCCGCCGCCTGCGTAGATCACCGGTCGCCGGGCTGCCCGGATCAGTTCGGCCGCTTCGGCGATAGCGGCTGGATCGACCCCGCTGCGGGGCCGGTATCCGGGCAGCTCCACGCTGTCGGGCCAATACCAGGTCATCATCTCGTTGCTGACGTCCTTGGGCAGGTCGATCAGCACGGGTCCGGGACGACCAGTGGTGGCGATGTGAAACGCCTCGGCCACGATGCGCGGGATGTCGGCAGCTTCGGTGACCAGATAGTTGTGCTTGGTGACCGCCATGGTGATGCCCGTGGTGTCGCACTCCTGGAACGCATCCGAGCCGATCGCCGACATGGCCACCTGACCGGTCACCACGACCATCGGGATCGAGTCCATAAAGGCGTCGCACAGCGGCGTCACGATATTCGTGGCCGCTGGTCCGCTGGTGACCATGGCAACCCCGGGCTTGCCGGTGACATGCGCGTATCCCTGCGCCATGTGCCCGGCGCCCTGCTCGTGGCGAACGAGGACATGGCGGATCGGCGAGTCCAGCACCGGGTCGTACACGGGCAGGATCGCCCCGCCGGGCAGGCCGAACATGACCTCGACGCCACTCATCTCCAAGCTTCGCATCAACGCCTGAGCGCCGGTGAGCTCCATGAAGTTTCTCCTGCCCTGCTACTTGGAATCGTCGGTTCCTGAAAGGACTGTGCCCATAAGTGACTGTGCCCAGAAATGACTATGCCTCCCGAGCGGGAGGCAGGGCGAGCGCGTCAAGACGGGCCCGCCTAGGTGAGTACCCCTACAACCTCGTTGCCGCTCACGGCCTCGGCCGGGCAGCCAAGCGTGTTTGCTGGCGTGCGCATCGGTTCATTCTGTCGTGCCGTCCCCGCAGCCACAACTTGATGCAGCGGCACACACGGCCAAATGCAGACTGTCATGGTGCCCCGCGGGCGTACATTGGCCGGGTGCAGGGCGGACGGCTGTTCAGCATTGCGGCCTGCACAGTGGCCATTGCCGCCGGCGCGATGGCAGCCGGTTGCTCGGACATCGGCATCGGCGACGGCACCGGTTCCGCCGTCGGAGATCCCGACGATGGCACCGGCAGCGTGACCTCGGTACCTGCGACGACCCTTCCGCTCACGCAGACCCCGCAGTACGTGGCGTCGAACACTCCCTGCCCTGGCGGTCTTCCCGAGCTGCGCGCCGCGCCGCTGGACCAGGCGGCACCTGGACGCTCGGTGACACTCGTGCCCTACATCGATCTCGCCGAAGCGACGGTGATGGTCTTCGACAGCGCTGAGGGCGATGCCGGCGACGGCGGGTCGGCTGCGGTCGGCGGCGGCTTCGTGGGCGATAGGCAGGGTCGGATCTGGCGTTTCGCGCCCTACCCGGACGGCCAGGCGGGCAGTGGCTTGCGCGCCGGGGTCGGGGAAAAGCCTGTGGCCGACTTCTCCTCCGACACGGCCGCCGAGCACGATCAGGGCCTGGTGGGCATGACGTTCGGACCCAAAGGACGCCTGTGGATCAACCGCACCAATCGGCACGGTTCCAGCCTGCTCACGGTGCTCACACCGACCGCTGATCGCACAGCGCTGGAAGGCGGCTACGCCGATCTACTGGAAGTGTCCCAAACCAATGCGCAGCACAATGGCGGCGATCTGCTGTTCGACGAGAGCGGGCTGCTCTACGTGTCGTTCGGCGACGGCGGGGGCCTCGGCGATCCCCACCATCACGGCCAGAATCTCACGACGCCGTTGGGCGCCGTGCTGCGATTCGCCATTGACACCGCCGACAGCGACGATCCCGGCGACTGGCGGCTCGCTCCGGCACCGGGCAACCCCGACCTTGGACCCCGCAGCGACCCCCACATCTGGGCGTACGGCGCACGCAACCCGTTTCGCATGTCGTTCGATGGGCCGACCAGCACGTTGTGGGTCTCCGACGTCGGACAGCAATGCATCGAGGAGGTCAATGTGCTCACCCTCGACGAGGGCGGGGCCAACTTGGGCTGGAATGCCTACGAAGGCAGCCGGCGATTCGTCGGCGACGAGCTCGTCGACCATCGGCCGCCCGATCTGGAGTACCGGCACGGGCGGGGCTTGTGCGCCGTGATTGGGGGACACGTCTACCGCGGCAGCGAGTTGGAGTGGCTGGAGGGCCGGTACGTATTCGCTGATCTGTGCGGGGGCGACATCTACGCCGCCAATGTGCAACCGGGCACACGACCAGACGAGGTGTGGAACTTGGGCGTGCGCACGCCACGGCCTGTCGGGTTTGCGGTCGACTCCGCAGGCGAGCTGTACGTCGTCGACATGGAAACCGGCGTGTGGCGCCTCGGTAGATGAGGCTGGACCCCTCGCCCGAATCCAGGTCAATCGGGACGGGGTCATAGGCCGTGTTCCGGCGCACGGCCTACGACCGAGAAATCCTGCTGCTGGCTGTTCCGGCGTTCGGCGCGCTGATTGCCGAGCCGCTGTATGTCCTCACTGACACGGCGATCGTGGGAAGGCTGGGAACGCCCGAGCTGGCGGGGCTCGCGATCGCGTCGGCCATCCTGCTGAGTGCCCACGCAGCGTTGATCTTCCTGGCGTACGGCACGACGGGTTTGGTGGGGCGACTGGTCGGCGCCGGCTCGCCGCAGCGCGCCGCCGAGCAAGGCATCGCCGGCATGTGGCTCTCGGTCGGCTTGGGTATCGCTGTCAGCTTGAGCATGTGGGCAGGCTCGGGATGGCTCGTGGGCCTGTTCGATCCGACTCCCGAAGTCGCCGATCTGGCGCTCACGTACCTGCGGATCAGCCTCATCGGCTTCACCGCGCTGCTGGCGGCGATGGCCGCTACCGGCTACCTGCGGGGCGCGCAGGACACGATCACACCCCTCATCGTGGCGGTGGCGTCCGCTATCGCAAATCTCCTCATCGAGCTGTTGCTGGTGTTCGAGCTCGACATGGGCATCGCCGGCTCGGCGTGGTCAACCGTCATTGCGCAATGGGCAGCGGCGATCGCCTTTGCCGTCGCCGTGAGCCGCCGCACGCGCGCCGTCGGCGCTTCGCTGCGGCTCGTTGCCGCCGCAGCGCGCCGCTATGCCCGTGTCGGGCTGCAGATGTTCGCTCGCACCAGCGCACTGCGAGGCTCGTTCGTGCTGGCGGCCGTGTTTGCCTCGCGCATCGGGACCACCGAGGTGGCCTCGCACCAGATCGGTGCCGAGATCTGGGCGCTGCTGGCACTGGCGCTCGATGCGGTCGCCATCGCGGGCCAGGCCATGGTGGCCAAGGAGCTGGGCGCCGGTCGGCCTGGTGTGGCGCGCGCTGCCAGCGTCCGCATGATCGGCATGAGCCTCCAGCTCAGCTTCGTGTTCGGACTGGTGCTGGTCGGGCTTCGCGCGCCGCTCGCGTCGATCTTCAGCACCGATCCCGACGTGGTCTCCCTCAGCGGATACATCCTGCTGTTCGTCGCCGCCATGCAACCGGTGAATGCGGCCGCGTTCGCCTTCGACGGCATCTTCATCGGCGCCGGCGACCTGGGCTTTCTGGCGTGGGCGATGGTCGGCGCCGCAGTGGGTTTCGCGATTATCGGCGGGACGGTGCGTCTGCTGGATCTGGGAATCGGGTGGCTGTGGGCCGCGCTCATCGTGTTCATGTGCTTTCGCGTCGCTCCGCAGTGGATCCGCTTCCGAGGCGACGCGTGGCTCCGCACCGGCGAGGGCTGAACGCCGAGCGGCGCCCTCAGATCGCTGCCGGGGAGCTCAGGTGTCGCGGCGCTGGGCGAGCAGCTGGTTGACGGCCTTGCCGTCGGCTTGGCCGCGGGTGGCCTTCATCACGGCGCCCACGAACACGCCCGCCACCTTGGCTTCACCGGCGCAGAACTTCTGCCAGGCCTCAGGGTGGTCGGCGATGGCTTGATCCACCAGCCTCTCCAGCTCGCTGGAATCCATGGCCTCGAAACCGAGCTCGGCGGCGATGGTGCCGGGGTCGGCATTGCCGTCGCGTGCTCGCTCGCACATGACGCCGAGCACGGTCTTGGCCTGTGTCGCCGTGAGCTGTCCTGCTGCCTCCATCTGGACCAGCGACGCCAGCTGCGTCGCGTCAAGCAGCTCGGCCCCGTCGAGGGCGAGGTTCTGCACAGCGTGCATCACCGTGCGGTTCGCATCGGCACCAGCGCCGACGGCGTCCAGCACCAGCGAGGCCAGACCGCGGTTCACGATGATCTGTGCGTCATCGAGATCAGCACCCAGCTCGCCGAGGCGTTCGCGCTGGGCGGCGGGCAGCGCGGGCATGGCGGCACGGACTCGAGAGATCCATTCAGGATCGGGCGCGAGCGGCACCAGGTCGGGCTCGGGGAAGTAGCGGTAGTCGTCGGCTTCTTCCTTGGACCTCAGCGAGTGGGTGCGGCCGTCGGTGGACCAGTGGCGGGTCTCCTGGATCGGCTGCTCGCCGGATTGGTACAGCCCGATGTGGCGACGGGCCTCGTAGTCGATGGCGTTGCGCAGCGAACGCAGCGAGTTGACGTTCTTGACCTCGCACCGGGTGCGCAACTCATCCGAGCCGGCGGGCCGCACGCTGATGTTCGCATCGACGCGCATCGAGCCTTCCTCGAGTCGGGCGTCGGAAGCGCCGAGAGCCAGCAGGATCGCCCGCAGCTCCTCGACGTAGGCACTGGCCTCGGCCGCCGAACCGATGTCGGGCCGTGAGACGATCTCCAGCAGCGGCGTGCCTGCGCGGTTGTAGTCCACGAGCGCGCCGACGGCTCCGTGGATGCGGCCGTCTGCGCCCCCCAGGTGCGTCGTCTTGCCGGCGTCTTCTTCTAGGTGCGCTCGCTCGATGCCGACCCGGTTCGCTCCAGGCACATCCAGCCAGCCGTCGGAACAGATCGGCTGGTCATACTGGCTGACCTGGTAGTCCTTCGGCATGTCGGGGTAGAAGTAATTCTTGCGGTGGAAGATCGACGGTCTGATCTCGCAGTTGAGCGCGAGCCCCACCGCGATCGCCAGTTCGACGGCGCGTCGGTTTAGCACGGGCAGCGAGCCGGGCAGGCCCAGGCAGACCGGCGTGACGTTGGTGTTCGGCTCATCGCCGAAGCGGCTGGGCGCAGCGGAGAACAGCTTCGTGTCGGTGGCCAGCTCGACGTGGACCTCGAGGCCCACGACGGTCTCCCAGCCGTCGGGGCTCGTGCCGGTCTCACGATGCTGTGCGGCGGGCATCAAGCAACGCTCCGATCGACACCAGCCGTCGGAGAACCGTCGTCACCGGCGCCTCCGCGAACATGCGTCGCCATCACGCACTTCCCGACGTGCCGCCGGCAGCCATCTGCGGTGCCGGCAGTGGCGGCGCTGCACGCTCTAGCGCTGCGGCGACCGTCAGCATCGTCTCCTCGCCCAGCGCCGGTGCGAGCACTTGCACGCCCACCGGCAAGTCATCTGTGCCCGTGCCGAATGGCACCGACATGGCCGGGTCGCCAGAGAGATTTGAGGGGATGGTGCAGGTGTCGCAGCGGTACATCGTCATGGGATCAGAGCGGTCACCGAAGCGGAACGCCACACACGGCGACGTGGGCGAAAGCAGCACGTCGAAGTCTGCATAGGCAGCATCGAAGTCGCGCCGCGTCAGCATGCGCACCCGCTGAGCCTTGCCGTAGTAGGCGTCGTAGTAGCCGGAGCTGAGGGCGAACGTGCCCAGCATGATGCGCGCCTTGACCTCGTCGCCGAAACCGGCCCTCCGGGTCAACCGGTTCATCTCCTCGACATCTGCACCGTCCACACGCAACCCGTAGCGAGTGCCGTCGTAACGCGCCAAGTTGCTCGAAGCTTCCGCTGGTGCAATCAGGTAATACGCAGTGAGGCCGTACGTGACTGCCGGCACCGAGACCCGGCCGACCAATGCCCCTGCGTCGGCCAGCGCGTCAGCCGCTTCAAGCACCCGTTCAGTCACGTCGGTATCGATCCCGTCCAGCACCTCGCCCGCTGCATCGTCAATCACTGGGCCACCGGTCCCTGCGCCGTTGCGGCCACCCCCGGTCAGCTCGCTGATGACACCGACTCGCAGACCCTCGACACCCCGCGCCAAGGCGGCGTCGAAGTCGGGCACGGCCGTCGGGATCGACGTGCTGTCAGCCGGATCGTGGCCGCTGATGACGCCGAGCGCGAGTGCCGCATCAGTGACATCGGCTGCAAACGGGCCGATCTGATCGAACGAGCTGGCGAAGGCCACAAGCCCGTAGCGGCTGACCCGTCCGTAGGTGGGCTTGATGCCGACGATTCCGCACAGCGCAGCGGGCTGCCGGATGGAGCCGCCGGTGTCCGATCCCAGCGCCAAGGGCGCGAACCCGGCGGCGACCGCCGCAGCCGAACCCCCGCTGGAGCCGCCGGGCACCCGAGCGAGGTCGTAGGGATTGCGCGTGGGTCCGAAGGCCGAGTTCTCGGTGGAGCTGCCCATCGCGAACTCGTCGAGGTTGGTCTTGCCGATCATCACAGCGCCAGCGGCTGTCATGGCCTGCACCACCGTGGCGTCGTAGGGAGGAGACCACGTCTCGAGCATGCGAGACGAGCACGTGGTCGGCACGCCGCGGGTACACAGATTGTCCTTGAAGGCGACGGGAACGCCTGCCAGCGGACCCGGATCACGGCCTTGGGAGACTGCCTCATCAATAGAAGCGGCCGCTGCACGGGCCTGCTCGGCGGTCACCGTGTTGAACGCGTGAATGTCGCTGTCGTGCGATTCGATGCGACCGAGGTACTCCTCGAGCACGGCCGCAGCTCGGCGTGTGCCGGTGCGTACGTCCTGCGCGATGGCCTTTGCTGTGCTCATCGGGCCGGGCTCATCGGGTTGTGCTCTTGGGGGACGGCGAGCGGGTCATCGCCGGCTCAGGCCTCGCCGCCGAGCACAGGAGGCACCTCGAACTGTCCATCGGACGCCGCGGGTGCTTGGTTAAGCACCTCGTCCCGATCGCTGGGCGGACCGGCCACGTCGTCGCGGAAGACGTTTTGCAGCGGGTAGGGGTGCGCTAGCGGCGGCACATCGCCGAGATCGAGACCCTCCAGCTCCCGGGCGTGGTCCAGGACGCGCCCCAGGTGGCCGGTGTAGTGATCGATCTCAGCCGACGTGAGCTCGATCCTCGCTAGGCGCGCCACATGCGCGACCTGATCCGTGCTGATCGCTGCCGTTTGGTCTCCCATCGCATGCGGGAGGGTACTGGCGGTACATCAGCGGGGAAGTCGGCGGCGGGCGGCTTCGGCCAGCATCTCGCCCGGACGGGTCGGGCTGAACAGCACCCGTGACACTGCGAGGACCTGGGCGGTGCCGGTCGTGCGCGGTACCACCTCAACCTGACCGTCTAGCTCGACGAGCAGTACCGGACCGAGCGCGTTGCTGCTGATGTCGACCAGGTCGTCTGCAGTGAGATCGATATCGGCAGGCGCGGGACCGAGCGAGGCAATGTCGACCCGGCGCAGCAGGAACGGCTCGCGCGTCGCCATGCGATCGTGCAGGACGAAGCCATTGGGGACGAACACCACCCAGCGACGCGCCAATTGATGCAGCGACCGGAAGCCCAGCGCAGCCGAGGTGAGCCCCGTGAGCGTGGCGACAACGGCCCAGATCCATTGCTCAATGGCCCACAGCACCGCCGGCGCTGCGATGCCGACGACGACGGCCGTCCACACCAGCGGGACAGGGGCGATCGCCAACAGGAACGGGGTGCGCAGCAGCAGCCGTCGCTCGTTGCCATAGCTGAGGCCGTCGATCATGGAGTTGCCGGTTTCGGGCAGCAGCGCAATGGCAGTCGCGATGGCGGCACCCGCGATGGCGGTCGCGGCACGCGGGGCGGCCAGGTCGGCGTTCCAAGACACCGCGGCCACAACCGAGCCGATTGCCACGCCGACGCTGGCCGGCGCGGCGATGCGGATGACCGTCAATGCCCACGGCCGGCGCACCAGAGTCGCCGTCAGCACGAGCGCCCAAACGGCCCACAGTTCCGCGCTCACGATGCGTGCCGATGTCTCCGAGCAGGCACCGAGCGCATCCGCTGCCGCGGCGCCCACGCTCCACGGCATCACCAACCACAACAGCCGCATCAACCACAGGGTCGGGTGCGCTCGAAGTGTTGCTCCCACAGCCAGAGTCTCGCCTCTGAACGGCGTGATTCACCGCCCGACGGAGGTGTTTGCGATCACCCACTTCCGATGCGCCGACTGGAGGCATTGCTGTTGCACCCCCTCAGTACTCTCGGCAGTGCGATGTTGAACGACGCCAGCGACCCGGCCATGCAACGCGATCTCGACCGCATGCGGCATGTGGAGCAGCTGCTCAGCCGCTACGACGTCGAGTATCACCGAGACGATGCGCCCTCGGTGCCCGATGGGGAGTACGACGCCCTCAAGCGCGAGCTCATCGAACTCGAGGCCCGCTATCCCGACTTTGTCGACCCGAATTCGCCCAGCCAACGTGTCGGTGCAGAACTGTCGGCGCTGTTCAGCGAAGTCGTCCATGCGAGCCCGATGATGTCGCTCGACAACGCGATGGACTCCGACGAACTGCGGGCCTGGCACGGCCGCGTCATGCGGGGTCTCGCTGCGGCTCAACCGACCCTCTTCGGCGACGCAGAGTCCGATGAGCAGGACGAAAACGGCCCTGAGGTGGCCGTGGCCGAACCGGAGCTGATCTGCGAGCTCAAGTTCGATGGGCTGGCCGTCTCGCTTCGCTACGAGCATGGCCGCCTTGCCCAGGCAGCGACACGGGGGAACGGACGTGTCGGCGAAGACGTCACCGCGAATGTCGTGACCATCGCAGACATCCCCCGGGAACTGAGCACGGCATCGCCGGCGCCCTCGGTCATCGAGGTGCGCGGCGAGATATTCCTGCCGTTGGACAAATTCCGCGAATTGAATGAAGCGCAGGCCCAGGCGCGTCGCGACCTCACCGAGGCCGCAGAGAGCGCCAGGCAGCAGCTTGCAGGCGCTACCGAAGACATGCCGGCAGGCGAGCGACGGAAGCTCGAGTCGCTAGCCAAGCTCACGCCGGTCGATGTGCAGCGCCGCCATCCCGATTATGCAAATGCTCGGAATACGGCTGCGGGCAGCCTGCGCCAGAAGGATCCTTCCATCGTCGCGACGCGAGGCCTGTCGTTCTGGAGCTACGACATCGGCGAATTGGTCGGCGGCCCTGAACTCAGCGACGCAGGCGAGGTCTTCGAGTACTTGGGCCAGCTCGGCATGCCGGTGAACCCGGAGATCAGCACATTCGGCTCACTGGAAGAGGTCGAGCGCTTCTGCAGTCGGTGGGAGCGCGATCGTCACCGACCCGCGTATGAGATCGACGGTGTCGTCGTGAAGGTGTCCGACTTGGCGCTTCGGTCGCAGCTCGGTTCCACCAGTCGGGCACCACGCTGGGCGGTCGCGTACAAGTTTCCGCCCGAGGAACGCACGACGAACCTCATCGACATCATGGTCTCGATCGGGCGAACGGGCCGCGCCACGCCATACGCGCACATGGAGCCAGTGTTCGTCGGCGGGTCCACAGTGGCACTGGCGACGCTGCACAACGAGGACCAAGTGGCCGCCAAGGATGTCCGCCCCGGTGACACGGTGATCGTGCGCAAAGCTGGCGACGTCATCCCCGAAGTGGTCGGCCCCGTGCTCGCCGAGCGCCCCGAGGACTCAAGACAGTGGTTCTTCCCCGCGGTCTGTCCTGCTTGCAGTCGGCCCCTTCAGCGCGAGGGCGATGACGCCAACACCTACTGCGTGAACCGGAAATGTGGGGCGCGTGTCATCGCGGGCATCGAGCACTTCGTCGGCCGCGGAGCCCTTGACATCGAGGGTCTCGGTGAGCAGACGGTCATTGATCTTTATGACGCCGGCTGGGTTCACGACCCCGCCGATTTGTTTCGCCTGAAAGCCGAGGATCTCGCCGCTGACGACGGACTCGTTCACGCTGGGCGTGCCTTCACGCGTCCAAAGCGGAAAGCGTTCCTGGATCGGCTGCGCTCGGCGTCGCCCCCGTACGAAGTTCCAGCGGCCACGCCAGACACGTCGGCGCCAAAACGATTCGACTACGGCGGAGTGCTCATGGGATCCGTCCCAGAGTGCATCGCGGCGGCGTCTCTCTACCCGGCCCTGCTCGACGGCCTAGAAGGCTTCTCGTGGAAATCAGCGCATGATGTGATCGGCAGTATCGGCGATGCTCGTCACGCACCGCTGGAGCGCCTGTTGATCGGACTCGGGATCGAGCACTTGGGGCCGACAGCTAGCGGCATGCTTGCACAGCGTTGCGGCTCGCTCGACGCCGTCATAGCCGCCTCTGCGGAGGAACTCGCCGAGATTGACGGCATCGGGCCGACTATCGCCGATAGCGTCACGGGCTTCTTCTCCGACAAGGACAATCGGGCGCTTGTCGAGCAGTTGCGCGCAGCGCAGGTGCGCTTCGACCGAGTTGACGGCGAGCTGGATGCGCCGCAGGTGCTCGCAGGTAAATCGGTCGTGGTGACGGGCAATCTCGATGGCTGGCATCTCAGCCGCGAGGAAGCCAAGGCTGCGATCACAGCACGAGGCGGCAAGACTCCGGGCAGCGTCAACAAGAGCACGTTTGCTCTGGTGGCAGGAGCGCGTGCCGGACAGACCAAGCTCGACAAGGCCACCGACCTCGGCGTGCCAATCCTTGACGACAACGGCCTGCAAGCGCTGCTGGCCACCGGTGACGTCACCTCCGCGTAGTGGACCCGACGCCGCAATCGAGATCAGAACGTCGAGAAGCACCATTCGTAGGTGAAGTCGGTCGCTTCGGTGTCGATCGTTGGCGTTGCGGTCAACCGGGCGCATGACCGCCCGCTGCGCAGCTTCTCGATGACCTTGCCGTCGCCCGGGGAGAAGAAGTACTCGCCGAGCTGGGTGGTGCCGGCGTCGAGCTGGCCGGCAGGAATCGTCGTCTCGTTGATGACGAGTGTCAGCTTCCAGCCAGCCTCGAGCCGAGCGCCGACGGGGCTCTGGTGCGGCACTTGGGCGCCAGGCACAGGCGTGACCGCCTGCAAGCCGCTCGGATAAGCCGGTCTGGGCTCGCCGCCGCGCGTCAGCCACACTGCCAGCACGACACCGACAGCGGCGACGAGCGCCCCGAGCGTGATGGCCGTCGAGACGCCTCTGCGCAATGCCCAGGGGGTAGGGGGATCATCGCCGGCGCCGTTGGGGGAACCTGTACGCCTCATGTGAAAGGTCCCGCAGCGGTTGCACCGCCGAGCACCTCGTCGCCGTCGTAGAAGACGACGGCCTGACCAGCAGCAACACGGCGCTGGGGTTCCCTCCAGTGCAACTGGCCCTCGGCGTCGAGGCACGCCGGAAGTGCTGCGCTATGCGCACTGGTCTGTGCCAAGACGTCGCCTTCGACGGATCCGCTGGCCCAACGGTGATCGACGAGCCGGACACCTCGTGCCGCTAGCTCAGAGGCCCCGCCCACCGTGACACGGCGGGAGCCGATGTCCACCTCGACCGCATATCGCCGCTGCGGCGCACCGCCGAGATCCAGGCCCTTGCGCTGGCCAACCGTCACCAGCTCCACCGCCGGCGCGGTGCCGACGCGCTGGCCGGACGTGTCGACCAGCTCCGCCGGATGCAGGTCGATGCGCTCAGCCAAGAAGCGCTCCCTGCCGGCGGCGTCGGTGATGAAGCACACGTCTTGGCTCTCTGGCTTTTGGGCCGTTCGCAGCCCGAGTTCAGATGCGAGCGTGCGCAGTTCGTCCTTGCGATAGTCGCCGACCGGAAACCACAGGTCCGCCAGATCTGCTCCCGACAGCATGTACAGCACGTAAGACTGGTCCTTCGCGGCGTCGGTGCCGCGCTGCAGCCGTCGGTTGCCGCTTCGTGCGCTGATGCGAACGTGATGGCCCGTGACGAGACGCTCGAAGCCCAGACGACGGGCACGGTCCAGCAAAACGTCGAACTTGACGTGCCGGTTGCAGGCGATGCACGGGTTCGGCGTGAGACCCCGCCGGTGTGCGTCCACGTACGGATCGACGACATCGCGTTCAAACTCGGCCGCATAATTGAAGACGAAATGGTCGATCCCCAGTTGCTGGCACACCCTGCGGGCGTCGTCCACGTCTGAGACCGCGCAGCAGCCTTGGTCTTGAGGACCCCCCCACAGCTTCAGCGTGACGCCGACGACCTCATGGCCCGCCTCCAAGCACAGAGCGGCGGCGACCGAACTGTCAACGCCGCCGGACATCGCAACGAGCAGCGGGCCGCGGGTCGCTGCTGAGCGCAGCGGTCTGCTCGCAGCCGATCTCTCTCGCTGGGTCATCGCAGCTGCTTCACGCATTGTGGAATCGCCTCGATCGCTCGATCGATCTCCCACGGCTCGGTGCACCAGCCCAGCGACAGGCGCAACGAGCCAGCGGCTGCCTGGCGGTCGACTCCCATGGCGGCCAGCACATGGCTCGGTTCCATTGCGCCCGATGCACAAGAGGCCGCTGCCGACGCCATGACGTCGAACCGGTCGAGAAGCACCAGCAACGCTTCGGTCTCGATGTCCTCGATCAGCAACTGGCAGATTCCGGCGGCCCGGCTCGACCGCGTGACAGTCTCGGCGCAACCGTCGATAGCGCCGAGCAGCCCGACGGCCAGCCGAGCGGCCAAGGCGCCGATACGGCAGACGTCGGCGTCGCGCGTCGCTGTCAGCTCCGCGAGTGCAGCACCCAGCGCAGCGATGCCGGCGGTGTTGTGCGTGCCGCTTCGCCGGTCTGCTTCCTGACCGCCGCCCAGCAGTTGTGCCGACAGCGGCACCTCGGGTCGCACAGCCAGAAGCCCGACGCCCTTGGGTCCGCCGAACTTGTGGGCGCTCAGCGACAGCAGATCGACGGCACTGGCGGCTGCCGCGACATCGACCCAATTGACCCCTTGCACCGCGTCGGTATGGAGCGTCGCGTCGGGTGCGTGACGGCGCACGACTTCGGCGACGGCATCAAGATCGGCAACGACACCGGACTCGTTGTTGACGAGCATCACTGAGACCAATCCCACCGGCGGGCCGGCATCGGGATGCAGCTGAGCTGCCAGATGTTCGAGGTCGACCACACCGCCGGCATCCACCCGCACCTTTCGCCCCCCGACGGCTTCGACCGGATGCAGGACAGCATGGTGCTCAGTCGCCGGGCAGAGAGCCGTTGTGCCGGTGGCAGACGTGACGCCGTGCACCGCGAGATTGTCAGCCTCGGTCCCGCCGCTGGTGAACACGATGCCGTGCGGATCGAAGCCGAGCGCGTGCGCGGCGACTTCGCGAGCGTCGTCGATGGCGGCCCTCGACCGACGCGCCATACGGTGCGCCCCCGACGGATTGGCGAACTGCGTCTCAAGAAACGGCACCATGGCCTCGACTGCACACGGCCGCATCGGTGTTGACGCGGCGCAGTCGAGATAGGCGGGGCGCTGGTCCTGCTGATGCTGGGCCGTCCGGTTCTGCGCGGCGCTCATGCCGTGAGGCTACGGGTGCTGTCCGACGCGAACCGCCCGCCGCAACGCGCGACACACCGCTCAAGCAGTCGGTTCATACACTGGCCGCTCGTCGGCAGCCACGGCGTGCCAAGAGTGCAAATCGCGGCTCGCGACCACGGACGACATCGACAAGGCAATCACGAGCATGGGCATCGAGGTCTCCATTGACATCCCTGCATCGCCGCAGGAGGTTTGGGACTACGCGGCCGACCTCGCCCGCAATGTCGAATGGATGGCCGACGCCGCGTCGATCGCTTTCACCTCCGAGACGACCGAGGGTGTCGGCACGACGCTCGACTGTTTGACCAGGTTCGGCCCGCTGCGCACAACTGACCGTATCGAGGTCATCGAGTGGGACCCGCCGCACACACTCGGCATCTCCCACCAGGGGGCCGTGCGAGGCACCGGACGCTTCACGCTCACCCCGAGCCCTGAAGGCACGCTCTTCACTTGGTCCGAAGATCTCACCTTGCCGTGGTACTTCGGCTCGCGCATCGCACAGCAGCCCGCCTCGATGGTGCTCGAACGCGTCTGGAAGCGGAACCTGCGCGCGCTGCGGGCACGAATCCTCGAACGACAGCAAGGACCGACGGGACATGAGCCGGGTCCCCTGCTGGGCATGGGCCGAGACTCAGAAATGCGTGCCTATGGGCCGCACATCATCCGCGTGAGCTTGCGCGGCAGAGACGTGAGTCATGAAGCCGAGGCAATGCAGCACGTGCGCCACTACGGCTTTCCGGCACCGAAGGTCATCGAACAGCCCGACGACCACTCGGTGGTGATGGAGCGTCTCTCGGGCCCCACGATGCTCGACGAGCTCGCGGCCAAGCCGTGGCTCGTGCCGCGGCACGTCAAGGGCTTGGCACGGCTGCATCGACTGCTGGGCGACGTGCCTGCTCCCAGCGGCTGGGCCAAGGTCTCGGGCGGCAACTCTGTGGTGCATCTGGACTTGCAGCCCGACAACGTCAAGATCACGCCCGAGGGCCCGGTGGTTATCGACTGGTCGAACGCAGCGGCCGGCGACGCTGCGTTCGATGCCGCGTCGACCTATGTCCGGCTGCGGACTGCCTCGCCGGACAACCACGCCGCGGCCCGAGCGGTCATCAACGCTTTCCGGACGCGGTTCGCCCGCGCCTTCCTCAAAGAGTTCGGCGCCGACGAGATCCGAGCGCACCTGCGTGCAGCGGCTGACCTGCGCCTCCTCGACCGCAATCTGCACCCCAACGAGCGCGAGGCGGTCTTCGCCCTTGCCCGCGGCGAACTCGACTGAGCATCCGATCCCGAGGCGGCCCAGGAACTCGACTGCGAACTACTCCGCCTCGTCGAGAAGCATTTCGGCGGCGGTGTAGGGGTCCAACTCTCGAAGAGCGAGCTGCTGGCGCACACGCTGCGCCGCAGGGCCTTGAGCAAGTGCGGCGACGCGCTCGGCGATGCTGGCTCGCAGGATCTCTTCGAGCTCGGTTTGGGTGCGGGCAGCGCGACGCGCCTCGAGCTCGCCAGAGACGGTGCAGTGGTCGCGATGCGCGCGCACGGCATCCCAAAGCTCGGCCGTGCCCTCACCCGTCGTGCCGACCGAAGTCAGAATCGGCGGATCCCAATCTCCGGGGGCAGACAAGTCGAGCATCTGACGGATGTCCCCACAGGTCTCCGACGCACCCGGCCGGTCGGCCTTGTTCACCACGAAGATGTCCGCGATCTCCATCAGGCCCGCCTTGTTGGCCTGGACCGAGTCGCCCCAGCCCGGGTTCACCACCACGACGGTGGTATCGGCCGCGCCCACGATCTCGGTCTCGACCTGGCCGACGCCTACCGTCTCGACCACCACCCATGGCCAGCCGAGCGCGTCGAGCACCCGCACCGCCAACGGTGTCGCCAAGGTGAGACCGCCGAGATGTCCCCGGGTGGCCATCGAGCGGATGTAGACGCCCTCGTCGAAGGTGTGATCGGACATGCGCACCCGGTCCCCCAGAATCGCTCCACCGCTGAACGGCGACGACGGATCAATCGCCAGCACCGCCAGCCGTTCGCCGCGCTCGCGCGCCACTCCGACAACCGCCGAGTTGAGCGTGGACTTGCCGGCGCCAGGCGCGCCGGTGATGCCGACCGTGTGGGCGCTACCAGATTGCGCGAACGTGAGCGCGCCCAGCGCGCGGGCCTGCGGACCGCCGCGCTCGGTATGGGACATCACCCGTGCCAGGGCGCGGCGCTGCCCCGAGCGCGCAGCCTCCAAGAGGTCGGCCATGTCGGCACGGAGCGAATCGTGGACAGGTTCCATCGGCGCGCCGACGGTAGCGAGGCTCACAGAATGCGGCACGCCTCAGTGACGCGAAATCGCCGCGCCCAGACCGGCGAGCTTGCCGACCAGATCCTCATAGCCGCGGTCGATGTGGGCGGCGTCGGCCACCTCGGTCTCACCATCGGCTGCGAGCCCCGCCACCACGAGCGCGGCGCCGGCTCGAATGTCGGGTGCGCGTACCGGCGCTCCCGACAGGCGCTCGGCGCCCCGCACGACGGCATGATGACCCTCGGTGCGGATGTCCGCACCCATGCGCCGCAGCTCGTCGATGTAGCGGAAGCGCCCCATGAAGATGTTCTCGGTGACGATCCCGACGCCGGACGCGGTGGTCAGCATCGTGACAAGAAACGGCTTGCAGTCGGTTGCCAAGCCCGGATAGGGCAGCGTCGAGACATCGGCGGACGAGAGCCGCCCGCCTGCTGTCGCCCTGACGCCGGCGGCGTCCTCGACGATGTGGAGGCCCATCTCGGTGAGCTTGCGAGTGAGCATCGTCATATGGTCGGCCACGGCACCGCGCAAGAGCACCGAGCCACCGCACATGCCGACCGCCGCGAGGAACGTGGCTGCTTCGATGCGGTCCGCAATGACCCGATAACCGTCGTCGGACCTCACGGGCGACATGTGTTCCACGCCGTCGATCGCCAACCGGTCGCCTGCCCAGCCGACCTGTGCCCCCATCTGGTTGAGGAAGTTCATGAGATCGCCGATCTCAGGTTCGCGCGCCGGATTCACGATGAGCGTGCGGCCCTTCGCACGCACGGCGGCCATCAGCACATTCTCGGTCGCTCCCACCGACGGATACTCCAGCACGATCTCTGCCCCGCTGAGCACGCCGGCAGTGCCCGAGATGTCGCCATGAGCGGTGCTGAAGGTTGCGCCCAGGCTCTCCAGCGCCCGCAAGTGCATGTCGATCGGCCGCGGCCCGAAGTCGTCCCCGCCCGGCAGCGCCACGCGGGCTTCGCCGAAACGCGCCAGCAACGGACCCAGCACAACGATGGAAGCCCGCATGCGCTCCACGAGGTGGTAGGGCGCGGAGGTGTTCAATTCGGCCGGCACGTCGATGGCGAGCCGATGGTCGGTGCGCGTCACCGTCACGCCCATCGCCTCGAGCAACTCGCACATGAGCGACACGTCGGAGATGTCCGGCACGTTGGCCAACGAGTGCCGCCCTTCGGCCAGCAGGCAGGCCGCCATCAGCTTGAGCACGCTGTTCTTGGCGCCGGCGATCTGCACCTCGCCTTCGAGCGCGCCGGTGCGCCCGGCCACGATCGTGTCGCTCTGGGCAGGGGCTGCGGCATCCACCGACATAGCGATACCACGACCCGAGCACCCGCGGTGGCAAGCCCGCCTCGGCGCAGCAGCAGCGACTGCGTCTGAGCGAGGTTGGCTTCGCCAGCGGACCGCTGCTGCCATCGCTTCGCCGACCGGCCCCGTCTCTCGGGCGCTGGACGGGGCGCGCTGTCGTCACGCGATGCAAATGTCGGGTCCGCAGGTGTGCTAGGCCCGCCGCCGTGACCCGCTTGGTGCGCACGTTCGCTGCAGATGCCTCCGAGGTGGAAGCGCTGCTGCGCCCTCGCGACGACATCGTGGCTGAGACGGCGGCCACCGCACTCGGCGGCGGTCATCGCTTCGATCTGCAGGAGGGGCCGTTCACCAGCTACTCGCGTCTCGTCCGGGTCTCGCCGGCCGCGCAGCACGAGGCCAGCGGGTCACAAGGCCAGGCCGACGGCATCGCACCCCGTTATGACGTCACCGAGACCGTGGAGTGGCGCCTTGCAGTGCCGTGGTTTGGGCCTGCGGTCAACCTCGCCGTCCGTCATGCCATGCGCAGGGGCAGGACCGGAAATGGAACGCAGCCGGTATGGGCGCCACCCCGGCGCCTCGATGCCCGCTCGGCAACCGTCATGGCCATGCTTGCTGCTGCGGCGATGCTCAGCGGGTACTTGGCGAATGCCCCCTCGGAGCTGCACACCTACGCAGCTGACGAATTCGGGGCCGACCAGACCGCTCAAGGAATCTTGGGTGCGGTGGTGCGCATCGGAACGTTGCTGGCCATCGGCGTGTCGGTGCTCGCCGATCGGTACGGGAGGCGCCGCATCGTGGCCGGCGCCATGGTCGCAGGGGTCGCATGCGCAGCGCTGGCGGCGCTGGCGCCTTCGATGGTGTGGCTGGGTGCCGCGCTGCTGGTCGGTCGCACCGCAAACGCTGCGCTCGGCGCCACGATCGTGGTCATGGCGCTGGAGGAGATCCCGGCGGGCTGCCGGGCGTGGTGCCTGTCGGTGCTGGCCATGGCTGCCGCGCTCGGTGCCGGGGTCGTCGTGTGGCTCCAGCCCTTCTCCGACCTCGCTCCGTGGGCTTGGAGGCTGCTGTTCGGCGTGCCGCTCATCGCCCTGGCGGGCATGCGGCCGCTCTTGCGACGACTTCCCGAGAGCCGTCGATTCGAACGCCGCGGCCGGGACGTGGCTCTCAGCGGCTACTGGCGTCCGATTGCGCTCCTCGGCGGCATCTACCTGGCGTTCGGCCTGTTCTTGGGCCCGATCGATTGGTTCCGCAACGAGTACCTCCGCGACGAGCACGGCTTCAGCGCAGCGCTGGTCTCGCTGTTTGTGCTGGGCACCGCGACGCCTGCCGGTCTTGCCGTCTATGCGGCGGGCCGACTCGCGGACTCCCGTGGCCGGCGCATCATCCTGGCGGTCGCCTCCGTTGCCGGCTTGGGATCGCTCGTAGTGATGTTCAACGTGTCCGGTGCGGCCTTGTGGGTGTTGGGTCTCATCGGGGCGATGCTGTCGGCGGGCTTGCTGCCGTCGCTCGGCGTCTACCGCGGCGAGCTCTTCCCGACTGCTGTGCGAGCACGTGCGGCGACGCTGACCGGCGCGATGGGCGTGGGCGGGGCAGCTGCAGGCGTGCTCATCGCAGGGCGACTGCGAACTGCGTGGGGCAGCTTCGGCGAGGTCATCTCCCTGCTATGGGTCGGGCCATTGGTCGCGGCGTGCATCGCGGTGCTGTGGCTCTCCGAACGCAGCGGGCACAAGCTCGAGGAACTGCATCCCGCCGATGCCGCGACAGACCCCGATGGGTCATCGCCGCCGACACTGCAGCCATGACCGGCACATGAGCGCGTCGAGGATCGTGATGACGCCACCATGAGCGAAGCCCAGGGACTGCTGCTGACGCCAGGCGCAGGCGGCGGCGCGAATCACCGCACCCTCGTCGAGATCGAAGCGGCCTTGGCCGACCGGCTGCCTGTTCGCAGGCACGACTTCGCGTACCGACGCTCCGGTCGGCGCGCGCCGCCGCGGGCAGAGACAGTCACCGCCGAGCTGGTGGGCGACCTGCCACTCATCGCTGCTGAACTCGGCGTGCCGCCCGCGAGCTTGGCGATCGGCGGCCGTTCCTTCGGCGGCCGCGTCTGCTCGATGGCAGTTGCCGCAGGTGCTCCCGCCGCCGGGCTCGTGCTGCTCAGCTACCCGCTCCATCCGCCCGATCGACCCGAGCGCCTGCGCACTGCGCACTTCAGCCAGATTGACGTGCCGTGCCTGTTCGTCTCAGGCACGCGCGACCCATTCGCCACTCCCGACGAACTGAGCGAGCACACCGAGGCGATCGGGGGTCCGGTCACGCTGCGTTTCATCGACGGCGCCCGTCACGACCCCAGCACGATTGCAGCGCGCCGGGCTGTCGTCGAGCACATCGGCGAGTGGCTCGACACGCTCGGGTGCTGAACAGCCGCCCGGTTCAGCGGTCGATCCGGTCGACAATCATCTTGGCGATCTCCAGGCTGGAGGTGGCTGCCGGACTCGGGGCGTTCAGCACGTGGGTGCTGCGGCCCGCGACCGTAACCGCGAAGTCCTCCTCGAGCTCACCCGCCGGATCCATCGCCTGGGCGCGCACACCGGCCTTCGAGCGCACGAGATCATCGGCTTCGATGTCGGGCACGAGCCGCTGCAACGCCCGGGCGAACGCAGCTTTGCTCAATGACCGCCACACCTCTCCCGCGCCGGTGCGCCAGTAGCGGCGAGCGAGTCGCCACAGGCCCCGGTTGGCGACGTGCTCGCGCAGCTGTGCTCGGCTGATGTCGGTCCAGCTGTAGCCCTCGCGGGCCAGTGCGAGCACTGCGTTGGGGCCAGCGTGAATCGTGCCGTCGATCATGCGGGTGAGATGCACTCCCAGGAACGGGAAGCTGGGATCGGGCACCGGGTAGATGAGGTTGTTGACGAGGCAGGACCGCTCGGGCACCAGCTCGTAGTACTCGCCGCGGAACGGGACGATCCGGTAGCCGCCTGCGGCGCCTACGAATGCTGCGACCTGATCACATCGCAGTCCGGCGCAGTTCACGAGCCAATTCGCTTCTACGTCACCGGACGTCGTGGTGATCCGCACACGGTCCGCAGCAGGGACGATCCCGACGACTGCGGCGTTCGTCCGCAGTTCACCGCCCGCGGCCTCGACCTCATCGATCAGCGCGCTGCACACGGCGCTGTAGTCGACAATCCCGGTGCTGGGCACCAACAGCGCCTCCACCCCGGCGCAATGGGGCTCCAGCTCCGCGAGCCGGCGCGCGTCGATCAGCTCCGCCGCAACGCCATTGCTCGCCGCACGCGCGGCGAGAGCTCCGAGCCGCTCGCGCTCAGAGCTGTCCACCGCCACGATCACCTTGCCGCACACCTCGTGCGCGATGCCGCGCTCCTGGCAGAACTTGACCATCGAGGTACACCCTGCGACCGCCAAGGACGCCTTGGCCGACCCCGGCCGGTAGTACACGCCTGAGTGCAGCACACCCGAGTTGCGACCGGTCTGGTGCAGCCCGGGACGCTCCTCGGCCTCACAGATCACCACCCGGCTTCCCGGATTGGCTGTCAGATACCTGTGCGCGGTGGCCAGGCCGATGATGCCCGCCCCCACGACGGCGAGGTCGGCGCGTGCCGATGACATTGAGGCGCTAGTCACCGGAGCGAAGCTAGCGTCGGCGGCTTTCTCGACGGTGACCGCTCCGCGGGGCTGAGCGCCGAATCCAGAAGGCTCACCTGTGCGTGCATCCTCTAGGGTCGGCGGACGTGAATGACAACCGCAGATCCTTCGGCGGCCGAAGCCGCACCGAGAGTCCGGATCTCTCCCGTCAGACCCCCGACCGCAACCTTGCGCTCGAACTGGTCCGCACCACCGAAGCGGCAGCCATGGCGGCCTCGCGCTGGATGGGCCGAGGGGACAAAGACGGCGCCGACGGCGCCGCCGTGGACGCCATGCGGGTCGTGCTGTCCACCGTGCCCATGGACGGCATCGTCGTCATCGGCGAGGGCGAGAAAGACGAAGCGCCGATGCTGTTCAACGGCGAGTTCATCGGCGACGGCACCGGGGCACTGACCGATGTCGCGGTTGATCCCATCGACGGCACAACGCTGACCTCGTTGGGGCGCGGCAACGCCATCGCGGTGATCGCCGTCTCGCCACGCGGCACAATGCTGGACCCTGGACCGTGCGTCTACATGGAGAAGATCGCTGTCGGTCCCGACGCCAAGGGAGTCGTGGACCTCAACCGGTCGCCTGCGGAGAATCTGCGAGCGATAGCAGAGGCCACCGGGCAGGGCCTGCGCGACCTCACCGCCGTGGTGCTCGACCGCGACCGCCACGCCGAGCTGATCGGGGAGATCCGCGAGACCGGCGCCCGCATCAGGCTCATCCCAGACGGCGATGTAGCCGGTGCCATATCTGCCGCTGCGAGCGACTCGACCGATGTGCTCTTCGGCATCGGCGGCACACCCGAGGGCATCATCTCCGCGGCGGCGCTCAAGTGCTTGGGCGGCGAGCTGCAGGGTCGCCTGTGGCCGCGCAACGACCACGAACGCCAGGCGGCTGCAGCGGCCGGCTTCGACCTAGAGCGTGTGCTGCACATCGACGATCTGGTGCAGTCCGACGATGTCTTCTTCGCCGCGACCGGCATCACCGATGGTGAACTGCTGAACGGTGTGAAGTTCTCTGCGCACCGCGCAACTACCGACTCGCTCGTGATGCGCTCGCGCAGCGGCACCGTGCGCCACATCAAAGCCACGCACGACATCGACAAGCTCAGCGCCTACGCCGCAGTGGACTTCACCTGAGCCATGGCTGAGACACACGATCACCGCTCCAGGACCGAGCTATCGCCGGACGCATCCAACGACAACGACCTCGAAGAAGGCACCGTTGCCAGCATCGACTTCGGCAAGGTCGCCCAGATCGGCCGTGACGGCCACCAAGTCGTGCCCGTCGTGCTCCAGGACGCCGACACCGGCGATGTGCTGTTCATCGGCTATGCCAACGACGAGGCGCTGCAACTGACGTTCGAGCGGCGCAGCGCCGTGCTCTACTCCACGTCACGCAACGAGATCTGGCACAAGGGCGCCACCTCAGGCGACACTCTGTCATTAGTCGAGGTGCGGGTGAACTGCGAGCAGAACTCGTTGCTGTACCGGGTCCGGCGCGACGGCGGAGGTGCATGCCACACCCGCGACGCCGACGGCTCGTCCCGGCCGGGCTGCTACTACCGCGCCGTCGAGAGCCTGCAGCAACTGCAACACATCAACGGTTGAGACGGCCGCGCCAGCTCGGCGCAAAGCAGCCGAGCCGATGCAGCTATTCGTCGAAGTCCTCGGGCATCAGCACAAACTCGGGGTAGGCCTCGATGCCGAGTTCTCCGGTGTCCTGACCGAGTTGCTCCACCGTCTTGGAGACTCGCAATCCCATCGTGAGATCCATGGCCTTCCAGACGATGAACGACGCGATGAACACGAAGGCACCGACCGCCACGACGCCCAGCAGCTGGATGTGCAACTGAGCTCCCGCCGCAATTGCCGTTGCCAGGGTTCCCCAGATGCCGCAGACGAGGTGCGCCGGGATGGCGCCGACGACATCGTCGACCTTGGCAAGCTCGAGACCCTTGATGGCTGCGGTGCAGATGACGCCGCCGATGGCACCGATGATGATCGCCCACCAGTGGTCGGTGATGTCGGGGCCTGCCGTGATCGACACCAGGCCGGCGATCGCGCCGTTGAGCCCGGCGAACAGGTCGATGCGTCCGAGCAGGGTGCGCGAGACCGCAATCGCTGCCACCACACCGGCAGCGGCGGCAAGGTTGGTGTTCACCAGCACGTTGCTCATCGCCACGGCATCGAGCACGCTGCCCAGTGCGAGCTGCGATCCGCCGTTGAATCCGAACCAGCCCAGCCACAAGATGAAGACGCCTAGCGTCACGACCAGGACGTTCGACGGCGGCGTGGGTCGGACCGAGCCGTCTTTGCGGAACTTGCCGAGCCGGGGGCCAACCACCAGCACTCCGGCCAGCGCTGCCCAGCCGCCGGTGCTGTGCACGATCGTGGAGCCCGCGAAGTCCTGGAATCCCTGTTGCGCCAGCCAGCCGCCACCCCAGGTCCACGCTCCCACGATCGGGTAGATGATGGCGGTCAAGACCAGCGTGAACGCGAAGAACGACCACATCTTGATGCGCTCGGCGATCGCGCCCGACACCACCGATGCTGCCGTCGCCACGAACACCATCTGGAAGAACCAGTCCGACATGACCGAGTAGCCCTGCGCGGCCACTGCGGCCTCTGCACTTGCGTCGCCGCCGATCAACGCCAACTCATCGGCGCTCGGCCCGTACAAGAACGTGAACTTGCCCCACAGGTCGCCGACATCGACGTACATCAGGTTGTAGCCGACAACGTAAAACGCCAAGCCGGCCACCGAGTAGATGCCGATGTTCTTCAAGCAGATCATCGACGCGTTCTTGGTGCGCACGGCACCGGCTTCGAGCATCGTGAAGCCGGCTGCCATCCACATGATCAGCGCGCCCCACACCAAGAACATGAAGGTGTTGAGGATGAACTGGGTCGAGGGTTCGATCATGAGAAGTCCTTTCAGGGATGAAGCAGGACTCTCATATGTTTGCAGGCACTGCGCCTACACCACGACATTCGCGGCGGAACGGCCCAGCGGCAATCAGCGGCGACGCGTGATTCCTGGTGAAGGCAGGGCGATTGCGCTCAGGCGGCGCCAGCGACCGCGATTCGGGTCTCGGCCCACTCCAAGGCCGCCTTGGCCTCGTCGTTGTCTGCATCGGCCGCCACTGCGACTCGGGCTGCCTCGAGATCTTCTTGAGCCTCGGCAACGTCGATCTCGTCGGCTGCATATGCCGCATCGCTGAGGATCGTCACGACGTTGTTGCTGACCTCGACGAAACCGCGGTTGAGCGCCAGCGTCACGACGCCATCGGTCGCCCACAGCTGAGTCTGGCCGATGTCGAGCGCGCCGATGAAGGCAGCGTGATGGTCCAGGAATGCGATGTCGCCGTCGACCGTGCGAGTCACCACCTGGGTGCACTCGCCGCTGAACAGCACGGCTTCCGGCGAGACGAGTTCAACTTGCATGGGGCTCGACCATCATCGGATCAGTCTCGGTGCGCCGGCGCCGCTCAGGACCCAGCCTGCGCGAGGTCACGGGCCTTGGCCATCGCAGACTCGGCGTTGCCGACATTGAGGAATGCCTGCTCAGGCAGGTCGTCGAGGTCGCCGTTGCACAGCATCTCGAAGGACTCGATGGTCTCCGAGACCGGCACGAAGATGCCCGGCAGTCCGGTGAAGACCTCGGCGACGAAGAACGGCTGGCTCAAGAAGCGCTGGATCTTGCGTGCCCGATCGACGGTGATGCGGTCTTCCTCGGACAGCTCGTCGAGACCCAGGATGGCGATGATGTCCTGCAGCTCCTTGTAGCGCTGGAGGATCTCCTGCGTGCGACGTGCCACGTTGTAGTGCCGGTCGCCCACTACTTCAGGGCTCAGGATGGTGGAGGTGGACGCCAGCGGATCGACTGCGGGGTAGATGCCCAGCGAAGCAATCTGGCGGCTCAGCTCCGTGGTGGCATCGAGGTGGGTGAACGTAGTGAACGGCGCGGGGTCGGTGTAGTCGTCGGCTGGCACATACACCGCCTGCAACGACGTGATGGAGTGGCCCGACGTCGAGGTGATGCGCTCTTGCAGCTCGCCCATCTCGTCGGCCAGGTTGGGCTGGTAGCCCACCGCGGAGGGCATGCGGCCCAGCAGGGTGGACACCTCTGAGCCGGCCTGCACGAATCGGAAGATGTTGTCGACGAACAGCAGCACTTCCTGGCCCTGCACGTCACGGAAGTACTCGGCCATCGTCAGCGCCGACAGTGCCACGCGCAGCCGGACGCCAGGCGGCTCGTCCATCTGGCCGAACACGAGCGCCGTCTTCTCGAGCACGCCCGACTCCTCCATTTCGAGATAGAGGTCGGTGCCCTCGCGGGTGCGCTCCCCCACCCCAGCGAAGACCGACACACCGCCGTGCTGGGAGGCAACACGGTTGATCATCTCGGTGATGAGCACCGTCTTGCCCACGCCGGCGCCGCCGAAGAGGCCGATCTTGCCGCCCTCCACGTAGGGCTCGAGCAGGTCGATCACCTTGATGCCCGATTCGAACATCGTGGCCTTGGGCTCGAGCGTGTCGAAGGCGGGCGCCGGGCGGTGGATCTCCCAGCGGCCCGCGATGCCCTCGGTGACATCCTCGCCGTCGAGCGGTTCGCCGAGCACGTTGAAGATGTGTCCGAGAACCCCGTCGCCCACCGGCACGGAGATGCCCTGTCCGGTGTTGACGACCGCCATGCCGCGTGTCAGACCGTCGGTGGCCTTCATCGACACGATTCGCACACGGTTGTCGCCGATCTGCTGGGCGACCTCGCCGGTGATGGTGACAGGCTGCCCCTCCAGCTCGACGTTCATCTCGACCGCCGTGTTGATCTCAGGGATCTCGCCTGGCGGGAACTCCGCGTCGACGACCGGGCCCGCAATGGCCACAACGCGGCCATCGGCATGCTCGGCCGAGTTTTCGGCGTTTCGGGTCTCGGTCATCGTCATGTCTGTCGCTCCTGTGGGCAAAGCGGAGGTTCGGTGGGGCTACTCGCGTGCGCGGAACAGATTCGCCGTGCGGGCTTCGATGGTGTCTGAGAGCAGGTCGACTTCACCGCCGGCAGTCTGGGACAGGGCCTCGGCACCGCCGACGATCTCCATGATCTCGGTGGTGATGGCGTCCTGACGGGCACGGTTCATGACGCGCGTGAGATTGGTCTTCAGATCCTCGGCATTGTCGGTGGCTGCCTTCATCGCCCGCTGGCGGGCCGCGTGCTCCGATGCCGAAGCCTCCAGCACCGCGGAGTACAGCCGGGCCTCCGCGTAACGCGGCAGCAGGCGCTCGAGGATGACGGCTGGCTCGGGCTCGAACTCGTAGCCGCCTGCGGGACCGCCCGCGGCCGCGCCCCCATCAGGGCCAGGGTCGCCATCGCTGAGCTCGCCCGTGTCGAGCGGCATGAACGGCACAATCGCGACGGACTGGTTGCCCATCGAATGAAATTGCGTGTAGGCCAGCATCACCCGCTGGCAGCCGTTCTCGAAGAGATCCGTCGCTGCTGCGGCAATCTGCTGGGCGTCGGCATAGCTGGGCTGGTCGCTGAAGCCCTCGAAACCGGCGGCGATGCGGTAATCGCGGAAGCGGAAGTAGCCGAGCGCCTTGCGTCCCGACAGCACGAGCTCATAGTCGCGGCCTTCTGCGGCGTCGGCAGCGATCGCGCGCTCGGTCGCCCGCAGGACGTTGTTGTTGTAGCCGCCGCACAGACCTCGGTCTGCGGCAACGACTACGTAGGCCACTTTGGCGACCTCAGCGGGTTCGCGCAGGAGCGGGTGGTCGGCCTCGCCACCGGCAGAGGCCAGGTTGGCGATCACCGCCGTCACCTTGTCGCTGTATGGCCGCGCAGCACGAACTCGCGCTTGCGCACGGACGATGCGTGACGCAGCAATCAGCTCCATGGCGCGCGTGATCTTCTTGGTGGCGTCGATCGACCTGATGCGACGCCGAAGAATGCGCTCCTGACCGCTTGCCATCTGTGCTCAGCCCTCCGCTCAGCCCTCTGCGACGGCGTCGGCGCTCGCAGCGTCGGCGGCATCGGCTGTGCCGTCGCTGCCTTCGGCAGTGCTCACGAACTGGTCGGTGAACGCCTTGACGGCCGCCTGCAGCGCAGCGGAGTCCACGTCGCCGGTGGAGCCGATATCGGACATCAACGCGCTGTGGCGGGTGCTCATGTACGCAAGCAGTTCGTCTTCGTAGCGGTTGACGTCTTCGACCGGAACGCCGTCGACGTAGCCGTTGGTTCCGGCGTAGATGACGACTACCTGCTCGGCGACCGGCATCGGCGAGTTGAGCCCCTGCTTGAGGAGCTCCACCAGCCGGTAGCCACGGCCGAGCTGGGCTGCCGACACGGCGTCGAGCTCGGAGCCGAAGGTGGCGAACGCCTCGAGGTCACGGAACTGGGCCAAGTCGATCTTGAGGGTGCCAGCCACGCTCTTCATGGCCTTGGTCTGCGCTGCAGAACCCACCCGCGATACCGAGATGCCCACGTCGACTGCGGGGCGCACGCCGGATTTGAACAGATCGTCCTGGAGGTAGATCTGCCCGTCGGTGATCGAGATCACATTGGTCGGGATGTACGCGGAGACATCGCCCGCCTTGGTCTCGATGATCGGCAGCGCCGTCAGCGAGCCAGCACCATTCGCATCGGACAGCTTGGCGGCACGTTCGAGAAGACGGCTGTGCAGGTAGAAGACGTCGCCTGGGTAGGCCTCACGACCTGGCGGCCGGCGCAGCAGCAGTGACATCTGGCGGTAGGCCTCGGCCTGCTTGGACAGATCGTCATAGACGATGAGGGCGTGGTCGCCGGTCTCCATCCAATGCTGGCCCATTGCGCAGCCCGCGTAGGGCGCCAAGTACTTGAAGGGTGCAGAGTCTGCCGCCGGCGCAGAGACCACCACGGTGTACTCCATGGCGCCCCGCTCGCGCAGCGTGTTCACCACCTGGGCCACCGTCGAGCCCTTCTGCCCGACGGCCACGTAGATGCACTTCACACCCAAGCCGGCCTGGTTCAGGATCGTGTCGACCGCTACCGATGTCTTGCCGGTCTTGCGGTCGCCGATGATGAGTTCGCGCTGTCCCCGACCGACGGGCGTCATCGAGTCGATGGCCTTGATGCCGGTCTGCAGCGGCTCGTGCACCGGCTTGCGGCCCATCACACCAGGGGCCTGGATCTCCATGCGGCGCTCGATGGCGCCGGCGATCTCGCCTTGGCCGTCGATCGGCTCTCCCAACGCATTGACCACTCGTCCCAGCACGGCGTCGCCGACGGGGACCGACAGGATGCGGCCGGTGGCGCGCACCGCTTGGCCTTCCTCGATGTGCTCGACGCTGCCGAGCACTACGGCGCCGATCGAATCCTCGTCGAGGTTCAGCGCCAAGCCCACATCGCCGCTCGAGAACTCGAGAATCTCGTTCACCGAGCAGCCGGGCAGCCCCGAGACCCGTGCGATGCCGTCGCCGACCTCGAGAATGCGCCCGACGGTGCCCGATTCGATGGCGGGGTCGAAGCCTTCGAGATTTCGGCGAATCGCGGAGGTGATGTCGCCAATGTTGATGCTCAAGTCGGTCACGACAGGCGCTCCTTCATCTTGTCGAGCCGAGTGCGTACCGAACCGTCGAAGACTGTGTCGCCGATCTGGGCGGTAAGTCCTCCGATGATCTCGGGGTCCACTACGACATGGACGGTCACGTTGCGGCCGCTGGCGCGGGTCAGGGCCTCGGCGACCTGTGCGATCTGATGTTCGGTGAGCGCGACAGCCGCGCGGACTTCGGCCACTGCCCCTCCGCGGGTGGCGGCTGCCTGTGTGAGAGCCTCCTCGGCGACGGCATCGATGTCGCCGCCGCGCCCGGCGCCGACCAGCATCGCCACCACGTTGAGCGTGACCGGCGACGCCTGGCTCGCCAACAAGTCTTCGACGATTCCGATGCGGCGTGAAGCCGGGACTGTGCGGTCCGACAGCACGCGGCGCAGTTCCTCGTTCCCCGCAGCGGCGCGACCCACTGCCGACAGTTCCTCGGTCACGCGGTCGAGCGCATCCTCGGCCTGTGCGATGGCCACGACAGCGCTGGCGTAACCCTCGGTTCGCTCGCTCATCGGTCGATCCTGGTCATCTGTTCAACTCCTGTGGGGGCACCACCCGACAACCCTGATGGATCGGCGGTGCGGGCGATGGGCGGGAAGCTCAGTTCCCCACCCGTGCGATGTAGTCCTCGATCAGCTGGGCGTGAGCCGCTTCATCGATGCTGGCGCGCACCACCTGCTCGGCGGCGCCCACGGCAATCGACGTGATGTCGGCACGCACTTCGGCCATCGCCCGGGCTCGCGCAGCCTCGATGTCTGCCTCGGCCTGGGCCCTGCGCTCAGCGATCTCGGGCTCGATAGCCGCGAGCCGTTCCTGGCGGACCGACTCGGCGGCTGCGCGGGCCTCCTCGATGATGCGCGCTGCTTCGGCGTTGGCCTCGGCGAGTCGAGCGTCGTAGGACGCACGCAGCTCCTCGGCCTCGCTGCGAGCGCTCGCTGCCGAGTCCAAGTCTCCCTGGATGCGCTCGGTGCGGGCTTCCATGGCTCGGCGAATAGGCGGCAGCGCCAGCTTCCACATCACCCCGAGCAGGATGAGAAAGGCCGCCGTGCCCCAAATCACCTCATTCCACTCGGGGATGATCGGGTTGGACGTGGCCTCGCCCTCGGTCGCCGCCAGCAATCCGGTTGCCAGAGAGTTCATCTGTGCCTCCTACGCGAAGTTGAGGAGGATGAACACCACGAAACCGATGAGGGCCAAGGCCTCGGTGAACGCGATGCCCAAGAACATGGTCGTGCGGACCATGCCTGCTGATTCGGGCTGGCGAGCCATAGCGGTGATGGCGTTGCCGACGACGAGGCCGATGCCGACGCCCGGGCCGATGGCCGCGAGGCCATAGCCGAGACCGGCGCCGAGCGCCTTGAGGCCGTCGAGTGCGTTGTCCGCTTGTGCGAGCAATTCCATTACTCGTTTTCTCCTGTGTTGTACGGGATCTTGGGGCAGGACCGAAGCGCCGGAGCGCTGTGCGGCCGATAGTCGGTCAGGACGGGTCTATCTGGACTGGGCCGGGCCTAGTGCTCGGGGTGCAACGCACCGCCGATGTAGACGGCCGTGAGGATGGTGAAGATGAATGCCTGCAGGAACGCGACGAGGATCTCGAACCCGGTCAAGCCGATGAGCACCACGAACGGTGCCCACACGATCGCGAACAGCGGGCTCGTGTCCCACAGCGCCGCTGTGAGCACCCCGAAGGTGACCAGCAGCAGATGGCCGGCGAGCATGTTGGCAAAGAGCCGCACCGCCAGAGAGAACGGCCGGACGAAAAACGTCGAGACGAACTCGATGAGGGCCACCAAGGGCAGCAAGGCCTTGGGAACCCCTGGCGGGATCACGACGCTCTTGAGGTAGCCGAACAGACCGTGGTTCTTGATGCCGACCGCGTTAAACACCAGCCACACCAGCACCGCGAGCACCGCGGGCATCGCCATGCGTGCGTTGGCCGGGAAGTGGATGAACGGAAACACCTCGGTGATGTTCGAGAAGAAGATGAACAGGAACAGCGTCATCAGGAACGGCAGGTAGCGCAGGCCGTCTGGTCCGATGGTTTGCATGATGATGTTCTCGCGGATGAACGTCACCGACGTCTCGGCCACCGTCTGGATGCCGCGGGGGGCGGTGATGACCTCTGCCTGTGCGTAACGACGCTTGGCCATTGCGAACATCACCACCGGCGCCACCATGGCGAACAGGTAGATGATGCCGACCTTGTTCAGCGCGAACACCGAGTCGTCAAGCCCCGGCAGGATGTTCGGCCACTCCAAAAGGTGCCCGATGTCGGGGAAGGTCAGCGCTAGCAGGTTCACTTCTGCTCCTTGCCGGGACGTTCGAGATCAAGGCCTGGGGCTGCGAGCCGCAGGGAAACATATCGGATCTCCCACACAAGCAGACCGAGATGGCTCGCGAGGATGGTGATCGCGATGGGCACAGGTGCGAAGAAGCTGAGCTGACCGGCCAGCAGAACAATCCCGGCGAGCACCGCGAGCCGCACGACGAAGCCGCCCAGCGTGACCCCCATGAGCGCGGCCGGGGAAGTGCGCGCACCCCACGCCATCAAGGCAGCTGCCGCTGCGAGATTGCCGATGACCAGCGCATATCCGAGCGCTGACGACAGCGCCCCGCCCATGCCCCAGACGAACCCGCTGACGACGATCCAAGCGGGAAACACCCACAGGCTGCGACGCGCCATGTCGAACGCGATGTCGCGCTCAGGGGCGTGGTCGCACGCGAGAAACGCGCCGTCGTCGGCCTCGGCGCGCTCGTTCGACATCGCCGCCCTCACGCGTGCTGTCGCGCGGTCGCTGAGGGTACGGTCGGGCCGTCGACTGGCTGAGGCGTCGGCGCCATGCCGTCGGGCACGGATGAGTCGGCGTCGAGCGACACGCCGGTCGGCAACGATGCGGGCTCGTCGAGGTCAGTGTCGCGCTGGATGCCCCGCCGCTCCGAGGGCCGGCTTGCGGCCAACTCCTGCTCATGGACCCCCATCCGCTCGGCGTAGCGATACCACTCGACGAGCAGCTTCACGACGAACGCAGTCATGCCGAAGCTGAACGCGAGCCATGGCCCAGTGCCCAACCAGCGGTCCAAGCCGAACCCTGCCGCCGCGAATATCGCCGGCGTCACGACAATCTCGATGGCCTTTGCAAGACCGTCCTCGCTGCCGTTGCCGCCGCCAGCTCCTCGTGCCACGCGAACAGGCTACGAGCGTGAGCGGTCGCCGAGTAGGAAGTCCGCGACGAAACTAGAGGTGCCACCGGTGCCACCGGTGCGCCGAGCCGCCAGCCGCCGAGGTCGAGCACGTCGCCGGCCCAGCCGTCTTACTCCCGCCGACGCTCAGCCTCGGATCGCCGCATCCCTCGCCGCCTCACGGCGGCGCACCAGACGCCTCGTGCCCACCACACTGGCCACGACAAAAAATGTCAAAGCCACGGCCAGCACAACCAGCGGGTGAACGCCAGCATCCATCACGTAAAAGGACGCCATGCCAACAGCGAACATGACCGGAAGGGCGACGACGGGAAACCCGCCAATCGTCCAAGCATCACGCTGAGCCTGTTTCGCGGCCATATTCCTAGGGTAGTCGGGGGTGTTCATTGGCAGTAGCTCCGTAGCCCAGTGTCGCACTTCCACTGCGCTTTTATGCGATCGCGTTCTGCGTCGGTCAACTCGCCGGCAGCGTGCCTTCTCGCCACCTCGTTCATTTCGCTGGTGCTGATCTTGCCGTCACCGTCCGAGTCGGGGTCATAGCTGCCGTCGTTCTCGTCGCCGCTGTCGCTGACGTCGTTCTCGTCGTTCTCGTCGCTGTCGTCGCTGTCGCTGGCGCGCTGGACATAGACGATGGCCGCAGCTACAGCAGCCTCGCATGTGGTACCCACGACCCACTTGCCTGTGGGCGACGCGAGCCACAAGACCCATGCCGGGGTTGCCCCGCCTGCTGTGGCCAAGGTCGTCTTAGCTACCGCCAATGCCAAGGCGGCGCATCCCGCGGTCGCCGCCACCGTGATGATGGCCGCCTTGGCCTCGGCAGGTGACGCGTCCCAGGCATTCGCGAGTTCCCGGCCGAGCGCAATGGCCGCTTGGTTGGCCGCTTCGCCGGGAGTCGGCGCATCTTGCGCTGCCTGGAGCGCCGCGATGATCTTGGCGGCGATTGCATCTTCGGCGTTCTCGAGCGTCTTCTGGAGCTTCCGGAGCTTCTTGAGCGCGTCGATCAGGTCGACAGTGCGTTTGCACTGAGCCGGTGTCGTGGGCAGGTTGTAGGTGCCGTCCGCGTTGGGCCTGTTGAGTGCGTCGATCAGGTCCTCGGCGTAGTCGCCGCAGGGATCGGCCGTCGCGGTGGTCTTGCACGCGGGGAGCCGTATGGGGGTGTGCCCCGCGTGGGGAGCCCAGGTCTTGCCGGTGCCGCATTGGTCGGCTGGCGGAGTGAACCCGTGGATGTGGCAGCCGTTTCCGAAGTGGTGATGGCCGGCGGTGCAAGTGACCGTCTCGGCCTTCTTCTTGGCCTCTTCCTCGGCCTTCTTCTTGGCCTCTTCCTCGGCTTTGCGCTTGGCCTCTTCCTCGGCCGCCTTGCGAGCTTCCTCGGCCCGTTTCTTGGCTTCTTCGTCGCCCGTGTTCTGGCTGTTGTCAGAGGGTGCCGGGTAGCAGTTCGGGTAGGTGCCGGTCATGCCGGTGGCGCAGGTATGGGTGTGGGCGACGGTGACGGTCTCAGTCCAGCACTGGCGGCCTGCGAAGGGGTCATAGGAGCAGCGCTGCTTGGTCGTGGTCTGACTGTGCGCTGCTGCGGGCTGGGCGACCACGGCGAGCGTGGAAGCAGCGACGAGCAGCGCCAGCAGTGCTGCGAGAGTTCTTTTGGGCATGGGCAGGTCTCCGGTCGCGAGAAGGACGAACGTGATCCGCGGCCTGCCGGCCCGCCGGGGGAACCCATGCAACTGATGCCGCCTGGTGGGCCGGCGCGGCCCCGGTGCGGGGCCTCGGTCGCGAATCATTCATTTCCGGTGCACCCCCAAACGGCAGCGACCGCCGTCGAGCGGCACTGCGCGAACGCGCAAGCCCCACGGGCCGCTGACAGAGCCCGAGGCCAGCACTCATGCGGGTCACAGACCCCCGCGAGCCGACACGGCGGCCTGTCAGCGGGCCAGGCGAATCAGCCCGATCAGACTTGTTGACACGCCGCCCGCGGCTGTATAGATTATGAAGGATTTCCGTACACCTAGAAGCTGCGTCTCACTAGCAGCTTCGCGAGCCCGAGGACCGACGCGCCGATGACTGACATGCTTCGCGTCATCTCATACGCGCGGGTATCCACCGGCACACAGGCCCAGTCAGGTCTCGGCGTCGACGCCCAACACCAAGCAGTCGACCGCGAGGCGCGACAACGCGGCTGGAGAGTGGTCGACTACATCACCGACAATGCGATCTCTGGCACGATCCCCACCCGGTGCAGGCCCGAGCTCCGCAGAGCACTCGACCGGCTCGCCCGCGGCGAACTCGACGTGCTCGCGGTCGCCCGCTCGGACCGGCTGGCGCGCTCGGCGATCGAACTGCTCCAGCTCTACGAACGCGCCCAAACCGAGGGATGGACACTCGCAGCTCTCGACGCTCCCGTCGAACTGGCAGACCCCAGTGGGGTGCTCTACATCGGGGTCCGCGCCCTGTTCTCGGAGTTCGAAGCCAGAATGGCAAGCGCCCGCACCCGTGAAGCGCTCGAAATTGCCCGCCGGCGCGGCGTCCGCCTCGGCCGACCCAGCCGACAGTCCGAAGCCGCCAAGACGCTCGCCGCAAAGCTGCGCGCAGAGGGCCGCAGCTACGGCCAGATCGCCGCCGCGCTCACCGAGGCCGGCATCACCACGCCCACCGGCAACACCGAATGGAAGCGCTCCTCAGTGCAATCCCTGCTGCGCACCATCGAACACGACCGACAAGCCCAAGCCCTCGCCGACAGCCACGCCGACCGACAGCCCGAAGACTGACACCACAGCCGTACCCCGCACAGTCCCACGGCGCAGGGCTCCGCGTCCCAGCGGCACCACGACAGAACCCGATTCAGCGGCTATATGGCGGGAACGCCGCGCACAGCTCGGCGGGCATGGACCGTCTCTTCGGCCCCAGCACCACGAGTCTGCACCGAACGGGCCCAGGCCGGCGAGAGGATGCAGCAAAAGTAGCGTTTCTGAGAATTTGTAGTGTTCGTGAGGAAAAGTAGCCTTTTGCGGTGGCTGCGCGACCGTCTGGGCCCCGCACTGCTGGACGCCGTAGTGGTCAACACCGGCGAACAGGCCTACCGCGACAGCGACGGCATCGCCATAGTGCCCGCCGCCCTGCTAGGACCCTGACCCACACAAAGAAGACACTGCCGCCCAGCGTCCTCGTCGCCTCTCGCGCCCCCGGCGGCACCGCGCCAGAACTTGACTCAGCGGTCGTAGGGCGGGAAGGCGGCGCAGAGTTCGGCTACTTCGGCGCGGACGTCGGCGATGACTGCTTCGTCTTCGGGAGTACGCAGCACTCGTGCGGTGAGTTCGGCGATCTTCGCCATCTCGTGAGGTCCCATGCCTTGGGTGGTGACCGACGGGGTGCCCATCCGTAAGCCGCTGGTCACGAACGGCGAACGAGGATCGTCAGGAATGGCGTTGCGGTTCAGCGTGATCCCGGCCGCATCGAGCGCTTCTTGGGCCACCTTGCCCGTCAGCTCGGCGTCGAACGTGCGCAGGTCGATGAGCAGCAGGTGGTTGTCGGTGCCACCCGACACCAGCCGGAAGCCGTGATGACCGAGCGCATCAGCCAACGCAGCCGCGTTTTCCACGATGCGCTCTTGGTACGTAGCAAACTCGGGACGAGCCGCCTCGGCAAAGCCGACTGCTTTGGCAGCGACTGCGTGATCGAGCGGGCCGCCCTGACTGCCGGGAAACACTGCGGAGTCGATGCGCTTGGCGTATTCCTGCGTGCACAGGATCGTCCCGCCACGCGGCCCGCGCATCGTCTTGTGTGTGGTGAACGTGACGATGTCGGCGAACGGCACCGGATTCGGATGCACTCCGCCCACGATGAGCCCCGCGATGTGGGCGGCGTCGAACATGAAGGCCGCGCCGATCTCGTCGCAGATCTCCCTGAACGGGGCTGGGTCGATGCGGCGGGGATAGGCCGTGGCGCCTGCCACGATCAGCTTGGGCCGCTGCTCGCGGGCCAGCTCGGCCATGACCTCGTAGTCGATCCGCTCGTCGCTGCGGGTCAAGCCGTAACTGACGAAGTTGTAGAGCTTGCCGCTGGCATTCACCGGCGAGCCGTGGGTGAGGTGCCCGCCGTGGTCGAGGCTCATGCCCATCACGGTGTCGCCGATATCGAGGAGCGCCAGGTACACCGCGGCGTTGGCCTGCGAGCCCGAATGGGGCTGCACGTTCGCATGCTCGGCGCCGAACAGCGCCTTGACCCGGTCGATGGCCAGCTGCTCGGCGGTGTCGGCGTTGACGTTGCCGCCGTAGTAACGCCGGCGCGGGTAGCCCTCGCTGTACTTGTTGGTGAGCACGCTGCCGGTCGCAGCCATGACAGCCGGCGACGCGAAGTTCTCCGACGCGATCAGCTGCAGCGTGGTCATCTGACGGTCGAGCTCGGCGTCGAGCACCGCGTCGATCTCGGGATCGCCCAAGGGAGACCACCTCGCGGTCATCGGTTGGGTTGGGGCCATGGAGAGCACCTCCTTGCAGTGCTGAACGTGTGCCGTCGTGGAGCTGTGAGATGTCAGACGCCGAGATGGCCGCAGCGCCGCCCTAGCGCGTCGATCTTGTCGACGCGCCGCTGATGCCGCCCGCCTGCAAAGGTCGCAGCGAGGTACGCATCGAGCGTCGCTTCAGCCTCGGGGCGGTCCATGAGGCGCGCACCGAGACAGATCACGTTGGCGTCGTTGTGCTCGCGGGCCAACCGAGCCGAGGTCGGGTCGTGCACCGTGGCGGCTCGTATCCCGTCCACCTTGCCCGCTGCCATCGCGATGCCGATGCCGCTGCCGCACACCGCTACGCCGAGCTCTGCTCGGCCGCTGGCAACCGCCTCGCCGACGGCGGCGCCGAAGTCGGGATAGTCCACCGATTCGGGGCCGTTCGTGCCGAGGTCCAGCACCTCGTACCCGCGGTTGCCGAGATGCCGCGCCAAGCAGTCCTTGAGCTCCCACCCGGCATGGTCTGCCGCGAGCGCAATGACGGCGTCGTTCAGGTCGGACGAGTTGCCGTGATCCACGGCGACAGTCTCGCAGCCGTCGCCGCCCAGCAGATGCACGAACCGGTCGCCGTTGCGAAAGAGGCGCAGGCTGCTGGGCCGCGCGGGGCCCAGCGCCGCCGCTCAGCTTCAGTCCCGAGTCAGCTTTAGTCCAGAGGGAATTCGACCAGCTCAGCGGGCACGGCACCGACACGCAGCACGACGGGATGGGACCCGGTCACGTCGACCACCGTCGACGCGACCCCGCCGGGCGCCTGTCCGTGAATGACGCGACCGAGTCGGGACATCTCACCTGGTCGCGTGGCGAGTCCCGCCGCCGCCTCTGCGGCGCTGGCCGGCGTCTGTGCGCCGTGACGGTTGGCGCTGGTGCCGGTTACCGGTCCGACCTCGTCGATGAGCCACCGCAGCCAGCCCAGCGCCGGCGCCCGCACGCCCAGCGTCTCACGACCGTGCAGCGGATCGGGGCCGCCCCGGCGTTTCGCGACGAGCGTCAGGCCGCCGGGCCAGTGCTGCTGGGCCAGCGCACGGGCGGCGGGGCTCAGCTCCACCAGCTCGTCGGCTTGGGCGAGCCCGGACACCAGGATGGGCATGGGCTCGCTGCGGGGACGTTCCTTCGCCTCGCAGACGCGGGCGACCGCATCGGTATCTGCGTAGGGAGCCATGATCCCGCACAGTGTGTCGGTGGGTGCGACCACGAACTCGCCGGCTCGCAAATGATCGGCCGCCCGGTCGATGACGTGGGCATCGGGTTCGTCGTGCGGACGAACCGCAACGAGCACTCGATCATGGCCAGCGAGATCCGGCTCGATGCGCACTCCCTCATACCCGCGGGCGCCAGCCATGACCTTGACCGCTGAGCCATGATCCGATGCGATCTCCAGCACCAGCAGACCGCCGGGCACCAGCCAGCCACGGGCATCACGCACGATCGTGCGCACTGCACTGAGCCCGTCAGGTCCCGCGTAGAGGGCTGCTTTCGGCTCCCAGCGGTCGATCTCGGCGGGGAGAACATCGCCATTGGCCACATATGGCGGGTTCGCCACGATCGCATCGAGTCGCTCACGCAGCGGCGTCACTTCACCTTCACCGAGGCCGGGATCGGGCGTTCCCTCGAGTGCGTCGAACCAATCTCCCTGATGCAGCGAGACCCGGGTTGCAGCACTCCCCAGGCCGGCCAGGTTGGCGCCCGCGAGTGCCAGCGCATCGGCCGAACGGTCGGTGGCGAACACGCGGGCCTGGGGAACTTCGTGCGCAATCGACAACGCAATCGCTCCGCAGCCCGTGCCGAGATCGGCCACGTGCACCTCGGTGATGCGTCGGCGTCGCACCGTGCGTTTGAGCCAGTCGATGGCAATGCCGGCAACCACCTCGGTCTCGGGGCGGGGGATGAGCGCCCGCTGATCGACTGCGAGGTCGAGCCTGCGGAAGCCCCAGCTGCCCAGCACGTACTGCAACGGCTCGCCCGCCAAGCGGCGGGCGGCCATTGCGTCGGCGTGGGCGACCATGCGCAGCGTCATCGGCGTGGGCGGTGCCAAGGCGACCTCGGCGGCGCTGGCACCGCTGGCCTCTGCCGCGATGCGGCGCGCGCTCACCTCGGGTTCGGTCACGCCGCCAGCTGCGAACTGCTCACGCAGCCCCCGGTACAGGTCGCCCAGCGTCAACCCGTCCTTGCCCGCCATGGCCGGATCCGGTCCCACTCGCCCAGCAGCCGCGTCACTCGCCGGCGCCGGCGAGGGCGGCAGCGAGCTGCTGTGTGCGCTCGGCGCTCGCGAGGGCCTCGATGAACTCGTCCAATTCGCCAGCGAGGACGCGATCCAGCTTGTAGATCGTGAGGCCGACCCGGTGGTCGGTGACCCGATTCTCCTTGAAGTTGTAGGTGCGGATCTTCTCGGAGCGGCCGCCGCCCCGGACCTGATCTCGCTTGTGGGCCGCAACTTCGGCTGCGTGGGCCTCCTGCTGCAGTTGCAAGAGCCGCGAGCGCAACACCCGCATCGCCTTAGCCCGGTTCTGCAGCTGGCTCTTCTCATCCTGCATCGACACCACGACACCGGTTGGCTTGTGGGTGACCCGTACGGCCGAATCGGTGGTGTTGACTGACTGGCCACCGGGTCCCGATGACCGGAACGTGTCGACCACGAGATCGTTCGGGTCGACCTCGACGTCGACCTCTTCGGCTTCGGGCAACACGCTGACCGTCGCCGAGGAGGTGTGGACACGGCCCTGCGATTCGGTCACCGGCACGCGCTGCACTCGATGCGGTCCGCCTTCGTGCTTGAGGAGCCGCCACACATTCGGGCCGCGCACAGCGAACGTCACGTTGGTGAATCCGCCCATGTCGCTGTCCTGGCTGCCGAGCAGCTCCAGCGACCAACCGGATTGTGCCGCCGCGTACGCCCGATACATCTCGAACAGGTTTCGCGCCCAGATGTTGGCTTCCTCACCACCCTCGGCCCCTTGGATCTCGACGATGACATCACGCCCGTCGTTTGGGTCTTGCGGCAGCAGCAAGACCTTCAATTGCTCGTCGAGCTCTGCCGCCCGCGCAGTCGCGACTTCCAACATCTCGGAGACCTCGGCTGCGTCGTCGCCATCGCTGGTGTCGAGGAGATCCTTGGCGGCTTCGGCGTCAGCTAGCGCCTCTTGGGCCTGGTGAGCCACGTCGATGATCTCGCCGATCCGAGCGAGCCTTCGTCCGAGTTCGGCGAATTGAGCGCGATCGCCCCCCGCAGCGCCTTCGCCCAGCTGTCGCTCGAGCTCGGTTCGCTCGGCCTCGAGCGCGTCGAGCCGCTCGGATTCGAAGGCTTCGAAGGTGCCCGACACGCGTTCAGGCTAACTGCGGGGCTAGTGGGCGGATCAGGAGTTCGAGGAGGTGATGGCGCTCCACCGATCGTCAACCTCGACGATCTGCGCAGGCCTGCGAAGTCTGGCCGACATGTTGCTGATGACGTCGTGAGCGTCACGTCGAGGCAGCGCAACCACCAGTTCGGCGTCAGGATCGAGGAACAGCCGGGCGTCGGCTGCGAACGGCACCACATTCAGGTCAATGCCGACGCACACCACCACTACCAGGCGGCGACCGTCGGGCGTCAGGCCGTAGGCCACAGCAGGCGCCGGTTCCTTGGGACCTCCACGAGGCAGCGGCGACGACGACGCTCGCAGGCGGCCTGCGCCGACGAGATCCGGACGCCGTATCAAGAACGCGCGAAGCCAACGGGCTGCCGATAAGCGATTGAGCGGGTGGGGCGACGCGCCGGGCGAGCGGTGCGCCCGCACGACCTCGGCGACTCGACGTATTGCTTCGGGCGTCGGCTCGTCTGCGTGCAGCAACGAGAAGGCCTCCCGATCGTGGGCGCCGACGCCCACCTCGACCTGCCACTCCGTCGAGTCCTCGTCTGTCGCCCCCGCGTGGGCTGCGTCGCCCGGCGCTGTGTCGCCGCCTGTGGCCGCGGCAACGATGCGGGCCACTTCGAGACCTTCCACCTCACCGGTGATCACGCCGTGTTCGACGGTGACCTCGACGCCGGCAGCACCGAGCAGCGCTACCAGCTCGGGCACACGCGGCGGTGGAGGCTCGGTCGGCCTTGCCGCCGCCTCGGCAACGGTGGCATGGGCGCCTTCGATCTGCCACACGACCGGTGCGGGCTCGAAGCAGGCTGCCCGCCGGGCGAGTACGCCGCTGTGGGTCTCGGCGAAGACATGGACGTTGTCACAACCAGCGCGCACCGCCAGCGCCAATGCGCCGCCAAGGGCTCGCTCGGTGCGTTCTTGCGCGAGGCACACGACCGTGGTTTCGGTGCCCGTGACGACGGCCAGAGCGCCGTCATCTGTTCCCGAGACCTCGCCCAGTTCGAACCCGAGCGCATCGCGGGTCAGTGCCCGCAGCTTGGCCGCGTGAAGCGCCCGGAGGCGATCAGCGTCGAGCGCCATAGCGGGTGCCTTCAGGCGTGCAGCGAACCGGGACGGTGTGGCTCGCTCATCGATGATGCTCGCAGCACCCGTCGGCCGCGCCGCACCGTCGGCCCGATCAGCTCCGTCGCCTCCGCTGGCCGTAGCGGCGCTCGAAGCGCTCCACGCGGCCCGCCGTGTCGACGATCTTCATCTGGCCGGTGAAGAACGGGTGGCTGGCGCTGGACAGCTCCACATTGGCCACCGGATAGGTGTTGCCGTCGCTCCACTCGATCGTGTCGTTCGTCTCGATCGTGGACTGGGTGAGAAAGGCAAAGTCGGCACCGGCGTCTCGGAAGACCACGGGCCGGTAGTTCGGATGGATGTCGCTCTTCATCGTGTTCCCTGGTTCGGAGGCACTCATTCGACGGCTCTGGGGCAATGAGCCTAAGAGCGGGCAGCGACAGGCGCACCCGCATCAAGCGACGATCAGCGGTGCTCGCCCAAGCTGAAGCTGAGGTCGCCGTCCAAGGAGACTTCGCCAGCCTCCAGCTCGGCGACGCCGGGCAGTCCCGCGCCGAGCGCAATCTCGAGATTCGCTGCCTCGCGCAGGCGGCCTGCTACGAGATCATCGACTTGGTAGCCCGTCGACGTGCGCGCCGTTGCCACCATCGTGATGGAACCTGCGTCTTCAAGATTGCGGGCACCGCCGAAGAATCTCAGCGTCGAGCTGATGGCCGCACCCACGGCGTCGGTCGGCTGGTGCCTCCCGTTCCCGCCAGCGGCATACGCCCGTGCGAGCCGCGTCAAGCCGTCGAAGAGGATGACGACATCGTCTCCGGCCTCCGCCATGCGCTTGGTGCGTTCCAGCGTGAGCTCGGCCACGGCAAGGTGTTCCTCAGGCGGGCGATCGAATGTCGAGGCCAGTACCTCGCCCGAGGTCTCGAGTCGGCGAGTCATTTCGGTGACGTCCTCGGGCCGCTCGGAGATGAGCAGAACGATCAGGTGTATGTCCGGGTGCTGTTCACCGATGGCGGCGGCCATGGACAAGAGCAGCGGCGACGCCGAGTGTGTCCCGCTCGCAGTGAGCAGGCCGCGCGAGCCCAATCCGATCGGGGCGTGTTCGTCGATAGCTGCAAGAGCGCCCGGGCCCTGCTCGCCGGCCAGCGGCAGGGCGTCGGTGGGCAGCACGGGCGTGAGGACTTCGAAGAGCGGACGATCCGGCTGATCAGGCGGCTGCTCGCCATTGAGCGTGTCGAGACGCAGCAGTGCAGGATTCCGTTCGCTGCGCGCTGCTGGACGGCTGACGCCGGTGATTCGGTCTCCCCGGCGCAAGTCGTACTGGCGCACCTGACGGGCTGCGACATAGACGTCGTCTGCCGAAGGCAAGGGGCCATTCGTGCGGAGGAATCCGTAGCCCTCATCTCGCAGATCGAGCAGGCCGTCGCAATGGACGGTCTCGCCGACGATCTGCGCGTCGTCGCGTGCGCGGCCACGGCGACGGCTGCGACGGTTGCCTTCCTCGGCCACCGGCACATCCGAGCCCGAAGTTTCCGAGCGGGAAGCACCCTGTTGCTCGCGCGCTGCGGACCCGTCTTCGGCTGCAGCTCCCCGGTCGCCAGTCGTGACCGTTGACTCGGCTGTGGCATCCGCTCCGGCTGCGGGTCCGGAGTCGGCCGGTGGCGACGGCGTGCGGGTGCGCTTGGTGACCGCTGGGGTCTCCGAAGGTGTCTGCGACGCCGTCTCGGCGGCAGCGGAGCCTTGGCCATCTTGCCCGCCGGCACCGGCGGCGCCTTCGGGGGCCAAGATGGCGCTGATGATGGTGTTCTTGCGCGCCCGGGGTGCTACCGCGACGCCCAGCGCCGTGGCGATCTGCAGCAGCTCATCTCGCTCCTTGGATTCGAGCAATGCACGATCCGGCATGTCCGACATGGCTACCTCTGAAGCTCCGGCGTGGCCTCGCGACGCCGCCCGGGACGCGATGCGAGTGTGCGGTTCCTGTGACGGGCCTTGGCACCCGACCCAGCGATCCGGTCCCGTGACGCCCGAGCGAGCCCTGCACTGGGGAACCGTCGATCAGCGCCGACGCTACCGCCAGCCGACCGGGACCGCTACCGGCTCTGCGATGAGCGATCCGCGATACAGCGACCTGGCAACGCCGGACGGTTCAACGGGTGCAGCGGGCCGTGACGAAGTCGCGGAGGGTGGCGAGGTCGTTGGGCAGGGCGGTGAGGTGCTCCTCGCGGTCTGCGAGTGCTGCGAGCGCTGGCGGCAGCTCGGGTTGGCGGCCGGTGGCTTCGAGCACGGCGTCGCCGAACTTCGCGGGATGGGCAGTTGACATCACGGCCATTGGGGTGCTCCAGCCGCCGGTGGGGGCGTCGCGGCGCGCGACGGTGAGAGCGACCGCAGTGTGGGGGTCGATGAGCCGGTCGTCGGATTCATTCACTGCGGCGATGGTGGCAGCCACCTCGGGTTCGCTCACTGCGCCGGCATCAAAATCGGCGCGCAGGCCAGCTTGGACATCAGGAGCCAGTATCAGGGAATTCTCGGCCCGGAATTGGGCCATGTCGGCAGCGAGCGCGGCTCCGTGGCGTCCGCCCAATTCGAACAGCAGGCGCTCGAAATTGCTGGACACCTGGATGTCCATGGCGGGGCTGGTTGAAGGCCGCACCTCGCTGATGGACATCTCGCCGCTGCGGTGGGTGCGGGTCAGGATGTCGTTGTGGTTGGTGGCGACCACCAGCCGGTCGATCGGCACACCCATGCGGCGAGCGACGTTGCCGGCAAGCACATTGCCGAAGTTGCCGGTCGGGACGCAGAACGAGACGGCCCACTCGGGAGCGCCCAGCCTGACTGCAGTCGTGACGTAGTAGACGGTCTGGGCTGCCACTCGGGCCCAGTTGATGCTGTTCACTGCGCCCAGTCGCATCCGCTCACGAAACGGCCGATCGGCGAACAGCGCCTTCACCAAGTCTTGACAGTCGTCGAAGGTTCCGTCGATGGCCACGTTGTGGATGTTCGAGCTGTCCACTGTGGTCATCTGGCGTCGCTGGATCTCGGTGACTCTGCCTGCGGGATGCAGCATCACCAGCTCGATGCCCGCCCGGTCCCTGCACGCCTCGATGGCGGCCGAACCAGTGTCTCCCGAGGTGGCTCCTACGACGGTCATGAAGCTGCCGCGTCGGGCCAGCTCGTGCTCGAACAGCCTGCCCAGCAGCTGCAGAGCCACGTCCTTGAACGACAGCGTCGGTCCCCAGAACAGCTCCACCAGGTGCTCGCCGGCATCCAGCCCGCTGACGGGAACGACGTCCGTGTGGGTGAACGTGGAGTAAGCGTCCTGCGCCATCAGCGCCAGTTCGTCGGGACTCAGTGACGGTGCCACGAACGGGGCCAACACTCGTGTCGCCACTTCGTGATATTCCAGCCCCGCGAAGTCGGCCAGGTCGCTCGGGCTGATCGTCGGCAGCCCGTCGGGCACGTAGAGCCCGCCGTCGGAGGCCAGTCCCTCGAGCAGCACGTCACCGAAGTCCAGAATCGGGGCGTCGCCCCGGGTGCTCACGTAGCGCATGGCGCCCTCGGCCGATCCCGGCCGCTATTCGCCGATCACGCGGATCGCGTTGCCAATTCGTCGCACAGCGTCGAGCTCTCGCACATCTCGCAGCGTGGAGGCCACATCGGCCTCGCGCGCTCGGTGAGTGATGAATTCCAGGTGAGCGATGTCGTCGGCTGCCCCGGCCCGGGTGGTCTGCTCGACTGAGCGGATTGACACACCGTGTTCGCCGAAGATTCCGGCCACCGCGGCGAGCACGCCGGGCTTGTCGGTGACGTCGAATTGCAGGTGGTACGCGGTGAAGGTCTCGTCGATGGGCCGCAGACGGGCGGCGGTGAGCGGGCCGAATCCGTCGCACACTCCCCGGTGAAGATTCTGCGACACCGTGATGAGATCGCCCAGCATCGCGCTGGCGGTCGGGAATCCGCCTGCGCCGCGCCCGTACATCATCAGGTCGTCAACGGCTTCTCCCTCGAGGAACACCGCATTGAAGGCGTCGCGCACTGAGGCCAGCGGGTGGCCGACCGGCACCATCGCCGGGTGCACCCGTACGGCGATCTCGCCGTTCTGGCGTTCGGCCACAGCAAGCAGCTTGATCACGTGGTCCATCCGGGCAGCCGCCGCGATGTCGCCCGTGCCGATGCTGCTGATGCCTTCCTGATGGACGTCGCCGGCCACCACCTTGGCCCCGAACGCGGTCATCGCCAGGATCGCCGCCTTGGCACCTGCGTCGAAGCCCTCCACATCGGCGGTCGGATCGGCCTCGGCGTAGCCCAGGCGCTGCGCCTCGCCGAGAACGTCGGCGTAGTCGGCCCCGTCCTCGGTCATGCGGGTGAGGATGTAGTTCGTCGTTCCGTTCACGATGCCCATCACACGCGTGATGCGTTCGCCGATGAGCGAGTTGCGCAGCACGCCGATGAGGGGGATCCCGCCTGCAACGGCCGCCTCGAACGCCAGGTCCACGCCGTTGGTGCTCGCCAAGGCGAACAGCTCCTCGCCGACGTTGGCGATGAGCTCCTTGTTCGCGGTCACGACAGGCTTGCCGGCCCTGAGCGCTGCGGCGACGAGGTGGCGGGCGGGCTCGATACCGCCCATCGCCTCCACGACAACATCCACGTCGTCGGCGACCACCAGCGAGTCGCTGTCGCGGGTCAGGACACCTTCGGCCAGCTCCACCGTTCGCTCGGCGCTGAGATTGCGAACGGCGACTCGGGTGACTTCGAAGTCCAGCGCGGTGCGTCCCGCCAGGTGTGTCCTGTCGCGGTGCAGGATGGCGACGAGCGCAGCTCCGACGTTGCCACAGCCCAAGATGCCGACGCGCAGCGGGCGCGACTCACCGGCTGCATCGGCAGGGGCGTCAACGGTCTCGGCATCAGCGTCGGGCACGGCCGAAACGGTACCGCCAGCGCACCGCTGCCCCGGCGCTGTTTGACCAGTCGCTCGGCCCGGCGCGAATGCCGCAGGGCTGCTGAGGTCTAGAGAACGTCGAGTGCGAGCATGTCGCCGACGGTCTCGCGGCGGATCACCACCCGGGCTTCGCCGTCGGCCACGAAGACGACGGCGGGGCGGCCGATGCGGTTGTAGGGGGCGCCCATCGAATAGCCGTAAGCCCCCGTCACCGGCGTCGCCACCAAGTCGCCCGCTGCCAAACCCGTCGGCATGGGGGCAGAACGCACGATGACGTCGCCCGACTCACAATGCTTGCCCACCAGCCGCACGCGCTCAGGTCGGGGCTCGGTGACCCGGCCAGGCATGAACGCCGTGTAGTCGCTGCCATAGAGCATCGGACGAGGATTGTCGCCGTAGCCGCCGTCCACAGCCGCGTAGGTACGGACCCCGGGCACTTCCTTGACGGCGCCGACCGTGTAAAGCGTCACTGCGGCTGCAGCAGCGATGGCCCGCCCCGGCTCGGCGACGAGCCGCGCTATGAGGCCATGTCGTCGACTGAGCTCAGCCCACCTGCGTGACAGCGCAGCTCCCCATGCGGCGATCGTGGGCGCCCGTTCGGATTCCACATACGCCACGCCAAGGCCGCCGCCGATCGACAACTCCTCCAGACGGCCGACCGCGTTCGGCCAGCCGCCGAAGAGCGGCGCCGCAAATTCGGCAACGACGTCCAGTGCCTTGGCCAGGCTCTCCACGCGGAATACCTGACTGCCGATGTGACAGTGGATGCCCACCAGTTCGACCGACGACATCGCTGCCGCTCGCTCGACGGCGGCGGCTGCCACACCCTGCCCGATGCCGAAGCCGAACTTGGAGTCGGCCTGACCTGTCGAGATGTATTCGTGGGTCTCCGCGCGCACGCCCGGCGTGATCCGCAGCAGCACCGTCGGCACGATGCCGTCAGCACGGTGCAACTCGTCGAGACGGTCCAGTTCGTCGAAGGAATCGACCACGATGCGCCGCACTCCGGCAGTTCGAGCAATCGCGAGCTCCGCCGTGGACTTGTTGTTGCCGTGAAGCACGATGCGACTCGCCACAATTGCGGACACGTCGACGTCGAACGCCCGCAGCACCGTCTGCAGCTCGCCACCGCTCGCTACATCGATGTCCATGCCCTCCGAGAGCGCCAGACGGGCCATGGCGGCGCACAGGAAGGCCTTGGCGGCGTAGGCGGCGCCCCCGTCGAAGGCCCCGACGGCCTCACGGCAGCGGGCGCGCAGGTGCGCCTCGTCGTACACGAACAGGGGCGTGCCGAATTCCGCAGCCAGATCGACCAGGTCGCAGCCGCCGATTCGCAGGTGGCCGTGATCAGAAACCTCAGCGGTGTCGGGCAGCAGCCGGAACGGGATCGGGTCGCTGGGATCGTCTTTGGGCTGGTTGGCGTCAGCGGTGCCGGCGCTGTGGGGCTCAGTCGTCATGGCCAGACCGTCGATTCCTGCTCACATTGCCTCGGGCGCATCCACGCCGAGCAGGTCGAGACCGATCGACAGGCCGACGCGGGTGCCCTCCGTCAAGCACAGCCGTGCGTCTCGCACCTTTTCGGGCACGTCGCTTCGCAGGATCGGGCAGTCGTGGTAGAAGCCGTGGAAGGCGGCCGCCAAGTCGCGCACCCATGTCGTCACCTTGTGCGGCGCACGCTCGCGCAGCGCCAGCTCGACCACCGAGGGCAGCACTTCGAGGGCTCGCAGGACTGCCAGCTCGCGTTCTCCGACAAGCGGCGAGAGATCGGTGCCCGCGGGCGGCGCCGGCACGACCCCGTCGGCTTCGGCTCGCCGGGCCACCGAAGCAATGCGAGCGTGCGCGTACTGCACGTAGAAGACAGGGTTCTCTGAAGCCTGCGCTGACAGCAGGTCGATGTCGATGGTCTGACGTGTGTCGATCGACTGCAGCAAGAAGGCGAAGCGCGCAACATCGGGCCCGACAGCGTCGATGAGCTCGCGCACCTCGACCATCGTGCCGACGCGCTTGGACAGCTTGACGACTGCGCCGTCGCGCATGAGGGTGACGTTCTGGCCGACGATGGCCTCATAGGACTCCGCGGGGTGCCCGAGCATCTGCATCGCGGCCGCCATGCGAGCCACATAGCCATGGTGGTCCGCGCCCAGCACGTCGATGACGAGGTCGATGTCGCGGCCGCCTCGGCTGAACTTGGCATGGTGGTACGCGATGTCGGGCACGAAGTAGGTGGGCTCGCCGTCGCTGCGGTACAGCACCCGATCCTTGTCGTCGCCGAACTCGCTGGTACGCAGCCAGTCAGCACCGTCGGCCTCGTACACCCAGCCGTGGCCGCGCAGACGATCGACGATGCGCTCCATGGCGCCTTCTGCGACCAGTACAGCTTCGCTCTGCCAGTGCTCGAAGCCGACGTTCATCGCGTCCAACGACTCGCGGACATCGAGCAGCGCCCGCTCGCGTCCCCAAGCGGACGCGTAGGCAATACCGCCCCGAGACAGCAGCTCGGACAACAGATCGGTGACTGAATCCGACGATGCGACAATGCTCGATCCGGTCTTTTGCAGGGCCTTGGTGGCCGCCTGCCGCTGCTCATCGGACCGCTCGACGCCTTCGGGCCCGTCGTCAAGCAGCCGTGACTGCCATGCCTGCTCATCGAGCAGAGCGACGGCCAGCTCAGTCGCCCATTCGACCACGTACTGGCCGTGATAGCCATCGTCGGGCACCGGCTCGCCGACCAGCCGAGCCGCAAGCGAACGGCCGAACAACTCCATCTGAGCACCGCGGTCATTGACGTAGTACTCGGTGAACGTCTTGTAGCCGCACCGTCGAAAGAGGCGGGCCAGGCTGTCGCCGTACGCTCCCCAACGGCCGCCGCCCGCGTGCAGCGGGCCGGTCGGATTGGCCGACACGAACTCGAGGTTGACTGTCTGTCCCGCGCCGTGGTCGTGACGCCCGTAGTCCTCGACACCCAAGCGCAGCACCTCGTCGAGCACCTCATGCAGCCAGGTCGGCGCCAGGTGCATGTTCACGAATCCGGGCCCGGCGACCTCGGTCCGCTCGAGATGGGGCAAACCGGCAGCGTCGAGCTCCGCAGCAAGCCGCTGCGCAAGCTCGCGGGGCGCCAGCCCGGCACTCTTGGCGTTCACCAATGCCGCGTTGGTCGACCAGTCGCCGTGATCAGCGCGAGCCGGTCGCTCAAGGCCGATGCGCGACAGGTCGACGTCGACGCCGAGATGCGTCAACGCTTTCGCGATTGCACCAGCCAAGTTTGGTTCCATCACCACAGCTCCATCACCGAAGCGAACCTATCCCTGCGGGGTATCGAACCTCGTGACATTCCTCGGCGGACCCCCGAGAGCGGGGCGCGACAGCGGTCGGTAGCTTGACCGGGCGTGGAAGCCGGGCGGCAGGTCCGGGCCTCCTGCCCTCGTAGCTCAGGGGATAGAGCAGTGGCCTCCGGAGCCATGTGCGCAGGTTCGAATCCTGCCGAGGGCGCTGCGCCGGCACCATGCCGGCCTAGAGCGCTGCGCCGGCACCATGCCGGCCTAGAGCGCTGCGCCGGCACCATGCCGGCCTAGAGCGCTGCGCCGGCACCATGCCGGCCGAGAGCGCTCAGCCGGTGGCGGACCACCCGGTCAGCTCGGTGCGCTGGATGACGATGGCGGCGCCGACCGGCGGCTCGGCGGCGTACTGCGGATAGCGCTTGCACAGCAGCTCGATCGCGTGGCGGTGCTGGGCACCCTCGGTGTGCACCGCGGCGCGCCCTCGCAAGCGCACCCACCAAAGACGCTCCCAGTTGGTGTCGTCGTAGTGCTCAATCAGCATCGTGACTTCGGGAAACCGTCGAACGTTGTCGAGCCGCTTGAGATCCATAGTCGTCTTGGGCTTGTGGTCGACTGCGGTCACCACCACGTCGGCCTCGCAGGCATAGGTGCACGGCACGAGGTCAACGCGCCCGTCAGACCGGATTGTCGCGAGAGTTGCCACCCGTCCTTCGGACAGCAGTGTCAGCAGGTCAGCCTCGGTCACGGCGGGCCACCCTAGAGCCTGCACTGACAAGTGCGCCCCCTCGCTGCCGAACCCGTTGCCTCCCGCTCTTGTTCGCTGCGCTCACGGGCCGCTCGGGCCACGGCTTCGCCTAGCGGCTCAGCCGCTCGGAGCCCTGAGCAGCGGTTTCAGCATTGCTGACGCCCACACCGACGGTGTCGCCCCACGGGGTCGTCGCGGTTCGCTTTCGCAACACCTGCCATAGTCTTGAGCCATGGCAATGACTGGAGCAACGACAGAGGCTCCCCCCGCTTCCAACGGCGCGCCGCAGCGCTGGACGTTCCAGTGGAAGGAGCTCTACGACGAGGTCATCACCTCGGGGCTGTGCACCGGCTGTGCGGGCTGCGTGATCTCCTGCCCGCACGACGTCATCGGCTACGAGCACGTCCAAGGCGGCTTCATTCCATTCCATCTCGAGGAGGAGCTGGGGCTCGAAGACTGCGGCCACGGTCAGAAGGGCTGCACGAGCTGCACCCGTGCGTGCCCCCGCTTTCGCACCTGGGAGGACGAAGCCGACGACTTCATGTTCGGCCGCCACCGCACTGGCGAGGAACCCTCAGGCGTCTTCAAGGACATCATCTTGACGAGGGCCTCCGACGACTTCGTCCACAAGATCGGCCAGGACGGCGGGCTGGTCTCGGCAATCCTCATCTGGGCCCTCGACCACGGTTACATCGACGCCGCCCTGACGTCCTACGTCGGTGAAGGCGACGGCAACCAGTGGACCGCCTCGCCGGGCGTGGCCTTCAACCGTGACGACGTGCTGCGCGGTGCCGGCAGCCGTTACACCTACTCCGCCAACACGCTCGCCTACGACGAGGCAATCGAGGCCGGAGCGCAGAAGATCGCTTTGGTGGGCATGAGCTGCCAGAGCTCGATCGTGCCGGTTGCCAAGTCGCGCAAGGTCGGCAAGGTCGGCAACCGCTTTGTGCTGAACATCGGCCTGCTGTGCTCGAAGTCGTTCGACGAGGCCATCTTCGAAGAGCTGTTCGAGCAGAAATACGGGCTCGACCGCCACCTCATCCGCAAGACCAACATCAAGGGCGTCTTCCAGATCTGGACCCATGACGGCGGCTACTACGAGATCAATCTCAAGGAATGCCACGCCTGGACTCGCGAGGGCTGCAACCACTGCCCCGACTTCGCCGCTGAGCACGCCGACATCTCCACCGGCGGCATCGGCAAGTATCCCGACTGGACCCTCACCATCGTCCGGACCGACATCGGCCGTGAAATCATCATGAAGATGCTCGCCGACGGCTCGCTGATCGGCCGTCCTGGCGACGACGACCCGGGCGCGATCGCGCTCATGCACAAGCTCAGCGAGAAGTCACGTGTCCGCTGGCCGAAGTTCGCCTGGGACAAGCCGGCCCTGCTGCCCGAGCCGACCAAGAAATAGCTGCCAAGGCCACAGCGAGGGTCGTATAGCATCACACGCAGAGGCCAGCCAGCGGGCTCCGGCAGACACCTCGCAATGGGTGGTGAGCCCGAGAGGCTGGCCCAATCGCGACGCTAGGCAGTCGTCGTCTGATGAGACCCATGGTTTTTCGGCCACCCCTGGCTAGAGGCAGAGGTTGATGAACTCGACCACGTCCGGTCGAACTTCGTTGCTCGCCAGAAACTCCGTCAGCCGGTGGGCGGGCACCACGTCTTGCGCGCGGGCCAGCGAGCAAGCGCACAGGCCCTTCATGCGATCCAAGCCTGCAGAGCACGCATCCAGATAGGTCTGCTGCTGCGCGGCAGACCATCCGGGCGGCGGACCTGCCTCTCGGCAGTCGACCAGCGCGGCAGCCAGTTCGGGAGAGAATTGCAAGCCGCCTTCCATGCGGTCCTCGAACACCTCAAGGTCGACAGAGGTGAGGCCGCCCTCGATCCGGTCCGCAGCGCAATGGCAGGGCCCGACGAGCCCCGCATCTGCCACACACGCATCCATAAACGCGATGACCGGCTCGACCCCGAGCAGCCCGGGTTCGCCGGTGCCGCCAGTGCCGCGCACCGTCGGCGGGGCAAGCGTGCCCGGATTGCCGAGCGGCACTTGCGAGCCCGCCGCGCCTTGGTCGCCGATCGCAGGCTCCACCTCGATCACGGTGACCGTGCAGGCCATCAGGCCCACCGCTGCCAGCAAGAGCGTCGCTCGACGCGCCCTGCGAACCAAGCATGTCCAGCGAGCCTCAGTGTCCGCGCCGGCGGGCGAGTCCGACTGTCGGACGGGCCGCGGCCCGCGGGCGAACAAGCGGGCCACGGCGGCGGCGGCGAGACGTCGGACGTGTCGGAGCATCGCCTCAGACCGGCGGCAAGTCTGCCAGCCGCCGCGCCTCGCGCAGTGCTGCGTCGGCCATGTCGGCGGTGAGGCGGCCGGTGAATGTGTTCTGCTGGCTGGGGTGGAACGAGCACACGATGTGGGCGATCCCCCCCAGCGCCCTCGATGTGCCCGCGCCACTTGCGGCGGGCACATCCGCGACGGCGCCGTGCCCGAAGCGTGGTCGTGGCCGCACGCCGCCCAACGTGCACAGCACGCCGTAGGCAAAGGCCCCCAGGGCGATGGCGACTCGCGCGTTGACCAGCAGCGCCAGCTCGCGTTGGAGGAACGGCCGGCAGGCATCCCGTTCGACGGGAGTGGGCTTGTTGGCCGGCGGCGCACAGCGAACCGCCGCGGTGATGTACGCATCGCGCAGCTCGAGCCCGTCCCCGACACGCTCGGAGGTCGGTTGATTGGCAAGCCCGCAGCGGTGGAGGGCCGCATAGAGGAAATCGCCCGAACGGTCGCCGGTGAACATCCGGCCCGTACGGTTCGCGCCGTGCGCGGCGGGCGCCAAACCGACGAGCACGATCGCTGCGCCAGGATCGCCGAAACCAGGCACACCCCGGCCCCAGTAGTCCTCGCCGGCGAATGCAGCCCGCTTGTCGGCCGCCGTCTGCTCGCGCCAAGCCACCAGCCGATCACAACGCCTGCATGCTGCAACCTCGTCGTTCAGCAGTTGCAGTGCCGCGACACTCGGGACCTCGCCGCAGGTACTCGGTGTGGGGCTCACCCTTCGAGTGTGCCAGTCGTCACCACCGCGTGGGCGCCGTGGGTGTTGCATCTGACATCGCGGCGCACGTTCGGCGAAGCCGCTGCGCGGCGGGCCGGACAAGTAGCTTCGGCCGGGTGCCAAACCGTGCCCGACCCACGCTGCTGCTGTTCGTCCGTCACGGCCTGACGCCCACCACCGGTGTCGAGCTGTACGGTCGGCGACCAGGAGTGCACCTGTCGCAGGCGGGAGTCCAGCAGGCGCAGCGTGCCGCCGAGCGCATCGCAGCAGGAGGACGCCGCGTGGCAGCGGTGTACGCCAGCCCGCTCGAGCGAGCCCAGGAAACTGCCGCACCGATTGCTGCGGCCCTCGGTCGACGCGTGCGCACCCACGAGGGCCTCAACGAAGCCGACATGGGCCGCTGGACGGGCCGCAAGCTCAGTCATCTGCGCAAGCTGGCGGCATGGTCGCAGGTTCAGCGCTATCCCAGCGGCTTTCGCTTCCCCGACGGCGAGACGTTCCGCCAGATGCAGGCGCGAATCGCTGCGACTGCCGGCGAGCTGGCGGCGCGTCATCGCGGCGCGACCGTCGTGGCCGTCAGCCATGCCGACCCCATACGGGCGCTGGTGGCCGACGCCATGGGCACCCACCTCGATCTTTTCCAGCGGGTCATGGTGTCGCCGTGCTCGGTGACTGCGATCTTGTATTCCGCGGACGGCCCCGCCGTGCTGGCGACGAACAGCACTTCGGACCTTGCAGCATTGGCGCCGGCATGAGCGACGACTTCGATCTCCGCAATCCCGACACGTTCGTGGCGGGCACCGTCGGCCCGACCGGCCAGCGCATCTTCTTTCTGCAAGCCTCCGAGGCAGGTCACGTGGTCTCGCTCAAGCTGGAGAAAGGGCAGGTCTGGGCGCTGGCGAACCTGCTGAGCGAGCTGCTCGAGGGCGAAGGCTTCGAGGGTCCCGCCGCAGTGTTCGGCGAGCTGGTCGAGCCGGTGACCGCTGCTTGGACAGTCGGACGCCTCGCCACGGGCATGGACACCGAGAACAAGGTCATCGTGGTCATCGCCGACGAGATCGATGACGACGACGGCGATGACCCTGAAGCGGGCGCGGGTGCTTCAGGTGACGTGCCGGCTGATGACGACGAGCGCACCGGTGGTCGCGCCCGGTTCCATCTCGACTATTCGATGGCGCTCGGATTCGCACAACAGGCAATGCTGCTCGTCGAGGAAGGCCGCGACTTCGGCATGCGCAACGGGCACCGTCCGCCCCGCACGTGATGGTCCCAGAACACGACGTTTCGGCGTGAACGAACCGGCCCCACACCACGTGCTGCCCCGCAGCGCAGACGGCGAGCAACTCGAATTGCCAGTCCTCTGGGACGCTCCCGTCACCGACGCTCTCGATGTGCTGCGTGATGGCGAGATCTCCGTGCTGGGACGGATGCCATACAGCAGCAATGCCACGTTCCTGGTGCGAATCGATCACCCCGCCACTCCCACCGCGGCGATCTACAAGCCCGAACGGGGAGAACGCCCGCTGTGGGACTTCCCTGCCGGTTTGTACCGGCGCGAAATCGCTGCGTTCGAGTTGTCGGAGGCCCTGGGTTGGCACGCCATCCCGCCCACGGTGGAACGGGACGGCCCCTTCGGCGTCGGCTCGCTTCAGCTGTTCATTGATGCCAATTTCGAGGAGCACTACTTCACGCTGGTCTCCGAAGAACGCCACCATGACGACCTGCGGCGGATCTGCGCCTTCGATCTCATCGCCAACAACACCGACCGCAAGTCGGGGCACTGTTTGGCGTCGCGGTGGGGGCCGATCTACGGAATCGACCAGGGCCTGTGCTTCGCGAGCGACTTCAAGCTGCGAACCGTCATCTGGGACTTTGGCGGGGAAACCTTCGACGACGAACTCGGCGCCGCTATCAGATCAGCTGCTGAGCCACCGGCCGAACTCGGGCAGTGGCTGCGACCCGACGAGCTCAGCGCGCTGACCGAGCGCGCCCAGTGGCTGGCCGACTTCGGCAAGTTCCCCGATGACGACGGCGGCCGCCGCTGGCCATGGCCGCTGGTCTAACCGGCGCCGAGACGCAGATTCGTTAGCTGCGAAGACGGCGGGAAACTCTGCGACGTTGCGACCTGCCGGATCGCTGGAGCAGAGGGTCCTGCCGCCTTTTCAGCGGGCCCACTACTGACCCTCTGCGATCAACGCGACTTGAGCGCCTCGATCAGAGCCGGCATCACCTTGTGCACGTCGCCCACGATGCCCAAGTCGGCCACGCCGAAGATCGGCGCTTCGGGATCCTTGTTGATGGCAACGATGTTCTTCGAGCCCTTCATGCCCACCAGATGCTGGGTGGCGCCCGAAATGCCGCAGGCGATGTAAACGTTGGGCTTCACCACCTTGCCGGTCTGGCCGACCTGCTTGGCGTAGGGAACCCAGCCTGCGTCCACGATTGCCCGAGAGGCACCCGACGCCGCGCCGAGCAGACCTGCCAGCTCATCGACCATCGAATATGCGTCGGGCTGGCCCAGCCCTCGGCCGCCCGACACCACCACGGCGGCATCGTCGAGTTGCGGGCCTGAGCGCTCCTCGGCATGACGTCCGGTCACCGTCGCTCGGCCCGCTTCGCCAGGATCCACGGCCGAGACGCTCTCGACGGCAGCAGCCCCGCCTCCGCTGGGCTCGGCCTCGAAACTCTTCGGGCGGAACAGCGCGAGGGCTGGCGCCGGCGCGCGGTACGCGGTGTAGATGTTCTGGGTCCCGCCGAAGATCGGCTCCTCGGTGACGAGCGCGCCGTCGACGATCTGCGCGCCCACGTTGTTGGTGGACACGGGACGATCCGCCAGCACGGCCAACCGGGCGGCGGTATCGCGCCCGTCTGTGGTCTGGCCGAAGAACACCGCATCAGGCGAGGCGGCGTCGATGTGAGCGGCAAGCGCGGCTGCGGCGTGAACACCGACCAGCCCGTCGCCGAGTCCTTCGAGTGCATACACGGTGGTCACGCCGTGTGCGCCCAGTTCGGCAGCCATGGCTTCACCGTGTGCGGGGGCGAATGCGGTCACGGTGTCGGCCAGCGACCGAGCCTTGGTGGCGAGCTCGAGCGTGAGGCCAGAGGCGCCGTCGGCATCGCCTTCAGCGAAGAGCAGAATCTGTGCAAGCGTCATGGGGAGTGGTTCCTGTCGGATTCGTAGGTCAGTAGTTCAGGTGGCGGGCTCAACCGGTGTGCATCGACCGTCGGGTCAGATGACTTTGAGCTCGGTGAGGAACTCGACGATGTTGGTGTGAGCGTCGCCTTCGTCGGTGATGATCTCGCCGGCCTCGCGTTCGGGTGCGTCGGTCACATCGACCGTTTCCTGGCGGGCCCCAGCCACGCCGACCGCGCTCGCGTCAATGCCCAGTGCACCGAGATCCTTCGCATCGACCGGCTTCTTCTTGGCCGCCATGATCCCTTTGAATGACGGGTATCGCGGCTCGACCACACCGGCTGTCACCGAGACCACCGCCGGCAGCGCGCACTCCACCTGGTCATAGCCCGCCTCGGTCTGGCGCTGCACGTTCGCGACCCCGTCGGAAATCACGATGTGCTTCGCAAAGGTGATGGACGGCACGCCCATGACGCCGGCCACCATCTCGGGAACGGTGCCGGTGTAACCGTCGCTGGACTCGACGCCGGCCAGTACGAGGTCGGCTTCGAGCTCGCCGATCGCGGCACCGAGCACCTTGGCAGTGCCGAGTGCGTCGCTGCCGGCCAGCGCCTCGTCGCTGATCAATACGGCGTCGTCGGCACCCATCGCCAGCGCCGTCCGCAACCCGCTGGTCTCCGATCGGGGCGCCATGGACACCAGCGACACTTGGCCGCCGCCGGCTGCCTCGACGAGCTGCAGCGCCATCTCGACGCCGTACGAGTCAGATTCATCCAGAATCAGCTTGTCGTCCCGATTCAACGTGTTGGTATCAGGCTCTAGCTGTCCCGGCACTGCCGGGTCGGGGATCTGCTTGACGCACACAACGACCTTCATGACGCGAGAGTCTGCCGACTCAAGGCTTCGTTGCCACACGCCGTGTCTGATGGCGCTCGCAAGCTCGCGTCGGGGCGAGCAACCTGCCAACTCAGAGCCTCGTTGCCACACCAATTGTCTGATGGCGCTCGCAGGCTCGCGTCGGGGCGAGACTTGAGCGGTGCGTGTCCTCCTGCTGGTCAACGACTCCGCCTCGTCGACCACCGCCCGGACGCGCGTGCTGATCCACACGGCGCTCTCGCAGCGTCACGACACCGAGGTGGCTTTCACCAACCGGCGCGGCCACGCCGCCCGCCTCGCACGCGGGGCGGCGACGACCGGCACCGACGCAGTCGTGGTGCTGGGCGGCGACGGCACGCTCAACGAAGCGGCCAACGGTGTCGCCGGCACAGACTGTGTGCTCGCCGCATTGCCAGGCGGTTCCACCAACGTGTTCGCCCGGACGATCGGGACTCCTGACGACCCGCTCGTGGCAACAGAAGCAGTTCTCGATGCGCTCGAGGCCGACAGCATCACCTCGGCAGGGCTGGGTCGCACGTCGGGTCGCTACTTCTTGTTCCACTGCGGTATGGGACTCGACGCAGCGATCGTGGAGCGCGTCGAGCGCCACCCAACGCTCAAGCGATACCTCGGCCACCCGCTGTTCCTGCTCGCCGGCATCGACACGCTGCTGCGCCGCTACGACCGGCAGACCGGGACGCTGAGGGTCGCAACGACGGCACCCGCAATGGCGGCCATTGACGGCTGCTTTCTCGTGGTGGTCGCCAACACCGACCCGTACACGTTCCTAGGCAGCCGCCCGGTTCGAATCGCCCCCGCAGCAACGCTTCGCACCGGGCTGTCCGTCGTCGGGCTGCGGTCGCTTCGAGTCGCCGACTCGCTCGATGTGCTCTCGGCGGTCTTTCGCGCAAAAGGAAACCTGAGCGACACGGATCCGAACGTGGTGCAGCGCATCGACGATGTGCGCGAGCTCACCGTGACAGGTATCAGCCCGTTCGGACACCAGATTGACGGTGATCACCTAGGCGCTGTCGACGAACTCCGGCTCGAGTGGGTGCCCGATGTGCTGCGGCTGGCAATCCCCGCTGTATCTCAGTGAATCTGGCGGCCTGCCCGCAGCCCATCGCGAGCCGTCGGCCCAGATGCTGAGCCTCGACGACACCCGTCAGAGCCGTTCTCAGCCAGCAAAACCGCAGTTCAGAGGCGGTTTCTTGTAGTTCGCTATACGTTCGTATAGCAGCCGTTCCCGAACGGCCTCGCAGCACTGCTGGCGCTGCTCGTCGCCGCGTCCACGCTCGCCGTGGCCGCCCAGCCCGCAGCAGCGCACAGCCAGACCACCACCAAGCAGCGCTGCTCCTATGACCCCTTCGCAGGCCGCCAGTGCTGGACCGAGACCGTCACCGTCGCCCACACCCACAGTTGCGGCGCAGGCATGACCGGCACTTATCCGAACTGCTACCCCATCCCGCCCGCCAACCAGAACTGCGGCGCAGGCACCACCGGCACCTTCCCGGACTGCTACCCCATCCCATCCGACAACAAGAAAACCGGCGACAGCGGCGGCGATGACGACGGCGGAGGGACCGACACCGACACCGACGACACCGACACCGACGACACCGACAGCGACGACGACGGCGGCGGCACCAGCACCAACAACGGCGGCGACGATGACGACGACACCAACAACGGCGGCGACGATGACGACGACGACACCGACGACGAAGGCGGCGAAGGCGGCGGCACCAGCACCAACAACATCAAGCCGTGCTCGTCGTACCAAGGCCCCCTGAGGTCCTACGAGCGCCACAGGCACCCCATAGGCGATAACAAGAGCGAATCCGCTTGCCATCGCCATGACGACTCGCACTGCCCCGAAGGGCAAACAGAGACCGGTGCCCACGGTGCGCAGAATTGCCGCGAGAACGACGCGCCCGACAGTCTGGCCGCCCGCCTGAATCAGATCGGCGATCTGTTCAGTACCGGCACCTCAGCGGCGCTGAGCAAAGCCCGAGCCATGTGGGAAGCGATCAACGAAGCCAACGGCGAGAACGCTGTGGCGCGAGCCGAGATAAGGGCGGCGGGTGGCGAGGAGATCGTCCGAGCAATCGAAGATCTCTGGGGCAAGATCCCCCCCCGGAGGGCCAAGCAGCCATCGAAGTTACGGCGGCAATGCTGGGGTGCGGTATTTTGGTCTACGCAGCCGGTAAGACCACCGTCGCCACAGGCGGCGCGGCAGCAGCGGGTTGGGTCCAGTGGCTCAGAACTCCAGCTGCAAAGAGTTACTTGGATAGAACATGCAACTTTGCGGTCACCGTCACCGCCACGGCCATAGTCGTCCGCCTCATTAGGAACCCCGACGCCAGCGACGAGAACGACGACGGCACCGACGGCAGCTATGACCCCGACACTGACGGTGACGGCAAGATCAGCACCGCCGAGTGGAACGAGGTGGTGAAAAAGAACGAAGCTGGCGACGTGACCGACGCACAACGCAAGCGCATAGAAGCGCAGTGGAAGTGTGACGTAGGGCTGCGGAGCTCCCGCCAGGACACCGACGACAGCGACGACAGCGACGGCACCGACGGCCCGCCGACCCTTGGTGATGTGAGGGATGCCGAGGCTAAGTGGCGGCGCGGTAAGGGCGAGATCACCAAAGACGAGCTGACGAGGATTCAGAACGAGTACGGCTGCGCCCAGGGCTGGGCCAACGCCTGTGCGGCGCTGGGCCGATGAGCCTCAACTACCTTGACACCATGAGCACGGCAGAGCACAGCGACTCGCCCGCCCCGAGGTCTTCCTTGTGGGATGCCTGGGTCGCTCAGGGCGGCTACGGCCCGCCTGGCCCGAGGTCTTCCTTCAAGCTGTTTCTCGCCATCATGGGGCGCGGCGGTGTGACGTCCTTGGCAGCTTTGGGCGCGATGAGCATCGGCGTCCCGGGGTGGGTTCTGCTGGCAGCGTGGGCGGTCTACGGGATCGTGTCGTATACGCGTTTCCGCAGGCAGGAACGCCGTGAGGCGGTACGGGAGGCGGCGATCCGAGGCTGAGCGTCGGCGCTCGACATACGGGAACGCGCTCGGCTGCTGACCTCGACGGCTGGCGGCCGTTGGCTGTTCGGTGTTCGCCGGTGGCTGTTGTGAGCTGCGAAAATCTCCAAGCGTGCCGCCGACCTCGGATGCACGGTCGGCGTCACTTGGATTGATCTTTCCATCGACGACAGCGACTCCGACAGCGACTCCGACGGCCAGCAGCCCAACGACCCGCGGCCAGCGCCCGCCGACGACACCGACGAGGTGCCGACGAAGGGCCAAATGGTCCGCAAGAGCCAAGAGATTCAAGCCAAGAAGGACGCTGGGACGTTGACTGCCGAGGAGCGGGCGGAATGGAAAGAGATGCACCGCCTTTACACGTGCGCGACCAGCCCGCACGTGGCGAACACGGACTGGTGCAAATGATGAGCCGCAGCTACCGTGACACCGTGAGCACCGACACGGGAGCCGAGGCGCCGAAACAAAACAGGCGCGGCTTGCGGTTGGCTGTGGTCTTCACGACTGGCTTTCTGTCGGCCTCCTTGGCCCAAAGGATTGACGGCATGGCGCATGTCGCGGTGCTGTTTCTCTTGGCGGCCTCGGCTCTGGGGATGATGTATTACCAGAGGCGTGAGCTGCGCCGCCGTGAGGCGGTCCTGAACCCATGAACACAGACCATGAGATGACGCCTACACCGAACCCGAAGAAGAAAAACCGTGGTCGGATTTGGACGCCCGGTCTTATAGCGGCGGTCCTGCTGGCCAACGTCGCGCAACAGGCCACGGACTGGTCTTGGTGGGTGCTGTGGGCACCCTCGGCGGCCATTACGGGCTGCATCCTGATTTACGCATTGGTCAACCGTCGCCGCGTGGCGGCGAGGGAAGCTGCGATCCGAGGCTGAGCGTCGGCGCTCAACATACGAGAACGCGCTCGTGTGCTGCATCTGACTTCGCGCGACAGGTTCTGAGAGTCTTCAAGCAGCATCGTGCAGGGTTCGCCGGACTGCTGTATCGGCGCCTCCCAGACGCTGCGGGTGGCTGCGGCGTCGAGCAGGCCGATGTCGTCACGGGAGCATCGCTGGAGGAACGTGGCGAGCGGGCCGCTGAGGAGGTCGTCTTCGAGGTACGGCAGCGCTGCGCCGGCGAGTGCCATGGGATGGCGCCCTCGGCGAAGGTGTGTCGCGGTCAGTTGATTCGTCGCTTGGCTGCGGCGGCCTTGGCGGCTGCCTCGCGGTCGAGCTGCAGGCTGCGCAGCGCTCGACTGACGGCCAGTGCGTTCCAGGGCCGCTGTCGGTCGCCTGTGGCGCGGGGCCAGCCCTCCGCGGTGAGCTCATCCGCGATTGCTCGCAGCGAGCGCCCGTCGGCGGCCAGTTCTTCGACGCGCAGCGCCGCGGCCCGTGTCTCCTTGCTGACGGGGCGGCCCAGCCGTGCCCCAGCTGCGGCTCGCTCTGCCAGAGCTTTGCGGGTACGTTCGGAGGTGTTATCCCGTTCCATGCGGGCTGCGGCAGCCAGCACGGTCGCGGCCAAGCGCCCAATCGGCGTCGTCGTGTCAAGCTTCACGTCGAGCAGCACCACGGACCAGCGTTCCCGCTCCGCCCGATCCAAAAGGCCGAGCACATCAATGGCGTTGCGCCCCAGCCGGTCGAGCCCCGATACCACGAGCGCGCTGGCGGGGTCTTCGGCGTCGGCCAGCCGTTCTAACAGCAGACTGAGAACGGGCCGATCCGCCGGGGCCACCATCCCGCTCGTCCCATCCTCTTCGTGATGCTCGACGGTGACGTCGTGGAGACAGCTCGCGGCCCAGCCGTCGATGGCGGTTCGCTGCGCAGCGATCCCCAGCCCGCTGAGGGCCTGCTCAGCGGTCGAGACGCGCGCGTAGCCCAAGGCGACGCGACCAGAAGACTCCGATCGGGCCCGGGAAGGTCGGGCTTGAGTGTTGGACTCTGTCGACATGTTGTGACCATATATGTCTACATAGCGATGCATCACGATGTCGGCCTGGGTGCGAGAACGCCTGCTAGCGGCTTTGCGGGCAATCTGCGACCTGCTGGCCGCACATCAAGGTCCACCCGAGGCGGATGGCTGAATATCACTGGCTCGGCGGGGCTTGGCGATTGCAGCAAGCACCACCGGTAGCCTGCGGCTATGGACATCCGGATCGGCATCACTCACGGCGGTCGCGAGCTCAGCGTCGAGATCGAAGACGATGCTGCTGAAGATGCAGCGGCATCTCTCGAAGGCGCGCTGGCCGGAGATGCGTCGGTGCTGTGGCTGACCGATCGCAGCGGGCGCCGGGTCGGCGTGCCCATCGACAAGCTCGCCTTCCTTGAGTTGGGTCCGGCTGGCGATCGGCGCATCGGCTTCGCAGCGGACTGATCATCGAATGCGGGCGCCCGCCGACCGGCCGCTGCCCGCAGCCAGCGAGCGCGACAACTCTGCTGACGGTCCGCGCCGCCATCTCCGGCATCTCATGGCGTGGTGGTCGTTGTTGGCTGACCTGTCATTCTCCGACTTGCTGCTGTTCGTGCCTGGCCAGGTGACGGCGCTGGACGAGCTGCCCGACGAGGTCGCTGGCCCTGACTCGAACGATGAGGACGGCGCCCCCCGTCCGTGGCGTCGACTGGGCAAAGAGACTCCGCTGACGGTGATCGGCCAGATCCGGCCGACGACCGGACGCACGCTGTACCGCGACGATCACATCGGGCTGTGTGTTGCTGCGAGCGAACGGCCATTGGTGTCGGAGGCCTTCGCTCGGGGAGTGATCGTCACGGGTGAAGGTTTGCGCGTGCCCGGCGACCGACGTGCGCGCATCACCGCGGTGCCGGTGACATTCGACGGTGTGACGATCGCCGTGATGAGCGGCGAGGTGACGCCGCGCTTCACCGACATCCGAGATCCCGGCGAGCTCGAGCGCACCTACATCGCAACGTTTGGCCGCCTGGCGCGCATGGTCGCCGCAGGTTCGTTTCCGTATCGGGGTGCCGACATCACCAACGAGGAGGCGCCGCGGGTCGGCGACGGGTTGTTCCTCACCGACGAGACGACGCGTATCGGATTCGCGTCGCCGAATGCTGTCAGTGCGCTGCACCGCATCGGCGTCGGCGGCAACGTGCAAGGTCGTCGCGTCCGCGATCTCGAATTGGGACCCGACGTGGTGGGACGGGCGATCAGTGGCGGCATTCCGGTGGTGGGCGAGGTCGAGCACCAGTCGGTGACGGTGCAGCTGCAGGCGCTGCCGCTCACCGACACCCCGGTGCGCAATGCCCTGGTGCTGATGCGCGACGTCACCGAGTTGCGACGCCGCGACCGGTTGCTCCTCTCCAAGGACGCCACCATCCGTGAGATTCACCACCGGGTGACCAACAACCTGCAGACAGTCTCATCGCTGCTGCGCATCCAAGCCCGTCGCTTGGAGTCACGCGAAGCGAACCGGGCCCTCGATGAGGCTGTACGTCGCATCCGGGCCATCGCACTCGTGCATCAGACGCTGTCGGCCGAGACGACCGACGACGTCGATTTCTGCGACGTGGCTGAGACGCTCACCGAGACAATGCGCCAGAGCATCACCTTCCCCGAACGGCCCATCGAATTCGCCGTCTCCTGCGAAGCGGGGATGCTGCGATCGCAGACTGCAACATCGCTGGCAGTAGTGCTCAACGAGCTGTTGCAGAACGCTGTCGACCATGCGTTTCCCCAGCTGTGGGAGATCGAGGACCACGCGCTCGAGGCGGTGCCCGGACTTGCCGAGAGCCCCATCGGCCGCGTCGAGGTCGAGATCTCCCGACCGTCGACCGATCTGCTGTCGATGGTCGTGCGCGACGACGGCGTCGGCATTCCAGAGGGCTACGACTCCCAGCGCTCAGGCGGGCTGGGCACCTCGATTGTCCGCGCGCTGTGCGGGTCTGACCTCGGCGGCACTTTCGAAGTCCGGCGCCGAAGGCCGCCGCCGGGATCCGAGGCCGTCGTGCAGATCCCGCTGCGCACAATCGCCTGACCGCTGTTGCGAACAGCGCATCAACGCCCAAGGGGACGCGACGAACTGATTCATCTTGGGTCTTGCGCAGGCGAGCGCCTCCCCGGTCCGCCATGCGATCCGGTCGGTTGCCGGCGTCGAGACTTGACGGCGGACGCACCACCACCACGATGCTCCAGCGGCCGCTCCGGCGTGAATGACGACGACCGGCGCCGGTGCGTTCCCCTACGTCGAGCGCCGACCCTCAGCCTCGGATCGCCGCATCCCGTGCCGCCTCACGGCGGCGCTTGAGCAATCTGTAGACCACGATGCAGCAGGCAACGGCCGTAAAAGGGACGGTCAAAACCCAGCGAGACACATTCTGCCATTCCAGGAGCCGATGTGCGACGTTGAGCACCACGACCCCCGCCCAAAAGATAAGCATCCAGCGTCGACTATTGCTTTTCTCTTTCGGCGCGGTCATCGTCTCAGCGCGGGCGCTCATGGTGTCAGGGTAGTTGGCGGGACTCATCGGCCCGGCGCCGGATTACTGCCTCCTTCGACGCCTTACGGCGATCTTTGACCCATACGTAAATCACGATGCAGCCCGTAACGGCCGCAGCAGGGGCGGTCAAGAACCACCGAGACACATTGAGCGATTCCATGAGATTGGGCAGCACGATGAGCAAGAGAACGGTCGGTGCCCACGCCCACATTTGAACCTTCTTCTTTTGCATGGGCGGCGTGTCGGTGTTCGTTAGTTCACGGTAATCGGCGGCGCTCATCGGCGACGCGGAGGTCTCTGCCGGCATCGAACGGGCGGAGAGCCGCATCTGCCACCTGGTCGTAGCGCCGACCTGGAAGGGACTCTCAAGAACTGACCAGCACTCAGCGCGCTAGCGCGTCCGCTCAGGAGCTGCAGGAGAGCTGGCTGCAGCCGACTCTGGTGCGTGCCCAGTCGGGTCGCAGCGCCGCGTAGGACTCCCGCTCGGGCTGTTCGTCGTAGGGGCGGCGCATGACGTCGAGCAGCTCGCCGATGGCTTCAGGCCGGCCCTCGGTCGCGCTGTCGATGGCGAGCTGGGCCAGATAGTTCCGCAGCACGTACTTGGGATTGACCCGATTCATCGCCTCGGCCCGGGCGGTGTCCGCGATGGCCAGCTCTCGCAACCGCTCGGCATAGCGCTCGACGAATTCGCTCGTGGCTGAGCGGTGCTCAGCGGTGACCTCGGCGGGCCGGTAGTAGGCGTCTGCCAGCGGGGCGATGCGATCGGCCGGTTCGACGCCGTCGGAGGTGTCGACCGTCGCGAGCCGTCGCCAGAACACCGTCATGTCGGTTTCGACCAGCCGCAGCACCTCCAGCACGTCGGTTGCCAGCTCGCGGTCGGTCTCGGTCTCCAGCCCCGGCAGGCCGAGCTTGGCGGCCATCATCGCCGACCACTGCTGCTCGAAATAGGGCACGTAGCCGTCGAGGGCCGCCTGCAGCGGCTCGGCCTCGCCGACCAGCGGGTACAGCGCATTGGCGAGCTGCATCAGGTTCCACTGCGCGACGGCCGGCTGGGTGCCGAAGCGGTAACGGCGGTGGGTCGCATCGGTCGTGTTCGGGGTCCAGTCGGGGTCGTAGTCGTCGAGCCAGCCATAGGGGCCATAGTCGATCGTGAGACCCAGGATCGACATGTTGTCGGTGTTCATCACACCGTGGACGAAACCGACCCGCAGCCATTCGCACACCATGTCCGCAGTCGTTCGGACGACCTCGTCGAAGAACCGCACGTAGCGGTCCGGTGCCCGTTCGGCCGCCAGGTGGGCGAAGTCGGCATCGATGACGAAGTCGGCCAGCGTGCGCAGCGTCTCGATCTCGCCGCGCGAGGCGAAGATCTGGAAGTTGCCGAATCGAACGAATGAGGGCGCCACCCGGCACACCACCGCCCCGGGCTCTGGCGCACGGTTGCCGTCATAGAGCATGTCGCGCATGACCATGTCGCCGGTCGCCACCAGGCTGAGCGCCCGGGTGGTGGGCACGCCGAGGTGTGCCATGGCCTCACTGCAGAGGAATTCGCGCACCGAACTGCGCAGTACCGCCAAGCCGTCAGCGGTGCGCGAGTAGGGCGTGGGTCCGGCGCCCTTGAGCTGGAGAGTCTGGTGCTGGCCGAGCGTGTCAACCACCTCGCCGAGCGCGATTGCCCTGCCGTCGCCGAGCTGGCCAGCCCAGTTGCCGAACTGGTGGCCGCCGTAGCAGTGGGCGTGGGGGTCCATGCCGTCGAGCACGACGCTGCCGCCGAATACCGCGGCAAACTGCGGGTCTTCGAGCAGTCTCGTCTCGAACCCGAGCCGTTCCATCATCTCCGCGCTGTGCGCAAGCAGCCGGGGCGCAGGCGTAGCGGTAGGCGCTACCCGCGAGTAGCAGGCGCCCGCAACCTGGCGACGGAAGTTGTCGCGCTCGGGATCCGCAGGCAACGCTGCGGTGAAGCGATTGTCGAACTGGATTTCGTCGAGCGTCCCGATCGGCGCCGACGCCGGCGCCGCTGAAGCGACGCTCATGATCCCGCTCCCGGGCACCTTGCCAGCGCCGATGACCGAGTGGACGACGCGAGCACGGCGCTCACAGCAGCTTCAGCCCCTCGTTGTAGCGCCGAGTGGGCAGATGCTCCTCGCAGAGCAGACGCGCCATGTCCCTGAAGACTCCGGCGGTATCACTGTTTGGATCGACCGCGGTGATCGGCATGCCCTCGTCTCCGCCTGCGCGCAGTTGCGGCACCAGGGGCACCTGGCCGAGCAACGGCACCTCCAGCTCGTCGGCGAGCGCTTGCCCGCCGCCGGAACCGAACAGCTCGTAGCGCTTGCCGTCGTCTCCGGTGAACCAGCTCATGTTCTCGATGACCGCTCTCACCTGCAAGTTGACGCGCCCAGCCATGTGGGCGGCGCGCTGGGCCACCTTCTGAGCGGCGGGCTGCGGCGTGGTCACCACCAGCAGCTCAGAACGAGGAAGGAACTGCGCCAGCGAGAGCGAGATGTCGCCGGTTCCAGGGGGAAGATCGATGAGGAGGTGGTCGGGCTCGTCCCAGAAGACGTCGGTCAGGAACTGCTCGAGCGCCTTGTGCAGCATCGGGCCACGCCAGATCACCGGTTGGTCCTCGCGGGCGAAGAAGCCCATCGACATGCACCGCACGCCATGCGCCTCGGTGGGCACGACCATCTGGTCGATCACGGTGGGCGGACGGCTCACGCCCAGCATCCGCGGAATGGAAAAGCCCCACACGTCGGCGTCGATGACGGCGGTGCGGGTGCCACGCTGGGCCAACGCTATCGCGAGGTTCACCGTCACGCTGGACTTGCCGACGCCGCCCTTGCCGCTCGCCACGAGCAGCACGCGGGTCTTGTTCCCGGCCTGGGCGAACGGCACCTCGCGGCCTTCGGCGTGGCCGTGGCCTTCGTGTGTGCCGGCGGATGCCGCAGGATCGCCGATGAGCTGGGCCCGCAATGCCGACTGCTCAGCCTCGTCCATCACCGTGAACTCGACGACCACGTCGTCGATGCCGTCAAGCGTGCGCCCCGCCTCGCTGACAGCGTGCGAGACGTGCCCAGCCGCAGGCCAGTCGCGCGACGGCAGGGCGACGAGCACCTGGCCAGCGCGTCCGGCGACGGCCGCGGCCCTCAGCATGCCCATCTGGCCGATGGGTCGGCGTAGCTCGGGATCGATCACATCTACCACTGCGGCCGCCAGCTGCTGGTCGGTGACCTTGACTGGACCGCCGTTGGCGGCAGACCCTCGACGCTTGCCCTTCACTGGGTGCCCCTGGCCGGTTGCGATCGATTGCCGCGTAGTGGCTGCACCGGCGTTGCAGCCGCATCTGCCGCTCGCCTCGCACGCTACTGCCGGTACTGCCGCCGCCCGCAGGCGGCGGAGCCGGTTCGGCCGAACATGGGCTAGTTGGCAGAACCTGACGACTCTTGGGGGCCTTGTTCGGACTCCATCTCGGCGATCGCGCTCTCGAGGGCGGCAGCCATGGCGGGCGGCGGGTCGCGCTGGAGCGCCGCCTGGTAATAGCCGATGGCGGCGGACAGATCCCGTTCGATGAAACGGGCCGTGTAGCCGCGGAACACCCACGGGTCGAACTCGCCGGGTTCGAGTGCCACTGCGGCATCGAGCGACGCGATGCCTGCTGCGACCAGCTCGCGGTCGGGGATGCGCACCAGCAGCCAGCCGCGCAGGGCCAGTGCCTCGGTGTCGCTGGGATCATCGGCCAGCACTCGGTCGAGGTCCACGAGAGCCGACTGCAGGTCGCAGCCGGCCGCAGGGGCATCGGCTGTCTCGCCGGAACCCGACCCGTCCTGAGCCGACAGCGATTCGCAGTGGCGCAGATGCAGGCGAGCCGACAGCACGAGCGCGCCGCGCAGGTCACGGTCGAGCCGGAAGATTTCTTCCAGCGTGGCGCGGGACTCGTCGAGCTGGTTCGCAGCGAACTGGCGCTGGGCGTCGACGAGCAGCGAGCGAGCCGAACGGTCGATATCACCCGAGAGGGTTTCGCCCGACAGGCGCAGCCCGGCCGAGCGCGCCACCACAACGCCAGCCAGCGCACCCACCAGCAACAAGGCGGCGACGGTGGCGACGGAGACGAGGCGCGCTGGTCGCGTGCGTGGTTCGCCACCGGAAATTCCTGCCGCTGAACGACTGCCAGAGCGATCATCGACCAGACCAGGTTCGGCATCGCTGTCCACGCTGGGCCTTGCGCCGCTCGAACGGGAATCGGCGCCGTCGTCTGGTGCGCCCGCGGCGGCGGCCCGCAGCTTCCAGCGACGGGTCGCGGCCCACAGCCCAGCCCCAGCCGCGGCGAACGCGGCCACCGGGAGCGCCCACACCAGCGTGCCGATCCCCTGCCCCGGCGGCAAGGCGTTCACGTCGTCGCCGTAGGCCGCGGCAAGGTCGGCCCGGATCTGGGAGTCGCTGCGTCCTGCATCGACCCACAGGTCGATCTGCCGGCGCATGGCCGCTGCTGCGGGCGCATTCGACTCGAGCACGCTCTGGCCGTCGCAGACCGGACACAGCGTGGCCTGCTTCAGCTCGTAGGCGCGCTCGGCCTCTGTCGCCGGCGGGCGCGACGCCGTCGCGGCCAGCACACCGGCGACGATCGCCACGGCAGCGACGACGAGCCAGCCGATTCGTCGCATTCCCGTGCCATCGCCCGTCCCAGAAGCCGGAGCAGTCGGCTCCGTCGGCTCCGTCGGCTCGGTCGGAACAGCAGGCGAGGCCTCCCCCGAGACGCTCATGGCGCGTTCACGACCCGGGCTGCGGCGAGGCGTCCCCGCTCGCAGTGCCCAGCAGCAGTTCAATGACAGCATCGGGATCTTCCGCGCTGATCTGACCCTGCCAGCGAGCTGCCACGATTCCGTCGGGCGTGATCAGGAACGACTCGGGCGGACGCAGCACCCCGAACTCGACGGCCCAGCGGGAGTCTGGATCGTCGACCACCGACCAGTCACCGCCGAGACGCTCGTAGAACGCCACCGCGTCCTCGGTCCGATCCCCAAACGGGACAGCAACCACGACGCCGTCGTAGGAATGCCGAGCCGCCCACTCGGCGAGCGCCGGGTGTTCGCGCTCGCACGGCACGCACCACGATGCGAAAAAGTTGACGAGCACCCACCGGGGGGATGCCGTGTCGATATCGAAGCGCGCGACATCATCTGGACCGATCCGTACCCCGGGCAAGGCGTGCGCACCGCCAGCATCGAGGAACGACGCAGGCGGCCAGATGAGCTCGCCGCGCAAGGGCGGCACCAGTTCGCCGATGAGCGGACTGGCAGCGCGGATGCCGCCGCTGTCGGTGTCCTGCGTCGCGAGGACTGCGATCAGGCCTGCCGCTGCCAGCCCGACCAGCACCGCGGCTGCACGCACCCACCCATGACCCCGCCGAGCCCGGGTGTTCGGGTCGCCGCCGGACGGCGCCGGCAGATCACCACTCGACGGATCGGCGGAGGGCGGAGTCACGGGCCGCGCTGCCCCGCCGCCGCATCCGCTCGATCCTCGACGGCACCAGCATTCAAGCGAGTGTCGTGATGGTCGTCGGCATGCACGCCCGCGGAACCTGTGGCACCCACGGCGCTGCTGGCACGACGACGGACCCGGTCGCGTGCCCCGATGCGGATCGGCACCAGTGCCGCGGCGATGCCCAGCACGAGCACAGCACCACCGAGCCACATCCATGCCACGAGCGGCTTAATGAGCACACGCAGCGCCACCTCGTCGCTGCCCTCATCAGGAATGGAGGCGAGCGAGAGATACACGTCGTCAATCAGGCTCGTCGCCACCGACGGTGTCGAGATCGGCTGGCCGAACTCGGCGAAGCGCGTCACGGCGGGCTCGAACACGCCGCGGCCTTCGACGTCGACGCGCACACGCACGACCCGGTTGCCGTCGGAGATCCCGTCGGTCAGGCCGAGGTAGGTGACCTGGTGGCCTGCCACCACGCCCGACTCACCCGGTGACAGCGTGAACTCGCCTTCAGAGCCGTAGGCGCTCGATGCGATGAAGCCGAAAGCGATCACGCCGACGCCGATGTGGGCGATCATGCCGCCGCCGGTGCGGCCAAGCAGGCCGCGCCAGCCATTGCGTCGCACCCCCAGCCACAGCAGCCGCACCGCGCTGCCGATCACGAAGCCGCCCAAGCCCAGCGCCAGCACTTGCCACAAGCCATGTGCTCCTGCGGATACCGACACGACCATGGTCAGCGCCCCTGCCGCCGCAGGCCACAAGAGCCGCTTCGAGCGGAGCTCAGCCGGCGTGCCGCGCCAATTCAGCGCCGGCGACAGCGCCATGAGACCGAGCAGCGCGATGCCCACCGGTGCGAGCATCCGGTCGAAGTACGGCCGACCGACGGCCAATCGCTCCTGCGAGACAGCCTCGGCCAGGAGCGGGAAGACCGTGCCGAGCATCACCACGAAGGCCGCCACGGCAAAGATCAGGTTGTTTCCCAGGAAGGATCCCTCCCGCGACCAGATGGACCTCAGGCTGGCGGGATTTCGCAGCGCCTCGCCGCGCCACGCCACCAGCACGACGCCCGTGACCACGATCGCTGCGAAGAACCCCAACAAGATCGGTCCGAGCGAGGACTCGCTGAACTCGTGGACTGATTCGAGCACGCCTGAACGGGTGAGGAACGTGCCGAAGATGGTCAACGCGAACGTGATGATGAGCAGCGACAGATTCCATACCCGCAGCATCTGACGGCGCTGCTGGGTGATGAGCGAATGCACGAATGCGGTGGCCGTCAGCCACGGCAGCAACGAAGCGTTCTCGACGGGATCCCACGCCCAGTAACCGCCCCAGCCCAAGACCTCATAGGACCACCAGGCACCCAGCAGGATTCCCGCGCCCAGGCTGCCCCACGCCACGAGCGTCCAGCGGCGCGTATCGGCCAGCCAGTGACTGTCGAACTTCCCCGTGACGAGCGCGGCGACGGCGAACCCGAACGGCACGGTGAATCCGACGTAGCCGAGGTACAGCATCACCGGGTGAATCGCCATCAACGGGTGGTTGCGCAGCAGCGGGTTCAAGCCGCCGCCATCGGGGGGTGGGTCAGCCAGCGTGGCGAACGGGTTCGCCGGGCCGGCGAGCAGCGCGAAGAAGAAGACGCACACGATCAGCATCACTGCCAGCGCCCACGCCACCGTCGGGTCTGCGGTCCGGCCGCGGAATCGCCACGCTGCCGCGCTCACGTAGCCGCACAGCACCAGTGCCCACAGCAAGATGGACCCTTCGAGCGCGCCCCACAGCGTCGCGATCTTGTAGATGAGCGGCGTGGCGATCGTGGAGTTGCGCGCAACGTAGGCGAGCGAGAAGTCGTCGCTGAGCAGCGCGAACTCCATCGCCCCGACGGCGAGCGCGCAGCCCGCGGCCATGGCCGCAATCCACGCGAGTGCCTGGCGGCAGCGTTCGGGCTGGTCGAGCACTCTCGCTGCAACCAGCGTTCCGGCGCCGCCGAGCGCGCTGACAAGGCCGACGGCCACGCCGAGCGTGCCCAGCACGGCAATCACAGCCGGGGCACCTCGAATGGACAGTCGTCGAGGAAACCCTCGGGTGGCTCGTCAGGGTCAGCGATGCGATCCTCATTCGCTGCTACGTACTCATTGGTGTGCTTCACGAGCATGTTGTCGCTCGAGAAGAAGTGCGTGTCGCGGCCGGCAACCGTCACCACATCACCGCGCACCCAGCGGCCTTCGAGCACCACCGGAATCCAGGGCGACTCGAACAGGTCCGGAGGATCAACCGAATGGCGCACCGAGACCGACGCACAGTTGTGAATCACTTCAAAGGTCGTCACACCGCTGTCGACCGCTACCGAGGACGGCACGACCCGTCCCTGCAACCGAAAGCGGCGGTCGCCCAGTTCGACCCGCTCCCCGATTGCCTCATCGGCATTGCGGAAGAACAAGGTGGCGTTGCGCAGGCCGGCAACAGTTGCCGCGCCGCCCGCGATGAGCAGCAGCAACACGAAGGCACCGATCATGGCCTTGCGCCGGCGCCCCATCTGCTGGCGCACCGCCGCACGATCAGGCGCTGATTCCAGCGGGTGCCGGGGGCTGAGGTCGCTCATGGCTCGATGGATGCCGGGTCCGAATTCTCGCGAGGCGCGCTTCGATCGACGCCGAGACCGCGTCCAAGGACGCGGCCGCGGCGCACTACCCATGAGGCGTATCCCAACACGGCGATCGTTGCCAGCACGTAGCCGCTGAGCACGTTTGCTGCGTGGGTCATCGGCTCGTCACCTGTTCGGCGTGGTCGCTGCTCTCTTGGCCCGTGGATCGGGGGCCTGCGCTTTCGTATTCGGCCCGGCGTGCTGCAAGCAACTCTTCGAGGGCTGCTTCTTCGGCGAGCTCTTCGAGGCGCAGCACCCGGTAGCGGTGAATGCCGATCCACAGCGCCACCACCGTGAAGGTGGCCCAGGAATACAACAGCGTCCAGTACATCTCACCGGTGTAGTTGCGGGCACCCCCGGGCCCGAGTTCCAAGCTGGCCTCTTGATGCAGCGTGCGCCACCAGTCCACGGAATAGTGGACGATGGGCAGATTGACGACCGCGATGAGCGCCATGACCGCCGAACGGCGCGCACGCGAGCGCGACTCGGCCGGGAGCCGGCGCAGCGCCAAGTACCCCAGGTAGGTCACGAACAGCAGCACGGTGGTGGTCAATCGGGCATCCCACTGCCAGTAGGCGCCCCAGGTCACCTTCCCCCACAGTGAGCCGGTCATCAGGGTGAGCGCAGTGAAGATCACACCGAGCTCGGCAGCGGCGCCGGCCACGCGGTCCCAGTGGCGCGCCTGGCGGTCCGCGATCACTCCCTGCGAACCACCGGCCCCGCTGCGGGTTCGCCGCAGGACACGTGCGCTGGCGAACGCAGTCAGCACGAAGCTCCCGTACGCCACCCAGATGGACGGCACGTGCACGTACATCAGCCGAACGGCGTCGCCCTGCACTTCGTCGGCAGGCGAGATCCACAGAGCCAAGATCGCCATCACCGCTGCCGCTGCCAGCGCGACGGCACCCAGCACCCTGGTCGCCAGGCTGCCGGTCATCGACAGTGACCCTGCTCGCTGCGCCTGCTGACAATGGTCATGGCTCAGGCGTCCTCCAGCAGCGGTCCGGCCGCCGCCCAGCCCACTGCGATGTAGGTAACCAGCACCACCGCCAGCAGTGCTGTCCAGCTCCAGCCTTGGTCGGCGCTGGTCCCGAGCGCCACGTCGAACGCCCGGGTTCCGGCCAAGAGCACCGGTGCTGCCACCGGGATCAGCAGCAGCGGGAGCAGGGTATCCGCCGACCGCAGACCTACCGTCATCACCCCGTACAGCGTGCCGCAGATCGCGAACGCAGCGATGCCGCAACATCCCGCAACCACCATGAGGAGCCAGTCCTCGACCGTCACCGAGAAGAGCACCAGCAGACCTGCGGCCGCGAAGATGCCGATCACCATCGATTGGAGCGCCAAGGCTGCTGACTTGCCCCACAGGATGGACGCAGGCGCGAGCCCGCCGAGGCGCAAGGCGTCGAGGTTTCCGCCTTCGGCTTCGACATCGAAGCTGCGCTTCGCGCCGAGCACTGCCCCGAAGAGCACCGCCACCCAGAACAGACCGCCGGCACCGGCACCCAGCAGCGACGGATTCGCGTCAAATGCGAATGCGAAGACCACCAGCACGAGCAACACAGTCGGAACGATCTGGACGAGGGTGACGCGGGCTCGCCACTCGATGGTCAAGTCCTTGCGGCAGACGAGCCAGATCTCACGCAACATCGTCAGAGGCTGAGCCGAGAGGCGAAGCCGTGGCCCGAGCGGCCCGTGAGCGCGAGTGAACAAGAGCGGGAGACAACGGGTGCGACAACGTCAACGTTCACCTATCCGCACCTTTGCTTCGCACCGGTCGCGGGCGTCGTGGGCGAATCCGTCTCGACGCGGCCGCCGCCCAGCAGTACCTGGCGAGCCGCCGAAACTCCGGGTCGGCCCACTTCGTGAGTCGCGAACATCACCGTGGCGCCCGCCGTGACGGCATCGGCCAGCAGATCGTCGAGCGCGTCCCGGTTCGAGCTGTCGAGCCCGGCATGGGGCTCGTCGAGCAACCACAGCCGCGGGCGCGCAATGGTCAGGCACGCCAGCGCGACGCGCCGTTGCTGACCTTCGGACAGTCGCCGAATCGCCACGGCGCCAAGCCGGCCGCCGATCCCGAATCGTTCGACCGCTGCTGACACCTCGGCAGGAGCGGCAATATGCAGTTCGGCGCAGTGACGCACCTGATCGTCGACCCTCAGATCGCCGTACAGCGGCGCCCGATGTCCCAGCAATCCGACGTGACGCCGTACCGAGCGACGATCAGCTCGCAGGTCGAAACCCAGCACCTCGGCTCGCGCGCCCCGCACGGGCACAAGTCCCGCACATGCCCGCAGCAACGTGCTCTTGCCCGCGCCGTTGGGACCTCGCAGGCAGACCATCTCGCCGGCTTGCACGCTGAGGTCCACTCCCGCTAATGCGGGAAAGCGGTCCAACAGGGCCACGACGCCCTCGAAGGAAACGGCAGCTCCCACGGAGCATCAAGGCTACGGGTGGGCTCGCCACAGGCCTTGCGCAAGGTGCAGGCGCACCGTCTCCCGACGGTGCGGGCACCAGCACTTACGACGTAGCGACCACCGCGAGCACATCGCCTTCAGCCACGGAGTCGCCTTCAGCCACATGTATCTCGGCCAGCGTGCCGTCCTCGGGCGCCGTGACCGGAATCTCCATCTTCATGGACTCGAGGATGAGCAATTCGTCGCCCTCGGCGACGGTGGTACCCACCTCGGCGACCACTTTCCACACGGTGGCGGTCAGCTCTGCTCGAACGTCCAGCACGTCGTTGCTCCTCTAGAAGTCTCGGGCTCACGGCCGGCGCCAAGCTAACCGCGCGAGCCGGCAGGTGTGCTCGCAGCTGCCGCTGCGCCCGCTCATGGCGCGCCACAGTGATGTCTGTGAAATCCCCGAACGTTCGCGCGCCTACCGGTACTGTCGGCAGACGGTGTTCCTCATCGTGCTCGCGACCATCATCGGACTTGGCCTCGGGTTTGCTGTCGCTCTGGTCACGGGCGGCACGCCGCGCGAGATCTTCAGCAGGCTCCGTGTAGTGCAAGTCCACTACTGGCCCGTCCTGGCCCTGGGAGCAGTGCTGTCGCTCGCTGTCGGACTCGACACCAACATGCTCGCGGGAAGGTTCGCGCTCGGCATCTCGCTGGCGTTGCTGCTCGCCGTCTGCCTGCTCAACCGGCACATCACCGGCGCAAGCGTCGCTGCGATCGGCATCGCAGCAAACCTCGGCGTGCTCCTGTTGAACGGTTACCTGCCGGTGAGCGAAGGCGCTGTCGTGGCCGCAGGGATCATCGACTTCGAAGGACTCGACCGCGTGCTGCTCGGTGCGGCACGCCGGTGGTCCAACGACGCGACGATCGCCGCATGGCTGGGCAGTGCGATCCCTCTCGCACCACTGAAAGACGTCATCACGCTGGGCGATCTGGTGACCGCCGCCGGCTTGGCCAATATCGGATTCCGGCTGATGTGGCCCGCTGTGTGGCCCCTCAGGCGGCTCGAGTCGGTCTCGCAGTCCGCTTTCGACGACTACGAGAGCGCAGTCGTGCTGAGGCCCGCAGCACAGCCCACGACGCTCGAGCACGCGCCGCTCGTAGGCGCGGCGACTGCGACACCCGCAGCGATGCCGGCACCGACGGCGCCCGCGACCGCACCGAGTCCTGAGCCGGCATACGCCGAGCCCGCTTGGGCGTCGCGTGTCGAGCCGGCACCATGGCCGGCACCCGCCCCGTGGCCTCGCGAGCCGTCGCCCGAGGGGTCCCCGGCAGCCCGACGGGCCTCAGGCGACGAGCCGACTGAGAACCACGATCCACTGCTGTTCGGAGCCTGAACGCCGTGTCAACCGTTCGATTCTGAATCAGCAGCATCGCCGTCGTCTGCGGGCACTGGCACCAGATTGTCGACGAGGATGCGCCCAAGCTCGACGAAGCGCAGAACTTCGAGAGGCCAGGAATTGTTGTCCAATTGCGTGCGCGCCTCCACGAGCAACGCGTCTACGCCTACTTGGGGAACTTTGCCTTGGGCCGCGGACAGCAGGAGCTCAGGCAACAGAAACTTCCAGTCGTCATCGGAGCGACCCTTGAGCTCTCCGATGAGCGCCTCGCACTCGTTGTCATCAACACCCCACCAGGCGCGCGCTGGCTCCGTCCAGCGCAGGATCGACGCGTGGATGATCCCGTCGAAGTAGGAACGAAATGCATTTGGCAGATCGAATCTCACCCACTCCGGCACCTCCTCGTCCGTGCGCCGAAGCAGTGCCGCCTGCATTGCAGCTCCCACCGCGACAAGCACATGCCGATCGTCCAAGTTGCCGTAGAGCGACGTCAGACGCAGTTTCTGCGGCTCAGGGCTCCAGAGCGGGCTCTGCGGCAATCCGACGGCGTTGGCATCAGGTTCAAGCCAAGTGAGCCGCTCTTGCCACAACAAGCCTGTGCCGTCGATCGTGCCACCGAGCCATTCATCTTGAACCTGGTTTAGAACCCTGAACTCGTCCTCAAACGGAGATGTCCGGGGCAAGTAGGTCAGCCACAAAGCCAGCAGCCGTGCGGCACCGCTCCGACCACGGAACGTGTTCCTCAGCGCCCGCCACGTCTGTCGGTCAGCAGGATGCGCGTGTATGACAAGTCCGTGCATCTCGGGCGGCGTACCAAGTTCCCGGTACGCGTTCTGTACGCGCACCACGAGCTGCTGCAGCGTCGCACCGCTCCGCACCCCGGGCGCCACGAGGAGCAAGGCGGCCTCCGCGCTCGCGCACGGGTCCATCGCATTGAACTCATCGTCAACGAGTACAGACTCCACGGTGGGACACACCGACTGAGCGATCGTCAACACTTGGTCCCTCGCCGCGTCGTCGTCCCCATCGACTGGTCGAAAGAGTGGGAGATGCTCCCGGGCGCAGACCGCGGCCGTCGGCTGCCCGTCCCGAACTGCCTGAAGAGCTTCAGCTATCTCCTGCCGGTCTCGATCCCGTACCGGCAACTCCTCCAGTTCATGGATCCGCCTCTCGACGAGCTCCCGGGTCGTTATGGGGTCACCGAGAAGCGTGTCCATTCCGAAGCGCACGCCTCGATACGGCAGCCGCAACCGCGGTGATGCGGCCGCCGGGCTGGCCTCGGCGTCCGTGAGGCACACGCCGTGACGCGCACCGCTAGTAGACGCTTCGTTTGGCGGCGTGGAGTGCTTCTGATACACCTCGAACAGGCTTGCGTTGCGTCGTCCTGCCTGGATGTCGGGCATGATGCGCGTGGGCTGAGGCAACACCATTGCGGCAAAGGACCGGGGGTCGATCTCGACAACCCGGGGCCGGTCGACCTGCTGGCACTCGACACAGGAATCCGGCCAGGCAAGAAACGGCGCCGTCTCGCCGAGGGCCAGCCACGGCGCTTGTCGCCCCCGCGCGTCGTGTTGCGGGACCGACAGTGCCTGGGTCTCGCCACGCGACACCAAACACTCTGCACGCCAGTTCTCGCCGGCCGTCTCAAGCAACGTGTCTCGAAGCATGCGATAGGTCCGGCCTGTCGAACTCACCGACAGAAGCGCTAGCACGGTGAGTTCCTCGAATGCCGAAAAGCGCTCCAAGTACTCGAACCGGCTGAGTGGATATGAATCGAGCGTTTCCATTGCGGCAATGCCGCGCGGAACGAACTCTCCGGTTGCCCTCGCGGCGAGTCGAAGCACATGATCGAGATGCTGCGCGATCGGCATCAACGTCCCCGAGTCGGCCACCACGGCGATGTTCTCGCTGAGACAGCCATATAGCCAGCTCGCGAGGGCTGAGGCGGCCCGATGATCACGAAACACGTCTGCAATGCGCACGAACGTGCCGGTGTGGTGGCCCGACGGGAGGCGGTAGTGATACTTGCTTGGTCTCCAGATCGCATTCCCAGACTGCAGCAAGGCATCAAGTTCCACCGCACGGCATCGGGCAAGCACCTCGTTCGACACGCCCGCGCTTGTTTCGGCATCCGCGCCAATCGGCAACTCGACGGCGCCGACTGCGACGGCCGACAATCCATGATCAGCGAGCGCAGACTGGACGCTCAAGGCCATGTCATCCATCGTCGACGGCCACTCCGATCCGACTACCGATATCGATTCGCTCGAGCCTCGCCACCGAAGTCTCGGACTCCTTATGACTACCTGCGATGCGTCGCTCAGCGTGGCCGGCGGCATTGTCCTGAGAACGGCCTTTACGTCATCCCACCTCACGGCTTCGACGTCCATGTCCACAAAGAAGAGCCCACCCTCCCGAGGTGGCATCTTCACCTGAACCGTCGATGCGGTCAGACGACCGTAACCGTCACCATGACGAAGTACCGGAGTCATGGCGGTGTCAGCTACGCGGTATCTTGATGACCGTCGCGCTGCCGGTCCCTGACGTCGTCGGAAGCCGAAACTGAAAACGGCAGATACTCCGCCTCGGCGGCCTCCGCACGCGCGCCCTCTTGGTCGACGGCCTGGAGCATGACGTGAATCAACGTGCCTCGAGCGCCGGGCAACTCAGGCGAGCCGGTAACGATCTCAGCGTCTTCCTCTGCGAGTCCACGAGTTCCGAGTCTCAGCACATGACCGTCTCGGGCCGTCGTCATGATGTCGACAGCGCCCACCCACTTGGTTGCCCTGGACTGAGTCGTGTGCAGTCCGTAGCCATTGTGATGCGGAATCTGGCGCTCGCCGAACGAGCGGAAGACCAATGTGCGGAGAAGATCAATGTCTGCAATATCCGCCCAGTTGGCATGTCCGCACGCGTCCCGCACAGCCGCGTAGGCGGCTGCATCGTTGTGCAACGCGCTGGGGATGCCGATGCCATCATCGGCGACGATGACGTGCAGCCGGTTCCAGCTCACCCGTCTCTCATCGCGATGAGCGCCCCCCTCGGTGACCGAGAGCACCGCATAGGCATTGCTCGATTGGCTCCATTTGTGAACGTTGTCAAAGAGTTCCGCGACGATTACATCGGCGTCATTGACGAACTGGTGGAGGCCCTCGCACGAAATCGCCGGGGACATGAGGCGGAGGCCACCCAGCCACGGATAGTGCAACCCGCACTTTGCCAGCGCCGGCACCTGACGTCGCGGGCTCTCAAGGTCAGACACGACGCGGAGCTGATCACCGTCGAGTTCGTCGAACAACTCCCATGTCACGCCAGGAAGGCGCGGCCGGTGCCGTCGCAGGTCGCTGTACAGGTGCGTCCAGTCGAATTCGGTCTCGTCGCTGTATCCCAGGCGCACCGACCGACTAGCCGCAGCTGTCATCAGACCGGTACGCCCCAGAAATCTCATTGGCGCCGAACCTGCCGGCGGAAGAATGACCTCGAGTGGATCGCCACCGGCAGAGGCCGCGACGGCAGCGTGCCCCATCAGCCACCAGCCAAGACCGCTCCAAGCGACCATGTCGGCATGGGTAGCGCGGTTGTGCTTCACATCAGTGAGGTCAATTTCGCGCTGACCGAGGGTCAGTCTCCCGACCTCGCTCTCAACCCGGCTGAGGTCAACTAAGCGCTGTGCAGTTGCCAATGCGAAAATCCCTTGGGCGGAAGACTCACACCATATTCGGACACGACGATGCGCCGACAACGGTTTTTCGTGCCTTTGCTGTGCGGCCGGGGACGTGCTGCGGGCCAAGATCACGCTTCCTTACCGGATTGCCGTAGCGTGCCGCGATAATGGGGCCGTGGGTGACGCCGGGGAGTCTCATCAGCAAACGGCAGACAGCGGTACGGGTGCTGGCGGCGAGGCGGGCGAGCCGTTCGACGACGTCGTGGCCCGGCGGGCACGGCTGAAACGGATCACCAGCCTGGGCCAGCGGACCGGGTACGGCCTTTACGTGGGCTCGCTCATCTGCGGTGCCATCGGCATCCGCTGGGGATACACCCCGCTGCTGACCACCCTGATTGCGGTGGCGCTCGTGGTCGGTTCGATGCTGCTCGCACCCACCATCGTCATGAGCCACGGCATCAAGGCCGCCGAGCGTGAAGAGCGCCAGGCGGCTGCAGCCGGATCGACTGAGTAGGCCAGGATCACATGCCAGAAACTGCAAGTACCGCCGCTGCCGGCAACGAGTCGGCCGGCGCACTTGACGGCATACGCGTCGTCGATCTCACGACCGTGCTGATGGGGCCGATGGCATGCCGCATGCTGGGCGATCACGGCGCTGATGTCATCAGGGTGGAATCGCTGGACGGCGACTCCACGCGCAACGGTCTTCCTGCCCGATCCGCGGGCATGTCCGGCTTCAGCCTCAACATCCAACGCAACAAGCGCTCGCTGGCGCTGGATCTCAAGTCCGCAGCCGGGAAAGCGGCCATGCAGCGCTTGCTGGCGAGCTCCGACGTGCTGGTCACCAACATGCGAGCGGCTGCGCTCGAACGCCTCGGCCTCGGCGCCGATGCGCTGCGATCGCAGCACCCGCAGCTCATCTGCTGTCGAGCGAACGGCTACGGCAGCGGTGGCCCCTACCGTGACAAGGCGGCCTACGACGACGCCATCCAAGCCGCCTCAGGCCTCTCGAATCTGATCGGCCGGATCTCGGGCGAACCCGGCTTCGTCCCCGCCGTGGTCGCCGACAAGGTCACCGGGCTTCACGTCGTCGAAGCCGTGCTCGCCGCCCTGTTCCACCGGGAACGAACGGGCGTGGCGCAAACCATCGAAGTGCCCATGTTCGAAACGATGGTGGCGTTCAACCTGGTGGAGCACTACCGCGGCGCAGTGTTCGAGCCGCCTGAGGGACCGTTCGGATACGACCGACTGCTCACACCGCACCGACGTCCATACCCGACTGCCGACGGCTGGGTCTGCCTGCTGCCCTACAACGACGCGCAGTACCGAACGTTCTTCGCGTTCGTCGATCGACCCGATCTGGCCTCGGATCCGCGCTTTGCGAATCACAACTCCCGGATTGCGCACATCGACGACCTGTACGCGCTGATCGGGCAGCTCTCGGTGCGTCGCACGACGGATGAGTGGATCGGGTACTGCGACGAGCACTCGATCCCGGCCGCACGGGTCATGGACCTCGCAGATCTCGATGCGGATCCGCAGCTTGCGGCTGTCGGCCTGGTGAGCATCTCAGAGCATCCCACCGAAGGGGCCTACCGCTACGTCGCTGATCCAGTCGTGTACTCAGCGACGCCGACTCGTCTGCGCCGCCACGCACCGCTGCTGGGCGAGCACGCAGTCGAGATACTCGGCGAACTGGGTTACAACGCGGGCGAGATCGACGCCATGCGCGATGAGGGCGTCATCGTGGAGCCGAGTTAGCCGCTGCGCCCGCCAATGCCTTGCTTCAAGGCGCTGACAGCAGCGTCTCGAACCGAGATGAACGCGACGAGAGCGATGGATGACGCCACGTCCATGCCGAATCGGCCGCGGCCGTTGGCAGGGCTCGCCGGTAGCTTTTCCCCGCATGACACAGGTGCCCGACAGGCCCACCGTCGACGGGCTCGAGGCCAAGTGGTCCCAGCGCTGGGAATCCAGCGGCGTGTACCGCTTCGATCGCACCGCAACCCGCGACCAAGTGTTCAGCATTGACACCCCGCCGCCCACGGTGAGCGGCTCGCTGCACATGGGTCACGTGTTCAGCTACACCCACACCGACAACATCGCCCGCTACCGGCGCATGGCCGGCTACGAGGTCTTCTACCCGATGGGCTGGGACGACAACGGTCTGCCCACCGAACGCCGCGTCCAGAATTACTTCGGGGTGCGCTGCGACCCCTCGCTGCCCTACGACGAGAACTTCCAGCCGCCGGCCGACGGCGGTGATCCCAAGGCGGTGGAAGCCCGTGGTGAGCTGGCGATCTCGCGGCGCAACTTCATCGAGCTGTGCCATGTGCTGACCGCGCAAGACGAGCACGCGTTCGAGGCGTTGTGGCGCCAGCTCGGGCTCAGCGTGGACTGGTCGATGACCTACGCCACCATCGACGAGCGCTGCCAGCGGGTCGCGCAGCGTGCGTTCCTGGGAAACCTCGAACGCGGCGAGGCATACCAGATCGAGGCGCCCTCGCTGTGGGACGTCACCTTCGGCACAGCGGTGGCCCAAGCCGAGCTCGAAGACCGGGAACGGCCAGGCGCATACCACCGCATCGCCTTCCACCGCATCGATGCCGACGGCGCCCGCAATGGCACCGTCGAGATCGAGACGACCCGGCCCGAACTGCTCGCCGCTTGCGTTGCACTGGTGGCGCACCCCGATGACGAGCGCTACCAGCCCCTGTTCGGCTCGACCGTGCGCACGCCGCTGTTCGATGTCGAGGTGCCGGTCATGGCGCACAAGCTGGCCGAACCCGACAAGGGCACCGGCATCGCCATGATCTGCACGTTCGGCGACACCACCGATGTGACGTGGTGGCGCGAGCTGGACTTGGGGGTGCGGGCGATTGTGGATCGCCGGGGCCGCATCACCGCCGAGCCGCCGCAGGGCATCGACACGCCTGCTGGTCGCGAGGCGTACGCACGCCTGGCCGGCAAGGCCATGGGCGGCGCTCGCAACGCAACGGTGGAGCTTCTGCGCGACTCGGGCGAGCTCATCGGCGAGCCGCGCCCGATCACCCATGCAGTGAAGTTCTTCGAGAAGGGCGACCGGCCGCTCGAGATCGTCTCGAGCCGCCAGTGGTACATCCGCAACGGCGGTCGCGACGCGGAACTGCGCGACGAGCTCATTGCCCGCGGCTCGGAGATGACATGGCATCCGCCCTACATGCAAGGCCGCTACACGAACTGGATCGAAGGCCTGAGCGGCGACTGGCTGATCAGCCGTCAGCGCTACTTCGGGGTGCCGATACCGCTGTGGTACTCACTCGACGACAACGGCGAGCCGGTCTGGGAACGGCCGCTCGTGCCCGACGATGCCGCTCTGCCTGTGGACCCGAGCAGCGACGTGCCCGCTGGCTTCGATGAGTCCCAACGTGGCCGGCCCGGCGGCTTCGTCGGCGATCACGACGTCATGGACACCTGGGCGACATCGTCGCTGACACCGCAGATCGCCTGCGGGTGGAGCGAGGATCCCGATCTGTGGGAGCGCACCTACCCCATGGACATGCGCCCCCAGGGCCACGACATCATCCGGACCTGGCTGTTCTCGACTGCAGTGCGCAGCCATCTCGGCGAAGACTGCGCTCCGTGGCGGCACTGCGCGCTGTCGGGCTGGATCCTCGACCCGGACCGCAAGAAGATGTCCAAGTCGAAGGGCAACGTGGTGACGCCGGTGGGCTTGCTGGACACCTACGGCGCCGACGCCGTGCGCTACTGGGCCGCCAACGGGCGGCCCGGCACCGACACCGCCTTCGACGAAGGCCAGATGAAAATCGGACGGCGCCTGGCCATCAAGCTGCTGAACGCCGCCAAGTTCGCCTTGACGATGGCCGCTTCGGCGCCTGCCGACGACCCCAACGCGCAGCTGACCGCACACGTGCTCGAGATGCTCGCCGGTCGCGACGAGCGCGATCGCGGGGCCGAGCTCTCGGCCGCTCAGGTGGCCAACAGCTTGGACGCAGCATTGCTGGACGAGCTTGCCGAGTTGGTGCGGGTTGCGACCGAGGCATTCGAGAACTTCGACTACGCCCGCGCCCTCGAACGCTGCGAGCAGTTCTTCTGGCGCTTCACCGACGACTACGTCGAGCTGGCCAAGGGTCGGGCTTACGGCGGGCAGGGCGCCGAGGCAGCCGCAGATGCCCACCGGACACTGACAGTGACGCTCGATGTGCTGTTGCGGCTGTTCGCGCCGTTCCTGCCGTTCGTCACCGAGGAGATCTGGTCGTGGTGGCGGCCCGGCTCGATCCATCGGGCATCGTGGCCTGACTCGGCCGAGATCGCGGCGCTGATTCCGGATCTTCCGGCCAATGCCTTCGAGCTGACGGCTTCGGTGCTCAGCGAGGTACGCCGGGCCAAGACCGAGGCTCGACGCAGCTTGCGGGTGCCCGCCGAACAGGTGACGGTCAGCGCTGCGAGTGCTGATGTCGCCGTGCTCTCAGGGACGCGGCTTGATTTGATCGATGCAGGGCGGATCGAGAATCTGACCTTCGTGACCGACGATGAGCTGGCACACCCGGTGGTCAACGTGGTGCTCGCCCCCGCCGAAGCGGCGGCAAAGAACCAAAAGAGCTAACCGTCTGAATTGCCCAGCGCGACCGGCTCAGAGGTCGGCACCGTCGCCGTCGGCGTCCTCGGCTTGCAGTGGCGTGGTGGTCGTCTGGAACGCGCCCACCGCCGTCCTGCCATCGGATTCGGAGGGCTCGCCGCTGCGCACCCAGACCGTCCGCTGCGGGAACGGGATCTCAATGCCTGCCTCGTCGAACGCGTCCTTGACGCGCTTGCGCAGCAGGCGCGCTGTGGCCCACTGCTCGGAAGGCTCGGTCTTGACCATGACGCGGATGGTGACCGCGTCGGCGCCGAATGCCTGCACGCCCACGACACTCGGCTCTTCGAGCACGGTGGTGTTCTCGCCCTGCTCGTGCCACACGTCGTCGGCGACGCGCTTGATGATCTCCATGGCGTGGTCGAGGTCGGTGTCGTAGGCGACATCGAGATCGAGCGGCACGCGTGCCCACAGCTGCGACATGTTGCCGACGCGTGCGATCGCGCCGTTGGGCACGTGCCAGACCGTGCCCGAGATGTCACGCAGCCGCGTGGTGCGCAGCCCCACCGACTCCACGGTTCCGACCGCATCGCCCAAGTCGACCACGTCGCCGACGCCGTACTGGTCTTCGATCAGCATGAATATCCCAGTGAGCAGGTCCCGCACGACCGACTGCGCACCGAAGCCGACTGCGACGCCGACGATGCCGGCACCCGCGATCAGGGGGCCGAGGTTCACGTCGAATTCCGCAAGCAGCATCATGAGCGCGACGGCCCAGACGATCGTGGTGGCGACGCTCTTGAACAGCGTCCCAAGCGTTGTGGCTCTCTGGCTGGAGCGTTCGGTGCGCTCGCGCAGCTGCCGCATCTTGGCCGAGAGGCGCTCGGGATCCCACGTGCGCCCTTCTTCGGCAGTGCGAGCCGCCTCGCTTTCCTCGGCGTGCTTCTTGTCTGAAGCGATGCGCTCCACCAGGTGATCGATGGCCCGGCGCACGACGCGGCGGGCGATCATCGCGAGCAGCAGGATGATCAGCACCGTCAGCGGCTTGTCCACGATCCATACCGACGCGGTCGCAAAGCCCTCACTGCCGGTCCAATCGAAGATGCGCTCGCACACCCAGCTGGGCTCGGTGCCGCACACCTCCGTGCCGCGGCTGGCCTCCAGCAGCGCCTCCACGGCGTCGGTTGCCGAGGAAGCCTGTGCCAACAGTTCAGTCATCGCGGCAGCCTAGGAGTCAGCCTCAGCGCCATGTGTCCACGGCTCGGTGCCGCACGGCTCAGCCTCCTAGCATCGCCGCGATGTCACAGGACCATGCAGGCAACGACGTCGACGATCGAACCCCGACCGAGGATCCCGACGCAGCCGTGCTCTATGAGGTCGCGGGCGGGGTTGCGACGATCACGCTGAATCGACCTGACTACCGCAATGCGCTCAGCGTCGAGATCGTGAACGGTGTCGGCGATCACTTCGAGGCCGCGCTGGCCGATCCCGCCGTGCGAGCAATCCTGTTCACCCATGTGGGCAACACGTTCTGCGCCGGCGCCGACCTTCGGGCAGCCCAGCCCGGCGTGCCCCAGCCGACGCTGCGCCACAACTTCGTGGAGATCCTCGAGCAGATCATGACCTGCGACAAGCCCGTCGTGGGCCGGCTGGCCGGTCATGTCACCGCCGGCGGTGTGGGGTTGGCTGCGGCAATGGACATCTCAATCGCGGCCGACGACGCCATCATCGGCTTCACCGAGGTCCGCATCGGCGTGGCGCCCGCGGTGATCTCGGTGGTCTGCCTGCCGAAACTGCGTCGTTCCGATGCCAGCGAGCTGTTTCTGGAAGGCGAGCGTGTGCCCGCACCTCGGGCAGCGGCGGCCGGGCTCATCAACCGTGCGGTGCCCCGCGACCAGCTCGACGACGAGGTGTCGGTGACGTTGCGACGGCTAGTGCGGGGTGGCCCCAACGCGCTGGCGAACACGAAGCAGCTCGTGACGAGGGTGCCCGAGATGGATCGCGCCGAAGCTTGGGAGTGGACTGCGGAGTTGAGCCAGCGTCTGTTCCAAAGCGATGAGGCCGCCGAGGGCATCGCCGCCTTCCGGGAGCGCCGAGACGCCAGCTGGGTGCCACCCGAGTCCTGAGTTCGGTTCTCGCTCGACGCTTGCGCCGCCGACGAAACTCTCGACTCGATACAACATCGGCCTGCTGCTTCTCGGGCATGTATGCGGGGCGGGCGGTAGCGTCAGCCGCCGTGAGCGGGCAGGTGCATCTCGAACGCGACGGCCATGTGGGCCGCATCATCTTGGACCATCCGGAGCGGCATAACGCCATCAGCGCGCAGATGTGGGACGGCATCACCGCGGCCACGACGGAGCTGGAAGGCGACGGCGAGATCCGGGTAGTGGTCATCCGCGGCGCAGGCGAGCGCGCGTTCGCCGCAGGCGCCGACATCAGCCAGTTCGGCGAGCAGCGCTCCGATGCGAGCGGCAACCGCGACTACGACGACACGACATCTCGGGCACATGCGTCGCTGCTGGGCTTGTCCAAGCCGCTCATTGCTGCCATTCACGGCTACTGCATCGGCGGCGGATTGGCGGTGGCGCTGACGGCCGACCTGCGCGTCGCCGCCGAGGATGCCCAGTTCACGATTCCCGCGGCTCGCCTCGGCCTCGGCTACGGCGCCGCTGGAATCGGCACGCTGATGCGCCTGGTCGGCCCGTCGGCTGCCAAGCGCATCTTCTTTCTCGCCGATCGCTTCGGGGCACAAGAGGCGCTGCAGATGGGGCTCGTCAACCGGGTCGTCCCGAAAGCAGATTTGGAGGCGTCGGTCACCGAATGGACCGATCTCATCGGCCAGAACGCTCCGCTGACCATTGCCGCCGCCAAGGTAGCGTTGACGCAGTGGCAGAGGCCCGAGTCTGAACGCGACTTCACCGAGGTCGAGGCAATGATCCGGGCGTGCTTCGACAGCGACGACTACCAAGAAGGCGTGGACGCGTTCATGAACAAGCGGCGGCCCGAGTTCAAAGGCCGCTGAGCAGACCACGGCGTCGCCTGCCGGTTCAGCGTCCCATGTCCGCCACGAGTTCGAGATAGGTGCCGAGTCGCTCGTCAGCCAGGTCGCCGGTCTGCACCGCAGCCACCACCGCGCAGTCGGGCTCCACGGTGTGCGCGCAGTCGGCGAAGCGGCAGCGCTGAGCGAGCGTCGCAATCTCGCCGAATACCGACGCCAAGCCGTGGTGAACGCCGTCGGGGGCGGACACAAGGCCCCCCTCGCCGCCCCAAGGGATCAGATTCTGCAGGCCTGGCGTGTCAATGAGGGTCCCTCCGCTTGGTCCACCGATGGGAACGAGTTGGCGCCGCACGGTGGTGTGCCGGCCGCGGCCGCCAGGGCTGAGCGGCGCAACTGACATGACCTCGGATTCTGCGAGCCGATTCACCAGCGACGACTTTCCCACCCCGGAAGGACCGCTGAAAGCCACCGTCGCACCGTCTTGGGCCAATGCTGCGAGGCCGTCGAGCCCGCGACCGTCGAGGGCGCACGTCTCCAGGATCGCCACGTCGTCCGCCGCAGCGCCGAGGCGGCGGCGCAAGGCTTCGACGGTTGCCTCGCATTCGGCTTGCGACGCCGTGTCGATCTTGTTCACGACGATCAGCGGGCGGACTCCCCCGCCGAATGCTGCGGTCAGATACCACTCGATCCGGTGGCCGGCATCGGTCGCGCTGGTGGTGCGGTCATCGGCGGCCGGAGTCGGCGTGGTGACGACGGCGAGGATGTCTGCGTTCGCCGCCACCAGTTGCGGCTGTGGCCGCGGGCCGGAGGCGCGGCGGCACAGCAGAGAGGTCCGGTCCAGCACCTCGACGATCGCGACGCGCCGGTCGTGTCGGGCCTCCAGCGACCGGACCACCCAGTCGCCGACGGTCGGAAAGTCGAACGGCGTGCGGGCTGCATCGCGAATCGACGCATCCACAGCCCCGATCGTCCTGCCGTCGTCATCGACAAGTTCGTAGGCGCCGCGATGTTCGACGGCCACCCGGCTCACCTCATAGCCCGGCTGCGGCCGTCGACCCCGACCGGGCCTGCGATGCCAGCCGAGCGCGGCGACATCTGGGATCGGCGACGATTCGACGATGCGCCGATCAGCGCCGTCACTCACGGCGCAGCCACACCTCGTCGTAACGGCCGACACCGAGCCGCTGGCCTTCGATCACATCGCCGTCGGGAAGCGTCGTACGCCCGAGCCCCCCGACGTCCGCGCTGGCCGCGATCACGCTCGATGCGTAACTCAGATACACGTAGGGTGCCTCGTTCGCGAGGGCGGCGCTGAACTGCGCAACTGCGTCACGCCGGTCGTCTCCGTCGGCGGTCGACTTGATGAGGCTCGCCAGCGCGCCAAGGTGCTCTCCGGTGAAGTTGGACACGTTCAGCGGCGTGGTGCGGATCGGACCAACCGCAGCCGACGCCAGAACCCCAGGATCGGACTCGCCTCCGACGCGCCAGCACGTTGCTCCGAAGTCACCGGCGAACGACGGGCTCTGGACCACCGAGCCCATGACACGGCTGATGAGCCCCGTGCGGGCGACCGTCTCGACGTCAACGTCGACAAGGTCGGTTGCCTCCCATTGGCGCTCGAGTCCGGCCGTCATACGCATGAGGGCGAGATCGTCGGTGCACAGGATGCGGATACGTACCGGCTCGCCGGGGTCTCGGTCGTCGGAGCGCTCTGGATCCTCGACGTACTCGCGCAGCAACGAGCGGGCGCGCTCGGCATCGTGGGTGGGCCAAGCCTCCGCCACCTCGGCCGAATGCCAGATGCTTCCCGGCGACCACCACTGGGTCGCGGGCAACGAGTCGACATCAGGTCCGAGTGCGGAGATGAGCTGTTCCTGATCGGCCGCAGCGATCAGCGCGCGTCGTACCCGGATGTCGTCGAGCGGGGCGCGGAGCAGGTTGAACAGCACGACTCCGGCGTTGTCGTCGTGCCGCTGGATGGCGGTGAGCGAGCGGCCGCCGGTGTCGGTCGCCGTGGCCACGGCGGTTGCAAGCTCAGCCGACCGCGACATCAGGACGTCGCCTCGGCCGTCGAGCAGCGACGCGAGGCGATCCCGCTCGTCGGGAATCTCGGTGAAGACAATCTCGGCTGCCCACGGCAGTGTCGAACCATCCGCTCCAGTGCGCCAGTAGTCAGGGTTGGCTTGCAGCACCGCCGGCTCTCCGGCCGACCAGCGCCGGAAGACGAACGGTCCGGTGCCCACTGGTGCCCTGGCGAAGATGTCCGGATCGGCCTCGGCTGCGACGACGGAGAAAACGCGCCCGACCGGGCCCGCAAGGGCAGCGGGCAGGCCGGCGTTGGGCTCGCTCAGCTCGAAGGTCAAGGTGAGTTCGTCGTCGACGATGATCGATGTGATGCGGGCGTCTCGCAGGTGGCCGCCGCTGGCTCGGCCTGAGCGCAGGTAGTCGTCGATGCCGGTCTTGACGGTGATCGCATCAAGGGGCTCGCCGTCGGTGAAGGTGATGCCCGGTCGCAGTTTCACGGTCCAGCGCTGCAATGACGCGTCGACCGAGACCGATTCCGCCAGCCAGGGCACGACGGTTCCGTCGGGGAGCACGACCATGAGCGTCTCGACGACATGGTCCAGCACGTTGCGGCACGACCATGCGCACACGTGATCCCATGGCGTCCAGCCGGTAATGGGCGTGGGGTCGGCTGCCAGCAGCACACGCAGCGTGCCGCCGCGCCGAGGCCCCGTGTCCGCAGGCGCCTGCGTTGTGGGCACCGTGATCTGCGCGGCCTCGCCGGTCGTCGTGGCGACACCCGCCGTGCCAGCGGCGGGGGCGACCGTTGTTGTCGAGGCAATGACGGGCTCGGGAACCTCGTCGGTGCCTGTGCTGCAAGCCCCCACGAGCAGCAGAACCGTGAGGAGGGCCGCCACTGCGGCGCGCCGCGGCCTCAGGAGCCCCAGTCCTTGCCGCTCATGGCGCACTCGCATTCGTCGCCGTGTGTGCCGCGCATCGACGCCGACGCTAGACGCACGAACCTCAAGCCCGTCAGCGCAGGGCACTTCGGGACTGGTTTGGCCCTGACCGCATTGCGCCACGTTTCAAGCATCGTTGCCGTGCGGATCCCTTCTGGCAGTCGTCATCAACCGGCGAAGCCAACGGGATTACGCTTGAGCTGTGTCCCGTCGAGAGGCGATCTTGCTCCATCACCGCAAGGAGTGAACCGCATGTCCGCTGGTCTTGCCGCCGTGCTCGGAGTGTTGGTCGGTCTCGCCGCCGGCGCGGGTGCCGTGTGGGCTGTGCTGTCTCGGCGACTAGCCACCGTAACGGCAGAGCGCGACGACCGCTCGCAACGCAATACCGAGCTGGCCGGTGAACGAGACAAAGCACGTGCCAAGGCGGATCAGCAACGCGACGCCGCTGCGGACCTGCGCGTCAAGTTGGCGTCTGCTGAGGCAGAACGGGACGCGCGCGTCGAGGAGATGACGAAGAAGCAGGCTGAGATCGAGGGACGTTTCAAGGAGATCGCCGCCCAGGTCAGCGAGTCAACGCGCGACACCTTCATGAAAGAGTTCCGAGACCTCACCACCGAGCAAACCAAGACGGCCGGCAAAACCGTCAAAGAGCTGGTTGAGCCGATGCGTGAACGGCTGGCGGAACTGCAGAAGTATGTGAACACGGCCGACACTGCGCGGGCCGAAGACACCGCCAAGGTTTCTCAGAGTGTCGACAAGCTCGTATCAGAGACGAGCGGACTGCGTCAGATTCTGCGCGACTCGAAAATGCGCGGTGCTTGGGGTGAGCAGCACCTCCGCAATGTCATCGAGGCGGCTGGCATGAGCCGACACATTGACTACGTCGAGCAGGCCACAGTCGGCGAAATCGGCGCCGAGGGACGCTTGCGGCCCGATGTGGTGGTCAAGGTGCCAGGCGGGGCGAGCGTCGTGATCGATGCCAAGACGCCGTTTGCCGCCTACGACCGGGCGGTACAGGCATCGGACGAAGCGGAACAGCAGCAGGCCCTCGCAGAGCATGCGGCAGCCCTGAGCGAGCGCGCCAAGGAGCTCGGCGATCGCGATTACGGCCGGTGGGTGTCCGGGTCTCCCGATTTCGTCCTCATGTACGTGCCGACCGACCCAATGCTCGATGTGGCCATGGACGCCGACAGCGACGTCTGGCAGAACGCGTGGCACCGACACCGAGTGCTGATCGCGACCCCCGGCCTGCTGATTGCCTTCCTGAGGACCGTGGCACTGGCCTGGCAGCGTCAGGACATCGCCCGCAATGCGGAGAAAGTTGCCGACTTGGGCAGTGAGCTGTATTCCCGACTCTCGACCTACATCGAGCACGTGGACAAGATGGGGCGAGGCTTGCGCACCGCAGTCGGTGCCTTCAACGATGGTGTCGGCTCGTTTCAGCGCCGAGTGCTCCCCCAGGCCCGACGCTTCCGCGACTTGGGTTCAGTGACGGGGGGCGAAGAGCTCGGCGAGCCGGCTCCCGTAGTGCTGGATGTTCAAGAAGTCAGCGCGCCTGAGCTGGGTCCCGGCGAGGACTAGTCAGATCTGGAGTGAGTCGACGACTGAGGAGACTCAACCGGTGGCGTCGGTGATTGCTTGCCAGACGCGTTGGGGTGTGAGCGGCATATCGATGTGGCGGATGCCGAGATGGGCGACAGCGTCGATCACTGCGTTCTGGACGGCGGGCGTGGCGCCGACCGTGCCTGACTCACCGATGCCCTTGGCGCCGAGCGGGTTGATGTGCGTAGGCGTCTCGAGCACGACCCGGTCGAAGAACGGCAGTTCTGCCGCCGAGATGATCGGGTAGTCCGCGAAGTTTCCGGTGAGCGGGTTGCCGTCGTCGTCGTAGACGAACTCCTCGTACAGCGCCTGGGCCGCACCTTGGGCCAGGCCCCCGTGCACCTGCCCGGCTGCCAGCAGGGGGTTGAGAATGGTGCCCGCGTCGTCGCAGGCGACAAGGCGAAGCAGTTCCACCTCTCCGGTGTGGCGATCGACCTCGACCACGGCGACATGGGTGCCAAAGGGAAACGTGGGCGCTTCGGAATCGAACACCTCTTCGGCGTGCAGCAGGCGCGGTCCCGCGCCGGCGCTGCCGCCCGCGTTGCTGTCGGACTCGCCGGCGTCGGCGGCCAGGTGCTCAGCGACGGCAGCCCAGTTGACCGAAACCGCCGGTGTGCCCACGACATGGAACGCACCCGACCCAGTGTCAAGCGTGATGTCGGCAGGGTCGGCTTCGAGCAGCGTGGCCGCCACCTCTCGGGCCTGATCCACCAGCGTGGCGGAGGCTTCCCAGATCGCCGCGCCTGCCAACTGCACCGAACGAGAACCGCCGGTCACCTCGCCACGAGGCACCTCGTCGGTGTCGCCGTGGACAATGTCGATGCGGTCCATCGGCATACCGGTCCGATCCGAGATCAGCATCGCCCATGAGGTGTGGTGGCCCTGCCCGTAGGGCGACGATCCCGTGCGGGCCACGATGCGGCCGCCCTCGACGAGTTCCACCGCTCCGTACTCGGACCGTCCCACACCCGCCGTGCGCTCGACGTAGGTGGCGAGACCGATGCCGAGCAGCCGCTCGTCGCCGTCGGCGCGGCGACGCGCCTGCTCAGCACGCAAGGCGCCGTAGTCGGCTGCCTGAAGTGCTGCGTCCAGGCTGGCCTCGTACGCGCCCGAGTCGTAGGGCATGCCGGTGCGGGTCTTGAACGGGAAGACTTCGGGCTGCAGGAAGTTCTTCCGGCGCACGGCGGCGGGATCCATGCCGATCTCGGCGGCGAAGGCGTCGACAGCGCGCTCGATCGCCGCGGCGGCTTCGGGCCGGCCGGCACCGCGGTAAGGGCCGGTCGGCGTGGTGTTGGTGAGCACCGAGACCGAGGTGAAGCCAAGCGTCGCGATGTCGTAGCAGCCCGCCAGCATCGCCTTGCCGTTATTCGGCAGCGCCGCGCCCATGTTCCCGTAGGCACCCGCTTGCTGGACCACGTGAACGTGGAAGGCCGTGATGCGCCCCTCGCGAGTGCCGCCGATGCGGCAGTACTGGATCTGGCCGCGCCCGTGGACGAGCCCCACCATGTCGTCGCTGCGCGAGGGCACCCACATGATGGGCCGACCGACACGAGCCGCCAGCCAGCCGAGCAGCGCTTCTTCGGGATGGGGCCGAGCCTTGGCACCGAAACTGCCGCCCACGTCACGCGAGAGCACACGCATCTGGGAACGGTCGAGGTCCAAGATCTTGGCGAGACCCGCGCGCACCGGGTGGGGGCCCTGGCCGGCATTGACATGGTGCAGGCGCCCGTCGTCAGCCCAACGGCTCGCGGCGACGCGCGGCTCCAGCGGGCACGGCGCGATGCGGTTGTTGACCGTGCGCACCTCCACGACGGATTCGCACCCCTCGAAATCGGCCTCGGAGTCTTCGAGCGACATGCGGACCACGACGTTCGGCTCGGCCATGCCCTCGAACAGTGCGGGGCCGTCGAGCGCCGCCTCAGGGTCGACGATCGCAGGCAGCGACTCGTAGTCGACCATCACCATCTCGGCTGCGTCGATCGCTGCAGCCGGGGTGTCTGCCACCACGACGGCGACAGGCTCGCCCACGAACCGCACCCGATCGGTGGCCAGCATCGGGCGCACAATGGCGGCGTCGAACGCCGGGCTCGGCGACGGATACGGATCCAGGTTGACATCGGCGGCCGTGACGACATCGACGACGCCGGGAGCGTTGCGTGCCTCGCTCACCTCCAGACCGGCAACGCGGGCGTGGGGAACCGTCGAGGTCACGTAGCAGGCATGGGCCAAGCCGTCCCAATCCGCATCGGCGGTGAGGTCGGCGACGAACTGTCCCTGCCCGCGCAGCAGCGGCTCGTCCTCGCGCCGGACGACAGATGTTCCTCGCAATGCCATGAATCGACTCCGATGCGCGTATGTGGGCCAAGCCCCGGCGATTGTGGCAGGTCCGTGCCCTGCTCACAGGTGCCCACGGATCCGGAATCGTGGCAGGCCGTCCCGAATTGACGGGTTCGCGCTACCAGACTGCCGATGCGTCAATCGAGAGCACTTCAACCATCTCGGCGTGCAGCGCTGCAAAGTGAGGCGAGCGCCCGCCGGCTCGACCGCTCGCCGGCAGGGGCTCGTCACGGTGTGCAGGCCACTGGGGCTGGTGCCCTGCCTGAGCGAGCGCCTCGTCGACCGTCGCTTGCCACTCGACGCGCTGCTCGCTCACTGGGCGGGACATGACCCCCGCGGCCACGAGGCCATCTGCGTCGCAGCGCGGAGGAAGGTCGAACAGCTCGCAGGCCATCGGCACAAACTGGTCGAACAGCGGGAGCAGTTGGGAACAGCCCGACTCGGTGCGCAGCAGCCGCGAGAGCAGCCCAGAGGCGTGACGCAGATGCGACCGTTCCTCGGCCAGGGCTCGGCGCGCAACGGCGCCGAGGGCTTCCCACGACGAGTCGGCCAGCGCCGCCCATCGAATGCTCTCAGCGGTGTCGTACAAGAAATGCCGGACCAAGGTCTCGCCCCAGTCACGGCACGGCAGCTCGGTGAGATGCGCGCTGCGGTACTCATGGGGCTGGCGGCCGTAGGCCAGTTCGTCGATGTCGTCGCTGAGCAGCCCAAAGAGCGCCCGGGCGTGGCCCAGCTCGTCCTGGCTGATCGAGGTCAGCGCCAAGTCCTCCTCGAGGAACGGACCGACAGCAATCCACCACGCGAGGTTCTGGCCGACACACAGCTCGTCGTCGGCAAACGCCAGCACCAATTGGTGCGCGTCGGGTGCGCCTGCTACATCGACGACGCTCATCAGGTGGGTGAGTCTCCTGCCTTGCGCAGATCCCGCAGCAGCGCACCGTCGTTGTGGCGATGAGAGCGATCTGCCATTTCGAGCTCGACAGGATCGGCGGTGAGCAGGTCTTCCCGGGCTACCACCCACATCTGCTCCCCCTCGGATCGCCGTGTGTAGCAGTCGCGGGCGAAACTGAGCGCCAGTTCGTCATCGGGCGCTTCGAGCGCGCCGACGTGAGTGAACGGATCCTTGCCGGGGCGCTTGAGGAACACCTCGTAGGTCTTCACGCCGACACCGCTATGTCGACCCTGCCGACGACCTCGATCGGGTTGCGACAGCTCGGGCACCACTCCACGCTGCGACACGGTGTCGGCCCGAAGTCTGAGCGATGCTCGAGTGCAGCGTTGCCGCAGATAGGGCATGTCGCATCGGTCAAAGCGCTGCGGACTGCCACGGAGTATTCGCGGGCCATGAAGTCGACCGCCGACGGCGCGATTCGGTCGGGCGTCCACACGGGGTCGGCCACGAACACCACCTCGATTCGGGCCTCGACGCCGACGCAAGCCGACTGCGCCGCGGCCGCCACATCGCGCCGGATCACATCGAGGGCTGGGCAGCCGAGCATGGTCGGCACCAACTCGATGCGCACAACCGAGCCGTCGTCGGCCGTTGAGACGCTCTCCAGAATGCCCAGCTCGGCGATGGTCACGTCGGGGTATTCGGGATCGCATACCGACGACACCGCGTCGAACACCGCCGTCTCCACGTCGGCCCTAGTCGAGGGAGTCTGCACAACAGCGACGCGCATGCTCGCGTTCTGCCCGGCAACGGAGCGCTCGCTTGTCGCGTTCTGCGTGGCAGCGGAGCACCCGGCCGCCGCTTCCTCATCGGCGCTGCGAGCCGCCATCGGCGCCCCTGCTGCGGCCTCGCTGCGGGTGTCGCTCATGCAGGCACCGCCGCTGCTTCGTCGAGTGCGGTACGAACCCATGCCGCACCGTCCCAGGCGTTGCGCGCATCGCGCAGACGCCGTTCGCTGTCTGGCCCCCGGCCTGCGATCGCCGCTTTGAGGGCATCCCAGTCGATCTTCCCGCTGATCCAGCGTCCGGTGTCAGCATCTTGGCGCAGGTCCGGGTCGGGAATGGTGAAGCCGGCCGCCTGCAGCTGCGGCACCATCTTCTGAACGAACCGGTCACGCAGCACCTCGTTGCGCTCAGACTTGATGTGCCAGCGCAGCAGCACGTCGTCTGGGCGGGTGTCGGGGCCGAACAGCTGCACTGACGGCCACCACCACCGGTCGATGCTCTCCTGCATCATCTCGTGCTGCGCAGGGGTGCCTTTAGCCATCTTCAGCAGCAGCTCCTCGCCGTTGCGCATATGGAAGCCTTCCTCGGCGATGATCCGCCGCAGGATGCGCTTGTAGGGCCCGTAACTGCAGTTCTTGAACACGGCCTGCTGGCTGGCGAGCGCCGCAGCATCGACCAGGTAGGCGATCGCGATTTGATCGCCCCACGAGTAGGCCCGATAGTGGAACACGTTGTGGAAAGTGGTGCGGCCGGCGAGCAGGTCGGCGGTCATCTCGTCACGGGTCTTCATGCCCATGTCTGCGGCGACCATGTACAGCAGGTGCGCGTGGCCGATTTCGTCCTGGGTCTTGGCCAGCGCCGTCAGCTTGTTGGCAAGGCCCGGCGCCTTCGCGATCCAGTCGCGCTCGGTGAGCCCGCCCATGTACTCGCTGTTCGCGTGCAGCTCGATGAACCGGAACACCGCCTCGCGGTATGCGTCGGGCATGTCGTCGCCTGGCTCCACGAGCCCGCCGCCGTCCAGAAACGCCTCGAAGTCGTCCATCGAGTCCCAGCTGCGCATAGGCACCTCCCTGCCAAGGGGTACAAATCGAATGCTACGCCCGCCCGGCTACGGAGCTATCCGCACGTACACGCTCCGCTCGGGTACGGCGTTCCCCAAATGTCCGCGCGCCGTTCGAGTGCCGGGCTGCGGCGCAGCCAGCGCAGGTCACCCGCGCCGCGACCATTGCGCTGCGACATACAAATGGTTCGATTCGGCGAGAAGCGGGCAGCTATGTTGGCAACAGCCTCGTTGCCCGGCTTGTGCGGCGACCTACCCGGAACCGAACGTGCGCTTTGAAGCGCCGCGACGCTCAGCGAGGCCCGATGCCCACACCAGTCGACACCGCCGCCATGACCGACCCTGACGAACACGAAGCCGCCACCGAGGCATCAGCGCAGCCCGACGCGGGCCAGGCACCGAGCGCTGCGGCTGCGAGAGGCGCACTCGGCGGCAAGAAGTCGAGTGAGGCGAGCGCCGCGGTGTCACGCAATGGGATTCTGAGCGTCCTAGCTGCGGCGTTGGCGACAGCGATGTTCAGCATGCTGATGTGGCAGATCAGCTCCCTCGGTGACCGCATCGACACCGTCGGCGACCGCCTCGACACCCAAGGCGCACGCATCGACGCCGTGGCAGCCGAGTTACGCGCCGAGATACAGTCCGAAATCGGAGGACTGCGAACCGAGATGCAGTCCGAAATCGGAGGACTACGAACCGAGATCGGAACCTTGCGCACCGAGATGCAAACCGAGATCGGGAGCCTGCGTGCCGAGATGCAAACCGAGATCGGGAGCCTGCGTGCCGAGATGCAGGCTGGTTTCCGCGAGATCAACGCAACCCTGCTCGATCACACCGATCGTCTCGCTCGCCTCGAAACCGCGGCCGGGCTGCCTCGCAGCGTCGTCACCCCCGAGTCTCCCGACGGCGAGGCCCAATAGCCGCGCAGCAGACGTGTAGCCCACCTCGGCAGCGGCCGTGGACAAACTCGTAGCGCTGCCGAGCGCGGCGGCGCTCAGCGAAGACCGATGCCGGCATCAGTCGAGACATGGGTCAAGACGGGCTGGTTGCTCGTGGTGTGGCCGTAATGGGCTTCGTGACCGATCCCGGCATCGACCTCGGGCATCTTCTCGGAACCCAACCGATCCGGGTTCTGCAACCCGCATCGAGGTGACTCCGCATCCCACCCGAATTCATGCTGAACCCGCCCGCACATGAAGCATGGCGGACGGGCCACAATGGCCCAGACTTCACACAGTCGGCAGGCGCTTCGAGCGACGATATGGGCCAGCCACCGGGCTCCTCCTGAGCCCGGGCGAAGAACACCCCGGAGCAGAGGGTTCCCTCCCTCCCAACGGGAACGGATCGAATGCTACGCCCGGGCGGCGGGGCACAGATTGCGCGCATCTTGACGCACGATCTCAGTCGCAAGGAGCGCGACCCGCTAGGTCAAGACTTGGGCGTTGCGGTCGCCCAGCTTGACCAAAGGCCCATACCTTGCGTGTTCCATGCACGGATTCTCACCCGGTAGCTTTCGCCGTTGGTCAGAGAGGTGAGATCGAGGCTGAGATCATCTGGGTCATCATGACGCACGCGCATCCAGTTGTCGTAGACATAGTTGTCGAGGCTCTGGGTGCAGTCGTCGTCGAGACGGCCATCTTCGTCTGCGTCCTTGCAGTGAGCAATCTCGTAATGGGTGATGTCGGAGGAGTTAATGGTCGGCGCCAACCAGGTCACGGTGATCTCAGTGTTGCCGGCCGTCAGTCGAGGTGGCGAAGGTCGACCTGGCCCGCCGGGCGTTCCATTTGGCAAAGGCTTCGGGTCGCTGTCTCCGTGGCTCGTGCTGGTGGTGAGCATCTCCATGCTGTACGCGTTGTCGTTGCTGAGATTTGAAATCGTGCGGGTCCTCGTGGAACCGCCCAAAGTTATCGTCGTCCAGTCATCGGAACCGCTCGTGCAATCCTCCGAGGAATCGCAATAGCGCCACTTGAAGCCGATCCCAGTTGACCCGTTCGCGCTAGGAGTCGACCACGACACGATCAAAGACCGGTTGCCCGATGCAACTTCGACCCTGGCTGGCGCGCTGGGCGCGCCTCTCGGTATGCCCACGGCAGCAGGTGACCACGGACTCTCTCGGTCGCTGGCGGTCGCGCGGACCCGCACTTGGTAGGCGGTGCCGTTCGTCAGCGGCGAGATGGTCGTCGAGGTACTGGTTCCCGAATGACTGTGCATTTCCCAATCGGTGGGCCACGTCGGATTCGAGGCGCAGGTCAGAACCTTGGTGTCGGAGTTGGTCGCTTCGCAGGCCCGGTAGCGCACCTCATAGCCGCTTATGTCCGAACCGTTGCGGCGCGGCGGGACCCAATTCACCGTCAGCTCGCCATCGCTCGCGGTCACCATCGGCGTGGTGGGCCTTGATGGCGCGCCCACAGGGTTGTTGCTCGCCGGCGGTGACCACGGCCCCCAGCCGTTCTCGTTCTGGGCTCGCACGCGCACCTGGTACGTGGTGCCATTGGTCAGGCCGGTGATGATCCTCGACAGGCTGGCGCCAACATCGCCGTGCAGCCGCCAGCTCCCCCACGTCGGATCCGAGTCACAGGTCAGCTTCGTGGCGTCGGCACCGGTCGCGGTGCAGGCCCGGTAAGCCACCTCGTAATGCTCGATCGTCGAATCATGATCGTCTGGCTCCCTCCAGTCGACATTGAGCTGACGATTGGAGGGAGCCAGTGTCGGCATGCTCGGAGCGTCTGGTACTGCAGCCACTACGGCTGACTTGATCTGCGACCAACCGCTGTTGCCAGTGCCGCTCGTTGCTCGAACCCTCACTTGATACGCGGTGCCGTTCTCCAACGGAGTGATCTCCGCGGTCGTCTTGTCGACGACCGTTTCCGACTTCCACCTCTGGTTCCACTTCGGACTGGAAGTGCAGTCCTTCCGTGTGGCCGTGCAGTCGCGATACGCCACGAGGTAGCCGGTGATGGTCGAACCGCGCGACGCCGGCTCGTTCCACGACACCACGAGCTGGGTATTGCCTATCTCCAAAGCCAAACCGGTAGGTGTCGACGGTGCGGCCAAGGGGATATCGCTTTCAGCATCCGACCACGGCCCTGCACCATTGGCGTTCAGCGCCCGCACCCGCGCTTGGTACTTTGTACCGTTGATCAGCCCGGTGATTGTCGCAGTGATGCTGGTGGCCGCGAACCTGCGCTCAATCCAGTTGCCCCAGGTCGGATTCTCGTCACAGGTCTTGTCGGTTGCCGTGCAGGCCCGGTATTCCACGTAGTACTGGGTGATCGCCAGCCCGTTGCCGTTCGGCGCCGACCACAGGAGTCCGATCTGACCGTTGCCCACCGACACGGTCGGCGCGGCGGGAGCGTCCGGCCGCAGCGACGGTATGCCAGAAGCAGATGACGACCACGGTCCATCGCCCTGCCCGTTGACCGCTCGGACACGCACCTTGTACGACGTGCCATTGTTCAACTCGGTGATCCGGTGGGTGGTCTCAGGAGGGTCTCCGTCGGACCCCTCAACCCGGCTTGGTATTGACCAATCTCCGTCGAGACTGCAGTCTTCGGTGCTCTCGCAATGCGAGACCTCATAGCGGGTGATTGCGGAACCGTTGTCGGCCGGTGCCTTCCACGTCACCACCAGCGTTTCGTTGCCCGTGGTCAGCGTGGGCGTCGCTGGCTTATCCGGCTTGCCGAGCGGCGTTGCGCTCGCAGTTGCGGAATACGGCCCGTTGCCGTTCGAGGTGCGGGCCCGCACCCGCACCTCGTACTGGGTGGCATTCGCGAGGCTCTTGATCGTCAACGCGAGGCTGTCGAGGTCGGTGTGGGTTCTCGAGCGCCAACCTCCCCACCGTGGAGTCGGGCTGCAATCTTTCGGCGTTGCCGTGCACGCCCGGTGCTCGACGTTGTAGCCAGTGATCGTCGTGCCGTGGGCATCCGTTGGCGGATCCCACGAAACGTCGATCTCGCGGTCACCGGCCGTCAGGCTCGGCGGACTCGGGGCGTCGGGCAGTGCTCTCGGCGTGCCCCCTCGGGGCGAAGACCACGGGCCCTCGCCTTTGCCCGCGCCGCCAAGACTGTTGATGGCCCGGACGCGCACCCTGTAGGTCGTGCCGTTGTCCAAACCGGTGATCTCATGCCTGGTGTCGGTGACCGAGGCTCTGGCGTCCGCCCAATCAGATGAGTCGCTTGCGCATGTGCCGGTGCAGTACTCGACGTCGTAACTGGTGATCGGCAAGCCGTTGTCTGACGGAGCCGTCCACGTCACCACCAACTGCAGGTTGCCGGGCTCGACGGTGGGAGTGTTCGGCCTCTCCGGCACCGAGACAGGTCGGGCTTGGGCCGCTGCCGACCACGGCCCCAGCCCGTTGGCGTTTCTGGCCCGCACCTGCACTTGGTATGCGGTGCCGTTGGTCAGCGGGGTGATCGTCACGATCTTGCCGGTGCCCGAGTGGCTGCGCAGCTTCCAAGGGCCCCACGTCGCCTTGACCTCAGCCTCGTTGTCGCCCGTGCAGGTCAGATTGTTCTTGTCGTCGTCGGTTGCGGTACAGGCCCGGAACTGCACGTCGTAGTCGGTGACAGCCGACCCGGAGTATCCGGGTTCGTTCCATTGCACGAGGATGTTCCGGTCGCCCGGCGTCAAGGCTGGGGCACGCTCGAAACTCGGCAACTCCTCAGGTGTTGCAGAGGAGGTGCTCGACCAGTCGCTAGCGCTCGCGCCGCTGCGGGCCCGCACTCGCACCTCGTGCTTGATGCCGTTGCTCAGCTTGGTGATCGCGGCGGTGGTGCCCGTGCCTTGATGGCTGTGCGATGTCCAGTTGCCGCATGTCAGGCTCGAACCGCACGTCCGGTACTCCACGTCGTAGCCGTCGACGGTCGCTCCTCTCGGGGGCGTCGACGGTGCCCACGACACCTTCAACTGCTCGTTCGCGGCTTCCACGGTAAGCCTGGCCGGCGCCGAGGGCTTCGCTGTCTGCACTGCCGGTATGCCCGACGCGATCTGCGACCATGAGCCGAGCCCGTAGATGTTGCGGGCCCGCACCCGCACTTGGTAGGCGGTGCCGTTGGCGAGGCCGGTGATAGTGGTGCTGGTGCCGGTGCCCGAATGGGCATGTGCGATCCAGCCGCCCCAACTCGGGCTCGACGTACAGGTTCTCAGCGCAGCCGTGCACGCTCGGTACTCCGCCACGTAGCCGGAGATTGCAGCACCGACGCTGCTGGTGGGCGCTCTCCATGACACGGCCAGACTGGCGTTCCTGGCGGTCGCCGTGAGCGATATCGGTGCGGCCGGCGGATCTGTGCCGATGGCCGTCAGCGTGCCTGCCGCGGCGCGCGCTGCTGTGTCGATGCGGTCCGACCCGCTGATTCTGTGAAGCGCCGCTGTAGGGGCGATGGCGCGCAGGCTGGCATGCAAACTGGTGTCGAGCGCGTTGCGCCCGCCGACGAGCACGATCGCGCGCGGCCGCTGTTCCTGGATGCGCAGCTCGGTGGGCGTGGTCAACGTGCTCGTCTGGGAGTACATCACGGCACCACCGGTGGTGACGGCCGCGTAAGCAGCGGCAACTCCCATGTCCGCTGGACTCCATCCGTTCGCGATCACCAGCGTGGTGGCGGTGTCGGGCACGGCCGCTGCTGCGGTGTCAGTGCGGGACGCGCCGCTGTGGCGGGGCACTGTGCGCACCGATGGAGCGAGCTCGCGGACACGATCGACAAGCGATGCTGCGAGCACCACCGTGCCTCCTACGAATTCGACCTGCGCGGGCTGCTGTTCGCGGATGATGCGTTCGGTCGGTTCCGTCAGGCTGTCTGCGTCGGCCAGCAGCACCGCTGCATTGGACCTTGTCGCCGCCAGGGCAGCCGCCACGCCGGTGTCCGCCGCGCTGTGGCCGTTCGCCACAATGAACGTAGTGGCGTTCGAGGGCACTGCCCTCGCCGCCGTGTCGAAGCGGTCGGCGCCTGCGATCCGCCGTACTGCCCCGCCGCCGACCAGTGCGACCACCTCATCTTGGACTGCGGTTGACAGCGCAGCCGTGCCGCCGACCAGGATCACCGCCGACGGCTGGCGGTCTTTGATGAAGTCTGCAGTGCGGGCCGTGAGCTCTTTCGAATTCGCATACAGCACGACTGCATCGGAGCGGGTGTCGCTCTCGAGGGCTGCGAGAGCCGACGCGACGGCCGAGTCGGCAGAACTCCAGCCGTTGGCGACGACCACCGTGCCGATGGACCGGCTGGACTGCGCCGACGCAGCGGGTGTCAGCACAGTTGCGAAGAGCGCGAGCACGGCCAGCATCGCCGTGGCGCCACGCAGCCCCCCCGCGAGGCAGTGTGATACGGGTGCGCATCAGCCGCCCGGAGTGTGTGCGAGAGCCGTCCCGAAATTGTCGGATCAGCCCGCGCAGCGAAACAGAATGCTTCGGTGCAGGCATCATGTCGGACTCTATTTCTCGCCGGTCTGCGGGTCGGGGATGGCAGCATCGCACCTGACGGGCAGCCGGTCCGCGTGGATTTTTTCGACGGGCCGCTGCCGCGCCGCCGCACTGCCGTCCGGCTGCCCTCAGATCGTGGCGACGGCGCGGCCGAGCAGAGCGAACAGCGGGTCCTTGGTGGCCTCGAGCGCGGCCGAGACGTCTTCGTGAGAGATCTCGCCGTCGAACATCCCTGCCGCCATGTTCGCCACCACAGCTACACCCGCATAGGGAATGGCAGCCTCTCGTGCCAGGGCAACCTCGGGGTAGCCGGTCATGCCGACGACGCTGCCGCCCATCTGCGCGTACATGCGGATCTCCGCAGGCGTCTCGAAGCGGGGGCCGTTCGTGCAGACATAGGTGGCGGTGGGCCCCACGTCGATGCCCTCAGCCTGTGCTGCTGCGGCCAACGCTGCGCGCAGCGACGGGTCATACGGCGTGGACATGTCGGTGTGCACCACGTGGCCCGGCTGATCGAAGAAGGTCGCCGCCCGACCGGTCGTGAACTCCAGGTAGTCGTCGAGCAGCAGGAACGAACCGGTGGGGCGTTCAGGCACCATCGAGCCGACCACGTACACCGCCAGGATCGCCGTTGCGCCCAGGTCGCGCATCGCGGCGATGTTTGCCCGGTAGTTAATGGCCGACGGTGGGATCGAGTGGTCGCCGCCGTGACGAGGCACGAACACGATCCGCCGACCGTGCCAGCGGCCAGTCATCGCCGAGGCGTCGCCCCAGTCGGTGTGCACCTCGTGGTGCTCGGCCTCGCTTAGGCCGGGCAGCTCATAGAAGCCGGTCCCGGCGATGATCCCCACCGGGGCCCGCTCGGCGGTCGCGGCCGCGTCGCCGTGTTCGTTTGCGTTGCTCATGTCCCCGACTCCCGTGCCAGACGCTGCGCTCGATGCTGGACCTCGTAGCGAGCCCGTGCCTCGTCGACGGTGAGGCACACCCGATCTGCCACCACTCGCTCGCCGCCTACCCACACATCGGTGACGTGGCGGCTGCCGCCTGCCCACGCCACGTGGGCGACAAGTTCGCTGGGCGAGGTCACCGGCACGAACGCCGGGTCGTCAAGGTCGAGCCGAATCATGTCGGCCCAGCGGCCAGGCTCGAGCACACCGGTGTGCAGGCCCAACGCCTCTGCGCCGTCGTGAGTGGCCATCGAAATCACTTGCCGTGCACTCATCACGGTGGGATCCAGCGCAGTGACCCGTGCCAGCAGCGATGCGATCTTGATCTCCTCCCACAGGTCCAAGTCGTCGTTGGAAGCCGGACCGTCGGTGGCAAGCGACACGGTGATGCCCCTGTCGATCATCTCAGGCACCCGCGCGACGCCTGAGCCGAGCTTCATGTTGCTGACCGGGCAGTGAGCGACCGCGACACCAGCCGAGGCGTAGATGCCTAAGTCGGCATCGTCGAGCCAGACGCTGTGCGCTGCAAGCACGCGCCCGTCGAACACGCCCGCATCGGCCAGCAATCGGGGCACGCTCGCACCGCCGTGCTCAGCGGCCAGCGCATCGCCTTCATCGGCGGTCTCTGCCACATGGACGTGCAGCAGGGCGTCGCGCTCACGGGCTGCGGCCGCTATTTCCGCGCAGGCGTCCACGCCAAGGTCGTACGCGGAGTGCGGCGCGAATCCGATCGTGACAAGGCCCGACGGGTCGTTCACCCCGTCGTGCACGGCAGCGATGTCGGTGACGCGATCGGCGACGCTTCCCGAACCATCAGTGTGCGCCACCGACAGCACCCCCGGACACATGACCTGCCGGATGCCCGCCTCACGTCCCGCGTCGATCACCTCGTGTTCGAAGGCGTACATCTCGCACGTGGTCGTCACTCCCGAGCGCAGCATCTCCACCGAGCCCAGCGTCATGCCCCACCACACGTCTTCGGGACGCAGGCGACCCTCGCGGGGCCACATCACCTCTTCGAGCCACGCCATCAGCGGCAACCCGTCGCCCGCGCCGCGCACCAGCGTCATCGGCGTATGCGCATGGGTGTTGATCAAGCCCGGCATCAGCAGGCCGCCCAGGTGGATCACCGGGGCATCGGTGGTCGATGCGTCGGCGGCAGCGCCCACCCACGCGATGCGTCCGTCCGCTCGCACGTCCACCGCCCCGCGCTCGATCATCGCGAAGTCCTCGTCGCAGGTCAGCACGACATCGGCGAGGTAGCGAATGTCAATGGAAGGGCCATCTGATCCGTTCGGCACGGCCTCATCTTCGCACCGTGACGCCTGGTGGGGTCAACGCGGCGGCCCGTGACACAATCTGCGGCCGTGACCCTGTTCCTGCAGCGGATCTTTGACTCGTTCGCCAATGGTTCCGCGTATGCGGCGCTGGCGGTGGCGATCTCGATGGTGTTCCGCTCGACGGGGGTGCTGAACCTCGCGCAGGGCCAGATGGCGATGCTGTCCGCCTACATCGCGGTGGTGTTCGCGGCAGGCGCAGACCCCTCGGTTGCGTTCTCCGGCTGGCTGACACCGTTCGCGACGCCGTGGCCGATCTGGGCTGCGGTCGCCGGAGCTGTGGCCGTGTCCGCCGTCGTGGGAGCGCTGCTGGAGTACACGGTCATCCGGCCCATGGGCGGCGACCCGGTGCCGACCATCGGGGCGACGCTCGGGCTGTACCTGCTCATCGGCGCGTTCGTCGTCAAGCATTTCGGGGGTCGCCAGAGGTTCCTCGGTTCGCCGTTCCCCCAAGAGCACACCGACCGGTTCATCATCGGGGGCGCCCGGCTGTGGTTCGACACCATCGGGCTGACGCTCGCCATGCTGGCCGCCATCGGGGTGCTCGCGCTGATTCAGCGAACGACCAGGGTGGGCCTCGCGTTCCGGGCGATCACCTCCAATCGCGACAGCTCGGCGCTCGTGGGCATCAGAGTCGAGTGGGTGGTGATGGGCGGATGGGCCGTAGCAGCCGCCTTGGGCGGGCTGGCCGGCGGCCTCATCGCAGGCGAATTCAACGTCCGCCCCGACATGATGGAACGCCTCCTGGTCTTCGGCCTCGCAGCCGCCACCCTCGGCGGCCTGCGCAGCCCGGCGCTGGCGCTGGCCGGGGGCTACCTGTTTGCCTTTGCCGAAACGATGATGTCGGGCTACGTGGGCTTCATCGACAGCCAGGTCACGCTGGTGTGGGCGCTGGCGGTGCTCATCGTGGTGCTGTCGGTGCGCCCGTCCGGCCTGCTGCCACGCAAAGCCGCTCGCGGAGGCTCAGCGAATGATCGGCCGGCACCACGGCTGGCCGGCTCGCGTGGGCTGGCGTTCCGCAAGGGAGCTGACGGGAGTCACCGGTCGTGACCGACGCTGCAGATCCGACGGCGTCAGGCTCTGAACCGTCAGTGTTTCGTTTGGCACCACTCGAGTTCGACGCACCTGAGCGCACCGACGATTCGAGCAGCCCGATACCGGGACTCGGCCCGGCACCGGTTCCCCCAGAGCCGGCTGAACCGCTCATCGACTTCGGACGTGAAGAGTCTGATGGTGCTGCAAAGGCGGAGGTCGTCGTTTCGGAACCTTCTGGGCCAACGACGGCGGTTCGCGCCGCAGAGAGCGCGGGCAGCACCCCGCTTCGTGCGCAGCCGAGGGAGCTGTCGCAATCGCATGAACCCGCAGCGGTCTCCACGAATGCTTCGACGCTCGGCGCTTCGCCACGGCAGCCCGCGATGGCAGGCGCCCTCGCGCTGGTCGTGATCGCGGCGTTCGCCGTGCTCGTTCCCCTGCGAGCGTCGTCGACGTTTGTCACCGACTTCACGCAGCTCGCAGCGTTCTGTCTTGTCTTCGCAGGGCTCTGGTTGCTGACGCACCGAATGGGGCTGCTGTCGGTCGGCCATGGAGCACTGACGGGCGTCGGTGCCTACGCAGCGCTGCATGCAGTCAACGACTTCGGCTTGCCGCCGATGCTGATGCCCCTGGCTGGCTTTGCTGCGGGCTGCGCGGTCGGCGCGCTGCTTGGCATTCCCGCGCTGCGCTTGCCGAAGGCCTACCTGGCGCTGCTGACCCTGTCTGCTGCGGTGGCGTTTCCCATCGTGCTGCGCCAGCTCGACGGTCCGCTGCCGGTCACCCTCGACGGCGAGTTCGTTCCGCCTGCGTGGACGGGCATTGCCCCCAACGACGAGCACATCTGGGAGTTCTGGGTGGTGGCGGTGTGGGTGGCGGTCGCCTTCTGGCTGCTGCGCGGCCTGCTGAGCGGACCGATCGGGCGGGCGCTGGTCGCCACCCGCGACGACCCGACCGCGGCTGCGACGTTCGGCGTCTCGGTGTATCGACTGCGCTTGGCCGGGGTGAGCCTCAGCAGCGGACTCGCCGGCCTTGCAGGCGCTCTCATGCTGGTGCCGGTGAACTTCAACGATCAGTCGCTATATCCCGAGGAGCTGTCGATCAAGCTGTTCGCCCTCACGATCGCCTTTGGCAGCACCGCCATCGGCGGCAGCCGGCTCATCACCACCGTGCCTGCCGCCACGGTGCTGGTGCTGTTGCCGGTGTGGCTCGTGGATCGGCCTGGGTGGGTGACCCAAGGCGGCTGGATCGGCTTCCTGAAATCCGAGTTCTTCCTCTACGCGGCGCTGCTGCTCGTGGCCGCCTACGCACGCAGCCGCCGGGCGCGAGCAGTGCGGTCCTACGACTCGTGAGCGCCGCCGACCGCTGGGACGCGAAGTACGCCGATTGGGACGAGCCTGGGCTGCCGTCGGAGTTCGTCACCGGCTGCGTGGAACATCTGGCCGACTGCCCGACAGCGGCGGATCTCGCCGGCGGCACCGGGGGCACTGCGCTCTGGCTGGCATCCCAAGGCATCGACACCACGCTCGTCGATGTCTCCGAGCGGGCCCTCGAGATCGCCCGCGCCGCCGCCGGAGAGCGCAGCCTGCACCTGCGGACCGTGCAGGCCGATCTAGAAGCCGAACCGCTGCCGACCCTCGCAGCACTCAGCGGCGGCAGCCGCGAAAGCGGCGGGAACGAAGATGGCCTCGGCGGCGGAGACGAAAGCAGGAACAGCGGAGCTGAAGACGGCGGCGGCTGGCACGCCGTGGTATGCACCAACTTCCTGCACCGGCCGCTGCTCGGCGCTCTGGGCGGCCTGCTTGTGCCGGGTGGCATCGCACTGGTGCTGATCGCCACGGTCGACAACTTGCTGTACAACACCCGGCCTGGGCGCCCGTTCCTCGTCAAGCGAGGCGAGTTGCCTGGCCTGTGCCACGGGCTCGAACCGATCAGCTTCGAAGAGGGCTGGTTCGGCCAGCGCCACGAAGCTCGCCTGGTGGCCCGCCGCGCTACCAGCCCCGCCTCATAGGCCTGAGGAGCAATTCGGCACTGATTCCAATCCGCATCCGATCCGCACCTGCGCCAGAGCACCTCGGGTCCGGGGGAAAATACGAACGCAGAAACAAACAAGAAAACATAAGCAAACAAGAAAACATAAGCGCAGAGAAACGCAGAAGCGCTAGCTGCAGTGCCATGATCCAATTGGTCGGGTTCCACGCTTGGCGCTTCGGCATCGACAATCCCGGCCCAATCGCTGCCTCCACGGTCCAGGCCGCGATCAGCGAGGCTGAGCGGACCATGATCGAACAGATCGCCAGACCTGTTTGGAATCGGCTCTCGCCCCTGTCACATGGACAAGCGCTTCATGGCCGCTATGACGACCTCGACCTGCTGGAGAGCTGACCCAGCGATGCTGCTGCACGCCGACTGCCGAACGCGTACACCGCCTCGGCACACGCCCGCAGCGCCACGCAAGAGCGTCAGCTGAGCAGCCAGTCGGCTGGGGTGATGTCGGAGTCGGCGAACAAGCGCGCCTGGAAGCGGCGCATGCCCGAGAGCCAGCGGTCTATGTCGGATGCCTTGCGTTCGCGGTAGGTCTGCACTTCGGGGTGGGGCAGCACCAAGAAGCGCTCTTCAGCCATTGCCTCGATGACGGTGTCGGCCAACTGCGAGGGCTGCAGGACGCCGTCGCCTGCTGCGGCCCCGGGAGTGCCGCGTTCCTGGTTGCCGTTGCCGGTGCGGTCGGGGCTGTTGGACAAAATGTTGGTCTCCACGGCTTGCGGGCACAGCATCGACACCACGATGCCCTTGTCGCCGTAGGTGATCGACAGGAACTCCCCCAGCGACACCGCTGCGGCTTTGGTAACCGCGTACTGCAGCGATCCGAGCTGGGTCAGCAGGCCCGCCGCCGAGGCAGTGTTCAGCAGGTAGCCGCCGCCGCGCTCGACCATGACGGGCACCGCCGCCCGGGCTGCGTACACGTGGGACATGACGTGTACTTCCCACATGCGCTGGATCTCGTCGTTTGCGACTTCGAGACCGCCTTGGGTCACGTAGCCGGCGTTGGACACGAACACGTCGAGCGCGCCGTGCGCTGCCACCGTGTCGGCCACGACCGCCTTGATGGCCTCCTCGTCGGTGACATCGAGCCCGACGGCCGTGCCGCCCACCCGATCGGCGACCGCCTGGGCGCCATCCCCGTCGCGATCCACCACCACCAGCGCTCGTGCGCCTTCAGCCTTGAAGCGCTCAGCGAGCGCTTCCCCGATTCCGCTTGCGCCGCCGGTGACGACAGCGACCTTGCCTGCAAGTTCCATGGCCGGGCAGGGTAATGGTGCATGCTCACGGAGATCCCTGCCGTCTTCGCGGCTGCGGCATCGGCGCGTCTCAGCAGTGCTCGACGTGCAATGACAGGCTGGTGCGCCGGACGCCGACGGCCCGCCAGGGTCCGGCACCCCGAATGGCGCAACGATGGCTTGGAGGGCACGTGGCAGCACCGCTGGACGATGTGAAGGTGATCGAGGTGGACAGCTGGATGGCCACGCCGTCGGCGGGGGCGATCCTGGCCGACCTCGGCGCGGACGTCATCAAGGTGGAGCCGCTCGAGGGCGACCCGGCCCGCGGGTTCAGCCGCCCGGCCAAGCTGCCGCCCGAGATCAAGGACTACGACTTCCAGTTTGACGTGGACAACCGCGGCAAGCGCTCGATCGCCGTCGACCTGGCCTCGTCACAGGGCCAGGCAGTGGTCCACCGGCTGATCGCCGACGCCGACGTGTTCATGTGCAACCTGCTCGTGCACCGCCAGGAGCGATTCGGGCTCGATCCAGCGACGGTGACGGCGGTCAACCCGCGAATCGTCCACGCCACGCTGACGGGCTATGGCACCACCGGTCCTGAGGCGTGGCGGCCGGGCTACGACGTAACCGCGTTCTTCGGTCGCTCGGGCATCTACGACGCCATGCGGGAAGGCCCCGACGGCGCAGTGCCGATGGCCCGCCCCGCCCAGGGCGACCACACCACCGGCCTCGCACTCGTGGGCGCGGTGCTCGCAGCGCTTCGGCTGGCCGAGCGCACCGGCGAGGCCCAAGTGGTGGAGACATCGCTGTATGAGACGGCGGTGTGGACCCAGGCCTCCGATTACGCCATCACCGCCATGGACCGGGCGCCGCTGCGACAGCGTGCCCGCGAGAACATGATCATCCCTACCGCCAACCGCTACCCCTGCGGCGACGGCAAGTGGGTGGTGTTCAACATGCCCCAAGACAGCGCCTGGCCGTTGCTGTGCCGAGTGATCGAACGGCTCGACTGGCTCGACGACGAGCGATTCGGCGACATCCGCGGCCGGTTCGCCCACATGCCCGAGATCGTGGCCGGCATTGACGAGGCGCTGGCACACCGGACTCGTGACGAGTGGGGAGAGATCTTCGATGCCGAGGGGATCATCTGGGGACCGGTGCTGGGATTGCACGAAGTAGCCGACGATCCCCAGGCCGAGGCGCTGGGCCTGTTCCCCACGCTCGACAGCCCCGACATCGGCGAATACCGCAGCGTGGGCATTCCGATGCGGTTCGCAAACGCCACCGTCGGCCCACGCGGACCGTCGCCGAAACTGGGCGAGAGCACCCGTGAAGTGCTGGCTGCCGCGGGCGTGCCCGACCACGAGATCGACAGCCTCATTGCCGACGGTGCGATACGGGAGGCCGCAGGCGACTGAAGCCAAGGGGGCACCCGCTCGGCAGTTGACCGAACCGGGGAGGCTCGCTGAATCAGCCGGCGCAGACCCGCCGGGGTGCCGAGCGTTACTTCCGGGAGTCCGACGGGAAGTAGGTTCATTCCACACCGGTGACGCCGCAGGAGGCACACCTATGCGACACGTGTTGATCGTGGCCAACCAGACCCTCGTGGGCAGTCATCTGCATGAGCGGGTGGAGCACATTTTGGCGGTGGACCCCGAAACGCGGTTCCACATCGTGGTGCCCGCCACGGGTGCCAACGGGCCCGACCCCGCGCGCGCCCTCGCAGGCGCCCGGCGGCGGCTCAGCCAGGCGTTCGAGGCACTCGACGACATCGGCGCCCAGGTCACCGGCGAGGTGGGGCCGGCACATCCCGTCGTGGCGGTCAACCTGGCGATCGACCGGCTGAGCCCCGATCTCATCGTGTTGAGCACACTGCCGGCGGGGGCCAGCCGGTGGCTGCACCTCGACCTGCCGCACCGGCTGCAGCGTCGCTTCGGGGTGCCCGTTGAGCACGTCTCGGCCGAGACGCAGACCGTCGATCGGGCAGCAACGTTCGAGCCGCCCGTCGTGCATGCCCCAGACGACACCGTGCACGTGCTGCTAGCCGAGGAGAACCAGCACGACGTCGACGTGATCACGATGGCGCTCGCCGAGGCAGGCACCCGGAACCAGGTCCGCGTCGCCCATGACGGCGCGAATGCCCTCGCATTCATGCGCTCAATTGGCCCCTCCGAGATCGATCTCGTGCTGTTCGACCTGAAACTGCCTGTCGTCAGCGGCTTCGACCTGCTCGCGGAGGTGCGCGAGTCCGACGAGTTCGACAAGGTGATGATGGTTGCTCTCACCACCGACGAGGCCGCTGAGGACCGGGCACGTGCCTACGACCTCGGCGCCGATGCGTTCGTGATGAAGCGGCCCGACTACAGCCAGATGGCCCACGTCATCGACGACCTGCTGGCCGAAGTCGCCGGCTGACCGGCGATCATCAGACACGTCGCCGGCTGACCGGCGACAAGCCGGCACGTCCCAACTAGTGATCGGCGGCGCGGGCGGCTGCCATGCCGCCAGGGAAGCCGATCTCGGCCGGCGCCTCAAGTTGGCTCTGCAGCACCCAGCCGAGCTGCCCGTGCTGGTCGCAGATGGCCGTGTGGGTGCCGGCCAGGCCATGCACCGTGCCGACGGTCTCCGCGTCGAAGTAGAACCACTCCCCCAGCGGAGCGCGCAGGAGCTGCAGCGTCACGTCGGTGTTGATGTAGGCCCCTCCAGACGGCGAGAAGTCCCATCCGATGGCTGCGCCGAGGTCGGCCAAGGTCGCAATCCGGACGAATGGCGACGGCGTCTCACCGGCCATCAACCGATGATCGAGACGCAGCCACGTTCGACCCGGACCCGGCTCTTCGGTGGAGCCGCCGACGAATCGCAAGTCAACAGCGTCGGCGTTGAAGCCCGGGCGCGGGTAGTCGATGTCGGGGTTCGATCCGGGATCGGCCCGCTCAGCCGGAATCGGCGGCAGCGCCCGGCCACCGTCGGCAACCGCAGGCGTCGCGATGGTGGGCGTCAGCCACTGCGATGTCGCACGCGCTACCACGCGCCCGCTCCCCGGCGCTGCGTTCTCGGGCGGCGCGGCCCGCACTTCGGCGTCGACGAGCGCAGTCCGCTTGCCTGCTTTCACGATGGTCGCCGTGACCTCGTAGGTCGCCATCGGCATCCCCGAGAGGATCTCGGTCGTCAGCCGGCTGCACACCTGATCGATCCCGAGCCGTTGCTGCTCGCGCTCGACCGCCCAGCCCAGCAAGCCGCAGATGGCGCCGCCGTGCATCACCTGGTGAGCCCACGGTCCGCGCGTCAGCTCGGTCGCACGCACGCAATCGGGTTCTGGGACAAACAGCGCCGGCGGCATCGGCCCCATTGCGGCGCCGTCAGGGTTGCTTTGAGCGGCGGTGCTGTGCTCGGATCCATCGTTCACCACGGCGACAAGCTAGGTGGCCCGATGTTGAATCGCCTGGTTCCGCGTACGAGCGGCGTCGCCCCGCGACAGGGTGAATCACATCGTGTACACGAGATGGTCGTGGGTGTCCGCCGACACGCGCTGCGAGGTTTCCGGACTGACGAACAGCCTCGTAGGGTGCCGCTGTGCATCCGTTCAGATTCGGTGTCCAGTACGGCAAACCCGAGAGCCCGGCTGCGTTCCGCGAGATGGCACGCAAGGCGGAAGACCTGGGCTATTCGTCGTTGTTCTGCCACGACCATTTCTGGGACAGCTGGTCGCCGATCGTGCACCCGGCGGTCGCGGCGGAAATCACCACGACGTTGCGAGTCGGCACGCTGGTGTATGCGGCCGACTACCGGCACCCCGCTGTGCTGGCGAAGGATTTCGCCACTTTGGATCTGCTTGCCGAGGGCCGCACCGAGTTCGGCATCGGTGCCGGCTGGCTGACCGAGGACTACACCCAAGCCGGCATACCGCTGGACCGGCCCGGGGTGCGCATCGACCGCATGATCGAGGCCTTGGAGGTCATCAAGGGACTCTGGAGCGGCGAGCCCCTGCATTACGACGGCGAGCACTACCAGATCTCCGGCATGGTGGGGCGGCCGCTGCCCCATGCGCCGGGCGGGCCGCCGGTCATCATCGGGGGCGGCGGCAAGCGGGTGCTGAGCGAGGCGGCGCGCCTGGCCGACATCATCAGCCTGAACCCGAATCTGCGCTCGGGCACCGTGGGCCCCGATGCGGCGCGCAGCTCGGTGGCGGCCGAGTTCGCCCAGCGGCGCCGGTGGATCGCTGACGCTGCCGGCGACCGATTCGGCGACATCGAGATCCAGCTCAATACGTTCATGGCGCTGGTGACTGACGACGCAGACAGCATCCTCGCCGAGTTCGCACCGGGTTTCGGGCTGACGGCTGAGGAGGCACGCGAGGTGCCGCTGGTGCTCGCCGGCACGGTCGACGACATCTGCGAGCAACTGCATCACCATCGTGAGGCCTACGGCGCTAGCTACATCGTGATCCACGACCCCGAGGTGGAAGCGATGGCGCCGGTTGTGGAGCGGCTGGCAGGCACCTGAGCACGTCAGCGGGAGCAGCGCACCCGACGCGGCAGTACTGCAACAATTGGGACATGACTTCCACACCACGAGAACTGCCGCCAGAAAATCAGGGTGACGTGACCCGCGACGTGCGCGAGGCTCACCGGCGCAGCCGTCGGCTGCCGTCCCTACGACCCGCCCGAAGAAAGAGGCCTCCTGCGGGTGCCACGCATATCACCGTCACCGTCAAGAACCCAGCAGCACGCGACCGCGTCTGGCAGTCCGAATTCCTGGTGGACACCGGCGCCATAGATTCGCTGGTGCCGCGCCGCTACCTCGAGGCCATCGGCATCGAGCCGATCAGCTCGCGCACATACGAACTGGCGGACGGCAGCCGGGAACCGTACGACATTGGCGCTGCCGAATTCGAATTCATGGGCGAGACCGTCTTCGGCATGGTGGTGTTCGTCGACAACGACGCCGAACCCCTCCTGGGCCTCACTGCACTGGAGTCGGCAGGAATCGAAGTCGACCCACGCAACCAGCAGCTGAAGCGCCTGGCCGCCGTACGGCTCAAGACGCTCGCGCCGACCTGAGCCCGGGCGCGTGCCCTGCGACGGCAGCCCGTCGGTGGTGCTGCTTTCGGCCTGGGGGTAGTCGTCTGACACATTGACCGTGGCGCTGCCGCTGCTCGACGACACCGTGTCGCCGGTACCCGCGTCGGCGGCGGCTGTGACCGAGCCGTCGGGATCGTCAGCATGGGCGCCAGAGGCGAGGCAGTCGGTCGGGTCGGCGGCCGGGACGCGGGAGTCGTTGCTGCTGGGGCTCGGCCAAGCCGCAGGCATCTCCGAGCGCGAGCCGAAGATCACGCCCTCGTCGTGACCAGCTATGGCCTGCTGCAGCGCGACATCGAGTTCCCGCGCGAGGTGCCATGGCGGGGCGTCGCACTCGATGAGGCACAGCAGATCAAGAACCCCCAGACTGCCCAAGCGCGCGCCGCGCGCTCCTTGATTGCGGACTACCGCGTCGCGCTCACCGGCACGCCGGTCGAGAACCACCTCGGCGACCTCTGGTCGATCATGGAATTCCTGAATCCAGGCTTTCTCGGGACGCTTGCAAGCTTCAAGCGCAGCTTCTTCGTTCCGATCCAGGTGGAGCGCGACACCGATGCAGTACAGCGCCTGCGCCGCGCCACAGCGCCGTTCATGCTGCGCCGGGTCAAGACTGACCGCACGATCATCGAGGACCTGCCCGAGAAATTCGAGAGCAAGACCTACTGCTCCCTGACCGCCGAGCAGGCATCGCTGTATCGCGCTGTGCTGCTCGATGCCGAGGAGTCCCTCCAGCAAGCCGAGGGCATCGACCGGCGCGGCCTCATCCTCGCCGTCGTGACCAAGCTCACGCAGGTTTGCAATCACCCCGCGCACTTTCTCGGCGACAACTCCGCGGTCGGCGGACGTTCGGGGAAGCTCAATCGGCTCACCGAGATGGTCGAAGAGGTGCTCGCCGGCGACGAACGAGCACTGGTCTTCACCCGATTCGTGACCATGGGCGACTTATTGCAGCAACACCTCCAAGGGGTGTTCGGCACCGAAGTGCTGTTCCTCCACGGCGGCGTGCCCAAAGCGCAGCGAGACCGCATGGTCTCTGACCATGCGGACCCCGCACTTGCCCCCGCCGATCCTCTGCCGGAGGACCCCGACGCATTCTGGGGCAGTGCTTACGAGCCCGACCTGGCACGCGTAGTGGGTGCCGCGCGGGTTCCCGTCGCGAACGCGGTCATCGCACGCCGTCTGGGAGGCTTCCCGTTCTGGACCGGTTCCGATCCCTTCTTGCCGACGCTGGAAACCGTCTACGGGGCAGCGGCATCCGCAGCGCTGGAAGTCTTTCTCGGCGATTCCTAGCCGGACAGATCCCAGGGGTGCATGGCTCAACGCAGTAGCCGTCTGGACCCTTGGAACTACACAATTGCTTTGCTGGCATTATCGCAAGAATGCGATTATCCTGCGCGTGGCAGACATCGAGATCGCACGGGCGCGTCGCGCTGCGGCGGACTGCGCGCGTCAACAACCGTGATGGAGCAGAGCCGTGGCTAACCGATCCCGTTGGGAGGATGTCAAAGCGGGCCGCGGCGAGCCGTCCCCGACGACTCGTGCCGCCGTCGAACAGGAACTCGCCTTGGGCCAGCTCATCCACGACCTGCGGGTGCAAGCAGGCCTGAGCCAGCGCGAGCTGGCAGAGCGCATGGGAACCACCCAGTCGGTGATCTCGCGCCTGGAGGAGGGCGGTGGAGCACGCAACCGAATCGACACGCTCGTGCGCGTTGCGTCCGGGCTGAACCGACACCTCGTGCTGTCATTTCCCGAGAAGCCTCCGAGCCAACTCCGCGACGCAGTGCAGGTCGCCTGAGTCTTCCTGTTCCTCGTCGAAGCGACTGATGACCCAAGCCCGAACTGCTGACCCCAACATCATGTGTGTGACACCCCTGACGTAGGTTCGCTGAGGTGCAGCAGCTCTCGTTCCGGCTCGTTGGCTACGGACAGTCAGCCTGTGACGAACTCGCGGCCGTCGTGCGCGACGCCAAGGCCGACGACCCGTTCGCGCCGGTCACGGTGCTGGTGCGCAGCAACTACGAGGGTGTTGCCTTGCGGCGGGAGCTCACCCGGCAGCGGGCCGGGCGGACCGAGTCCCAGACTTGCTCGCCTGGGTGGGCCAGACCTTTCAACGGACGACAACCGCGAAGCCAACGCCAAGCAGCTACCCGTAGTCAAGCTAATATCACGGCAGGTAACTAGATGCAATAAAAATCATTTTGAGCTCGAGTCAGTGTCTTCTACGGTGCCCGACGGTTCGCTGCCCACTCCAGGAGGCCACCGTGTCCGAAGAAGACCGATCCCGGCTCTACGCTTGGCTGCGTGAGCAAACCGACGAGCCGCTCGCCGAGTACATGATGTCCTGCCTCGCCCCCGCGCCGCTGTCCGACCTCGTCACCAAACCGCACCTCGCCGCAGAGTTCGCCGCATTCGCCCTGAAAATGGCCGAACAACGCGACGCAGACCGCGCCGAAGCCACCGCACAACGCGAAGCAGACCGCGCCGAGTTCGCCGCATTCGCCCTGAAAATGGCCGAACAGCGCGAGGCAGACCGCACATCGCTCGACCGGCGACTGCGACGGATCTCAGTAGCGCTTCCACTCGAGATCGTGGTGGCAATCACAGCCGTCACTGCCCTCACCGAATGGCTACGCGGCTGAACCGCTCCGGGTCTGTCACACCCCATGCCTAGCTTGGCCGGCGTGGACACCTCAGACTTGGCGATCGGGGAGACGCACGGCACGCGTGCGCCGTTGGGCGGCGGGCTGGCGGCGGTCGGCGTCGGATTCGGGGCCGAGGCCCGCGAGGCGCTCGACGATTTCGTGAGCCGCGCCAAATGCGGCGATCCGCTGGCGGCGGTGACGGTGGTGGTGCCGTCCAACTACACGGGGCTGTCGCTGCGACGCCAACTCGGCAGTCGTGGCGGCGGCATCGCCGCGCTCGAGACGCTCACCGTCGCTGAGTTGGCCGAACGCCTCGGCGGCCCGTCGCTGCAGCGAAGCGGGCGCAGGCCATTGAGCGACATGGCAGTCACGGCGGCGGTGCGCATCGCGCTGCGCGACGACCCCGGCCCGTTCGGTCCCGTTGCCGACCATCACCGGACCGCCGGTGCCCTCAGCCGCACCTATATGGAGTTGCGCGACCTATCCGCAGCCCAGCTCGACGGCATTGCCGACATGTCGCTGCGTGCGGCAGGCGTGGTGGACGTCTGCAGACGAGTGCGGGCGGCGCTGCGCAACGACTGGTACGACGAATTCGACCTCATGGCCGTTGCCGCGGAGCATGTCGGCTCGCTCGATGCGCTCCCGCCGGGACTCGGACGCATCTGCGTGTACCTGCCTCGGCGGCTGAACCAGCATGAGGCGCGCTTGCTGCGTGCGCTCGGCGACACTTCGGTCGACGCTGCCGTCGAGCTGCTTGTGGGGCTGACGGGTGAACGCAGCGCAGATGCAGTGGCGGAGGGCATCTGCCGGCGCCTGCGAATCGAGCCGCCAGTTCTCGACGAACGGCGCCGCGACAAGCTGCGGAGCGCGTCGTGCGGCAACCGGATCGTGAGCGTCACCGATGCCGACGCTGAAGCCCGCACGGTGGTGCGCGACGTGCTCGCCGACCTCGACGCAGGCGTCCCGCCGGACAGGATCGCGGTGTTCTTCGGCACGACCGAGCCGTACGGCCGCACGCTCGAAGACCAGTTCGACGCCGCCGGCATCGCCACGTACGGCAACACCGCCCGGACGCTTGCCGAGTCGATCTACGGACGATTCGCCCTGGGCCTCGCCGCACTCGCCGACGGCGGTCTCCCAGCGCCCCGTCTCGAGCGCCGCGACGTCTTCGACCTGCTCGCCGGCGCACAAGTGCCCCAGCACCGTGCGGGCGAGCACCGCAGCGAGACGGCCGCCGACCGCCCCTTCTTCGTGCCCGATTCCGCATGGGAGCGCCTCGCTCGGGCCGCCCATGTCGTCAGCGGCGACGACTGGCCCTCACGGCTCGGGCGCCATGGCGCTGAGCTGCGCGAGCGCGCTTCGCTGGAACGGTCCGGCGACGATCCCAGCCTCGCCCGCTGCAGGTGGCTCGAGCACGAGGCTGACGAGTGCGACGCCGCCGCGGCGTTCATGGCGGAGATGCGTGAGCGTCTCATGGACGGCCGCAATCGGCACACCTGGCGGAGCCTGTGCGGATGGATGCAGGCATCGCTGCATCGCTACCTCGGCACCGTCGGCCAAGCGCAGTGGACCCAGGACTGGCCCAAGTGGGAGATCACGGCCGCAGAACGCGTCGAGGGCGTGCTCGAACGGCTGTCCGACCTCGGTGCCATCGAGCCGCGAGTCAGCTTCGACACCATGTGCCAAGCACTGGAAGCCGAACTCGCCCAGCCGCACGGCCGCAGCGGAACCGAGGGCATGGGCGTCTACGTCGGTCCGCTCGCCGGGGCACTCGATGTCACCCCCGACCGGAGCTACGTCGTCGGGATGGCCGAAGGCATCGCACCCCCGCGTCCCCAGCCGGACAGTCTCGTCAACGACGACGAGCGGCATTCATCGGGCGGCGCGCTGCGGCTGCACGCCGACGACGCAGCGGAGAGCCACCGGACTCTGCTCGCTGCGATTGCCGGCACTCGTGAACGCTGCACCCTGCTGGTGCCGCGAGGGAATCTGCGCCGCAACGCCGAATATGTTCCGTCGCGCTGGCTCGCGGACACGGCGCGTCGCCTCGATGTCACCGGGCACTGCTTCGCCGACGGATACCTCGACGCGGAGAACCTTCGGGCCGCTGCGCTCGACGACACGGTGCCCGGAATCGTCGAGCAGCCGTCATTCCTGGGTGCCGTGCGTTCGTGCGCTTTCCCTGCCATGGGGTGGGAGTACGACGCGGCGAGCCTGCTTGCCACGAGCCGCGCCGAGCTGGGCCGGCGGCAGCACCCGATGTACGACGACCCGCCGTTCCGCTGCGGTATCGAACTCTCCGCTGCCCGGCGCAGCGCGGCGTTCACCCGTTTCGACGGGAACCTCTCGGGGGTCATCGACAGCGCCAGCGCTATGGCCGCAGTCGTGTCCCCGACTCGGCTCGAGACATGGGCAACCTGCCCGCGCAAGTACCTGTTCGAGCAGCTGCTGGAAGTGGGTGCCGCCACCGAGCCCGAGCAGATCCTCCGCATCGGCGCGCTCGAACGCGGCAGCTTGGTGCATGAGGCGATCGATCGCTTCTACCGGCCGCTCATCGCCAACCGCGACGCGTGGGCGTCGAAGGGGCCGATGCCGGCCGCCGGTGCAGGTCGACCGCCGCCGGGGCCGAGTCGCCCCCCCACCGGCGAGGATCGCGACGAACTCGTCAGCCTGGGACGTGAACTCGCCGATGATGCCGAACAGCGCGGTCTGACCGGCCTGCCGCTGCTGTGGGAGCGAGATCGCGAGACCCTGCTCGCCGATCTCGGCGAACTACTCGACCGCGACGCCCAGCGCAGCACCCGCTCGCGAGGAGACATCGTGAGCTCGGAGTTCCGCTTCGGCTTCGACGGCGCTGCGCCGGCGGTCTCCCATCGCCTTGCCGACGGCAGCGAAGTCGGATTCCGGGGCATCATCGACCGGGTAGAGCGCACTGCCGACGGCGGCCTCGTCGTCGTCGACTACAAGACCGGCGGCGCCGACAGCTACAAAGCCATCGTCAAGCGCGACAAGGCCGACCCGACCGTTGGGGGGACCAAATTGCAGTTGCCGGTCTATGCACTCGCCGCAGCCGCGCACTTCGGATCCCCAATGGCGAGCGCAGGGGCAGTGCTGAGCGCGTACTGGTTCATCTCGTCAGGGCGCGGACGCTGGGACTGGCTGGAGCTCCCCATCGACAGCGCGGTGATGGCGCGCTTCGCCGAGGTGGTCGATGCGATCGTGGCCGGCATCCGCAGCGGCGTGTTCGCCGGCTTCGCTCGGCCTGAAGACGACCGGCGCCAGTACTGCGTGTGCCCATACTGCGACCCCGACGGACTCGGCACCGCTGACGTGCAGCGCTCATGGCGTCGCAAGCGAGACGACCCGGCCCTGGCGGCGTTCGCAGAGCTTGTCGAGCCAGACGGGGAGCGGTCGTGAGCCTGCCGCCACCCGCAACGACATCGCATCAGGCTGACCTCACAGATCGCGATCGTGTCTGCCGGCAGACCGCCACCACCATGTTCGTCGAAGCCGGCGCCGGAACCGGCAAGACCACTGCGCTGGTCGATCGGATGCTCGAACTCGTCACCGGACCGAGCGCGGCGGCGATCGGCTCTATCGCCGCCATCACGTTCACCGACAAAGCCGCCGCCGAACTGCGCAACCGGGTCCGCGCCAAGCTCAACGAACGCCTCGCATCGACATCGAGCGGGCAAGGCAGGGCGGAATTGACCGGTGTGCTCGACGGGCTCGACAGCGCCGCCATCTCCACGCTGCACGGATTCGCGCGACGGATCCTGTCCGAGCACCCCATCGAGGCCGGGCTGCCCCCCCGCTTTGAGGCACTCGATCAGATTTCGAGCGACGTCGAGTTCGACGAGCGATGGCATCGCTTCATCGACGCGTTGCTGTCCGACCCCGATATCGCCTGGGCTGTCGAACTCGTCGACGCCGCAGGCGCCGACCTCGGCTCGCTTCGTGATATCGGCACGGCATTCAATGCGAATTGGGACCGGGTCCGGGTGGCCGACGCGGCACCGCAAGCGACGCCCATCGATGCAAGCGGCATCATCGAGCAGGGAATGGCGCTACTGCAATGGCGGCATCCGACGATGGAATTCAGCGAGAAGGCCACATTGCTGCTGAGCAAGCTTGACGACTACCTGGCACGGCTGTGTGCGGGCGCCACCGATGTCGAGCGATTCGCTGTGCTGAACGAGTCCAACCTCGACGGCCGCGGCGTGCCCAAGGGCGGCGGGGTCTTCCGGGGCGACCACTGGGCGCCGATGCGCGAGGAACTCGAAGAGCTGCGTGCGAAGTGCGCCGCGGCCGCTACGGAGGCCACCGACAACGCAATAGCGGCCTTGTGCGACCGGATCGCCCGCTTCACGCTGGAAGCAGCCGACCAGCGACGGGTCGCTGGACGCTTGGAATTCCATGACTTGCTGGTGCGGGCGCGTGATCTGCTGCGCGTCTCGCCCGAGGCGCGCGCATCACTGCACCGCCGGTATCGCCACCTGCTGCTCGACGAATTCCAGGACACCGACCCGATTCAGATCGAGATCGCCGCGCTGATCGCCGCTGACGAACAGCGCTTCTCGACCGACACGGCAAGCGCCACAGATCGCGGCGCGACGTGGGATCAGCTCGACACCGTGCCCGGTCAGCTGTTTTTCGTCGGCGATCCGAAGCAGTCCATCTATCGCTTCAGGCGAGCCGACATCGAGCTGTACCGCGACGCACAACAGCGATTCGGCCGCGAGATCGGCGAGACGGCCAGCCTGCGAGTCAACTTCCGGTCGACAGCGTCGATCATGGCCTGGGTCAACGCAGTATTCGGTTCGCTGATGACCGCCGACCGCAGCGACCCTGCAGGCAACGACGAGTCCGACTTCGACGGGGGTGGTGCGGGCGACGGCGATGAGGGCAGCAGCGCACGGCGCTTGCAGGCCCCCTATGCGGCATTGACAGCTGTTCGTGCCGATGTCAGCACTGGGCCAGCAGTCACCATGCTGGGTCGTGATGCTCACGACAAGAAGGAGTCTGGACTCAACGCCGAGGGCATCCGAACCGTCGAAGCCGCAGACATCGCCGATGTCGTCTGCGAGATCATTCACGACGGCTGGGAAGTGCACGACCGTCACCTCGACGACATCAGGCCGGCGCGTCTGGGCGACATCACGATCCTGGTGCCGACCCGTACATGCCTGCCACAGCTCGAAGCCGGCCTCTCGGCAGCGTCGGTTCCGTACCGCCTCGATGCCTCCGAGTTCGTGTGGCGCAGCCAAACCGTACGAGACCTGATGATGTGTCTCCGGGCCGCAGCCGACCCCGACGACGCTCTCGCAGTGGTCAGCGCTCTGCGCACGCCCATGTACGGCTGCGGCGACGACGACCTCTACGCCTACTACCGGGCCGCCGGGTCGTGGAGCTACTTCGCCGCTGAGGTCGCATCGTCGCTCCATGGCGAGCACCATCGGGTCGCGTCGGCCTTGGCACATCTCCGCACGCTGTACGACGCCCACACCTTGGTCGCGCCCTCAGTGCTGCTCGAGCGCCTAGTCCGCGAGCGTCGTGTCTTCGAGCAGGCTGCCGCCGGGCCGCGCACACGTGATGTCTGGCGGCACGTGCGCTATGTGATCGACCAAGCGCGCGCATGGTCGGAGAGCCAGCACGGAGGTCTCCGCAAGTTCCTGCGCTGGGTCGAGATGCAAAGCGCCGAGCGCGCCAAGGTCACCGAAGCGATGCTGCCCGAGTCCGACGACGACTCGGTCCGGGTGATGACCGTGCATGCGTCGAAAGGATTGCAGTTCCCCATTGTGATCGTCGCCGGCCTGCAAGGCAATGGCGCAAGCCCGACCACCACGCGAGCAGCGTTCGTTGACGAGCGCCCAGGCGATGCCTCGACGAACCGCTACGGCGGCGCGGCGGCTGTGCGCTTGCGGAAGGGCGCGCAGACTTCGACCTATGCGGCCTGGTTCGATGCTGAACGCCTCGCCGAGCACCATGAGCGGATTCGGCTGCTGTATGTGGCGTGCACGCGGGCGCGTGATCACCTGGTCGTCTCGTTGCACCGCGATACGCCTTCGAAGACGGGAAAGCTGGTCAACCAGAGTCACGCGCAGGTCATCGCCGACGCCATGACGCTCGTCGAGAGCGCGGGCGACGACGCTGCTGGGGCCGAACAGTGGGACTGCCGGTCCGGCCGCGACCCCGACGCCGAGCCTTCCGCGCTGAGGACTGACAGCGCTCGGCCCCCCAACGCCGAACGGCCCGACCGAACTGAATGGCTGGATCGGCGCGACAAGGCCGCGGCATCGTCACGATGGCGGCCGACGCTGAGCGCGACCAGCATGGCGCGCGCGGCGGCCAGCGCAGCTACGCCAGACGCGCCGGTCTCAGCGGCTGACATGCCAAAAGGCCGCGACGCGAACGGTCAGCCGGAATCCGCCCCCATCGGGTCGTCCATTGCTGCGGTGCAAGCGTCGAGCAAGGACCTGCCCGACGACAGACTCGGCGGCGGCCGCGCCCCGGTCAGGCGCGGTCGCGGCGCGACAGCGACCGGCAAGGCCGTACACGGCGTGCTGCAGTCCATCGACCTCCGAAGCGGCGACGGGCTCAGACCGCTTGTGGCAGCGCAGGCGGTTGCGGAGGGCATCGCCGGCCGCCAAGACGTCATCGAGGCATTCGTGCGCTCAGCGCTCGCGAGCGACGAGGTCCGAGACGCAGCGCAGACGCGCCACTGGAAGGAGGTGTACGTCGCTGCGCCGCTCGACGATGCCGATGAGACGGGATCGCCACCGACCGTCGTCGAGGGTTTCGTCGATCTGATGTATGAGGACCCTGCCGGGGGCGGGCTCGTCGTGGTCGACTACAAGACCGATGCGCTCGGAGCGATGCCCGATGCAGACAGCGAGCTGGCCCAGCAGTACCGCCGACAGTGCGCCGCGTATGCATGGTGCCTCGCCCGAGCCGCAGGTACGCCCGTCAGCCGGGTGGTGCTGCTGTACCTGCGGGGAGACGGCTCGCCAGCCACGGCGGACGCTCTGGTCGGCGACAACCTGCACGCCGCCATCGATGCGGTGGCCGGTGCCGCCCAGAGTGCGCTCGTTGGCGGGCAGTCGCCGCCAATGAACCCAGCTGATCCCGCTCGTATCGCTGATGCTGCTCAGACAGCAATCGTCGGCGGGCGGTAGCCGCCGGTGAACTCGCCGATGCGACAGCAGCGGGTCAGGCGACAGCGCGCGGCGGGGGCTGGTAGCCGCCGGTGAGCTCGCCGATGCGGCGTGCGAGCGCCATCGTCGTGCGGTCGCTGCCGTAGGGGCCGACCACTTGGAAGCCGACCGGCAAGCCCTGAGGCGTCAGGCCCAGCGGCGGCACCGTGGCGGGCAGGTACGACATGCCAGTCAGGATCGTCCAGCGCGTCATCTCGATGTAGGGCCGCTCGACGCCATTTGCGGGAATGCGACGCTCTGCGAACGTGCCCTCCTGCATGTGGTCGAAGGGCTGGTGGAAGCTCACCGGCATGAGGATCGCGTCGTAGCTGGCGAAGAACTCCGCCCACTTGCGGCGGCATTCCTCGCGCGCCATGTGGCTCTCGAGCCACTCGCGATGGCTTGGCCCCTGGCCCCGGCCCGCCAACGCCATCGCAGCTCGCACCAACCGCATGCCGGTCTCCCATGCCGGAAGCGGATCGATGTCGGGCCTGGCTTCGTGATCGACGTGCACGCCGCTGCCTTCGAGCGCGTCCACAGCCGCACTCATTACACCCAGCACATCGCCATCGACGGGGCAGTACTCGTCGTCGAGCCATGCGGCGACGCGAAGCGACCCCACGTCATCGGGTGCGGGCGGCAGTTGCGGCACCCACGGCGCCTCGCGGCGCAGCAGCACGTCGAACAGCAGCTCCAAGTCGTCGCAGCTTCTCGTGAGCGGACCGAAGACGTTGATGTCCGGCTCGGTGCTGCCGCCGCGCACGTGATCCAGATAGCCCGTGGTCGGGATCAGCCCGAAGCTCGGCTTGTGACCCCAGATGCCGTTGTATGAGGCCGGGAAGCGGATCGATCCCCCAATATCGGTGCCGATCTCGAAGCTGGTGAAACCCATCGCCGCGGCCGCGGCCGCGCCACCCGAGGAGCCGCCGGGCACCTTCGAGAGGTCCCACGGGTTGGCGGTGGTGCCGAACAGGTCATTGAACGATTGGTTGTCTGCAGACCAGCGAGGCAAGTTCGTCTTGCCGATCACGATCGCCCCCGCCGCACGGCAGGCAGCGACCACGGCTGCATCGCTGTCGGGAACGTTGTCGGTCAGCTCGCGCGCCCCGCCGGTGGAACGGATCCCCGCCGTCATGAGGGCGTCCTTGGCGGTGAAGGGCACACCGTGCAAGGGATCGAGCGCGTCGCCGCGGGCTTGCGCGGCATCCGCGGCTGCGGCGCGCCCGAGCGCGCCCTCAAAATCGCGCGTCACCACGGCATTGATGTCGCCGTCGAGCCGCTCAATGCGGTCGATGACGTGGGCAGTCAGCTCGCGGCTCGACAGCTCCCCCGCGGCGATGGCTGCGGCTTGTTGTGTCGCACTCCTCAGTGCGAGGTCATCGTGCGCCATATCTTCCCCCATTTCCCAGCCGCTGCCGCGGCCCGATGCTGCGCCGACGTTAGTTCTGACGCCGCAGGCCGATACTGGTCCGAGCGTCGCGATCGTGTCGCAGAGCGCCGAGGCGTCTACGCGACAATCTGCCGGTAGGCCTCGACGACTGCTGCGAGTTCGGCTGGTGTTGCGCCGTGCATCAAGACCGCATCACAGCCGAGGTCGATCTGGCGCTTGACGGCTGCGGCGCACTCGGCGGGAGTCCCGGTTGCCATGGGGGCCATCCATTCGTCGGGCAGCAGCGTGCCGATGTGCTCGAGCTCTGAGACCGTGGAGGTGCCGTCGATCGGGGCCAGAAACCGCGACACCACCGAGTCGGCACGGAACTGCGACAGCACAGCTGGGTCCCAGCGATTCACCCGCACGAGCACGTCGCCGTAGTACTGCAGGTAGGTGGCCAAGCGGCCGACGGTCTTGCGCAGCCGCAATTCGTACGGCACGTCGTCGCTCACCACGACGAAGCACGACCACACCGTCACCTCGCCCGGATCGCGCCCGGCCCCGACGGCCGCCGCCTTGGCCGCCTCCACCGAGCGCACGACGGTCTCATCGGAATAGAAGGGGTGCAAGATGACGTCGTCGAAGCAGCGACCGCCGAGCGCCAGCGTCTTGGGGCCCATCGCCCCGAGCGCCATCGGCAGATGCTCGTCGAGCGCCTGATCGAGCAGCAGGATCGGCACGCGTCCGGTCGGACCGTCGTAGTCCGAGATGATCTCGCCCCGGAACAGCCGCCGCATCATCAAGGCGAAGTCCTCCAGCTGCGCCGTGGTGACCGGCTTGAGGCCCATGATCTCCTGCGCCACGGCAACGCCACGCCCGAAACCCATCGTGAACCGCCCGCCTGCCAGGCTCTGCACGGTCAGCGCGAGGCCCGCAGTCATCGTCGGGTGGCGCGTATTGATGTTGGTCACTCCCAGCGTGATGCCGATGGAATCGGTCACCGCGGCAGCAGCGCCGCACATGGCGCCCGCCTCCTTGCGAGCGGGGCGCTCTCCGAGGAATGCTCGCCCGAGCCCCATCGCTTCGGCCGCCTGAACCTCGGCCACGGCATCGGACGAGTCCTGGGCATCGCCGGGCAGCATGTAGAAGCCCAGTTCGGGGAATTCTTGCGTCTCGTTCGTACTGTCGGACATCGGGGTCACACTAGAACCGCGAGGCCGAGCCATCAGGACCCGCAGTGCCGACGACAAAACGCGACCTCAACAGATCGCGCCGCCCCAGGATCGCTTTGGGTGCGTCAGCGCGAACACTCTCACGTGCGGGAATGGCCACCGGGCTGACCCACACCCAAAAGAGCAGATTATTCGGTGCGTTCAATCACGAACAGCGTCTGGTTGGGCTTGCCGACGACGACGGCGAGGTGCTCGCCCGCCCGGCCGACCTCGCCGTTCACCTGGTGCAGGTCCTCGTCTGAAACGGGACACACCTCCCATGACTGCTCGCCGTGCCGAAGCATCGCCTTGCCGTCGCTGACGTGCATCGACGTGGCCACATCCATGACGGTGGTCTCATGCAGGGCGACAACAGCAGCGCTGCCGTCGGCTGCGCGGCTCGGAGTCATCACCCGCAGGGGGACCCGATATCTCGGCGGGCTCATGTCTGCCCAAACCAAGCCGGCGCCCGATGCGGCAGCAGCGTGCGCATCGGCGTGAGCCTCCTCCTGCCAGAGGTGTGCGAGCCCGCCCTGCAGCGGTGCGTGCGGCCAGCTGTCGCGCCAGACCTCGTCCAACCGCCCGAGATCGGAGAGCAGGTCGGCGGCCTCGTCGGTCAACGGCTCAGCGTCCGACGCGGCCTCGCACTCGTCATCTAGCCACAGTCGTTCGGCACGCTCCAGTTCGATGCCAGCGTCGGTGACCCGAATCCGAGCTTCGAGCAGCTCCCAACCCACGCTCGAAGGCGTGCCGTCATCGACGCGCACGTAGCTCCATGTCTCGTCGGTGCGCACCGCCACCACCTGAGCCCGCGCGCATTCCAGCGGCCGGACCACGCCGAAGACCGCAAGCCGCCCAGTGTCGGACAGATCGACCGCCACGACTTCCATGTCGTCGGGCAGGCCCAGCGACTGCCAGTCCGCACCGTCGTAGGCGTACCAGTCGTCGGCTGTTCGGGCGAGGGCGTGCGACCCGCTGAACGAGTAACGCATAACCGCCGCGGGGACTGCGACCGGCGGCTTCACCACCGACACCGTCTGCGCGAAGACCACGCCTTGCCGACCGACGCCGGATGCATCGGACCCGCCGGGCAGCTCGGCATCGTCGGACGCGCCGAGAATGTCGGACTCGGCGGGCACTGCAGACTTGTCGGACTCGCCGGACTCGTCGGACATGGCGGAATCGTCGGTCATGGCCGAATCGGACAAGTCATCAACGAACTCGTCTGCAGCCGCCGCGACCGGTTCGTCGAGGAACTCTTCCTCGCTCATCTCGGCGTCAAGACGGGCGTCATTCTCCGCCGTCGCACCGAAATCAACGGGTTCTGGCAGCCCGTTGACCGCATCGCCTGCGGGCGTCGCTGCGTCAGCTTGGGACTCGGTCGCCACCGAATCAGAGAATTCGTCGATGCCCCCGTCTCGAAGGGTCGTGAGGCCCACCGCCGCGACTGCCACCAAAGCCAAAGCACCCGCACCAGCGCGCGCGGCCGTGCGCCGCCGCTGCAGCCGGGCGGCGCGAGCCTGCACGCCGGTGAGCGAGCCGGTGCCAAGCGGCATCGACGCTCCCACGCTGCGGAGGCGATCGCGGAGGCGGTCTTCGGCGGTCACGACGCTTCCTCCCCCGCTGGCGCCGCGTCGAGCACCTCGCGCAGCTGGTCCAGCCCCCGGCTGAGCCTGCTCTTCACCGTGCCCTCGGCGATGCCGAGCGCTTCAGCGGTCTCCGAGACAGACCAATCCAGGTAGAAACGCGCCACGATCACCGCCCGATGCACATCGTTCAGCGTCCCGAGCGCACGCTCGAGATCAAGGTCGCGCGTCCGGTCCTCGGTGGAGAACGGCTGGGCCATCAAGGTCCGCCGTTCCCGCTCACGCCGGACCCGTCGCAGCCATGAGCGAGCCCAGTTCAAGCCGACGCGGAACACCCAGCCCTGCGGATTCGCGTAGGCACTGACCTGTGCCCAGCGCTGGCACGCCCGGGCGAATGCCTCATCGGCCGCTTCGGCGCCCAGCGCTCCGTCTCGCAGCGCCAGCCCCAGCGCCCGCGCCAGCCCGTCGCGATGAGTCGCGTAGAAGTCCTCGAACCGAAGCGCCACTGTGTCGGCGGGCATCGCTCCGGCCGAGGGCGCGCCGTCAGCGGCACTCACCGTGAAGCCTGTCCGTGTCAAGCCTGAACTGATCGCGCCCGAGCCGGCCGTGCCCGAGCTGACTGTGCCCAAGCCGACCGCGCCCAATCCCGTCGAGCCCAAAGCTGTCAGCGAGGCGCCCATCGGCGCCGCATCGAAACGCGGGCCCAAGCTCGTCACTGCTCGGCATGTCGATGCGATGTGTGTGCCAGCCATTCCGAGCCCCCACGAAGACTGCCTGCCCCTTCAGACTCCCGCCGGACTGCTTCGGTTCCATGAAGATCGTCGCACGAACGTCATGGTCGACCGTCACTGCTGCGGGCGTGCACGGACTTCGGCCGCGGACGCATCCTCGATGAGCACGCCTGCATGGCGCAGCGCCTCGATTTCTGCACGCCCGGCCCCCAGCCACTCCCCCAGAACCTCGCCGTTGTGCTCGCCGAGATGAGGTGCCAGCGCTGCGGCCGTGATGCCGGAGGCCGCCGAAGTCTGCGCGGAAGCGCCGGTGAAGCGGTACGGCGTCTGGGTCACCCGTCGGGTGCCGCCGTCGCGGGCATCGATTTCGACTGATGAACCGCGATGGAGCGCCGTCGGCGAGGTGTGCGCCTCCGCAGTCGTGCGAATGTCCCCCCACGCCAGATTGGCCGCGTCGAGGGCCGCCAGCATCTCCGCCCGGGTCTCAAACGAGCTCAGGAACGCATTGATCGCGTCGGTGCGGCACGCCCGCTTCGTCGCGATATCCGCGTCTGGAGGCGACGGGTCCGCGAGCGCATGGGTCTCGCTCAGCTGCCTCCAGATCCAGCGGAAGTCGCCTGCGGTCAACACCGGCCCGTCGACGCCTTCCCACACCAGCCCGCCCTGGGAGGTGTAGTTGCCGCCGTCGAGCCCGCTCTGGCTTCCCTCGTCAGTCGCGAGGAACGCTTCGAGCATCGCTATGTCGATGTGCTGGCCGTGCCCGGTCGTCTCGGCGACACGCAGTGCAGCGAGAACGCCGATGGCCCCGTGCAAAGCCGACGTGGTGTCGGCCACCGCCAGGTACGGCTCTTGGAGCGGTTGCTGATGGATGCGTGCGGTGCGAGCCATCCAGCCCGACTCGCCGTGCAGCACCGCCGCATAGGCGGCCCGCTGCGAGTCGGGGCCGTCTTGGCCGAAACCGCTGATCGACAGCATCACCAGCGCCGGGTTCACCTCGCACAGCTCCGCGAACGACAGACCGTGACGCGCCATGACACCGGGGCGGAAGTTCTCGACAAGCACGTGGGCGTGCGCGACAAGCCGCCTCACCATCTCGGGTCCACCCTCCGCGCGCAGGTCGATGCAGACGTTGCGCTTGCCGACGTTCTGCTGGGTGTAGAAGCCGGCGAGCCCGGCGCGGTTCACGCCCCACAGGCGCGAGATGTCGCCCTCGGGCGGCTCGACCTTCACGACGTCGGCGCCGAGGTCGCTGAGAATGCGCCCGGCGAACGGCCCTGCCAGAACGCGGCTCATGTCGACGACGCGGATGCCTGCCAGCGGTTTCATCGGCGCTCGCTTCCTCTGCTTCCGTCACTGTCGTGTTGCGTCGGGCCGGTGCCCGACTCGGCTGTGGGCGACTCTGCGACTTCCGACTCCGCTGTGGTCCGCTCTGCTGTGTTCAACTTGGCCTGCCTCAACGCGGACGATCGCCCGCGATCGTCACCCGGAGCATGTGGCGCCGCTGGCCGTGGTAGTCGTTCAGCGCATAGTGCTGGACGCTGCGGTTGTCCCACATGGTCAGCGTTCCCGGCGCCCAGCGCACCCGGCAGGTGAACTGCTCGCTCACGGCATGGCGCCACAGCATCTCGAGCATTGCCTTGGACTCATGACGGCGCATGCCCGAGATCGCCTCGGTGAACGCCCGATTCACATACAGCGCCTTCGCGCCAGTCTCGGGATGGGTCCGCACGACCGGGTGAGTCAGGCTTGCGTGAGCATCGTCGGACACGTCGACGCTCATCGAGCTGTACTGGCCGGCGTTCTGGTCCGAGTCGCCTCCGCCGCCGTACTGGCGGGCCGCCGAGTGCACCGCGCTGAGGCTCTCAGCGAAGCGCTTCATCGTGTCGGACAGCCCCAGGAAGGCCGCCTGCTGGTTGGCGAACAGCGTGTCCCCTCCGAAATTCGGCACCTCGACCGCGTACAGCGCCGTGGCCATCGGCGGGCACTCCAGAAATGACATCTCCGAATGCCAGCCGCCGCCGAAGTTCACGGTCTCATGGGGCTCCTTGATGACCGGCACCACCTCCGGCTCGGCCGATGTGCCGCCGAGGTAGGGGTGACGCTCCAGCTCGCCGAAGCGACGGCCGAAGCTGGCCAGGTCGCCGGCTTGCATCTGTTGGTCGCGCAACACGACCACTTGGTAAGCGCACAGTGCGTCGCGTATCGCGGCGACGTGCGCCTCGTCGAGGCCGTTGACATCGAGACGGCCGCCCCCCGCCGCCCGCAGCTCCGCGCCGAGCGCTCCCGCCAGGGGCCGGACATCGAGCAGTCCTGAACTGGGCTGCCGCAGATGGGATTGCGCCGGATCGGGCTGACGCCGGGGTGACACCGTTGTGCTCATCGGACTGTCCTCATCGGATCGGGTGCCCCCGCTGCGGTACGCGGGACGCTCCCGCAGCCGCGGCGGCCAGCGGGTCTGCGTCGCGCAGGCGCCGTGCCACTTCCCCCGCCGCAAGGATCGCCTCGGTGGGGTCAGGGCCGCAAGGGGTCATGTTCACATGTCGGCAGCCCGCTTCCAGGTACGGCATGAAGAACTCCACGATGTCGTCGACGGTGCCGTAGGGCGTGTACTTCTCGAAGGCCTTGAACGGCACGCGGTAGAAGCGTTCCAGCTCGGGGGCGACGCAGTTCGCCGCCTCTTCGGGGTTGTCGCCGATGCCGACCCACAGCTGGATGCCGTGGTCGGGGACATCGGGCGGTGCGCCGGGGACGGCTCGCTCGCTGGCCGCGGTCTGCGAGTACAGACGCAGCGCGGCCCGGTAGTGCTCGACGGTGCACCAGATGCCCAGCCAGCCGTCGGCAAAACGGCCGGCGCGGCGGATTGCGGCATCGGAGCGCCCGCCGACGTAGGTCGGGATGGGCGGGTCGGGCACCGGGATGATGCGCGCCTGTGACATCGAGAAGAACTCGCCGTGGTGATCGACTGTCTCGCCGCCCAGCAGCCGCAGCACAATCTCAAGCGACTCGTCGGTGCGCCGCCCTCGGGTGCGTGGGTCGACGCCACACAGCTCGACCTCGTGGCGGTCGTCTCCGCCGATGCCGACACCGAAGCTGATGCGCCCGGGTGCCATCTCGGCCAGGTTCGCGAGCTGGCGGGCGACGGGAACCGGATGACGAAGCGGCAGCAGGTACACACCGAGGTAGACGCCCAGACTCGGGTGCAGATTCGCAAGCGCCGCTGCGGTGACCATGCCGTCATTGCCGTGCCCGATCCGGAAGCTGACATGGTCGGCGAAGAACATGGTGTCGATGCCGGCATCGGCGACCAGCTCCACCAAGCGGCGGCGCTCGTCCCACGGGCGTGACCAGAGCTTGACGTCGGGGGTGACGCCGACACGGATGGGCGGCACCGCGCCACGACCGGTCGAATCGCCGTCAGTCGAATCACGGTCAGTCACGTCACGGCCGGTCGAGTTCATGTTGACGGGCTCATTCTGCGTTGCCTGAGGGTCCGGCGGGTGAGGCTGCGGGCATGGCCGGGGTGTCCCAGAGCACCGGCAGGTGCTTGAAGCCGTGCTGGAAGTTCGACAGCAAGCGTTCTGGCGGGCGGTCGGGATCGAGCCGCAGGTTCGGCATACGCCACAGCGCCTCGGTGAACATGGCCGACATCTGCCGCCGCGCCAAGTGCGCACCCAGGCAGAAGTGCGGGCCGGCCCCGAAGGTGAGGTGGTCGTTCGGGCTGCGCTCGATATTGAACCGGTCGGGCTCGGCAAACACTGCAGGGTCTCGATTGGCCGCCACATGGAAGACCACGACCTTCTCACCGGCGTTCACCAAGCGGCCGCCGAGCTCGACGTCACGTGTCGCAGTGCGACGAAAATGCACCACCGGCGGTATGTATCGCAGCATCTCCTCGATGGCACCCCGCAGCAGCTCGGGCTCGGCGAGCAGCTTGGCGAGCTGGTCACGGTGGGTCAACAGCGCCCACAAGCCTCCGGGTATCCCGTTGCGCAACGTCTCGTTGCCCGCCACGGCGAAGAGGAAGAACATGGTCTCGAATTCTTCGTTGGTGATGGCGCCCTCGGCGTCGTCGGCCGCCAGCAGGAGCGAGACCACGTCGGCGCCCGGCTCGGCCCGCTTGTAGTTCGCCAGATCGTGTGCGTAGGCGTACATGTCTGCGAGGCCCTCGCGGGAGCGGGGGTCGGGCATACGGCCGTCGGGGTCAGGGCGGATCGCCGCCCGCACCTCTCGTGAGCGTCGCGCCATCTCGGTACCCGTCGCTGGATCGAACGCATCGGAGACCGCGTACTCGGCGTCTTGGTAGCCGATGACGCGGTTGGACCAGTCGAACAGCAGCATCCGGTCCTCGCTCGGCACACCCATGATGTCGGCGAGCGTCAGCAGCGGCAGCTCCGCTGAGACCTCTTTGGCGAAGTCGGCACGGCCCCGGTCCACGACTGCGCTCACCAGGCGCTCGGCACGGGCCGAGATGGTGGCCTCGAGCTGCGCGACGGCACTCGGTGTGAACGAACGCATCAGCAGGCGCCGCAGCCGGGTGTGCTGCGGCGGGTCCTGGTTGAGCATCATCCGCTGGACGAATTCGAGCATTGCAGCGGTCTGGGGGTCGCGGATCTGCGTGGCGCCGAGGTGGGAGGAGAACGTGGCGGGGTCGCGCAGCACTCGGTTCATCAGCTCGTGGGTGAGCACCGCCCAGAAGCCGGGTCCGGCCTCCCAGCCCATCAGCTCCGGTTCGGGCACCCAGTGAACCGGTGCGTGTGCCCGCAGATCGGCGATCAGGCCATGGGGCACGCCATCGAGATAGGTGCGTGGATCGAACAGCGGCGTCGGGTCGAGCGCAGACGTGAGCTCTGATGCGCTTTCGGTCGCAGCAACATCAACCGACATAGGTCTCAGCCTGCCATCACCCGACGCGACAGCAGACCTGCGGTGCCGCTGCGCTGAACCCGACCAGCCGACATGTGTCTCAGCCTGTCATCTCAGGGCGTGATGGCCGCGCAGCGTCAGATGCAGCAGGCAGCGCGGCGCCGACGCCGGGCGGGGCCGAAGCACCTCGCTGGGAGTCATCGTCTCTGTGGGGAGGTGCGGGGGGCTTGGCCAGCACGAAGAAGATCATGCCGAGGGCCGTCATGGCCGACAGCAGGATGAAGGCGGGAACGTAGCTGCCGGTCATGTCGGCGATCCAGCCGCCGACCAACGGCCCGAGAACGGTGCCGGTCATGACGATGGTCGAGCTGATGCCCATGATCGTGGCGAACGACGACGAGCCGAAGTAGTCGGCTCGCAGCGCCTGCATCAGCGGGCCGCGTGCGCCCCACGCCAGTCCGTGCAGCACCACGAACAGCGCCACGACTGTCACGTTGGGCGACCAGGCCAGCAGCAGCAGGCCGCCCGCGTGGCCGCACATGGCCACCGACGCGATGAGCCGCTTGTTGATGCGGTCTCCGAGATAGCCGCCGAGGGCCATGCCCCCGAGCTGGACGAACGGGAGCGACGCCGCCACGAAGCTGGCCTGCTGCAAGGAGTAGCCACGCTCCGCGGTCAAGAAAAGCTGCAGGTGCGCCATCACCACGCCCACTACGAACAGCGCGCTCATGTGCCCGAGCGAGATCATCCAGAACGCCCGCGTGCGCAGGGCCTCGCCTGCGGTGAAGTGGATGTCGCTGACGCCCTCGGCGCGCACCGTCGTGCCGCTCGCCACCACGTGCGCCCCGCCGTCGATTTCCTGGCCGAAGTCCTCAGGACGTCCTTCGAGGTACTTGGCCAGCCACCATGCTGCCGCAGCGCCCGCAACCCCGGCGACCGTTGCTGTGGCCCGCCAGCCGAAGTACGAGAACGACAGCACGATCAGCGGCACGCACATCCCGCCAATGCCCAAGCCCATGCCGCCCACCGAGAGCGCACGTGCTCGCAGCCGCTCGAACCAGCGCACGATCGAGACCGTCACGGTCACGAAGCCGCAGAAGCTCGAACCCACGGCAATGAGCATGAATGCGGCATAGAACTGCCACAGCGAGTGGACCTGTCCGAAGAACACAAAGCCGGCGGCCATGAACACGGCGCCGGTGCGGGCGATGGCGCGAGGGCCGAAGCGGTCGAGCAGCCAGCCTTGCGCCGGCCCCAGCAGCGCCGTCTCGGCACGGTTCATCGCCACCGCGCCCGACAAGGCGGTTTTGCTCCAGCCGAACTCTCGCTGCAACTCCACGAGATAGGAGCCCGAAGCGTGCATGAACAGGGCCGATTGCAGGCCCTGCATCATTCCTCCCGCACCCACCACCTTCCATCCGCGGAAGGCGGTGCTGCGTTTGGACATCGATACATCCTGCCCGAACCGACGACTGTTGCGTCGGGACGCGCACGGAAGCGTCTGAGCACGAGGCGCAGTCGGCTGTCGGCCTATCGTTCGGGTTCGCTCTGCTGACCCGTCAGCGCCACCGACAGGACGCCAGACCATGACGACGCTTATCAAGGGAGGAACGGTTGTCGGCCCGACCGGCGCGGCGCCGGCCGAGGTGCTGATCGACGGCGAGCAGGTCGCGGCGGTGCTGCTGCCCGGCAGCGAGATTGCGGCTGCCGCCGAACGGGGCGCCCAAGTCGTCGATGCAACGGACCGGCTCGTGGTGCCGGGCGGCGTCGACGTGCATACCCATATGTCTCTGCCGATCGGCCCGACGCAATCGTCGGACACGTTCGAGACCGGCACGCGGGCGGCGGCGTGGGGCGGAACCACCACGATCGTGGACTTCGTGACCCAGAGCCAGGGCGAGAACGTCCGGGCCTGCCTCGATGCCCGCATGGCCGAAGCCGAGGGGCGCTGCGCCATCGACTACGGCATGCACATGATCCTCGGCGACGTCACCGCCAGCGCGCTCACCGAGATGGACCTGCTGGTCGACGAGGGCATCACGAGCTTCAAGCTGTTCATGGCGTATCCAGGGCGGCTGCTGTCCGACGACGGCCAGATATTGCGCGTCATGCAGCAAGCGGCCGGCAACGGCGGGCTGATCATGATGCACGCCGAGAACGGCTTGGCCATCGACGTGCTGGCTGCGCAGGCCTTCGAGCGGGGCGAGACCGCTCCGGTCAACCACGGCTATGTGCGTCGCCCCGAGCTCGAATCCGAAGCCACCCATCGGGCCATCCAGCTGGCCAAGGTGGGTGCAGCGCCGCTGTACATCGTGCATCTCTCGGCCGCCGAGGCCCTTGAGCAGGTGGCGCTGGCGCGCGACGCGGGCATGAACGTGTTCGCCGAAACCTGCCCGCAGTACCTGCACTTCAGCTTGGAAGAGCACCTCGACCGGCCCGGTTTCGAGGGCGCTGCCTACGTGTGCTCGACTCCGATCCGCTCTCATGAGCAAGGCCACCAGAACGCCTTGTGGAAGGGGCTGCGCACCAACGACCTGGCCGTCGTGTCCACCGACCACTGCCCGTTCTGCATGAAGGAGCAAAAGGAGCTGGGCGTCGGCGACTTCCGGGCGATCCCCAACGGCATCGGCGGCGTCGAACACCGCATGGACTTGATCTTCCAGGGCGTGGTCACCGGCGAGATCGGCTTGGCCCGCTGGGTGGAGCTGTGCGCCACAACCCCGGCCCGCATGATGGGCCTGTACCCCCGCAAGGGGATCATCGCGGCTGGCTCGGACGCCGACGTCGTGATCTATGACCCCGAGCATCGCTGGAGGATCAGCGTCGACAATCACCACATGAACATCGACCATTCGGCCTACGAGGGTGTCGAGGTGACGGGCCACGTCGACACGGTGTTCTCGCGTGGACGCAAGATTGTCGACGACGGCCAATACCTGGGCCGAGCCGGTGACGGCAGGTACCTGCCCCGGGGTCTCTGCCAATACTTGCAGTGAGTCGCTGAGCCGGCCCGAGCGCCCTGGCTCAGCTCCGGACCTGCGCTCAAGCGCGCGCGAGACGCCGTCGCCTCAGCATGTGTCCATGGCGAGCTCGTCGAGGTCGTTGTCTGCGACGTCCAGGAACGCAGCCGGTATGCACCCCGTGAAGTCGTTGCTCGAGAGGTAGAGCACCGCGAGATCGGGAAGGTCGAGCAATACCGCGGGGATCGGCCCGCTGAGCAGGTTGTTGTCCAGGTGCAGCTGTTCCAGCTTGATCAGATTGCCCAGCGCTCGCGGGATCTGACCGTTGAACTGGTTGTTGTCCAGTCGCAATTGCTCGAGGTTGCTCAGAGCGCCCAGCTCGGTTGGGATGGCACCGCTCAACTGGTTGCGGTTGACGCTCAAGTAGGTCAGCTCTGCCAGGTTGCCCAGCTCGGCGGGGATCGCGCCGGTCAGCGAATTCTGGTCGAGCACCAGGCGTTCGAGGTCGGCGAGACTGCCCAGCTCCTTCGGTATTTCGCCCGTCAGGCGGTTCCTGTCAAGTTGCAGCCGCTCCAGCTCGGCCAGGCCGCCGAGTTCTTCTGGTATCTCCCCGGTCAGCCGATTGCCGTGGAGATACAACCACTTCAGCTTGGACAGATTGCCGAGTTGGGCCGGGATCTCTCCGGTGAGATCGTTGTCGTTCAGGTACAGGTACTCAAGCCGGTCGAAACTGCCGAACCCCGGCGGAATTTCGCCGGCCAGCCGGTTGCCGTCCAACCCCAACACGACCAAGTTGGCCAAGTTGTTCAGCTCCGTCGGGATCTCACCGGTGAACTGGTTCTCCCGCAGCCACAGATACCGCAGGTTGACGAGATTGCCGAGTTCGACGGGAATCTCCCCGGTGAGCTCGTTCTCATCGACGTCGAGCGTCCTGAGGTTGACGAGTTTGGCGAGTTCGACCGGGATCGGGCCGGACAGCTCGTTGCGCCACAGCTCCAAGTTGGTGAGATTGGTCATGGTGCCGAACTCCGCGGGTATGGGACCACTCAGCATGTTGCGGTCCACCGACAGGACGCGCAGTTCAGCGAGATCAGTCAATTCGAGCGGCAGCAGTCCGGTCAGTTCGTTGCCGTCGAGATCCAGAACGCTGAGTTTCGCCATGCCGCCGAGCTCTTTGGGGATCTCGCCGCTGAGATCGTTGTGCACCAATGCCAGGACACGCAGATCGTCCAGCCCGGCCAGCTCCGGCGGAATCTCGCCCGTCAGGTCATTGTTCCCCAGGTGCAGTGAGCGCAGTCTGGACAGCCCGGCCAGCTCCGGCGGAATCTCACCTGACAAGTCATTGTTGTTGAGGTACAGAACGAGCACGCAGCCGTCGCTGTCGGTGGACACACCAAACCACTCGTCGAGAGGGGCGCTCTCGTTCAGCCAGTTGACGCTGATGCGCCAATCGGGGCCGCCGGTGGCATGGTGGAACGCTCCCAGCGTCGCTCGGTCGCTTGCGCACGCAGCCGGACCGCCGGGCAGGCGCACCAGCTCGGACCACAGTGACCACTGGGGCTCGCCGTAGCGCTGATCGCTGGCGCCGACGATGAACCAGTACGAAGAACCGGGCGTCAAGTGTTCCACGGTGTGCTGCGCCTGGCCCGTGTTGGCGACGCTCACCGATGTGAAGGCGGCCATCCAGTCTTCGTCGGCGGCTGTCGCTGCGTCGTAGTCGGCTTTGGAGAGCCAGCCGATGCGGTAGTAGCTCGCATCCGCGACTGGACTCCAACTGACGACGACCTCGCCGGCCTCGGGTCCCACAGTGACCTGCGGACGCTGCTGAGCCGACGGAGCCGGTTGCGCAGACGCGACGGTCGTGCCCGCAACGAGCATCGCTATCACGACCGCTGCCAGTACCGCCAGCGAGGGAGATTTCGAAGCGGATCGCCGCCGCATGGGTGCTGTGATCTGGGCTGGATGTGCCGCCATGATGCGCCTCCTTGGCCGTCGCCAACAATAGGGAGCCGATCCCCGTCGCGCTGTCCCCCGGAGGCGCGTAGCCCCTCGAGCACATAACGCCACTTTGCGTATTCGACAGAATCGTGTGATTCTGCCGAATTCGGGTGGAGGTTCCGACATGCGACGGCTCACTCGTCGTCGTGTCAACCAAGACGGATCAGGCTTCGGCAAGCCCGCTCAGGGCCGAAGACCGGCGCTTGGTCCGTCTGCTGGGACGGATGCCGCTGGCGAGCGCTCACAATCTGGCGCCGATCCTTGGGCGGCATGTGCGCCGGGTGCGAACCCGACTGGGTGTGTTGCAGCGCGCCGGCTGGATCGAATCGATGAACGTCGGGATGACCGAACCGCGGGGGTCTCGACGCCTACGCGAGCGACCACGACGCGCACGAGCGAGCTGCCGACCGTGTCTTCTACGGCGACCCCAACTACGAGGCGACGCCGTCCGCGCAGGTCATCCTGGCTGCAGACTCATGGGCTGCTCACCTGGCACAACGCGAGTTCGCCCGCGATACGCAGCCGCTGATCTGCACCCCTGATGGGCTTTGGGGCGACCCCGTCGAGCTGCGACCCTCCGGCGACTGGGTCGACGATCCGGTCACGCCGATGGAGGTCGGGCTCATCGACCGTTTCGACGGCCGTTGCTATCTCGCCGAGCGGGGCCTGCGGCGGGCGGCCAACGTGAGCCGGCTGCAGGCGTCGGCGCTCATCCGGCGACATGGCGCGTACCTGCGGCCCGCCTTCGTGCACCGCCAGCGTCGCCACGACGGCGGCGTCAACCGATTGGTCCTGCAATTCGCTGCCGAGGGCTCAGCGGCGTTCGTGGGCTGGAGGGGGGAGATCAACGTGCCCGGCGTTACCCAGATCAGGCCCGACCTGGTGGTGCTGGTAGCCGACGGGCCGCTCGGCAGCGGCGCCTACTGCCTCGAGTACGAGCGCAGCGCCACCACTCCCTCCGAGATCTTCGAAAAGATCAGCCCCTACCGAAAGTGGCTCTTCGCGTTTTAGCGTGGGGTGAGGGTGTCGAGCAGGGTCCAGTCGGGTTTTCCTGCGTAGAGCAGGACTCGGGTGCGGTAGTGGTCGAAGTTGGTGATCCCGAACGACACGCGCTTGATCAGCTTGGCCAGGTTGTTGGCTGCTTCGGTGGGACCGTTGGTCACTCGTGAGCGGTGCCAGTTGGTGATCGGGGTGCGCCAGGTGCGTAGCGTGCGGCCGAGCTTGTTCAGCTCCGGCGAGTACGCCTCGTCGCGCAGGTCGCGGGACAGCTCGTCGAGCGCTTCGAGAGCGGTCTTGTGGTCGCCGATGCGGTAGGTCATGCGAAGGGTTTCCTTGGCGTGCCAGGCGTCGCGGACCTCGCCGCGGGGGTCGCCGGCTGCGAGCAGGCCGCGCAGCTTCGCCTCGCCGCGTTGGGTGACGCGTTCGTGGGCTTTGAGCAGAAGCCGCCGTATCCGATACAAGGGATCGTCTTTGGTGCCGCGTCCGCCGGTTGTCTCGTTCTGGACGCGTCTGCGCACCTCGTCGACGGCCGAGTTGGCGAGCTTGACGACATGGAACGGATCGGCGACCTGGATCGCTTTGGGCAACGCGTCGGTGAACGCCTTGCGGTACGGGCCCGACAGGTCCATGACTGCCCAGCGCACCCGGGCTCGCCATCTCGACGTGCGTCCCTGGATCCATCTGGTAGCGCCCTTAGCGCTCTTACCAGCGACTATGTCCAGCAGCTTGCCTTTTCCGGCGTCCACGATGGTGGTGCCCCAGTGCTGTTCGCGGTACCGGCCGCGTCGGAACATCAAGATCTCATCGAGACCCAAAGCGGTCACCCCGTCAATGCGCGAGGCGTCGGCTTCGAGCAGCGCTTGGCCCCAACGCTGCACCGCAGCCATCGCGGTGTGCCAGTTGCAGCCCAGCTCGGCCGCGATCTCTTTGATCGCGCGTCCCGCACCGGCGCGGCGGGTCGCCCAACGCGCAGCCCGGCTGGTCATGCGCCCCCTGGGCGGCGCGATGGCGGGCTGCTGATCGGTGAACGTGCGCACCGCACAGCCCTGATGGGGGCACAGCCAGCGGCGCTTGCGCCACACCAGCTTCACCGCCCGCCCGAACGCCGGCAGATCAGCGAGGCGCACCCCATTCGCCCCGTGAGCCCACACCCGCCCGCCGCAGCCCCCACAGCACGGCCGATCCGTCAGCGCTATCACGACCTCGAGCGGGCCGCCGCGGCCGCCCCCAACATCGCGCACCGCGACACCCGGACCCAAACCGACGATCAGCAACAACGCACGCGTACAGTCAACAGCCACAGGGATCCTCCAGATCTCGGGGTCTCAACACCTCCGATTCTGGGGGATCCCTCCCTATCGAGCCGGGACCCTCAAACGCTCACCCCACGCGCAAACGCGAAGCGCCCCGAAAGTGCGCCGCCATCGGACGTCACGTCCCCCTGCTGATGGTGTGCGAGACCGAGCGGGCCGCCGAGCGATTCGCCGAGTACGACGCCCTGGTGCCCCTGTTGGTGACCCACACCGCGGTGGTCGAAACGGGCCGACTTACCGGCGACGTCACCGTCTGGCGGCGGCGCAACTCCGAAGCGGTGTCGCTGCACTGCCGCCGCTAGACAGCCGCGCTCAGGCCGTGCGCTTGGCTCAATACTCGGCGGGTGGACCTGCTGTTGAGCATCGCCGACCCGCGGTTCTCGACGATGGTCGCCCACTTTCATGGCCAGACTTGGAACAGCACCACGGTCGCCTGCCCCGTCGACGTCTCGGCGAGCGCCTTGCGCCGGGTCGATCGCTGAGCTGTAGCAGTTTGCTACAGTCGCCTCGGAGGTTGTGGCATGGCTACGAGTTCACCGGTGCGAGTCGATGAGGAGATCCACGCGTGCGCTGCCGCTGTGGCGCCTGCGATGAGCCGCAGCACGGCACAGCAGATCAGCCACTGGGCTCGCATCGGCAAGGAGTTCGAACTGGCACCCGACGTGTCACTTCGGGACATCGAGCAGGTTCTCGCCTGCGATTCCTCCTACGACGATCTCACCAGCCGCGAGCAGGCGATCGTTCGGGCCGAGTGGGCCGAACGAACCGAGCAGCGCCGACGCACCCTCGATCTCGTCGCTGAGTTCGAAGCAGCGGGGATGTCCTATGTCGAGCAGGACGACGAGGGCACGATTATCCGGCGCCAGCCCTGAAGATCGCTGTTCTGCTGACACGGGCGCCTTCCGATGCCCACACCGGTCCTGCACGTCATCGCCGGCCCGAACGGCGCCGGCAAGAGCACCTTCCAACGCAGCGTGCTCGCTCCGTCCACGCTCGAGTTCGTCAACGCCGACCACATTGCCGCGCAGCGTTGGCCCGACGCTGAGGCGGCACATGCGTATGACGCGGCGAGCCTTGCCGAGCAGCGGCGAGCGGAACTGCTTGACGAGCACACGTCGTTCGTGGCCGAGACGGTGTTCTCCCACGAGTCGAAGGTCGAATTGCTCCGCCGTGCGTCCGAGGCGGGCTACATCGTGGTGCTCCACGTGATCCTCGTCTCCGAGGCGCTCGCGGTAGCACGCGTCGAGCACCTCGTGGCGAACGGAGGGCACTTCGTCCCCGAAGACAAGATCCGATCTCGCCACCGACGGCTCTGGAGCCACGTCGCGCGAGCAGCCGGCATCGCCGACGAGACCATCGTCTACGACAACTCGTCGGCGACGAACCCGTACAAAGTCGTTGCCGCCTACCGATCAGGCTCGCCAGTACGGCAACCGACGTGGCCCCCATGGGCACCAACGGAACTCGTGAACCTCTGATTTACGCCGCCGCTCCCGACTACAAACAAGCGGCTTGCCGGAGTATTCACGGGCGCGACAAAGTCGATGCCAGCAACGGCAATGAAGGACCGATCAATTGACCGACGAGACCGCGCGAAAAGCCTCGAAACCGCGTCTCCCGGAGCCGCTTCAATGAAGGGCCGACCAGTTGATCCGCCATACGCTCTACCCGGATAGCCGCAGGCACCCTCGACGCCACCGCTTCAATGAAGGGCCCTCCAATTGATCGGCCATACAAGGCGGGCGTCATCCCGGACGTGTCCGGCATCGCCACGCTTCAATGAAGGGCCGACCAATTGATCCGCCATACGAGTGGCATGCCGTCGCCTCGATGGCGGCCACGCGAGCGCTTCAATGAAGGGCCGACCAGTTGATCGGCCATACGCGCAAGGCACCGGCGGCAACAACACGCTGATCTGGGTGCTTCAATGAAGGGCCGACCAGTTGATCGGCCATACCAGGCAACACCGCCTTCGACATGCAGCAGGTCGATCTAGCTTCAATGAAGGGCCGACCAGTTGATCGGCCATACCAAGGCCCCCCCCGGCACCGCGGGGTCACTGGCACTGGCGCTTCAATGAAGGGCCGACCAGTTGATCGGCCATACCACCGGCAGTGACGTGACACGATGCGGCTGTCGGAGCTTCAATGAAGGGCCGACCAGTTGATCGGCCATACGAGCGATCTCGGCGGGGTCCAAGTTGAGCTGATCGCGGCTTCAATGAAGGGCCGACCAGTTGATCGGCCATACACCGGCCCGTCGTGACGGTCACCTGCACGCGTGACCTGCTTCAATGAAGGGCCGACCAGTTGATCGGCCATACGTACTGGTTGTGTGTCTTGCGGTCGTTGACGCTGCGCTTCAATGAAGGGCCGACCAGTTGATCGGCCATACGAGGGCCGGGCGTCGGCCCGATGTCCGGGGGCACGCCGCTTCAATGAAGGGCCGACCAGTTGATCGGCCATACTTCGTTGACCTGCTCGATCCAATAGAGCGCCGCCCAGCTTCAATGAAGGGCCGACCAGTTGATCGGCCATACCAGTGATGTTGCAGAGTCATTCGGGAAAGCTGCACCAGCTTCAATGAAGGGCCGACCAGTTGATCGGCCATACGAGCGCGCCGCCGCTTCGTCGGGAGGGAATCATCGATGCTTCAATGAAGGGCCGACCAGTTGATCGGCCATACCCCCGTCGCCGGCACCGACGTCACCCCCCAGACCCTGGCTCCAATGAAGGGCCGACCAGTTGATCGGCCATACCACCGGACCGGTCGCGGCGGGCACCGGAGCGAACGGGCTTCAATGAAGGGCCGACCAGTTGATCGGCCATACGACGCAGAGATCATGTCGCTGACCGGCGACTGAATGTGCTTCAATGAAGGGCCGACCAGTTGATCGGCCATACAACGATGTCGGTAGCTGAACTGCTGGCTGACCCGCAGCTTCAATGAAGGGCCGACCAGTTGATCGGCCATACCTCAGCCGGCGGCGCGGCAGGCGATCCACGCCAGGGCTTCAATGAAGGGCCGACCAGTTGATCGGCCATACCAGGACGGCTTCGACGCGGCCGACTGCGTGCGACGCGCTTCAATGAAGGGCCGACCAGTTGATCGGCCATACGCAATGCGCGCGGTAGGCGTGTCCGTTGTGGCGTTGCTTCAATGAAGGGCCGACCAGTTGATCGGCCATACTCATACCTCGCAGGCTAACGAACGACGGTGAACTCGCTTCAATGAAGGGCCGACCAGTTGATCGGCCATACCCATGGCACCGCGGCCCAGCGCCACGGTTGGCCAGGCGCTTCAATGAAGGGCCGACCAGTTGATCGGCCATACGTCGAAGCAGCCCACGAAGGCATCGGCAACGTGCTCCAGCTTCAATGAAGGGCCGACCAGTTGATCGGCCATACGGCCCGCTACGGGGCCGCTAGGCGCAAGCGTGCGGCCCGGCTTCAATGAAGGGCCGACCAGTTGATCGGCCATACCAATTATGACCACAATGGCACGCGAACTACCTCCGTGCTTCAATGAAGGGCCGACCAGTTGATCGGCCATACGACGGACAACACGACGGAGGGGCCGTTCACGTTGCCGCTTCAATGAAGGGCCGACCAGTTGATCGGCCATACCTGAGCGATGCTGTCGGCACGGCTGCGTCAGTTCGGCTTCAATGAAGGGCCGACCAGTTGATCGGCCATACTCCGACCCTGCCAGAGCGCAGTGCATGAGCACACCTGCTTCAATGAAGGGCCGACCAGTTGATCGGCCATACTCGGTGACAAGCTGCCCGATCCAGTAGCCCGCAGCCCAGCTTCAATGAAGGGCCGACCAGTTGATCGGCCATACCACTTCATCGACATGTCGAGCTACTCCTTCGCCGAGCTTCAATGAAGGGCCGACCAGTTGATCGGCCATACAGCCCGCAGCCGGGGCCGAATCGCTGCTGGCTCTGGGCTTCAATGAAGGGCCGACCAGTTGATCGGCCATACTCTTGATGAGGGTCTGTCCCTTGGTGCCGCCGTCGGGCTTCAATGAAGGGCCGACCAGTTGATCGGCCATACCGCTCTCGAATTATACTGGTGCTGACCAGCAGATTCGGGAGCGGTTGCGAGCGCTCCTCGCGCGGGAGCGCTCAGGAAGCTTTTCATTCGGTTGTCAAGGTGCAATTCAGGCCCATACCTCGGGGCTGCGAGCGCTCCCCGGAGATTGGGGCCTGACTGGACCGCTCGCATCAGACAATGACCGGTCCCGAGCTGGGTAATGGCGGTGCGTTGCCGAGAAAATCGAAGCAATCTCTGCCTCGTTCAGTAGGCATCCCGAGGTCGATGAAGGCAATCGTGTCCTCGTTGTGGTGGATAACATCGCCGAGTTCAGTCTTGAGACCAATGAGTTCGATGTTATCGAGATCACTTATGAACACACTGTAGTGCATTGGCCAACCGTACGCCTTCATAGCTTTGTGGACCTTCCGCAAGCGCTTCGGGTCGCTGATGTCGTAGGAAACGAGATAACGACGACGGCCGCTCACAAACTTACCTCGTGGTGAACGGTACGTAGTTCGGAATCTCGCCGAGCATGGCGGCTGCGAGCATGCGGGCCTGAACTTCGAGTACACGCCGGTAGGTGATCTTGTAGCCATAGGTGGGGTGCGTGATCTCGTGGTCGAGACGCCGTTCGTAGGACGCGATCACAGCTCGACGCGCTGCTTGCTCGAGTGCCACTCCCCCGGCCCGAACAATGAAGCCGTTCTCGGCCACCTCGCCGTTGTTCACTGCATTGATCACCACCGACTCGGCGATGATGGGCCGGAACTCCTCCGCCAGATCAAGGGCCAAGGCGGGCCGTCCGAACCTGGGTCGGTGATAGACGCCTAAGTACGGATCGAAGCCGATGGAGTACACGACGGCCGTGAGGTCCTTGACAAGCAAGGCATATAGGAATGACAGCAAGCAGTTCAGCGGGTCGCGTGGAGGCCGGCGGTTGCGGCCTGCGAAGTCGAACGTGCCCAGGCGGTCGTCCCTCAACATCGACGCGAAGCTGCCGAAGTAGGAGCGAGCCGCCGCCCCCTCGGTGCCCAGCAGCGACTCGATCGAATCGACGTCCGCCGCCTTCACGGCGAGATCCTTCAGCTGTCCGACGGCCGCTTCCACCGGTTTCCGAGAGTTACGCATCAGCAGCGTGCGGGAGTTGCGGATCTTGCCGACGACCATCTGGCGAGCCAGCGGCAAGCCCGCTTGAGCGGCCACCGCGACCTGGCGCCGACGCAACTCCACATGCTTGGAAGGCAAGCCGTGAGCGATCCCCTGGAACCAGCCTCCGTAGCTGAACCAGCACACCGGGATGTCCTCCCGGAACGCTGCGTGCAGCAACTGGGTCGACACCTGAACATTGCCGCTGAGGTTGATCTGCGAGATGTCGATCAGGCGGACGCTGCGGACCACCTCGCGATTGACTTTGACCTCTACCCGGCGCTGGCTGATGCCGAGGCGGGCACCTTGCTCGGTCACGTACAGCGGTCGTGCCTCCGAATCGCGAGGGGTCAGACGCCTCGGCGTCTTCTCTACATGACCGGAATGGAAATTGGTCTCATCAGGCAGGCAGATGCCCACCAGCGAGCAGCGCGGACACTTGGGGCTGTCCACCAGCGGCACCGGCGCATCGTCGGCGGCTGCGACACGGCGCAGCCGCTCGACGGTGTCGAGCGTCTTGTCCAAGAGCCGGTCGTCGAAGTCCACGGTCGTGCGTTCGCGCGACGCTGCGAAATAGAACTGGCCCTCATCACACGCGTAGCCGCTGTCGCGCAGAATCAGCCCGATCGCAGCTAACTGCTGCAGCTCCGGCTCCCACGCGGGGCCATGCTGGGGCGGGCGGCCGCGCTTGACCTCGACTGGCACGACCTTGCCGTCGAAGCCCTCGACGATGTCGGTCTTGGCGATCAGCCCCAGCCGCTCCGAACTGACGAGCACTGAGCGCGCGTTGCTCACGGGCTCGTCCTCCGATGAATCGCCCATGCGCCCTCCTCCTTCGTCCACGCGACGATGCACGTAACGACCATGCACCGTGTCTGCGTTGTCCTCGAAACGGCTCTGGACCCACTCCAGGTAGAACAGCCGCGGGCAATACACGAACTCGTTGACCATGCGGGCCGGAACGAGATCGGGTACCTCAGTCACTCGTCGCGCCGCCAGATCACTCTCGGCGGGCCGAATGTGCCGTAGCCGCCCTGATCGCTCCGGCGGATCTGCGACTGGATCACCCGGACGACGCCCCAGCCCGAATACTGGCGGCACCGCTCCAAGAACTGGTTCTCCATCCAAGGTTCAGTAGGCGCTGGATTCGAGGCGTGAGCAAGCAGCGATGCAACCGCCGCTGATCGCGCTGGTCGATTCCACAGGGGCCATGTGAAGTGTCCGCGTTTCCAGCCGCCCGAGCATCCCTGAGTCGCAGTCCCATTCGTCGACCGAAAGCAGGGGAAGCGGCTCAATCCAAGAATGGCCAGCGCCTCCGCTCCGGGATTGGTGCTCTTCTTGACCGAAGACGGATTTGTAGAACTCAGTGCGTACAAGCGATCATCCACGACATCCCACATCAGCGAGGGACCCTCGCTGCGGTACTTCCAAGGCTCCGACAGATCTGCCACGAGTTCTTCGAGGGTGACCGCTCCGAGAATCTCGCGCGCCATCACAACGAACTTCATCTGCCCCGCCGTGAAGTAGAAGTCGGTGGGCTTGGCTCTACCGCCATTGTCAAGGCTGTTCTCCGCAACGAGACACATCGCGATCCTCCCAGCATCTCCGGCGCTGCGGGATCGGGACAGATAGTGAGTTATCTCGTCCGGGTCCAACTTGAGCTTCGGCTCGACACCTGAACCGAATGCAGGACCGACAAGCCACTCCTGGATGAGCTTCAGCGCCGAGTGTGCTACTTCGTCAACGCTGTCCACCGAGTCGAGAACTGGGTAAGAAACGACTCCTTCAGTCCACCGCAGCGTGCCAGCCGGACTGTCGCGCTCGACTGCCAGATGCGAGCCGAGTGCCGCCATGAATCCGAGCGGGTTGGTGCCGGACAAGCCTCGCAACTCGATCTCTGCCATCAGCTCGCTGCTCCGTGGGAGGCGGCGTGGGCTCCGGCTTCCTCTGCACTGCAACGGTGGTCGGCCAGCCGAAGGATTGCCTCGAGCCACGCGAGGCCGTGGTGCCCGTACTTCGCGCTCAGTCGCCAGAACCGGTCCGCCATTTCCAGCGCAAGGTTCGTCTCGCTGAATTCGGAATGTGCGGTCAGCAACATGTCGCCGAGCTCGTAGGACAGTTCCCTGGGGCAAGGATCGGCAATGATCATCGGAAGCGGACGGCCCCTTCCGTGATGAGTTGCCACGAGATGAAGTACGAGATCGGGGTCGTGGGCCCGTCTCATGAGATCGTCGTTGGATTGCGCGAGCGCCACGCTGGCCACTTCGTGGCGCACCGGCGGACCTCCTCCCAGCGAGCGGCGAATACCCGGGCACGACTTCGCCAGCGGCTCGTCCAGCATCGCCAAGCGAACCGGGTCGTTGCCGACGAGCTGCGACTGAAACCGCTGATCCACCTTGCCGAGATCATGTAACTCACCCGCAAGGCACAGATCGGCACACAACTCGGGCCCCAACCAGAGACGCTGCGCGAATTCCTTGGCTCGCTGTCCGACACCCGACAGATGGTCGCTCAACAGAACACCGCTCCCCGTCAGCGAGGCATCGTCGCCGCCGACAAACGTCAGCACATCGACGCTGAGCTGAACCAGCATGTAGTAGTCGCTCATCCAAGGCAAGTCGAGATCCGTGGCAATGTCGTCGCGCTCCGCAGTGATGAGTTCGATCTCGCTGTCACGAGGATTGACGAAGTGCCGTAGGGCACCGCGCTCATCGTCACTGGGCGAGGTTGGATCGCCGACCAGCCATCGCAGGTGCTGCGGGGCCGTGGCTGCATCGTGGCCAAGAAGTCCTTCGACCCATGCCCGGATTCGCTCGCGCGGCGTCTGTTCTTCTCCGGCCGAGACGTCGTTTCCGGAGCCCTCACGGATGGGTCGAGGCATCGCCGGGGCGCCGTTGCCGAGCCATGATCGAAGCCATTCATCGAGCTGATCGTCCAAGCGGATGGTGCATCGCCTGCCGTACGCCCACTGGGCCTCATCGCCAAGGTCCGCGATGGTTTGGGAACTCTGTGGCGACTCAGTAGACACGCTCGCATCGGGGCTTGACACAGGTTGCCCCGGATCCCATGTGCCTCCGGCGAGCCCGCCGACGCTGGTGTCAACCAGCAGGATGTCCCCTGGCCTGATTCCATCAACGGTCGCGGGTTCCACAACGGCATCCCCGGCGACGTAGCGCAGCACTGAGGTGGCCAAGGGCTCGTCTCGTCTCGGGCGCGCAGCCTGTGCTTCCGCCCGGACTGCAACATCGGCGACAGGTGTCTCGTCGCTGCCTCGCAGCCACGCTCGCGCTGCCGAGATCGGCACCGCTAGGTGCTCGGCGGGTCGGGGCGGGACGAGGCGAAGCGCCTCACTGCTGCGGTCTCGCCGCCAAACAATCGCGACATCGGGCTCCGGCGGGTTGTCGTCAAAGCCGTGCAGAAAGTCGCCTATGTCGGGTTGCACCAGTGGTTGAGGGCTGGTCTGCGCCCACGCCTCCATGTGCGTCGGTAGCAGCAACGGCGCCGGCTGCCAGGGGGCAGCCGTATCTTCGCGCAGCATGTCATCGAGCTGAGAGCTGGCGAGTCCGACATCGATGGTGTCGTCTTGCGCCCGCGCACATAACTCGCGCCATGTCGCCTGTACTGCATTGCCATAGATCGGGTCGGGTTTCTTGCTTTCGACGTCAGCCTTCAACCCAAGGATCCAACACCTGGCAGGTTGGCCAATCTCGTGTGCGAGCGTTCCGCGCCTGTCGAGACGTCCCAGTCGCTGGCGGAGACTGTCGAGCGGACAAGCCTCGGTGATAAGCACATCGAAGCTGAAGTCGGCACCGACCTCGATCGATTGCGTCGCCACGACCATCGCTCGCTCTCGTTTGGGGTCGCGCCGGTCCGGATCCACCAGTGCAGCGATCTCGCGCAGTCGTCGTTCCCGATCCAGCGGGCGCATACGTCCCGTGATGAGATGCGTCACGTATCCCGCCTCGGCCAATGCCCGGTGCACCTCGCGTGCAGTGCGAACCCGGTTGACCACAATGCCGACACTGCGCTCGTGATCGAGCAACTCGCCCTTGATGATGCGCGAAACTTCCTTCGGCAGTGAGACGTGTGGCACCCGGCCAGAAAGCCCGACCATTCGTGCCTGCTTCGCAGCCCGGACAATCTTTCGAAGCCGCTGTTGGGCTTCGCCGGTGCCTTCGAGGTCCGCTGTCGGGTCAAGGGCAAAACGACGCCGAGTGTCGTCATCCGGTGTCGCCGACATCTCGACGACAAAACGCCGCCGTGGCAGCACGTCGGCTCTGAACGAGTTGATTGATGCTTGGTCATCGAGATCCCGAAGGGTGGCGACGAACGCTCTGCTCAGATGCACCTCATCGAGAACAACGAGGCAGTCGTTTCCCGCGAGTCCCGCATGGATCGGCCGCATGCCAGCGCTTGCCCCGTAGCCGCGAAACAACAGCTTCGAGCCGAATTGGTCAATAGTGGACACCATCACCCAAGGTTGGTCAGGACGTGTGGCCCAGTCCCGGTCATGCGGAATGCCGCCGCGCAGAGCGGAAACGCCGATTGGATCGTCCGCGTCGGCGGCAACACGGGAGAGTGCACCGCCGATCTTGGCAAGGAGCCCATGGCCATCAGAATTCGTCGCCTCTCGAATGGCGTTGCTGATTCGTCGTGCCCGTTCGAAGACTTGGTCGACCACGATGCGGCGATCGACGACGAACACGACACGTCGCGGAAAGACGGTCGGGCGGGCCGCTAGCGCGAACACCGCTGCGTCCAGCACTGCGGTCTTGCCAGTACCCGTCGGCAAATCGATGACTTCGGGCCACTTTCCCTCGCTGAGCACCTGCTCGGTCAAGCGCACCTGCCACGGGTAGGGCTCGTGGCCATGCACAACATGGAAAAACTCCGCGAACTCAGCGGCGGACAGCGTGTCAACGCTCATCTTCGACCCCGGATTCCGATTCAGATACATCTGCTGCGCGGCGAGGGAGTGGTCGCATCAGACCCAGTCCCATGAATCGACCCGAACCCAACACGACGGGGCCGGTGACGCTCTCTTCAAATCTCACCGCAGCATGCACAAGGCGCCGACGCACACCAGAGGCCCGGCGGGTTCCCTGCACGAACGCGGGAAAGCGAGCCGCTGGATGCGCTCCAGTGGTCAGAGGATCCAATGACACTGCGACGGCTGCCGGTTGAGGAAGACCGACATGCAAGCACGATTGACGAACCTGTTCTTCGGCGGCAGCCCAAGCCCTTGAACGCGAGGCCGGTGACCCGCTCGCCAGACGGCCAGGATTCTTCGGAAGTGCAATGGGCGTCACGCTGACCCATTCAGACGACGGCCGCTCCCAGGTATGCGATCGGAGGGTGCGGAGTTCGAATGGCGGCTGCTTGCGCAGGAGCTCGATCGTGATGCCACCGGTCAATGTGAGCCGACAGCGTCGACGGGATCCGGCTTGTTCCCACTTGCCGATGGCGCGAAAAGCTGCGCGAGCAGCTTCGTCCCCCAAGGCCTCTGGCAGCATCACCGCGAGTCCCATAATGCGGCCGTCTGCGTGTGCGTGGCCCACGTTCGGCAGCGCAAGGAATGCAGCGTGCGGGTCAAGGCTCGGCTGGCCGTCGGGCAAATGCCCACTCAATCCCTCCGGCAACGGATCATCGGCATGACGAAAGATCGCGCCTCGCAGTGCTTCGGTCAGTTCGATCGTGCGCGTCGTCGGGAACCGCCGCTTGTCGTCTGGCAACTCGAAGACGAGGAAGTCACCGGCGGTGTCTGCCCGCAGTGCCGTCGACGAACCGTTGTCTGCGGCCACCGTGGAATACCGGACCCCGACGAAAGGCAGGGACCGAGGTCGTATGCCCTCGTGGCGTCGATGTTCCTGTTCGAGGGCCATTAGCTGACCGCGCTGCGGGCAACGGAGCACGATCGACCCGCTGCCGGGTTGCATCGTCGGCACCGCGGTCGTCTCAACCAGACGACACGACACGAGCGAGGACGAGTGCCCGAGCCGAGTCACTCTCGACAGCAACCCATCAAGAGCGCTCGCTAGATCGGGTACCGGCGTCTCAGCCCAGCTGAAGCAGACTTGAGGGCACGCAGGGGTCACCGACGGAAACTGGCGCTCTTGCTTGCCGCGACCATCCGGAAGGAGGGCGTCCGCGTCCTTCGGGTTCGTCCTTCCTGCTGACTCGACGAGCGATGTCACATCTCGTTCCTTGTCGATCCGGTCACGCACTCGCTCGACCTTGCGCGTCAACTCTCCGTGTGAAGCTTCGAGTTCGGTGTCGTGCTCGTCGAGCAGGCCCTCCAGCCGATCAGCTCGTCGCCGATACTGCGCACCCGCAATGACCGAAGCATCGTTGACGGGCACGAAGTGACTCACGGGGCGTCGAATTGCGACGTCGTCGGGGAGCGAGGCCGCAATTGCAGGGGCCTTGCAGGATTCAAGCCACTCCAGCGCGTCGCGCTCAGCCGGGTCCGGGACATCGGCATCGGCCCAAGTTGCGACGAGCGCCGAGAACAATCGGGCTGGGTGCGGGGGCCATTCGTGCTCGCCCCGGTCGTGATGGGCAGTGGCGACATATCGACCGGTCAGCAGCGTCACCTCGATGGAGATCACGAATCCTCCGCTACTCCCTCGCGTGCGGACAACTCCCGGCTGCGGCGAAGCAACTCAACCAGCTTGGGCGCTGGCACCAGCCTGATCTCGTCAGTCACCCAACCGATCCCTGCCGTTTCTGCCGCATCGACTGCTTCTCTCAGGAGGGCAGCGCTGGACTCACGCTCGATGCTTATGGCCTCGGGATCGGATCCGTCACGATGGACAAGCTCGAGCGACGGCGCATGCTCGGGCACGAGCAAGCAACGCGAACGCAAGTCGAAATCCAACTCATAGGCGTAGGCGATCGCAGCGACGCCCAGCGCGGCGACAGCAGTCCGCGCCGCGACCGAGGCTTCCCTCGACGCATTGGCAAACTTGAGCCGTCGCAGAGCGGCCAACGAGATCAGCGTTGTCTGGCGGGCTGATGAGATCGTTACCCCCCCGGCGAGCGCGTCAATCGACGGGGCGATGTTGCCGTGGTTGATCTCAGCCGGTCGGCCGTCGGAACCCACCGTCTTCGGCTTGCCCTTCTCAACGGCCGCATCGTCCTTGTGCAGCGTCCAACGCTGCTCAGGGTCCGCGTGCTCGTACACAACGGCTGCGCCGCGTTCGATCTGCAGGGGGTCGATGCGGCTACCGACCTTCGATCCGACCCGCGCGTCCAGTCCCACCACCTCAGAAACGAAGGCCCTCTGGAACTTCGCACCAAGACCGCCCTTCGGCCCTGTCGAATCCCATTGCCCGAACAGCAAAGCCGTCGGGGCGTACTTGAACATCGCTGTCGCATTGCGCGGTTGCGCATCGGTAATCTCACGGCCGATGTCAGACAAGCGAAACAGCGTGCCGCCGAGCAAGCTGTCCCGAAAGATCGCATCGGCAAGTCGGTGAGGCGCCTCCAGCACCGTCAAACGCCCGATGTCGCTCACATCGGTCTCGACAGTGAAATCCACGAACGGCACCGGAAAGCGCAGTTCGTCGGCTTCCCAGCCCTCCAGAAGTGCCAGTTCCGCCCGGTTCGCTTGTGATGCCACTGAATCGAGCAGCACCGTTGTGGCAACCCGGTCCCCGACTTGGCGTTCTTCGATGGCGTACTTGTTCTCGGCGTTGCTCGCCACGGCATACGTCGGTGGAAAGACCTTGCCCCCCGGGCCGTCGGCCGGCTGCAGGCTCATGACCGAGCGCAGCGCGACCGCTCCTCCCGCCACTGCATCTCGCAGCATCTCGTAGGTCAACTCAGACATCTGCCTGTCCTTTCTGGCGGCATCCGGCCGCCCATCAGTCGTTGCTGATCTTGCAGAGGGGGTGTGACATCACGAAGTGCGTGGCTCAACTTCGCGAAGCGCTCGCGGCGCGCGAGGTCTCTCGCTGGGGTATCGCCGGCCGACTTTGCTCGATGCTTGACCAAGGCCCAAGAAGAACTGCAACCCACGTCTCCCACCAGCCAATTGGTGAGATCGGTGGTGCTTGGCAGCAGCGGCACTGGGACCAGAAAAAGAGAAACACGCCATTCCTGGTCAAGCCGAGGCGTCCAGGAAGGCGGGCAAGATTGGGGCGAGCATACAGCAGGCGGCTGACGTCAGCGCTCAATGTCACGCCCGGCGCTGTGGTGGGCATCATCACCCGCAGCTCTTGCGTCCGTAGTCCGTCGGCTCCGCGCCCGGCATCACCGTCCCACCTCTCCGCATCGGCGCACGGGCGAGTGCAAATGAATTCAGCAACGGGTCGAACGCAGTCGGCGAACTGACCGATGCCGCGGAAATTCGTTCGGGTCGCCTCGTCGCTCAGCCCTACGTTCGCCACCGCGTCGCACCGCGCTGCCGCCTTTAGCGGCCGTCGGAGGCGACCCCCGGGACGTACCTACACTGAGGAGCAGTACACCATGGCAATCGACGAGATCGAACGGACCGAAATGGTGCAGAAACTCATCGACACACTCGGCGAAGCGCCGGCCGCCACCCTCATGAAGTGTGTCTATCCCGACGGCACAGACTTCCTGGCCACCAAGGACGACATCGCTGCCTCGGACGCGCGAATGCGCAGCTACGTCGACTCGGCACTAGCTCGTCAGACACGGATGCTCATGGTCACCATGGCCGGATTCATGCTGACCATCTGGGTACCGCTCACCATCACTGCGCTCACCTGAACATTTGCACCCCGCCAAGTTCTGCCTGAACGACGGGCTGAACTGACCACGCCCGCAGATCGCTTCAGACATGGATGGAAGCGCCCGTCCGGGGAACGTTTCGTGTCACAGGGGGTTCGTAGCGTGGAACCCATGTTCACATCGCCCCCATCGAGCGAGCCTGCTGCGGCTGAGCGCCGCGGAAGCGCAGGCCGGGCCGCGCCGAACCGCACCGGCACGGGTATCGATGCCGGGACGGTTGTCGGCCAGGTCTCCGCTTTGCGAGACAAGCTCTCCCGGCTCGGGGATCAGCAGGTGCTCGAGGCTTTGGGTGCCGTGCAGCAAGCGCTGAATGCGCTGGAAGGAGCTCGGGCGGCGCTCGTCCACGAGGTGACTTGCCGCGAGCTGCACATCGGTCGCGGCGAGACTTCGGCGGCGGAAACGCTGACGTCGCTGGCTGCGCTGCGGCGTTCGGCCGCCCGGCAGGTGGAACGAGAGTCTGCGGTCATCGCCGAGAAGGCCGAAGTGGCCGAAGCGCACTGCGACGGTTCGATCACCACCGATCAAGCGTCTGCGCTCGCATCGGCCGAGGTACCCGAGACGGTCCGCGACGAGTTGCTCATCGACGCGATGCGCCAGAACGCCGACCAGACGCGCCGCAAGGTGTGGCAGGCCGAGGCCGCTCATCGCGCCGAAAGCGACGCACAGCAGCGCAATCGCCAACAGGCCGCGCGGCGGGCGTCGATGTGGATCGACGACGACGGCATGTGGAACCTGCTGGCAAAGCTCGATCCCGAGACCGGCGATCAGGTCAAGCGACTGCTGGAGCGGGCCGTCCAGCGGGAGTGGCGATCCGAGGAAGTTCTGCCGGCCACACAGCAGCGCACGGTGCCCCAGCGCGCTGCCGATGCCCTCGTGGCTCTGCTGCGGGGGCCGCGTGGCGCATCAAGCGGTCCCGCTTCGGGCAACCCCGAATCGGTGCACTCACAGCAGGCGCGTTCGAGCCAGGACGAAGTCGGTCTCGGGCCGCTCGCGTTCAATGACCCGAACGCTCAGATGATCGTGACGGTCGAACTGGCGTCTCTGCGCAGCGCCATCGCCGCCGTTGGAGGCTGCGCGTGCGCCGACAAGGTGCACGGACTCGACCGAAGCGAGCGACATGACGCCGGCGGTCCGATCAGCTCTTGCACCTGCACCTGCACCAGCGGCCCGACCGGCCGTTGCACCTGCACCAGCGGACCGACCGGTCGATGCACCTGCGCTAGCGGCCCGACCGGCTGTTGCAGCTGGGTCAGCGGCCCGACTGGTCTCGACACATGCACCAGCGGCGGCAAGATGTGCGGCCTCACCGGCACAGGCACCGAACTCAGCCCCTCGGACGTGCGCCGTATCGCCTGCGACGCCACCATCGTCCCCGCGGTGATGGGCACCCGAAGCGAAGTGCTCGACGTAGGACGGACATCGCGGACCATTCCGCCAGCGATCCGGCGAGCTCTGATTGCACGAGACGGAGGATGCGTGTGGCCCGGCTGCGGTGTCGCGCCGATCGGCTGCGTGGGCCATCACCTGGTGCACTGGGCCGATCTGGGCCCGACCAGCCTGGCCAATCTGGCGTTGCTGTGCCGCACGCACCACAAGTTCCTGCACCAGCACGACCTTGGGCTGCTGCCACCCGGCGCTCCCAACCAACGAACCGGTGCCATCGGTTTGCTCGACGACGCGTCACCGCCCTTGACCGCTCGGGAAGAACGCGCCGGGCGTTGGACCGTTACTGGTCTCTCGACGAATCTCGCCGCAGACCCAGAAATCCTGCTACCGCTGCGGTGCTGAGAAGCGAGCTGCGACATGGGCGGCCGGCTTGCATCGCTCGGATCTGCCCGACTTGTGTGCCGGACGAAGGCTCCCGCAGACGATCCGTACTGCGACACATCACTTGGCCTGCCCTGCCTGCCGCAATGGGCGGTTCGGGTCGGGTGACGGCCATGAGATGCCGCGACAATTCGCTTGGGCTGTCCGGCCTGCCGGTCATACGTATGCCACCGCGACGCACCGCGCTGCCGCCTCTGGCGGCCGTCGGAAGCGGCCCATTGACCACATCTACACTGCGGAGGAACACCCCATGGCAATCGACGAGATTGAACGGACCGAGATGGTGCAGAAGCTCATCGACACGCTCGGCGAGACACCGGCCGTCACCCTCATGAAGTGCGTCTATCCCAACGGCGCCGACTTCCTGGCGACCAAGGACGACCTCCGTGCCCTCGAGGAGCGAATGCGCAGCTACGTCGACAGCACGGTCAGCACCGCGGTCAGTGCGGCGCTGGCGCGCCAGACTCGAATGCTCATGGTCAGCATGGCCGGCTTCATGCTGACCATCTGGGTACCGCTCACCATCACTGCGCTCACCTGAACTGTCGGGCACAGCACGGATCGGCGGCATCGCCGGTCGGTTCCGGTGCATCATTCCGCTGCCGCGTGACCGGGACCGTCCACCGGTGACCTCCACGAAGATGCGCCGCTCGTATCCGCTAGGAGCGTGATCGGAAAGTCGTATTTTCGACATCTTTCCGTTGCACAACCGCAGGTCAGCGGCGTGTTGGCTCAGCCGAAACCCCTTTTCCGACCAGACTCCTAGCGCGTGACCGGGACCGTCCTAGCCGGCTGGCCAAGGATTCACGATGTCGACGCCCGTGTCCACGAAGTCGGCTGTGTTCCGCGTGACCACAGCCATGGCGTTGACTGCGGCGATCGCAGCGATCTGGGCGTCTGCTTGGGCCACCGGACGACCAGCGGCCCGACGTCTCGCAGCAAGCGTGGCGTAGGCGACTGCAGCGTCGCTGTCGAAGGGAAGAATCCGACCGGCGAAATCCTCCCGCACCAGCGCGTCTATCGCCGCGCTCACTGCTTCGCGGCGCGCACCCACCTTCATGATGGCGACTCCGAAACGAATCTCCGCCTCGTTCACGGCGGTCAGGAACAGCGACGACGACGCGTGGCCCGCCACCCAGGCTGTCACCGACGGTTCTGGCGTGGGGCGAATCAGCTCTGAGACGACGTTGGTGTCCAGGACGAACATGCCGTCTAGCCGAACCGGGGAGGTTCGCGGACCGGCTCACGTGATGGCAACGTCAGCTCCACGCCACCGAACGGCTCGACACGTGCCCGAATCGACGCGACGAGATCCGCCGGCCCAGTGTCGTCCTCCACCGCGACACGGAGGATCCGCCGGACCTCCTCCTCCATCGAACAGCCGTGCACCGCCGCTCGCACGCGCAGTCCGGTCTTGACTCGCTCGTCGAGGTTACGAATCGTGATGCTCGACAATGCTCCAACCCCAGGTTCTTGTGAAGCTCTCGCGGATGATTGCATTGCAATCGTACTGAGTTCAGCAGCAGAGCGAGATAGAGACGCCCCCACGAGCACGCCGCGCCATTCCTGGTCGAGCCGAGGCGACCAGGATGGCGGGGAAGATTGGCGAGGGATCTGGCGGCGCCAGACCGCACTCATCGCAGCGTCCGACGCACCCCGCTGGAGTAGGTGGAGCATGTGCTCGGCATGTGTGGTCAGCAACGTACGACGACACGTCAACGGCTCACGATGCGGCAATTCGCTTGGGCGCTCCCATCGCCGATTTCTTCGTGCGCCAACGTGCCGCACAGCGCCGCCGCGTGCGCAGCTAGTGCGGTGTCCGCAAACGTTCGCACGGTCGCCGACGTCGAATTCTCTCGCAGATCAGGCCTTTTGCGAGATTCCAACCATGCGTAGGTTCGCGGACACCCCACTAGCGTCCGCGCGATGAATTCCGACACGGGAACGGCTGGGGTTGCCGGGGGCACCAGTGGGTCCGAGCCGGTGGTGCTGTACGACGAGGTCGACACGGTGGCGTTCATCACGCTCAACCGACCCGAGCGTATGAACACGCTGACCGAGAGCGTCATCGCCGGCGTGGCAGACGGCATCGATCGGGCGACGGCATCGAGGGAGGTTCGCTCGATCGTGCTCCGCGGCAACGGTCCCACGCTCACCGCGGGGTACGACCTCAACCCCGGCGGGGGCACCGGCTACAGCGCCGAGGAGCTGTACGACTCGTGGGGCAGTCCCTACAGCGCCCCCGGCCCCAAGCCCCGTGAAGGCGCATGGGACCCGGTGCGCGACTGGCAGTTCATGGGCCACAACGTGAAGCGGTTCATGAAGATCTGGGAGTGCCCCAAGCCCGTGCTCGGGCAGATTCACGGCTGGGCGATCGGCGGGGCAACCGACATGGTCCTGTGCTGCGACCTGCTGTTCATGGCCTCCGACGCGCACATCGGCTACGCCCCCTCACGCATCTACGGAACGCCCACCACGATGATGTGGGTGTACCGGCTGGGCCTCGAACACGCCAAGCAGTTCCTGCTGTCGGGCGACGCCATCGATGCCGAGACCGCCCATCGCATCGGGCTGGTCGCCTACGTGCACCCGCCTGACGAGCTCAGCGACCAGGTCGCAGCGTTCGCTCGCCGGCTCGCACATATCCCAGCGAACCAGCTGGCGCTCAACAAGCTGCTCGTCAACCAGGCCTTCGAGAACATGGGTCTGCGCACGAGCCAGCTGCTCGGCACGTTCTTTGACGGCGTGACCCGGCACACCGAGGAGGCCTACCGCTGGGTGGAGGACTTCGAGACGAAGGGCTTCCGCCAGGTCATCGCCGAGCGCGACGCACCCCACAGCGACTACGGCGAGCGTCCGAGATGAGCGAGCGGCCTTCGGACACCATGCGACAGGTTCGTCCCCGGAACCACATCAGCAGGCGCAGCCGTGGCTGAGCAGCCGACGCTGGTGCTGCTGCACGGCCTCGGCGCCAACCGTCACGTGTGGGACGGCGTAGCCGAACTGTGGAGCGGCGGAGTCTTCGCACCCGATCTGCGCGGCCACGGCGCGGCACCCTGGTTCGACCGCTATTCGTTCGGGGCGATGGCCGCCGACGTGGCGGAGATGCTCGCCGACGCACATGGCGACGGCCCCTATGTCGTCGTCGGGCATTCGATGGGAGGCATCGTCGGCCTGGCGCTCGCAAGCGGATGGTTCGGGCCGACGCCGAATACGGCGGCCACCATCGGGGTGAAACTGCGATGGACCGACGCCGAAGTCGCACGCATTCCGGAGCTTGCCGAACGGCCGCCGCGGCAATTCAGCGACCGGGACAGTGCCGTCGAGTGGTTCTTGAAGCTCTCAGGTCTGTTCGGCGTCGTTGCTGCAGACGACGAGCGAATCTCCAACGCCATCGACGCCGGCACCATGCGCACCGACGCCGAGGTTCGCTACACCACCGACGGCGAGCCAGTGCGCCTCGACCCGCCCGGCCCTGCACCCGGCTGGTGCGTTGCCCAAGACCCCGCAACCGTCGAGGTGGGCCCGCCGGACATGGCAAGCCTGCTGTCTGCAGCGAAGTGCCCGGTGGCCATGGCGGTGGGCGAGCACGATCCGCTGGTAGCGCCAGGCCACCACGCCGACTTGGCGTCAGTCGCAGCGGCCAACCCTCACACGGCCGGTGTCACCACGCCGCACGTCCTCGACGGGCTCGGCCACAATGCCATGGTCGAAGATCCCCAAGCAGTCGCCGACTGGTTGACCGCGCTTGCAAGATCAGCCGAGACCATCTGAAGCTCAACCAGGGGCAAGCCGCGCGCCACATTCGAGGACGGTGCAGCCGCGACGGCCCACAGGCCCGGGCACACCGACTAGCCCTCTTCGAGCGGCAGCTCTCCGGCGATCTTGACGCACTCGCCGCCGTCGATGTCCATGACGTGGCCGGTCAGCCAGGTCGCTGCCGCTGACAGGAACAGTGCCGCTTCGCCGATGTCGGACGGCTCGCCGAGACGCTTCATCGGCAGCTGGTCGGCGATCATCTTGCCACGCGGCCCATCCCAGAGCACCCGCGCAAAGTCGGTGCGGATCAGGCCGGGAGCGATGCAGTTGACGCGAACTTTCGGCCCCAGCTCGGCAGCGAGCTGGCGGGTCATGTGCATGAGCGCGTCCTTGAACATGCAGTAGACGCCCAGCGCCTCCGAAGTGTGGTGACCGCCCACCGAAGCAATGTTGATGACCGAGCCGCCATGCTCAGCCATCCACATCTGCCACGCCGTTTGGGTCCACTGCAGCGGCGCTCGCAGATTCACCTCGTAGGTCTTGTCGAGCCGCGGCACGTCGCAGTCGATCATGGGGCCAGCCCACGGGTTGGTCGCCGCGTTGTTCACCAAGATGTCCAGCGAGCCATAGCGCTCGATGGTGGCACCGAGCACCCGCTCGGCCTGGTCGAGATGGCCAATGTGCGCAGCGATGAAGTCGCACTCGCCGCCGATGTCGGCAACCGCGGCCTCGCATTTGTCGGCCTTGCGGCTCGTGATCATCACGTTGGCGCCCGCATCGGCGAATGCCTTAGCGATGCCCTTGCCAATGCCGGCCGATCCGCCGGTCACCAGTGCTGTCTTTCCGTCCAGTCGCAGTTCCATGCTCGGTTGCCTCCTGTCATGGGTGAGCGCGTGTGCGCCTCAGTCGTGCAGGTCAAGTTCTGACCCGTTTAGTTCTTGCCGATCTCGTTCCACGGACCGCCGTCGGCGCGTGGCTCGCGCGGCAGCCCGAGCACCCGGTCGCCGACAATGTTGCGCTGCACCTCCGAGGTGCCCGCATAGATCGTCCCGGGTCGGGCGCCCATAAACGTCTGCACCCACGCCAGCGAGGAGAAGTCCGCGCCCACCGCGTCGGTGTTGATGCCGTTCACGGCGGGATGGCCGCTAGGCGCGGTCGCCTCCATGCCCAGCAAGTCCAGCGAGAGTTCGGTGACCCAGTGGTGATACTCGCTCCACAGCAGCTTGTGCAGCGACGACTCCGGACCGGGGGGTTCGCCGGCCAGCACGTTCGTCACGTTGCGCTGGCCCATCCACTTCATGATCTCGACCTTGGCGTGCGCCCGGGCGAGGTCCTGGCGCACGAGCGGATCGGCGGTGGCGCCTCGCTCGACAGCGACCGCAGTGATTCGGTCAAGTTCGTTTCGGAAACGGAGCGCATCGGTGGTGGCGCCGTGGCCTCGCTCGAAGCCGAGCAGCACGTTTGCCACCCGCCAGCCGTCGTTCACATCGCCGACCACGTTCTCCTTCGCCGTCTTGGCGTCGGTGAAGAACACCTCGTTGAAGTCGTGGCGGTTGTTGATGTTGATGATCGGCCGCATCTCGACGCCGGGCTGTTCCACGGGGACCAGCAGGAACGAGATGCCGCGATGCTTGGCCTCGGTGGGGTTGGTGCGGCACAGCACGAAGATCCAGTTGGCGGTGTGGCCGCTGGAGGTCCAGATCTTCTGGCCGTTGATCACCCATTCGTCGCCGTCGAGGACGGCACGCGTGCCCAGGTTGGCGAGGTCTGAGCCGCTGTCGGGCTCGCTGTAGCCCTGGCACCAGCGGTGCTCGCCCGAGATGATCTTGGGCAGGAAGTGGCGCTTTTGCTCCTCGGTGCCGCATTCGATGATGGCGTTGCCGACCATCGTGATGCTGAAGCCGTCGTTGTCGCCGCCGACGGGAACGCCGGCCTTCGCGAACTCCTCGGCCAGCACCACCCGTTCGACTTCGCTGAGCCCGGCGCCGCCGTACTCAACCGGCCACGACACGGCCAGCAGCTGATTCTCCGACAGCAGGGCCCGCCATTCCTCCACGAACTGCTCGCGGGCGTCTTCGTCCAGCGAGCCCATGCCGCTCCAGTTGGCCGGCAGGTGCTCGGCCAAGAAGGCCTGGATCTTCTCGCGGTAGTCCTCGGCCTCTTCGGTGTAGGTGGGATCCATCGTCGCGCTCCCCTGCTCGAGATACAGCTCAGCTCGCCGCTGAGTCTGCCACGCGACAGGTGGGAAGGCTCAGGGCCAGCAGCCGCAGCGTCCAACGGTTCGGCTACGGCCGGTAGCCGCCGTGCCCAATGGTTCGGCTATGGCCGGCAGCCGCCGTGCCCAATGGTTCGGCTATGGCCGGCAGCCGCCGTGCCCAATGGTTCGGCTACGGCCGGTAGCCGAACGTACTCGGCCCTGGCTTCAGCGAGCGGCGGGCGAGGTCGACCCATTCGCACAGCACCGGACGGGTGTCGCGGGGGTCGATGATTTCCTCGATCTCGAAGAACTCCGCCGAGCGGTGCGGCGAGCGGACACTGTTGAGCCGATCCCGGATCTCAGACAGCAACTCGTCAGGCGTATCGCTGTCGGCGAGATCCTGCTTGTAGGCCACCTCGAGGCCGCCCTCAATGGGCAGCGAGCCCCAGTCGCCCGACGGCCAGGCAACCCGGTAGCTACGGGCGCCCGGCTTGTTGTTGGCGGCACCCGCGACCCCGAAGGCCTTGCGTATGACGACGCAGGCGAACGGCGCTGTGAGCTGCCCCAGCGCGGCGAGAGCAGCGGATCCGAACCGAATCGTCCCGCTTTCCTCTGACTCCTTGCCGATCAAGAAGCCCGGGCAGTCGGCGAGGTGCACCACAGGCAAGTGGAACGTGGAAGCCGTGTCGAGCAGGCGGATCAGCTTGCGGCAGCTATCCGCAGTCCAGCCGCCTCCGTACACGTAGGGATCCTCGCCGAAGATCGCCACCGGCCACCCGTCGAGACGTGCCAGGCCAGTGATGAGCGAGCGCCCCCAGCGGCGCCCGATCTCGAAGAAGCTGCCCTGGTCGCAGACCGACTCGATGATCGAGCGCATCTTGTAGACCCGGCGCGGCTCACGGGGCACGATCGAGATCAGCTCGTCGTCGCGACGTTGCGGGCTGTCGCCGCTCAACACCCGCTCGGGCAGCTCGTCGATGTTCGAAGGCAGGTACGACAGGAACTGCCGTGCGCATTCGAAAGCCTCGGCTTCGCTGTCGACCACGTCGTCGATGGCGCCGTTGGCCGTGTGAATGTCGGCGTGGCCCAGTTCTTCCTTGCCGTGATCGCCCAGCGATGCCTGCTCGACGAGCGCGGGGCCAGCGATCATCATCTGCGCGGTGTCACGCACGATCACCGAGTAGTGCGCCGTGGCCACCCGAGCGGCGCCGATGCCAGCCACCGAGCCCAGCGCCAGCGACACCGACGGCGCCACCGAGAGGTGGTTCACAATGACGTCCCAGCCGCGCAGCTCGGGGATGTAGGTGCGGCCGGCCATCTCGATCGACTTGACCGAGCCGCCGCCGCCCATGCCGTCCACCAGCCGGATGTGCGGCAGGCGCATCTCGTAGGCCATCGACTCTGCAGCGTTGCGCTTCTCGGGAATCGTGGCGTCCGACGAGCCGCCACGCACGGTGAAGTCGTCACCCGACAGGATCACCGGACGGTCGTCGATGCGCGCAAGGCCGAAGATGAAATTCGACGGCGTCAGATTGACGAGGTTGCCGTGGTCGTCGTACTCGGCGACGCCGGCAGTCTTGCCGATCTCGTGGAACGAACCCTTGTCGGCCACCGCGTCGACGCGCTCGCGCACGGTCATCTTGCCGAAGAAGTGCTGCCGCTCGACCTTGTCGGGCCCACCCAGCGCCTCGGCGAACGCCTCGCGACGCCTCAGCTCGGCAATCTCCGGCTCCCAGCTCATCTCAACCCCCGCCGCCACCCGATTCGGCCCGGTGGCGGTCGTTCGCCTTCATAACGCCGACCGCCGAAGAGCGTACGTGCCCAGTTCCAACACTGCCGCAGGGCGCCGGGCAGCACGCCTGGGAGTGCTGCGCATGGCTGTGCGCGACCCGCCGCGCCCCTCGTTCAGCCGGCGGTGGGATCCACCAGAAGCTTGATGGACGTATTGCGCCGAGCGGCGAGATCGTCGATCGCCTGAGGCAGTTCGTCGAGGGTGAGCGTGCCGTTCACGAGCGGCGTCACACTGATCCGGCCGTCAGCGATGAAGCCGGCCGCGGCACGCATCTCGTCGATGGTGAAGGCCAGCGAGGTGTCCACCGAGACCTCCTTGAACAGCCAGCGGTTCGGCCGGATCGTGGCATCGCTGCCCGTGACGCCGACGATGCAGACCGAGCCGCCGTAGCGCACCATGTCCACCGATTGCTGGATGGTCTGCGGGATGCCGGCACAGTCGAAGGCGATATCGGCACGCAAGCCGGCCGTGGTCTCGTTCACTGCCTCTCGCATCGGCGCACCGGGCTCGACTGCGATATCGGCACCGAGGCTGAGCGCGAGGTCACGCCGCTGGGCGTCTGGCTCGATCGCGATCACCGTCCCTGCGCCTGCGAGGCGAGCACACTGCGCTACCAGCAGTCCGATCGGACCGCAGCCCACCACGCACGCCACGTCGCCGGCCCGCAAGCGGCTGCGACGCACCGCGTGCAGCGCTACCGAGGCAGGCTCGATCACCGCAGCATCGTCATCGGTGAGCTCGTCGGGCACACGTACCAGCCGATCTGCGCTTGCTGCCATGAACGGTGCGAAGCCGCCCGAAACCGGCGCTTTCTCGCCGATGTAGTACGAGCGCGCCGTCGCGCAGTAGGCAGGGTGATCAGCCCGACACTCGGGGCACCGACCGCAGCCCGGCGCCAGCCCGCCCGTGACGCGGTCGCCGACGTCCACTACCCGAACGTCGGCATCGGTGGCGACGATGTTGCCGACCCATTCGTGCCCGCAGATGCCAGGCGCGTAGGGCCAACCCTCCGCATAGGCGTGCACGTCGCTGCCGCAGATCCCGCAGAGCGAGATCTCCACGAGCGCCTCGCCCGGCCCTGGCGTCGGCTCGTCAACCTCCCGCAGCTCGAATTGTTCCCTGCCCGTCACCAATCCCGTACGCATCCGCACATCGTCGCGCAACCCCCGCAATCTGCGCCGGGCCAGCGCCCAGATTCAGCGCACGACACCGTCGTGGCCTGTGCACCAGCCGGATCTTCCGGCTAGCGATCGAGCCGACTGGCCACGGCACGTTTTCGCTCATCGACACGGGCTGGCACATGACATCGGCGCGAGGCAGCACCGGGCGCGGCTCAACAGGGCACGATCGAGATCAGCTCTTCGTCGCGGCACTACGGGCTGTCGCCGCTCAGTACGCATTCGGGAAGCTCGTCGGGCGTGAATGCGTCTAGGAGACTGCTGATTTATTCGGTTTCGGCACCGACGGCAAGTCTCTGACCTGCGGTTTTGCTCGACCCGAAAGGGTGATTCGGGAATTGCTCAACAGCCTCCTAGTGCTGTCGACATTTACATATTTTTTATTCCTTTTTAGTATTTGTTGATATATTTGTGTTTCGTGATTCCGCCGGGCACTCTCGCACTCCTTCCCGAGGGCATCTGGCTCACGCGCTACGAGGCGAAGTGGGTGCTCGAGGCGTTGGACATTGCTGCTGACGCAGTTCAGAGCGAGAGTGAGCAGGTTCTCGTCGACCGGGCGATCACGGTGGTCACACGTAAGCTCTGGGAGGAACTCGCGGACATTTTGGAGATGAACGGGGACCAGGATGGCTAGGCCGCCCACCATGCGTCATCTGACAAGCGACGATCGCCCGATCCGTGCTCGGCAAGCTGCGGATCGACTCGGGGTCGAATTGTTCGACATCTACTGCATGATCGAGTGGGGCGAGATCGTGGGTGGTCCCGATCCTGACGGGCGAGTCGCCGTTCCCGCTGCTGAGATCGACCGGGTGCTCGCGGCCGGGGGCGCTCCGAACTACGCCGAGGTCTACAGCACGTACGACAAGAACCGGGACATTCCCGAACACGAGTGGCAGCGGCTGGCTGCGCTGCACAAGTCTTTGGCGACCTGTGCGCCGGCCGCCGACGCGTCCAATTCTCCCGGCTGAGCCCCTCCCCACAGACCAAGCGGCGTCCTCAGCGGATTCGGGGAAACCCCCTACGGTCTCCGCCGAGGCTGAACTCTCGACTTCGAGGCGAAGGGCCGGAAAGCTGTTGCTGTGCTTGAGCGTGCTGGCATCGGCCTTGCTGGGCTCGGCGCCCCGTCCTTGGTGTGGCCCGCTCCGGCGCGCTGCGGCTACGCCGCGCGGGTCAGCCTCATAGGGTGCGGCCATGGAGTTGAGACTCGATGGCCGCACAGCACTCATCACGGGCGGTAGCCGAGGTCTGGGCCGCGCCATGGCCGAGACCTTTGCCGCTGCAGGTGGCTGCGTGGCAGTGGTTGCCCGCGACCGATCAGCGCTAGACGAGACCCTGTCCGCCCTGCAGGCGGCAAACCCCGACGGCGCCCACGCAGCCATCTCTGCCGACGTGAGAGACGCCGACGAGCTTGCTCGCGCTCACTCCGAGGCGGTCGCCGCGTGCGGGCCGATCGACATCCTCGTCAACAACTCCGGAACCTCCAACGCCCGGCCGTTCCTCGAGATCAGCGACGACGACTGGCAGGACGATCTCGATCTGAAGCTCTTCTCCGCGATCCGTCTGTGTCGGCTGTGCCTGCCGCATATGCGCGACCAGCGCTGGGGCCGCATCATCAACTCGCTGAACGTCGGGGCGAAGGCCGCCGCAGCGCAGACATGCCCCACTTCGGCGAGTCGCGCCGCAGGCATGGCGATGACCAAGGCCCTCGCGTCAGAGTTCGCGGCCGACGGAGTCCTGGTAAACGCGCTCATCACCGGGCTGCTGGTCACTCATCAGTGGCGCACGCGCTGGGAGCGGGAGGGGGCCGGCACCACATTCGACGAATTCACCGCATCGATCGGCAATCGCATTCCCGCCGGTCGCATGGGCGATGCCCAAGAATTCGCCAACCTGGCCCTGTTCCTCGCCAGCGACGCCGCCAGCTACGTCACCGGCACCGCGATCAACATCGACGGCGGTCTGTCACCGGTGGTCTGAAACCTGGGGATTCGAACCCCTCGACACGGATGCCATAGCTGCGGAGGCGGCAGGAAACTCTGCGACGTTGCGACCTGCTGGATCGCGGGAGCAGAGGGACCTGCCGCCTCCGCAGCGGGCGCACAAAACTGCGCGCCTCGTCAGCCGGGGGTCAGCGCGCCGAGCTTGTCCATCAGATCGGGCGGCGGGCGGCGGGGCTTGCCGTCGTTGTCGCAGATCGCCGCCTTCAGGAAACCCTCCACGAGCACCGCATCGTCAGACTCGCGGATGATCCGCTGCTGCCATCGCGTGCTGGCACGACGGCGCTCCGCAAGTTCGGTCTCGACCCGCAGAGTGTCCCTCGCCGTGGCGGGTTCCCGGAACCGCACCTCCAAGTTGGTTACCACGATCTGCACGTTCTGGTCCGAGAGGTCCGGCAGCGCCAGGTCGGCCGATTCCAGCGCCAAGCAGCGGGCTGCTTCGAAATAGGCGACATAGACCGCGTGGTTGACGTGGTTGTACGGGTCCAGCTCGCCGAATCGCGGCACAATCTGGGTCGCATGGGTCGCCATCGGGGCAACGCTAGAGCGCGACAAACGCCGCCGTCGTCCATCAGCACCAGGCGATCAGATGACGGCGATTATTCCGGCCTGCGCCGGGTCGACGAGACGCGACTGCCGCCGCGGACGGCTCACCACAGCTCGACAGGTCGCGACCGGCTTCAGCGACACATCGCCCTCCCCCAAGGAGCGTGGTCCGAAAGTCGCATTTCCGGCATTTCCCACTTGCAAATCCGCAGGTCAGCGGCTTGCTGCTTTAGCCGGAGCCCTTTTCCTACCAGCGCCCTAGCGTTACGGCACGTGAGCATCATCGCGGCGATCGACGTCGGGACGAACTCGTTCCACCTCGTCGTCGCATCGGTCGACGCTGACGGCCACTTCGAGGTGGTGACCCGCGAGCGCGAGCCAGTGCGGCTCGGCTCCGGACCCGAGGACATGAAGCGTCTCGAACCTGAGGCAGTCGACCGGGGCGTAGCCACCCTCGGTCGGATGCGCCGCATCGCGGACCACGCCGGCGCGGACTCCGTCACTGCGGTGGCCACCAGCGCGGTGCGCGAGGCCGACAACCGCGATGCATTCACCCAAAGGGCGCGTTCGGAGGCCGGCGTGGACATCGAGGTCGTCTCGGGCTTCGAGGAAGCCAGGCTGATCCATCTCGGCGTCTTGGGGGCCGTTCCGCTGCTCGACAAGCGACACCTGATCATCGACATCGGCGGCGGATCCACCGAGTTCATCATCGGCGACGGCACCGAACCGTTGCTGCTGCGCAGCCTCAAGCTGGGCGCGATCCGGCTGACCGACCGGTTCTTCCCCGAGGGCCGCACGCGCAAGCGCTCGGTACGGGAGTGCCGCAGCTACATCGAGTCATTCCTCGGTCACCTTCCCGCGGAGATCAGCAGGCTCGGGTTCGAGACCGCGGTCGGCTCGTCGGGGACCATCACTGCCTTGGCGCGCATGTGCGCGATCCGGCGCGGCGACCGAGACAGTCGCACCGGACGCTTGTCGTTCACGGCCAAGGAGCTGCGATCGGTGACCGCGGAACTGGTCGCTGCGACAACGCCCGTTCGCCGGCTCGCCATCGAAGGGCTTGAGGAACGCCGGGCCGACATCATCGTGGGCGGCGCCCTGCTGCTGTCAGAGATTTTCGAACAGCTGGGCATCGAGCGCATGGAAGTGTCCGACTTCGCATTGCGCGAGGGCATCTTGTTCGAACAGATCCGGCGCGCCACGGCTCCGGAACTCGACCCGTTTCACCGGCTTAAGGATCTGCGGCGCTCGGGCGTGATGTACGTGGCGAACAGCTACCACGAGGACCTGCGCCACGCCGAGCACATCACCGACCTGGCGCTCGAGTTGTTCGACGGGCTGGGCCCGCTGCATGGGCTCGGCCCCGAGGACCGGGAGCTCTTCGAAGCGGCCTCGCTGCTGCACAACGTGGGCATCTTCATCTCGCACAGCGCCCACCACCGCCACAGCTACTACATCATCCGCAACAGCGAGCATCTCACCGGATTCACCGAACGCGAGATCGAGATCATCGCCCAGGTCGCTCGCTACCACCGCAAGAGCGCACCCAAGTCCAAGCACACCGACTTCGCCTCGCTCAGCTCCGCTGACAAGAACAAGGTGCGATGGATGGCAGCAATGCTGCGCGTCGCCATCGGCCTGGACCGCTCCAACCGCCAAGTTGTCACACGGGTACGCGTCGCAGACAAGCCCGGTCCGTCCGGTGGGCAGCTCAATGGCGAACTGCGGTTGATTGCGCGCGTGGCGCCCGACGTCGACACCTCGGTCGAACTCTTCACCGCCGGCGCCCGCAGCGAGTTGCTCGAAGCGGTCGCGGGACGCTCGGTGGTGATCGACGTCGAAGTGGCCGAGTCTGGCAGGGCCACTCACCCGACGAATGGTGTGACCGGAGCCGCAGACACGATGACGGGCGTGCCTCGCGCAAATGCTGCCGTCGAGGGTGCACCGGCCTAAGTCAGACGCTCGCTGCCGAGCTCAGCAGCCGCAGCTGTAGTTGAATCCCACCAGCGGATGGCGGAGCCGCAGCGACCATCCGATATGGATGAGGTCGGGATCTGTGAGCGCCCGCCCGAACGGCTGGGGCCTGTCTCGATTCGCCTCGAAGATCACCGGCCAATCTTCCGGACCGCCCAAGAACTGCCAAGCGATCTGACGCAACGTGTCGCCCGGCCGGACCTCGTAGGAGTAGTACACGTCCCACTCAGGTGCCTCGCGGACGCGGACGCCACCATCAGCGGGGTACTGCTCGGCGCTGATCACCCCATCGAGGTCTTCGGCGATGTACTCGGCGAGGGCCTGCTGGTAGGTGATGCCCAGCCGAGTGAAGCCGATGTCGCCGAGCGGGTAGCAGTCTCCGCCGTTGGCCAAGAAATCAACCGTTGCGATCGTGACTGGGTCGCCGTCCACCACGCTCCCGTATCGCACGATCTCGGTGCCGTCGTCCAACTTGACCGACCACACACGACCACCAGTGGGCTCGGTGAGCTCACAGTCGCCGTCGCGGTCGATGCCCTGAGCGGCACCGTCGGCGTCATAGGCAACGCTCATGCCGGAGACGTGCGGGAATTGACCTGACGCACCTGGCAGCGCGCTCAACGCCCGCTCGAGCAGCTCGACCAGCGTGGCCCGATCCACGGTTCCCACGACGACAACGTTGTTGAACGGCGCGATGTCCCACGTGGTGCCGACGGTGACCTGTCCGGCCCCGATCACCGAGTCATTGCGGAGCCCGCCACCGTTGGTGACGGCCACGAGGGGAGCTTCCACGCCGAAACCCGCGGCAAGGTGCGCACCCCGAACCCTCAAGGCGTCGGCCATGAGGCTCCCGATGTTGGTCGACTGGGTGCGCACAACCGGCTTGCGGCCCTCGAGGTCGACTTCGCTCGTGCCGATCTGGGTGCTGTCGACCAGTGCAACTTGCGATGTCAGCGGTTCGACGACATCGGCTTGAACTGTGGGATCGGGTTCGCGGTCGAGCGCTACGCCGATGGACGAGCCCGTCGCCACGGTGACGTTCCCGTCTGCGTCGAACGTCACCTCCAGCTTGCCGATGCAGCGGTAGCCGCCCGGAGCGGTGACCACCGGCACCGGGGTGCTCGATGCATCGTCGACCCACATCGGGTACGGCCAGACCGGTTCTTCGTCGGGCTGGCACGTGTCGCCGCGATTGGCCAGCAGGTCATCGCCGCCGCCGGCAATCACCACATCCACGCCGGTGAGCTCGCCAACCAGTGCCACCTCTTCGCTCACGTCCTGCAGGTGGCTGACCAGGATGAGCTTGTTGACCCCGTCTGCCACCAACCGGTCGGCTTCGGACTGCACAGCGGGCAGCACAGCGCTCACGACGACGTTGCGCGGGCTCGAGATGTTTCCCAGCCGCGGTGTTACCGCACCGATAACGCCGATGCGCTCACCGTCAGCTTCGATCACGGTCGACGGTGCGACCAGCCCGCGCTCTGCCAGCGCTGCGAGGGCCGGTTCGGCCGAGACATCGATGTTGGCGCTCAGGAACGGGATCGGCGGGTCGAAGCTTTCGATGAAACGGGCCGTGACGTCAGGCCCGAAATCGAAGTCGTGGTTGCCGAGCGCCATGGCGTCGTACACACCGCTGAGCGCAACCGAGTCGAACATCGGCCCCTCGCGGTCGAGCGACACGCCCAGCTCCAGCGATGCCAGGAAGTTGTCTCCCGACGTCAGCGTCACCACGGGCCCGGCCTCGGCGGCGGCAGCCTGCAGTTCGCGCATCGCGGCGACGAACCTCGCGACACCCGGGAAGCCAGATTCGGCGTCACCCAGCAGCTTCGACTCGCCGTCATTGTTGTGCAAGACCGTGAGCGTCACGCTCGCGCCCGCTTCGGAGGAGATCAGCGTCGGCTCAGCAACCGGATCCTCCACCTCGCCGGCTTGCGCCGAGACGGGCGTCGCAACCAGCGGTGCCGCCAGCAGCACGGCCGCCACCGCGCCGAAGCGACGCGACCGGCGCAACCGCGGACGCCGACGATCATGATCGAATCTCATCGATGGCACGGCCACCTGCGGCCCCCTTGCGTTGTGTTGCGCCCAGTCTCGCGTCCACCTGATGGCGAGGTCGCATGGCGTGAGGTAGTGATCGAGCCCGAGAATGCCGAGACGGGCAGGCACACTCACCCCACGAACGGGTCGCACTGCGTACTGAGGGCACGCGCGGGCCGGTAGCTTGCTCGGCTGACCCCTCCGAGCGCTGGGTCTGGACTCTGGGCCGGCAGCGCCGGTCGGAATCCGCGCAGGCCGATCGCCGCTGCGACCTTCGAGCCGTTTGGTGCTGCAGCAGTGCCACACAGCATGTGTCGCGCTCCCTCAAAACCTCAAGGACACGTTCATGTACCAGTCGCTCGGGAAATGGTGCTTCGGCCATCCATGGCGGGTTCTGTCGGCGTGGCTGGTGACCGCCGTCGTCCTCGGCGTCATCGCGGGCGGGCTGGGCCCTTCATTCGGTGCGCAGATCTCCAGCCCCGACTCCGAGAGCGGCAGGGCCGGCGACATCCTTGGAGAACACTTCGGCAGCGTCGGTTCGCGCGTCAGCGGGACGATTGTCCTCGAGGCCGCAGGAACCGGTGACGGAGTCGAGGACCCCCAGGTTCGGGCCGCCATGACGCAGCTGCTCGCTGAGGTGGACGCCATTGCCGATGTCTCGGTCGGATCCCCCTACGACGCCGAGGGCGCTCACCGCATCGCCACCACCGGGGCGGCGGCCGGGCGCATCGCCTACGCCGACATCGAGACCGCTCCCGACTTCAACGTCGACGAGTCCGTGGCGCTGAGCGCCGACATCGACCATCTCATCGATGCCAGCGGGCTGCGGGAGCTCCCCGGCGTGCAGGTGCACATCGGAGGCGCGTGGCTGTCCGAGCAGGAGCCTCCCGAGACCGAGGCCATCGGTCTCGCCTTCGCGATCTTCGTGCTCATCGCAGCAGTCGGTTCGGTGGTGGCGATGGGGGCGACCGTCGGCACTGCGCTGCTGGGCGTGGGCATCGGCGCCATGGGCATCGTGATCATCAGCAACATCACGACAGTTCCCGACTTCGCGTCGACCATCGGCGTCATGATCGGCATCGGCGTCGGCATCGACTACGCGCTGTTCATCATCAACCGGTTCCGCGAATGGACTCGTCAGGGTCTCAATCTGCAAGACGCGGTGGGAGCGGCGCTCGACTCGGCCGGGCGCTCGGTGGTGTTCGCAGGCGCCACCGTGGTGCTGTCGCTGCTGGGCCTGCTGCTGGTGGGGCTGCCGTTCATCTCAGGCTTGGGCATCTCCGCAGCGGTGACCGTCGCCATCGTCATGGCGGGATCGATCACGCTGCTGCCCGCAGTACTGGGACTCGTCGGCGCGCGCTTGGGCACCATCAGAGTGCGGGGCATTGCCGCGTCGGCGCTGGTCGCGCTGGCGCTGCTGGGGTTCGGTCTGGGCATCATGCCGCTGCTGGCGGGCATTCCTGCTGCAGTCGCGGTGCTTATCGCCAGCTCGTTCGCCAAGGACCGCAATCGTCTGCGCAGCGTCATACAGCAACGACCCCCCAAGGCCTTGCGCGAGACCGCGTGGTATCGGCTGAGCCGCGTGGTGCAGGCGCGGCCATGGTTGGGTGCGCTCGGCGGCTGTGCTCTGCTGTTGCTGCTGGCGGCACCGGTGCTGAGCCTGCGGCTGGGATTCTCCGACGAGGGCAATTTCCCTGCCGACAGCGGCACCCGTCAGGCCTATGACCTCCTTGCTGAGGGCTTCGGCCCCGGCGCCAACGGACCGCTGCTCATCGTCGCCGAGACCCCGCAGCCGGACGACCTCTCGACGCTGGCGGGTGTCGCCGACGCTGTGCGCATCACCGACGGTGTGGCGATGGCGTCGCCGCCGATGCCGAGCCCCGACGGCGGTGCCGCATTGATCCGTGTGCAGCCGACCACCGGCCCGCAGGACGCTGCCACCGAAGACCTGGTCGAGCACCTGCGAGGCGAGGTGATTCCCGCCGCACTCGCTGGGACGGCGGTCTCGGCGAACCTCGGCGGCAACGTCGCGTTCGGGATCGACTTCAGCGACTACCTCGCGCAGCGGATGCTGATCTTCTTCGCCGCAGTGCTCGGCGCCTCGTTCCTGCTGCTGATGGCGGTGTTCCGGTCGCTGGTGGTGCCGCTCAAGGCGGTGGTGATGAACATGCTGTCGATTGGTGCTGCCTACGGCGTCGTGGTCGCGATCTTCCAGTGGGGATGGCTGGGCAGCCTGTTCGGCATCGAGGGGGCGCCTATCGAGCCGTTCATCCCGATGATGCTGTTCGCGATCCTGTTCGGCCTGTCGATGGACTACGAGGTCTTCCTGCTGTCGCGCATGAAAGAGGAATACGAGCGCACCGGCGATCCGGTCAATTCGGTCGCCGACGGTCTCGCTGCAACGGCGCGGGTCATCACTGCCGCAGCGGCGATCATGGTGGTGGTGTTCGGCAGCTTCGTATTGGAGGACAACCGGGTCATCAAGCTGTTCGGATTCGGGCTGGCGGCCGCCATCGCGTTCGACGCAACCGTGGTGCGCATGCTGATCGTGCCGTCCACGATGGAATTGCTCGGCGCCCGCAACTGGTGGCTGCCCGCCTGGCTCGACCGCATCATCCCCAACCTGCGAGTCGAGGGGGAACTGCCCGAACGGGCACCCGACTCGGCGACCACCGGCGCCTCAGACTCGGCCATCCCATCGGGTGGCGGCAGGGTCTGATCCGCCTCGCAGGCCGATTACAGGGACGAGCTCCAACTATTGGAGTGCCCGGCTCAATCGGCGGCGAAGTCGCCGACCTCGGCGCCGCTGGCTTGCACCAGCTGCTCCGGGGTGAGCTCGAACACCGTGTCAGGGGTGCCCGCGGCTGCCCAGACGGCGGCGTAGCCCAGCAACGCCCGGTCCACCACTGCCCGCAGCTGACGGGCATGGCCGAAGGGCGGCGTGCCGCCGATGGCGTAGCCGGTTGCCTCTCGCACCGCGTCGGCGTCGGCCCGGCTAATGGCACCGACCAGCAGGGCACCGAGCCGGTCGGTATCAACCCGGTTCGCGCCCGAGGTCAGAGCCAGCACCGGCTCGCCGTCGCACAAGAAGACGAGCGACTTCACGATCTGGCCCAGCTCGCAGCCGACCGCCGCAGCTGCCTGCTCGGCGGTACGGGTGCCTTCGGGAAAGCGGAGAATCTCCGGTGCCATCCCCGCTGCTTCGGCCCCGGCCAGGAATCGTTCCCGTGCGCTCAGGCGCGCCGAATTGGGCTTACCGCTGCCGGTCGCCACTGACGAGGTACTCCGTTTGGCGTGACTGGCCGTCTGTCGTTTCGCCGTGGAGCTACTCGGCCCAGGCCTTGACCTGGGAGATGACCTCGAGGGGGTTCTCGGTCTCGGGCGGAACGGTGATGTCGAGGTAGTTGACACCGACCGAGCGATACACCTCGATCCGCTCCTGCACCCGCTCGGGATCGCCGGTCAGGCTGGCACGGTCGACGTAATCGTCGGGCACCGCAGCGAATGCCTCATCGCGCTTGCCGGTCAGGAAGAGGTCCTGGATCTTCTCGGCCTCGTCCACGTAGCCGTACCGCTTGAACAGGTCGTTGTAGAAGTTCTTGTCGCGGGCGCCCATGCCGCCGACGTAGAAGCCCACGTTGTCGCGCACGCCCTTGCGGACCGCATCGACCATCGGACCTGAGCCCAGCGCAACGGTGCCGCCGGCCACGATCTGCAGATCGCCCAAGTCGTCGGCACGGCGGGCGCCGCCCGCTGCCAGCGAATCGCCCCACACGTCGTTGAACTTCTCGGGCAGAAAGTGGATCGGCTGCCACACGTTGGCCAGCTCTGCGGTCAGCTCGACGTTGCGAGGTCCGATCGAGGCCACCGCAATCGGGATGTCGGTGCGGAACGGCTTGCCCATCCGCTTGAGCGGCTTGCCCAAGCCCGTGCCCCCGTCGTAGGGAAGGCTGATGGCCTTGCCGTCGTGAACCACCCGGTCGCCGGACCACACCTTGCGGCAGATCTCGATGACGTCACGGGTGCGGCCGAGCGGCTTGGAGAACGGCACGCCGTGCCAGCCCTCGATCACCTGGGGACCCGATGTGCCCAGGCCCAGGATGAATCGTCCTTCCGACAGCGTGTCGATTGTCATGCCGGTCTGGGCCAAGATCGTTGGGCTGCGGGAGTAGACCGGCAAGATGCCCGACATGATCTCCATGCGCTCGGTCTTGCCGGCCACGAATGCCAGGGTCGACACGAGGTCGAAGCCATACACCTCGCCGCCCCACACCATGTCGACGCCGGCCGCTTCGAGGTCGGCAACATGCTGACTGAGTCGCTTGGGGTCCAAGCTCGCGCCTGCGCCGATTGCCATGGATATCTTCATCTTCTAACTCCGTCTGCCTCGAGGTCGGTTGCATGGTAATAGCAAGGCCACAACATCGTCAGGGTCACCGATGAGCGACGCTCTGCCCGCAGATGCGGACGCCATGTCCGACAGCGGATCCGCCGGCGAGGACTACGAGATTGCCGACGAGATGATCGACACGCTGCGCCGCTGGGTGGACGAGGTGGTCGTGCCTGGATCCTCAGCGCTGGAGCTGGCCGACGAATACCCGACCGAGATGGCCGAACAGATGGAGGAGTTCGGCCTATTCGGTGCGACGATCCCCGAATCGTACGGCGGGCTCGATCTCAACCATGTGACTTACGCCCGGGTGATCGAGGAGCTCTCGCGGGGGTGGATGTCGCTGGCGGGCATCGTCAACAGCCACCTCATCTGCGCCAAGCTCATCTCCCGTTTCGGCACCGACGCCCAACAAGACCGATCCCTCCCCCAGATGGCGACCGGCAAGCTGCGCGGCTGCTTCTCGCTGTCTGAGCCCGACAGCGGCTCCGACGCCGGTGCTCTGCGCTGCCGTGCGGTACGAGACGGCGACGAATTCGTCATCAACGGCACGAAGATGTGGGTGACCAACGGCGAGCGTGCGGGCATCGTGGCGCTGCTGGCGCGGGTGCCCGAGGGAGATCCGTCGGGAAGCTCGGGCATCACCTGCTTCCTGGTGGACAAGACGCCGGGCAAGCACTCGGGCGGCATCACCGTCAGCCGCAAGATCGACAAGATCGGCTACCGCGGTCTGGAGACCGTCGAGATGTCATATGTGGATCACCGGGTTCCGGCAGACCGGGTGCTCGGCGGCGACGGTCTCGACGGAGCCGGGCTCGATGGCACTGGCGGCATCGGCAACGGCCTGCGCTGGGCACTGACAGCGTTGGAACTCGGCCGCATCAATGTGGCCGCCCGGGGCGTCGGCGTTGCCCAAGCCGCCTACGACGCCGCAGTGGCCTACGCGAAGCAGCGAGAGGCATTCGGCAAGCCCATCGCCAAGCACCAAGCAATCGCCTTCAAGATCGCCGAGATGGCCACCAAGCTGCACGCTGCGCGCTTGATGACCTACGACGCCGCCCGCAAAGCCGATGCCGGCGAGCGGGTCGACCTGGCCGCGGGCATGGCCAAGCTGTTCGCGTCGGAGACCGCGGCCGAGCTGTCGCTGGATGCCATGCGCATCCACGGCGGCAACGGGTTCTCCACCGAGTACCCGGTGGAGCGCTACTACCGCGACGCCCCGCTCATGATCATCGGCGAGGGCACGAGCGAGATTCAGAAACTGGTCATCAGCAGGGCGCTGCTCGCAGACGATTGACAGGTTGGCGCCGCGGCAGGCGCCAGCGTCCGTACGCAGCCGGACTGCTGCGGTTAGCTGCGCCCGCGGGCAACCCGGCCTCTAGGTTGGCGGTCCCGCACGTGGAGGCATGAGCAATGGCAGACCGCAAGTCGTTCTGGGCGTGGTGCTTGGAATCGGAGGAACCGACCGACGCCGAAAGGGCCGATCTGGCAAAGAAGCTCTCGGCCCAGTACGGCACCGAGATCGTGGCCAAGCCGGTCCCGTCGGTGGATGATGCCGACCTGCGACCGCCGCGCATCTCGATTCCCGACTCGGTAGCCGGCTGGTGCTCAGTGAGCACCTACGACCGAGCCCGCTACGCCTACGGCGCCCACTTCACCGAGCGCGTCCGGGCCTTCAACCTGGATTTCCCGAACCCGCCCGATGTCGTAGCGCACCCCCGCGACGAGACCGAGGTGGAGGCCACGCTCGACTGGTGCGACACCAACGGCTACATCGCCGTGCCCTATGGCGGCGGATCCTCGGTGGTGTGGGGCCTCACGCCTCCCGAAGACCGCGGACCCACCGTGGTGATCTCGCTGGACCAGCTCGACCAAGTGCTTGAGATCGACGACGTGTCGAGGGCGGCTCGCATCCAGGCCGGCGTGTTCGGACCTCACTTGGAGGACCAGCTGCGGCCCAGCGGGCACACGCTGCGCCACTTCCCGCAGTCGTTCCGCTTCTCCACACTCGGCGGCTGGATCGCCACTCGCTCGGGTGGCCACTACGCCACCAACCACACCCACATCGACGAGTTCGTCGAGTCGACTCGGATGATCACGCCGTCGGGCTGGTGGGAATCGCGCCGGCTGCCCGGCTCGGGCGCCGGCCCGAGCCCCGACCGCATGGTGATCGGTTCGGAAGGCATCTACGGAATCATCACCGAGGCATGGATGCGAATCCAGAAGCGGCCCACGTTCCGCGCCACCGCCGGCATCACCTTCCCGTCGTGGGAAGCCGGCTACGACGCTGTGCGGCGCCTCGTCCAGGCAAAGATGTGGCCTGCCAACCTGCGGATTCTCGACCCGGCCGAAGCCGGACGAGCGGCGGGCATGAACGGCGAGCATGCGCTGGTGATCGTGTCGTTCGAATCGGCCGAGCTGACACAGCGCCACAACATCGCCCAGGCCGTCGAGATCGCCCGAGGCTGCGACGGGCATGTGCCCGACGACGAGATCCAGATCGACGACGGGACGGGAACCCCGACCGGGCGCGGCGGCGCCGTCGGTGCCTGGCGCAACGCGTTCATCGGCGTCGGCAAAGGCGTGGAGACCTCGCTGGGCCTCATCAACGACACGTTTGAGACCGCAATCACCTGGGACCAGTGGCCCGAATTCGATGCCGTGGTGCGCGAGAAGGTCGGTGCTGTGCTGGCCGAGGTGTTCGGTGAGCACCACTCGCTGTCATGCCGGTTCACCCACGTCTACACCGACGGTCCCGCCCCGTACTACACGTGGTCGGGCATGGGCACCCCAGGCGGGGAGCTTGAGCAGTGGCAGGCTGTCAAAGACGCCGCCAATGAGGCATTGGTCTCCGCAGGCGGAACCGCCACCCACCACCACGCAGTCGGACGCATGCACCGACCCGACGCCTACGACCGCCAGCGCCCGGAGCTGTTCGCCGAGGCCGTCCGGGCCGCCAAGAAGCGCCTCGACCCCAACGGCATCCTCAACCCCGGCGTCCTCATCGACCCCTGATCAGCGACGCCGAAGTCTGAGATCAAATCGGAGATCGCTTGGACAGAAGCGGCGCACGCGACTACGTGAGTTGCCGTCACCGCGGGACTCGCGGGTGCAGCGCTCGTGGCCTCTTCGGCGGGGACGTTGAGCGTTTCCGCAAGTCGGCGCCTATTGGCGCTCTTTCATAGCAACCCAACTGCGACCGCGGAGCTTGACCCACTCGTAAGCCCCGGCAATCATGAGCACCAGCAGTATCAGAAGATCCCAGCCCGCGGGGAGCCAATAGGACAGCAAAACCAACGCAGCGCCAATCACTACGGCCGTCCTGCGTCGGCGCTGCCACCAGAATTCCAACCGTCCGGCAAAGGGGTACAACGCAACAGCCAATGCCAACATGAGTGCCAACTTGAGGAGCATGAACGGCACACCCGACACGACGCCCCAAGGGGTCTCGACCCTGCCGAAATGGACGTGGAGGTAGACGTAGATCAGACATGCCACCCCCGCAAGGATGCCCATTGGACCCTTACGCCAGAATTCTCTGGTCAAGATGCCTTTGCGCCAAACTCCTTTGCGCGCTCCCTGCGGCTCTTGAGCGGCCGGCTTCTCTGCGGTGCTCACGGGTTCACCAGATTTCTCGGTGCTCCATCGCCCAACAGCTGCCAAGAGACAGCGAGCACGGCGAGCAACCGCAGCAGCCGTTGGGGGGTGTCGGGCACGCGGATACCGCCCGCAGGAGGGACTGTCATGGGTTCAGAGTAGCTCTTGGCGCTCATTCGCATTCCCGACCGTAGGTGTCGCACTCATAACGGCGGTTGATCTTCTTGAATTCGGCGGTCGGCAGGTTGCCTTTCCGCCATTGCTCCTCAGCACGCGCGCGGCCGTCCGCATCGATCTTCCCATCATCGTTCTCGTACGGGGTGTAGCTGTCGTCGTCGGAGTCTGAATCGTCATCTGATTCGTCGTCTTGGTCGTCGTCTCCGGTGCCCGGTAGGCGGCCGTCCTCGATCAGGTCTCTGACTTGCTTTTGAATGCGCTCATAGAGCGCGTCGCAGGGGCCTGGAAGCTCTTGCTCGAGGACAGCGCCGGCAATCCATCCCCAAACTTTCGCGCCTGCGTTGATCAACTCTTTAGCCGCTTTGGCGGCGATACCGCCCGTGCCAAGAGTGCAGACGACTTGTTGCGTGGCCTCTATCCGCACCTCGTATGACTCGATCACAAGGTTTGCGAAGGTGTCGATTTCATTGGTTTCTGGGTGCACGGTTTCTTGGGAATGGCAGTTCTTTCCGTCGTGCGTGTGCTCCCCTTGTCCGCAGTGATGGTCTGGGGGTGCGCTGTCGTGACAAGCCAAGCCGTCGTGAGCATGGGGAACGCCGCCGAAAATGATGATGTCGATGTGTCTGCACGCATGAAGCCAGCGGTCCTCGTCGTCTTTGTCGTCTTCGCAGGGGGATTGCTGCTTGGGAGTGTGTCCGACATGGGGTGTCCATGTGCCGGTGCCGCAGGGGATCTTGGTCCAGTCGTGGTTGGCGTGGCAGGTGCTCCCGTTGCGGTGATAGCCCGTGGCGCATCGCGTCGGGTCGCGGCCGGTCTTGCAGTCGGGTGGGGTGCCGGTCTGGCCTGCGCGGCATTCCGCCTTCTGGCAGTTCGGGGGTGTGCCAGTCTCCCCGGCGGGGCATTGCGGCGGGGCTGTCGTGGTCGTCGTGGGCGGCACGTAGACGGTCGTGGTGGGCGGAGGCTGCGTCGTGGGCGGAGGCGGCGCAGTTGTCGGGGGTGGCGGCGGTTCGGTTGTGGCGGGCGGCGGCGGGTAGCAGTTGGGGGGTGTGCCGGTCATGCCTGCTGGGCACACGGGCTGGGTCACCGGCGGGATGGGGTAGCAGTTCGGGTAGGTGCCCGTCAGGCCTGCGCCGCAGCGGTGGACGTGGGAGACGTTGACGGTCTCGGTCCAGCACTGGCGGCCTGCGAATGGGTCATAGGAGCAGCGCTGCACGGTCTTGGTGCGTGTGTCCGCGCCGGCGTCGTCGGGGGTCGCGAGCGGCACGATCACCATGGCGGCGGCGAAGGTGAGCAGCGCGAGCAGCGCTGTGGTGAGTCTGTTGGACATCGGCGGGTGCCTCCGGTGGGTCGCAGCGGATTTGGGTGATCCGCGGCTGCGCCGTCCGTCCCGGGGGGACCCATGCAACTGGTGCCGTCCGTGAGGGCCGGCGCTGCCGCGAATCCTTCGTTTTCCACCCGCCGCGATCGAATGGCGGCACGCAGCGCAGCGCAGGCGGCGCGGCGTCGGCAGGACGCGGCGCTGAGACCGCGATCTCTCAACGGCTACAGGGGTTTGCGGTCGCGGGCGCACAAGTACGAGTCGCGGACCGCGCTGATGCCTGAGACAGCTTGACGGCCTCGCGTCAGTGTGTTAGAAAACGAAGGAATACCGGCAGGTCCTGGGCATGACAGACACGAGTCCGGTTGCCGGGACCGCGACACCGTCCGTGTGCTGCGGCCGAGTCAGCACCGGCCAGCAGGCCGAATCCGGCTACGGCCTCTTAGCGCAGCGAGAACGGGCCGAAGCGCGCCCTGCTCGCTCACCGGGATCGCCTCCACCGTTTGGATCGCCGGCAAGAGCGTGCCCGGGCCGGCGGCACACATCGCCTGTGGAACACACACGCAGCACGCGACACCCTCACCACCGTCACGCTCGACGCCGAAGCCGAGACGGAATGCCGACGCCACACCGACGCCTGAACCAACGGCGTGGGGACTCGACCGCCTGGCGACAACGAACCCCAGACGCGACAAGCGGCCGCCGCTGCCGAGATTGCTCCCGGCGGCGACGGCCGCCTGTGTTGCTGAGTCAGATGTTCAACGCCCGCCTAGCGGCAGCCGCTGACTCTGACGCGCCGTCTGCCTAGCGGCAGCCGCCGTTGTCCTTGTCCCAGGCGCAGTTCGGCGAGCCGCCGTTCACGTCGACGATGTCGCCGACGATGTCCCACGTCTGCTCCCCGGCGTCGTACTGGCTGAAGTCGGAGCCTTCGATGTAGTACCCGTCCACAGCGCCGTCGGCAGCGAAGTTGATGCCGTCGAGCAGCAGCGGGTGGTAGATGTCCAGCGACCGTGCAGCCAAGATGAAGTTCGTCCTGCTCAGGCCACCGGGCAACTGGGCCGCCACCCGGACCGCCTCGGTGTGCGGGTAAGCAAAGTAGTAGCCGGTGCCCAGCAGCGAGATCTCGGGATCGAGACCCCGGTCTGCGAGCTCACCGCGCAGGAACGAAATGAACGGCTCATCGACATGTTTCGGGTCGGTGGAGTCCTTGACGCCGCCGCCCACGATCCACCAGTCGTCTGCAGAATCGCCGGCTGGCGCCATGTAGGCCGCCACGGCCTTGCAGACCGACGGGGTGAACGCAACCGACAGGTCGTCGAGCAGGCCCGAATTGTCGACTTCTTGGATGGCGAGCAAGCACGGGTTGCCGGCAGTCATGGAGATGAACACGTCGGGGCTTCCAGCGGCGATCGTGGTGACCTCGTTGGTCAGCGTCGGCGCAGCCGGGTCGTGACGCACTGCGTCGAATTCGCTGACCACGTCAGGATTGGCCTCGGCATAGGCGTGGAAGCCCAGCTCGTAAGCCAGGCCGAAGTCGTTGTCCATCACCAGACCGGCCACCTTCACCGGCAGCTCGTCGGCCAGGTTGTCCCTGATCCAGTTGCCCCACAGGATCGCCTCGGTCGAGTACGACATCTGCATGCCCGTGGTCCAAGGGTGGTGCACCGGATCGCCCCAAGCCGGGTGACCTGTTGCGACCATCACCTGCGGGATGCACTCGTCGTTGATCTGGTCGTACACGGCAAGCGTGTTCGGCGATCCCAGCGTGTGCAGCGCGAAGACGTTCTCAGACTCGATCAGTTCGTCGATGAACTCGATGGTCTGGGCTGCGACGTAACCGTCGTCACGGGAGATCAGCACCATCTCCTTGCCGTCCACGCCGCCGTTCTCGTTCACGAACTCGTAGTAGTTCTCCCAGCCGACGGTGATGTCGCCGTATGCGGCCAGATTGCCCGACTTCACGGTCGTCTGGCCGATCCGGATCGTGTCCTCGGTGATGCCGGTGGTGTTCGACCAGTCGGCCGGGCACTCGTTCATGTCGATCTCGAATCCCGACGGGCCCCGCAGGATGCCGTCGTCGCCGACGCCGTAGTCGCCAGCCTCGATGCCCGCGGTGAGATTGGCCACAATGGCTTCTCGCTGCGCAGCCGCCAGCTCCCAGATGCCGTCGATGGTGTCCAGGTTGAAGTCGTCGATGTTGACGCTCATCATGCCGTCGTCCATGTCCCCGTCTGACATGTCGCCGTCGCCTTCGGCGGCGTCTTCCTCGAGCGCCTCCTGGGTGATGCCGCCGCCGATCGAGCCCTCGTCTTCGGGCTCGGCCTCGTCAGCCATGTCGTCGTCGGACATGTCGTCATCAGACATGTCGTCATCGGCCGTCTGCGTGCCCGCATCGGTGGTGCCATCGTCGTCTGCATCATCGTCACCGCCACCGCATGCAGCTGCGATGAGCGAGAACGCGAACAGCAGCGCCAACAGGCGCCACAACCGCCGGTGTGATCCGGTCATGAAATTCCCCCTTGATTGCCATCCCGCGCCCACGGCCGGGCGGCCCTGCAGCACATGGTGGTTCGGGCGAACCTAACTGCCGCCGCTGCGGCAATGCAAACCGAGAACGCCGACGTGCGACGAACCATCCCGCAGCATTCGAATCCGCGTTCTGCACTATCCACCAGACCGCCCCAGGTGAGACACACCGTGCGCTTCTGCCGGGAAAATGGTCAATACCGGTACGGTTGGGTGCATGACAGATGAAACGAAATCGGTTACGACCACAGAGCTGGCAGTGTGTTACGGCCGCGTATCAACCAGGGAGCAGGCCGAACGCGGACACGGACTCGCTGCTCAGCGCGAAAAGACCGAGGGGTACTGCGCCCTCATGGGAATGACGCGTACTGAGTGGATCTCCGACGAGGGTGCCTCGGGCGCGAAGAAGCCGCATGAGCGACCCGGCTTGGGCCGCGCTCTGAAAATGCTCGCCTCTGGAGAAGCCGATGCGTTGGTCGTGCCCGCCTTGGACCGGCTCGGCCGCTCGGCCCTCGACGTGCTCGGAATCGCTGACTGCGCCGAAACCCAGCAATGGCGGCTCGCCGTGGTCGGGCAGATGGACTCCGGCTCACCCGAGGGACGCGCCACGCTCACCGTCATGGCAGCGATGGCCGAACTCGAGCGGGGCCTGAACAGGCGGCGCACTACCGAAGGCCTCAGAGCAGCCAAACGCGCGGGGAAACGCCTGGGCCGCCCTCCGTCACCTCACACCCGCGCCGCGGGCGCCCGCGTCGCCGCACTGCGCGCCGAAGGCGCCACCTGGCGAGCCATCCCCGCCGTGCTCGACACCGAAGGCTTCCGCCGCGCCGACGGCACACAGCGCCCATGGAACGTACGCGCCGCACGAGACGCCCTCACCACCGTCACGCTCGACGCCGAAGCCGAAGCAGCACGCAAACGCCACACCAATTCCTGAACCGGCAGCCACCACGACAGGCCAAGACGCAACCGGGCCGCTGTCACGCCGGCGACGAAGAAAGCGGCTGCGCCGCATCCGCTTGCCGTCGGTAGCACCGCGAGTTCATTATCTGAAGAATGACGAAGGCTGCGACCCCCACGGATGCGACTACCCACGGCGTAACGTCGGCGTCCAGCGCAATAAACACACCCCACAGCACCGCAACCTGGGCAGCTTTGTCGAGGATCCGCAACCTCAGAGGTAGCCGGGCCGACGATGCGCTCCGCTGTTCACCGCCTGCCATGCCAGCGGCACGACGGCGAAGCGCGGGCGGTCGGCCGCCAGATCGTCGCCGTCGAGTGGCTGGCTTCGCATCGAGGCTGGAATGACGGAAGCGCATGGGTTCAGGGTAGTCGGAGGGGCTCATCGGCCCAGCGCCGCGCAGGCGTCGGCCCAACCCTGGGCGCAGTCGCGGCGGTTCTGGGCGTCTTCCAGGTCCCTCTTGAGTTGGTCGCGTTCTTCAGAGTTGCTGAAGCTGCCATTACGCCACTTGGTCTCGAGTTCGTCGACTTCTTCTTGGAGGTCTGTCAACGAAGGCGGACCGTCGCTGTCGCCGCCGTCGCTGTCGTCGCTAGAGGCGATGGAAAAAGCGGTGGCGATGACAATCGCCCCGCCGCAGGTTCTTTCCAACGTGCTTTTGCCTGACGGGCTTGCCACCCAGGCGACCCATCCAGGTGCCGCTGCGCCCGCTGAGGCCGCCGTCGACTTGACGATTAGCGTTATCACGACAGCACAGCCGCCTATAGCGGCGAGGCCTTTGACGAGGACTTTCCACTCTTCAGGCGTCTCGTTCCAGACCTTTTCGATTGCTTCGGCGATCTCTTTGCCAGCCTGCTCCCTGATCCTGGCGTTCTCGAGCGCTGCTTCGCCGTTCTCCTCGGCGATCTTGTTGAGGGCGGCGCGGGCGGCGTTCAACGCTCCGTTTCGGATCAATCCGGCGATGCGGATGAGTTCGTTTCCGATCTCGTCGTCAGCGCAGCTACCCGAACCGTGGCCGCCTGTCTCTGTTTGCCCGGCGGGGCAGTGGGAGTCGTCCAGGCGATGGCAAGCGGAGTCGCCGCTGCTGTCGCCTATGGGGTGCCGGTGGCGCTCGTAGGTCCTCAGAGGGCCTTGGTACGACGAGCACGACTCAACTGTGTCCGTCGTATCGCCGTCGTCGTCTTGGTCGTCTTCGCAGGCGGGCCGTTGTTGGGCGGTGTGGCCGCTGTGGGGTGTCCATGTGCCGGTGCCGCAGGGGATCTTGGTCCAGTCGTGGTTCGGATGGCAGCCGGTCCCGAAGCGGTGGTGGCCCGTAGCGCATCGCGTTGTGTCGCGGCCGCTCTTGCAGTTGGGCGGGGTGCCGGTCTGCCCGGCGAGGCATTCGGCTTTCTTGCAGTCGGGTGGGGTGCCGGTCTGGCCTGCGCGGCATTCCGCCTTCTGGCAGTTCGGGGGTGTGCCAGTCTCCCCGGCGGGGCATTGCGGCGGGGCTGTCGTGGTCGTCGTGGGCGGCACGTAGACGGTCGTGGTGGGCGGAGGCTGCGTCGTGGGCGGAGGCGGCGCAGTTGTCGGGGGTGGCGGCGGTTCGGTTGTGGCGGGCGGCGGCGGGTAGCAGTTGGGGGGTGTGCCGGTCATGCCTGCTGGGCACACGGGCTGGGTCACCGGCGGGATGGGGTAGCAGTTCGGGTAGGTGCCCGTCAGGCCTGCGCCGCAGCGGTGGACGTGGGAGACGTTGACGGTCTCGGTCCAGCACTGGCGGCCTGCGAATGGGTCATAGGAGCAGCGCTGCACGGTCTTGGTGCGTGTGTCCGCGCCGGCGTCGTCGGGGGTCGCGAGCGGCACGATCACCATGGCGGCGGCGAAGGTGAGCAGCGCGAGCAGCGCTGTGGTGAGTCTGTTGGACATCGGCGGGTGCCTCCGGTGGGTCGCAGCGGATTTGGGTGATCCGCGGCTGCGCCGTCCGTCCCGGGGGGACCCATGCAACTGGTGCCGTCCGTGAGGGCCGGCGCTGCCGCGAATCCTTCCTTTTCCACCCGCCGCGGCGGCAATCGCAGTCGACGCCGTGCCGTGTCAAGCCCGCGCGAGATGCAGGCCGCTGTCCCTCAGCAGATATGCGGGATATCGGCTGCGGGCACGGCTGTTGGGACCTCCGCGCGGCCTGACGCCCGATGCGGGTTGACGAGCCCGCATCGGTCTGATAGAAAACGAAGGAATACCGGTACGCATCGGGCATGGCAGACGAGAACCCGGTCGCCGGCGCGGTGACACCCGCCGTGTGCTACGGCCGGGTCAGCGCCGACCAGCAGCCCGAAACCTGAGCCAGCGACATGCCGGACTACAACGAACCTCCGACGCGACAAGCGGCCGCCGCTGCCGAGATTGCTCTCGGCGGCGACGGCCGCCTGTGTTGCTGATTCAGATGTTCAACGCCTGCCTAACGGCAGCCGCTGACTCTGATGCGGGGCCTGCCTAGCGGCAGCCGCCGTTGTCCTTGTCCCAGACGCAGTTGCCCGAAGCGCCGTTCACGTCAATGACGTTCGAGACGATCCAAGACTGCGAGGACGCGTCGTACTGGCTGAAGTCGGTGCCCTCGATCGGGAACGCATCGGCGTTGCCATTCATGGCGAACGTGATGCCGTCCAGGAAGATCGGGTGATGGATGTCGATCGCCCGCACCGCCAGGATGAAGTTGGTCCGAGTGACGCCGCCCGGCAGCTCAGCCGCGATACGCAGCGCCTCCACATACGGGTAGCCCAGCATGTAGCCGTTGCCGAACATCGAGATCGTCGGATCGAGATCATTGGCTTCAAGGCTCTCGATGATGAAGTCGATGAACGCATCGCTGCCGATGAGTGACGGGTCGGTGGTGTCTTTCACACCGCCGCCCACGATCAGCCAGCCGTCGCCGTCATCGCCGGCTGGAGCGATCCAGCTAGCCGGTGCCTTGCACACCGACGGCGTGAACGCTGCGGAAAGCTCTTCCTTCAGGCCGGATGCGGCAACCTCCTGAATGGCCAGCAGACACGCGTTGCCAGCGGTCATCGAGATGTAGACATCGGGATTGCCCGCAGCGATCGTGGTGACCTCGTTGGTGATCGTCGGTGCGGCCGGGTCGTGGCGCACCTTGACGAATTCCGACACCACGTCGGGGTTGTTGTGGGCGTATTCCTCGAAGCCCAGCTCATAGGCCAGGCCGAAGTCGTTGTCCATCACCAGGCCGGCCACCACCACAGGCAGCTCGTCGGCGAGGTTCTCCTTGATCCAGTTGCCCCACAGCACTGATTCAGTCGAGTACGACAGGATGCTGCCGGTGGTCCAAGGGTGCACCTCGGGATCACCCCAAGCCGGGTGACCCGTCCACACGAACGGCTGCGGGATGCACTCGGCGTTCAGCGTGTCGTACACCGCCAGCGTGTTCGGCGAACCCAGCGTGTGAATCGCGAAGACGTTGTCGTTCTCGATCAGCTCGTCGACGAACTCAATGGTCTGTGCGGCCACGTACGCGTCGTCGTAGGACTTCATGACCACGTTGCGACCGGCGATGCCGCCTTCGGCGTTCACATGCTCGAGGTAGGTCTGCCAGCCGAGACGGGCATTGCCGTACAGGGCCAGCGTGCCCGACTGCGGGCCCGTCTGGCCGATGCGGATCTCCGATTCGGTGATGCCTTCGGTGTTGGACCAGTCTCCGGGGCACTCGTTGAGGTCGATCATGAACCCTTCGGGCCCGTGCAGGATGTTGTCGTCATCGACGCCCCACTCACCGGACTCGAGGTGGGCCATGATCCGCTCGACGACCTTCGCGCGGCGGTACTCGGCCTCTTCGAAGATGCCTTCGATGGTAGAGCGGTCGAACTCCATCATGTCTGCATCGTCGGCCATGTCTTCGTCATCCGTGCCCTCGCCTTCGGAGGCCTGCTCGATGACGTCCTGGCTGAGGCCGCCGGCCTCTTCCTCGGGCTCGCCTTCGTCCATGTCCTCGTCGGCCATGTCCTCGTCGGCCATGTCCTCGTCTTCGGTCATGGCCTCGGTGGTCTGGGTCTCGCCAGCCTCGTCGTCGTCGTCGCCACCGCAAGCAGCCGCGACAAGCGAGAACGCGAAGAGCAGCGCCAGTAGGCGCAGAAGCCGATTCTTGGTTAGTTGCATGGGTCCCCTCCTGGGTGGAACAGCAGACACCGCGGCATCCCAAGCTGACAGCGAGCAGCCGTGGCGCCCGACTGTCCCCCGATGACCGCTGCGGCGGTGCGCGCGAGAGTAATCGCGCCGAGCAAGGCGTTCCCAGCCAAGGTGCAACGATTGCGTGACAATCGCTGTGCGAGCCCGGCCCGGCACGCCCGAGCAGTCCGGCGTAGCGTGTCGGCTCATGGAATGGGGAGTCACACTGCCGCATTTGGGTCGCGTCGGAAGCCGAGACGGGCTCATGGCGTTCGCTACCGAAGTCGACCAGCTCGGATTCGACTCGGGCTGGGCCTCGGATCATGTCTGCTGGCCAGCCGAGCTGGTGTCGAAGTATCCGTACTCCGACGACGGCTCGTTTCCGGCGCCGCCTAAGACGGGCTGGCTCGACCCGATCGGCACGCTGCTGTTCGTGGCCGCGGTCACCGAGAACCTGCGGCTGGGCTTCAGCGTGCTGATCCTGCCCTACCGGCCGCCGGTCGAGACAGCGAAGCGATTGGCGACCATCGACGTGCTGTCGAACGGCCGACTGATTCTGGGCGTGGGCGTGGGCTGGATGCGCGAGGAAGCCGAGGTGCTCGGCATGCCGTGGGACCGCCGGGGCAAGCGCTCCGACGAGCAGCTCGAGGTGTTCCACACGCTGTTCACCGAGGACAATCCGAGCTTCGACGGCGAGTTCTACTCGTTCCCCGCCGTTGGCTTCGAGCCCAAGCCGGTGCAAGACCCTGTGCCGGTGTGGGTGGGCGGCAATACCGCTGCTGCCTACCGGCGTGTCGCACAGCACGGGCACGGTTTCCACGCGGCATTCGAAACGCTCAACGAGGTTGCGTCGGGCTGGCGCCAGGTGGGCGAGGCCTGCGACGCCGCAGGCCGCGACCGCAGCGAGATCACCCTGTCGCTGCGCTACTACCTCGATCCGGCTTCGGCGATGAAGCCGGCGGTGTCGATTGCGGGCAGCACTGAGCAGATGATCGACAGCGTCGGCCGAGTCGCAGACGCCGGAGTGACACATTTCGTGGTCGACCCGGTGGCGCGCGGCGGCATCGAAGGCCGCCTCGACGCGCTGCGGGCCTTCATGGCCGACGTCGCCCCCCACTTCGCCTAGCGGCAGCCTTCGCCGCCGACTTCACCGAGAACCGACCGCACGGCATCGGGCCGAGTGAGACAGCGCTGCGCGTCAGAGGGTCGCGCCAAAGGGTGATGTGATCATGCACGGCGGCAGACTCACTGTGTGCTGTGGGGATCCTCGCTTGCCAAGTCGTACCCGCCACGGCGGCTGTTCGCCGATGTCAGCGTGCAGCTCGCTGCAGGCCGACGAGTCGCGCTGGTGGGCGGCAACGGGATCGGCAAGACGACCTTGCTGGAGATCCTGGCCGGCCTCAACGAGCCCGATGAGGGCGAGGTCCACCGCCAGAACGGGCTGACGCTCGGCTACCTGCCTCAAGAGCTCGACGAGATCACCGAGGGAACGGTGCTGGAGGCGACGCTGGCGGGTGCGAGCGACATCACGGCGATGACGGCCGAGCTGCGCTCGTTGGAGGCACGGCTGGCCGACGTCGGCGCTGCCGATCACGACGAGGTGCTGGCGCGTTACGGCGAGCTGGAGGCCCGCTTCCGCCAGGTCGGCGGCTACGGCTTCGAGGCGGAGGCTCACCGGGTGCTCGCCGGGCTGGGCTTCGCCGCTGACGACGCGCAGCGCCCGGTCGCGCAACTGTCGGGCGGCTGGCGGATGCGGGTTGCGCTGGCACAGCTCCTGCTGTCGAAGCCCGATGTGCTGCTAGCCGACGAGCCCACAAACCACCTCGATGTCGACTCGGTGGCCTGGCTGGAGGATCAGCTCGCCTCGTGGGAGGGCGGGCTGCTGTTCGTCAGCCACGACCGCGACTTCATCGATGCCGTCGCCAATCGGGTCATCGAGATGGACGGCACGAGTGCGTCTGAGCACATCGGCGGCTTCGCCGAGTTCGTCGTGGCCCGTGAGGAGCGGATTCTCGCAGCCGAGGCGGCAGCGGCACAGCAGGCCCGGCGGCGGGCGCATACCGAACGCTTCATCGAGCGCTTCCGCTACAAGGCCACCAAGGCCCGCCAGGTGCAGAGCCGGATCAAGGCGTTGGAGAAGATCGAGCCGGTGGCGGTGCCCACCCGCAAGGAGCTGGCGGCACGCTTCGGATTCGGCACGCCTCGACGGTCGTCACGGGTGGTCACCGAGCTGGTCGATGCATCGCTGGGTTACGCCGACGGCGACGCACCCGTGCTGGAAGGCGTCGGCCTGGTCATCGAACGCGGCACCAAGGTGGGCGTGGTCGGGCCCAACGGCGCCGGCAAGACGACGCTGCTGCGGGTGCTGCGGGGCGAGCTGGGCGTGCTCGGCGGTGAGCTGCACCGGGGCCGCAACGTCGACATGGCCACCTTCGAGCAGCATCTCGCCGAGGTCATGGACCCTCGCCGCACGGTGGTGGAGGAATTCACGGCATCGGTGGGCGATCAGCCGGGCCGCAACGTGCGCACCATGCTGGGCGGGTTCGGCTTTGCGGGCGATGCAGCCGACCGCAAGGTGGCCGATCTGTCAGGCGGCGAGCGGACGCGGTTGGCATTGGGGATGACCATGGCCAACCCGGTCAACCTGCTGGTGCTCGACGAGCCCACCAACCATCTCGACCTGCCGAGCTGCGACCTGCTGGAGGATGCGCTGTCGGTGTACCCGGGCACGGTGCTGCTGGTGACCCACGACCGTCACCTCATCCGCAGCGTGGCCGACTCGCTGATCGTGGTGCGCGACGGCACTGCCACCCTCCACCCCGGCGTCGACGAGGATCTGCTGCGACCCCCGGGGCTGAGCACGCGACGGACCGCTGGGGGCAGCACCGGCGGCCGGATCGCCGGGCGCCACGCCGATGCTGCCGCGGACGCACCCACATCTCGTGCGGCCGCGGCCAAGCGGCGCCGCGAGGGCGCCACCAAGCGGCAAGCCGCCCACGACGCGACGGCAGATCTTCGCCGGGCGCTGGCGGCCGCGGAACGAGCCTGGGAAGCCGCCGAACACCGTGTCGCCGAGTTGCAGGCGCTCCTCGGCGAGCCGGCTACCTACGAAGACCCGGAGCTCGCGCGGCAGGTGGCGCAGGACTACGGAACCGCCAAGTCTGAAGCCATGACCCACATGAGCGAATGCGAGTCACTGCAACGACGCATCGAGCGGGCTGCGGGCGGCGTCTGACGCGCTGACATCGGCCGGCTGGGGCCCGGGCGCCGACCCGATGTCGCTAGCCGCAACCGGCGGCAGGCGGGGTGACGGCCACGTGGTCGACGGCGACGGTTCCGGTGCTGCCGTCGGCATGCTGGTGGAAGGTGACCAGGCACGCCGTTCCGTTCGACGGTGTGCCCATGGGGGCGCCGGGGTACCAAGCGATGACCTCGCCGACGGACACGTCGGTGGTGACGTGCCAATGGCCGAGCGCTACGTAGTCGGCGGCGGTGGCTTCGATCTCTTCAGCGGCGATCGGCGAGGACCGGTGCGCGTCGTCGTCGGTGCGCTGGAAGTGCCCGTGCCCCGCGGCGATGAACCAGCCGTCGTCGGGGCGCGCCGGCACGCCCGCGAGGGGGCGATAGTCGGCATCGTGGGAGTCCATCGCCCGGCCCCACAGGGTCAGGTCGTGCTCGCCGAAGTGCAGGGTCGCGCCCAGCGGATCATCGAGGAAGATCACCCCGGCGCCGGTGACTTCGAGACGGTGCTCGTGGTCGGCGTGCGTGCCCCACAGGGTCCGTTCGTCGTGGACGTCGTGGTTGCCGGGGATGATGACCACCGAGGCGTCCACCCGGCCGAGCAGCTCCATGGTGTGCGCCACATCGGGGCGCCGCAGCCGAGCGTGGTCGAACAGGTCACCGGCGATCAGCAGCACGTCAGCTTGATGGGCGGCTGCGGTGTCGGCGAGGGCGTGGATGGGGCACTGGCACACGTCGCGGTGCGCTCCGTGCGGCCCGCGCACGTGGCCGATGTGGACATCGGAGGTGTGCAGGACGCGCAACGTGTGCCCTGCCCCCGGCATCTCGGTCTCAGCCAGCCCCGTCACCGCCAGACAGCTTGCCACGGCATGCCCAGCGACACTCCGGGCCGAAGCCTGGGCCCTGAAACTGGGCGTCAGACGACTGCCGGCTGGATGTCAACGCTGCGGCACCGCCGGTTCACAAGGGGTACATCGAAGTGTCACCTTCGGGCGGTACCTTCGACACGGTGCGGATCCTGGTGACCAACGACGACGGCATCTCCTCGGAGGGCCTGTACGTCCTTGCCAGCGCCATGACCGCTCACGGCGATGTGGTGGTGGTCGCACCAGACTCCGAATACTCCGGCGCCGGCGCAGCGATCGGACCCCTGCACCTGATGGATCCCCAAGTGCACAAGGTGCACTTCGAGGGAATCGAAGATGCTTGGACCGTGTCGGGAGCACCGGCGCTGTGCGTGATGTTCGCCCGTCTCGGCGCCTTCGGACCGATCGATCTGGTGGTGTCGGGGATCAACCCGGGCGCGAACGTCGGCAGATCGGTGTATCACTCCGGCACCGTCGGAGCGGTGCTGACAGGCCGCAACGGCAAGATCCCGGGGCTGGCCGTCAGCCAGACCGTCGAAGGGTTCGGCGTGGAGGGCCAAGGCTGGGAAGACGCCATCGCCGATCAGAAATGGCACTCGGCGGCCGAGGTCGCGAGCACGGTGCTGCAGGGTCTGCTCGCCGATGAGCATTCCGAAGCGTGGGCCGTGAATCTGAACGTTCCCAACTGCGAAGTCGCGGACATGAAGGGCTGGCGATTCACCGAAGTGGGCACCGTGCCGCCGCGTTCGATTACTTCGGTCAGCCTCGAGCCGCATCCCGACAACACCGAGGCATTCCGGGTGGCCATGCAGTGGGGCGATGCGGTCGACATGCCGGAGGACGTCGACACCGGTGCGGTCATGCACGACTTCGTCTCGGTGTCGTTCCTGTCACGCATCACCGCGCAAGAGCCGAAGGTCGAGACCAAGCTGACCGCCTGCCTCGACGGCCTGTTCTGAGCCGGCTGGATTTGCCGCGGGCCACCGGCTTGTCTGTGCAGGTTCGCGCCCTGCGGCGGCATTCCTGCACAGATTTCGGTCATCGCGCCGCGGGAGGCACCCAGACCGGAGACTTCAGGCGGCGAGGCGGCGAGCTACTCGATGGTTGCGCAGCAGCATCGCCACGGCGGCAATGCCAAGCACCACGGCCACCCACGCTCCCCAGTTCGCCAGATCGGCGTAGGAACGATGCTCGACTGCCAAGCCTGAGCTCACGCCGGCGGCTGCGCCGAGCGCGGTCATCAGCACGTCGGCGGTGGCTTGCACGCTGACGCGGCGCTCCACAGGAAACGACGCCGTCAGCATCGAGCTGGCGGCCACCACGCAGCAGCTCCAGCCGATGCCGATGAGGAAAAGCCCCGCCAGCAGACCGGTGGCGTGCGCGGCATCGGTGTTGGCGGCCATCACGGCGCCGACAGCGAGCACGAGCGAGCCGATCACGATGATGATCTGGCCCCCGACACGGTCCACGAGCCAGCCCACATAGGGCGAGAACGCAAACATGCCAGCGATGTGCAACGACAGCATGAAGCCGATGATCAGCGGGCTCTGGTCGCCGTTGGACATGTGGATCGGCGACACCGTCATGACGCCCACCATCACGGCTTGGGACAGCATCATCCCGATGAGGGCGATCGAGGCCACGGGATGGGCCAATATGCGACCAGCCTCGGCCAAGCTCGGCAGCTTGACGCTGGTTGAGCCGGCATCAGCTGCCACCACGTGCAGCGGATCGGGCCGCAGGCGGCGCCAGATGTTGAGGGCGCCGAGCCCGAACAGGCCCAGCGCCAGGGCGTAGGGCAGCGCGAAGCCGCTCAGCCCCTCGGTGTCGGCGAAGAAACTCTTGAGGCCGAGCGCGACCGTCGGTCCCAGGACTGAGCCGACCGTGCTCGCCCACAGCACCAGGCTGATCGAGCGGGCCCGGTTCTCGTCGGTGGCCAGATCGGCACCGGCGTAGCGGGCAGCCAGGTTGGCGGCCTGACCGGTGCCGATCAGCACCATGCCCAGCACCAGCACCGAGTAGCGGCCGACGAGCGCAGACAGCAGTGCCAGCGCGGCGCCGATGGCGCCGACGAAGTAGCCGGCGGAGAGCCCGGCGCGGCGGCCCCGGCGGGCCATCAGCGCTGCCAGCGGGATGCCTGCGAGCGTGCCGCCGATGCTGAGGCATACGGCGGCCAGCGAGGCCTTGGTCTCGCTGCCGGTCATCTGGTCGGCCAGCAAGGTGGACGCCGAGAACGACGCAGTCATGGCCAAGCCGCCGGGGATCACCCCGAGCTGCAGCACCCCGATGGTGCGGCGTGCCAGTTCGTCGCGTTCGGGCGAACCGGGGAGGTAGGCGGCTCCCCCATCGCCCGCCGACAAACTCTGCACCATCGCTCTAGCCTCCCGGCCCAAGTCCCCGCGTTGGCGTGCGGGTTACCCGCGGGGCCGACTGAGCACGCTACAGCGGGCCGCTGCGGCGTGTCGGGATGAACCGTCGAAAGGGGTGCAACATGCGCGACATCACCGGAAGCGTGGCGATGATCAGCGGTGCGAATCGCGGCATCGGCGCGGCCATTGCCGCTGCTCTGCATGCTGATGGCTGGACGTTGTCGCTGGGGGCGCGAGATGTGGCTTCCCTCGAAGCCTCAGCGGCTCGATACCGCACCGATGTCGCCGGCGGTGGCGGTCACGAGGAGCGCAGCGATGCCGCTGGCCCGAGCGGTGAAAGGCCAGCCGTCACGCTGCACCGCTACGACGCCGACGACGACGGTGCCGCCGAGCGCTGGACCTCCGAGACGATCGAGGCACACGGCCGAATCGACTGTCTTGTGAACAACGCAGGTGTCGCCTATCCCGATGATTTCGAAGAACTCACCGAGGACATGCTCGACGAGATGTGGGAGGTCAATGCCAAAGGGCCGTTCCGCATGATCCGCGCCACGCTCGACCACCTCCGCAGCTGCGGCGAGGGCCGCATCGTGAACGTGATCTCGATGTCGGGCAAGCGTGTGCGCGGCACCTTCGCGCCCGGCTACGCCATGAGCAAGCACGCCGCGATGGCCCTGCACCACTCGGTGCGGCACCTCACGTTTCCCGACGGCATCCGTTGCACGGCCGTGTGCCCGGGCTACGTGCAGACCGACATGACCGCGGACTTCGGTGTGGACCCCTCGATCATGATCCAAGCCGAGGATCTGGCCCAGACCCTGGCCACGATCCTGCGGCTTCCGAACACCGCGTCGGTGGCCGAGCTGCTCGTCACCACCGAGCCCGAGACCATCGCCTGAGGCGCAGCAGCCGTCGAATTGTGCGGCAGACTTCGTTCCAGAGCGTGGTACCGTGACCCTGCGGATCCGACAAGTGAGGCGGGTCGTTGCGCTGGCCTGTCACTTTTGTGACGGCAACCCGCCTCACGGATCACACTACGTACGGGCTGCGCCGCACGAGGTACGAATTTTGCCGCATCTGTGACGCGGAGTCAGCGGGCGGCGAGGCGGCGGCGGCGTTCCTTGATGCGGTCGGTGGCGGCATCGCTGCCGTCATGCCAGGTGCCCAACCACTTGTCCATGGGCACCAGCGTGGTGCCGTAGTTGCAGTCGAAGAACCGGTGGTGGAGCGTGTGAAACCGGTCGCCGCCGGCCACGGTTCGCCCGCCTGCAATCACATAGCGGTCAAAACCCGAGTGCGACGGTGCCGGCGACAGCAGCAAGTAGGTGGTGGTCAGCGTGACGAGGTACGGGTTTGCCGGGATCACCAGGAACAGCAGCGGCGCCGAGAAGTACAGCACGTGCTCGAGCGGGTGCATCGAAACGCCGGACCACGGCCCGATATTCACGTTGTGGTGGTGCAGCGAATGAGCCCAGCGGTACAGGTGCTTGGTGTGCAGCAGCCGGTGGTTGGCGTAGAAGTGCACCGAGATCAGCGGGAACACCGCCACCGTCAGCGCGGCGGTGTACGCAACGGCGGCAAGACCGCCGCCTGCGGGCACGGTCCAGATGAGGTCGTTGGCGTACAGCCACAGCATCACCGACTCGTACAGCGCTGCGATGGCACACGCACTGACCAGCGACCAGAACACGTTGTCTCGGGTCTGGTTGCGGAACAGGAACGGGCGGCGGCCGACCGACAGCCACCGTTCGTCGTACTTGTGCTGGGTGCCCTGGCCGCGCCGGATGTACAGCCACCAGTGCAAACCGCCGACAATCGCCACCATGAGCGCGACGTTGCGCAGGTAGATCAGCCCGATCGCCCAGATGGCCGGGGTCGCGAATCGGTCGAGCGCAGGAGTGAGCCAGAGCCAGGCCGCCACACCCACGGCGATCCACAGTCCGTTCTGCCACCAGAAGAACTTGGTGACCGCCCAGCGCGCCATCGCGAACGGGCGAGGCGGCCGTTCATACAGCGGCGGGAGCGTCACCTCCCCGATCCCCACGACTCGAAGTGTAACTCTGCATGCACAGGTGTTCGGCAATCGACACCGGTGCCCCAGCAGCGGTCCGTGGCGCGTCTCGCGCATCAGTGCTGTCCTGAAGCTGCGCGAGGCACCTAGCGTCGATCCGATGAGCGGCGCGCCCGGATCGGAGTCGTCGAAGCCCATCTGGCGGCGTTGGATTCGCGACCATCGGCAGCCGGTATCTGCCGCGGCTGCGGCCGCCGTCGCCGCAGGTCTTCACGCGTTCATCTCCGAATTCGATGAACGGTCACGATCCGATGCCAGGCGCCCTGTTCCTGCAGGTGCCGGCCTGATCCTCTTCTACCGGGCGATGCCCGGCGAGCTGTCGCTTGACGGGTTGGCGGATTCGGTGGGCTGGCAGCGCTTCGCGGTCACGCGCACTCCCCCGGACGGCCCGCTGACGTTGCATCCGGCAATCGGCGCGATGGAACAGCATCGCTACGGCTTCGCGCAGCCCATCGCCGAGGCGTTCGAGCTGCAGCCTCGCCACATCTCGCTCGCGCTCGTGCCCGGCGTGGCCTTCGATCGGCGCGGCACCCGGCTCGGTCATGGCGCGGGCTACTACGACGAGTTGCTGGCGCGACTGCCCGCCGACTGCCCCCGCATCGGCGTGGCCCCCGACGAGCTCATCTTCGATCGGTTGCCGGCGGCGCCCCACGACGTGCCGATGACCCATCTGGCCACCCCCGACGGCGTCGTCGCTCTCGCCCCCGGCTCCAACTGACGGCGAGCCCGACCGACTTCGGTGCGTTGCCGACCCTTGCGCTGCCACCGATCCCGGAATCTCAAGATCAGGGACTCTTGGCTGGCTCGCTGACTGAGGCAGTTCGCGGCCTGACCAGGGCGGCGCGGGCCGCTTCGATGACCGGGCGACGGTGGCAGCCCTCGATGTGGTCGTTGACGATGCCTGACGCCTGCATGAGGGCATAGCAAGTGGTGGGGCCGACGAAGCGCCAGCCGAGTTTCCGCAGTGCCTTGCTGAGCGCCGTCGACTCGGGTGTCGTGGGCATTGAGGTCAGCGCCTCGTAGTCGATGACTGCGGGCCGATCGGCGGGATCTGGCTCGAACGACCAGAAGAAGGCCGCCAAGCTGCCGTGCACCTCGACGGTGTCGAGCGCGGCGCGTGCGTTGTTGATGGTCGCCTCGATCTTGCCGCGGTGTCGCACGATGCCGGCGTCGCCGAGCAATCGCTCGACGTCCGGGTCGCCGAACCGGGCCACGGCCTCGAAGTTGAACCCATTGAACGCCGCGCGGAAGTTGTCGCGCTTGCGCAGGATCGTCAGCCACGACAACCCGGATTGGAAGCCCTCGAGGCACATCTTTTCGTAGAGGCGAGTGTCGGCAACCACCGGCATGCCCCACTCGGTGTCGTGGTACGCCTCGTAGTCGTCGTGGCCCTCACCCCACCAGCACGCCAGCGCACCGTCTGCCCGCTGCCTCATCCCGGGCGGCTGGTTCATGCGTTGCTGGCGGCGGCGACGGCTTCGGCGATGGCGTCGTTGGTGGGCGTCGGGCCGTAGAACATCATCGTCGTGCGGTCGGCGAAGGTGTTGCGCTGGGCGACCTGGGCGCCCACCTGCGATGGCGTGCCGGACACGACGATGAGGTCGAGCAGTTCGTCGTCGATGAGGTCGGTCATCTCTCGCCAGTTGCCCTGCTTGGACAGCGTGTTCAGGCGCGGCTGCAGGTCGTCGTAGCCGTGGTGGTCGAGCGCTCCTGCGTACGCCGGCGTCGATCCGTAGAAGGCGAGCTGGCCTGCGGCCGACTTGCGAGCTTTGGCTACCTGCTCGTCGTTCTCGCCCATCGCGACGATGGTCAGGCACGCAACGGTGACATCGCCGACGTCACGCTCGGCAGATTCCGCTCCCGCAGCCAGCGCTGGCAGCGTCACATCGGTCATGAATTGCGCCGTGTGGAACGGGTGGACGAAGAATCCGTCGGCGGCGGCACCGATCACCTCGACCATGCGCGGGCCGACACCGGCCACGTAGATCGCCGGCGGTGCCATGCCGAGCGGGCCCGGATTGAAGAACGGGGTCATCAAGGTGTGGGTGTAGAACTCGCCGCGGTGGTTGAGGCGCTCGCCTGTCTCGAAGGTGTGCCAGATGGCCCGCACCGCCTCGATGTATTCGCGCATTCGCTCTGCGGGGCGCGACCACTGTTCGCTGAAGCGCTTGGTGATGTGAGGCCGGATCTGGGTGCCGAGCCCCAGGATGAACCGGCCGCCGCTCATGGCGTGCAGGTCCCACGACGTGACGGCGCAGGTCATCGGGTTGCGGGCGAATGCGACCGCGATCGCGGTGCCGAGCTCGATGCTCTCGGTGCGCTCCGATGCCAAGGCCAGCGGCAGGAACGGATCGTGGGATGCCTCAAATGTCCATGCCGCGGAGAGGCCCATCTCCTCGAACTGTGCTGCTTCATCTGCGCAGCCCCCCGGTGTCGAGGCCGTTGTCGCCCCGTCGATGCGGTGCTGTGTCGTTGTGCTGTTCATCGGCTGGATCTCCCGTCGTGTGTGGCGCTCTCAGGCTGAGACACCCGAGCAACTCAGTGCATATTGCCGTATGGGACGTTCGTAGGCTGCGGCGTCGTGCGGCATCGGCCCGATCGGCTCTATCTGCTGACAGGGTTCGTGCAGGGTCTGGCCTTCGCGTGGGGTCTGCCGGCGATGGTGTGGTGGGTGGTCGATCTTCGGCTGTCACCGTTCCGGCTCGCCGTGCTGGGCACTGCGCTGGTGCTGACGATTCTCGTGTCCGAGACCCCGACCGGCGTGATCGCAGACCTCTACAGCCGCAAGTACTCCGTCGTGGCCGCGTATGTGGTGATGGGCGCGGCGATGGCGCTGGGCCCGGTGACCGAGTTATTTGGCGTGCTGTTGGTGTGGCAGGTGCTGTGGGGCATCGGCTGGACGCTGCAGAGCGGTGCCGCCACGGCTTGGATGACCGACGAGTTGGCGTTCGTCGACCGGTCTCACCGCATCGGGGCGCTGCCGCCAGTGGGTGCCGGGCCGGCGCCGCACCATCCCGCGGCGACCAGCGGCGAGGGCGCAGCCGGCAACGACCGCGGCGACGACAGCGACAGCTACAGCAACACTGGCCGGCACGACCGGGTCGCTGACCAGCTCATCGTGCGCCATGCCATGTGGCGCTCCATAGGTGTGATGGTCGGACTCGCCGCGGCCACAGCCATGGGCGCTTGGTCGATTCGAGGATCGATGGCTGCGATGGGAGTGTTGGCTTTCGCAGCGGCCGGGTACCTGGCGATCACCATGCCTGAAGCCGGTTTCGATTCTCCCAGGCGGCGACGCATGACGAGCGGCGCTCCCAGCATGCAGCGCGACAGTGCCTGGCGGGATGCGGTCACGTTGTGGAAGCGGGGCGCGCGCCTCGTCCGGCGAAGTCCTTCGCTGCTCGCCGTGACGGTCTCTGCGGCGATCGCCGGTGGAGCATGGGAGGCCAATGATCGGCTCTCCGCTCTGCGTCTGTTCGATCTCGGCCTCACCCAGTTCGACGGTCGGGAGGCGGTGCTGTTCTTTGGCACGGCCTGGTTCGTGATGTCCGCGCTGGCGATCCCGATGATGATGTGGCTCCACCGCCATCTCGAACGCTCAGAGGCCGACGAAGCAAGCGCCCGCCGTGATGCATACCTGCTCGCGCGGTTCTTGGTCGTTGCCAGTGCGGGCGCTCTCGCATTGGCGATGAGTCCGTGGTTCGCTGTTGCTCTTGTCGGCTGGGCCGTTCTCGATGTGGCCGGCGAGACGGCGTACTCGCTGGCAGAGGCGATGGCGAACCGTCATGCTTCCTCGTCGGTGCGCGCGACCGTCATGTCGTTCTTCGGCCAATCCCAAGCCGTCGGGGAGGTCTCGATCGGCTTGGGGTTGGGTGTCGTGGCCCAAGTGGTGTCGCTGCCGGTGGCACTGGCAATCGCCGCAGCACTGTTCGCCGCCTCGGCCGCGCCTGTAGCCCTTGTCGCCAGCCGCGCCGCAGCCGCTACAGAGCGATCCTGAGTGCTGCGCCGCGCCGAACGGCGTGAGGAGCTGAGCAAGCGCGCGCCCCAGCGGGCGCGCTCAGCAGTGACGGCTCAGCCGCCTCCCATCTCAGACATGGCGGCTTCGGAGCGGCGGGCCATTTCGTCGGGGTCGACATCTTCGATGTGGGTCGAGAGGTTCCAGCGATGGCCCCACGGGTCCTCGATCATGCCGGAGCGGTCGCCGTAGAACTGGTCCACGATGGGCCGTACCTCGGTGGCACCGGCTGCGAGTGCGGCCGCAAACGTGGCGTCGACATCTTCCACGTACACGCTCATCTGTACGGGCGAGCCGCCGTAGTGCCTGGGCGAGTGGAACTCCATCTCGGGGAATTCGTCGGCCACCATGATGAGCGAGTCGCCCAGTGCCAGCTCGGAGTGGCCGATCCTGCCGCCCATGTCGATCCGCATCCGTTCGGTCATGCCGAGGATGCTCGTGTAGAAGTCGATGGCATCGGCGGCACCGTCGACGCTCATCGCCACCGAGATTCGCGGGTAGTCGTCGGGGATGGGCTGAACCATTGTGGGGAACTCCTTGGTAGGCGCAGCCCGACGGTCGCAGCGAAGCGTCCGACTTTGCGACCCCCTGGCCAGCGACTGCACCACGATGCTACGCGCCTCGCTCACCAGCCGAATGCTCGGCCCGAACAGCCCATGAGCGGCCACGGCGACCGCGGCTTCGCACGACGGCTCAGACGAGCAGTACTTCGACGGCCTGCGCTACCGCCGCTTCGGCGCGAGCCTCCAAGCCCACGCCATCGGCACTCGCGATGGGATGCTCGATGACGGTGAAGGGGTGCTCGGGCACGCCCTGGACGCGGGCCATCAGCTCTGCCGCGTCCACGAAGGCGCTGGTCATCACGCTGACCGCGGGCACGCCGACCCGTTCGGCTGCGACGGCGTCGTGCAGACTGCACGACGAGCAGCTGCCTCAGTCGCCGACACCGGCCAGCACAGCATCCCAGCCCATCGCCTCGGCCAGCAGCTCATGCTGCGCGGGGGCGCTGTAGTTGAGCTTGATGCGTCGGATCACCTTGGCCACCCCGTGCCAGTCGCGAAGCAGGCGCTCGACATGGTCGAAAAACGGCTTGGTGTTCTCCTTGCCGTTGGAGATGACGCCGATGGTGGTGCCCTTGAGGGTGGCGAGCCGAGCCGGTGCTGCGAATCCTTCAGGATCCTGCTCGTGGGTCGGGTTGAGTACTTCCACGTCAACTGTCCTCAAGCGGCATCGTGCGGTGCCGGCAACCGCATGGCTACATGCTGCCACGAACCCTATGGCGCGAAGCCCCTATTGGGTACGGGGCGGTGCATGTCGGCTGTGCGCTCAGCGCACCTCGCAGTCGACGCAAGCACCGACTGCGACCGTGGCCGCGTGACTGCGAGTGCCGAGCCAGGGCGGGATCACTGCCGCGAAACCACCCGCCGGACCCCCGGCCGCAACGACCAGCAGGTCTTCGGGTGCCTCGAGTGCGGGGTACTCGCGCTCGGCACGGTCCTTGACCACTGATCCTTTGCCGACGGAAGCCCAATCGCCCCGGCGCACCCGTGCTCGCTCGAAGACACAGTTCGCGATGTCGTCCTTCGTCCAGCCGGCCGCATCGAAGTGTGTTCGCAGCTGCGGCGGCAGCACGACCACGTAGTTGCCGGGCCAGATGGAGTAGTTGAGCTGGTTGGCACGGATCTCCGCGGCGACGGTCTCGCACAGCTCGGTGGGTTCGGTCGTCCATTCGTTCATCACCTGGCGGGGCGCCATCGAGGCCACTGCAGTCACCGACGACACCTGAGCTCGCTCGGCGGGCGTGGTGCCGAGCCGCTGGTCGCCCAGCGACACCCAACCGGTTGCTTCCTCGTCTTCTGCGATGCAGTAGCCGAGCTTGCCCGGATGGCCCAGCGTCGAACGATCGATGCCGCCTGGCTTGACATCGAGCACGTTCGCCAGCACGAGTCTCACGGCGCGGGCGATGACGGCCCGTGACCGATCAGCTCCCCCGAGCACGCTGAAGGTGGCGTCCATGGCCAGCTCGCGCCGGATGGGTCCGTTGACGATCAACAGCACCGCACAGCCACCGGTCGACGCCGTCGGTCCGTGCAGGCCGAATTCGGGCTGCAGCATGGCGGTGAGCGCGGTGACGACGACTGGGAAGTGCGGGGGCAGGCAGCCGGCCATCACGGAGTTGACGGCGGCCTTTTCCGCGGTGATCGAGCGGGCTCGGACGGGCTCGATGCCGATGAGATGCTCTGGCGGGAGCATCGCCCAATCCAAGCAGGCCGCAACGGCCTCGGCCGTCGGCGGCACCACGGGCAGACCGTCGGTCCAACCGCGCGAGTGGTAGGCCTCCTGTGCGTCGGCGAGGTCGTCGACGTCGATGCGGCCCGAGCTCAGCTGCATGGGCGCGGCTGCATGGCCAGGGTCAACCGAGCGAGGGGTGCCAGCCACACCGCTCGCCGACGGTCGTGCTCCGCCCGCTCGCTGCGTTCAGGAGCGGCGCACTGAGCGAAAGACCTGTGCCGAGTGCGCCTACGTTGCATTCGCTCGCGGATGCCGCGCTAGCTGCGCTCGAGCAGCCCACCGAGCAAGCCGCGAGAATCATCGGACTGGGGGCCCACTGCGTTCGCCAGCACACGCGACGCCAAGCGCGAGAACGGCAGCGACTGCAGCCACACCCAACCGGTGCCCGACACCGTGGCCAGAAACAGGCCTTCACCGCCAAAGAACATCGACTTGAGGTTGCCCGCCCGCTCGATGGAGTACTGCAGCGACGGCTGCATCGCCACCAGGCAGCCGGTGTCGAGCCGGACGGTCTGGTTGTTCAGTTGAATGGCCTGGATCGATCCGCCAGCGTGGAGGAAGGCCATGCCGTCGCCTGACAAGCGTTGGAGGATGAAGCCTTCTCCGCCGAATATCCCGGTACCGATGCCGCGCTGGAATGCGATGTCGAGCTGGGTGCCCATGGCTGCACACAGGAAGGCGTCGCGCTGAGCGATGATCTCGCCGCCGAACTTCGCCAGATCGACCGGAATGATCTTGCCTGGGTACCCCGCAGCGAATGCCGCTTTGGCCTTACCGCCGGCACCCGTGTTCGTGAAATGGGTGAGAAACAGCCCTTCCCCCGTGAGCGCCCGCTTGCCTGCCGACTTGAGCTTGCCCCACAGTCCGGCATCGGGCTGGGAGCCGTCGCCCATGACCGATTCGAACGTGATGCCGTCTTCGAGGAACATCATCGTGCCTGCTTCGCCGATGACCGTCTCGCCGGGGTCCAACTCGACTTCGACGAACTGCATGTCGTCGCCGAACACCTCGTAATCGACTTCGTGGCTTCGCATTGTGGAACTCTCCGGGATTCGGGCGCCAACTGATCGCAGCGGCTCTCGTGGCCAACCGTACCCGTCGGCAACCAGCCCGCAGGGACGCCTGCTGCCAGACCTATGACGAGGTCACTGGCACGATCCGAGACACGGCACCGTGCTGTGCCGGTGACAGCCGCACCTGCGGCCAGGCTGATCTCAGGCTGCTGCTGCCAGCCGATCGCCGCCGACGGGCAATCTCGACAGATCGATGTCGTAGAGCTCGGCGGAGTTGTTGCAGAGAATGTCCTGGGCCTGTTCGGCCGTGAGGCTCGCCGAGTGCTCGTCGAGCAGCTCTTGGCTCCACGGCCACGTGCTGTCGGAATGCGGGAAGTCATTCGCCCACAGCAACCGTTTGTGGTTGACGTCGTTGACCATCTTGAACGCCACCCAGTCGTCCTGGAACGTGGTGTAGATGTGCTCGCTGAAGTACTCGCTGGGCAGCTTGGAGAGCTCCTGGCCGGGCGGCAGCCAATAGCGGTGGCGCTTGTAAGCGTGGTCCATCCGGTACATGTAGTGCGGCACCCAGCCGGCATCGGCCTCGACGCAGACAACCTTCAGCCCGGGGTTGCGCTCGAACACTCCGCCGAACACGAGCGTGCCCATGATGTCCTGATTGGCGCGGATGATGGTCATGAAGGCGTTCGCCTTGGGCCCACGGGATCGACCTTGGCCACGGCTGGTGAGGATGTGCCACGAGACGGGAAGGTTCAGGTCGACCGCGGCTTGCCAGAACGGGTCCCACCTGGGATCGTCGAAGTCGAACTCGGTGTGGGGATTGCCCGACATCATCACGCCCCGCATGCCCGCCTCGGACATCGCGACGATGTCGTCGATGGCCTCTTCCACCGAGCGGAGCGGCGTCTGTCCCACCGCGAGCAACCGGTCGGTGTCCACCGAGCAGTAGTCGGCGATCCACCGGTTGTAGGCGTCCATGGCCGCCTTCTTGTAGTCGGCGTCGGAGTGATTGCACAGCACCATGCCTACCGACGGGTAGATCACCTCGGCCGAGACGCCGTCCCGGTCTTGGTCAGCGGTCCGAGTGGCAGAGTCGTAGCTGCTGAGCGGCAGTTCCTCGTAGGCCGCGCTGCGCTTCAGTTCCTCGGGCTTCTGGCCGGCGGCGGCGATGAGTCCCATGTCAATGGTGCGCTTCATGCCGTCGATCACATAGACATCGCCGCGCTCTTCAGTCCATTCGACACGAGGCGCTACCTCACGCCACTTCGGATCTATGTAGTCGACGTAGGTGTTGCGGGCCTCCGCAATGTGCGAGTCGGCCGAGATAATCGGATAGTCGACGTCCACGTTCCCCCCTTGGGTCCAGCCTCGCTGGGCAGCGTACCTAGCGAGGGCCGGGCGCTGCCGGGCTAGCTCGAGCGACGCCGCATCCCTTCCTCGGCCTCGCGCACGCCGCCGAAGAAGTCGTCTTCGGCTGAAATGCCCACTGTGGACGACATCGCTCGCCGCTCGCTGTACGCCCGGCTCCGCGCCTGCTCGGCAATACAGCGGTTCCGGAACTGCGTGTCGAGACAGGCCGTGACGCACTGTTCCGCATCGTGCCGCCCGACGCGGCAACGAGATAACTTCGCCCGATGCAGCTACGAGACAGCGACGACGTGCCGGAAGCAGCGCTACCCGCGCCTCACCCGGTCATCGGCGTTCACCGCGAGGTTGACGACGCGCTGGCCGCGGCAATGACACCGGCCCAGCCCGATGATGCCGAACCCGCCGCGGCGTCCGACGCCGAACCCGGCATCGCAGGCCGATGCCTTGAGGTCGCCCGCACAGCCGCGTCGAAGGCCGCAGACTCCGTTCTCGCTGGGGGCCGCTCGACCGCAGCGGGCGTCACAGCAGCAGGCGCCGCGGCCGGAGCAGCGCTGGGCAGCGTCGGCTCAGCGACGGCCCAAGCGGTCAGCACTGGCACCCAGCGCGCCACCGACGCCACAACAAAATGGGCGGCATCGGTGCTCAGCGCTGCGCAGGGATTGCTCGCCAGCGACCTGTCGGACGCGTTCAACGATCTCACTCAGGCAGCCGTCAAGGGTCAGGCCACCATCTACGACAAGGCCATGGACGCCGAATACCTCGCAACCCACGTCGGCGGAGGCAACCACCGGCTCTTCGACGGCGGACACACCATCAACGGCGCTTGGCAAGCAGCGCGAAACGCCTCGGAGGACGACACGGTCGTCGCCGAGATGCTCGGCACGCTCCAAGGGCTGCTGCGCGACGTCTCGACGCCGAAGGGCTTGCCGCTGGCCACGTGGGACAAGGAAACGTTCGATTCGGTAGCCGAGTCGCTGCAGGCCAACTTCGGCATCCAAAAGAGCTGGTTTGCCGACCTCGTTAGCTACGACGCCGCTGAACTGCTGGGCGGCACGGTCGGCGTCGTCTCGATGATCTTTAACTGGAACAAGGCCGACACCGCGGACTTCGCCCAACTCGCTGCGAGCATGGGTCTTTCCGCAGCGCTCAGCGCCAACCCCCTGCTGATGCCGATCTCGGTGGTAGCGCTTGCACGCGCATTCCACAAGGCGAAGTCGGACGGCAACTACGCAGACGTTGCCGACGGCGCCTTGCGGGGCACTCTCGCATCGGGCGCGAGCATGGGCGCGGTGGCGCTGGTCGGCGTCGCGGGAGGGCCTGCTGGCGCGGCCTTGCTGGCTGGCATCAGCGCCGCCGCCCTTGCCCATGCAGCCGCCAAGCATGTCGAATTCGCGGCAGTGAGCAAGTTCGTCAAGGAAGATGTGGCCGCAGTCGCCCGCCAAGTCTCCGAACGAACCATTGACCTTGGCGATGCGATCGGGAGCTTTGCTGCGAGCAGCGGTCGCGCCGTCGCGGACGGCACGGCGAACGCAGGCAAGTTCGTAGCAGGTTCAGCGTCAGATATCGGACAGCTGACCACCGAGCAGGCAGCAGCGGCCGGCCGCGCGGCAGCCAGCGGCACGAAGGCGGTCGGACGCCTCGCAGCACGCGGCACCGCCGCGACCGGCGCCTCCATCGGCTCGGCTGCGAAACGTGTCAAAGGACTCGTCGATCGTGATGAAGCGGCGGAAGCCGAACACGAGGACGAGTCGGTGCCGCCCACGGACTGACAACGGGCGCAATCGGGCGGGCGTATCGCTCGTGGCCGGGTCGGCGCCGTCTGCCGCGCCACGGCAGTCGCCGCTTCGCGGCGTCGCACGGCCCAGCAGGCCCCTACACCAGGCTCAGTAGATCTTGGAGTCGGTGCCGCTGGCGGCCTCGGCGACGCCGGATTCCCGAGCTGTGCGCAGGTCGCGGGCCATGCCGCGCCCGAGCGCCATGGCGTCGCCCGACACGGTCTGCATGCGGAAGCCCTTGCCGCGACGGTCCGCTGACAGCGACGCCGTCGAATGGATGCCGGCCACTACACCGTGCGCAGCGCACCGCTCGGCAATGTGCTCCAGCGCCGCCTTGTAATCGGCATGGTCGTCGGTATAGCCGGGCCCGTAGCCGTAGCTGATCGACAGATCGGCAGGGCCGACGTAGATCGCATCGACACCCTCGATCGTCAAGATCTCATCGAGCGCCTCAACCGCCTGGCGGGTCTCGATCATGGGAATGCAGGCCGTGGTGGCGTTCGCTGCCTCGAAGTAGTTCTCGCCCGCGGCCGCTCGCGCCGCCACGAGCACCGGCCCGAAACTGCGAGCACCCAGCGGCGGGTACTTGCACGCCGTCACCGCAGCCTGCGCCTCCGCGACCGAGTTCACCATCGGGACAACCACGCCCCGTGCGCCCGCATCAAGCACCCGCCCGATGATGCCGGGCTCGTTCCAGGGCACCCGCACGATGGGCGTGCCACCGCTCATCTCGATGGCCTGCATCATTTCCACCGCAGCCGGGTAGTCGGCGACGCCGTGCTGCATGTCCACACAGACGTAGTCGAAGCCTGCACGCCCGGCGATCTCGGCTGAATGGCTGGACGCCATCGACAGCCACGTTCCCAAGGTCTCGCCCCCGGACGCCCAGGTGTCCATCATCGTGTTCGGCATGACGCTGTCTCCTCAGGTGTGCTGCGTGCGGGCGCCAACGGTAGGCGCTCGAGCCTCGGCTGCTGTCGAAGGCACCGACCGCACGAGAATCGGGCCGAGTTACGGCCCCGCCCTGAACGCCGGCAGTTCAGGCCTCGAAGATGTCGCGCAGCAGCGTGTTCTCCTGCGTCTCGACCAGCGGCGCAATCTCGGCGACGAACTCCAGCCACTGGGCGTCTTCAAAGAGTGCCTTGCGCTTCTGGGCCCGTTCTTCGAGCGTGTCATAGCGCCACATGTGAATGATCTCGTTGATGCCGCCGAACTCGGTCGTGTAGTAGCCGACCGGCTCGCCGAGGTACTTGCGCTGTGCCTCGTAGCCCTTGTCGAAGTACTCCTTGACCCAGCGGTCAGGTGCGCCCACCTTCAGCCGATAACGCCGCATCTCCACAAAGCTCATGGCTCTCCCCTTCGACGTGTTGCGCTGTGCCGGTACGGCTCACAGCGCAATCGCGGTCCGCACCGTAGTGCCCGCATCGCAGATGCGCCGTCTGCACGACGGCACGCAATGATGCTCCGACCACCTGCAGCACCGTCGCTTTCGTTCCAGGCCAAACCTGAAGTAACCGGGCCTACCGTTCCAGCCCTCGAGGGAACACTGGCCCATGGACAGTTCTAGCGTTGAACACTGCCCGACGGCGATGACAAGGCAGCTTATCTGACTAAGACACGACTCCGCTGCCACCTAGATATATTACAGCCATACTACTTACCAAGACAGCCCAAAATGTAGGCTTGATAACGGTTCTAATGTTATTGCTTACTTGTTGAGGAGGTAGCACCGATGACGAATCAATCGCACAGCAGCCCGACAGGCCACTACGTCGTGACCGTCGTCGGCGGCGAGGAAGTCCGAGCATTCGTACCGGCGCCGTTGCCGCCGAGCCCGCCACTGCCGATGGGCGGCCCGCTCGTGATGGCACTCGACGAGGCAAGCCGCGCGCTCGGTCGGTTCGACGGCGCAATACGTCACCTTCCCGACCCAACGCTGCTCATCTACTCCTATGTGCGCAAAGAGGCTGTGCTGTCGTCTCAGATCGAAGGCGCTCTGTCCTCGCTGACCGATCTGATGCGCCACGAACTCGGTGCCGCGCCGGGGGTACCGCTCGACGACGTACTCGAGGTGTCGCGCTACGTTGCCGCCCTCGATCACGCGGTTGCGCGGATGGCAGACCCCGCAGGACTGCCCTTGTGCAACAGGCTGCTGCGGGAAGCTCATCGCATCCTGCTCACAGGTGCCCGCGGAGCAGACAAGCGTCCCGGCGAGTTCCGGACCTCCCAGAATTGGATCGGCGGCCGACGCCCCGGCACCGCGATGTTCGTTCCCCCACCGGCATCGGAGGCGCACGAGGCCATCTCGGAATTGGAGAGATTCCTGCACGCCGACGACGATCACCTGCCACCGCTGGTGCGGGCCGGCCTCGCCCATGTTCAATTCGAGACCATCCACCCATTCCTCGACGGCAACGGCCGCATCGGACGAATGCTGATCACACTGATGCTCATGGCGCGCGGCGTTTTGGCGACTCCCGCGCTGTATCTCAGCATGTTCTTCAAGCAGCACCGGTCCCGCTATTACGAACTTCTCGGGCGCGTTCGCACCGACGGGGACTGGACTGCTTGGCTGCTGTTCTTCCTCGAGGGCATACGTTCCACGGCGATCGCTGCGCTGAACACCACCGAGCGCCTGGTGGAACTGGTGAAGCGTGATCGGGCGCTGATCCAAGCGCGCGCAGGGCGCGCAGCAGGGTCAGCGCTCCGCGTGCACGAGGCACTGGCCCAAACGCCCATCCTGAATGTGCGCGAGAGCATGAACCGGACCGAATTGTCTAAACCGGCCGTTCAGGACGCGCTCGGTCGCCTGGGTGAATTCAAGATCGCACGAGAGGTGACCGGTCAGCGGCGCAACCGGCTCTTTGCTTACTCTGAGTACCTCGACATCCTCAGCGAGGGGACGGAGCCGCCTTAGGAGGCTCACCAATCCGCGCTGCCTCTCGGGGAGCTGGCGTTCAGACTGAGGTGAGGCGGGCAGCCTTGCCGGGCTGTCAGCCTCGGAGATCGCGGACTCGTTGCGCCTTGCCTTCTGAGCGCGGGATGCCGTCGGGCTCAACCGTGCGAACCTCCACGGCGATGCCGATGCGCTGGCGAACAGTGCCGGCGAACTCCTGGGCAATCGTCTCGTGATCGCCGGCATCGGGTCTCGGCTCAAGGACGGCCGTGATGCTCTCCATGCGCCCCCGCTCATGCACTTCGAGAAAGAAGTGCCCGGTCAGCCTCGGGTCGGCCGACACCAGCTCCTCGAACTGGCTCGGAAACACGTTCACCCCGCGGATGATGAGCATGTCGTCGCTGCGTGCGGCAACCCGGCCCATGCGTCTCATCGAACGTGCTGTCCCTGGCTGCAGCGAGCAGATGTCGCGGGTGCGGTACCGGATGACCGGCATCGCCTCCTTGGTCAGCGACGTGAACACCAGCTCGCCCGTCTCGCCCTCGGGCAGGACCTCGCCCGAATCGGGGTCGATGATTTCGGGATAGAAGTGGTCTTCCCAGATGGTTGGCCCGTCCTTGGTCTCGACGCATTCGTTCGCCACGCCGCCGCCGATGACCTCGGAGAGGCCGTAAATGTCCACGGCGTCAATCCCGAACGCGTCCTCCAGCTCTGCCCGCATTGCCTCCGACCACGGCTCGGCGCCGAAGATCCCCACCCGCAGCGACGTCGACCGAGGGTCGATGCCCTGATTGGCGAACTCGTCGGCAATCACCAAGGCATACGACGGCGTCGCGCACAGCACATCGGCGTCGAAGTCCACCAGCAGTTGCACTTGACGAGCTGTCTGACCGACCGATGCCGGCACCACCGTGCAGCCGAACTGCTCGGCGCCATAGTGCGCCCCCAGCCCACCGGTGAAGAGCCCGTAGCCGTATGAGACATGGACCACATCGCCTGGGCGCACACCCGCCGCAACCAGTGAGCGCCCGAACACATGGGCCCACATGTCCAAGTCAGCCTGGGTGTAGCCGACCACCGTGGGCTTGCCCGTCGTACCCGAGGAGGCGTGGACCCTCAGCACCTGTTCCCGGGGAACGGCGAACATCCCGAAGGGATAGTTCTCGCGCAGCTCTGTCTTCGAAGTGAACGGGAAGCGCTGCAGATCGTCGAGCGACCGCAGGTCTGATGGGTGCACACCGGCCTGGTCGAACAGCTGCTGGTAGGCAGGCACATGGGCGTAGGCGTGCGACAGGCTCCACTTCAAACGCTCAAGCTGGAGGGCTCGAATCTCCGGGATCGGGGCGTTCTCGATGGGATGAAGCCCGCGACCCGCAATGGGTTCGAACTTGGGCATGTGGCGGTTCCTTCCGCGATCGGGCGATGCCGGGTTGACTCAGTCGACAAGCTGGGCGGTTGCTGAGCCGGTCTGCTGCTGAACCAGTCAACTATCGAGCCTGCCAGCTTCCTAGTGTTGCAGTCTGTGCCGTCGCTGCTGCAAGCCGCCGCAGGCCGAAGGGACTCTCGAATTCCATGACTGACTTCCGTTTCACCATCCTCGTGGTGCCCTACATGCGCCGCAGGGGCGAGCAGATCGGGCTCGCCGGATCCATGCCCGAGCGCTGGCAGACCCTGATGGATCACATCCGCACCCAGATGCAGTTCGCCGAGTCGGTGGGTTACGACGGTTTCGCCATGACCGAACAGCACCTGCAGGTGGAAGGCATCGAGACCACCACCAACCCGCTGATGTGGGACTACTTCGTGGCCCAGCACACCGAGCGGATGCGGGTAGGCCAGCTCGGAATGAACCTCACCGCCGTGAACCCGATCCAGCTCGCTGAGAACATCGCCATGCTCGACCACTTCACCGGCGGGCGGACCTTCGTGGGCTTCTCACGGGGTAACACGCCGCGCTGGACAGGCACGTTCGGCCAGCACCTCGGCATCACCTCCACCGAGTCCGACAAGTCTGAGGCCGACCAGCGCAACCGCCGGGCGCTGTATGAGAACTGGCATCTCGTCAAGTCGCTGTGGACCCAGGACAAAGTGTCCATCCAGGGCGAATTCTGGGAGGCCCCGCCCAAGATGGAGTGGCACTTCCCGCCCACTGACGACTTCGACCCGTCCGCAGTCGACGAGAACAAGACACTGCGCGAGATCGGCATCGTGCCCCGGCCGCTGCAACAGCCCCACCCGCCCGTGTACGCGCCCTTCAGCTACAGCATGGAAACGTCGAAGTTCTGGGCACGTGAGGGCGGGAAAATGGTCAGCTTCGTCGCCCCCGAACGACAGAGCTTCATCGGCACAGCGCTCAACATCTACCTCGAAGAGGCACACGACTCAGGCCGTGACACCACGGCGGCCGATGCGCTGGCGATCGGCGGTCACCTCACCATGGGCCGAACCCCGGCCGAGGCCGCCGATCTGTACGACGGTTTCGAGGAGCTGTTCAACTGGGCATACAACGCGCCCCCCTACGTGGTGCCGATGGGCCGTGTGTGGCGCGGCAGCCGGGAAGAGGAACTCGACCACGTGGCCTCGCTGCACGAAGAGTTCGGCGTCACCGAGTTCTTCCTGTGGCATCACGTCGGCTACTTCACCCAAGACCAAGAACTCGCGATGCTCAACGAGTTCGCCGAAGGCGTGATCGCCCCCCTGCGCGCCGGCGCCTGAACCAAGCAAGCCGCGGGTAACACCGTCGAGCCGGGTCAGCGAGCTCTACAGCGCCCGCAGTCGCTCGATGGCTGCGTCGAGGACGTCGTGCTGCTTGCAGAAAGCGAAGCGGACGAGGTGGCGGCCCTCTTCGGCGTTGTCGTACATGACCACGTTGGGCACTGCGGCCACTCCGATCCGCTCAGGCAAGTTCCAGCAGAACTCGATGCCGTCGTCGTGGCCGATCGAACCGATGTCGGCGGTGATGAAGTAGGTCCCCGACGGCTCGAAGACTTCCAGACCGGTCGAGCGCAGCCCAGCCGAAAGCCGGTCGCGCTTGGCACGCAAGTCGTCGGCCTGGGCCTTGAAGTAGTCGTCGCCGAGGTCCAGCCCGGCTGCAATGGCGTGCTGGAACGGCCCGCCGCTGACGTAAGTCAGCCATTGCTTGGCCGTGCGCACGGCTGCCACCAGCTCAGACCTCGCACAGACCCAGCCGATCTTCCAGCCGGTCACGGCGAACGTCTTGCCGCCGCTGGAGATGGTGACCGTGCGGTCGGCCATGCCAGGCAACGTCGCGATCGGAATGTGCTCGCCGTCGAAGACCAAGTGCTCGTATACCTCATCGGTGACCACGATGAGATCGCGCTCGACGGCCACCCTCGCGATGGCCTCCAGCTCCGCCCGGCTGAACACCTTGCCGGTCGGGTTGTGCGGGCTGTTGAGCACCAGCAGCCGGGTGCGCGGCGTCACGGCCGCCGCCAGCTCGTCGGGATCGAATCCGTAGTCGGGCGGGCGCAGGGTCACCACTTTGCGCACCGCTCCCGCCATCGAGATGACAGCGCCATACAGGTCGTACCACGGCTCGAACGTGAGCACGTCGTCGCCCACCTCCGTGAGCGCCAAGATGCTCGCAGCCAACGCCTCGCTCGCGCCCGCGGTGATCAGCACCTCGCTGTCGGCGTCGACTTCCATTCCCCAGAAACGAGCCTGATGCCGGGCCACTGCGTGACGCAGTTCCGGTATGCCGATGCCCGGCGGGTACTGGTTCGCGGTGCCGCTGCGGATCGCTGCGACCGCCGCCTCCAGTACTTCAGCCGGACCATCGGTGTCGGGAAAGCCTTGACCCAAGTTGATGGCACCAGTGCGAACGGCGAGTGCTGACATCTCGGCAAAGATTGTCGACTGGTAGCCCTGCAGGCGTGAATTCAGGTACGGCAGCCGTGCCACGCGCCAGAGCGTACGACGCGATCGCGGGCGGCCTCCGCAGCGAACTCGCGCACGCGCCGCAGAGTATCTGCGAGGGCGGGCCCCGGTCGGCGGGCTACTGGTATGAGACGAACAACGGCGATGGCCTGAGACGCAGCACCTGTTCGGCTGTGGGGGTGGGGAAGTCCTCGTCGTAGAAGTTCTTCCAGCCCCAGTAGAAGCGGCCTGCGTCGGGCTCTCCGGTCAACGCATCCCAAGTGCTGTATTTCGTGGCGATCGCGCCCTGCCCGTCCATGTGGACCAGCACAGCGAGCTCTGGCGGGGTCTCGACCAATGCGCGGTTGGTAATCATCGAGAAGCGGAACTGGTGCAAGATCAGGAGCTTCTGAGGCAGGGCTTCGGTACGGACGAGATCGGCCAGCCAACGTGCGACCCGGTTGATCTCGGCGGCGTCGACCGTGCCGATCTGGCGCAAATGCACCTGGTCGTGCCGCAGTCGCCATTCGGGGTCGAGCGCCAGCCCGACGTGAGGCAGCCGCAGGAATTCCTCATACAGCTTGGCTTGGGAGAGGAAGTCGGATCGGCCCGGCTGCAGGTCGAGCACGACGTACATGTCGTTGGCGGCGGCCACCTCGATCCACGGCCTGATCTCATCGAGGGCAGTCTCGTTGGAGTAGTCGCCGTCGCCGCCTGCATTGGCTGACGCAACGGTGGCGATGATCTCGAACACCCCCACGACCTCGGATCCGTCCGCGTCGTAGCCACCAGCGATGGACGCCAAGCGCGCTATGCCCTCGGTTGGGCCCTGCTCCCCCAGCACCCCGAGCTGCGATGTCGCTGGGTGGCCGTACATGGCAACCAGGCGGCGAGCGCGGTCGGGCTCGAACACGAGCAGGCCGCCTCCGGGCAGCTCGTCGCCGCGGCGGATGACCTCGAGTTGCCACGCTGCGTCGGGGCCGAGGTCCGCGTGCAGCTCCACGCGGGCAGCCTCACGGAGCAGTCCGCGTTCATGTGGGGCCACAGCCCGCAGGTCTCCGGTCACCGGCAACGCCGCCGCGTCGATCTGTCGCCCGATTGCCCCGAGCACCGCTGCTTGTTCGGCGCTGTTGACGATCCACACGTGATCATGCGGGACGGCTCGATGCGGCAACGCCGCCTCGGGATCGACCGGCACCCATTCGACGGTGAAGTCGGCGAGCCACTGTTCGAGCAGCTGCCGGCTGATGCCTGCCGCCGCGATTCGTTCCGGCGCCAGACGGCGAATTTCTGCCATCGGCTCCGTGGCCGTCAGTTCTGACGCGGACCGTGACTCGATCAGCAGCAGCGGTCCGCGGACCCCGCGCGCCGCCAGCGTGAGAATCGCCTCGGAATCATCGGCGAATGCCAGACCGATTTCGTCGGCGCAGTCATAGAGCGAACGCGAGATGGCGACGCTGAGAAGCACCGCTGTTGCGGTGTCCGCAGCGGCACCGGCATCGATCGCCACATCGTCTGCTGGATCGCTAGGGGAACAGTCACGAGCAGTCGTGGGGGGCGCGAACGTTCCCGACGTCGCTGGCGCCTCAGTCTCCGCTGCAGTACCAGCGTTCAATCCGACGGGCGCGGCAGTTGCTGGTGTCGATTGGGTGTCCCAACCACCGGGCAGGCAGGCACCGGCAAGAACGACGAGCACGACCACAGCCAGCGCCGCACCGACCCTGTTCGGCCGGCCGACGACTGGTCTGACCGGAACGGGTCTCGTCACGCTCGGAGAAACTACGGACTGCGGAGGCAATACTGGCGGCATGCCGGAACCAGAGCTGAACCCCCATGTCCCCGCCCGCTACGACACCGCCGGGGTCGACCTGGCCTCGGTAGACGGCGTGCTGTCCACCACGCGTTCGGTGCGGCTGCGACTTGACCTCGAACGCGAGGTGCCCCATGACGTCGTGCTCGACTGCATCGACGTCGCCGAGCAAGGGCCCGGAGGCGGCAACCAGGCCAGCCGGCGCTGGCTGCTGATCCGTGACCCGGCCCAACGCCAGGCCATCGGCGACATGTACAACTCGATCGTCGGCAGCTTCATGCAGCGCGGCCGAGACGCCACAGCGGGCACGGGCCATCCGATGGAACAGGTGATGAAGTCGGCGTTCCATCTCGCGGAGCACCTTGCCGAGGTGCCGGTCATCGTCATCCCCTGCGTGTGGGGCGTCCATGACGACAGCGGCAAGCCGGGCCTCTTCGACTCGGTCCTTCAATCGGCGTGGAGCTTCTGCCTCGCTGCTCGTGCCCGGGGCCTCGCCACCGCGTGGACCACGGCAATTCTCAACAAGGAAGACGAACTGCGCGACATCCTCGGCATCCCTGAAGGCGTCACGCCCGTCGCGCTGCTGCCGCTGGCATATGCGAAGGGCACCGAGTTCGGTGCCGTGCCGCGGCGGCGCGCCAACGAGATCGCGTACGTGGACAACTGGGGACGCACCTGGGAGGCACGGGGCGACGAGACAGCCGCCCGCACGCTCGGCGAGGGTCCCGGTGCCACCGTAGAGGTGGACATCGACGCGCCCGCTGAACGTGTGTGGGAGATCGTCAGCGACATCAACGCAGGGGCCGATTTCTCCGAGGAGTTCGTGCGTGCCGAGTGGGCCCCCGGCTACGACGGTCCGGCCGTCGGTGCCAAGTTCATCGGCCACAACCAGCATCCGGCCATCGGCGAATGGAACATCGATCTCACCGTCACCGAGTACGAGCCCGGCGTGCTGTTCGGCTGGGCAACCGGCGAGACCGAAGACGTCGCCGGTGCCCGGTGGCGCTACGAGATCGACGTGCTGCATGGCCAGCGCTGCCGGCTGCGCCACACCGTTCGCATCGGCCCCGGGCCTTCGGGCCTCAGCGCAGCTATCGAGGCCATGCCCGACAAGGAGCCCCGGATCCTGTCACGTCGCCAGAACGAGCATCTGGCGAACATGGAGCGCTGTGTCGAAGGCATCAAGGCACTCGCCGAGGGCGGCGCTTGAGCCAACGCCCGACCGTGGGCCGCTGGGCACCGAGCCGTAAGGCCCAAACGCAATAGCTGTGGAGGCGGCAGAAGCACCGACCGGACCCCCCTACTCCATCACCCGCAGTTGGCCGGGTATGAACATCTTCTTCAGCTTGCGTCCAGGGAATATTGGAGCTACCGCGATCGCCGCCAAGGCCAAGACGAACGACACCGCCATCTCCCACCAGCGCACCGACACGATCATGCCGATCTCGGGGATCGCGGTTGGCATCAGGAACAACGCCAGCCACAGCAGCAGCGCGTAGCCGAACAAGCTGCCGAGCACCACCGCAGCCAGGCCCAACAACAGCCCCTCTGCCGAGAGATTGGCGATCACTCTGCGCACCGGAACGCCGTAGGCGAACATCGTGGCGTGGTCGCGAGACCGTTCGTCGACGTTGATGTTGGCGGTATTGAATGCGATCAGCATCACCAGGAAGATCACGAAGATCCGCGTGATCAAGAAAACGCTTTGAGATTGGTCGAGGGAGTCTTCCACTGACCGGAACGAATCACCGAGCCCTTGCACCAGTGCCACGCCCTTGCCGCTGCCGAAGAGCGACCGCTTCACCTCGTTGAGGCTGCTGCCGTCTGCCGGAACACCAGTGACAATGTTGGCGAGACCGCCGAAGCCCCACGTCGATGCCTGCGAGAGATCCGTGTAGGCGTTGAGTCGCAATGGATGGGGGTGAATCGCGGTGACAGGCAGCGTGCGCGTGCTGTAGGTGAGTGTTCCGCCGACCAACGCGGGATGTGTCACAACGATGTCGTCGCCGACGCCCACACCGAAGTCGCGTGCGGCCTTGTCGGCGAGCACAATGCCCTGCGCTCCCCGAGTCAGCGTGCCCTCCGTTGTGGTCGGCGTCCACACCGTGCTGCCGAAGTCCACGAAACGGACTGCGAGATCAAGCCGGATCGGTTCTTCGGCGCCGTCGTTCAGATCCGCGGCAGCGACGTTGGCGCCCAGCGCAAGAGCCGCTTCACCGAGTTGCACCGTCGGATGAGTGAGCACGTCTTGCACCTGCGGTGAATCGACCGGGTAGAAGGAATCCATCTGCACCGTGAAGCGATCGGGCTCGCCGCCGAGCAACTCCTCGTTGCCCTCGTCGAAGGTGGTGATGAATGTGCTGGACATGCCCAGCATGGCGAACATGATGGCCAGGCTCATGGTGAAGGTCAGCAGCGTCAGGAACGTCCGGCGGGGCGCCCTCATCAAGTTCCGGATCGGCATCCGCTCGAGGCTGCTCCCGGGCAAGGGAATGCGGCTGATGATGGGCCCCAGACTGCCGCCACGAGACGCCAGATGGCTCGATCGGATCGCGTCGACGGGCCGCACACGGACGGCCCGGAACACCGGCCAGAACACGGCCAACATCGGCACCGCGAATCCGATTGCGAGGGCTCGGCCGTAAATCACCCCTTGAAACGGTTGCTCGAAGATGGGCAGCCGAACGAGCTGCTGGACCACGCTCACCGTCTGAAAGGAGATTGCGTAACCGACGACGACGCCCAGGATCATGCCAAGGATCCCGATCTGCAAGCCGATCAGCAGGGGCCTGATGGTGATTGATCGGGGGGTCTCCCCGATCGCCATCGCCGCACCGATCTCACGCCGTTGCGCTTCGACCATCCGGGCCGAGAAATTCAGCGCGGCGAACGCCGCCCCCGCGAAGAGCAAGAGCGAGATGGCATCGTAGATTCCTTGATCGACTTCGGGCGCACCGATCAACCCGATGTACGACGGCGTCTCGTCCCGTGTGATGACATCGAGCAGCGCTCCGTCGAGCGACGCTGCTGCCTCGATCAGCTGGGCCCTCACCGCTTCGGCATCTGCACCCGTCTCGAGCGTCAGCACCAAGTCATTGACAGCACCGGCGTTGCCTGACATGTCCTGCGCGGTGGCCAGCGGGGCGAACAGCACGGCCAGATTGGACTTGCCGAGCGAACCGTTCCCCTCGACAATCAGGAAGTACTCAGGCGATACGGCATGGCCGATGTAGTTCACATCGATGTCCCCGCCCACCGTTACATGGCCGCTCGTCGGCAGGTCCAAGAACGCGGCAAAGTTCCGGTCGATCAGCGCTTGGGGGGTGGCTGCCCCTGCAGTCGGCAGCACATCGCCCTCAATCAGATAGACGTCGTTGACGACGGACCCGCTCGGGGACATCTCCATGCCGACGACGCGCCCGTGCACGAGCACTTCCTCGCCGTCCACGACGGCGTCGATCTGGGTATCGAAAACGAGGCGTTCGTTGTACTCAGCGACGCCGTCGATTTCGCTCGCCATATGCGCGAGCGCGCCCGCTGGCACCTCGGACCCCCCGGTGACCGTCGCCCGCAGGTCGTACATGTTGGTGACTTCGAGGCTCTTGTCGATGGAGGTGAGCCTCCATTCGGTGACGCTGGAAAGTCCCGCAAGAAGCCCGATGCCGATCGCGAGCGTGAACGCGATGCCGACGATCTGGAGCCAGCGCTTGCCGGCGTCCCTCAACGTCCACCGCAGGCGCAACATCCACATGTTCGAGACCTACCAGCGCAATTCGGACAGCGGCATCTTGCCTCCTTCCGGCGGGCCGTCGTTGACGATGTTCCCGCTGCTCATCTCGACCACCCGGTCGGCCATCCGGGATATCTCGCGATTGTGCGTTACCACGAGCACTGCGCGGTCTCGGCTGGCCTGCTCGGCCAGCAATTCGAGAATCTGAGCACCTGTCTTGAAGTCCAGCTCACCAGTCGGCTCATCGGCCAGCAGCACCGGGTTGCCGGTGGCCAGCGCCCGGGCGATGGCAACCCGCTGCTGCTCGCCGCCCGAGAGCTCATGAGGGAAGTGGCCGAGCCGATGGCCCAGCCCGACCGATTCCAAGATCTCGGCTGGGTCCGCGGAGCCGCTGCGACCAGACACATCCATGCCGAACTCCACGTTCTCGGTGGCAGTCAGCCCGGGAAACAGGTTGAAGCTCTGAAAGATGAAGCTGACAGTCTCGCGCCGCAGTGCGAAGAGATCGCTCCTGCTGGACGACGTGAGGTCACGGCCTCCGACCGTTACTTTGCCTGCCGAAGGCGTGTCCAGAGCCCCGATGATGTTGAGCGTCGTGGTCTTGCCGCTGCCGGACGCGCCGAGCACCACCACGAATTCGCCCGCGTCGACATGGAGGTCGATGCCGGCGAGTGCGGTGACGAGCACCGGACCGACTTCATAGTGCTTGGTGACTCCCTGAAGGTCAATCACGTCACAGAACTCCCCAGTCGCCCGCGTTTCTCGGTAGTTGCCTGCACGACCAAACCCTTCGAGCGACCTCATAACCATCTGGTCTGCATCGAGACACTACTTCTGCCTCGCTCGCGGGTGGGTTACGGCGGTGCCCGCTTTCTAGGAATGTAAGCGAGGATCTGCGTCAGCAGCTCGGCCAGTAGCTGAGGGGTCGCTGCTCGGGCGGGGGCACGGGCCTGTTGGCCAGCATGCGCAGGTCAGAGATGAGCACGCGGCGCGTATCGGCTGGGTCGATCATTTCGTCGATGCGCATGGTGCCGGCGGCGTCGTAGGGATTGGTGGCCTCGGCCACCTCGGCCACCAGCTTCAACCGCTCGGCTTCGCGCTCGTCGGGATCATCGATCCGTCCCAGCTTCGAGCCGAACGCCACGTTCACGCCGACTTCAGGGTCCATGAACCCGATCTCTGCACCGGGCCAGCAGTAGATGCCGTGACTTGGCATCCGTGAGCCGTTCATGGCCTGCCACGCCAAGCCGAATGCCTTGCGGATGCACACGGTGAGGGTGGGCGTGGAGGCATTCTGCAGCGCATGCATCATGCGCATGCCCCAGTGCAGCATCAGGTCGTGCTCGACCCGCTTACCGACCATGAAGCCCGGCACATCGACCAGGAAGATCATCGGAATGTTGAAGGAATCGCAGACGGTGGCCAGCCGGATGATCTTGTGGCAGGCCTGCGGGTCGAGCGTGCCGGCTCCGAACATCGGGTTGTTGGCAATGACGCCGACCGCGTAGCCGTCGAGGCGCCCCATCGCGCACACGACGTTGCGGGCGTAGTTGGGCTGCATCTCGAGGACTGACTCGGGATCGCAGATGCGAGCCACGACGCGCCGCATGTCGTAGCCGCGGGTGCGGCGGGCCGGCACCATGCGGGCGAGTTCGGGATCAGGTCCGTCGCCGCCGCGGGGTTCCGCTCGGGGGGCTGGCTCCCAAGCGTTCGACGGCATGAACGACAGCCACCGCTTGATGGCGAAGTAGCCCTCTTCGTCGGTGTCGACGCCGAGGTCGATCTGACCCGTGGTGCGGGAGTGCACGTCCACTCCGCCCACGTCCTCGAACGAGATGACCTCGCCGGTAGCGATCTCGAAGACCTTCGGCGAGGTCACCGCGAGGCACGAGCCGCGCACCATCACCACGTAGTCGCTCAGGGCAGATACGAACGACGAGCCGCCGAATGACTGCCCGCAGATCATGGTGGCCATCGGCACCCTGTGGCGCCGGCGCGCCATTTCGAACATGGCGCCTGGCTCGGAGATGCCCTCCGAGCCCATCAGGTCGGGAATCCGACCACCACCGGTCTCGCCGAAGTGGACGATGGGAATGCCCATCGCCAACGCTCGATCGAACAAGCGGCTCTCCTTGCGGGTGCCGACGATCGAACTCGAGCCGCGCAGCACGGTGATGTCGTCGCCAAAGACGGCCACGGGGCGCCCGTCGACGTTGCCGTGCCCGCCGACCTTGCCGTCGCCTGGTGTGATGTCGCGCATCTCGGGTCGGATCGAGCGGCTGAAGGTGCCGATCTCTCGAAAGCTGCCGTCGTCGACGAATGCGTCGATGTGCTCTCGAATCGTCCGGTCGCCCGCTTCGGCCATCGCCTGGACCTTCGAGGCACCGCCCATGTCTTGCCGGATCACTTCGGCGTGGGCCGCCATGTCGGCAACCCGCTGCTCGTGCGTGATCGCATCGCCGTCGCCGTACTCAGCCATCGCTCGTCTCCTTCTTATTCATCAGCCTCAGGCATCTGCCTTATTCATCAGCCTCAGGCATCTGCGTAGTCGGCGAGGATCTGCCCGTAGGTCTCTCCGAGCTGGGGCGGACGCCGTCCCGGCACCATCACCTGGCTGACACCGAGTTCGACCAGCTCGTCGAGGTGTGCCCGGTCGGTTCCGCCGGTCGTCCACATTTCGATCTCAGCCGGATCGCGTCCCGCGGCCTCGGCGTATCGGCGAGCCGAGTCGAACAGATCCGCCAGCACTTCGGCCGGCCGTTCGGCCGGGAAGAACACATCGCCGAGTTCGCCGGCACGCCGGGCTGCGCGGTCGCTGTGGCCGCCGACCAGGATCGGCACCGGCTGCTGGATCGGCTTGGGCTGCGAGTAGACCGGATCGAAGTCCACAAACTCGCCGTGAAATTCAGCCTCCTCCTCAGTCCACAGCACTCGCAGCGCGGCGATGTACTCGTCGGTGCGGGCACCCCGGCGGTCGAATGGCACGCCGAGCGCGTCGAATTCCTCGCGCAGCCATCCCACGCCGATGCCGAAATCGAAACGGCCGCCGCACAGGCGGTCCAGCGAAGCGATCTCCTTCGCCAGAATCAGCGGATTGCGCTGGGGCAGGATGAGAATGCCCGTTGCCAGGCGGATGCGTGACGTCACCGCTGCGGCGTACGCCAGCCAGATCAGCGGGTCGGAGTGGTCGAGCTGGCTTGCGCCCTTGAACAGGCGGCCGCCGTCGTCATAGGGATAGGTCGAGTGGTACGACTTGGGTACCACCACGTGCTCGATCGCCCACAGCGAATCGAAGCCGACTTCCTCGGCGGTCTGGGCAGTCTCGCGTGCGGCAGCGCCGTCGACGTTGCCCATCAAGTTCGCGGAGATCAAACCAAATCTCATCTGGGAACCCCTGTCCGCCGCGCTCGGACGGCGCGGCGGCGAACATCATGGCCGATCAGCGCCGCGGATTCCCGCGAACCCAAATTCGCTTGCCGCACGAAGGCGACTGGGCTGGCATCGAAGCCAGTGACCGACGAGGAAGGCGCAAAAGCTGCGGAACTAGCGCGCCGCATCGGACTGCGCCCTTCGCACGCCAAACGGCGCACTGACATCTACCGGAGCGCCAAGCCCGACGAGGTTGAACGAGCACTCGCCGCCCTCGGCCTGCAAACGGTCAGCGAAGCCACCCCGCTGGAGCAGTGGGCACCAAGCCCAGACCCCGCCCCAGCTGTTTGAATCAGGCGGCAGCGCTGGCGAGTTCGGTTGCGGCGAGGCCGACCGGTGGGGCGTCCCATTCCTTGAGCACGGGCAGCACCTCAGTGGCGAACAGGTCGCGGTTGCGCCGGGCCTCGGTCCAGTTCATGCCGGCGAAGCACAGGTTCGGGAAGAACGCCGCCATGTCGATCTTCTCCCTGATGACCTGCAGCTTCTCGAGCACCTGATCAGGCGTGCCATAGGGCATCAGCCGGGTGAAATCCTCGGCGGCACCGCGGGCGCCGTGACGGTCGATGTACTTGGAGATGCCCTCGTAGAACTCGTAGCCCTTGACGCCTTCGTGCGGCCGCTTGGCGCCGAACTCGTAGTGCTTCATCACCGTGCCGTAGTAGTTGCCGATGTGCTCCATCGCCTTCTCTTCGGCACGATCGGCGTTGGTGTCGACCCAGCAGAAGCCGCCCGACAGCGGAGGGGGCGGAGGCGCAGTGTGGTGCTTGACCCACTCGCCGTGATAGGCGGCAAAGTCGGACTCCACGATCTCCCAGGGCTTCTGGGGGATCACCAGCAGGCCGATGCCGAGTTGTGCCATAAGCGGCATTCCCTCAGGCGACACGGCAGCGGCATACGTGCGGCCCTTGAAAGAATGCTCGGGCCGTGGGCGGATCTCGCGGCGCGGCTGGCTCACGAATTCGCCGTCGTGCTCCACGTAGCCCTGCTCGAGGCCATCGATGAGCATCTTGGCGTACTCCAGGAAACGCTCCCGGCTGGAGTTCATGTCCACCCGGAAGCCCTCATACTCGATGCGGGCGAGACCCCGGCCGATGCCCAGAATGAGCCGGCCGTCGGAGAGGTTGTCGAGCATGGTCACCTGCTCGGCGACACGCATCGGGTCGTGCCACGGCAGAACGATGACTGCGGTGCCGAGTTGCAGGTTGGTCTTGCCGGCGACCCACGTCAGGAACTGAACCGGGTCGGGACACATCGTGTAGTCGGTGAAGTGGTGCTCCACCGTCCAGATCGAGTCGAAGCCGAGATCCTCGGCCTCCTCGACCATGCGGATCTCCTGGTCCCAGACCTCTCGGTCTGAGAGCGCATTCTCTGGGTTCTGGAAAACGGCCGAATAACCGACGTGCATGACGTGCCCCCTGGGTCTGACCGCCCCTCGTGCGGCCAAAATCTAATGTTAGGCAGATTCTCGACCGGCCGTGGCCGTGCGGTCGCGGCAGACGACATGAGCCATCTCCCAGCCACAGAGCAACAGCGGCCAATGCACGATGACGGGGCAGGCGGTTAGCGTCAGGCCGAGTCGAATCAGGAGAGTTCGGTCATGGAGACAACGGCAGTTGCGCGCAGCATGCGCGGCTCAGTGGGAATGCTGGCAATGGACTGGCTGATGGACCCGTCCACGCTGGAAAAGGCAGCCCAACGCGGCATGGCAGAGGGTTTCGGGGCATACGCCACCGGGCGGTTGGGCGTGCTGGGTGAATGCCCGGTCGACAACGTCATCGGTGCCGCCTTCTTCTGGGCGCCGGACAAGATGCGCTCGATGGTCGAAGAAGGCCGTGCGGTCATGAATCCGTCGCAAGGGGCGCTGATCTGGGCTGACATCTGCGCCGAGTACGGCGAAAAACGACTCGCTGGCATGGAAGGTGCTGGGCGACTGGGCGAACTGCTGGAACGCGTCGTGGACTCCGCTGCCCCGCAGGGTGCGCCGACATTCGTCGGCTGGCGAGACCTGCCACGGCCCAGCAAGCCCGGACCGGCGCACGCCTTCTTCATGGCTCAGATCATGCGAGAGCTGCGCTTCGGCCGACATGCCGTCGCCGTGCAGGCACTGGGCATGGGGCCGCTCGAGGCGATCCTGTCGGGGCCCGCCGGTGAGTGGAACGCCGAATTCTTCGGCTGGAAGAAGCCCTACCCCGACGTCAGCCATCTCGCTGATGCTCGCGAGGAGATCGAAGCGCTCACCGACAAACTGCATGCGCCCGACTTCGAGTGTCTGACACCGGACGAACGCGCCGAGGTCCGCGAGCTCGCCAAAGCGGGTCGCTTCCACAATCCCGACGAATAACTCAGCGGAGCTGCAAATGCGGCGCCGCCGGACGGGATCCGGCGACGCAGCACTCAGTCGGCGAGCAAGTCTTGGTGCTCGCCCAGCCGAGGTGCCCTGGTGGCGTGCCACGGTGTAGCCGAGAACCTATAGGGCGCCCCCGGGTAGGTCACCGGGGTGCCATCGTGGTCGATCTCAACGGGAAAGCCGCGGGCCACGAAGTGCTCGTCGGCCAGCATCTCTTCGGGCGAATACACGATGCCGCAGGCGAGCCCGATCGACTGCAGTCCCACGAACAGCTCGTGTGCGCCGAGTCGTTCGGCCAGGAAGTTGACGGTGTCTCGCCCGGCGCCAAACACTTCGGCACCGAGCGGGTCGGCGTCGAGGTGCAAGATGTCGATCTGCTCGTAATCCTCGCCCAGCTTCAGCAGTTCGGAGTACGGACACTCGTCGGTGAGGCCGAGCTCGGCCACCCAGCCGGCCAGGGCCGCGAACTCCGGTCCTCGGCGGGGTGGCACCCCGGTGTTGAGCCAGCGGCCGTCCGCGCAGCGCACCTGTGTGGGGTCGGAGATCTGCGGAAGAGCGTGGCGGCCGGTCTGGCGCTGCACATCGACTTGCTGGTTCAGCCAGAAGTAGGTCGCGAACTCACAGGTCAGGTTCGCAGCGGCAAGCATCGAGACATCGATGAGCTGCCCCCGGCCCGAGTCTTGCCGCCACATCAGCGCCGCCATCAGTGTGGCCACGGCGTAGTGGCAGGCCATCTGCAGGCCCTGGTTCCCTCCACCCCGCACCGGCGGGACGGTGTGATCGTCGTAGCCGCACGACCACACGGGACCACCCTCGGCCAGGACTGTGAGATCGGTCGCAGGCGGATCGGGGCGCTCGCGCCCGTTGTGCGTGATCGACACCCAGATGAGGCGTTCGTTGGACCCCGATGCCGCCGACGCGCTCGGGCTCGAAGGCGACGGTGCTGGCCGGGCGCGGCGGGGTGCCTCAGCATCGGCCGCTGTCGGCGGCGCAGTATCGGCAAGCGCGGCGCGCGACTGGGTGCCGCCGAGCTGGCCCCAGTCGAGTCCGAGGGCATCGAGCCGACCCAGAGGCTCGGCTTCGATGACGACATCTGCCGTGCTGACGAGACGACGGAAATCGGCGGCACCCTCGATGTCGTCGAGGTCTGCCACGACTGAGCGTTTCGAGGTGTTGTAGTGCCACCACCACAGTGCATGTTCGGGGTCTGGCTCATCGCTGGCAAAAGGCCCGTAGGCACGCATCGGCGACCCGCCGGGCGGCTCGACCACGATCACATCGGCACCCATGTCGGCGAGCAGCTTCCCGGCGAGTGCGCATCGCTCCGACGTCAGCTCGACGACTCGAATCCCGTCGAGCGGGCGGCGGTTCGTCGGGGCTGATGCGTCACATGCGGCCATCAGATGACCCCTTCGGCTTCCAGTTCGGCAATCTCGTCGTGGCTGCGTCCGAGCACGTCGCCGAACACGTACTGGTTGTCCTCGCCCAGACACGCGGCTCCGCGGCCGATCGCCCAGTCGGTTTCCGACAGTCGGACGGGCAGGCCCTCGACCCGGGTGTCGCCCACCGCGCTGTGGGGCACCGTGACCCACATGCCCCAGTCGGTGGTGCGAGGATCGCCGTCGATGCGCTCGCTCGGGCGCTGTACGGGAGCAGCTGGCACGCCCGCCTCGACGAGCCGGCAGGCCACAGCGTGCTTGTCGTGCCGAGCGGTCCAGCCGCCGACCAGCTGCTCCAGCTCGTCTTCGTATGCCAAACGGCCCGCGAGACGGTGCCAGCGCTCGTCGGCGGCCCACGGCTCGCCGATCTCGTCCGCGAAGCGCTGCCAGTCGTCGTCGTGCCGAACGGCGATCGCGACCCATTCGTCGTCGCCATCGCAGGCGAAGATGCCGTGCGGCGCCATCGCCGGCGATTGGGACCGGTTGCTGTTGGGCATACCGCTGCGACGAGCTGGACGACCGTTGACGGTGAAGTCGAGCGAGGCGGCGCCGTGCAGCGTCCCGGCTGCCTCGATGCAGGCGAGGTCCACCCACTGGCCTTCGCCGGTCCGCTTGCGGTGATACAGCGCCATCAAGATGGCGATCGCCATGTAGTACGCGCCGGTGTGGTCCATGAACGAGTAGCCCCACCCCGCCGGCGGCAGATCGGGCAGTCCCGACTGGAATGTCAGACCGGACACGGCCTGCGCGATCGGGCCCCACGACCGAAAGCTGGCATAGGGGCCATCGGCGCCGAAGCCGCAGTTCGACACGTAGACGATGTCGGTCTTGATCTGCTGCAGCGCCTCGTAGCCGAAACCGAGACGTTCCATGACACCGGCTGCGAAGTTCTCGGTGACTGCGTCGCTGGCGGCGATCAGGTCGCGGAGCAGATCCTTCGCCCGGTCGTCGCGCAAGTTGAGCGTGATCCCGAGCTTGCCCGCGTTGTGATTGTTGAACGAGCCACCGGCTTCGATGCCGCGGTGCTCGCCCACGAACGGCTGGGTGCCCCGCAGGATGTCCCACTTTCCTTGACGCACCGGATCCTCGATACGGATCACCTCCGCGCCGAGAGCGGCCAATATCTTGGTGGCGCCAGCGCCGGCGAGCTGGCCGGTGAAGTCGCAGATGCGGATGCCCGCGAGTGCGCCGGGCTCGGGCTTCGGCCAAATCGGCGAACAGTGATCCGGCCCGATCACGGCACCAGGTCGCGCATGGGCGTGCGAGCACGGCCCGGCTGTTCTGCCAACGCTCGTGCGCGCCGCTGGCAATCCTCGAGAGCGTCTCGCAGCGTTGCCGTCCACGCCGTCATGTCTGGCCGCCTGGCACGGCTGCCGTCGGATCCGGTCGGCGGAGCGAGAGGCTCGCCCACCACGATTGCTACCTGGGTCCGCTTCGGGAACTTCGCGCCGCTGGGCATCGCCTCGCGTGTGCCGGCGATGCCCACTGGCAGCACCGGTGCTCCCGACTTCGCGGACAACCATGCCGTGCCGTCGAAGACCGTGCCGATCTCATCGGACGGCTGGCGTGTGCCTTCCGGGAAGACCAGCATCGCCGCGCCGCCTCGCAGCAACCCCAGCGCCGCGCGCATCGCGTCGAGGTCAGCCTCGCCTCGTCGCACCGGAAATGTGCCGATCGACCGCATGAACCATCCGAGCGGCTTGGGATGAAAGAGCTCCTCCTTGCCGAGGTAGCGAACCCGGCGCTGGGTGAGGCCCCCGATGAGCGGGCCGTCGAGGTGGCTGCGGTGAACGGGCGCATAGATCAACGGGCCGCTCGCTCGCAGGCGCTCCTGCCCGGCGGTCCGCAGTCGGTAGACACGAAACAGCAGCATGCGAATGAGACCCCGGGTCGCCCGCCACGCCGTCAAAGCGGCTAGGCCATCGTCGGCCAGCAACCCACCTGAGCCGCGCAGCTTGACTTGTCGCATCCTGCTCACTCCGGCCATGCCTAGATTCTGGCGTCGCTGTGAGCCGTTCGCGGGGCCTCTGCCCAAATCGAACTTATGATATAATTATTCTAGTTTCCTGCCCGAGAAACAAATATGTCATATCCGCTCTTTCATCCTCGAAGCACGGCTGCGCTCCCGACGACACTGAGTGCCCAAGAATTTCAGGCGGCGTTCCCGGCCGAGAACGAATACGTCGAGTTCAAGCAAGGCCTGTCGACCAAGGAACTGCGTCGCGCAGTCGTGGCATTTTCCAATACGGACGGCGGCGTCATCGTGCTCGGTGTCCTGGACGATGGCTCGGTCAAGGGATTCTCGCTCTCTTCGAACACAAACGCACAGCTCAACAACGATGTGCTTCGCGTAGTGGTCAATCCAGGTCGGTACCAGGTGCATCAGCTCGCGGTGAGCGACGAGTCAGTCGTGATCATCTCGATCGCCAATCGCGAGGAGGGCTTTTCGCAGTTGCCAGACGGCAGTGTCCTGGGTCGCTTCGGTGCCTCGAATCAAAGCCTGTTCGGCGAGTCGCTAGTTCGGCTTGTAAGCCGGCAATCGCTCGGCCGATTCGAGACGACTCCGACAAGCACCCCCCTCTCTCATGCATCGGCCGATCTCATAAACAAACTTGGCACGGCGTCGGGCTGGCACCCGAATGGCGCACACGAGCGAATGATCGAGCACGGGCTGGCCGCGCCCAACAGCACCGGTGCCTTTTTGACCGTCGCTGGTGCGCTTCATCTGCTCGACGAGCCTCACACAGTGCTGGGCAAGACCTTCGTGGAGGTCTTCCGGTATCGGGGCGGAGCGACCGCGCCTGACCGGCGCATCGAGATCGCCGGGCCGCTCGCGCACCAGATCGAAGCAGCAACGTCGGCAGTCATGGACGAGATCGGCACTGACTTCGTCGTGATCGGCACGCACCGTCACGATCTGCCTCGTCTGCCCGAAGTCGTGCTCCGAGAAGCCATAGCGAACGCGGTCGCCCACCGTTCCTACGAGGCGAACGGAACGGCCGTGCGCATCGATCTCCACGATGACCGAGTTGTCGTGAACTCACCCGGCGGGCTGCCTGAGCCAGTCACCGTCTCCAACATCCGCGAGCAGTACGCCGCTCGGAATCTGGCAGTCATCGACACCCTGCGACGATTTGGTCTCGCAGAAGACGCCGGGCATGGTGTAGATGTCATGCAGGATGAAATGGCCAACGAGCTGCTCGACCCTCCGGAGTTCGTCGACACAGGCACGTCGGTGGTGGTCACACTTCGCACAACCGGCTCGGTCACTCCGCATGAGCGGGCATGGGTCGACGAATTGGAATTGAGCGGATCGTTGTCGGCCGCCGATCGCTTGGTACTGGTGCATGCAGCCCGCGGCGCTGAGCTGAACAACTCGGCAGTGCGCAACATCCTCGGAGTGGACAGCGTCCAAGCACGCCAGTCTCTGCAACGCCTCCGGGACGCGCGATTGCTCGCGCAGCGCGGTGAGCGAGGTGGCGCCACCTACGTTGCGAGCGTCGAACTCGGTGCGCCCGCTGGCCTGCGGCTCTCCGACGCGCAGCTTGAGGCAATTGTCCTCGAACTCGCCCAAGAGGGACCGATCTCAAATGCGACGGTCCGTGAACGGCTCCGCGTCGACCGGCTCGCCGCACTCAGACTCTTGACCAGGCTCACCGAGTCGGATCAGCTTGAGCGGCACGGTCAGAAGCGAGGTACGTACTACACGTTTCCCGGTGCGATGTCCCAGCGCTTTATGACATAAATGTTGCGAACCCAATCGGCAGCGAGATTTATGTCATACCGGTTCGCCGAAGCTGTGCGCTTCGACGTGCTGAACGCCGTGGGCGGCCCCGCCGTAGACCGAGGGGTCATCCTGCTGAAGCGCTGACCGTCAGGCGGATGCAACATCGCAGTACCAAACAGACGTTCGTTCCACTAGACATCCCCGCTCACGGGCGGATCTGCGGCGGACTCGGTCAGTCGTCGTCGGTAATGGTGCCGGTGGCGTAGAGGAACCCGTCGCGGATGACGATCCCGCTGGTGGCGTAGACGTACACGCGCAGCGTTTCGGAGTCCTCTGGGGTGTCGTCATCGATGACGGGCACGGTGACGTCGATGGCGGTGTCGCCTGCGGCGAGTGTGAACGTTCTTCTGAATTCGATGCTCCAGTCCTGCCACAGCGTCGCGGTGCGGCCGTATCCGCCGTAGCGGAACGTGATCGGGACGGGATTGGGCTTCGACAGTGTCACCGCGAAGGCAAGGCTTTGCGCGCCCTCAACGACGGTCGCGTCGCTCACGGTCACCGTCGGCGGACCAGCCGAGGCCGGATCGTTGTCGGACACCGCCACCGTTGCCGCGCTGGCTGACGACGACACCGTGTAGCCCGTTCCGCTGCCCACTGTCGCGGTGACCGACCCGTCGGCCTCGTCGGTGGTGTCGTCGGTGGTGGCGACGGTGAACGTCGCGGTGCCGGTCCTGGGGATCGTGACCGTCCGCTCTCCGGTGGTGGCGAAGCTGCCGCTTTGGGACACGGTTACGCTGACATCGACACTCGTCGTCGGCGCGGGGCTGGCTGTGAGCGTGAACGTTGCCGCGGTCCCCTCAGTGACATCGCTGCCCGCCGTGATGCTGATCTCGGGGTCCGTCGGCGGAGGGGCCGGGTCGTCGTCGTCGGACACAGCCACGGTCGCGGAGCCGGCTGATAATGACACCGTGTAGCCGGTGCCGGTGTCGACCGTGACCGTCACCGAACCGTCGGCCTCGTCGATGCTGTCATCGGCGGTGGCGACGGTCAGCGTGTAGCTCCCGCCAATCGGAATCGTGACCGTCCGCGCCCCTGCGGACACCCCGTAATCGCCGCTCTGGGCGACAGTGACGCTGACCGACAGAGCCGACGCCGGCGCAGGGCTGGCCATGACGGTGAAGATTGCGTCGCCGCCTTCTGTGACGCCGCTGCCGGCCGCGACGCTGATCTCGGGGTCCGTCGGCGGAGGGGCCGGGTCGTCGTCGTCGGACACAGCCACGGTCGCGGAGCCGGCTGATGATGACACCGTGTAGCCGGTGCCGGTGTCGATCGCGACGGTCACCGACCCGTCCGCCTCGTCGGTGCTGTCACCGGTGGTGTCCACCGTCAGCGTGAACGTGCCCGCGGTGGGGATCGTCACCGTCCGCGCCCCGGTCGTGACACCGAAATCGCCTGACTGCGACACTGTCACATCGACGGCCAAAGCAGTCGTCGGCGCGGGTGACGCGGTGAGCGTGAACGACGCCGAAGAGCCCTCAGTCACACCGCCGCCCGCAGCAATGCTGATCTCGAGTTCGGCAGGCGGGGGCGGGGTCTGGCGGGCTGCCTCGATGCATTCCAACGCCTCACGGAACGGCCGCCATCCGAACCACAGCTGCTCGCGCTCGAGCGCCTCAGCCGCGGTCATCGCCGTCAACTGATCGTCGGTCACGTCGCCGAAAGCGATCAGCACCCGACGCCAGTTGTGGCCAAAACCGGGCGCCCGGTCACGGTTCAGGTCGTAGTAGTCCCGCGCCGATTCCAGCGTCTCATCAGACACACAATCCGCAGGCACAGGTGGTGGTGGAGGCGGCGGGTCGTCGTCATCAGACACCGCCACCGTCGCCGCGCTCTGCGTGGACGACACGGTGTAGCCGGTGCCGCTGCCCACTGTCGCGGTGACCGATCCGTCGGCCTCGTCGGTTGTGTCGTCGGTGGTGGCGACGGTGAACGTCGCGGTGCCGGTCGTCGGGACCGTGAACGTCCGCTCGCCGGTGGCAGCGAAGTCGCCGCTTTGGGCGACTGTCACGCTGACCGACAGGGCTGACACCGGTGCGGGGTTGGCTGTGAGCGTGAACGACGCCGCAGTCCCCTCAGTCACGGCACTGCCCGCAGCGATGCTGATCTCCGGCACAGTCGCAGGCGGGTCGTCATCGTCGGACACAGCGACAGTCGCCGAACCAGCCGACGACGACACTGTGTAACCGGTGCCGCCGCTCACCGACACCGACACCGACCCGTCGGGCTCGTCGGTGCTGTCACCAGTCGTGGTGACAGCCAGGGTGTAGCTGCCGCTGGTGGGGATCGTCACCGTCCGTGTTCCGGTCGTCGCACCGAAATCGCCGCTCGCCGACACAGTCAATTCGACCGACAAAGCCGCATACGGCGTCGGGGCCGCGGTCACCGTGAACGTCGCGTCGCCGCCCTCAGTGATCCCCGAACCGGCCGCGACACCGACCTCGGGCACATCATTATCGGCCACCGCGACCGTGGCGCTGCTGTCGCTCGACGACACTGTGTAGCCGGTGCCGGTGTCGACCGTCACTGTCACCGACCCGTCGGCCTCGTCGATGCCGTCACCGGTGGTGGCGACAGTCAGTGTGTAACTGCCGCTGGTGGGGATCGTGACAGTCCGCGTTCCGGTCGCCGCACCGAAATCGCCTGACTGCGACACCGCAACCGTCACATCCAGACCAACCGCAGGCGCCGGCGACGCCGTCACCGTGAAGCTCGCAGCCGACCCCTCAACCACACCAGCACCACCGACGATGCTGATCTGCGGCTCATCCTCGTCGTCCTCGGAGTCCTCGCACTGCGCCTGCTCCAACGCCGCCAAAGTGCGCGCAATACGATCCCAACGCGAGTTCCCCAGCCAACCAGCCACACCCGCAGCCTGCTCAGCCGTCATCGGCGTATGGCCCGTGTCAGTGCCCAAAGCAGCCAGCACACGATTGAACCGCTTCACCCCCGCAGCCGCAGCACCAGACAACCCATCCCGCCAAGCGGTGATCTCATCAACGGTGACAGCGTCGTCAGGCAACACCACACTGCACCCGCCGTCGTCATCATCCGCGACAACGACCGTGGCCGCAGCGCTGCCCGACGACACCGAATATCCCGACCCGGCCTTGACGGTCGCAGTCACCGAGCCGTCCGCCTCGTCGTCGCTGTCGCCACTGGTCGCGACCGAGAACACCTTGACGCCACTCGCCGGGACCGTCACCGTCCGCGACCCCGCCGACACACCGAAATCACCGCTCTGCGACACAGCGACCGTCACATCCAGACCAGCCGCAGGCTTCGGCGACGCAGTCAGCGTGAAACTCGCAGCCGTCCCCTCAAACACGCCACTACCCCCAGCAATGCTGATCTCAGGCACATCATCATCAGACACCGCCACAGACGCCGCGCCCTGCGTGAACGACACCGTGTAACCCGTGCCCGTGCTGATCGTGGCGGTGACCGACCCGTCAGCCTCGTCGACGCTGTCATCGCTGGTGGTGACAGTCAAAGCGAAACTGCCCGACGTCGGAATCGTCACCGTCCGCGAACCCGTCGCCGCATCGAAATCACCGCTCTGCGACACAGCGACCGTCACATCCAAACCAGCCGCAGGCTTCGGCGACGCAGTCAGTGTGAAACTCGCAGCCGTCCCCTCAGCGACGCCGCTGCCCGCAGCAATGCTGATCTCAGGCACATCATCATCGGACACAGCCACAGACGCCGCGCCCTGCGTGGACGACACCGTGTAGCCCGTGCCGCTGCCCACCGTCGCGGTCACCGAACCGTCCGCCTCGTCAACCGAATCGTCCGCCGTCGCGACAGTAAACGTCTCCGAACCAGACGCCGGAATCGTCACCGTCCTCGAACCCGTCGTCGCGCCGAAATCACCGCTCTGCGACACACTGACCGTCACGTCCAGATCAGCCGCGGGCTTCGGCGTCGCGGTGACCGTGAAGCTCGCATCACCGCCCTCGGCTACGGCGGTGCCCGCGGCGATGCTGATCTCGGGTTCGGACTGGGGAGATGTCTTCGTGGGCAGGCCGGCCACCGTCAATACGAACGTGCCGGACAACCCGGGGTTGAACGTGGTTGCTTCGATCGTGTAATCACCCGCAGCCAACGTCTCGGAGATCCGCGAGTTGTACCCGTCGCCGCCGTCGTCGTTCCGATACAACTCCGGGCCGTCTCTGCCCAACCCGCTGCGCAGGAAGAGATACGTGTCCTTGGACGACTCAAGATCGATCGTCACCTCGGCCTGGCTGTCCAGAGAGAAGGTATAGAAGCGGCCGTGACTGGCGGACCGGCCCTCAGAATCGCACTCACCCGTCCACGCCCCATCGACGCTGCCATTGCCTTGCAACGCCGATACGCAAGGATCGGACGAGCCGCTGTCGATCCCGGAGACGGTCAGGACGAACGGGGTGCCCGGCGCCACCGGCTGCCAGGAGGTCGCCTCAATCATGTAGTCGCCTGGCGGCAGCGTTGTCTTGATGAGCGGTGACCTAGATCCCCAACCCGACGCCGCAACAGATCCGAACTTCGAGTTCCTGCCGTTTCGCACCATCAGATCCGGGTAATTGCTGCCAGTTCCGATATAGCCCAGAGCCGGCGAGGTCAGATCGAGGGTCACCTTGCTTTGCTGGCCCAGCGTGAATGCATAGAACTGCGCCAACCCCTCGTTCTCAACGGACGCACACGATGCGATCCATTCACCTGAGACGTCTCCATCGCCCGTCAGCGCCGTCACACACGTCAAGTCGGGCAGCTCGTCGTCGGCGATCGCCACCGTTGCAGAATCGGACGTGGTCGACACCGCGTAACGACGGGCGGGATCGAACGCTGCCATCACCGTCGCCGTCACCGAGCCGTCGGCTTCATCAGCCTTGTCATCGGTTGTCGGCATGGTCAAGGTGCCGGTGCCCGATGTCGAAATCGTCACCTGCGACGTGGCCGACTCGTGGCCAGTGAATGACGTCGTCACTTGGTCTGCGGTGATGCCGAAGTCGCCGTCTGAGGACACCGCGACATCCACCGTCAGCGGACTCGATGGCGGCGGCGAGGCCGACAGCGTGAACACCGCGTCGCTGCCCTCGGTCACGTCACCATCGGCTTCGATGCTGATCTGTGTCGTTGTCTGGGCCCACGCCTGCGACGGCACGCCTTGAACACCAAGGGTGAACAGACCGGTGGCTGGCGGACCCGTGTCGGTGGTGGCCTCGATCGTGTAGTCGCCCGCGGGCAGAGTTGCGGCGATGCGCGCGTCCGACCCCCCTAGCCCACCACTGTCGTCCCGATACAGGACGGTCTCCGCAGTTCTCGAGTTCCGACCGCTTCGCAGGAGCAGGTAGCCGTCCTGCCAAGAACTCAGGTCAATCGTCACGGCGGTCTGCTGATCCAAGGTGAAACCGAAGTAGCGCGCGTAGGAGCCGGCGCGGCCTTGGGACTTGCAGGCTTCCGCTGCGCTGGCACCCAGCGACAGCTGATCGGGGCCAGGACCGGACCAGATCGCTGTGAAGTTCCCGCTGCCTGACAGCGGAGTCCAGCAGCCGTCGTCCTCCTTGGCGAAATCTCCCGAATTCAGCCACGCGAAGCCGTGTCCCCAGCCGCTGGGGTACAGGCCATGGCGTTCGTCTGCGTTGGTTCTCAGATAATCGGCAACCTGCGAGGGCGTGAACGTAGGGTTGCGTTCGACCACCAGCGCGGCGAGGCCGGCGACATGCGGTGCCGCCTGACTCGTTCCGCAGAACCTCCCCAACGATGTCGGCTCACAGTCGAGGCCGGCGACGTCGGGCTTCGCGCGCCCGTCGGGGGTAGGCCCTCGGCTGCTATAGGCCCGCGGAACCCAATAATGCGTGGCGCCGCCCGCGCCGACGGCCAGCACCCCCGGGCTCGAGCTGTCGCCGGGGCTGGTCACGCTGCCGCCTTCGGGCGTGTAGTGCTCGATCTCGCTGATTTGGCCGAAGACCATGAACTGCACCCACGTCGGCGCCGCGCTGGCTGTCTTCTTCTTTGCGTAGACCCAGTAGAAGCCGCTGTTGGCCGCTGTCAGGCTTATGCCCTCCCACGGGTAATCGGCGGCACCGCCCTTCTGAACGTCAGCGCTGGTGCCGACGACGGTCTGCGCCCCGCTCTGGGTGGCCGAATACCTCACCTCCAAGTCGAGATCTTTGGTGGCACCGCCCCAGGTGTCGTCCCATCGCATGTTCACAAACACCGAATCGGAGGCGTCGAGCTCAAGCACTTGCGCTTCATCCGCGGTGGCACCGCTGCCGGCCCACTCGTGATAGCCGTCGTTGTCGGAGTCGGCGAACGAGCCGAACCATGCCCGCTTTCCATAGTTCCCGGCGGAGTTGACCCAGGTCATCCCGTTGTCGACCGCCCATTTGGCCGTGTTCAGCGGACTCGGGCTGACCGGAGAGGTGCCGTCGGGCGCGCCGTGGAACGACCAGCTCACCGAGAAATTGATGATCTTCACCCCCTGGCCGTGCATCCACACCACCGAGCTGTGCAAGTCGGCCCACGTGAGCGGGTTGGAGATGTACAGCGCAGCGTCGGGGGCGACGTCCATCAGCGACTCCGCGACGGCGGTACCATGCTGATCGCCTCCTGCCGTGTCGCAATTCGCCAAGTCGCTGGTGGGCTTGCCCGCATCGATGTAACAACGGCCCACCACCGTCGCTGGCAGCTCGGTGCCCCGAAGAGCGCGCAGACCGGTAAAGCCGTCCTTGGATGTCGTCGTGGTGGAGGTGTCGATGACGCCCACCTTCACCCCGTCACCGGTGTGCCCGTTGTCGTGCCAGACGTCGGCGCCATGGGCGCGAACGCCCCCGCTGGTAACCGAGCCGAGGTCCTTGAACGCCTGCGGCGTTTCACGCACGCGGGCCACGCCGGTCTGCTGGGCCAGTGGCGCCAACAAATCGGGCGGCACATACGCCTCTACGTAGTCGCCCACCACGTTCGCCGGCGTCACGCCGTTGTCGTCGAGGAAGCCGAGCACGCCGTCTCGGTTGCCGTCGAGCTGCAACGTCAGCAACAGCGGCTGACCGCTGGACGTGGAATTCGTGCCATCGGACAGCGTCGGGCTGTCGGCCGCACGGTCGGAACCGACGTCGGGGTCGCTCGCCGCCGCCAGCGCACTCAGCTGCGAACCGAGATTGGGATACGCCACCTCCGTCGACTCCGAGACCGCACCCAAGCCTGGGCCGTTTGAGCCGTCCGGGCCGAGCGCATCGGGCAGCAAGCCCTCCGTGACGTCTTCAGTGTCGTCAGACCCCTGTTGAGCGGGTTGATCCGCAGACGGCGAATTCCCTCCGTCAAGGGACTGCGCGGCAACCTGCGACGCCGCAGCCGTCACCAACGCCACCGAAAGCACGACCGACAGCGCCGACCGAAGCAGCGGGCGCCGCGCGCCCGAAGTCAAATCAGCGGGGGGGGGGCGAAATCACGACGCAATGTTAGAAGATGCGCGGATAGGTGCGCCTTGACCAAGACCGCGACACTCGTGGTTACTACGCTCGCGGCCTGCGAACCTCGGGGGTTGAGAGCATGCCGGTTCCTTCAGACATGGTGGGCGAGACGATCGGGCCCATTGCTCACGACGTGGACGAGCGCTGGACGATGGCGTACGCAGCCTCGCTCGGCGACACACACGACTGCTACTTCGACACGCTCGCCGATGACGGCGTGGTCGCGCACCCCATGTTTGCGGTGTGCCCGGAGTGGCCCGTGATCGTCGCCGGCCGAGACATCTCTGATCGCTGGGGCATCACACCCGATGAGGTGCGGCGTTCGGTGCATGCAACGCACGACCTGACGGTGCACCGGCTCGTGCGTCCGGGCGACCACTTGTCGACCAAGGTCACCTACACCGGTGTTGAGCAGCGCAAGCCCGGCACGTTCCAAACGATGCGGATCGACACCGTCGACGCAGACGGCAATCCGGTCGCCACGACCTACCAAGGCGGGATGTACCTCAACGTCGAGACAGCAGGCGAGGACCGACCCGATCCCGATGCACCGCCAGAGCCGGACTTCGGAGAGCTGCCCATCGAGCCGACAGCCGAGATTGCGGTGCCGGTCGCGCACGGCGCTGCGCACACCTACACCGAGTGCGCTCGCATCTGGAATCCGATCCACACCGACGCAGCCGTTGCCCAAAAGGCGGGCCTGCCCGGCATCATCCTGCACGGAACCGCGACTCTCGCCCTGGGAGTCTCCGCGGTGGTCGACGCCGCGGCAGACGGCGACCCGAGCCGAGTCCGGCGCATCGTGTGTCGGTTCCGCGCCATGGTGCTGATGCCGTCGACGATCACTGTGCGCATCTGGGACGTGACCCCCACCAGCGACCACGGCGACGCCACCCAAGCCGTGCGCTTCGACGTGCTGAACGCCGAAGGCGGCCCCGCAGTGGACCGAGGCGTCATCCTGCTGAAGCGGTGACGGTCAGCTGTCCGCCAGGCCTGAGGCGTCGAGAACTTCAAGCCTGAGGCGTCGAAATGGGCAATTTCAAGCCGTCGAAATCACCGATTTGCCCTTCGTGAACGGTGCCGACGACGCGGACTCCATTCCGCATTCCGCGCATCGTCGACGGGCGTCTAGACGAGATGCTGGCTGGCCTGCCAGAGGACCGGCCCAGCCGCTCAGCTCAGGTGCTCGGCGAAATGGTCGAGCGTGCGCTGCTTGGCAAGTGCCGCCGCATCAGGGTGGAAGCTGGCTCGGGCGTCGCAGTTGAAGCCGTGGTCTGCGCCTTCGTAGATGTGAACGCCGATGTGGTCCCAGCGCTCGGCGATGGCGTGCACGTTCTTGAGCGGGATGCCGTGGTCCTCGGAGCCGAAGTGCAGCAGCAGCGGCGCTTCCGGGCGCTCATCGAGATGCGGCATGATCTGCCCGCCGTAGTAGCCGGATGCCGCAGCGATCTTGTCGGCAAGGCGTGCCGCGGCCACGTAGCACATCGAGCCTCCCCAGCAATAGCCGACGATGCCGACCTTGCCGCCCTCCGATGCGCAATCGGCCGCCGCGGAGATGTCGGCCATGACCTGATCGGACGTGAGGTCATCGAAGGCGATCTTGCGCCCGACATCGATGCCCTCGGCGTCGTAGCCCAGCTCGACCCCGCCGCGGACGCGATCAAACAGCGCAGGTGCCACCGCCAGGTAGCCGTCAGCGGCATACCCGTCGGCGACGCTGCGGATGTGGTCGTTCACACCGAAGATCTCCTGCACCACCACAACGCCGCCCTTGGGCGTGCCCTCAGGATCGGCCCGGTAGGCGCTGATTATCGCGCCGTCAGAAGCTGTCAATGTGATCGTCTGTCCCATGACGCCAATGTCTACCGCACCCACCCTGACATCACCGTTGCCGCCGCGGCAAGATGTTGAGATATCATACGATATCCCCAGATGATGGAGGCCTCAGGGTGACCGACATCTTGATTCGCAACGTCCCCGACGAGGTCGTTGCCGCGGTTGACGCCAACGCGAAGCAAGCCCAACTCTCCCGAGTCGAGTACTTGCGACGATTGCTCGAGCGCGAACGTGCGCGCACGGAAGAAGTAACCGCGGAATCGCTGCGCCGTTTCAACGAGACCTTCGCTGATCTCGCCGATCCCGATGTCATGCAAGCCGCCTGGTCGTGACCGCATGGCTCATTGACAAGTCGGCGATGGCCCGGATCGGCTCAGGTCCCGATGCTTCCGAGTGGGCGTCGAGAATCCAACGCGGGCGAGTGCGCATCTCGACCCTGACACGACTGGAAATCGGCTTCTCGGCCCGTTCCGCCGAGGAGCTCCTCCGGAGCTCCGCTGAACCGCCGCTCGGTTCCATGCCAGTCGAGTACCTGACGACAGCGGTGGAGGATCGAGCCGTCGCTGTGCAACTCTCCTTGGCAAGAGTCGGCCATCACCGCGCCCCGTCAGTTCCGGACCTGCTGATAGCGGCATCGGCAGAACTCGCCGGCCTCACGGTTCTCCATGTCGACAAAGACTTCGAACTCATCGCCGAAGTCACCGGCCAGGCAGTCGAACGGCTCGCCATCGAACACGCCTCATGAGTTTGACTGAGCCACAGCGGCACTCAGCTACAAACAAGTACCCCTCGCGATGTCAGCCCGTTATGAAGCTATGACAAGCCCATGAAGCGGCGGGCGTTGGTGTAGACGACTTCGTTGCGCAGGCTGGCTACCTCGTCGTCGAAGCCTTCGAACGTCTCGTTCAGCTCAGCGAGGGCGCCGGGGAAGGTGCAGTCGTAGTGGGGGTAGTCCGAGCCCCACACGACCGTGTGCGCCAGGCCCATCGCAGCGACCTGCTCGAAGGCCTCGCCCTCGCCGGCCTCCATCGTCACGAAGCACTGCTCGGAGAAGATCTCCGTGGGATCTCGCTTCAAGCGAGGCACCAGGTGACCCATGGCCTCCTTGTGCTCGTCGAGGCGGTCCAGCCAGTACGGCAGCCAGCCCAGGCCCGACTCGAAGAAGCCCACCCGCAGCATCGGATGGTCGTCGAGCACGCCCGAGGCCACCATCTCCATCACCGAGGCCATCTGCTCGAAGGGGTGGCAGACCATGTGGACGTAGAACTGGTTCTCATAGCGGGTCTTGGCGAAGCTAGGCATTCCCGACCCGAAGCTGCCATGGATGCCCACGGTGAGGTCGTGGTGCTCGGCGGCTGACCACACCCGGTTCATCTCGTCGGAGAACAATTCGAGGCCCGCGTAGCGCTCTGGACGGAACGTGATGCCGGTCAGCCCGGCGTTGGCGACCTCTTCAATGACCGCTACCGCACCGTCGATCGACTGCAGCGGGCATACGCCCATGCCGAACAGCCGGTTCGGATCCTCCGAGCAGAAGTCGGTCATCCAGCGGTTGTAGGCACGGGCATTCTCGACGGCGACGTCTGGGTCGTTGATGTCACCCGAGATCAGCATCAGCGACGGGAACATCAGCGCCGCGTCGAGGCCCTCGTCGTCCATCACCGACAAGCGAGCGGCGGGGTCGTAGCTGCCGGGCACGATGTCATTCCAGGTGACGTCGGTGCCATAGGCGTCCGGGATGCAGGCCGGCGCGATGCCGTTGCGCAGCCTCTTGCCCTCGACAAACATGGCGTCGCTGCCGTCACCCATAATCCGGCACTGCGCGATCAGATCCCGGTACTTGGGATCGGCGTATTCCTCCCATACCGACGTCGGCTCCGCGATGTGCGCGTCCGCGTCGTACACCGGCACTTTCCCATTCGATGCCAGCGGTCCCGCGCTCTTGTGTGTCTGCGTCCTGGCCATGTCACAGCCTCCCCGTTGCCCCAGTGCGACCATTCTGCCCCACCCTCAGCCGCGGCGCAGCCGGAGAATGCACTCCTGAACGTCCACCGAAGGGTTGATGTGCCCTGAGAAGACCGGGATCAGTCGGCGTAGAGAACCCGCAGGCCCCGGCTGACCGCGGGGCCGACGACCGTGTTGTGGTTCTCGTTGGGGAAGACGTGCCAGGTCGAGTCGATGTTGCGATAGCCGTGGGCCGAGAATTGGTCCCAGAACTTGGCCTGGGGCGAGTACTCGTCGGTCTCGTTCTCCCCCATCGACATGAAGACCTTGGCCTCGGGGTCGCCGCCGGCTTTGGCGTGCTCTTCCTCGAGGCGGAACATGACCTCGTAGTCCCACCACACCGACGGGCTCGCCAGCAGGTATCGGGCAAACATGTCGGGCGCGTTGAACAGCACATGCAGGCCGAACAGCGCCGTGAACGAATGGCCCACGTAGGTGGGTTCGCCGACGTGGTAGCGGCTGTACAGCAGCGGCAGCACGTCGCCAGCGAGCCATTGTCGGAACGACTCGGCCTGACCCGTCTCGGCAGGCGGTACCCGGATGCCGGTCATCGGCGGGGCCTGCGCAGGCGTCACCGTGTAATCGACGGCACGCAGGTCAAGCATCTCACGCATGTCAGCGGTGTCGTGGGCGATGCCGGCGACGACACATCGCGGTGTCTCTCGAGACATCGACAGGATCCGGGTGGTGTCCACGGCAGTGCCGAACGTCCAAGGTGCATCGCAGCACACCACGAGCGGGTACGGGTTGGTCGCATCGGGCCGGTAGCCCATCGGCAGCGCGACCCAGAGCTGGTAGGACCGACCGGCGTCGCTCCGATGGAGGATGTGTGTCTCGATGGGCCACGCGCCTGAGTCAGCCACGGCGGGGATGCTATTGGCGGCGGCTGATCATCGTCAGGCCGTCACCGATCGGCAGCATCACGCTGCTGGCCCGGCTGTCGGCTGCGACGTGGTCGTTGAACGCGCGCATCGCCTCGGTGGCTTCGTCATCGTGTTCCAGATCAGCAACCGTGCCGCCCCGCAGAACGTTGTCCACCAGGATCACGCCGCCCGGCGACAGCCGCCCGAAGATCGCCTCGTAGTAGTCCGGGTAGCTGGACTTGTCGGCGTCAATGAACGCCAAGTCGATCCGGGGTTCGGACGGCAGTGCGCGCAGCGTGTCCAGCGCGGGTCCGATGCGCAGGTCGATGCGCTCGGCGACGCCGGCTCGGTCCCAGTAGCGGCGGGCGATCGAGGTCCACTCCTCGGAGACATCGCAGCAGATGAGCCGGGCCCCCGGTTCGAGCGCGCTGGCCACACACAGCGCCGAGTAGCCCGTGAAGGTGCCCACCTCGACAGCCAGCCGGGGCCGCAGCGTCGCCGTCAGCACCGTCATGAACGCACCCTGCAGCGGGCCGATCTGCATGCCGGCGACCCGCCCGAGCTTCGCCGTCTCAGCAATCAGTTCGCGTTGGACGGCTGTGGGCTGCAACGAATGCGCCGCCGCGTAGAACGCAGCCTGTTCTTCCACGAACGCCGAATCACGTGACACACAGGCGAGGCTATGTTGCGCGAGTGGACCGTCCGCGTGTTCAACCGCTCGACACATCGCCGCGGGGCCGCGTCCACGCGCGAGATGGCCAGCCGGAACCCGGCGACCTCGGCCATGGCGGCCCACAATTGTTGACGCTCGGCAGTGTCGAATGGCTTCGGGCACATCTGCTCGCCGCAATCACCGACGACGCTTGGTCCGAGGCGGCCACCGGCTTCGGCCACTCCGACCTCGCCAGCGAGTGACCCACACCAAGTCGCCGAGTGTCCCAAAACCCTGCATGTGCTCGGACGTCGATGCATCAAACTGCCTCGATGCAGCGCCGACAACTACGAACCCTTCAGCGCATGCGAGGTGTTCCCACGCCGACCAACATCCGCTGGGCCGAGGTGGTTTCGCTCCTGTCAGCGATGGGCGTGGACATCGTTGAGCGGGCCGGCTCGCGAGTACAGTTGGCCAAGGGCTCGCAATCGATGGTTGTGCATCGCCCGCATCCGGGACCCGAAGTGACACGGCACACGATCCGCGACATCGTCAGGTTCGTCGAGTGCATCGAGGCTGGTTGATGCTCGAATACAGGGGATACATCGGCGAGGTCTCCGTGGACGACGAGACGGGTGTGCTGCACGCGCGCGTGATCAACAGCGGCATCTACCCCATCGCCAATGCCGAAGCCACCGATGCGGCCAGCCTCAAGCGAGAATTCCAGTGCTCGATCGACAGCTATCTCGAAGGGTGCAAGGAACTCCAGATCGACCCGATCGCACCGGCGCCGAGCGCTGTGTCGCCGTCTCACTCGGCATAGAAGATTCGCTGGCCCGGCTTGGCGGCACTCGGCCGCGGGCATCCGGATGCCGACGTCTGCCTGAGCACACCCTCGCCGCGATTGCAAGTCGCCCTGGTCACTGAAGGACGAGAAGCCGTCCTCGTGGAATAGCTCGTGCCTTCAGCGGGCAGGTAGGCAACCGAGGCGCAGTTGATGTGGGGTTGCCGTGGCGGTGCATGTCTGGTACTCGTACTGGGCTTTGCGAAGATCATTCCCGCCGCGAGGAGAACAGCGTGGACACAGGCAAGCTTCGACCCCCCCCCGGGACCGGGGCGCGCGTCTCGGATCTTTGCGACGCTGGCGTTGCTGGCAGCACCGCTGCTCACCATCTCGGTATCCAATGCAAGACCCGCAGCCGCTGACGACAGTCTGCCCGACATCGCCGGCTTCGCCGGGGACACCTACGTAGAAGGTGACACGGCGAAATTCCAGATAGTTCACGGAAAGCTGTCCAAGCCGATCCGCGTGAACGTCACCTTCAGCCAGCACGGCAGCTATGTATCGGCATCGCAGCTCGGACGCCGAACGGTCACCACCGTTTCGAACGCCAACCGGACGCAGACGACCATCAGCATCCCGACGATCGACGACAACACCCACGAAGCCGACGGATCGGTCACCATGACCGTCAACCCGGGCAGCGGCTACACGGTCGTCCAAGGTTGGGCGTCAGGTACGGCCGTCTTGACCGACAACGACGATCCCAGAATCGACATCTCGGATCCTTCGATCAGCGTCAAGGCGGGCTCGGCGATCAGGGAGGGCGGCACCGCCACCTTCACACTGAGCGCCAATCCCCGCCCAGCAAGCAGCTTCCCGGTGAATGTGGACATCGCCCAGCACGGTGACTTCGCGTCCGAGGGCCAAACCGGCACCAGGACGGTGATCATCGGGGCCAACGGCCGAGGGACGCTGTCGGTCGCCACCACCGATGACGGCGTCGACGAAGACGACGGCTCGATCACCGTCACGGTGCTCGAAGGCACCGGCTACAGCCTGGGCACCCGGCCCTCGGTGACCGTCGAGGTGACCGACGGAGGTACGCCCACGCCCCGTGTGAGCGTCGCCGCCGCATCTGACATCGACGAGGGCGGCACAGCCGCCTTCACCCTCACCGCCGACCCGGCACCTGCCGCCGACCTGGACCTGACTGTGGACGTCTCGGCGACTGGTGACTTCGGTCTCAGCGGCGAGATCGGTCTACGCGAGGTGACCGTTGGCTCCAGTGGTGTCGCAACCTTGACGGTGCCGACCGTCTACGACGCGTTCGGCGAACCCGACGGATCAGTCTCGGTGACAGTGATAGCGGGCTCTGGCTACCTGGTCACCTCACCGAGCATGGCGACGGTTGCTGTGCGCGACCTGGGCACCACCAAGGTGAACATCACACCTGTCGGGTCGGGCGTCATCGAAGGCGAGACGGCCGCGTTCCGGCTGATCGCCGATCCGCCCCCGGTGTACGGCATCAGTGTGAATCTGCGAGCCGACGTTGTCGGCGATTACGTAGGCGGCGCCCTGCGGTGGGAGACTGCCGTCTCGATTGGGCCTGACGGCATCGGTAGGTGGGAAGTCTCCACCGACGACGACGACACCGATGAACGAGCCGGCTCGATTACGGCCACCGTGCTCAACGGCGACCACTACAACGTCGGCCGCACCGCATCTGCCTCGGTGCGCATCAACGACGACGATGCCGCCGTGGGTGTACGCACCGTCTCGGTCGGCGACGCGACGATTCGAGAGAACTCTCGCACCGAGCTGCCGCGGCTGCGTTTCCCGTTCACCCTCAGCAGCCCGACCGACGAGTGGCTGTTCATTCTCTACGAGACACGCGAGACGCCGAACGCCGCCCATCCCGCGACTGCCGGACAGGACTACCGCGCGCATCGGGGCGCAGTGTGGTTCCGGCCCGGGGAGACGGCGCTGACGAAGCACACGTCGATCCGGGTATACAACGATGACGAACACGAAGAAGCTGAGACCATGGAACTGGTGATCACCAAGATCATCGGCCCCGCCGACATCGCAGCCGGCACGGCGACCGGCACCATCGAACCCGATCCGTTCGACGCGCCGCGGGCAACGCCGGTCATCTCGCTGTCGGTGCAGCCCGCCGTCGTCGAAGGCCAGCCATTCACGTTCACGCTCACGGCCACGCCGCCGCCTGAGGACGACCTGCCGATCACCGTCACCGTCACCGACGGCTACGAAGGCGATTCGTCCTATACCAGCGATTTCATCATCCCCGCCCACGAGGGCAGCCAGACCGTCACGTACCTGGGAGAGGCGTCGCTAATTGACTACACCCGGCAGACATTCAGCGTGCGCACCGTCGACGACCGCATCGACGAAGCTGACGGCCCCGTGTTCGTCGAAGTCGAGATACCCGAGGACGACCGCTACATCTCCAGCCTGTCGTATCGGGGTGCCGTCATCGTCTATGACAACGACGGCGCGGCCCCGCAGATGCCGGTGGTGTCGATCAGCGACGGAGACGACGGCCAGGGAGCAACCGAGGAGAGCGGACGAGCATGGTTCAGCGTCTCGCTGGATCGCCCGGTTCATCCTGACGGCACTGTGACGGTCGAATACAACGTCCAGTCGGGAACGGCACGCCCGCACACCGACTTCGTCCCCACATACCGCACCTTGACATTCGCCGGCGGCGAAGACCACAAGTACGTCGAAATCGAACTGGTGGACGACGACATCGCGGAACGCGACGAAAACTTCATCGTGCGGCTGTGGAATCCCCGCGGCGCGGCCTTGGGCGACGATGTCGGACACGCCACGATCCTGGCGTCGGACAACACCCCCTAGCCCTTCCTGTCCGGTGGTGCGCGCCGTGCGACGCTTCACCGCGGACTGGCGCCGCACGCCGGCCAACTTTCGCTGGGCCACGGTGGTTTCGCTCCTGTCAGCGATGGGTGTGGACATCGTTGAACGGGCCGGCTCACGAGTGCCGTCGGCTGAGGGTTCGCAATCGATGGATGTACATCGCTCGCAGCCGGGAGACGATTGCCCTGTCCCGCTCGGAGACGAGTGGAGCAATCGCGGGCTGTGTCAAGCAGACTTCGGCACTTCACGCCTGCGTCCCCGATAGTCGAGCCGTGGACGGGCGCACCGATAGTCCGCTGGAGTCACATGCCGGTACTGCGATCCCACATCGACACCTCTGCGGAGTGGTTCACGAAGAACTGCGACGACATGAGCGAACAACTCGCCGAGCTGGACGAGCTGCAGCGCCAAGCCGCGGCGGGAGGCGGGCCTCGGGCGATGGCGCGCATGCGCAGCCGGGACAAGATGCCGGTGCGCGAACGCATCTCGATGCTGGTGGATCGAGACTCGCCGTTCTACGAGATCAGTTCGCTCGCCGGCTACTGCTCGAACTACGCCGTGGGCGGCGGGCTGGTGATGGGCATCGGCGTCGTGAACGGCGTCGAGTGCATGATCGAGGGCAACGACCCGACCGTGCTCGGCGGCGCCATCACCGTGTTCGCGGGCCGCAAGATCATGCGGGCCATCGAGATCTCCCGCGAGAACCGGCTGCCGTACATTCAATTCGTCGAATCAGCCGGCGGCGACCTGCGGGGCGACGACGATCCCGAGCGGCAGATGCGTGAACAGGAAAGTCACTTCGCCGAGTCGGGCCGGCTGTTCTACGACGTGACCGAACTGTCGAAGCTGAAGATTCCCTCGATCTCGGTGGTCTTCGGCAGCTCCACCGCCGGCGGCGCCTACCAGCCGGGCATGAGCGACTACAACATCTTCATCCGCAACCAGTCGAAGGTCTTCCTGGGCGGACCGCCGCTGGTGAAGATGGCGACCGGCGAGGATTCCGACGACGAGACGCTGGGCGGCGCACAGATGCACGCCGAGATCTCAGGGCTCGCCGACTACCTGGCCGAAGACGAATCAGATGCGCTGCGCATCTGCCGGGAGGTCGTGGCGCACCTCAACTGGCGCAAGCGGGGTCCGGGACCGACGATGCCGGCCGACCCGCCAGTGCATGATCCCGAGGAGCTGCTCGGGCTGATGCCGCGAGACCTGCAGACGCTGATCGACTGCCGCGAGGTCATCGCCCGCATCACCGACGGCTCCCGCTTCGAGGAATTCAAGGCCCGCTACGGCACCGCGCTCATCTGCGGCTGGGCGTCCGTCCACGGCTTCCCTGTTGGGATCCTGGGCAACAACGGCCCGCTGTTCAGCGACAGCTCCGAGAAGGCCACCCAGTTCATCCAACTCTGCAACCAGCAGGACATCCCGCTGGTGTTCTTGCAGAACATCACCGGCTACATGGTCGGCAAGGACTTCGAGCAGGGCGGCATCGTCAAGAACGGCTCGAAGATGATCAACGCCGTGTCGAACTCGATGGTCCCCCACATCACGGTCATCCTGGGCAACAGCTATGGCGCCGGGAACTACGGCATGTCGGGACGGGCGTTCAACACCCGCTTCACCTACCTGTGGCCGACCGCCAAGATCGCCATCATGGGCCCGAAGCAGATCGCCGGGGTGATGTCGATCGTGCGGCGAGGCCAGGCGATGCGACGCGGCATCGAGTTCGACGAGGAAGCCGATCGCAAGATCACCGAGCAGGTCGAGCACTATCACGAACTCAAATCGCTCTCCGCCTACGCCAGCGGGCGCGTGACCGACGACGGCGTGATCGACCCCCGCGACACCCGCGACGTGATCGCCATGTCGCTGTCGGTCTGTCACAACAACGAGATCAAGGGCGCCGACGGATTCGGCGTCTTTCGGATGTAAGGGCAGTGCGATGACCACACGGAGCACCAACGCAAGACGCCGCAACAGTGCCGGTCTTGTGGATGTCGGGAGGCTGCTGTGAGCGAGAACACACCGAACCCTCGCCGCCCGATCCGGCGACTGCTTGTTGCCAACCGCGGCGAGATCGCCCGTCGCGTCTTTCGTACCGCACGCTCGATGGGCATCTCGACCGTTGCGGTCTATTCCGAAGGCGACTCCGAAGCACCCTTTGTGGCCGACGCCGATCTCTCGATACCGCTCGGCGGGCGATCCGCGGCCGAGTCGTACTTGTCCATCGACAAGGTGCTCGCGGCTGCGCAGCACAGCGGCGCCGATGCCGTCCATCCTGGCTACGGCTTCCTGTCCGAGAACGCCGCTTTTGCCCGAGCCGTCACCGACGCCGGGCTCACCTGGGTGGGCCCGCCCCCGTCGGCCATCGCAGCCATGGGCGACAAGCTCGCTGCCAAGGAGACGATGGTCGCCGCCGGCGTACCGACGCTGCCATCCGTGCCGGTCGATGACGCGATGTCGCACGACGACCTGACAGCGGCCGCGGCTGGCGTGGGCTATCCCCTGCTGGTCAAGGCATCCGCAGGCGGTGGCGGCAAGGGCATGCGCATCGTCGACGACGCTGCCGAACTCGAAGATGCTGTCGCTGGAGCTCGGCGCGAGGCGGCCGGCGCCTTCGGCGACGACACCGTATTCCTGGAGCGCTACCTGCTGGCCTCGCGCCATGTCGAAATCCAAGTGCTCGGCGACACCCACGGGAACGTCCTGCACTGCTTCGAACGGGAATGCTCGATCCAACGGCGCCATCAAAAGGTGATCGAGGAAGCGCCGTCGCCGGCGGTCACCCCAGCTCTGCGTGAACGCATGGGCGCAGCAGCGGTCGCCGCCGTCAGCACCATCGGCTACCACTCCGCGGGGACCGTGGAGTTCCTGCTCGAAGGCAGCGGCGATGATGCCGAGTTCTGGTTTCTCGAGGTCAACACGCGCTTGCAGGTCGAGCATCCAGTCACCGAGGAGATCACTGGCCTCGACTTGGTGCGTGAACAGATCCGCATTGCCGCGGGGGAACCGCTGGGCTACGGCCAGGACGACTTGGCCATCACGGGGCACGCCGTTGAGGCCCGCCTGTACGCGGAGGACCCCGCCAGCGGTTTCCTGCCCGCCACGGGCACCGTCGAGCTGTGGGCGCCCGCAACTGAGCTGGGGGCGCGCTTCGACTCGGGCATCGAGTTGGGATCGGTGGTCGGCACCGAGTTCGACCCGATGCTGGCCAAGGTGGTCATGGCGGCGCCGACACGAACCGAGGCTGCGCTCGGCTTGGCATCAGCGCTCGACCGCACCCGCCTCGGCGGCGTCGTCACCAACCGCGACTTCCTGTGCGCAGTGCTGCGCAGCGACGAATTTCTCGCCGGCGACACCACCACCGATTTCATCCACCGGGTCTACTTCGGACATGGCGAACCGGGCGGCGAGGGCGAGGGTGGCGATGCCGATGAGTCCGGCCTGCCCAGCGGCGGCCTCTCAGCCCAAGAGCCGTCGCATCATCCGCTCTTTGTCCGCACCGCAGCGGCAGCGGTCGCCTTGGTCTCACAGGAATGCAACCGGCAAGCCGCCGCGCAGCTGCAGTTCATGACATCGGGGTACCGCAACAGCGCCATGCCTGACGAAGTGCTGCCGCTGTGGGCCACGGCCGCAAACGCGCTCGTCGAGGCAAGCGTGCAGTACCGCCGCCAGCGCGACGGGAGCTGGACGATGCGCGTCGGGAAACTGCCGCAGAGCGGGCCGTACGCGGGCATCGGCAACGACGAGCCTGGCGGCGGACCCGACGCTGGAGGCGCTGGAGGCGGCGAGACCAGTGCTTCCGCCGGCGGCGGCAGCGGCAGCGGCAGCGGCAGCGGGGACGATGCCGACGGCGTGCCGCCGTTCACCGACTGGTCGGTGCGCACCCATGGCATCGAGCTTCGCCCGCTCTCGGGCACAGGGGCGCTCTCGGGCGACACCGCCGATGCATCCGATGTGGACGCAACCGTGGACATCGAAGTGCCGGTGCCGGGCCTCGCGGGATTTCGCGGCGCGTGGGAGCTCAGCCGACGCGGCAACCGCTGGCACGCCGCAGGCCCCGTCGGCGGAACGGTGTCGTTCGTGCAGCGTTCTCGCTTTCCCGATCCCGACGCCGAGGCGGTCGAGGGCGGTTTGGTTGCGCCGATGCCCGGCAAGGTGCTGATCGTCGACGTTCAGCCCGGCGACCGAGTGAGCGCCGGCCAAGTGCTCGTGGTGATGGAGGCCATGAAGATGGAGCACCAGATCGCTGCGCCTGCAGACGGCGAAGTGGCCGAGGTGCGCGCGACCGTCGGCGACCAAGTCAACAACGGTGAACTCCTCGTCGTCATCGACGCCGACGAGTAGAACGATCTCGAGTGGCGTCACTTCGTTCCGCTGACAGGCTTCGCGAACAAAGGGGCCAGCGACGTTTGAGGCCGTGGTATTTTTCGGGAAACGTAGGAGGAAGTCATGGACGAACACAGCGAAGCGACTGTTGACGAGCCCGAAGCCGAGGTTGCCGACAACCGTGAACTCTCGCCTGAGGAGCTGGACAACGTCAGCGGCGGTTCGGGTTCCGGCAAGAGGAATGCGTACAACGCGAACCAGCAGCCTTGGCAGGCGACCATCTGACCCGAGCCGGCGAAACCGGCGGCGTGACCGGCACGACCGAGCGCTCGCCTCGCTGCGACGGTTAGGCCTCTGGCCTCAGCCACACGCCCCGACACGCCGGGTGCTGCCGACACAATGGCGGCAGCACCCGGTTCTTTCGCGCTCAACGGACGCAACGGCCAGCACCGGAGGGTGATTCCAGATGCCCGAGCGTCGGCAGCTGTTCCGTGACGAGGCCTACGCGCGACGCGGGCGCAGCGAGCCGATCGACGGTCTGCTGCGCATCAGCGCTCCGCACGAATGGCTCTTTGTGGCCCTGCTCGGCTGCGCGCTGGCCGGATTGCTGGGCTGGGCCGTTTTCGGAACAATTGAGCGCGGCGTGTCTGGCCCCTGCGTCATCGTCACCGCGTCCGACGGCGTCGATGCGACAGCGCGCTTGTCATCGCAGGACGCGCGCCGCATAGCAGTCGGGATGTCAGCGCGCGTAAACGCCGCAGGCGTCGAGGGGCCGCTGGACGCCCGGGTCGCGCGAATCGGAGTCTCCGGTGCTGCATCCGATGACCGCCGACCGCTGATCGTCGTGGAGATGCCGCAAGCACCAGCGGCCTCGCTGCGCGACGGCGACGCCTGTCACCTTCGCGTCGTCACCAGGCGCGAATCTCCGATCCGCCTGATCGTCGGGGCCGCTGCATCCGCGAGCGGGCTGGCGTAGCGAACGATGCCCGCAATTGGGGGGCCTGCGGGGCGGCGACCATGGCGACCATTTGCGCGACGCCGCCTGCGCACGCCCATCATCCCCCAGCTGGAAGCGACCGAGTGCGGGGCCGCCTCGCTCGGCATCGTCCTGGCCCACTTCGGACGCTGGGTTCCGCTCGAGGAGCTGCGCGAGGCCTGCGGTGTCAGTCGGGACGGCTCCAATGCTGCGGGCATCGTCCGCGCCGGGGAGCGCTACGGGCTGCGCGTCCGCGGCTGGCGAAAGGACGTCGAGCTGCTCGACGACGTCGAGCTGCCCGCCATCTTGTTCTGGGAGTTCAACCACTTCCTCGTGCTCGAGGGCGTATCGGACGATCGATACCACCTCAATGACCCGGCCAACGGTCGACGCACCGTCAGTCGGGAGACATTCGGCGAGGCCTTCACGGGCATCGTGCTGACGGCCGAGCCGACATCGTCGTTCCAAGAGGGCGGCAAGCCGCCTGCACTCTGGCGAGCGCTCTGGCCCTGGTTGCGTGAGGCTCGCGGCGCACTGATCGCCGTGGTTCTCGCCGGTCTGCTGCTCGCAGTACCAGCGCTCGCGTTGCCGATCCTGCTGGGAGTCTTCGTCGACGAAGTCCTGATCGGCACCGAGCGCGACTGGGGCATCTGGATCATCGTCGCGATGCTGCTCGCCGGCGCCGCCGCCTACGTGCTCACCTTGCTGCAGCAGATGACGCTGCGCAAGATCTCGATCCGGCTGGCGATCACCCACTCTCAGCGATTGCTCTGGCGACTATTCCGACTGCCGACGCAGTATTTTGCGCACCGATTCGCTGGCGACCTCGCCTCACGGCTCAGCCTCGTCGATCAGATCGCGACGGGCGCGGCTCAGCGCTTCGTGGGAGCGGTCGTCGAGCTGATGGTGAGCGCGTTGCTCGTCGTGCCGCTCGTGATCTACGACCCGCTGATCGGCTTGATCGTCCTCGCGATCGCACTGGGCAATGTGGCGGTGACTCGAGTCCTGAGCCGGCGCCGGCTTGATCAGAATCGACAGCTGCGTCGTGAACAGGCATTGCTGTTCGGGATCGAGACCGCTGGTCTGCGTCAGATCGACTCGCTGCGAGCCACCGCCGCCGAAGACGACTTCTTCGCCCGCTGGAGCGGATACCAGGCTCGGGAGCTCTCCGCCCGGCAACATTTCGTCGAATTGGGCTACGTCAACGCTGCCCTGCCGCAGCTCTTCTTGGTCCTGAGCGGGTTGACCGTGCTCGGACTCGGCGGCTTGCGCGTCATCGAGGGCGACCTCACCATCGGCGAGATGTTCGCGCTCTATGTGCTCGCTGGGAACTTCCTTGCCCCGGTCGGACGGTTTGTCCAGTTCGCAGACACCTTCCAGCTGCTCGAAGCCGACCTTCAGCGCGTCGCCGACGTGTTCAGCGCGCAAGAGGACGCCTCCCTCACTGCCGCTGAGGCGAGCCAACGTGACGCTCAAGGGGGCACGGTCGCCAGCCTCAAGGGTCGCCTGCGGCTCGCCGGTCGACTCGAGCTGCGCGACGTCACGTTCGGCTACCGACGCCATGGCGACCCGGTGATCGACGGCCTCAGCCTCACGGTCGAGCCGGGCCAGCGGATCGCCGTAGTCGGTCCGACCGGATCGGGCAAATCGACGCTGCTGCGCCTCGTCAACGGCGAGTACGCGCCATGGTCGGGTGAGATCCTGCTCGACGGCGTGCCTGCCCGCGAGATCCCGCGCCCGATCCTCACCGCCTCGCTGGCAACGGTCGACCAGCGGATCGTGCTCTTCGACGGCAGCGTGCGCGACAACCTCACGATGTGGAATTCCGCCATCGCCCAAGCCGACATCGTCGCCGCTGCACGCGATGCGATGATCCACGAAGAGATCGTGGGACGCAGCGGCGGATATGACGCCCACATCCAAGAAGGCGGCCGCAACTTCAGCGGCGGACAGCGCCAGCGACTCGAGATCGCCCGCGCGTTGGTCAACCGACCGTCGCTGCTGTTCCTCGACGAGGCAACCAGCACGCTCGACGCCGTGACTGAGCAGCGCATCGACGACGCCCTGCGCCGCCGAGGCTGCTCATGCGTGATCGTCGCCCATCGGCTGAGCACGATCCGCGACTGCGACCTGATCATCGTGCTCGACCGCGGCCGCGAAGTGCAGCGGGGAGTCCATGAGGCGCTGATCGCCGATGCCGACGGCACCTACGCCCAATTGGTTCACGCCCAATGACGATTCCGGTCACCATCGTCGAGCCGACCGTCGCGGTTGAGCAGTCGCGACTCGGTCGGCTCGCCTTGAGCGAAGGCGAGTCAGTTGCCAGCGCCGCGAATCAGCCCATCAATCTCGACGACGCTTCGATCGCCTACCTGGTCCTTGAGGGTGCCATCGACGTGTTCCTCTTCGAAACCGATGACAGCGGCGCCAGCTCCCCTGCCAGCCACCTCCTGCGCGCCGGGGCTGGGCAGATCGTCTTCGGGATCGATTCGCACGGCTCGCACTTGCTGGCCGTCGGCAAAGGTCTTCCCGGCGCGCGCCTGGCCAGACTGCAGCGTTCCGCGTTCGCAGACCGCGAACTGGCCGACGAACTGGCCGATCAGGTCGACCGTTGGATCAGCGCGATCGGCGGTGCCGTGGCGGCGCGTATTGATCCGCGACCGCGTCCCACGGTCGTCGTCGACCCCGGCAACCACTCTGGGCTGCACGCCGACGCACACAGCGTGCTCACGACGCGCGCCGGAGCGGTCGTCTGGGTCGGTGTCTCGCACGGCACCGCCGTCTTTCTCGACACCGAGGAGCCGGCGCCCGCCGGCACTGGTCTCATGCCGCTCTCGTTCGATACTTGGCTCACGCTCGCTGAAGATGCCACGATCACCGCAGCCAGCTCTCGTCAGCTCGCCGACGGCGGCCGGCTGCTCGAGGCACTCGACGAGTTCCACACGCTCGCGATGAACGCCGAGCAACTCAATCGACTGCTGCTGCTGGCAGACGTCGTCAACGAGCAGGCCGCTCGCGAAGCGCTCCGCCGCCGCGACGCCGAACAGGCCCGCGCCGGCCTCAACCGCATCCTCAAACCTGAACGCGCCAGCGTTGCCCACGACGACTCCGCGCTCATGGCGGCGCTCGCCTTGATTGGCGAGCGCGACGGCATTCGCTTCCAGCAACCGGCGCAGCCGCCGGGCCGCGTCACCGAGGCGCCCACGCCCGATGCGATCTTTCGCGCCTCAGGCGTCCGCGCCCGGCAGGTGCGCTTGCAGGCCGAGGATCGCTGGTGGCTGGGCGACAACGGCGCAATGCTCGGGTTCCTCGATGAGGGCCAGCGGCCGGTCGCGTTGTTGCCGCACTGGAGCGGCCGCTACCGCATGGTCGACCCGACCGACGGCGCGCGAGCCGCTCGCGTCGACTCGACGACAGCTCGTCAGCTCTCGTCGCGCGCCTGGCTGTGCTACCCGACGCTGGCCAAAGATCGCGCTGTCGGCGCTTTCGACCTTGTGCGGCTGGGCGGACGCCGGCTCGCCTCCAGCTTCGGGCGCTTCGCCGTGGCCGGACTGGCAGCGGCACTGCTGACACAGGCACCTGCAATTGCTGTCGGCGTCCTGGCGGACTGGGTGCTCCCGTCGGCCGACGGAGACGCGCTGGCACAGACGATGATCGCGCTGGTCCTGTTCGGTGTCGTCGGGGTGCTGCTGCAAATTCTGCAGGGGACCTCGCTGATGCGCATCGAAGGCCGCAGCGCAGCCCGGGTCAGCGCGGCGGCCTGGGACCGACTGCTGAGGCTGCCGCCGAGCTTCTTCCGGCGCTTCACTGCCGGTGAGCTCGCCATCCGCATGGCCTCGTTCCAATTCATGCGCGACCAGCTCTCAGGAGTGGTCGTCAACGCGCTGCTGTCGTTCGTCTTCCTTCTGCCGACGCTCGCCGTCCTGTTTGCCTACGACGTTCCGCTCGCACTGCTCAGCGTCGGCCTCGCAGCGGCGATGTTGCTGGTCACTGCATTGATCGGCCTCTGGCAGCTAGGGCCGCAGCGTCGCGGCTTTGCCGCCGAACGACGCCTGACTGGCGAGCTGTTGCAATTCGTCAACGGGGTAGGAAAGCTGCGCGCGGCCGGCGCAGAGCCATCGGCCTTCGCCGCGTGGGCGCGGCATTACCGGCAACAGCTGCTGGCCGGGATCGAGGTCTCACGACGGAACGAGCATCTGATCTCGCTGGGCGCCGCCACGCCGGCATTGGTCGGCGCCGCCCTGTTCGCAGTCGTCCTCTCCCGCGACACGGAACAGCTGCAGATCAGCGACTTCCTCGTCGTCTTCGCCGTGGCGATGACGTTCTTCGCTGCGGCTGGCAACCTCGGTCGCTCGTTCGAGGCGGTCGCCGCCGCCTTGCCCGGCTTCGAGCAGGTCCGGCCCGTCCTCGACGAGGTGCCCGAACCCGGCGTCCACAGCAGCTCTGCAGTCTCGCTGGGGGGCGACCTCCACTTCGACCACGTCAGCTTCCGCTACGAACCCGACACTCCATTGGTCGAAGATGTCTCGATCTCGGCACGGGCGGGCGAGTTCATCGCCATCGTGGGCGAGTCGGGCTCGGGCAAGAGCACGCTGATGCGGCTGGCGTTGGGGCTCGAGGACCCGACGTCGGGCAGCATCTACTACGACGGCCGCGACCTTGCCTCGCTCGACCGGCATGCGCTACGGCGCCAACTCGGCGTCGTCATGCAGGACGGCGCACTGCAGCCCGGCAGCCTGCTCGACAACATCATCGGCATGGGCGATGACCTCACGATCGATGACGCATGGCGTGCCGTTCGCCAGGCTGACATCGAAGACGAGATCGCCGAGATGCCGATGCAGCTTCACACCGTCGTGACCGAGGACTCGGCCTCAGTATCGGGCGGGCAGGCGCAGCGTCTGCGAATCGCCGCCGCGCTGGTCCGCAATCCGCGCGTCGTCTGGCTGGACGAAGCAACGGCCTGGCTCGACGCACGCAGTCAAGCACAGGTCATGGGCAGCATCGAGCGGCTAGCCGCGACCCGCATCGTAATCGCGCACCGACTCTCGACCATCCGTCACGCCGACCGTATCTACGTGATGCAGCGGGGACGCATCGTCCAAGTCGGCGACTTCGACGAACTCAGCGCCATCGACGGCCCGTTCCGCAGCCTTGTCGAACGTCAGCTCGCGTAAGTCGTCTCGTTCGTCGTCGGTCGTCTCGTGAGAGACTCGTGCGGCGCCGACATGGCTGAGAGGCTGAGCTGATAGACGAGGCCGTGGCCGCAGCGGCCTGTGAGCGCCGACGTCATTGGAATCGGGAACAAGAGCAGGAAACAACCGGTGCCTCAACGGGAAGGCTCACCTATCCGCGTGTCCTCTTACGACCTACAGACACTGCGAGGCGATGTCGCGGGAGGCGTGATGTCAGCGCTTGTCGTGCTGACGCCGTCGGTCGCGTTCGGGGTCGCCGCCGGTTTGGATGCGGCCAGCGGTATCTACGCAGCGGTCGCTGTGGGGATCTTCGTAGGGTTCTTCGAACGCGAGCGCCCGCAGTTCGGAGACGTCTCCAGCGTTACCGCCATTCCGATGGCCGTTGTCGTCGCGACGTACGCGGACAGTCTGGGAAAAGCGCTCACGATCGTGATGCTGGCAGGGCTCATGCAGATTGTCTTGGGTCTGTTGCGGCTGGCCAGGTTCGTCGCCTACACGCCGTACTCGGTCATCGCAGGTTTCACATCGGGAGTCGGCGTCCTGATCATCGTCTCGATGGTCCGCTCGTTCCTCGGACAAACCGTCTGGATCACGAAGCCTGCGACAGCGGTACAGGACTGGCCCGAGGCATTCGCCAACGTCGACTTCGCTGCACTCGCGATCGGAGCGCTCACCTTGGCGGTCGCCCTCACGTGGCCCAAGCGGCTTCGAACGAAGGTGCCGCCGATGCTGGCCGGTCTGGCCGCAGGCACGCTGCTGAGCGTCGTATGGCTCCGAGATGTCGCAACGCTCGACGACTTGCCGACCGGCCTGCCTGAACTCGCGGCGCCGGTGCTGTCACCGGGCTTTCTCGCCGAGGCGCTGACCCCAGCGCTCGCCATCGCCCTGCTGAGCACCGTCAGGGCGCTGCTCTCGATACTCGCCGCCGACGCGCAGACGCGCACCCAGCTGGATCCCGATCGGAGCCTCGTCAGCCTCGGGGCGGGCAACATCGCTGCGGGCATGGTCGGTGGGCTGGCCGGTCACCAGTCCTTCCTGCCGACCATGATCGCTGTGCGCTCAGGGGCGACAACACGTGTTGCTGTCATCGTCAGGTCACTCGTCTTGCTGACGATCGTCCTGGGTTTGGCACGCCAGCTCGCCTACCTGCCCCACGCTGCGTTGGCAGGCGTGCTGGTGATCTTCGGCTGGCAGCTCATCGACTGGCGATTCTTCGCCCGACTCCACCGGGTGCAGCGCGAGCACCTGCTGATCATGGTGACCACGCTCGGCATCATGCTCTTCGTCGACCTCGTGACCGCAGTGGCCGTCGGGTTGATCGTGGCCGGCATGATCGGCGCCCGCCAATTCGAACAACTCCAGCTCGACAGCGTCGTCTCGGTGCCGCTGCTGGATCAGGTCTTCCTGACCGAACAGAATGTTGCGACAAACGAGATTGCCCCCTACTCGGCACGCACCGGCATCGTGAAGCTGCGCGGCAGCTTCACGGTCGCGTCCTCGAGCAAGCTCATCCGCACGATCGGGGACGACATCGTCGGTCACCAGGTCGTCATCTTGGACTTCTCCGAGACCGACTACATCGACGACAGCGCTGCGCTGGTCATCGAACAGCTCATCGACGCCGCTCATGTCGAAGGCGTGCACTGCATCGTGATGGCGCTCGACGGCGCACCCGCCGCCACGCTCGAGTCATTGAACGTACTGCGCCGAATCCCCCCCGAGCACCGGGTGCGCAGCCTCGACGAGGCCCGGGAAATTACCCGCCGGTTGCTCGCGCACGATGCCGATGCCCCCTGAGCCGGACTGAGGCCCCAGAATGCCCGGCCGGGGCCACGCGACGCCGCCGATGCGCAGGCCGTTGCAACAGCGACAGAGCTGGCCGGGGCTGCTGTCAGCTGCGCGACGGGGTGATGCGGCAACCGCCGCTGCACTGCGCGACTTCGCTTACTCGCTGTAGACAGCCGCGGCTAAGTCCGGCGGTCGCTCTACAGGTCGAGGATTCGTGCGGCGTTATCGCGCAGGTACTTGCGTTCGATGTCTGGCGGCAGCTCCCAGCCAGCCACGATGCGGCGCAGGTCGGTGAGCGGACCGCAGTTGGGATAGACGCTCCCGAAAAGGATCTGGTCGGGAAGCTGGCGCGCCAGCGCGGTCACGTAGTCCTGTGAGCCGGGGAATCCGTAGTGGACGTACTGGCCGGGCACGATCACCACGTTGGGCTGCTTGTAGGCGACGCCGAGCGCCTCGCGCACGTACGGCCAGCCGCCGTGCTGAATGGACACCGTGAGGCTGGGAAAGTCGGTGGCGACGTGGTCGACGTACTCGGGGCGGCAGTCGTCTTGGTACGGGCCGAGCAAACAGCTCATCGTGGTGGACACGATGAGGCCTAGCCGCTGAGCCTCCTCATAGATGGGGTAGAGCGCGGGATCATTGAAACGGCGGCTGATCTCGGCGGTGGACGGGTCGACCGTGACGCCACGCATGCCGTGGGATGCGAGCTCGCCGACGGCCGCGACAGCGACGCTGACATCACTGGGTTCGACAGAGCCGAACCCCACGAAGCGTTCCGGATGCTCATCGACGATGGCCCTGATCTCGGCCGAGCCGGTGGGGTCGAGCCCGCGGATGCCTGTGGGGCCTGGCACGCCGATGACGCCCAGCGAGATCCCGGCCTCGTTCATCTCGGCGAACATCAGCTCGCGTGATTGGGACACGAAGCTGGGACACGGCTCGAGGCCCATCCGCTCGAGATAGTGATACGTCGTCTCGGGCGTCCAGCTGCGCGCCCCGATGGGCCGGAACCGGAAGTCGATGACAGCGATGGCGTCGCCGTCGCTGCCTGCCGCCGAGGCGTTCGGGTCGTGGGCCACCGCAGCGAGGCTCAGACCGGCGCGTCGGCAGTGATGACGATCTTGCCGAAGAACCGGCGCTCCTCCATGGCCCGGTGCGCCTCCACGCCGTCGGGCAATGGCACCAGCGAGTCGATGACCGGCACCAGTTCGCGGGTCTGCACCATTGCCAGCAGCTCATCAAGGTCATCTCGCTTCCAGCCGTTGGATCCGCGGATGTCCATCTCGGCGGTCCAGATGAACCGCAGGTCGGTCGGTGGGTCGTAACCGGCCGTCGCGCCGCAGGTGAGCACGCGCCCTCCCTGGCGCACACAGCGCAGCGAGCGAGCCCACGTGTCGCCGCCTGTGAAGTTCACCACCACGTCGTAGCCGCCCCCGCCGAACAGACCCCCAGTCTGCTCACGGCAATAGCGGGCAATGTCGATCTCGGAGTAGTTGATCGTTTCATCGGCGCCGAGGTCGGCGAGGCGCTGGCATTTGTCGTCGGTGCCGGCTGCGGCAATCACCCGTGCACCTCGCATCTTCGAAATCAATAGCGCGCTGGTGCCCACTCCCCCGCTGGCGCCCAGGATCAGCACGGTGTCGTCGGGGCCGACCTCGCCACGGGTGATCATCATCCGGTGTGCGGTGCCGTAGGCCACCGGCAGGCATGAAGCATCCTCGTAGGAGACGTCATCGGCCAGAGCGATCAGCTGGCTCGCAGCCACCACGACGTGTTCGGCGTAGGCACCCCACAGCGTGTCGCCGATCATCGAGAACGTGCCGGTCCCGCGATTCCACCGGACCGGGTCCACCAGCACCCGGTCGCCCACCGACCATCCCTCGACATCGGATCCGAGTTCGGCGACCTGCCCGGCGGCGTCGCAGCCGGGAATGCCCGGCAGCGGCACCTTGATGCCGGGCATACCACGGCGCGTGAACACGTCGTGATAATTCAGCGAGCAGGCTCGCACCGCGATCCGCACTTCGTCAGGTTGCAGCTCGGGCGCGTCGATGTCGCGATACGCCAGAACGTCGATGTCGCCGTGCTCATCGAACACGATTGCCTTCATTGCTGAGCCCCCATGTCGCTGACGGTCATCTGTGTCCCAAGCCGACGTCTCGCGCTGCGGTCTCAGTCCGCCGGCGCCCGATCTCGCTCAACCGAAGCGTCCATTTCAGCGAGGACATCCCCGCGCAGCGCACGCACCGTGCTGGCGTAAGCGCGGGCGTCAAGCGTCTCAGCCAGCTCCGCGGCGACCTCAAGCGCTCTGCCGACCACTGCATCCGGTGCCACTGCCTCGTCCAAGAACCCAGCCTCGGCCGCCCCTGCGCCGTCCAATAGGCGAGCGTTGGCCACGCATCGCTGGAGGTGACGCTTCGACAGTCGCTCCTTGGAGATTGTCAGGGCCCAGTCCGGCAAGGTCAGCGCAATCGCGACCTCGTTCAAGCCGATCTTGACTGGGGCGTCGGGTCCGACACGGTGGTCGCAACCGAGCAGCAGCAGAGCCCCGGCCGCGACTGCATGGCCGGTGCACGCCGCCACCACCGGAACCGACGCGCCGTAGGCCCGTCGAACCATCGCGCCGCCCGCCGACACCAGTTCGCCGATCGCGGCACGGTCACCGCCGCGGATCACGTTGAGGTCGAATCCCGCGAAGAACGCTCGGTCGTTGCCTGCTATCACCACAGCCCCGACGCCGTCGTCGGCCTCCGCCTCGTCGATCTGAGCATCGAGCGCCGCAAGCATCGGCACCGAGAAAGCGTTGGCTTTGCCGTCGTCTACCCGCACGAGCAGCACACTGCCGTGCCGCTCTGCGGTGACCGTGCCGTTGGGGGATTCGTTGCCTGATGCTGGGGTGCCGCTCATCGCCCGAATGCTACGGCTGCGCCTTCGACCGTGCCCGGGACGGCTCGGGCCGGGTCCCCGACGCGATGGTTAGGGTGCGCCCATGGCCGTACCGGTAGCCGAGGTGGACATGCCCGAGATCGGCCTCGACGCCGACGCCAGCGAGACGGAGCGTCGGGCTGCGCTGACCGATCTGGCCGCACGTACGTGGATCGCCCGCAGCCCGCTGGGATACGTCATCACTCGCCACGCAGACGTGACCGCCATGCTGCGCGACCGCCGCTGGTTCAGCGCCATCGGCCTCATCGCCCAGATGCAAGGCGTTGACGACCCCGAATGGAATCGTCGCAGCGGGCAGAACATCCTGGGCATGGAAGGCGACGAGCATCAGCGGCTGCGTCGGCTCGTCGGACCGGCCTTCACTCCCAAAGCTGCCGAACGGCTGCGTCCGTTCATGGCCGAAGTCATCAATGAGCTGTTGGATCCGCTGTGCGCCCGCGGCCATGGCGATTTTGTCGTCGAAGTCTGCGAGCCGTACCCCATTCCGATCGTCTGTGAACTGCTGGGCGCCCCCCGAGGCGACTGGGAGCTCTTCAGCCGCCTCGCCACCGACATCTTCCGAGTCTTCAACGGCAACCTGGCGCGTGACCTGCAGGCGATCATGGCCGCCCAGGACGAGATGGGCGCCTACATGTCCAAGCTCATTGCCGAGCGGCGCGCCGAGCCTCGCGACGACCTGCTCTCGGATCTCATCGCCGCAGAGGAAGCAGGCGACCGGCTGACGACCGAGGAGATGCAGTCGCTGGCCAATGCCGTGCTGCTCGCCGGCACAGACACCACGCGCAATCAGCTCGCCTGTGCTGTGGAGCTGTTCGCTCGCTGCCCAGACCAGCTCCGCCTGCTGCGCGACCAGCCGTCGCTGGCGCCCCAGGCCGCCGAAGAGGTCATGCGCCACTTCGGCGCCGTGCGAGGCACAGCGCGTTACGCCAGCGAGGACATCGCCTACCGCGGCGTCGAGTTCCCCGCCAGCACGCTGATCTTCCCCAGCTTCACCGCCGCGAATCACGACGAATCGCAGTTCGACCAGCCGCTGTGCTTCGACATCACTCGCCGGTCGAGCGCGCCGCACATGACCTTCGGCAGCGGCATCCACTACTGCTTGGGGGCGTTCTTGGCCCGAGCCGAGCTGCAGGAAGCACTCAAAGCCGTCGCACAGCGGATGCCAGACTTGCGACTCGACGGCGAGGTGGAATGGAAGCCGGTGTCCAACGGCATCTGGGGGCCATCGACACTGCCGATCAGGTTCACGCCGGGGCACTGACCCCCGCCACCGCACAGATGGGCCGGCTGCCCGACGTCTTCAAGGTCATTCGGGGTCCGGCCGCCCCCAGTCCAGCCGGTGTGAACGATGCGGCTGCCGCGGTCGCCGCTGGCCCAACCGACGCCGTGGCCGCCAACAAGCCGCCAACCGAGCGCGTGCGCTGGGGACGGGTGGTGCTAGTGGCCCTTTCCGGGGTGGTGTCGCACGTCTTCGGGCGAGCCACGGTGGGGGTGCTGGTGCCCGCAATGGCCGACGATCTCGAGCTCAGCGACACGCTGATCGGCGCACTCGGCTCGGCCAACATGGGCGCCTACTTCGCCGGAGTGGTCATCGTCACGTTCACCGCCGGGCGCACCGAGCCGTTCGTCTTGCTGCGCGCGGGCATCGTCACCTCCACCGTGGGTCTTGCCGTGATCGGCACAGCGTCCAGTGCAGCAGCCGTGGTGATCGGGACGGCACTGGCGGGCCTCGGCGGCGGCGGCATCTGGCTCACGGCGCCCGTGATCGCCAGCGAGGGCGTTCCGGCGAGTCGCCGTGGTGCTGCGCTGGGCACGCTCACCGCCACCATGGGTGCTGCGCTGATCGGCGTACCCATCGCAACCACTGCTCTTCGCAGCTTGGCGGCCGACGATGCGCTGTGGCGGCCCATCTGGCTGATCCAGGCTGGGCTCTCGGTCGTGCTGTTAGCGGCGCTGTCGGTCTTTGTGCGGGCTCGACGCACCGAACGCGTTGCCGCTGTGGGGGGGTTCGGGGCCCTGTTCCGGATTCACGGATGGAAGCGCGCTGTGGCGGCGTACATGGGCTTCGCGTACATGACGTCCTCGTTCGCGAATTTCTTGGGGCGAGCGCTGGAGGGCGATCACGACTTCAGCCGCACCGCCGCGACACTCGTGTTCTCTTGCATGGGCGCCGGCTCGATCGTGGGTGCGCTGGCCTTCGGCCGCCTCAGCGACCGGATCGGGCGGCCTGCACCATGGCCACGGTCATGGCCCTGAGCGCCGGCACCGGCGCCGTATTGGCGGCGCGTGCCCCGGTTGCCTTGATCGTCGTCGCAGTGGTGGTCTTCGGCGGAGCTTCCTTCTCGTTCCCGTCGCTCATCGCGACCTTCGTGAGCGACCACGTCTCTGACCGCACCTTTGCCGCGGTCCTCGGCTCGATGACGATGTTCTACGGCCCCGCGTCGGTGATCGGCCCGGCGACGAGCGGCTGGCTCGCCGACCGGACCGGGAGCTTCAGCGCGACCTATTGGGCTATCGCTGCGATAGCCGCTTTGTCATGCATATGCATGTCGACGATGCGTCGAAGAAATGCTGTGGCGCCCTAGCAGGCGCCGCTGGGCTGAGCGTCAGCTCAGCTCATCAGCTGCTTTTTCATGGCAGCAGCAGTTGCCAGCTTCAGCGAACGGCTCGGACCGATCTCAATGGACTCGCCGGTCTGGGGGTTGCGTCCCATCCGGGCACCGCGCTCGGACATGGAAAAGGCGCCGAATCCCGGCCAGGTCACCTTGCCGCCGGCCTTTGCTTCGGCCGCAACCAGGTCGAAGAACGCCGTCAGCGTCTTCTCCGCATCGCTCGCGCTCACCTCGGCTTGAGCGGCTACCGCCTTGATGGTTTCTGCCTTGTTCGCCACAGTCCAGTTCCTCTCTGAAACGATTCGGGGCATCACCTCATCACAGAAGAACTCTGGATTGAGGGATTTGCGGCCCGTTGTCTACCGGCGCGACCCGCCACTTGCACCGCGCTGCGAGCGTCGGTGCGGCTGGTCGTCACGCCCATCGCTTCGCACATCGAAGGCGTCACGCAGCCCATCGCCGATGAAATTGACGCACAACACTGTGACGGCAATCGCCAGGCCAGGCGCGATCACAAGCCACGGGGCGACGGTCATGAAGCCCTCGTTGCCGCCCAGCATGTTGCCCCAGGTGGGGGTGTGCACGGGGCTGACGCCCAGCCCCAGAAAGCTCAGCACCGATTCGGCCAGAATCGCGGCAGCCGCCGCCAGCGAAACCGCCACGGAGATCTCACCGACCAGGTTCGGCAGCAGATGACGGAACATGACTCGCCAGGTGCCCGCCCCCATCGCCCGCGCCGCAGCAACGAACTCCAGCTCGCGCAACGCCAGCACCTTGCCGCGGATGATCCGCGCCACCGCCATCCAACCCAACATCGACAGCACCAGCACGACGTCGAAGATGCTGTCACCCAACATCCGCGCCAGCATGATCACCACCATCAGGGAAGGGAGCGCCAGCAGCGTGTCAGTCAGTCGCATCAGCACGGCGTCGACGGCCCCGCCCAGGTAGCCGGCGACCATGCCGACCAGCGCACCGCCCAGCGTCGCCAACAACGCCACCGTCACGCCGACGGCGAGCGTGACGCGGCCTGCAAAGAGCAGCTGACTCAGCGTGTCCCGCCCCACAGTGTCGGTTCCCAGCAGGTAGTCGCGGCCCGGCTCCGCGAGCACATCGGCGGCATGCGTGCGGCCCAGCGGATAGGGCGCCAGCAGCTCGGCGCCGACGGTTAACACGGCGATGCCGACGAGGACGACGAGTGACGCCAGCGCCAGGCGTCGGCGGACAAACCGCCGCCACGCAAGCACCGAGGGCCGCTCAATCCGCGGGTTCAACTCTCGGCCCGGACTCTCAGCGGCTGCCACGACGGATCCTCGGGTCGAGCACGCCGTAGAACAGGTCGGCTGCAAGGTTCATCATGATCACTGCGGCTGCAATGATCATGGTGGTAGCCAGCAGCACTGTGTAATCGCCGCCGTACATGGCATCGAGGAACAGCCGGCCCATGCCCGGGTACTGGAAGACCTGCTCGGTCACGATGAGCCCTCCGACGAGCTGGCCGACATCGACGGCGGCCTGTGTCGTCACGGGGATCAGCGCGTTGCGGACGCCATGTCGGACGACCACGGTGTGCTCCGGCAGTCCCCTGCCGCGAGCGGCCCGGATGTGGTCCGAGCTCATCACATCGAGCAGGCTGGCACGCATGTAACGGCTGTAGACCGCGATGAGTTGTAACGACAGCGCCATCGTGGGCAGCGCGAGGTGGCGCATCCGATCCACCAGGTCGAAGCCCTGCTGACCAGGCGAGTACAGCCCCGCCGTGGGAAGCAACGGAGGGTCGAGGCCCAGCCACCTCGCCAGGTACAGCCCGAACAACAGCTGCAGCATGAGACCGAGCCAGAACACCGGGATCGAGATGCCGGCGAACGAAAACGTCGTCACGACGTTGTCACCGAAGCCGTTGGGGCGCACCGCCGACACGGCTCCGATCGTGATGCCGACAGCGAGCGACAGCACCACCGCCACGGCGATGAGCACGAGCGTATTGGCGAGCGCGGTACGCACGATGGGCCACACATCTGATCCGTTGCGTACGAGCGATATGCCCAGGTCGCCCGTCACGAAGTCGCCCAGCCACTGCAGGTAGCGAAGCGGAAGCGGATCGTTGAGCCCCAGCGACTCCAGGTAAGCGGCCCGATCCGCTGGGGTGACTCGCGGGTTCACGGCCAGGTCGCGTCCCGGCGTGGCGATCCGATTCGCTGCCCAGAAAACGGCGAACGAGATGGCCAGCAGGATCGGCACCATCGTCGCGATGCGTCGCAGGACGTAGCGCGTCACGCCTGAGAGCCTGCCAGCCCGCTCGAAGAATATCTGCCTATGGAGAGCACTCTCGCCTCTCGTGTGATTACTTGTCGAGCACCGTCCAGTCGAAGATGTCGAAGAACCCGCCATAGGGACTTGACACGTAGGCACCCGGACCTGACACAGCCGTCGTGTCCCAGATGATCATGTTGGGCAGTATGTACAGCGGGATCCACGGCACGTCGTCGGCGAGGATCTTGCTCAGCTGGCGAACCATGCCGAGCCGCTTCGCCGGGTCCACCTCAGCATCGATGGCGAACGCCAGGTCACTGGCTTCCTGGTTGCGGTAGGCCGTGAAGTTCTGGCCCGTGTAGCCGTTCTCTTCGGTTGGCACGCCATCGATGTCGTAGTGGCTCGTCACCGACGGGTCCGGATTGGTGCTGTTCGCGTACAGTGCCACCGGGCCGAAGTTCATCACCGGCAGACGGTTCTGGAACAGTTCGCCGGCGTCGTAGTTGATGATCTCCCAGCCGATTCCCAGTGGAGCGGTCATGTCGACGACGAGAGCCTGCACATCCTCTCGGCGCTTGTTGCCGGCCACGGTGTTCCACGCCAGAACCAGCTCTTCGCCGTCGGCATTGATCCACAGGCCGTCGGGGTCGGGCCGCGTCCAGCCCTCGGCTTCGAGCAGCTCAGCGACCTTGGCCGCGTCCTGCGTGTAGCGCGCGAAGTCGTCTTGACACCACGGGCCGAATCCGGGATTCCAGCCTGCGCATTGCAGTACCGGTGGGTCGGCGACGATGGTGCCCAGCGCTACCTCGCCGATCTGGGCGCGATCGAGCGCGTAGGCAACCGCTTGGCGGACGTTGCGCGTCATGTCGAAGCGGCGTTCGGGCGCGTCCTGGTTGATCCAGAGGCCTTCCATGTACGTGCCCTCGGCGACCTCGAAGGTCAGATCGCCGGTGATGCGCTCCCGGGCGCCGGGAAACGGCTGCGGAAGTGCCGCCATGGCTTCGCCGGTCTGCAGGGCCAGCAGCTCTGAGTCGGTGTCTTCGCGGGGCACCATCACCACCCAGTCCACCAGCGGGATCCGTTCGGTGTCCCAGTAAGTGCGGTTGGGAACCATGATGTGCTGCTCCTGGTTCCACTCCTCTTGGATCCACGGCCCGCCCGAGACGGTGATCTCGTCGTTCCACTTGTCGGCGATGTCGGTGTCGGGGCCCAGCTCATGGGCCGGCAGCAAGCCGCTGAACAGCGTCGGCCACGGCGCATACGGCTCACTGAATGTGATGACGGCCGTGTGGGGATCGGAATGGTCGACATCGGTGATGAGATCCAGACCGATGGTACTCAGCGTGCCGGTGGTGTCGAGCCCGGCACGCCACGTGAACCAGACGTCGGTGCTGGTGATCGGCGTGCTGTCGCTCCAGGTTGCCCCGGGGTTCAGCCGGTACGTGAGCGTGAATGTGCCGTCGTCTGCGGTCGCGAGGCCGCCGTTCGCAACAGTCGGCGCCTCGACGAGCAACGACGACGCGACGTAGGTATTGGTCTGATCGAGCTCCATGAGCCGCGGCAAGTAGTGGATCAACACCGACCAGATCGTCCAGGTGGCATTCGCACACGATGTGACGGGGTTGATGCACTCGGGCCACTGCTCGACCGCGAGCACCAGCGTGCCGCCACTCGCTGCATCTTGGCCCTCGGGCACACCCGACTCGGCTGATTCGGTCACTGGGGGCTCTGAGTCGTCGACCGATGTGGCGCTGTCGCTGCTGCAGGCCGCCCCCAGCATCGCCACAACGAGCATGAGGGCACCGAGCCGCCGCAATGGCCTTCGAGGTGGGCAAGCAACGTCGGCGTTGCCTGAGGGTGCATGAAGACGCGCGGAGTCCATGGCGGCACGCTACTTCCGACTGCCGAGGTTTCTGATGAAGAACGGGCTCGTCCCCGAGGCGAAGCGGATACCGGCTGTCGACCTCGAAACGCGCTCTCGCCGCGTCATCTGGCAGAGTTGCTCGACCGAGTCGGACCAGTGAGCTTGACCGACACGAAATGAAGACGACAGACGGGGGCATACCGACGTGCTGGACGGTTACCGGATTCTGGATCTGACTGACGATCGGGGGCATCTGGCCGGGATGCTGTTTGCGCAGCTCGGTGCCGAGGTGGTGCTCGGCGAGCCGCCGGGCGGGCACCGCACCCGTCACCGTGGTCCGTACGTCGATGACGTGATCGATCCCGAGCGGTCGATCGAGTTCGGGGTCTACAACCGAGGCAAGCAGTCGGTGATCATCGAGAATCCGGCACAGATCGCTGAGATCGCCAGTCACTGCGACGCGGTGATCTCGTGCGGCGCGTTCGAGGTGGACCTTGACGCGCTGCGTACTGCCAACCCGCAGCTCGTGACGGCCTCGATCACGCCGTTCGGCGAGACGGGTCCGAAGACCGGCTGGGCGGCGACCGACCTCACGATCGCCGCCTCGAGCGGCACCATGTCGCTCACCGGCGACCGCGACCGGGCACCGGTACGCATCGGGTCGCCCCAGACGTGGCACAACGCTGCGGTCGACACCGCTGGGGCGATCCTCATGGCACTGCACGAGCGTCAGGCGTCCGGCTTGGGCCAGCATGTGGACACCTCGGCCCAGCAGTCGTTCGTGGACTGCACGCAATTCCAGATGATGGCGGTGCTCACCGGCGGGGAAGTGCCCGTTCGGCTCCCGGGAGCAGTCAATCTGGGCGGCTTCCTGATCCCGTGGGTGTACGAGTGCGCGGACGGCTACGTGACCGTCACCTTCCTGTTCGGACCGATGATCGCCCCGTTCACGAGCAGGATCTTGGCGTGGGCGTGCAACGAAGGTTTCTGCGAGCCCGAACTGAGAGACAAAGACTGGGTCGACTTCGGCATGGCCGTCGTGGAGGGCCGCGAGTCAATGGACACGTTCGATCACGCCATCAAGGTCTTGACCTCGTTCGTGGCCACCAAGACGAAGGCGGAGCTGCTGGGGCGTGCGCTGTCGGACAACCTGCTCATCGCGCCCATCACCACGACCGCCGACGTGCTCGCCCTCGATCACTTGGAGGTGCGCGATTACTGGCAGCACGTCGAGATGCCCCGCGCCGACGGCCCCGCGCCGGTGCGGCTGTGCGGCGCACTGGCCAAGACCACCGGCGAGCCGCTGGCCGATCTGGCGGTCGCACCCCGGCTCGGCGAGCACACGGAGATGTACCTCGACCACGGCAGCACAGTCGGGCCGACGATCACCTCTCATCCCCGGCGCGAGCTCGTTCCCACCGGACACTCGATGGAGCGCCCCCTCGAAGACATCAAGATCCTCGACTTCATGTGGGCCTTGGCGGGGCCCGGCGCCACCCGGACGCTGGCCGACTACGGCGCCACGGTCGTCAAGGTCGAAAGCGAGCTGAAGCCCGATGTGCTGCGCGGCGTCCACCCGTTCATCGGCGAGGAAGGCGGGCAGGAGAACGCCCTGCAGTTCCATTCCATCAATGCTGGCAAGCTGGACCTGACGCTGGACCTGTCACTGCCCGAAGCCCGTGACGTCGTCTTGGACCTGGTTGGGTGGTGCGACGTCCTGACCGAGTCGTTCTCGCCCAAGGCCATGGCGAACTGGGGCCTCACCTACGACGTGCTACGCGAGGTGAACCCCCAACTCGTCATGTTTTCGAGCTGTCTGATGGGCCAGACCGGGCCGATGCGCATGTACGCGGGCTTCGGCACGATGGCGGCCGCCATCGCCGGCTTCTACCCCGTGACCGGGTGGCCGGATCGCATCCCGGCCGGCCCGTTCACCGCCTACACCGACTACATCTCGCCGAAGCTGGGCGTGATGCTGATCCTGGCTGCGCTGGTCGAGCGAGATCGCACCGGGCGCGGCCAGCACATCGACTTCGCTCAGATGGAGGGTGCGCTGCACTTCCTGGCGACTGAGTTCGCTGACGAGGAGATCAACGGGCGCACTGCGGACCGGGCCGGGAATGCCGACCGCCACATGAGCCCGCACAGCGTGTACTCCGCGGCCGGGGACGACCGCTGGGTCGCGATCGCGTGCGAGACCGACGCACAGTGGAACGCGCTGGCGGGGCTGCTGGTCGAGGCCGCCGCTGGCAACGCCGATCTGTCACGAGCGCTGGACGCGCTGAGCGCGAGCGCGAGCGGTGGCGGCGAAGCACGGCGCGATGGCAGCGCAGGCGGGATCCTCGCGGATCTCGATGCAGACAGTCGTCGAATGTACGCCGAAGCCATCGACGCCGCGATTACTGCTTGGACTGCGGCCCATGATGCGGCCGACATCGAAGCGACACTGCAAGGCCACGGCGTACCCGCCCATCGCGTCAACGACGCTGCCGATCTGATGGCCGACCCCCAGATCATCGCTCGGGAGCATTTCTTGTCGGTGCCGCACGCCAAGCACGGCCACACCTGGGTCGAGAACAGCAATTTCGACCTGTCGCGGACTCCGGGCCGGCCGCTGTGGGGCGGTCCGATGTTCGGCGAGCACAACATGGAGGTGCTCGAAGGCATCCTCGGCTACGACACCGACAAGATCGCCGAGTTGGTCATCGCCGGCGCTCTCACCTAGCGACACCCCATCAGCGATCCACCGAACCAAACACAGCCAGAGTGAGGTCACCATGAGCACCGGCAGCGACGCCGCAGGCGTCTACAGGCAGAACATTTCGAGCGGCGGGCCTCTGGAACCTGTCGCCGGATACTCGCGGGCGGTGCGCGTGGGCGATTGGGTAGCGGTCTCGGGCAGTACCTCACTGGGTCCTGACGGGGTGGCACACCCGAACGATTGCTACGGGCAGGCCATCTACACGCTGGGGGTGATCTCACAAGCGCTGGCAGAGGCCGGCGCTCAGATGAGCGACGTCGTGCGGACCCGGTCGTTCGTCACCGACATCGGAATGCTTGACGACTTCATCCGTGCGCACGGCGAGGTGTTCGGCGACATCCGACCCGCGTCGACGCTTGTCGAGGTCTCCGGGCTGATCCATCCCGACCTCGTCATCGAGATCGAAGTCGACGCAATCATCCCCTGAGCTGACTGAGAAGATGCGCGGATAGGTGAACCTGTCCGCTGTCGCACCAGTTGTTTGCCGCTCTTGTTCGCTGTCGCTCACGGGCCGCTCGGGCGACGGCTTCGCCAATCGGCTCAGCCTCTCAGGCAGCGAGTTCCGCAACGCGCCGCAGACGCCGAGACGCCGAGTTGTTGAGTTCGCGCGCGATGAACTGAATAGTTCAACAACTGCAGGCTTGCGACTCGACACGCCCGACAGCGGCACGCCCGACGGCGCCACAGGGCTCGAGGGCGATCGTGGGCAGTGATTGCTGCGGTACGGGAATCGAGTCCTGCGCCAGCAGCCAGCCCCCAGCCGCATGGTGCGAGCCCGAAATTCGCTTGGCGGCAGGGCCCGCTGAACCTACGGTCGCCCCCAAACGGAGTGCCGCGTCAGCGGCGACCGGCGGGAGGAGATGCCGTGGGTACGATCGCGACCGTGACCGACGACGACCGGTCCGCTGCCACCGATCCGGCCGCCAGCCGCACCCCAGCGAGCGAAGCCGCCGCGCCGCAGCCGGGGTCCCGTGCCGAAGCCCAGCACGGCGTCCGGCGTGCGTTGCTAGTGCCTGCTGTGGTGTCGGTGATCGTGGCGCTGATCGGCGGCCTGTTCGTACTCGCAGCGCTGGGCTTCAACACACTGCGCGACGACATCGCCCAGGTACGCGACGACGTCGACTCTGACATCGACGCGCTGCGCTCGGACATGCAAGCCGGATTCGCCCGGTTCGACCAGCGCTTCGCTCAAATCGATCAGCGCTTCGCTCAAATCGACCAGCGCTCCGCGGAGGTCAATGCGATCCTGCTGAACCACACCGACCGGCTCGCACACATCGAGGCCACTCTGGACACTCACTCGAACCGGCTCACCCGCATCGAAGCCACTCTGGACACTCACTCGAACCGGCTCACCCGCATCGAGGCCACTCTGGACACTCACTCGGACCGGCTCGCCCGCATCGAGGCAGGACAAGAGGCTCACTCGGCGGCCTGAGTCCGGCCCCGCGACAACAACAAGCACGTTGACCGCCGAGGCGCGCAGCCCATCGCCTCTGCACTCAGGCGGCGGTCGCTCAGGCGGCGGTCGCTCAGGCTGGGGCGAAGCGGAGCAGGGCGGGGCCGTCGGAGGTGGGGTCGAACACGGCCTGCACGGATTGGCCGATGTGGACCGTCTCGGGATCGCAGCCGACGATGTTGGTGACCAACCGGGGGCCTTCGTCGAGTTCGACGTATGCCAGCACGAACGGTGCGGCCTTGCGCCACGAGCCAGGGATGCGCCGAGTGACCGTGCAGCTGTAGACGGTGCCGCGCCCTGACGCCTCGAACCAGGTCACCGAGGTGCTGCCGCACCGGTCGCAGCGTTCGCGCGGGTACCACACGACGTGGTCGCAGTTGTCGCAACGGGGCAGCTCCAGCCGGTCTTCGGCGGTCGCGTCCCAGTACCGCTGCGTCTCAAGGTTCGGGTACGGCGACGGGACAGGCAGCCCCAACGGGCCCAACTCGCTCATGACGACCTCCCCATGACGAGCGTGGCGCTGCCCATGCGCGTGGCGAGGCTGCCGCCGGTGCCGTGCGCAAGGGCCAGCTCGCAGTCGGGAACCTGCACTGCAGCGTGGGCTTCGCCGCGCAGCTGGCGCACGGCTTCGATCACCTTGGTCATGCCGCCGCGGTTGGCCGGGTGGTTGTTGCACAGGCCGCCGCCGTCGGTGTTGAACGGCAGCACCCCTCCGGGCGACTGCAAGGCACCGTCGGACACGAAGCGCCCACCGTCGCCCTTGTCGCAGAAGCCCAAGTCTTCCAGCGTCATCAGGACCGTGATCGTGAAGCTGTCGTAGATCGACACGTAGTCGATGTCGGCGGGCGTCACGCCAGCTTCGGCCAACGCCAGCGGGCCCGAGCGTGTCGCGCCGGTGTATGTGAGCTCGATGCGCCCGCCCGAGGTGTGCTTGATCGACGTGCCGGTGCCCAGCACCGGAACGCAGTGACGGTCGAGCGACGCGGCGACGGCCTCGCTGACCAGCACCAGTGCTCCCCCGCCGTCGGTGATCACACAGCAGTCCAGCCGGTGCAACGGGTCCGAGATCAGCGGCGAGGACACCACTTCGTCCACCGTGACGACATCTTGGAGAAACGCATTCGGGTTGTGCTGTGCGTGCGTCGAGGCGGCCACCTTGACTTCGGCGAGTTGCTCAGAGGTCGTGCCGAACTCGTGCATATGACGCGCCGCGGCGAGCGCGTAGCCGCCGGGCACCGACATGCCGAACTGGTTCTCGAACGCTGCTTCGGGCGCCGAGCTGAAGCGGGCGCTGCCCCCCGGACCGGCGCCGCCGGTGCGGGGCTTGCCTGCCAGCGTGATGAGCGCCACATTCACATGGCCGGCCGAAATGGCTGCCGCAGCGTGCTGCACATGCACGAGGTACGCCGAGCCGCCAGTCTCAGTGTCGTCGATGTAGCTGCAGTCGAGCCCCAAGTACTCCACCATCGACAGCGCGCCGAATCCGGGAGCGTCGCCCGCCGAGTAGTAGGCGTCGACGTCGCCGAGCGACAGACCCGCATCGGCCAGCGCTCCCGCGGCTACGTCGGCATGGATCTGCGGCAGCGTGCGGTCGGGCAGCTCGCGGCCCGGATGCTCGTAGGCCCCGGCGATGAGTGCCTTGCCGCGAATCGTCACCGGCGGCACGCTAGTCGCCGCCGCCACGACGATGAGAACCCGCCGCGAAAGGCTGACTCGGGGTTGCGTTCGGTGTCTCGCTCGCCCGGACGCTGCCCTCGCAGGCTCTCGACACGGCTGTCGGGCCTGCCGGCTGCGCCGTCTATCACGACCAACGCCGGTTTGTCGGCCGGCGGCGAGAGCGGGCGTTAGCTTCGCGGCGATGCTGAAGCCATATCGAGTGCTGGACCTCACCGATCACCGGGGTGCGATGTGCACCTCGATCCTCAGCTCGCTGGGTGCCGAAGTGGTCCTCGTCGAAGGCCCTGATGGTCGGGGACGAGACCACCGCGAGCAGGGGCCCGACGGGACCTCGCTCGGTTGGTGGCACCTGCGGCGCGGAGCGCAGAGCTGTGTCATCAACGACCGGAACGAGCTGCTGCAGCTCGTCGCCGGCGCCGATGCGCTGATCGAGTCGCCCGACCCGGGCTTGGGCCTCGACCCCGACGAGCTGCGTGCCGTCAATCCGGGGCTGGTGCATACCACCGTCACACCATTCGGCAGCACCGGTCCCAAGGCCGGCTGGGCGGCGTCGGATCTCACTATCGCCGCGGCTGCGTGCAGCGCCGCCATCACCGGCGACACCGACCGGGCGCCGCTGCGGATCACCGCACCGCAGAGCTGGCTGCATGCGGGATCGCACGCAGCGGTCGGCACGGCGCTGGCGCTGCGCCAGCGCGACCGCAGCGGCTACGGACAGCATGTCGACATCTCCGCGCAGCAGGCGATGATGCAAACGGCGTTCCCCGGGGTCGTCCACGCGCCCAACCAGTACCCGTCGACCAGGCGCACATCGGGCGGCATCTTGATGCTCAACTTCCATCTGCAGTTCGTGTACCCCGCATCGGACGGCTACGTGTCGATCACCTTGCTGTTCGGCGACACCATCGGCCGCTTCACCGCCCGGCTGATGGACTGGGTGCATGCCGAAGGCTGCTGCGACGACGATCTCGCCGCGCTGGACTGGGTCGACTTCGGTCTGCGCCTGTTCACCGAGCCTGACGTCGCGCCCGCGCAGCTCGAGCAGACCAAAGCCGCGATCACCCGGCTGACCAGCACACGGACCCGTGCAGGACTCTTCGCTGAGGCGCAGCAGCGCGAGCTGCTGCTCGCGCCCGTGTACGCCCCCGCGGAGCTGACGAGGGTGGAGCACTTCAACGCGCGCAACTATTGGGACGCGGTCGATGACCCCGCGTTGGGCGAGGTGATTGCCCCTGGGGCATGGTGCAAGCCCAGCCGCACACCCCTTCGCCCCCTCGGCGCCCCGCCAGATCTCGGTGCCGACTCTGCCGCCGTGAAGGCGAAGCCGCGCTCGGCGCTGGTGGACGCCGCCGAACAGCTGCGGGGCCGCAACGAAGATCCGTCGAGTCCCAGGCCGCTGGAAGGAATCAAGGTGCTCGACACGACCTGGGTGTATGCCGGGCCGTTCACGACGCGGGTGCTGGCCGATTTCGGCGCCACCGTCATCAAGGTGGAAGGACCGGGGCGGTTCGATGCCGCACGCGGCAGCGGCGGGGGCTTGAAGGGCGACATGGGCCCCGATGCGTCGATCCAATACGGAACGCTGAATGCCGGCAAGATCGGCGTCACCATCGATCTGAACGTCGCCGAGGGCCGTGAGGCTTTCTGCGATCTCGCCGAATGGGCCGACATCTTCGTGGAGTCCTACACGCCGGGCACCCTCGACGACTGGGGCATCGGCTGGGAGGCGCTGTCGGCCCGCAACCCGAACCTGATCATGCTGAGCACCAGCCTGATGGGCCAGACCGGGCCGCTGGCCACCTTCGCCGGCTTCGGCAATCTCGCCGGTGCCATCACCGGCTACTACGAGATGACCGGCTGGCCGGACCGGGCGCCGGCAGGGCCGTTCCTCGCCTACACCGACTACGTCACCCCGCAGTTCATTGTGCCGCTGCTGCTGGCTGCGCTCGACGCCCGCGACGCCGATCCCGACGGCCGCGGTCAGCACCTGGACTTCGCGCAAGCCGAGGCGGCAATCCACTTCCTGGCGACCGAGGTGCTCGCGCACACCGTCAATGGCACCGCTGCCACTCGGCTGGGCAATGCCGACGCCTTCGTGTGCCCCCATGCGATGTACCCCTGCGGCACCGGCGACGCCGACGCCGACAACCCGCTCGAGGCACCCGACCCTTGGATTGCGGTGGCATGCGAAACCGAGCAGCAGTGGGAATCGCTGTGCGGGGTGCTCGAGGCCGACGGCCACGCAGTTCCCGCCGAGTTGGCAAGTCTCGGCGCAGCCGGGCGAGTCGCCCGCAGCGATGACATCGATGCCGTCGTCGGCGCCTGGGCTGCGGGGCGCACACCCGCAGGGGCCGAGACGGCGCTGCAGGCCGCCGGCGTCCCGGCGCACGCCGTGCAGAATGGCTTGGGCTGTTTCGGCGATCCTCAGCTCATCCATCGTGGCCACTGGATGGATGTCGAACACCCCGTGCACGACCGCATGATCGTCGAAGCGCCCCGCTTGCAACTCAGCGCGACGCCCCACGCGGTCACCCGGTCCGGCCCGACCCTGGGCGAGCACAACGACTACGTCCTGCGGGACATCCTCGGCTACGACGACGACCGCATCGTCGAACTCGCCGTCGCCGGCGCCATCGGCTGAGCACTCCGAGCGCAATCGCAGGACGGTGCCACAAGCGTGGATCGCCCGATACCACTACCGGCCAACGGGTGGTCCCTCAAACCAGTACGGGTGGCCCTTGCTGTCCTTGACCACAACGTGCTCGCCAGTAGCGTGCTTGACCGCGACCGCGGATGAGGTGGTTGGCACCGCAGTGACGATTTGAAGGACGAATATGCGCGTCATCATCTTCGGGGCGACCGGCAAGACTGGGCAGTACGCCGTCCGCAGCGCGCTCGACACGGGCCATGAAACGACGGCATTCGGTCGTTCCGTGGACAGACTCAATGCGGAGTCCGGGTTGACGCTGTCACGTGGCGATGTCTTCGACGCCGAGGTCGTCGCTGACGCTGTCGCAGGTCACGATGCCGCCATCGTGTGCCTCGGCAGCACGAGTCTCAAGGATCGCACGACTCTGACGCGCGGCACTGAGCACATTCTTGGCGCTGTCGACCGTCATAGCGTCGGTCGGCTTGTGGTGGTGTCCGCAGCCGGCGTCGGCGAGAGCTGGGCTCAGATTCCGATGAGCTCGAAGCTGATGTTCAAGACCATGCTGCGGAACGTCTTCGCCGACCATCAAGCTCAAGAGGAAGTCGTGCGCGCCAGCGCGGCGAACTGGACCATCGTCCGGGCCGCAGTGCTGTCCGACAAGCTCCAACGCCGCGCCGTGACCGCTTCCAACGCTGGCAAGACCAGTCGCATCCACCGCTCTGCCCTGGCCGGATTACTCGTCGATCAACTCGACGACAGCACCTACAGCCGGCAGGCCATCACGGTGACGTCATGACACCTGACGAGCGGTTAGCGGCTATACGGGCGATCCATGACTCGCCGCTGCGAATCGTGCTGTCGGTGACGGGCGGCGGGATGCTGGCTGTGAGCGATCTGCTCACAGTCCCGGGTGGCTCTCGCACGATTCTCGAAGCCGGCGTTCCCTATTCGGTGAAGTCGCTCTACGAGCTGATGGGCTCGGAGCTGGAACCGCATGTGTCCGACGAGGCTGCGCTAGCGATGGCAGACGGCTGTCTGGCCCGGGCGCACTACCTCGTCTCGACGCCCAAGCCGGGCACCGAGCCGTGGCCGCTCGCCGGAATCTCGTGCACGGCTGCGCTGGTGACCGATCCGCCGCGGCGGGGCGAAGACAGGGCGCACATCGCCGCCGTATCCGATGCGGGCGAACGCCTCGCACGCAAGATCACCTACGAAACCGACGACCGCATCGCCCAGGATCGCGAGACCTCAGACGCCCTGCTCGCGCTGATCGCCGAGATAGCTGCAAGCTGAGTCAGCCCGACCTACTTGAGGCAATCTCCGAACGACCCTACGACACGGGGATGGCCGTCGGCCGCAAGCGAATGATGATCTGCGGGGCGCAATGCGCGGACTACCGGAACAGGCCGTCGCCGATCCCCTCGGCTATCTCGCCCGGCGCGTATCCGGCATCGGCCCAGACATCGAAGTTGTGCTCCCCCAAATAGGCGGGGCTGAGATGGCGGGGGTGCCAGCGCCGGCCATTCCAGAGGCCGGCGAACGCGTCGACCGTCCGCTCGCCGAACACCGCATGGTCGACCGGCTGCCAGAAGCCGCGCGCGGCGTGCTGAGGATCGTCGGCGAACAATTGGTGCGAGTCCTGCACGGGACCGGCCGGCACGCCGGCAGCCTGCAGCGCCTCGGCTGATGCCGTGGCCGTTCGAGCGGCAGCCCACTCTCCCAGCACAGCGTCGATCGTGGATCTGCGGTCTCGGCGGCCCGCTTCAGTAGCGAGCGTCGGATCATCGAGCCGCGGGTCGCCGAGCAGCCCTATCAGTCCCAGCCACTGCGCCGGCTCGGTCACCGTCACGGCCACGAAGCCGTCGGTGCAGGCATAGACCTCATTGGGCACATGGTCGGCGATGCCGTCGCGGTTGCCTTCGGGGCGCGGCGGCGACACGCCGGCGGACTGGCGGATGACCGCTGCACCGATGGCGTAGGTGCCGACCTCGAGCTGCGCCATGTCGATGCGCTGCCCCTCACCGGTGCGCTCTCGGGCATACAGGGCGCCGACGGTAGAGACCGCTGCGGCGAAGCCCGCCAAGTGGTCGTTCAGCGAGAAGCCCGGACCTACATCGCCGCGGTCGGCGAAGTTGGTCAGGTGGGTGATGCCGCACACCGCGTGCACCGTCGGCGCGTACGAGATGACGTGGCGCCAAGGACCGTCGTGACCGCAGCCCGACATCGTCACGTAAACGAGCCGCGGGTTCCATTCGTGCACGGTCTCCCAATCGAGGCCCCACGAGTCCAGCACGCCCGCACTGAAGTTCTCGATGAGCACATCGCATGTCTCGATCAACCGCCGCGCCGCAGCCAGCGCCTGGGGATGCTTCATGTCGAGCGTGGCGCTGCGCTTGGAGCGGTTCCACACGAAGTAGTACGGGAAGTCTGGCGAGTTCACGAGGGTGGAGCGTTCCTCGCTCTGGATGCGGATCACGTCGGCACCGAGGTCCCCCAGCAGCTTCGTGGCAGACGGTCCAGCGAGCACCCAGGTGAAGTCCGCCACGCGGATGCCGTCGAGCGGCCGACGGTCGCTGTCGGGCACTTGTGACGCGTCGCCAACCGGGCTGGCGGCATCGCTGGCGGCGCTGCCATCCGTAACGCTGGTGGTGCCGCCACTGGCATCGCCCGCGGCGTCGCCATTGCGGGCCTCGGTGGGCGGCGCCGCCCATGATGCGAGCACCTCGTCAAGGCGCGTCTCGATGCTGGCGGGCGGACTTGGCGGGACCGTCCCTGACCGGCCGGCGTCGCTCCAGCGAACCAGCCGACTCGGCACGCGCACCGAGCCTTGCGGGCCGGTCGTCGCGTGGTCGGGCACCCGCGACCCGTTCGCGCCAGCCGCTCCCGGTGGCAGAACATCGGCAAAGAACTCCCGGTGGCCGAACTGCGGGTTCGCGCCGACCTCGGCGATGTCCAGCACCCCGCCGAAGGCCACATGCCGTTCCTGCGCCTCCCACCACACCTCGCTCGCATCTTGGGGGGCGATCCAGCGCCGCACGGCGTCCATCACCTCGGTCACATCCAGCAGCACATCGGCCGGATCTGCGCCGAGCCACCTCCTGACTTCTTCGAAACCGGTTTCGACCATCCACTCGAACAGCAGGTCGGGCGTCGGGGTCGGCGTGATCATGACGTAGCCGCCCTCGCCGCCCCGACACTCGGCCAGGTCGTACGCGCCGAGCCAGTGCAGAGCGCCCTGGCGCGGTGCCACCTTGGGCAGCGGAAGCACGTCGTCGAAGAAGTACTGCATGAACAGGTTCTCGATCGAACCGGTGACGGTCTCGTGGATGGACAGGTCGACGTGCGCTCCCCGGCCGGTCGAGCGTGCCGACAGTGCCGCCGCTACTCCCGACGTCGCCGCCACGAAGCCTGCGTAGTTGTAGGCCTGCCTGCCCCACACGTTGAGCGGGCGATCGGCGAGGCCGGTCAGCGCCATCATCCCGCCCATCGCGGCGGCCACGAGATCCGAGCCGAGCCAGTGCGCCCGCGGGCCCGTCCGTCCGAACGGCGTGATCGACACCTGCACCAGCGCCGGATTCCCAGCGCTCACATCGGTGTAGTCGATGTTCAATTCGGCCAGCCGTCCTGGACGCTCGGTCTCCACGATGAGGTCGGCCGCCGCGGCCAGACGGCGGTAGGCGTCTCGACCCTCACCTGTGCCGAGGTCCACCGGGCAGCGACGCTTCCCGCCGTCATACCACCAGTCCGCGACGCCACCGAGTGCTGCCGCAGCCTGGTCTGCCAGCGGCAAGCCCGGTGAGCCGGCGCCCACCCTCACGACATCGGCGCCCAGCTCGCTCAGCAGCTTCGTCGCGAATCGACCCGCATCACCTGTCAGGTCGACCACGCGCAGGCCCGACAGCGCTCCGTGGACCGCTGAGGAGTCCCGACCCTGAGAGCTGACGGACTGGTTCATGACGGCCCGAAGCTAGCCCCGCCGGGAGGTGCCGCTCAGGGCGTGGTGCAGAGCCCGGCGAGGCTGCCGATCGCGGTGTCGCGGCGAGGCTGGCGAACCTCGTGTTCGTCGTAGCCGTTGGTGGTGCAACCCAACGACAGACCGGTGTGCGGATCACCCCAGGCCAGCTGGCCGCCGGCACCGTTGTGACCGAACGCCATCGGCGACACGGTGCGACCCAGCCCTCGCATGTTCGACATGCCGTCGTCGCCCGCCAGGAAGAGCCCGATCGAGCGATTGGCGGGCATCCCCATCGGGTCGGCCATCGTGTTGCGCACCTCGCCGGTGCCGACCGCCAGCATCTCGGGATCCCACAGTTCGTCGGGGTTGTGGAGCAGGGCTTGGTAGAAGAGCGCCAAGTCGACCGCGGTGCCGAACCCACCGCCGCCTGGCACGCCGACCTCGCGCACTGACGGCTCGTTGAAGCGCAGGATCGCCTCATTGGTGACCTCGGTCATGGGCAGTTCGCGCACGCCGAACGTCGCCTCGAGCTCGTCGGCCGTGGCGGGCTCCCCCACCAGGATCAGCTCGGCGATGCCGTCCTGATCGTCGGGTGCCAGACCCAGCAGGCGCCCCAGCCCGAGCGGACCGGTGACCCGATCGTGGACCTCGTCGCGGAAGTCGTTGCCGGTGACCGCGTTGATGATCTCAGCCAGCACCCAGTGCGCCGATGTCGGGTGGTACTCGTACCTCGTGCCGGGCTCCCAGTTCAGCCGCCAGTTCGCCATGGCGACCAGCCGCGAGTCTGAGGTGTCCCATTCCGGCGGCTTCAGCGGGGCATGGGGAAAGCCCGATGTGTGCAGCATGATCTGGGAAACCGTGATCTGGTCCTTGCCGTTCTCGCCGAATGCCGGCACGTAGCTGGCCGCTGTGGCGTCGAGCTCCACCAGGCCCTCGCTGATGAGCTGCCACATGGTCGAGGCCACGAACGGCTTGGTGGCCGAGAAGATGCAGTAACGGGTGTCGTCGGTGGCGTCGCCGTAGGTGGCCTGCGCCACGATCTCGCCCTCGAAGCCGACGGCCACCTGGCAGCTCGGCAGCAGCCCCGATTCGACCTCGCGCTTGCAGCGGTCGAGCAGCGCGTCGAGGCGGGATGGTTGGACAGTGGATGGGGCGTCAGTTGTAGTGCTCACGGCCTTGGCCTAGCACCCGCGGCTACCGTCTCGCTTCACATCCGGCCCGCAGATGCGCAGGAGGCTGAGCCGAATGGCGAAGCCGTGGCCCGAGCGGACCGTGAGCGAAAGTCGCCATGAGCGGGAGAGAACAGGGGTATGCAATGAGCAACAGCACGGCAAGCGACAAGACAGTCGAGTTCGGGCTGGCGATTCGCCGCAGTGACGACATCGCCGGACAGGCCCGCGAGATCGAAGAACTCGGCTACGACTACGCCACCACCGGCGAGCATGTGTTCTTCCATGTGCCGACCTCGAACGGATTCATCTCGCTGGCAGTCGCGGCGGGTGCCACCACCACGCTGAAGCTGATGACATCCATCACGCTGATTCCGCTCTACCCGGCGGCGCTGTGCGCAAAGCTCGCGGCCGCGCTCGACGTGGCATCGGGCGGGCGCTTCCACCTCGGCGTCGGCGTCGGCGGTGAGTATCCGTCGGAATTCGAGGCCTGCGGGGTGCCAGTGCGCGAACGCGGCGCCCGCACGAACGAGGCCCTCGAGATCATGCAGCGCCTGTGGACTGAGGACGACGTCACCTTCGAAGGCCGCTTCAACACACTCAACGGCGTCACGCTTTCGCCCAGACCCGCCTCGCCGCCGCCGATCTGGGTATCGGGCCGCCAAGATGCCGCGTGGAAGCGGGCGGCTCGCTATGGCGACGGCTGGCTGCCGTACATGTACACACCCGAACGCCTGGCGCAATCGATCGAGGCCATTGCGGGGTACCGGGCAGAAGCAGACAATCCGACACCGGTCGAGTCGGGCATGTTCGTGTTCTTTTGCTGCCACGAAGACAACGACACCGCCGTCGAATACGCAGCAGAGCGCCTGTCGAAACAGTACGCGCAAGACTTCTCCCAGCTGGTGCACAAGTTCGCCATCGCGGGCGACCCCGACCGGTGCGTCGCACGTCTGGGTGAGTACATCGACGCCGGGGCCCGCACCGTCGTGCTCAGCGCAGCCTCGCCGATGCACTACATAGAGGAGAGCGAGCGATTCATGGCAGCCGAGGTGCTGCCACGGATCCGCGGCCAATAGGCGGCCTCGCTGGGACGCGGGGGTGAATATCAAGTGACGGCAAAGCGATTCTTCGAGACGACGCTGGAATCCGGGCGCATCGACGAACTGAGCGAGTCGGGGGCGTGGCCGAATCGGCTGCTCGACGATCGCATCGCCAAGTGGTCCGCCGAACGGTCCAGCGAGCCGGTCATCACCGACAGTTTCGGCACGATTACCTGGGGCGAATTAGGCGCCGAGGTGGATTCCGCCGCCAAGGGCTTGCTCGAGATCGGCGTGCGTCCAGGCGTGATCGTCCAGCTCCAGCTGCCGAATTGGCGCCATTTCGTCGTGGCCGCGATGGCCTGCGACCGCATCGGCGCCGTGGTCAATCCGGTTGCGCCAATCTTTCGGCACAACGAGGTCGCCGTCATGAGCGAGCTTGGCCGGCCGTTGGTCGTTATCACTGCCGACAGCTACCGCGGGTTCGGCCTGGCGCAGATGCACGCCGAGCTGCGCGAGCGTTGCGACTGGGTGTCCGAACTCGTGGTGGTGCCGGGCCCCTCGGTGAACACGACCGACTTGGTGGAGGACGAGTCGTGGCTGCCCGCCGATGCGATGACCTGGGAAGACCTGATCGAGGAGGGCCGCTTCTCGTCCTACGACCGCTCCGCGGTCGAGTTGTGCCGCCCGGGTCCCAGCGACGTCTGCGAGATGATGTTCACCTCAGGCACCACCGGGGTGCCCAAGGGTGTCATGCACACGCACAACAACCTGGCGGTGGCAGTCGACGCCTTGGTGAACACCGTCTGTGAGGGACTCGAGCCGCAGCGGGGTTCGGGTGCCCCGCAGGCCTACGTCTGCCATATGGCGTCCACGCTCGGCCACCAGACCGGGTACCTCTACGGCATGCGGTTGCCGCTGCATGTCGGCGGTCACGTCGTGTTCCAGGACGTGTGGGACCCGGTCGAGTTCGTGGGCCTGATCGAGAAGCACCGGATCCAGCTGTCGATGGGCGCCACGCCGTTCCTCGCCGACGTGCTCGGCGTCGAGAGCCTGGCCGATCACGACCTTTCCTCGTGGGAGCGATTCCTGTGCGCGGGGGCAGCGATTCCCCGCCCGGTGCTCGAACGTGCACTCGAACTCCTGCCGGCGTGCACCGTGCTGCCCGGCTGGGGCATGACCGAATGCGGCCTGCTGACCGTAGGTCGGCCCGGCGATCCGCTCGAACGACGGCTCACCGACGGCCGAGCTGTGGACGACAACGAGGTACGAGTCGTGGACGAGGCCGGCCGGCCGGTGACCGATGCCGAAGGCGATCTGCAGTGCCGCGGTGCTGCGATGTTCGCCGGCTACATGGCAGGCCGGGAGTTCACCTCCCAGCACTGGACTGACGGCTGGTTCGACACGGGCGACCGGGCGATCATGAACGCCGACGGTTACATCGCCATCGCGGGCCGTTCCAAGGACCTCGTCATCCGCGGCGGAGAGAACGTGCCAGTCAAAGAGGTCGAGGACGTGCTGCTGCGGCATCCAGCAGTGGGCGTGGTGGCCATCGTCGCCAAACCGCACGAGCGACTCGGCGAGATCGGCTGCGCCTTCGTGCAGCCAGCCAGCGACCCGCCGACGCTCGCCGACCTCACGGACTTCTTGGACTCCCAGAACGTGACCCGTCAGTTCTGGCCCGAAGAGCTCGTGATTGTCGACGACTTCCCGATGACGCCGAGCGGCAAGATCCAGAAGTACCGGCTACGCGACAATTTCGACTGAGGCGACCTCGGCGCAGTCGGCTGGACGTTGCCGGCCCTATTGGTCGTATGCGACGGGAATCCCGGCTGCCGTGTAGGTGACGGTGGGATCCCACAGCAGCCAATCGCTGATGCCGAGGTCGGCCGCGGCGTCGATCTGCGCGCGCACTTCGTCGGGGCCGTAGTCGACCCGCATGGTGAAGTCCTGCAGCCACGGCACAACCGCAGTGTTGGTACCAGCCAGTACGTCCTGGAAGTCTGCCAGCGACGCGTAGGTGATGTCATAGGGCTGCGCTTCGGGATGCGCCACGCCGTACTCGCCCCGGCCCCAGTGCGACGGGTACACCATGGGTGCCACGTAGTCGACGTGATCGGACATGGCGCCGATGTCCTGCGCTATGAACTCGCCGCGCCGCGCGGAGATGCCGAACACCGAGACGCCATGGAACACCTGCGCTTCGCGCAGCATCCCGCCCGCCTCAGCAAGGAAGCTCACGATGATCGGTGATGGGTCGCCACCGTCCCACCCGGGGATCCGCATGCCGCTCAGGTCGCCCTCGGGCCGGCGCATGTAATCCCAGAGAACGTCGTCGATGCCGGCCTCAGCAGCCTCAGCAGCGATGTCCAGGTTGTACTGCCGCACCACGGAGTGATGGAAGTTGGTGAATCCGCCGTATTTCGCCAACGGGCGCCCGTCGGGCGTCTGCAGCACCCAGTCCAGGTTGCCGTGCTCGACGGCGTAGCGAGTGAGCGTCGGGTCGTTGAATGCCACGATGCGCCCGATGACTCGCACCCCCAAGTCGTGCAACTCGTCGATGACGTCCGCAAGGTCGTACAACTCTCTCGACGCACCTGCCAGTTGGGCGAGGCTGACATCGGTCCGATGACCGATACGGCCGTCTTCGTCCTTGAGATCGAGTTGGACGGTGTTGATGCGACCTTGGTCGATGAGTTCCAGCACCGACGAACGCAGTCCGTCATGGTCCCACGCCGCCGCGGTGACGTGAACTCCAGTGGTGTGCGGGTAGCCGATCGGGATGATGACGTCGAAAGCGGTGCTGTTGCCTGCGGCGTCAGTTGCGATCACCGGAATCGGGCCGCCTGGAGGGCTCTCCAAGGTGAGGCTGAACGAACCCGTCGTGGTGTCGAGCCGTTGGTCCCCGATCTGCAGGGCTGCCCGCGCTTCGACGGTCCCGCTCAAGACCACCGGTTCGCCCAGCGTCACCGGGTCGAAGACTCTCGGCAAATCCACCGTCGGGGGCGTCCCGTCGACGGTGAACGTCAACTCGGTCCCTGCTGTGCCGAAAAAGCGCCGATTGACATCGAACGCGACGATGTGCGTGCCTTCAGTCAGCTCCGGCAGCGGCCACACGATGCGGTTGTCGTAACGCTGCACGCCGCCCACCGGGAAGCCGTCGAGCAGCATCTGCGCTGAGGTGGCATCGCCGCCGTCCACGACGAACTCCAGGACGGTTCCGTCCAGTTGCGACGGCCGCAGCATCGCACCGTCGTTGATTCCTGAGACAGTGATTTCGGTGACGCGCAAGGCGTTCATCGCCACGAAGCCCACGCCGATCGTGGCGACGACGAGCGCGGCGGCGATGATCGCTCGGCCGCCGCGGCGCCGCGGCGGCGGCCCTGCCATGCCGCTGATCGCTCGGTCGGCCACCCGGCGAGCACGTCGGCTCAGGCCGCTCGCATACAGCGGAGTCTCGGCCTTCGGCGGACGCCACGGGAAGCCCCAGCCCTCCGCTGGATCGGCCGGACCGGTCGCCTCATGGACCTGGTCGGCATCTGAGAGGTCGTTTCCGACCAGCGACGGCCCAACTTCGTGACCGTGCCGAGTGAGCACCCAGCGTGCGCCTCGCAGCCCCGGCACCGAGGCTGCTTGGGTCGCAAAGCCGGCCTGCTGCAGCGTGCCCAACGAATTCTGCACCGTCTGACGGTCCAAAGCGGCCGAAGCGCTGATCTCGCCGATCTCGGCCGAACCCCCCCGGGTCAGCAGCTCGCGCAGGACGCGCCGGTCGGCTGGTGCCAATAACGGCATCAGATCGAGTGTATTGAGGCCGCGAGACGGCCTTCAGTCATTCGCCGGCGGTATCGACCAGCGACGCCCGGGCGGGATGGCGGGCGGTGACGGTGGTCGTGATGCCGCCCCGGACGAGCCAGCGCGTCTGCACCGTGGCCTGTTGGGGGGCGACGGCAGCCACCAAGTCGTCGAGGATGCGGTTGGTGACGGCCTCGTGATGGACGGGTTCATCCCGGTAGCTCCACAGGTAGAGCTTCAGCGATTTCAGTTCCACAATGAGCCGATCGGGGATGTAGGCGATCTCCACCGTCGCGAAATCGGGCTGACCCGTAACCGGGCAGACACAGGTCAGCTCGGGGGTCGTGCAACGCACCTCATAGTCGCGCTGCGGGTAGGGATCTTCGATCGCAATGAGATCCTTGGACGGCTCGCTTGGCATTGCGACACTCCTCGGTGGGCTGGGCATTCGCCCGGCGACACCCCGTCGGGATCGGGACAGAAGGGAGTCTCGGCCCAGATCAGTACGACAGGGTGGCGTGCGGAGTGTTCTCCGCCAACCCGAGCGGGGTCACCGCGACGAACTCGGTGCGCTCGGTGAATTCCGCCAGATTGCGGGCGTTGGTGTAGCTCATGGCACTGCGCAGGCCTGCCATCAGTTCACCGATCAGCTTGCCGGCTTCTCCGCGGTAGGGAACAGTGCCTTCGACGCCTTCGGGCGCCCGCTGCTCGAAGTATTCGTCGTCGATTTCCTCGCCGTGACGTTCGGCCCGAGCCTCGATGGCTTCGAAGCTGGCCATGCCCCGGATGCGCTTGCGCAGACCGTGCGGGCCCTGCTCGACCTCACCAGGGCTTTCCTTGGTTCCCGCGAGCATGCTGCCGATCATCACCGTCTCGGCACCGACCGCCAATGCTTTGGCTATGTCGCCCGACGTCCTGATGCCGCCGTCGGCAATGACCGGCAAGTCGAACCCGGCGTCTGCCAGCCCGTTGACCACGCTGTCGGTCGCACTCAATTGCGGCACGCCGACCCCGGCCACAAGCCGCGTTGTGCAGACCCCGCCCGGTCCGACGCCGACCTTGATCGCATCGGCACCGGCTTCGGCCATATCGATCGCGCCGTCGACGGTGGCCACGTTGCCGGCGATGACCTCGGTATCTGCGAAGCGGTCCTTCAGGCGGCGCACGCCGTCGATGGCGTGATCTGCGTGACCGTGCGCAATGTCGAGCACCAGCACCTGTGCGCCCGCCGCCACCAGCGCCTTGGCGCGGTCACCCATGTCGTGGTCGGTGCCGACAGCGGCGCCGGCCACCAGTGCACCGTCGTCGGCCTGCTTGATCGCCGCGATCTGGCCCGCCTGCGCGTCGATGGGCATAAACCGGTGGACGATTCCCGCACCACCGAGGCGTGCCATGGAGATCGCCATCTCGTGTTCGCAGACCGTGTCCATATTGGCCGCAATCACCGGCAGCTCCAGAGAGATGTTGCGCGAGAGGCGGGTGCGCACCGATACATCGCTGCGGCTGCGGATCGACGAGCGCTGCGGCACGATCAGCACATCGTCGAAGGTCAGTCCGGTAGGCAGGTCGCGCAATTTCATGAGCAGTCCCAAGCTACCGTGAGCCGCCATGAGCCCCCGGCGCCGCACAGTGCTGACCGTCGGCGTGCTGCTGGTGATCGTGGCCGCTGCAGCAGCGCTCGGCGTCTGGCGAGTGCTCGGCGGCGCGCCTGAGGAGGTGAGCTTGGCCGAGGCGGTCGAAGACGCCCAACGGGCCCAAGACGACTTCGAACCTGCTGGGCTATCGGATGCGACCGCCCCAACGGATGTCGGCAGCGATTCCCTTTCGAGCGGGGTCACTGCCTCCGATGCCGGGGGGAGCGAGGACGCCGACACGGACGAAAGCGACAGCGCTGCGGGCGCGGGGACAGCCGACAGCAACTCCAGCGAGAGCAATGCACCCGACGTTGCCGTGACAGCGACCGCCGAGCTCGACGGCACCTGGGCCGTGGATTCCGAGACCGGAGAGTTCACGCTGGAGGACGCCACCGGCTCGTTCGCTGGTTTTCGTGTCGACGAGGAGCTAGCGAACGTCGGCGCTTTCACCGCAGTGGGCCGCACCGGCGACATCAGCGGCACGCTGGAGATCACCGATGAGCGCGTGACCTCCGTGGAGATCACCGTCGACCTCACGACACTGCAAACCGACGACCGGCGGCGAGACAGCGCAGTGCAGCGAGCCCTGGGAACCTCCCAGCACCCGACAGCGACGTTCGTGCTCACCGAGGAACTGCACATCGAAGGTGCTGTGGAGACCGGCGAGCCCGTCAGTTTCGCGGCGGCGGGCGACCTGAGGGTGAACGGCATCACCCAACCTGTTGTCGTCGACATCAAAGCGCAACTCGTCGGCAGCGTCATCGCCGTGGTCGGCTCAGTCGAGCTCGTCTTCGCCGATTTTGACGTGACTGTTCCGCAGGTTCCGATCGTCCTCTCAGCAGAAGATCACGGAATCATGGAATTCCAGCTGCTGTTCGAACGCTCTTGAGCGTTCGAACCATCAGGCACCGCAGGCGCCGTTCGGCATCCGAACCATTAGGCACAGCGGCACCCTTGGGCGCCGATGCGATGTGTTGCTGAGTCGGGCATGATGTGGCGCCGATCCGGTCGAACGAAGGAGCACCCATGGCAACCCTCTCCGCTGAACCGCTGTCCAAGTCCTACGCAACCGTCAACGGCAAGCAGATGGCGTACCACGACTCAGGATCGGGCGATGCGGTCGTATTCCTGCACGGCAACCCGACGTCGTCGTACCTGTGGCGCAACATCGTGCCCCACGTCCGGCCGCACGCCCGAGTAGTCGTACCCGACCTGATCGGCCAAGGCGATTCGGACAAGCTGGACGACACCGGTCCCGACTCGTACCGGTTCGTGGAGCATCGTGAGTATCTCGACGGCCTGCTCGACCAGCTCGACCTCGGCGACAACATCACCTTCGTCATCCACGACTGGGGCTCCGCGCTCGGCTTCGACTGGGCCAACCGGCACCGCGACCGCGTAGGCGGCATCGCGTACATGGAGGCCATCGTGCGACCGATGTCTTGGGCCGAGTGGCCTGAGGCGGCGGCCGGCATCTTCCAGGGCTTCCGCTCGCCCGCCGGGGAGGAGATGGTGATTACCAAGAATCTCTTCGTCGAGGCTGTGCTGCCCGGCTCGATCATCCGCAAGCTCAGCGACGAGGAGATGAACGAATACCGGCGCCCGTTCGTCGAGCCCGAGCACCGGCGTCCCACCCTTACGTGGCCGCGCCAGATCCCGATCGAAGGCGAACCGGCCGACGTCACCCAGATCGTGACCGACTACGGCGAGTGGCTGTCGAGCTCAGACGTGCCGAAACTGCTGGTCAATGCCGATCCGGGCGCGATCCTGAACGGCCCCCAGCTCGACTATTGCCGCACCTGGCCGAACCAGACCGAGGTGACCGTCGCAGGCAATCACTTCTGCCAAGAAGACAGCCCCGACGAGATCGGCCAAGCCATCGCCGACTGGCTGGCGAACCGCTGAATCAGTCGCACGATCCGCCCAACCGCTGAAGCGACCGGCTGGTTTCGCCTGAGCTAGCTGAGTCCGACTGCTTGGCGGGCGCGGGCCTCGCGCTGCTTGCGCTCGATTTCCTCGCGCTTTTCCACCGGGGTTTGGTTGGTGATCACCTGGAACAGGTCGGTGTCGATGTCGTCGAGGACGACATCGCCGGCCAGTACTGCTGACTTCCAGTCCTGATGCTCCGCGTCGCGCTCATGGAATTCCCCCATGACCTCAGCAGCGAACAGCTCGAGGCTCGAGCAGATGTCTTCATGGGTGTTCTTGCCGGCCTGGTTCAGCAGGATGAGCTGATCGACGTGGGCGTCTTCGTACATCTCGAGCTTGCGGCGGATGGTCTCGGGTGAGCCCACCAGGCCGACGTTGTTGCTGGCCTTCTGCCCTTTCGGCGACTTCTTCCACTCCTGGTACTCGTCCCACAGGTTGACCGAGCCCGGCTCGACGGGGCCGTGGGAGTTGTAGAACACGAGCGAGAACTGGAAGAACGTCCAGCCCTCGGCCTTGGCCTGGGCTTCCTCGTCGGTCTCGGCGCACATGAACGGGCTGACGACCGCCACGCCGGGGTTGGTCTGGTAGTCGCAGAGCGGGTCGAGGTGGTTGAGGTAGTTGTTGTAGTAGGCGTTCACCCAGGCCCGGGCTGCGTCGGCGGACACGAATGAGAAGCCCAGCGCTCCCATGCCTCGCCGGGCCGCCATGACGATCGTGTCGAGCTGGCTGCATGCCACCCACAGCGGCGGGTGCGGCTTCTGGTACGGCTTGGGCACCACATTGCGGGCGGGGAACTTGAAGATCTCCCCGTCGTAGGAGTGGTTGACCTCTTGGAACATCGGCATGAGGCAGCGCACGGCGTCTTCCCAGACGACGCGCTTGTCGCGGAAGCGGCGATCGAAGGGGTGCAGCTCGGTGACCGACGAGCCTTCGCCGATGCCGAGTTCGACCCGGCCCCCGCTGACGATGTCGAGGGTTGAGACCCGTTCGGCGACGCGGGCGGGATGGTTGGTGGGCAGCTGCACGATGCCGTGCCCGAGGCGGATGTTCTTTGTGCGCTGGCTGGCCGCCGCCAAGAAGACCTCAGGCGCGGAGCTGTGGCTGTACTCCTCGAGGAAGTGGTGCTCGACCTCCCACGCGTAGTCGTAGCCGAGCTTGTCGGCCAGTTCGATCTGGTCGAGTGCCTGTTGGAACAAGACGTACTCGGAGTCGTCCTTCCACGGCCTCGGCAGCTGCAGCTCGTAGAAGATCCCGAACTTCATGGCAGTTCCCCTCGTTGACGGCCGCCGGTCATCCTAGGTGGCGGGCAGAATCGGGCTCTTGGCTCGGAGTCTGCCGCCCGGGGCGGGTCCTGTCAGCGAACACCCCGCAGTCCTCGCAAGCTGCGGCTGCGGGGGCCCCGTTCGCTGCCACCCACCCCTCCCGCCGCTACGTCAGGATTCCTCGCCCGAGTAGACGCAGCGAGGCGTGTGCCGCGTACGGTGCTGGCGTGAACGAATCAAGCGAGTCAGACAAGAACAGCGCGCAGGCACCGTCTGCCCGAATGAAGCTGCGGCGCATGGCGGAACGCGGTCGCTATGGACGCGATGAGGTGGCCGAGATCCTTGATGCTGGGCTCATTGCGCACGTGGGCGTTGACACTCCCGACGGGCCGCTTGTGCTTCCGATGGCCTATGGCCGCGACGACGAGAATCTGTACCTACACGGGGCGCTGGCCAACCACTTGCTGAACTCCGGCGAAGGCACCGAGATCTGCGTGACGGTCACCCGCCTCGACGGGCTGGTGATGGCTCGCACGCCGTTCCACAACTCGATGAACTACCGCTGCGTCGTGGTGCGCGGTCGTGCCCATCGCGTCACCGAAGCAGCGGCCAAAGAACGAGCACTCAAGCTGGTGACTGACCACATCGTCGCCAACTGGGACACCTCCCGGCCGCCAAGCGCCGAGGATCTGCGAGCCACGCTAGTGCTCGAGCTGCCGCTGGCAGAGGCATCGGCCAAGGTCCGAACCGGCGACCCGGTCGACGACGCCGAGGACATGGCCGGTGACTGGTGGGCCGGCGTTGTCCCGCTTACCACCCGATTCGAACTGCCGACGCCCGCCGCCGACCTCACCGAAGGCATCCCCACGCCATCAGCCGTCGCCAACCTCGCCCACCGCACCCCCGACACTCGTCTGTCCGACGAACTCACAAGGACTGAAGATCCTTGGCGGGGCCGCGCAGGCTTCGGACCAGAAGGACTGAGCGTGGCGCCAGGCGAGATCGACGACGCCGTCTACGACACGTAAAGCTCGCCCTCAGTTGGTCTATTCGTGGCTCTCGGCGGGGATCGCAGGGTCAAGCTTGTGGTAGTCGGCGGCTTCGTCGATGAAGATGGCCCGCTCGGTGTGCAGGCCCGAGGGGAGGTCGAGGGTGCCGGCGCAGATCGCAATGTGGTCGATCTGGTGCAGTTCGCCCTCTGCCACCCTCCAGAACATCGACCCGCCGCACTCCCCGCAGAAGCCGTAGGCCACGTTGGGGTCGTCGGCTGGGTGGTACCACGACAGCGAGGCATCCGAGACCAGCCGGAGGTCCGCCCTCTCGCATCCTGTGGCCGCCATGAAGTGCCCCGTCCAACGACGGCACCGCCAGCAGTGGCAGTCCCACACCTGTCGGATCGGTCCGTGCACCTCGTAGCTCACACCGCCGCACATGCAGTGCCCCGACGCCACCGGCGCCGAAGCAGGCTCGGCCGTCTCGCTCATGTCAATTCCTCAGCGAGCGGCGTCAGGTCCTTCATCTCGCTTTGGAGGCGGCGCTTCGCCTTGTGATCGGTTCTGACGCGGTGCAGCAGCGAATCGAACAGCGCCGGCTCGCCAGCCTCGACGGCCAGGCGCCGTATCCGAGACATCAGGTCGACGGCGACCCAGTACTGGTCAGCCTTCTTGCGGTTGATGACCGCCAAGGCCTGCGATTCGTAGATCGCGATCGAGTCACGGGGCGCCGTCGGCTCGCGCGCTCGTGCGAGCGCCATCCACAGCTGCCAGCTGGTGCCGTGCTGCAATGCCGTCGCCCACGCCTCTTCGGCACGTCCCTCGTACAGCAGGATCTCGACGAGGACGATCTCCGCGCTCGGTGTGGCATCGAACCCGGTGGCTATGACTTCGGTCGGCAGCGTCGACGGCGATGCCGTGGTCACCGAGCTCGTCCCCAAGCGGCCGCGGAGATGCCGCAAGCAGCGTTCCAACCAGTCTGGACAGTCTGGTCGGTCGTCTTGGCGCACCAATGTCCGGCAGGCCCCTAGCGATGGGCTGGCAGTGAACGCGTTCCAGTACAGATCGACCGCCGCGCCGGATTTGCCCTGCTCACGCAGCTTCCGAGCTAGGAAATCGCACAGTTCGCCTGTGTGCCACGCATCATGGCCGAATTCGGCAATCCCCGTGCGCGCCCAAGTCACCGCTTCGTCATCGCGCCCTGCGGCCTCATACGCCCGAGCGATCTCCAGCGTCTCGTTCGGGCGGATGCGCTCACGCCGATGCGCCTCGACGAGCGCGTCCGGATCACCAGTGGCGAGCGCCCATCCGATCATCGCCTCTCGCGCGCGGTGGTCCCGGGTACGCCACTGACCGCCTGCCGGGTCGATCTTGAGCCAGCTCGGCTCGACGGACTCGCGAAATGCCGCGAGCCCCGCCGAACCCAGCAACTCCGCGTAGGGCGCCGCAGACCGAAAGAACGCCTCCAGCTCGTAGTTGAGCTCCAGCTTCGCCAAACGCTGCGCGAGCTTGACTGGTTCGGGCGATCCGGCCTCGCATGCCTGAAAATGCAGGTCCCCCAGCCGCTCGCCGACCATCATCAGCGTGCCGTCCTCGTCGTAGATCTCGCCCATTGCGAGATCGGTCCTCATGTACGCGTGCTCGACGAGCTCCGCCGCCGCCTCGCCGTAGCCCGCGTCGATGAGCTCGGCGAGGGCGTCGATCACCTCGTTCACCTCGTCTGCCCAGTCAGCAGTGTCGCGGTAGTGCACGTAGCCACGCCGGTCAAGCTCGCCGAAGCTGAATGCGCTGTCGATTGTCTCGCGCCACTGCGCGATGTCGAGTCCCAGTCCCCGTTCGGCCCTGGCTTCCAGCAGCAATTGCTCTCGCAGTCGCCAGTCAGCGCCTGTTTGACTCAGCACGATCTCCGCGAGCCGCTCGTGTTCGAGCCGGCCGACGAAGTCAGCGAGCAGTTCGCCTTCGGTGCTCTGCTTGCCTGCTTTCGCAGATGGCGTTGCGGCAGTTCCATCCGACGGCTCATCGCCATAGATCAGCGACAGAGCTACCGCAGTGCAGTGCTTGCAGAACGAGCCGTCTTCGGCTGCCGGGCATGAGCAGGTCCACCGCAAGCTGTCGTCGTCGAACCACATCTCGACGCCATAGGGCACAGTGCCTCGCACGGTCGCTTGCAGCCGCTCGTCCCCTTCAGCTAGCGACTCCACTCGGCCGTCTTCCCAGTACCCCACGCCGCGCTCGAACACATCCGGCCCGGCGAGGTCCCCGACCATGCGAACGTCAAGCGTCGGACTCAGTTCGTCGGCGATGCTCATGAGCACCCAAGCTCAGCGACCGAGGGCTTCCATGAATGCGCTGGCCTCGTCTGCGGTGAGGCTTGGGAGACTCAACTCCCCGATGTCCGCCACGGGGGCAACGTTCTGCTCATCGGCGAGTTCATCGACAGGCTTCGTCACCCAGAAGTCCGGCAATTGCCGAGTGAGATCAGAATGCCCGCCGACGGGGCTCTGGGGCACGTGGATGTTCACCTGTTTATTTTCGCGCGCAGATGCCGCCACGCAATTGATGCGGCCGAGCGCATTCCGGGCAGCTGAGACTCAGCGCGCTTGCAGATGTATCACTCATGACAACAGCCTCAGACGCCAGAGCCAGAAGGGTCGCAGCCGATGCCGCCGTGTCCGGGACAACGACGCGAAAGTCGTCGCGTTCTGCGTGGCACATCGTCGCAATACGAAGCGCGGCTTTGGCATCCCCACCAAGTGAGGTCAACATAAGGTCAAGGGGCTGACCAGGTCGTACGTCTTTGATTGCGTCCGCGAACGGTGTTACCACAGCCGAGAGGATCGGACCCCAAAATACGACGAGGGCGCGACCCGTGGAGTCCTCGTAAGCGCGAATCTCAGCTTGCCGCGCATAACGGGCAGCTTCAGACGCCCTGAAGAATGCACTCTGAGACGGCACGCCATCAGGCTGCACCTCATCGGACATGCAGTCGCTCCGAACCGAGATCAAGTTCGTCACGCACCCGCCAGCGGCGCTCATCTGGCTTGATCGTGGCGTATCGACGCGCCACTCGCTCTGCAGCCTCTTCGCGGGCTCGCCGCGCTCGAGCCACTCGTTCAACGAGCGTCGGCTCGTTCCTGCGTTCCTCGGGTGTGATCGGCAAGGTCTCAGACATCGGTGCTCCCTATCGAGCGGAGGTGCAAGGCGTGCAGCGCACCGCTGTATCTGGTGTCAAGGGTAGGCAGACCGTGTGACAGGAAGGTGCCGACGCCATAGACAGGCCGACACGTATGCGAACTCGCCACGCCCGCTCGGCCCGCGGTCAGTTCCCACCTGCTCATTGTCGCACGCACCTGACGCTCCCTCTAGGTTCAGGGCCACCCCGCACGACATTCGGGTGCTTACGACACGACAAACCGAACATGCGCAGGTTCATGGCCATCACCGACAGGTTGATGCAGGCGTGCCGGTGATGGAGACGCTTCGAGGCTCGATCACGTCTGTGGGATTCGCCTCTGGTCATCGATTCGTGATCGGCGACTGGAAGCACAGCCCCATCGGCCCCTTTGTCGACATCATGTGGGCGATGCCCAACGGGCGCCGTGTCCTGCTCGCCAATGCCGACGCGGCTGCGTACGCCGTCTCGGTATACCCATTCGACGATGTCCGCCACCAAGTCGTTTCTGCGGAACGCGACGGACGCCGCTACACCGTTCGCTCAGACGGCCTCGAACTGCGCATGAAGATCGGACTGGCCAGCCTCAGCCTGCCGCCGCGACCCCGCTGGATCACAGCCACCATCGAGAACTGGTGCTCGTTCAAGCTGCTCGGTGTCCGCACCTACGGCACCAGCCCGACTGGTGTCGTGGAGTGGTACCGAACCCGCACGGCCCGCCGGATCGTCGCCGCCACCGGGCGCCTCGACGGCACCGACCTCGAGCTGCTCGCACCGCTCGACCGGCCACTCGCTTTCGGATTCACCGATCCGCCCCGGCAGCCCTCCCACGTCAGGCTGCGAGTAGACCTGCAGCGCGCCGGGTGATTCAACGACCGCGCAAGCTGAGTACGGCATCGTCGAGTCGAACCACGCTGCGGGCGTGCCGCAGCCCGGTCCAGGTCTTGCCGCAGCCCTTGGGCCCCTCGATACGCACGGCGCCCATCGCGCGCAACTGCTCAGTGACCACGCCGTCCGCAATCCGGGACAGATATCCGGCAGGTGTCAGCATCTCACTTTCGCCGTTCGTCGCTGGCGACGTCGTGCCTGCCGCCAACATTCCCCGTCGGCTGCTCCCGAAGCGCTCGACACTCCCAGGAGTCTCTTCCCGATGCTTGACAGTGCAGAAAATCTGACTTCGACGCTGTAGAAAATTGGCCTCTCCAACTACAAGATTTCCGACTGCAGCGAATCACCCGGCCGACCATGGTTCCCGAAGTGGTACGCCTCATCGATCACCACAACATCGGCCCGAGGCGGTCAGTCGGTCGGGTTGGCGGGTTCGATGTGCAGATCGATGCCTTCGGCTTCGGCAACCTCGGGCCACGAGCGACCGACGTTGCCGTGGCCCACATGTACCGGCGTCCCGAGCACGATGCCTGCCGACAGCAGTTCTGCACCCACGAGGCTGAGCGGATACAGGGTCATCAGACGTGCGGCGGTGGCAGTGAGATTGCGCGGGTCGATCACGCGCAGCATGTCGGCAGGGGGCGCCACAACGAGGCGCAGCACCCGCTCGTCGATCCCACTGCTCAAGCGTCCCTGCAAACGCATGTCCAGGACGGCCCTCACCAGCCGGAAGTGGAATCCCCACGGAATCCAAGGAGCTCCGTCGGGCCAGTGTCGAACCTGCCGTCCGGAGAGGATCGACAGCGCGAGATGATCGTCGACAACCGACATGCCCGACGAGATCCGGCGCCCGGCCTATCCGGGCTCAGTCTCGACCGGGTCGATGCCGAGCTGCGGATCTCCGCCGAACAAGCGCCTTGACACTGCTGGATAGCCGTCGGCGAGTTCCGTCAGGGCTCGGCGAATCTCAGCGTCAAGCACGACCGGCTGGGCAGCGGCATCGTCGATGATGCCTCGCAGGACAGCGCTGCGAGTCGTGCCGTCAACGGCGGCACGAGCATCGAGATGCTCGGCCTGTTCCGCCGTCAAGTACACGTTCGTACGCTGCATACACCACATCGTACACCGCCTCGACGACATCCGCCGTCGCCTTTTGCTCCGCCGGAGGGGCTGGCGGCGGCACCACGATCGAGTACGCCCAGTGGCTGGTAGGCGAGGCGGAGTCGGAGAAGATCAAGCGCTGGCCGTCAGCGCTCCACTGCAGCGCGGGCACCATGCTCAGCGAAGCCTGCTCGACGCCCCGCACTGAAATTACCTGCAGGTCCCCGGGAGAGAGCTCCGGCAGGTCGCTGACCAAGATCGTGGCCCCGCCATCGATCCAGTCCCGAAACGCCGCTACTCGCGAGCCATCGGGAGACCAGGAGCCCGGGCCGCCGACAACTCCCACCAACAGCGTGGAACGGGACGGGTCGTCGAGCCGCAACGCTCTCAGCTCGTCGCCGACCCGATAGGCGATGGCACCACCATCAGGCGACCACGACGGCGCCGACATTCGCTCAGCACTGCTTGCAACCTCCTGCTCGTCGCCGCTCATCAGATCGACCACCACGATGCGGTGCACGAATTGGGTGCCTCCATCAGCGTCGGTTACCCGTGCTCGCCGAGCAAACGCAATGCGAGACTCACCCGGGGACCACGAGGGATCTCGATCCAACACGGCCCCGTGGGTGAGCTGAGCGAGGCCCAGGCCATCGGGCAGAACCATGAAGATGTGGCTGGCCCGCTCTCCTTCCACGATGGCACCCTGCGAGAACGCAATCCACTGGCTGTCGGGTGACCACACCGGAGCACTGAGGCCGTGCTGGGCGGTGAGAAATGGCATGTCACCCGTGCCGTCGCCGTCTGCCAACCACAGCGTTGAGCCGACCCGGAACACGATGCGCCGGCAATCCGGCGACCATGTCAGCTGGTCGATGCGATCCGGCTTGGTACTGGCGAATCGCAGGGGAAGCTGGATCCGGTTCGCCATGAGTGGCCCGCTGCAGACCTCCGCCGGCGGGCCGAGTTCGACGGGCCGTACCCGGCTCGGGATGTACGGCTCCACGCCTGAGACCGGGTGCTCTGGCTCGCCGAAGGCTTGCGACAACTCCGCGCTCTGATCGTCTTCGTCATCGGTCGATTCGTCGCCCGCGGGGTCTGGGTCGGTCTGGTCCGTGGGCGCTGAATCCGCCGGCGGCGCCTGGGGCACCTCTGCTTCATCCACCGGCGCCTCCGCGTCCAGGTCGGATGCGTCCGACGCGGCTTCGGCACCATCGCTGGCTGTGTCGGAGCCGTATTGGGAACTGATTGCGACAGCGGCAATGAGAATCGCGATCGCGGCGGCCGCGACCAGCCACCAGCGGGTTCGAGGCCCGTCGGCACCCTGCGGAGACTCGACAACCGCAGATCTGGCGTCGCTCGACTCCTGCGGCACTAGCACAACAGGGTCATCAGGCATGTCCGTGCGCCGCTCCGCATCGCCCTGAGCACTGACTGTCGCACGAGGTCGCGCACCGCACCACCATGCGCGCGACCGTACTTGCACACGCTCGGCAAATGGCCCGAGGCGAATCGCGCAACGCCACGCTGCCGGGTGGCTGAACCGCAACGTGAAGCCGGGTACTGAACCGCGAAGCGAAGCCGGGAACTGGGCAGCCAACATCAGCGCGAGACAACGGCCGATGCAGCAAACAAACGCACCTATCCGCCGCTCTCTAGGGTGGCCCGGTGCCCAAGCCGCTGATTGGATTGTCGGGACGGCGCCGCTCCGGTGCCCGCATCCGAGGCTTCCCGCCTGTGTTCGTCGACGTCGAAGTCGATCTCTACATCGCTCACTACGCCCAGGCGGTTCATGCTGCGGGGGCGATCGCGCTCCATGTGCCGCTCGATGCCGACCCCGCCGACGTGGTGCCGCACCTCGACGCTGTGCTGCTCACGGGCGGCGAGGACGTGGCGGCCTGCCTGTACGCCGATCGCCTGCGCGAGCGGGTGTACGAGGGCGTCGATCCGTTCGCCGAGCGCGCCGCCGGATTCGACAACGACAGCGACGACACCAGCAGCGTGACCCCCATGGCCACACTGCACGCTCGCGACGGCGGCCGCGCTGGGCAAGCCGGCGACACCAGCAGCGCCGACAGCAAGGTGCCGCTGCGCGACGAGTTCGAGATCGGACTGCTCGACGCCGCCGTCAACAGCGGCTTGCCGGTGCTGGGCATCTGCCGCGGCCCGCAGCTCATCAACATCGCTGCCGGCGGGACACTGCACCAGCACCTGCCCGAGCACGCGGCAACCGACGGACCGCCTGATGCCACGCCCCACACCGTCACCACGACCGAAGGCAGCCAGCTGCGCGAGATGTACGGCCCCGAGGTAGCTGTGAACTCACTGCATCACCAAGCGGTCGATCAGCTTGGCGACGGCTACATCGCCACAGCCCACTCCACCGACGGGATCATCGAAGGCATCGAGCACACCGAACTGCCGATTCTTGGGGTGCAGTGGCATCCCGAACTGATGACCGAAGCGCTGACGGACCCCTGCTTCAGCTGGCTCGTCGAACGCGCCAGCCGCTGATCTCAGCGACGAAACGGCCGCAGCACAGCCGGCCGGCTACGCCACGACCGTCCGCCACACCCCTGCCGGCTGGCTGCTCAGTGGGCGCCGCCCTCGACGGCTTCGCGCACCCGCGGGATGACGTTGCGGGCCAGACGCTCAAGCGACGTGTTGAACAGCGACGGCGCCATGCCCGGCGAGGCACCCCACGTGCACACGTCGGTGAAGCCGTAGCGCGTGATGAAGTCCACCAGCTCGGCGACGCAGTGGTCCTCATCGCCGACGATCCAATTCTGGGGGATCGCACCCTTGTCGGGGTCGAAGGCGGTGAACTCGTCAGGCGTCTCGGCGAAGAACTTGGCATACACGCCGAGCCGGTAACGCTCTGCCGCTTTGATGGGGTTCCACTCCCGCTCGGCGTCATCGGTCACGAACACCGAGCGGATGATGCCCACCCGGTAGTCGTCGGGGTCGCGGCCCGTCGCTCGCAGCTCGTCTTTCCACGGATCCATCACCACCTCGGGTGCGCCTTGGGGCAGCAGATGTGTATCAAAGCGAGCGGCCCGCACTGCCGCATTTGCGCTCATGCCTGCAATCCACAGCGGCGGCCCCCCGGGCTGCACCGGTGCAGGCGTCACCAGCAGGTCGTCGAAGTGGTGACGCTTGCCGTGGAAGCTGAACGGCTCTCCCTTCCACGCCAGCCGCAGGATCTGCACCAACTCCTCAGTCAGCGACACCCGGCGCGACTGCGGGATGCCGAAGCCCCGGAACTCGTGAGCTGCGTAGCCCATGCCGATGCCCAGCTCGATGCGCCCGTTCGAGATGTTGTCGAGGATCGCCAAATCCTCGGCCAGCCGGATCGGATGGGCGAACGGCGCCAGCAAGATGTCGGTCGACAGGCGGATGCGGGACGTGCGCGCCGCCACCGCCCCAGCTATCGGCACGAAATTTGGCAGGTGGCCGTCGTCGAGAAAGTGGTGCTCGGTGAACCATCCGAGATCGAAGCCCAGCTCGTCGGCCATCTCGAGCTGATCGAGCGCTTGGGCGTACATCTCGGCCAGAGGCACCTCGCTGCCGGGAGGGCTGCGCAGATCGTGGACGACACCGAATCGCAGAGGTTGAGCCATTCCCGGAGACTAGAGCCGGGCCGGCGAGGCCGACCGACCAGCAATACGTCCCCTGGAGATTTCCTAACATGCATTCGACTATTGTTGGAAAGCAGATCAATCGGGCGCTCTCGAGCGGGGCGGCAGCCCATTCGCCGAGTCCAAGCCGTCTGTCCAGGCGACGCGTTCAACGATTCCAGCGGGGGAAATCAGACATGTCAGCAGCAGCGACGAACGGAACCTCGAACGGCAGCGCCGCAGGCGAGCCTGAGTACGAGGTCATCATCATCGGCGCCGGCGTGGCCGGTATCTACCAGATGTACCGGCTGGCCGAGCGCGGCGTCCATGCGACCGTGCTCGAGATGGGCAGCGACCTCGGCGGCACCTGGTTCTGGAACCGCTACCCCGGCTGCCGGTTCGACTCGGAGAGCTACACCTACGGCTACTCGTTCTCCGACGAGCTGCTCGACGAGTGGCACTGGAAGGAACGCTTCTCGGGCCAACCGGAGAACCTGCGCTACCTGAACCACGTCGCCGACAAGTTCGACCTGCGCAAGTACATGCAGTTCAACTGCACCGTCGAGACAGCGCACTTCGACGACGACGCCGGCATCTGGCGCCTGCACCTCGGTGACGGGCGTGACCTGAGCTGCCGGTTTCTGCTCACCGCCCTCGGCCTGCTGTCCGCTCCCACCTATCCCCGCATCGAGGGCGTCAACGCCGACGGCACCGACGTCTTCGAAGGACCGTCGTTCCACACCTACCACTGGCCCGCCGAACCCGTCGAGATCGAGGGCAAGCGGGTTGCGGTGATTGGCACCGGCGCAACCGGCGTGCAGGCCATCGCAGCCATCGGCGAGCGAGCCGAGCACCTCACGGTGTTCCAGCGGCGGCCCAACTGGTGCGCCCCGCTGCACAACAGCGAGATCTCCGACCAGGAGATGGACGGCATCCGCGCCCGCTACGACGAGATCTTCGAAAAATGCGCACGTACTCCAGGCGGCTTCGAGCACGAGCCCGACCGCCGCGGCTTCTGGAACGTCACACCCGAAGAACGACGGGCGATGTGGGAGAAGCTGTACGGAGAACCGGGCTTCGGCATCTGGATGGCCAACTTCCGCGAGATCTTCTTCGACGAGAAGGCCAACGCAGAGCTGTCGGCCTTCATCGGCGACAAGATCCGCGAGCGGGTCGACGACCCGGTCATCGCGGAGAAGCTCATCCCCAAAGACCACGGCTTCGGCGTGCAGCGGGTCCCGCTCGAGACGCGCTACTACGAGACCTACAACAAGCCGAATGTGGATCTGGTTGACATCACCGAGACACCGATCACCCGCATTACCCCGACCGGCATCGAGACCACCACAGGGCACCACGAGTTTGATCTCATCGTGTACGCCACCGGCTTCGACGCCATCACCGGCAGCTTCGACCGGATCGATTTCCGGGGCTCGGGCGGCGTGGCACTGCGCGACAAGTGGTCCGACGGGCCGGTCACCTACATCGGCCTCATGGTGCATGGCTTCCCGAACCTGATGACCATCGCCGGGCCGCAGAGCGGCTCAGCTTCGACCAACTACCCGCGCGGCATCGAGATCGGCGTCGACTGGGTGACCGGCATGCTCGACTACGCCTGGGAGAACGGCTACACCCGCTTCGAGGCCGACGAAGACGCCGAGCGGGAATGGACCAATCACGTCATCGAGATGTACTCCATGATGCTGATGCGCAAGGCGCAGGGCTGGTTCACGGGCTACAACTCGAACGTCGACGGGCACGAGAAGGGCACGATCCGCTACCTCGTGTACAACGGCGGCGCCCCGAAGTACAAGCGACGCATCGACGACATCGCCGATCACGACTATGACGGAGTGTCGTTCGCGACCCAACGCACCGCAGTCGGCGTCGGCTGATCGTCGGGCGACGCTGCAATCGAAGGATTTCCCTGCTCATGAGCATGCTCGGCACCCGCGTGGAACGAAAGGAAGACCCCGAACTCCTCACCGTCGGCGGCACCTACGTCGATGACGTCGAATGCGAGGGGGCACTGTCTGCCGTGTTCGTCCGATCGACGATGGCCCACGCAGACATCTCGGCCATCCACGTCGACGAGGCGCAAGGCATGCCGGGCGTTGTGGGCGTGTTCACAGCGGCCGATCTCGAGCTCAGCGCCGATCCGCCCCGCATGCCCATGCTCAACCAGCAGATGCTGCGCTCGCCGCTGGCGGCAGATCGGGTGCGATATGTGGGCGATCCCTACGCCGTGGTCGTCGCCGAGTCGCAGACTAAAGCGATCGATGCGGCCGAGTTGGTGTACGCCGAATTCGAACCGCTCGATCCCCTGCTCGACACTGCAGAGTCCGCACGCAACGACCGGCTGCTGTTCCCCGAGGCCGAGACCAACACGGTGTTCGCCATCCCTTCGGGCCCCCAAGACGGGCAGGACCCCTTCACCGGCTGCGAGGTCACCGTCGAGCTGGCGTTCACCAACCCCCGGATGACCGCAGCCCCCATCGAGCCTCGCGCTGCGCTGGCCTCCTGGGACCCTGCCACACAGCGGCTTACCTATTGGGCCTGCACGCAGTTCCCCCACCAGACCCGGGACACCCTGTCGGCATTCTGCGGGCTGGAGCCCAGCCAGGTCCATGTCATCACGCCCGATGTCGGCGGGGGCTTCGGCGCCAAGAACGCCCAATATGTCGAAGACTTCGTGGTGGCGCGCCTCACCTGCCGCCTCGAACGCCCTGTGCGCTGGGCGGAGACTCGCTCGGAATCCATGACCGGATTCACCCATGCCCGGGCGATCTCGTACTCGGCACGGCTCGGGGGCACCCGTGACGGCAACGTGACGACCTACGAGGTGGACGCACTGCAGGACGCCGGCGCCTACCCCATGATCGGGTCACTGCTGCCCATGTTCGTGCGCACCATGGCAACGGGCGTGTACGACATTCCGAACGTGGCGGTGTCCACCAATTCGGTCCTAACGAACACTGCGCCGGTGGGCGCGTACCGGGGAGCAGGCCGACCGGAGGCCGCTTTGGCGATCGAACGCATGATGGACCTGTTCGCGGCCGAGATAGGGATGGACCCCGGCGAGCTGCGGCGCCGCAACTTCATCCAGCCTGAGGCGTTCCCGTTCAAGACCCCCACCGGCGCCGACATGGACTCCGGCGAGTACGCCAAAGCCCTCGACGCCGTGACGGAAGCTGCCGATTACCGGAGCCTGCGAGCCGAGCAGCAGCGACGCCGCTCGCAGGGCTCATCAAAGCTGCTCGGCTTGGGCTGGAGCGCTTACGTGGAGATCTCGAACCCGATGGGCGCACCGGAATTCGGCGCCATGGAGGTCCGGCACGACGGATCGGCGCTGGTGCTCACTGGCTCATCGAACCATGGGCAGGGCCATCACACCGCGTACGCCCAGATTGCTGCCGACCTCACCGGCATCGCGTTCGACATGATCGAGGTGCGTCACGGGGACACCGACGAGATCCCCCGCGGCGGCGGCACCGGCGGCTCCCGCTCGCTTCAGACAGGCGGGGCTGCGGTGTTCGAAGCAGCCGAAGCAGTGGTCGAGCAGGCCAAGCAAGCCGCCGCAGCAATGCTCGAGGCCGATCCCGCTGACATCGTGCTGGACGTCGAGGCCGGCACGTTCGCGGTGGTCGGGACGCCCGCCCGGTCACTCGACTGGGCCCAGATTGCGGCCCACGCCAACGAGTCCGAGGGTCGTGATCTGCAGGCTGAGAGCGACTTTCAGCCGCCGGCGGCCACGTTTCCGTTCGGTGTGCAGCTCTCGGTCGTGGAGGTGGATCGCGACACCGGCCAGGTCACCCCGCTGCGCCATGTGACGTGCGACGACGCCGGCGTGATCGTGAATCCGATGATCGTCGAAGGACAGGTGCATGGCGGCGTGGCCTCCGGCATCACCCATGCACTCGGCGAGGTGTTCGTCTACGACAACGACGGCAACCCGCTGACCGGCAACTTCATGGACTACGCCATCGCATCAGCAGCAGAACTGCCGAGCTTCGAACGGATCCCGCTGGAGACGCCGACCGACCGCAACCCGCTGGGCGCTAAGGGCATCGGCGAGTCAGGCACGATCGGCGCCACGCCGGCAGTGCACAACGCGGTGGTTGATGCGCTGTCGCACCTCGGCATCCGTCATGTCGAGCTCCCCTGCACGCCCGAGCGCGTGTGGCAACACCTGCAGCACGCGTAACAGCTCGCGGCCGAAACGGCCGATTCAGACTGGGCCGTTGGTGTCCAGCCGGCTGGCCAGTACGGCCACGACAGCGAGACCGCCAACCGCGGCGGAGGCAAGGTACGCCGCAGTCGGGCTGACCGCGAACACGGGGAGCCACACAATCGAGCCGATGGCATGACCGCTGAACCGCAGCGACAGAGTGAACGAGAGGGCGCCCGTCCGGTTGTCGGGCGCCGCAATCGAGGCGAGCGACTGAAAGCTGACCACGGTGGCCTGGATGGCGGCGCCCGCCACGAACCAGATGCATGCAAGCAGCCAGGTCGACTGTGCGACGGGCAGCAGGGCCACCAGCGCGGAGCAAGTGGCGATGGCGATCGTGGCTGCTCGCCGCCCACCTAAGCGGTCAAGCGCTATGCCCCACGGCGGCGCGGTGACCATTCCGGCAGCACCCCCGCCAAGCAGGAGCACCCCCACCTGTGAACCCGTCAATCCGATGACATCCCGGCCGCTCAACGCCACCAAGATGCTCGCGCCGACGGGTCCCAAGGCGGCCAACAGCGCCGTCGTGGCGACCAGTAGTGTCGGGAGGCGCATCAGTGTGCGCAGCCGAGGCGGCGGGATCGGCGCAAGAGAGGTGATCGCGTCGGAGGGGCTGGGCACCTTTGCCGACATGTTCGGGCTCTCGGACTTCGTGCTCGGGCTCTTCGGCAGCAGCAGTGCGATGAGTGCGCCGACGGCGGCCGTCACGACGTACGCAAGGCGCCAGTTGGTGTCTGCGCCAATCCCGCCCAGCAGCGGCGCAGACAGTTGACCGAGGGCCTGGAAGGCCGCATAACGACCGACAACGCGCCCGACGCGGTCTGCGGACGCGGTCTCGGTCAGCATCGCCAGCAGCAGCGGTGTGATGAATGCGTTCATCGACCCCTGCCCGACGCGGGCGGCGAGGAACCACAAATACCCGGGCGCGATTGCGCATCCGAGGGTCGCCACTGCATACAGCGCAACGGCAGGGCGCAATACCCGGGCGCGGCCCCAGCGGTCGGCGATCGTGCCCGACACCAGCAAGAGCCCAGCGAACGGCACGAGGTAACACCACAGAGCCCAGCCGATCTGGCCGGTGGTGACCGAGAACGTCAAGCGCAGCTCGGGGATCATCGGCAGCATCACGAACGTGCCGAGCGGCCCCATCATTCCGCCGAAATAGAGCAGCACGCGGCGCCACTCGCCCGTCGTGCCCCGCCTCTTCATAAGCCCCTGCACGCTAGTTCCGCACCGCTCGCGCCTAACATCGCAGCGCAACGAGGGGGGCAGGCATGGCTGCAGAAGTGACGATCAGTTCAGGACGTCTGGCTGGCGTCGATGATCAGGGCGTTCACGCCTACAAGGGCATTCCCTATGCGGCACCGCCAGTGGGCGACTTGCGGTGGCGGCCCCCAGTGGCCCCGGCCAGTTGGGATGGCGTCCGAAACGCCTCGTCCTACGGCCCTGTGGCGCTGCAGCAGCCCATGCCCGGCATTTTCGGCGAGCTGGGCACACCACCCAATCCCGCCGGCGATGACTGCCTGCGGCTGAATGTGTGGACGCCGGACCCGGGCGCCGGCGGCCTGCCGGTGCTGGTGTGGATCCACGGCGGCGCTTTCTACGCCGGCAGCGGCGTCGACGACGTCTACAACGGCGCGGCGTTCGCCCGTGACGGCGTGGTGTGCGTGACGATCAACTACCGGCTCGGCGTCCAGGGGTTCATGAACCTCGCCAGCCACTTCGGCCACCTGCCCGCCTCGGGCAACATCGGCATGCTCGACCAGGTCGCGGCTCTGCGGTGGGTCCAGGAGAACATTGCAGCGTTCGGCGGCGATCCATCGAAGGTGACGATCGCCGGCGAGTCGGCGGGCGGCATGAGCTGCGGAACGCTGATGGCAATGCCGGCGGCGAAGGGGCTGTTCCAGGGAGCTATTCCCCAAAGCGGCGCTGCCCACAATGGTCTCAGCGCCGACACGGCGTCGCTCATCAGCGGCTACGTGCTCGACGCTGTCGGAGTGAAGCCCGGCGATTCCGCCGCTCTGGCCGCAGTCGGCAACGACGCCCTGCTTGCGGCGCAGATCGACGTCGTCAACGATCTCGGTGCTACCCGCAACCCGGAGAAGTACCGCGAAGCGGCAGCGTCGGCGATGGCCTTCCAGCCCACGTATTTCACCGAAGAACTGCCTCAGCGCCCGATCGACGCCATCGCCGCGGGGGCAGCGTCGGATGTGCGAGTGATGATCGGCTCCACGATGGAAGAGGCGCAGATCTTCGTGGTCGACCTCAAGGAGATGTTCAACGAGGAACTCGTACGCACCAGCATCGGTGCCGTGTTCGGCATGGTCGGCAAGGATGGCGATGCCGCCCTCGGGGTGTACAGCGGAAACCGGCCCGAGGCCGCACCGCACGAGCTCGCTGCGGCGGTGGAGACCGACCGGATGTTCACCGTCCCGGCCGTCCGCCTTGCCGATGCGCAAGCTGCGCACAACCCGAATTTGTGGATGTACCGGTTCGACTGGCGCACACCGCAGGGCGACGGGGAGTGGGGCGCCCACCACTTCCTTGAGGTGCCGTTCATGTTCGATCAGGTCAACAACGACATGGCACGTGGCTTCGTCGGCGACGACCCACCGCTCGACTTGGTTGCCAACACCCATGAGGCGTGGGTTCGGTTCGTCACTGACGGCGATCCGAATCACACAGGGCTGCCGGACTGGCCGCGTTGGACTGCCCAATCGCGCCCGACCATGCTGCTCGACACCGAGTGCCGGTTGGCAAACCGCCCCGCCGACGACGAGATCAGCCTCTGGGACGGCGTCATTTAGCGCCCCCCGCCCACAAGCTGTAGGCCAATCAGTCCTCAAGCTGTAGGACGAGGTCAGTCTGCGCCGCGCTCGGCGCCACGGCTGACTGCTGAGCCGGCTGGCCGCTGTGCGCAGTTGCGCCCGTAGAGTTCAGCATTGCCGGGTCCTCGCACCCGGCAGCCATCACGACGTCCGGGTGCATTGAGAACCTGCGCAGCGCCCGGCGTCATCGGCTGCACTCACCGGTGGTGAGTCCGCACGCCGATCCTGCGCCGGAACCCCTCTCCCGTGAGGCTCGCCATGTCTGCAACCGAGCATCTTGTTGCGCGCGCAGACCTGCGCAATGTGGCGATCATCGCCCATGTCGACCACGGTAAGACCACGCTGGTCGACGCCATGCTGTGGCAGTCGGGCGCCTTTCGCTCCAATGAGACGGTCGCGGAACGGGTCATGGACTCCATGGATCTCGAACGCGAGAAGGGCATCACGATCCTGGCCAAGAACACCGCCGTCCGGTATACCGACGACGCCGGCGCGGAGACCAAGATCAACATTCTCGACACGCCTGGCCACGCGGACTTCGGCGGCGAGGTCGAGCGCGCCCTCACGATGGTGGACGGCGTCCTGCTGCTGGTCGACTCCAGCGAGGGTCCGCTGCCCCAGACGCGCTTCGTCCTGCGCAAGGCATTGGAACTGCAGCTGCCGGTCGTGCTCGTGATCAACAAGATCGACCGGCCCGACGCCCGCGTCAGCGAAGTGGTCGACGAGGTCTACGAGCTGTTCATGGACCTCGACGCGACCGACGACCAGATCGACTTTCCCATCGTCTACACCGACGCCCGACGCGGCACGGCGTCGTTGCAGCCCGAGGTGCCCGGCACCGATCTGCGCCCGATGTTCGACACGCTGCTCGCCACCGTCCCAGCCCCCCGCCACGATCCCGAGCATCCGCTGCAGGCGTGGGTGACCAATCTCGACTCGAGCCCCTACGTGGGGCGCATCGCGCTGTGCCGTGTCATGCACGGCACCATCAAGCGCGGCCAGACCGTGTCGTGGTGCCGAACCGACGGCACCGTTTCGACTGCCAAGATCAACGAGCTCTACGTAACCGAGAGCCTCGAGCCCGTCGATGCCGACGAGGCGAACGCGGGCGAGATCATCGCGATCTCGGGCATTCCGGACATCACGATCGGCGAGACGCTCACCGACCTGGAGCATCCGGCACCGCTGCCGCTCATCAGGGTGGACGAGCCCAGCCTGTCGATCACGATCGGCATCAACACCTCGCCGATGTCAGGTCGGGACGGCGACAAGCTCACCGCTCGCCTCATCAAGAATCGTCTCGACGCAGAGCTCATCGGCAATGTCTCGATCCGGGTCCACGAAGCCGACCGGCCCGACACCTGGCAGGTCCAGGGTCGGGGCGAGCTGCAGTTGGCGGTGCTGGTGGAGATCATGCGACGCGAGGGCTTCGAGCTGACGATCGGCAAACCCGAAGTGATCAGCCGCACCGTCGACGGCCAGCTCTGCGAGCCGACCGAGCGCGTCACGATCGACGTGCCCGAAGAATTCGTCGGTGCCGTCACCCAGATGCTCGGCGAGCGCAAGGCGACGATGCTGAACATGTCGAATCACGGCACCGGATGGGTTCGGCTCGACTACGTCGTGGCGACACGCGGCCTCATCGGATTCCGGACCGAGTTCCTGACCGAGACGCGAGGCACCGGGCTCATGAACAGCGTGTTCGAGGGCTACACACCGTGGCTGGGCGAGGTGCGCACCCGCAACTCGGGGTCGATCGTCGCAGACCGCTTCGGTGCAGTCACCGGATATGCGATCGCGGCCCTCCAAGAGCGGGCATCGCTGTTCGTCGCTCCGGGTGACGAGGTCTACGAGGGCATGGTGATCGGCGAGAACCCTCGGCCCGAAGACATGGACGTCAACATCTGCCGCAAGAAGAAGCAGACCAACGTGCGGGCAGCCGCGTCAGACGACACCGTCCGGTTGACCCCGCCCCGAGTCCTGTCGCTCGAGCAAGCGCTGGAGTTCATCGCCGATGACGAGTGCGTCGAGGTGACCCCGGACGCCGTGCGCATCCGCAAGACGGTGTTCGACGCCACCGCCCGCGGCCGAGCCCGCAAGCGCCTCCAGCGGACGTCCATCTGACCCCCGCCGAGCCCAGCAGCCCGAATCCCACAAAATCGCGAAGGCTCAACTCTCTTGATCTGGGTTGTGAGCGTTAGCCAGCCGTCAGATGCCGGCGTCAGCGTCGGCGCTCGGAGTTGAGGGGATCCTGAGTCCCAGATAGAAGAGGAGGTTCCCTCTTACTTCGGCCAGCCGCTGAGCGGGCAGCCGTCCTCTCCAGCGAGATGGCGCAAGGTCGGACTTTTCCAGTGGCTGCAACGCTGCCACCCGAATCCAGCTCGTCTTGTTCATGCCGGCCTCGCCGCTCTGCAACTGAACGCAGAAGGCCGTTGTTGACTTGGCCGAACTGGATATCGGACAGCCCATGACGACGGGCCAATGCTGCTGGTCGTTTCCGATGTCATTGAGGACAACGAATGGCCGTGATGCGTGAAAGCTCCGATCACCCTCAGGCAACATGCGAATCAGGTCGTCGTCGATGTCGTAGACATCGCCCAGTCGGATGTGCGACACCTCAGTCAGCCAGCAACCTGCGATTGGCTCGCGCCCGGTTGCCGCGAAACATTCCGACGATCTCGGCTGCGTCCGGGGCACCCAAGGAGCTGGCATCAACCAGGGGCATGGCAACGAGATCGGGCCGCTCAGCCAGGGCGGACATGACGGCATCGACGTCGGCCGCATCGGTTCGCCCCACCTGCAAGTCCAGCACAACGCCTCTTACTCCAGATTGCTGAGCTTCAACCATCGGAGCAGTCTGGTATGCCAAATCCGTCAACGCGCCAGCAGTCATACGGCCGTGGTCGTCGAGCACGGCTTCGAGATGCGTCAAGAACGCACTAGCCCGAGTCGAAATCTCCGACGAAGCACTGCCGGAACTCAACACCGCCTCCTCTACATCTGCGGAGAGATAACTGGTGCTGCGCTTGATCAATCCGTCAGCGACGAGCCGGTCCTCGACCCTGCGCAGCGATTGGCAATACGGGCCGTAGTGCCACCAGCGCCACAAGATGCCCGAACGGGCCCGCCCATCCGTCGCGACCGATCTAAGGTCCGCCAGATACAGCAGCTTGACCACCATGGTGCGCGTCATGCGCAACCGTCGGCCGTCTGCGGACTCCAGCAGGGCACGTATCGAGACGCTCGCACAATCCTCATCGGTAGCGAGCAGCACCACATCGCCAGTGTATGCAGCATGCTGAGTTCCGGCCATCAGGTCCGAGCAAGCGAGGCCGCCAATCGCTCTTGCGTGGCCGTCCTGAGCTTCTGCACGATCACCATGTCGCGTCGCGGTCATCGACTCTCCTCCTCTGGCAGCGACTCGAACGTACGCCGGGGATGTAACAATCACGCGGGTTGCGCAACTGGTGCTCGTCGCGGTTCGCAGGTCAGCGATGAGTCGTCCAGCGCTCGGCAATGACGTCAGCGAGCGGACCGTGGGCTAGATGCTGGGGTTGGCCGGGACGGCCAGCTCCAGGCGCGGCTCGGTGTCGATGCTGTGGAAGTTCTGGAGCCGTTCGATCGTCTCTGCGTAGCGCTCGCGCTTTGCGGCCTCACGCTGCGGGGCGCGCTCAGCGAACTCGGGCATGACTTCCAGGCGAACAGCTCCATCGACTCGCAGATGTCTTCGTGGCAGTTGCGACCCGCCTGGCTCACGAAGATCAGCTCGTCCACCCCGGCGTCCTCGTAGGCGCGCACGAAGTCGCGGATCTGGTCGGGCGTGCCGATGCAGCCCCGCAGTGAGTCCAGCCCGCCTTCCTCGATGCCAGTGTTGTCATCGGCGCGGGCTTCGTCGACCTGGGCATTCAGCTTCTCGAAGCCCATTTCGGCACGGTTCTGCTCGAACTCGGTCCAGATGTCGGTGCGACCCGGCGTGTGCGTGCCGAATTGGTAATAGTGCAGCAGCGAGTAGGCGAAGAAGTGGAAGCCGTCGAGACCACAACCACCATCATGAGTGCGAAACGCCTCTATGTCGGCGTGAGATGTAGTACCGCCGACAATCCGCTATTGAGCGACATCCTGGATGATCTTCTGAAGTTCCTCGACGGTGCGGGGCTCATCGACACCTATGTGGAGCATTTCGTGGCAGTTAGGGCACACCGGCACTAGATCGTTTACTGGATCAAGTTCATATCCAGATCCGTCTACCGCTCCGGAGAGGGGCACCTTATGATGGACGTGAATGTGGCCGGCACCAATTTGACCATACATATCTTCAAAGTCAAGCCCGCAGACTGCGCAACGCGCACCGTGCGCCCTTATGCAATGCTCTCTCGCTTTCTTGCTGCGCTCAAAACGATTTACGACCACTCGTTTTGACGCACCTTCGACTATCCGCCTCTCCGCGCCAGATCGCACTCCGGCCTCATTTGCCGGGAAATCAACATCGAGGCCCACGAGCCAGTCGTACCACGCTTCAAGCAGTGATTCCTGGTCCTCGACTCGGACCTCAGCTCCTGACGATTGCAGACTGTTCCATGCTGTGTTAGGAGCAACATTCACGACTACGTCGATCGGCATGCGGTCATCTACCGGAAGAATGGTCTGCCAGACAACATCGATATAACGAGCGATTCTGTCCGAGCCGTCCCAGTGCTCGTCCTCAAATATTTCGCTCTCCGCAGTCCCGAGTGCCACAATTCCTCTTTCCCGCTTAACCCGAAGCAGGAACATCTTATCGCCTATCGAAACACCTCCTTTGCGATGTACCGACCAGTCACGGACAAGCGAATTTTCTTCGCTGAAATCGTGTTGCAACATTTCGAACTCATGGTCGTCGACACTCGACGAGTCGGGGTTCCACAACAAGACAAACATTTCAATTCTCCGGGCATGGCCGCGCCGGGCGGACCACACTTGAATTCAACGCATGGTCGCTTCTGGCCACAATCCCGGCTCTCGCCGCCGGGGGCGCGGTTCGGTCGTGCTCCGACATCGACTATGTCCTACTCAGCCGGCGGCGGAGATGCTGGCGAAGGCGGCATCCACGATGCGGCCGCCGCGCGGGTCGCCGGTGATGGCGGCATCCATCCGGTTCATCACGTAGGCCACCGACGCTCGCACGTCGAAATCGACCACGGCAATCGAGCCGCCCCAGCCGCCCCAGAACATGTGATTCGGATTGGGGCTGGTGACCCAGCCGTCGAGCTCGCGGGCGAAGCCCAGACCATGCCGGAGCCGCAGCAGAAGCACATCGTCGATGTTGTCGATCTGTTCTTCGAGAGCCTTGCGCGCCCCGGCATAGGACATGATGCGCACGCCGTCCACGTCTCCCCCGCATGCGAGCATGGAATGGATCCGTGCAATGGACCGTGCGTTGCCGAAGCCGCCGGCGGCGGGGATCTCGGCTGCTCGCCACGCCCGTGTCCGAGGCTCAGTGGCGTTGAGCAGGCAGCTGGTCATCGTGCGGATGCAAGTCGAGTCGGGGCCGACCGGCACACCGTTCAGCTCCGGCATCGGCGGTGGCGGTGGGGGGATCAGGTCGCTCACCCGGCGATCCTCGGAGGCGGGCAGGCTCATCCAGAAATCAGCGCCCAGCGGCTCTGCGATTTCCTCACGAAACCAGTCGGCCATGCGCCTTCCGGTGATGCGGTAGAGGATCTCGCCTTCGAGGTTGCCTTGGGTGACTGCGTGATAGGCCGATTTGGTGCCTGGCTCAAACCACAGTTCCTGGGCCGCGAGCCGTTCGGCGATGACGTCGAGGTCGTACAGGTCCTCCGCCGAGACTGCCGGCACGAAACCGGGGAGCCCGGCGGTGTGGGACATGACGTGGCACACCAGCACGCCGTCCTTGCCGTTCTGAGCGAACTCTGGCCAGTACTCGCACACGGGCGCGTCGAAATCCAGCTGGCCGCGGTCGGCCAAGGCCAGCATGCAGGTCGCCGCCATGGTCTTGGTGGTGGAGTACACGTTGACGATCGTGTCGCGATCCCACGAGGCGCTCTGCGGGTCGGCATCGCCGGCCCAGATGTCCACGACGGATTCGCCGTCGACGGTGACCGCCGCTGCGGCGCCAACCTCGAGGCCTTCGGCGAAGTTCTGTTCGAAGGCGTCGCGGACTGCCTCAAAGCCTTCCTTGCATGTCCCGCTGACTTCCATGACCAGTCCTCTCTGCCGTGCCGGACCCTCCGGCCGCCGATTCGACGTTCATCATTGCAGCCGCGACATCGCGCGAACGGAAAGCGGGACCGTCGGTCCGCTCGCCGGCAGAGGTCGGCGCGTGCGCTGTTTGACGACTCGGCCGACGGGTATCGGGACGAGGCCGTCACCGACGCCTACCTTGGTTCCGAGGTCCACACATGAGCCCAACCGCATGAGCACAGCCGAGGCCGCAGTCCCCGAAGGCACCGCTGTCGCAACCCGTGCGCTGGATGTTCGGAATCTGGTGGCCGGCTGGGGCGGCGTGCCGGCCGTACGCGACCTGTCGCTCCATGTCAACCCGGGAGAGGTAGTGGCGCTGCTCGGACCCAACGGCGCGGGCAAGACGACCACGCTGCTGACCATCGCGGGTGTCCTACGGCCCATCGACGGCGAGATCGACGTGCTGGGCAAGCCCCTCGGCGGCGCCAGCGCGCACCAGGTGGCCCGTCGAGGCGCAGCGCTGCTGCCCGAGGACCGCGGCATCTTCTTCCAGCTCAGCGTTGCGGAGAACCTGCGCCTTCACCGGCACCGCCGCAGCGAGGTCACCGAGGACGACATCATCGGCTGGTTTCCCGCCCTCTCCGAACTCCTGGACCGTCGAACCGGATTGCTCTCGGGCGGCGAGCAGCAAATGCTGGCCTTGGGCTGCAAGCTCATCGCCGATCCGAAGCTCCTGATGGTGGACGAGATGAGCCTCGGCTTGGCGCCGATCATCGTGGAGCGCCTGCTGCCGGTGGTGCGCCGCATCGCCGACGAGACTGGCACGGCTGTCCTGTTGGTGGAACAGCACGTGCACGCCGCGCTCGCCATCACCGACCGGGCCTACGTGCTCAATCACGGCGAGCTGGCGCTGTCGGGCACGGCGGAGGAACTGGCGCAACGGCCCGAGGTGCTCGAGGCCAGCTATCTCGGTGAGCGAACCCTGGACCACGAGTAGCGTCGAAGCCCCGTGTTGCTTCTCCTGCCTCGACTCTTCGCAGTCCTCTGCGCTTTCAGTCTCGTCGCAGCCGCATGCGGCGGCTCTGACGACGCCAGCGACACCGACGAGCCTGTGGCCACCACGGCACCCGCGGCGACCGGCGACTCGGAAGCCGACGACGATGCCGGCGACGGCTCGGCATCTGACGGCGATGACGCAGCCGGCGGCGATGACCCCTCAAGCGCCAGCGCTGCCATCGACCGCGCCGGCGAGGTCATCCGGGTCGGCTACGTCAACAACGAGGGCGGCAATATCTCCCTGCCGGAGATGCGCATCGGCGGCGAGGTAGCCATCGACGTCATCAATCGGAACGGCGGTATCCACGGCGCCGTCATCGAGCCGGTCGTGTGCCTCTCCGACGGCACGCCCGAGAGCGCCATCAACTGCGCCATCAAGCTGATCGAGGAAGACGTCGTCATGGCCTACATGGGCGTCGAGCTGAGCTCAGAAGCCGCACTCGGGCTGTGGGTCGACGCAGGCATTCCCTACGTCTCGTCTCACTCGTGGGGCCCCACCGAGCGCAACAGCCCCGGCGCGTTCCTGCTTCACGTCGCGACCGGCGCTTTTGCCGTCGGCCCGGCCAAGACCTTCAAGGAGCTCGGCATCGACCACATCGCCGTGGTCATCCAGGATTCGTCCACCGCCCTGGACTTCATGGACAACATCATCGCCCCGGTGCTTGAACACCACGGCATCAACATGTCGCGCATCGTGGTTGATATCGCTGCGCCCGACTGGACTGCCGCGATTGCAGCCGCCCAGTCCGCCGGCGTTGACGGCATGATGGGCCAGCTCGACGAGTTCGGCTGCATCGGCATGGTCGGCTCTGCGGCCGCCAGCGGCTTCGACAAGCCGATCTTCGCCGGGTCGTGCTCTCTGTACATCGACGTGCTCGGGCCTGCTGCTTTGGGCACCTACACCCAAGGCGACCAGTGGGTGCCGTGGGTTGCCGAGTTCGCGCCTCCCGAGATTCAAGAACGCCTCGCGGCGTACGCGCAGGACATGACCGCGGCAGGTCATGAACAGCTCATCGAAGGATTCGCCGTGGCACCCTACGGGGCGTGGCGCGAGATCGAGTTTGTCCTCGAGACGATCGAGGGACCCATCTCCGCCGAGTCGATAACCAATGCATTCGCAAACTCCGGCGAGACGCCCGGCTGGTTCGGGCCCAACCTGCGATGCGGGCAAGCGCCGTGGCCGCCGGAGTCGTCGCACTGCATGTCGCACATCATGGTGTGGCAAGTCGTCGAAGCCGAAGACGGCACGCTTCGCCGGGTCGTGGTCGGCGACGGGCCCTTCGACGCCTACGAACTCAGCGGTTTGTAGCGACCACCATCCACACAACCGCCGGCTCATCCGCGAGCATTCCCAGATGAGTGACCGGCCGGTCTGAGGTGGACCAGTACCTCCTCTTCGCGATCGTCGGCCTGGGATTCGGCTGCATATACGCGGCGCTGTCGATGGGCTTGGTCATCACCTACCGCGGCACCGGCATCATCAACTTCGCCACCGGGGCCATGGCGATGTGGGGGGCCTACGTCTACGACGAGCTCAGCCGCACCGGCGATCTCGTGCTGCCAGTGGTGGTCCTTCCCAACCGGATCGGCCTCGGCGGCAGCTCAGGCACGGTGGCATTCGCGGTGGCGATCATCCTCGCCGTGCTGTCGTGCAGCCTCGTCGGTCTGATGGTGCACTTCCTCGTCTTCCGGCCGCTTCGACGCGCTCCGATCCTGGCCCGCGTCGTGGCGTCGGTGGGCGTACTGCTCGTGATCCAAGCCATGATCGTGATGCACTTCACCAGCACGGCCCGTGTCGTGGCGCCGATCCTGCCGAACGAGCCGGTGAGCTTCGCCGGCATCAGCTTCTCGCGCGACCGCCTGTGGCTCAGCGCTGTCGTGCTCGCGACTGCCGTGGTGGCGTGGGCATGGTTCCGCTTCACGCGACTGGGGCTCGCCACCCGGGCGTCCGCCGAGAACGAGCGGGCGGTCAGCCTGGCCCGCTACTCGCCGCAGATGCTGGCGGGCTCGACGTGGGTGCTGTCGAGCACCGCCGTCGGCTTCATCGTCATCCTGACCTCGCCGATCGTCACCTTGAGCCCGTTGACCTACATCCTCGCGATCGTGCCCGCGCTGGCCGCCGCGGTCATCGGTCGCTTGCTGTCCATCGCTGTCAGCGTGGCGGCAGGGTTCGGCCTCGGCATCTTCCAGTCGATCGTCGTGTACCAGACCACCAACCCGTGGTGGCCCGACTGGGCCATCACCGGAATCTCCCATGCGCTGCCGTTCGGCGTCATCGTGATCGCCCTGTTCGGCTTGGGTCACACGCTGCCGTCCCGCGGCGCTGTCGAAGCCGACGCCCTGCCCGAGGTGGTGAGGCCGAAGATGCGCCCCGGTGTTGTCACAGCCGTCGTGGTGGTCGCAATCGTGCTGACCGTGGTGACCCAAGGCAGTTATCGCATCGGGATCATCACCAGCATGGTCATGACCATCGTCATGCTGTCGCTGGTGGTGCTGACCGGGCTTGTCGGCCAGATCTCACTGGCGCAGGCCGCAATTGCGGGAGCGTCAGGCTTTGCGCTCAGCAAGCTGGGCGACTCCCTCGGCGTCCCATTTCCCATCTCCCTGCTGCTGGCGGCACTCATCGCTACCAGCTTCGGCCTCGTGGTGGGAATCTCCGCCCTGCGCATCCGCGGCGCGCAACTTGCCGTGGTCACCCTGGCGGGTGCCGTCGCGCTCGAGGAATTCGTCTTCCGCAACACCGCCATCACCGGCCTGTATGGCAACCCGATCTCAGGGCCGTCGCTCTTCGGTGTCGACCTTTCCATCCGCGAAGGCAGGAATTTCGCGCGCATGGAATTCGGGCTCTTGGTGGTGGGGGTGGTGACCGTGTGCGCGATCGCCGTGGGCAACCTTGCGCGCAGCGCGACGGGGCGCCGGTTCCTGGCCGTGCGCTCGAACGAGCGGGCCGGGGCGTCGATCGGCATCTCGGTGGCAAAGACCAAGATGCTGGCGTTCGGGATCGCGTCGTTCCTCGCCGGCATCGGCGGTGCGTTCATCGGCTACAGCCGGGGCCAGCTGTCCGCGGAGAGCTTTGCCGTGCTGATCGGCTTGAGTTTCCTGGCGCTGGCGTACCTGTGCGGCATTACGAGCGTGGCCGGCGCGATCATCGCCGGGCTGTTCGCGCCGCTCGGCATCGTGTACATCACCGCCGACCGGATCGCCACACTCGGCCGCTGGTACCAGTTCGCCGCTGGCGTGGCACTCGTTGTGACCGCCATCTTCTTTCCCGAGGGCCTTGCCGGCGCCTACCGACAGAACCTCGCACGGTTCAAGGCAGTTCGGGCGCGCAGGCGCGCCAGAGCAGCGGCCCGCGGAGGCGAACTCAAGGCCGTGTTCGGCGCCGACGCCACAGAGTCTCCGGGCGAGATCCCAGCATCATCGAGCTACCGGCGCAAGGTGCGCCCTCGGAGCTTTGACGATGCGCCCGTCGTGCTGGACGTCACGGACCTCACGGTTCGATTCGGCGGGCTGAAGGCAGTGGACGGGGCATCGCTGCGAGTCCGCGAGGGCGAGATCGTCGGGCTGATCGGGCCGAACGGCGCCGGCAAGACGACATTCGTCGATGCCCTTACGGGGTTCGTGCCATCGCGAGGGCAGGTCACCTTCTGCGGGACGCCGCTCACCAGCGAAGCCCCCCATGAACGCGCCCGGCTGGGCTTAACGCGCACTTGGCAGTCGCTCGAGCTGTTCGACGACCTGACCGTGCGAGAGAACGTGCAGGTTGCCGCCGAGCGTTCCTCGTTCCGCTCAGTTCTCGCCGACTTTGTGGTGCCGACGCGACCTGCGCAAGAGTCGCGGGCGGATGCCGCGATGGCGCTGGTCGGGCTGGACCACGACACTGAGGTGAAGCCGACAAGCCTGCCGCTCGGCAGCCAGAAGCTGGTCGGCGTGGCGCGGGCACTTGCGCCGGCACCGCGCGTGATGCTCGCCGATGAGCCTGCCGCCGGCCTGACGACACCCGAGAGCATCGCGTTGGGCGTCCGGCTGCTGGATGTGGCCTCGGAGGGCGTGTCGATCTTGCTGATCGACCACGACATGGGCCTCGTGCTCGAGGTGTGCGACTACATCTACGTGCTCGAATTCGGCCGGGTCATCGCGCAGGGCACGGCAGCCGAGATCCGCGTCAACGAGACCGTGGTGAACGCATACCTCGGCTCAAGCGCCCACGTCTGAGCACCCCTCAAGCTCGACGGCGCAGACGGCGATGTCTCCATGCGGGAGGCAGCATCTGTGCTCTAGCGCTGGGCGCCCGCAGCCCTGATTGCTGCATGGACCCGGGCGGGGCTGAGGGGCAGATCGTCGATGGTGACGCCGAGCGGGGCGAGCGCATCGCAGACCGCGTTCGCGATGGCGGCGTAGGGACCGAGCGTGCCGCCTTCGCCCACGCCACGGATCTGGTTCAGGTTGTGGGCAGGATCGGCGATGTGGCCGAGCTCGATCGGCGGCACGCGATCCGATGAGATCGCCAGGTAATCCATGAAGGTGCCCGACTGCAGCTGCCCGTTGTCGTCGTACACCAAGTGCTCGTACAGCGCCCCGCCCACACCTTGGGCGATCGCGCCCTGCACTTGACCGTCCACGATCATGGGGTTGATCGCACGCCCGGTGTCTTCCACGCAAACGATCCGCTGCACGTCCACCTCGCCGGTGTCGGGGTCCACCTCGACGACGGCCGCCTGGGCACCCGCGGCAAACGTGCCGGTGATCGGATCGTAGAAGCGGGTCGCCTCCAGTCCCGGCTCCGTGCCGGGCGGCAGGCGTTGCGGTTCGAAGTAGGCAACAGCAGCGACCTCTGACAGCGACACGCCGACAGCAGGCGCGTCGGCGGTGTGAATGAACCTGTCGTCGATGCTCAGCCACTCCGGCTCGGCTTCCAGCAGATGCGCGGCGATGACGAGCGCCTTGGCCCGCACCGTGCGTGCTGCGAGCGTGGCCGCTCCCGAGCCGATGACGCCTTGACGGCTGGCGAAGGCCCCCAGCCCGAAGGAGAGCCGGTCGGTGTCACCCATCTCCACAGATACGTCATCGACGCTGACGCCCAACTCGGCTGCCACCACTTGGGCCATCGTGGTCTCGAGGCCTTGGCCCTGGGAGGTCGCTCCCATCGCTGCGGTAACGGCACCGGTGGGGTCGATGCGCACGCTGGCCGATTCGTGCCCGGTGCGAAACGGCAGCCGCGGACCCGCCGAGGCCTTCTGTCCCAGGCCGGTCAGCTCGTTGTAGCAAGCGAATCCGATCCCGATCAGCCGTCCATCGCCGCCGGGCGCGCCAGATGCCTTCTGCAACGTGCGAAAGTCCTCGTAGCCGACGCGTTCGACCACTCCTTCGAGACAGTCGAGATAGGTGCGCGAGTCGTGCACCAAGCGGGTGGGTGCGGTGTACGGCAGGTCCGCGGGCGCCACCAGGTTCTTGCGGCGGATGTCGAGCGGATCGATGTCCAGCGCCGCCGCAGCGTCGTCGAGCAGGCGTTCCATCACGAACACCGTGGCGGGCCTCGCCACCCCGCGATAGGGGCCTGTCGGCGCGGTGTTCGTGGCAACGCCTTTCACGTCGCAGCGGTAGTGGCCGAGCTTGTAGGGCCCGGTCAGCAGCCCGCCTGCCATCAGCGGTTCGATGCCTGCTGTCCAGGGCGGCGCGCTGTATGCGCCCACGTTGGCGTGCAGCGCGGCATCGACCGCTATGAGCGTCCCGTCGGCGTCGAAGCCAGCCCGCGCGGTGTAGTGATGGTCGCGGGCGTGCAGTGCTGTCAGCAGATGCTCCGAGCGGGTCTCGACCCAGCCAACGGGCTGGCCGAGCCGCCGAGCGAGCTGGCTCACCACGGCGTCCTCGGGATACAGCACCGCCTTGATGCCGAAGCCGCCGCCCACGTCGCCGACCAGCAACTGCACCGCGCCGTCGGGCACCCCCAACACCTTTGCGAGGCCGTTGCGGTGCAGATACGGGACCTGCGAGGTGGCATGCAAGGTGAGCTTGGTGCGGTCGCTGTTCCAGCGCGCCACCGCGCCCCGGCCCTCCATCGGCGTGCCGCCGTGACGGTTCGTGCGGTACTCCCGCTCGATCACCAGGTGCGCATCGGCGAGGGCCCCCTCGACGTCGCCGGCATCGAACAGGCGTGTGACGATGAGGTTGTCAGGAGCCATGTCGTGCACGGGATCGCTCGGATCCGCTGCGGCAGTGACGGCATCGACGTGGCAGGTCAGCTCGGCGTAGGTGACCTCGACCAGTTCGGCGGCATCCGTCGCCAAGGCTGCACTCGTGGCGACGACGGCGGCGACTGCCTCGCCCTGGTAACGGACTTTCTGCGCCGCCAGCACGGGCTGGGGCGTAGCGATGTGGGTTGGCAGTGCCGATTCGGCCACCAGTGCCATGTGCTCGAAGTCGGCGTCGTCTCCTGTGGCGATGTCGACCACGCCGGGGGCGGCGAACGCCGCTGAGGTGTCGATGCCCACGATGCGGGCATGTGCGACTGGACTGCGCACGAACGCCACCGCGAGCTGCCCGTCGTAGCGGATGTTCGCGATGTAGCTGCCGCGTCCCCGCAGCAGCCGGGGGTCTTCCCGCCGCGGGATCGGCTCGCCGAACGGGCCGCCTTCGGTCGGCGCTGTCTCGTCCAGCCGGAACGGCTCGTCTGCCACGCTGCTCTCTTTCCGACCGGCGTCCCGCCGGCACGCTGGCACGCACCGGAAAGACAGTTTGGCCGCCTAGACCATCGAGTAGCCGCCGTTGACCGAGACGGTTTGGCCGGTCGTCCAGCCCGACAGCGGCGAGGCCAGCAGCAGGACCATCGGCGGAACGTCATCGGGTGCGCCGACCCGTCGCAACGGATACATCTTGGCGATGCGCGCCATGCGCTCGTCGTCCGCATTGCCAGTGTGGTGGGCGAACCGCTCCGAGCGCACCAGCCCCAGCGACACCGTGTTGGCGCGGATCCCGTTGCGGCCGAACTCCTTCGCCACCGACTTCATCAAACCCATCGTCGACGCCCTTGTGGCGGCCACGCCCGCCAGGCGGCTCTCGCCGACCCGGCCGGAATCGCCCATGAGCGACACGATCGAGCCTTCGATGCCCACCTCGACCATGTGGCGCACGACAGCCTGCGTCATCCGCATGGTGCCCATGACGGTCACGTCAACCATGCGCTGCAGATCGTCGGCATGGATGTCGAGGAAGGGCCCGGTATCGGTGTATGCAGCGTTATTGACCAGCACGTCGATGCTGCCGAGCTGGCTGACCACCTCGCTGACGGTGCGCTCCACGTCGCCTCCGCTGGTGACGTCGCATCGGATCGCAAGTGCCGCGCGGCCGGCTTCCTGGGCAGCGGCAGCCCCCTTTTCCGCACCCTCGCTCGATGCGTTGTACGCGAAGGCCACGTTTGCGCCTTCGTCAGCAAACGCTTCGGCGATGGCCAGGCCGAGCCCCTGCCCTGCTCCAGTCACGAGGACGTTCTTTCCTGCCAGATGCAGATCCATCGCACACTCCGTTCCGTAGGCCCCGCCCACAGAGGGCACCGTCAGTCTGCCCCGAAGAGACCGTAAGCGCCCGTGCACTCCGATGCCGGACCATTGCGACGGCAAGAAACCGAGCCCCGCGCGGGACGTGAGCGCCCACGCGTTCCGGCGCCGGTCAATATGAAGGAGTTCATAGACAGGTTGACGGGTTGACGACCCAACTACTAGGCTTGCCCCGAGGCCGATACCCGAACCGCCGTCCTGAACCGCGAGGTGCCACACGCCAACCACCGCCAGCGGCGACGCACTCACCGATGCGCTGCGACAGCGTCTGTCCGTTGGCGAGAGTGTCCAAAGCGAACACGAGGCGCCGATGGTGATCGTCGCTCAGAGCTTCATCGACTCTCTCGCCCGACAATCGGGCCGCAAGTACACCACGGTGATCGATGACGAGACGGCGAGGCGGATGGGGCGCACCGCTGCCGAGCAGGTCATGGCGCTCGCAGCGTGGGATGCGGCCATCGGGGATCGCCTCGACACCACTCAAGTACGTGAACTGCTTGGCATCAGCCGGCAGGCGCTGGCAAAGCGGCAGCGCAGTGGCTCGCTCATCGCACTCGACGGGCAGCGCACGAGTTGGTACCCCGAGTGGCAGTTCGATCGCGAGCAGCGACGCGTCCGGCCGGTCGTCGCTGACATCATCGCAGCATTCTGCGAATACCTCGACGAGGTCGACCCCGTCCTCATCGCGGCATGGGCCACGACTCCCCAGCTTGACCTTGGCGATCGCACCCCCGCGCAGTGGATCGCAGACGCGAACGGTGACGAGCATCTGACTCGCGCCGCAAGGCGCGCGGCGGTCCGGCTCGCACAGTGACCGACTGGCACGATCCGCAGATGCTGCTTGAGGCGCTCGCACTCTTCGGCGAACCCGAAGCGACAGCCCATGCTCGCCTGAGGCAAGACAATCCGTCACCCATTCCTAGATCGCTCATCAATGACGGCCGGCAGTTCGGCATCGAAGTGCTGCCGAGGTGGGTCGGCGCATAGTTGAGCGCACGGCAGGAATGCAGGCGCCCCCCAAACCCGGTGCAGCCGATCTGCGGGGTACCGCTATGGTGGCGATCATGGGGTACGAGCCGGTGGAACACCACCCTGCCTTCGAGGAGTACTCCGAGACGGTGTACGAACTGGCAGAGGATGGCGTCGAGGTCATCCAGGCACGCATCGCCGAACGGCTGGAAGTCTCGCGCCCAGCAGTGTCGGAGATGATCCGGCGTATGCAGCGAGAGGGCCTCGTCAAGGTCGACGATGACGCCCACATCACCCTCACCGACGAGGGCCAGCAGATCGCCACGACCGTGGTCCGCCGCCACCGGCTGGCAGAGCGGTTTCTGACCGACATCTTGAAGCTGAACTGGGCAGACGCCCATCACGAGGCAGGCCGCTGGGAGCATGTGATCTCCCCCGTCGTGGAACGGGCAATGATGGACGTGCTCCACGATCCGAACACCTGCCCGCACGGCAACCCGATCCCCGGCTCCGATTACATCGCTCCCACCGATGCCAAGCCGCTCGCCGATGTCGGCACGGCCGGGAGCTTCACCGTGCAGCGCATTCCCGAGGAGCTCGAGTTCGAGCCTGGGCAGCTCGAGTTCCTGGAGCAATCAGGGCTCATGCCCGGACGCGCAGGGACGGTCATGTCGGTGTCACCCGACGGCACCGCCACCATCGAGATGGACGAGGGCACCGTGGGAGTCAGTGCGTACACCGCAGCGCGCATCCTCGTCACCGCCGGCAGCTAGGGCGCCGCGCTATTGGGTGCGCCCGCTGCGGAGGCGGCAGATCCCTCTGCTCCGGCGATCCAGCCGACGAGAGATGCGCACCTACCCGCATTTCTCACCGACATCATCGACACGTCGCGATGCCTCCAATATGGAACCGGTCGCAACGTCGCAGAGTCCCCTGCCGCCTCCGCGGCTACGGCATCTGTGTCGATCAGCGCTTGCGCGCAGTGCGTTAGCGACGCCTAACATTGGACATCAAGGTTGCGTGCGCCGCTCACTGGTGTGCGCCTGTGCCATTCCGGAGACCGCAGCTTCGATGATCGTCTGTCAATGCCTCGCCACCAATGAGGCGACTATCCGCCACCTTGCCGCCCAGGGCGTCGACTCCGTGGGCGACATCGGGCGGGCGTGCGGTGCGGGCACCGATTGCGGCAGCTGTCTCATGACGATTCGGGCGGTGCTGGATCAGAGCCGGGATGGCGCGCTTGAGGGGACGCACCACTCGGTGCGCTCAATCGCATTCGACCCGATCGCCGTCGGCGCATAGCGGCTGCGGAGCGGCGCCCTGCTCGCAGCGAACGCAGCGCACGCGTCGGTCATCGGCCGCGGTGTGTCTTCGCGCAGCCTGCGCGTAGGGTGGAACCATGCGAGGAACGCCCGAGGTCATCGAGTTTCTGAACGAAGCACTGACGGCCGAACTGACGGCTATCAACCAGTACTTCGCCGCTTCGAAAATCGCTGACAACTGGGGGTACGGACGCTTGGCGTCGCAGTACCACGAGGAGTCCATCGAAGAGATGCGAGACGCCGAGAAGCTCATCGAGCGCATCCTGCTGCTCGATGCGCTGCCCAATATGCAGCGCCTCGGGACCGTGATGATCGGCGAGACCGTGCCAGAACAGCTGGCGCTGGATCGCCAGCTCGAAGAGCACGCCATCGATCGCTACCGCAGCGGCGTCCGCCTGTGCCTCGACCACGGTGATGCGGGCACCCGGGAGCTTCTCGAGCATCTGCTGGTCGGCGAAGAAGAGCATCTCGACTGGATCGAAACCCAGCAGAGCATCATCGAAGACATCGGCGTCGAGCGCTACCTGCAATCACAGATCGGCGACGGCGACTAGCTCGACGACGGCCCACAGAACGGGAGAGGCCGCATGGGAGGGATCGACTGGGGTCTCCTCATCGCGTGCGTTGGCGGTGCCAGCTTCGCGGGCATTGCCGTCTATCACGCAGTCGCTGGCTACCTCTATGTCCGCTACTACGTCCGGCGGCGCACGACGGCGGAATCGTGGAAGCTGCAGCCTGAGCGCTACCTGACGCCCGAGCTTCACCGCCTCGCCATCTGGTCCGGCACCCGCAACATGACGCTGAGCGGCCTGCTGAGCGGAGTTCTTGTCTACGTCATCGCCAGCGGCAGCTTGGACACGCCCATCTACACCGACGTGGCGGGATGGGGCGGTTGGGCATACACCCTCGGCTCCACCGTCGTGTTGTTCTTGCTGACCGACTACATCGCCTACCTCGTGCACCGCACGCTGCACACGAGGTTCCTGTTCAGACACCTGCACCGTTTCCATCATCGGTTCGTCGCAACAACGCCCTACGTGACATTCGCACTGCACCCAGTGGAACTGCTGATCCTGCAAGCGGCCACATTGGCGCCGATGCTCGTCATCCCGTTCCACGCCGTGTCGATCGTCGGCGTCCTGCTGTACATCGTGGTGTTCAACATCGAGGGTCATTCCGGCGTCAAGCGGGTCTCGGCGCTGCCGTGGCAGCCGCCCTCCCAGTTCCACGACGACCATCACGCCCATTTCCATGTGAACTACGGACAGCATCTGATGATCTGGGATCGCGTTCACCGCACCTTGCGAAGGCACGGCAGGCGCTATGGCCCGGAGGTCTTCGGCGGGCGCGGCGAGCGAGACACCGGCGGTGCCGACGCGGGGCGCGAACTCGAATCGTTCATCAGCTACTGACAGGGCGACCCGACGTTGAGAACACTGCCGTGGGACACGTCGCCGCACCTTCCTTGGAAGGTGTTCACCGTCCCTGCCGAACAGTGGGCCGCGCTGCCGACGTTCCTGATCGGGGAGTACGTGATTATCGCGTGTGCCGCGCTCGCCCTGATCCACGCGCTCCGCGCAGGCCGTGCCAACCGGCTGATCTGGGCTGCCGCGCTGATCGCCGGCACTGCGAACGATCTGATCTTCATGGCGTTGCCGGTGGTCGACACTTTCTGGCAGGCCCAGGCGACCATCATGATCACCCCACGCCTGCCGCTGTACATCCCGTGTGTGTACATCGTCTTCCTGTACTGGCCGACAGTCGGCGTTCGTCGGCTCGGGTTGGGGCGCTGGCCGGCAGCGGCACTCACCGGACTGGTGGCGTGTCTGCTGTACGCGCCCTACGACATCGTCGGCGCGAAGTTCCTGTGGTGGACATGGCACGACACCGATCCCGCCATCGCTGAGCGGCTCTTCGGAGCGCCGCTCAGCAGCAGCCTGTGGGTACTCACGTTCACCGGCGCGTTCGCGCTCGTGGTTGACCTTGTCCTGCGTGCCAAGAGCGTCACTCATCGAAGGTTCATCGCCGCCATCGCGCTGACTGCCTGCTTCACGACGCCGTTGATGACGGCGCAGATGTTCGTTCTGCAGCTTCTGGACGGGGGTGTGCCCGGCGTTGCCGCCTTCTGCACCGGCGCAGTCCTCTATGCCGCAGTTTCATTGGCGGGGCGCCGAACTGCGCTTCCCGACGAGCAGCCGGTGGACTGGCTAGGGCGCGGAGCCGCCGCCTACTTGATCGCGTTCGCCCTCAGCATGGTGTTCTTCGCGCCGGAGACCCACAGCAGCAGCGGCGTCCACCAGCTGCCCGGCCCTTGCGGCGTTTCCGAATCAGACATCACCGGCAATACGCGCGACAAGTACCTCTGCGTGGACGACTACGCGGAGGACTACACATTTGCGTGCGCCACGCCTCCCACCCATGGGGTGGAGTGGTACACCGTCTGCGGCAAAGAGCATGCGAACTACCCGGCATATGCCGCCGTCGTCAGCGGCCTGATGCTTGGGGGAATCGCGGCATTCTTCGCCACGTTCGGTGCCAAGGGCCCCAGCATCCGGCGGCCGGAGGATCCCTATCGGGCACCGAGCCATCACGGACGTTCGGCAGTCGGGCGCCTGTGATTCCCACGCTGCGATCGGCTATGCCGGCTTGCGCACGAGGACGAAGTACATCGGGGTGAATGTCCGCAGCCGCCCGGATTCTGCGAGGGCTGCGGCGGCGGTGTTCAGTAGTCGCGCCGCTCCCGGAGTGCCGCGCGGAACGACCCGTAGGGCTTCGAGAATCCGCAGGAACTGGTAGGTCGCCGATCGCCCGACACGCGAGCTTCGCAGACCTGTCAGCGACAGCCTGGGGCCGGCCAATGGCTGGTACCACGAGATCGAAGGCTCGGGGGCCTCAGCCATGTCGAATGCTTCCAGCACCTCAAAACCGACCTTGTCCAGAGCGGCATCCACCTCGTGCAGCGAGACGATGTCCTGAAGCCCGCCACCAAGTTCGATGTCGTGCTTGAGCTGGCAGTGGTGCGAGTCGCCCGCGTCGAATCGATCCGTGAGGCACCACTCGAACGATTCGAAGCAGCCTCCTGGCTCGAGCAGACGGAACGCTTCCGCGAAGACGTCGACGCGATCAGGCGCATGGCAGGTCGAATCGAGCGCGTAGACGGCATCGAACGACTCGTCCGGTTCATCCACAGCGGTGAAGTCCGATTCGAGATAGGTCCCGAGCTGGCTCAGCCCCGCCGCCTCGGTGTAGGCGCCGACGCTGGACTCGACATCGTCGGGACCCAAGGATCGTCTGAGTATCTGTGAGAGCCGGCTTGGCCTGCTTGTCGAGGCGGTTCGCTCCGTGATTCGGCGCGCCGCGGAGCCTAACCGTCCAGTGTGTGCAGGCTGATGTCGAGGTCGTAGGCGGCTGCTGCGAACCAGAAGGTGTCGATGTGCTCGATGGGCTGAAGCTGGGTTCCGGCCAGCGGGCCGGCGAGGGCCCGGCCGAGTATCGACCATGTCGTGCCGGTTTGATCGTCGGTGAAGCCTCCTGGGCCGTCCGAGCTCGCAGCGTCGGGCACGCGCGTGAAGGTCAGCACCTGGCCATTCACCGATGGGTCGAACACTCCGGTCGCGCCGACATCGCGGCCGAACGCGACCTGATCGTGCTGGATCGGCGTGGCGGTGCCCGGCAGATGGAAGGCGACGACCTGCGAGCCACCCAGATCCAGCGGCAGCACGCCTTCGGACTGCAACGAATCGTGCTGGACCGCGAGCGAAGCGCCGCCGTTGCGGACGACCAGCACGCGGGTCTGTGGCGGCAGTCGCGGATCGGGCGTGCCGCCGAAGAAGATCGGATTGCCGTCGGGAGAGTCGTAGTTGGCATAGGGATTGGTGCCGTATTGCCGGCCGAGACCGCCGGGCCTGGTCAACACCAGACCGTTGGGGTGCTCGTCGAGGAACGTCTCGAAGGCCACCGTGGCGACTGGTATGAGTTCGAGTTGGGATCCGGTGAGCGCGCCTGCGATGGCTTGACCGGTGTAGTGGGCCCACAGGCTCTCGGTCTGGCGGTCATACATGACGAGCGCCGAGTTGTAGAGCCGTCCCGAGGTGCCGAAGTCGAAAATTCGGTCGCCGAGCTGGCGGTAGTACCCGATGGCGGTATTGCACAGCGGGCAGTAGGTGATGGTGACGGGCTCGCCGCCGACGGTGTCATTGACAATCTCGTGCCACAGCAGCACTTGCACCGGGTAGGCGCGGGCATCACCGTTGAGCGTGAGCGCGACGACAGCCTCTTGGGGCTGCAGGAATCCGACGTCGGTAGCCCGTTCGAATTCCGGCACGTCGATGGCAGGTATGCCGTCGGGCGCCGGTCCGCCGGACAGGACATCGACCGGAGACACCAGCGGCTCAGGCAGCAGCGGCGCAGTCATGCCCTCGCGCAGCGCCGAGACGGTGACTTCGCGCGGGCCGCCAGGGATCTGCGTGACCTTGACGTCGACGATCACCTCGGCTGGAGTGGTTGTCGCGGGCGCGGTCGCCGTTGTCGCCGGTGCGGTGTCGGCACTCGGTGCCCCCGTCTGTGTTGCGTCTGAGCCAGCGGTGTCCGGCGCGGGCTCCTCCTCGCCTGACGAGGCGTCTGCGCATCCCAGTGCGATGAGCATGAGCGCGGCTGCCAGCAGCGCCGGGATGCCACCAGCGGCAAGTGGTCGTGCCGGCGCGACCTTCAGCCGGGACGAATGCCGCTGTCGTGGAGCCATCGTGCGACGCTACTCCGGCAGTCCAGGCCCATCTGCTCACAGACCGATGCACATGCGCCCAGGCAGATGCCACAGCGCCCACGACGCCGCGGGTTCGTCGACGAGGCGCCGGGCATTCGTGCAACGCTGCCCAAGATCGTCGTCGGCAATGACCAACTCCGAGCAGGACGTGCTGCCGGCGTTCAGGCTGATCCGTTCGTGTGCGATCTCGGGGACTTCCAAGCGGTACAGCCACAGCGCATAGTCCGGCACTGATGTTCGGTCGTGGCCGAGGCAGTCCAGATTGGCGAGATCGGCGGCGTCGGCAACCGCGTGGGCTGCGGTGGCCTGGTTGCGTGCAACGGCACCGACATCGGCGAGATGGCGGTGATTCAGCACCGTCGCTGCAGCCCCGAGCCCGACGGCGGCCGCGACGAGTGCCATGGCGGCGCCCGATGCCAGGTATCGGCGCGGCGGCTTGCTGGAGGGGGCCGACTCCTGCGGTGGGGCTGCCAGGTGGTCTCGATCAACGCCTCCCCAGCGCACCACGGCCGCGGCTGCCAGCACGCCGACAAGGGTCACGCCGAGCGCAGCTACTGCAACCAGCGACAATCGCTCGTCCAGCCAGACCCACGCCGGGCTGAATGACAGGGTCATGATGCGGCGGGGAGCTGCGTCATAGGAGCCCGCGGCGCCCACGACCACGGCGCAGGCGACCAGCGGCACCGCTGCGCTCACCGCCAGCACCCCCAAGACGCGGCGTTGCTTCGCAGATCGTGTTGCCAACCAGCAAAGCGCCACGATCGCAAGCGGCACCGCCCACGGGTCGAGATAGCGCCCGTACAGCACCGCATCCGCCCGGTCGCTGCCGGTCAAAGTCCAACCGCCAACCAGCACGGCCCCGACTGCGCCGAGGGCCAAGAAGAGTGCCGCGAACGCATGCGGATCGCCACGGTGCAGGCCCGCGTTGGGGCCTCCTCGCTGTCGCTGCCCCGAATGCCCCTGCGGATCGGGCGCAACGGCGGTCGTCGCTGCCGGCGCGTCGCCGTCGATCAGCTCGTCCGGATTGCGAGCAGGCGCCCTTGCGAACACGTCGAATGCGCTACCGATGCCGACGATGAGACCGATCAGCCCGAGCCCGACCGTTCCGGCACCCAAGGCCAGCAGCTGGCCGGACACCGTGGCGATCGGTTCGAGGCCACGGTCAAGCTGGGCGGCCTCGCTGAGCCGCGCTCCCGGCCACGTGTCGGTGAGCAGCAGCGCCATGATCGTCGCTGTTGCGCCGATCAGCAACCCGCCGCCGAGGGCGATCCAAGCACGGCGGCCGATGCGGCACACCGCTGCCGTCACGACGAGGGCGACTACCAGCACGACCATCCTGGCGTGGAGCGACACCGCCAGCGTGGCCAGCATTCCTGCGCTGCCCCAGATCCGCCATGCGGCGGTTCCGCGCTGAGTTGTGACGGCGACCGCTGTGGCGACCCCGAGCACCGCCAATCCGAGCAGTGTCTCGGGCCACGCGATGCGCGACGCGCTCGACAGCGACGGATGCACCGCTGCGATAAGCGCTGCTGCGCCTGCCACCCACCAGCGTCGGGACAGGATCATTCCCAGGCGTCCCGCAACGAAGACCGCTGCAGCCGCCGCCAGCGAATTCACGATCAGCGCGAGCTGGTGCACCGCCTCGCCCTGGACACTCAGCAGCGAGACACCAGACAGCGCCACGAGCGGTGCAAGCAGCAGTCCGTAGCCGGGCTGGAACGGAATGCTCTCGGGCGCGAGCCCGTCGCCGCCGACCCATTGGGCGATGCCCAGATAGGCCGGGACGTCAGGTACCGCTACCGGCCCGCCCGCGGCCATCGCCGTGATCAGGTGTCCCGAGAGCACGGCTGCCAGCACGCCCGTTCCCACGGAGAACCACGCGAGTGCTCGCGGCATGTGACGCTGCATGTCGTTGCGAAGGCTGTCACACGCAGGCGAGGTGCCGGCCCGGCAACGTGTCGCGTGCCTCCCCTAACATCGACCGGGGCGAAGCGGCCGGTCGGCGCGGCAAGCACCCGACGAGTTCGGCGACGCAGCGCGAAGCGCACGCACGGAGGTCAGAACCATGGCAGCAGGCCAGACGACAGAGGATGTGGGCATGCGTCCAGCGATCAGCATCGACTCCGAAACGGGTCGCAAGGTCTTCAACACCCGGGCGGCGAAGGCATCGGAGAAGATCGCCGGCAAGGGCTACTCGGTGACAGCCGATGAGCACCTCAAGGAGCTGCCGCCTCCCCCGCCTGGTGCCGTGTTCAATGCCGAGGAACAGGCCAAATACCGGGACTTCAAAGAACGGCGCCGGGGCGCGGCGGACTACATGGCGATGGAAGGCGAGTTCAAGCGTTACCTCGACGACGTGTATTCGGAGCCGCCGATCGAGCGTGAAGCGCTCGACGACGAATGCGAGGTGTTGGTGATCGGTGCAGGGTTCGCCGGGCTGTTGCTGTGGCACAAGCTGAGCAACGCCGGCTTCACCGACGTGCGCTTCTGCGAGAAGGGCGGCGACGTCGGCGGCACCTGGTACTGGAACCGCTACCCGGGTATCGCCTGTGACGTCGAGTCCTACAGCTACCTACCGTTGCTGGAGGAGATGGGCTACATCCCCTCGATGAAGTTCGCGTCGGGCTTCGAGATCCTCGAGTACTGCCAGTCGATGGCCGACAAATTCGGCTTCTACGACCACTGCCTATTCCACACCACGGTGGATTCGACCGTGTGGGACGAGCAGACGGGCCGCTGGACCGTCTATACCGACCGCGGCGATGCCATGAAGGCCCGCTACGTCATCTTGGCCAACGGCATCCTGACCAGCCCAAAACTGGCCCGCATCGACGGCATGGCCAGCTTCGACGGGGAGTCATTCCACACGTCACGCTGGGATTACAACATCGATCTCGAAGGCAAGCGCGTCGGCATCATCGGTACCGGCGCCACGGCGGTGCAGGTCATTCCCGAGATCGCCAAGGTCGTCGGCGAGCTGTACGTGTTCCAGCGGACGCCGTCGTCGATCGACGTGCGCGACCAGCGGGCCACCGACCTCGAAGAGATCGCCGAATGGTCGAAGGAGCCCGGCTGGGCACGGGCACGGCGCAAGCGGTTCTCGCGCATCTCGTCGGGCCGCACTGCCATCAAGGCCAACGACGACTACCTCGCCGGCCGGGTGGATGACTTCAAGGAGCGCAAGCAGCATGAGCGCAAGCTGTCGCCCGAAGAGCTGGTGCAAAAGCAGCTCAACACAAACTTCCGGATCATGGAGCAGATCCGCGCCCGGGTGGATGCGATCGTGGAGGACCCAAAGACGGCTGAAGCGCTGAAGCCGTACTACCCCTACGGCTGCAAGCGACCGACATTCCACGACGAGTACCTGCCCACGTTCAATCTGCCCCATGTGCACTTAGTGGACACCGCACCGATGGGAGTGCAGGAGATCAACGAGCGAGGCGTCGTGCACGAGGGCATCGAGTACCCCCTCGACGTGCTCATCTACGCCACCGGGTTCCAGTGGATGGCAACCTCGACGTTCAACATGATCGAGGGCCGCGACGGCGTGACGCTGAGCGAGAAGTGGCAGACTCAGGGCACCCGGACGTTCCTCGGGCTGCACAGCCATGGGTTCCCGAACCTGTTCATTGTGTCGGGTCCCCAAGGCGGCGGCGGCAGCTTCAACTTCACCGACGCCATCGACACCCACGGCGACTACATCATCTGGATGCTGACCGAGATGCGGGACAAGGCGCTCAACGTGGTCGACATCACTGAAGACTCAGAGGTGTCCTACGCAGAGCACTGCCGGGTGGCTGACATCACCACCGCTCCGCTGCGCGACTGCCTGTCGTATTACAACGGGCACGGCGATGCCCAGCCTGGCAGCTTGGCGTACTACGGCGGCGGCTACTGGCACAAGTTCCGGATCGCCGCCCAGGAATCGCTCGACCCGTATCTGTTCGAGTTCAAATCGGAACGGGTGACCCAACCCGCCGGCTAGCCCCGCTTGGGCCGGCTGGCGGTGGCGACCCCGTTCAGCGGTTGGACCACTTCACCTGGCGGCGTTCGAGGAACGACGCCATGGCCTCTTTGCTGTCCTCAGTGAGCGACGACATGATCTGGGTGCGGTTCTCGAGGTCGATGCCGGCGCGCAGACTGCCGATCTCGAGGTTCGACCACATGACTTCCTTGGTCATCCACACGCCGAATGGACTGTTCGCGGCGATTTCGGCGGCAACGCCCAGGCAGGTATCCATGAGGTCGTCGTCGGGGACGACCGCGCTGACGAGCCCAATCCGGTCGGCTTCGGCAGCATCGATAACCCGGCCGGTGAGCAGTAGCTCCCACGCACGGGAGGCGCCGATGAGGCGGGGCAGCATCCAGCTCACACCGATGTCGCAGCCCGAGATGCCGAGCCGTACGAAAGCCGTGCCGAATTTGGCATTCTCGGCGCAATAGCGGATGTCCGATGCGCAGGCCATGGCGAATCCGCCTCCTGCAGCTGCGCCGTTGATTGCTGCGATGATCGGCTGGCGCACGTCGCGCATGTGGTGGACCAATTCGGCGATCTCCTGTTGGACGGCCATGCCGCGCTGGGGGCCGCCGTGGTCCTCGGTGCCCGGCACGGTGCCGTAACCGGTCAGGTCGAGCCCGGCGCAGAATCCTCGACCGGCACCCGTCAGCACGATGGCGCGGGTGTCGTGGTCGGCGTCGACGGCACTGAACACGTCATGCAAATCGCTGACCAAACCATGGGTGATGGCGTTCAGCCGTTCGGGCCGGTTGAGCGTGATGCGGGCGACGCCGTCTGCTGGTGCGTCGATCGCCAAGTTCTCGTATGTGTCTGCCATGTGCGGATGCTCCTGTGCCGTGAACCGGAACGACGCCGTGGGACGTTGCGGACTGATCGGCACAGTACCCAGCCGCTGTTGCACGGTGCCGTGGCGGGTGAAGGGCGCGGCCGGTCTCCGGCGTCGCCCAGAATGTGCCGATGGCCGGTGGGGATGGCAGCGGTCGAAGCGTGCGGAGGGGGCGATCGAGCCGGGTTGCAGCACGCACCGCCGGTCCGACGCCAACGGCGGCCGGAACCACGCCGCGACGCAGCATTCCCACCTACGAGCTGCTCGACGACGCGAATCTCGTTCGGCTCGAAGCTCATGCCGACTGGATCCTGTCCGAGATCGGGGTCGAGTTCCGTGGCGACGACGAGGCTCTGGAACTGCTCCGAGCCGCGGGTGCGCAGGTGGACGGTGTACGGGTGCGATTCGAGCCCGGCCTAGCCCGCCAACTGTGCTCGACGGCGCCGGGGCGCTTTGCCATGTGGGGCCGCGACGGTCGGCGTATCGAGATCGGCGGCGATCACGTGCTCTTCACGCCTACGTACGGCCCGCCGTTCGTAACGGACCTCGGCCGAAGCCATGACTGGTATCGCCCTCACCCAGCTGGTGCAGCCCGGCTCGCCGATGATCTACGGGAACTTTCTGACCACCATGGATCTCCGCTCGGGTGCGCCGACGTTCGGGACCGCCGAGTCGTCGCGATGGACGCCGACCGCTGCGGCATGCTGCACCGGCTGCTGGAGGGCCTTGCCATCGACGACAATGAGCTCGGGTCGTCGGCGTTCAACGAAGCCGGTCCGGGCGGCAATTTTCTGGCGACCGCTCACACCATGGCCAACTTCGAGTCGGCGAACTTCGAGGCTGCCTTGTGCGACACCCGCTCGTTCGAGCAATGGTCTGAAGAGGGCAGCCTCGACATGGCCCAGCGAGCCAACCGGCAGTGGAAGCAGACGCTGGCCGACTACGAGCCGCCCCCGCCATTCGATCCTGCGGTCGACCGGGAGCTGCAGGCGTTCGTCACCGAGCGCAAAGCAGCCGTTCCCGACGCCTGGTACTGAGCCCGGATGGCTCCACAAGCGTCGAACTAGCTTCCCGTATTCGAATGAGGAGTACGCGATGGCGCAGTCGCTCAGGTTCGGGATCGTGCACGACTTCCGCTGCCCGCCGGGCAGCGATGTCACGATGCCGCAGGTGTATGCCGAGACATTCGAGCAGGTGGTGCTGGCCGAACAGCTCGGCATGGAGCTGTGCTGGTTCACCGAGCATCACTTCATGGCCGACGGCTACCTGCCCAACTTCGTGCCGGTGGCGGGCGCCGCGGCTGCGCTCACCACCAGCATCCGATTCTCCACCGACATCTGCCTGATGCCGTTCCGGGATCCGGTGCGGCTGGCCGAGGACCTGGCCGTGCTCGACAACATCTCGGGTGGCCGGATGGAACTGGGCATCGGCATGGGCTACGCCGCCCACGAATTCGCCGGGTTCGGGCTGCCGCTCAGCCGGCGGGTGTCGCTGACCGAGGAGCCCATCGAGATCCTGCGACTGGCGTGGTCGGGCGAGCCGTTCAGCTACGAGGGCAAGCGCTACACCTACCGCGACCTGCGGGTCACGCCCGATCCCGTGCAACCCGGCGGACCACCGCTGTGGGTGGCGGCCACCAGCGTGGCCGGCGCGCTACGGGCTGCCCGATTCGACACCAACCTGCTGCCCCAAGGCCCGAAAGCTGCCGTGCTCGAGCCGTGGAAGGAAGCGCTGGCGGCGGACGGTCGGGATCCCGGCGACAAGCGGGTCGGGATCATTCGCGGCGTATACGTGACCGACGGCTCCGACGCGGCCGACGACCCGAACTGGGAAGCAGTAGCCGCGGCCGAGAAGTACCGCCGCGGCGTCTATGTCGGCATCATCAAGGCCAGCACCGACCACAAGCAGACGGCCCGTGAGCGTTCGGCTCGCACCGGTCCACGCCAGCCCGATCCGCTCAACCCGCTCGTGTGGACCGTCGGCGATGCCGACCATTGCGTCGGCGAGCTGACCGCCATGATCCGCGACCACGACGTCACCGACCTAGTCACCTGGGGCGGCCCGCCCGGTCTGCCGCCGTCGGTCATGAACGATTCGCTGGAACGCATGGCGCGCGATGTCATCCCCCAAGTCCGCGCCAACTTGTCGTAGCGGCTAGCGGCGCGTTCGGCCCAACGAGCAAGCGCTGCCCTAGGGTCGGACCATGGATATTGGTGACCGTCTGGAAATACATGAGCTGCCGGGCCGCTACGGCGACATCATCGACGATCGAGACTGGGACCGGCTGGGGACGATCTTCACCGACGATGCGGTGTTCGACCTGACCGATTTGGGTGCGCGCCGGCTGGAGGGGCTAGCTGCGATCCGCAAATTCATGGCGGACGACGCAGAGCACCCTCGCACCCACACGATGACGAACATCTACGTGAACGAGACCGACGATGGCGTGGAGCTGAAGTTCCGGATCCTGGCGCTGCTGGGTGGCGGCAAGGTGGGAACCGCGTCGTATCACGATCGGGTAGTGAAGACATCGGACGGCTGGCGTGTGCAGGATCGGATGCTGAAGCACCGCCGGACGCAGGTGTATCCCGACTGAGAGACCGATGAACAACAAGAAGTCCTCGACATCGGACGACACGACGTCGGCTGGCTCATCGAACGCTTACCCGATTCGAGCTGTCGAACGCGTCTGCGACATCCTCGACCTCCTGCAGCGTTCGCACGAGGGGGTGTCGCTCCCTGAGACCGCGTCGGTCACGTCGCTGCCGAAGAGTTCGGCATTCCGGTACCTGTCGGCGCTGGAAGCCCGCGGCTACGTCGAACGTGACACCCAATCAGCGCTGTACCGAATCGGGCTCGCCTTTCAGCCTCACAACACGCGCCAGCTCGAGGCATTTCTCGCGCGGGCAGGCGGTCCGCTGCAGCGACTCCGCGACGACACCGGCGAGACAACGAACCTCGGAACGCTCCAGGGTTCGATGATCGTCCACAATCTCGTCTTCGAGAGCAGCCAGATGATGCGCCTCGCGGCCCGGGTCGGAGATCGCGCCCCCATCCACTCGACGGCTCTCGGCAAGGCGATCGCGGTGGAGTTGCCCCCTGATCGTGTCCGGGCGATCCTCGACACCGTCGGAATGTCGCCGTTTACCGACGCCACGATCACGACGCCAGAGGCCTATCTGTCCGCGCTGGAGACTGTTCGAGATCAGGGGTTCGCGATCGATGACTGCGAAAACCAAGCCGACGGCCGATGCGTCGCCGTTGCTCTGCGGGGCATGCCGTTCCCCTGCGGCATCAGCGTGAGCGCACCGGCGCGACGGCTCACCATCGACATGGTGCCGTCGGTCGTCAAACGAATTTGCGGCGTCGGCAAGCATCTGGTCAGCGACTTCCTCAACGAAGGCTGAGGCGGCGCCATGGAGCCCGAACCACCACTGCCGGCCCGGCAGGTATCCCCCAGCGGACAGCAATCACCTTCGAGACCGAAGGGGCTGCCTCTCTCTTCGACACCAGACTCCCGATGGTGTGTGTTCGATGCCGACGTGCCCTATCCCGCCGCATTGTTGTTCGCATCGGCGATCGAGCACAACAGCGCGGCGATGATGGCCTTCTGCGAGCGCAACAGCGTCTCCTTGGCTCCCCATGGCAAGACGACCATGGCCCCGGCGCTGCTGCGCCGACAGCTCGACGACGGCGCCTGGGCCATTACCGCTGCGACGACATGGCAAGCCAAGACCATGCGGGAGGCAGGGGTCGATCGGGTCCTCATCGCGAATCAGGTCGTCGTCCCCGCTGAGATCGAATGGCTGGCACGGTCGGGCGCCGATGGCTTTGATGTCTACTGCTACGTCGATTCCCTCGAAGGCGTGGACATCATCAACGAGACCTTGGCCCACGTCCGACCGGCGCGTCGGCTCGCGGTACTGGTTGAGCTGGGCATAGCTGGCGGACGTACCGGGGCACGCAGCATTGACGACGGCCTGCGAGTCGCGGCGGCTGCCCATGCATCCCCGTACCTCGCCCTCACCGGAACATCAGGATTCGAGGGGATTCTCGGGCCGATGGACGACCGGCTTCCACGAGCGGGAGTCGAGGAGTTCCTCGACCAGATCGTCGAGCTGACGCACGCCATTGATGCCAGCGGGTGGTTCGAGCCGACACCAGAGGTGATCGTCACCGCTGGCGGCAGTGCATACTTCGATCAGGTCGTCGACAGGTTCTCACTCGTCGACATCAAATCACCGCTGCGGATCGTGCTGCGCAGCGGCTGCTACATCACCCACGACGACGGTTCGCTGCACCAGGTCTCCCCGATGGGCGCGGCACCGCGCATCGACCAAGACGAGCAGCTCGTGCCAGCCATCGAAGTCTGGGGTGTGGTGCTGTCGCGCCCTGAGCCCACGCGCGCCTTGGTAGGCATCGGCAAACGCGACGCCTCCACCGACGGCCTGTTGCCGGTGCTCAAGAAGGTCCGTCGCCGGGGGTCAGCCCGCATCGAGACAGTCCCCCATAACCGCGCCGTCGACATCAACGATCAACATGCCTACCTCGATCTCGATGCCGACGATCCGCTCGCCGTCGGCGACCTCGTCGGGTTCGGCATCTCCCATCCGTGCACCACGTTCGACAAGTGGCGTGCGATCCCCATCGTCGACGACGACTACTGCGTGGTGGAGATCGCCGAGACGCTGTTCTGATCGCCGCTGAGGGTCAGGCTCGCAGCGGGCTGTAGTCGGCATCGCGCTCGTAGGGGAACATCGGCCGAGGCCGATGCGCATAGTCGAGTGCGCTGATGTCGGCGCTTGTGCAGCCAGGAGTGTTCAGCCAGATCATCTCGGCTGCAATCGGCTCATACGCGGCCCGCGGCGAGTGGACGCCCTTGGCGACGATGATCGGCTGTGTCGCCGGATCGAGTCCAGCGCTGATCAGTTCTTGGCGACTGGTGTTGCCGCGAGGATGCGACGTCAGCAGCACCATGTGATCGTCTCGCGTGTGGACCAGGGCCCTCGGGCCGTGGTCATAGAACCGCCAGCCGCCATGGGTGGGCCCGTCATCGGTGAATTTCCCGTCATCGAGCATCAGAACCGTTCCCTCGAGGGTCACCGGATCGCCGTGTTGATCGTCGGTCTTTCCGCCCGCGCGCACCACGACGCCGGCGCCTACACCAGCGTGTGCGCAGGCGGCGACCGCATCGGGATCGCACAGCGAATGGAACAGCCCGCCGATCGCCAGCCGCTGCGCTGCTGCCAGCACATGAGTCGAATCGCCCGGGCTGCCCCCACCGACATTGTCTCCAACGTCGAGGAGCACGACGGGATGGGCGTCGGCCCCGGCGGCGCGCCGCAGGGCATCGTCGATCGCGACTCCGTCGCCTTCAAGTTCGCCGCGGGCCTCCCACACGGCGAGCGCGAGTTCTCGGGCGACTTGGCGAGCCAGATCAGCATCGTCATCGGTCACCGCCACCACGGCCATCCCCATCTCGGAGACATCGGCATACGGGAAGCCCTCGGCGATGCTGACCGACAGGACGCCTGTGCGAGTGGCAGCCTGCGCGGCCAGCGCGACGAGCTCGCACATCGGCGAGTCGCTCGTGCCCTGCCGCAGGATGTTGACCGCTACCGGCGGCTTCTCGAGAGCCATGACCGGTCGCACTTCCCCGCGTATGGAAGCGAAGAGCACCTCGGCGCATTCTCGGGCACGAATACGGGCATCGAGGTGGGGATTCGTCATGTATGTGGTGACCACGTCGGCGCACTCGACCATTCGACGCGAGATGTTGGCGTGCATGTCGTAGGTGACCGCGATGGGAGTCTCGGCTCCGACAAGTTGCCGTACCCGTTCGAGGACTTCGCCATCGGCGTCACGACACTGCTCAGATGCTGCAGCGCCATGCAGGGCCAGCAGGATCGCGTCCCAGGGACCGTTGCTGTCGAGTTCGATCAGCAGCCGCTCGGTGATGTGCTCCAACGCTTCGGCCGTGATCGTGCCCATGGGGTTGAGGTCGAAATACACAAGCGGTACCAGCTCGACATCCGCTTCAGCTGATGCTGCTTCGATGAATCCCGCCAGCGTGGCCTGCGAAGGGGCGTACTTGGCGACCAAACCGTCGCCCGCGTCGGGTCCGCTGGCCAAGAACTGATCAAGGCTCGCCGGCACCGGAGCGAACGTGTTCGATTCGTGGTGGAAGCCGAGTGTCGCAACGCGCATGGATTCCTTAGTTGTCAAGCGAGCCAGCCGGCTAGGCGTTGGCGTGGTTCGAGCCTCTTCGAAAGACTCGCCCGGGACGATCGGTGCTGATGATTCCATGATCCAGCACGACGGTGCCGCCGACGATGACGACATCAATGCCGGTCGGTGATTCGGCGGGCTCGGGGTCGAACGTCTCGAAGTCGCCGGCGAAGGCAGTGACCTAGAGTGCCGACGTGACTCCCGAAACAGTCGTGGAGTGTGCTTGCGATCTCGGGGAAGGACCCACGTGGGACGCAGCACGGCAACGGTTGTTGTGGCTCGACATCGACGGTCAGGTCCTCCATCAGCTGAGCGTCGATGGCCACCACACCGCGGTGGCCATCGATCAGCGTGTCAGTGCCGTCGTTCCCGATGTGGAGGGCCATCTGGTCGCCGTTGCGGGCCTCACGGTGGCTCGGCTCGGCCCCGACGGCCGCGTCGGAGCGGTGCTTGCGACGCTGCCGCCCGATGGCGACGGTCTGTCGAACGACGCTCGTTGCGACCCGCAGGGGCGTCTGTGGGTCGGCACTGTCGACCGCTCAGGGGAGATGCTGGCGGGTCTGTTCTGTGTCTCGCCCGACGGAACGATCCGCCAGGTTCGCGATCGTGTGGCCTTGTCGAACGGCATCGACTGGAGCCCTGACGGGCGAACCTGCTACTACGTCGATTCGCTCCTGCATCGAGTCGACAAGCTGCAGCTCGACGACGACGGGTTCCCGGTTCGCACCGAGACCCTCGTCGAGATCGACGCCATTCCCGACGGCCTCAGCGTCGACGCCGAAGGCGGGGTCTGGGTCGCCCTGTGGGATGGTGGCGCTGTTCACCGGTACTCCCCGACCGGAAGCCTGGACCGCACCGTCGAGGTGCCGGGAGGCTTCATCACGAGCTGCGCGTTCGGTGGTCCTGAGGGAACCACGCTGTTCATCACGAGCGCGCGGGGCGGCCTGCCAGAAGCGGACCTGCGCTCCCAACCGCAAGCTGGTGCCCTGTTCGGGGTCGATGTCGGCGTGACGGGCCGCGGCTATACGCCGTTCGGCGCATCGAATTGACAGCCACCAGTCAGGCAGCCGCACATGCGCATCGGGCTTATCCAGATCACCCAGGAGACGAGCAGTTTCAACCCGACGCTGACGACGCTCGCCGATTTCGAGTCGTTCGGGATCTACGAAGGCGTCGAAATGCTCGAGCGTCTGCACGAGTCGGGACCTGTCGGGGGCTATCTCGACGCCATCGGTCGCACTGACGTCGACGTCGAGACCGTTCCCATCATTCGCGGTGCCGCCCGATCCGGCGGCCGGCTGTCGCTCGAGGCGTTCGAGTTCTTCGACGCGAAGGTGCGAGACGGACTGCGCAGCGCTGGCGAACTCGACGGGCTGGTCATGCTGCTGCACGGAGCGGCGTCGGCGGAGGGGATCGATGACGTGGAAGGTGCCCTGCTTCGCACCGCTCGGGACGTCGTCGGCCCGTCGCTGCCGCTGGCGTTGATGCTCGATCATCACGCGAACGTGACCCAGGAGATCATCGACCGCTCCGACCTCATCGTGGGATTCCGAACCCAACCGCACGATCAGTACGAGACCGCTCGTGACTTGACTTCGCTCGCAGTGCGGTTCTTTGGCGGGGAGATCTCTCCGGCGACGAGCTGGCGAAAGCTCCGCATGCTCACCCATCAGGAGCAGTACCTCACCTCGCGCGGCCCGATGAAGACGTTGTTCGACCGGGCGCGGGACGCAGAAAGCGACCCTCGGGTGCTGGCCGCATCGCCGTTTCCGATGCAGTGCTGGCTCGATGCCGCCGAAGGCGGCTGGGCGATCATCGTCGTGACTGACGACGATCCGCATCTCGCCGAGTCACTGGCCGAGGAATTGGCCGAACTGGCGTGGTCGATGAGGGAGGACTTCCAGCGCACCGAGAGCCTCCCCATCGACCAAGCCCTCATGGAGGCCGACCGGGCCGAGCGCGGTTTGGTAATTCTCAGCGACACCGGCGATTCGGTGCTGGGCGGTTCGGGAGGCGACAGCACCGTGATCCTCGAGGCGATCCTGCGGCTCGGCATCCGGAGTCGTGCCCTCGTGCCGATGATCGACGCCGCTTCTGCTGTTCGACTGGCACAGGCCGGTGTCGGTGCCACCGTGACCGTCGACCTGGGCGGCCGATCCAATCCTTTCTTCACGCCCCTGGAAGTGACCGGCGTCGTGCGCGCCGTCTCCGACGGAGTCGTTGATCTGAAGGGCCATGCCGAGGACCAGATCCAGATGGGTGCCACGGTTGCCTTCGATGTCGGACCGGTGACGCTGCTGGTGAGCGAATACGCAGGCATCGCAGGCATCGATCCGGCCGTCTACCGACACGTGGAAGTGGAGCCAGCCGACTACAAGTTGGCCGTGATGAAAACTGCGTCCAACTTCCAGTACATGACCCCGCTCACATCGGCGATCATTCGCGTCGCCACGCCCGGCCCGACGCAGTCCGACATCGCATCGCTGCCGTGGAAGCAGATTCCGCGGCCGATCTTCCCGATGGATGCGCCGGCGACTTGGCGGGGCTGATCTCAGTCGGACCGGCGCGTGGTTTCAAGATGTGGAACCAGTGTTGCAGTGATTGACACGGTGTGTTACGACATACTGAGGTCCGCTCACCTCACCGCCGACCTCACCGAGTCTCCTTTGAGGTGACCGTCACCACCACGAGCAGGACCTGAATCGCCCATCGCAACGAAGGTGGCAGATGACAGCCGCGAACTCTCCCCGCTACGACCACAGTCGGACGGAGCACGCTCGACGCAAGAAGGTCATCGCCGGGGGCGTCAATTCAAATGTCCGCCTGCACGGCGCGCCGGTGCCGCTCACATTCATTCGTGGCGAGGGAGCGCTCCTGTGGGACGTGGACGGCAATGCCTACATCGACTACGCGGCTGGCATGGGTCCCATGGTGCTCGGCCACAACCACCCATCCGTGACTGCCGCCGTGAAGGAGTCCCTCGTGTCGGGCCAGCTCTTCGCGGGACAGCACCAACGCGAAGCTGAGTTCGCCGAAGCTCTCGTCGACGCGTTGCCCTGGATTGAGAGCATTCGGATGGGCATGAGCGGGACGGAGATGGATCTCTTGGCGGTTCGAATCGCTCGGGCCGCGACCGGCCATCGCAAGATCGTCCGGTTCGCCGGCCATTACCACGGCTGGCTGGATCCGTTGTTCGTCGACATGTCCGTCACGACAGACCCACTGGCGCCGGTGCCGCTCACTGCGGGCCAGTCGGCCTCAGCGGCAACCGACGTGATCATGTGCGAGTGGAACGATCTCGCTCAACTCGAGCGGGCGTTTGAAGACGACGATATCGCTGGCGTCCTGATGGAACCGGTGATGTGCAATGTCGGATTGATCCCGCCGTCGGCCGGATACCTCGAGGGCGTCAAGGCACTGTGCCGGCACCACGGAGCACTGTTCATCGTCGACGAGGTCATCACCGGCTTCCGCTTGGGACTGCGCGGGGCCCAGGGCTTCTACGGGATTCACGGCGACATCTCGATCTACGCCAAGGCGATCGCATCGGGTTTCCCGCTCGCTGTTCTCGCCACCAGCGCCGAGCTCCTCGCCGGTGTCGGCAGCGGGGAGATCAACCATTCCGGCACCTACAACGCCGGTGTCTCGTCGGTGGCCGCCGGCGTGGCCACCCTCCGATTCCTGATCGACAACGACCCGTACCCTCAGATGGATCGCCTGACGTGTCAACTAGCTGATGGTCTGCGCCGACTGGACGCGGAACTCGGCGTCGGCCTCGTTGTCGATCACATCGGCGGCTCAATGCTCCAGACCCGATTCGGCAAGCCCGGGCCGATGGCATCACGTGCGGAGTTCGCTGCGAACTCCGACGATGACCGACTTGCCCGTTTCCTCGGGCATCTGCAGGATCTCGGGGTGCGGCCAACAAGCCGGGGCTTGTGGTTCGTGTCGGCCGCACACGACGAGGCCCTGATCGACAAGAGTCTCGAAGCCGCCCGACAAGCGCTGCGTCAGCTGTAGGCGCCGTCCCCCAAGCCGTTGCGAGCAGTTCGCCAATGAGACCCACATACGAACGCGACGGATACGTCTTTCCGCTCAAGGCCATGACACCACAGCGCGCGGTCGAGTATCGAGCCATGTTCGAGTCGGCCGAGGCGGCGAATGCAGACGATGCCCTCGTCAGCCGGATCCTGAAGGGCTGCCCGAGCATCGTGCTGCCGTTCATCAGCGAGATCACTCGCCTGCGGTCAATCATCGAGCCGGTCAGGTCGATCCTGGGCGACGATCTTCTGACCATCGGCGCCAACTTCTTCATCAAGGAACCGGCAACGTCATCGTTCGTGAGCTGGCACCAAGACTTGACATATTGGGGCTACGACGACGCGCTCGAGGTGACAGCGTGGGTTGCGCTGAGCCCTGCGACATCACACAGCGGCTGCATGCGGTTCCTTCCCCGCAGCCATCGGTCCGAGATCGTCGAGCACCGCGACACCTTCGAGGATTCGAATCTGCTGTCGCGAGGCCAGATGGTGACGGTTGACGTGGACGAGGCGGACGCAGTCGACGTCACACTTCAGCCCGGCGAGATGTCGCTGCATCACGGCCGGTTGTTCCATGCGTCACATCCCAATTGCTCGGCCGACCGGCGCATCGGACTGGCCATCCGTTACGTCGCCCCATCGATGCGTCAGGTAAACGGCCTGAAGCCATCTGCGCATCTGGTCGCCGGCGAGGATCGCTACGGGCACTTCCGGCTCTTGGAGCCGCCCACTCGCGTCTTGACACCCCACGACATCGATGACGCCCTGCAGGCGATCGCCGTGCAAGAACGCGTCGGATATGAGGGGTCCGCTGACCGCGGCAAACGCATCACCTGAGGGGCAGATCCGGCGCGTCGCGTCCCACGCTGCGAACATGCAGAACGCGCTCTTCGCACGCACCGGGCCGCTTGACCGGCTAGGGCGTCAGGACTACGGTTCGGCTACGGTTCTAGACAGTGAAACTCCAGTTTCAGAGGTCGCGTATTCGCGACATCACTTACGCCGTTGAGAGCCGTACCGGACATGGGCCGACACCGCTTGAACGATCATGGACCAGGACTTGAGCGCTCACGCGCGCAGTCCTATTGCATCGAGCCAACCGGAACAATCCTGAACGGATTGCGCAGCGGCGTGAATACGCACCAAGAAAGGACCACCTCATGAAGACCCACAAACGCAGTTGGCTGATTGTCAGCCTGCTCATGGCCTTCGCCCTGTTCGCTGCGGCGTGCGGTTCGGACGACGACGGCGACGATGCGGCCCCGGCGACGACCGCGGCTGCCGGAGACGACGCTGGCGATGGCGCCGTAGATGACGCTCCAGAACCGCAGGAGCTGATCCTCGCTGTCGCTCAGGAGCCGGCCAACTGGGACTACGTCGTCAACGGAGCGACCGCCATCAAGACGCCGCTGCTGTACAACGTCGTCGAGACGCTTGTCGAGAAGCAGGCCGACGGCAGCGTTGCCCCGATGCTCGCTGAGTCGTGGGACATCAACGATGACGGGACGGTGTACACGTTCACGATTCGCGAAGCCAAATTCCACGACGGGAGCGATCTCGTCGCCGCCGACGTCGTCTATTCGCTGGAGTACAACCGGGCCGGAGTGGGCGACATCACCACGCCGTTCGATGCTGTCGCATCCATCGAGGCAACCGATGACCACACCGTCGTAGTGACGCTGACCCAGCCCAGCCAGGCCTTCCTGCAGGGCATGGCACGCATCAGCGCGGCAGTCGTTCCCGAAGGGACCGGCGAGGACATCGCCCAAGGCCCCGTCGGCACCGGCCCCTACGTCTTCGTCGAGTGGAAGCCTGACGTCTCGGTCACCATGGACCGTTTCGCCGACTACTGGGGTGAGCAGCCGTTCTTCTCAGATGTCACCTGGCGGTTCATCACCGACGAGACCGCGAGCCTGAATGCACTGCTGGCCGGTGACATCGACGGCGTTGCAGGCATCCTCGGAGAAGGCATCGACCGCGTCGACGAGATCGACGCCGAAGACGGCTTCAGCATCCTGACGGTCTCCGGATTCGAGATCTCATATCTCAGTCTCAATGCGACCGCCGACATCTTCCAGGACCCGCTGGTCGTCCAGGCGGTGAACCATGCCGTCGACCGTCAGCCGATCGTCGATGCTGCGTTTGCCGGGCTCGGCGAGCTGACCTGCACCTTCGTGAATCCGCCGAACGAGCCGTGGAACAGCGACTACTGCCCCTATGAGTACGACCCGGCAAAGTCCCAGGCACTGCTGGAAGAGGCTGGCGTCCCAGGTCTGGTCATCCCGTTCAAGTACCTGACCATTGCGGAGTTCCCGCCGATTCAAGAGGTCGTTACTGCACAGCTGACCGAGGCAGGCTTCACGGTCGAACTCGAAGGCCGTGAGCTGACGACGTACCTCGACGAGGTGCTCGGCGAGAGCGCGGACTACGTCTTCACATCGCTGAGCGGTCCCAGCACCATCGACGCATGGAAGTGCCCGGGCTTCTTCACCCTGTACTGCGACCCGGCGTTCGATCAGCTGCTCGACGACGGCGATGCGGCTGTCGACTCGAACGTGACGACAGAGCTTCGACGTCAGGCAGTCGAGATGCACGCCGACGCCGGCTACCTGATTCCGATCGTCGCGAAGCTCCAGGCTGTGGCCGTGCGCGCTGATCTCAAAGGCGTCAAGAACTTCACCGCTGGCAGCGAATTCGACCTCGGCAATCTGAGAATCGAGTAGAAGAAGACATAACGAACTCACGGAATAGGACGATGAATGGTTCGAGTTCTGGTTCGCGCGGTTGCCTCGGTGGTGGCGTCCGCTCTCATGGGCTCGATCATCGTCTTCCTCTTGTTGCGGTTGCTCAAGGGTGACGTCGCAACGGTCATCCTTGGGCAGACCGCAACCCGTGAGGCGTTGGAGGAGCTCCGAGCCGAGATGGGCTTGGACGCTTCGCTCGTCGAGCAGTACCTGCAGTGGATAGGGGGAGTACTCCAAGGCGACATGGGCACGTCGTATGCGGCGGAATTCGACATTGCCCATGAGATCTGGGTTCGGATACCGCTGACATTCACGCTGGCATTCTCGTCACTGATCCTCTCGGTCATCGTCGCTCTGGTCATCGGCACTTTCTCGGCAATCCATGCCAAGAACTGGCGCGGCACCACAGTGGACATCCTGTCCCAGGTCGGAATCGCAGTTCCCTCGTTCTGGCTGGGCCTGTTGATGGCCACGTTGTTCGCCGTGCACCTGGGTTGGCTGCCCGCCGGCGGGTACGTCCCGCTTTCTGAGGACTTTGTGCGGGGCGTCAAATCGTTAACGATGCCCGTGCTCGCGCTGGCGATCCCGCTCAGCGCCGTACTCGTCCGCTACGTGCGCTCAGGCATGCTCGAAGTGCTCGACGAAGACTTCATCAGGACGGCCCAGGCCAAGGGTCTCACGCTCAGACGGGCTGCATGGCGTCACGGGATCCGCAACGCGTCGATTCCGCTCGTGACCGTCACCATCCTGCAGTTGGGCCAGCTGCTCGCAGGCGCGGTGGTCATCGAGAATGTGTTCACGCTGCCAGGGCTCGGCCGCATGCTGGTCGTGGCGGTCGGCGGGCGCGAAGCCTTGTCGGTCCAATCGCTGGCCTTGGTGCTGATGCTCATGATCCTGACCTTGAACTTCCTGATGGACATCGCCTACGGGCTGTTGGATCCGCGGATCCGCGGACGCGGTCAGACGGTGTCGCACGCATGACCGACGAAGCATCCACGCAGGCCGCCTCGGTGCCCGACACCGACGAGCTGAAGACGTTCGAGGGCTCGACCCGTCGGTCGTTGCGGTGGCTCCCGCCGCAGCTCATCATCGGCGGAGCGATTGTGGCGTTCATCGTCGGGATCGGCCTCGTGTCGCTGTTCTGGACCCCCTACGACATCAACAAAGTCGACGTCCCGAACCAGTTCCTGCCTCCGGGATCGGACGGCTTCCTTCTGGGCACCGACAAGCTGGGGCGCGACATCACCAGTCAGATCATGGCCGGCGCACGGAATTCCCTTCTGGTCAGCGTCGTGTCGACGATCGCGTCGCTGGTCCCTGGGGTCTTGATCGGTTTGATCGCCGCCGGAGCCAAGCCGATGCAGCAGCGGATCCTCAGCCGCATGACCGATATCGGGGTCGCCCTGCCCGGCATCGTGGTGGCCCTGGTTGTGGCGACGTCTTTGGGTCCGGGCAACACGACGGCGATCGTCGCCATCATGTTCTGGCTCATCCCGACGGTCGCCCGCGTCGTCATCGGACCAGCGCGCCAGATTCTCGCGCGTGACTTCGTAGAAGCCGCTCAGGCGTACGGACGCTCTCGGCGGTTCATTCTGTTCCGGCACGTGTTGCCCAATATCGGACCGCTCATCATTGTCCAGGCGTCGATCATGTTCGCGATCGCGATCCTCGTCGAGGCGGCTCTGTCGTATCTCGGCATCGGCGCTCAGCGGCCGACCCCGTCGTGGGGACGCCTGCTGAAAGAAGCTCAGCCGCTCATCGATCAGGCGCCGTATCTCATGATCATCCCCGGGATCACCATCATGGTTGCGGTGATCGGATTCAACGTTCTCGGCGACGGCCTGCGGACCTATCTGGATCCGCAGCAAACCGCCAAGGGCGCAGACGTCTGATGCTCGAGATCAACGACTTGAACATCACGATCGGGCCGAACGAGATCGTCTCGATCGAGCGTTTGTCGATTCCGGCGGGGCGGCGCCTCGGGCTCGTCGGCGAGTCGGGCTCGGGCAAGACGATGACCGCCATGAGCATCATCGGCCTCCAGCCCCGTGAGGCCGTGGTGACCGGCTCAATCACGTTCGCCGGCACGGAGATGGTCGACCGGTCCGAGCGTGACCTCTCCGATGTTCGCGGTGCCGAGATCGGCGTCATCTTCCAGGATCCGCTGCGGGCGCTGAACCCGACGATGAAAGTCGGCAAGCAAGTCGCTGAGGCACTTCGACTCCACAACACGGTCCCCCGCAAGGACGTCAAGGCACGCACGCTCGAATTGCTCGAGCAGGTTCAATTGCCGAACCCTGCAGCCCTAGCCCGCCGATACCCCCATCAGCTGTCGGGCGGCCAGCAACAGCGGGTGCTCATCTCGATGGCCATCGCCTGCGACCCCAAGCTGCTGATTGCCGACGAGCCGACAACCGCGCTCGATGTGACGGTCCAGAAGGAGATCTTGGAGCTGCTGGCGCGCCTCAGCGAAGAGCGGGGCATGGCGATCCTGTTCGTCAGCCATGACCTCGGCGTCATCCAGGCCATCTCGGACTACATCGCGGTGCTCTACGGCGGCAACCTGGTCGAGACAGGGCCCACCTCCGACATCGTCGAACTGCCCAGACATCGCTACACCGAAGCGCTGATCAGCGTCAATCCCGGCCACCCTGAGGACATCAGTGCTTCCCTCGGCGAGCCTCTCGTCACGATAAGGGGCTCGGTTCCGCCCTCCGGAGGGTTCTTGCCGGGCTGTCGCTTTCGCGGCCGCTGTCCTCACGAGATCGAGCAGTGTGCGCAGGCGCCGCCGATCTCTGAAATGGCGGGCGGGCACACGTTCAAGTGCTGGAACCCGGTCGACGAAGCGGCACCCGCCCTCGCACACAGCGCTGAACTCGCGGACGGCCGTCGATGACTGCACTCATTGAGATCGACGATCTCTTCTTCGACTATCACGCCCGTACGCCGCGACGTGACGCCAGTGACGAATGGACGCTGCGAGACATCGCCTTCACCATGGCTGCGGGCTCCACCGTCGGCATCGTCGGCGAGTCCGGTTCGGGCAAGTCAACCCTGGTTCGGCTGCTGTGCGGCCTGCTCGTTCCTTCGCAGGGTCAGATCACCTTCGACGGTCAATCCGTGAAGGACTGGCTGTCCCAGGATCGTCGCGAGTTTCACCGCCGCAACCAGATCGTGTTCCAGAGCCCTGCTAGCTCGCTGGATCCGAGACTGCGAGTGCGGACATCGTTGTCCGAGCCGACCAAGGCTCTGGAGCAGCGCAAGCCCGGGTCCGACGAACTCGGGGCCTGGCTCACCGACGTGGGCCTGAGCAATGAGATCCTCTCCCGCTACCCGCACCAGCTCTCAGGCGGCCAACTGCAGCGGATCGCCGTGGCCCGTGCGCTCTCGGTGCAACCCGATGTGCTGTATGCGGACGAACCCACCAGTGCTCTCGACGTGTCTGTCCAGGCGCAGGTGCTGAACCTGCTGATGGGGCTGAAGCAACGCCACGGGTTGACGCTGGTGCTCGTTTCTCATGATCTGGCTGTGGTGGCTCGTGTGTGCGAGCAGGTCATCGTGCTGAAGGACGGACAGGTCGTCGAAGCCGGCTCAACCGCTGAGGTGATGAGCGACCCCAAGACCGACTACACCCGCACGCTGGTGGAGGCGTCCCGAGCCACGAGCTTGATCAGGACCTGACACTGCGCAATCGCTGGAGAACGACCCGGAGGGGCAGCCGTGGGAAGACTTGACGATCGTGTCGCGCTGGTGACCGGAGCCTCGCGTGGCATCGGCGCTGCGGCGGCGGAGGCCTTTGCCGCCGAGGGCGCCAGCGTGATCATCAACACGATTCCCGATGAGCGAATGGAGGCCTTGGCCTCCGAAGTCGTGTCGAGGATCACCGACGCAGGCGGCGCCGCTATCACTGTGGCGGCCGACGTCACCGTTCCTGCTGACGTCGAGGCGATGGTCGCCGAGGCCCGGAGCGCGTTCGGCGACATCGACGTGCTGGTCACCAATGCCGCGTACGCGAGACGCTCGCCCTGGAACGAGATCAGCGTCGAGCAATGGGATCAGACGTTGGCGGTCAATCTCCGGGGTGCCTTTGTGTGCGCCAAGGCGGTGCACCCCGGAATGCTTCGACGCGGACGCGGCAGCATCATCACGGTGACGAGCGTGATGGTCGATCTGGGCATGGCGGGCGCTCTTGACTATGTGGCGTCGAAGGGCGGCGTCATCGGTTTCACTCGGGCATTGGCACGCGAAGTCGGTCCTGACCAGATCAGGGTGAACAGCGTGATGCCGGGTGCGATCCGTACCGAGTACGAAGTCGAAACCGAGACCGAGACCGAGGAAGAAATCGCCGAGCGGTTGGCAGGACTCCAGTCGCTTCCCCAGCGCGGCTACGCAAAAGACCTCGCCGCCACCTTCGTCTATCTCGCGTGCGATGACAGCGCCTTCGTGACCGGCCAAGTCATCGCTGTCGATGGCGGTTGGGTCCACCACTGAGCTGTCATACAGGAACTGAGTCGCGCCGGGATTGAGCCCCTCAGCAAGTCGCCCTCTGTGGCCTACTCATCAGCAGTGGCGAGACAGACGACGAGATCACCGGCCACCACCGGCGGACGCCGCTTGACCGCCATCACCCAGGCGTCCTTCGGGGCATGTACTTCTTCGAGAGTCTGTCCGTCTGTGGTGACCACCGTTCCCAGCAGCTGGCCGGCTTCGACCTGGGCTCCACCCCGCAGATCTGTCAGGAACTGGCCTTCGTTGCGAACCGAGATCATGTCGCGGTCCAAGTCGCCGCCACCGGTGATGCGAATCGATGAGCGGGGTGGATCAAGCGCCGGGTCGGCAACCATGTCCATCGCAGTGAGGACACGCAGGACACCCCCGACGTAGGCATCGACCGAAGCGTTGCTCACCAGTCCGCCGCCGGAGCACTCGACGTAGATGGCCTGATCGACCACGCTGACCGTGCGGCCTTCGGTGCGAACCGGATGACGCCACAGGAATTCCGCGCCGAATGCGGCGGCAGCCTTCTGGGACAGGGACTCGGCCGTGGCGGTTTCGGCGATGTAGCCGGCGAGGAACGGCATGTCGTAGCCCTGCCCAGAAGTGTGCAGGTCGATCAGCAGGTCGGCACCGCGCAGAACCTCGGTGTACAGGTGATGTGCGAGCTGCGCGGTCGGGGTGCCGTGGGGATCTCCCGGGAAGACCCGCGCCAGGTTGCCGTCGTCGATGGCACTCGTGCGGCTGTCAGCGGCGAACGCTGCCTCGTGACAGACCGGCACGATCGCGACGCTGCCGCGGGTCAATCGGGTCTCATCGGTTGCCAAGCATCCCGCCGCCAAGACGCCCTGAGTCTCATCGCCGTGAACTCCGCCGAGCACCACGACACGCGGGCCGACCTCGGTGGCCGCGGCGGTCCAGACATCGAAGCCGCCAGCTTCCCCCGCCGCGACCCGACGTTGGGAGTAGCCGATCACGACGGCGCCTCAGTCCCTGCAAGCACACCACCGACGGCGACAGCGACGGCGCCGTCGGGGAGCGTCACCAGCCGGGCACCGGCGACCTGCGACAGCTGTCCGACGTGAGCCAGCAGTCCAGTGCGATCAAGCGGTTGACCGTGCACCTCCATCAGCAGGCAACCTAGACGCAGATGTGAGTTACGGTTGCGGAGGCGCTGAGCGCTCCGAACCGCCGATCCGATGGCCATTCCTCTCGACCAGATCACGTCGATGCCGGCGTTCTCGCCGTACTTCCCCCCACCACCGGCGCGCTATCGCAACGCCAAGTTCCAGTACGTCTATTTCCGGGCGAGCCTCGAAGCGATCGACCGAGTGCTGCCGGAGTGTTTCGAACCCAGCCCCGACGGCATGTGCGCGGCCATCGGCCTGAGCGTCCCGTGGTGTTCCAGCTACGGGGCGTTCGACGAGAGCGTCCTGTCCGTCAAGTGCGTCTATGAAGGCACCGAAGGCTGGTTCGCGCCTGTCGTGTTTCTGAACTCCAAGTCCAGCATCCCCGCAGGCCGCGAGATCTACGGCACGCCGAAGGTGCACGCAGACTTCGAGATCGGATTCGACGAGCGTGTCATGTACACGAACACCTTGGTCGGCGGGACGATGCTGATGGGCGTGCGTTCGACGATGCATCGCCCCGCTGACGCCGATGAGATGCCATCGGGCAATCCTGCGTGGCGGATCAAGGCAATCCCCCGCGCCGACGGCAACGGCGTGGACGTGCTGCAGTTGATCGACGTCACCAACACCCCGACCGACCAGGTGATCCATGTGTGCCGGGCGGGCGACGGCGTCGTGCAGTTCAACCCGTCGCCGATCTACGACCTGTCGGACTTCACGCCGCTCAAGTACTTCGGGGCGTTCTACGTCGAGCTGGACATGACCGAGAACTGGGGCGAGATCGTCAAGGATTTCCTGGCGGAGTGATCTGCGCTCAGCGGGTTCGCCGGGCGCATCGCTCGATGACAGCGAGGAAGTGGTCGAGCTCTTCTTGGGTGTTGTAGAAGGTCGGGTCGCAGCGGATGCCGTCGAGAAAGCTGCCGCAGTAGATGCGCTCGGCCTTCAGCTCTTGGTGAACTGCCGCTGCATCGGGAATCCTGAAGAACACGATGCCCGCCCGCTCGTCAGCCGGCAGCGGCGTCCAGATCTCGAGGCCCAGTCGGCCCAGCCCGTCCAGCAGGTATTGGGTCAGATCCCTGACTCGCCGTTCGATGAACGGGCGGCCGATCTCATTGAGCAGGTCGACGCCGGCGAGTGCTCCGGCGATGCCGACGAGTTTGGGTATCCCGCCTTGGAATCGGCCCGCATCGTTGTGAAGTTCGCAGTTGCGTACGTCCCACTGGTCGACGTTCGCGGCTGACATCCAGCCCACGGTGGGCGGTGTCGCATCGAGATGCTGATCGGCCACATAGAGGTAGCCGACGCCCGTGGGTCCTATCAGCCACTTGCTCGTCGTGCCGGCCAGAAAATCCACGGGTGTCGCACCGACATCGACGTCGATCACCCCCAGCGCCTGTGCGGCGTCGACGATCAGCGGAACTCCGGCCGCCTGGGCCATGTCGGCCAGCGGTGCGAGGTCGTAGCGGTAACCGCTTCCCACGGTGACAGCACAGACGGAAACACATGCCGTCTCGGTGTCGATCGCCGCTTCGATGTCTTCGAGTGCGACGCGTCCGGCTCGTTGCTCGACGAAGCGGACATCGGGTATCGCGGACGTGCTCGCGAGCCACTGGTACGTGCTTGACATGAACGCCAGATCGGTGAGCACCACGTTCTCCTCCGGCGTCGGCGCGAGAAGCTGCGCGGCGAGATTGAGACCGGCAGTCGTGGATTCGGTGATCACGATGTTGCCCGGTTCGGCATGTAGCAGGCTTGCCAGCCGCTCCTTCAGCAAGCCGAACCGTTCGTACCCGGCGTGGAAGGCATCTTCTCCCCCGCGTGCGCATTCGTCGACTGCGTTGTTCATGGCCTCGGACACGGGTCTGGCGAGGGGGTGGATGCTGCCGTTGTAGAGATACGTCCAATGATCGACGACCGGGAACAGCTCCCGCAGGTCTGAGACCGTCTGCTCGTCGGTCATCGCAGCGCCTCGGGCTCGGTCGAATACACCAGCCGCCCGCCGACCAGGGTGTGCTCGACGTTGCCGTGGCTGTCGAGCACCGTGATGTCGGCGTCCTTGCCCGGAGCCAGGCTGCCCTTGCTGGCGAAAATCCCTACCGCTCTCGCGGGCGCCTCGGTCGCCATCACCAGCGCGGTCTCAACGGGGACTGAGGCGACCGCCGCAACATTCCGCACAGCGCTCGACATCGACATCACGCTCCCGCAGAGCCAGCCGCCCGCGAGCCGTGCGACATCCTCATCGGCGGTCGTCACCAGTTCCTGGCCATCACTCATCTGGTGGTCACCGGGCTCGAGGCCGGCCGCGAACATCGCGTCGGTGATCAGCGACAGCTTCGCTTCGCCCTTGCAGCGCAATGCGAGCTTCACCAACGCTTCGTTCACGTGGGCGCACGCCGAATCGCACACGATGTCAGCGGTGAGGTCGTCGTCGATGAGTGCGAGTTCCTCCAAGCCGACTCGTCTGGTTCCGTCGTAGCCCTGCGCTTCGGTCGGTTGCCGGGGTTCCATGGCGTTGAAGAGATGGGTGACGTGTGTGGCGCCTGCGCTGCGGGCCGCCGAGTAGTCGGCCGGTGTGGCGTCGGAATGGCCGAGCGACACCAGGGCGCCTGCGGCGGCGAATTGTCTGATCCCCTCGATCGCGCCGGGCTGCTCGGGAGCGATTGTGACCATTGCCAGCGCTTCGCCCGACGCTTGGATCAGCATCTCGACCGCCTCAGGGCGTGCGTCAAGCACGAAGTCGGGACGCTGGGCGCCGTACCGCGGGTTGAGGAAGGGCCCTTCGAGGTGGACGCCTCCGATGGTGGCGCCCCCGTCGACAGGTCCCGACGATGCTTGGATCTTGGCGGCCGATTCGACCATGGCGAGCAGTTCGTTCGTCATCAACGTCGGCAACAAGTACGTGCATCCGCCGCTCGCGACATGTCGGGCCATGCCGATCGGGTCATCCTCGGCGTAACAGCCGCCCGACCCGTGAATGTGCAGATCGATGAAGCCCGGCGAGATGATCCGGTCGGGCATGTCGAGACGGCGAGCGTCGGGCGGAATATCGAGCCCGTCCCGCTGGCCTGCCGCCACGATCTGTTGGCCGAGCACGAGGACGACTCCATCGTCGACGATGGCTCGATCGATCAGAACCCGACCTGTGATTGCCAGCGGGCGAGCAGCGTCTGCCGACATCTAGCGACCGTTCCGGGGCGAACCCCGAAGTTCGCCGAGCGGCTGCGACACCTTGGGCTCACCCATCACGCATCCCCCAGAATTCGCGGTGCTCCGCGTGGGCTCTCACGCTAAACGACATGCCGCGCGGGGGTGGCTCTAAGGTTTGGAGATGACTGCCGTCGTCACTCGCGCGGACGTGGCGTTCTACGAGGAACGGGGCTACCTCGTCGTACCTGATGTCCTGTCCGAGGCCGAGCTCAAGGTGATCCGCGGTGAACTCGACCAGCTGGTCGAGCGGGCGTGCGAGGTCACCGAGAACGACGACATATTCGACCTCGAGGACAATCACACCCCCGCGGTGCCGAAGATCAGGCGGATCAAGAGCCCCGACGCCGTCATGCCGAGCGTGGCGGCGCTCCTTGGCCACCGTGGAATGCTCGATGTGCTCGCCCAATTGCTCGGGTCGGGGGTTCGCTTCCAGGTCAGCAAGCTCAACATGAAGGCCGCCCACGACGGCTCAGCGGTCGAGTGGCATCAGGACTGGGCGTTTCACCCGCACACCAACGACGATCTGCTCACCGTCGGGGTCATGCTCGACGATGTCGACGAGACCAACGGGCCGCTGTGCGTGCTGCCCGGAAGCCATAGAGGCGAGATCCACGATCACCATGCGAACGGCTACTTCAGCGGCGCCATCGACCCGGTCAAGAACCCGATCGATTTCTCCGCCGCTGTCCCATTGGTCGGCACTGCGGGTTCGATGACGTTTCACCATGTGCGCACCGTGCACGGCTCAGCCCCGAATCGGTCGGTGCGCCAGCGGAATCTGCTGCTGTTCCAGTTCGCCGCGAATGACGCGTTTCCGCTGGTGCACCCGATCGGCGACCTCGCCAGCTTCGACCGGATGATCGTTGCGGGCGAACCCACGATCGAACCGCGGGTGACCGAGGTGCCGGTCAGGATGCCGTTGCCGCCCGCACCCCAAGAAGGCTCGATCTACGAGATCCAGCGGACAATGGCGAATCGATTCTTCGACTGAGGTCGACTGCACCTGGCGCTGCCTCGTTTCGGAGTTGGGCTGCGTCGCGGGACTCGACGGGCGTCGAAATGTGCCTGAGATATACGGCGGGTCGAGGGGATTCGTTCATGGCGGACACATCCTGCTCCGAGGCCGCAGGCGTCGTTGGGTCCGGTTATCCGATGTCCGAGGACTATTGGGCCTCGATTGTCACGTATGCCGAAGCGCCCGTACTGCCTCTACACCGCGCACTACATCACCCCGCTCGACCGCCTGCTCGCCCTCGGCAATCGCCTGCATCTCCTCGGGGTCGCTCAGGATCGCCAACGTCTCTTCGAGCGATTCAAGATCTTCCGGGTTGATGAGGATGGCCGCGGGCTCGTCGTTCCGGGTGATGACGAACCGCTCATGGTCGCTATGGACCCGCTCGACAAGATCGGCGAAACGATTTCGAGCAGCCTGAAATGACACGGACGACATGGAATTGATCGTCTACCGATTCAACTCGCTTGCGGGGCGCGACTGTCGAGCCAGGCGCGCCAGCTTGTGTCGCCGCGCTCGGCCGCGGCTGCGCCTTCGGGGCCGTAGAGGTAGAGCCACACCGAGACCATCGTGAACCCTCCCCCGTCCTCGGAGGTCAGGAACCCGGTACCAAGTGCGGGGGTGTCCAGCAGCAGGCTGATGCGGCGCGGGCCGGTGTCGACGACCGTGCCGCCCAGCTTCGTGTCGTAGTCGGCGGCCACGTCGAACCGATCGCCGATGCTGGGCATCTGGCTGATGCCGAGACCGCCGGCCAGGATCTCCCAGCCCTGCTCGGGTGTGACGGGCCACATCACCATCGGGAGCGCCGAGGTGGCGGTCTGGCCGGCGAAATGCTCGAGGTGGAGCTGCAGGTTGGACATGAACAGCTTCCAGCCGTCGATCATGGCGTCGTACTGAGGGTCGTCGTCGCCGAAGCCGGCGTTGTTCAGCCGCACGGTGCAGGTGTTGTCATCGTGCGGCTCGACGGTCCACTCGAATGACAGGCCCTCGACGCCCTCGCCTCCGTCGAACACCACCCGGTGCGGCGGCTCCCAGACCGCGACCCGACCATCGATCTGCATCTCGGGCTCCGGGCCGAACGATGCGGTGCCCGCGCCCCCAGCGCGCTCCTCAACGGTGTGGGGCACGTACCACGCCGAGATCCCCGGCCCAGTCGCCACCGCTCTCCACACCGTGTCAACGTCGCCGATCACCTCGACCGAAAGGTCAATCACCCGTCCCGTGTTTGCCATCCCCACAGCCTGCCAGTCAATGACGGTCGGTGCGTGCGTACAAACGTCCGCACGAAGACTGCGAGGTGAACGCACCGCTGTGCCTGCGTTAGTGCCGACACGACGCTTCGCCGGTACTTCCAGCCACAATCGATCCATTCGTCAGGCTCGTCTCGTGCCCAAGTCCGCAACTGCGTACGCTTGATGGGCCATGGCGACGGATTCTGGATACTTGCCTCGGCTCCAGTCCCGAGAGGCGTTCGTCGACCACCTCGAGGGTTACACCGAGCCCACGGTGGCCGAGCTCCGTGACGGCAAGCTGACTCGAAAACTGCTCAAGACCTACATGCTCGAGACAGCCAGGCACGACCACGCGACCCCGGAATTGGCGGCGCTCTTCCCGCCTCACATTCAGATGCACCGCCTCGACGACACGCTCTACCGCGTCGAGGACGCAACTCACGAGGGTCGCGTTGTCGGATTGCTGGAAGCGCTCGAAGAGCGACATCCGGTCTTTTACACGACGCTGGCCGCTGACGACAGCAACAAGTGGGTTCGGCAGGTCGTCGACCGCAACCCGTGGCTGGACCGGCTCTGGCTCTCGTCGCCGATTCTGTTCGAACTATGGAAGTACGTGCAACGCACCACTCCAGCGCACCGCTACGTCCGCCTCGGTTTCGAGCACGAAGCGTGGTACGAGACCGCCTCCGACCTCAGTGACACAGATGCGGCCGAAATCGACGATGACGAGCCCGCTGACGATGAAGCGGCTCATGGGTTTGTCGAGCGCCGACGGTCGAAGGTGGCGCTCACCGAGCGGCTAGGTGTGCTTCAAGAGAAGCTTCCGCAGTTTCGAGACCTGTACGACCCGATGCACTCGTTGGTTCAGTTGCAAATCCCCAGCGGGAGCAGGGGAGGCCACCTGCTCTACCACGACGGCCACGCGACCAACAGAAGTGACTCGTTCGTTGAGCATCGGTCGGCAGTTGCGCAGGTCCTCGGCTTGTATCGGCGCATCACCGAGCACTCAGAAGATCAGCTCTGGGTCGACACAATCGAGGTTGGTGAGGACGGCTTCACGGTCAAGGGCGCGCCGGTCACTATCGGGTTCCGTCAACCCTTGAGCGAGGCGACCTTCAATCGATTCGTCGATCTCGGGCTCGAGCGCCGGACCAGTCGGCTTCGAATCGGCGGCTATGTCACGCGACGTGGGCCGACCAAGGTCCATGTCGCTGCCATAGATCGTCACCTCTGGCAACCGTTCCTGCTCGAAGTAACGAGCAAGCAACTTGTCGCCGTCCTGCCTCGTGGGACCTGCGGCAACACGATCCACCGGCTAGTGACCAACGTCCAGCGCCTCCTCGACCCGAGCGTGGACGTATGGCTCGGAAACGAGCGCTACGACACTGCCGTCGAGAATTCCATGCTGGCTGCCGCATGACCGACGCATCCACACTTCTCTCGGATCAGGTCTTCCAGCTCAACACGTTCTTGTGGGCTCTCGAAGACCTCCCCGACGAGAGCCAGATCCAACCAGTCCTAAGGCAAGCTGGCTACTACCTCGGCTCCATCGGCAGAAGCGTCCTCATGCCGAGGGGTGAGCGGGCGATCGCTGCGCTCACGAGCCTAAGTGGTTCCGCGAATCGTTCACCATGTCGTCCGGACCTTTGGCTGAGGCACTCAAGTGACTCAGTCCAGCCCATCGTCGAACTGAAGGCGCGAGGCTTCTCAACGGACTCGTCAAATCGTCGACAGGCGCTGAAGCTCATCGCTGCATCCTTCAACCTCGCTCCGTCGCTCGCCGAGCCAGGCGAACGACCGGGTCACGTCCTTTACGCAACCACTGCTGCCGATGCCGACGGACTCGCTTCGACGCTCAAGGACTTGGCCCGATCCCTTGTCGCCGAGAGCGTTCCCGCTGCGCCAACCGGGGCCATCGGTCTCTCACTCGAAGCCGAAGGTGTCGCATTGTCGAGTCCGCGGCCGGTCGATCTGCCGACGCCGCTCGGCGCCGCACTCGCCGACCGACCGATCGTTCTACGCGCAGATGGGGAAAACGAGGTAAAGCCCCTCTACTTCGTTCCCTGGATGCCCGGGATTGACGGCAGCCAAGAACCAGAACTTCGCTCGGCTGGGCTTCAGGAATTGACGGCGCGCGTACTCACCCACATGCTTGCCGCAGTCGGCCAAGCACGGCCTCCGACGACGCTGATGCTCGATGGCACCCGACTCCTGAGCGCCGCGACGTTTGGTGTGTTCGATCAGTGGCGAGACACCGATAGGCAAGAGTTCAGCGAAGCCGTTGGAAAGATTGTGGACAGAGCACTGAAGCCGGTGGTCGAAGTGCGTCGAGTCTCGGGGGACTGCCGAGAAGTAGACCTTCCGAACGCCGAGCTTCAAGACGCGGTCACCGACCGTCTCGAACGAGCGGATCCGGCCAACCCGGCAACAAATCTGGAGACCGCCGTCGAAGAACCGGCCACCCTCTTCGACGAGTTGTAGCCACGGCCATCTACGGCGGGTGATCGTCGACAGCGTGCAGCTCGAATTACGTGCTGCCCAGGCGACTCGAAATCGCACGCGCCCAGCACGGGCAAGTTCTCCCGCGAATAGCTGCCGAATGATGTCAGCAACTCGCCGACATTGGGAGTCTGCTCGGGAAGAATCCAGCGGATGGCGGCGAACATCCAGAGCGCCGCCACGACCGCTGCGAAGCCGATGGCGAGCGTGGCAGGCGCGAGCAGCAGTCGCTGCCGTCGACTCACCGGGACCGCACACCGAATGTTGCGCTCGTACCGGTAGAGCATTCCCGGCGCTATGAAGACCGCCGTCAGCAGCAACGCGACCAGCGCTGCGGACATGGCCTACTCGCTTGCTGAGTCGGCGTCCTCCGGCTCTTGTGGCGGCGGTGGCGGCGGTGCCTTGGCGTTCGGGCCGGGCAGACCTCGCACGTCGCCTGAACCCGGCCAGCGATGGCTTCGCCCATCGCCGCGCTCATGCGCCTGACGGCGGCGAGCAGCCGCTTTTCGAACTTCACGGGACTTGGAATGATCGGGCATCGTCTTCCTTTCGACTATTCCCAATTTCGCGCGCGACAAGCCCGCGACTGCGCCGGATTCTCGTTCGGTTCGCCCGCAACAGCGCCTCCAGCTAGACGGCGCCAATGACTTCAAACTCATCGAACTCGGTCTGGAGACTCGGGGCGACGGCGTGTGTATCGCCCGCTGGTCGAGGGGGCACCGTTGGGCGCGAGGTTCCGCCTCGGGCGCTTCGCCACATGCTGAGCGAACGCGCGTTGCTGAATGACGCCGAAATTCCGGATCTATTGCGGAGGTAAGCGCAGAGCCGCAGGAGCAACGCATGCACACCGTACGCGTGTACCGAAACTCTGGGAAAGGCGCCAACTGATGGGCTGAGGACGATCTGGGCTTCGCCGGCGGTGCGAACCATCTGACGGACCTCATGGCCTCCATCCGCGAGTGGGCCGAAGCCGAAGGCGTGCTTGACGACCTCGCCGTCAGCATCGCCTATGGCGGCCGCACGCCCGCATGATTGGCCTCTGGACGGGCAGTGCCGAAACGTTTGCCGTCGAGCGCACAGTCGTCCAATACATTCGATGGCATGGCCCGGAGAACGGTGCGGCTAGACGACGAAGGCCGACAGATCCTCGAGCGGCTCGCTCCCAAGTTCGGCGGCAAGGCAGCCGCCGTCCACGATGCGCTGCAACGACTCGCCGCTGACCACGACCGCAAGGTGGCCTTCGATGCCTTCATGAAGGCGTGGGAGGAAGCGGACGGCCCGCTCAGCGACCAGGAGATCTCCGCCATGGCCAAGCGCTGCGGCCTGTAATTCTCGACGCTGGTCTTCCGATCTCGGCACATCGGCGGATCGCGAGGCCCGCAGCGTGCCTGTCGTCGCCTAGGACGATCAACGCGCATGCTTGTTCGACGGCCAACCGATTTAATTCGGGCGACGGGCCAGCAGGCGTCCAATTCAGTCGGCGCCATGGCGAAGACTGCAGTTCGGCTCGACGATGAACACCGCCAACTCCTCGCACGGCTCGCTCCGGCATTCGGCGGAGCGACCGCCACGGTTCGCGAAGCGCTGTGTCGTCTCGCGGCCGATCAAGATCGCCGGGAGGCGCTCGACGACTTTCTCGCGGAGTGGGCCCGAGAAAGCGGGCCGCCCGATGAGGCTGCAGTCGCGGCGATGGCCGAGCGCTACGGCCTGTGATCCTTGACGCGGGCGTCTTGATCTCGGTGGACCGGGGCGAGGATGCGGCGCAGGTTCTCCTCGCGACTCGAGGGCCCGATTCCTCGTTGCACACCACGCATCCCGTCCTCGCACAGGTCTGGCGTGACGGCTCCCGGCAAGCACGCCTCGCGGCGAAAGTCAAGACCTTGACGGTGCATCCGTTCGATGACGGTCCAGCAGTTGGACGGCGGCACAGCCTCATGCCGAAATTCGGGCGAAGGTTGTGACAGCCCCTGCCTACGTTGCGGGACATGACACAACACACCACACGCATCCTTCCCGACTACGACTCGGCCGAGCGGCCGCCGTGGCTGGTGCATGGCGCCAAAGAGGCGCTGTACGCCGCACTGCAGACGGAGAGGTACATCGATTGGTCCGAATTCGTCGTGCGCGCGTGCGACGAGATGGCGACTGCGGCCGATGGGCTCCCCGGCTTCCCCGGTCCCGGCAGCGACCCGCCGAGCGCAGTTGGGCGCCAGGTCTGCGGAGGCACCCACCAGCTGGCGACACGGGCCGATGCCCGGCGAGAGCGCGGGGGCGGCGCGGCTGTTGAGACCTGCACGCCCAATGGAGGCTTCGAGGTTGCCATGGCAGCAGAACTGTTGGGCGGAATCGCGACGAGAGCTGCGTCGCCGTACGACGCCAACGATCTGTGCCGCACAGCGTTTCCGCGCCGCTGGGATTCGGCGCTGGGCGATGCGGCTGCCGACCCCCACGCAGCCCTCGAACCCGACCCGGTCCTCTACGACCACAGCGTCACGCTGCGGTCGGTGTGCGAAGCCGAGGGACCGTGGCCCGCAGGCATGTACGAGGCTCTTGACGCGGTCATGGATCTCGCGAATTTCGTGGGTGCTGCCAGCTCGCTCGGGCTGAGCCTGGCCCATGTCGCTCCCAGCCCGGTGGTGTGGCCACCGCCCGAAGCCTCGTCAGCGCTCGACGCCGCCCGGCGCGACCTTGACAGTGCCCTTACAGGAACACTCGTCAGCCAGCACGAGCACACGGCCATACTGCACAGCTACCTGTCGGCTCGTGACAATCCCGACGTGCCGGATCCCTCGCCGGCAGAGTCCGAACAGGTGGAGACATCGGTACGCGACTGGTACGGCTCCGTCGTACCTGCCGCGGTGCGCCTGGCCACAGCCACGTTCGCCCACGCATACGAATGGGCCAGCGTCGACACCGACCGCTGGGATCCCGCAGCCATCGCCTACGCCCACACCGAGGCCTACCTGTCGATCCATCACCTGCGCCAGATCACCGACTCCTATGACCTCACCAATGGCGCCGTGTGCAGCTACGCCTGGTGGTGGTGTCACGACCGCCGGCTCGACTTGGCGGGCCTGCAGGAGCTGGCGAGCACTTGGTAGCTCCGACCTGAGGGCGGGGCGGTTGGCTTCTGCGGCACATGTATCGCTAGGACTGCGATACCTGTATTGGTATTAGTGCGTTAGTTGTATTGATAACACTGCGGGGCTCCGATGGCTCGCCGAACGCATCGGTGACCGACTTGCCGACGCCGTCATCGTGAACACAGGACCGCAGTCATATCGACGTCAAGATGGCATCGCGGTAGTGCCAGCCGCCCTCCTCGGCCCCTGACTGGAGTTGCACAGGCTGATGCGGGCGCTCAGCGCCCTTCCCGATGCGACTGGGCTTGGCAAACCGGCGGTAGCTGACGAGCACATGGCGACGCCGACCTGGATGGCATTCACTCCGAGGTCAGTGCCAGGACTTCGAGCCAGAAGGTGGTCATGTCTTCGACGAAGAGGCGGGCGAGCTCGGGGCTGCCGCCGATGTGGGCGCCGCGGACGCCGTAGCCCGCGTTGATGGCGTGGAGGAAGCCGTCGAGATCGACCATCGACGGGTCCGGCTCGTCGGAGGTCGGCGGGATGAAGGCGCCGTCATCGGCGATGTAGACGGTGGGCGCTCCTGGCGTCACGGCAGCATCGGGGATGTGCTCGAGCGGCGTGGTGCGGTCGAAGCTGTGGTGGGCATCGGGCACGATCCGCACCGAGGCGTCGCCGCCCGCGACCCGCATGGCCCCGATGTGGGCTTGGACCTGCATCGGCGAGCACCAGTCGTCTTGATCGCCGATGATCGCTCGGACACGCGTGCCGCCGACAGCAGGGTCGACGAACTGGTGGCCGCACCAGGGATAGGCGGCATAGACGCCCGCCAGCTTCGGGGCGCCGGAGGCCGCGGCGAGGTGCACTGATGCAGCGCTGAGCACCGCCGAGCCGCCCCGGCTGTGGCCCTGCGCGCCGATGCGGGTCGCGTCGATATCGGGGCGTTGGGCGAGCACTTCGGCGGTAGCGAGCACATCCCAGGCGCTCGTCGCAAACGAGTACTGGACCTGATTGGCGACAGTCGAGGTGACGCTGCGTGGACCGAAGGGATCAATACCGCACGCAGCGATGCCGAGGTCAGTGAGCGCCGACGCGTGAGCGAGATGATGGGGCTGGAGCCCGAGACTGCCCGGAACCACGATGACGACCGGGAACAGCCCAGGCCCCTCGGGCAGGAAGAGCTTCGCCGAGATGTCCTGGCAAACCATCGCGGCAGTGTCCGATATGGCCTGATGGAAGTTCGTGGGGTTCGCCGAGGGGATGGTGAGCGCAATGTCGGCCATTGGCACAGCCTGCCGCGTCCCGACCCGTCCGGCTTCCACGAAACGCCGATCACTGCGTCGGCGGGGGCGCGCTGACAGACTCGCCGCATGTCCGATGGCTTCGAGCCGCCGCAGAACGAGCCATATGCGCACGTGACCAGCGCGGGACCCATTCGGCGCCTGACGGCCCACGCGATCGACGGGTTCTTCGGCCTGCTGGTTCTCATGTTCTGGTGGCTCATCGTCGTCTACGTGCCGTGCTGGCTCTTCGTGCTGGCATGGGGTCAGACGCCGGGCAAGTTCCTCACCGGATTGGTGGCGGTGCGATCCGACGGCACACCCTTCGGCTGGGGCCGCATGTTCGTCCGCGAAGTCTTCCAACGCCTCTTCTGGGCCGTCTCGCTGGGCTTCGGATCGATCGTGGACGCCGGTGTCCTGATGCTGAGTCGCGACCGCCGGTCATTCACTGACCGGGTCGTGTGCAGCACGATCGTCCGCGTCTCGGCCCGGCAGAGCTAGCAAGGAGTGCTACATACGTCGCATATGTGCGACACTGCCTTCATGGAAACCGTGGCCTCTCGTGAGTTGCGCAATCAAACGCGTGAATTGCTAGAACGAGTCGCTGCGGGCGAGTCGGTCTGCATCACGGTGCACGGCAAGCCGGTCGCCGAACTCCGGCCCATCGAGGAACGCCCTCAATGGATGAGTCGCGAGCGCTTCATCCGTGATGTCTTGGCCCATCAAGCAGACCACGGTCTGGCTGATGACCTGGCAGATCTCAAGTCCGAGACAACGGACGACTTGCCGTGGCCGTAGGCCGCGGGCTGGCGGACACGTCGCTGTTCATCGCACGCGAGACGGGTCGTCCGTTGAGAACCGATGCATTGCCTGATCGTCTGAGCGTGTCGGCCATCACGATCGGCGAACTTCGCGTCGCTGTGCTGAAAGCAGCCGACACTGTCGTGCGTGATCGCCGACTCTCGACACTGACCAGCGCATTGGCACTGCATCCGCTTCCGGTGGACAGCGACGTGGCTGCCGTATGGGCACGGTTGCGAGTCACGCTGCGAGAGCGAGGATTGGCGATGCCGATCAACGACTCGTGGATCGCAGCTACGGCCGTCGCCCATGGAGTTCCTGTCGTCACTCAGGACGCCGACTTTCTTGAACTCGACGACTTGGGTGTTGTCCGAGTTTGACCACGAGTTTCCGGTCACCGGCACTTCTGCCCCGAGAGCATCTAGCTTGCGGGCGTGTCGCAGTTCGAAGTTGCAGTTGTCGGGCGGGGTCTGATCGGGAGCGCTGCCGCCCGGCACCTGGCGGAGGCCGGGCGTTCGGTGGCGCTGATCGGGCCTGGTGAACCGGCGGATTATGCGACGTCGTCGGGTCCGTTCGCGAGCCACTACGACGAGGGGCGCATCACCCGGATGATCGATCCCGATCCTGCGTGGTCGCACCTGGCGATCCGTTCGATCGGCAGGTACGCAGACATCGAGGAGCGCTCCGGCATCTCGTTCCATTCCGGTGCCGGGCTCGTCTACTCCCCCGCAGATCCCCAAGCGGATCTTGCTCACGCCCGCAAGCTTGACGTCGACGCACGTGAAATCAGCGCGGCTGAGGTCGCAGAGCGCTTCGGGATCGACATGTCGAGCGCGGACACAATCATCCTCGAAGCTGCGCCGGCGGGCCACATCAACCCACGACGGATGATCGCGGCGCAAAGCAAACTGACGGCCGCAGCGGGCGGGACGGTCGTGGATGCGCCGGTGTCCGCAGCTGTGTCGACACCAGACGGCGTGCAACTCACCGTCGAGAACGACACGCTCGTGGCCGAGGGCGTGCTGTTGTGCACCGGCGCCTGGGCGGCCGAGCTCGTCGGAGTCGACTTGCCGCTCGAGCGCAGCCTGCGGACGATCCTGATGGCCGAACTCGGCGAGGGCCCGACGCTGCCGAGCTTCATCTCGCGGACGGACCCGGCCACGTGCGAGGCAGACCCCCGCCACGACGTCTACTGGGTTCCGCCCGTTCGATTCCCGGACGGTCGGGTCATGCTGAAGATCGGCGGTTACGACCCCGCCGCCACCATGGCCGACGATGTCGCCACCGTGGTCGACTGGTTCCGCAGCGGCGGGAGCCAGGCCGAAGCAGACGATCTCGAGAGCCGGCTGCGTGAATTCCTCCCCGAGCGCACGATCCGTTCAGGCGACATCAAGCCCTGCGTCGTCACGAATACCCCGCACGCCTTGCCCTGGATCGACTGGGTCGACGATCACGTCGCCGTCGCGGTCGGCGGCTGCGGCTCAGCAGCTAAGTCCGCCGATGAGATCGGGCGGTTGGCGGGGACGCTGTTCACCGAAGGCGGCTGGAACGACCCGGTGCTGGAGCTTGCGTCGTTCCGGCCTTCGAACACTTGAGGAGACGAAGCGGCTGACAGAGCGCCGCCGGTGAGAGCGATTCGGTCAGGAACGCAGCACCGCCGGCTCCATCAACTCAAGGCGGTTGCCGAAGGGGTCGTCCACGTAGACACGGTGGTAGCCCTCGAGCGGTTCGTCGTCTCGGACGGTGATCCCCGCTGCCCCCAACCGCTCGACTAGGGCCGCGAGGCCATCCACCTTCAGTGCTGGGTGCGCCTTGCGTGCCGGCCGAAACGGGTCCTCGACACCGAGATGAATCTTGACGGTGTCGCTCTCAAACCAGCAGCCCCCACGGACCTCCAGATGCGGCGGCTTTGGCACCCGCTGTACGCCAAGCAACCCCTGATAGAACGCCTGCGCCTCGGCTTCACGGCCGGATGGCATCGCAAGTTGAACGTGGTCGATGCCCACGACGCTCATCGGGCGGCCCTCGCAATAGTTCCGCTCGCCACACGGCTTTTGCCGGTGGCAGGGTTCGAATGAGCCATGCTGCAATCCTGCCGACTGTGGCGACAGATCGGCATCGGGTGTCAGACTCGAACGGCCGAGACGCGAGGGCGCAGCGAGGAGACGACACCGGTCAGACGATCCACGTCGACGGCGGTTGGAGCGCCTGATCACCCGGGGCAACCCGCGCCGAGTTGACATGACGCTGGTCATGGTGGAGCCGCCGCCCGAAGAGACGCCCTAAATCAGCTGCGGACGGCGGCAGCGGTCTGCTCGTGCTGCGGTCGTCGCGTCGCCCGCCGCATCCCGGTGTAGGTGAAGAAGGTGACCGCCACCAGCGCGATGCCGAACAGAGCGTTCGCATAGTTCACGCCGCGGTACTGGAACGTCTCGTACAGGGCGCCCGAGCTGAGCCCAGCCAGCGCACCCGCGCCGAGCATCGCGAAGTCGCCCACGCCCTGCACCGACACTCGCTGATGGATCGGGTACAGCTCCACCAGCAGGCTCGACGCGGCGACCACGCCGAAACACCATCCCAGCCCGATCAAGAAATTTCCCATGAACACGCCGAGGACGCCCTCGGGCGGTGTCACCGCCGCCCACCACGCACCCCACGTGCAGAGCCCTCCCGCGACATACAGCATCGGGTACTTGCCGACCGAGTCGGTGAGGCGGCCCACGAGGGGCGACAGGAGATACATGCCCAAGATGTGGAATCCCATCATGTGACCGATGACGTTCTGGGACTGGTCGCCTTCATTCATGTGCAACGGTGTAAGCGCCATGACGCCGACCATCGTCACCTGCGAAACAATCATGGCGAACACGGCGAGACGTGCCTGTCTCTGCTGCATGATCAGCGAGATCGCCTGACGCACAGTCGGCCGAGCCTCGGCCTTGCGGGTCCCGTTGGCAACACCCTCGGCCGCCAGCTCGTTGGCCATGTGCAGCGGGTCTGGGCGCAGGAAGACCTCCACGATCGCCGCTGCCAGCAGGAACATCACCCCGGCGAACACGTACGAGCCGGTTTTGTCGGGCAAGCCGATCGAGACGCCGACCTCGCTCGCATAACCCGACACGACAGATCCGGTGTAGGAACCGAATGTGGTCGCCCACACGATCATGCTGATGGTGCTGGCGCGCCGGTTCTCCTGTGCCAAGTCCGACGCTGCGTAGCGAGTCGCCAAGTTGGCGGCGTTGCCGGCGCCGGCACCGAACACGCCCAGGCACAGCAGCGGGTAGCTGAGCAGGATCGCTCCCAGCACCGCCAGCGTCGCGCCCCCCGCACCCACCAGGTATCCGAATCGCAGGCCCGACCGGCGGCCGTACTTGTTCATGAGCTTTGACATCGGGGCGGCGACCGAGGCAGAGCCGATGGACAGGCTGCTCGCCGCGATCGTCGCCAGCGTGGAGCTGCCGGTGATGTCCTCGGCCAGCAGCGCACTCACGATGTAGGTGGCGACCAGACCGAAGCCGCCGGCGGCCTGACTGGCGATAAGCACGATGACCGTGCGCTTTTGGACGCGCTCCTGATCCGCACGGGTGTACGCGGAGGCGCGCTCCACTGCGAAAACGGCGTCCCCCGGCATCGGCACAGCTTGGCCCACAAAGACGCTGCGTGCACGACTGCGCGGAACGCAGGTCGATCGGCTGAACAGGCTGGCCGCGCCACCGGCCGCTCGGGCGCGGAGCGCCCGCTGTGGGTCTTGCGTACAGTCCCGCAGATGCACGTCGGCATCACACCCATCAACTCGGCCGCCTATCTCGACCCCGGGTACCTGCGGTCCTTCGCGCAGCAGCTCGAGGAGCTCGGCTACGAATCGGTGTGGACGTTCGAGCACGTCATCGTGCCGTACGACTACGAGAGCCGGTACCCCTACAACCCCAGCGGCAAGCTGGGCCTCCCCACCGACACAGGATTCACCGACCCGTTCATCGCCCTGACGTTCGTCGCCGGGGCAACGCAGCGGCTCCGGCTCGGCACCGGCGTCAACATCGTCACCCAAGCCAATGCGCTCTACTTCGCCAAGCAGGCGTCGTCGCTCGACCACCTGTCGGGCGGGCGGCTCGAACTGGGCATCGGCGTGGGCTGGCTGGAAGAGGAATTCGACGCGCTCGGTGTGCCCTTCGATCGGCGAGGCGCCCGCGCGGATGAGTACATCGACGCCATGACCGCCGCTTGGTCCGGCGAGGATGTGGACTTCGTGGGCGAGTTCCTGAACTGGACCGGGTTCTCGATGCTGCCGACGCCTGCGCAGCGGCCCCGCATGCCGTTGCTCATCGGCGGCACGACACCGCCTGCCATTCGCCGCCTAGTGGCCCGAGGCGACGGCTGGTATGTGATCCACAAGGACCTCGACGACTTCAAGCGCCTGGTCGGCGAGATGCACGCCGAATGCGACCGCCAAGGCCGCGACCCTGCCGAACTGGCGCTGACCGCCTACTGGAACTACCACCGCGAGGGGCTCGCAGGGTTCGAGATCTACCGCGACCACGGCGTCGAACGGCTGCTGGTCAACACCGCTGCGCTGCGCATGGGCAGGCCCGAAGACGCGATCGCGCAGTTCGCCGACGAAGCGCTGCCGGCCTGCAACGAGGCCTAAGGGGTCACGCGCGACCGCTGCGGCGGCTATGGCATCTGTGCTTGCCGGCCCAGGTTCCGATGGGTCGACGACATCTCAGGCTTGCTGATTCATTCGCCGATGGAGATGCGGATGCTGCCCGCCGGGTGCAGCGAGCAGTAGCTATTGAACGCTGCTGCCTCGCCGAATGTGTGCTCGGAGGTTTCGCCCGGCCCGACCTCGAAGGGGCCGATGGTGTGCTTCACCGAGTCGCGGTTCACGATGATCAGCAGGTCGCGCAGCTTGAAGTCCAACTCGTCTGGGACGATCTCGACGTCCTCGCCGGCGGCCAAGCGCTCCGCCGTGCCGGGCGGGATGTCAATGGTGTACGCCTCGCCATCGGGCTGATCGACAAGGCGCGACGCCGCAACGGGGATCGCCGCTATCAGCAGCCCTCCCACCAGGTACAGCAGAAGCGTCCGCTGGTTCGGCCAGCCGACTTCTCGATGGCGACGCGCAGATGGCTCGGTCTCGGCCTTGTCTCGGCCGTCAGGATTGGCGTGGCCGCCGATGGCCTTTTCTTCGCCGCCGGGCGTCGAGTCGTGTCCTGACGGGTCCTCGCTGCGGGGACTCACGCGACCATCCTCGCAGGCGCGCTCATCGGGCGATGCCGCTCAGTCGTCGGACCAATTCCTCTCGTTCTGGTCGAAGTAGCTGCGCACGGCGGTACGGGAGCTCTCGCTCTTGCCCATGTAGCCGACGGCGATGTGGTCGAGGTGGTTGATTGCTCGGCCCAGCGGCATCGCCTGTGCGTTGATCGACGCCTTCGACGACGTGACGGGCACCGGCGGCTGGTTGACGATCGCCGCGGCGAGGCGCTCGGCAGCAGGCACCAATTCGTCGTCACCAGACACCGTCTCGGTGAAGAACCCCCACGAGTCCAGCTCCTCCACGCCGTAGGTGCGCCCGAGGATCAGCATCTCCTTGGCCCGGTGCGGACCGACCAGGTTCACCAGTGCCGGCACCGAATGCCACGTCAGGTTGAACCCGATGCTGACCTCGTTGAGGGTGAGGCTCATCGACGGGCTGCCGATACGGAAGTCGCACGCGGCGGGCAGCACCCCTCCGCCGCCGATCATGTACCCGTGACACAGGCAGATCGTGATCGCGTTGAGGTGCATCAGGGTGTCGTACATGCGAGCACCCTGCTTGGAGCCCAGCATCGCGTCGAGGCTGGTGCCGCGCGCCTGCTTGAGATCCGCGCCCGAGGAAAGGCTGCGGCCTTCGCCGCGCACGATCACCACCCGCACGCTGGGGTCCGCGTCGAGCGCGAGGCACGCAGCGTGAACATCAGCGACCAGCTGGGAGTTGACAGCGTTGTGCACCTCTGGCCGGTTCAGCACGAGGTGCCGCACCGCACCATCGCCGTCCACCCGCACCGTCTCAAGTTCCAACGACATGCCCGCTCCCCCGCTCCCGAGATCCATACGCGGCAGTTTGACACGCGCCGACCGCCAGGCGTTCAGAGACCACGCCGGGAGGAATGAGTTGGAAGGAATGAGACTGCGAGCAGATCGCGAACTGGGCGAAGTCGAGGCGATCAGCCGACTCAGAGATCGAATCCCATCAAGTCGCCGAAATCGCCGACGATCTCGTCGGCCGGAGGCGCCTCGATGCTGATATCGGCGTCGTAGTCGTAGAAGTTGACCGTTTGGCCGAGTTCGGGAAGCTCATCACCCAGATCAGCCGACTCACCGGTGAAAGCGCCCATGAGGTCGCCGAGGAGGGCGGCAAGGTCGATGCCCATTCGGCGCATCAGCCCATCGGAATCCACCCAGAAACTCACGGTCAGTTCAACGGGCAGCAAGTCGCTTACCAAGAAATCGGTCAGGTCCTCGTCTCCGACGATGGCACCTGCTGAAGGGTCCTGCTCGATCAGCGCAGAGAGGTCGATCGAGACGTCGATTCGAGTCGTCGAGGTGCCACCGAGGTCTTCGGTGCCAACAATCTCGGCGCCGGTCGCGGCATCGAGCAGACCGGACATGTCATCGGGGAACTCGCATCCCCCCTCAGTCCCGAGCTGCCCCAAGATCGCTGTCGGGCACACCGGACCCACCACGTCGACGGCTTCAGGTCCGACGGTGAACCAGCCCTCGGGCGGCAGACGAACGGTCGAAAAATCCCGTATCTCAGGCGGGACGACGACACGAACGAAGCTCTCGGCGCTCACCGACCGGTATTCCAGAGCGATTCCTGCAGTCGAAGCATCGTCGGGCGCGTCGGGGTCCAGGGCCACCTCGCCGTCGAGTTCAATGAACGCTGAGACATCGCCCTGCGCATCGGCTTCGAAGCGCAGGGAAAGGGGCGGAACATCTTCGCCGGGCTCGGGGAGCATCAGCGTCATGTCGCCGCGGACGGATCGACCCAAGCTCGTCTCCACGCTGGCGCGCAGCAGATCCAAGGCATCAGACGACGACGCAGCGGTCGGAAGCGCAGTCGAGGGCGGCGGCGGTGCCGCAGTTGTGGGTGACACGGTGGTCGGGGGCGCTGCGGTCGTAGCCGGTGCAGCGCTCGCCTGCGTTGCGGCACCTTCCCCGTCCCCGTTGGTGGCGTCACCACTGCATGCAGCGGCGATCAGCGCCGCTGCCGCCATGGCTGCCGCGAATCTCGCCCTGCGAGCCTTCACGTTCATCATCTCCTTGCCGGTGCGGCAGCGTCGTCTGCTGGGCACCGCAGATGTCAACCGGCCTGCGTCGAGTGTGACACAGGTTCCTGTCCGCTCAAAGTCACTTTTCGCGGCATTGCCGGTGGAACAGCGACCTCGTGCCGACGCCGAGCGCTATGCCGTGGAGATCGGATCCGCGACCAGGCCCGGGAATCCCAGCTTCTCGAGCCACTCGCCGAACTCGCCGATGATCTCGTCGGCGGGCGGCGCCTCAATGGTGATATCGGCACCGAAGTCGTAGAAGTCCATCACGACGATCACCGTCGGCACCTCGTCGATCTCCTCACCGAGCTCTTCGCCCAACGCCTCGAGATTCGGAGTGACGTCCATACTCATGCGATGCACCCGCAGGTCGTCGTCAACCCACAGCTCTAGGGGAAGTTCGCTGGGCATCATGGCAACGACCAGGTCCATGAAGCCCTCGACGGAGCCGTCATCCAAGGCCTCTTCCATGAGCGACTTGAAGTCGAGTGCCGATTGGACTCTGATCGTCTCAACACCGCGCACGGATTCACGTCCGACGATGGCCGCCTCGAGCACGAAGTCCGTCATCCCAGAGAGATCGTTGGGCGGCACACACGCCTCGCTGTCGAGTACGGAACCCGGTACCGGAGGCCCGCAGCTGACGCCGAACAACTCCATAGTTTCGCGTCCCATCGTCATCCAGCCGTCGGGAATCTCGATTTCCGATTCGCCGAGTTGCTCGTCAGGGATAGAGAGCCGGATGTACCCGACACCATCGACGTCGAGCACCTCATGGGAACTCAGAGAACCCGGGTCTCCCGGTACCAACTGCTGGAATGTAGTGGTGCGCGTATTGCCGTACGCGTCGATCTCATACTCGGCCGTGTTGCTGCCGGCATCGCCCATGTCGGTGGTGGCGCTCGCTCGGCTCGACTCGCTGACCTGAAGGCTCATGGCTGCGAGGACGAGCTCTCGAGCGGTGAGCTCTGATGGATCTGGTCTGTCCACGCCGGCCAGACCGTCAGCCTGGTTGCCAGCAATCACTCGTTGATCGGACGATGGTCCGCACGCGCTCAGCGTCAGTACTGCTGCGACGATGAGGACCGTCAGCAGTTTCTGCTTCGACCGCCGTTGCGTGGGTCGCATCTTCATCGAGTTCCCTTGCACCGCATTGCTGTATGCCTCCACCAGATATTGCCAGATTGCGGAAGGGTTTCTACAGGCTCGCGGCGGCGTCAAGAATCAGGCGTTTCAGCTTCGCTGCCGCCTCGTTCCATGCCGTGGGCCGCAGCGGATGAGGCTTCGGGCGACGGCTCACGTCGAGCACGACGGACTGCCGCAGACCTCGGCGGCGGCGTGCTCGGCAGGCGTACCGTCCGCCTCGGCGCAATGCGTGCGCGGTGACAGTCAGGCCGCATGAGCATTCGATCACGCCGACGGCCGAGCGCACACTTTGATGGCCGCCGCTCACGGGGCGACCGTCTCGGCCTCGATGGTCGTTACAGCGGTGGGCAACGCTGCGAGATGCGTCAGCCGGTCGGCTGCCGTCGAACGGCGCTCGCGGCGCCAGGATCGCCAACGCCCCGCGGGTGTCGCCGCTGTCGACCGCGACGGCGAGCAGCCTGTCCAACGCGACCGCGTCGGCGGCGGCGTCAGTATCGGCGTTGATGGTGCCCGCGTCGACCTCGGCGAAAATACGACACGCGGCATGACGGGTGACGCCGAGCTCGTCGGCGATCACGCGCTCTGAAGCACAGTCAGCACGCAAGGCAGCAGCACGTGCCTGCAGCCGCTAAGCATCAACGGTCATGCACACAAACTGCACAACCAACGGTCGCAGCAATGCAACCAACGGGCGCGCAGCCGTCCTGCGACCTCACCCCACGGCCGAACGCGCTCAGCGGCCGCCCGTGCAAGTGCCAGCGTTCCGGGCGGCGGTGATGTCACGGTCAGGCAGATGTCAGTCGGTGAAGCAGACCTCCGGATCGTAGACCTTGTCGCCGTAGTCCTCCAGCCGACCGCCCGGGAGGGCGATCACAGTCGGGTGCCATTCGCCGAAGATCTTGATTTCGATTCGCAGCCTGCGATAGCCGCATGCCTTCAGCGCTTCGGCCGCAGCCGCCGAGCCGGCCACGACGGCACCGTTGTTGGCTGGAATCGTGCGAACCGTGCGAGGCGTGTTGGGAGGCTCCCGGTAACCAATCTCGAAGGTGTCCCACACGATGGTTGGTGTGAGCCGAATGGCGTCGATGGGGTAGGAGGCATGGCCATCCCAGTCCACCGTCGGGTTGAAAATACCGACGTGCACGGGGAGCGTTACATCGTTGTAGCCGAGGGACAGGACAAAAGGAGTGCGGCAGGCGTTTTGGTGGAAGTCGCGTTCGAAGCGTTCTGGGGTGGTGCCGAAGGCTGTTTGGAAGCGTTGTTGGTGGGTGCCGGGGGTGGTCCAGTAGTCGGTGATTGCGGCCCAGCCGTGTTGGTCGGCGAGTTCGGTGAAGGCGAGTTCGCCGGCACGGTACACCGATTGTGAGAATTGGCCGGGTCCCATGCGTGAGAGGTCGTTGTTCTCGCCGAGCGGATTACCGCACAGCTCGCGTTCGCCGCGGGCGTCGCCGGGTGAGTATTTGTGGGCGATGTATTCGGCGAAGCCTTCGACGACCCACTCCGGGAAGTTGTGGAGGTTGTCTGTGGCGTGCTGGTAGACGTGGGTGTATTCGTGTGCGAGCAGGTCGCCCTGGAGCTGTGCGGGCGAGTCGGTGTAGTGGATGGTGTCGCCGACGGCGCACGCCGCCGCGAAGCCTCCGCATGCGCCCGATGAGAAGGTGACCGGGACGGGTTCGCCGAGGCCGATCTGGGCGAACCAGTCCTGTATGTGGGTGACGCGTTCCTCGGGGGTGCGGCCGGTGGCTGTGGTGGCCGGCGGGGCGATCCGGACGCTGCTGCGGGCTGCTGTGGCTATGAGGCTGCCGGCGCGGTCGCCGACGTCGGCGGCTGTGTGCCAGCGGTCGGCTCCGGCGATGCGGGCTGCGATGTCTTTGCCGGCGAGCTTCGCGGCGGGGACTGCTTTGAGGCCGCCGACGACGAACACTGCGGCCGCTGTGTCGAGGCGTGCTTTTTGGGCGGCGGGCAGCCCAGTGTCGCTGCGGTTGCCTGCGAGCACTACGCAGTCGGTGCCCAGCGCGCCGGCGAGGGTGACGGCGCTGTAGAGGTCCGACTGGGCTGCGGCGTCGGAAGCGGCGACGACTGCGGGCTTGGCGGTGCAGTCGGTGCGCCACGGCGGGGCGGGCCAGCCGGCTTCGGGCACGGCGGTGGCCAGGTCGGGCAGCAGGGCGCGGTACCAGCCGTCCTCGGCGATCAGAGCTGCGGCAGCGCCGACTCTCGCGGCGGTGCGCCACCGGTCCGTTCCGGCGATGCGCACGGCGATGTCGTAGCCGGCGAGCTTGACGTCAGGCACCGCCGATTCGCCGCCGACGACATAGATGTAGAAGCCTGCCGCGTCGAGGCGTGCCTGCTGGGCGGCGGGCAGCCGTGGGTCGCCGCGGTCGCCTGCGAGCACTACGCAGTCGGTACCCAGGATGCCGGCCAGGGTGACGGCGCTGTAGAGGTCGGACTGGGCTGCGGCGTCGGACGCGGCCACCACCGCCGCGTCGGAGCTGTCGCACTGCGAGGCTGTCCACGGCTGGGAGCCCGCCACGAACGCGCTGCTGCCGGTCTGGGCTACGGCGGGCGGCACAGCGGCCAGAGTCGCCGCCGCCCACACCGCCACCGCCAACAACAACACCCGACGCGTCGCTGTGAACCCCAAAACCGACAGATCAGCCATCGCCCCGACAGTAGAGAAAGGGACGGCCCGCGGCGCTCATGGCGCGAGCGCGCTCGTCGGCAGCGGTGCGCTGAAGGCGCTGCGAGCAGCCGCCAGCGCCTCGGCCGTCGGGCGCGGGCCGACGTTCACGGCCACGGGCAGCCGTCGACGGTGAGCCGTCAGCGGTCAGCGTCGAGCGTGTCGGCGGCCCATTCGGCGGGGGTTCGTCCGACTTTGCGGCCGTTGCATGCGGCGCAGGTCAGCACGAGGTTCGCCGCGCCGTCGATGTCGCCGCCGTAGTCGGCCTACAGGGGGTGGGGGCCGGGGTCCATGCCGAGGCGGGTGCGGCCGTAGGCCTCGCCGATCGTGTCGAGATCGGCGACTTGGTGCTGACTGGCCATGGTCGCGTCGCGGAATGCCTGCTGCAGGCGGCTGCCGTCGAACACGGCTCGCCCGCCAGCGGCGGTGGTGACGCGGTCGAGCGCCCGACGGCATAGCTCGATGGCGTAGCTGCCCTGATACTTCGCCTGGGCTCGCAGCTCTTTGGAATCGGCGCCCTCGGCGGCTTGGCGCAACAGCCCGAGGGTGTCGTCGATTAGCAGTTCGGCCGAACGCACCTCGGTGTTGGCCGCCGCCAGGCGCATGTGCAGGCCTGGGCGCTTGGACTTCGACGACCCCAGGTATCGATCGTCCTGCACGCCGAAACGCTCGGCGGCATCGTCGAGGCCGGCCCTAGCGAGCCCGAGCGTGGTCGCTGCGACATGCACGGCCAGCCCGGGCAAGATCGGCGTGCGGTAGACGCTGGTGCGGTGCCGGCTTGACCACGGCGAGCGGCCGCCGAGCAGCTCGCCCGAGTCGATCATGCGGTACGTCGGCACGAAGGCCTGCTCCGCGACCACGTCGCACGAGCCGGTGCCACGCAGGCCGATCGGATGCCAGTTGTCGTCGACAGCGATGTCGTCGCGGGGGATGACCACGTGCAGCAGACGGGGGCGCTCGCCCGGTGCGACCACTTGGGAGCCGAGCAGGAACCACTCGCCCCAGATCGCGCCGCTGGTAAACGGCCAGCGTCCGTCGATGAGCCAGCCGCCGTCGCACTCGGTTGCACAGCCGGCCGGGGCCAGCGAGCCGGGCACGATGGTGTCGGGATCTGCCCCGTAAACCTCGTCCTGCAATTCCTCGGTCATCGAGCCCAACATCCAGCTGTGCCCAACGAGCACCATCAGCACCCACGCCGCGGCGCCGTCGTAGAGGGCGGCCTCGCGCACATTGGCGACCATGTCGGCGAATTCCCGTTCGTCGCCCCCGGCTCGCTCGGGCACGAGCAGGCGCAGCGCGCCTGAGTCGCGCAGTGCCCCCAGCGCCCCGTCGGCGAGACGACGGTGCTCTTCGTTCCAAGCTGCGTGGTCGGCCAGCACGGCACCGGTGCGCTCGTCGATGCGCAGGTCTCGGCCCGAGCTGTCGGACCCGTTCGAGCCATTCGAACCCGTCACTTCATCAGCCGTCATCTCACCATTCCTACTGCACTTCGCATGACGACTTCCCATAACGACTGCCTGGGTCGCCTCGTTGGCTCGCTCTGGTGGAATCGCCGGCCCTACTTCACTATTCCGGCGGTGCGGAGTTCAGCGATGCTGTCTGGCGTCATGCCGAGCTCGGCAAGAATCGCGTCGGTGTCGGCGCCGCGCTCGACGGCGGGACGCAGCTCGGGCGTGCCGGCGGCGAAGAGCGCTGCGGGGCGGTTCTGGCGGATCCGACCGACGATGGGGTGGTCGACCTCGCGGATCACCCCCGTGTGCTGAACCTGGACGTCGTTCGCGACCTCGTCGGGCCGCAGCGCCGGCGCAACAGGCACGTCGGCAGCGATGAGCCGCTCGACAATGTCGTCGCGGGCCACATCAGCCACCACCTCGCCGAGAGCGTCGAGCATCTCGCTGAAGTGAGCGGCCCTCGACCCTCCTTCAGCGAAGCGAGGGTCGGTCAGCAGGTCGGGCCGGTCGAACGCATCGGCCACGCCCTTCCATTGCCCGTCAGTGAGCGGCATGACCGCCACATGGCCGTCCCGGCAGCGCAGCAGCTTGTAGCCGTACAGCGGGTTGGGCCGGTGGTCGGCGTCGTCGGCCAGCACGACCTGCTCCATCATCGAGTCGGGCCACATGAAGCTGACTGCGGCGTCCAGCAGGGACAGCTCGACATGCTCGCCCACACCGGATCGCTCCCGATTGAACAGCGCCGCACACACCGCCTGGGTCCAGGTGAGCGAGGTGACCTTGTCGGGAACGAAGCTCCTCACGAACTGCGGTTCGTCGTCGCCGCCCTGCACGGCGGCGATCCCGGTCCAAGCCTGGATGACGGCATCGTAGGCAGGCCGGTTCGAATACGGCCCGTCGCGGCCGAAGCCGCTGATCGACACGTAGATGATGCTCGGGTTGCGCTTGCGCACATCGGCTTCGCCGATGCCGAGCCGATCAGCTACACCGGGGCGGTACGCCTGCACGAACACATCGGCAGTCGCCAGCAGATCAGCCATGGCCTCACGGCCCGCTTCGGAGGCGATGTCCATGCACAGCGATCGCTTACCGGCGTTGAGGTTGGCGAACCAGCCCGACATGCCGCCCCGACTCGACCCGAACATGCGCAACGGGTCGCCGACGACCGTGTCCTCCACCTTGATGACCTCGGCGCCTTGAGAGGCCAGCAGGTGGGTGCCGCCGGGAGCGGCAATGAAGGTCGCTATCTCGACGACGCGGATGCCTGCGAGGGGCCCCGCTGCTGTCGGGCCGGTCACACCGTGTCGGCTCAGGCGGGCTTGCCGCCGCGTGTTCGCACAGGCGACCACGCAAAGAACCGGACGCTTCGAGTGCCGACGGCGTTCAGACCCCCGAAAGAAATGAGACCGACGGCGTTCAGCCCGCCGAATGAGATGACGCCGATGCTGTTGAGACCGCCGATCGAGACGATCCCGATGGCGTTCGTCCCGCCGATGGCGACGATGCCGATGGCGTTCCATCCACCGAAGGCAACGACACCCATGCCGTTGGCGGCGCCCGCAGCGAGGACCCCTGCATCGGTCCTGGACACGTCGTCGAGCAGGCCCCATTGCGTCAGGGCGAACATGAGAGTCACGCCACCGACGAGCAACAGACCCCACAATAAGGTGAGCCCTCGCATCTGGAGGCGCTCGAACTTGCCGGGTTCGTCAGCCATCGCACGGCTCCTTCTCGACGGGGCCTACAAGAAGCAACGCTAACCCATCGTCGCTGTGTGGCCCGACCTACATTGACGATCAGGCATTGACGGCCAGCGAAGACGAGCGCCGGGCCTGACGGTGCGACGTGGGAGCAGGCGACGTGGGAGCAGGCATGGACATCTTGGTCATCGGCGGGACCGGTCCGACCGGGCCCCACATCGTGAACGGTCTCGTTGACCGCGGTCACACCGTGACGATCCTGCACACGGGACGCCACGAGGTCGACACCATTCCTGCGCACCTCGAGCACATCCACACTGATCCGTTTGACCCCGACGCGTTCCGGTCTTCGATCGAGGGCCGCACCTTCGACGTCGTATTCGCCATGTACGGCCGGCTGCGGGCGATTGTTCAAGTGCTCAAAGGCCGGACACCACGGTTGTTCTCGATCGGCGGCGTGCCCATCTACAGCGGGTTCTCCGAGCCTGCCATCGAGTTTCCCGAAGGCATGCCCGTACCCACCCACGAGAGCGACAGGCTGATCAGTGACGAGCGCTCGGGGCCCAAGCCGCTCAAGATCGCCCAGTCAGAGGAGCTGACGTTCTCGCTGCACCCCGACGCCACCCACTTCCGGTACCCCTACATCTACGGACCCAACCAGGTGCTGCCCCGTGAGTGGACACTCGTCAAGCGGGCTCTGGACGGCCGGCAACAGATCATCGTGCCCGACGGCGGCCTCACGGTGATGACGTCGGCGTTTGTTGAGAACGCCACGTCGGCGGTGCTGCTGGCGGTGGATCACATCGACACCTCGGCGGGCGAGATCTACAACGTGGGCGACGATCTGCAGTTCACCTATGCGCAGATCGCGCAGATCGTCGGCGATGAGCTCGGCAATCCATTCGAGCTCGTCTCGGTGCCGTGGGACCTGGCGGCGACTGCCGGGCCGTTCCTCCACAATCACTCGTCGACGCATCGCATCCTCAGCACTGAGAAGATCCGCCAGCAGCTCGGCTACCGCGACCACGTGCACCCCGAAGAAGGGCTGCGACGCACGGTGCGCTGGCAGGCGGAGAATCTGCCCGCCAACGAGGATGTGGCGGTTCGGCTTCAGGACCCGTTCGACTACGCCGCCGAGGACGCTTTGATCGCTGCGACTCAGCGCTACGCGAGCGACGTCGGCCGCATCGAGTGGGAGCACACGCCGGGCTGGAGCTTCGGTTACTACGGACCGCACGAGAATCCCGGAGGGCGCCGCGGGAGCTTCCGAGCCTGAGCTTGGTTCTACTGACGCCCTGCTGATCGTCCGGGATTGATCGCGCGGCCTCCGCAGCGGGGCGCGAGACTGCTCGTTGCGAATCGGTTGGGCGGCGAGCGGGGGAAGCGTGACGGCGACGATTGCTGAGCTGGCGGCGGGCTACCGGGATGGATCACGGTCTCCGGTCGAGGCCACGCAGGAGTGCTTGGCGGCGATCGCCTCGCTGGACGGGCGCGTCGGCGCTTGGCAGGCGGTCTATGGGGACGAGGCCCGAGCGGCGGCCGAGGCTGCCGAGGTTGCGCTGGACCTGGCGGCGGGCGAGCCGGTGGGGCCGTTCTGGGGGGTGCCGTTCGCACTCAAGGACATCGTGGACGTCGAGGGTCGGGTGACCACGGCGGGATCTGCTGCGTGGGCCGACCGGATTTCGCCGATGACGGGCACGGTTGCTCGGCGGCTGCTGGAGGCCGGCGGGATCCTGCTGGGCAAGACCAAGACGGTCGAGTTCGCCATGGGCGGCTGGGGCACCAACCAGCACATGGGCACGCCGTGGAATCCGTGGGATGCTGACGTGGCGCGCACACCGGGCGGCTCGTCGTCGGGGTCGGGCGCGGCGGTGGCGGCGGGCATGGCGCCGTGCGCAGTGGGAACTGATACAGGCGGCTCGGTGCGGCTGCCGGCGGCGCTGTGCGGGATCGTCGGGCTGAAGACCACCGAGGGCCTGCTGCCGATCGACGGGATCGTTCCCCTGTCGCACACGCTGGACACGCCTGGGCCGCTGGCTCGCTCGGTGCTCGACGCCGCGCTGATGTTCGATGCCATGTTGGGCACGCCGCCCGCCGAGGTTGAGCGGGACTGGCTGGCAGGGGCCGGTCGGTATGGGGCGCTGCGGGCGGCTGCGGACGGCGGCCTGGGCGGGCGGCGCATCGGGTGCTTGAGCGATGCCGAGCGTGCAGGTGTGGAGGCTGACCAGCTCGCTGCTTACGACGCCGCGCTCGAGGTGCTGGCTGGACTCGGTGCCGAGTTGGCAGTGTTCGACCCGCCGACGTCGTTTGAGGAGATGAAGAACACCCGCTTCCTGATCGTGACCGCTGAGTCGTACCACTACTACGGCGAGCTCATGGAGGATCCGAGTTCCAAGGTGGACGAGCGGGTGAGGGCGAGGGTGCTGCCGGGGGCGGGGATTTCGGCGAGCGCCTACATCGAAGCGATGTTGCGGCGACGCACAGATCTGGCCGAGTTTGCGGCGGCCTTCGAGGGCTTCGACGCGATGGTGACACCGACCACGCCGATGCTGCCGATGCCGGTGGACGAGGCCGACGAGACGAACACCCCGGCACTGTTCACCCGTGCGGCCAACTTCTTGGCGTTGTGCTCGACGACGGTGCCGTCGGGCGTGTCGGGGCCCGGATTGGCAACCGGATCGCCGGGCGGCCTGCCGACGTCGATCCAGTTCATGTGCCGTGGCGGCGACGAGACGCGGTCGCTGAGCTTGGCGGCCGCGTATGAGGCTGCCCGGGGGGCGATGCCGAATCCGCCGCTGTGGGCCGGCGGCTGAGACGTACCTCGCTGTCGCTGACGCCCGCGGGCAGCCTGCACTGTTCGTGGTAGGCATGCAGCCGCGGCTCGGTGCTCAGCGCATCTCGACGCCGCCGCAGCGAATACCACCAAGGAGCGACGACCATGGGCAAGGCGACGGTGATCGGCAGTTTCACGTGCCAAGACGGCAAGGCCGACGAGATGGAAGCCGTGCTGGCTTCGATGGTCGAAGCGGCCAAGGACGAGCCCGGCGTGGAGATCTACTCGTACCACCGCGGCGAGGGAAACCAGTTCTGGTTCTTCGCCTTGATGAACGACGCCGAGTCGATGCAACACCACGGCCAGACGCCTGCCATGCAGGAGGCGATGGCTGCGTTCGGCCCGCTGATGGGTTCGCCCCCGCAGATGCAGATGACCGCGCCGATCGCTGCAATCGGTCTGGATCTCTAGATCCCTCACCTGAGATATCCCGCCGTCGCCGACGCGGGATGCAGCTGGGTCGTTGCCTTCTTCGCCGGCAGGCGGCGAGAGGCCCAGGTCAGATCCTCATGGCCAGACTGCGACGAGGCGCGACAGAGCGCACCCGCCGGGCGGCCATAGGGTGGGCGGCGTGCTGGCGGTGCTGATTCTGTTGCTCCTCTCGGTGCCGCTGGTGGAGCTGTTCGTCATCGTGCAGGTGGCGGGCGGGCTGGGCGCTGGGCAGACCATCTTGCTGCTGGTGGTGGTGTCGGTCGTGGGAGCTTGGATGGTGCGGCGCTCGGGGCTCGGCGTGCTGAATCAGATCCGCACTCGCTTGTCTCAAGGCGAGATCCCCGGCAACGAGCTCGTCGACGGACTGCTGATCCTGCTCGCCGGAGCATTCATGCTGACGCCCGGCTTTCTGACCGATGCCGTCGGGCTTGCGATGCTCTTCCCGCCGACCCGCAAAGCCGTACGCTCGATACTCGTGCGCCGTTACGCCAAGCGAGTCGACATCGCTGGCTGGTCGGGTGCACAGGGCGGTCCTGGCGGTCCTCGTCGCTTCGGCGCCCCCCTCGACGCCGAGAGCTTCACGAAGGACACCGATGACCGGACCGACTGACTTTCCAGAACCCCCTGGCATGGGACCTCCGCCAAACGAGGGCCTGATAGCGCTGAAGGATCGACTTCCCCTCGGCATTGCGCTGCTGGCACTCGCGGTAGCGATCGCAGCGCTGGTGGTTGCCGTCGGCGACTCCGACAGCGACGATGAGGGCGATGCGCCTGAAGCCACCGCCACTACTTCGGCACCCTTGGCGACGACGCCAGCCCCGATGCCCACCACGACCATCGGCACGGTCCAGACACTGCCGCCCACGCCCACAACGGCGGCCGACCAGCAGATCGTTACCGCCACAACAGTCCCCGAGGTCGAGGTCGAAGACGGCGCAGCGCAACGCTTGATCTTTGCTGTCGTGGGCATCGGCTACGACAGCACGCTGAACGTGCGCGATGAGCCGGGAGGCCAGATCGTCGCCAAGCTCGACTCGACGGACACCGGAGTCGTTCCGACTGGCACGATCCAAGTGGTCACCGGGGTGTCCTGGCACGAAGTGCACGCAGCCGGCGTTGTCGGCTGGGTCAGCGGCGAGTACGTGACCCCGTTGGGTGCCACCGTCGACGCGACAACCGAGATCGCGGGACGCCTCGGCGAGACGCCCAGCGCCGCCAACTTGGCAGCCTTGGGTCGGACCGTCGCAGGTGCTGTCGCATCCGATGAGCCCGAGTCGCGGGTGAGGATCTCGGGTGAGCCGACCGTGGGCGAGCTCAGCGAGGTCACGATGGATGTCGTCGGTCAGCCTGACGACTCGATCCGTGGATTCCGGCTGCACATATTCGCGACCCGCAACAGCGACGGAACGTTCACGCTGCGCAACGTTGAGGGCACCATGATGTGCTACATCGAACGAGGCGTCAACGCCCAGGGCATCTGCAACTAGCGAAGGTCCGGCTCACGGGCGCAGCCGGTGTACCTGTAGCGGTCAGGCGCAGTCCGGCTCACGGGCGCAGCCGGTGTTCCTGTAGCGGTCAGGCGCAGTCCGGCATCTCGGCGGTGCCGTAGCTCTCGTCCACCACGCCTTCGGTGAAGAACGCCTCCCACCACAAGCCGTTGGGATCGGTCACCCAGGACTTGTGCTGGAGCTGGTAGCCGCACACCAAGTCGTTCTGGTCGGAACGAGGCAACTCCGCTGAGTCGATATGGGAGCGCAGGTCGGTGAGTTCGTCGTGCGTCTCCACCTGGATGCCGTAGTGGGCCGAGCCGGGTGGTCCGTCGCCGTGGGTGTCCAGCGAGAAGTTGACCTGGGGGTCCTCGAGCATCCACTTGGCGTAGTCGGGGCGCCGCAGCGTGGGTTCGCAGCCGAAGAGCCGGGTGTAGAACTCGACCGACTCGCCGAGGTCGTCGACCTGCAAACCGATGTGCATGCGCCGCATGGTCCGAACGTTACGGCACCCTGCGACGTTCTGTCTGCCCGGTCTTGCAAACCAGCTGCACCAACTGCCTGCGGCAAGCTGGTGACGCCGACCGGCCGAAACACGGCGTTGCGTCAGTCGCCCCCGAGCGTTGGCCTGCTGTGCCGTGCCGAAGAGCACAGCTGTGCCAACGGCTGCGCCAGTGGGCCGTCGGCGCAGCTGCGGCAGACTGCTCGCCGTTGGAACCGGCTTCCCGAGCTGAGCACTCCAGTCGGATGCTGAGATTCGCCGTCGTCCCGGCAGCGAGCAGGAGACCACCATGTCCATTGCGATCGTCAACACGTTCGATTCGAGCCAGCGCAGCGACTCGGCAGAAATCCGGCTCTACTACGAGACCCACGGCGACCCCGCCGACCCGGCGCTGCTGCTGGTGAACGGGTACTCCTCGCAAATCATCGGGTGGCATCCCGGCTTCCGGGAACAGCTCGCCGAACGGGGGCGGTTCGTCGTGAGCTTCGACAATCGTGATGTGGGCCTGTCAACGCACCTGGACGGGATCGAGGTGGATCTCGCCGCAGTGAGCAAGGCCGCCGTCAAGGCTGCGGCCGCTGGCGAGCCCATGCCGCCTGTGCCGTACACGCTGTCCGACTTCGCCGATGATGCCGTGGGGCTGCTTGACCACCTAGGCGTCGGAGCGGCGCACATTGCCGGCATGTCGATGGGCGGGATGATCGTGCAGCAGATGGCCATCGACCATCCCGACCGGGTGCTGTCGATGACGTCGATCATGTCCACGACCGGCGAGCCTGGCTACTTCGAGGCCACGCCCGAAGCCATGGCGGCACTGATGACACCGCCGCCGGCCGACCGCGAGGGGTACATCGCCGCCAGCGTGGCCTTCCGCAAGGTCAGCTCGAGCCGGCGCTACTTCGATCCCGATCGGGCTGCCGAGATGGTGGCCGCTTCCTACGACCGCATGTACTACCCCGAGGGCCTCCCCCGGCAGATGGCGGCCGTGCGCTGCTCGCCGCCGCGGGCCGATGCGCTTCGCCGGCTGGCGGTGCCGACGCTGGTGATCCATGGCCGGGACGACACGCTGATCCAGCCGAACGGCGGGGAGCGCACCGCCGAGCTGGTACCCAGCGCCGACCTGCTGCTGGTGGGCGACATGGGCCACGATCTGCCCGAACCGCGGTGGCCGATGCTGATTGACGCGATCATCAGCCACACTGCTCACGCCGGCCCACATGAGTGAGACGACACCATGAAGCTCTTGGCCTTTGCCGCCTCCAACGCCAGCCATTCGATCAACCGGCAGCTCGTGGACTACGCCGTCGGGCTCCTTGCCGACGGGCAGATCGAGGGCGTGCCGGCCGGCGCGCTGGAGATCAGCTCACTCGACCTGAACGACTTCGAGATGCCGATCTACAGCATCGATCGGCAGAACGCTGACGGCATCCCGCAGCCGGCGCACGACTTCTACAACCTGCTCGGTGCGGCGGATGCGCTGCTGATCTCGTTCGCTGAGCACAACGGCTCGTACACCGTCGCGTACAAGAACGTCTTCGACTGGGCGTCACGGATCGACATGCGGGTGTACCACGACAAGCCGATCGTGATGCTGTCCACGTCGCCGGGCGGCGGCGGGGGCGGATTCGTGCTGCGGACTGCGGGTCATCTGGCCGGGTACTTCGGCAACGAGGTGCTCGCCAGCCTCGCTGTTCCACGATTCGGCGAGAACTTCGACACCGAGGCGGACAGGCTGACCGATCCCGACCTCGATGTACAGCTGCGTGAGGCCCTCGCCACGCTGGCGGGAGTGTTGACCGGATGCGCCGACAACCCTGATTCGTAAGGCGCCGCGTCGTCGGTACGGTGCACTATGCCCAAGCCGCCGAGCGCTCATGACTGACGCCGCTGTTCTCATCGCGGGTGCGGGGCCGGCGGGACTGTCGATGGCGATCCTGCTCGGGCGCATGGGGCTGGAGACCATCGTCGTGGAGCGTCGCAGTGGCGTGAATCCCCATCCTCGGGCCCGGTCGATCAACGTGCGCACCGCCGAGCTGATGCGCCAGTGGGGGGTGCTCGACGAGATGGTGGAGGTGAGCCTGCCGCTGCGGTGGACCGAGCAATTCGTGTACTGCGAGACCTTGGCGGGCGATGAGATCGGCCGGGTGACGACCAACGTCCAGCCGGTTGTAGACGGTGTGGAGCTCTCGCCGGCGCCGTGGCTGCTGACCTCGCAGGACCGGATCGAGGAGATCCTGCTCCGCCACCTCGGTGGCATGAGCGAAGTGCAGATCTATTGGGACACCGAATTCGTCGATGTCGCTCAAGACGGCGAGCAGGTGACAGTTGATGTGCGCGGCCCATCGGGCACCCGGCACCTCACGGCTCGCTGGCTGGTGGGTGCCGACGGGGCTGCATCGAGAGTGCGACGCAGCCTCGACATTGACATGGCTGGCATCGCCAGCTTCGGGACGATGATCAACTGCCAGTTCTACGCCGACCTCGGACCGTGGACCGATCATCGTCCCGCTGCCTTGTACTGGACCACCAACCCGGCGCGGAATGTCTTCCAGAAGATCGATGTCAACGATCGGTGGCTGTGCCAGCTCAACTACGACCCGTCGATGCACCGGCCGGAAGACTTCGACGTCGACACGGCAACGGAGTGGATCCGGCGGTCGATCGGGCCGGAGCTTCCTGACGGCTTTGACCTTCGGGTCACCGATGTCATCCCGTGGGTGATGTCCTCGATGGTGGCTGAGAGGTTCTCCGACGGGCAGGTGTTCCTGGTCGGCGATGCGGCTCACCAGCTCCCGCCGACTGGCGGATTCGGCATGAACACGGCAATCCAGGACGCCCACAACCTGGCGTGGAAGCTCGCCGCGGTGGCGGGGGGTCACGGTGGCGCTGCGCTGCTCGATACCTATGGAATCGAACGGGCGCCCGTCGCGCAGTACAACGCAGATCGGTCCCGTGAGAACTCCCGCAGTGTCGGGCGGATCCGGCGGCTGGTCGAATCGGGCACGGCGACCGTCGAGCAGAAGCGCGAGGCCCTCGGGGCTTCGACGCAATACGGGAGCTGGCTCGGCATGGATCTGGGGCTGCAATACGACGAGGGGTGCCTCATTCCTGATGGGACTGAGCCTCCGCAGGTGGATGACCCGGTGTCGGTCTATTCGCCGATCGCCCGGCCGGGTCACCGTGCTCCCCATGTCTGGATCGACGGGGCGACGTCGACGCTGGATCTCTTCGACACGCACTTCGTTCTGCTGTGCGGGCCTGACGTCGACGCCGAGGCCGACACTGAGAACGAGCCCGGGACCGTTGAGACCGGCACTGTGGCTGACGCCGAGCTCGTGGCTGAAGACGTCGGCCGCAGCGGACACCCGGCACTGCGGTTGCTGCGGCTCGGTGTCGATCTCCACGATCCGGGCGGACGGATCGCTGATGTCTACGGCATCGACCGCAATGGAGCCGTGCTGGTGCGGCCGGACGGCCACGTCGCCTGGCGAGATCTGCACGCAACGGCCACTTCAGCGATAGCGGCGCTCAACACGCTGCTCAAGCAGGCTTAGCCAAGCGCCGACCGAACCAGCTCAGACTGGACCGGGAGCTAGGGCTCCCACAGGAGCGTGTCTGCCATGAACTGGCTCCAGGCGAACCAGAACGACTGGTGGCCTTCGACCCGATTGCCGTCCGCGTCGACGGCACGCACCCCGCCGCCGTCGAGCTGCAGCGTGACACCGGCGAGCTCGACGGTCCCGCCTGCCTCGAGTTCGGCCCTGGCAGCTTCGACCCCGAAGGCGACCGGGCTGCCGTCGTCGAGCACGACGCCGAAGACCTGGTCTTGGACGCTGAGTCGCTCGTCGACATCGCCGACCGGGAAGATCGGCCCGTTGTCGTCCCGCCCGCCCAGCGGGTTGAACGGGTAGCTGCGCCCGATCCCGCCATCGGAGGCGATGATCGTCGTGTCGGGATGGGCGGCCTTCCACTCGCCCCAGGTGGTGGTGACCACGGTGGTCTGGGGCAGCACGACGCCTCGCTCGCGCAGCGGGCCCGAGATGGCCCTGCCCGTGAAGGTGTTGAACACCGACTTGGTGACGAGGTCGTACATGACCTTGTTCGACCGTGAGAGCAAGCCCGAAGTCCGCAGCACCGGGGTGGTCACACCGTCGGGCACTTCGGCGGTCAGGTACGCCTGGGCGGCACCGCACAGCGTGCAGTACGGCATGCCGATGCGTTGGCCCCCGAGGGTGTCGTTGATCATCTCGTGGATTTCCATGATGTGGCGGGGGTATGCCCGGGCTTCGCCGCCGAGCACGACGGCGAACACGATGCCGTCGTCTGGGTACCACGAGCCGCCATCGGCATCGGTGACGCCGGGGTTGTCGAGGGCGGGGATGCAGCCTTGGGGGCACGGGCGGGGGTCGCCGAGCTCTCGGTTGTCGATCAGCACCCCGCCCCAGCTCACGATGCGCCAGTCGATGTCGGAGTCGGTGTCGTCGAAGAACGGCTGCCAGCCGGGCTCGACCAGCGTGAACAGCCGCTGCTTGTACTCGGGGTAGCCCTCGAAGACGGGCAGATCCCAGGCGAGCAGGTGATCGGTCACCGATTGCCATGGGCTGCGGCGGGCCACGGGGTCGTCGAACAGCCTGACGCCGGTCAGCGACTGGAAGGCCGAGACGGCCCCTTCGGTGAGTTCGCCGGGAGGGACGAACCTGAGCAAATCGGCGACGATCCAGGCGAGTCTCGGGTCGTCCGTTCGGCCCAGTTGGGCGACGGCGTCGCCGTCGATGCCGCCCCGCTGCAAACCGGACCAGATCATGTTGAGGTCGTTGAGCACGGTGCGTTGCAGCGGGCCGGTCGGCACCTCAGGTGCGGGAGGGAACGTGTAGCCGAGGAAGTTGCGCAGCTTCCCGGTGTCGCGTGGATCTCGGACGACAGCGTCGGAATCGGTATCGGGGGCCGTCGTCGTGCCGGCAGCGTCGGGTTGTGCCGTCGCCGCGGGGGAATCATCGGGAGCATCCTGTGCCCGGGCCGCCGTCTGACCGCCCGCCGACTCAGCCGTTCCTGACTCTGAAGCAGGGGCCGACGTCGGCGCAGTCGTCTCGGTGGCGGCGCAGGCGGCTGCCAGCAGCGCGGTCCCGATCAGCAGGGCGCCGACCCGGGACTGCACGACGCCACCTTATGACGCCGCACGCCGCACGTTGCCTCACCCGCTGACGCGCTCTGCCACGCGCCTTCCACGTAGCGCAGGGCGTCCGGTTGCGCCGGTGGGCGCCAGTAACCAGAGTCCGGCGACGTGCGAACCGCCCCCTAGTCGTTCTTCATGGCGCAGGCGCTTTCGTGGACGGCGTAGACGCAGTCCTTTGCGGCGATCCTACGGTGCTCCATCGAACCGGCTAGCCCGCCCTCGGTACGCTCGCCCATGGGGGATACTGGCGCCGTCGACAGCATCGGCACTGACGGCCGGGACACCCCGGGAGGTTGCCCGATGTTCCGATTGACGTCGCTGGATCACATCGTGCTGCGGGTCTCCGACGTCGAGCGGAGCATGGACTTCTATGGCTCAGTGTTGGGCTGTGGCGTCGAGCATGTCAACGCCGAGATCGGCCTGTATCAGATGCGAGCCGGCGATTCCATCATCGACCTCGTCGATGTCGCGGGTGTGCTCGGCCTACAGGGCGGCCCGCCGCCGAGTCCGACGGCACACAACGTCGATCACTTCTGCGTCCGGATCGAGCCCTTCGACGAGGACGAACTGCGCCGGTATCTCACCGGCCACGGCGTCGAGGCCGGCCGCCTGTACAACAACTGGGGCGCCGACGGACGCGGGCCCTCGATGTACATCAAGGACCCCGACGGCAACACAGTCGAGCTCAAGGGCCCCCCGACCCACCCCTACGATCCCGCTGTCGGCTACATCCACGCGCCATAGACCGTTCGCCGAGGGCATCTGAATGGACCGGGCTGCGGAACCGCGCGGGTAGGTACGCCCGCTGTGGAGGCGGCATGAGCCTCTGCGACCGGCGATCCGGCAGGCGAGAGATCTGCACCGCACCGCATCCCTTGGACGGCGTCAGAGACGCATCGCCGTGCATCCGATAGGGAACCGGTCGCAACGTCGCCGAGTCTGCTGCCGCCTACCCAGCTCTGGCATCTGTGCCGACTGGCTCGAGTCCTCAGTGCGCCGGCGAGGGAGGTTCCGCGATCAACCCGCGTGGGAGCACCCGCCTCGGAACTCAAGCCGCGTCGGAACTCAAGCCGCGTCGGAACTCAAGCCGCGTAGGAGCTCAAGCCGCGTGGGAGCACCCGCCTCCGGGCTCAACCCGCCTCCGGGCTCAACTTGCGTCGGGGTTCAACCCGCGTCGGACCACAGCGTGGCTTCATAGCCCGCTTCGAGGTTCTGGTCGATTTCCTCGGGCTCGGCCCGTAGCTCGTGCTGGGAGGCGAGGATCTCCCCCGCGGTGGGCACCTCGCTCTCGGGCCACGTGGAGGTGTCCCAGATATTGGCGCGAATCAAAGCCTTGCCACAGTGCAGGAAGCACTCGTCGACATCGACGACCACGGCCGTCTTGGGCACCCGATCCCCCACAGTCGCTGCAGCGCAGATGTCGGGGTCGGTCGTGAGCGAGGCAGTGCCGTTCACCCGCACGGTGTGGTCGCTGCCGGGCGCGAAGAAGATCAAGCCGACCTGGGGATTGTCCAGGAAGTTCGTGTACGAATCGAGACGGTTGTTGCCGGCAAGGTCGCCGAAGGCCAACTGTGCACCGTCATCGAGCACACGGGCGAATCCGGCAGGCCCGCCGCGGGGCGAGGCGTCAGTCCCACCCGGTCCATGGGTCGCCAGCACGCACAGCGGCGAGAGCGCCAAGAACCGGGCCGACTCAGCATCGATCGCCGACACGTTCTTGTTGGCAACCAGCTTGGACGGCTGGCGATAGATCTCCCGCAGTGCAGTCGTGTCACTGATCTGACTGACTTGTCTGTCCATGGATCCCTCTCTTGAACTCCGTCGCTTGAGTCTCGTCGTTTCGCCTCCGTCGCGTCGGTTCCCAAGCACACTTGCCGCCCGCTGGTTCCACACGTCGATTTCTCGCTTCCGCAGCGTCGGTTCCCGACCACACTTGCCGCCCGCTGGTTCCACACGTCGATTTCTCGCTTCCGCAGCGTCGGTTCCCGACCACACTTGCCGCCCGCTGGTTCCAAACGTCGATTTCTCGCTTCCGCAGCGTCGGTTCCCGACCACACTTGCCGCCCGCTGGTTCCACACGTCGATTTCTCGCTTCCGTCGCGTCGGTTCCCGGCCACACTTGCCGCCCGCTGGTTCCACACGTCGATTTCTCGCTTCCGTCCTCGGCGCCCTGTCATCAGTCTTCGCAGCGGTTCTGCATGTCGCGTCCGCTTGACGAATCTGATCAGCAGTTCTGCCGGACGCGGTCCGTAGCTGGCGTACGGGCTTTGCGCGGTGGGGCCGGCGTGACCGTCCACCCCTCGCCGGGCGGGGCCGGACCCTGCGGGGGATGCAGCATCAAGTTGTACTTGTGCAAGCGGTGATGGTGGCTGTGACACAACAGGGCCAGGTTGACCAGGCTCGTCGGGCCGTCGTCGAGCCAGTGCTGAATGTGATGCCCGTCGCAGTGGATCGGGGCCCGGTCGCAGCCGGGCCAAACGCAGCCTTGATCGCGGGCAATCAGTGCTCGGCGGATCGCCGGCGGGATGGTGCGAGTGGCCCGCCCGACATCAAGCACTTCGCCGAGACCACTCATCACCACGGGGATGACACGAGTGTCACAGGCGATCTTGCGCGCGTCAGCCACGCCAAGCACGGTGCCGGTCTCGGTGGTTGCCACGGCGCCGGGAACTGCCAAGAGATCGCGCACCGGAATCGAGGCTGCGCCCGTGCAGCCAGCATCAGGCTGCCTGCCCGCCGAAGCACCACGCAGATTGTCCAGGGTCGTAAGCACGATCATCTGTGTCGGACTCGGAACAACCCAGCCGTCGTCTCTCAAGCCCTCGCCGACAACGCCTCCAGCATCACGAGCTGCAGACCCCGCACCGGAAGCACCACGGGACGCACGCCCCGCGCCGGGAGCACCATCGGCCGCCGCAGCATCCCACGGCGTCGCGCCGGCATGCAGGGCGCCACCGTCCGCCGCACCAACCCGCGGCATCGCATCGGCATGCAGGGCGCCACCGTCCGCCGCACCAACCCGCGGCATCGCGCCGGCATGCAGGGCGCCGCTGGGAGTCGCACCGTCTCCGCCCGCAACTCCCGCGCCTGGGACGCCGGCCGAGGTGAGCAGCCATGCGAGCGCGTCGGCAGCGCGCTGTTGCACGCTGCGCCGCTTCGATTCGGGCAAGTCCTTGTCACTGCGCCAGTTCCGTTCGATGGCGCTGATCAAGAGGCGGTTGATCGCGTCCCCCGTCAACGCATCGAACTTGGCCCGCAGGTGCCACATGCCGTCGTTCGGGTAGATCCACATCGACGCCGACCTCGCTGCGCGCTGGCGCGCATGCCGTTGCGCTTCGCTCTCGCGCCGCCACGCTGCTTCCGCACTACGCACTGTCTGCCGCGTCTGATCTGCTGTCTGGTTCCTCGCCTGTTTGCACAGATCGCTCCGCACGTCGTCGGGTACATCTGCCGCGGCTACCACCGCCGCCTGATCTGAGGTGATCTCACCCCGCCCCAGCGATTCGGCCACGGGAGGGTGGGCGCCCAGGGCCTGAGCCTCGCGTTCGATCCGGCGCGCCAACGCGCCGCCCACCGCCGTTGCATTGACCAGCGTCTCTGCCCCTGAGGCCTCCCCGCGGCGTGCATGCAATTGACGTCGAACTACTTCAGCGGCCAGCGAGCTGCGCGCTCCCTCAAGCATGTTGATGGCCCGTTGCACCGACTGCGCACACCACACCAAGTCTTCGTCGTGGGCGGATCGAACCGCCTTCGCATCGACCAATGGACCCGCACCCGCGACCGACCCCACCGCGGATTCGACTGCTCGCCGAACGACATTGCCGTCGCCAGAGTCGTCCTTGCAGCGCCGTACCAGCCGTGCGCGCAACTCCACCAGGCAGGCACCACTCACGGCGGGGCGGCGCGGGGTCCCCCGGCTGCCGACTTCCGACGGGCGTGAGGCGGAGTTCATGACAGCGACCTTAGAAGAGGGGTGTGACATTCGTTCACCACAACCCATCTCCGAACCCCGGTCGGACGAAGTGACGGCCGCAAACTCATATCGGCCAACGTAGAAAAGGGGTGTGACAGTCATGATCTTGGGGTCAGCAGTTCGGGCCGGGTTCCGGCTCGGGAGGATGCGTTCGGTGTCTCGATGAGCTGGTCTGACTCTGGGTGCGACGGGCGTCGGTGCCTTGATCTGTCGGGTTGGTTTGCGGGCTGCTGGCGCGCACCGACCGGCCCGCTTACACGGAACATGGGACACTCCGACCGGTCGGGCAGCCGCACAGCCATGGCGGAACCACAATTCAGCGTGTCGCTACCCGAGCTGCACCGCGGCCGGAAATCGGGCAGTCTCGAACCCGCCGCTGCCCTACCGTTCTCGCATGGCCCCAGCGACCTGCAACGCCGACGAAGGACACGCCCGCGTGCGCTGCCGCGCCGACGAAGGACACGCCCATGCCGCCTGTCACGCCAACGACTCATTCCAAGAACGCCTCGCCGCCTCCATGAAGCGCAACCGCCGGATTCTCGATCGTCTCGCCCGCGAGTCCGGCTGAGCCGGCGACCATAACCATCCGCTGTGTCGTTCTCCCCCGGGGCATCAACGTCGGCGGACACAACCGGGTGCCCATGGCCGAGCTTCGCCCCAAGCTGGCAGAGGTCGGCTACGCCGACCCCGCCACGATCCTCCAGAGCGGCAACATCATCGTCACTGCCGAGCTCGCGTCCGAGCCCACAGCCGACCTGCCCGACGATGCCGCAAACGTACGCAACCCCCCGAATGCCCCACGCCGACCATCGCGAAATCTCTGGCTCTGTTCGTCAGGCGTGTCGCTACGGTCGGCGAGATGCAAGGCCGAAGCACCATCGCCTGCCTCATCGAAGCGGGACGACTCGAGCGGGTTGCCGTTGAAGGCCGACAACAAGCGGGTGCCTGGGTGCTCGGTCAAGCTGAAAGGAGGCTCGGCGCGGCGATCGCTGTGCTCGAAATCGACGACATCGCAGGCGCGTTGTCCCTTGCGTACGACGCATACCGGTAGGCGGCCGAATCACTGTTGCTGCGCCAGTGTCTGCGGCCGATGTCCGGGGAGGGCTCTCATATTGCTGTTGAAGACGCTGTCTCGTCGCAATTTGTGGATTCGATCCCCCAGTTTGCGAAGCCGACGTATGAGAGGCTCTGCCGGAATCGGCACGCTGCCCGGTACTACGACGCTGACACGCCGCCACTGACAGGCGAGGACGCGCGGTGGGCGATCTCACTCGCCGAGGCTGCTCTGGAGGGCTCGCGCAGGGTCGGCGAAGAAGATGCCTTGGAGCCGTTCAGCCCTGACCGAGATCGATCTGAACCAGAGGCCGGCTGACGACGGTTGCGTGGAAGCTGTCGGTGCCGTTGGCAATCCAGTCCGCCGGGCGCACGGCTACCTGGACCGGACGTCCGAGTCGTTCTTCGGCGGCGGAAAGCGCTGCATAGAGCCGATCACGATCCGGAGCGCCAAGCACGAGGACGTCGATGTCCGCGACGGGACGGTTGCCCCCGACTTCAGCCCAACGGGCTGCCCACGATCCGAAGATATACGCAGCCTCGATGCCGTCGACATTTTCGAGCACTTCCGCAAGCACTTGCGGGGGGCCGAATGCCTTGACCAGCACGTCGGCGAGTCCCGCGTAGTAGGGACTGTCGGTGTCGGCCCGCACGAGCCGGACGTTGCCGATTTTCCGACTCGTGACGATGCCAGCCGCGTGTGCCCGCTCGATCTCGCGGTGCACCGAGCTGATCGGTGCGCCCAGCATCGCTGCGATGTCCGTGACGCTCGCTTCGAGTTCAGGGTCGCCGAGCAGCCGCGCCAAGATCTCGCCCTGCTGACGCGATCGCAGCAGCGGCAGCAGCTTCGGCGTAGCCGACTTGCCCATATTTTGGAAACTATATCCCTATATACGGAATCTCTGTCCGCACCTAGCGACCGGCACGCGCAAGCAGTACGCAGCGGCCGCCGGCCTGGCACAGAATGACGCTGTCTAGCGCGGTTGACACAGACGAGCGGCAAGCTGTTGTGCACGTCGCGCCAGCTCGAACCGTGCCTCGGGAAAGGATGGCTGAGACGATGACCAGCTACACCGTGACCTACCGGCGTGATCCGGGTGACGACGCTTGGCTCATCGACATCGAGGGCATGGCCGATATCCACACCTTCGGCCGGAACCTCGACGAAGCGGCGACGAATGCCCGCGAGGCCATCGCCGTCACCGCCGACATCCCCGAATCCTTCGTGGAAATCGACGAGCGCATCTGCGTTGCGGACGTCGATATCGATGAACTCGCGCGCCTGCGCGACCAAGCGCTGGAAGCGCACGAGATCTACTTGGCTCGCCAGCGGGCCGCTGCGCTGCGGCTCACCGAGGCCGGCGTCTCACGCCGGGATGCGGCTCGACTGCTCGGCGTGTCCCACCAACGAGTCCAGCAGCTCGTGGCCGACTGAATCACGTTGCAGGGGCAACGGGTCCTGATGTGAACGAGGTCGACCCCCAAACGCTAAACAGCCCCGACCGAAGTCGGGGCCGTCGGACCGGGGTTACGCGCCCCGGTGGGGTGCGCTCATCGTACCGAAGGCATCACTGGAAGGGCGGTGCCGTGCCGCACCTAGGCGCTAGCCAGCAGTTCCCAACGTCCGCCGTTCGACCGAGCCGCCTCGAGCGGCAGCTCGTCCCACAGCGCGCCCTCGAGTTCCCGGCCGCCGGCCTTGGGCGTCCTGCCTCCCCCAAACCCCCACCGCTGCGGTCACCTTGCGCAGGTGATCGATGCGGAAGGCGTACCGGCGGGTCTCGACGCTCACGCCCATCGGTAGGTTCGGCGGCCAGTCGAGCTCGCCCGCGACCCAGCTGAGTCGCTGCGCTCGCTTGGTGAGCACCTGGTAGGTGTGCTGCGGCGTCTCTCGGATGACATCGAAGACCTGCGCGATGAACTCGGGCGGCACATCGTCATGGAACAGATCGCTCATCGAGTCCACGAACACGAGGCGGGGTGCGCTCCAGCGTCGAGGCATATCAAGCGATGACCGCTACAAGGTGAGCTTGAAGCCCGGCCCGCTCGTCGACGGATCGCCGTCGTTCTGGTATTTCGGCGACCCCATCGCCTTGAGCCTCTTGGTCAGGGTCTGCGCATGGCAGCGATCACAACCCGGCGACACCCGATCGCAACCCGTGGTCGGGTTCCACGTCGCCTCGGTCCACTCGATCGCCGCCTTGTCAGCCACGCTCCAACCGTAGGGACGGGCTGTGACAGCGACGGGGCCAGATTCGGAATCTCGTCGCCGATCGCGGGCGTCGGTGTATCGCGCACGACACGAAGCGCGGCCCCTCCGGACTTCGCTGCCCCCCCACCAATACGCTGGCGCGTATTGGTGGGGGGGCGCGCGAACGAATTACGGACCAGCAACACCTGTGAGAACTCTCGCCCAGACGCTAAACAGCCCCGGCCGAAGCCGGGGCCGTCGGACCAGGGTTACGCGCCCCGGTGGGGTGCGCTCAGCGTACCGCCATCGGTACGCCTGTCAAATCCATTGGACATCTAACCTCGACGTGCCATGTCTGTCGAACGGGTTGCCGCATACATCGATGGCTTCAACCTCTATCACGGTCTCATGGAAGCCAAGCTGGGCTCGTCGCGCTGGCTGGATCTCAGGGCCATGTGCAGCAACCTGCTGAAGCCGCATCAACAACTCGTCAGCGTCCGCTATTTCACGACCCGCGTCAGGAACGATCCCGAGAAGCAAGCCCGCCAAGGGACCTACATCGATGCGCTGCTGGCGCATGGAGGAGTCGAAATCGACTTCGGCCACTTCCTCTCAAAACCCGCTCAATGCAAGCAATGTGGCAAAAGATGGCAGCGCAGCGAGGAGAAGAAGACGGACGTGAACATCGCAGTGCGACTTCTCGACGATGCGTACGACGACCTGTTCGATGTCGCAATCGTCATTTCGGGAGACAGTGATCTTGCACCTCCAATCGAGTCGGTCCAACGAAGGCACCCAGCGAAGACCGTCGTCGTGGCATTTCCCCCAAAGAGGCGTTCCGCTGAACTCAGACGAGCAGCCCGTGTGGCCCTTCCCATCGGAGACGGCGTCATCCGCAGGAGCCGCCTGCCGGACTCGATCTTCAAGGCCAACGGCCACAAGTTGCAGGCACCACAGGGGTGGTTGCCGATTTAGGGCAGCGTAAGCCGGTCAGACGGCGGCTGTGCTGCGAAGGTGCTTGACGATCTCGAAGAACTCGTCGACGTCTTCGGGCACGAAGATGGCGTCGGGTCCTTCGGGGGCGACGCTGATGAAGGGTGACTCGTAGACGCGGCGCTCTTCGACGGTGCCGTGCTCGGTGAGGTAGTCGATGACCATGTCGACGAAGCGGATCTGGTTGGTGCTGTAGCGCTTGTCGTCGAGGAACTTGGCGAAGGCGCGCTTGGCGGCGGCCCGGTCGAGTCCTACCAGCGAGCGGATGAACAGCCCGAAGCTGCCGGCGCGCTTTGACGCCTCGGCGAAGGTGTCGGTGTCGCCGATGCCGGCGGCTACCAGGACGCGCTGCAGGGCGTCCATGTCGACGAGCGTCAGTGTTTCGCCGCTGCGGACCTTGGCCACGACATCGGTGGCCAGGTTCTCGGTCAGGAAGTGCTGGGTCTTCTTGCGGAACTGAGCGAACTCGTCGCCAGCGCCACCACCAACAGCGTCGTCATCGTCCCCAGCATCACCATCGCCGCCGGGATCGCCGGTGCCAGGCAGCTTGATCACACTGGCCCCGCCGAACTCGTCGGCGAAGTCGCTGTAGAGCACGTTCTTGTTCGTGTGCACGATGAGCTGCACCAGGTTGCGGAGCCGCTTGCGGGCGTCCTCAAGCATCGGATATGTGACGTCGGCCCACCACTCGTCGGTCTGGATGTCGACAATCAGCTCTTGCTGCTGTGCCACCACCGGAATCGCCGTGCCCAAGTCCGCCAGCGCGGACGCCACACGAATGATCCGCTTGCGCTGCCGCTCGAACGGCTCGCGCCGCAGCAGGCCCAACTGCGCATTCAGCATCACCACGTCGAAGCGTTTGGCGTCCTCGCTGTCGGCATCGAGCTGGTCGGGCAGCTTGGCCACCCGCTCATTGAGCTCAGCCAAGTCCGCCAGCGAGGCCGTCTCCCACGCTTCGAGCGAGCTGAATCGCTCCACCAGCTCCAAGTGAGGCCGCACCAGGAAGTTGTCGGGGTTCATCGACGCCACGGTCTTGTGCAGCGTGGCTGCGATCTCAGCCCGCTCGTCGCCGAGCGCCGCCACCGAATCGAGCGTGGCCAGCAGCTCCAACCGGGCCGAGAACAGGATCTCGCTGAGCGATTTGCCGCTCGATTTCGCCACCGGCACCAGCGGCTGGCTGAAGTACTCGAGGTTCCCGCAGAAGTCGAACACGTTGAAGTGCGTCTTGTCCTCCCCGGGCCCGAACAGGTCCCCACACAGTCGGGTCCCTCGCCCGAGCATCTGCCAGAACTTTGTCTTCGACCGCACCAGCTTGAAGAACACCAGGTTGACGACTTCGGGCACGTCGATGCCGGTGTCCAGCATGTCCACGCTGATCGCGATGTGCGGCGCCTTCGCCTTGTTGGAGAAGTCGTCGATCAGGCTCTGGCCGTACTTCACCTGATGGGTGATGACCCGGGCGAAGTTCCCGGCATCTAGCGACGGGTAGTTGGCGTCGAAGCGCTCCTTGATGAACTCGGCGTGCTTCTGGTTCTTGGCGAAGATGATCGTCTTGCCCAGCCGGTCGCCGCCGGCCACCTTGACGCCCTCGGTCATCAGATACTCGAGCACCCGGTCGACGGTGTCGGTGTTGAACAGCCACTTGTTGAGCTCGGCGGGGTCGACCGCCTCGGGCGGCGCCAGCGGGCTGCCCTCATCGTCGGTGCCCCAGTCCAGCTCGTCCCAGTCGTCCTTCTCGTCTTCGCTCAGGTCGTCGTAGCGGATGCCCTCGCGCACGAATTTGAGCTGAACCGACACGCTCTGGGGCGGCACCAAGAACCCGTCCTTGATGGCGTCGTCCAGCGAGTAGGCGTCGGTGGGCACCCCCGTCTCCAGGTCGAACAGGTCGTAGGTGTTCTTGTCGACCTCATCCTTGGGGGTGGCGGTCAGGCCCATCAGCAGCGAGTCGAAGTACTCGAAGATTCCCCGGTACTTGCGGTACACCGACCGGTGCGCCTCGTCGATCACCACCAGGTCGAAGTGCCCCACCCCGAACCGGCGGGTCTCGTCGGCCCGGTACTCGTCGATCTTGCCGACCATCGTCTGATAGGTCGACACGTACACCCGGCCGTCCACGTTGCCCTCGGTCACCAGGTTCACTGGCGCCGAGTCCGGCAGATGAGTCTTGAAGGCGTTCACCGCCTGGTTCACGAGCGCTGTGCGATCAGCCAGGAACAGCACCCGCTTCACCCACCCGGCTCGCATCAGCAGGTCCACCAGGGCGATTACCGTGCGGGTCTTGCCCGCCCCGGTGGCCATCACCAGCAGTGCCTTGCGCTGCCTGCTCTGCTCGAAGTGCTCGGCGATAGCGCTGATCGCCCGCCGCTGGTAATGGCGATCGACGATCTGCTCACCGACATCCAGTGACACCAGCGGCCTGCGAGCCGTGCGTCGCTGGATGAGCAATGCCAGCTCGTCGCGGGTGCAGAACCCTTGCACTCGCCGGGACGGATATTGGGTGTCGTCCCACAGCCAGTGCTCGTAGCCGTTGCTGCAGTAGATGACGGGCCGCTGCCCAGTCTCGGCCTCCAAGCAGTCGGCGTAGAGCTTCGCCTGCTCCATGCCGACCTTCGGATCAGCCAGCGCCTTCTTGGCCTCCACCACGGCCAGCGGCAGTCCGTCGGCACCCCACAGCACATAATCCACATAGCCGACGCCTGAGTCGGAGGGCATCCCGTGTACCTCGTACTCGGTGTCTCGGCCCTCGACGAATCCGGTCCAGCCGGCTTCTGCCAGCAGGGCGTCGATCTTGAACTTGCGAGTCTGGGCCTCAGACCAGTCGAAGGCCTCCGGCGGGACCGTCTCGGCCGCCTTCTTCTTCGCCGCGGCAACCTCTGCCCGCAGCTTCGCCAGCTCGGCGTTCAACTCCTCGGCGGTGCGAGTCGAATCCGCCAGTCGCAGCTGGGCCGCAGCGAGTTCTTCGGACTCGTGCTCCAGCTGTGCCTCGAGCTCTTGGCGCTCGCGTAGCGATGCCCGCTCTGCTTCGCCCGCGTCGAGCAACCGATGTGGGTTGAATCGCAGCGACAGGTCGGGCTTCGATGTGCGGCCGTAGGTGAACGCGAACCAGAGGCAGAACTGGAACAACGCCGAGACAATCTCGACGGCCTCCAGCTTCGATGGGGCCTTCGACTGGTGAACAGCACGGTTTCCCGGCGCTTCGCGTTTGCGCGTGGGGTGAGCGTTTGAGGGTCCCGGCTCGATAGGGAGGGATCCCCCAGAATCGGAGGTGTTGAGACCCCGAGATCTGGAGGATCCCTGTGGCTGTTGACTGTACGCGTGCGTTGTTGCTGATCGTCGGTTTGGGTCCGGGTGTCGCGGTGCGCGATGTTGGGGGCGGCCGCGGCGGCCCGCTCGAGGTCGTGATAGCGCTGACGGATCGGCCGTGCTGTGGGGGCTGCGGCGGGCGGGTGTGGGCTCACGGGGCGAATGGGGTGCGCCTCGCTGATCTGCCGGCGTTCGGGCGGGCGGTGAAGCTGGTGTGGCGCAAGCGCCGCTGGCTGTGCCCCCATCAGGGCTGTGCGGTGCGCACGTTCACCGATCAGCAGCCCGCCATCGCGCCGCCCAGGGGGCGCATGACCAGCCGGGCTGCGCGTTGGGCGACCCGCCGCGCCGGTGCGGGACGCGCGATCAAAGAGATCGCGGCCGAGCTGGGCTGCAACTGGCACACCGCGATGGCTGCGGTGCAGCGTTGGGGCCAAGCGCTGCTCGAAGCCGACGCCTCGCGCATTGACGGGGTGACCGCTTTGGGTCTCGATGAGATCTTGATGTTCCGACGCGGCCGGTACCGCGAACAGCACTGGGGCACCACCATCGTGGACGCCGGAAAAGGCAAGCTGCTGGACATAGTCGCTGGTAAGAGCGCTAAGGGCGCTACCAGATGGATCCAGGGACGCACGTCGAGATGGCGAGCCCGGGTGCGCTGGGCAGTCATGGACCTGTCGGGCCCGTACCGCAAGGCGTTCACCGACGCGTTGCCCAAAGCGATCCAGGTCGCCGATCCGTTCCATGTCGTCAAGCTCGCCAACTCGGCCGTCGACGAGGTGCGCAGACGCGTCCAGAACGAGACAACCGGCGGACGCGGCACCAAAGACGATCCCTTGTATCGGATACGGCGGCTTCTGCTCAAAGCCCACGAACGCGTCACCCAACGCGGCGAGGCGAAGCTGCGCGGCCTGCTCGCAGCCGGCGACCCCCGCGGCGAGGTCCGCGACGCCTGGCACGCCAAGGAAACCCTTCGCATGACCTACCGCATCGGCGACCACAAGACCGCTCTCGAAGCGCTCGACGAGCTGTCCCGCGACCTGCGCGACGAGGCGTACTCGCCGGAGCTGAACAAGCTCGGCCGCACGCTACGCACCTGGCGCACCCCGATCACCAACTGGCACCGCTCACGAGTGACCAACGGTCCCACCGAAGCAGCCAACAACCTGGCCAAGCTGATCAAGCGCGTGTCGTTCGGGATCACCAACTTCGACCACTACCGCACCCGAGTCCTGCTCTACGCAGGAAAACCCGACTGGACCCTGCTCGACACCCTCACCCCACGCTAAAACGCGAAGAGCCGGTTTCCCGCCCTCTGGATTTTCCGAGCCACGTCGAAGATCCGGCCGCCTTCCAGCGCCTTGAACGCAGCCTCGTTCAACAGCGTGTTGAGCGAGTCGCCGTAGGCCGAAGGAAGGGACGGATCATGCTGGTAAATCCACTTGACGGCTGATTCCAGACTCTTGCGCGCATAGATGACCGCGGCACCCGGATCCGACAGCGTGTACCCCTCGGCCCGCGACGCGGACTCGAACTCGGGCTTGAATTCGGCATCGAGGAACGAGAACTGCGACTCGCTCACAGGTCCCCCCGAAACGCCCGCTGTTGTAGCGAGGCAAACAACACGTCCAAGGATTGAGAACTCGCTTCGAGAGTTGTTCGGTGATGTCGAATCCGCTCGACCGCGTCGACGAATTGGTGCTGTGATTCCATCGGCGGCAGGGATAACTCAAACTGCGCATACTTGCTTGCATTGACATTGGGCTGGGCGACGGTCGTGGCCGCCCCCGCGACCCAACTCCGATATCTCTCAGTTCTCGTGCACTGGTATAGGAACTCAGGCAGAATCCGCTGCTGGTCGGGCACGAACCTGATCAGATATCCCGCGAAGACGAAAGGTGCACTCTCGTCCTGCATAAGGAATGTCTTGCCCACCGTCGCTCCCGAACGAGCGAACACCAGATCTCCGGGATTCAGGATCTTCGAACGCCATTGGTCTTCCGTGCCACCGGGTCCTACGGCTTCATCAGTCAGGGTTCCATCGCTGCGTATGTCCGTAATTCTCAGGTAGCGGGGCATACCACTGACGAGTTCGACAGCAGGAACATTCGCGCCGTACTCACCCTTGTGGCGACAGACCTCCTCCAGTCGTACCCTTGGCCACCCCGATTCGACCGTCGGGTCACCGAACATGTCGAAGAAAACGGCTTGTACAAGGTCATCCAGCTTGCCGAGCGCCTGACGGCGCTTCGCCTGAAGCGCCTCAGCCGCGTCCAGCACTGCCGCAATCCGCCGTTGCTCCCCCAGCGGCGGCAGCGGAACCAGGAGCTTCTTCAGTTTCGATGCATTGACTCCCTTTTGGACTCCGCCGTCTGATGCGCTGGCAATCTGTCGCCAGTAGCTCGGAGAACGAAAGAAATGACTCACGTAGCCGGGTTCGGCGATCGCTGGTTGCACCCGCAGCCGAATCAAGTACGACGCGAAGACAGCTCCTTCGGGACAGTCACGAACTAGCAAGCTATTGCCCGTCGACCCAGTCCGAGCGAAGACGATGTCACCGGCCCTGAGGCGCCGGGCCTTCACACCCTTCGTAGTTTCGGCACAGTGGGGCACAGTTGACCAGTTGATCCCGGTTTCTCTGATGTCAGTGATCCGAAGCATCTTCGGGCCGATCGGATCCTTGGATGCGGAGGCCGTTACCCCGTAGTCGACCTGAGCCGCGAAGTCGCCGACGGGAACCGTTCTCATCCGAGAACAGCCCTGAGTTCGTGGAGGCCCGATTGGATGTCGTTTTCCAGCATCTGCAGTTCATCGATGATTGAGGCCGGCGAGTCATACGGCACTTCGTCGAAGACAATCTCCTTGTAACGGTTGATGCTGAGGTCGTAGTCGTTGATGACGATGTCGGCCTTGGGCACACAGAAGGACTGCTCGGTCAGGGCCCGCTCCAGTTCCAAATCGTTGCGCGCCCACCAACGGGTCAGCGCGTCGGGAAGGTTGTTGGCTGCGTGTTCATCCTCGACCAGGCCCTCAGCGAGTACACCGAGCTTGTCGTCGTGCATCAGCGGAGCCCGCTTGTCGTCGAGGCTGTAGCCGTCTGCCATGAGGTCGTAGAACCAAACGAGGTCGGTGCCTCCGGAGTTCGTCTTCGTGAACAGCAAGATCGCTGTGGACACGCCCGCATACGGCTTGAAAACACCCGCGGGCAGCGACACGATCCCGTCGAGCTTCTGATCCTCGACCAAGATCCGGCGGAGTACCTTGTGTGCCTTCGTCGAGCCAAACAGCACTCCGTCGGGAACGATCACGGCGGCTCGGCCACCCGGCTGGAGGAGCCGCAGGAAAAGCGAGAGGAACAGCAGCTCAGTCTTCTTCGTCCTGGCGACCTGCAGGAGGCCCTTGGCGGTGCCCTCGTAGTCGAGCGATCCGGCGAACGGGGGGTTGGCGAGAATCAGGCTGTAGGCCTCAGCGTCGCCAGCGTGATCCTCGGCGAGCGAGTCCCGGTAGCTGATGTTCGGGTTCTGCACTCCGTGGAGCTGCATGTTCATCGACCCAATGCGGAGCATCGTGTTGTCGAAGTCGTAGCCCGCGAACATCCCGTTGTGGAAGTGACGCTGCCGGCGATTGTCGGTGAGGGCGCCCGGGTGCTCGCGACGGATGTACTCACTGGCACCGACCAAGAATCCGCAGGTGCCGCTAGCCGGGTCACAGATCACGTCGTCGGGCTGGGGCGCCATCATCTCGACCATCAGCTCGATGATGTGCCGTGGCGTGCGGAACTGGCCGTTCTGGCCGGCCGTGGCGATCTTCGAGAGCATGTACTCGTAGACGTCGCCCTTGGTGTCCCGGTCGGCCATCTCGACCGCGTCGAGCCCGTCCACGGCCTTTTGCAACAGCCCAGGCGCGGGAATCGTGAGCTTGGCACCGGTCATGTGCTTGGCGTGGGTGCTCTCGTCGGCTCGCTGCTGGAGGAACGGGAACACGTAGTTCTCAACGATGTCGAACATCTCGGATGGAGGCAGATTCTTGAATCTCGACCAGCGCAGATCCCGGTACGGCCGGCCTTCGGCCCGCCCTTCGGGCTGGAACGCCTGACTCTCAGGGAAGATGTCGTCCTCGGCCGGGATCGGCTTGCGCGTGCGATTCGCCTTGTTCTCCGCGAGCGTCTGCTGCTCATCGAGGGCCTTGACGAACAGCAGGTAGGTGAGTTGTTCCATCACCTCCAGCGGGTTCGAGATGCCCCCCGACCAGAAGTCGTTCCACACCGCATCGATCTGCCGTTTCAGCTCACCCGTGACCATGGCCACCCATTCTCGCCGGTCCAAGCACGCCGCGTGAAACCGGCCGCGTCGCGATCCAACAGGCCAATCACAACCGTTTCCGAGGGCGATCGCGTTACCTCTTCTCGGTCTTCGTGACCCGAGCAGGGCATGAGGCGTTGGGGCGCGGGATAGATCACGTTCGTGCCCTGCACAGCCTCGCGGAGGGCCTCCACCCAGAAATCGACCGTCGAGCCCGTCGGCAATTCCTGCTCGGCGAGCACGAGCAAGCCGTATTCGTCTCGATGAATGCGATCGAGGTGCGGGTTCGCGGACTCAGTGACCTCGGGGACGATCTCATCGGGGTCGATCTGATGAACCAGGCATTCGGCCAAGGCGGTTCGTTGACCGATCCGAATGCGGTGGCCAGCGAGCGCGAGGGGCGGCGGGCACTCTTCGCCGGTGCCTACGCCGTGCTCAGGAATCCGGCCGGGCATCGGGATGTGGACTACAACGATGTCGCCGAAGCCGCGGAAGCCGTAGCCACCGCGAGCCTGCTCATGCGGATTCTCGACTCCATCGGGAACAGCCGGACGGTCTGACCAACGGCAACTCGTGGCGGGTCAGCCCACTGTTACCCCAACGGTGCGTACGTCAGCCTTCTGGCGGCAAGGTCGCCCCGCAGGACACCGCCGTTATTCTCCTTCAGTTGTCGCCATGCGGCGAATCCTTGGAACACGGCTTCCTCGACCTCCCACAGATGGCGCTGTGAGACCTCAAGTTCGGCCGTGAAAATGCGAAAAGTTCTGAGCGCGTTGTAATCGAGGTGTCGCACGTTCTCAAGGTCGTTGTGCTGGCACGCGTATTCGAACATGAATGCTGCGAACGCTTCTTCGACCACGATGGCCCGACCACCGTCCTCGACAGCGTCAGTCATCGTTCCCTTCGGACGCTTGCGGTCGAAGATCTTGCCTCGGGCCACAGGCGACCAACCAAGAACCGCAGCGTTGGCCAAGTGAAATGCATCGTGGTATCGGTAACCGCTGTCGCCGTAGGTGTTGTCTGCGAGGCTGCTGGCGACGCGCTTCCTGTTCCAGATCACCTCTATCAACGGTTCGGGTCCGTCGCTGGACGCTGGCCGAATCGTCACGGTGAACTTGCGGGGAAGCCGATGTCTCCACGGCAACCCATCATCGAAGTGCTCTGATGGCCTTCGGCGCCTCGGCGTTGCCTCGCCGCGAGTCGGCCATCGATCGGAAGTCTTGGCCAGGTTGCTCCGAGCAACCTCATCGAGCGAGAGACCAGCCTTTTCGGCGGCGTTCGCCAAGTACCACAAGATGTCCCCGAGTTCTTCTGCGACGTTGTCTTTAAAGAGCTCATACGCCGCGCCATCTCGCAACCGCTTCTTGTACGCCGCTAGCCCTGATTCTTCATGGGGCTGTGGGTCGGTGCGGTGTGGGTCCGCGGAAAAGCCCCTCTGACCTGCGACGATGCATGGCGTTGAGTCAAGCATCAGCGAGTTCAGGGGGGCATCTCCGAGGTGAAACCTACCAGTGTCACGAACGCGCAGTTGACAGGCGGCGGGGACCGGGTTGTTTGGGGTGCGGGCCTGTTCGCGCTGGGGCGGTTCGCGGACCGTGTGGGGCTGACCGAAGCGCTGTCGGCGGCGGTGCCCGCACGCGGGGAGCGCGCCCCGGTTCATGACCGCGGCGCGGTTTTGGTTCATGCGTTGTTGGTGCTGGCGGGCGGCGGTGAGGCGTGCACCGATATCGAGTATCTGCGTGCTCAGCGTGAGCTGTTCGGCGAGGTGGCGTCGGACTCGACGCTGTATCGCACTCTCACCGGTCTGGGCCCCGGCGGCCCCGAAGCGCTGATGGGCGCAGCGGCAGCGGTACGCGAGCGGCTGTGGGCCGGCCGTGATCGCGGTCGCCCGCTGGTGGTCGACGTCGACTCGACATTGGTGGAGATCCACTCGGAGAACAAGGAGGGCGCAGCGCCGCATTTCAAGGGCGGCTACGGGTTTCATCCGATGGTGTGCTCGACCGCGGACGGGGAGCCGCTGTGGGTCAAGCAGCGTCCGGGCAACGCCGCAGCGAACGACATCGCCGATCATCTCGAAGTGATCGACGCCGCGGTGTCGATGCTGCCCTGCCCTGACGCGGCAGGGCACCGCCCAGGCGACGACAGCGAGCTGGCGCAGCGTTCGCTGGTGGTGCGCATCGACGCGGCGGGCTGCTCGGCGAAGCTCGCGAAAGGACTGCGGGACCGCAACATCGGGTTCATGGTGTCAGCACGCTCGACGCCCGGCATCCAAGCAGCGATCCGCGGCGCTTTGGGCGACCCGGGCCGCTGGCACAACGCCGCCAAGAGGCCCCGCCAGCGCAAGCCCGGCCGCGCTCAGGTCGCGGACCTCACCGACCTCGTCGACCTGCCGGGCTGGCCCGCTCGAACCCGGCTGATAGTGCGCCGCGAACCATTGCATCCCGGCGCGCAGCGCAGCCTGTTCGGAAGCGACAACTACCGATACTGGGGATTCCTCACCGACCGGACCGGCGACACAGCCCAGCTCGACCGTCTCATGCGCTCACACGCCGACGTCGAGAACGCCATCTGCCGGCTCAAAGACAGCGGCCTGGCCCGCATGCCGTTCACCGACTGGCACGCCAACAGCGCCTGGGCCGCCCTGGCCATGACCGGCCTCGCGCTCGTGGGATGGTTCCAGACCCGCTGCCTCACCGGAACGCTGCGCCGAGCAGCCCCCAAACGGCTCCGCTGGCAGCTGTGGCACCTCCCAGCGGTCGTGTGCCACAGCGCACGACGCGTCCTGCTGCGGCTCCCCCAACAACACCCCGGCGCCCGAGCCCTGCTCGCCATCGCCCACCCCCGCTGACCCGCCGCGGCACCCGAACTCGACGATGCCCGCACCAGCGGGCCGGCTCCGCCGCGCCCCCGAACACGCCCCACAGCATGCCCACACCCAAATCGGAGCCAAAAACAGCCCGGCCGAGCCCCGGCCCGCACCCCGACAACCCCGACACGACAAATCAGGCCAACCGGCATGCCCAAAAGACGACTCGCGGCATTCTCATGAATAATCAGGGCTAGCAATGTCCCGACTTCGCCCGCAAGACCGAGCAGGGGACCCAGTAGGGGATCGCCCCCTTCATCGTCAGGCTCTGGAAAGTGGTCCGTTAGTTGAGAGCGGTGTTGGAATTCGGCGATGGTGAGCGGGTCGTTCGTCATCAGGAATCGATCCTCCAAGTGCTCGGTAGTGAGCCGCTCGTCAAGCTCAATGGGTCGATCGCACCAGCGCGTGCGCCGAACGCGATGAGGTAATCCGTGGGCAGCCAGCCGTAGCCGCCCGCTCCCCATCCGGGTCCCCAGCTATTTCGGACGAGCAGGACTCGGACCTGTTCGTGTGTCCGAGCTCCAACCACCAACACGGCGTGGTAGGCACCTTGCGGTGCAGTCAACGGAGGCACTTCGATGGTGCCTTCAGGCGCTGCCTGCTCGAACTCAGTCGTGATTTCGATGATCAACGCGACGACGAGGCCAGCCGCGAGCAGATCTTCGATGACGTCCTCGATGCCATCGTTGGCCACCGACACAGGGGTCAATTCGGCTTGGTGCCAGACGGACACCTGGGCCGCCGATGGCACCTGATCCGCACCGTGACCGATCGCGGAATTGAACGGCCAGACCACCAGGCTGGGCTGGCCGACTGTGCGGAGCGCATCGGCAACTGCCTCCAGGATCGTGCCTCCACGAGATGCTGTGCCGATCGCCACGCAACGGGACCACAAGGCGTCGGGTGCTAGCGGCTCGGGAGGCTGTGTACGACACGCTTCATGCGCAGCGGTCACGACGATTGGGATGCACAGCGGCCGGAATCCTTGGTCGATGGCGGGAGCGAGCATCGGTCTCAGATCGACCGGTGAACGAGCCAAGCTGCGCTGTCGCCTTGCGTCGTAACCGGCCATCGTCTAGCTGGGATCATCTGCCGATGATGTGACGCCGGAGCGCTTGCCTTCCCGTGTGATATTGGCCCAGGCGTCTGTGCCGTCGCTGATCTGATCGATAGTGATCGCCTCTCGCCGCGCTTCGACGGCCGCCGTGATTCGGTACTCGTCGACCGGATCTGCATCTCCGTACTCGTTGCGCAGCACCAGCCGAAGCTGCGTCGTGCCTGGCTCTGTCAGCCGAACCCCGAGCACTCGCCGGCCCAATGCACCAGCGACGATCTTCTCCTCGCGAACGTGCTGCACAGCTTTCCGCGATTCGGAGGCTCCAAGTCTCGCCAGACGGCGGCTTCGGATGGCCGCGTCGGTCATCGCCTGAGAGAAGCGATCGGCGATGTAGACATCGCCGACCACGGCTGCCCGTCCGCCTGCAATCTCGAGCGGTTCCGGCCTGTCCGGCGACGCCGGCTGGCGCGCTCGGTCGACGGCCTGGCTTGGCGGCCTGGCTCGTGGCGCCGCCTTCGGTTCTGCCAGCGGCAGTGCTGCCGGCTCGAGGGGACCGTCATCGGCGAAGGGGGGAGGCGGCGGTGCCGCGGCACGTCGTGGGCTCGCATTGGGACTCGCGATCGACCACCTGTAGCCGGTGCTGCGGTCCTCAGGCAAGGAAATAATGATCTCGTCATCAGTGCGAACGTTGAGCAGTTGGCCGTGCCACGCCATATCGACTGGCCAAACGTCCGCAACGCCAACAACGGGTCGACGTCCGGCCCCAATCGACTGCTTGACCTTCAGCGGCTGCACCTTGAGCAGCTCTCGCAGTTCGTGCTGCGTGATCCGGTCGAGGTGGTGCAGCTGCCTTGCGGCCGCCTCGTAGCTGACGCCAGCTTCACGGGCGACGGTGTAGACGTCGAGCGGGCCAAGCGATGTCGCACTGCGGCGCGACAGGATGGTGTGGACGAGCGGGGGTGGGATCAGCAGCGCCCCAGCGAAGACCTGCGCGAGCGTCTCGCGCTCCAAGGTGGTGCGTCCCAGTACATCCGATTCGGTATCGAGGGCAGCATCGTGACCGCCGTCGAGTCGCCAGTGACCGAGTTCGTGCGCTGCTGTGTATCGCTGGATCGGCGTCGAACGTTCGGTGGTGATGAGGATCCCACCGGTGCCCTCCGGCAGGTATGCCCCTAGCAGCCCATCGAGCGGGAAAAAGGCGAGCCACAACCCGAGGCTTTCGACTAGGCCGAACACATCGACTTGGCGCGTCTGATCCAAACCTGCCTCGCTCAAGAGGCGGCTCGCGGAACTCGCAGCCGCGAGGCGTCGGGTATGACCGGAAACCATGGGCTATTCCGCTTGCTCGGTCCGAGCAGCTCCGGGTCGTCCCGCGCCAGCGAGGAACTCGGCGAAGCGCAAGACTTGCTCCTTGTCTTGATCCGACAGGTCCGCCGTCGCTCGGTACAGAGGCGTGTCCATATCAACCTCTGCGCCTTCCTCTCCGAGCAGCCACGCCACGGGCCGGCGATACAAGCGGCCCAGACGCCTGAGTTCAAGTGATGAGACGCGCCGCTTTCCGGACTCAATGGCGGACACGCTCGCCCTAGGGATGTCCAGTGCCGTTGCGACATCCTCTTGCAGAAGGCCGATGTACTCGCGCGCGTTCCTCAAGCGCTGTGCGAGCGCCATCGCTTCACCCTCGTCTGACTCGGGCGCATCCGTGCTCATGATCCGTCCTCTCGTTGTATTGCCACTTTGGAATCTTGGTGTTCTGTCGATGCCGAGGCGACCGCAATTGCCGCGGCCCAGCCACTCTCGTGAGTTGCCGAGACGTGGAACTCGGAGATCCCGAGCGATTGGGCCCGCCCGGCAGCCGAGCCTCGCAACACAACGCTTGGAGCGCCCGAATTCTGCGACACGATCTCGACGTCTCGCGGGTCGAGGTCGCTTATCCCCACACCGAGGCATTTCATTACGGCTTCCTTCGCCGCCCAACGTGTTGCGAGCCGTTCTGGGTCGTCGCCCGCTTCGGCGAGTTCGTGTGATGTCCAACAGCGCTGAAGAAACGCCGGCCCGCCTTCGGAAACCAGGCGGCTCATCTTGGAGACGCAAACAACATCAACTCCGACACCTGCTGCTTCATCACGATCACCGGCAAGCGCTGAGGCATTCACCGCTGATGCGAGAACCGCGGAAGGGTCGGGCACCAAAGCGCCGTCGCCTGTCACAGCAGTGCCTCTATGGACTGGACGAGATCTCGTGGCTTCGCCGGATGACCCGGCTCCGCGTCAGCCAAGGTGGCGTGGACTACCAGTTCGCCACACTCGGCGCCCGTCTGTTCGCACAGGAAGTGCATCAGCCGGCTGAGGCCGACCAAGTTCCCGTAGGCCTTGGTGATGAGGTACTGGTGGCGGTATACGGCCATGCAGTGCAGCGTCCCATCGAACAAGGTGAGATCGATATGCACCAAGCAAGGAAAGCCGCGCATGCGCCGATCTGTCGGAGCGTAGAGCTGCACCCCAGCAAGAGATTCAGGGAGCAAAGCATCTGCACCGACGTCGATATCGAGCGTGTTGTTGGTTCGCTTCCCCTTGGAAAACTCGCCGCGTATGCGGGCGATCCTCAAATCCAGTTGATTTGTTCCTCCGGACCTATTGCCCGGCCAGGTGATCATTCGCGCGAAATAGGTGCCTCTGCTGTTCCCAGGGAACTTCAACAACTTGGGCAGCATGCCCGCGTAGCGCTCGTAGAGATTGAGCGCGGCAGCATCCAAGGCACGAACGGCCGGTTCGTCCAGGTCAGGAGACCATGAGAATCCGGGGCCCGAGTACAGCGCTGCCGGAAAGATGGTGCCCGCGACCGTCTCCACGCTCGGATCCCCGGCAGCGTTGAGAGCCGTGTCGATCACATCGCGTACAACCTCGTCTTCTGCGCCGGGCTTCTCAACCGTCATAACCAAATTGACGCAGCGCCCGCGCGGCTGGCTGGCCGCATGCACCAGAGCCTGAGACCACGCCTCGCTCAACGTGCTGGTCGCGTCGAGTAGTTCGCTCATGACTTGACCAGTGGTGCCACTCGCTCGCGGATCTGCCTGTGCAGCATCTGACTCAGCGCCGCCGGCGTAGCGAAGTCATCTTTGGTCAGATCGCGAGGGTCAACGAGGGTTCCGGCTCCGCACGCCTCCTCGATCTGGCTAATCACCCACACCGCGGCAAGGCTGGCCACGCCGGAACTGGCACCACTCGTGGCTTCGCCAACGCTGGCGAGCAACCTGTTCACGTGGGCCCCAAGCTCGCTCTCAGTGAGTCCGTGGACTTCGACCGTGTCCGCCGGAGGAGACTGAGGCGGGGAAATGGTTCCCGTGTCGATGTCATCTGCCATGACATCGATGTTAGATTTTCCGACATCTGCTGTCAAGTGGAACATTTCTCCTGTGGCGACCCAGACCTAGACAGCAGCGCCGAGACAGGATGGGGCTTGCGCTGACAACGGCAAGCCCCACTTGGGTGGGTAACCCAGCGTCAAGGGGCGCTGGTCAACCCGATACACCTGCTTGATACGGCCGGGCCCGCCCAACGAGTGCTCAGGATGAGCGACCCGTGCGTACTTGTCGACCTCGCAGAACAGGTTCTGACAGTCGATGAGCTGAAGTGGACGACCCCACAGGTCCCGAAACGGGGTCGGCGTCGGGGTCATCTCAAAGAACTCAGTGGCTGTGTCCGCCATTGCCGCGATCACTTCGGCTGCGTCGAGGCCGCCTGTGTCCGCAAAGCACTTGCGGATGCCGCGAACAGCTCCCGGACCGGCGACGACAAAATCCATCTCGTCGAAATCGAAGTGCGGCGAGTAGTTCAAGTCGATGGCGTACTGAAATGCCAAGAACGGTCCGAACGACGGCACCTCGCAAAGTCTTTCGTACAGGGATCGCAGCGAAGAAGCTCGTTCGAGGTGGGCCAACACGCCCGTCCGTAGCAGCATCTCGACAAGTGAGAGATGGTCACGGTGCTTGCGGTCCGCCCCTCGCCGCGGACTCGGCATGATGTACGCCGCCGAGTACACGCGTCGGCCCCGATCGAGCAGTTCGTCCAACGCCTTTGCGTAGCCGTCGGTGCCGAAGCCAGCCGCTGCTGGTTGCCCGACGCGGTCGACCAGATGCTCCCAAGTATCGATCCGGTTGAAGATCTTGAAGAGTAGGACCCGGAGGATCGTGTCCAGCGCGTCGCGCTCTTCGTCGTAGATCACATGATGAAGCAGGTACTGACTGACGCGGTCCGACGCCCGGTACGCGTTCGTGAACCTGTGCCGGGCGAGGATGGGATCGCTCGTCCACGGACCGAGCTCGCCCGCGGCGCGGCGATAGAAGATGGCCTGCCGCTCGGCCGCCAGACGCCAGTACGACCAGAAGACCTCCGTCACCTGCACTCGCCGCCCGGCGAGGCGGAACACGCGGTTCTCCTCGAACGGAAGCTGGCCTTGATCAGGGTCGCGAGTGGCGAGTGGCACAGCGGCTCACAGTACCCACAGCAGGCTGCTGACCTCAGGTCCGCGCAGTACCCCATGATCGGCAGGCAGGCCGAGTCGCTGGCAGCCCGCTACCGGCCGATCACCGACTGGTCCACGCCCGCCTCCGCCTGGTCGGCCTGCCCAGCGAGCATCCTCACCCGCAAGTCGTACTTCTGCTCTGCTGAGAGCAGCCTCTTCGATTTGCGCTCCGGCGAATCCGTCAGCCGCGGCCTCCTGAACTGAGACCGCTAGCCCAGCCCGACGCTGCTCGAAGAAACTCAGAACTTGTCGCGCGAAGCCAGACGCAGCACAAGACGATGTCGTGGAAACACTTATCCGCCGCGCCCTCGCTGACCAGGACAAGCGATGCAACACGCGCCAAATTCGGGTCCGAACTGCGCTCGCGGCGGCTCAACCGGTGGGTTGCAACAAGAGCTAGCTGAGTGCCCGGGACAGCCCTCTCACAGCGAGTGCTGCGATTTCGCCTGCGCGGTGTGATGCCGACAGTTGGCCGAGCTCGTCGGTCTCGAGTCGGGTCGCCCTGGGATCCCACCCCGAATCAGCAGCTGCCTCTTCAAGCTCGGCCACTGCTCGATCGATTCGAACGTCGTCGGGCCGTCGCGGGAAATCGCTGGGCGCCCAGCCGAGGTCGTCTATCCCGAGATGACGCGCCGCCAACGCAGCTGCGCCGCCAAAGCCTGCGGACACGAGCAAGGGCTGATTGCCGGCCACAGCGATGATCGCTTCCTCAAGGATTCCCGGCATCGATCCCGCAAACGTGGACAAGTTGCCACCCAGCAGCACACGCGCATCGGTGATGGTCCCCATGAGGCGCCGAAGAGCGCTGAATGCGGGGGCCTTGGCGGCTTCGTCGGTGTCCTCTGGCTCGGGTGGCTTGAACTTCAGGATGTCGGGAATATGGTTGCCTCGCTCATCCAAGCAGACCACCCGGCCCTTCGAACCCAGTTGTCGATCGATGCTGTCGAGTTCGCTTCGGGAGAGCTTCCGATGCTCGGGCGCTGCGAGGCACAGCGTCAAGGCGTCGCTGCGACCGTACCGATGTATCTCGTGCAACAGGCATTGCGTGAATCCGGAGGGCCGGATCCTGCCTCCGTAGACCAGCGAGCCCCCGGCGACGAGTACGGCGCGGGCGATCTCCCCGATGGCAAGTTCTGCGTGAGCGTTCGCCAGCCCAAGGCGAGGTAGATCGTCGCTGTCGGAGACTGAGATACCGACTCGTACGCCGGCCAACGCCCCTGTCGGGATTAGGCCCTGCGCCAGCATCAGAGAGTCCCTCCTCCGCGGCTCGCGTAGGTCCGCGGCGTGACCACGTCGACACGCGCTGCGGCGCCTGCGACCTCGAAGAGCTGGCCGATGACATCGGACTCATCGGGTCCCAGCGGTGGGTCCGGGTGCATCACAAGGATCGGGTCGTCTTCCGTGACCTGCGCACTGTTCTCGAGCAACCACCGGATGGCTGTCGCAGGCTCCGGCGCATACGGCGGCGCCCAATCGATGCCGCCCAAGCGAAGCTCCTCGCCCTGAGCATTCCAAATGGCCCGTCGCAGCGCCCCGTCAACTAACAAGTTCAGCGCAGCCTCGACGCTGCTACGCCTTGAGTCGTCGTCCCGGTCGTCGTAGCGCACTGTCGGCACATGATCCATGAGGAATGACCCCCGCTCGTCTCGATCCCGGACGGCGTTGAGCGTCACCACCGGCATGCCGTGTCGCTTGGCGGTCAAGAATTCCTTCTGGCACCACTCGCGGCCGGCATACAGATCTGTGCGTATCGCCAGCAACGCGCACGACGAAGCGCTTGCCCGCAGTTCTTGATCCCAGTCGGACCCAGGAAGCACGTCGGCCGCGTCCAAGTACGGCCGTAGATGCGTGCCTCCGATGGTCGATCGCACGAGGTCCACGATTTCGTCGACGTAATCGGGCCCCTCAGCGATCGAATGACGCTTCGTGTGGCTGATGAAGACCGTGAGTCGATCGCCGAACGGGTCATTGACAATCTGGGCGACTGCTTGCGAGACCTCACGGCACAGCACCGCAGGGTCGTCAACGCTCTCTGGATCGAGTTCTTGGAGATCACCGAGCACGTCGACCAGCACTCCGTCAACTGTCCCGGGCAACCGAATCGGGAAGACGCCGACGATCTCTGGTGCCGCGTCAACCGCCGCACGAATCTCCGTGAGGTAGGTCCGCCAACCGGACTGCAAATCCTCTACGGCCCGGGCGAGACGCACACCGACAACGGGCAGGACTGCCGTCACACGAGCCGCTGGCAGGTCGTGAGGCAGCGCCACCTGGCAAGGGAGAGGCCGCGGTGCATCGGAGCCAGGACCCCACGGAGCAGACCTCGTGTACACCTCGACGGCACCGCCAACGAGGCCCGAGTACGGGGTGCCGCGAAAGTGCTCCAACAGGGTGTCGGCGATCTGGGCCCCCTCAGCATCATCGGGATGCCAGACGACGTAGACCTCGAGCACCGGCGGCAGCACGGCGTAATCGTACGAGATTTGTCACACCCCCTACGTAACCTCGGAGTTGATGGACCGAAGGAGGTCTAATGAGCGAAATCCACAACGTGTTCATCAGCCACCGGCATGAGGACGACTATCACATCGCAGGCTTCAAGGGCCTGCTCAAGGGTAGGGACGTGGCTGTACGCGATAGGTCAATCACGAGTGACAGGCCTAATCAGGCGAATAGCCCGGATTACATCAGGTCACAGATTCTCGCACCCGGCATTCGGGGGGCAGGCAAGCTCGTCGTCATCATTACCCCTGACACGAGGAACCACGACTGGGTCGCCTGGGAAATCGAGTACGCGAACAAGCTGGGAAAGCCAATCATTGGCGTGTGGGCGCCGGGTTCCGCCGGCTGCGAGGTCCCAGAGCCGCTCGAAAGGTACGCCGACGCGATCGTCGGCTGGAATTCGGAACGGATACTTGCTGCACTGAACGGCGAACAACAATTCGAAGACTCGAACGGTGAGCCCCGGCCAGCCCAGCCGCTCAATCGAATCGGCTGTTAATCGGTGGCAGAGCTGTTCACGTATGTCGTGCTCTACGACATCGGCTTCGCGCCGAACCCATACTTTGGCACCTGCACGCTTGCGACCTGCAAGCCAGAAATCCGAAAGTCTGCAAGTCCGGGAGATTGGGTGGCGGGGATCGGGTCGATGCAGAAGGGGCAGCAGGATCACCTCGTCTACGCCATGCGGGTTGAGGAAACGCTGTCGTTCGACGAGTACTGGACCGATCCGAGGTTCGCGAGCAAGAAGCCAAACCGAGTGGGCAGCCTAAAGCTGCGCTACGGCGACAACATCTACCATCGTTCGGCCGACGAGAGCACATGGATCCAAGAGGACAGCCGGCACAGTCTTGGGGACGGCAGCCCGAACCTGGCCCATGTGAAGCGGGACACGAGCGCGCCGCGGGTCTTGGCCTCAACGTCGTTCGCCTACTACGGCGCCGATGCGATCCAGATACCAGAAGAGTTCCGTGATTGGGAGGGCAAGGACTACTTCGGCAGCGTCCGTGGTTACCGTCGCAACTTTCCCGATGGACTGCGCACAGCATTTATCTCGTGGCTTGAGTCTCAGTCCGATGTCGGCATCGCAGGCGAGCCTCTGGATTGGCAGTAGCACCATCTACTGCTTCCCAGACCCGAGTTGTCGCCTCCTGGCGTGATGATCAGGCGTTTCATGTCATTCGTCGACGCGACTTCCCATTTCAGTCGGTGCGTCAACGTCGGTCACGGGCAACGCCAGTTGCTGACCCTGTGTCCTGAGTTCGAATCTTGCGCCCTCGATTCGCAACATGGCAAACGGGTTGAGCGCTCACACACCAGCCGCGGCAGCGGCGTTCGGGATCTTGATCCGAGTGCGCTTCCTACCGGGTACTTCGTGGGTCACGACGCTATGGCCCCCGGCGCGTGCATGGCCAATCAGAAACGAGTCGGCGGCAGCCGCGAAGAGCGATGAAGACGTTGGTGTCCAGCAGATAGGCCACTACAGGACTCCGAGGCTGCGGCCAAGCCCTTCGAGCGTCGAGACCTTCTTCACACCGAGCAGTCGGAACGCTTCGGTGTAGGTGGTTCGTCCTTCGAGTGTGCTCGCGATGAGGTCGCGCGTGAAGCGTTTACCTACCTGCACCGGCTTGGTCGCGTAGTAGTTGCCGCCTGAAGCACTGCGCCCGCTGTCAAGGGACTCGATCCGGGTTCGCTCAATATCCCGTTCGAGCATGAACTCGTCCCAGCCGATGGCACCAGCTTCACGGACACGAGCGAGGATGACCTCTGTCGACACCCGATAGCGCCGTGCCAACGGTTCGAGCTGAGGGCGCAGCGCACCCGCAGGATCGAATGCCTGCTCGAAGTCAGACATCGGCACCAGCAGCTCCGCCGCCACGGCGTTGCACCAGCGTTCCTCGGCGAACTCACGGCCGGACTCCGCTTCGGCGTCGGAGAGCCCCGTCGCGCCGAGCCACAGATGCGCCAGTTCGTGAGCCAAGGTGAACACCTGCGCCGACTTCGCATCAGCGCCGTTGACGAACACGAGCGGCGCGTAGTCGTCGACGAGGGCGAAGCCTCGAAACTCATTCGGATCCAGCCTGCGATGAGTGTTCGATCCGACAATCCCGCTGATCGTCACCAGCACACCCACGTCCTCGGCACGCTCCCGAAGCTGGGCCAATGCTTCCTGCCAGCTCCCGAGTTCCTCGCGAACTTCACCAGTCCAGCCCAGTGCATCACGCATCGACGTAGCGGCCACGGTCGGCGGTGTCGACACCGTGACGGAACCGACGAAGTCGACGTGCGGCTCGTTGTGCAGCAGCTGATTGTCTCGGTACCACTCTTGCCGGGCTTGGCAAGCGCGTAGGGTGTCGAGCAGGTTCCCCGTCGCCGGCATTGTGCCGCCCTGCCCGGCGGGCGTGCGAAAGTCCGCTACGGGCAGCGTTTCGACCGGCGGCTCGTCGAGCAGCAGGAATCCGACCGGCGTGTATGTCTTGGCGGCATAGTCCTGCAACTGACGCAGGGTCGGCTGCGCATCACCAGCGACCCAAGCATCGAAGAGCGGAAATCGCTTGTGCCAAACGGTCTCGTCGATACCTGACCGGGAACGCGCCCACTCGAGCAACGCGGGACGAACCGCAACCCGGACGCTCATGGTGTCAGTATCGCCGCTCGGCGGCCGGGGCGCGACGACTCGCCAGATCTCGGCCCAGTGCATGGCTGCGCAGCCTCGTCGAACAAGTCGCGAGGATCCCGCGATTGCGGCTGACGATCAGTTCAGGAAAGTTGTGATCCAGCGGGAGCTGCATCACGCAGCCAATGAGCTCTCGAACTCGACCGCATCCCTGAATGCCGCCGCGTCGAAGCCCGGGTAGAGATCGGCAATCGCTTTGTAGTCGCCGAGGCTCTCGTAGAGAGCGGCCGCGGACAGCGTCGTGATACGTGACCGGGCGAGGTGAGGTTCGCCTGAGACCCTGCCCGGAACGATGCGCAGGCTCGGGCGGGGACGGATGAGGTCGGGTCCTTGGCGGTCGGCGACATCGAAGGGACCCAAGAGGTCCAATGACTCCTGCATCGCCGCTTGCCCCGCCTGATGAGGGATGCCCTCCACGTCCACCCAGATCTTGCCGGAGGCATCGACCCGCAATGGCGACGTCAGCCGGCCCCCGCTGTCGTCCCAGATGTCCAAGCCGAGCTGCTCCAACTCGGCCAAGGCCTCACGCACGCGCGGCATCGGGCTCGCAGGAACACTTGCCTCTGTTTCGAACTTCGGATGTCGCAGCCAATAGACGATGCGCAGCGCCATCAAGTCGGCGTAGGACCAGAGCTTCACCCGAGTGGGCGACACCGACGGTGTCACGAGCCCATTGCGAGCCCAGAGGTACACCGTCGACTGCGGCACGCCCGACAGGGCCGAGGCGCGATGGGCCTCGTAGCAGCCGTCGAATGCGGAGTTGAGGCGTGCCGAGAGCGGCCCGTAAGCGGTCATCGAACTGATCTGGCTCCGAGTCCTCGGCCGTGAACGGGCCTCACCGACGCTGAACTGTGCCTCAATGTACCTACGACCCGAGGTGCCGAAGAATTGTTTCCGAGCGAGGCACGGCCGAGTGCAACTGACGCCCTGCCGGTGTGAAACGCTGGCGCATGGCACGCATCGAGGTCATTGCTGACGACGACTGGGGCGGCCCCCTCGGCGAGCTGTACCCCCGGGTCGTGGACCCCGCCTACGGCCGGGTCGACCACATCTTGGCCATCCACTCGCTCAACCCCCGCTCCATGGCCGCACACCAAGGCCTCTACGAATCGGCCATGGCCGGCTCCGCCACGCTGCGCAAGGCCGAGCGCGAGCTCATCGCCCTGGTCGTCAGCCTCACCAACGACTGCCACTACTGAGTGGTCCACCATCGGCGCGGTCTGCGCCGCCTGCTCCGCAACGACGAACTCGTCGCCGCCGTCGAGCACGACTGGACCACCGCCGCACTGTCGCCCAAGCGCACCGCCATGCTCCGATACGCCGTCAAGCTCACCGAAACCCCCGCCGCCACCACCGACGCCGATGTCGACGCCCTGCGCGAAGCCGGCTTCAGCGACCGCGACATCCTCGACATCACCGAAGTCGTCGGCTACTACGCCTACGCCAACCGCATCGCCGACGGGCTCGGCCTCCAAACCGAAGACTGGATCCCCGACTGAGCGGTGGTAGCTGGGACAACCACTGTGCAGTCGAGTCATGCCATTCATGGTCGATGTGCAAGCCCGACTGAGCGCAATCGGGCACTTGCGAAACGTGATGGCCCACTCACGCCTCGAGGACCAAGAGGTCACCTCCGACGATCTCGAAGCCCAGATCGACGACCTCGCAGCTGAATTCCGGCAGCGGCGTGACCTCTGGCGCACTGAGTAGGGCAATCAACTGTGAGCCGCCTCGCTGCCCCAACCGGGGACGGGCACACGCTGCTGTCTGACGAAGATCGAGGCGGCCTGCTCCAGCGGGACATCGCAACCCGGCAAGAACTCTTCGACGCCGAACAGCGCTACATCGCAGCGTTGCACTCCGCCGACGCTGGGGACATCGACGACCTGATCAGATTCGCCCGCAGCTAGGGCATCGTCGAGGGCGTCTACTGCACCCATCCGTCGAGGCCGACACACGTAAGTGACATCATGTTTTGAGTTGCCGGCCCCCGCAATCCGAGGGGTTACGTTCGTGAACTCCAAGGACTTCATCGGGGAGAGCTCGGGCACGCTCGCCACCAGTTTCTGGGACAACCGCACCCTCGACGTCTGGGAGATCCCCTTCGGTCGCTGGATCGAGGAAATCGTCTTCTGGCTGACCACCCACATCACCGGATTCCTCGACGCCGTCAAGTGGCCCGTCGATCAACTCCTGCGGCTCATCATCGACAACCTGCTGCAGACCTGGCTGCCATGGCCGATCGTCTTGCTGCTGTTCTTCCTGCTGGGGCTCACCACACGCAACGCACTGGTGGGGCTCGGCAGCGCGGCCGGCCTGCTGATCTGCGGACTGCTCGGCAACGAGTACTGGGACCTCACGATGGAAACGGTCGGGATGATCATCGTGGCGGTGATCATCTGCACGGCGATCGGCATCCCACTCGGGATCCTGGCGGCCCGCGTCGACTCGTTCTGGAGCAGGCTGCGTCCCGTTCTCGACGGCATGCAGGTCATCCACCCCTTCGTCTATCTGCTGCCGATCATCTTCCTGTTCGGCGTCCGCCGGACACCCGGCGTGCTGGCCACGCTCGTGTTCGCTCTGCCTCCCATCGTCCGCCTGACCAACCTGGGGCTCCGTCAGGTGCCAGCGGAGGTGGTCGAAGCGGCCCGGGCATTCGGCGCAACCGAGAGCCGGGTGCTGCGCGAAGTGCAGCTTCCCCTGGCGCGGCCCGCGATCATGGCCGGGCTCAACCAGACCCTGCTGCTGTCGCTGTCGATGGTGGGCATCGTGGCGATCATCGCCGGCGGAGGCCTCGGCAAACCGATCCTCACCGCGCTCAACACCGCCGACATCCCCGTCGGCGCGTCGGCCGGTGCCGGCCTCTACTTCGTCGGCGTGCTGCTCGACCGGATCTCCCAGCCCGACGACACCGTCGACCGCCGCAGCCTGTTCGCACGGATGCGCAGCGCATGGACCACACGCTCCGAACCGCAGGTGCCCCCCGTGCCGGGCCTGGAGCCCGACGCCGAAGTACCCCCGCCCACGGAGGAGACGGCGCCGGCGTCGCTGACTTCCCCCCAGGCCCTGGGCGCAGTCGCAGCACTGGGCGGCGGCCTCGTCTGTGCGTTCTCGGCGCTGCTCACCTGGGGCAACGACGCGGGCCTGCTGTCGGGCTGGGCCCGATTCGACGACAACGACCTCGCCGGAGCGCACAGCGGGCTCGACGCCACCGGCGGCTCGTGGTTCGGGATCCTGTTCGGCTTCGTCGGTCTCACCGTCGCCTTCGGCGGCGCCGCCGCACTGTGGAGCCCACGGAGTCGGGCCAAGTTCATTGCCAGCGCCAGCGCGTTCTTCGCCGGCGGCCTGATGCTGGTGTCGCTGATCGTCGCCTACCTGAGCGTCGCCCCCCGCGGCGACAACTACAGCCACGGCACAGGCGCGTGGATGGCGCTCGGCGGCGCGCTGGTCGTTCTGGCTGGCGGCGCCGTCGCTGCGCTGCGGGCACCCTCCGAGGGCGACGTGGCTCGTGTGGGTATCACCGAAGTGATCGGCATCGCGGTGCTGACACTGTTTCTGGTGTTCGCAGGAGCGTCGGGATCCTGGCTGCTGGACCAGCGCAGCGACGCAGCCCAGATCGCCGCCGAGTTGGCAGCCGAAGCCGAGGGCGTCAACCAGGGCGGCCTTGCCGCGGAACTGCTGGCTGAGGCCCTGTCGCAGACCCGGCGCGTCACGGTCCGCGGCCTCGATGCGGCCGGGCCGCAGATTGGCTACGTCGTGTTGGCGCTCGCCTTGATCGGCGCCGCGGCGGCCCTCGTTCGGCTTGTGCGCCGCTATGCGCTGCAGCGATTCGGAGGCCTCGTCATGTTCGGGACGGGGTGCGCCATCACCGCAATCGGAACCGCCTGGATAGCGACGTACGTCCGGCTTGCGACCCCGGCGCTCGGGCCCGGGGCCAGCGCATTCCTCACCGCCATCGGCGGCCTCATACTGGCTGCTCGTGGCTGGCGCGCCAGCGCTGTGCAGTAGACGGCGAGATCTTCGAGAAGATCGACTGCGGTCGATCTGAGGGCTCGGCACACGGCCGTCCACACGGGTCAAGCAGCGCCGGCGCGGGCCAAGAACAGCGACATAGACATTGCAATTGCAACGGTGACACATACGAACTGGTGCCGCGTCAGGCGACCTTCGGGGTGCTCACGATGCGCGGAAGCCCTGACATCATGTGGTGGGCTGGCATCTCCAAGCACGCAGACGTTTGCTGACACGGCACTAGACACAAATGCATGGTCGAAGCCCGCGGGGCTCGGGCGATCATCACTCAGGGGGACACACCGATGCAAACCACGCGAGGACGATTGCTCATCGTCGTTCTCATGGCGTTCGGCCTGATCGCCGCCGCCTGCGGAGATGACGACTCCACATCCGATACCGCAGCACCGACCGCCGAAGCCGCCGCGTCGGCGGCGACCGCGTCGGCGGCACTGCCCGGCGAGGGCGTCACGGTCACCATGGCACGGGGCAACTGGATCGAGACCAACTTCCAGAACTTCGTCATCCAGCAGCTGCTCGAAGAGCTCGGCTACGAAGTGACCGACCCGGAGGAAATCGCGCCGGCGACGTTCTATCCGGCCGTGGCTCAGGGAGATTACGACTTGTGGGGATCTTCGTGGCCCCTCAACCACACGCCCCTGCTCGAGGGCGAGAGTCCCGAAGGCGGGACGTTCGCCGACAAAGCTCGCTACATCGGCACGATGATGGCCTCGGGTGCGCTCCAAGGGCTGCTCGTCGACATTCCCAGCGTCGAACAGTTCGGCTTCACGACGCTCGGGGAACTGCTCGACAACCCTAACGCGGTTGCTCACTTCGACAGCGACGGCGACGGCAAGGCCGACATCAACGGCTGCGACGACGGCTGGGGCTGCCAGAAGGTCATCAACGACACCCTCGCCAAGAACGGCTGGGATGACCGTGCCACGCAGGTGTCAGCGACATACTCGGCGCTGTTCGCAGAGTCCCAGGCGAGCTTCGCCGGTGGCGGACCGGTGCTGCAGTACGTGTGGACACCGACCGCCTTCGTCGGCAAGCTCGTGCCAGGCCGGGACGTGCTGTGGCTTGCCATCGAGCCCGAACAGGCCCTCGAAGGCCAAGACGGTGTTTCCGAGGTCGGCGATGCATGCACCAACGAACCATGTTCGACGATGTTCACACCGTCGAACATCGTGGTCACCGCCAACGTCGACTTCCTGAATGCCAACCCGGCGGCAGCGTCGCTGCTCGAGAGCTTCGAGCTCGACCCGCTGGCCGTTGCCGTGCAGGCGGTCGCCATCGACTCGGGTGCCAATTCCGATGAGCAGATCGCAGGCGCGGCCGCCGATTGGATCGCCGCCAACCGCGACGTGATCGATCCGTGGATCGAGGCCGCGCTGGCCGCCGGCTAGGTCGACCGCGCAGCGCTCAACACGGCCCCGGCGGGCGGCTGCGATCTAGCGATCTAGGAGGCTGTTGAGCAATTCCCGAATCACCCTTTTGGGCCGAGCAAAACCGCAGGTCAGAGACTTGCCGTAGGTGCCGAAACCGAATAAATCAGCAGTCTCCTAGGACGCGGCGCGTGCGTTTTCGAGCCAGCCGTTGACTGTGGCCCGGTTCTCCTCGATCCACTGCGATGCATCTGCACGTACGTGCTCTTGGGTGTAGCCGCCGGCTGCCATCCGCTCGTTCTGCGTCGAAATCCATCCCAGATCGATCGTCACCTGCTCGAGGAGCCTGCGAACGTCGGGATGGTCGTCGAGGAAATCGGCATTGGCGACCGCCTGAATGTCATTCACCTCGAAGTCCGACGCCAGCCACACCACGTTGTCGCCAGGGGTGAGGACGGTGTAGGTCCAATTCGGCGTCCAGCCGTAGAACAGCACCGGCTGCCCAGCCCCGACTCGGGCTCGAACCTCGCCGATCAGGTCGTTGTAGTTGCCCGAGTCCTGCTCGACGTTGGCACCCCAGTCATTGTCGGCGATATGGCCGTCAATGGCCTGGGCACATCCCCAGTCCTCGTTGCATCCGAACAGGTCGGCGGTGCCGTCGCCGTCGATGTCGAACTCCGCGGCAATCGACGGATCAGACAGCTGGCTCATCGAGACAAGGCCCAGCCTGTCAGCAGTTGCCTTGTCGACCATGTAGCCTTCTTGGCCTCCACGGCCCACTTGAGTCCCCACCGGTTCGATCTCTCCTTCAGTCGAGAGACCAGCGACAGTCTCGAAATCGAGGAAGACCTCGTGGTTGGGGAACCAGCCGTTTGCCCACAGGTCGTATTGGCCGGTCCTCAACGCGGGGTAGAAGTTGAGCGGTCCGAGTTCGTGTTCGGAAGGATCGGTGACCTCGTAGCCGAGCTCTTCGATGAGCGCTGCGTAGATCTCCGCTTGTGCGTAGCCGCTGTCCCAGTTGGCCCGCGCCATCCGCACCGTGCCGTCTTCCTCCTCGCTCGAGAAGATCACGACGAGTACGACGACGACCAGCCCAACCAGGGCACCGACCAAGATCAGATTTCTGCGTCGTTGCTTGGTCATTTCTTGTCTCCTCGCTGCTGTGTTCGCGCGGTCATCGCGTCGGTCCGTGCTGCAGTCGATCTTTGACAGTGGCGATCAGTCCGCTGTGCTGGGATCGGAAGATCTGCTCGTCGTAGTGGCTTTCGAGCAGGTCCAGTTCCTCGTCGAACGCCTTCTTGCAGCTCCAGCACATGATCAGCAGGATGACCGCGAACGGCAATCCGATCGAGACGGCCGCAGTTTGCAAGGCGCTCAATCCGCCTCCGATCAGCAGTGCGATCGCCACCGCGCCTTCCATGCACGCCCAGAAGACCCGCTGAGGCTTCGGTGAGTCGAGCTTGCCGCCGGAGGTGAGATGGTCCACCACCAGCGATCCCGAATCCGACGACGTCACGAAGAACGACACCAGCAACAGCACGCCGACGAACGAGACGAGGCCGGTGAGCGGGAACGACTCGAGCATGTCGAACAGTGCGGTTGCGACGTTCTCGTTCACCGCTGTGGCCACGTCACGCAGCCCGTTCTGCTGCAGGTGGATGGCGGCGCCTCCGAACACCGACATCCACAAGAAGCACAGGATCGAGGGCAACACGATCACGCCGAGCAGAAGCTCGCGCACCGAACGGCCCTTGGAGATGCGGGCGATGAACATTCCGACGAACGGCGACCACGAGATCCACCATCCCCAGTAGAAGATGGTCCACCACGCCTGCCATTCGGTCTCCTCGAAGGCTGCATTCCAGAATGAAAGCTCCGGCAGGACCTGGATGTAGTTGCCCAAGCTCTGCGTAAACAGCGACAAGATGAACAGCGTCGGGCCGACCAGCAGCACAAAGATCAAGAAGGCGCCCGCCAGCCAGATGTTCAGCTCGCTGAGTCGCTTCACGCCGGCGTCGAGTCCGGCAACCACCGAAATGGTCGCCAAGACCGTGATGCCGCAAATCAGGAGCACCTGGAACCATTGCTCGTCGGGAAGACCGAACAGTTTGTTCAATCCTGCTGAGGCCTGGCTGGCGCCGAAGCCGAGCGAGGTGGCCAATCCGAACAGCGTGGCGAGCACGGTCAAGATATCGATGACGTTGCCCCACGTGCCGTAGATCTTCTTGCCGAGAATCGGGAAGAAGATCGAGCGGAACGTCAGCGGCAAGCCTCGGTTGTAGGCAAAGAAGCCCAGCGCTAGCGCAACCAGCCCGTAGAGGGCCCAGCCGTGGATCCCCCAGTGGAGATAGGTCGTCGCGAGCGCGGCGCTGCCTGCCGCGTTTGTCCCCGCCTCGACGCCTTCGAAGAACGGCGACGGCGACGTGAAGTGGAAGATCGGCTCAGCAACGCCCCAGAACATGAGCCCGATGCCCAAGCCCGCCGACAGCAACATCGCATACCACGAGATCGTGGAGAATTCCGGCAGGGCGAATGGGCCGCCCAACTTGATCTTGCCGTACCTGCTGAACGCGAAGTAGATCGCGACCAGCACGAAGATGTTGAAGTCGAGGATGTAGAACCAGCCCAGCTTCTCGTTGATGAAGTCGAGAATGGCGCTGAATACATCCTGGGTGCCGTCGACGAAGACCGACAGCAGGATGAATACCGCCAGGATCCCCGCCGACCAGAACGTCACCTGCGGATGGATGTCGAAACCCGCCTTGACGATGTTGCGGTCGCCGGGTTCACGGTCGGCGACCTCAGGGTAAAAGTCGATGTCGGGATCGACCTGCAGGCCCTCCAGCGGCTTGCGGTTGTGAATCGCCTCCTCGCGTCGGCGCTCCTCTTCTTCCTCCCAATCATGCAAGGCAAGCGTTGCCTCGGTCAGATTGATGTCGGTGTCATCGGGGCTGCGGTGGACTCTCGGGTCCCCCCCGGCCTCGGTCTGCGCGTCGTCCATTTCGGACCTCCGAGTTACCTGACCCGGACCTGGACGTGCAGCTATCGGGCGACACGCCGCCCGGTCCCCACCAACTTAGTCATTCGGCGTAGACCGAGATGACCTAGCCGTCGCGACGGGGTGTCGTCATGGCTGCTGAAGTGTGATCAGACTGTGCTATGGGACGGCGACGCACTCGCTCGGGAGTGGCAGCCGCGAAGCTGCGTGTACGTCAGTGCGGGATCTTGCTGGGCGTCTTGGTTGCGCTGGTCGCCGTGCTGTCGCCGGCGAGCGCCATGGCGGCCTCAGACGCCGCAGCGTCAGGCACGGCAACTGCAGATTCGTCAGCTTCGGACACGGCGGATTCAGATTCGGACGACACTCCCCGCGTTCGACTTGCGAGACCCACGTGGGACACCGGATGGTTCCAGGCCGAGGTGTACCGGATCCTGCTCCAGCAGCTGGGCTACCAGGTGGACGACCCGGTCACCATGGGCAACGCCGAGTTCTACGATGCGGTCGCAGCCGGCGAAGTCGACATGTGGGCCAGCGGCTGGTTCCCCCTGCACGACACCTACCTGTCCCCCGACTCCCCGGTGGAGGCCGTCGGCACCGCCGTCGACGCCGGTGCACTGCAGGGCTACTTCGTGGACCTGCGCACCGCCGAGACGCACGGCATCACAGGCCTGGGCGATCTCGCCGATCCTTCCGTCGCGGAGCTGTTCGACCATGACGGCGACGGCCGGGCTGATCTGGTGGGATGCGACGTGGGCTGGTCGTGCGCGGCGGTCATCGACCACCATCTCGACGCGTACGGACTGACGGACACCGTCGAACATACCCAAGGCGACTATTCGCCCCTCATCGCCGGGACCATCGATCGCTGGCGCGCCGGCGAACCAGTGCTGTTCTACACATGGACGCCCAACTGGACGGTCGGGGTCATGGCACCGGGCGTCGACGCAGCGTGGCTCGAGACCCCGTTTGCATCGCTCCCCGCCGACCAGTCCGCCGCCCTCGCCCGCACTGCCGTGTCCGGGATTCGGGGATGCGCGAACGACCCGTGCCAGACGGGCTGGCCGCCGAACGACATCCGGGCCGTTGCGAACACGGATTTCCTCGACGCAAACCCGGCGGTGCGAACGCTGCTCGAGCAGGTGGCCATCCCGCTCGCAGACATCTCCGCGCAGAACGTTCGCATGATCCGAGAAGGAGGCGACCCTGCCGACATTCGCCGACACGCCGCCGAATGGGTGCAGGCGAACCAGGCAATCGTCGCCAAGTGGATCAACACCGCCGATCCCTCTGCGGTCGCGTTCGCACCCCTCGGCGAGGACACAGCGCCGAGTGGCGTGCTGCGCGTGACGGCGCGCGTGCTGGCACCGTTCGTCATCTACCACGAGGGTGCCTACAGCGGCTTCGAGGTCGAGATCGTCCGGCTCGTTGCGGCTCGCATGGGCATGACCGCCGAGATCCATTCGGTGGACACCGTCGCCAAGCAGATCGACGACATCAAACGCGACATCGCCGATGTCGGACTCGGCGGCGCAGCGATCACCGAGTCGCGCGAACAGACCATCGACTTCTCGATGCCGGTGCTCGACTCAGGCCTCACCATCTTGACGACCGCCGAGGGGTCTCGCGGTCTCGGGCAGAGAATCGTCGCGTTTTTCGGGGCAATCGCTCAGTCAGACTTGCCGTGGCTGCTCGGCGTCTTCGCCGCGGCGGTGCTGATCGCGGCACACCTGATCTGGCTGCTCGAGCGCCGCCACAATTCTGATTTCGCCGTTCCGTACCGCAGAGGAATCTGGGATTCCTTCTATTGGTCGGTGGTGACCATGAGCACCGTCGGATACGGCGACAAGGTTGCGCGCGGCACACGGGGGCGGGTGTTCGCCTTGCTGTGGATCTCGCTGGGAACCCTGATTTTCGCGAGCTTCACCGCTGCCATCGCCTCATCGCTCGCCGTCAGTGAGCTGCGATCGGAAATCTCGGGTCCCCATGATCTCGCCGGCAAGCGCGTCGCCACGGTCGCCAGCTCGGCCGGCGAGACCTACCTCCCGTCGATCGGGGTCGGCCCCGTCGTCGTGGAAGACGTCGACGACGCCTATCGGCTGCTGGACGAGGGCGGCGTCGATGCCATCGTGTTCGACGCTCCCGTTCTGCGTTATCACGCCGCGCATGAAGGAACCGGCGATGTGGTGACAGCCGGTCCGGATTTTCAGCGTGTCCGCTACGCGCTCATGGTCGACGACGCAGACTCACAGCTGCGCGAACAGCTCAACCTGGCACTGCTCGATCTTGTCGAGTCCGGAATTTACGGCCGGCTCCACGACGGCTGGTTCGGCGCGGACGACTCCTGAGAGTGGACGAGCCACAGGCCAAGATAGGGGACCTATTGGACGCTGCCGTCGGGAACGCTGCGCCGCGGACCTCGAAGGTGCACGTGGCCTCAGGCTTCGGGGCTGTCGGTTCCGGTGTAGAAGGCGAGGGTGCGCGCCGCGGCGGCTCGTCGGGGACAGCGAACGCCGAGCTGCCCCAAGATATTCAGCAGGAGTGAACTTCATGCCGCGATTGTCTCAGCCCCCGCGAACGCCCCGCGCGACCAGAGTTCGACGGCGGCGGCCGACGAGGTCAGATTCCGACCAGATCATCGAGATCCCGGCCGTCCAACACGTTATATATTGTCATTTATGAATCAGTTGACAATACATAGATTGTTAATCTATACACACTTTGCTATATATGTGTTGTGGCAAGACTAGTTCCAAGTCTGGGACCGCGAGGACAATCATGAAGAGCCAACGAGCCGTTGCCCGCAGCCGTCTCGACGCGCGCCTGTCTCGCATGCCCGATCTGGCGCGACCGCACAAGGGCTGGATCCGGGCGCTGCGCGACGCCCTCGGCATGTCGAGCGCCGACTTGGCGCGCCGCATGGGAATCAGCCAGCAGCGAGTGCCCGCGATCGAGCGCGGCGAGCAGGACATGACCATCAAGCTCGCCACGCTGATGCGCGCGGCCAACGCACTGGACTGCGAGCTCGTCTATGCGCTGGTGCCCCGCGCCAGCCTCGACGCCATGGTCAAGGACCAAGCGAGAAGGCAAGCATCCGAGCGGGTGCGCCGCGTCACCCAGCACTCCCGACTGGAGGACCAGCAGCCCACAGACGCAGACCTCGCCGAGCAGATCGAAGAACTCGCCGCCGAGCTCGCCGAACGGCGCGGACTGTGGAGCACCGCTCCGAGCCGATGAGCGACTGGCGCTTCCCCCAACACGACGGGCACACCCCGTTGTCCGAGGAAGATCGCCGGGGCCTACTGCTCAGCCACATCGCGACCCGAGACGACCTCAACGACGCCGAACAGCGCAACATCGCCAAAGCGCTCGGTCGTCGCCCACCGACGGCCGAGCGACTCCTCGACGACATGTACTTGCGCGGCCTGCACAAGTCGATGTTCGGCGAAGTATGGGAATGGGCAGACAGGTACCGACAACGCGTCACCAACATCGGCGTCGCCCCGAACCAAATCGCCGCGGACCTGCGAATGCTCACAGACGATGCCAAGGAATGGGTCAGCAGCGAGTACTTCGAACCCGACGAACTTGCGGCGCGCTTCCATCACCGGCTGGTCACCATCCACCCCTTCGCCGACGGCAACGGCCGACACAGCCGCATCAGCGCCGACTACCTCGCTCAGGCGCTCGGACGTCCGCCCTTCACATGGGGCGCCCACCTTGACCTGGCCACCGACGCCCTCAGGCACACGTACCTGACTGCGCTGCGCACCGCCGACCGCGGAGACATCTCCCCGCTGCTCAGCTTCGCCCGGAGCTGAAGGGCACCGCTGAGTTCTGGCATGCAGCGCGTTCCATTAGGAATCACCAGCAGCCAGTACCAGATGAGTGCCTGCAGCGCCCCTGCGGAGTACGGCACAAGCAGCCACCATCGCGCCAGCGAGAGATGACCGGTGACGAGGGACACGAAGATGCCTCCGACGACGAGTGCCGCGGGAGTTTGCTTGGCGGTCCGCGAAATGCGTTCCTGAGACGTCGCATCCCCTCGGTACGGTCGCGGCAGCACTCGAATTCGGCACTGGACATGACCGCTGACCTGATCACCGACATTGCGACCCGCACCGAGATCGGTCCCCGCGACCGACAGGAGGACCGCGTCCGCGCTGTCGAGAACGATGACGGATCGTGGGTGATCGCTGTGGCTGACGGGCTCGGCGGGCACCCGTTCGGCGACGAAGCCGCGCAGGCGGCCGTCGACGCGCTGCCACCAGATCGACGCGCCTCCGCCGCCGACGCGGCGGACACGCTGATGGACACCGCCCGGTTCGCCGGACTCCAAGACGACATCACGATCGCAGTCGCACGCACCACTCCCGATGCCTCGACGGAATCCGGCGGAATCAGTCGGTCACTCCATCCGCACCGACCAGCGTCGTCGCTGTGACGCGTACCAGAATCTCGTCGGCGCCGCTGTTGCGAATCCCGAACGCATCGGCCCGATCGTCGCCGACGTAGCGACGGCACGTCTCGGTCGCCCAGTGCCGCAACGCGGCGGCATCTTGTTCGTAGGTGGTGATGCTCGCCGTGCCGTCCACACGTGCGAAGGCGTACGGCTTCTCCATGAGGTCGACGCAGATCGACACCCGCGGGTCGCGCCGCAACATCTTCGCCTTGCCGCTGTCCTTGCCGGTCATGAACATGAAGTCGCCGGTCGCTGGATCGACGTCGAACCAGATCGGGGTGACGGTGGGGCTGCCGTCCTTGCGCACCAGCGCGAGCTTGCCAGTGCGGGAACCAGTGGTCATGAACTCGACCACTTCGTCTGGCGACATCGGGTGCATCAGGCCTCCTGGGGGCTGAGGTTGTAGCTGGCGACCGTGCAGCTGACGGCGAAGATCGGGATCGGCTCACAGTAATGAACGGTGCCTTGGGCTCCACCTGACGCCGCGCTCACCGCCATGAAGGTGCGGATCTCGAACCCGCCGAGGCCATCGTCGCCTCCATCGTCACCCGCGTCAGGGTCCGTCGGGGTCGACGATCGCCATGATCGCGGGCGAGGGAACCGACCATCCCCGCGCCAGCGTGCCGTACGCCGTACGTTTCGGCGCCCCACCGGCCGGAGGGGGCTCGGCTGCGGCAAGTTGCTCCGCCTGGCCGGCACGGATTCGGAGATCGGTCGCTTCGGGGTCGAGTATCGAGTGCAGCTCGGCGTCGAGGTCTGCAGCGATGTCGGGTTCGGCGTCGACGCGGTCGTCGAGTTCGTGCGGATCGGCGACGAGGTCGAAGAGTTGTGGTCGGGTGTCGGCGGCCATGTGGGCGACGTACTTCCACCGGTCGCGCCGAACCATGTACGACGCGGCCGTCGAACTGGGGCCGTGGTATTCGGAGAAGGCGATTCGATCCGGAGCGACGTCTCGCAGCGACGCGCCGGGCAGTTCGGCGTCGGCATCGATCGCGGGAAGCCCCATCACGTCGACGGCCGTGGGGTAGACATCGACGAGAGAGACCGCGGCGCCTTCGACCACATCGCGACCCACGCCGGGGCCAACGATGAGCATCGGCACTCGGGCCGAGGCGTCGTACATGAGGCTCTTCATCGCGAAGCCGTGACCGCCGAGCATGTCGCCGTGGTCTGAGGTGTAGATCACGACGGTGTCGTCGGCCGCACCCGACCCGTCGAGCGCGGCCAACACCTCGCCGACCTGGCGGTCAACGAACTGCACCATCGCCGTGTAGACCCACCGCAACTGACGCAGCTCGTCTTCGGTGAACGGCTCGGCGTCGATGCCCATCATGTGGCGGTGCTCGTCGAGCTCCGGATTGTGCGGCCAGTCCTCGGGGCGCCAGGCCGGCGGCAAGGGCACGTCGACGTCGTCGGCCGGCAATGAGTCGGCTGGCGCCCGGAATGGGTAGTGCGGGTAGGCGAACGACACATGCGCGAACCACGGCGTGCCCGAGGGTGCCTCGGTGGTCAACCAGCGGCAGGCGGCCTGCGTGGTGTGGCGGTCGTAGAGCTCGTATTCGGACACGCCCACACCCGCATCGCGGACGTGGTCCGACATGATCGGGCTGGGTGGGGCGTTCCCGCGCGCCCAGCCGAGGCGAGCACCCAGGTAGCCGCGCTTCGCCTGCAGGGGCAGGTAGGCATCGAATCCCGAGTCGGTTTCGTCGTCGAAGTGGAGCTTGCCGAACGTGACGGCGGGTCGAGCATTGGCGCGGAGCCGATGGCCGAGGCTCTCGGCCTGTTCACGCTGGTACGGCGCGCCGTTGTCGTATGCGCCGATCGCCGAGCTGTACTGCCCAGTCGCCAGCGACGCCCGAGCCGGCATGCAGATCGGACTGTTGGTGTACGCGGCGCTGAACGTGGTGCCGGCCTCGGCGAGGGCGTCGAGGTTGGGCGTGCGGGCCAGCGGATCGCCCGCGTAGCCGGTGACGAACGGATTGTGCTGATCACTCGTGATCAGCAGCACATTCGGCACTGCGACTCAGCCCTGTAGCTGCTGTTCGAGCTTGTGCAACCACTCATAACAGCTCATGACCTGCCGGACCGAGCTGTTGGGTTCCCGGCCCTCGCGAATCGCCGCGATGAACTCGCGGTCCTGGAGCTCGATGCCGTTCATCGAGACATCGACGTTCGAGACGTCGATCGGTTCCTCTCGGCCATCGACCAGGTCGTCGTAGCGGGCGATGTAGGTGCCGGTGTCGCCGATGTAGCGGAAGAACGTGCCGAGCGGACCGTCGTTGTTGAACGAGAGCGAGAGCGTGAGGATCGCGCCGCTTGCGGTCTTCATCTGGATCGACATGTCCATCGCGATGCCGAGGTCGCGATGGTGCGGACCTTCGAGCACGTTGGCCGCGACGATCGGTTCGCCGGCCTGATATTCGAACAGGTCGACGGTGTGCGCAGCGTGGTGCCAGAGCAGGTGGTCGGTCCAGGTCCGCGGTTCACCCAGCGCGTTGGTGTTGGTGCGCCGGAAGAAGTATGTCTGCACATCCATCTGCTGGATGTTGAACTCGCCCGCCGTGATCTTGTTGTGAACCCACTGATGCGACGGGTTGAACCGTCGGGTGTGGCCGACCATCGCAACCAGGCCCGCCTGCTCCTGGTTGGCCAACACGGCCTGCGCATCGGCGAGTGAGTCGGCCAACGGGATCTCAACCTCGACGTGCTTGCCCGCGTCGATGCACTGGATCGCCTGAGCGGCGTGCATCGGCGTCGGGGTGGCGAGGATCACGGCGTCGACGTCATCGATCGCCAGCGCCTCAGCCAGATCGGTTCCGTGATGGGGGATTCGATACTCGGCAGCGACCGCCGCTGCGTCGGCGACAGGATCGACCACCGAGACGACTTCGACGTCATCGATGTTCTTGAGCCCGTCAAGGTGCTTGCGGCCGAATGCCCCGGCGCCCGCAAGTGCGATCTTCATGGCTTTGATCTTCGCACCTTGCCCCCCGGAATGTCGACAATCTTGTTGACATTTGCCAAGATTGGCCGATGACCCGCGGGATGCCCTGCATGATCATGCGCGGCGGCTCGTCGAAAGGCGCCTACTTCCGCCGCCCGGAGTAACCATGGCCACACTGAACCCACCCCACGACTTTCCCCTCGATCGAACGGTCCCTGGCCCGCGACCCGAGGCGAGCTCTCCCACCGCCTTCACCGCACCGCCGCGGGCATGCGATGCGCACTGTCACGTGTTCGGCCCCGCCGAGCGGTTCCCCTTCTCGCCCGCCCGCACCTACACGCCGCCAGACTCGGGGGTCGACGACTTCTTCCGAGTTCAAGACCGCCTTGGGCTGAGCCGGGCCGTGTTCGTGCAAGCGAGCTGCCACGGCTCGGACAACTCGGCGATGGTCGATGCGATCCAGCGGGGTGAAGGCCGCTTCGCTGGCGTGGCGATGATCGACCAGAGCTTCACCGACGCCGACCTCGACGAGCTCCACGCCAACCAGGTCCGGGGCATCCGCTTCAACTTCGTCGCCCATCTCGGCGGCGCACCAGACCTCGATGTCTTCTGGGAACTGGTCCACCGGGTCGCGAAGCGCCACTGGCACATCGTGCTGCACTTCGACGCGAAGGACTTCGGCGAGTACGCCGCCGTCCTCGACGCCATGCCGGTCCCCTACGTCATCGACCACATGGCACGCGTGCCCGCCACCGACGGCGTGGAGCAGGCGCCGTTCCAGCGCCTGCTCGAACGCATCACGAGCGACGAGCGGTGCTGGGTGAAGATCAGCTGCGCCGAGCGACTCACCGACGGCAAGGTCTCACCGTTCGACGACGTGGTGCCGTTTGCGCGAGCGCTGATCGAGGCTGCACCCGACCGCGTGCTGTGGGGCACCGACTGGCCCCACCCGAACCTCGAGGCCATGCCGGACGAAGGCGAGCTGCTCGACCTCGTCGCCGCGTACGCCCCCGACGAAGCCGTACGCAACCGAATCCTCGTCAACAATCCTCAGGACCTCTATACCTTCTCCTGAAGATGAGCAACGCCGACACCATCACCGACGCCCTTCGTCACGACATCCTCAAAGGCCGCTTCGAACCCGGCGACCGGCTGCTCGAGGTGTCGTTGGCCGAGCAGTACTCGGTCGGCCGCGCCGCGATCCGCTCCGCATTGGTCGAGCTGACGTCGGAGGGCCTGGTCGAGCGCGAGGCCAACCGCGGGGCAACGGTCCGGCGCATCTCGATCCGCGAGGCGATCCAGATCACCGAAGCCCGCTCGGTCCTCGAGTCGCTGATCGCTGCCCAAGCCGCGCGCCACGCAACCGCGGCCGACCACGCCGACCTGCAGCAGATCATCGCCGACATGGAAGCGGCCACGAACGACGCCCAAGGCCACGCCTACTCCGAACTCAACGCGGTCCTGCACCGCCGGCTCCGCGAGATGAGCGGCCACGAGGTCGCTTCGCAGCTCGTGGCCAACCTACGAGACCGCGCCGCTCACCACCAGTATCGGCTCGCCCTGATGCCAGGGCGGCCAAGCGAATCGCTCGGTCAGCATCGAGCCATCGTCCAAGCAATCGTCGCCCGCGACGAGGACGCCGCGGCGCAAGCGATGCACGACCACCTCTCCTCGGTGATCGAGGTGCTGTCGCGCTGGAACGACGCCCAGGACTAGCCCGTCGAGAGGGTCACTCGGGCGGCAATTCCAGCTACAGGCCGGCGTCGAGCGGGGCGCGCTCGATCGAGGTGACGACGACGTGGCGGTTGCCGTGAGCGTTGGTCATGTCAGGCTCTGAGTCGGGGGTAGACGCGACGGATGTTCGCGTCGTAGATGGCTGAACGGTCGGCGTCGTCAATGGCGGCCGAGTCGACATAGATCTTGGTGTCGTCGTAGTAGTTGCCGGTGTCGGGATCGATGCCCCGCACCGCCCCGACCATCTCCGAGGCGAAGAGCACGTTCGACCGAGGCACGACGTCGACCAGCAGGTCGATGCCGGGCTGGTGGTAGACGCACGTGTCGAACCAGATGTGGTCTATCAGGCCGTCGAAATCCCATCCTTGATCCTGGGCCATGCCCCTGAAACGACCCCAGTGGTATGGGACGGCACCGCCGCCGTGCGGAATCACCCAGCGCAGCCCGGGGAAGTCCCTCATGAACCCCGACGTGAGGGCCTGCACGAACGCGGTGGTGTCGGCGCCGAGGTAGTGCGACCCGGTAGTCCAGAAGTTGTCGTTGCACGACGTGGAGACGTGGATCATCCCCGGCACATCGAGCTCCTGCATCGCCTCCCAGAGCGGCCACCAGTAACGATCCCACAGCGGCGGCCCGTTCCAGTGACCACCCGACGGGTCAGGGTTCACATTGCAGCCGATGAAGCCCATTTCTTCGACGCAGCGGTGGAGCTCGTTCACCGACGAGTCGATCGCCACGCCAGGCGACTGAGGCAGCTGGCAGACGGGTGCGAAGTTCTCGGGGTACAGGTCGCAGCACCGACGGATGAGCTCGTTCTGGTGTTCGGTCCACAAGCGCGACGTGTGCTCGTTGCCGACGTGATGACCCATCCAGCTGGCACGAGGCGAGAAGATCGTGAGGTCGGTGCCGCGTTCGCGCTGGAACTTCAGCTGGGCCCCCTCGAGCGACTCGCGGATGGCGTCGTCACTGACGTCGATCACACCCTTCTCACCGACGTGAAGCGGGTCGGCTTCGACGGCGGCTTTCTGGGCGTCGCGCCACTCGCCCACCGGCGGCGGCGTTGTGGTGTAGTGGCCGTGGCAATCGATGATCACGAGATTCCCTCGATTGTCAACAATCGAGGGAGCAGTTTGCCATACTCGCACCAAGGTCCACAGAGGAGGTTCGACAGATGGCGATCGAGAAGCCGTATCTCGACATTCCCGGCACGACCGTGTTCGATGCCGACCAGGCCCGACTCGGCTACCACCTCAACCAGATGGCCCGGTCGCTCATGCACGCCGAGAACCGCGATCGATTCATGGCCGACGAGCGGGCCTACCTCGACGGGTGGGATATGACCGAAGACCAGAAGCAGGCGGTCCTCGATCGCGACTTCAACCGCATCCTCGAGCTCGGCGGCAACATCTACTTCGTGGCCAAGATCGGAGCGACCGAAGGCAAGAGCTATGTCGAGATCGTGTCGTCGATGACCGACAAGGACGCGGCCGGCCACGCCGAGCTGATGGTCAACGGCGGTCGCAGCATCGAAGGCAACCGCTACCTCCACGAGTGGGAGGACCGAGCATGAGCGCTCGCATCACCGCCGGACTGTTCATGTCGCACGTGCCGGCCATCGGCGCGGCGGTCGACAAAGGCCTCACCGAAGAGCCCTACTGGCAGCCCCTCTTCGAAGGTCTGAAGACCTCGCGTCAGTGGATCGCCGACAACCCGGCCGACGTCGTGATCCTCGTCTACAACGACCACGGCAACGCCTTCTCGATGGAAATGATCCCGACGTTCGCGCTGGGCATGGCCGCCTCGTACCAGCCCACCGACGAAGGCTGGGGACCACGCCCGGTCCCGATCGTCGAAGGTCATCCGGAACTCTCGGCACATATCGCACAATCGGTGATCCCGGCCGGCTTCGACCTCACGCTCGTGAACGAGATGACCGTCGATCACGGCCTCACCGTGCCCCTCTCCATGATGTACGACCAGCCCGCCGCCTGGCCGACCAAGGTCGTGCCCCTGGCCATCAACGTCATCCAGCACCCCGCCCCGACGGGCCGCCGTTGCCTCGAACTCGGCAAAGCGATCCGGGCCGCGGTCGAGACCTTCGACGACGACCTCAACGTCCAGATCTGGGGCACCGGCGGCATGAGTCACCAGCTACAGGGCGCCCGCGCGGGCCTGATCAACCCCGAATGGGACCACGCCTTCCTCGAGCGCATGATCAACGACCCCGAAGGCATGGCCGACGTCCCCAACGTCGACTACCTGCGCGAGGCGGGCTCCGAAGGCGTCGAGCTCGTCATGTGGCTCACCGCTCGCGGCGCGCTCGCCGACCTCAACGGCGGCCCGGCGCCCACCGAGGCGCATCGCCTGTACCACGTGCCTGCCAGCAACACCGCCGTGGGGCATCTCATCATCGAAAACGCTTGACCGGAATACCGGTGTCGAGATCGTTCTCGTCATCGCGATCCTGGGAAGGGTCGCTGATCACCTTCACGGACAGCATGCCAGCGTCACCGGACGGGCCGGCGGCTCGACGTTCAAGCGTCGTCGAAGCCGACTCGGGCGGCGTTGAGCCGGTCGGCGACAAGGATGAATACCAGCTTCGGTGCCATGTCAAAGCTCCCCGTGCACCACGAGGCCGTCGACCATGGTGAGCGACACGGCCGTATCGGCGAACGTGTGCGGGTCGTCGGTCGAAAGCCGGGCGTCGACGACGCACAGGTCGGCGACCTTCCGCACCTCGATCGTGCCCTTCCACGACTCGGCGGCGTCCTGCCAAGCGCCGGCCTCGGTGTAGGACCGCAGCGTCTCGTCGACCGTGAGCCGCTGCTCGGCGCCGTACACCTCGCCGTCGGGCGTCTCGCGCAGCACGGCGCTGGCAACGCCGTGGCGCCAGTTCGGGGCGCAGATCGGTGCGTCAGACGAGGAAGCCACGAGCGCTCCACTGTCGACCATCGATCGCAGTGGCCATTGCCACTCGCTTAGCTCGCGCCCGAACAGTGCCTCGATCGCGCGCGTGGAGGTCGACTTGAGCGACGGCTGCACGTTGAAGCCGACGCCGAGGGCACCCGCCCGCTGGACGACTTCCGGCCGCGCCATCGGCCCGTGGATGATGTAGTGCCGAGGATCGGCTCGAGGCACCGCCGCGAGCGCGGCCGCGAAACCGTGGATGACAGCGTCGGCGGTGCGGTCGCCGGTGGCATGAACGCCGACCTGCAGCCCCCGGTCGTGCCCTTCTCGGATCAGGAGATGGAGCTCTTCGATGCGGTCGTCGTCGGTGTCTCCGCCGACGGTGAGACACCCGTGGCTGCCATCGGGGTACGGCGCCGACATCCATGCGGTGCAACTCGGGGGGACGCCATCGGCGAAGATCTTCAGACCGCGAACCGCGAACCAGCGCTCGTCGGTCTCGGGCCGCTGCCAGGCCGCGAGGCCCTCCCGGGTCGGGTCGATGAGCGAGCTCCCCACCGGGCTGAATGTGAGCAGCGCGTTCGTTCGCATCGGCACGTCGTGACGGCCACAGATGCGCTGGAGCAGTTCGTAGACCGCGGCACTGCCGAGGGGATTGTCATAGCCCGACTGGGGGCTGAGCGCGGCGTCAGTGATCGACGTGACGCCGTTGCGATGCAGCTCCGCCATCGCGGCCCGCACCGCGGCTTCGAGTTCGGCAGGCGTTGGCGGCGGGATGTGGTGATCGATCAGCTGGCGAGCACCGTCGACGAACAAGCCGGTGAAGTCACCGGCCCCGTCGCGTCGGGCGAGGCCACCGGTCGGCACGACCGACTGCCGGGTGATGCCTGCCGCGGCCATCGCCGCCGAGTTGACCCAGACTGCATGGCCGCTGAAGTCGGTAAGCGCGACCGGGTTGACCGGGGACACCTCATCGAGCAACGCGGCCGACGGCTCAGCTGCGGGAAGATCCAATAGCGCATGACCCGACCATCCGTGGCCGCGGATCCAAGCGCCCGGTTCGACCTCCTCGACACGATCAGCGATCGCGTCACGGACCGAACGCACCGTCGGGCGTGCCGCGGGCGAGACGTCAATCGACAGGGGCGGGAGGCTCCGGCCGTACATCCCGACATGGAGATGCCCGTCGTTGATCCCCGGCACCAGCGTGCGGCCATCGAGGTCGACAACATGGGTGTTGGGGCCAACTGCGGCGAGCACGGCGTCGCCACCGACACCGGTAATCGTGTTGCCCGTGACGGTGACGACGTCGACCGGTGCACCGTCTGGCGCGCCTGCACCCAGTACGAGCCCGTTGTGGAAAACGACATCGGCAGGCTGCGGAACGCCCATTTGGCGGAGATTAGGTTCCGGGCATGGACATCGCAGGGAAGAACGTCGTCATCACCGGTGGAGCATCGGGGATCGGCCAGGGGATGTGCGAACGGTTTGCGTCGATGGGCGCGAACGTGGTGGTGAGCGACGTCAACGCCGACGGCGCCGCCGAGGTGGCCGCGGCGATCGGTGGCACGGCCATCGCCTGCGATGTGGCCGACCCCGCATCGGTCGAGGCCTTGATTGCCGGCGCCATCAAGGCGATGGGGCACATCGACATGTTCTTCGCCAACGCCGGTATCGGCGCCGGCGGAGGCATCGACACCGACGACGAGAAGTGGGATCTATCGATCAGCATCAACGCCATGGGCCCTGCGTACGCAGCCCGGGCCGTGGTTCCCCACCTCGCAGAGCGGAACGGTGCGTTCGTCATCACTGCGTCCGTGGCCGGACTCGTCACCGGCCCGGTCAGCTTCAACTACGCGGTGAGCAAGCACGCGGCCGTCGGCGTTGCGGAATGGCTGGCGATCAACCACGGTCACGAGATCCACGTCGCTGCCATCTGCCCGACGGTGGTCGACACCCCGATGATCGCCGAGTTCGGCGGGGCGCTCATGGAGCCGTTGTCGGTCGACCACGTCGTCGACGCTGTTGTCGCGGGCATCTCAGCCGAGACGTTCCTCATCCTGCCGGGCGAGGGCGGCGACCAGATGTTGAAGGCGAAGCTCAACGACTACGACGGCTTCCTCGCCACCCTCAACCAGCGGGTCACCGGAGGCGCCGGCTGAGTCAGCCTTGACGACATGAGCACCAACCGACGCGACCCCCGTGTCGGGCCGACCACGTTGGAAGTCGCCTTCGCCCGACCGCCACCGGCCTGACAGCGGTGGCGATCATCGACCCGAGATACCCAGACAGGCGAGTCCGGGATGGTCGGCGTCGATCGGAACGGCGCGGAAGACCCGGCCCGCGCCACCCGGGCGCAGGTCCATGACGGTCTCACCCTCAGGGGTGACCTCGCGCAGTTGCTTGTTGAAACCGAGCGCGGTGACGGTGTTGCCGTTGGGCAAGCGCGCCGCGCCCGACATGAAAGGCGAGAACCAGCCGTTCGAGCCGTCCGCGTTGTAGGACCACACGATCTCGGCGGCATTGAGCGGATCGTCGAGATCCCACGTCCATACCCCCTCGTCATCGACAGGCATCGACAGCTCGAGGATCTCAGAGTGCCCGTCGCCGAACTGGAGGCGCTTCGGATGAGGCGCAGGAAGGTCACCGGCCGAACGTGCGCCGTTGTTGAAGACCAGCACGTTGCCCGCGCCGGGGCGGCCGGGCGGAATCCAACCGATGTCGTGTTGCCAGTCGAAGGTCCTCACCGGTCCGCCCTTGTGCGCCTGCTGGTTGCCGCAGCGGTACAACAGATCGCCGGCTGGGCCCGCAGCTTCCTCGGTGGTGGTGGCGTGGTCGATGATCCAAAGCTCGCCGTGCATTGCCGAGCTCAGCAGGATCTGGTCACGCGCTGGGTCGTAGCTGACCGAGTTGACGTGCATGACCTGGCCCATGTTGAACCGGTAGTTCTCGTACCGCGTGTAGTTCAGATCGATCTTGCGACAACCGGGCCCGATCTCGCCGTAGAAGGGCTTGTCGGGGTCGGCGTCTTGCACGAGATGGTCGATCGAGTGCCATTCCCAGACCACCCGCGTTTCGCCGGTCTCGAGATTCGGTTCAAGTTCGAGGATCGACTCCGTCCACCAGCGGGTGAGGTCGGGTGGCCGCAGGAGGACCTCACGACCCTGTTCGATCCATCCGAGGTCGACCGCCTCGTCGAAGGTGCGGCCGTCGTACATGGTGACGAGGATGTTGCCGTTGGGCATCGGATCGAACGAGTGATGCAGGACCCGCCGACCGGGTTCGAACAGCTCCCACTGCCACACGACCGTGCCGTCGGGCTCCTCGATCGAGACGATGCCGTGGGCGCCGACCGGGAACGCGAGCGTTTCGAGCCAGATGCCCGGGCAACTCGTGCGGATCAGCAGGCCGTCGTCGCGCAGCCGGGCGCTCACCGTCTCGGACGCATGATTGCGAGCCGGCCACCAGTGCACCCGCTCACCCTGGGAGTCGAGGAGGTAGAGGTCGCGAGCGACCCACACGTCCATCGCGTTGGCGTGCTCCTGGACGAGGTGAAACGAGGGATCTTGCCGAGGGTCGGTGCCCGGCAGGACCTCACCGGTGTCTTCGAGCACGTACGACCGCAGCGTGTCTTGGTTCGCCAGGAAGTGGGCTGGGCCATCGAACCAGTTCTGGCGGACCGCATTGCCCCCCATGCCGTTGTCGGCGGGGGTCAGGTGACCCTTGCCGAGCCGGTCGAGCCGCCGCAGCCGGGCGGGCGCGTCGGTGATGTCGGCCGCGGCGATGACGCCGTCACCGTCGAGATCGAGGATGCGGTAGATCGCGCTCGTGCGACCACCCCCGGGGTAGCGGAACGGGCCACCACATTCGTCTTCGGAGAGTTGGCCGTCGCCATCGAGGTCGAGAGCGAGCAGCGACTCGGTAGCCCGGTCGATCTCGTCGGCGGAGATGATGCCGTCGCCATCGAGGTCGAGGGCCCGGAAGAGCGTGCCCACGCGGTGAGCCTGGTTGGCCTGAACCGCTTTGGCCTCGTCGTCGGTGAGGCCATGGGAGTAAGTGGTCATAGGGCCTCCAGAGCGCGGCGGGCGAGGATCGCCGCGCCGAGCGCCGTCGCTTCGGTTTCGGGCGCGACAGTGATCGGGCGACCGCCGATCGCTTGCTTGCGTTCGATCAGCCGGTGGTTCCGGGACCCGCCACCGGTGGCGATGTGGCGAACGTCGGCGGCTCCAGCGGCGTCGAGCAGTTCGGCGATCCTCGCTTCGCCGTCGACGGCCACCGACTCGATGACCGCGTCGGCCTCAGGCGTGGCAAGGAACGCATCCCAATCGAGCCCCGAGTCTTCGCGGGCTTGATCGATGCGGCCGCCGCCCGGCGCCAAGCCGGTCATGGCGTAGGTGCGCCCCGGTTCGACGTGGGCGCCTTGGCCGATGCCCGCCGCCGCCAGACGATCGGTGTCGTCAACGCCGTCGGTGACCAGGAAAAACGCCTCGGCCGTGCCGATCGAGTCGAGCAACATGCCCGGCTCGGTCACGTCGAGCGCTAGGGCGGCACAGACGTGATCTTGCCCACCGGCCCCGACCGGAAGGCCGACCGGAAGGCCGGTCGATTCAGCCGCCTCGGTGGTCACCGTCCCGACGCGCTGCCCGCTCTCGATCAGCGGCGCCAGCATCGTGGGATCGAGGCCTGCAGCACCGATCAGCTCGTCGGACCAAGTCCGCGCCGCCAGGTCGAAGAGCATCGTTCTTGACGCGAGCGAATGGTCGGTGGCCATCACGCCGCTCAAGCGAAGCGTGGCCCAATCGGCCATGTTCAGCCAGTGCTGGCCCGCAGCCCACGCAGCAGGGAGGTGCGCCTTCGTCCACAGCATCTTGGCGGCGGCGAACATCGGCCGGGGCTGGACTGCTGCGATCGCTTGGGTGCGCTCCGCCCCCACGTGCTCGCGCCACCAGGCGGCTTGCGGCTCGGTGCGTGCATCGAACCACGCGATGACCGGGGCAACCGACTGGCCCGCGCTATCGACGAGCACGCCCGACTCGCCCATCGAGGCCACCGCGATCGCGGCCGCGACGTGGCCGGAGGCCGTGAGCTGCTGCGTGACCCCCTGCAGGACAGAACACGCAGCAGCCCACAGTTCTTCGGCGCGGTACTCGGCGCCGCCGGTGGGCACGTGGTTGGTCGGCGTCGGCACCGTGGTGAGTGCGAGCTGCCGATCGTGTTCATCGAACGCGACCGCTTTGATCCCCGTGGTTCCGAGATCGAGTCCGATGAAAGCGTCGGCCATTTACAAACCCGGCGCGAGGGTGACCTTGATGGAGTCGGACCCGCGGGCGGTCAGTTCCAGCGCTGTGTCGATCTCGGAGAACGGCAGGCGGTGGGAGATGATGCGTTCCAGCGGCAACGCCCCAGCGGCGATCATCTCGATCGCTCGGGGGTAGGTGTACGGCCCGAGATGGGCACCGAGAACGTCGAGTTCCTTGCGGTCGCCAATGATCGACCACTCGGTGGTGACCTTCTCCTTGAAGACACCGAAGACCACGAACGTGCCGAGCTTGCGGAGCATCCGGAGCCCTTGGTCGACGGCGGATGGATGGCCTGACGCTTCGAGGAAGACGTCGCACCCGTACCCCTCGGTGAGGCCGCGAACCTCGTCGATGATGTCGACCTCGCCAGGGTTGATCGTGAGATCGGCGCCGCACGCCCTCGCCAGCTCGAGCCGGCCGGGGTGCAGGTCACTGGCGATCAACAACCCGGGATTCGCCTGTCTTGCCGCGGCGACCATCCCGAGCCCGATCGGCCCGCAGCCGGCGACCACCACCGTGTCGCCTTCGGTGATGTTGCCGCGATCGACGGCGTGGATCGCACACGCGAGCGGCTCGATGAACACGGCGTGGTCGATCGAGACGGTGTCGGGCACCTTGTGGTTGATGGCGTTGGCCGGGAACACCATGTAGTCGGCCATCGCTCCTTGGGCGTGCTGGCGAAACCCGTAGATCTCGGTGTTCTGACACATCCAGTACTGCCCCCGATTGCAGAACCGGCAATCCCAACACGGCGTGATCTGCTCGCTGACCGCGACATCCCCGAGCGCCAACCCGTGCTTGTTGGCGGCACCTTCTCCGAGGCCCACAACGGTGCCGACGAACTCGTGACCGGGAACAACAGGTGGTTGAACGAAGCCAGGCATGCCGTCGCCGGGCCAGTAACCGAACGCCCCCTTCCAGCAGGCGACGTCGCTGGCGCACAGTCCGGCCGAATGGACAGCCAACAGGACCTCACCCGGGCCGGCCGTCGGCACCGGCTTGTGGTCGTGGCGATAGTCGTGCGGACCATGACAGATCACGCACTCCATCGAGCCCGGCAGATGGTCGAGCTGTTCCACGTCAGCTTCCCAGCAGCTCGGGGGTCTCGATCATGAGATCGTCCTCGAGCGACCGGGACGGCGTGATGCCGGCCGCGGTGAGGCGTCCGTGGTACTCGCGAGTGGCGTCTTCGGGCGAGAGTTCGTCGTCGGCGACTCGGCGGAGAAGCTCGCAAAACAAGATCGGCGAGTCGGCGACCTTGATGCGACGGCCGAACAGCGCCACCCGTCCCCCGGATCGCTTCACGTCGCGCACAAGCGTGAAGGAGTCGTTGGCCGTGCTGGGCGGACCCCCGAGCACGCCGACGACGACGTCGATCCCCCTCACGAGGTCTTCGAGCGCGTGGGGACCGTTGTAGGCGACCTTCAGGAACTCGGGCCGGCTCGCTCGCGGAACGCCCGCAAGCATGCGTGCGATGCAGTCGTTCACATAGTCGCCGACCGGCCCGTCGATGCCCGGGTCCGCGACATTGGGGTTGAAGACCTCGACGAAGTGCCGGAACCCCTCCTGCGCAGCCTCAGCCCGGAAGTCGCGGTAACGAAGGAGCGACCGTTCGTCGGCCTCGAGATCGTTGTTGAACGTGATCGACCACAGCCCGAGCGGCACGTCGACCGCCTGGTCCGGCACGGGATGGAGCGTGCCGTACATGGCTTCGCGCACCGTCGTGGTAGCGAAGGGACGGGATGGCTGCGTGCTGTACGACCCGCCTCGCACCATCCAGATGTCGGTGGTGTCGTTGGCCCGGATCGCCGGCGTTACCGGCGACTCGCGGAACAGGCCGCGATCGCGGGCGAGGTGGTCCATCGTCGAAACCGATGCGAGCAGGATGTCGGTGTGCCCGGCTTCGGTGATGGCGGCCATCTCGTCTCGCCAGACCGCCGGGTCGATCCCCTGCCCGATGGTCGGGCGCAGGCCGCCGCCCATGTCGGGGTCAGCGGCGTAGCAGATGATGAAGTCGCCTCCATCGGGCCGTGCGGCGAGCGCATCGAGCTTGGCGTCCAGCGTCTTCACAGACTTCGTTCTAGCCGATCATCACGGTCGTTACTAGTGTGCGAGAGACGGAGGAGAGGGGTCGACGATGCGATTCGAGGGCAAATCAGCGCTGATCACCGGCGGCACGATGGGAATCGGTCTCGAAGCGGCGCTCCGGCTCGCCTCCGAAGGCGCATCGGTTGTCATCACCGGACGACGGGCCTCAGCGGGCGTGGCCGCGGTGGCCGAGATCGAGGCAGCGGGCGGCACGGCATGCTTCGTCCAGGGCGACGTCGCCATCGCCGCTGACGTCGAGCGCATGGTGGCCCAAACGCTCGACGCCTTCGGCCGGCTCGACGTCGCCGTCAACAACGCGGGCATCGGCGGGCAGAAGACCCGAGCCCACGAGATGGACGAGACGTACTTTCGCGAGGTGATCGACATCGACCTCACGGGCGTCTGGCTCTCGATGAAGTACGAGATTCCGCCGATGCTCGCGCAGGGCGGCGGCAGCATCATCAACATCTCGTCGATCGCGGGGATCAAGGGCGGCGAGGTGGCCGGCAGTGCGTACCACGCCGCCAAGCACGGCGTCGTCGGTCTGACCAAGGTCGCGGCGGTCGAGTACGCCGCCGACCAGATCCGCGTCAACTGCCTGTGCCCTGGCTTGGTCGAGACCCCGCTCGCGGCGAAGTCGTTCGCCGATCCGGTCCTGCGGGCTGAGGTCAAGGCCAAGGTTCCGATGGGCCGGTTGGGTATGCCTGCCGACATCGCATCCGCGATTGCCTACCTCGCGTCCGACGAGGCCGCCTGGGTCACGGGAATCGCAACCCCCATCGACGGCGGGATGATGCTATGAGCGACGCATCCGAGCGCCTCGCTGCGCCGCGGGTTCCGCTCCTCGCTCCTCACGAGTTCAACGAAGAACAGCGCTCGCTCACCACCGACGAGCAACGACACGTCAACCTCTTCCAGCTCGTCGCCCAACACCCGGAGGCCCATCGGCGGCTCAAGGCGACCGGGTCCTTCGCCAACTTCGAAACGCAGCTCCCGGTCCGCGATCGCGAGCTGATGATTCTGCGAATGGCGTGGCTCTATCAGTCGGAGTTCGAATGGAGCCAGCACGCGCAGCCCGCCCTCGATGCGGGTCTGACCGGCGACGACCTCGCCCGGGTGAAGGTCGGCGCCGAGGCCGGCGGCTGGGACGACTGGGATCGCACGGTTCTCCGCACGGTCGAAGGGCTCGTGTCGGACTGCATGATCCCGACGCCGGTGTGGGACGCACTTGCCGAGCGCTACTCGACCGAGATGATGCTCGAACTCGTCATCTTCTTCGGGCACTACACCTTGGTCACGACGCTCGCCAACGTCTTCGGGCTCGGCGTCAACCCAGGCAAGCCCGGGTTCGACGCATGAGCGACCGCCCGAGTTTCGTGCTCTTCATGACCGACCAGCAGCGGGCCGACTGGCTCGGTTGTGCCGGCCACCCTGTCCTCGAGACGCCGAACATCGATGCCATCGCGGCGAGCGGCACCCGGTTCGTCAACGGCTTCGTCGCGCACCCGATCTGCATGCCGAACCGGGCGTCGCTGCTCACGTGCCGGATGCCGAGCGTCAATGGTGTTCGCCACAACGGCCTGTCGCTGCCGCTCGACAGCAACACGTTCGTCGACTGCCTCCGCCGGGCCGGGTACGCCACGGGACTCATCGGCAAGGGGCATCAGCAGCCATTCAGCGACATGAGCGCGCGGATGCAGCGGGGCGAGTGGGACACCGACCCCCACACCGAGGCCCGACTCGTACCACCCGGAACGGTGTACCGGGACGAGAACGCCGACCGCTGGGCTGCCGACCCCGACCACGACATCGAGCCCCCCTACTACGGCTTCGACCACTTCGACCATGTGTCGCGCCACGGCGATGGATCCGGCGGCGGTCATGAGCGCTGGCTGCGCGAGCACCTCGGCGAATACGAACGGCTCATCGGCCCCGAGAACCAGTTGCCCCACGACTTCGTCCGACCCGACGCGATCCGGACCGCACTTCCCGAAGAGGCCTACTCGACAGCTTGGATCCGCGACCGGGCCATTGACTTCATCGAGGCGCGCACCGAGAGCGACCGACCGTTCTTCTTGATGGTGTCGTTCCCCGATCCGCACCACCCGTTCACACCACCGGGCAAGTACTGGGACATGTACTCACCCGACGACATGTCGCTGCCCGCGAGCTTCGTTGGCATGGAGGGCGGCACCCCGCTCTACGAGATGTTCCGCAACCGCCGACCTGAGCCTGGAGCGTTCCGCGGCGCGCTCGAACGTGTCGACGAACGCGAGGCGACCGAAGCGATGGCGCTGACCGCCGGAATGTTGGCGATGGTCGACGACGCCATCGGCGTGATCCGTGGCGCGATCGGGGCGTCGGCCCAGGCCGACAAGACGGTGCAGATCTACACCAGCGATCACGGCGACATGATGGGCGACCATGGATTGATGCTGAAAGGGCCGGTCAACCTCGACGGCATTCTCAAGGTCCCATTCCTGTGGAGCGACCCCCAGCGCCCCTCGGTTGCAACGTCTGACGCGCTGGTCTCAACCATCGACATCGGCGCCACCGTCCTCGCCCGCGCGGGGGCGAGGGGCTTCAACGGCATCCAGGGCATCGACCTCACCGACGCGCTGGCGACCGGTTCGCCAGTCCGCGACCAGCTTGTGGTCGAACACGATGGCCACGTGCCGATCCCGATCACGGGCGACCAGTGGCCGCCGCGGATCCGCACGCTCGTCACGCCCGAATGGAAGATGTCGGTGTACCTCGATCAGGACTGGGGCGAGCTCTTCAACCGCGACGACGACCCGCAGGAGATGCGCAATCTCTGGGACGATCCATCGGCCCGCGACGTCCGCGCCGAACTGACGTGGCTGCTGAGCCACGAGCTCATCCGCACCGTCGACCGGAGCCCGCTCCCGATCGTGCTGGGCTGAGCGCCAGCGTCAGGCTTTGGTCCAGCCGACGCTGGAGGGGTGGCCCTTGCGTTGCTCGTGGGCTTCGCCGACGTGCTTGCCGACCTTCCAGCCGACGCTGCTGAGGTTTTCGGTGGCCCAGTCGACGGATTCCTGGTCGGTGACGGTGGCGATCGTGTCGTTCCATCGGTTGAGCCAGCCGGCGAGGCAGGCCGACGCCACGATCTCGATGATCTGCTCGTTCGAGTAGTGCTCCCGCACAGCGTCGAAGTGTTCGGGCCGAGCCGCGTTCGGCAGCTGCGCCGCGGCGCGCACCAGGTCGAGCGCGGCTCGCTCCGCATCGGTGAACAGGTCGGACGTTTCGTATTCCCAGATCGCCTGGATGCGCTCGGTCTCGACGCCCATGCGGTTGAGCGAGAAGGCGCCGTGGGACTGACAGTGGGTGCAGCCGCTCGACACGCTCGCCATGGTGAACAGCATCGACTTGAACTCGCGTGGAATCGTCCGCTCGCTGTTGACGAGATTGACGAGTTCGTTGACCTTCTCGCGAAGCTCAGGCCAATGAGCAAGCTCGAACTCTTGACGGTCGTGATAGTCGCTCATCTCGGTTATCAGCCCTTCAGGTGTTCGGGAATGGTCACGCCCAGCTCGTCGCCGATGTCGAAGTAGCGCTTGTTGACCGGCACGCCCACCGCATCGACCACTCGGTTGGTGCCCTCGAAGCCGGCGCAGACCGCGGCGGCACGGGTGACCGCTCCGGGACCGGCAGCGTCAAACAGCTCTTGGCGGGCGATCGGCAGCTCATCGAAATCGGTGAGGACGATGGCATCGACGAACGCGATGAGCTCGCGGCCAGCGGGCAGGAGCGGGTCGAGCATCGAGTTGGTGATGGCGACGACATTGACCGGCTGGTTCTGGTGCTTGGCGCTCTCACGGAGCATCCATGTGTGACCGAACAGTCAAAAGAAGCACTCATTGAGCCACGACGTTCGTGACGCCACCAGCTCCATCTGCATGCGGGTGAGCTCGCGGCCCGGCTCGACGTCGTACTGGTGCACGACCTTGTCGGAAAGGTAGAACGGCTTGCCGAGATCGGCCTTGTGCTTCGATTCGTTCGGGAGCGCTGACAGCGCGGTGGGCGCGAGCGCTATCCCGACCGTTGGCACCCAGGCGTTAACCTTGGTGGCACCCTCGCCGATGACCGGGACGGGGTCGCCGGGGGTCGGCGGAGGCAGCGTCTCGAGTTCGGCACCGATACCGATGCGGTACGAGTCGATGGTGGTGATCAGGGAGACGACCGCGACCAGCTCGACATAGCTCAGAATGTCGTGGCCGTCGGCTTCCCAGGCCGCGATGTGCTCGGGGCGGGTAGTGATGGCCTCGACAGAGATCCGGCGCGCGGCCTCGGCGACCGCCGCGGGGAGCTCCGGTGCGGCCGACGCAAGGCCTCGGGCAACGCGGGCGTGGGCCGCGATCGCGAGCCGCTCGGCGCCGGTGAAGAACGAGCCGGGCGCGGCCAGCGCATCGAGCGAGCTCCGGACGGCGTCTTCGGCCGCCAGGTCGACCTCTGCGAGTGAAGAAACGGTGGATGTACTCATGGGTGCAAGACTCCCTTGCCGTCGGGCGGATTGTCAACACTCTTGCGCGCAAAGACCATGTCTCGGCCGAGAATGTGCGGCGACGAAACTCGGCGGTCCCGGCCGTATCTGCCGAGCGTTGCCCTACGCGCTCGACGACCCGGCACTCCAGCGGTTGGGCTGACCTCAATCACGGGCGTCGGAGGTCTCGAGAATTCGTTCTCCCGTGACCGGGTGCGGTCCGATCACGGTCATCATCCCGCCGTCGAAGGTGTCGCCCGAGACGGTTCCCTTGAAGCGGATCTTGAAGTCGGTCATCACCGTCTTGTGGGTGACGATGAAGACCACGTCGTCGCCGTCGTAGGTCGCCTCGACCCCGAGCAAGCCTTCGGGACTCTGGTACACACCGGTGCCATCCGCCGCGAGGGCGACCACCGGAGTCTCTTCCCCTCGGGCCGTCTGCAAGCGGAGCTTCCAGCCTCCCACTGCGGCAGGTGTGGCTCCCATGGTCCTCCTGACCAAATTCCTAACGTTCGTTACAGTATCGGTCTCGACGAGGGGATGCCAGTGAAGCCGAACATCGTGATCGCATTCGCGGACGACTGGGGTCGCTACGCCAGCGCGTACCGCGGGATCGACGGCACCAGCCCCTGGAACGACCTGATCGAGACACCGAACTTCGACGCGATCGCCGCCGAAGGCGCGCTCTTCACCAACGCGCTCGTTCCGGCTCCGACCTGCACGCCGTGCCGGAGCTCGATGCTCGCCGGCCGCTACTTCTGGCAGACCGGTCTCGGTGCCATCCTCATGGGCTCGTACTGGGACGACGACATCCCCACCTTCCCGCTCGAACTCGAAGCTCGCGGCGGCTACGAGATCGGTCACACCTACAAGGTGTGGAGCCCCGGGCAGACCCGCAATGCCCCGATGGGCGGCGTGCGCACGGCCTACAACCAGGCCGGGCTCGACTTCAACCAGTTCACCCACTTCGTGACCCGACTCGGGGAGCAGTACGGCATCGAGACGGCCAAGGAGCTGCTCTACGCCGAAACGCGCGACAACATCCGGTCGTTCATGCTCACGCGGCGAACCGATCGGCCGTTCTGCTACTGGTGGGGCCCGGCCAACACGCATCGGTCGTGGGAGCGCGGCTCGGGCAAGGCCCTGTGGGATATCGATCCCGACGACCTCGAGGGCCGGATGCCGGGCTTCATGCCCGATGTCCATGAGGTTCGCGAAGACGTCGCCGACTACCTGGGCGAATGCCTCGCCTTCGACCGTGGTCTTGGCATCTTGGTCGAGGAACTGACCAAGGCGGGCGAGTACGACAACACGATCATGGTGGTGTCGGGCGATCACGGCATCCCGGGCATCCCCCGATCGAAGAACAACCTGTACGACATCGGCTGCGAGGTCGCGTTGGCGGTGCGGTGGCCAGGCGTGGTCGAGCCCGGCCGCGTCGTCGACGATTTCGTGAACCTCATGGACTTCGGCCCCACCCTGTGCGAGGCGGGCGGCATCGAACCGCCGGCCGACATGAGCGCCACCAGCCTCATGCCCGTGCTGCGGTCGACCGCCAGTGGCCAGGTCGACCCCGAACGCGACTTCGTCGTCACCGGCCGCGAGCGCCACGTTGCCCAGGCGAGAGCCGGCTTCCTCCCCTACCCCCAGCGGGCGCTGCGCGAGAAGGACTTCATCTACATCATCAACTTCGAGCCCGATCGGTGGCCGATGGGCGATCCGATCAACCTGGGGCCAGAGGAGGAGCCGCCGTCGTACCAGGCGTTGTGCAACAACCCTCTCGTCACACTGATGGACTGGGACAACGGCCCGACCAAGGCGTGGATGGTGCTCAAACGCGAGGATCTCGACATCGAGCCGTTGTACGACCTCGCCGCGGGCAAGCGCCCCCGCGAAGAGCTGTACGACCTGCGCACCGACCCCGACTACCTGCACAACATCGCCGCCGATCCGGCCTACGAGGACGTACGGGCCCGCATGGAAGCCCGGCTGCTCGCGATCCTCGAGGAGCACGACGATCCCCGCCTCACCGAGGACCCGTGCCGCTACGAACTCGAGCCCTACGCCGGGCCCCCCGACACCGAGTGGTTCGCGTACATGTGGTTCGCCAAGTAGACAGGCGCCGTTGATCACCAGGGGCTGCTGAGGTCCTCGTTCACCAGGTTGGTGATGCGTCGTAGGCACCCGGCCGAATCAGTCAGGTAGAGGTCGCGGCCCGCGGCTCCGCCGAAGCAAAGGTTCGACGGATTGACCTCGGTCGGGATGTCGAGCACGTGGGTGTGGTCGGGAGCGAATACTGCGACACGTGGGCCCCGTCCGCCCTTCGGCCAACCGCAAGCGGCCAGCAACGAGCCATCGGGTGCGAGCGTCATGCCGTCGACGCCGCGATCGTCGCCGAAGTCGAACAGCACCTCGTAGTCACCGAGGGTGCCGTCGTCGCCGATCGGGTACGCGCGGAGTTCGCGGCACGACTCCGGTGGCGGCATGTGGGTTTGGGCCACGTAGAGCGTGCGTTCGTCGTGGCTCAACAACACGCCGTTGGGACGGGTCGTGTCGAACGTCGCCCGCTCGACCAGGTAGCCGTCGCCGTCGGGAACGGCGATCAGCACGGACTCGTGATCGAGCTCCATCACGGACTTGTCGGGCTGGTAACGCGGGTCGCTGAACCAGATCCGCCCATCGGCCCCGATCGTGAGATCGTTCGGGGCGTTGAGGCGCGCGCCCTCGAATCGGTCAGCGACGACCGTGCGCGAACCATCCGCCTCGTAGCGCTCGACGCGACGTCCACCGTCGACACAGCCGTACAACCGTCCGTCGGCGTCGAGCGCGAGGCCGACCGCCTTCTCGGTGCCGTCGATGAGCACCACCGTTTCACCGGTGCGAGGGTCGAAGGTCAGTATCCGGCTCGTCGGCACGTCGGTGAAGATCACCCGCTCGCCATCCCACACCGGGCCCTCGGTGAATGAGAACGGGCCGGCAACCGTTTCCCACTCCCACGACGACTCGAGCAACGAGTGCACCGTCACGATGAGAGGCTGAGCCGATAGGCGAAGCCGTGGCCCGAGCGGCCCGTGAGCGACAGCGAACAAGAGCGGGAAACGACTGGTGCGACAACGGAAGGGTTCACCTATTGGCGCTTCCTCTGAACGATCTGCCGACTCGACGTCGCTCAGAGCGCGACCTGGCCGCGCGCCTCGGTCTTGATGTACTCGACGACCGACTCCCCGCCGAGCTCGGGCCCCGACGTATGGAGGTGGCATCGCACCTGGCCGCCGTGATGGGCGGGGCTGGGTGCGGGCATCTCCTCACGGCAGATGTCCAGGGCGACGGGGCACCGGTTCTCGAACGGGCAGCCCGGCGGCATTCGCGCCGGCGACGGCGGCTCAGCGTCGTTGTTGAACGACTGCCGTAGCTCGCGGCGACTGGCTTGCATGATCGGGTTGGGCATCGGGATCGACGCGACCAGCATCTCGGAGTACGGGTGCGTCGGCCCTTCGTAGATGGCGTCAGCATCGCCCTGCTCGACGAGGTAGCCGAGGTACATGACGCCGACGTCGTCGCTCACATGCTTCACGACTTCGAGATCGTGGCCGATGAAGAGGAATGCCACGCCCGTTTCGGCCTGGACCCGCTGGAGCACATTGATCACCTGCGATTGGATCGACACATCGAGGGCCGACGTGGCCTCGTCAGCGATGATCAACTCGGGTTCGACGGCGAGGGCGCGCGCAATCGACACCCGCTGCCGCTGACCACCCGACATCTCATAGGGGTACCGATCGAGGAACTCGGTCGACATGCCGACTTCGTCGAGCAGGTTGATGATCCGCTGCTCGCGTTCGGGGCCGGACTTGATCCCGAAGTGACGGGTGATGCCGTCGCCGATGATCCTGCGGGTCTGGTGGACCTGGTTGAGCGACGAGAAGGGATCCTGAAGGACGGCCTGAACCTTCTTACGGAAAGCCAGCTCTTTCGGGCGGGGCACGTTGGTGACGTCGTCGCCGTCGAGACGGATCGTGCCGGCGTGCACATCGACGAGCTGCAGGATCGCGCGGGCGACCGTCGACTTGCCGGAGCCCGACTCGCCGACGAGCCCGAAGGTCTTGCCCGGCTCAATCGAGAAGCTGATGCCGTTGACCGCCTTGACCGGCGGCGGCGTCTCGCGAAACAGCTTGGCGCGCGAGGCGAAGTGAACGTGGAGGTCGTCGACGTCGAAGAACGCGGACCCGCTCACGCCTGCACCTCCTCTGCGGGCACGAGTTGGAACTCGCCGTGCCGGATGCAGCGCACGAGGTCGCCGCCGATGGTCTCAAGCGTGGGCATGTCGTTGGTGCAGGCGTCGGTAACAAAATCGCAGCGGGGAGCGAAGCGGCAGCCCTGCGGCCACGCGGTCGCCGACGGCACCATGCCGCGGATCACCGGAAGCTCGCCGTGGCCATCGTGGCTCTGTGGCATCGTGTCGAGCAGGGCACGGCTGTAGGGGTGCTTGGGGCGGTAGAAGACATCGTCGGCCGACGCCGTCTCGACGACCTGCCCGCCGTACATCACGAGCACGCGATCGGCGGCTTCGGCGATCACGCCGAGGTCGTGGGTGATGAGAATGATCGCCATCTTGTGCCGCTCCTGCACCTCAGCCATCAGGTCGAGGATCTGGCCCTGCACAGTGACGTCGAGCGCAGTCGACGGCTCGTCGGCGATGAGCAGCTTCGGCTCGCATGCCAGCGCCATGGCGATGCCCACCCGCTGCGCCATACCTCCGGAGAACTCGTGGGGGTACTGGTCGAGGCGACGGACCGGGTCGGGCACTCGAACCTCAGCGAGAAGTTCGCCCGCCCGTTGGAGCGCAGCCTTCTTGTTGAGGTTCGAGTGGATCATCAACGGCTCGGCGATCTGTCGACCGACCTTGATCGCCGGGTTCAGGACCGCGATCGGCTCTTGGAAGATGACGCCGACGTCCTTGCCCCGGATGGCTTGCCACTCCGACTCGGTGAGGTTCGTGACATCACGGCCGCCGAACTGAACGCTGCCGCGCGTCATTCGTCCGGGCGCGGGCGTGAGACCGAGGGCCGAGAGCATGGTCATGCTCTTGCCCGAACCGGATTCGCCGACCACGCCGAGCGTCTCGCCGGCGCGCACTTCGAGCGACACTCCTTGGAGGATCTGGCTCACCTGTCCGCTCTGACCGGGGAACTCGACGTCCATGTCACGGACCGACAACACAACATCGGGACCGGTGGCGTGCGGTGTTGTTGCTGCGGTGACCGCTGTGCGCTTCGTGATCGAGAGAGCGTTGTTGCTCGAGTCGCGACCGATTGCGTCGCGGATCGCATCACCCAGCAGGTTGAACGACAGCACCGTCAAGATCAATGCCATCCCAGGCGGAACGACCTGCCAGACGCCTTCCACCCGGAACAGCTCACGGGAGCGGTTCAACATGACGCCCCAGTCGGGGTCGTCGAGACTCGCGCCGATCCCGAGGAAGCTCAGCGTGGCGCCGATCAAGATGATGGCGCCCGAGATGATGGCCGCCTGAACGATGAGCGATGACAACAGGTTCGGCGCGATGTAGCGGGCGAGAATCGTCGGAGTCGACAACCCCGTTATCCGGGCCGAGTCGACGTAGAGCTCTTCCTTCTCCTGCAGCGTCACCGCCCGGGTGAGTCGGGTGAAGCGGGTCGACATCGCGATGCCGACACCGATCATCGCGTTGTCGAGCGACGGCGTGAGGATGATGATCACCGCCATCGCGAGCAGGATGATCGGCAACGAGAACAAGACGTCGTTGACCCACATGATCGCCCGGTCGATTCGCCCGCCTCGCCAACCCGAGAAAAGTCCGAGCGGGACGCCGACCACGACGGCAATCGTCATCGCGATCAGGATGGAGCGGAAGGCGTAGCCGGCGCCGAAGATCACCCGGCTGTACCAATCGCGACCGAGCTGATCGGTGCCCAGCCAGTGATCGCGGCTCGGACCCTCGAACAGCCGCTGGAGGGTGACGTCCTGCTGGAGCGGATCTTGCGTGGCGAGCAGTTCGGGCCAGACCCACGCGATGAGAAGGATTACGAACCAGATCATCGAGAAGATCCCGAGCGGGTTCTTGAACATCCGGCCCCAGAAGCGCCGTCGCGGAGATTGAGCGGCCGACGGGGCTGCAGTCACTTCGCGAGCCTCACCTTCGGGTTCAAGAAGCCGTAGCTGATGTCGACCAGGAGGTTCACAACGGCCACAACGAGGCCGACGATCAGCATCCCGCCCTGGAGCACCGTGACGTTGCGGTTGAGGATCGCTGTCACCAGCAATTCGCCCATGCCGCGGATGCCGAACACGATCTCGACCGCGGTCGTCAGCCCGATCGCGGCAGCCGCCCGGAAGCCGAACACGGTGATGGTCGGAACCATCGCGTTCGGGAGGGCATGCCGACGGATCAATGGCGCGCGACCGACCCCGCGGGCCCGCGCCGCGAGCACGTAGCGGGACTGAAGTGCGTTGGCCATCGAGCTCCGCAGCTGGCGCTGAACGATGGCGATGGTCGGCATGCCGAGGGCGGTGGCGGGCAGGAGGATCGACGTGAACCACCCAGTGACCGACTCGCTGAGAGGCGTGTACCCGATGGGGTCGAGCCAGCCGAGTTCAATCGCGATCCCCCACGACAGCATCATGCCGATGATGAAGCCGGGCGCCGCGATGACGCTGGCGGCAACGACCGACAGCGAGCGATCAAGCAGTCCGCCCGGGCGGATCGCCGCCACGATTCCCATCACCATCCCAATGGTGATGCCGATGACCAAGCTGAACCCGACGATGCTGACCGAGGCCCAGATGCGTTCACCGATGAGACCGGCGACGGAGGCGTTCTTGTCGAGCAACGACGCCCCGAGATCGCCGCTTACGACGTCGCCCAGCCATTGAATGAAACGGACGGGAATCGGATCGTCCAGCCCCAGGTTCTCCTCGACGGCACTCACACACTCCGGCGTGGCACCCTCCCCACAAACCTGGATGGCGATCGAGCCGTTGGCCTCCATCGCGACCGCGATGAGGAAGGTCACCACCGCGATCGCGAACATGAGCGGGATTGTCGCCAGCAGCCGGAAGCCGATGTATTTCGCCATTCGCGAAGTCCCCCTCCGAACCGACGCTATCTAACGTGAACGACGAGGGTCCCGGGCCCGATCGGCCCGGGACCCTCTCAGTCGTTCAGCGCGCGGGCTGGATCAGCCCTTACGCACACCGTGCGGCCAGAACGAGACAGGGATGCCCTGAGTGTGCTGGAGACCGGTGATGTCCTCCTGATGACCGATCGTCGTGGTCAGTGCGTGGTTGATGATGAAGATGCACTCTTCGATCATGATCTTGAAGGCGGCAGCCACGTCGGCCTCTCCGTCTTCGAAGGTCTTGCTCTTCGCCGCCTCAACGAATTCGACCACGCCGTCGGGCGAGACGCCAGACGGGTTGAGGAAACCGGTACCAGTGCGGGCGATGAGCGACATCAGCGCGTTGGGCTCGTTGTAGGCCACGATCTGCACCGGGTGCTGGGCCCGGGCCAGACGGGCGAACATCTCACCGGCGCCTGGAGGGTCGAGGGCTTCGTTGTTCATGGTGATGCCGATCTCGGCGAGCGCACCAGCCCAGGCCGAGGCGGTGACGGGCCAGAAGCCAGCGGGCAGGTGACCGTTCGTGAACTCGAATCCTTCTTCGCCGCTGGCGTCCATCAGGCTCTGGGCGAGCTCGAGGTCGAAGTCGGGCGAGTCGAGGTCGTCGATGTAGGCATAGTCGGTCGGGCTGACCGCAAACTGCTTGATCGCGGACTCCGGGGCGTTGCCGCCGGCTTCCTGGATCCCGACTCGGTTGAGGGCGGCTGCCATGGCACAACGAACGTCCCTGTTCGCCAGCTGCGGGATCTGCTCTCCCAGCCAATCGGCAACGACGAAGCCGATGCGGACGGTGGTGTTCGCGCTGAAGGCGGGGACAAGCTCCTGCTCGTTGTTGTTGATCGTGGCGATGTCAAACTGACCGGCGATGAGACCGTCGAGGCGGGCCTGAGCGCTGAGACCGCCCTGGATGTTGGCCGTCTCGAAACCAACCAGCTGGGGCTGCCAGTAGTCGGGGAACGCGGCGAGATTGATATCGGTGTGATCCTCGGACTCGCTGTCGACCGCGTAGGGCCCGGTGCCCGACGGGTTGGCGATGGCGCTGCCGAGCGAGTTGGGCGACACCATGAAGCCCGAGTTGCGGATGAGGCCGCTGAGGACCAGCGCAGCACTCGGGGCGTTCAGGTTGTACTGCACCGTGTACTCGTCGACGGCCACGACGCTCTCGACGCTGGCCAGCTGACCCGCGACCGGCGGAAGAACCTCGGGCGGACCGGCGGTCTGGATGAACTCGACGTTCGCAATGACGGCGTCAGCGTTGAACGGGGTCCCGTCGTGGAAGGTCACGCCCTCGTGCAGGAAGAACGTGATCTGGTCGCCGGCTTCGGAGATCTCGAAGCACTTGGCCAGCCACGGCACGATGGCGCCCGTGACTCCGTCCTGGCGGACCAGACCCTCGTACACCCAGCCGTAGTAGGCGAAAGCTGCAGGCGCCTGGTTGTTGTGCGGGTTGAATCCACCAGTGAGGATGAATCCCATGCCGACGTCGGCGTGACCGCTCGGGGCGTAGTCGCCGACCTCGAGCTCGACCGCTGCGGCGCAATTGGCGGACTCGTCGATCTCGACATTGCCGACGTCTTCGGCTTCGGTCGCGTCGTGGTCGTCTTCTTCGGCCGCGTCGTCGGCATCGGCCGCGTCGTCGGCATCGGCCGCGTCGTCGGCATCGGCCGCGTCGTCGGCATCGGCATCGGCATCGGCACCGGCTTCGTCAGTCGCGGCGTCGGAGCCAACTGCATCGTCGTCATCGTCGCCGCCGCATGATGCGGCGACAAGCGAGATAGCGAGCAGCGCTGCGAGCAGCCGCATCCACTTCTTGGTCATGTCCCCTCCAAGGGTCCCCTCGTCAAACCACGCCGCACATTCGTAACGATCGTGATGGTTCAGGATAGTAGCCCGCCCCCGCGCCGAGATTGTCAACAATATTCTAGTCGAGGACTAGGAGTCGTCAGTCGAGGTGAGTTGTCAGTCGAGGTCGGAAAACACCGCCGCCCAATCGCGGGATCCGTCGGGCGGTGGCGGCAGCTCAGAGGTGCGGACGAATTCGTTGACCCGGCTGAGGAGGTCGTCGAGTCGGCCGCGCTCGTCTTCGTCGAGACACGAGAAGACGTGCTCGTACATCAGCGCCTCACGCCGGATCATGTCAGCAGCGAGTTCCTCGGCCAGAGGCGTCGCGGTGAGGAGGCTTCGGCGTCCATCGGCCGGATCGGGCGACACCTCGATGAGCCCCTTCTTGCGCAGCGCTGCGACGGCCCGGCTCACATTCATCACATGGATCGCTTCGTCCGCGGCCACATCGGCTCGGGCCTGGCCGGGCTTGAACACCACACTGCGTAGCACCCTCCACTCGGGGAGGCTGATGCCGAAGGGCTGCTCGGTGCGCTTGTAGAAGCTGGCCTGGATCCGGTTGCTGAAAGCGTGAATCCGACGCCCGAGCACACGCTCGAGCGTCTCGGGCAGGTTGCGGACGGCCCCGGCGTCGACCTCAGTCATGAGAGGCGACTGTACGCCGCTGCGGCAGAGGCCCGGACATGCGATCGAGGAACTCGACGAGGTCGGCCACGATTGGTTCGCGAAACCCCTGCACCATCATCATTGGATGACCGACACCCTCGAAGCGCCGGAACTCGAGTCCGGGTGTGTGCTCAAGCACGCCCGCCAGCTGCCCGTCGGTGAACGAGCCACCGAGCGCAGGATCGGCGCCGGCGACCCGAGTTGGAACTACGAACGCAGGGGCGCGGGGCGGTTCATCGGGGTAGCCCGCGATCGTTGCCTCGATCGCACCGACGTCGACGAGCGACAGTGATTCGGCGCGACCCCGAAGGCGCTCAGGCGTGAACGCCTCGCCGACCGTGACCCCTCCCGGGTACGGCTGGCTCGCGAGCCAGGCGACATAGTCGTCGACCGGCCGGCCCGCGGCCTGGTACTCGTGCAGCATCTCGGCGATCCGAACGAACACGCCAGTCGTCGTCGCTTGCGCACCCGGCCGTCGAACCAGCGTGCTGTCCATGATGTAGACCGCGTGCAGGAGCGGGTGGCCCTCCGAGGCGACGCCGGTGATCGCGCTGCCGCCGAGCGAATGGCCGACCGCGACCGCCGGTCGGCCGATGTGGTTGAGCGCCGCCGCGACGTCGGAGGCGTAGCCCGACTGCAGGTAGCGGTCGGCTCGGTCGGACGCGCCGTGGCCGCGGAGGTCGAGCCGCCAACACCGATACCGATCAGCGAGGTCGGCCACGACGTCGTCCCATATCTCGGCCGCGCTCCCGAGGCCATGGACGAACAGCACGTCGGGACCGGCACCCTCCTCGAAGAGGGCGAGCTTGAGGCCGTCGTTGTCGACCCGATGAGCGGCCGTCATCCGAACAGGCTCCCGCGCAGCGTTGGGCTCGCGTAGCCCTCGCGCACTCGGCCCTGGCGCTGCGGCTCGGGACCGAGATGGTCGACGATGGACTGGAAGTAGTCGGGCGGCAATGCCGTCACATCGAACCCCGCCGCTGGCCGCAATGCCGCGATGTTGGTCATTGGGGCGGATCGTAACATTCGTGATGAATGTGGTTTCTGGCTATGGTTTCGCCATGACGCCAGACCAGGAGGCGCAGCAGATTTTCGCGGAAGTCCGCCACGCCGCGAGCACGCTCTTCCGGGCGCTCGGGCTCGATTCGGGAGGACCGTCGTGAGTCGCCCGAACGTCCTTCTCATCATCACCGACCAACACCGCCCCGACCATCTCGGTTTCGGCGGCAACCCGATCGTGCAAACGCCCACGCTCGACGCGTTGGCCGCGCGCAGCATGCAGTTCACGAACGCGTTCGTGGCCAACCCGTTGTGCCAACCGAACCGGTGCTCGATGCTCACGATGCGCTACCCGTCGGTGCACGGCACCCGTCACAACGGCATCGCGCTCGACTGGGACGCGAACACGTTCGTTCGGCGCCTGCGGTCGAGCGGCTACCGAACTGGCCTCGTCGGCAAGGGACACTTCCAGAACTTCGAGCTGTTCCCCGAGATCGCTCGGCGGCAATTCGACTTCTCCCACGACGAGCAGGCCCGCCTCACCGGCCTACCTGGGACCAACGGGTGGGATCGCTACGAGTCGATCGCTGGTCACCTCGCCGAAGACATCGTGTTCCCCGACGACTACTACGGGTTCGACCATGTCGAGATCGTCTCGAACCATGGTGACCAGTGCACCGGCAACTACGTCGGATGGCTCCGTGAGAAGGGCCACGACTGGCATGACGTCGCCGGCCTCGACAACGCCGAGTGGACGCTTCCCGAATGGGACCAGGTCCGCAAGCCGTCGATGCCGCCCGAGCTCTACCCGACGACCTACGTCGCGGAACGGTCGGTCGACTGGATCGAGTCACGCGCCGGCGGCGACGAGCCGTGGTTCCTCCAGTGCTCGTTCCCCGACCCACACCACCCGTTCACGCCGCCCGGCGACTACGCCCACATGTACGACCCCGCCGACGTCGAGGTCCCGCGCACGTTCAACGACCCCCACACCCGTTCGGCCGCGCACATCCAGCGCATCGTCGGCGGCCGGGGCAACGTTACGAGTTCGCCAGACCTGCAGGCTCCCGACGAGCACCAACTCCGCCACGCCATGGCGTTCGAGTACGGCGCGATCACGATGATCGACGACGCTGTCGCCAACGTGCTCGGTGCGCTCGAACGCTCAGGGCAAGCCGACGACACGATCGTGATCTTCACGTCCGACCACGGCGACATGTTCGGCGACCACGGCCTGCTGCTCAAGATGTTCGTGCACTACGACGGCGTGCTGCGGGTGCCGTTCACGATCACCGGTCCGGGCATCGGTGCGGGCACCACAGACTCGCTGTGCAACACCCTGGACCTGGGCGAGACGGTCCTCGACCTGTGCGGTGTCGCCAGCTACTACGGCTCCCAGGGGCTGAACCTCACCCCGATCCTCGACGACCCGACCGTCGAGCTGCGCCACGAGCTGCTGATCGAGGAGGACCAGATCCGCGATGGGATCCGCGCCGGCGTGCAGCCGCGTATGCGCACGCTCCTCACAACCGAGGCCCGGATCACGCGCTACCAGAACCTCGGCTACCACGATCTGTACGACCTCGAGAACGATCCCGACGAACTCGAGAACCGGTGGGATGACCCGTCGAGCGCTGGTCTGCGGACCGAAATGGGCGAGCGACTGGCCGAGATGATGATCGCCTGCGCGAACCCCAGCTACCGGCCGAACTACATCGCCTGATGAAGAAGCAGGTCGTGATCGTCGGCGGCGGACCCGCCGGAGCGCTGCTCCTCCACATCCTCCACCGCGCCGGGATCGATGCAATCGTCCTCGAGCGGCAAACCCGCGAGTACGTCCTGGGGCGCATTCGGGCCGGTGTACTCGAATGGGGCACGGTCGAGCTGCTGCGTCGGCACGGACTCGGTGCCCGCATGGACGAGGTCGGCACCCCCAAGGACACCATCAACATCGCGTGGAAGGGCTCCGAGCTGTTGAGTGTCGACACGCACGAGCTCCTCGGCAAGCGGATGATGGTCTACGGCCAGACCATGATCCAAGAGGACCTGTACGCGGCCTCCGACGAGGCCGGGACCCACCTCGTGTTCGAGGCGGAGGACGTCGCGCTTCACGACATCGACACCGACTCGCCATGGCTCACTTACCAACACGACGGCACCGAGGTCCGGATCGACTGCGACTATGTCGCGGGCTGCGACGGCTTCCACGGCGCCAGCCGGCCGACCATCCCCGCATCGATCCGCCGAGAGATGATCAAGGAGTACCCATTCGGCTGGCTGGGCGTCATGGCCGAGACACCTCCCCTCCCGATGCTCATGTACGCCAACCACGAGCGCGGGTTCGCCCTCTGCTCCAGCCGCAACGCCAACCTCGCCCGGCTCTATGTGCAGTGCCCGCTCGACGACACGGTCGACGATTGGTCCGACGATCGGTTCTGGGACGAACTGTTCGCCCGCATCCCGCCCGAGCAGGCCGCCCAGATCACCCCGCAGCCCACGATCGAAAAGTCGATCGCCCCGCTGCGCAGCTTCGTGTCCGAACCGATGAGCCACGGCCGACTGTTCCTCGCCGGCGATGCCGCCCACATCGTGCCGCCCACCGGGGCCAAGGGGCTCAACCTCGCCGTGTCCGACGTCCACTATCTCTCGGAGTCACTGATCGCCGCGTTCAGCGGGAACCCGTCGGGGCTCGAGCGCTACTCCGAGATCGCTCTCCGCCGGGTGTGGGGCGCCGTCCGGTTCTCCTGGTGGCTCACCGGCCTCCTTCATCGATTCCCCGACCAGACCGACTTCGACCAGCGGGCCCAGGAGCAAGAGCTGCACTACATCACCGGCTCGGAGGCCGCCCAGCGGTCGCTGTCGGAGCAGTACGTCGGCCTGCCGTTCGAAGACGTCGTCACCGCTTGAGGGCGGCTCGGTCGCGTGCGGAACCAGCAGGGAAGGTCAGCACGACGGAGCCGCGGCGCTCAGCGACGACCGACGCGAGCCCACGCCGCAGCCGGCGTCTCGGCCTGTTGGCGCCGAAGAATCGCTTCCTTGCGTTCGAGCTTGACCGGTACCCCCTGGTTGTCGCCCGCGGGGAGCACGTCGGGCGGGTAGATCGCCACCTTCTGCTTGGAGGCGATGCGGCCGCCGTTCATGTCGAGTTCGCGGGCGTTGGTGCCCTTTTCGGGCTCGATGGTGCGGCCGTCCTTGAATTCGAGGTCCCACCACCACTTCTTGATCGGGTTGATCGAGCCGTTGCCGACCTTGTCGTCGAGGTTGGCGATGAACTTACGGGTGAAGGGCAGCTTGATCGCCGACCACAAGAACACCCGTTCCGCGAGCACGCCTTCGATGTTGAACGGGCACGTCTTCATGCAGCGCCCACACGCCGAGCCCTTCATGTTGCCGAGGCGGTACTTGGTGCACTTCTCGACGTCGGGCTTCCACATCTCGTACCCGTTGAACATGATCTTGTCGCCGAACTCGATCGCCCCGCACGGGCACTCGCGGGCGCACTTGGTGCATTTGTTGCAGAAGTCCTGGAGCCCGAAGTCGATCTTGCGATCGGGCGTCAACGGCATGTCGGTGGTGAGCACGACCGACTTGAACCGCGGTCCGACAAATGGGTTGAGCACCAGTTCGCCGATGCGGCTCAGTTCGCCCAGCCCCGCTTCGAGCACCAGCGGGATGTGCAGCACTTCGCTGTCGCGGTTGGTGTGGCTTCGAGAGCTGAAGCCGAGCGCTCGGAGATGTTCGGCCATGAGGCCGGCGATCTGCGCGCCGCGCATGTACGCGCGCATCGACTGGGCGCCACTCACCCAGTCGTCACCACTCGCGCCCTCCATGGTCTCGTAGCCCTGGTCGAGCAGGATCACAACGCCGTACTTGTGGCGTGGCGTGATCACTTCGCCTTTGCCGTTGTGCGAGTACCAGGCATACTCCGGCACCTCGCACACGCCGACCATGTCGCCGCCGAGGTGATGGGCGAAGGCCTTCAGCGCGTCGGCGTTGCGATCCGGATCGCTGGTGCCCGGCGCGCGCTCGGGGGCGACCTCGCCATCCTGATACGGCACCATCTCGCCGATCTGTTGGATGTAGGCCTGCGCCTGCGGCGTCTTGTACGAGAAAACCGCCAATTCCTTCTGGAACTTCGGCCCCATGTCGCCGTGACCCGCGCGCGGAAAGCCCCCGGCCCGCACCGGCACCCGCTCGATCTCTTCGGGGATCACCAACGTGGTCGCCTCCGGGACGCGCTTGATGCGCTCCATCGGGTAGCGGCCCATGTGCAGCGGACGGTGGTCGCCGTTGAGCCGGCCGAGGCCCGCCCGGGTGCCACCTCGACCGAGCAGCCATCCGAGCGAGTGGGTCGACCGCAAATTGGCGGCCAGGCCGCGGCGAGCGAGCGGCGCGTCGGGCGCGATCTCCATGTCGGTGGACACGACCGAGAGCGAGAATCCGGTCTTGATAAAGGGGGCGCGGAGTTCGCCACCGACCGCTTCGATAAGCCCGCACTGCAGCGCCACCTTGTCGATGTCGACGTCCGAGGTTGTCGGGGTGTGAGCGACCGCGTCGAAGCCGATGCGGCGGATGTAGCCGGCGATCAAGACGGCGAGCTCGGCGGCCCGCAAGTCGGCGTTGACCTGTCGGGTGCCATCGATCCAGTCGTCGCCGGGCTGATCGCGCCCGACGGTGCGGGAGTGGGCCACCAGAGTGACCACCGCAAATCCGTGGTCGCAGGTCTCGCCCGTCCAGGCGTCGGCGGTGAGCACGCCGCACCCCGCCATGTCGGCATCGAGGAAGTAGAGGCCGCCCTTCAAGTTGTCGGCTCGCTCCTGGGGGTCGTCCGGGATCGGGGCTCGCTCGGACACGTCGCCCGTGTGCTGTTGGTCGAAGAGGCCGAGGTAGAGCTCGTACGCATGGCTGGCGGACAGCGGCCCTTCCTGTCGGGCCTCGGCGGGACGAACGCCCGCGCCGCCGACCGGCGCGGCGGGGTCGGCAAGCCGCGGAAGTCGCTCGAGCGGGTACGGACCCATGCCGGTCGGACGCTTTTTATGTGAGAAAAGCTTCACTGGTCCCTTTGCATGACCCGTCGTCAGGGCCGACTTTAGTTGCTGACTAGGTTCGAACACTGGGTGTTGTGGATCGTGTCCCCCATAAGTGGCAAGGCGTCTGACATCCGCGCCACGATGTGGGGGACGCTGGCGCACTCGCCGAGGTGGCGTCGTTAGCGGTCCGGGGTGCTGCGGCCGCCTGTTCGATCAGGTCTTCCTCGACGGTCATGAAGCTTCGGCCAGGCCGTTCTCGTCGAACAAGGGCATGTCCTCGGGCTTGGGATCGAAGTAGTCGGGGTCGTTGTCGATGTCGAGGACTCGCCGGTACTCAAGTGCCGCCTCGATGTTCTCGTTCCATCGTTCCTCGGGGAACTCGTACATCATCTCGACGACCGTGCCGTCAGGGTCGCGGACATACAGGCTCTGGCTCATGCCGTGCTCCATACGGAACTGAATCGGGTAGCCAGTGTCGACCACGTGGCGAACCTGCTGCTTCCACGTCTCGAGGTCGGGATATGTCCACGCGAAGTGGTTCAGGCCGGGAGTCTGCAAGGGCCCGGTCGGGATCGGGAGCGAATCGGGGTCCTTGGCTGGACTCAGCGCGATGTCGTGGTGGGTGTGACCGTGGGACCGGTAGAAGCGCAGGAACCGCGGCTGCCCGGGGCCGCCTTGTGTCCCACAGTGCTCGAGGCGCATCACCCGGGTCCAGAAATCGTGCGACTTCTCCATGTCGCGGACGTTGAGCACCATGTGGTTCACACCGTTGGCACCGCCGTAGACGCCGCCGAGCGTGGCGACCTCGCTCGACCCGTCGTCCTGCCACTCGCGGAAGGTCTTGTCGAGGTTGCCGGCATCGTCGCCGGGAGAAGAGGATCCTTGAGCCATGAGGGTCAGGGTAGTCCTGGCAACACAGTCCTAGTCAAGGACTAGATTGGGGGGCGATGATCGCAGGGGCCCATCGCCACGAAGCCCGCGATCGGGGGCCGGATGCCGTCCGGGCACGCCTGCTGAGGGCCGCGACCGAGTTGTTGTCCCAACGCACACCGTTCGACGTGACCGTACGCCAGATCGCCGAGCGAGCCGGCGTCAACCACGGGCAGATCCATCACTATTTCGGTTCCAAGGACGGACTGATCGCGGCGACGATCGCCGATGGCGCTGCGCGCTACCACCAGGACCGCATGCACGACGGTCAACACTTTCCCCTGCCGCTCGATGCGGCCAACCGGCCGGCTGGATGGCGCACACTCGCTTACCTCGCAAGCACTGGGGCGTGGCGCCAACCACCGTTCGAACCGTCGCCGGTCGTCGGCTGGTTGGCGCATCGGCGGGCCGACGACATCGGGCGCCCGGCAAACGACCCCGAGGTGATGGCGGTCACCGCTGCGACTACGGCACTGCAGCGCGGCTGGTGGATCTTTCGCGACATGATCCTCTACGCGCTTGCCCCGTTCGACCCCGACGTCGACGCGATCTGCGAGGACCTTTCGACGCGATCGATGCGACTCCTCGACCCGATCCGCTCAGAGGTCGACGAGCCGGCCGATGTGCCCGAGGCGCCAACCGTCGAGCCGGCACTCAAGCACGACCGCGGCCCTGAAGCCGTGCGGGCCAAACTGATCTCCGCCACGACGGCGCTCCTGCGCGACGCCACGCCGTCCGCCATCACCCTGAAGGACATCGCAACCGAGGCGGGAGTCAATCATGGCCAGGTGCACCACTACTGCGCGTCGAAGGAACACCTGATCGCGAGCTGCATCCAACACCGAGCCGCCGCCTTGCTGGAGAGCGGCGCCGCCGAGGCGAACATCGTGCCGATCCACGCCGAACGCCGTCTTCCGCTCTGGCGCACGCTCGCGCACCTCGCCGCAACCGAGGAATGGGATCATGAGGCGTACACCCGCTCGCCCATGGTCGCCCGCATGGTCGAAACGGTCGCTGAACGCACGGGCCGCGCCACGACCGACCCAACCGTGCACGGCCAGGTGGTCGCCGTCCACGCGCTCGACCTCGGCTGGGGCATCTATCGCAACATCATCGAGTACGGGCTCGAGCCGCTCGGTGGCGACCTCGTGGCGATGCGCCGGTATCTCGCCGCCCTCTCCACCCAACTCGTCGACCCCGACGTCCACACACTGCAACCAACCCAAGGTTCACCCTCATGACCGACACCGCTGCTTCCGCCAGGCTTCGTTCGATCGACCACCTGTTCGCCCGCGATTGGATCCAGCTCTCCGAGCGGGTCCACGTGGCGGTCGGCTATGGCGTGTCCACCTTCTCGTTCGTTGTCGGCGACACCGGTGTCGTCGCCGTCGACTCCGGATCGGTGCCGGCCCTGTCGACCGAGGCGATCGCCGAGCTGCGCAACCACACCGATCTGCCAATCGTGGGACTCGTCTACACCCATGGCCACCCGGACCACACCGGCGGCGCACCCGCGTTCCTCGACGAGAACCCCGACATCGAGATCTGGGGCAACGTTCGCTTCGGCGACGAGGCGCGGCGCTTCGCTCGCAACGGCGCATCGATCGCGCAGGTTCGCGGCAAGCGCCAGGCCGGGTTCTTGCTGCCGCCCGAGAAGCGGATCAACAACGGCATCGCACCGGCGATTTACCCGAAGGCGGGCGCGCTGGCGGGTGGGCCCGGGGGCGGCCCCGACCGTCGCACCTTCCCCACCGAGACGTTCGACGCCAACGGAGTCGTGGAACTCGGCGGGGTGACCCTCGAAGTCACGTCGAACCCAGGCGAGACACAGGACCAGATCATGACGTGGTTCGCTCAGGACAGGGTCGTCTTCGCCGGCGACAACATGTATCGGTCGTGGCCCAACCTCTACGCGATTCGCGGCACGCAATACCGCGATGTCCGCGACTGGTGCGAATCGGTCGACCGCATGCGGGAACTCAAGGCCGAGCATCTCGTCCTGGGCCACACCACGCCTTTCTCCGGCGCCGCGGAAGTCGACGAGGCGATCGGCACCTACAGCCGAGCGATGTGGCACGTCTACAACGCGACGATCGAGGGGATGAACGCGGGCAAGACCCCCGACGAGCTGGCCCATGAAGTGACGTTGCCGCGCGACCTCGCCGACAACCCGATGCTCGGCGAGTACTACGGAAACGTCAGCTGGAGTGTGCGGGCGATCTTCACGGGCGTGCTCGGCTGGTTCGACGGCAACCCCGCAAGCATGAACCCGCTGCATCCGGCCGACCGAAGTGGCCGCATCGCCGAGCTCGCGGGTGGTCCCGATGTCTTATTCGAGCGGGCCCAAGCCGCGATGGAAGGTGGTGAGGCCCAGTGGGCGGCCGAGCTGTGCGACATGGTGATCGCGCTCGACCATCGCACCGCCGAGGCGAAGAACCTGAAGGCCGACGCGATCGACGAGCTCGCCTACAACCTCGTCACCGCCACCGGCCGCAACTATCTCCACACCAGCGCGCAGGAACTGCGCGAGGCGGCCGCGACGCCGTGACCCCCTAGGAGGCCGCGTGCTTGCCGGCCTCCCAACCCATCCCGCCGAGGACCTCCGTCGCGAACTCGACCGGTGCCGTTTCGGTCTCGGTGGCGACGCTGTCGTTCCAGCAGGTGAGGAACCCGAACAGGGAGATCATCGCCATGAGGTCGACCAGTTCGGCCTCGACGTAGCCGACGTCGCGCAGCCGATCGAACTGTTCTGGTCCGGCCATGCTCGGCCGCTGCGCCGCGGCCAACGCAAGGTCGAGCGCGGCCCGCTCCCTATCGTCGAAGAGGTCGGAGGTCTGGTACTCCCAGATTGCGCGGATCTTGTTGGCATCGACGCCCTGCTGGGAGAGGTTCTTGGCCGCGTGGCTCTGGCAGTGCCGGCACCCGGCGATCTTCGACGTGAGCTCGGCCACCATGAACATGGTCTGCATCGGCACGGTCGACGACCCGCCGATCGATTGCTGGAGGTTCTGCACCGCCTTCGCAACCTCCGGGCGGCGGGCCAGCGTGAGTTGCGCATTCGAGTAGTAACCGGTGCGCTCGCACGACGCCTCCATCCGCTCCCGCATCTCGGGCGTGAGTTCGTCAAGGGTGAGGGGCCAGATGTTCGGCATCAGAAATCGCCTTTCAGACAGGTCGAGACGAGCGTTTGGAATTCCGCGACCCGCTCGCATGTGTTCCGGCCTAATCTAGTCCTCGACTAGATTTCGTTCCTGGGGGGATCCATGGACGTCAGCGGGAAGAACATCGTCATCACCGGAGGAGGCTCCGGTATCGGCGAAGGCATGGCGCGCCGCTTCGCCGCCGAAGGCGCGGCGAACATCGTCGTGGCTGACCTCGATGGCGACAATGCCCAGCGAGTCGCGCAAGAGGTGGACGGCCACGCCATCACGTGCGACGTCAGCGCCGAGGCCAACGTCGTCGCCATGATCGCGGCCGCCGACGATCACATGGGCCACATCGACATGATGGTGTCCAACGCCGGCATAGCGGGTGGTCGCGGTCTCGACACCCCGAGCGAACTCACCCAGAAGATGTTCGACATCCACGTCAACGCCCACATCTGGGCCGCCCGTGAAGTCGTTCCCGGCATGATCGAACGGGGCGGCGGCTACCTGCTCCACACGATTTCGGCCGCTGGTCTGATCTCAGGCCCGACACCGATGCCGTACGTCACCACCAAGCATGCGTCGTTTGGCTTCTCCGAGTGGTGCGGTATCCACCTCAAGCCGAAGGGCGTTGGCGTGTCGACCCTGTGTCCGACCATGGTCATCACACCCGGCTTCGCCCCGCCGAAGCCGCCCCCCGGCGCTGAGCCGCCCAAAGACCTCGCACCGCCGATGAGCGTCGAGGAGTGCATGGACGCCCTCATGGATGGACTGGCCGAGGAGCGTTTCATCATCCTCCCAGAACCGGGCGTCGCCGACATGTGGGCGGCCCGCGGCAACGACTACGACGCGTGGATCGGCCAGATGGGCGCCATGTTCGCAGACACGCCACCACCGGGAGCAAGAAGCTGACATGCCTGATGTCGAGAAGAAGAGCGTCCAGCACTTCATCGACGGCGAGTTTGTCGACAGCGCCGACGGTGCCACCTTCGAGTCGATCAGTCCGATCGACAACGAGGTGGTCGCCGACGTCGCGCTCGGCAGCGCCGAAGACGTCGACCGGGCGGTTCGGGCCGCACGACGGGCATTCGAAGAGGGGCCATGGCCGCGCATGTCGGCGGCCGAACGCGGCGCGATCCTGTACAAGCTTGCTGACCTGCTCGAGGCCAACCGCGGCGAGGTCGCGAACTGGGAAACCCGCGACACCGGCAAGCCGATCATGGCGTCGTCCACCCGCGACATCCATGGAACGACCGAGCGGTTCCGGTTCTTCGCCGACTACGCAAAGCAGTCGCTCGATCACGGCGACCACTTCGACAGTCTCGAGACCAACCAGAGCACCATCGTGGTGAAGGAGCCGGTCGGCGTCGTCGGGGCGATCGCTCCCTGGAACCTGCCGCTGCCGATGATGGGATGGAAGCTCGGCCCGGCGCTCGCGTTCGGCAACACCGTCGTGGCCAAGCCGTCGGAAGACTCGCCCATCACGACGTCACTTCTGGCGGAGATGTTCGCCGAAGCCGGGCTCCCCGACGGCGTCGTCAACGTCGTCAACGGCTTCGGACCCGGCAGCGCAGGCGGCGCGATCGTCGACCATCCCGGCGTCGACGCCATCACCTTCACCGGGTCGGGCGTTGCAGGGCGCGCGATCATGGCCGCGGCCGCACCGACGCTCAAAAAGGTGGCGCTCGAGCTCGGCGGGAAGAGCGCCAACATCTTCTTCGCCGACGCCGATCTGTCGAAGGCTGTCCCCGGCTCGGGTATGGCGATCTTCGGCAACTCCGGCCAGATGTGCATCGCGTGTTCGCGCATGTTCGTCCAGCGACCGATCTACGACCAGGTCGTCGAGATGACCGCAGCCATGGCCGAGAAGCTGCCGATCGGCGATCCGCGCGACCCGGCCACGATGATGGGGCCGGTGATCAACACCGAGGCCGTCGAACGCATCCAGCGCTACATCGAATTCTCCACCGAAGACGGCGCTCGCCTCGTGGCCGGCGGCTACAAGCTCGATGGCGAGTTCGCAGCCGGCAACTTCATCAAACCCACGGTCTTCGCGGACGCCACCAACGACATGCGTTCGTGTCGCGACGAGATCTTCGGGCCAGTGCAGCACATCATCCCGTTCGACACCGAAACCGAAGCGCTCAAGCTGGCCAACGACTGCGACTACGGCCTCGGCGGCGCGGTCTGGACGACCGATCTCGGCAAGGCGAACCGAGTCTCACGATCGATGCGGACCGGCTTCGTCTGGGTCAACGGCTACGCCCGCCACGACGACCGAGCGCCGTTCGGCGGCTACAAGCAGTCGGGCATCGGCCGCGAGGGCGGGAAGTACTCCGAGGAGTTCTTCACAGAGCAGAAGGGCATCGAGTTCACCTACTGAACTCGTCGAAAGGAACTGAGTCATGGAACCCGATCAGGACGCAACCGTTCACAAGTACGACGACATGGAGGTGTTGGCGTTCGGCGAAGGCATCGGTCTGCGACGGGCCGCCGTCGGCGGCCTCGTCCAAACCTGGATCGAGATGACCGAAGGCAACGCCTCGCCGCTCCATCGCCACGAACCCGAACAGACCATCGTGCTCGTCTCTGGCAAGCTCCGCGCCCGCAGCGGCAACAACGGGCAGGAGACCTACACCGAGATGGGGCCCGGCGACATGTTCATGGTGCCGTCCAACGTCATGCATCAGGTCGAAGCGCTCGAGGACTCCGTGTTCGTCGAAGCGTTCGGTCCGGGCTACGACGCGGACAAGGCGAGCAAGTCGCCTGAGAAGCGTCGCCAGGAGCGAGCCGCCGCCCGTGCCGCCGCGGCCGACGGCGAACCTGCTGCATGACCACGACGGTCACGATCACCGGGAGCGGCACTCCGATGCCGACCCCGGGCCGGGCCGGTCCGGGGGCCCTGATCCGCCACGGCGACACGGCCATCCAAATCGACGCCGGGCGGGCGACCGCCCTACGGCTCGTCGAGGCCGGCCTGGCGCTACCCGGTCTCGATGCGCTCCTGGTCACGCATCACCACAGCGACCACATGCTCGGCATCACCGACCTGGTGCTGGCTCGTTGGATCAGCAATGGCGCGGGCCCCTGCCCGAGTCTCCCGATCCACTGCCCCGCGGGGCCCGCCGAGACCTTCGTCGGATCGCTCTTCGATCAGCTCGGCGCCGACATCGAGAATCGCCGCGCCCAATTCCCCTACGTCGACGCACCCGAGCCCACGATGATCCCGTTCGAGGCCACGGCCGAACCCACGCTCGTTGCCGAGTACGGCGAGATCGCCATCCATACGGTGAGCGTCGACCACGGCGGCCTCGAACCTGCAGTCTGCTTCCGCTTCACCACGCCCGACGGCGTGATCCTGATCTCGGGCGACACGCGCGTGTGTGGCGCACTCGAAAAGCTCGCGGCAGACGCCGACGTGCTCGTGCACGAGGCGTTCTCAACCGACCTGCTCGCTCGCCGCGGCATGCCTGCCCCCGTGATCACGAACTTCTCGCACCACCATGCCGACGCCGGCGAAGTCGGCGCGCTCGCCGCGCGGCTCGATGTCTCCGAGCTCGTGATCACGCACATGATCCCGAGCCCGATGAACGCCGAGGAGACCGCGGTGTTCGCCGATGCAATCCGCGGCGCCGGCTTCGGCGGCGATCTCACGATCGCCGACGACCTCTTCACCGCGACGATCGATTCCGCGATCGCGGGATCGGGATCAGGGTCGGGGTCGGTGTAGGCCCCCTACGCCGCGCCGCCCTTGCGGAGGCGAGCAGCGTCGTGGAAGGTGACGCCGGGATTGGAAGTGAGCATGGCTGATTCGGGCCCGCTCGTTAGAAGTAGCCGTCGAAGTCCGGGCCGTCTAGGTCGTGTTCGAGGTGGAAGGTCTGCGCGACGGCCGTGGTCCACGCCGCGTGCGCGGCCATCGCCGTCGACTCGGTGAGTTCCTCGTCAGTCCAGCCGACCTCCCGGAGCGACTCGAGATCGGCGCCCACCGTGCCTGCCGGGTCGACCGCGATCTTTCGGACGTATGCGACGAGCAGCCGATCCTTCTCGCTCCATGCGTTGTTGGAGTCGCCCTCACGCATCACCCGTACGTCGGCCTCGTCGTAGCCGAACTCCTGCACCAGGAGCCGCGAGTGCCCTCCCGCGCAGTACGGACACTCACGCGCCTGGCTGGCTGCGACGAAGAGCATCTCCTTGAACTCACGGCTCAGGACACCGCCCAGGAAGATCGGATGGTAGAGGTCCTCCATGGCTTCGAGCGCCGGTGGTGACCACGCCAAGATCTGCCGAAGGAGCGTGGGCCGGCCATGGTCCTTTGCAAAGCTGTCGATCGCGGCTTGTGCCTCCGCATCGATCGAGTCGGCATCGGGGTAGGGAATCAGCGCCACGGCTCACCATCCAGGGTCGGGTCGTCGAGCAGACCGCCCGCCGCGCTCATCACGGTCATGTAGCCGGACAGGCTGACCATCGTGACCGCCTCGACGATCTGTCCGTTCGTCCAGCCGGAGTCCTTCAGGCGCTCGACGTCGGCCGCCACCATCTTGAAGGCCGTCTCCGTCGACTTGCGGCAGAACGCGAGCAACACGCCCTCGGCGGTCGTCGGTTCACCACCCTCCGCGTCGGCGATTAATGCGGCCAAGGCTTCGCGCTCGATGCCCTCGCGCATCGCCTGCGTGAACATGGCACCGGCGATGTAGGGATCGGAGCGCCATCGGGCCGACGCGCCGAGGATGACGAGTCGGAGCGTGGCATCGAGACGACCGTGCCCGACCATCCGTTCGTACATCTGATCGAACGCGGCGAGCCCGTCCGGGAAGTTCGCGATGACGCGGCGGGTCTCAGGAATGGCCGACTCGGCAATCGGCTCAATCTCGGCGAGCGGCAGATAGCTCAATCGTTCCTCCCCACCCGGTGCTACAGCACAGCGGACGTTGGAAACCCTACGTTGGGTGCACGATTGTTGACAATCTTCAATCCTGGGATCGACGCCGAGGGCGAGGAGATCGTCCACCAGTTCGGGGTGCTGCAAGACCACCCACGCGAGGCGGTCTACAACCTGTGCGGCAACCACGACCGAGGCATGTGGCGGACCCACTACCTCGTCAAGTGGAGCGTCCCGAAGAGCCACGTGCTGACGTTCACCGAGGGCAGCGACGAGGTCCGGGTTCGGTGCTACATGCACACCGACGAGTTCAGGACCCAGGGCTGGTACACCGACGACGAGCAGGTGTTGAAGCTGAGCCAGTCGTTCGCGGCCGGCTGACCCCGACTCGGGGAAGGGCAGCAGACCGTCGACAACCAGCACCACGCGCTCAACCCGCCGATACCGGCAGCGTCCGACACCTGAGCCGCTGAGCCAACGATCAACACGGTTTGCGGTCACTCCCGCGTTGGTGGGATGTTGGCCAGTTTTGTTTCCGCAGGTCAGATGGGGTGGATTTTGGCCCTCGCCGCGATCTCCACATTGCTTTGGGCGAATCTCCACATTGGTCCTCGATCCCGTGGTGGTCCTCACCGGCCGCTGCTGGGTACGCCCGCATGACGCGAGCCTCCGCCACGCTGGCCGCACCTCGCTGATTGCCGCCCACTGAAGCAGACTGCCCCCGTTGCGGCCTAGCGCCGTGCACACGCGGCCTGTGCGCCCCGCACTACACCGCGGCGTGGAAGGCGGGACGGCTCGCCGACCGCAACGGCAACCCGCTCGGGCCGCCCCCGCCTGCCGAGTGCACAAGCTGCCACGAAGTCAAACGGATCAAGAGCCGCGGGTTGTGCAGCAGATGCCACGTGGCGGCGACGCGGGCGGGGAGGCTCGAAGAAGTCGGTGATCCGCCGAAGCGCAGGCGCCGTGCGGACGCCGCCTCGGCGACTCACGAAGCCACGGAAGCGGCGTGACGGCTGCGGTTTGCGGGTCTGGGTCGGTTCGGAGCTTGGCTGCCGCCGTGTGGGCACGGCGACGATAATGGCGTTTATCGGAGTGCTTCATGGGATTGTGTGCGGCTCGGCAGGAATGAGATGAGCTGCAGGAGCAAGAGGGCATCGCGGACTTGCCGCCGCAGCGGAAGGGTGCGCGTTGTTGCCGCGGTGGTGGGAATCGTGCTCGTTGTGTCAGCGTGCAGCGAGGGCAGTACTGGGCGTCAGGACGCAACGACGCCGACTGTCGAGACAGGTGCTGCGGCGGAAATCGCAGCCGAGCCTGCGGCGACACCTGGAACGGCTTCGCCAGACCGGCTGGAGCCGGACGGCGAGTCAGGTGTTGTCGGGGATGCCGGCGGCAACCTGGCTGCAGCTCCAGCCGACTCCCCCGTGGTAAGACCAAACGCCGAGGTGAGGGCTGGACCGGACGCGGCCGATGTGGGAGCCGAGGACGAGCGCGACGCGCTGCCAGTGGAACCCACGCCGGAGGAATTGGCGGTGCTGCGGACGGCTCTTGATCTTTCGACGTCGGGCGGCGGCGTTCTCGCTGGGCACGCCAATTACTGGTGTGCATTGACGTCTGAGGGTCACATCGTGTGTTGGGGGACGCACCCGAGTCGCTTGGGGCAGCCGCCTCGCGGGGTGTTCACTTCGATATCTGTCGGTCACGATATGGCGTGCGCCATTCGTGCTGACGAGTCGCTGGTGTGCTGGGGGTCAGAGCGCCTTGGCGGCCTCGAAGTCCCGACTCCGGGCGGAGAATTCGCAAGTGTCACGCTCGGTAGCGGTCATGGGTGTGCCGTCCGGGTTGATGCCACCGTGGCGTGCTGGGGCAGCTTCCACTATCGAGAAGATGTGCCCGAGAACGCACGGGTACCCGATGGAGAATTCGTTTCGATTGCGGCACGAGACGATCAAACCTGCGGTGTCCGGATTGACGGCGATCTCATCTGCTGGGGGCTCATCGACCACGATCAGGTTCATCCTGTCGATGGGAAGTTCGTCAGCGTCGGCGGGTCCTGCGCTATTCGTGTTGACCGCTCCCTTGCCTGCTGGGACCGCTCCGAACGTCTCCGCTGGACAACAGCTATCCCATTTGGGGAGTTTCTCTCGGTCATAGCGACGGGCGACCGGGGTTGTGCAGTTGCTCTCGACGGCGCGCTTGTGTGCTGGGGATACGAGGACTTGATGCATCGAACGTCGGAAGTGTTTCCTGGTGAGCACATCGCGGTCGTAGCCACAACGCACGGCGTCTGTGCGCTCGCTTTCCACGGCAGTATCAGATGCTTCGACGACCACCACGGCTCGCCGATTCGCGGCCAGTTCGGGCCAGGCCGCGCATCGGTCCAGCTTCCCGGTCACGACACAGTGGCTGTCGACGACGCAAGGGGCGCGATGGGCGCCCGAGCACGCCGTGTCGGCATCGGCGACCACTTCAAGTGCATGTTGCAGGCCGATTCGACTATCCGCTGTTTCGGCTCGTTCCTGCAGTGGTATCACGAGACGAACGAGTTCATCGGCGCAGCGGCGCCTCCGGGCAGATTTGTCTCTGTGGTTGCCGGCCCGAATCAGGCATGTGCCTTGACGACGCAGCGTACGGCTGTGTGCTGGGGACCCGCTTCGCAGGAACGCGATCCCAGGTGGGGCGACCCGCTGGGTCCGGCTGCCATCCCGGGTGGCACTTTTGCGTTGCTTACGGCCGGACAATGGCACGCATGCGGGTTGCGCGACGATGGACGAGTCGAATGCTGGATCAGCGCTACCGGCAGCCTGCTCGACACGCCGGAAGGAAACTACGTGGATGTTTCTGCCGGTTCGGAGCACACCTGTGCTCTTCGCCTAGACGGTGTGATCGTCTGCTGGAGTGCTCGTGGAGATGAACCGAGTTGGCAGCATTCGGTGCCAGACGGCCGATATGTCAGGCTGGCATCGGGCGCGGATCAGTCGTGCGGGATTCGAGAAGGCGGCTTCGCCGCATGCTGGGGCGACTACCCAGACGCTCGACCCGATCCGGTTTTCGCCGCGTTCACCGACGTGGCGGCGGCAGTCGACCGCGCTTGTGGTCTGAGACCGGACAGCACCATCGCGTGCTGGGACCATTTCGGCTTTGAACAAGTGGCCCCGCCGACAGGAGTGTTCGTCGAGATATACGCCGGGTCGTCGGCTTCGTGCGCAATCGACGCCCAGAACCAAGTCACATGCTGGGGCCGCAATTTCGGGGGCCGAGCCTCGACGACCGGGCCCCAGTACACGTCGGTCTCGTCCGCCGACGGGTACTCATGCGGAATCCGCACCGACAAGGCCCTCTCATGCTGGGGGACGGAAGCGCCTGGCCTGCCGACGCTGCCCGCAGGAGAGTTCGCGCAGGTCGACCTCGGCACCTTCCGGCATTCCTGCGCGCTGCTAACCGACGGCTCCGCTCGATGCTGGGGCGATCTTTCCCATTTGGGCGTGGACGTGCTGCCTGAGACCTACACATCGGTCTCGGCCGGAGGAATCCATCTCTGCGGAATCCTCTCAGACAAGACGATCAAGTGCCGAGGATCATTCGAGCACGGACTCCGAACGCCTCCCGAAGGGCACTTCACCGCGGTCGCCAGCGGCGAGAAACACTCCTGCGCGCTCGACGACACCCAGTACATCGCCTGCTGGGGACTGGACTCCTACGGCCAGTCAAGCCCGCCGCAGGGCCGCTTCGAACACATCGCAGCCGGCCCGTACCACACCTGCGGTATCCGCGTCGGCGGCCGGGTCGACTGCTGGGGCCAGAACGCCGAAGGGCAAGCGTCGCCGCCCAGCGGCACATTCGTCAAGATTGCAGCCGACGCCGACCTCACCTGCGGAATCCGCTCGAACGCGACCATCACCTGCTGGGGCAAACCCGGCTTCCGCTCCGATGTCCCCACCGGCGAGTCCGCGGACCTCTCCGTCGGCTATTCGCACGCGTGCGCCCTCAGCACGACCGGAGACATCACCTGCTGGGGCCGCCTCGCGGGAGTGATGTGGCAGCCGCTCGGGAATGGAGAAATACGACTGATGCGCACAAGCAGACCGTGACGGCGACCAGCCGACATGTCGGCCGGACCCATGCGGCGCCAGCGCGAGTGGTGTGCGCGTGAGTCGCGTTCGGGCGGCTGCGGTCGGTGCGGTGTTCGCCTTCGTGGCGTTGTTGACGGTCGGGCAGGCGTCTGTGTCTGCGCAGTCTGAGGACGATGCGTCAGGCGAGAGCGAGCCGCAGTCCGCTGCCGATGACGGGACTGCGCCGGAATGGCCGTTCGTCGGCGTCGTCGGTTTGCAGTACGACCCTGAGCGTGAGAGCGGCGTCTTTGTGTTCTTGGATTCTGAGGCGGGTGCTCTCAGCGAGGTCGGTTTGGACCAGCGGCTTTGGCAGACCTATTGCCCCTACGAATTCTCTGCGAACCGAAACAGAGTCTTCTATTCCCTGGACGCGTTCGGGGATCATTCCTTGGAGTTTGTCGTCCCGTGGGGCGATGACGCTTACCCAGTTTTCCCCAGCGAGCGTTTTGTCGATTTCCATGCGCCCGCCGAGGACCAATCCGATGACGATGGTCACACTGGGAATCTGGATGCGGAGATGCGGTACGGCGTCCTGCGGGTGGACAACTCGACCGAGGTCGCCTACTACTGGCTTCCCTTCGATTTCGATACCAAGGGGCACGGGCTGGCGCTCGTCGACCCACAGGAAGGCGAGCAGAGGTTCGAGACCGAACCCGACGACGAGGAGCGCATCTGGGGGACGAGGGGCCGCGAATTGGGCGCTGCGGGGTTCTATTACGGCTTGGAGGTGCGCTACTCCGAACCCGCCTGCCAAGACGAGGACGCATTTGTCTTCGACGGCCGCACGGGCGAACTGGTGGCGTGCTTCCATTCATTAGGGGGTCCTTCGCCGGTGTTCGTCGGGCCGTCGTCGCTCGACACCGTTGAGCTTCCCAAGCCTTTCTCCGACAAGGTGTGCGACGGGTTCGATCTGGGCAAGCTCGACCCGAACGGTGCGCCTCAGGGAGAACCCGACTGATGGCCCGCCTGCGCTCCGCGTCGATACTGCTCGCGCTGGCGGTCCTCGGCGCCTGCACCGGTGCCGAGCCGTCGGACACCTCGGCGGCGGCATCGGGAACTGAGGTTGCCGAAGCGCCGACCGCAACCACAGCAGCCCCCGCCATGTCGGCCGCTCCGACACAGACAACTCTGTTGTCAGCCGAGCCTGCGTCCACTGCTGCGGCTCCGACGGTGAGCGCGCCCGCAGACGCAGACGACGCCGACACCGTTCCAGCAACCACAGCAGCTGACGGCGACACCGACGCCGCCCAAGACAGCGATCCAGAGGGCCAAGACACATCCGATGAACAAGATCTCAGCGGACAGCCTGACGCCCCGAACTTCAGCACCGGCCGCGCACCGGAGTGGCCGTTCTCGGGGCTGATCCAGCTTTGGTACAGCGGCGACAGAGAGTCGCATTGGTTCCTTCGCTACTGGCACTGGCACTCGACCGGCACAGTCGATGCCGAGGTATGGCTTCCCGGCTTCGAGACCGACTGCCTCGGCCAAACAGCAGTCGTGCTGCACGGCCCCGACGGCATCGAGGTCGGCACCACCGACGGCACCGACCCTTCCACCTACTGGCTCACTTGGAACGGCGGAGCGCACCCAACCCAACAGCCCACCGAACAACTCACCACCGAAGCAGCGACACGACCCTCCAACATCGAAACCCGCACCGAAGGCGACCTGCTTCACCTCGCCGTCGGCGACCAGTCACAGACCTACAGCCTGCGCGAACCCGTCCGCCCCGACGGACAGCGATGGATCGCCCAAGCCCGCCACGACGGCGACGTGCTCATCATCACCGCCCACCCAGCCCACCTGCCGTGCTTCTCAGGCGTCACGTGGCTCAGCCACGCACCAACCGGCCAACTGCTCGGCTGCGGCGCCAGCACCCACATCGTGCGCTTCGTCTCCCCCACACCGACAAACCCCGACAACCTCGTCCTGCCCTACCCAGAAGCACTCGGCACCTACCTCTCGTGCGCCCCGCCGCTCGACTTCGCACGCGTCACCCTGCCAAACCCATAGGCCATCGGCTCCCGCGTCGCCGAGCTTCGCCGGGACACGAGGCGCCCAGCATGCACGGGCTGTCTGCATGTCCGTTGCGTCTTGTCGGGGACGACCCGGATGCGGCACCGACGGCTGCGGAGATCACTGCGGCGTGGCATTCAGCCGGATCGGCCGAGCCTGATGGGATCAGCGGAGGACTCCGTAGTTTGTCCGCGTGAATTCGGTCAACGTCGAACTCGCCAAGGAACAGGTCGCGGAATTCCTTCGACTTCTGTGAGGTAAATCGCTTGGGCGCGTTGCCTTCTGCTGGTGAAGTCGGAATCCTGCGTTACGAGGACGCATCCGTTGTCACGGCACCACTGTGCAATGTCAACGTCGGATGCTGGTGATTGTCCTCGTCGGCTGCCGCGAAATTGGGGCAGTTGCGATACGTGCACCACATCGCGAATGTTCAGAGCTGCCTCAATCGAGAAGTTGGCGTACGGAGCCAGTAGACACGATGGCCAAGAACGGCGGCAAGGGCGGCGGCCGGAACGGAGCCATCAGAGGCCGCAGCCAGTTCCAGAATCCGAAGAACGGTAACTGGACCAAGCGCGACGCGTCCTCGGGCCGATTCATGGCGATGAAAAGAGCCGGCGGCCCGTTCAAGGGCGTGCGACGCGAGGACTGACCGACGCGAAACAAGCCCCGGAGCTGGGCTCACGGGGCTTGCTGGTTGGTGGCGGGGGCAGGATTTGAACCTGCGACCTTCGGGTTATGAGTTCGCGAAAGCCCATATCGACGGATGTCGATTGGTGTCAGAAAGGCCGTCTGACCTGGGGTTTCGCGGAATCGCCGTGTCGGCTCGTGCCTGTGGATAACGGCCTCTGACGGACCGTCCGTTAGAAGACCCGTGAGAAGTGTGTTCCGGGATCGGGGATGTTTCACCGCTCCTGAAACGGGCGCGATTCTGAAACGCCGAGGCCTCCGGCAGCAGCGCCCGCCTGCTCCAAGGATCCGTTGACCTCTATGATATTTAAGTTACGGTTATCGCGTAACCGATACTTAGAGGGGCCATGGCATCACACCTGCGAAAGCGCTGGGACGCGAACTTCCAGGGGATGAGTCGACGAGATCGACGCGGCTGCGACTATGACGCATACCTCGCCGATCCACTCGCCGACTGGGACCTGTCGATCCCCGCCGACGTCGCTGCCGACGTCGCCGACGCCGAAGCAGCGGTTCGAGCACTGAATGACGCGGGCACGACTCATGTGAGCCTCGAGGGTCTGGCACGGTTCTTGCTGCGCGCCGAGTCCGTCGGATCGTCCAAGATCGAAGGCCTCGAGGCCGCTGCCCGTCGCCTCGCTCGAGCCGAGGCTGCGATCGCGCTCGGCGGTGACGCCAATGATTGCGTGGCGGTCGAGGTGATCGGCAACATCGCAGCGATGGAATCGGCGGTCGAACTCGCCACCAGCGCGGACCCCTTCGAGCTTGACGACCTGCTGTCGGTTCATCGCACGTTGATGGACAACTCGCCCACCCCCGAACTCGGCGGCGTCGTCCGACGGGAACAGAACTGGATCGGCGGGAGCTCGTTCAACCCATGTAGCGCGGCGTTCGTCCCGCCGCCGCACGAGTACCTCCCGGACCTGTTGGCCGACCTGCTCGACTACGTCAACGGCGACGAGCACTCCCCACTCGTCCAAGCCGCCATCGCCCATGCTCAGTTCGAGACCCTCCACCCCTTCGCCGACGCCAACGGTCGCACCGGCCGAGCGCTGATCCACGTCGTGCTCCGACGCCGGGGCCTCGCCCCCACCTTCGTGCCCCCGATCAGCCTCGTGCTCGCAACGTGGTCCGATGACTACGTCAACGGATTGATGACGTTCCGCCACCTCAGCGAACCCGACAGCGCCGAGCGATCCGCCGCTGCGGTCGAATGGCTTCGCATGTTCGCCACCGCCACCAGCCGAGCCTGCCAGGACGCCGACGCCTACAGCGACGACATCGACGAAATCACTGCGGTCTGGCGTTCAAAGCTCGGCCGCGTCCGAGCGAACTCGAGCACCGACTTGCTACTGGGCGTCCTGCCGGGCGCGCCGATCGTCACCGTGGAGTCGGCCAGCAAGCTGATCGGACGGTCCAAGGCGCGGACCACCGATGCAGTGAACACCCTTGCCGAGGCCAGGGTGCTCCGTCAGCGCAACGTCGGCCGGCAGCGGTACCGGGTCTTCGAAGCAACCGAAGTCCTCGACTTGTTCACCGATCTCGAGCGAGCGCTTGCCAGCCCGACGGGAAACACAAGAAGCGATCGACCCGTCCGGCTCGTGCCCCAGCGCCCCGAGGGCCACTGAGGGCGGTCGAACTCGGCCCCAGAAGATGCCGGATCGATCGGCGTCGATCTCGTCAAGCAGCTCGTCTACGTGCTGCGTCGGTTCGGCCCCCTCCTCGGGCCGCTTCATGGCGATGAAGAGAACCGACGGCCTGTTCAAGGGCGTGCGACGCGAGGACTTACCGGCGCGAAACAAGCCCCGGAGCTGTGCTCACGGGGCTTGCTGGTTGGTGGGATGTTGGCCAGTCTTGTTTCCGCAGGTCAGACACGGTGGATTTTGGCCCTCGCCGCGATCTCCACATTATTTGTTGGCGAATCTCCACATTGGTCCTAGGTCCCGTGGTGGTCCTCACCGGCCGCCGTTGGGAGCGCCCGCTTGACGCGAGCCTCCGCCATGCTGGTCTCTTCCTGACTGACAGGCCCTGAAGCAGACTGCCCCCGCCAGCCGAGTGCACAAGCTGCCGCGAAGTCAAACGGATCAAGTCGCGTGGTTTGTGCAGCCGGTGTCACACGGCGGCGATGCGGGTGGGGTGCTGGACGAGGTGGCTGCGGCGCCTAGGCGGCGGCGTGAGGGGGCTGCATGCGCAGCCTGATACTGAGCTACCAGCACCGCCTCCGGATGTAGCGCAACATGACGTAGGTCGTGAACACCGCCGCTAGGTACCCGTTCAGTTTGACGTAACCGGAGATCGCTGGATGGGGCTCCCAGACGTTGATCAGGTGCATCAGCAGCACCGCGTTCTCCCATGCCTGCCCGACATCCACCCTGATGGCACCGACCATGTAAAGCATCGATGCCATCGCGACCAATACGGCCAGCGCGAGCACGACCACAAGATCGACTGCTGATTCTGTGTCTGCTTCGACCTCGACATCTTCGGTGGGCGGCTGTACGAGATCAGTCGCGTCATGTGTACGCGTACAGTCCGGCAACCGTAGCGGCCGATCGACGAGCGTATTGAACGGCTCCAAGGACGTGACCAGTTCGCCGGCGGCAGACAGGCTCTTCGCCAGCGCGGCCTGATCCAGAGCGACGGTCTTGTCAACGCCGCCGAATAGATCAGCCACACGAGGCAGGTCCGTGAACCCCTCAGTGACTCGAAACTGGTCCCCGAAACCCTTCAAGGCAGCGCTGCTCGCCTGAGCGATGCCGACATCCCGCACAGTCGCGGCAAGCGTTGACTGCGCAAGAGCGACGGTCTTGTCAACGCCGGCGAACAGATCAGCCACAGAAGTCAAGTCGGCCAACCTCTCGGAAGCTCGGAGATCAGCGTCGAAACCCATCAGGGCCGCACTGCCCATCTCCGCGATTCGCTTCGACGCAGCGATGGCGGCCGTCTCGGCGAACCTCAGCGTGTCTGTGGTCTGTCGTTCGAACTCCGCGAAGAGGCGCGTCTGGTCTCGGCACTGCTGCTCGACGGCGGATTCCGCCTCCCTCAGCCGCTTCCACTGCTGTTGCCACTGCCGCTCAGCTCTGCAGGCGTCCTCGGCAATCCGCGAAGCAACATCGAACGATCTGTCAATCGGTTCATTGAATGCCGGTGGTGCCATCGCGGTCCTCGTGGGCGATCGTAACATTCGTTCGGCCGCGGTCCGGGGAAGTTTCGGACGGCTCCAGGTATACAGGCTTCGATTGGCGACCTCGTTGGCACCCCGAGCCTCGCCGGGCCACGAGGCGACCAGCACGCACGGGCTGTCTGCATGTCCGTTACGTCTTGTCGGGAACGACGCGGATGCGGCATCGTCGGCTGCGGAGATCATTGCGGCGTGACATCGAGCCGGATCGGCCGAGTCTGATGGGATCAGCGGAGGACCCCGTAGTTTGTCCGCGTGAATTCGGTCAACGTCGAACTCGCCAAGGAACAGGTCGCGAATTTCCTTCGACTCCTGAGAGACAACTCCGCCGTTTACCAAGCCGAGCACAAGCGTCAACCATCCAGCGCACTTCGGCAGTTCGTCATCAACCGAGCACGTGCAGCAGCCGTCAACGACTCGACGCAGAGCGAGCTGCTGCGCCTGCAACCACTGATCGAAGAGATCGCCGAAGCCCTCGATCCCAACGAAGGACGGGACCGATTCAAGCCGCGCGGCGATCAATGGCCATGGGCAACCAGCTACCCGCCGACGGAACGCCTAGCGGGAATCCTGGACCAACAAGAGACACGAGAGGCACTGTTCGAGCCGACCGGTCCGAGACTGCAAGCGGATCGTCTTCACCGGTGGGTCTGGGATGCCGCCAAGAACCTCTGGGACGACGGGCACTACGGGCATGCCGTTCACGGCGCGACAAAGGCTGTCGAACACCAGACGCAGATCAAGCTGAAACGGCTCGATTTCGACGGCAAGGACTTGTACGCCCTGGCGTTCTCCACCAAGGACCCTGAAGTTGGCACGCCGCGTCTTCGATTCACCGAGATCGACAAGATCAAGCAACCGAAGCGCTGGACGTCTGCCCACGAGGGGGCACAGTTCCTCGGCATGGGCTGTGCGCAAGGCATCCGGAACCCGCAGGCGCATGGCACAGACGATCTGGACGAGCAGGAGGCTCTCGAACAGCTTGCGGCGCTCAGCGTTCTCGCCCGCTGGGTGGAATCGAGCGGCGTGGTGGAGCACGTACCGGAGTGAGTCTGGTCACCGGGTAGACGCATCGGGCCGGCGCGCCTGATCCGCCTCGCGGCCATATGAGCCACGCCGGTCCGGAATGTCCTTGAGGGCGTCGGTCCGTTCAGGCCGGTTTCGTCTCGATGAACAAGCCTCAGGTCATCTTGAGACCAGGCGCCGCGTCGCCGGCGGCGCGGAGGGTCCTCGGGTTGATCACGTCAGGGTCGGGAAGCGCCAATTGAAGGTCATCGATGCCTGACTCGGACCAGCGTGCGACCGCCGAAGACCACAGACAGTCGATGATCACGCAGGACACGGCTATCAGCTTGCTTGCCTGGCCGAAATTGATCCAGTGCGTCTCGACGCTCCATTGCCGCTCTTCCCGCCGCCTTCGCCGGGAGGACGCGGCTGCCAGTCGGTGTGGTTCAAGAACTTGATGCTCGGGCCGTCGGCCATCGTCACCAGGTCGTCTGGAGTCCTTCCGAGGCGGAACGATGAGTCGGTCTGGGAGACACGCAGCCCGTGCTTGATCGCGTTGTAGGGACGGCGGGCGTCGAGCCATTCACGTGCGAGCACGTGCAGGATTCCTGACAGGTTGTCGATGACCGCCAAGCGCTCGGCGTCGTCATCTGGCACCGACTCTTTACCGAGCAGCAGATAGCTGACGTCGGATCGCATTTCGTCCTTGTGCTTGCCGGTGATGTGCTGCTCGACGAGCTTTGGCAGCCTGCGGTCCCGGTCCGCAAGAGCCGCCAGCGGGTCCCACCAGTCCACAGCGTCAACCAAGCCTGTGTAGAGCTGCAGCAGCGTCTCCAGCGCGTGATGCAGCGGCGAGATCGTCTCGGCTTGGATGTACCACTGCAAGGGGTCGTCGTTCGCCGACGGCGGGTCCGGCAGAGCGTTGTCGACTTCGACGCTGGGAATCGAGATGTCCACGCCGTAGAAGCTGAGGCCCTGATCAGCCCATGCGATGAACTGCCCCCGGTGCTCGTTGACCGCGGCGAGCATCGCCAGGCGAGTGTTGAAGTAGGTGCTGATCGACTCCTCGCTATAGAACGAATCGCAATGGCCGCGAACCTGTTCAAGAACGTCCTCGTTTCGGTCTGACGAGTCAGTCGTCATCAGTCACTCCTCTCCCAGGATCGGTGTCCTTGCCTCTGCCGTCGCCGCTGGGTCCGGATCACTGCGCAGTGTCACCATCAGGCCCTCAGCGCCGGATCGTCGTATTCGCATGTCCACCACCCCAAACTGACCAGACCGTCGCCGAGCAGCACGGGACCGACCCGCACACGGCTCCCAGGACCAACCCCCTTACACAGAGGAAATGACACTCTCTGCTGCGAGCACGAGGCCGCGGTGAGGCTCATGCTGTCGTGGCGAAGCCATGTGCTCTCGGTCTCTTACGCCGTCCTGACATGTCCCACCCCGTCACTCACCAGATCGGAATGCCGTCAACTAGCTGGCACCGAGCACACAGGCTCGCTCTGCAGCTCGGGTGAGCGGTACACCCGTCGGACCAGTCACGATGGTTGTGGCCGCTGCCCGGAACTCACGGAGATGTGACTGCATGTTCGAGGCTGTCGCTGTCTGCCGTGAAGGGATTGTCGTCCCCGTCTTTGGAACGGTTGGCCGGCTTGCCCATCGCCTCTTCGATCTGGGCGACGAGGTACTCGAAGCGCTGAGCGAAGAAGGCCGTGAAGTCATCGCGCCGCAGTGCCATCGGATCGACGCCGTGTGACCGGACGATGGCGTTCAATTCGGCCGGTTCGATCCCGTCGCGTTCTTCCAGTCTTGCGAGGTATCGACGCGGCGCATCGCCGCCGATGATCTTGTTCGTGCGGGCGTCGATCGCCGTCTTGTTGACGACGCTGTCTGCGACATCGCTTTCGATGCCGTTATCTGTGCACCATTTCTTGGGGAAGATGTGGTGGATGTCGATGCTGTCATCGAAGTACGCGTGGACGTCGATGGGTTTGCCTGTTCGAAAATCGCGGCCGCCGTGCTGCATCTGCAGCGCGTACAGCCCCTTGTAGGCGGCGCTGTTGCGAGTCCGCAGCGTGAGCAGCCGCGACGCCTGAAACTGGGATGCTGTGATCGTGCGCGGCGTAGGTCCGCCGTGTTGGACCCAGTCCACGACATCTTGCAGATCGTTGGCGAATCGGGTCTCGGTGGCGCCGCCGTACATTTCGCCGAACACGCCGCACCAATACCACCGGCGTAGCCGCTGGGTGAGGCCGATGCCCTCGGCCTCGGGACCAAGTACTGCAAGGATCGACGCGAGGGGCACCAGCTGTGTCGTGTACGGCAGGTCCCACGCCGCGAAGATGCTCTCGGAGTGCAAGAACGGAACAGCTCGCCGCACCGCATCGGTCGCGATGTCGGCCCACTTCTCGTAGTCCGCCAAGGTGAGACGGAGCACGTCTTTGCGCTTGCACGAGACTGCCGGTGCCCGATCGCCCTCGTGACCGCCAGCGATGTGCGATCTTCGCTCTTCAAGCGTCGCAAGCAGGGTCACGATCTGCAGAAAATCCGTCGCCTCGAACCGCGCAAGGACTGGTGAATCGTCGAACTTGGACTTCCTGCGATTCCAGTCATCGCGCAGATTGACGTTGTCGGCGGCGAACGTCGCGGTGAGCAGCTCGAACACGGTGAGCGAAACGCCGCCCGTGTTGACTTTCTCGAAAACCTGACAGACAGCTTCCTTGGGTGTCGATTTCGCGAGTTCGATGGCCGGCACCTGGTAGGAGGTGAATGGCTTCACCACGGCTTCGACGAATCGCTTCCACTTGTCAAGCCGCTCGTCGCGTTCGCCTGGGCCGTCACTGAGAAAGGCCATCTGCCAGTCCATGGTCTCGTTGCCGTCGAGGACGATGTCGAGCGGAAAGTGGCCAACCTCGATCTCGGCTTCTCTGGTTGACAGGTCGAGATCAATCTGGCGACCGAAATCCGAGGTAATCCGCCGATCCTCCGGCACGCTGACGATCCCGTCATCCTCGCGATCGGCGAACGGATCGATGCAGGCATCGATGCTCGCGTAGTAGTGGCGCCGTGCGTCGCGGCCCCTTGAGTCTCGCGTCGGCACAGGGTCCGACGAGTGCAGCGCCAAGTACAGCGAAGTCATGCGCTGCTGCCCGTCAAGCAACATGAACTCAGGCTCCTGGGGCTGATCGAGCTTCACGCCCTCGATCGGTCGAGGCCGAAACTTCACCTCCGGGTTCCCGGTGCGAAGCGTCATCACCGCACCGATCGGGTACGAATGCGAAATCGAGGCAAGAAGGCTCACAATGTGGGCGTCGTCCCACACCCAGCCGCGCTGGAAATCCGGCAGCTGCAGCAACCCGGCCGCCGCCTTACGAAGCAGGTCAGAAAGCGGCTCCTCGTTGCTCGTGAACTTCTGGTCCATTTCGTCCGACCTCACAATCCCGAAACGACAGGCGGCGAGCCTACGACGCGCCGTCCGATTCGACAGGTTGGAGCCAGAGCCAGCCGACGGCCACTTTGCGATCGAGCAGCAGGCTCAACCCATCACGCTGCAACCAACCTCTATGTCCACGACATGCGTGTCTGACACTCCCCAGGACCGTCTCGCCAACCGCAGTCCGCTGTCGTGTTGCACCCCGTTCCTATTGTGGACTGCATGAGCAATCGATCTGCCAATGCGTCGACACCTCAAGCATCCGAGATCTACTGCGGTGATGCATTCGATCTGATCGACAAGCTCCCTGAGTCATCCGTGGACTTGATCGTGACGAGCCCGCCGTACTGGTGTCAACGCGTGTACGAGGGGCAGGAGCACCACGATTGGGGAGTTCAGGATGCGTGGCGTCGCGAGGGCAACCTGCTCGATGCAGCCCCGCCGTATGACTGGTATCGAGCGAACGGCGGCATGTTGGGCCTTGAGCCGACCCCCGACTGGTACGTGGCGCACCTGGCCGAGTGGTTCGATCGAGCGCGCCCTGTTCTCAAGCCCGATGGGAACGTTTGGATCAATATGGGAGACACCTATTTCGCGCGGTGGGCAAGCATCCGCCCCCGGGGCCGCCAGGGTCTCGGAGACACGGGCAGGGTCAGGCGGCGAACCCCGATGGGTGACTACCGACAGGAAAAGCAGTTGCTGATGGTGCCAGCACGGTTCGCGATCGCGATGCAGGGTCGTCGCTGGATTCTTCGCAACGATCTCATCTGGTCGAAGCCGAACGTTCCGCCCCGTCCAGAGAAGGATCGTCTTCGGCTGACCCACGAGCACCTGTTTCACTTCGTCCACCGACCGAGCGAGGGCCGGGCCTCATATTTCTACGACGCGGAGGAAGCCGAGCCCGGCCGGCGCGACGTCGTGACAGTCAACGCTCGCTCGGGTGCGCATGGCCACACGGCGACATTCCCGCCTGACCTGATTCGCCCTCGCATTCTGTCGTCTTCACCGGTCGGCGGCGTGGTTCTGGACCCGTTCTGCGGCACCGGACGCGCGCTCACGATCGCGGCCGAGACTGGGCGCACTGCGATTGGATTCGAGATGGCCGAATCGTTCGCAGAGGCTGCTGCGCAGGATCTGGCGACCACGACCAGCACCCGGTCTGATGCCTCCGAGTAGCTCGCGGCGGCCGAATCACTTCGTGGGAGAGTGGTTCGGGCAGCGCATCTTCCCCGGTGTGCAACTCGGCGACGCATCGCTGGATGCGATGAAGACTCAACTGTGCCCCTTTCTGACCGCCGCAGTCGGCGAAGCTCAGGAGTGCATCAAGGCGACGCCCTCCCAAGGTGTGTGCACCATCACCAGCCGGGACGCGACGCGATATGGCGTGGACGAGGGTTCGATCGACTGGCTGGTTTGCCCATATCGCACACTCGACCACGGGTTGCTCAACGAAGTCGCGCATCACCTATTCGACATCGCCGTTGATGCGGATGCGCTGATCGTCGCAGCCGTGACGCTCGACGAACCGACAACCCAGTCGCGCATTCGAGCAGCGCTCGCCGCCGGCACACCGGCGTTCGTCTACTTTCGTGCTCGCCTCGGCGGTGAAATCTCTTTGAGACCGACCGACCGGTCACCGGAGTTCTCGTTCGACATCACAATGGTTCAGCTACTGCCGGGTTCTGGCGATCCCGAGATCGGTCGGTACGCCATCGTGGAGGTGCAGACAATGGAGTTCCACGGGTCGTATGGGGAAGCCACGAGCGCGCTGCGAAGCGCGCTCGACCTGCACGAAGCGAGCTTCGCCGATCAGATTGGTGAGAATCCCGAGTGGGCGGGGCGAGCAATCCAAGGGCCCAGCATCGCCGACACGTTCAAGCGGACCTTTTACCAGATGATTTTCAAGTTCCAGTTGGGTCTGCACACGAGCTGCGCAGGAACCGTGTTGGCGCTTCCGCGTGCTGTGTGGAATTCCTGGCAGCCCCATCTCGGCCGACCTGAGCTACAAGCCGATCCTGACAATCCGACGCTCCGGTCGTTGCCTCGACCGGAGGGCGTCGGTCTAACCGAGGAAGCCCCGGCGTGGATTCTCGTGTTCGACACCGATCAGACCGTCGGCGTTTCACCCAACCCGTTGCTGATCGACATGGTGATCGAGACCGACACCCCCACGCTGCTGCACTATGCATTCGATGTAGCCCCAGAGGCTGCATTGGGTGGAGGCGCAACCGAACGCCTATACGCGGACATATGCAGCAAGATGCTCAATCGTTGGCCCGAACTGCAGCGAGACTCGGCAGCGGATGACAGGGCGCCTGCGCAGGACGACCCATAGCTACGCCGAACGAGTCACACCGGGTATGGCCTGCATGGGTGGTCTGCCAGCCGTGGCAGTGAGCTGACTGCTGCCGCACGCCGAGGTTGGGTGGGCCGAATCGGCTTGGGCAGGGGGACGCGACACCGTCACCTTGACCAGCTCAGAAATACACTGAGTTGACGGAGCCAGGAGGCACGATGGCCAAGAACGGCGGCAAGGGCGGCGGCCGGAACGGAGCCATCAGAGGCCGCAGCCAGTTCCAGAATCCGAAGAACGGCAACTGGACCAAGCGCGATGCGTCCTCGGGCCGCTTCGTGGCGATGAAGAGAGCCAGCGGCCCGTTCAAGGGCGTGCGACGCGAAGACTGACCGGCGCGAAACAAGCCCCGGAGCTGGGCTGCCGGAGCTTGCTGATTGGTGGCGGGGGCAGGATTTGAACCTGCGACCTTCGGGTTATGAGCCCGACGAGCTTCCAGACTGCTCCACCCCGCGGCGAGAGCGACAACACTACCAGCGGCCCTCCGACACCAGCAAGGTTGGGTGCGGAATCTCGCTTCATCCAGGGTCGAGGGCTGCTGCGCGGCTAGGGCGACCTGAGGTTCGCAGGCTTGCCGGCCGGAGATTGCGGTGCTTTGGCCTTTGATCGAGCGCGATCCCGGAGCGAAGCGAAGTAGTGCTCGTCGGCACGCCCAATCACTGGCCCTACGGCGCCGTCAAGAATCAGTTCACGAAGTCGTGACCGTGCTTGTTCAGACGACATCAGGCCGCACTCGCACTCAGACCTAGAGCCGGGTCGCAGTCGACTTAGCCGGAGGCGGCTTGTTCGAGGATTCGGGCGGCTCGGGCGATGAGGCCCTCGGCCTCGTCTACGGCCTCTTGGTAGGTAGCCAGGTCGCCTTCGCGCAAGGCGGCGTCGGCCCGGTCGAACGCCCGTGAGGCTCGCTCGAGCAGGTTGGTCACCGTGTCGGTCTCGGGGGCCGGGTCGGGCTCGTCGGCCTCGTCATCGGGCGCAGCTGCCGGCTCGTCGTCGGCATCGTCGGTTGTCGTGGGCGCCGCAGTGGTCGACCGGATCGTTCCATTGCCGATATCGATTTCGGCCCCGCCGATCGCCTTCTCGAGCGCCCCTTCGAACGTCTCAGAGATCGCCACATTCGACCCGATGCCGGCAATCACCAACTGCAACTCAGGCACCGCCGTCGGCCCGGTCGCCGCAATGAACAGCGGTCGCACATACAGCAGCGAGTTCTCCACCGGGATCAGCAGCAGGTTGCCGGGCCGCACCACCGAGCCGTTCTGGTTCAGCAGCGTCAGCCGCTCGGAGATCTCCTCCTCGGTCTGGATGTTCGAGTTGAACAACGCTGGACCGTCGATCGGCTGATCCGAGCGGATCTCGAACACCTCGATATCGCCATACCGGTCCGGATCGTTGTGGACCACCATGAAGCCTTCGAGGTTCTTGCGCGAATCATCCTCAGAGAACGGCACGAACGGCCGGAAGATCACGAACGACGCATCGTCGTCGCCCGGCAATCGGAACAACAAGTACTGCGGCGAGATTCTGGCCTCGACCGTGGCGATCACCTGCCCAGTCGTCTCGTCGCGCACCGTCTCTACAGTGGTCTGGCCGATCGAATCGCCCGGATCCTGCGCAACTGCCCACGCACCCGCAGCGTCGTAGAACTCCGACGGGTTGTTCAGGCGGTAACGGCCCCACGCTTCGGTCTGCACCCGGAACAGATCCTCGGGATAACGGAAGTGGTCCTGCAGCTCGGGCGGCGGCGCCTCGTCGGAGAACAGCGCCGGGAACTGCTTGATGTAGGACTGCACGATCGGATCGTCATCGTCCACCACATAGAACGTGACCGTGCCGTCGTACGCGTCCACCACGGCTTTCACCGAGTTACGCACATAGTTGAACGGCTGGCGCAGGTCGCTTCCCACCGTCGACGCCCGCGAATTGGTGCGCTGCGCATAAGGGAACTGCGTGGTGGTGGTAAACGCGTCGAGCACCCACTTCACCTTCCCGTCGAGCACGACGGGATAGGGATCGTCGTCGTAGGACAGGAACGGAGCCAGCAGCTCCACCCGCTGGGTGATGTCGCGGTTGAAGAGAATCCGGCTCTCGCCCTGGATCTCGCCCGACACCAGCAGGTTCGGTTCCGCGAAGCGAACTGCGAACGCCAAGCGCCGGAAGAAGCCGCCGATGCCCACCCCGTCTTCACCGTCGTAGCGGGTCGTCTCGGTACGGTCGTCGTCGTCCTGGAAGTCGACCTCGGCTCGCTGGGCACCCACGATCGCGTAGCCGTGCAGGTCCTCGCCGACGTACAGGCCCGGCTCGTCGAGCGCAAGCGCCTCCGCGCCCGGGGAGATCACGTTGGGAATGTCGCCCAGCGCGTACGCCGGCCGGCCATTGGAATCGACACCGTTGGCGGGCGCCGCCGCCACGCCGTAGCCGTGGGTGTAGGCGACGTGCTCAGTTTCCCACGTGTCGGTCGGCAGCTCGGTGGGGCGCAGCTCACGGGCCGCCAGCACGATCTGGGTGACCTGGCCGTTGATCTCGTAGCGGTCCACATCGATGTCGCGGAAGTCGTAGAAGCTCTTGATGCCCTGGGTCTGCTGGAACGTGTCCTGCATGACTGCGGGGTCGAGCAGCCTCACGTTGCGCACCGTGTCGAAGTTCTTCTCGATGTCTTCGGCTGTCAGCTCGGGTTCGTAGTTGAACTCGCTCGACGTCACGTTGTCGAGCCCGAGCGCGATTCGGGTCATCTCGATGTTGCGCTCGATGTAGGGGGCCTCCCGGGTGGACTCCGAAGGTTCCACCTGGAAACGCTGAACGATGGCCGGATATGCCGCACCCGCGAGCCCGGCAATGACCACCCACAGCGCCACGGCGATCACCGGGTAGGTGAAGCCGCGCCGCCAGATGTTCACCACCAACAGCACGAAGCTGAACAGGCTGATGACCATGAGCAGCCGCAGCACCGGCAGCTGCGCGTTCACGTCGGTATAGGTGGCGCCGTCGACGAAGCCCCGTGTCGACAACGTCAGCTCGAACTGGTCGAAGTAGTAGCCGACCGCCTTGATGAGCGCCAAGATGCCCAGCAGCAGCGACAGGTGGGCCTTCACCTGCGGCTGCACTCGGCTGCCTGCGGGGGCCTGCACCCGGATCGCGCCGCTCAGGTAATGCCAGACGGTGGTGAAGATGAACGTCACCAACACGGCGGCGAACGCCCAGCCGACCAAGAAGTTGAAGAACGGCAGACGGAAGACGTAGAAGCCGACGTCGCGGTCGAACTGCGGGTCGGCGAGGCCGAAGTCGGTGGCGTTGATGAAGAACAGCCACGATTCCCACTGGCCTGAAACTCCCGAGCCGACCATGAAGGCCAGGACCAACGAGACGCCGATGCGCACGAGACCACGGCGGCGGCGGGACATCTGGTGCCAGCGGGCGGCGATGTCCTCGGCCGGTCCTGCCGGTGTCGCGCGGGCAGCGAGACGCTCGGCGATGAACAGGTTCAACCACACCAGGACGAAGAAGATCGCCGTGAACAGCAGGCCCAAGCCGATCTTGGCCCACAGCACCTTCCACCACACCGAGGAATAACCCAGGCTGTCGAACCACAGGTAGTCGGTCCAAAAGCCGGCCAGGCCCCGGATGGAGAACAGCAGGACGAGACCGACCGCAACGGCGATGCCGATGATCAGGCGGAAGCGCGTGAGGCCGCGTGGTCGGCGTGGCACCCGCTGGGGACCTCGCGGTCCCTGCGGGCCTTGCGGTCCTTGGGGACCTTGTGGTCCGCCGGGCGGTTCGGACGAAGAAGGAGGCATGTCCTCAGGCGGACGCATATGGCAGCGAGGCTACTGGGGCGCGTGAGTAGTGCAGTCTGCGGACCGCGCTGTCGCCGGGCGCGGCGCGTAGCTTCGGCGGCGTGCAATTGGCGGTACTGGTCTCGGGAACCGGTTCGATCCTCGAAGCGATGCTCAATGTCGGCCTGCCCGTGGACTTGGTGGGTGCCGATCGGCCGTGCCGTGGGCTGGGGATTGCGGCCGATGCGGCGATATCCACGGTGCTGGTCGGGCGCGACGATTGGACGGCCAGCCAGGCTGGCGGGGCCGGAGATGCCAGCGGGGCCGGAGCGGCCGGCGGCGCTGGCGGGGCCGATGGCGGAATGGGCCCACGGCGGTTCGATCGCAAGGGCTACAGCTGCGAGCTGGCCGCTGTGCTGGGGGGACGAGGGGTCGACGTGGTGGCGATGGCGGGCTTCGGCACAGTGTTGGACGCAACGTTCTTCGAATGGGGCGACGGCCGCTATCGGGGACGGGTGCTGAACACCCATCCGTCATTGCTGCCGGCGTTCCCGGGCTGGCATGCCGTGCGTGACGCGTTGGATGCCGGGGCCACCGAGTCGGGCTGCACCGTGCACGTAGCGATTCCCGAGGTGGACGCCGGCCCGGTCTTGGCACAGCGAGCGGTGCCGGTGCTCGCCGGTGACGACGAGGCCACGCTGCACGAGCGCATCAAAGCGACCGAACGAGAGCTCTACCCGGCGACCATTGCGGCGTTCCTGGAGCAATGCGCTGGTGACGACGGCAGCAAACTCGAACCGAACGGCAGACAGGAAGGACAGACCCGATGAGGGCGTTGATCTCGGTGTGGGACAAGACTGGCGTGGTCGACTTCGCGACCCGGTTGTCGGGGCTCGGGTGGGAGATCACCTCGAGCGGCGGCACGGCCGCCGCGCTGGCCGATGCCGGGGTGCCGGTGCTGGCAGTCGAAGACGTGACCGGCAGCCCCGAAATGCTCGACGGCCGGGTGAAGACGCTGCATCCCCGCATCCACGGCGGGATTCTGGCGGATCGGTCAAAGCCCGCTCACTTGGCGTCATTGTCGGAGCACGACATTGCGGCCATCGACTTGGTGGTGTGCAACCTGTACCCGTTCCGGTCCGATCCGGGTCCCGAGCTGATCGACATCGGCGGGCCAGCGATGGTGCGGGCTGCCGCGAAGAACCACGGCGACGACGCTGGTGGCGTCGGAGTGGTGGTGGACCCGGCCGACTACGAGCCGGTGCTGGCTGAGCTGGCTGACTCGCGCGCACTGAGCACTGCGACGCGCCGGCGGCTGGCGCGTGCGGCCTTCGCCCATACCGCGGCGTACGACGCGGCGATCGTGAGCTGGCTCGACGAGCCGGTCAGCGGCGGCGTCGAGCCCGCACCGGGGGCCGGCGAATCTGACGAGGCTGCGCCCCTGCCGCCGACGGTGCACCTGGCGCTGGAACGGGTGGACGAGTGTCGCTACGGCGAGAACCCGCACCATCTCGGCGCCCGCTACCGGCCGGTCGGCGAGCTGACTTGGTGGGATCACGCGTACCAGCACGGTGGGCTAGCGCTGAGCTATCTGAACTTTTTCGACGCCGATGCGGCGTGGCGGATCGTGCACGATCTCGGCGATGCCGAGGGTTCGACAGCGGTCGTGATTGTGAAGCACGCGAATCCGTGCGGTGCGGCTGCCGGCGGCGATCTTGCCGACGTGTACCAGCGGGCCTACGACTGCGACGCCCGCTCGGCGTTCGGCGGGATCGTGGCGTTCAATCAGTTCGTCGATCTCGACACGGTCGAGCGCATCGAGACGGCGGCACAGGCCGACCTGATCATCGCGCCCGGCTACGAGGACGGCGTCGTAGAGCGCATCGAGGCGAAGCGGCGCAATACCCGGGTGCTCGAAGCGCCCCGGCCTGACGAAGCCGGCATTTCACTGCGGCAGATCAACGGCGGCTGGCTGGTGCAGTCGCCGCACGCGTTTGCTTCGGCGCCCGAAGAGTGGCAGGTGGTCACCCAGCGCAAGCCGACGGCAGCCGAGCTCGCCGATGCCCGCTTCGCGTGGCGAGTCTGCGGGCACGTGACGTCGAATGCGATCGTGCTGGCGCGCGACCGCACGGCGTGGGGCATCGGCGCGGGCCAGCAGAACCGTGTCGAATCAGGCCAACTCGCCGCCGCGAAGGCCGACGGGCGGGCGGCGGGTGGTGCCTGCGCCAGTGATGCGTTCTACCCCTTCGCTGACGGCGTCGAAGCCGCCGCCGAAGCCGGAGTGGCTGTCGTCGTGCAACCCGGCGGCGCCTTGCGAGACGACGATGTCATTGCCCGGGCTAACGAGCTCGGCCTCGCCATGCTGTTCACCGGCGAGAGGCAGTTCCGCCACTAGTGGCGGAACCATCAAACACAGCCGGCACTGATAGGTGCCGGAACCATCGAACACAGCCGCCACTAGTGGCGGAACCATCAAACACAGCCGGCACCACTGACTGCCGGAACCATCAGACCAACGGGCACGAGCGACGAGGGCAGAACGAGATGAACGCGCCAAGACTCGGTCAACGCGGCGCGGCAGTCGCAGCTGTAGTCGTGCTGCTGGCCGCACTTGGCGTGCCGTTTCCGCGTCCTGCGGGCGCGCAGACGTCTTCGTCCGCGGCGGCTCCAGTGCTGCCGCCGCCCGAGGTGCTCGGCGACTGCACCGACGCCGTGCCGGTGATCGTCGCGTCCGACGCCGATGCACAGTCCGACATCTACTCGGCGGTGACGCTCGTCGGTGTGCTGGCCGAAAGAGCCTGCATCGTGCTCGCTGGGGATCGCGACGAACCGTTTCCGGGGGACCAGCTCCGCAGGCTCGCCACAGCGGCGGCCGGCGGTTACGTGGTCGGCGGCCCTGCAGCAGTGTCCGGCGCCAAGCTGGGGGGCCGCGACATAACCCGCGTCTACGGCGCGGATCGCTGGCAGACCGCTACCGCGGTAGGCGCCGTCGCGGCAGCGCTCGCAGCAGGCGAAGACCCCAGCGCGCCCGACAACACAGATGACGAGCCCAACGACAACACCCCAGCGTGGCAGCAGCGGCTGGCCAACGAATTCTCGGCCGCGCTGCGATCCAGCGAGGCGACTGAAGACATGTGCATGTCGCTGTATCGCAACGGCACGCCGGTCTTCGAGCACCAGGCCAACACACCTTTGCTGCCGGCGTCGCTGGCCAAGCTTGCGACCGTCACTGCGGCACTGAGCGAACTGGGCGCCGATGCGACGTTCACGACACAGGTGGTTGCTGATGCCAGCGCGCTCGCTTCAGTCAGTGACGGTGTGCTGCGGGGCGACCTCTACCTGATCGGCGGTGGCGACCCGGTGCTGGCGACGCCCGGGTACATCAATCGCATCGCCGATGCCCGCCCCTACACCGACGTGACCCAGCTCGCCGACAGCGTCATGGAGGCACTCGACGCGCTCGGCATCGACACGATCGACGGTGCGATTGTCGGGGACGGATCATGGTTCGCCGACGGTGAGCAGAGCTACACGACGCACTATCCGCCCGGCGCGACGTCGGAGACGCCGCCGATCTGGAAGCAGTCGTACCTGTCGCAGAACTTCGTGGGCGTTTTGTCGGGCTTGATCATCAACGACGGCTACTCGCCCTACACCGTCGACCGGCGAAGCCACACCCGCAGCACCGATTCAGTCCAAGCAGCAGCGTCGAATTTCGACGACCTGCTCGAGGCACGCGGCGTGGTGATCCGTCAGCGACCACGGTCGGGCAGCGCCCCGGCGGCGAACGACTCGACCGATCTGGGCGCCATCACCTCACCATCGGTCGCAGAGATGTTGGTACGGATATTGCGCTACTCAGAGAACACCCCGGCGGAGATGCTGCTCAAGCAGATCGGTCGACTCCACGGTGACTCGTCACGGGCGGCCTCGGCGGCGGCAGCAACTGCCGCGCTCGCCGAGGTCTTGGGAACGACGGCCGACGAGATCGTGCTGGTGGACGGCTCGGGGCTGTCGGTCCACAACCGCATGAGCTGCGAGGCGGCTGTGCGTTTGCTGCTGCTGGCGGGAGCCGATTCCCGCTTCGCGACCTCGCTGTCGATCGCAGGGCGAACCCCGACGCTTACGAGCTGCGGCCCGCAGACTCCCGCCAACGGGAATGGGTCCACGAACACGGTCTTCGCCAAGGGAGGTCAGCTGAATGACAGCTCGGCCATCGCCGGCGTCAGCACCGCTGCCAACGGCGACGTGCTGACTTTCGCCATGATCGCCAACGAACCGCTCATCATCCGCATCGGAAGCTGCAACTCGCTTCGCCAGCGCACCCTCAACGCCATCGGTCGCTACACCTACGGCCCGTCAAGCTGAACCCAGGCCGAGCGCCAGGTTCGCCACTGAGGAGCAGCGTCAGGCGCCGATGCGCTCCTTGTCGGGGGGAGGCATGTAGGTGCGGCGGCTCGGCCTTAAGCCCATCGACTGCAGTGTGAGCAGTAGTCCGAGCGACGCGCCGGTCGGATCGACGACGGGAACCCTCACTCGATCCGTCTCAAGCTGGGACTGCAGCGCAGCAGCTACGCCGAGCATGCCGGTGCAACCCAGCACCAGCACATCGGCACCTTGATCGAGAGCACGGTGCGATGCCTGGGCGAGGCTTTTTCCGAGCGCTTCGCCGTCGTGTAGTTCGAGCACGGGCGTGTCGACGACTTCGACGGAAACCATCCGTTCACGGATGCCCATTCGTGTGGCGAGATCCGAGATCATCGGCACGACGTTCTCCAGCACGGTGAGGACTGAGAAGCGCGCACCCAAGGTGAGCGCAGTCGCGACCGCGGGTTCGAAGCCGCCGACAACCGGGATATCCACGAGCTCACGTGCTGCAGGCACAGCCGGGTCGCCGAAGCATGTGATGAAAACGCTGTCCGCCCCGGAGTCAGCGGCGCGGCGCACTTCGGAGAGAATTGCTGGCCCCGCGAGCGCCTCGTCATAGAACGACTCGATGGAGGCCGGCCCATGGCTCAGGTTTGAGACCTCGATCTCGATTTCCGGCCCGACGTAGCTTCGAGCTTCGAGAAGAATCTGGTCGTTGAACGCGTCAGATGTGATCGGAATGACGATGTGAATCTTCACAGTGAGTCCTTTGTGTGAGGAAGAGTCGGTAGTCAGGTTCGGCGGGATCGGGACCAGGCGTCGGCGGCTACGGCGACGAGAATCACGACGCCCTGAATGACGCGCTGCCAGATCGGATCGACCTGGTGGAGGTTGAAGCCGTTCACCATGAACGCGATGAAAAAGGCGCCGAGCAGCGTCCGCCAGACGGCGCCGGTGCCGCCGGCGATCGACGTGCCACCGACCACGATGGCGGCGATGACACCGAAGACGAAGCTGAAGTCGTCCGACGGTGTGGCGCTGATCGTCCGGGAGGCTGCCACGACGCCGGCAAGCCCGGCCGCGAAGCCGGACAGCGCAAAGACGGACACGACGATGAATCGGGTGCGGACCCCAGCCAGCCGCGCGGCCTCGGCATTCCCTCCCGTTGCATAGACGTGGCGGCCGAAGCGGGTGCCTGCGAGTGCAACCCACGCCACCGCCACCACGGCAAGCGAGATCCAGGTAGCCGTGGTCAGGCTCAGCACCCGTGTTCGTGCGATGTCACGGAAGTTGTCGCTAACCGGCCGCAGGATGCTGCGTTCGCTCACGATGTAGCCCAGGCCGAACACGATGAACGACGTCGCCAGCGTCGTGATGAACGAGTTGATGCGGGCGAACGCCACGATGGAGCCGTTGGCGAGCCCCACCGCCAAGCCGAACGTGCATCCCGCGGCCAGCGCCAGCAGCACCGAGCCGGTGGCGTTCTCAACCCTCAGCGCAACCAGCGGCGCCACGACCGCAACCGCGGCGATCGACACGTCGAAGCCGCCGGCGATCATGGTGAGCGTTGCCACCGAGGCGGCGATCAGCAGAGTCGCCTGCTGGTCCAGCACGTTGCGCAGATTCGGGGCGGTCAGGAATCCGTCGGTCGTGATGGCCAGAACGACGAAGAGCACAAGGGTGACCCAGACGATGCCGAAACGCGCCAGCACGTTGAGTTGGTGCCTGGTACCGGACGGTGGCGGCACCGAGATCGCTGAGTCGGCCACGCCGGGCCCCGTGGCCCTCACATCGCCTCGCTTGAGGGGGCTTCGCCGAAGGCGTGGCGGAGCAGTTCGGCCTCGTCCAGATCGGGATGGATGAATTCGGCAACGAATCGGGCATCGCGCATCACCAAGACGCGATGGCACAGACCCACAAGTTCCTCCAGTTCGGACGACACCACCAGCACCGCGAGGCCCTCTGCAGCAGCGGAAGCGATCAGGTCGTAAATGGCGCGCTTGGAGCCCACATCGACGCCGCGGGTCGGCTCATCGGCCAACAGCACTCGCAGCCCCGGCACCACCCAACGGGCGAACAGGCACTTTTGCTGGTTGCCGCCCGACAGCAGCCGCATGGGAGTGTCCATGCCGCCGTCGCGCACCCCGGCATCGGTGTTCGCTGCCCGGACGAAGCGGCGCTCAGCGATGCGACTGACGACGCCGGCCCGGGCGATCCGGTCCAGATGGGGCAGGCTCACGTTCTCACGGACGCTGCGCTCCATCAGCAGCCCGTGGTCCTTGCGGGACTCGGGGATCAGCCCGACGCCCGCCCGGATCGCATGATCGGGCCGCGAACCCCGCAGCGTGTCACCTCCGACGGTGACGGTGCCTCCTGCCGCTGCGTCCGCCCCGTACACGGCGCGCAGGAACTCGGAGCGGCCTGAGCCGACCAGTCCGGCGATGCCGACGATCTCGCCGGCGGCCACGTCAAGATCCAGTCCTGCGTGTCCCTCGTCGCCGACCGAACCTGCGCAGCGCAACCCGCGCACACGCAACGCAAGCGCACAAGCGCGGTCCACCGATGCCGGTTTCGGCGGGAACGTGGCGTCCAGCTCGCGGCCGATCATGGCCTCGACCAGAGAGTCAGCCGTCTCCGCCGAGGGAGCGGTGGTGCGCACGACGCGCCCGTCGCGCATGATCGTCACTGCATCGGCCAGCTCCAGCACCTCGTCCAGGAAGTGCGAGATGAACAGCACCGTGATGCCCTGATCACGCATCGAGCGGACCAGGCGGTGGAGCTGGCCTCGCTCTGCTGCAGACAGCCGAGCCGAGGGCTCGTCCATCACTACCAGCTCGGTACGGCGAGCCACTGCTCGCAGGATCTCGACGCGCTGTTGGTCAGCGACGCTGAGGTCGCCGACCCTGGCTGCAGGGTCGACATGGATGCCGGTGTGCTCCGCCAGCGTCCGGAATCGCCTGCGGGACTCGGTGCGGCGCACCCATCCCCAGCGAGTGGCCTCCACACCGAGGAAGACGTTGTCGGCCACGGTGCGGTCTGGCACCAGCGCAAGTTCCTGGGCGATGGCGGTGATGCCGGCATCGAAGGCGTGCCGCGGCGAGCGGAACTGGACTGGCCGATCGTTCACGGACACCAAGCCGCTGTCCGTCGCATGCAGCCCGGAGATGATCTTGCCGACCGTGGACTTTCCCGCGCCGTTTTCGCCGACGAGGGCGTGGATCGAGCCGCGGTGGACGGCGAGGTTCACGCCGTCCACCGCTTGCGTCGATCCGAATCGCTTGGAAACGCCAGTCAGTTCGACGTGGACAGGTCCCCGAGCCGGCTCAGCGATCACCCATCCCACTCCGCAGTGAACTGATCCACGTTGGCAGAGGTGACGAGGCCCTCATCGATGAAATTCGCATTGGGGTCGATGCCGCCAGTGATGCTGCCGTCGCTCAGGGCAGCGATCATCGCCTCCATCGCTAGGCGGCCTTCGCTCGCGGGCGCGTAGTACACAGTGGCGAACCAGCGGCCGTCACGCACGCCCTCGATCGCAGGCGACGAGCCGCCCAAGCCGATGAGTGCGACGCCGTCGAGCTTGCCTTCGTCGGTCAGCACCAGCTCGACGCCTTGCAGCGACTGGTCTGCGCCGACCACCACGTCGAAGTCCGGCTGCGCCTGCAGGATGTCCTGCATGGCGTTGATGCCGCCCTCAGGTCCCAGGTACATGCCCTCCCCCTCGGCGACGACGTCGATGTTGGCGTGCCCGGCGACGGCGCTGTCGAATCCCTGCCGCAGCGCCACGTCCAGCGGGAAGCCTCGGATGCCGAACAGGTAGACGACACGGCACGGGTCGAGCCCCTCGCATGCCTGGACGGTGAGCCGACCGGCGCGTTCGCCGGTCACAACCGGGGGCGCCATCACCGACGCCGCGATGCCGTCGACTTGGGGCTCGTTGGTGGAGAGATCGTCGCCGACAATCTGATTGAACAGCACGACCTGCAGGCCGCTTGCCAGCGCTGCCTCCACGTCCGGCACAAGCCCGGGTCCGTTGAGCGCTACCAGGATGATGCCGTCGTACTGACTGCTGGCGATGGCGTCCTGCAGCTGGGTGGTCTGCAGCTCGGCATTGAACTGGGCGTCGAACTCGACCAATTCGATGTTGTTCTCATCGGCGAGCCGCTGCATCTCGCCGACTGATGCCAGCAGGAACGTGTTTGCCGAGCTGGCGGAAAGGTATGCAATACGCCAGGGCTCGGGTTCGGGCTCGTCGGTCGTTTCGGCGGGTGCAGCGGTCGTGGCCGGAGCACTGTCGTCGGGCTCAGCCGGGGCGGCATCGGTGGCGTCAGGCTCATCGTCGCCGGCTGCGGGCTCTGCGACGGTCGGCGTGGCTGCTGCCGTGACATCGGTCGTGGCGTCGCTGTCGTCATCACCGTCGCCGCATGCAGCTACAAAGAGTGTCAGCGCGAGCACCGCGCCAAGCAGTTTCATCAAGGTGCGTGCCTTCATCGGATCCCCCCTCAGGGCCTGTTCCGGCCTGTGGAGGCGACCGTATGGACGGGCTCTCCGCCCCTCAATGGGCAAAACGCTGCGATTGGAGGCCTTAGCGGTGCAGTTCACGCATGCCCGAAGCGGGGCTTCAGACAGGGCGGCGTGGGAGCTAGCCGCCAGTGAAATGCTGGGTCCGGTCCAGCCGGTGCTTGCGCATCACGAGCTGCAGGGCCAACCGCTGATCGGGATCGGCGAGGTTGACGTGGAGCGCCTCGGAGATCCGGTCGATTCGTTTCATCACAGTGTTGCGGTGCACGCTGAGCATGGCTGCGGTGTTGGTGGCAGACGACTGGCAGTCCAAGTACGCCTCCAGCGTCCGCAGCAGGGTCTCGTCGGCATCGGTCGCCTCCAGCGGCGCCAAGAATGCATCGACTACCCGACCGAAGTCGGCGGAGCCGTACCAGCCCAGCATGATCCGCTGGATGCCGAGTTCGTCGATGTGCCGGACCGCGACCCGGCGGCCGCCGGCACCGGCCAGAGTTGCGGCTTGGCGCGCATCGGTCAAACTGGCACGCAGGCCCGGCAGACCGGTCGCGGGGCGTCCCACTCCGACGTGCGCCATGACATCGGCGACCTCATCGGTGAGCTGGGTGACGGCATCTCGCAGCCGGCGCGTCATCGCCCGGTATTCCTCGACAGGCGGCTCCGTGCGGGAGCTCACCCAGCCTGACCAGCCGTCGGTGCGCTCGATCAGCGGGCCGTCGATGCCGCACGCGCGCAACTGCTCGCCCATCACGTCGGTGTTCACCAGCACCCATGCCGCATCGACTGAGCCGGACAATTCGACGTGGAAGGCGGTCACCCATCCCGCGGCCGACCAGCCCGCCGTCGCCATCTGTGCCAGCACAGTCTCATCGGGAAGCTCGCCGCCGCCCACGATCTCGTTGAGCAACGCCAAGCGGTGCCGGGCGTCGCGTTCCATCACCAGCCGGTCCCGGACCAGATAGGCGCCGACCGCCCACGACGTCACACCCATCAGCTCCAGGCCGGTGCCCATGAGTGCCTCGTCGGCCTCGTCGAGTACGCACACCAGCCAGAACCGCGCCGGCTCACCCGGCACCACGATCACTGGGCACGTCATTCCGGGCGCGCCTTCTCCGCCGACACGCGGCGAGCTGAAGGCGGCCTGCCGCAGCGCGCCGGCTTCGACCACGACGTCTGGACCGGCGACGATTGCGCCGGTGGCCTCGACCAGCGAGCACGGCCTGCCCAGCACATCGGCCACCAACTGCAGGGTGTCCGGCACGGTCTTGGTGCCCATCAGGCCGCTCAGCAACTTGGACACCATCGCGGCTTGGCGGACCGTGGGCTGCAACAGCAGTTCACGCACCGAGGCGGCCATCGACAGCACATCTGGGGTGCTGGTCTCGACGAGTGCTGTGGAGAACCGATCCGCCAGCCGCCGGGTGGCGAGTCCTGGCGTTGCCACTGCGTTGACCGCCACTAGCCCGGCACCGCCGCCGTCGCGCACGGCGCGCAGCGCAATGTCCAAGGCATAGGAGTTCGGCGCCAGTGAACTCGCGTCCAGCACCACCAGGAGCCCTCCGGAGATCGGCGTCGCCCGATCGCAGCGTTCGGTCACGGCGACGTCCGCGACGACGCTGTCGAGTCCCTGAGCGCCCGCCACGACACGCGGATCGCCGAGCACACCCGCCGCCAGCAGCTGCCGCAGGGTCAGCGGTCGAGCTTGCGAACTGGAATGCAACACTCTGACTCCTAGAGGCCGGCGGCTCTATTCTCCGCGACCTCGTACGGTCGGCGGGACGGCAGGCTGCCCCGGACGAACTCGATCCAGTTGTCGCCCGCGACTCTGGCTGCGGTCCCAGGGCCGAGCTTCGCGACCAGCAGCTCAACCAGCGGCGCCAGGTCGGCCGGCGAGCGCAGCCCGTCCACCAGCGGCAGGCAATCAGGATCGACCAAACCGGCACCCAGGATCGGGTCGATCGCGTGCATCAGGTCGTCTATGAAGTCCGGGCCCAGACCGACAGCCCTCTCGCCGGCGACGCCGAGTGCGTGGGAGATGTGCGCCACGTAGTCGTCGAGCGCAGGTTCGCCATCGGCGAGGAAGCCACCAAAGGCGTTGATGCCGATGACGCCGCCGCAAGCGGCTATCTGGCACATCTGCTCGTCGCTGAGGTTGCGCGGGTGTCCGCACAGGGCATGGCACGACGAATGGGTCGCCACGAAGGGACGCTCGGCGACAGCGGACACGTGCGCCACGCCAGCCGCCGACAGGTGACTCACGTCGACGATTATTCCGAGCCGTTCCATCTCGGCCACGGCGTCGAGCCCGAGACGCGTCAGCCCGGCGCCAGTCGCGGCCTCGCCGACGCCGTCGGCCATCATGGTGCGACGATTCCACGTCATCGACATGCAGCGCACACCGAGCCGGAAGAACGTTTCGAGCAGCTCGAGATCGGCGCCGAGCGGCTCGGAGCCCTCCAGAGCAAGCAATAGCCCGATCCGGCCGGTCGCCAATGCCTGTTCGAGATCCGCCCGGTTCTCGACTACTGCGACATCGGCGGCGTGAAGGTCGGCAATTCGGCGAGCTTCTTCCAGCAACAACAAAGCGCGCCGCAAGGCACCTTCGCCGACGTGCTGGTCCTCGGTGAAGATCGGCAGGAACTGCAGGTCCACACCGCCCGAGCGCAGCTGCGGCAGCCAGTAATCCCCAAACGGATCGGCCCGGCCGCGTTCTCGCTGATGCAGGACTGCAAGCAGCAGGTCGTTGTGAGCGTCCGCGACGCGGACCCCGGCGTGGCTCACGCGGCGAGCGGCCCGACAGCCTTGACGATGACCCGGCACCCGCCGCCCGGCACATAGGTCATCGGTATCTCCACAACGCTCGTGATCCGGACTTCGTCCGCATTCGCCCCGGCGCGGATGGCGGCATCGGTCGCTTCCTCCCGGGCGCTGCGCAGGCAGTCCTCACGGCTGGTGGCGTCGTAGCTGTACACCTTGTCGATCGATCCGGCGGCCTCGGCGATCGCTGCACCGAATGCGTTCGCCACCGAATGATGAGGCGGCCAGATCACCTCGCTGAAACCAGCCAGTTCAGCCGGCACGAGGTGGGCGCCGCCGCCCACGGCCATCAGCGGGAGCGGTGTGCTGGACGCCTTCATTCGCTCACCCAGTACTTCGATCCGCTCATCAACCCAGGCGATAGCGGCCTCGCAGGTCCCGTCCCGCACCCCGCCCAGCAGCGACGGGTCGCCGAAGCCGTCCAGCCTTCCCACTGCCAGCGACACATCGGACAGCGTCAGCGTGAGGCCGCCCATGCACATCGCATCGCTGATGACCCGGTAGCCCACCGAGTCGGGACCGACTGTCACACCGCCGCCGTCGGCTTCGCCTTCGTGGCGCACGATGGTGCCGCCGCCGAGGCCCACCGAGATCAGGTCGGGCATGCGGAAGTTGGTACGCACACCGCCGACTTCGACCGCCGCCGTGGACTCACGGGGGAAGCCGTTCACCAGGATGCCGATGTCAGCCGATGTGCCGCCGACATCGATCACGAGCCCATCGGTGAGCCCGGCCAACGCGCACGCACCGCGCATCGAATTTGTCGGTCCCGAGCCCACCGTGAGCACCGGATAACGGTCGGCTTCCTCCACCGTCATCAGCGTCCCGTCGTTCTGGGTGAGAAAGCTCTCGACGTCGAGTCCAAGGTCGGCGAGCGTGTCACGGAAGCCGTTCACGACCCGCCTCGCGACGGTCAACAGCGACGCGTTCAGGATGGTGGCGTTCTCGCGTTCGAGCAGACCCAGCGACCCGACAGTGTGGCTGAGCGAGACCGGCAGAACCGTCCCGCATTCCGCTTCGATGATCTCGGCGACTCGCAACTCGTGATCGGTGCATGCCGGACTGAAGGCGCACGACACCGCGACGGCGGAAACGTCACCCGCGCAGGCCCCGGCGAAACGACGAACGGCGTCTTCGTCGAGCGGGGCAATCGGCGTGCCGTCGTACTCGAAACCGCCCCCGATGATCTGGCTGTGCCCGATGACTAGATCCCGCAGGTCGTGGGGCCAGTTGGCGCTGGGTCGCACGCCGAGCGACGACGGTGCCGCCAGCCGGAGCACACCCACCCGGTCTAGGTCGCGGCGACGGATGATGGCGTTGGTCGGGTGCGTCGTGCCCAGCATGGCCTTGCCCAGCCGGGAGGTGTCGTCGAGGGGGTCGATGACCGTGGTGATTGCGGTGACGATGCCGTCTATGGGTTCGGGGGTGGTCGCGGTCTTCGTCTCGACGATGATGCGGCCCTCGCCGTCCACCACAACGGCATCAGTGTTCGTTCCCCCAACATCCACACCGAGCCGCAGATCTTTCATCGCACACGCTCCCGGAAGTCGACGTAGTCGATGTCGTATCCGAAGGCCCTCGGCCCGACGAGATCCAGCATCCCGTCGCGGTGCCACTCGGGTGCGCACGGCATAGCCAGCACGTTGAGGCGCTGCCCGTAGGCCAGCCCCTCGGTGGTGATCGGGTCGGCCGACTCGTAGTCGAGCAGGCAGAGCAAATCGGGAACCGTGACCACGGCGTCGCCATCTTCGAACGCAATGAGGTTCTCGTTCTGTATCTCGACGCGCATCGTCCGGCTGGGGTCGTCAATGTGCTCCAGCACCACCGTGCCGCGGGCGAAGCCCTCAGTGGTCCGGCGGTCGATGTCGATGACCTTGCCGCTGAAGACAAGGGCCGCATCGGTGTAGTCGAGGAGTTCTTGCCACGCCCCTGGGGCCCCCAGCTTCACGTGAGCGAGCCGCCTGCCGACCTCGGTGCAGTAGCTCATGGAGCCTGCGATGCCGGCACGCCGCACGTCGGCCACCTTCATCGGGTAGCAGCTGATGGCGTCGGCGAGGCCGAGCTGGATGACCGCGGCGCGGGCGAGCGACTCGGCGATCTGGTTGGTGTTCGCCTCGAACACGCACATGTTGCCCTTCTCGTCCGCGATCGACAGCGGACCTGCAGGCAGGTCGTGCAGAGTGAACACGGTCATCTCGATCTGGGGGAAAGCCCGGCGCATCCCGTCGGCGTCGACCACCGGCAGGCCCATCTCGACTGCGGTGGCGATCGGCACGAGGGTGTTGACGCCGCCTACTTCGATCGGCATGAGGGCGACCGGGTCCTCACCCATGTACGCCGCGAGCGCCTGAATGCCAGACCGGAACTCGGTTCCGGCGGGGATCTTCTCCAAGATGACGGTCGGAGCGCCGATGATGGCTGTAGTCAGCACCAGGCCGTCGTCGGGGAGCTCATCGGCAGTCACGACCTGAGCGGGCCCGTGGTCGGCGATGGCTTGGGAGACCAGCAGCTTGCCGACGTAGGGGTCTCCCCCGCCGCCGGTGCCGAGCAGCGTCGCCCCGAGCGCCAAGTCGTCGATGTCGTCGAGGGTCAGTTCTCTCACGAACATCCTTCCGCTGGGAGGGCTTCACTGCCTGATCAGCGAATGTAGGTGGCAGCCGGACACGCCATCGATGGGCACATCGCAACCCCAGACTCTCCCCGCAGCGCAATCTGCCCTCCGGATGCCGACATGTGGAAGCGGCATGAATGACGCTCGCAGAAAACGACTGCGTTCTCGGCGATCACGCGCGTCAGACTCGTCCGATGAATCTCTCGGTATCGGCACTGGTCGCCGGCGCACTGCGCTCAGCGGCGTTGCCGTGCAGATTTGTAGACATACATGGTCCCCTTGTAAACTCGGGTTATGGCTGTTGCGCACTACCGGGTTTCGGAACGAGGTCAAATGGCGCTGCCCGCTGAGACACGCCGTCGGTGGGGAATTGCTGCGGGAGGAGCAGTCGAGATCGCCGATCTCGGCGCTGCAGTGGTGGTAGTACCGGCCGGCCGCGGCGGATTGCAGTCAATGCTGGGTGAGGCTCTCGAGGAGTCCGGTGGTTACGAGTCGCTCGCACGCCGCGTCGCCGCCAGCGAGCCCGATCTCGCATGAGCCCGTTTCTCCCATGAGCTCAGGCGTCCTCGTGGACGACCACATCCTGTTGAGGATGCTGCTCGGCGAGGAGCCGGGCGAGTTGCGGCCCCGAGGCGGCATCGTCGCCACGACGGGGCTGTGGTACCACCGTCTCTGCCGTGCACTCGCGGGGCAAGCTGTCGTCGGCTCGATGTCTCGCCGGCTCGGAGGCGTGTCGCCCGAAGTCGCAGCCGAAGTCATTGCCGCTGTCATCGAACTGCCGGCATCCATCGAGCTGGTGTCGCTTCGCACGGTCGGCTGGCCGATGGGCGAACTCTTACGGGACGGGGCCCGCCTCAACCTGCTCTCGCTCGAAGCACTGGCGGCCGCTCGCTTTCTAGATGCGGAGATCTGCTGCGCGCAGGCCAACGAGAATGAACCCCTCACAGACGCGGCTCGCACCCACGAAATCGCGATTCGCAGCCTGCAGCTCTGAGCACCCGTCTCCGTAACGAGAAGGTGCCGGCTATCAGCCGAGGAGGCCCATGCCTGCGACGGTGTCGCGCTCTTCGACGAGTTCGGCCCAGGAGGCCTCGATGCGGGACCGGCTGAAGTCGTCGAGTTCGAGGCCGGTCACGACGTGGTACTGGCCGCCTGAGACCGTGACCGGGTACGAGGTGATGATGCCCTCGGGGGCGCCGTAGTCGCCGGTGGAGGCGATGCCCATCGACACCCAGTCGCCGCCGGGCGTGTCCGAGGACCAGTCGCGCATGTGATCCACCGCGGCCGACGCTGCCGAGGCCGCCGAGGACGCTCCCCGTGCGTTGATGATGGCTGCGCCGCGCTGCTGCACCGTGGGGATGAAGTCGTCTTCCAGCCATGCCTGGTCGTCCACTAGCGCCGCCGCGTTATGGCCTCCAACTTCGGCGTGGAAGATATCGGGGTACTGCGTGGCGGAATGGTTGCCCCAGATCGTCATGCGAGTTACGTCATTCACCGACATGACGGCCTTGTTGGCGAGCTGAGCTATGGCCCGGTTGTGGTCCAGCCGGGTCATCGCCGTGAACTGCCCGTCGGGAATCCCGGGCGCGTTGCGCATGGCGATCAGGCAGTTGGTGTTGGCCGGGTTGCCCACCACCAGCACCCGCACGCTGGGGTTGGCCGAATCGCTGAGCGCCTTGCCCTGGGTGGTGAAGATGCCTCCGTTGGCCTCCAGAAGGTCGCTGCGCTCCATGCCCGCCTTGCGCGGCATCGAACCCACCAGCAGCGCGTAGTCGGCACCTTCGAACGCCTCATTCGGGTCCGAGGTGCCGGTGCGGGACGCCAGCAGCGGGAACGCACAGTCGTCGAGCTCCATCATCACGCCCTCGAGCGCGCCCAAAGCCGGGGGAATCTCCAGCATCCGCAACTCGACAGGCTGGTCGGGGCCGAGCATGGCGCCCGAGGCGATCCGGAACAGCAGGCTGTAGCCGATCTGGCCAGCGGCCCCGGTGACAGCAACTCGTACGGGATCGTTCACTGTTCTCTCCTGGTTCGACACGCCGAGCAGGTGCCCCGGCTGCGGGCGTTTCTAGCGCGGCAATGCGGCAACTGCACTCGCGTTGCCGTCGCGTCGATCGAGCAACTTCGAACGGCTGAATGCGGCCGCGTATCAGCTCGCTGCAGCGGCGGCGTCGACGGTATTGGCGAGCAGCATGGCGCGGGTCATCGGGCCCACGCCGCCGAGGCGGGGGGTCACCCAGCCCGCGACCTCGCCGACCGAGGGGTCCACATCGGACAGGATCTTGCGGCCTTCGCGGGTGATGCCGCCGCCGACTACCGCTGCGCCGGGTTTCACCATGTCGGGCGTGATGAGGCCGGGCACGCCGGCCGCGGCGATGACGATGTCGGCCTGGCGGGTGTAAGCGCCCAGATCGGCCACGCCGGTGTGCACGACGGTCACGGCCGCATTGGCGACCGGCCGCTTCAGCGCCATCAGCAGCGCCATCGGGCGGCCGATCGTGAGGCCGCGGCCCACGACGACCACGTGACGACCCTCCACCGGCACGCCGTAGTGCTCGAGCATGACCTGGATGCCCCGGGGAGTACACGGCAGCGGACCGTCCGCGCCCATCACGAGCCGGCCCAGGTTCACCGGATGCAATCCGTCAGCGTCCTTGTCGGGGTCGATAGCCAGCAGTGCCGCTTCCTCGTTGAGCTGGCGCGGCAGCGGCAGTTGGACGATGTAGGCGTGCACGGCCGGATCGGCGTTGAAGCGTTCGATGACCGCATCCAGCTCAGCCTGGTTGATGTCGGCGGAAAGCTCTTCGTGAATCGAGGAAATGCCCACCTCGCTGCAGTCACGGATCTTGGCGCCCACATAGCTGTGCGACGCCGGATCGTCACCGACGAGGATCGTGCCGAGCCCCGGTGCCAAGCCCTCCTGGGCAATCCGGATTCGCAGGTCGTCCTTGATCTGGTCGGCCAGCGCCTGGCCGTCCAACAGCACCGCAGTCACAGCGTGCCACCGTAGTGCTCTCCCGGCAGGAGCTTGGCGTGCGCCGCCGGTGAGCGTCGCACCGCGAAGTGCAGTGCAGCAGCGCTCAGTGAGCGAGGTTCAGGGGCTGTTCTACAAACGGCGCAGGAATCAGGTCTTCGTACATGGCAGGGTCGGGAGCGATGACCCGGACTGCACCGTCGCGATGCACCACCACCCCGGTGCCGGTCTGGTATGCCCTCAGGTGCGCCTGCTTCGCCGCTTGACGCAGCGCCTCAAGGACATCTTCAAGGCCCTCTTCGAGATCCGCGGGCTTCCGCTGCCCATTCGTGGCGGGCACGGCACCGTTAGTGCTCATCGCGCTCCTTGCGCTCGAGAATCAAGGGTACGTCGTCCCGATTGTCGAACAGCACCCACTCGTCCACGGCCTCAGCATAGACGTTGCGAAAGTTCGACAAGCCTGCTGCGAAACGACGCCGCACGTCGTGCTCGGGTACATGATGCCCGCCTTCGGCCACGCGCTGTCGCACCCTCTCGACCGCTTCATCTGCCGTCGGCAGCGACAGGAACAACAGCGTGACCTGGTAACCCAGCTCGCGCCAGCGGATGATGCGGCGCAGGTAAGCCCGACCAGCCAGCGTCGTCTCGAACGCGAAGCTTTGCTGTGCTGCGGTGAGCCGATTGAGCTCAGCCAGCAGCAGCTTGCCGGCGCGAACATTCGCACCGAGCGGGTCGATGGGCGCCAACCCGGCGGCGATCAAGTCGGCGTTGACGTAGTCCATGCCATCGGCTTGGTCCGGCAGGTACTCCATGGCGAACGTCGTCTTGCCGGCACCATTTGGCCCAGCAACGATGATGATCTCCTGGGCCGCCATGGGCGAATGCTAGGGAGCGATGCCGCCGCGATCAGGTCCTTTTTCGCGGCTGTGACGGGCGACGGCAGCACGCTCGTGGCGGCGCTGGTGCAGGCGTCGCAAGGCGGGCGACGCGGCAGCGAGGGTGCGGTCGGCGGCAGCGAGGACCCGACCAGCAGTACCGGGCGTTTCGTTGTCGATGAGGTTGCCCATCACCTGCAGGGTGAGGCGGGCGATGGCATCGGTGCCGACTGCCAGCCGCAAGCCGCTTCGCAGAATGCGGGGATGACCGATGAGGAACGAGAACCGCCTGCCGGTACGCAGGAATGCGTCGAACTTCTCGGCGACGATGCGATCGTAGGTGTCCGCAACTGCGGGCGGGTCCTCTGCGAACAGGTCGGCGGCGAGAATGCCGGTCTCGAGGCCGTAGTCGATCCCCTCGCCGTTCATCGGGTTAATCAGCCCTGCCGCGTCGCCGATGGCTACCCAGCCGGGGCCGTGGCGTTTCGTGGCGCTCATCGGCAGGCGCCACGCACGCGGGCGTTCGAGGTAGGGGCCGAGCTGCCAGGCGTCGGCCACCAGGTCGCGGTAGCTGTCGCAGAGCCGGTTCAGGTTGAGCTTCTCGAAGCCCTTCATGGTGTTGAGCGCGCCGACACCGATGTTGACCGTGCCGTCGCCGGCGGGAAACAGCCAGCCGTAGCCGGGCACTGCAGTGCCCTCGCCGTCGCGCAGCGTCAAGCAGGCTTCGAGGTATTCCTCGGCGTGGCGGGGAGTCTCGGCATAGGTTCGGATGGCGAGACCGAACGGCTCGTCGGGGTCGCGCAGCGCACCGAGCATGCGGGCGGCCTGGCCCTGGGCACCGGCGGCCAGCACGACGAGATCGGCGGTCCAGCGTTCGCCGCCGGCGGTGACCCCCACCGCTGCGCCGTCTTCGAGGATCGGCAGCGCCTCGGTGCCGAAGCGGAGCTCAGCCCCCGCAGAAGCAGCGCCGTCGCACAGCGCACTGTCGAGTCGGCGCCGGGGCCACACCGCTCCATAGGGCCCGAACTGGCCATTCGCCGGCCAGTCCAGCTCGCGAACCTGCCGCCCGGCGATCATCCGAAGCCCGGCGATGCGGTGAGCCTCATCCAGCGAGATGCCCAGCTCGTCGAGCGCAGCGACCGCTCGGGGCGTCAGCCCGTCGCCGCACACCTTGTCGCGGCCGGCGGGGGCTTTCTCGAACGCGGTCACCTCGATGCCCGCACCCGCGGCTCGCATGGCCGCCGCCGCGCCGGCGGGACCGGCCCCGATCACGATCATGTCCCGGTGCGGCACCACTACAGCCTGCCGACCCCAGCGCTGGATCGCTCAGGCCACTGCGGCCGATGTGCGACCCGCGCCTCGCGGCGCCTCGCGTGGCCTGCTAGACCGAACCGATGCCTGCATACCTCATTGCGAACTACGACGTCGTCGATCCCGACAAGTACAAGGACTACCAGCGCAACGCAGCGCCCATCATGGCGGGCGGCGGAAAGCTCCTGGTCCTCGACCCGGCATCGGTCCTCAAGGAGGGCGACGCCGGAGCGCAGACGGTCGTCATCGAGTACCCCACGATGGAAGCCGCACAAGCTGCCTACGAATCCGACGACTACCAGGCCGTCGTGGGCATCCGCCTAGCAGCCACCGCCAACGGCCGCGCCGTGCTCGCCAACGGCATGGGCTGACCCGGCGCAATTTCCCGTTTGCGCCCGTCGAAACAGTTGGTGGCAGCGCGGTCGTAGTTGAATTCCTCGTACGTCGCGAACTCGCCGAGCCCGAAACAGCTGACCAGCTACGGCGAGGCCAGCTGTGGGGCCTGCACCGCGGGTTTATCTTGCAGGCGCGGACGGTGCCTTCCCCGCTGACCGGTCAGGGGGAAGCGGTTCAGTGGGCATTCCGGCCGTGCCCTGATCCTCTCGCCGTGCTCTTGCCCACCGCTGCAAGCGGGAGCATCACGAGTTCGTGCGCGAACTCCAGCAGCCGCACTGCGATGGCGAACGCGGCTGCGTCGCCCACTCCAAAGCGTTCGGCCAGCAGGGCTGCCACCACGACCTCGCGCACGCCGAGCCCGGCCGGTGTGATGCCGACCATGCCGACGACTATTCCTGCGGCGGTCGCCCCGGCGATCAGCCAGATGTCGTCGACACCGGCGGCAAGCAGCGACCCTGCGAGCAGCACCGCTGCCATGAGACGTTGCGCCACGGCCAACCCGTAGACGAATGTTGCCCGCCACACAGCCGCCCGCTCTGCGCTGAGCGCGTCAGGGTGAACCAGCCCGCAGATCCGCCTCAGGAGGCCCACTCGCCGCATCAGACCGTCGATGCGGCGCCACCACGCCCCAGCGCCCGCCAGCGTCCACGGCAGGGTCACCAGGCCGGCCGCTGCGGCGACGCCGATCACGATGCGTGCGAACCAGCCCCCGGCGGTTCCCAGCCAATCGGCTGGCGCCCACAGTGCCGCGAACACTGCCGACCAGCCGACCAGCGTGGCAGTCTCGACGACCACCGACGCCCCGGCGGCGGCTCGCTTCACGCCCAGCGGGGCAGCAAGGCCGGCTCGGACGACGATGGGCACCAGCCCGGTCGGCAGGTAGCGCGTTGCCTGGGACAGCATCCAGATGCGCAGCGCCGGGCGTTGCGCCAGCGGTGTGCCGTAGCCGCCGATGAGTTCCCGCCATCCGAGTGCCAGGCACCATGTCGCGGTCATCGACACCACCACGGCCGCCGCCAGCCCAACGGCGTCGACCTGAAGATCGATCTGGCGCAGGTCATCCCAGTAGCGGACGGCGAGCCAAACGATCACCGCTGCGGTCGCCAGCCCGAGCGCCCACCGTACGGCGGTGCCGGATCGCTGCCGTTCCCCGACGCCGCCGTCCGAGCCCGTCACGACGATGCCGCCCCGCCGCGCGTCGGGCGTAGCGCCAGCATCCTGCCGAGCGTACCGAGACCTCGAGTCCTCACCCGATACGCCTCGAGCAAGCGAGCAGGCTCACCGCCAAACTGTTCGAGTGAGCACCGGTCACCGAAGTTTCCAGCGGGCGCGGCCAGTGCCGGCACCGCCGCCCGAGAACGTTCCACCTCAGCATCCCGGCGGATGGGGGAAGTTCGGAGACTTCGTCACGTGGGCGTTGATCGGCGGTGCCGTGTGGTTCTTGTCGGGGGGAGTGGTCTTCATGATGCTCGTCGGGGATTGGGACCAGCCGCACCCGCCGAACCCGATCGCAGCGTGGTCGGTCGTGCTGATTTCTATGGTTGCGATCGTCGTGATCGGGTGGCGCCTGCGCGTCCGTGCCGTTCGCTTTGCCGCGCTGGCGTCAGTGCCTGTGCAGTTCGCTTGGTGGCTGTTCATGATCCCCAAGGCAGGAATCCCGAACTAGATGACTCAGCCGAGCGGGCTTGCTCCTGGGACTGCAAGCTCGATCGGTTGCTCGTCAAGTTCGCCCTGAGCTTCGGCCGCCAGAACATCGCCAAGCGCCTCGACCAGCCTGTGGTCCGCCCAGCCTGCGGACGTGGCCTCGCCCACGAGGCGCGCCGCTTCAAGCGTCAGCGGCGACCAGTCGCCATTGACCGTCAACATCGTCAAGTCAGCAAGCAGGCCTGACACATCAGCAGGTCCGGTCGGCAGCCACGACTCCAAGACCGCGCGCGAATCGCCTTTGGACGTTGACCTTCGAGAGTCTGTGATGGATCCGTCTGCACTCACCAAGCATCCAATCTAGCAGCCAGATAACGTATCATTTAAATCATTTTCAATTTATTTAAGTGCTTTTGTACCTCAGCTAGCCGAAGCCCAGTCTGGTGGCCAAACAATCTTTGACCGCGGATCCGTAGTGGCGCGGATCGCTTGCCAGACTGGGGCTGTGCGAGTGGTGCTGGTCACGCCGGGGTTTCCGACCTCGCTCGATGATCACCACAAGCCGTTTCTCGCTGATCACGCTCGTGCGCTAGCCGTCGCTGGCGCAGATGTGACGGTGGTGTGCCCTGCCCACCCCGGCGCAGCACGCCGCCACGAGGTCGGCGGGGTCGAGGTGCGCAGGGTCCGTTTCGCTCCGCGACGCATCGAAGCCCGGGTGGCGCTCGGCGAGAGTTACCGGGTGTTCTCGGGTCTGTCGGCGCTGTGGGTGATCCCGATGATTGCCAGACTCACGGTGGCAGCGGCCCGCCAGGCGCGTGACCGTGCCGCTGACGACCGTGCCGCGGTCATACACGGTCACTGGTGGTTCCCCTGCGGGCTCGTCGCTGTGGCTGGGTCAGCCGCGGCGGGACGGGCCACCGCCAGCGTGGTCCAGATTCACGGTTCCGACGCAGCGGTCACCACCCGTGCAGTACACCGTTGGCTGGCCCGTCGAGTGCTGCGCCGGGCCGGTGCTGTCGTGGCTGTGTCGGAGGACCTCCGCGACTGGGCAAGTTCGCTTGTGCCGCGACCTGGCGGCCTGCACCCGCCGCCCAGCTCCGAGCCTGCCCCACACCGAGCCGGACCGCTGCTGCGAGTCGCATCGATGCCGGTCGGCACCGACCGGGTCGGGCCGACGACGCCGACGCCCACTGACGGCCCCGTCGTCGCCATCGGCCGCTTGATGACCGAGAAGGGCTTCGACGTGCTGATCGAGGCCGCGGCGTTGCTGCCGCCGGACGAACGACCCGACGTGGCCATTGTCGGCGACGGTCCCGATCGGACGCTGCTTCAAGCACTGGCTGTGCGGCGCGGCGTGACCGTTCAGTTCGCCGGCGCGGTCTCGCCCGGCGACATCGGCGAGTGGTACCGGCGGGCCCGCCTGGTGTGCGTTCCAAGCCGCCGTGAAGGCTTCGGCCTGATCATCGCCGAGGCACTGGCGTCGGGCCGCTGGGTCGTGGCAACCTCGGTCGGCGCCGCTCCCCAATTCATCAATGACGGCACCAACGGCCGCCTCGTCCCGCCCGACGACGCCGAAGCACTGGCAGAGGCACTCGCTGATGCCCTGCGGCGGGACAACGACCACGGGGCTCCGAGCACGAACGCGCCAACACCAATCGGCCCGCAGGCCCACGCGGCGACGCTTATGGACCTGTACGCCGAACTCGCTGAGATTTAGCAGTCGAGAAGCGAAGAGCCCGACGAAGCAAGGTGCCCCTGAAGCGCCCGCTTTAGAGCTCGGCGACGATCTCTGCCATGAGCTCGCCAGCCTCGGTCGGGTTCAGCCCGACGCGCACGCCGGCGTCGCGCAGCGCGTCCATCTTGGCCGCTGCCGTTCCTTTGCCGCCCGACACGATGGCGCCGGCATGGCCCATCTTCTTGCCCGGGGGCGCGGTGACGCCGGCGATATAGCTCGACACCGGCTTGGACATGTTGTGCTTGATGTACTCGGCTGCCTCTTCCTCGGCCGAGCCGCCGATCTCGCCGATCATCATCACGGCCTTGGTGTCGGGATCGGCTTCGAAGGCTTCGAGGCAGTCGATGAACGACGTGCCCGGCACGGGGTCGCCGCCGATGCCCACGCAGGTCGTGACGCCGATGTCCTTCTGCTGGAGCTCATAGAGCGCCTGGTAGGTCAGCGTGCCCGACCGGCTGACGATGCCCACCGGGCCGCCGGGCTTGGCGATGTGGCCCGCCGTGATGCCGATGTTGCACTCCCCCGGCGTGATGATGCCCGGGCAGTTCGGCCCCAGCAGCCGGACGCCGGGGAAGTCGCGCTTCAGCATGTTGAAAAAGCGGGCCTCATCGTGCGCCGGCACACCCTCAGTGATGCACGCCACGAACTCGATGCCCGCCTCGGCGGCGTCCATCACAGCGGAGAACACCCCGGGCGCAGGAATGAAGATGCATGCGGCATCGGCGCCGGTCGCTGCAACTGCTTCGGTGCAGTTGGCGAATACCGGCACGCCTTCCACGTCGGTGCCCGCCTTGCGGGGATTGGTGCCCGCCACCACGTTGGTGCCGTAGTCGCGGTTCAGCATGCCGTAGTACCGGCCCTGCGAGCCGGTGAGTCCCTGGTAGACGACCTTGGTGTCGGAATTGACAAAGATGCTCACGTCATGCCCTCGCCGCGGCCGTCGCGACCGCATCACGTTTGATTGAACGAATTGCCTTTCGGGGGATGCTCACGTCATGCCCTTGCCGCGGCCGTCACGGCCGCATCACGTTGGATTGAACGAATTGCCCTTCGGGTGATGCTCATCTGCAGCTCCCGTTCAGCTCGCTGCCGCGGCCATCGCGACGGCTCGACGGGCAGCGTCGAGCATGGTCGGTTCCATCACGAGCTTCTCGTTGAGGTGAGGCGCGAGGATCTCGCGACCCTCTGCGGCGTTGGTGCCGTCGAGGCGCAGCACGATCGGTGCTTCGATGTCGACCGCTTCGAGCGCCCCGATGATGCCGTTGGCCACCTCCTCGCCGCGGGTGATGCCACCGAAGATGTTGATGAAGATGGCCCGCACATCGGGGTCGTTGTTGATGACCTCGAGCGCGTTGGCCATCACCTGGGCATTCGCGCCGCCGCCGATGTCGAGGAAGTTGGCGGGCTTGCCGCCCACCTGGTTCACCACGTCGACGGTGCTCATGGCGAGTCCGGCGCCGTTGGCAATGACGCCGACGCTTCCCTCCAAGCCCACATACTGCAGCCCCTTGGCGTGGGCGGCCTCCTCGCGCTCGTCACGCGGCTGGGTCTCGTCGTACTGCTCGTAGTCGTTATGACGGAACACTGCGTTCGAATCCAGCGTGACCTTGGCGTCGAGCACGTGCACTCGATTGTCGGGCGTGAGGATCAGCGGGTTGATCTCGACTAGGTCGGCGTCGCCTTCGGTGTAGGCGGTGTAGAGCTGCTGGAGGATTTCGACGGCCTGATCGGTGGCGACGGGGTTGAGGTTGGCGCCCTCCACCCAAGCCCGAGCGGCCTCGGCGGTGAGCCCAACAGCTGGGTCCACGAGCACCTTGGAGATGGCATCGGGATTCTCGGCGGCAACCGTCTCGATCTCCACACCGCCCTCAGCCGACAGCATTCCGAGATGCTTCTTGGCTGAGCGATCCAGCGTAAAGCTGGCGTAGTACTCCTCGGAGATGTCCGACGCCTTCTCGATCCACAGTCGCTGCACGATGTGGCCGTTGATGTCGAGCCCCAAGATGTTGGCGGCATGGGTCCGCACGTCGTCGACAGTGGCGGCGAATTTGACGCCGCCTGCCTTGCCGCGCCCGCCGGTGTGCACCTGCGCCTTGACCATCACCGGCGTGCCCAGGCGCTCCGCGGCGGCTACCGCTTCGTCCACGCTGAAGGCAACTGCGCCGTCGGATACCGGCATGCCGTAGTCCTGGAAGAACTGCTTGCCCTGATACTCGAAGAGATCCACGGCGGGGAGCATAGGAGCGAAGACCGCGCGCCCGCTGTGGAGGCGGCAGCGCCCTGCGCTCCAGCAATCCAGCCGGTTACAACGTCGCAGATTTCCCTGCTGCCTCGGAAGCTAGTTCGTCTGTGCCGAGCCGCTGGAGCGCAGGCGGCGGAGGTCGGCGAAGCTGGCGACGAGCGTCTTGGTGCCGACGTCGGCGAAGTGAACGGTGACCTCCCAGTCGTCACCGTCGGGCCGCACCTGCTGGACAACACCGGCACCGAAACGGGCGTGCAGTACGTCATCGCCGACGGCGTAGCCAAGATCGGCCTTCGGTGCCGGCTTGGGCTCCCCTAGCCGGGCTGCTACCCGGCGTCGGGCCTCCTCGCGACGAGATTCGCGGCCCTTGGAGGTGCTGTCGTCATGGCGAGCGGGGTCGGCCCGCTGCTGTTGGGAAACAGCAAGTTCTGCCTCGTCGAGCTGGCTGTATTCGCTGGGCTCGCTGGCGCGGCGATTGGCACCCCAATCGCTCGTCGCTGGCCGCCATGACGAGCCGTAGCGGCCGGTGTCAGGCGAGCGATCGTCGAGCAGCTCGGAGGGGATCTCGCCGATGAACCGGCTCGGCGGGTTGTAGCTGGTCTGGCCGTGCAGCATCCGGCTCCACGCATGGGTCAGGTACAGCTGCTTGCGAGCGCGGGTGATGCCGACGTAGGCCAAGCGGCGTTCCTCTTCGAGCTCGATGGAATCGGTCATCGAGCGGTGATGGGGGAAGACGCCGTCTTCCATGCCGGTCACGAACACGAGGTCGAATTCGAGGCCCTTGGCGGAGTGGAGCGTCATCAGTGAGACCTGCGAGGCATCGGTCATCGCGTCGACGTCGCTCACCAGCGAGACCTGCTCGAGGAACTCGTCGCAGTCCTCGAAGTCGGCCGCGGCGCCCGCCAGCTCTTCGAGATGCTCCAGCCGACCGTCTGCCTCGACCGTCCCCTCGTCCTGCAGCGCCTGCACGTAGCCCGATTCGGCCAGTGCCACTTCCAGCACCGCAGCGGGACCGTTGGGAATCTGGGCCCGAGCACGACCCATCAGCTCGCGGAACTGCAGCAGACCACCGCGGGCGGTGCCCCGCACGCCGAGCGATTCGAGCCCGTCGATCACTTCGGCCAGCGAGGTATCGCCGCGCGCCGCCACGTCGTCGAGCTTGGCGATCGTGCGGTCGCCGATGCCGCGGGCGGGCAGGTTCACAACTCGCTTGAGCGACACCTCATCGGACGGGTTCACCGCAGCACGCAGGAACGCCAGCGCATCCTTGATCTCGCGCCGGTCATAGAACCGGGTGCCGCCGATGATCTGATACGGCACGTCGTTGGCAACGAGCTCTTCTTCGATCACGCGTGACTGGGCGTTCGACCGGTAGAAGATCGCAGCGTCGGACCAGTCGATCCGGCCCTCGCCGTGGAGGCGTCGCAGCTCCGTGCAGATGTAGCGCGCCTCGTCTTCCTCATTGGTTCCGCGGTAGCTAATCGGCTTGGCACCGCCGGACTGGTCGGTCCACAGGTTCTTCGTTGGCCGTCCGAGGTTGTTGCGGATCACCGAATTGGCAGCGTCCAGGATCGCCTGGCTGGAGCGGTAGTTCTGGTCCAGCACGTAGGTCGAACTGTGATCGAAAGTGGCGCCGAACTCCAAGATGTTGGTGACGTCCGCGCCCCGGAACGCGTAGATCGACTGGTCGGAGTCGCCGACGACGAATACGTTCTGGGCGGGTCCGCTCAGCAACCCGATCAACCGCACCTGCGCCAGATTGGTGTCTTGGTACTCGTCGACCAGGATGTGCGAGAAGCGCTGCCGGTAGTGCTCGGCCACCTCGTCGTGAGTGGTGAGCAGCTCCACGCCCAGCATCAGCAAATCGTCGAAATCCATGGCGCCCGCGCGTCGCATCCGCTTCTGGTACTCGGAGTAGACCCGGGCCACGTCGCGGTTGAACGGGCCGCCGCCGTCGGGCGAGTCGACCAGCTCAGCTGCGCGGGTCGGCGTCGTGAGCTGATTCTTCATGGTCGAGATCGCGGCGTGGACTGCGCGCTCGTTGTATCGCTTGGGGTCCAAATCGAGGTCGCGCACCACATAGCGGGTGAGGCGCCGCGAGTCGGCCTGGTCATAGATGCTGAACGTGGCGGGGTAGCCGAGCACATCGGCGTGGCTACGCAGAATCCGGGCGCAGGCGCTGTGGAAGGTGGAGATCCACATCCGCTGCGCCACCGGGCCCACGAGGCTGCCGATGCGCTCGCGCATCTCCCCCGCCGCCTTGTTAGTGAAGGTGATCGCCAGCAGGCCGAACGGGCTGATATTGAGGTGCGCCAGCAGGTAAGCGATGCGATGGCTCAGCACGCGGGTCTTGCCCGATCCGGCCCCGGCCACCACGAGCGCCGGGCCGTCGCCGTGCAGCACCGCAGCCCGCTGGCCCGCGTTCAGCGGCGCAAGGATCGGGTCGTCGCCAGTGCTCATGGATGCAGGCTCATCGCCCAAGAGGGTCGTGTGCGGCGCTTCACGTGGTGTAGTCGGCGTTGATGCGGACGTACTGGTCGGTGAGGTCGCAGCCGTACACGGTGAACGAGCCATCTGCGATGCCCAGGTCCACCGAGATCAGCACCTCGTCCGAAGCCAGGTATGCCTCAAGCTCCGCAAGGGCCTCGGGCGTTGCAGGCGTCGGGTACACCTCTTGGTCGCCGAATCGAATCCGGATGCGCTCGGGGTCGATGTCGGTCTCGTCGCTGCACTTGCCGATCGCCATCGCGACCCGGCCCCAGTTGGGATCACAGCCGTGCACGGCGGTCTTCACCAGCGGGGAGTTCACAATTGCCTTGGCGACGCGCTTCGCCTGTGCGTCGTCGCGTGCTTCGTTCACGGTCACCACGATGAGAGTCTCAGCGCCCTCGCCGTCGAATGCCAGTTGGCGAGTGAGGTCCAAGCTGACGGCACCCAGCGCGGCTTCCAGTTCAGCCTCGTCAACCGGACCGGCTGCCCCGTTCGCCAGCATCACCACCATGTCGCTGGTGGAAGTGTCGGTGTCCACGCTGAGCGCATTGAAGGTCACATCGCACACCCGACGCAGCATGGCGTCAAGCCGGTCAGGTGCGATCTCGGCGTCGGTGGTCATCACCGAGATCATCGTGGCCATGTCGGGCTCGATCATCCCCGAGCCCTTGGCGATGCCCACCACCGTGGCGGCGCCCGCCGAAGCACTCGCCGTCTTGGGATGCGTGTCGGTGGTCATGATCGCAGCAGCCGCAGCAGCCGCGTCGGTCGTCCACAGGCCTTTTCTACCGCCGTGATCCAGGTCATCGACGTCGCCGACGCCGGTCGGCCCGCCACGCCGAGCTACCAGGTCGTCGGTGCGTTCGGCTATTGGGACAGTTCCCTCGGCAGCCCCAGCCAGCCGGCCGAAGTACGCGTCGACTTTCCCCTCGGGATAGGGCACGCCGATCACTCCGGTGGAGCCCACCAGCACCTGGTCGGGCTCGCAGCCCACCAGCTCGGCGACTCGCTGCGCGAGATTTGCTGCGTCCCACTCCCCCTGCTCCCCGGTCGCCACATTCGCGTTCTTCGACACGACCGCCACCGCTTGTGCGTGCCCGTCGGCTGCGTTGGATTGGCTGAGGCGCACGCTGGCGCCGGCGAACCTGCTCTTGGTGAACACACCGGCTGCCGACGTCAACCGATCGGCCGCGAGGACCACCACGTCGTCCGTGTCGTCTTTCATGCCGATGTTGCCCACGTGACAGGCAAAGCCGACCGGCAAGTTCACCGACGCAGCCGCGTTCTTGGCCCCTGCTGAGGTCATGATCAGCCCCTGTGGCATGCTCGCGGCCCGGCCGCGGCGTGCGGCAAAGGTACTGGCCGCACGTTGATCCATGGCTGCATTTCCCTGCGGCCCGTCGCAAAGGCAACGAGCGGGTCCGCCAGCGGGGTGGACCCTGGACGGAGTCAGCCTCTCAACCAGCGGGCGTAACGAGGCTCAGGTGCTCGGCCCCCGACGATTGACCACACGGCTGCCGATGAGCCGGTCGGTCACCGAGCGGCTCTCGTCGTCGCCTAGCAGAATCAGCAGAGCGTCCACGAGGAAGTCGACACCAAACGTCACGCACCAGAACAGGTTCTTGAGCGCTTCTCTGGCCAACGTCCGGCCCCATCCGAACTGGCTGCCGTCGCCATGTGCCGCGGCCAAGCCCAGAACCTGCTTTCCGGGAGTCTGGCCCCGGCGCAGCGCAAACGCCAACCAGATCAACCAGCCGATTCCGAGCGTCAGCGAACTCACCAACCCGTCGATTAGCAGCGCTGCGAACCGACGCAGCGGAGTCGCCGTATCCAAGATGGCAGCAGATTCAGATCGACCCATGGGCGGCCACGGCGCCGACGACTCCATTCAGGCCCGCACCTCATACGCATGTCCGCGCTGCCCGCGGGCGCTCGTCTTGCAGGTGCAGCCCGGTCCGAAGCGTTTGAGGCTCATCACGTGTCGTCGCTGCGCCAACGTTGCCAAGGGTGGACCACGTCCTCGCTGCGGGCACGGCCCCACGGCTGCCACCCGCTCGCCGTCTCCCGATCGTCATTGCCTTCGGATCGCCTGCGGTCCCGCCGCGCGTCGGCGAAGGGGGCTACTGCCGCTGCCAATGCGAGAAGCAAAATGGGGACTCGCCGGCCAGATTCCGGAAACAGGAGAAAGTGGGCACCAACGATCGCAGTGGCCGTCGCCAGACCTGCTACCAACGGCCACACCCGCGGCTTCAAGATGGGCACCAATATCGCTCCACCCACTCTGAGACCGGCTCCCAAGCCCCCCCTTCTACCTCCTCGGCGACCTCCTGAGTGATCGGGAATTTCTTCTCGACACCCTTGACCCACTTGTAGGCCCACCCCACCACCTTAGGAACCCACCGAATAACGGGCGGAGTCCACACATAAGTGACGATCTCGACGAGTTTCAAAGAACAATCCGGCGGGATGTTGGGCGGCGCATCGTAGGGACTCGAACATGAACCCGACTGCTGCAAATTGACGCTTTATCGGCCCGACAATACCAGCGCAGTGATTCAGCCTGGGACGTTCTCATAAGAGCGTTAGCGGATAGGTGGTCAGTGGGAATGCCATCGGTTGCGGTGGTCGATGAGTTTGATGGTGATGATCAGGGCGACGGCGAGAGCGAGCTGGGCGAGGCGGTGCGAGGGTTTTCGGTCGGTGTTGCGGCGGAGCTGCCCGTAGTTGGACAGCCATGAGTTGGTGCGCTCGACTCGCCAGCGCAGCCCCAGCGGCGACCCACTCGTCGCGGCGGGACCGCAGCGTGGTGTCCGACACTTGGTTGTCCAAGAGGATCTCCACGGACTGCCACGAGCAGCCCAGCACCAGCCGCCAGATGATCCCCCCAAGCACAGCCGGTCGCTGAGCCGGGGCCGGTGGCAGCCCAGCGGATGGCGATCCGGCGCCCGAGGCAACAGCGGCTCGACCGCCGCCCAGATCACATCCACCACAGCGGTCGTCTGAGCGCGCATGACGTGCAGGCACCTCCGCCATGTCGTCGGTTCGGAGCGCAGCCCGCATCACAGCGGGCCCAACCCGACGACTGGTGGACGGTCGCCTGTCCGCGCGGCCTCTAAGGCTCCGTCAATTCTGAGCGGTGGGTTGGCGGGAGAGGCCCGCAGGCTCAGCGGTCGCTGTCGGGCACGGTGAATGGCTCGTCGAAATGCAAGACCCAGCGGGCGCGTTGACGGTTCGGGTCGGCGGGGTCCTCGTTGATCCCACTGGTCGGATATCTTTTGGACTGTGAGAAATCTCCGAATGCAGTCTGTAGACAGTCCGTTCGACCAACTCGGGCTGGCACCTCACACGGCCGCGGCGTTGAGTCGTGCTGACGCAATGGGACTGTTGGGCGAGCCGGTCACCTGCCTGGACTTCTCTGCGCTCGAACAGCTTCGGTCGGGGATGGCCAAGGCCGGCATCGGCGAGGCATTCGTGGCCGAGTTCGAACAGTTGCGAACCGGCGACCCCGCCCAGATTCGAGCACTGGTGACCAAGATCATTGACGCACTGGAGCAGTCGCCCGCGCCGAGGCACGAGTGGCCCGCGCTGGTGGAAGTCCTCGGTCTCGAACTGGCAGTCCGGCTCCTTGGAATCTCCCAGTCGAGCGCGCGGCGGTATCGCTCGGGCGAGCGATCTACCCCTGACTCGGTGGCCGCTCGCGTGCACTTTCTGGCGCTCGTTGTAGGCGACCTGGCTGGCGCGTACAACGACATCGGCATCCGGCGCTGGTTCGATCGGCCACGATCGCAGCTGCACGGCACCGCTCCCGCCGAAGCGCTCGGCACGCAGTGGTCCCCCGATGACCCCGCAGCACGGCGCGTTCGCGAGCTTGCCAGCGCGCTGGTGTCATCGCCCGCGACATGATCGTCTTCCGCCACACCGACCCACGCCTTCCGTTCCTGCGGGAAGACAGCTCCCAGCCCGCCAGCCGCTGGAACGACACAGGCGACCTGACCCATTACTTCTGCGATACACCCGACGGCGCGTGGGCTGAATTCCTGCGCCATGAGGAGATCAGCGACCCTGCCGACATCGGCACGATCCAACGCGCTCTCTGGGCCGTCGAGATCGGCGACCCGCCGTCGCTTCAGCCCGACCTGCCACCCGAGACGATGACTGGCGACCCGACGACGTGGCCGGCGTGCAGCCGGTTCGCAAGTGCCCACCGAGCCGACACCGACGGCCTCATCGCTCCCTCCGCAGCGCTGCAGCCCGGAGAGGCGCGGGGCTGGCAGGTGGATCAAGGAACGCAGCCCGGTCCCGACCGCGACGGCCACGTCATCGCCCTGTTCGGATCCCGGCCCGATCTCGTCGGATGGGCAGCCACAGCCGAAGGCCGCCCCGAAACAACGCTGCTGGCAAAGGTCGCCCACTTCTGAGGTACCGCGGCGACACATCACAGCGTCCGCGAGCAAATTGAGTCGTCATTTCATGCGCACGACTGCGGTGCTCGCCACGCGCCGATCCCGTCGGCCGGAGCGCGACGTAGGTCGCGACCGGAAGAGCCGTGTTGGCTATTTCGGTGGGGCGATGCATCACTTCATGAACATGTCGCGCTGTGCCGCTTGCTTCGACCACGCTCGGTGACGCCGTTTCTCCGTCACCCACCGGTAGATGCCTCGTCCGATCTCGAACGGCAACAGGCTTCCCACGATCAACCTCACCACCAGCACAATCAGCGCGACGGCACCAGCCGCGGTGCCAGCAAGGAAGCCCCATGAACCGAAGGGCGGCCCCTCTGCCCAAAGGATCGAACCAATGGCGGAAACGATCAAAGCAACTGCTGCCAAGGCGACAGTCCAGCGAATGGCTCGCCTGCGGAACTCGGGCTTGTCCCACGCCGCTCGAACATCGCGCCATGTGGGACCGAGTCGATCAGGACTGCGATCTGGTTTACGCCACACGATCAGTCCGATCCGTCGCGGCACCAACGATCGCAGCGGCCGTCGCCAGACCTGCTACCAACGGCCACACCCGCGGCTTCAAGATGGGCACCACATTCGCTTCACGCACGTACACGACCCGCGGCAACGGTTCGAGCGCTATGTCGCTGACGCCGTCAGCCATGACCTGGTCCTGGTAGAAGCTGATGTTGAACGGCATGCGCTCTACCCGCTTGGCTGCTGGCCCCGGATCGGTGGCCGCATGATGTGCGGCCACGGGAACGGCACCTCGCCGAAGGGCACCTCGATCACGGCCGGCTCATCGGAGCCCAGTGCTTCGCGCAGGCACGGGCGCAACTCGTCGGGCGTGGTCGCCCGCATGGCCCGGACACCAAATGAGTCGGCCAGCTTCACGAAATCCGGGCTCGTGAGCTCGCTGGCGATGACCCGGCCATCGAAACGCTCCCGCTGGATCCGGCGAACGTTGCCGTAAGCGTGGTCGTTGAACACGATCGTCGTCAGCGGGATCCGATGGTGCACCGCTGTCGCCAGCTCGTTGAGGGTGAACAGCGCCCCACCGTCGCCGATGATCGACAGCACCGGGACGTCGCGCCGTGCATGTGCTGCGCCCAGCGCCGTGGCGAATCCGTAACCCAGCGTCCCCTGGTATCCCGCACTGAGGAACGTTCTCGGCCGGTAGACGTCGTACCCGAGCCAGGACACATAACCGCACTGGGTCATCTCGTCGACGAAGATCCCTTCACCCGGCAGCTCGGCCCGGATGGCGCCAAGCCAGCCGTACTGGGGCGCGAGCGCCGCGGCGGTGGCGGCTTCGGCACCGGCCCGAGCGTGCTCGAGGTCGGCGCGCCACTCCGAACGGTCGGCCTGGGTGGTGCCGAGTGCATCCGAGAGCAGCGGCAGCGCATCAGCGAGATCTGCATGGATGCCCACTGTCGGCGGTCCGAAGCGGCCGATCTCATCGGCATCGATGTCGACATGGACGATCTTGAGCTCGTCGTCGACGCCCCACACTGACTGCTGCATGGCCATCCGGGTGCCCAGCCCGATCACCACATCGACCCGCGGCCAGAGCTGGTAGGCGGTCGGCGTGGTGATGCTCATCGGGTGATCCGACGACACCACACCGCGCCCCCTTCGGAAGGCGACGACCGGCGCAGACAGCCGCTCGGCGAGTCGGGTGACGTGCTCGGGGCACTCCTGCGCGCCACCGCCCACGACGATCATGGGTCGCTCTGCAGCTGCCATGAGCTGCGCCGCCTCGGCGACGGCTGCGTGGTCGGGCTCGGGGCCCGGTCGTGCCGGGGCAACGAGATCATCGGGCGCGGATTCGACGGTCGCACTCCAGATATCGGTCGGAACCTCCACTCCGACCGGTCCGCGGCGCCCAGAGCGCAGCTCGGTCATCGCACGCCGGAGCACGGCGTGAGCACCGGCACCGTCACTGATGCGTTCGGCATGCCGCGTGAGCCGCTCCAGCACGCCCAACTGATCGGGCAGCTCGTGGAGAGCGCCGTAACCCTTGCCGATCCCCGCAGACGGGATTTCGCTCACCAGCGCCAGCACCGGCGCGTTGGTGGCGTACGCCGTGCTGAGCGCAGCGGCGGTGTTCAGCAGGCCGGGCCCCGGCACCACGCAGAACGCCTGCGGCTCGCCGGTCGCCAGCGCCGCGCCGAGCGCCATGTAGGCCGCACCCTGCTCGTGCCGCGTTTGTATCGGTGCCAGGGCATCACGCCGGTCGTACAGCGCATTGAAGAAGGGGTCGTTCTGCACCCCGGGCAAGCAGTACAGATTGTCGATGCCGTTCGCGATGAGCGTCTCGACCGCCAAGCTCGCAACCGTCTGCGTCATGGGCCCCTCCGGATCAAGGCGACCGTACCCGACGCTGTCAAGGCGCTTCGGGGGCTGCGGTGACGCTGGGGCCTTGTGCTAGCGGGGACGCTTCGAGTTCGAGCCATGGGATGATCTCCCCAGCGCCTCGGTGTTGCCGGCTGTTGCCGCCGTAGACGGCGGCGGCGCGTACCTCGGTGGACAGACTGCTCAGCTGCTCAGTCAGCGCAGCCGCAGGAGCGATCAAACGGCCGCTGGGAGTCGCTGTCGCCTTCGCCTCCACCAGCGTCAGGGTGCCCGTGTCTTCGATCACGATGTCCGCTTCGCGTCCGCCGCGCTCGCGGTAGTGCATCAAACCGCCCGACAGCCCTCGGTTTGCCCGGTGCTTTGCGATTTCCGAAGCTGTCCATGTCTCGAACAGCGCACCGCGCAGAGGATGGCTGGCGAGCTGTGACGGGTCTCGGATGCCTAGCAGCCAGCAGGCCAAGCCGGTATCGAAGAAGTGGAGCTTGGGCATCTTGACGAAGCGCTTGCGCAGGTTCGCGTGGAACGCCGGCAGCCGGAAAGCCACGTAGGTGGCTTCCAGAATGCTCAGCCATGCCTTAGCAGTGGGCTGTGAGATGCCGCAGTCGGCCGCGAGCGAGGAGTAGTTGACGAGTCGGCCGCAGAGGCCCGCGCACAGCCGCACGAACCGAGTGAGCGCATCGAGGTCGCCGACATTTGTAATAGTGCGTACGTCTCGTTCGAGATAGGTCGCCACATAGGCGGCGTGCCAGTCGGCAGGCTCGATTCCTCGCTCGAATATGGCGGGATAGCCACCGGCGTGCAGCGCTTCGTCGAGGCTCATGGCGGGGTTGCCAAAGCGGGCGATCTCGTTGCGAGTGAGCGGCAGGAGTTGCAGCATCGCGGTGCGGCCCGTCAGCGACTGGCTGACCGACGCCGCGAGCGCAAGGTTGTGTGAGCCCGTCAGTATCCAGCGTCCCGGCTGGGGGCTGTCGTCGATGATGCCTTGGAGGTACGACACCAAGTCGGGCTCGCGCTGAATCTCATCGATAATGGCGCCCCCAGTGAGCGACGCCAGGAATCCGCGGGGATCCTCGGTCGCGAACTGGCGCGTATCGGGAGATTCCAGCGACACGTATGCGTAGTCGGCGAAAACGCTGCGACACAGCGTGGTCTTCCCACTTTGACGCGGCCCTGTCAGCGTGACAGCGGGCCACTTGCTAGCAGCATCGCGCAGCCGACCTGCCAGATCCCGCTCAACCAGCATCGGTCGATCATAGCCAACTAGTGACTGATTCAAAATTCAGTTTTCAATCAGTACATCTTGTAACGGACGGGCGCAGACGATGGGAACCAGACCATCGGTCCCGTCGTGTGCAGCTATCCAGGGAGTGCAGTGCACATCTCCAAGCAGAGGACATGCGAAATTCAATTTGGAGGCTGAACGGACAGGCGGTCAGTGAGGCTTGGGCGCAGTGTCGGCTTCTGGTTTCTGAGTTGTACGGTTTGTACATGACTGAATTGGCCGTGAGCGAGGCACGCAGCCGGCTGGCCGAGACGATCGACGAGACTCGCCGATCCGGGGAGCCGGTCACGATGACGAAATACGGCCGCCGAGTGGCCGTGATCCTGAGCGTCGAGGCGTTCGACCGGCTCGTCGACATCGCCGATGACACCGACGATCGCCGCGAACTCGCGGCGGCGCGGCAAGAGGACGACTACGTGCCATGGGACGAGGTCAAAGCTGAGCTGGGAATGCAGTGAGCCGGTATCGAGTCGCGGTCGCTCGGCGAGCGGTCAAAACAATCCGGCAACTGCCGCGCAGCGACCAGCAACGCATCCGAGCCGCAATTGACCTGCTGGCCGACGAACCGCGACCGAACGGTTGCATCGCGCTCAGCGGAGAAGACGCCGTCTACCTGGTCCGCGTCGGCGCGTACCGGATTCTCTATGAGGTGCTCGATGATCGGCTGGTTGTGCACATCATCCGCGTCGGGCATCGGCGCGAGGTGTACCGACCCCGGTGACACTCGGCTCGGCTATTGCTGCTCGCCGATGATGGTGGTGAATTCCTGACCTCCGAAAATCAGTTGACGCGAGGCGGTTGCGTCAGTGGTCTTACGGCGCATGACTGACCGGGAGTTCCTGCGCCGCCTCCGCCGCTACGCTCGACAGCGGAGGCTCGCGGTCGCGTATCTGCCCGAACACGGCAAGGGCAGTCACGCCCAGGTTCGACTGGGCGAACGAACGACGACCTTGCGGCATGGGGAACTCGGTCGGGGTCTCTTGCGCAAGATGCTGGGGGATCTCGACATCGACAAGAAGGAGTTCTGAATCGATGCGTTACGCGTATCCGTGCATCGTCGAACGCGATGAGGAGGAGGCCGCGGCGACGGGGCGGACGTGCTACCTCGCAACGTTCCCAGATGTCCATTCGGCGCACACCAGCGGTTGGTCGGTGCAGGAAGTGAACGACCACCTGCGCGACTGCCTCGAGACGGCGCTGAGCCTCTGCATCGAAGACAATGAGCCCCTGCCTGAGCCGAGCGAGGCCGAGCCCGGCCAAGTGCTCGTCGCAGTGTCCGCGTCAGTGGCAGAACAGTTCGCGCTCCACGAGGCCTTGCGAGCCGAGGGTGTCACGGCAACCGAGCTGGCGCGCCGCATCGGCATGCGCCCTTCACGTGCTCGTCGTCTCACCGACATCTTCCGTCCCGCCAAGCCGAGCGAAATCGAACGAGCATTGGCCGCCATGGGCCTGCACATGGTCAGCGAAGTCGCACCGCTCGAGCGGTGGTCACCAAGCGTTGATCCCGCCCCGGCACTCTGAACCAGCCCGGCGAATCCGACAGCCCGCAACCGACTCGGACAACCGGACAACTGCAATTCATGCAGTTTGCGCTCTGCAATTCATGCAGTTAACCCTGATTATTCATGAGAATGCCGCGAGTCGTCTTTTGGGCATGCCGGTTGGCCTGATTTGTCGTGTCGGGGTTGTCGGGGTGCGGGCCGGGGCTCGGCCGGGCTGTTTTTGGCTCCGATTTGGGTGTGGGCATGCTGTGGGGCGTGTTCGGGGGCGCGGCGGAGCCGGCCCGCTGGTGCGGGCATCGTCGAGTTCGGGTGCCGCGGCGGGTCAGCGGGGGTGGGCGATGGCGAGCAGGGCTCGGGCGCCGGGGTGTTGTTGGGGGAGCCGCAGCAGGACGCGTCGTGCGCTGTGGCACACGACCGCTGGGAGGTGCCACAGCTGCCAGCGGAGCCGTTTGGGGGCTGCTCGGCGCAGCGTTCCGGTGAGGCAGCGGGTCTGGAACCATCCCACGAGCGCGAGGCCGGTCATGGCCAGGGCGGCCCAGGCGCTGTTGGCGTGCCAGTCGGTGAACGGCATGCGGGCCAGGCCGCTGTCTTTGAGCCGGCAGATGGCGTTCTCGACGTCGGCGTGTGAGCGCATGAGACGGTCGAGCTGGGCTGTGTCGCCGGTCCGGTCGGTGAGGAATCCCCAGTATCGGTAGTTGTCGCTTCCGAACAGGCTGCGCTGCGCGCCGGGATGCAATGGTTCGCGGCGCACTATCAGCCGGGTTCGAGCGGGCCAGCCCGGCAGGTCGACGAGGTCGGTGAGGTCCGCGACCTGAGCGCGGCCGGGCTTGCGCTGGCGGGGCCTCTTGGCGGCGTTGTGCCAGCGGCCCGGGTCGCCCAAAGCGCCGCGGATCGCTGCTTGGATGCCGGGCGTCGAGCGTGCTGACACCATGAACCCGATGTTGCGGTCCCGCAGTCCTTTCGCGAGCTTCGCCGAGCAGCCCGCCGCGTCGATGCGCACCACCAGCGAACGCTGCGCCAGCTCGCTGTCGTCGCCTGGGCGGTGCCCTGCCGCGTCGGGCTCGGGCAGCATCGACACCGCGGCGTCGATCACTTCGAGATGATCGGCGATGTCGTTCGCTGCGGCGTTGCCCGGACGCTGCTTGACCCACAGCGGCTCCCCGTCCGCGGTCGAGCACACCATCGGATGAAACCCGTAGCCGCCCTTGAAATGCGGCGCTGCGCCCTCCTTGTTCTCCGAGTGGATCTCCACCAATGTCGAGTCGACGTCGACCACCAGCGGGCGACCGCGATCACGGCCGGCCCACAGCCGCTCGCGTACCGCTGCCGCTGCGCCCATCAGCGCTTCGGGGCCGCCGGGGCCCAGACCGGTGAGAGTGCGATACAGCGTCGAGTCCGACGCCACCTCGCCGAACAGCTCACGCTGAGCACGCAGATACTCGATATCGGTGCACGCCTCACCGCCGCCCGCCAGCACCAACAACGCATGAACCAAAACCGCGCCGCGGTCATGAACCGGGGCGCGCTCCCCGCGTGCGGGCACCGCCGCCGACAGCGCTTCGGTCAGCCCCACACGGTCCGCGAACCGCCCCAGAGCGAACAGGCCCGCACCCCAAACAACCCGGTCCCCGCCGCCTGTCAACTGCGCGTTCGTGACACTGGTAGGTTTCACCTCGGAGATGCCCCCCTGAACTCGCTGATGCTTGACTCAACGCCATGCATCGTCGCAGGTCAGAGGGGCTTTTCCGCGGACCCACACCGCACCGACCCACAGCCCCATGAAGAATCAGGGTTAAAGGTCTGCGAATCATGCATTTGGAGCAACCGGACATGATGCCCGTGCGCTGAGTGACAGGGACCCGTTAGTTGGTCCAGGCGCAGTCGGCTGAGCGTGGCGACAGGGGCCAAGCAGCCCTGATCCCACAAAAGGACGAAGGCTCGGCTATTCCCATTCGATGGTGCCGGGGGGTTTGGAGGTGATGTCGTAGACGACCCGGTTCACGCCGGGCACCTCGTTCACGATCCGAGATGACATCTGCTCGAGCAGATCGTGGGGCAGGCGGGCCCAGTCGGCGGTCATTGCGTCTTCGCTGGTGACGGCGCGCACAATGATCGGGCGGGCATAGGTGCGCTCGTCGCCCATCACGCCCACGCTGCGGATGTCGGCCAGCACGGCGAAGCCCTGCCAGACCTCGCCGTCCAATCCAGCCTTCGAGATCTCTTCACGCACAATGACATCGGCCGCGCGCACCGTCTCGACGGCTTCGGGTGTGACTTCGCCCACGATCCGCACGCCGAGGCCCGGCCCCGGGAACGGCTGGCGCTGAATGATCTCGGCCGGCAGGCCGAGCTCGGCCCCGACGGCGCGCACCTCGTCTTTGAACAGGTTCCGCAGCGGCTCGACCAGCTCGAAGGTCATGTCGTCGGGCAGACCGCCGACGTTGTGGTGGCTCTTGATCTTCGCCGCAGTCGGCGAACCCGATTCGATCACGTCGGGATACAGAGTGCCCTGCACCAGGAAGCGGGCATCGGTGATCCCGCCTGCGGCTCGCTCGAAGATGCGCACGAACTTCTCGCCGATGATCTTGCGCTTGTCCTCGGGATCGGTCACGCCGGCCAGCGCATCGAAGAACTCGTCGGCGGCCCGCTCGTGGATCAGCTCGATGCCCTGCGTACGCCGGAACGTGTCGGTGACCTGCTCGCCCTCGCCGGCACGCATGAGCCCGGTGTCCACGAACACGCACGTGAGCTGACTGCCGATCGCTCGCTGTGTCAGGGCTGCAGCTACGGCACTGTCCACCCCGCCCGAGAGCCCGCAGATGGCCCGTGCCCCCCCGACCTGAGCGCGGATGGCTTCGACGCTCTCGGTGATGACGTTGGTCATCGTCCACTCGGCGTTGATCTGGCAGATGTCGTGCAGGAACCGCTCCAGCTGGGCTTGACCACTGGGGGTGTGTGCGACTTCGGGGTGATACTGCACGCCGAAGAAGCGCCGCCGCGAGTCTTCGATGACTGCAGCGGGACTGTCGGGCGTGGAGGCAGTGATCTCGAATCCCGGCGGAGGCGCTACCACGGCATCGAAATGCGACATCCACACCGACTCTGCGGGTGCCGTGCCGCTCCGGCCGGCGGCTTCACTGTGATCGTTGTCGGCGTCCTCGCCGGAATCGTGTGCAGTACCCCCGTCGGCAACGGGGTCGAGCAACTGCGACGACGCGCCGGTGCGGCGCAACCCCGTGCGCCCGTACTCGCCACGGCCGCTGCGATCCACGGTGCCGCCGAGATCGCGGGCCAGCAGCTGCGACCCGTAGCAGATGCCCAGGATCGGCACGCCGAGTTCGTAGACGCCGAGGTCGATGCCGGGCGCACCGTCGACGTGCACCGAAGCCGGTCCGCCGCTGAAGATGATCGCTGCGGGCGAGCGCTCGGCCAGCTCGGCCGCAGTCGCCGTGTGAGGGACGATCTCGGAGTACACATGCGCTTCACGCACCCGCCGGGCGATGAGCTGCGCGTACTGCGCGCCGAAGTCCACCACCAAGACCGTCGGGTGAGCGACCGGGCCGGCCGCCGGAGAGTGTGGGGGCATAAGTCCGGCGCCGCAGCCGCGCCACGTTCGGGAAAACAACGAGGGTACCGCTGGACCCTCAGCGGCCCGGGGGATGGGGTTCCAAATTGAACTCGCCAACGACGCAGGGCCGGCGATATTGCCGGCCCTGCGTGTGAGTTGTTGACAGCTGATGGGCGGCCCTGCAGGCCACCCGAAGCGGGAGCTACATCATCCCCGGCATGCCGCCCATGCCACCGCCGCCCATGGCAGCAGCAGCTGCGGCCGCAGCGGCGGGGTCGGCCTCTTCGGGCTTGTCTGTCACCAGCGTCTCGGTGGTGAGCAGCAGAGCCGCGATGGACGCCGCGTTCTGCAGCGCCGCACGGGTCACCTTCGCCGGATCGATGACGCCGGCCGAGACCAGGTCTTCAAACTTGCCGTTGTCGGCGTTGAAGCCCGTGTTGCCGTCGGACGACTCGATCTGCTGAACGATGACAGCGCCCTCGAAGCCTGCATTCTGCGCAATCTGGCGGCTGGGGCCTTCCAGCGCCCGGTGCACCATGCGAGCCCCGGTGGCCTCGTCGCCGTCGAGATCCAGCGCTGCCACTGCGGCACGAGCCCGCAGCAGCGCTGTGCCGCCGCCGGGCACGATGCCCTCTTCGATCGCAGCCCGGGTCGCCGACACGGCGTCCTCGATGCGGTGCTTCTTTTCCTTCAGCTCGACCTCGGTGGCCGCGCCAACCTGGATCACTGCCACGCCGCCGGCCAACTTCGCCAGCCGTTCCTGCAGCTTCTCGCGATCCCAGTCGGAGTCGGTGTCGTCGATCTCACGCTTGATCTGAACCACACGACCCTCGACGTCGCCGGAATCGCCGCCACCGTCCACGATGGTGGTCTCGTCCTTGGTGATGATCACCTTGCGGGCGGTGCCCAGCAGGTCGACCGTGGTGTTCTCCAGCTTCAGGCCCACCTCTTCGGAGATGACCTGACCGCCGGTGAGAATCGCCATGTCGGCCAGCATCGCCTTGCGCCGCTCGCCGAAGCCGGGCGCCTTCACCGCGGCCGATGAGAACGTGCCGCGGATCTTGTTGACCACAAGCGTGGCGAGCGCCTCGCCCTCGACGTCCTCGGCGATGATCACCAGCGCCTTGCCGCCCTGCATGACCTTCTCGAGCACGGGGACCAGCTCGGTCACCGAGGCGATCTTGCCGTTGACGAACAGCAGGTACGGATCGTCGAAGACTGCTTCCTGGCGGTCGGGATCGGTCACGAAATACGGCGACAGGAAGCCCTTGTCGAACTGCATGCCTTCGGTGAACTCGAGGTCCACGCCGAACGTGTTGGACTCCTCCACCGAGATGACGCCGTCCTTGCCGACCTTGTCGAAGGCCTCAGCGAGGGTCTCGCCGATCGTAGTGTCGGCCGAGGAGATGCCGGCCACGCTGGCGATCTTGCCCTTGTCGTCGGAGACATCGGTGGACATGTCGCCCATCGAGTCGACGGCCGCACTCACAGCGGCTTCGATGCCCCGCTTGAGCTCCATCGGGTTGGCACCCGCAGCAACGTTGCGCAGGCCCTCACGGACCATGGCCTGAGCCAGCACCGTCGCGGTGGTGGTGCCGTCGCCGGCGACATCGTTGGTCTTGGTGGCTACTTCCTTGACGAGCTGAGCGCCCATGTTCTCGAACGGGTCGTCCAGCTCGATCTCACGGGCGATGCTCACGCCGTCGTTGGTGATGGTCGGTGCCCCGAACGACTTCTCGAGCACGACGTTGCGGCCCTTGGGTCCCAAGGTCACCTTGACAGCGTCGGCCAGCTTGTTGACGCCAGCCTCGAGACCACGACGGGCCTCTTCGCTGAACTTCAGAATCTTCGGCATGTGTTGGTTCTCTTTCTTGTCGTCGCAGCGTGGGTCAGGCGACGATGGCCAGCACGTCGCGGGCGCTCAGGATGAGCAGGTCCTCGCCGGCCACGGTGATCTCGGTGCCGCCGTACTTGCTGTAGACGACGGTGTCGCCGACGCCGACGTCCATCTGGATGATCTCGCCTGACTGGTCGGAACGCTTGCCCGGGCCAACCGCGAGCACCTCGCCCTGCTGGGGCTTTTCCTTGGCGGTGTCGGGGATGACGAGCCCGCTGGCGGTGGTCTCCTCGGCGTCGCTGGGACGCACGACGATGCGGTCCTCAAGTGGCTTCAGGTTCATGGTCGGATGTGCCTCCTGTGGCGCTTTAGCCCTATCAGTTGGGCCATTCTTCATGGGACTGCCCGGCAGCACTTAGCACTCTCACCGGGCGAGTGCTAACGATACGAGCACAGGACACCGCCCACAACCTCGCTGACACCGTGACGACGCACCATGGCGCGCGCCCCCGACGCGAAACAGGCCGACAGATCGTTTGCAAGGCACGAAACCAGCGAAGCGCGGAGTCAGACCCGTAACCGTCGGGGGCACAACCACCGCTATGAGTGCGAAGCGCCGGTCTTGTAGGGGGCCGGTGTTATGCCGCGAGAGGGTTCTCCCAGCGAACCTCAGCGAAGCGGGCGAAATCGGTGTCGGTGCTCATCACTGTGAGACCGTGCTCAATGGCCAGCGCGGCGAGCATGGCGTCGGGCACGAGATTGGCCGTGGCGTGGTGCTTGATGAGGAGGTCGCCCAAGATCGTCGTAGTGCGTTCGGTGGGCGGCGGGATCCAGGTCGGTTCGGCGTCGACCCAGCGTTGGACGCAGCCCCATGCCTGCCGCGCGGTCAGCGGGTTGGAGTAGACGCGCGGGTTGGTGCCGATGCGCAGGAAGGCCCCGAGGGTCTGCCACGGGAGCGCCACCCTGCGGCGCCCGTTGAGCACCGCCACCAGCCACCGCGCTGACTGCTCGTGGTGTGGTGAGGAACTGTCGACGGCGTACAGCAGCAGATTGGCATCGATCAGCACGGCAGGTCGGTCTCGTCCAGCAGGCCGATCACGTCGCCGATGTTGGTGATATCGAGCTTCTGTCCCATGTCGTGGGAGTCGTGCTCATAGGAGGGAACGGTCTTGGGCTTGGCCAGTCCCTCGCGGACTAGGCGGTTGACGGCCTCGCTCACGCCGATGCCCTCGGATCGCCGCAGACGATCCACAGCGGCAGCCACATCGTCGTGCAGCGTCAGTGTCGTGCGCATGACAGAAATCTAACATCATGATGCAGAGATACCGTCATTCGATGCGACTACCCCGCCGCGGATGACGACCCTGCCGACGAGCCTGACCGCGCCCTCACGTTTGCCGTCAACAGTGGCACCGGTGACGCGGTGGGGAGCCCGTTCTCAGCGACGATCACGATCAGAGGCAACGACCCGACGGTGGCGAGCCTTAACGACGCGACCCGCTGAGGCTGATCGGCGACCCGGTCCGGCAGCAAAGTCAGGCGCGGCCTCCCGGACTGAGACCGCCAACCCAACGCGAAGCGCCGGCGCTCACCGCCGCTGAGGCGAAAGAGCGAGAGTCCAGATGGTTCGGCTGGAAGCCGGTCCGTCAAACACTCGAGTGCATCGAGGCCACCAACTGAGCCCACTGCGATGCCGGCCGCAGCGGTCTCGGCTCACCAACCGGCCGAGACCGCTGCGACGGGCGGTTCTGTTGCACCCGTCGGGGGCATAACCACCGCTATGGGTGCGAAGTGCCCAGTTTGGGCCGGGACTGAGTGTGGCCGACTTGCTTGAGGTGGCGGCGAGCCGAATGGATCGACGTGAGGCACTCTTCGGACCGGCGTTGCATACTCGAGGCGAACTTTGCGACCTCCTCGGCGTCCTGCATTGCCGGCGGAAGCGCTTGTATCGCCGCCTGCATGGTCCCGGGAAGACCGGAAGCCATTTCTTCGGCTCGGTCGACGAGGGCGCTCGCGGGAATTCTCAGCCTGAGCGCCATGTCCGGCAGTGCTTGTTTCGAGCCGGCTGAATAGACGGTGAAGGTGCTGCCGTAGCGCATCGCCATGTTGGCTTCGCCGATCTTGCGTCGCCGGAACATGAGCGACGAGTTGGTGTCGTAGAGCGGCGCCAGGCGGATGCGGTCATAGGCGTGAATGATGCTGTAGTTCCTGGCGTGCGCGTCACGGTTGATGACCAGCCATGAGTAGACGAGAGCATCTGCGAAACGACGGATGTCGGCTTCTGGGCGCGTGGAGTGCAACCGAATGAGATCGCCTAAGGCAGTCATGCCGGGACCGCCGCTGTGCTCATACTTCTGCACTCCGTCGCGCCCGAGGGCCTGACACATGTCCTCTTGGTGGATGCGTCTCCAGATGCCGTCTACAAACTCGCGGTCGTAGCGCTCCACGACGAGAACCGTGTTGTCGTCGAATTGTTCGACCGTCGATGCGGCTGCCTCCATCCCAAGTGCTCGGGCGGCGCCGAGACAGAGATGCTCAGCGACGGCAACGAATCGACTCGCATGTGGACGCGGCTTGAGGATGTGAGTCGTCGGAATGTTGCCGAACGGTCGAGCCCATTGATGACCTTCCAGATGCAGGGCGATCTTCGTCTGGTAGCCGCCAAGGCTGAAATAGGGTTCTACATCATCTGGGTGCCACGCCCCCGGCTGCCCGATGGATGCGGCGATCTCGCGGGCGACGTCTGCTCGCGTCAGACCCTCGAGACCGCTGGCGCGCTCATCGAGTTGCTCTTCATCACCCGCCGGGCAGAACTGGACAGCTCCCGCGCAGTCCAAGCCAATCCTGGTTGACAACAGGCCGACGGGCGAACGATGGAGCACTTCTTCTCGGGCGTACCAACGGTTCAGAGTCTCGGGGTTGTCTGGGAGGAGCGAACGAATCCACCGCTGCGGACCCGCTCCCCTGTGCGGCCGTTCCGAGAACGGCAGCGACAACGACAGCGGGATGGACCGGGGATCCTCCATGTAGTCACCGTCATAGGTCAGCGACAGATTGCCGTCGGGGGAACCTCGCAAAAGCGCGGCGACGTCCCCATGCATCAGCACCGACAGATCCGGCATCGCGTTCATCGCTCTGGGAGAGACTCGAAGCGCATTGCCAAACCCAGCGCTCTGGTGAGGCGCATGATGTTGTCCAACTCGGCACCGACATGGCCGCGCTCAAGCCGGCCGACCCAACGCCGCGACACTCCCGACAGTTCCGCGAGTTGTGCTTGTGAGAGCCCAGAAGACTCGCGAAGACGGCGGACCTCCATGCCGAACTGTCCGACCGTCTGCATGTTCCGGAACATCTTGCCAGACATGACCCCAACCTACGGATTGGAACAGTTCTGTGTCAACGCCTTGTTAGGAACAGAGCTGTTCCAACCCGTTCGATGGCACCGAACTGTGTCACGCTCGATGCGGGCGACCGGGTGATGTGTTGGCGGTCGACATCACGAGATGTTGCAAACCGGCATTACAAGGTGTTGTAAACCAAAATCTTGCGTTCCGCGGCTACGCCTGCAGGCTGCGGCGATGGCCGCGGGCACGAAGACGAGATGACGCGTTCGTCCTCGATCCGCTGAGCCAGAACGACACGGCTCAGTCCACGAAAGCGATGCGCAGGTTGGGATCGGCGCCGCCGTCGAGAGCCGAGGGGCCGTCGCTGGACAGCCGGTACCAGGCAGTGGCGGCGATCATGGCGGCGTTGTCGGTACACATCGACCGGCTGGGCAGGTACACGTTGATGCCGTCCTCCACGCAGATGTCGAGCGTGCGTTCGCGCAGCGCGCTGTTGGCTGCCACGCCGCCGGCCAAACAGATGCCCGCGGCGCCGAATTCTCGGGCCGCCTTTCGGGCCTTGTGCGTCAGCACGTCGGTCACGCAGGCCTGAAATGACGCCGCAACGTCGGCAGTGGCGACCTCGGGGTGGGCTCGCACCCAGTTGATGACTGCGGTCTTGATGCCCGAGAACGAGAAGTCGTATCCGTCGTCGAGCATGGCTCTGGTGAGCGGGACCGCGGTGGGGTCGCCCTGCGACGCCAGCCGGTCGATGGCGGGGCCGCCCGGGTAACCGAGCCCCAAGTAGCGGGCCACTTTGTCGAAGGCCTCGCCGGCGGCATCGTCACGGGTCGCGCCCAGCAGGCGGTATCGGCCGTGGCCCTCGAACGAGATCAGCATCGTGTGCCCCCCCGAGACCAGCAGGGTGACCAGCGGAAATTGCACTTCGGCGTCGTGCTCGTCGAGCAGCGCCGCGTACAGGTGGGCTTCGTGGTGGTTGATGCCGATATAGGGGACGTCCCACACCAGCGCCAACGCCTTGGCTGCGGCCACCCCCACCAGCAGGCTGCCCACCAAGCCGGGGCCGCAGGTAGCCGCCACGACATCGATGTCTTCGTCGGCTGCGCCGGCTTCCACCAACGCTTCGGCCACCACCGGGGTGATCAGCGCTTCGTGGGCGCGCCCCGCGATCTCGGGCACCACGCCGCCATAACGAGCGTGGAGATCAACCTGACTGCTGACGATGCTGGAACGCACCTCGCGGCCGTCGTCCACTACTGCTGCGGCCGTCTCATCGCAGGAGGTCTCGATGCCCAAGATGGTTGTCATGCGACCCCCAATGCTGTGTCGCATGCGCCCTCGGTAACGCCGAGGGCCGTGCCCGATGCGCCCTCGGTAACGCCGAGGGCCGTGGCTATTGCGTCGAGTCGTTCGCCGTGCCCGTCGCCGTCAATGTCGTGGCACCACATCACCAGCGCATCCTCACGGCCGCGGGGTCCGTCGCGGTAGTAGTTCTTGCGCGTGCCGACCGGTGCGTAACCGAACCATCGGTACAGCCGCTGTGCAGCAGCGTTGGAGGAACGTACCTCCAGCGTCAGCGCCTCGAGCCCGTCGATGCGACGCGCCTCGCGGTGCAGTTCCAGCATCAGCCGTGCGCCCACGCGCTGGCCTTGGCATTCAGGATGGACAGCCACCGATGTGATGTGTCCCTCGCCGGCCACGATCATGAACCCGCCGTAGCCCACAACGCCGGTTTGACGGACGCGCAGTCGCCGTTGGCACGCCACGCGGTACACCCGGTCGTCACCGCGTCGCAGCTCGTCGAGATACAGCGACATCGACCAGGGCCTCGGGTACACCAACCGATCGATGCGTCGGATGTCGCGCAGGTGCATTCGAGCCATCGGGCAGATCAGCAGCTCTGAGTCGGCGGCATGTCTGAAGTCGGAACTCTCAGCAACGCCCGACGCCGAAGGGGCCGAAGAGCGCGCGGCCGAAGCGGCGTTCACGACCGCTCCCGCTGCTGCCAGTTGATGCGGGCATCGGGAGCGCGCAGGTACATCGGCGTGATCTCTGATGGACTCACGAACTCCTCGCGCAACGCCCGCGCGTGCGCCAGCTCTACCAAGGCACCGGCATTGGGATGGCGCAGCCCTTCCCGGCCGATTTCCGCACCCCGCACGCCGCCGAGCACCTCTGCGTATCGCTGGGCGCCGTCACCCACGATCAGCGTTTCCGCACCCGTTGCCATCAGCTGCCCCGCCACGTCGGCGGGTTGGTCGACGGCCGGCGGGCTCATGAGCTGGATGCCCCCGGGCGCGCGCCGGTAGGTGGCATGGAAGATCTCGCCCCGGCGGGCATCCACCGTCGAGACGATGAGCCGATCGCTGAAGCGTGCCGGGAATGCGGTGAGGTCCAAGCTGGACACACCGATCATCGGGACCCGGCAGGCATGCGCGATGGACTTCGCTGTCGCCAAGCCCACCCGCAGACCCGTGAACAGACCCGGGCCGACGTCGACAGCGACGAGGCCGATCTGCGAGAGCTTCATCTGGGCCTGCGAGCACAGGAACTGGATTGCCGGCACGAGCGTCTCGGCATGGCGCCGGTCGCGGGTGGTGTGGAACGAGGCGATGATGCCCTCGTGACCGCCGATGGCCACGCCGACCTGCGGCGTCGCTGTCTCGATGCCGAGAACTAACACAGCGCTGCCTCCGCGCCGTCGAGCACTAGCACGGCGCTGCCTTCGCGCATTCGAGTACTAGCACGGCGGCACCAGAGAGCTGTCGGCAAAGTGCCATGCGTCGGCGAGTGCGTCGGCGCGGTCGTGCCAGCTCGGGCCGACGAGGTCGGCCTCGAAGAGGCGGATATCGGGCGATTCATCAGGGTCGGCGAGCCTGATGCGAAGTCGCAGAAAGTCGTGCGGCAGTTCGCCGATGACCACTTCGCCCCATTCCACGCACACCACCGCGTCGTCGTCGAGCAGCTCGGGCAGGTCCAAGTCCAGCACCTCGCCCAGGTTGTCCAACCGGTAGACGTCGAGGTGATGCAATCGCATCCGGCCCTCATAGCTCTGCGCCAAGGTGAAGGTGGGGCTGGTCACCTGCTCGGTGACACCGAGTGCCGCCGCCAGTCCCTGAGTGAAGACGGTCTTGCCCGCCCCGAGGTCACCCGACAGCAACAGCACGTCGCCGGGGCGCAGCAAGGGTTCGAGTGCTGCTGCTACGGCCCGAGTCCCCTCCACGCTCGTCGTCCGGAACCACATAACGGGACTTGTCTAGCGTGCCACGGAGACGGCGACGCCTCGTGAGGCGGTTTCTCGGCGGCGGTAGAGGCGCGGGACACGCATAGAGATGCCGGTGAGCACTTCGTAGGGACTGCGACCGGACCAGCGGGCCAGGTCGGCGATGGTCACCCGCTCATCGCCGTGGGCGCCCACAAGCGTGACGCGGTCGCCGTTGTAGGCGCTCGCATCGCCGATGTTCACCATCGTTTGATCCATGCAGACGTTGCCGACCACCGAGTGCAGCGCACCCTCGACGAGCACGCTCGCCGGCTCATGGGCCGGGTTGTGCGACGGCCCGGTGCCAAGCGAGCGGGCATAGCCATCGGCGTACCCCACGGGCAAGGTGATCACCCGCGTCTGACGGTCGGCCGTCCAGGTACTGCCATAACCGACCGACGCCCCTTCAGGCACGACCTTGAAGTACACGACCTCGCTGTGCCAGCTCAGCACCGGTTCGGTCGGCAGGGCGGACGCAATCTCTGGCTGAGGAGCGACGCCATAGAGCAAGATGCCGGGACGGACACGTTCGAGATGGGCTTCGGGCAGGCGGGCGATCGCCGCGGATGCCGCCATGTGCCGCACGGGTGTCGGCAGCGAATGGCGTTCGTAGAAGCTCAATGCCTCGTTGAAGCGGTCGAGCTGCGTGCGCGCATCGGCCAGATCAGGGTGGTCGGCGTTGGCGAAGTGGCTGAACACGCCTTCAATGCGTACCGAACGGCAGCGGAGCGATTCGGCAAAGAGTCGGTGGGCGTTGTAGTGATGGACGCCGATGCGTTCCATGCCGGTGTCGATCTTGAGGTGCGCCCGGGCGGTGGTGCCCGCCGCGGCCGCTGCTTGGTCGATCTGGTGGAGCTTGTCGATCGACGGCGCGGTAAGGATCAGATTGTGGGCGAGAAACAACGGGATCTGGCGTTCGACCGCGCCGCCGAGGACGTGGATGTCGATGGTCACCCCGGCGCTGCGCAGTGCCAGCGCTTCCTCTACATAGGCAACGGCCACGCACGACACGCCGGCCGACTGCAGCGCGAGCCCCACGTGCGCGATGCCGTGACCGTAGGCATTGGCCTTGACAACGGGCACCACTTCGGCACCGCCGACATGACGGCGGATCGTGGCCAAGTTGCGGTCGAGTGCATCGAGATCGATGTCGCACCAGGTAGGACGCATCTCCGGTGCGTCGGTCACGTCGGTCACGCGCCGCTCGATTTCGCACGCGATGCAGCGAGCCTTTCTCGCGCCGCGGTCAGCAGCTCGACCTGGCGCATCGCAGTCAGCGGCGTCAATGCTGACCCGGAGCCCTCAACCGTCGCGGTGCGCCCGTGCCAGTGCGCCGCCGCAGCAACCTGCGACACCACGCCAGCGAGGTCTGCTGGGCCCCCAGACAACACCGCTGCGATCACACCGCAGAGCACGTCGCCCGACCCGGCAGTCGCCAGACGTGGCGTTCCGGCGGTGACCGCCAGCACGGCAGCCGGCGCAGCACCTGCTGCTGAACTATCAGGAGCAACCGGCGGGGTCCCCGACCGGGCATCAGTCTCGGTGCCCCCAGGCGCGGCCACCAGGGTCGTCGGGCCCTTCAGCAGGACCACAGCGCCGAGCCGATTCGCCGCTCGGCGCACGGCATCGAACCGATCAGCCGCGGGCGGGCTGCCCGTGAGCCTGGCGAACTCCCCGTCGTGGGGCGTGAGGACGGTCGGCGCCGCGCGTTTACGCAGGCACTCTGGATGATCCGCCAGTGCCCCCAGAGCGTCGGCATCGACAACGAGCGGCACGGGGCAGTCCGAGATGAAACGGGCCACCTGGGCCGACGCCGTCGGGTCGGCGCCGATACCCGGGCCGATGACCGCAGCGTCGAAGCGCTCGATGCCTTCGAGTGCAGGCCCGGCCCAATTGCCAGGTCGAAGATCACGCGCGACGGTCTCGATTGGCCGAGCAACTTCAGCTGCCCGCAGACCCGGCGAGCTGACCACCACCATGCCCGCGCCCGCTTGCTGGGCGGCTGCGCACACGAGATGTCCCGCGCCGCGCATCTGAGGGGAGCCGGCGATGACCCGCACGGCACGACGCCACTTGTGTGCCGTCGGCTCGGTCGCGGGCAGCACCGCAGCAGCGTCAGCATCAGTGACGAGCCACGACGGCGCCGCACTGGCGTCAAGTCCGATCGGAGCCACCTGTACCTTGCCCACCGCAGCGGCCCCGGGATGCAGCAGCAGACCCGGCTTGAACGCTCCGAAGGTGACGGTCGCAGTCGCCGGCCAGCAGCCATGGTCGACGCCGGTCAGCGCGTCGATGCCTGAAGGGATGTCGACCGCCAACACCGGCGCAGCCGGTGCTTGGCCAGCCCCCCACGATCCGCGCAAACCGGTGCCATACGCCGCGTCGATGACCAGGTCCCACGCCGAAGAGGCGGGGGCTCCCGCATTCGGTGCGGCAAGTAGTTCGAGCGCTCGTGATGGCGTCTCGGTCCGGCAACGAACGCCCCAGCGCTCCAGCGCTGCGGCGGCGACGCGTCCGTCTGCACCGTTGTTCCCCTTGCCAGCGGCCACGAGCACCCGACGCCCGTATGTGCCCCCCATCAACCGGCGAGCCGTTATGGCAACGGCTGCGCCAGCACGCGCGATCAGCACGTCGGAGCCTTCGGGCGCAGCCGCGTCGATTGCCGCCATCTCATCCGGCGTCACGATCGGTATCACGACCTCAGCCCCCGGCGGGCAGCGTGCAGGGCCGCAGCGGCCCCTGAGCCGGTCTCGCCGCAGCGCCGGGAACACGAGCGACAATCACCGGGTGAAGCCGCTGCCTGAGCGGCGCGCTCATTGGGCGAGCACCATGGCCGCGGCCACCGAGTCGGTGTGGGTGAGGGTCACCTGCCACTCAGACAGGCCTGCGGCCGTCGCCCGTTCTGCCGCAAGGCCCCAAAGCAACAGTTCGGGACGACCGCTGGAATGGCGCGCCACTTCGATATCGCGAAAGCGGCACGCGCCCAAGCCGATTCCCAGCACCTTCATCACCGCTTCCTTCGCGGCGAACCTGGCGGCGAGGCGAGTGTCGGGATTCACCGTTCCCATGGCGTAGGAGAGCTCGGCGGGGGTGAACAAGCGGGTGCGCATACCGCTGCGCCGCTTGAGCACCGCGGCGAATCGCCCGACATCCACCATGTCGAGCCCAATCGAGGTGCTCACTCGCAGACGGTCCTATTTGCCCGGCTCGCCGGAGGCGTCGGCATCGCCCAGCCAGTGCTCGGCGAGCACGTAGACCGGTCGGGTGAGCAGATCGAAGACTTCGAGCGTGCCGAGCAAGTCGTCGCGGAACCAAGGCAGCGTTTCGGTGACCGCGTCGGCGAGCGCCCCGTAGCGGCCGCGGTAGCCCATCATCACTGACCGCATCGACGGTGCACGCAGTCGCTCGACGAAGCGGCAGTGCAACAGCGTCAGCCCAGTGGTCAAACCGTCCTTGGTCTCGGGAATGTGGAGCACCGTGCGGCCGTCACTGCCGCGGGCCACGGTGACTTCGCGTTCGTAAGCAGCTCGGTGCTTGCTGCCGCGTAGCTGCGGGTTGGTCACCGTGCGCGACTCGATGCCGAGTGCCGTGCCGCCGCGGTCGCTCAGCCAGATGGTGACCTCAGGGCTGCTGGCAGAACCCACATCTCCCTCGATGCGATAGCGCGACCAGCCCGTCACCTCGGCCACAACCGGGTCAAGCGCAGCAAGCGTGCGTAAGGCCGCGTACGAGAGCCGATCCCTCGGTGCGCCGGCTTCGAGCGCTGCTGCCACCAGCATCGAGTCGAGCAGCGTCTCGTCGGCTCGCGAGATGCCGACCGTAACGGTCTTGGCCTGATGCTTGATGGTGTCGACCGGCCGGGTGAGTTCGTCGATGGCGAGGTTCAGCGCATCGGTGAGGTCGTCGATGACGACCGAGGGCAGCCCCACCTTGCCGATATCAGCCTGGTACATCTCCAGCGGTGCGATGCCTGCGGCGTACCGCAGCACCGCTCCGAGGCGTGCCGCGGTTCCCGCCCGCAAGTGACCGTCAAAGCTGCCTGCGCGCACACCGTCCCGAAAGCGATTGGCCGGGGCGCGCAGGCGCTCCGCCAGCACGGCGAGCAAGTCTCCGTCGCGGCCCGCGGCCGCGAGCAATGCGTCAGTGCGGCCCGCGGCCGCGAGCGATGCGTCAGTCCGGCCTCCGGCCGCAAGCGATACGTCTGAGCGGCCCCCGGCAGCGAGCGATGATTCCGTGCCGTTTGCAGCCGCGAGCAGCGATTCGGTGGTGGCTCGCATCTCGCGCAGCGGATCGGCAAGTGCGTCAATCGTCAGCGCCGCCTCGTACCCGTACAGGTGGCCAGCAGCCGTCGCCAGTACGAAGTCGACCGCCGGATGCACGGCGGGAACCTCCAGCAGCTCAGCCGCAGCGTCGAAGCGCCCCGTGCCAGCGGAAGCCACCACGATCGGCGTCGCCCGGTGCGCCCGGTAGATCGCCACCTCCTTCGCAACATCGTCGGCGACCGAGCCCACCAGGCCCGTCGCGCACACCCAGATGAGCGGCTCGCACGAGAGATCAATGTGCTTCTTGTCTTCGGTGCTGTCCTCGGCGACGGCGTGATAGCAGATCTCGGACAGCTTGATCCTGATCTCACGTGAAGCGATCCGGTTCGCGCCATTTCCCACCACGGCCCAATGGCGGTGAGCTCCCACGTGGCGCTGGGCGATCCGGGCGATCTCGTCGCGCGAGGCGAACACCGCTTCGAGTGCGGTTGGCAGCTTGCCCAGCGCACCGAGCAAGTCGCTGATGGCACTGGCCGTCGCAGCGTCGTCGGGACGGATGTCCGCAGCGATGGCGGCGGCGAGCAGCGCGCACGCCGCAACCTGCGCATAGAACGCCTTGGTGGACGCCACCGACATCTCCACGTCGCGGCCGTCGGAGGTGTAGAGCACACCGTCAGCCCGGTCGGTCAGGTCGCTGCCACGCCGGTTGACGATGGCAACCACCGCAGCGCCCCGAGCGCGGGCGAGATCGACCGTGCGATTGGTGTCGGTCGTCGTGCCGGACTGGCTGACCGCCACAACCAGCGTGTCGGACAGGTCGGCGTGCAACCCGAATCCGCTGAACTCCGTCGCCAGCGGCGCCGACACTTCCACGCTGCTGAGTACGCGCGATGGTGCCAGCAGCGTCTCAAAAAAATGCGGGAGCGCCGACGCCGCGGCAGCGGCCGTGCCCTGGCCGATGGCAACAATCCGACGGATGGAGCCGTCCCGCAGCCGCGACCGAACATCGGCAGGCAGAGCGTCGGGCCCGAGCCGGGCGTGCCGCAATGGTCCGGCTGACTCAATGCCGCCACGCAATGTGGCTGACTCAATGCCGCCACGCAATGTGGCTGACTCAATGCCGCCACGCAATGTGGCTGTCTCGATGCGGCCACGCAATGTGGCCTGGAGCGAGCGGGGCGCCTCGCCGATCTCCTTGAGCAGGAAGTGAGGGTGGTCGCCCCGGTCGATGTCGCGGGTAGTGACCTCGGCGGTGACGACATCGCCCGCTTCGACGGGCAATTCGGTACCGTCGTAAGAGAAGCGTCGGAGGCCAGTGAATTCGGCCGCAGTCGGCTCGTCGTCGGCTGGCTCAGGCGGCGTGCCGACCAGCATGATCTGACCACGGCTGCCCACGGGATTCGCCGGATCAGACGGTGTCTCGCCATCGAGGCGGACGTAGTGACGGCATTCGGTGACCAAGCCGTACGGCTCACTGGCCACGACATAGGCCCCGTCCGTTGCGCCCACGTACAGCGCCTGCCCGCTCCCCCGCAGCGCCAACGCCACCACGTCGGGCATCTCCGAGACATGCGCCGCGATCGCTACCGAGCCCTCGAAGCTGCTGACGGCATCAGCGAAGGCTTGCCGCAGCTGCCCTGACCCAGAGAAGGCTTGCCGCAGCTGCTCCGACTGAACAGTGCTTGGCGATTTCGCTGCACGGTCTCGCGTCGCGGCGAGAGCCTGGCCCACCATCGCGGGGATGACCTTCGCATCGGTAGTGATTTCCGGCGCAATAGACAGGCGCCGCTGCGCGATCAGGTCGGCGTAGTTGTCGACGTCCCCGTTCAGGACTGCGGCAATGTGCGCTCTGTTGACATTCGGACCAGCAGCATGAGAACCGCTGTGCGTCGCATCCCACGCATCGAGCGGATGGGTGTTCGGCACCGAGACGATCCCGATGCTGGCCCAGCGGGTGTGCCCCAGCACCACCACTTCGGCGGCCTCGGCGCACAGAGCCCAGCGAAGCAGGCTGTCCTGACGAATCTGTGACCGCAGGGCGGCAGAGTTGTCGCCCAACTCGCCGATCTCCGAGGCGGTCTTGTAGACGAAGGCGAGGCCGTCGGGAGTGTTCCGCACGGCGCCAGTGCCAAAGAGTGGATCGACCAGGCGTCCGCTGAGCGAACCCGCTGCCCCTTGGGTGGCATCGGCTTCGATATGTGCTCCCCGCACGAACACCTGCAGCCCGGCCGAATCCCGCCCTCGAACCTCGAGCCGGTCAAGTGCGGACAGCGCTACCTGGATCGACCAGAGCCCTCCCGCAGCCGCCGGCGGGGGTGTACCGCCCCAGAGCCCGACCACTTCCCGGGCCATGCGCAGGCGGTCTCGTCGCAGCGCGAACGAATGGTCCTTCAGTTCGCCCAGCGCCACCAAGATGCGCTCCATGTGTGCGCCAGCTTCGACGGCGCCGTCGATCTCAGCGATGCGTGCATCCACCTGCGCCAGAGCGGCTTCGATGTCCAGCACGCACTTGGCGTCTTCGACCAGCAAGCGGACGCCTGGCAGCGACCGCAGGGCCTCGTCGGCTTCCCGCAGCACGCGTGCCGCGGCTTCGAGCTGAGCGGCAAAATCAGCACTGGCGGCCGGAGCACTGGCGAAATCAGCACCGGCGACGATCACATCAGCCAGCAGCGCCCCGGCGTCGATCAGCCGCCCTACGACGGCTGACGCTTCCAGAGCGTCCCGGTCGTCACGGCGGCCGATGACAGCCACGATCCCGCACACAACAGCGAGGGTACCGAGCACCCGACGGCGCGTCGGTCGAGTGCATCGCCTCCGGCGGCGGGGGTGGGGGATGCGTGATTAGATAGGTGAGCCTGCTCACAAAAGGGGGAATGACCATGGCCATAACTGGAGTCATGCGAGCCGGGTACGTCCAGATCCGCTGCACCGACGTGGAAGCCTCCATCGTCCACTACCGCGATCGCGTCGGTCTGTCGGTTGTCGCAACCGGCGATGACGGGCGTGTCTACCTCAAGGCGTACGACGAGTTCGATCACCACAGCATCGTCCTGCGGCCCGCCGATGAGCCCGGCATGGACTTCATGGGCTTCAAGGTGCGCAACGACGACGACCTGACCGAACTCACCGACAAGCTCTACGACCATGGCGTGCAGGTCGACCACCTCGAGCCGGGTTCACAGCCCACGCTCGGTCGAGTCGTCAGCTTCACCATCCCGGCGGGTCACACCATCCACCTCTATTCGGAGATGGAGACGGCCGACAAGACGCCGCCGCTGCACAACCCTGACGTCTGGGACGAAGAGCCCCGAGGCATGCGGGCCACACGCATGGACCACTGCCTGCTGTACGGGCCGAATATCGCGGAGACCGTCGAATTGTTCACTGAGGTGCTGGGCTTCGAGCTGTCCGAGGTGGTGATCGCTCCCGACGGCTCATACATCGCGCCGTTCCTGACGTGTGCCAGCAAGGCCCACGACGTGGCGTTCGTTCACAACGACGAACCGGGCATCTTCCATCATGTGTCGTTCTTTTTGGAGAGCTGGAACGACGTCGCGCACGCAGGCGACGTGATGAGCCGCTACGACATCCCCGTCGACATCGGCCCGACCCGGCACGGCATTACCCGCGGCCAGACGATCTACTTCTGGGATCCGTCGGGCAACCGAAACGAAGTGTTCTCGGGTGGGTACATCTACTTCCCCGACAATCCCCGTCGGACCTGGGATGCCGAGCAACTCGGCAAGGGCGTGTTCTACGTCGACCGCCGGCTCAACGAGGCGTTCCTGAACGTCTACACCTGATCCTGCGCGGCACAGGCCGTCTCAGCAGGACACGGCGGCGTCAGCCGCGCAAAGTGATTACCCGGCACCGGCCGCGCTTACCACCTCGATCAGACGGTCGGCGAGAATCGCCGCGTCGCGCTCGGTGGAGGCTTCGACCATGACCCGGATGACCGGCTCCGTGCCGCTCGCGCGTACCAGCACCCGCACATCGGTACCTGCCTCTGCTGCGATCTCATCAATCGCCCGCTGGATCTCATCGGTGAGCAGCCCAGATCCGGCTGGCACATTTCGAAGCACCTGCGGAGCTGCCTGCATCGCCTGAGCTGCAAGCGCGGCGCTCGAAAGTGCCGAGCCACCAGACCCAGCGGCTCGTCGGGCGACGAGATCAGCCAGGTGGACTGCGCTGCGCAGCCCGTCACCCGTAGTGGCCTCGCGACCGAACACGACATGGCCAGACTGCTCGCCGCCGAGGCTGTGACCGCCTGCGTCCAGCGCTTCGAGCACCGCACGGTCTCCCACAGCGGTCTGTACCACCGCGATGCCCGCCTCGGCCATCGCGCGGTGCAGCCCCAGGTTCGACATCACCGTCACGACCAGCGTGTTGTCGGCGAGCAGGCCACGCTCATGCAGGTCGACAGCGAACAGTGCCATCTGGCGATCACCGTCGATGACCTGTCCGCCGCTGTCCACAGCGATCAATCGGTCGCCATCGCCGTCAAAGGCCAGTCCGACATCCGCTCCCACCTCGACTACGGCCGCTTGGAGCGATCCCGGGCTCACCGAACCACAGCCGTCGTTGATGTTGCGGCCGTCGGGATCACACGACAGCGCTGTGACCTGTGCGCCCAAGCGTCGAAGCACCTCGGGCGCAAGCGATGCGCTCGCTCCGTTTGCTCCGTCCACCACCAAATGCAAACCGTCGAGCGTGCGTTGGTCGATGGCGTCGGCAAGCGAAGCCTCATAGGCGTCCAGCACCCGAGCCGACTCATCGGCCGGTGCAGCGCGTTCTGCTGTGGAGTCGGCTTCTCCTCGGCGTAAGACGTCGGCTGCCGACGGCCGATCGCCGTGGGTCAGTCCCACGTCGGCGAGGCATTGCGAGACTGCGGCCTGCGCCGCATCGCTGAGTTTGATGCCTCCCGTAGCGAACAGTTTGACGCCGTTGTCGTGCCATGGATTGTGGGATGCCGAGACCATCGCGCCGGCGGTGCCGAGGTGCCCGGCTGCGAACGCGACGACCGGTGTGGGTACGACGCCGAGGTCGATGACTTCAGCGCCGGCCGCTCGCAGACCCGCAGCCAAGGCGCGCGCCAGCGCCGGACTCGACTCGCGTGTGTCGCGGCCCACGGCCCAGCAGGCGCTGCCGACGCATGCCGCGCCGCCCGTCAATACCCGGTTCGCCGCTTGTCCCAGCGCATGCGCGACGACCTCGTCAAGCTCAGCGAATGCCGACCCTCTCATGCCATCGGTGCCGAAACTGAGTCCGTTCACGCTTCGTTGCCGAGTCCGCATCTGGGCGCTGGATTGCCGGGGCCGGGCAACCGGACCGGACGGGCCTCTAGCGCTTGGAGTACTGGGGCGCCTTGCGGGCCTTCTTGAGGCCGTACTTCTTGGATTCCTTCTTGCGGTCGTCGCGATGGAGCATCCCGGCGGACTTCAGCGTCGGCCGCATCTCCGGATCGAGCACCAGCAGCGACCGGGCGATGCCCAAGCGCAGAGCGCCGGCTTGTCCTGCCACGCCGCCGCCGTCCACGGTGGCGGAAACGTCATAGGCCTCGACAGACTCGGTGAGACGCAGCGGCTCGGTGATCTCCATACGGTGCACCGACGAGGTGAAGTACTCGTCGAACGGGCGTCCATTCACCAAGATGTTGCCGCTGCCGGGCAGGAATCTCACCCGGGCGACGGCGCGCTTGCGGCGGCCAGTGGTCTGCGTCAGCGGAACGGGCACGAAATCGGGGTCCTTCGGGTCGGCTTGCGAATGTGGCGTGGAGAGCGTCGGCCCTAGCTCGCCATGGCGGCGGGCAGCGGCAGCGCTTGGGGCTGCTGGGCGGCATGGGGATGGTCTGGACCGGCGTACACCTTGAGCTTGCGCAGCTGGGCCCGGCCCAAGCGATTGTGCGGCAGCATGCCGCGGATGGTCCGCCGCACGGCATCGGCCGGACGACGAGCCAGCAGATCGCCGTACTTCTCAGTGTGCAGTCCGCCGGGGTAACCCGAGTGGCGGTGCACGAGCTTCTGCGTCGCCTTGTCGCCGGTGAGCACCACCTTGTCGGCGTTCACCACGACGACGTGGTCACCGCAGTCGATGTAGGGGGCGAAGGTCGGCTTGTGCTTGCCGCGCAGGATCCTGGCGACCTCAGTTGCCATGCGACCCAGCACCATGCCCTCGGCATCGACAACGAACCACGCTCGTTCGATCTCCGAGGCTTTGGGGGCGTAGGTGCGCACGCTGGAACTCCGCTTGGGGTGGTTTCTCGTCCGCTCCTGTGCCGCACATCGGCACCAAGGATCGGACCCGGCAAGGCTACCGGGCAGCGGTCACGACGCTGCGGGGCAGCGATGCAGTTGGCGCTCGGATCCTCAACCGGTTGCCGTGACAGGCACCGTGTCTCGGCCTGCCCGCAGCAGGGTGCCGGGGCGGGCATCGGTGAACTCGCCGCCGCTCACCGCGACTTGGCCGTTGATGAGCACTGTGTCGATGCCATCGGCCTCGCCATAGAGCCTCCAGGCACCTCCCGGCAGGTCCTCGCGCACTTCGATCGAGCGCGGCGCTACCTCGTTTGGATCGAACACGACGACATCCGCGTGCCAGCCGGGGGCCAACCTGCCCCGGCCTGCCAGGCCGTACAGCCGGGCAGGCACGTCAGTCAGCTTGTGCACGGCGTCCTCCAGCTCGAGCATGCCGCGATCGCGGGCTGCTGCCAGCAGGTACGTCGAATAGTTGAAGGTCGCCAGGAAGTCGAGGTGTGCACCGGCGTCCGACGCTCCGATCACGCAGCGGTCGTCAGTCCACAGCTCCTTGCGAAGCTCCCAGCTGTCGTCATCGTCCCCGGCGGCTCGAGGGTAGAGGCCGGTTTTGAGATCGTCCGCAACGACCAAGTCGCACAGCGCGTCCCACGGAGTGATGCCTTGGGTGTCGGCGATCTCACCGATCGTGCGACCTTCGAACTGCGTCAGCTCGGGCTTGGTCACCTCCCCGACCGTGAGACGCTCCCAGCGGGCGACGCCGCGGAACGCACTGGGCTGCTGCGCGAGATCGTTCAGCTCGGCTCGACGCTGCGGGTCAGCCATCAGTTGCATCTTCTCCTCATGCGGCAGCGCCATCGGCTCGGCCCAGCCGTGCAGGGTGTCGAGCAGGAAACCGCTCTCGAAGCACAGGCGGCTGACGGCGGGCATCGGGGCCGTGAGCGCGACGACTCGCCCGCCCTGGCGGGCGGCGAAATCGCTGGCTTCGAGCTTCTGGGCGATGGCGTCTCGATGCCGGCCGTTGGCGAAGATCACGTTCCAGTTGAGCGGACGGTCGGCCGCCACCGACATGTCAGCCAGCAGTTGGTACACGTCAGTGTCGAATCGTTCGATGCTCGGGATGAACTCCAGCGCCACTGCCGGGCTGGTGCGCAGCACCGAGCACAGCTCGACGAGCTCGTTGGTCGAGGCGTAACGCGACGGCACCATCTCGCCGTCTGCGTCGTTGTGGGTCTTGGCCCATGACGAGCTGAAGCCCAGCCCGCCTGCGGCGATGCTGTCGGCCAGCATGCGCTTCATGGCGTCGAGTTCGTCGGGCGTGGCTTCGTGGCCCACCGATCGCTCCCCCATCACCACGCGTCGCAATGCGCTGTGACCGACGAGGAATCCGGCGTTCGGCATGAGCGTGCCGTCGATGGAATCGAGGTACTCGCCGAAGCTGCGCCAGTCCCAGGGGACGCCTTGCTGCAGCGATGCGAGCGGCATGCCCTCCACCCGGGCCAGCATCCGCATCAGGTAGTCGCCGTGGTCCGGTTCCAGCGGGGCGATCGTGAATCCGCAGTTGCCGCCAATGACGGTGGTCACTCCGTGCAGCGGCGACGGCGACAGCGTGGTGTCCCAAAAGACCTGCGCATCGAAGTGCGTGTGGATGTCGACGAAGCCGGGCGAAACCACCATGTCGGAGGCATCAATGGTTCGCTTGGCGGCTCCTGCCGCGCGCACCGCATCGTCGCCCACGGCCACGATGCGCCCCTCCGCGATGCCGATGTCTCCCTGGACGCGTGGCGCCCCGGTGCCATCGATGATCGTGCCGCCCGCAATCCTCGTATCGAGCATGTACCCCGTCCCCCTGTGATCTTGCCGACGCGGCCGAGCCGGCGTCTGCCTGTACCCGTGCCGCTCCCAGCGAAGTTACCGTGCCAGCGGTGAACGAGCATGAGGCCCGCCGGGGGAACGGGCACCGAACAGTCCGGCTGGATCTGTCGTACCGCGGCACGGGTTTTCGCGGCTTCGCGGCAAATGCAGGCGTACGCACGGTTGCCGGCGAACTGAGCGCTGCGCTGGAGCGCATCTTGGGCGAAGCACCGGTGCTCACTGTGGCCGGCCGCACCGATGCCGGCGTTCACGCAACGGGTCAGGTGGTGTCGTTTCGGCTCGGCCCGGACGGATTGGGGCGCATCACTGCAGGCCGGGGCAACGGCAGTCAGCCGGACGGCAGATCCCACAGAGCCGACCGGCGGGCCGGTCTTGACGGGCTGGACAAGTTGGCGACGTCACTGACCCGGATGTTGCAACCCGAGATCGCGGTGACCGCGGCGTCACTCGCTGACGACGGCTTCGATGCTCGTCACTCGGCTATGTCCCGTGCCTACGAGTACCGAGTCCGCAACGCCGCCCATCCCGATCCCCGCTACGGCGACTTCGAGTGGCATGTTGCTGTGCCGCTCGAAGTTGACTGGATGAATGCGGCAGCGAGGCACTTCGTCGGCGAGCACGATTTCGCCTCGTTCTGCCGGAGGCCGAAGGATCGTCCCGACGCTTCGCTGGTGCGGACCGTGTCGGCGGCCCGCTGGTCGGCGCAGGACAGGCGACTGCTCTTCGAGATCGAGGCCAATGCCTTCTGTCACCAGATGGTGCGGGCCATCGTGGGCCAGTGCGTGGCGGTGGGACGCGGCGACCGCTCCGCCGGCGATGTGCCTGCGGTGATGGCAGCGCGCCGGCGCGACGCAGCCGCGCCGATCGCGCCGCCGCACGGGCTGACGCTCGTCGCGGTCCGTTACCCCAGCGGTGTGTCCTCGAAGCCACGCAGGTAGGCGGGCCTTCCCGCTGTCGCACCAGTTGTTTCCCGCTCTTGTTCCCCATCATCATGCGATTGGGCTCACGGGCCGCTCAGGCCGCGGCTTCGCCTGCCGGCTCAGCCCCTTGGCTATTCGGCTGAGCGGAAGACCTCGATGCGGTTGTCGAGGTTGAACAACAGCGCAACGTGGTCCCGCACATCGGCGACGGTGATCTCTGCGAGCACCGCCCGACGCTGGGTGGGAGTCGCAACGTCGTCGTCGCCATGACGGCGTCGCAGCAGCGGGTTGATGATCGAAGAATTGGACTCCAGCACGTAGTTGTCCCGAGTCACCGCGATCGCCTGCTGCAGGTCCGTCTCGGTCGGGCCGTTCTCTATGAGTTCAGTGAGGATCTTCAGGATCGCCGCGTGGCTTGTCGTCAGGCCATCGGACGGCCCGGTCGCGCTGATCCGTGCGGTCCACCTGTCCGTCGCATCCTCAGGAGCGACCGACGAGTACACCGAGTAGGTGTCGCCGAGCTCCTCTCGTACCTGTCCGACAAGCAGATCATCGATCACCGCTGACGCCACATCTGCGAGCACGCGCGCCCTCGTGGACAGCGCAGTCTCCGCCCCGAACACGATTTCGAGGCCCGTTGAGCCCGAATCGGCTTCGACCGGGATCGTGATCCGCCGAATCCCCGCCGGGAAGCCTGGGTTGTGATCCACGAATGTGTCGTCCTCGCCGGTCGGCAACGTGCCGATGTAACGCGTCGCCAAATCGGCCACGGCCGCCCGGTCGATGTCACCGACGACGACCACCACCAAGTCGTCAACATCGCTCAGTCGCGCTTGGTAGAGGCCGAGCAGCGATTCCGCGGTCGTGGCATCGATCTGCTCGGAGGTGGCAACGAACTCGTACCACGGACTGTCCTGGTACAGCGCGTCGATCAGCTCCAGCTCGGAGATCCATTGCGGGAACGTCTCGGCGTTTGCCAGACGGGTTTGCATCGCCTGGATCTGCTCGTTGACCGCCACCTCGGTGATGCGGGGCGCCGTGACATACAGATGCATCAGCGCAAAGAGGGCTTCGAGGTCGTCGGATCCGGCCGCGCCCGAGAAGCCCTCGGAGTGCTGTGCAATGAACGGGGTGACCCGCGCCGTCGTGGTGGCCAAGTATTCGTCCAGCTGTGTCGCCGTGGCATTTCCGACGCCGCTGGATGCGACAGCTCCTACTGCATGACGCACCAGCGCCGAGTCGCCAGCCGACAGTGCCGACCAGCCGCCGAGGCTTTCCGCCACGACGTTCACCTCGCCGGCGGCAATGTCGGACGGCGCGAAGACCACCGTGGCGCCGTTGGGGAACTCCCATTCGTACGCATCGTCGAACAGGTCGACAGAACGCTCGGCGGCCGGCGCGGCCGGGTCCGGCGGCGACATCAGCGCATCGATCGACTCCTGCGCCTCCGGCGGTGCGAGCGGTGCAGCGGCGTCCACGGCGGCTCGGAGTTCCGCAGCGGTCGGCACATCGGACGGGTCGGGCCCGATCGACACCACCAGCGGCGGTGCCTTGTCGAGCAGCCAGCGCAGGTGAGCGGTCATTTCGTCGGCTGTGTAGCTGTCGAGCAGCGCAGTGACCCGATCCACCCGATCCTCTGTCGAAGAGATGTCTGCGCCGCTCAGGAAATGCGCTGCATAGGCGAACGAGTAATCCCCGTCTTGTCGGGTCTCATCGCTCTCGAGCTGGAATTCGAGCGCGGTGCGCAATGCGCTCGCGGCTTGGTCGAACTCAGCTTGGGTGAAGCCATAGTGCGCCGCACCGTGGACCACAGAGATGTAGTCGGTGGTTGCCTGGTTGAGATCGGGACCCTGATAGTTGGTGCCGTACAGGCGCAGCCCGCGGCCCGCCGCGAACGCGCCGAAGTGGGGCTCGGTGGCCTGGGACAGCTGACCGGCCTGGAAGGAGGCATCCAGTCGGATGTCGAGCATCCGTGCGATCAGGTCCTCCATGAGTCGCAGCCGCTCGCCCCCGACAGTCCCCGCAGGCCACGCCGGCAGCTGCCAGTCCAGCGAGATATAGATCGGGCCGTGATCGGGATGGGTGACCGCATCGGTCACCGGCTCATCCACGAAGTCCGCAATGAATGCGGATCGGTCGGGCTGCGGCGGAGCCGCTGGCGTGCGTGCCGTCACGTCTTCGAAGTGGTGCAGCAGCAGCGTCTCCATGTCCGCGACGGGCATGTCTCCCACCACCACCACGGCCATGTTGTCGGGGCGATACCAGGTGTCGTAGAACTCGCGCAGGGTCTCAGCTGTCATCGACGAGTTGGATTCTTCGCTGCCGCCGATGAGCATGCCCTCATAGACGGTGCCCGAGTAATAGATCGCGTCGATGAAATTCCCGATCCGTCCTGACGCCGATTCATCGCGCAGGCGGTACTCGTCGAGCACGATGCCGCGTTCTGCGTCGACATCGGCGGGCAGGAGCGTGGCCGCTGAGGCCCATTGGGACAGCACGGTGAGTCCGAGGCCGAGTGCGCCCGGGTGGTCGAGCTTGAAGTCCAAGATGTAGACGGTCTCGTCGGGGCTGGTGTACGCGTTCACGTCAGGACCGAAATCGGTGCCGAAGTCACGGAGCACTTGGAGGAGTTCGTTCTTGGAGAATTGCTCGGTTCCGTTGAACATCATGTGTTCGAGGAAATGGGCTGCGCCTTCGGATCCGTCGGGGTCGAGCACGGCGCCCGCATTGACGACCAGATGCATGATGACCGAGTCGCCCGGCGAGTCGTTCGAGCGCAGGTAGTAGGTGAGGCCGCTGGGGAGTTCGCCGATCAGCACATCTGAGTCGACCGGCAGCGGCGTCGCATCGGGGTCGCCGGGCTGGTAGTCGTTGAAGGCGCCAAGGTCGGCGGGCTCGCCGATCGGCTCTGGCGCCGGCTCGGCGACAGTCTCTTGTTCTTCGGCTGGGGCCTGGGGCTCATCGGGTTCGTCTTCGACCGCGGAGAGCTTTTCCGGTTCGGCGGAAGACTCGGGTTCCTCTTCGTGAACCTCAGCCATTTCCTCGTCGGGCTCGTCGGCCTCGGGGACTGCGTCGGGTGAGTCGGGTGCGCAGGCTGCCGCCAAGAGCGCAGCCGCGAAGAACAGTGCAATGATCCTGCGCCAAGAGGTTGAATTCATCGACGGAATCGCCTTTCGGACGTGTGGGTGAACCCTTCGGGGTGCGGCCCGAAACGTTGGGCCGGAGTGCTGCGACTCGGCTGCCAGCATGCGGCAGCCGACGGTACTCGCGCCGGACCCGACTGAGACAACGCGAACTGATTCAACCGGGGCGGCGGCTCACCATGCGGCAAGGCGCGCCAGCAAGCCCTCCGGGTCGCCCTTGAACGTCGCTATCTCGGCAGCGGTGAGGGCTTCTTCCCAACCGTGGCCATGGGAGCCGACGATGCTCGGCAGCGCCGTGGCAGCACCCAGTTGCTCGGGGGTTGCGTCGTCGCGATGCACGAGCTCGAGCTCGACCGATGACGCCGCGCATGCCTGTCTCCACCGGCGCGAGCCCATCGGGTTCCAGCCGTGGGTGATGTTGCACAGGGCACAGCTGCTGCGACCCGTGAGCTTGCCGAGGGCGTACCGCAGCTCACCGGCGAGCGTGCCGTCTGCGTCGTAGATACCCACCAGCTGCACGCCGCGCACCATACCGACGTTCCGGACGATGCCTTGGTCACCCTGACGGGGAATTCGCTATGGGCGGTGGCATACTCGCCCGGGCCGGAGATCACGTGATGCTCGCATGACGATTCACCTTCCAGACCTTCCCTACGCAGCTGATGCATTGGCGCCGCACATCAGCGAGCGCACGATCAGCTTTCACTACGGCAAGCACCACGCCGCCTATGTCACCGCAGTGAACGATCTGACGGCCGGCACCCCGCACGCCGATGTGTCGCTGGAAGCGCTCGTACGCTCGTTGGCACCCGGCGGCCACAACAGAAAGCTCTTCAACGCCGCAGCGCAGGCGTGGAATCACGACTTCTATTGGCGCTCGATGTCGCCGGATGGCGGTGGCGAACCAGACGGCGACCTCGCGACTGCGCTCGTGGCGAGCTTCGGCAGCCTGGACGCGTTCTGCAGCGAATTCGCAGCAGGGGCGATGGGCAATTTCGCCTCGGGTTGGGGCTGGCTGGTATTCGACACGGCCGCGGCCGGCACCGGGCCCGGCGCGCTTCGCATCGTTCAGACCGATGACGCCAGCACCCCGATCGCCGGCACCAGCGCAGCCCCGACACCAGCACAGCAGGTGCCACTGCTGGTGATCGACGTGTGGGAGCACGCCTACTACCTCGACTACCAGAACGCCCGCGCCGCCTACATCGACGCCTACGTCGAGCACTTGCTCAACTGGGAATTCGCCTCAGCCAACTACGCAGCCGCCCTGCGCGCCGAGACCTAGTCGGCGAGCCAGTACCGACGGCGACGCTGCAGGCCTCTAACTCGCGCTTCTCGCTGATTCAGGTGGGGTCAGATTGATGCGAATCTTGGCGAGTTCGCTGGCAAGCCATGTGTCGGATTCGTCGTCCAAGACACCGCTGCGGCTCAGATAGTCCAGCAACTCCGACTGGCGGGGTTGGCCGATGGCGAGTCGGTACGCACCGAGGGTCTGGCGGAGCCGAGCGAGTTGGGTCTCCTCGCGGCTGAGCGGCAGCATCGGCACCCAGCGCTCGATGCGTGCGACCGGCGCACCATTGGCTTGTCCATCCGCGATGCTCGCCGCGGCCGGGGTGCCGCCGTCCGCGGTGACCCCGACGGGTTCTGCTTGAACCGTCCGAGCAACGCTGGGTCCTGACGCTGCAGCCTCGGTGCCCGGATACACCCAGCAGGGCACCATCTCGTCATCTCCGCTGCGACCGAGCTCGAACAGCGTCTCCCAGAGATCTTCGCCGGCCCCAGAATTGCGCAATGCCTGGGCGCCCAGCGCTGCGGCCAGATTCCGTCGCACCGCGTGATTCTTGTAGCGATGCACTCGGCCTTCGCGCTGCTCGAGATCGACGGGGTTGGAGGGCAGGTTCCAGTGGACGACCGCGTGACACCACAGGTGGAAGTCGAGCCCCTCTTGGCCGACCGAGGTCGAGGTGAGCACGAACGGCCAGAACGGGGAGTTGAACGCCGTCGAGACATGTTCGTCTCGCTGCTCGCCGTCATCACTCTGTTGCGCGCCGTAGGCGACCGCGAATCGGTGCCGCATGGAGTGGGTGGCCTTCTTGGCGCGCCCACGAGGACTCTCGTCGTCATCGCTGACCACGACCCGGCCGTCGGATCGTCGGACGGGCGTGTCGATCTTGATCGTCGATGTTCGCACCCGAAGTGCCTCACCGAGCTTCTGGGAGACCTCGCGGACAGCTCGGATGTCGCAACGCCCGTCGGTGTCGGAATCACGGCCCCTTGCTGGCACCGGCTTGGGTGCAGGGAGTGTGAGCCAGTCGCGCAGCATATGGACGTGCTCGTCCAGCAGAGCGCCGAGATTGCCGCCGACACAGTGCGTAATCGCCTTGCGCCAGTAGGGCAATTCAGGCGAGCCGAACACCGGCGCACCGGGCTGCGCCGAACGAGTGACCAACGCCGCTGCCTCTGGCCTGTTGAACAAGTGCCGGAACGCATTGCCGACGTGCGCCGCCGCTGCCAGAAAGGCCGGGTCGGTCAACGAGACACTGGCCGAATCCGAAGTCTGCGAAGGGGTGCCCAGCACCGCGGCGAGCGAGCGCAGCGCGCACACCGCCGGGCCGCCGACAGCGACGTCGGTCAGGACATCGATCAGATCGCCAGGAATCCTGCCAAGCTGGACAGTGCTGCCAGTCGCGCGGGGTGCTGCATCGAACCACTCCGCCAGTTCCGACTCGTCGACGCCGGCTGCGCGCAATTCGTCCCGCAGACGGCCCGTCAGCGAGGAACCGCGCTCATCTGGGCCGTAGCGTCCAAGGCCAGCATCGTCGCGGCGACGAATTTCGGCAATAAGCAGACTCCACGCTCGATCGACGTGCTCATCCACGATGTCTCGCTGGCTGAGGCCGGCGCCGCCGCGTCGCGAGCCGCGCTCGGACTCGGCGGCTGTCGTGTCGCCGAGGTCAGCAGCGGAACACCAGAACCAAGGACCGAAGCGGTCAGGCGATCTGGCCGCATCCAGCAGCAGCGGCGTCAGCCAGTACCACTGCTGGTCGCCACGGCGCGGTGCCGTTGAGTCCTTGCCGACGCGAGACGGATCAATCGCTCTCGCCAGTGACTCGTCCAGCGCAGCGCGCTCTTCGGCATCGAGCAGCGTCCGCAACTCCTTCGCGATCCGCTGCGCGACCTGTGCACGCAAGTCCGCTAGCGGTCGCAGCGGACCGGGGGCATGGTCTCTGCTTGCGTTGCGGGGATCGCCCAGTTCAGCGAGCACGGGAGATGGAAGCATGAACTGCAGCGAGCTCATCATCCCGGCGTGGGTGTCGCGCTCCGTGGCCGCGTCGGCCGAATCGCTCGTGCCCGCCGACGTGCTTCGTGGGCTCAGCGCCAAATTGCCGCCGCCATGGCGGTGACGTGGGGAGGTGTACTTCACCGCCCCATCGTCGGCGACCGCGCTGGCGTCGGTATCGCCTGCTGCACCGCCGCGTACCGCGCCGATGGAGCGACGCTCGGCTTCATAGCTCACCAGGCTCGACACCGCACGGGGCACGACCCGCCATCCCGAGAAGATGAGCCGTTTCGTCAGCCCCGACCCGTTCTCGGCGGCTTCATCGGCAGTGCCGCCGACGACACCAGTCGAGCCGACGACCGTGTCGTAGGCAGTTTCGGCCCGGTAATACGGGAGCGACGGCGGTATCCACAGCACATCGAACGCATTGCGGCCATCGAGATCGTCAAGGAGCCAGCGCAGCCGCGGATTGCGAGGGTCGACCGCGCCGTAGCCGTCGACACCTTCCCAGTCGAGCATGCCCACGCCGTGCGGATCGAACCGGGCCAAATCGCCGTTCGTGGCTTGATCTCGGAACGCTCGTTTGATGACATAGTCGTCGTGGCCCATGAAGTTGAGCGCATAGGGACTCGACTTCCAGAACTCCATCGGATCGGTGATCCGCTGCGCCCCTTGCCCCGCGGCCGTCGGCTTGGCATTCAGCCGCAATTCATCGGCAACCGCACCGATCTGCACGTAGGCCCGCACGTCATCAGGCGCCAAATCGGTCGCAGCCTTGCACTCGGCGAGCATCCCTGAACGATCAGGCGTCGCCGCCAAGCGCTCAGTCCGCGACATGACCTTGCGCAAGCGCGCCGACAACGCCTCGCACTGCTGCTGAGCCAGTTCGAGAGCGGATTCCAGCGCTTGGCGACCGTCGGGCTGCTGAGCGTCGCGATGGTGTAGCCGAGCTGCATCGCCGATATCACGCAGCGAACCGCGCAGGTCAGCGAGCAGCTGCTTGACCGCTCCAGTCGTGTCCTCATTTTCGAAGAGGAACCTGCAGGTCTCCACAAAGTCTGCGTAATGGTCATCGGGCTCACCGGCTGCGGAGTACGACTTGTACGGCGTAGCAGACAGCAGCAGGCAGCGCACCTGCTGGTACTTCGCTTCTTTGCCGGGGTCACGGTGGCCGAAGAATGCCTGCGCGTGTTCAGTCACCTCCGTCCGGTGATCTTCGTCGGGGTTCAGCAAGTCCTTGAATCGCTGGAACTCGTCCAGGATCACCAAATCGGGATTCAGCAGCGAGATGCCCGTCCGCGCCATGATGTGCCGCACTTCGCGCATGAAGTCGAGGCGACTTTCTCTTGCCCCGGAGGTCCACTTGCCAGTGCGCCGGCTGGGGACTTGCTTGGCGAGGCGATTGAACTCCACCTTGAGCGACGGCTTGCCGCGGCTCTTGCGCTGTGCGTTGGTGTGCTTCAGCTGCTCTCGAAACGATCGGCGGACCGCACGCCCCCGCTGGCAATTCAGCTTTTCGAGCAACGTATTGGCGCGACAGGTGAGCTCGGAATCGGGGCGCCTGCTGGGGTACCAGAAGATCCGCCGCACGGCGGCGCTTGCGAGGGGTGCCGACTTCCATTCTGCCGAGAGCAGCGCAGCGGCCAAGATCCGTTCCTCGAGGCGTCCCGAACGGTTGCCCATCTTGAATGAAGTGGCCGGGGTCAGAGCCACGAGGTTGACCGGGTTGACCTCGGCTTCGCCGCCGGTCTCGGGTTGATAGTTGGGGTGCAGCAGCATCGACAGTCGGTCGATCGGTTTCGGTGTAGCGACATCGGCGGGCACCAGCTTGCGAATGTTCTGGCGGGCGATGGCTGCGTTGGAGCAGATGTAGACGATGTCATGCCGCTCGTCGCAAATGCTGCCGAGCTTGTCGAGCACCTGAGCAACAACGCCCTTGGCGACGTAGGTCTTGCCCAGACCCACCTCGTCGGCAACGAGGAAGCGCGACGTGTAGTCGTTGTCCTCGAACATGCGGCGAAATGCGTGCTCAGCAGTGCGTCGCTGAAACTCGCGCAGCTTGCTCAGTTCCGCCTCGACATTCACGATGCTGCCGCCGCTCATTCCCGCTTCCTCGCTGAACGACGGTGATTGCGGGGCCCACTGCCTGCGCCGATGTACCCAGGTGGCTTCGGGCCGTCTGCGTCAGCGTCCTCGAACTCGTCACTGAGGGCAAGCAACACGGTTCGCCAAACCGCGGTGAAGCGTTCGGGCAGCCCCGTGCTCACGGGTTGTCCCGGCGCTGCGCCAGTGAACGATTCGACCAAGGGCAGCAGCGACAGCAGGCGTCCGGGATCGGTGCGCCCTGTGCGCAGCATGGCTTCGAGCATCGGCGTCGCCGGTGCCGGCGCCAGACGACGCGTGGCATCGGTAGCACCGTCGCGGCCTGTGGGACTTCGCGGCTGCACGGGCTCGACTGGACGGTCGGGCCTCTCGGACTGGATCGGTTGCCGACTGGATCGCATCAACTCGACGAGATACTCCATGAGCCGGTCTCCGTTGCCGACCAGTCTGCGCATGATCTCGGTGTCACGAGCGTTCTCGAAATCAACTGGCACATCGACCATCTCGATCTGCAGCAGCCGTGACACCGACGCGCCATCGGGCGAGGTGATCTCCACCAGACACCATGTGCTCACATCGCCAAGCGCGATTTCGAAGGCAAGGTCCAGCGGAGCGCCGATCGGCACTGGTCGAGACGGGACAGGACTCAGTGGCCGAATCGAGATCGACCAGCCTGCTGCATCGTCGACATTGCCAACATCGCCAGCATCCTCGGAGTCGCCACCCGTCTCTTGCTCCTCGCCCGAACTGCTGGCACCCCGCAGCCCGTCGCGGAGCGACACGGGTCCTTCGGATCGGATGCGCAACGTCGCGCGGCCGTCCGCCATGCTGATCGAGCCGGTGAGCCCGAGCGTCGCAGCGAGATGACGGACGACTCGGTCCACATCCACACCGGGCGGTGGCCCCGGTTCGGGCTCGGCGGGTTCGTACGGCACGAAAAACCTGCGCAGTGACGCGTCGGGCGCGCCCGTCAGCGCATCGATGCCTACTTTGCGAGTGGGTCCGTCCAGTTGCAGCAGCATCTCGACATTGCGTCGAAACGCCGAATTCGTTGCGTTCGCGGAACCGATGAACAGCGACGACCGTCCCCGCGGCCGGTCGAATGCGTAGAGCTTGGCGTGCAGGTCGCTCAATGAAGGTGCTGGATGCCTCGGTCCAACGGCGCCGGCTGCCTCGTCGGCTGGAGCGGTTGTCTCATCACGCCACTCGCTGGCCGCCTCGTCGGACTCGCCTTGGGCACCCGCGTCGAACATCGCGACCGCGCCGACATGGCCCTGCGAACGCAAAGCACAAACGTCCAGATGTTGCAGTTCCGACGCTCGGGCAACCAATTCGGCGTTGCAGCGGGGCAGCACGTTCGAGAAGAATCCCGCTCGAACGAACGGCGATATCACGAGCGACCGCGTCGAATCGTCGGGAAAGGGCCGATCGAACGGCGCACCGCCGTTGCTGGGGGGTTCTGCATCGAGGCCCAGGACGTGCAAGCGAGCCCCATCGAAGCCGTCCGGACGTGCGAACTCGGCATCGCGCAGATCGGTGCAAAGCGAGGCGACACGCTCGCGGTGCCGCGCAAGGCGATCAGGCGGCCCGGTTCCGTCGCCGGGCGCCCGCACCCGCAGCAGACCCTCGAACAGGTCTGCAAGTCCGTCCAGCCAAATCGACTTCGGATCCGAGGCACGCGACCGATGCGCGGCGTCGAGGAACGCATCGAGCCGGATGATGGTGTCCCAGTTGCGGTCGTAGGTCAGATTCCGGCTGCTCAGCAGCACCCGCAGATGCGACCCGCCGGAGCTCGCGGGACCGTCGCCGGCCATGCGGTAGCGCAGTACCCACGCCTTTGCATGGACGACGCCGCCGCGTGGGGCGTTCACCTCGATCACACTGTCTTCGAGGAAGCTGAAGATGCGCCGAGCAGTGGGCGGCGCGGAGATGTGGCCGCCTTGGGCCATGACGGTAAGCCGGCCGGCACAGCGCTTCAACGCCGCCAGCAACGCCACGGGCGTCCGCTCCGCCTCGCTCCTGGCCCCGCGCGGCGCATTCGCAGCCGGCCCCTGCGAGACGGCCGAAACGGCATCGCCGTTTGACGAAGCCGTTTCGGGGACTGCTGCAACGGCAACATCCACAGCATCAGCGGCGGCGCCTGCGAGGTCGCTGTGGCTGAGTGCCATCGGCACGGCCAGCAATGCCCGCAGGTCCAAGCTGTAGGTGACTGCCATGGCAGCGTCAAATTCGGTGCCGTCCGGCGGTGCCAATGCCTCGGCCAGCAGCATCCGATCGTCAGGTTGCAGCGTCATCGGCGCCTTCGCGGTCGGCTTCGGTCAGCATCCGCCTTCGGCACGGCACTGCCGTCGCCTTGCAGCTCGTTGCCGGGCGGGCCTGAGGCATCGGAATCCCAGCCGCCCCGCCCGGCGGCGGCAAGATCACCCAGGTATCCGACGACTTGGGCCCAGCGATAGTCGAAGGCGCCGCCGGTGAACGGCATGCCCCGAGCGATCCAGGCTTTCAAAGGCCCGTAAGTGCTACCCAATCGAGCCCGGTTTCCCTTCAGTGAACACTCGCGCTGCCTGATGCACGCCCGGATGGCCTCGTTGTCGAAGTTGGCGGGGGACTTCACGACTTGGGTGGCCATGTCATTCACGAATCGAGACAGGTCGGGACTGGCCTCACGCCCTCGCAATCCGCGAAGGCAGGCCCAGAAGCCCTCGGCCGGATCGGAGCGGTTGAGGCTGCGATGCCACTGTTCCAGCCTCTTGGCCGTCGCCGGCTGGCTGACTCGTTCAGCCCATTCGCCAAGCCTGCCGTTCCAGCATTCAAGTTTCGATTGCGCCTCGTCGGCGCTGTCCTCGCCGGACGTCTCCTCGCCCGAGGTGTCCTCGCCGCCAGAAGTTTGGCTGGCACACTCAGCAAGCATGACGTTGTAGAGAATCCGGGGACCTTCGGTCACCTCGGACACGCATCGAGCGTGGTGCAGCGCCTCACGGTTCCTGTTATTCAGCCTGCCGATGGGAAAGTCGCCAGGCAGGTCCCACGGCGTGGCCCAATCGCGGACCCTCTCCGCCTCGCCGACCGTGCGGGCTCGGTCGGCGTAGTCCGCAGCGTGCCGCAGCACGGAATCACGCGTCGCAGCAGCGGCCCGCAGTCTGTCCACCAGCCACTCGGCCTCGGGGATCGACAGAGACAAGTGCTCGGGGCGCTTCAGGAATCCGTCCGGCACGGGCAGCAGCTCGCACCACAGGTCCAGACCTGCTTCGACACGATGCCCGTCGGCGTCGGTCTCAACACGACGCACCCGCGCACTGCCGGCCCGCTCTATCGCCTGACGGACGGACCCGTCGAACCGCGCGATCTCCCAGGTCCGCAAGCCGGTCCAGTACAGCGTGCTGGGCATCACCTTCAGGTCGCTGCGCGATTGCAGCCCGATGACGCCCTGCCGCGGACCGAGGCGGCTCAAGCGCTCGATCAGCTCGACTTCGCCATCGCGCAGGCGTCGGGTGTATGGCTTGCGGCTTGACGCCGCAGCGACCTGCTCGAACAGCCACGGTATGAGCACGAAGTAGCGCAGCCTGCTTTGCGCAGTGGAGACCCCCGGCGCAATCTCATCGGCCAACGCATCTCGGATCGCGCCCAGACCCAACGAATCGAGCGCGCGCGGCTCCTCGGACATATCGAGCAGACGGCGCACTTGCTCCTGAGACGCCAGGTCGCGGTCGAGCCATGCAATCTCGGCGGGCATGCTCCCGAGCGCCGCTGCTGCACTGCGGCGAGGTTCAGCCATACAGGCGGGACAGCACAGAGCTGCGCATCAGTGAGACCACCACCCGCAGCAGGTCCGCACGGCACCGGTCGCCAGGCACGGGCCGCAACCGTACAGCAGCAGGCGACGACCATTCGCGTCACCCACCGCTGGTTGGACCATCGACCGGCGGCACGACATCCGCTCGTGTGGGTTCTCCCGCTGAACACACGCAGGCACGAGTGACCGGCTGGGCGGAGGCCCGATCGACTGCACTGCGAAGAGCAAGTCGCGGCGTCCGGCATTCACCCGGCGGCTCGGTCGTTAGGCTTTGTCGCGAATGGTGATTGGCGATTCCCGATGCCGGTAGCGGCCGATGCCCGGACGCTCGCCGATCTCGAGCCGACCGTAGGGCAGCTACTAGAGCGACACCTTCGGCAGACGAAGGAATGGCATCCCCACGCGCTTGTGCCGTGGAGCCGGGGCAAGGACTTCGCGCCTGACTATGAGTGGTCGCCCGAAGAGGCGAATCTCACTCCCGAGGCTCGCAGCGCCCTGTTCGTCAACGTGCTCACCGAAGAAAACCTGCCGTACTACTTCCGCGACAGCGAGCGGCTCTTCGGCCGCGAGGGCGCGTGGGGCGAGTGGGTCCGCCGCTGGACAGCGGAGGAGGGGCGGCACGGACGGGTCATCTACGACTACCTCTCCGTCACCCGCGCGCTCGACCCGGTGGCGTTGGAACGGGCGCGCATGGCACAAGTGCAGTGCGGGCAGGTGCCCCAGCCTCCGAGCTTGCTGGAAGGCCTCGCCTACGTGACGCTGCAGGAGCTAGCCACCCGCATCGCTCACTTCAACACCGGGCGCCACATCGACGACCCCGCCGGCAAGGCCATCATGCGGCGGGTCGCCTTCGATGAGAACCTGCATTTCCTCTTCTACCGCGACGTCATGAGCGCTGCGGTAGAAATTGACCCCTCAAGCGCGGTGGTCGCCATCGCCAACCAGGTCAAGGACTTCGCGATGCCTGGGCTGGGCATCACCGACTTCGATACCCACTCGCGCATCATCGCCGAAGCCGGGATCTACGACTTGGCCATCCACCACGACCAGATCCTGCAGCCGGTCGTATTGCGCGACTGGAACCTGCCGGCGCTGACAGAGCTGTCGAGCATTGCCGAGGCAGCCCGTGATCGGCTCATGAAAATGATCGAACGGATCGGCCGAGTCGGGCAGCGACTTGCCGAGCGCTATGCCGAAGCCCGCAGCGCTCTGCAGCGCGAGGCAGCTATCGCTCGATAGCAGGCAACCTGCGGAACTGCGCAGCAGGTGTCCCAGCGTCTCGTGAGCGCTGCGAACTCGAGCGGGAGACAAGCGGCGAGATGCCTTGCCGCATCGCGCCGCCGCCCAGGACTAGTGGTCGCCCTTGGGGTCGAGCAGTGCCGTCAACCGGTCAATCGAGAAGTCGGGGCTGCGGGCGGCGTCGATCAGGATGCGCTCAGCGGCGGCGATCTTGGCAGCCGCGCCAGGAATATCGACAGCCACGTCGGCAGGCACGACAACCGCGCCGTGACGATCCGCATGAATGAGGTCGCCAGGGCGGACCGTCATGCCATGGACGGTCACCGTCACGTCGTATTCGACGACATGAACCCACGCGTGGGACGGGCCGATCGAGCCCGCGAGAGCGCCGAAGCCCGGTGCCCACTCTCCCAAGTCTCGTATGGAGCCGTTGGTGATGACCCCGAGCGAGCCCAGCCCGGCGTGGATGCTGCTGTTCACCTCGCCCCACCAGGCGCCATAGCCCGGGGAGGCATCGATGTCTTCGATCACCGTGATGGTGGGCTGTGGGCCTGCGGCCATGTGCCGGTAGTAGCCCACGCGCACTGCGAGGTCGTCGGCGCCGGATCGACCCGAGGGAGCGTTCGCCCGGATCGTGGCGGTGCGGGCGTAGCCGACCATGACGGTGTCCGGATCGGGACAGACCAGCGGCGAGGTGGTGTAGCCGTACGCACGGCGCTGTGGCGCGACGATCTCGAGTGCATTGCAGACCGTCGGGGTGTCGAACTGACGTAATTCCTCGAGCACATCGGCGCTCAGCGGTGCAGTGTCCATCAGCGAACTTGGGCCACGTCCGTGGAGGTCTAGACCAACTCGATGAGCGCCATCGGTGCGTTGTCGCCCCGGCGCGGGCCGAGCTTCAAGATGCGCGTGTAGCCGCCCGGGCGTCCCTCGTAGCGCGGGCCGATCTCGTCGATGAGCTTCTGGGCCATCTCCTGGTCGCCGTTGAGGCTGGCGACAATCTGGCGGTGCCGTGCCAAGCCTCCCTTGCGGGCCTTGGTGATGAGCTTCTCGGCGTAGGGCCGCAGTGCCTTGGCCTTGGCTTCGGTGGTCTCGATGGCCTCAGCCGCGAACAGCGACGCCGCCAAGTTGGCCAGCATGGAACGCTGGTGGCTGGCGCTTCCGCCTAGGCGTCGACCCTTCGTGGGCGTGGGCATGCTCAGCTGACCGCCGCTGGGGTGGCCGGCTCGGCCTCGGCCTCGGGCGAGGGGCTCATGCCACGCAATGCCAGACCTCGCTCGTCGAGCTTCTCGATGACCTCGTCCAGCGATTTCTGGCCGAAGTTCGGGACGGTCATCAGTTCGTCGACCGATTGATCGAGCAGCTCGCCGATGGTGTTGAACTGCGCACGCTTGAGGCAGTTGCGAGCACGCTCGGACAGACCCAAGTCTTCGATCGGGCGTTCCAGATCGCTGGTCTGGCCTCCGACAGCCGCTACCTCAGCGATATCGAGACCCAAGCGGTCCTCTGAGAGTTCGGCGATCATGAGCATGAGTCGGCACAGGGTGTCACCTGCCGACGCGAGCGCCTCGCGTGGAGTCATCGCTCCATCGGTCTCGATGTCGAGCACCAGCCGGTCGAAGTCGGTGGACTGCTCGACACGAACCGGTTCGACCTCCACCGCCACACGACGCACGGGGCTGAACAGAGCGTCCATGAGGATCACGCCGATCGTGCTGGCGGTGCGCTCGCTCTCTGGCGCGGTATAGCCCCAGCCGCGCTCGACGGTGAGGTCCATCGCCAACCGGGCGCCCTCAGCGAGCGTCGCGATGTGCAGGTCTGGCGTCAGGCAGTCGACATCGATGCCCCAATCGACGTGGCCCGCCAGTACCGGACCCACGCCTCGCTCATCGAGACGCACCGCCACGGGCTCGTCGCTGTGGCTGCGAAGCACCACATCCTTGAGATTCAGGATGATGTCGGTGACGTCCTCGACGACGCCCTCGATGGTCGTGAACTCATGCAGCGCATCATCGAACCGGACCTGAGTGACTGCGGCGCCGGGAATCGACGACAACAGTGTGCGGCGCAGCGAGTTGCCCAGCGTGTGCCCGAATCCGGGCTCCAGCGGGCCAATCGCGAAGCGCTGGCGATTGCCCTCGGGCTCGCCGAGGATGTCGATCGTCGGTCGGTGCATGACCAAGGTGTCGGAAACTGACACGTTCACCTCTTCGTGGGCGGCGGATGTTGCAGGGTTATTTGCTGTAGAGCTCGACGATGAGTTGCTCGCGCACCGGGATCTCGATCTGGGATCGGATCGGCAGCTCGCGCACGGTGACACGTTGGCTACCGTCGCTCGCTTCCAGCCACGCTGGTGGGGTGCGGTCAAGCACGTCGAGGTTCCAGCGGATCGTGACGATGTCGCGGGCTTTCGTCCGCAACTCGACTACGTCATCAGCACGCGCCCGGTAGCTGGGAATGTTCACCCGCCGACCGTTGACGTCGATGTGACCGTGGTTCACGAATTGGCGAGCCTGCGGACGGGTCGCCGCCCAGCCGGCCCGGTACACGATGTTGTCGAGCCGCAGCTCGAGCAGCCGCAGCAGGTTCTCACCGGTGACGCCGCGCTGGCGGGCGGCCTCTTCGTAGGTATTGCGGAATTGCCGCTCCGTCATCCCGTAGGTGAAGCGGCACTTCTGCTTCTCCTGCAGCTGCATCAAGAACTCGGAGTTCTGGCTGCGGCGTCTTCCCCGCCCGTGCTCACCAGGCGGATACGGACGCCGGTCGAGCGCCTTCGTCTCGCCCTCGGTGCCCCAGATGTTGGTGTTGAGCCGCCGAGAGACGCGCGCCTTGGGACCCGTGTAGCGAGACATCTCAGACCCTCCGGCGCTTCGGCGGACGGCAGCCGTTGTGGGGCACCGGCGTCATGTCGCGGATGCCCTTGATCTCGATGCCGGAGTTCTGGATGGAGCGGATCGCGGTCTCGCGGCCGGAGCCGGGACCCTTCACGTGAACATGCACTCGCCGCACGCCGTGCTCCATGGCGCGCTCAGCCGCTTGCTCAGCGGCCTGTTGTGCAGCGAACGGCGTTGACTTGCGGGAGCCCTTGAAGCCGGCGTTGCCGGCCGACGCCCACGAGACCACGTTGCCGCCCAAGTCTGTGAACGTGATGATCGTGTTGTTGAACGAGCTCTTGATGTGCGCGACGCCGTCGCCGACGTTCTTGCGCTCCTTGCGCCGCCCGCGCCGGGGCTGCTGCTGATTCACTTCCGCCCGCTCCTCGTGTGTCCACTCTCATGCTGCTGACGGGCTCGCGCCGCGTACCTCGTCACTTTCGCACCTTCTTCTTGCCCGCCACCGTCTTGCGCGGACCCTTGCGAGTGCGTGCGTTCGTATGTGTTCGCTGACCCCGCACCGGCAGTCCCCGGCGGTGGCGGACTCCCTGGTAGCAGCCGATCTCGATCTTCCGCTTGACGTCTTGGGCGATGTCACGCCGCAGGTCGCCCTCGACGGTCAAACTCGCATCGATGTGGTTGCGGATCCGAGCCACCTCAGCATCGGTCAGGTCGCGCACGCGGGTTCGCTCGGCGATGTTCAGGTCTTCGCAGATCTGCTGGCTGGCCGAGCGGCCGATGCCATAGATGTAGGTGAGCGCGATCTCCACGCGCTTCTCACGCGGTATGTCGACGCCAGCGATTCGGGCCATCGATTCGGGACTCCTGTCTTAGCCTTGCCGCTGCTTGTGCCGCGGGTTCGGGCAGATCACCCGAATCCGCCCATGACGGCGGATAACGCGGCACTTGTCGCAGATCTTCTTGACGCTCGGACGGACTTTCATCGGGTGACCTGCGCTTTAGGCGAGCGGGCAAGTATAGGGGTCTCGACGGCGGCGACGATGCTCACGGTGCCGCCTCGACGGCGGCGACGATGCGGCCGTGGACCTGTTCGGGTGTGCCGAGGCCGTTCACGGTGACCAGCACGCCCCGGTCGGCGAACAGCTTGCGGAGCGGCGCCGTCTCGGCTTCGTACAACTCCAGCCGACGGGCAATGGCTTCAGGCGTGTCATCGGCCCTGCCCCGTTCCAGCATCCTGCGCGTCACGACCTCGTCAGGCACATCGAGATCGATGGCTCGCTCAATCGTGTGCGGTGCGAGGAACCCAAACAAGCCCTCAGCCTGGGCCTCGGTGCGCGGAAACCCGTCGCACAAGAAGCCCGGCTCGGTGTCGGGCTCGGTGAGCCGCTGGGCCACGATGCCCAGGATCAATTCGTCGCTGACGAGCTCGCCCGCGTCCATCACCTCTTTGACCTGGCGCCCGAGCTCGGTACCGGCGGCCACCGCAGCTCGAAGCACGTCGCCCGTCGAGATGTGCGCCACGCCGTAGCGCTCTACGAGGAGCTCGCACTGGGTGCCCTTGCCAGCACCCTGCTTGCCCAGAATGACCAGTCGCCGCGTCGTCATCAGGCGAGGAATCCTTCGTAGTTGCGCATCAGCAGCTGGCTGTCGACCTGCTTCATGGTCTCCAGCGCCACACCGGAGGCGATCAGGATCGACACGCCGCCGAAGCCGATCGCGGCACCGGCACCGCCGCTGCCGAGCGCATCAAGATCACTCGTCAGCGACAGCAGCACGCTGGGCAGCAGCGCCACGGCTGCGATGAACATTGCGCCGGGCAGCGTGATGCGGTTCAGCACTCTGGCCAAGTACCGCTCGGTCTGGGGACCCGGCCGGATGCCGGGAATGAAGCCGCCCTGCTTGCGGATGTTGTCGGCCTGGCGCACCGGATCGAACGAGATGGCGGTGTAGAAGTATGCGAAACCGACAATCAACCCGCCGAAGAACAGGATGTAGGCGATGTTGTCAGGCTGGGTGAGGTAGTCATCGACTGCGGTCTGCAGCCAGCCCCAGTTTGCGACATTCGATAGCAGCACCGGCAGGAACAGGATCGAGCTGGCGAAGATGACCGGGATCACGCCCGACTGGTTGACCTTCAGCGGGATATAGGTGTTCTGCCCGCCGTACAGCCGGCGCCCTACCTGCCGGCGGGAGAACTGCACCGGGATGCGCCGCTGGCCCTGCTCGATGAAGATGATCGCCACCATCATTCCGGTCGCCACGATGATCGCGGCCGCCAGGTACACCGTGCCCTGCACCGCCAGCAGGCGGGCCCCGTCGAAGGGGATCGTGGACACGACCGAGGCAAAGATCAGCAGCGACATGCCGTTGCCGACGCCGCGCTGGCTGATCAGCTCGCCCATCCACATGAGCAGCGCCGTGCCTGCGGTCAGCGACAGGATCACCAGCGCCACCCGGTTGAAGGTGAAGTCGGGGATGACGATGACACCAGCGGTGTTGCCCAGTGCAGTGCCCTGACCCCGGCCGAAAATGAACGTGATGCCCGTGGCCTGCACGAAAGCAATGCCCAGCGTGAGGTAGCGGGTGTACTGAGTCAGCTTCCTCTGCCCTACCGCGCCCTGCTGCTGGAGCTGCTCGAAGCGCGGGATCGCCACGGTGAGAATCTGGATGATGATCGAGGCCGTGATGTACGGCATGATCCCCAACGCGAAGATCGCGAACCGCGTGAGCGCTCCACCGGAGAACAGGTTCAGCAGCGCTAGCACGCCGCCGCTCGAGCTGGCCTGCTCGCGCAGCGACACCACGGCGTCGAAATCGATGCCCGGCACCGGCACCTGAGAGCCCAGCCGGTACGCCGCAATGATGAACAGCGTGAACAAGATCTTCTGGCGCAGGTCTGCGATCCGGAAGATGTTGCGCATGTGGCCAAGCACGACGAGCCCCTAGCGATTGGTGTGCTGGTTGCCCTGGGCGGGTGGCCGCGGGCCGCCGAAGGTGGGCGACAGGATCTCGATGCTGCCGCCGGCGCTCTCGATGGCGGACCGCGCCGAGCCCGACACCGCGTGGGCTTTCACCGTGACCGACCGGTTGATCTCGCCGCGCCCGAGAATCTTGACCATGGAGCCCTTGGAGACCAAGCCGCGAGCCCGCAGCTCGTCGGGTGTGATCTCGTCGAGGCCGCAATCTTCGAGGGTGTCGAGATTGATGGGCTGGTACTCGACACGGAACGGATTCTTGAAGCCCTTGCGCTTGGGAACGCGCACTTGCAGCGGCAGCTGACCGCCCTCGTACCAGATGGGAACGGTGCCACGAGCGCGCGTTCCCTTGGTGCCGCGGCCTGCAGTCTTGCCGCCCTTGCCGCTGGTGCCGCGCGCTACGCGCTTGCGCTTGCGCTTCGATCCTGGCGGCGGGGCCAGGTCATGCAGTCTCAGCATCGCCGACCTCCTGGGGAGTGACATGTTCGACCGTGATCAGATGACTCACCTTGCGCAGCATGCCGCGGATCTCAGGTCGATCCGGCAGCGTATGGCTGCGGCCGATCTTGCCGAGCCCCAGCGCGCGCAGTGCGCCGCGTGCCTTGGGCTTGGCCCCGATGGCTGACCGCACCTGGGTCACCACGATCTGGGGGGTGCTGGAGGCATTCATGACCCAGCCCCCGCTCGGGAAGCGCTCAGCTTGCGAGTGCGCTCTGTTTCCCGATACGCCTCCAGCAGGCCCGCGGGGATGCACTCCTCAGCTGACAGCCCGCGCAGTTTGGCCACTTCGTCGGGTCGCTTCAGGGCTGCGAGACCCGCGATGGTGGCGCGAGCGACGTTGATGTGATTGGACGAGCCGAGCGACTTGGCCAGCACATCGCTGATGCCGGCCTCCTCGAGGATCGCCCTGGCCGCGCCGCCGGCGATGACCCCGGTGCCGGGCGCCGCCGGTTGCAGCAGCACCTTGCCCGCACCCATGACTCCCAGCACGGGATGGATGATGGTGGAGCCGGCCAGCGGTACATCGAAGAGGCTCTTGCGGGCTTCCTCGGTGCCCTTCTGAATTGCCAGCGGCACTTCCTTGGCCTTGCCGTAGCCCAGGCCGACCCGCCCGGCGCCGTCGCCGATCACCACGAGCGCGGAGAACGAGAATCGGCGCCCGCCCTTGACCACCTTGGCCACGCGGTTAATGTCAATTACCCGCGACTCGCGCAGGCCGTCGTCACCGCTGTTACGGGGGTTGTCGAACTGGCGATCACGCGGGCGGCGGCCGCCGCCGCGCTCGTTGCCGCCGCGCCCTCTCTCGTTGCTGCCGCGCTCCCGTTCGGGACGGGCATCTGAGGTTGGTGCATCTGTCACGAGTCCTCCCTCAGAACTCCAGGCCGCCCTCGCGGGCAGCATCAGCAAGGGCCGCGACGCGGCCGTGGTAACGGTTTCCACCGCGGTCGAAGGTGACCGTGGTCGTGCCCGCCGCACGGGCGCGCTCGGCAATGAGCCGACCGATCTCGCCGGCGGCCGCGATGTTGCCGCCGCCCGTCACCGCAGCCTCGCGCGATGACGCAGCAGCAAGCGTGCGGCCTGTTTCGTCGTCGATGAGCTGTGCGCTGATGTGACGGTTCGACCGGAAGACAGCGAGGCGCGGGCGCTCTGCGGTGCCCGTCACCTTCTTGCGGACGCGGCGACGGCGGCGATCGCGCCGGTTCGCCTTCGTGGAAGCACTCACTTTGCGGCCTTCCCTGCTTTGCGCAGCACGCGCTCGTCGAGGTAGCGAATGCCCTTGCCCTTGTAGGGCTCGGGCTTGCGCAGCGCACGGATGTTGGCCGCGACCTGCCCGACGAGCTGCTTGTCGATGCCCTTGACGATGATCGACGTCTGGCTTGGCACTTCGAAGCTGATGCCATCGGGTGCGGACACCCCCACGGTATGGCTGAACCCCAGCGACAGCTCCAGTGCCGATGGCCCCTTCGCTGCCGCGCGGTATCCCACGCCGACAATCTGCAGTTCCTTGGAGAAGCCGTGCGACACGCCATGGACCATGTTGGAGATCAGCGCCCGGCTCAGCCCGTGCAGCGAACGCTGCGAGCGACTGTCGTCGGCTCGTTCCACGACGGCCTCCCCGTCGCCGAAGCGGACCCGAATGCCCGCAGCCAGCGTGCGCGTGAGCTCGCCACCGGGACCGCTGACGGTCACCACGTCGCCGGACACAGAGCCGGCGACCTCCGCGGCCGGTTCCGCTGTGATCCTCACCCCGTCGGGAATCGAGATGGGCGTCTTGCCCACGCGTGACATCGTCGCCTCCTACCAGACGTAACAGAGGATCTCGCCGCCCATGCGGTTGCGGCGGGCCTCGCGATCGGTCATCAAGCCCCGGCTCGTCGACAGCACGGCAATACCGAGGCCGCCGAGTACGCGGGGAACCTTGTCGGACTTGGTGTACACCCGCAGACCCGGCTTGGAGATGCGCTGCATCCCCGAGATGGTGCGATCCCGGTCGCCGGTGTACTTCAGTTTGATGGTGAGCGTCCGGGCGGGACCGGTGGCATCGTTCACCTGATAGTCGCTCACATAGCCCTCACGCTTGAGGATCGCCGCAAGGCGCTCCTTTTGCTTCGAGGACGGCATGGCCACCTCGTCCTTGAACACCATGTTTGCGTTGCGGATGCGAGTGAGCATGTCCGCTATGGGGTCGGTCATCGACATGCGGGCACCTCCCTCACCAACTGGCCTTGGTCACGCCGGGCACCTCGCCGGCATGGACCATCTTGCGGAGGCACACTCGACACAACCCGAACTTGCGGTACACCGACCGCGGTCGACCGCACACGCGGCAGCGGGTGTAGGCGCGCACCTTGAACTTGGGCGTGCGCTGCTGTTTGTTGACGAGTGCCTTCTTGGCCATCAGTACTCCCTTGTGAAGCAGTCGGGCGCTATGCCGTTGGGGTTTGGCGGAATGGGAAGCCCAGCGCAACCAGAAGGGCACGTCCGCCCTCGTCGTCGGCGGCTGATGTCACGAGCGTGACGTCCATGCCGCGTACCTGGTTGACGCTGTCGTAATCGATCTCTGGAAAGACCAGCTGTTCGGTGATGCCGAACGTGTAGTTGCCGTGTCCGTCGAAGCTGCGTGGCGACAGGCCGCGGAAGTCACGGATGCGGGGAATGGCCAACGACACGAGACGGTCGTAGAACTCCCACATCCGGTCGCGGCGCATCGTGACTCGGGCGCCGATCGCGTTGCCCTCGCGCAGCTTGAATCCCGCGATGGACTGCTTTGCCCGCGTCACTGCCGGGCGCTGACCGCAGATGCGGCTGAGATCCTCAATGGCGCCCTCGAGCAGGGCTCGATTCGTCAGCGCCGCGCCCACACCCATGTTCACGCTGATCTTGGTCAGCGCAGGTACCTGCATGACGTTTGCAAGCCCGAGTTCGTCCTTCAATTGAGCCCTGATGGTGTCGCGGTACAGCACCTTCATCCGGGGTTCGGGCCGCGCTTGGTTGGTGTCCACCGGTTGGGCCTCGGTGACGCTCATGGCAGCTCCTCCCCGGAGACCCGGTGGTAGCGCACCTTGCGACCGCCCTCGAATCGAAAGCCGACTCGACCCGGCTGGCCGGTGCGCGGGCACACCACCGCCACGTTCGACACGTCGACCGGCAGGAGGTAGTCGATGATCTGGCCTTCCTGGTTCTGCTGGGAGGGTCGCTGGTGCTTGTGCCCCACGTTGACGCCTTCGACGGTGAGTCGGCGTCGGGACAGATCCACCGACACCACCTCGCCCTCTTTGCCCTTGTCGGGGCCGGACATCACGCGCACGGTGTCGCCCTTGCGGACTCGCAGCCGTGGGAGTTGGTTCTTTTGGCGTGCCATCACATCACCCCCGTCACAGAACTTCCGGTGCGAGCGACACGATGCGCATGAAGCGCTTGTCGCGGAGCTCGCGGCCGACGGGACCGAAAATGCGGGTGCCGCGCGGCTGGCGATTGTCGTCGACGAGCACCGCAGCGTTCTCATCGAATCGGATGTAGCTGCCGTCAGGGCGCCGGCGCTCCTTGCGCGTGCGCACCACGACGCAGCGCACCACGTCGCCCTTGCGTACGGCTGCGCCGGGGATGGCGTCCTTGACGGTGGCGATGAACACGTCGCCGATCGAGGCGTAGCGCCGACCCGTGCCACCGAGCACGCGGATGCACAGCACCTCGCGTGCACCGGAATTGTCGGCGACCTTGAGCCTGGATTCCTGCTGGATCATGGTGTCACCGCGCCCGTTCGATGATCTCCACCAAGCGCCAGCGCTTGGTCTTCGAGATCGGTCGGGTCTCCATGACGCGCACCCGGTCACCCGGGCGGGTGTCGCCCGCGGGGTCGTGGACGTACAGCTTCTTGGTGCGCTGAACGGTCTTGAAGTAGCGGGGGTGGCGCACGCGCTCGGTCACCGAGACGACCGCTGTGCGGTCCATCTTGGTGGAGGTAACGATCCCCTCACGTACCTTGCGCCGGTTGCGTTCGACGGCCTCGGCAGTCTCGGTGCTCATGACTGATCTCCTGTCGAAGCTGCGCTGTTCGCGGGCGAGCTTTGCGAAGCGCCAGCCGTTACAGCGGCCGAGCCATGCGAGGCGTTGGCTTGCAGTTCGGCGGCGGCAATCTCGCGCTCGCGCAGCACGGTATGAATGCGGGCGATATCCCGCTTGGTCGCAGCCACCTGCGCGGAGTTGTCGAGCTGTCCGGTGGCAAACGCAAAGCGCAGATTGAACAGTTCCTTGCGAGCACTGGCGAGCTCGTCGAACAACTGATCGTCCGACAGGGTTCGAAGCGTCAGGGCCTTCGCCATCAGATGGCCTCCTCTCGGGAGATCACCCGCGCCCGGATGGGCAGCTTCTGGATGGCGCGCTCCATAGCGCCACGAGCCAGCTCGGCGTTGACGCCACCTAGTTCGAACATCACCCGGCCGGGCTTCACCACGGCCACCCACTTTTCCGGATTGCCCTTGCCTGATCCCATGCGGGTCTCCGCTGGCTTGGCAGTAACGGGCTTGTCGGGGAAGATATTGATCCAGACCTTCCCGCCGCGCTTGACATGGCGGGTCATGGCGATGCGGGCAGCCTCAATCTGGCGGGCGGTGATCCAACCAGGTTCCAGCGCCTGGATGCCGTAGTCGCCGAAATGCACGGCGGTGCCACCCTTGGTGCGGCCTTTCATGCGGCCGCGATGCGCCTTGCGGTGCTTCACCTTGCGGGGCATCAGCATCAGTCGTCTCCCGGCCTGAAGTTGGGAGTCTGGGACTGGTCGCGGGTTGCCCGCTCGATCTGCTCTTCCTCTTCGAGCAGGCGCTCGAATTCCGGATCGGCCTCGCGCAGCAGCGGGACCGGTTCCTCGGGCGCTTCCTCTAGATCGCCCCGGCGACCGGCCGAGGAAACAACGCCTCCGGCGGGTGCGCCATCGCCAGACGTCTGGCCCGTGGCCATCGCCGCTTCGCGGTGAATGCGATCGTCGGAAGAGACTTTGTAGGGGAGGATGTCGCCCTTGTAGAGCCACACCTTCACGCCGATGCGGCCCGCTGTCGTACGGGCCTCACGGAAGCCATAGTCGATGTCGGCACGCAGCGTGTGCAGCGGCACGCGGCCTTCGCGGTACCACTCGGTGCGGGCCATCTCCGAACCGCCGAGACGGCCTGAGCACTGCACCCGGATCCCGAGCGCACCCGCCTTCTGGGCGTTCTGGACTGCCCGCTTCATGGCACGCCGGAAGGCAACCCGGCCAGCGAGCTGATCGGCCACGCCCTGGGCGATCAGCGCAGCCTCGAGCTCGGGTTGCTTGATCTCCTGGATGTTCAGCTGGACCTTGGGATTCCCGGAGATCTTCCCGAGCTTTGTGCGCAAACGGTCAGCCTCGCTCCCGCGCCGACCGATCACGATGCCGGGCCGAGCCGTGTGAACGTCAACCCGCAGACGGTCCCGGGTTCGCTCCACCTCGATGCGGCTGATCGCGGCATGCGGCAACTCAGTCCGCAGGAAGTCGCGGATCTTCCAATCCTCGATGAGGTAGTCCTGGTATTCCTTGTCGGCGTACCAACGGGACTTCCAGTCGGTGGTGATTCCCAAGCGGAAACCGTACGGGTTGACCTTCTGACCCATGATCAGTTCCGTTCCTCGGGGTCGGCAGCTTCGGGCTCTTCGGACCCGCCGGCTGCGTCAGTCTCGTCAGCAACTTCGACATCGGCGGCCGCGACCTCGGTGACCTCGGAGTCGTCCACCTCATCGATCACTGCGGGGTCTGCCGCATCGACCGTTTCTTCAGCCGCTGAATCGTCGACATCGGTTTCGTCTCCGGCATCAGTGTCGGCGCGGCTTGCGGCCACGCGAGCTGCACGGGCAGCGGCGGCGGTTTGCGAACCCGAGGCGGCCATGCGGGCCTCGCGCATCTCGAGTTCCTCGGGGCTGAGCTGCGCCACGATCACGGTGATGTGACAGGTCTGCTTGAAGATGCGAGTCGCACGACCGCGTGCTCGCGGGCGCCAGCGCTTGAGCACCGGACCCTCGTCGGCCCAGCATTCAGCTACGTACAGCTCGTCGGCATCGAGCTGCTCGTTGTTGGTGGCATTGGCCACCGCGCTCTCGAGCACCTTGGACACCACCTCGGCAGCGCCGCGCTCGCAGAAGCGAAGGCGGTCCCTGGCGAGGGCCAAGTCCTCGTCACGGACGAGGTTGAGCACCACCCGGGCCTTCGAGGCGGACAGGCGGGCGTAGCGGTGCGTCGCCTTCGCGCCGGCGATGACGTCGAGATCGATCAGCCCGCTCATCGTCGCCGGCCCCCTCGTTCCTGGCCGGCGTGGAACTTGAACGTTCGCGTCGGCGCGAACTCGCCCAGTTTGTGGCCCACCATCGACTCGGTGACGTAGACGGGCAAGTGCTTGCGCCCGTCATGGACGGCAATGGTGTGGCCGATCATCTCGGGGATGATCGTGGAGCGCCGGCTCCACGTCTTGACGACCTTGCGCTCGCCGCTCTCATTGAGTGCGTCCACCTTGGAGAGCAGGTGGTCGTCAACGAAAGGGCCCTTCTTGAGACTGCGCGGCATCGCTCTACCTCCGGGACCCGCGCGTCCGGCGACGGCGGACGATCAGGTCGTTGGACTTGCGGTTCTTCGAGCGCGTACGGCCTTCGGGCTTGCCCCACGGAGACACCGGGTGGCGGCCGCCTGAGGATTTGCCCTCGCCGCCGCCCAAGGGGTGGTCGACAGGGTTCATGGCCACGCCGCGGGTCTGGGGGCGAATGCCCTTGTAACGGTTCCGGCCGGCCTTGCCGATCTTGATGAGGTCGGCCTCGGCATTGCCCACCGAGCCGATCGTTGCGCGGCAGTCGATCGGCACCCGGCGCATCTCGGTCGAGGGCAGGCGCAAGGTGGCGTAAGCGCCCTCCTTGGCCACCAGCTGCACGCTCGAACCAGCCGAGCGAGCCATGCGGCCGCCACCGCCGGGCTTGAGTTCCACGTTGTGCACGGTGGTGCCGACCGGCACGTACCGCAGCGGCATCGCATTGCCGACACGTATTTCTGCCTGGGGGCCGTTGGCCAGCTTGTCGCCGACCTCCAGCCCTGCGGGCGCCAGGATGTAGCGCTTCTCGCCGTCGTGATAGTGGAGCAGCGCTATGCGTGAGTTACGGTTGGGGTCGTACTCGATGGTGGCGACCGTGGCGGGCACGCCGTCCTTGGCGCGCCGGAAGTCGACGACCCGGTATCGCTGCTTGTGACCGCCGCCACGGTGGCGGGAGGTCCTGCGGCCGTCGTTGTTGCGGCCACCGGTGGAGTGCTGCTTGGCAATGAGCGAGCGCTCGGGCTTGCTCGCGGTGATGTCAGCGAAATCCGAGACGGTTTGGAACCGTCGGCCGGGACTGGTCGGTTTGCGTACTCGTATGCCCATGACGCCCTGTATCGCTTCTCTGCCTGCTCAGGAATTGAAGATCTGTATCGAGTCGCCCTCGACGAGGGTGACGATGGCCCGCTTGGTGTCGGGCCGCTTGCCCATGGTGTTGTTGCGCCTGTTGCGGCGGACCTTGCCCTTGCGGTTCAGCGTGTTGACCTTGGCGACCTTGACGTCGAAGATCTCTTCGACCGCTTGACGGATCTCCGGCTTGCTTGCGGAGGGGTGAACGCGGAAGACGTAGACGCCCTCTTCGAGGAAGTCGTACGACTTTTCCGAGATGACGGGGGCGATGAGCACGTCGCGGGGGTCCTTCACTGGTCGTCGCCCTCGCTCTCGGCGCCGCTTGTGGCTGAACCTGTGCTGGTCGGCCCAGAAGCGGTCGGCCCAGAAGTGGTCGGCCCAGTGCTGGTTGGCAACGTGTCGCGGGTAAACACCAGCCAGTCTGAGCGCAGGATGTCGTAGGCATTCAGTTCGGCCGCGCTGACCGAGCGCACCGACGGGAGGTTGCGGAAGCTGCGATCGGCGGTTCGGTGTTCGGGGCTGTCGCCCAAGACGAGCAGAACCTGTCCCTCAAGGGACAGGTTCTCGAGTACAGCGACGGCGTCCTTCGTGCGCGGCTGAGCAAAATTCCACCCGTCGATGACCATGACGCGCTCACTGCGCGCCCGGTCGCTGAGTGCAGACCGAAGCGCCAGCCGCACGGTCTTGCGGTTCACCTTCTGGCGGTAGTCGCGAGGCTTGGGGCCGTGCGCCACACCGCCACCGGCCCATTGCGGCGAGCGGATCGAGCCTTGACGGGCCCGGCCGGTGCCCTTTTGCCGCCACGGCTTGGCACCGCCGCCGCGTACCTCAGAGCGGGTGAGGGTGCTATGGGAGCCGCTGCGACGGGCAGCGAGTTGAGCGGTGACCGCCTGGTGCAACGCCGCCATGTTCGGCTCGATGCCAAAGATGGCCTCGTCGAGCTCTACCGATCCGGCGGTGCCACCGTTGGGGGTGCGGACGTCAAGCGTGAGCGTCATCGCAAGCCCCTCAGACCGTCGCCGGTGCTGCGCCTGCCGGCGCTTTGACTGCGTTGCGAACGATGACCGTGCCGCCCTTGGGTCCAGGGACTGAGCCGCGAACGAGCAGCAGGCCGCGTTCAGCGTCGGCCTCGACGACCGTGAGGTTCAACGTGGTGACCTTCTCGCCACCCATGCGCCCGGCCATGCGGGTGCCCTTGAACACCCGTGAAGGCGTGGCGCAGGCACCAATCGCGCCGGGCGCTCGGTGGACCCGGTGGGCACCGTGGCTGGCGCGCTGGCCTGAGAAGTTGTGCCGCTTCATCGTGCCTGCGAAGCCCTTGCCCTTGGAGGTTGCCGTCACGTCGACGAGCTCTCCAGGACTGAAAAGGTCGGCACCCAATTCGGTGCCGACCGGTATTTCACTCACATCATCGAGCCGCAGCTCTACGAGGCGTACGCCGGGATCGATCCCGGCACGCTCATAGTGGCCGACGGTGGGCTTGTTGAGCTTGCGGGCCTCGCGGTGGCCATAGGTGACCTGGACCGCGGTGTAGCCGTCTTGTTCGGTGGTGCGAACGCGGGTGACCCGACAATCATCGACGCGCAGCACCGTGACCGGGACGACCTGATTGTCGTCATCCCAGAGCTGTGTCATGCCGACCTTGGTGGCGACAAGCGCCTTGTTCAACATGGGCGTCTCTCTCGGGCCTTCACCGGATTGATGGTCGCCCGCAGAGCGGCCGACTCGGTTGCCAGCCGCCCGCAGAGCGGCCGACCATGCGAACGCTCCGCACGGCACTGCCGGCGGAGCGGTTTGGAGGTTGTGCCGACTGGTTCCGCGCACCCGCTGCGTTCTGGCTTTGGGCACCCGGCCTTGCCGGACGTCGGTTCGGCGCGAGTCGTCTCGCACCGCGGATACCAGAGGCTACCGAGACACCATCGACGCCCCAACCCGGCGGCGCTCAGCGCGACTGCTGCAGTTGACTCCTCTGATACGCCGCAAACAGCATCAACTCACACGCCAAGACCAAGTGGAAAGACGTCGGCAGGTAAGCGGTGAACCATTTGCCAGCAGCGATGCTGTCATCGCCGAACACACCGGCGTCGCCTCCGATCCCGATCAACAGCCGCACCGACATGGCGGTGAAGTACAAGATCCCAAACCAGCCCACAGGCTTCACCCAGTTCAGCGCGAAGAGATTCTTGCCGGCGCCCATCCGCACCGTCGCGATCGCGATGATCACCAAGATCACCAGCTGCGCCCCCAACAGCGCCCCGAACGGCAGGCTGCTGCCTTGCCATGCGTCCTGCGATGGCAGAAAGTCCACACCCCACCATCGCTGAACGGCCTGGCCTGCCACGCGTGCTAAGAACGCCAGACCCAACGCCGTGCTCACTGCGGCGAAGCGAGCATTGGTCATCAGCCCGCCGCCGGTTCAAGGAGGTTCTCAGACCCGAGCCGCAGGCCCAGCCCGCCATTGCTGCGATCGGGCACGTCGCGGCCCCGCAGCACGCCGCCGTAGCCGAACATGATCGTCGGGTCGGTCAAGTCCCGGCTCAGCAGATGCGTTCCGAAGGCACCTTCCGCCGCGATGACGGCACCGGGAGCGCTTGCGATGACCGCGAGTGCTGCTCGGGTGAGCAGGCTCGTCTCGCCCACCTGACATCCGACGACGACATCAATGCCTGCACGTGCCGCAGCCGCCACAACCTCCAGTGATCGAAGGACGCCACCCATCTTCGACACACGAACATTGGCGATCCATCGTTGTGGTTCCGCCAACGTCTGCAACTGTTGGCTGAGCCGCAAGCTCTCGTCGGCGATGATCCTCACCTCGCAGTCACGCGCGATCCGGACGCACCCCTCGATGTCGCCCGCCTGCAGCGGTTCTTCGATGGCGAACGCGACATCCCCCAGCGCATCGAGGTGCTCGGCGCACTGCTCGGGTGATTCCCAGAGGTTGTTCGCGTCGAGACGCACAGAGGTGGCGCCCGAGCCTCGGGAGGCAAACGGGGCCAGCTTGGCGCGGTCACGTCTCAGCGAGCCTGAGAGCTTCACCTTGTAGTCGGTGAATCCCCGCACCCGGTAACCGCGCAGCTGCCACCGATAGAGCGGCAGCGGCATGTCGCCGAGTACTGCTGAGTAGGCCACGTCGGGCGGCCCCGATGCGACGCCGAGCAGCTGCTCGAGATTGCGGCCATGTGTCTTGCCCAGCAGGTCCAGCGCGGCGATCTCCATGGCGCAGAACGCAGCGGGATTCAGGTCGATGATGTCGCGGTGAGCGTCAGCCCAAGCCCGCAGATCGTCCACGCTCCCGACCTCTGCGCAGAAGGACTCAGCGTGCCGACGGACGAATTCGGCGCAACCGTGGACTGTCTCGCCTGTGACGTAGAGCCGCGGACACCCTTCCCCGTAGCCGATTGTCCCTTCGGCGGAGTGCGCTGCGACGATGAGGTTCTCGGCATTGCGTCGACTCGCGGACGCATGTTTGAAGGCGCGCTTGAACGGCACCGGGAAGGTGAATGTTTCGAGCTGGCGAATCTGCACGGACGGTCCTCGTCGAGACTCGCTCAGCGAGCTGGCACAAACGCGTCGAAGCCGAAGGAGCAGTCGGCGAGGTATTGCAGGCGCAGGTACTTGAACTGCACGTCGCGCTGACCGTCTGCAACGCGCTGGCGACGGTAGGCATCACCTGTGCCTGGTGCAAGAAGCGTGACGCCCAGCGGCGCCAGCCGACCGCTGGCGCGTTTCGCGCCGTACTCGACGTTCGCTTCCCGCAGTGACCGCTCCACCAAGACAGCCAGATCACCGGCGACCGTGCCAGCCGCTTGGCCCGGAGCAGAGTTCGCCATCTCCACATACAAGGTGTACGTCGATTCGGATTCGTCGGCGAGCATGATGAAGAAGGGAGACACGGTCCCGAGTTCGGCAACCGACGTCGTGACGGCCGTGATGACCTGGGACTCATAGAGCTTCTCGCCCGTGATGCTCGTGACGCCCTTTCCCTTCTGAATGAAGGACAGGACCGGGGTGCGGCCCACCCAGCCGGTCACCCTCACGATGTCGTTCATGTCGTAGCGGTACAGACCGTCGGCTGTGGTCACGATGACGTAGTAGTCGTGCCCGAGCTCGAGGTCGGCCAACGTGCAGGTCTGCAAGCCCCGATCCGCATCATCGGCAGCGTCTTCCCATGCGTCACGTTCTGCGAACTCGAACACGTTGTCGGCCAGGGTGGCCACGCACGAACCCTCGATGGGGTCGATGTTGACTGTGCCGCTGACCTCGCTGGCGAGGTACCCCAATTCGAACACTGGGCAGCGCGAAGTCAGCATCGGCGCGAGACGCTCGACGGCGAGGCCGCAACTCCCTCCGGTCCACGTCACCACAGCGCGCAGGTCCTCCCAGATGTCCGCATAGGTGAGCGCGCCGGCGGCTTCGAGTCTCCGCCCCAGCTCTGCTGCTCGCTGCGGGTCGCGACGGATTCGGGGCTCCTCGCCGCGAACCGCGCCGGCGCACTCCGCGGGCAGCATCCCCGTCGCCACGGCGTCGATCACCGATTCGGCGTGTTCGTTGAGCACGTCCATCAGCCGGACGAACGTCGACGGATTGGCCGTCGCCATGGTGGTGACAGATCGGTCTGCAGCACCGAGCACTGCCATCGCCAGGTAGCGGGCGTCGTAGTCGGTGATGTCCGACACCGATGCGGGCAGCACGTACCTGCGGCGAAGCAGCGCGCCTTGGCTCGCGTACAGCTGGCCTGATGCCGAGCCGTATGGGGTGCCGGCGGGCATGGTGCCTTCGTGGGCAGCGCCGCTCACCACGAACACCTTGCCGCCGAGCGCCGTTGTGCTCTTCGACAACGCGTACGCCGCGAGCCGCTGCAATCGCTGGATGCGACCCAAGCCGGCTTGGGTCAGCGGAATGTTCTTCGGAGCGGCGACAGTTCCGCTGGTCTGGTTGTAATAGACCGGCGGCGCGGCGGTCAGGCACGGATCGCCAGTGGCCTCCTGCCGCTCGATCGCCTCGCGCAGGTCCTCGTAGGTTTGCACTGGCACGGCACGCCGGAAATCCTCGAAACCTGAGATGGAGCCGAACTGGTGATCAGTGCCGAAGATGGTGCCGGCGTTGTCGGTCAGGATGCGCTGCAGGACGTCGTGCTGCGTCGCAGCCGGATCGGCGGAAGCCTCAATGATCCGGCGGTGCACGCGGCCGCTGGCCGCGGCCAATCCTGCGCGTAGCAAGCGGTAGCTCAATCCGTCGGTCACGACGTCGCTGTCGCCTCGACGTCCCGCTTGTCGAGATCCCGAACCAGCGGAGTGCGCATCTGGGCGACGAAGCCTGTCGGATACTTCCGGTTCAGCAGCCCGAGGCGGCCGACGGCTGTGTCCGCTGGCAGGAACCGGGTCCCGAACGCCACGTCCCAGATGATCAGGTTGTTGCCGAAGTTGTGATCGGATTCCGCCGGCAGCTCCGAGTGATGCCACCGGTGCAGTTCGGGTCCGCTGATGAGGTAGTTGAGCCAACCCAGCCTCACGTCGCAATTCGAGTGCTGGTAGAAGCCGTTCAGGGCGTAGAAGACGAAATAGGCCGCGAGCACTTCATCCCCGACGCCCACGAGCACGAACGGCAGTGCGTCAACGCAGTACTGAACAGCCTTCTCCGCCGGGTGGAAGCGCCCGACGTTCAGCCAATACAGCCGGTGCGGCGAATGGTGCACCGCGTGCCATCGCCACATGAAGGCTGAACCGTGAAAGGCCCTGTGCAGCCAATACCGAAAGAAATCGGCGACGGCAATCATCAGTGCCGCCTGAAGGAAGACTGGCCAGGAGTGCGGCCACAGACCTGCGAGCGTGAGATCTCCCTCTCGCAACCAGCCGGCGAACGCCACGGTTGCTGCCAGTGACAGCAGCAACGGCAGGACTACTTGGATCGTCAGCATGAATGCTGCGTCGGCCCGCACGTCGCCGCGCTGCGGGCGCCACTCGAGGCGGTAGGGCAGGACGATCTCATGCAGCGTGATCAGTCCAGCCCCGACCAGTACCGCCAGGTACGACGCAGCGATCACGGGCAGGCCGAGCAGTCCAGCACCGGAATAGACAGCGATCCCCAACAGGATCACGACCGGATACGAGCCTCGTACCGCGAGCTTTGTGGCCGTCGATACCGGGTCTCGTGGTGTCGGCAGCGGCGCGGTGCCCGTGTGCGCCCGCCCATCCGCCGCCATGGGCTGAGCCTAGGTGGGCCCACTCCCACGCCAAGAAGCGCGGCGGAGCGGATCGTTCAGTCGCCAAGGACGGTCCAGCGCAACTATCGTCCGCTGCCGTACAGGCCATTGCCGCAAGGCGGCCTGTCAGACACAGCCGCTCACAGGCGGTGCTGAGACATATGCCGCAGAGACCGGATCGGGAGCTATCCGCATGAAATACGCCGCACCGACCACCATCGATGAGGCTCGGGCATTGCTCGCAGACGATGCCGACGCCATCGTGTTCGCGGGCGCAACCGACGTCGTGCCGCAGATGCGCGGCGGACGGCCCGAACCATCGATGCTGATCGACCTCAAGAACATCGATCGTCTGATGTCAGTCAGCCTCGAAGGCGATACCTGGCTCGTCGGTGCCGCAGCGCCCAGTTCGGCTCTCACCGCAAACGCTGAGCTCGCTGCCGACTTCCCGGGAGTGACGGAGGCTGCGGGACTCATCGGGTCGGATCAAATCCAGAATCGCTCGAGCCTCGGCGGGAACCTGTGCAATGCCTCGCCCGCAGCGGATTCGGTCCCGGCGCTGGTCGTCAACGATGCGGTCGCAGTGATCGCAGGCGCCGGCGGCGAGCGGCGGGTACCCGTCGCCGATGTGGTGACCGGGCCAGGTCAGACGTCGCTGGCGCACGACGAGATCGTGGCGTGCTTCGAACTCACCCGCCCGGCGGCCCGCACTTCGGACGCTTACCTGCGGCTCATCCCGCGCACCGAGATGGACATCGCCGTGGTCGGCGCCGGCGTCCGGCTCACGCTGGACGGTGACGGCACCGTGAGCGCTGCCACCGTGGCGCTCGGCGCAGTCGCTCCCACCGTCGTGCGGGTGCCCGCGGCAGAGGCGGCGCTGGCCGGCAGCCGGCTCGATGACGCTGCGCTGGCCGCAGCCGCCGCAGCGGCCAGCGACGCCTGCAACCCCATCGACGACAAGCGAGGCACGATCAACTACCGGCGCCAGGTCGCCGGTGTGCTTACCCGCCGAGCCGCCGGCATCGCCGCAGACCGCATTCGAACCACCAACGGACAGAACGGAGCCTCTTGATGAGCCGTACCCACGTGACCTGCGAGGTCAACGGCGATGCCGTTGATTTTCTGACCGAAGACGGCGAATCGCTGCTCAACGCTCTGCGCGACGAGCTGGGGCTTATCGGCGCCAAGGAGGGCTGCGGCACCGGCGACTGCGGCGCCTGCTCGATCATCATGAACGGGCGCCTGCAGTGCTCGTGCCTGATCTTTGCCCCCGAAGCCGACGGCGCAGCCATCACGACTTGTGAAGGTCTCGCCAGCGCCGACGAGCTGCACCCGCTGCAGCAGTGCTTCCTCGAAGGCGCTGCGCTGCAGTGCGGCATCTGCACGCCCGGGTTCCTCATCGCCGCAAAGGCACTGCTCGACGAGAACCCCGACCCCACTGAGACCGAAGTGCGCTACGCGCTTGCCGGCAATCTGTGTCGCTGCACCGGGTACGACAAGATCGTGCGCTCTGTGCTCGAGGCCGCCGTCCAGATCCGTACCCCCGCTTGATCGACATCGGCTGATCGAGACTTACCCGACATCGCAGAAGGACACCTGAACATGAGCACCACCGAAGCTCCCGCAAGCACCGGCACCAACGGCAACGGTGCATCGGGCTACCGCTGGGTCGGCACCCGTCCGGTCCGCCACGACGGCCTCGACAAGGTCGCCGGTAAGGCCCGCTACGCAGCCGACCTGAACCTGCCGGGAATGCTGCACGGGCACATCTTGCGCTCGCCGCATCCCCACGCACGAATCGTGTCGATTGACACGTCAAGAGCCGAGGCGATGCCCGGCGTGAAGGCTGTGGTCACCGGCGCAGACTTCCCCGAAGCGCCCCCCAAAGGCGCCACTCGCAACCTGATGTGCACGGTCATCGCGCGCGACACGGTGCTGTACAGCGGCCACGCCGTCGCCGCAGTCGCTGCATCGACCCGGCGTGAGGCCAAGGCTGCAGCGGAGGCCATCGAGGTCACCTACGAGCAGCTCCCCCATGTGCTGAACATTGCCGACGCGATGGCCGATGACGCCCCGGTGATTCACGACAGCCTGTTCACGCGCGGCGTCGAGCCGCGACCGACCGAGCCGTCGAATGTTGCGGCCCGAACGGTGTACGAGCGCGGCGATGTCGAACAAGGCTTCGCCGAAGCCGACATCGTGATCGAACGGGAATTCTCGACCCAGGCCGTGCACCAGGGCTATATCGAACCGCATGCCTGTGTCGTGGACTGCGATCAGGAGGGCAAGGCAGTCATCTGGGCTTCCTCGCAGGGTCATTTCATGGTGCGGTCTTCGACCGCCACGGTGCTGGGCTGGGATACGTCGCGCATCAAGGTCATTCCTGCCGAGATCGGCGGCGGATTCGGCGGCAAGACCACCATCTACATCGAGCCAGTGGCAGCGCTGCTGTCGACGAAGGCAGGCCGTCCCGTCAAGGTCGTGATGAGCCGCGAGGACGTCTTCCGGGCCACCGGCCCAGCTCCGGGCTCGATCATCAAGATGAAGGTCGGTGCCCGCAACGACGGCACGATCACCACGGCAAAGGCCTGGCTGGCGTACGAGAACGGCGCCTTCCAGGGCATCGCCGCCATGCTCGGCTGCATGTGCGTCGTGTCGGCGTACACCCTCGATCACCTCTACGTCGAGGGTTTCGACGTGGTGCTCAACCGTCCGGTCAACGTGGCCTACCGTGCGCCATCGGCACCGGCGGCGGCATTCGCCATGGATTCGGTAGTCGACGAGATCGCTGCGCACCTCGGCATGGACCCGATCGACCTCCGGCTGCACAACTGCCCGTCGCAGGGAGACCCGACGCCCTATGGCCCCAAGTGGCCGATGATCGGCCTGCGCGAGTGCCTCGAAGCAATCCGCGACAGCGATCACTACCAAACGGCGCTGCCAGACGGCCAGGGGCGCGGCGTGGCCACGGGCTTCTGGTTCAACATCGGCGAGGCGTCGAGCGCGACGGTCAACCTGAACGAGAACGGCACCGCCACGGTGATCACCGGCAGCCCCGACATCGGCGGCAGCCGGGCGTCGATGGCGCTGATGGCCGCCGAGGAACTGGGCCTCGATGTGCACCTGATCCAGCCGGTCGTGGGCGACACCGAAGTGGTCGGCTTCACCGACGTCACCGAGGGCAGCCGTGCCACATTTGCCACTGGCATGGCGGTCGTGGAGGCCTGCCGCGATCTCAAGACGCAGCTGCGCAAGCGTGCGGCCAAGACCTGGGATTGCGATGTGGAAGAGGTCGAGTGGGTGGACGGCTCGGCTGTGCACGGGCCTGGCGAGCATGAAGCGCTGACCCTGGCTGCGATCACCGGCAATGCGAAGCGCACGGGCGGCCCGCTGGGTGCCACCGCGTCACTGAATGCCCGTGGCGCTGGTCCGGCCTTCTCGGTGCAGGTTGCCGACGTGTCCGTCGATCAGGAAACCGGGCGAGTCACCGTTGAGCGTTACACGACTTCCCAAGATGCCGGTACGGCAATCCACCCGAGCTACGTCGAAGGCCAGATGCAAGGGGGCGTCGTGCAGGGCATCGGCTGGGCGCTCAACGAGGAATACATCTACTCCGATGACGGCAACCTTGAGAACCCGGGATTCCTCGACTACCGCATTCCGGTGGCGTCGGACCTCCCGATGATCGAGACAGTCATCGTGGAGGTGCCCAACCCGTCGCATCCCTATGGCGTGCGCGGCGTCGGCGAGGTGGGCATCGTGCCGCCGCTGCCGGTGCTGGCCAATGCCGTGGCAGACGCGACAGGAGTACGGATCAGCGATCTGCCGCTCTCGCCGCCGCGAGTGCTGGAGGCACTGACAGCGGTCGAGGGCTGATCGCAGCCGATGTGAGCACCGCTTGCGACGCCATGCCCCAGCCACAGCACGTCGTGGTAGTGACCGGCGCGCGGCGGCGGGCCAACTGAGACGGGCATCAGCGTGGCCGTCGTTCACTTCTCGACCGATCAGCGCCAGCACACCGGCGTCACCGAGGTTGTCCTCGACGCCGCGAATGTGCGCGATCTCGTACGGCAGCTCTCCGAGCTCTATCCGTCGCTGAACGCACACCTCGTCGAGACATCGTCAACGGCCGTCGCCATCGACAGCGAGATCATTCCCGACCCAATGCTCGAAGAACTCACTGCCACCGCAGAGGTGCACCTAGTCCGCCCGCTCGCGGGCGGATAAGTCAGCACATCGCCCGCTCGCAGGCGGATAGTGCGCTAGGGCTGGACTTTGAGCTCGATCTCTACGCCGGCGGGTAGGTCGAGCCGCTGGAGCGAATCGACCGTCTTGTCGGTGGGATCGATCACATCGATCAGGCGCTTGTGAATGCGCATCTCGAAGTGCTCGCGCGAGTCCTTGTCTTTGTGGGGGGACCGCACGACCGTGTACCGATGCTTCTCGGTCGGCAGCGGCACGGGCCCGCGCACCTTGGCATTAGTACGCAGCACCGTCTCGGTGATCTTCTGCGCCGACTGGTCCACGATTTCATGGTCGTAGGCCTTGAGCCGCATACGGATCCGAGGTGCTGCCATGTGAGTGCCTGACTGGTCGCTTGAGAATCGGGTTACTGAACGATCTTGGTGACCCGGCCGGCGCCCACAGTACGCCCACCCTCACGGATGGCGAAACGCAAGCCCTCGTCCATCGCGATCGGGTTGATCAGCTCGACGGTCATCTCGGTGTTGTCGCCCGGCATGCACATCTCGGTGCCGCCAGGCAATTCGACCACACCGGTGATGTCGGTGGTGCGGAAGTAGAACTGCGGCCGATAGTTCGAAAAGAACGGCTTGTGGCGACCGCCCTCGTCCTTGTTCAGCACGTAGACCTGAGCCTCGAACTTGGTGTGCGGCGTGATCGCGCCCTTGCGGGTGCAGACCTGGCCACGCTCGACGTCTTCCTTGCCGGTGCCTCGCAGCAGCAGACCGACGTTGTCGCCGGCCTGGCCTTCGTCGAGAATCTTGCGGAACATCTCGACACCGGTCACGGTCGTGGTCTGCGTGTCGCGGATGCCGACAATCTCGATCTCTTCGCCGGTGTTGATGATGCCCTGCTCGATCTTGCCGGTCACCACGGTGCCGCGGCCGGTGATCGAGAAGACGTCCTCGATCGGCATCAGGAACGGGCGCTCGGTGTCGCGCACGGGCTCGGGCACGTACTCATCGACTGCGTCCATCAGCTCGATGATCTGCTCGGCAGCGGCTGCGTCGCCCTCGAGCGCATTCAGCGCGGAGACGCGCACCACCGGAACGTCGTCGCCAGGGAACTCGTACTCGCTGAGCAGTTCGCGTACTTCAAGCTCGACGAGCTCGAGCAGCTCCTCGTCGTCGACCATGTCGACCTTGTTCAGCGCAACCACGATGTAGGGCACGCCGACCTGGCGGGCCAGCAGCACGTGCTCACGGGTCTGCGGCATCGGGCCGTCGGCAGCGGACACGACCAAGATGGCCCCGTCCACCTGGGCGGCACCGGTGATCATGTTCTTGATGTAGTCGGCGTGGCCGGGCATGTCGACGTGCGCGTAGTGGCGGTTTGTCGTCTCATACTCGACATGCGCGATGGAGATCGTGATACCGCGCTCGCGCTCTTCGGGTGCCTTGTCGATCTCGTCGAAGGCTGTCGCCTGGCCGCCGACTTGCTCGGACAGCACGCGCGTGATGGCAGCCGTCAGTGTCGTCTTGCCGTGGTCGATGTGTCCCATCGTGCCCACGTTGACGTGAGGCTTGGTCCGCTCGAATCGCTCTTTTGCCATGTCGTACCCGCCTTTCGGGGTTCTGCTCGCCTATCGGGGGAGAGTGAGGTGCAGGGATGTAGTTGTTTCTTGGTTTCTTCGCTGTTCTGAACGGTGTGAGGCTAGGGATGCCGTGGCCTCAAACCAAATGACTCGTCACCGGCGCCAAACGCGTCCGCCCAAGGCGGACTGGGTCATTCGCCGCGGATGCGCTTAATGATCTCCTCAGCGATGGTGCGCGGCACTTGTTCGTACGTGTCGAACTGCATGCTGTAGGTCGCGCGGCCCTGGGTGCGAGACCGCAGGTCGTTGGCGTAGCCGAACATCTCCGACAGCGGCACCTTGGCATCGATCACCTGGTTCACGCCACGCAATTCCATCTGCCCGACTCGGCCGCGCCGTGAATTGAGGTCGCCGATGACGTCGCCCATGTAGTCCTCGGGCGTGACGACCTCCACCGACATGACCGGCTCAAGCAGAACCGGCCGTGCCAGCCTGGCCGCATCGCGCATGGCCATCGTGCCAGCGATCTTGAACGCCATCTCCGAAGAGTCGACGTCGTGATGGTTGCCGTCAATCAGATCGACGGCCACATCCACCAGCGGGAATCCCGCCAGCGGGCCGTTCTCCAGCGACGACTGCAAACCCGCATCGACCGAGCTGATGTACTCGCGTGGGATCACGCCGCCCCGGATGCTGTCCTCGAAGACGTATCCCTCGCCAGGCTCGGACGGGCGCACGTTGATGACCACCACGGCGTACTGGCCCGAGCCGCCAGTCTGCTTGATGTGCCGGTACTCGAACTTGTTCACCGGCGACGTGATCGTCTCGCGGTAGGCCACCTGCGGCTTGCCGATCGAGGCGTCCACTTTGAACTCGCGCAGCATGCGGTCGACCAGCACTTCGAGGTGCAGCTCGCCCATACCCGAAATCACGGTCTGGCCGGTCTCGTCGTCGGTCTTGACCTGGAAGGTGGGATCTTCCTCGCTGAGGGCCGTGAGTGCTTTGCCCAGCTTGTCCTGGTCGCCCTTGGACTTGGGCTCGACAGCGACGTGCACGACCGGGTCGGGGAAGTCGAGCTGTTCGAGCACGATCGACTTGGACGAATCGCACAGCGTGTCGCCGGTGCGGGTGTTCTTGAGGCCGATGCCGGCGACGATGTCGCCGGTCGCGATGTCTTCACGGTCTTCGCGGTTGTTGGCGTGCATCTGCAGGATGCGCCCGATGCGCTCGCGATTGCCCGTCGTGGTGTTGAGCACCTGGCCGCCACGCTCGAACCGGCCGCTGTACACCCGGAAGTAGGTCAGCTTGCCGACGTGAGGGTCGGTCATAATCTTGAACGCCAGTGCCGAGAACGGCTCATCGTCGCTGGGCTTGCGCTCCAGTTGTTCCTTGCCGTTGGTGGAGCTACCCGTGATCGCAGGGATGTCCACCGGTGCAGGCAGGTACATCGTCACGGCGTCGAGCAGCGGTTGAACGCCTTTGTTCTTGAAGGCGCTGCCGGTGAGCACCGGCACAATCTGGCCTTCGAGCGTGCCCCGCCTGACTGCCCGCCGGATCGTGTCGGCATCGACTTCGTCGCCTTCGAGGTAGGCCATCATGATGTCTTCGTCGACATCGGCGAGCCGCTCGAGCAGCATGCTGCGGTACTCGGCGGCTTGGTCGGCGAGATCGGCAGGGATGTCGACGATGTCGTAGGTGGCGCCGAGATCGTCGCCCTTCCACACCACTGCGTTCATCTCGACCAGGTCGACGACACCCTCAAAGTCGGCCTCGAGCCCGATTGGCAACTGCAGCACGGCGGTGTTCGGCGTCAGACGTTCCTCGATGCTCGCCAGAGAACCGAAGAAGGACGCACCGGTGCGATCGAGCTTGTTGATGAAGCACATTCGCGGTACGCCGTACCGGTCGGCCTGTCGCCACACGGTCTCGGTTTGCGGTTCCACGCCCGCAACGCCGTCGAATACCGCGACAGCGCCGTCGAGCACGCGCAGCGAGCGCTCCACCTCGACGGTGAAGTCAACGTGGCCTGGCGTATCGATGATGTTGATGACGTGGTCGTTCCAGTGGCAGGTGGTAGCAGCGGAGGTGATGGTGATGCCCCGCTCCTGCTCCTGCTCCATCCAGTCCATCGTTGCGGCGCCGTCGTGGACCTCGCCGATCTTGTAGTTGACACCGGTGTAGTACAGGATCCGCTCCGTCACCGTGGTCTTGCCCGCGTCAATGTGGGCCATGATCCCGATGTTGCGGACGCGATCGAGAGGTTGCGTTCGAGCCATTTCAGCGTTGTCCCATTGATCAGATATCCCGATCAGCTCACCAGTGATCGATTACCAGCGGTAGTGAGCGAAGGCCTTGTTGGCCTCTGCCATGCGGTGCGTATCTTCACGCCGCTTGGCAGCCGAGCCGGTGCCGTTGGAGGCGTCCATCAGCTCGTTCGCGAGACGTTCAGACATCGTGCGCTCGCGGCGTTCGCGGGCGAAGCCCACGATCCAACGGATCGCCAGCGCGGTTGCGCGGCGGGGACGCACTTCGACAGGCACCTGGTAGGTGGCACCGCCGACCCGGCGGCTCTTCACCTCGACTTGCGGTCGGGTGTTGTCGACCGCTCGCTTCAGGATCTCGAGCGGCTCACCACCGGTTCGCTCTCCCATGGCGTCCATCGCCTGGTACACGATGCGCTCGGCCACCGAACGCTTGCCGCGCCGCAGCACCTTGTTGATGAACTGAGTGACCAGCGTGGAGTCGTACACCGGGTCGGGAGCGATGTCGCGGCGTGGCGCGGCGCCTCTGCGGGGCATCTCAGGACTCCCGCTTGGCGCCGTAGCGCGAGCGTGCCTGCTGGCGGGCATTCACGCCCGAGGCGTCGAGCGCGCCACGGATGATCTTGTAACGGACACCGGGAAGGTCCTTGACCCGCCCACCGCGAACCAGGACGATGCTGTGCTCTTGCAGGTTGTGGCCCTCACCCGGGATGTAGGCGGTCACCTCGACACCGCTGGTGAGGCGCACGCGGGCAACCTTGCGCAGCGCGGAGTTCGGCTTCTTCGGCGTGTGCGTGTAGACGCGTGTGCAGACCCCGCGCCGCTGGGGCGAGCCCTTCAACGCAGGCGTTCGCACCTTCGTCGGCTTGGACTTGCGGCCCTTGCGGACCAATTGCTGGATCGTGGGCACCAGTACCTCGGGGAGTAGGGGACCCCAGTGAGTCGGGGCTGTCAACTGGACAGATTGATGAACAGGAGTCGGCAGATCTGCGCAATGCCCCACCCGGCGGCGCGCCGAAACCGGCTTTGAAGGCTAGGCAGCGCGCCCTTGCACGACAACCGTTCGCGTCGCGCGAGCCGCAGGGCGCAGCGGCAGCTCAGCCAGCGTCGGTGATCGGCGCCACGTTGGGGTCGAGGCCTGCGGGGTCCGCGTCAGGACCGCTGCCGATCGAGGCAAGCCAAGCGGCTGGGTCCTGGGAGTCTTCGGACGACCAGAATTCCATCGGCTCGTATTCGGGGGCGATCGTGTCGATGTTGCGATACACGTCCTGTCCGGTACCCGCAGGAATGAGCTTGCCGATGATGATGTTCTCTTTGAGGCCCTTCAAACCGTCGCGGCGGGACTCGATGGCAGCCTCGGTCAGCACGCGAGTCGTCTCCTGGAAGGAGGCAGCCGACAGCCATGACTCGGTGGCGAGCGATGCCTTCGTGATGCCCATGATGATCGGGCGGCCCTCAGCAGGCCGGCTGCTCTCGGCCACCAGCTCGCGGTTGGCTTCACGGTAGATCCGCTGGTCGACCTGTTCGCCGGGCAGGAACGGCGAATCGCCCTGCTCGCCCACGAGCACTCGCCGGGTCATCTGGCGGATGATCAGCTCGATGTGCTTGTCGTGGATCGACACACCCTGCTCGCGGTACACCCTCTGGACCTCGGAGACGAGGTACTGCTGGGTCTCGCGCACGCCGCGGATCTCGATGAGCTCCTTGGGGTCGCGCGGACCGTCCACGAGCGGATCACCGGCGCGGATGTCCTGCCCGTCGATCACCGCGAGCCGCGACATGGACGGGACCGTGTAGGTGTCTTCGGAGCCGTCATCGCCGATGACGTCGATCTGGCGTCCCCGACCGTCGTCCTCGCCGATGCGCACCACTCCGGATCGCCGAGCCAGAACGGCCTTGCCGCGCGGCGTGCGCGCTTCGAACAGCTCCACAACGCGCGGCAGACCGCCGGCGATGTTCTCGCCGCCGATGACACCACCGGTATGGAACGTCCGCATGGTCAGCTGCGTGCCGGGCTCGCCGATGGACTGGGCGGCAATGACGCCGACGGCCTCGCCGACTTCGATGAGCTTGCCGGTCGCGAGCGATCCGCCGTAGGCCATCGCCGACACGCCAAATTCGGAGTCGTCGGTGAGCGGGGACAGCACACGAACCCGTGTCACCTCGGGGTCGTCGCGCATTGCGATCAGTTCGTCCTCGCCGACGAGCCTGCCGGCCTCGAGCACGGTGCCGTCACTGAGCGTGACTTCCGCCGCGAGACAGCGGCTGAAGAGCCTTGTATCGAGGTGCGTGCGCTTGTCGGGGCTGTCCGCGGCGACGTCCTCGATCCACAGCCCGTTCACCGGACCGGGACGCTCGAAGGGGTTCTCGCTGTTGATGATGAGCTCCTGGGCCACATCGACGAGGCGGCGGGTCAGGTAGCCCGAGTCGGCGGTACGCAGCGCCGTGTCGACGAGGCCTTTGCGGGCACCGGGCGTCGAGATGAAGTACTCCAGCGTCGCCAGGCCTTCCCGGTACGACGACTTGATGGGGCGCGGAATGATGTCGCCGCGAGGGTTGGCGACCAGCCCGCGGATGGCGGCAATCTGGCGCACCTGCATCATGTTCCCGCGTGCACCGGAGCCGACCATCATGCCGATCGGATTGAAAGTGGTGCGGGCCATTTCGGCTTCGAGCGAGCGACGTACCTCGTCGGTGGCGTCGGTCCAGATCTCTACTTCCTTCTGGCGCCGCTCACCGTCGGTGATGATGCCGCGCCGGAACTGAGTCTCGACTCGCTCCGCTTCGCCTTCGTGACGCTCGAGAATCTCCGCCTTGTCGGGTGGGGTGCTCACATCGGCAACGGAGATCGTCAGACCCGAGCGGCTGGCGTAGGCGTAGCAGAGGTCCTTGACATGGTCAAGGCTGACAGCAATGTCGCTGGCGGCGTAGTTGTCGGACAGCGCGCGCACGATGTGGCCCATGTCGCCCTTGCGCACAGGATGATTCACGTACTCGAAGTCGTCGGGCAGTGCTGCGTTGAACAGCGCCCGGCCCGGTGTCGTTGGCACGTAGCCGCCATTGCCGTCGCTGAGCTGCGGGATGCGCCATTCGATGCGCTGGTGCAGCTTGAGCTGGTCGAGATCGAGCGAGCGCTCGATCTGGTGCAAGTGCCGGAAGACGGGTACCTCAGCGTCGGGATCGGCGGAGTCGCCGTCAAGGGCGCTCGACTCGGTGAGGTAATAGCTGCCGATCAGCATGTCCAGATTGGGCACGGTCATCGGACGGCCGTCGGCGGGGCTCAAGATGTTGTTGGCCGACAGCATCAGCACCCGTGCTTCTGCTTGGGCCTCTGAGGACAGCGGCAAGTGCACGGCCATCTGGTCGCCGTCGAAGTCGGCGTTGAAGGCGGCACATACGAGCGGGTGGATCTGAATCGCCTTGCCCTCCACGAGCAACGGCTCGAAGGCCTGGATGCCCAGCCGGTGCAGCGTGGGTGCCCGGTTCAGCAGCACAGGGTGCTCCTTGATGACGTCCTCGAGCACATTCCAGACGTCCGCTCGCCGTCGTTCCACCATCCGCTTGGCCGACTTGATGTTCTGCGCGATCTCGGAATCGACCAGCCGCTTCATGACGAACGGCTTGAACAGCTCGAGTGCCATCAGCTTGGGCAGCCCGCACTGGTGCAAGCGCAACGTGGGTCCTGCGACGATGACGGAGCGACCCGAGTAGTCCACGCGCTTGCCGAGCAGGTTCTGGCGGAATCGCCCCTGCTTGCCCTTGAGCATGTCCGACAGTGATTTCAGTGCCCGGTTGCCGGGACCTGTCACAGGACGGCCCCTTCGGCCGTTATCGAAGAGCGCATCCACCGCCTCTTGCAGCATGCGCTTCTCGTTGTTGACGATGATCTCAGGCGCCCGAAGGTCGAGCAGGCGCTTCAAGCGATTGTTGCGGTTAATCACCCGGCGGTACAGATCGTTGAGATCCGACGTCGCGAAGCGTCCGCCGTCGAGCTGCACCATCGGCCGCAGGTCGGGCGGGATGCACGGCACGGCGTCGAGAATCATCGCCCGCGGATCGTTGATGCGGCGCCCGTGCTCGTCCCGCCGATTGAACGCACTCAGGATCTTGAGACGCTTGATCGCCTTCTGCTTGCGCTGGGCCGACAGCGGCCGGCGCCCGTCGGACGCCTCGATGGCGGCACGCAGCTCAGTCTCCTCGACGTCGAAGTCCATGTTGGCCATGAGCTGCGCGATCGCTTCGGCGCCCATGCCGCCCTCGAAGTACTGGCCGTAGCGATCCTCCAGCTCCCGCCAGAGATCCTCGTCGTCGATGATCATCCGCTCGTGCAGGTCGCGAAGCGCCGCGAAGGCACGCTCGACGAGGTCCTTCTCTTCGTTGGCTTCTTCCTCGATGGCCTCGAGATCCTTGTCGGACTCGCGCTGGGCCGACCGCAGCTCGCGCTCCTTGGCGTCCTCGGCCTCCAGCGAGGCGAGCTCGTTTTCGAGTTCGACGAATCGTTCTGCGCGGCGCTCGGCGAGCTCCTCGTCGATGACGGCGAGCTCCTCGGCCTTCTCGGCCTCGAGCCGAGGCAGATCAGCGTGCAGCTTCTCGCTCTCCACCTTGGTGACGAGATTCGCGGCGAAGTAGATGACTCGTTCGAGCGCCTTGGCCTTGAGCTCCTGGCGGGGATCGAGGCCGGTCAAGAAGTACGCCAGCCACGACCGGGTGCCGCGCAGGTACCAGATGTGCACCACCGGCGCGGCCAGCTCGATGTGGCCCATGCGCTCGCGCCGCACCTTGGAGCGGGTGACCTCCACCCCGCAGCGCTCGCAGATGATGCCCTTGAACCGGACGCGCTTGTACTTGCCGCAACCGCATTCCCAGTCCTTGGTGGGACCGAAGATCTTCTCGCAGAACAAGCCGTCCTTTTCGGGCTTGAGCGTGCGGTAGTTGATGGTCTCCGGCTTGCGGACCTCGCCGTTGGACCAGGTACGGATGGCGTCCGCGGTCGCCAGGCCGATCCGGATGTCAGAGAAGTCGTTGACGTCGATCATGAGTTATGTCCGGCTCTGTGTGTGTGTCGTGGCAGTTCTTGGGGTGCTGTTGCGGCTGCTGGGTGCCATGCGTTGTTCAGATGCGCTGGCGACGCAGCTCGTCTTCCTCGTCGGTGCCGCGCTCAGGGCGACTGATGTCGATGCCCAGCGATTCCTCGGCGCGGAAGACGTCCTCGTCGAGGCCCTGGATGTCGATCTGCTGTCCTGCTGTGGACATCACCTCGACGTTCAGGCACAGCGCCTGCATCTCCTTGATGAGCACCTTGAAGCTCTCGGGGATGCCGGGCTCGGGGATGTTCTCGCCCTTGACGATCGCCTCGTAGACACGGACCCGGCCCAGCACGTCGTCGGACTTGATGGTGAGCAGCTCCTGCAAGCAGTAGGCGGCCCCGTAGGCCTCGAGTGCCCACACTTCCATCTCGCCGAAGCGCTGGCCGCCGAACTGCGCCTTGCCGCCCAGCGGCTGCTGGGTGATCATCGAGTACGGCCCGGTCGAGCGAGCATGAATCTTGTCGTCGACCAGGTGCGCCAGCTTCAAGATGTAGCTGTAGCCGACCATGATCGGCTCGTCGTAGGCCTCGCCGGTGCGTCCGTTGAAGAGCACCGTCTTGCCCGAGCGGGTCATGAGGCGGTCGCCGGTCACCGACTCGGGCCGCAGATTCTCGAGCGTTTGCTGGATGGTGGGGTGCCGCCCAGCGGCTTCCTCCTCGTCCCAGCGCGCGCCGTCGAACACGGGCGTCGCGATGAACACCGACGGCTCAGTGGTGGGGCGGGTCTTGCGCGCGGTATTGCTGACCGGCTCATTGCCGATCATCTCGGCATGGCCGTTCTCGCCGGTGGCTTTCCAGCCCCAGCGGGCCGCGTAGCCCAGATGTGCCTCGAGCACCTGGCCGACGTTCATGCGGCTCGGTATGCCCAGCGGGCTCAAGATGATGTCGACGGCCGTTCCGTCGGCGAGGTGCGGCATGTCCTCGACGGGGAGGATCTTCGAGATCACGCCCTTGTTGCCGTGGCGGCCGGCGAGCTTGTCGCCGACGCTGATCTTTCGCTTCTGGGCGACGTAGACGCGCACGAGCTGGTTCACGCCGGGCGGCAGCTCGTCGTCGTTGTCGCGGCTGAACACCCGGATGTCGGTGACGACGCCGTTCTCGCCGTGGGGCACCTTGAGCGAGGTGTCGCGCACCTCGCGGGCCTTCTCGCCGAAGATGGCACGCAGGAGCCGTTCCTCAGGGGTGAGCTCGGTCTCGCCCTTGGGGGTGACCTTGCCCACCAGGACCGCGCCCGGCTCGACCTCGGCGCCGATGCGCACGATGCCTTGTTCGTCGAGGTCGGCGAGGATGTCGTCGGCGAGGTTGGGGATGTCTCGGGTGATCTCCTCGGGCCCCAGCTTGGTATCGCGGGCGTCAATCTCGTACTCGTGGATGTGGATCGACGTGAGCACGTCGTCCTTCACCAGACGCTCGGAGAGGATGATGGCGTCCTCGTAGTTGTAGCCCTCCCAGGCCATGTAGGCCACGAGGAGGTTCTTGCCCAGCGCCAGCTCGCCGTGATCGGTGGACGGCCCGTCAGCGATCACTGCCTGGGGCTCCACGCGATCACCGACGCGCACGAGTGCCTTCTGATTGATGCAGGTGTCCTGGTTCGAGCGTCGGAACTTGAGCAGCGGGAACTCGTGCCGCTTGCCGTCATCTCCGGCAATGGCGACATAGTCGCCGGCGACGTCGATGACCTCACCGCCGATGCCGTGACGCTCACCCATGTCGTCTTCGACCTCGGCAAGCACCATTTCGGCAGCATCGGCCATCGCCAAGCCTTCGATGCCGGTGCCGATGTAGGGCGCCTCGGCCCGCAGCAGCGGCACCGCCTGGCGCTGCATGTTGGCGCCCATGAGCGCCCGGTTGGCATCGTCGTGCTCGAGGAAGGGGATCAGGGCGGTGGCTACCGACACGATCTGCTTCGGCGAGACGTCCATGAGCTGGACTTCGGACGCCGGCACGTAGCTGATCTCGGTAGTGGCCGCAAAGTACGTGTCGCGCTCCATCTGCAAGCGCAGATCTTCCAAGTTGGCGCCTTGGGGGCTCTTGCGCACGAGCACGCGGGGATTGCGGAACGACCCATCGGGTTCGAGCGGCGCGTTCGCCTGCGCGACGACGAACTCCTCTTCCTCGTCCGCGGTCAGATAACGCACTTCGCTGGTGGCCTTACTGTCACGGATGACCCGGTACGGCGACTCGATGAAGCCGAACTCGTTGACGCGGGCAAAGGTGGCCAAGGCACCGATCAGGCCGATGTTGGGACCCTCTGGCGTTTCGATGGGGCACATCCGGCCGTAGTGGCTGAAGTGGACGTCGCGCACCTCGAAGCCGGCACGTTCCCGTGACAGACCGCCGGGACCGAGCGCGGAGAGGCGCCGGCGGTGGGTGAGGCCCGACAGCGGGTTCACCTGGTCCATGAACTGGCTGAGCTGGCTGGTGCCGAAGAACTCCTTGGTGGCTGCCACCACCGGGCGGATGTTGATCAGCGTCTGCGGCGTGATGGCCTCGACGTCCTGGGTGGTCATGCGCTCGCGCACGACCCGCTCCATGCGGCTGAGGCCGATGCGCACCTGGTTCTGGATGAGCTCGCCGACGGAGCGGATGCGGCGGTTGGCGAAGTGATCCTGGTCGTCCAGCCGGTAGCCAGGCTCGGCGTTCGCCAAGTGCAGCAGATAGCTCGCCGTGGCCAGGACTTCACTGCGGGTAAGCACAGTCGAGTCGGGATCGGGACGGATCAGCTCGGGATGCTCGAGTGCCCGCGGGTCATCGGGATCGACGAAGTCCAGGCCGAACAGCTCCGACACGCGGTCGAGCTCAGGCCCGAGCTTGCGATTCAGCTTGTAGCGGCCGACCTTGGACAGCGAGTACCGGCGGTCGTCGAAGAACGCATTTTGGAAGTAGTTGTTCGCCGCGTCGGCAGTCGCCATCTCTCCGGGTCGGACCCGCTTGTACAACTCGATGACCGACTCTTCCTGGGTCGTCGCGACGTGGCGGTCTTTCTCCCACTGCGGCTCAAGGAAGTCGAAATGCTCGACGAAGCGCTCGAGCAGTCCGGGGTAGCGGTCTTCGCCGTAGCCCAGGGCTCGCAGCAGCGAGAAGATGCTGAGGCGGCGCTTGCGCGCCACCCGGCTGCCAGCGGTGGGGTCCTTGCCCGGCTTGTGCTCAACGTCGAACTCGATCCATTCGCCCCGGTAGGGGTGAATTGTCGCCGTCACCAGCTGGTGCTTCGACATGTTGCGCAGCCGGTAGCGCTCACCGGGCTGGAAGATGACGCCGGGCGAGCGAACGAGCTGGCTCACCACCACCCGCTCCGTGCCGTTGATGATGAACGTGCCCTTGGGCGTCATCATCGGGAAGTCGCCCATGAACACGGTCTGGGCTTTGACCTCACCGGTATGGGCGTTCTTGAACTCGGCGCGCACGAAGATCGGCGCCGAGTAGGTCATGTCGCGTTCCTTGCACTCCTCCACGGAGAACTTGGGCGGCGGGCGAAGATCCTCATCGTGAGGATCGAACGAGAAGACGAGCTGAAGGTGCCCGCCGAAATCGCTGATGGGGCTGATATCGGCGAAGGTCTCAGCGAGACCTACGTCAAGGAATCGCTGGAAGGAATCCTTTTGAATAGACACGAGGTCCGGGAGTTCCAGGACTTCGTCGAGGTTGCCGAACGAATAGCGTTCGCGGCCGACACGAGACGACAACGGACTCTCCTAGCGCTTCAGTTGTGCGGGATGGATCGCGGGCGACTGCCCACGGCAGGCAACGAGGGGGCGGAAACGCGCGCAGTCGCAGGCGTCCGCAGCAAACAGGGAGCCCACCGTTGGGCTTCGATGCTGGGGACTGGTGGGTGCGCGAATGGGGAGGCCACCTGAGCCACGGCGTTGGCAACGCTACCCAGCAACGCTGGGCGCCACAACCGCAGCTCGAAGAAACGCTCCCGGGCCGCCGTTCAGGACAGCTCGACGGTGGCGCCGACGGCCTCGAGGGCGTCCTTGGCCTTGTCGGCGTCTACCTTCGGCACGCCTTCGAGCACGGCCTTCGGGGCGGCCTCCACGAGATCCTTAGCCTCCTTGAGACCCAAGCTCGTGAGCGAGCGCACCTCCTTGATGACCTGGACCTTCTTGTCGCCGATGGCGGTCAACGTGACGGTGACCTCGTCGGCGGCCTCCTCGGCAGCTTCACCGGCGCCGTCTGCCCCTGCGGCACCCGCTGCCACCATCATCGGGACGGCCGCCGCGGCGGTGACATCGAAGCGCTCTTCGAACGCTTTCTTCAGCTCGACGAGTTCGAGCACCGTCATATTGCCGATGGCGTCGAGGATCTCTTCGGTGGACGTGCTCATTGGTTGTTCTCCGTATTTGATTCGGCTGGGTCTGATTCGGCTGGGTCTGATTCGGCCGGGTCTGATTCGGCCGGGTCTGATTCGGCTGGGGTCGGTGGGCTGTCGGGGGTCTTGTCGATCAGGGCTTGGACAAGACCGGACATCTCGCCGATCAAGTTGTTCATCATCGATGCCAGCGAGCTCAACGGCGCCGCCAATGCACCGACTATCTGCGCCATCAGCTCATCGTGAGACGGCAGGTCGGCGAGGTCGCGAACTTGGGCGTCGCTCAGCAGGGTGCCCGCCAGCACGCCGCCCTTGATGATCAGCGCTTCGTGCTCAGTCGCGAACGTGCGCAGGGCCTTCGCGGCCGCCGATGGGTCCTTGCCGCAGAATGCCAGCGCTGTCGGCCCCCCGAGCAGATCGAGCGTCCCGGCCGGCGCATCGTCGGACAGCGCAAGGCGAACCAGGGTGTTCTTGTAGATCTTGTAGCGGCAATCGGCATCGATAAGGCGGCCCCGCAGGTCAGCCATCTCGGTGACGTCCAGCCCCCGGTATTCGGTGAACAGCACCGCCTCGGCATCGTTGTAGCGCTCGCGGACTTCGTCCACCACGGCGACCTTGTCGGCCCGTGGCGCGCGTTCGTCAGCGGTTGTTGCTGTCGCCACTATGGGGACCTCCTGTGTTGCGGGATGCTGCGGGAGACCGCGGCATGTGATGTTGTCGGGCGGTGGGATCGCTCCCGGTCCCAGATTGGGCACCGGTCCGCAGACCAGACAGAACCGCACCCCGACGCCGACGCGCACAGGAAGACAGTCCGCCTCATCGGGCCCGGCCCATATGGCTCACCCGAGGCGGGCGAACCCCTGAACGTGGTTCAGACAGGGCCGGTTTCAGGCCGAAGCCACCGGCTTTCTACGGCGAGCAAGTTGTCGAGTGGCAAACGCTACCGGCCGCTCCCGGCGATTCAACTGCCGGAAGATCCGGCGGTGCACCGCTAGTTGAAGGTGGTGGGGTCGATGTGGATGCCCGGGCCCATGGTTGACGAGACAACCATCTTGCGGACGTAGCGACCCTTGGCACTGGCCGGCCTTGCCCGCGCCAGCTCGTCCATGACCGCTTCGAGATTGGCACTCAAGTCCTCAGCAGAGAAGCTCACCTTGCCGATCGCCAAATGCACGTTGCCGTACCGATCCGTGCGGTACTCGATCTTGCCGCCCTTGAACTCGCCCACGGCCTTGCTGACATCGGGCGTGACCGTGCCGGATTTGGGATTCGGCATGAGGCCACGCGGGCCCAACACCTTGCCCAGCCGGCCGACCACGCCCATCATGTCCGGCGTCGCGATCGCGACGTCGAAGTCGGTGAAGCCGCCCTCCACACGCTCGGCCAGGTCGGCGCCGCCCACGACATCGGCACCTGCCTCGGAGGCTTCTGCTGCGGCGTCGCCTTGTGCGAACACCGCGACACGCACGTCTCCGCCTGTTCCCGAAGGCAACGCGACGGTGCCGCGCACCATCTGGTCGGCCTTGCGCGGGTCCACTCCGAGCCGCACCGACAGGTCGACGGTCTCATCGAACTTCGCTGGTGCAAGCGTGCGCACCATGTCGATCGCCTGGGTGGGCTCGTGCATCATCTGCCGGTCGTACCGTCGGGTCGCCTCGGCGTATTTCTTGCCTGACATCTTGGGGGTCTCCTTCGCTGCGCCGCTACTCAGATCGCGGGCTCGTGCATCATCTGCCGGTCGTACCGTCGGGTCGCCTCGGCGCAACTACTCGCTGACATCTTGGGGGTCTCCTGCGCTGCGCCGCGACTCAACCGGCAACTTCGATGCCCATCGACCGCGCCGTGCCGATGACCTGCAGCTTGGCGCTCTCGAAATCTCGGGCATTGAGGTCCGGCATCTTCGTGGTGGCGATCTCAGCCACCTGGGCCTGGGTGATATGAGCCACGGTCTCGCGGCCAGGATTCTCGGCCGCCTTCTCCAGCCCGGCGGCCTGGCGGAGCAGCACCGAGGTCGGCGGTGTCTTGGTAATGAACGTGAACGACCGATCCTCGAAGATGGTGATCTCTGCGGGCACGACCGTGCCACGCTGGCTCTCCGTCTTGGCGTTGTACTCCTTGCAGAAGTCCATGATCGCCACGCCGTGCGGGCCGAGCGCTGTGCCGACCGGCGGCGCCGGCGATGCCTGCCCCGCGGGGATCTGGATCTTCACAACCGCTGCGACCCGCTTGCGGCCTGCCGCGGGTCTTGCCGGCTTGTCTGCCATCAGGTGCTCCTTGTGGAATCGCCCTCGCAGGGGCTCGGGTCTGAGTGAGATTGCCCTCGCAGGGGCTCGGGTCTGAGTGAGATTGCCCTCGCAGGGGCTCGGGTCTGAATGAAATTGCCCTCGCGAGGGCTCAGATCTTTGCGACTTGGACGAAGTCGAGCTCGACGGGAGTCTCACGGCCGAAGATGTTCACGAGCACCTTCACCTTCAGCTGCTCCTCGTTGATCTCGATGACCTGACCCTGGAAGTCAGAGAACGGTCCTTCCTTGATGCGCACGCCCTCGTCGATCTCGAAGATCATTGAAGGCTTGGTGCGGCGCGGCATCTCGGGTCCGTCGTCGGGCTCGGCGAGAAACGACTCCACCTCCCTGCGGCGCAGGGGCGACGGCTTGCCGCCGGGACCCGCGTACCCCGTGACCCCAGGCGTGCTGCGGATCATGTGGTGGGCCTCGTCGCTGGGACGGCAACGGATCAGCAGGTAGCCGGGGAAGACCTTCTTCTTGGCGACGACCTTGCGGCCGCCCTTGAACTCGATGACGTCCTCCATCGGGATCGCGACTTCGAGAATCTGCTCCTCCATGTCGAACGTTCCGATACGGGCTTCGAGGTTCTGCTTGACCTTCTTCTCGTAGCCCGACTGCGTGTGCACGACGAACCAGCGTCCTGGTCGGTCGTAGGGCGAGACCCGCTTGGTCTCGGGCTCTTCGGTGGCGAGCAGCTCATCCTCGGTGAGCACGTCGACGAATCCGCCCTCGTCGGCGGCATCCGCGGCGTCAGCAGATTCAGTCGCCTCGGCACCCGGACCCATCAGCGTGGTTGCCGTCTGAGAACTCAGCAACCGGCGTGCGGTCGCCATCGGATCAGTCTCGGGTTCTGCGGGTGTCTCGGTCACGTCACTCATGTTGGTCAGTTCTGCAGTTCGTCAGTTCACGTCGAAGAGGCGGAGGACGCCTTCGCCCAGAATCCAGTCGAATCCGGCGATCATCGCTGTCAGGATGACGATGGTGATGAACACGACAATCGAGTAGTTGACGATCTCGGCGCGAGTCGGCCAGATCACCTTCTTGAGCTCGGAACGCACTTCGCCGACGAACTGGGCCGGTCCAGCTCGCTCCGAAGTGGGCGACGCCGACGCTGCCTGGCGTCGCTCGCGCCTGCCCGCGGGCGCGCCGTCAGCCCCCATCTCGCCCTGACGCTGCAGGTGACGGCGTGTGCGTCGGTTCATGGCCATCGGGGAGGTCTCCGACCCTCTATTTCTTCGAGACTTGTTTTCTCAGTGACTTGTTGTCGGGGGCTTGGGCATGGTCGATCCGCCCGGCTGACGGTCCAATCTTGGCGGATGCGCAGGGCAGGAGGGACTTGAACCCGCAACCGCCGGTTTTGGAGACCGGTGCTCTACCAAATTGAGCTACTGCCCTGAGCGTCGGCGCATCGCGTGCGATGCACGGGTGACACTTAGTGCGGGCTTTCTTGGCGAATGTCCGCCGCAACAGGCTACCGGCAGCGATCTGGGTCGCGTCCAAAGCGATCTGGTAGCGGGACTGGGACTCGAACCCAGGACCTCACGATTATGAGCCGTGCGCTCTGACCAACTGAGCTATCCCGCCAAAATATGCACGCAGAGCCTACTAGCACCACCAATCGCGCTCCCCGCCAGGACCTCACGATGCTGCGCTACCGGCGGCGACCGCAAGCGGCCGCCGCTGCCGTGCGCTCTGACCAACTGAGCTATCCCGCCAGGACCTCGCTCGGCGAGCCCCGTGCCGGAATCGAACCGGCGACACCAGCCTTACCATGGCTGTGCTCTACCTACTGAGCTAACGGGGCGAAATCGGCGCACAACTCGAGCGGCCTGCACCGACATGTGTGGGGTCCGGAGTGTATCTGTGGACCCCCGATAGCTTCGCTGCCATGCGGACCCGGCTGGCAACAATGGCCGACGCCGATGCCATCGCGGAGATCTACAACCGCGAGGTCACCGAAGGCACCGCGACGTTCGACATGGTGGCCCGCACCGACGCGGAGCAAGCGGCGTGGATGCGGGACCACTCAGGTGCCTACCCCTGCATCGTGGCGGTGCCCGACACCGGCAGCGACGACAAACCCGGCGACACGGTGCTGGGCTGGGCGTGCCTGTCGCCATACCGCACCCGGCCCGCGTACTCGACCAGCGTCGAAGACTCCGTCTATGTCCACCGCGATCATCACGGTCGCGGTGTTGGCAGCCTGCTGCTCGGCGATTTGGTGGCGCTGGCCGACGAGCACGGCTTTCACGCAGTCTTCGCCCGTATCGCAGATGCCGGCGCCGCTTCGGTGGCTCTGCACTCCAAGCACGGATTCGAACTCGTCGGGGTGGAGCGAGAGGTGGGCCGAAAGTTCGGCCGATGGCTCGACGTGACGCTCATGCAGCGTCTTCGCCCTGCCTGAGGAGTTCTCGGAAAGCAAGCCCGGAATTCAGAAGTGCCAGGGGAATTGCTCGAACTCCGGGTCTCGCTTTTCGAGGAATGCGTCGCGCCCTTCGGCGGCTTCGTCGGTGCCGTAGGCGAGGCGGGTGGCCTCGCCTGCGAACACCTGCTGGCCGACCAGGCCGTCGTCGATGAGGTTGAACGCAAACTTGGCCATCCGCTGCGCCGTTGGTGAGCGGGAGACGATTTCCGCAGCCCATTCCAACGCCACCGATTCCAGCTCAGTGTGGGGCACCACGGCGTTCACATCGCCCATATCGAAGCGCTCCTGAGCGGTGTAGGTGCGGCCGAGGAAGAAGATCTCGCGGGCCTTCTTCTGACCGATCTGGCGCGCCAAGTAGGCCGAGCCGAAGCCGCCGTCGAAGCTGGCCACGTTGGTGTCGGTCTGGCGGAAGCGGGCGTGCTCTTGGGACGCAATAGTCAGGTCGCACACCACGTGCAGGCTGTGGCCGCCGCCAGCAGCCCAGCCGCTCGCCACGCAGATGACCACCTTGGGCATCATCCGGATAAGCCGCTGGCACTCCAGGATGTGCAGGCGCCCAGTGCGGGCCGGGTCGATCTCGGCGGCGGTCTCGCCGTCCGCGTAGCGATAGCCGTCACGGCCCCGGATGCGCTGGTCGCCGCCCGAGCAGAACGCCCAGCCGCCGTCCGCGGGTGCCGGCCCGTTGCCGGTGAGCAGGATGCAGCCGACGTCAGGCGTCATGCGGGCGTGGTCCAGCGCCCGGTACAGCTCGTCAACAGTGTGCGGTCGGAAGGCGTTGCGCACGTCGGGCCGGTCGAACGCGATGCGAACGGTTCCGTGCTCGGCGCTGCGGTGGTACGTGATGTCGGTGAAATCGAACCCGTCAACGGCGTCCCAGCGCGACGGGTCGAAGATGTCCGAGACGTGTGGCAAGTACGGCATGGGTGCTCCAAGGCCGGCCGGGTGAGCGCAGTGAACCCGGTGCGGGCGACGAGGGCACGGTATTGGATCAGGTCACCGCAGCGGTCACCGCGGGTACGAGGCGAAGCCGATGGCTGACGCGGTGATCCGCGTAACCGCTGAAGGAAGCGGTTGAGCGGTCAACGAGTGACGCTGCGCGCGAGACTGCAAATTCGGCACCGAGCGAGGGGCCTGCATCGAAGGGACAAACAGCATGAAATTCGCACTCAGGTATTGCAACACCGGCAAGTTCGCCATGGATACGACGTTCGCCGCCGAGCTGGTGCAGGCGGGCGAAGCGGCCGGATTCGAATCGGCGTGGACGGTAGAGCACACCGTCATCCCCTCGGGCTATGAGTCGCAGTACCCCTACAGCCCCGACGGCAAGATGGCCGGCGGCGTCGAGGATCTGCTGCTGCCCGATCCGCTGATGTGGATGGCCTACATGGCCGGCGTCACCTCCACCATCAAATTCGGCACCGGCATCCTGATCGTGCCCCAGCACAGTCCGGTGGTGTGCGCGAAGCAGATCGCCACGCTCGACCACATGTCCGGCGGCCGGGTGCTGCTGGGCATCGGCGTCGGCTGGATGCGCGAGGAGTTCGAAGCGATCGGGGTCGGCGATCACTTCGACGACCGCGGGCGCCGCACCGACGAGTACGTGGCCGCCATGCGGGAGCTGTGGTCGGCCGACCGACCCACCTTTCACGGTGAGTTTGTGAATTTCGATGCCGCGTACTGCCGGCCGCAGCCGGTGAACGGTTCGGTGCCGATCATCGTGGGCGGCGATTCGAAGGTGGCTGCACGGCGAGCCGGACGGCTCGGCGACGGCTATTTCCCCGCTCGCGGTGCGCCGTGGGATCTCATCGATCTGGCTCGCCAGACGGCTGCGGAGGGCGGGCGAGACCCCGATGCGCTGGAGATCACCGTGCAGCTGCCCGCCGACATCGAGGAAATCCCCGAGCTGGCCCGCCGCGGCGTCAGCCGGATCGCCGTGCCAGTGTCGCCGATGGCCGGATTGCAGACCGTGATCTCCACGCCCGACGACGCCAGCGCCTGGGCCGAGACCATCGAGCGCTTCGCCGACCTCTAGCAGCCCCAAATTGGTAGGGGTCGAAATATATCGAGATTCGTCAAAAGGTATCGGCAACTACGTTGCGATACCGGCGGGACGGACCCGGACCTACAAAATGAGCCGTGCGCCCCGGGTCCGTCTCGCTCGTATCGCGCGATACCGCAAGCGTAGACGCGATGAGGCCGCTAACAGAAACGGAATTCGACCAGATCGTCGCGGGCGTACTGGTCGGGCAGCGCGATTTCCCAGTCGAGGTAGCCCTGCATGGCGGCGCGGGCGACTTCAGCGTCTTCGGGGTCGTAGGGCAACGGCGGCTGGCGCGAGCGCAGCGCTGCCTCGGCGGCGTCGTTGCCGCCGGCAACCAGATCTTGCCCGCCTGCGCTGGCCAGCCAGCCGGGCTCGAGCACCCAGGCGTCCCAGCCCATTTGGATGAGCCACGACGCGCTCATGGTGGCACCGATGCCGTCATGGTCTGCCAGCACCACCCTGGCTCCCCGCGTCACCAGGTACTCGTCGGTGGCCTGCACCAGCTGGCCGCCGGGAGCACCGGTGGCCTCCGGCAAGTGCCCGGCTGCGAATTCTTCGGGGGTGCGCACATCCATGAAGTAGGTCGTGCGCGTGACGTCAGCGAGCCACCCGTCAAGCTGTGCACGGTCAATCGTGCGAACCCCGCAGCGCTCGGCCACCGCCGCCGCCGCAACGAGTGCCTGCTCGCGGCCCTCCGCATCGGGCTCGGGAACCTGCTCGTCGCGGCCGTGTTCCAGCTGCAGCCCGGCCAGCTCCCAGCCCATCGTGCCGTCTTTCAGCGCGACGACCCGCTCCAAGCCAGCCGAGCGCAGCGACTGCGCACCCATGATGCTGCGGGTCCGCCCGGCACAGTTGACAACCACCGTGGTGCCCTCGCCGATCAGGTCTCCCACCCGGCGCACCAGCTCACCACCGGGGCACGACCGGCCTGTCGGGATGCTCATGCGGTTGAACTCGCGACGGGTCCGCGAGTCCACCACCGCCAAGTCGCGGCCCTCCGCCAGCCAGCCGGCCAGCTCCGTCGAAGAGACATGCGGCGTGCCGAAGTGCGCCTCGACCAGCTCGCCGAACAGCTTTGAGGGCACATTGATGCCCGAATACAGCTCGCCACCCGCGGCCGCCCACGCGTCGATGCCGCCGTCGAGCACCGTTGTGTCGGTGTAGCCGAGCACGGTGAGCTCGAGCGCCACCGCCGCGGCCTCTCCCCCACCGGCATCACACACCACCACCGGCGCGCTGCGCCGGGGAATGCGCGCCGCGACTTCAAGTCCGACATGGCTCAGTGGCAGGTTCGCGGCATACAGCAGGTGGCGCTGCGTGAACTCGGTGGGCTCGCGGGCGTCCACCAGAGCCAGCTCCGTGCCGTCGCCGCGCAGCAGACCGCGGTGGCGTTCCATCAGCTCAGTCGCCGAGACGGTGCGTACGTCAGCCATCACACTTCCCTCGCGACAGGGGCGGCAAGGCCGGCTGACGGGCGAACCTTCTCACGGTGTCGCTCCTTGTCTCGGGCCACAGGCTGCTCGGGTCCCGGCCGCACCGGTGGAGGCTCAGGCAGCGGCTGTTGTCGGGTAACCCGGGCGGGCCTCGACGACGCTGGCCACGTCGGAGAAGATACGCCACTCGCCGTGCTCGGCACTCCAATAGCGACGGCCCGTCATCGCCTCCATCGCGAGGCCGTAGCAGTGGAAGTTGGTCGACGCGCCTTCGATGTGAATTGAGTGAATGTCGTGGCCGAGCATGGCAACGCCGGTGCCGCGCTCGACCATCTCCTCGCGTTCGACGTTCGGTTCGCCCTCACCAGCACAGCAGTCGTAGAAGCGATTCAGCTCCTGGCCTCGCATGCCCACGATGACCGCCCACGTCGTGTGCTCGTGCGGCGGTGCCGACGTGCCGGTGCTGACGCTCTGGACATACAACGCCAGCGTGTCGTCGTCGTTTTGGGCGAGCCGGTAGTTGAACGAGCCGCGCTCGCCGTCTGGCGGCGGGAAGTCTTCCGATGGGAACAATTCGGTGTGGGTGGCCAGCTCGAGCAGCCGTTCCTTGATGCGTGCGATGCCTGACCGATCGATGCCGCCGTGTTCCCGGCCGTGCGCATCGATCTTGGCGATGTCGTCCATCGCGTCGGCGACCGCTGACGCACGCTCTGCCGCCCTTGTTTGTGCCGAATCCGATGCGCTCATGGACTCATCCTTTCAGAACAGCGTGAGGTATTGATCGACCTCGCTGGCCGTCACGACACTGTGGTGGGCGAGGAACTCATCGCGCTTCACTTTCGCGAAGTAGTCGCGGTAGGGGCCTTCGGCGGTCTCACCGAGGCCGGCGCCCAGAACGCTGCAGGATGCAAGCTCGTCGGCTGCGTGCAGCAGCGTGGGCGGGAGCACCGCTATCCCCTTCGCCGCCACCTCCTCGGCGGACATGGCGTACAGGTTGTCGGTGTTGGGTTCGCCGGGGTCGATGTCGTTGTCGATCCCGTCGAGCCCGCAGGCCAGATAGGCCGCGAACATCAGGTACGGGTTGGCGGCCCCGTCGCCGAGGCGGACCTCAATCCGGTCGGGTTCGGGAACGCGGATCATCTGGGTGCGGTTGTTGCCGCCGTAGACCGCATAGGCAGGCGCCCACGTGGCGCCCGATGTCGGCGCGCCCACTCCCATGCGCTTGTAGGAGTTGACGATCGGGCACACCACGGCCACCAGCGAGCGGGCGTGGCGGATGAGCCCGCCCACGAACTTGTAGGCGAGGTCGCTCAGGCCCAGCCCCTTGGTGTCGGGACCGCCGCCGCTGCTGCCGATGAACAGCGGCTCGTCGGTGTCGGCGGTCCACAGGCTCAGGTGAGTGTGCAGCCCGTTGCCGGTCTTGTCCGCGAACGGCTTGGGCATGAACGTGGCGTAGCGGCCGTCGCGCTGGGCCAAGGTGTGCACCATCAGCCGGAACAAGATCAGCCGGTCGGCCGTGGTGAGCGCGTCGGAGTACAGCCAGTTCTGCTCGTACTGGCCGTTCGCATCCTCGTGGTCGTTGGCGTAGTTGCCCCAACCCATGGCATCGAGGTTCTTCGACACTGCGGTGAGGTGCGGGAGCATCCGGGTGAGGCCCTTGGCGTCGTAGCACGGCAGGGTCATGTTGTCGCGGTCGTCGGCCACGCAGAGCGAGCCGTCCTCGTTGCGCACCACCAGGGAGTACTCGGCCTCGACGCCGCACTTGAGCACGAGGTTGCGCTCGGCCGCAGCTTCCAGCGCCCGGCGCAGAATCACCCGCGGCGCATAGGGCCACAGTTCGCCCTCCACGGTGGGGTCGCATTGCATCGCAGCAACGTTGGGCTGCCAGGGCAGCTGCGTGTACGACGCTGGGTCGGGCAGCGCCAGGATGTCAGGACTGGAAGGGTCTTGACCCATCGGACCGGCGGCGAAGCCCGCGAATCCGGCCCCGTCGGCCATCAAGCCGTCCAAGGCGCTGATCGGCACCAACTTGGCGCACGGCTTTCCGTGCATCTCCACAAACATGGCGTAGATGAACTCCACGCAGTCGGCCTCCGCCTTGCTGCGGATCTCCTCGAGTGCATCGGCACCGTCACTCACGCCACTCCCCCTGCGTCATCGCCCGGCGCTCATGGTCGGGTCGGCCGTGCCGACACCGGGCATTCCCCGCGCCGACAGTAGTCAAGGTTTTGGACAGAAAACGCGGGGTGGGGCGCTACGGTGCGGGAGGCTGGACAGACGGATGCGGGGATTGTCGAGCCGGGGGGTGCGTCGTGTGCGGGATCGTGGGCCTGTTCTGCAAAACCGATGCCCACCGTCACGAACTGGGCCGGCTGACCGAATTGATGCTGGCCGAGATGGGGGACCGCGGCCCCGACAGCGCCGGGTTCGCCGTGTACGACGCCAGCGCTCCGGGCCAAACTCGCATCACCGTGCTGGCCGAGGGGTTGGCTGTGGATTGGGCGCCCGTCGCTGAGGCCTTGGAGCGGGCCCTGGGCGCGTCGGTAACAGTGCGAGCTGTGCACGACCATGCGGTGTTCACCACCGATGGCGACGGCCGGGCCGCTCGCCAGTGGATCATCGACAACGTTGCCGGCGTGACGGTGCTGGCCTACGGCAACCAGATTGAGCTGTACAAAGCGGTGGGGTACCCCGACCAGGTGGCCGAGCGCTACGACTTGGCGTCGCGCACTGGCACGCACGCTCTGGCCCACACCCGCATGGCCACCGAGTCGGCGATCACCACCGCCGGTTCGCACCCCTTCGCCACCGGCGCCGATACCTGCTTGGTGCACAACGGTTCGCTGTCCAACCACAACCGGCTGCGGCGCTTCCTGGAGGCCCACGGCGAGTCGTTCCAGACCGAGAATGACTCCGAGGTTGCTGCGGGCTACCTGTCGTGGCGGATGCGCTCGGGCGACGCCATCTCCGAAGCGCTCGAGGGTGCGCTGAACGACCTAGACGGCTTCTACACCTTCGCCATCGGCGTGGCCGACGGGTTTGCGATCCTGCGCGACCCCATCGCCTGCAAGCCGGCAGTGGTGGCCGAGACCGACGATTGGGTGGCGATGTCGTCGGAATACCGAGCCATTGCCCGCCTGCCGGGCGCAACCGACGCGCAAGTGTGGGAACCCGAGCCGGCCCGCATCTATTCCTGGAGCCTGGCCGCGTGACAGGCCGCCAGACGCCGGTCGATCTCACGCGCCGCCGCGACGGCATCGCTGGGCGATCGCGCGCGCGGGCCATCGCGTGGCAGCGATGAGCGGGTCCATGCGGACCTTTGACCTGGCCGAGGTGACCAAGCGAGAGCTGAACCAGACACTGCACGACGCCGCGGACGGCGAGTCGTTTGAGGTGATCAACCCGCGCGGCGCGCATGCGGTGGCCTGCGGGATCACCGCAGACATCGAGGTGGTGGTGCGCGGCTCAGTCGGCTACTACTGCGCCGGCATGCATCAGCAGGGCCGGGTGCGGGTGGAAGGCAATGCCAGCACCGGCCTGGCCGAGAACATCATGTCGGGGACGGTGCACATCACCGGCAACGCCACGATGTCGGCGGGTGCGACCGGTTGCGGCGGCCTGCTGGTGGTAGGCGGAAACGCCGGCGCCCGGTGCGGTATTTCCATGAAGGGCGTCGACATTGTGGTGGGCGGCGATGTCGGGCATATGAGCGCGTTCATGGCCCAAGCGGGGAATCTCGTGGTCTGCGGCGACGCCGCCGCCGACCTGGGCGACTCCATCTACGAGGCGCAGATCTTCGTGCGAGGCAACGTGGAATCGCTGGGCGCCGACTGCGTCGAGAAGGAGATGCGGTCTGAGCACCGCGAGCTGCTGACGTGGCTGCTCGGCGCAGCAGCTCCCGAGACCCGCGGTGTGTTCGCAGAAGAATTCCGCCGGTTCGGATCGGCCCGCCGTCTGTACAACTTCGCCGTCGACGATGTGGCCGCGCTGGAAGCCGCAGCGCGAGGCGAGCACGGGAACGCAAGCCAATGACCGGGGCGCCAAGCCGTGACGACGAGACAAGCAGGCCAGCAAACGGGTCAGCACGTCCGCCCGCCGCGGATCGCGACCTGAAACCGTTCGCCGAACCAGGCCCGGAACACTGGCACCTGCGCGAGTCCTACACCTTCGATCGCAACGTGATCGCCGAGATCCGCCGGGCGGCCAACACTGGCATCTACCGCATCCGGGGCTGGGGGGCCAAGCGTCGCTTGCCCACCCTCGACGACCTGGTGTTCCTCGGTGCGTCGATGTCGCGCTATCCGCTGGAGGGATACCGCGAGGCCTGCGGCACCGATGTGGTGATCGGCGAGGATCGGGCCGAGCGGCCCGTACACCTGCAAGTCCCCGTCACCATCGCCGGCATGAGCTTCGGCTCGCTGTCTGCCGAGGCAAAAGAGGCGCTCGGACGGGGCGCCTCCGCGGCCGGCACCTCCACGACTACCGGCGACGGCGGCATGACCATGGAGGAACGCGAGCACTCGGGGCTGCTCGTCTATCAGTACCTGCCGTCGCGCTACGGCATGAACCCAGACCATCTCCGGATGGCCGACGCCATTGAGGTGGTGGTGGGCCAAGGGGCGAAGCCCGGTGGCGGGGGGATGCTGCTGGGCCAGAAGATCACCGAACGGGTGGCGGAGATGCGCACGCTGCCCACCGGGATCGACCAGCGCTCTGCCTGCCGCCACCCCGACTGGACCGGCCCCGACGACTTGGAGATCAAGATCGGCGAACTGCGCGAGATCACCGACTGGCAGGTGCCGATCTACGTGAAGGTGGGCGCGGCCCGCCCGTACTACGACACGGCGCTGGCCGTGAAGGCCGGCGCCGATGCCGTGGTCGTCGACGGCATGCAGGGAGGCACTGCCGCCACCCAGGACGTGTTCATCGAGCACGTCGGCATCCCGACGATTGCCGCCATTCCCGAAGCCGTCCGAGCCCTGCGCGAGCTCGGCGTGCACCGGCGAGAGGTGAAGCTGATCGCGGCGGGGGGTTTCCGCTCTGGCGCCGACATTGCCAAGGCGCTGGCGCTCGGCGCCGACGCTGCCTCGATCGGCACCGCAGCACTGATCGCCATCGGGGACAACGACCCGGCCTACGAGGCCGAGTACCGCGAGCTGGGCACCTCAGCCGGATTCTGGGAGGACTTCCAGGCCGGCACCGACCCCGCCGGCATCACCACCCAGGACCCGGACCTGTCAGCCCGGCTCGACCCGGTGCTCGCCGGGCGCCGCCTCGCCAACTACCTGCAGGTGCTCACCATTGAGACGCAGATCCTGTCCCGCGCCAACGGCAAATCGCACGTCCTGAACCTGGAACCCGAAGACCTGGCTGCTCTCACTGTGGAGGCCGCGGCCATGGCCAAAGTACCGCTGGCCGGCACGAGCTGGATACCCGGCGCCGACTGAAGAAACCCAGTGGTCCGAACCGCGGGCGCATGACTACCTTGACGCGCCGGTGCGCCGTCCCAAACACCGCTCTAGCAGGGAAGCGCCAAGGCGGCGCACTCGCACTCGCCAGATTAGGCAATACTGCTGCGCGGCAGCAAGTGACTTCGGCGGCGAGTTAGCGGCCCTGCCACTCGGGCGGGCGCTTCTCGGAGAACGCGCGGGGGCCTTCGATGTAGTCGGCGCTGTTGCTCATGGCTCGCACCGCCTCGTACCGGCCCTCGTGCGCCGCCTGCACGCTGGCCTCGTTAAGGCCCTGCATCGCTGCCTGCTTGGTGGCCCGGATTGACATCGGCGAGCACTCAAGGACCATCTCGGCCCAGCGGCGGGCGCACGCAAGCGCCTCGCCCTGGGGAACGACGTCGGCGACGATGCCCATTTCCTTGGCCTCGGCCGCTGGCACGTGACGACCAGTCAGCATCATGCTCATGGCGCGCTTGAGCCCGATGTGGCGGGGAAGACGATGCACGCCTCCCGCCAAGGCTGCAAGACCTACCTTCGGCTCGGGCAGCGCCAGCAGCGCGTTCTCCGAGGCGACGATGATGTCGCAGGCCAGCGCTATCTCGAAACCGCCGCCCATCGCCACGCCGTTCACTGCCGCGATGACGGGCTTGTCGAGGTCCCAGCGCGACGTCAGCCCGCCGAAGCCCGACGATGGCATCGCCGAGCGGTCGCCGCCTTCGGCCTGATACCTCAGGTCGTTGCCGGCCGAGAAGGCACGGTCTCCCTCGCCGGTCACGATGGCCACCCACAGCTCCGGATCGTTCTGGAACTCGTCGAAGAGGTCGGCCATCTCGGCATTGCCCGGCGGGTGCAGCGCATTCATCCGCTCCGGCCGGTTGATCGTGACGACGAACAAGTGCCCGTCGCGCTCCGCATAACAGAATTCACCCATGCCGGCGGAACCTAGTTGTCCCCTCACGACTTCGCTCAGCAAGATGCCGCGATGTGAGACGGTCCCGCCGATCCAGATGTCGACGCTGCACCCGCAGGGCAATCACGAGCAATCCACAGCTGTCTGAGCGGCGCTGAGATCTCGTGAGCGTTATTCATATTGCGCGCGTAATGTTCCGGTGGCGTTCCTGCTGACCAGCGGAAACGGCCATCTCGGGAGCGGCAGATGCGAGCTCGGGGGTACGACCTGCGCACGCTGCGCGGTGACATCTTCGGCGGTGTCACCACGGCGGTCGTCGGATTACCGGTCGCGCTCGCCTTTGGTGTGGCTTCGGGCCTCGGAGCGATGGCCGGTCTGTACGGCGCCATCGCATTGGGCCTTTTCGCCGCCGTGTTCGGCGGCACGCGTTCGCAGATCTCCGGACCCACGGGCCCCATGGCCGTGGCTATGGCGGTCGTCATCACCGAACATGCCTCGACGCTTCAAGAAGCGCTCACCGTGGTGGTCATGGCAGGCGTCATCCAGGCACTGCTGGGCGTCCTGCGATTCGGCCGTTTCGTCTCCTACACGCCGTACTCGGTGATCTCGGGCTTCATGTCGGGTGTCGGCATCATCATCATCATCCTGCAGACGCTTCCGGCATTGGGCGTCGAGGGTTCCAGCGGCGGCCCGCTTGACGTCATGCGCGGCTGGCCCGACGCCATCGTGAACCTCAATGCCAGCGCCGTGGCCGTTGCGGCGGTCAGTTTGGGCGTGTGCATCTTCTGGCCTGCCCGATTGCATCGCTGGTTTCCCGCAACGCTCGCGGCCCTTGCCGTGGGAACCCTGATGGGCGTACTCCTCCTCGGCGACGCGCCGGTCATCGGCGAAGTTCCCTCGGGCGTGCCGGATCTGCAGGTACCGCTGCTGTCGTTGGGGGTCTTGGCCGCGGCGGTGCAGCCCGCCGTCACGCTCGCGCTACTGGGCGCTGTCGACAGCCTGCTGACGTCGCTGATTGCCGACTCGATGACACGCACGCGGCACAACCCCAACCAGGAGCTCATCGGACAGGGCTTGGGCAATATCGCCGCGGGCCTGGTGGGCGGGCTGCCCGGGGCCGGGGCAACCGTGGGAACCGTGGTGAACATCCGGGCCGGCGGCAGCACCCGAGTTTCGGGCGCGCTGCGTGCCATCGTGCTGCTGGGCATCGTGCTGGGCGCCGGACGCTATGTCGAATCGGTGCCGCTGGCCGCGCTCGCCGGCATCTTGCTGAAGGTGGGCTGGGACATCGTGGACTGGCGGTTCCTCAAACGCATGCACCACGTGCAGCGCGAGCATCTGATGATCATGGGCATCACCATGGTTCTGACGGTGGTGCTCGACCTGATCACTGCGGTGGCGATCGGGCTCATCGTGGCGGCCATGTCTGCCGCCCGCCAATTCGAACGGCTCCAGCTCGACAGCGTCGTCTCGGTGCCACTGCTCGACGTGAGCTTCCTGGGCGCAGATGCCAACGAGGCAGACGAGGCCACGCCAGGCGATTTCTCGGCACGGGTCGGGCTGGTCGCGCTCCGAGGCACGTTTACGGTGGCGTCGTCGAAGAGCCTCATCGACATCCTGGGCGCGGACATCGCCGAGCACGAAGTCGTCATTATCGACTTCACCGACACGGTGTACATCGACGACAGCGCGGCAATGCTGGTGGAGTACCTCATCGGCACGGCCGTGGAGAGCGAAACCGAAGTCATCGTGATGGGACTCAGTGGCCCGCCGGCGACCAGCCTGCACGCACTGAACGCACTCGAGAAGGTGCCGAGAAACCGATTTGTGCCGACACTGGACGCGGCTCGAACCGCCGCCCGGATCTTGCTGAAGCTGCCCGAGCCGAAGTGAGCTGACCGGCGGCGAGTGCGAGGGTCTGCTCAGTCGATTGGCGAGTAGATGGGGTGCGTCCCGAACTGGTTCTTCGTGACCGGCGTACCCGTCTCTGCGAAGTACGCGGTGCCGCGCACGACACTGTCGAGGTAGGACGGCAGCGGCCGGCGGATCATGTGCTCGGCGTAGTGCTCTCGCTCGGCTGCCGACACGTCGTCGCGCAGCAGTGCCACCACTTTGATGCTGAAGTCGCTGCCGGTCTCAGCCTCTGAGATGCGCCAGCGCACAAGCGCCGTACGGGCCTGCGGCGGGCCGAGCACCAAGTCGTAGCCGACGCCGTCGAACCAGTCGGCAAATTCTCGCTGGTAATGGACGCCGCTGTAGTAGTAGACGTGGTCGCGGCTGGCGGCGGCGTCCCACACGTTGATCTCGTTGCGCTCGCAGAATGGGTGGATGTTGAGGAGGTTGCCGGGCGGGCTGATGGCGGCCCAGACATCGGCCGGCGGTGCTGCCACGGCAACCCTGCCGATGATCGGCGCCATCATCTCGTAGCCGGCGCCTGCGTGACTCGCCACCAAGGCTCCGTCCGAAGCCGTCAACGCGCCGCTCGTCGCTTCGTCATCCATGCCGTCATTGTGACCGATGTTCTGCAGCGACGCGGCTGACGCTCGGCGGCCGGGTCGCCGTGCTGTGACTGATGCTGCTGGGACAGTCGACGGTCAACGGCTCAATCGGCACTCACAGCGACACTGGGGCCGACGCATAGCGGCTCAGGTCTTCGGCAAGAGCTGGGTGGTCTCGATGATGCGCGAGTCCGCGAGTGCGGCCGCCCGGATGGGCGCAATGGCGTGGTAGTCGGGGTCGCGGAACATGGCGACGAATTGCGACCGGGTGGGATAGCGCACCAGAATCGCGATGTCCCAGTCCTCGTCGTCGGGGCCAATAGCGATGTTGCCCGCACGTCCCATCCAGATGGGCTCGCCGCCGAAGCGCGGATGCAGTTCCGCGAAGCGCCGGCCGTACTCGCGATAGGCGGCTTCGCCCGACATCCCGTCGACACCATGGCCCGACTCGGCCACCTCGCGGTACTTCAGCAGGTTGAGCATCACGACCGGCTCGTCAGGGTCGCCTTCGGCGATGGCGTCGATCTGGTCGGGGCTCGCGTGAAGATGCATGCGGTCTCCTGTGTCAGTGCAGAGAGTGTCTAGCAACTCGGCTCAGCCTGAGCGGGGCCAGACCACGGGGTAGCGATCGAGCTCCATGGGCGAACCCGCCTCGAGCCCGTCGACGTGCAGCACCTGGGCAGTGCCGATGCGTGGGTCGTAACGGACGTCAGTGCCGATGTAGCGGGCGGCATAGCCCCGCCGTGCTCGGCCTTCGTTCGAATTTCCCTGCGAGCCGTGCAGGATCATCGCCCAGAAGGCCACCGCATCACCCGGCTGGAGATCGAACGAGATGATGTCGTAGCTGTCGCGGTCGGCTTCGATGTCGGGCATGAGTTCGTAATCGGGGTTGCGCTCGTAGTCGTGGGCGTTCGTCGGGGCGAAGGTGCGCGGCTGGAACCAGCGATCCCAGGCGTGCGAGCCCCTGACGTACTCGACCCGGCCGTTGGTGGCATCGACGGTGTCGAGTGCAATCCAGAACGACATCACCTGCCGGCCCGAGATCGGCCAGTACGGCTGGTCGTTGTGCCACGGCACCGGCTGGCTGGAGCCGGGTTCCTTGACGAAGAGCTGGTCGTAGTACATGCGCACCACCGGCGAGCCGAACATGGCGGCTGCCATCTCGCCGAGCCGGGACTGGGTGACGAATTCTTCGAACAACGGGTGAAACCGCCACAGATCCAGCGAGCCGAAGAAGCCGGTGGACGCGTAGTTGTGCGCGGTGGGACTGGGGTTGGCCATTTCGTCGGCTACGCCTCCGCGCAGCCGTTCCACCCATTCGACGTCGACAACGTTGCGCAGCGCGACCACACCGTCGGTGCGGAACCGCTCGATCGTGTCGTCGTCAACGATCTCTTGTGCTGGTCGATCCAGAACCGTGTCGCTCATCGTCGTCCCCTGTCGCGAACGTCAAGCCAACACGGTCAAGTCAACACGATGGATGCACTGCATTGCCAGACAACGCAATGCCTGAAATGGCACCGTCAGCCCATGCACTGCCAGACGATGCAACGCCCGCAATGGCACCGCCGACCCATGCACTGCCAGACTCAGAGCCGGGAGGCGACATGAGCGATGATCAAGGCAACGACGACGACGGCACCGCGACAATTCCGGGCCTGCCGCCCCGGCCGCACCGGGGCTGGACGTTCGACGAGCATCCGATCGGCAAGCGCTGGAGCACAAGTCGGCGAACGATCACCGAGACCGATCTGGTGGTGTACGCCACCCAGTTCGGGTTCGGCGAGGGGTTGTTCCTGGATGCCACCGCCTCAGAGCGCGCCGGTTACAGCGGGCGGTTGGTCCCCGGCAGCTTGGTGATGTCGCTGGCCGAGGGCCTCGTCATCAGCGGCGGAGCGATCGCCGGCACCGGTATCGCCTACCTCGGCGCGACCGTCGAGGTGAAGGGGCCCACCTTCGTTGGCGACACCCTGCAGGTCGTCGCCGAGGTCACCGCCGCTCGGCTCACCTCACGGAGTGACCGCGGCATCGTGACGACCCGCAATGAGGTCTTCAACCAGCACGGCAACCTCGTGATGGTCTATTCCCCCACCCGCATGATCCTCAGCCGCCACGCCGACGAATAGGACACGCGCCCGATCCCGTCAATGTGGGCGGCGGCTGGCTCGGCGGGTTGGACCGGGTCGCAGTACGGTCGGCGGGATTCTTGAGTTGACGGCAGGGAGCGCATAGATGAGCAGGTTCACGGGACGGGTGGTGATCGTGACCGGCGCGGCCGGCGGGATCGGGTTGGCGGCGTGCGAGCGGTTCGCGTCCGAGGGGGCGTCGGTGGTCGCGGTGGACCTTGCGAGGGCCGATCTGGGTGCAGCCGTGTCGACGGTGGAGGCGCAGGGCGGCTCTGCGCTGGCTGTCGGCGCCGACGTCACCAGGTCCGACGAAGTGGCCGGGTATGTGCAGGCGACGCTCGACAACTTCGGTCAAGTCGACGTCCTGTTCAACAACGCCGGTATTGAAGGCACCTACGCCCCGATGATCGAATACACCGAAGAGTCGTTCGACCAGGTCATGGCGGTCAACGTGCGCGGCGTCTGGCTGGGCATCAAATACGCCGCCCCGGCCATGATCTCTGGCGGCGGCGGCTCGATCGTCAACACGGCGTCGGTGGCCGGCCTGTTCGGCTCGCGGGGCATCTCTCCGTACTCGGCGAGCAAGCACGCTGTGGCCGGGCTTACCAAGTCCGCGGCTCTCGAACTGGCCACTTCAGGCGTGCGGGTGAACGCCGTGTGCCCTGCGCCGATCGAGACACGCATGATGCGCTCACTCGAAACCTTCATCGGCGGCGACGATGCCGACGACATCCGCAAGGCAATGGCCGAGCGCTTGCCCGTGCAGCGCTACGGCGAGCCCCACGAAGTGGCCGCGCTGGTGGCGTTCTTGGCTTCGGACGACGCCAGTTACATCACTGGCAGCCTGTACCCCATCGACGGCGGCTACAGCGCCGGCCGCTGATTCTCGCTGGTGGGCCGGGGAGGATTCGAACCTCCGTAGGCGAAGCCGACGGGTTTACAGCCCGCTCCCTTTGGCCACTCGGGCACCGACCCAGATGAGCACCGCAGCCTAAAGCGTCCCGTCGCCTCAGCAACTTCGCCTCGCTAGCTTGCGGTCATGGCTTCATTCGACGTCGTCTCCAAAGTGGACATGCAGGAGATCCGCAACGCCGTGGATCAGGCGTCCCGTGAGATCGCCAACCGGTACGACTTTCGCAACACCGGCAGTGCCATCGAGCTTGGTGAGAGCGCCATCAACATGCGCTCGAGCACCGAGGACCGGCTGGCTGCGATGCGCCAGGTGCTCGAGGAGAAACTGGTGCGCCGCCAGGTCAGCCTGAAGGCCGTCCACTACGGCAATGTCGAGGAGGCTTCCGGCGGCACCGTGCGCCAGGAGGCCGCGCTGCTGGCCGGCATCTCGTCAGACCGGGCTCGTGAGATGAACAAGTTCATCAAGGGACTCGGCATCAAAGGTGTGCAGTCGCAGACCCAAGGTGACCAGCTGCGAGTGATGTCCAAGAAGCGCGACGCCCTGCAGACCGTCATCGCCGAGCTGAAGGAAGGCGATTTCGACGTGCCCCTGCAGTTCGAGAACTTCCGGGACTGAGCGCCGGACTCAGACCGCTTCCTGCCAGGAGCCGTCACGCAGGCGGCGGATACGCTCTTCCATCGGCGGGTGCGTGGTGAACAGCCCCTTGAAACCCATCCGGCGGCTGGCCAGCGGGTTGGCGATGTACATCTGGGCCTGATTGGCGTCGGCCAAGCTGGGCACGGTCTTGGAGGCCACGTCGAGTTTCTCGAGCGCACGCGCCAGCGGTTCCCCGTCGCCGATCATGCGGGCCGCGGTGCGGTCGGCCTGATACTCGCGGCTGCGGCTGATAGCCATCTGCAGCAGCATCGCGGCGATCGGCGCCAAGAAAATCAGCAGCAATTCGCCAATCGGGTTGCGGTCGTCGTCGCGGCTGCCACCGCCGAAGATCAGGGCGAATTGGGCCATGCGAGCGGCGAAGGTGATGGCTGTGGCCACCGCTGCGGCAACGGAGCCGATGAGGATGTCACGGTTGCGTATATGAGCCATCTCGTGGGCCAGCACGCCACGGATCTCGTACCAGTCGAGATGGCGGATGAGTCCTTCGGTGACGCAGACCGCAGCGTTGGCCGGGTTGCGGCCTGTGGCGAACGCATTGGGCTGCGGGTCGGGCGAGACGTACAGCCGGGGCATCGGCATGCTGGAGAGTTCGGTGAGCTCCCGCATGATCGTCCAGTACTCGGGGAGCTGATGGGGCCGGACTTCCTGGGCTCGGGCGGAGCGGATCGCCAGCTTGTCACTGAACCAGTAGCTGCCGCCCACCATCACCAAGGCGATGATGACGGCGATGGTCAAGCCGCCTTGGCCCCAGAAGCTGCCGATCCACAGGATCAGGCCGGCGAGGCCAGCCAGGAGAACGGTGGTCTTGGCCGTGTTGCGCACGTTTCGTGATACCTCGTTCCCGACGTTGTGATTCAGACGCTGTGCGGTCTCGATTCAGGCTAATGACGGCAGCCTGTTGCCCAGACGCGCATCATCGTCTACGCATCCGCGCTCTGCGTGCCACGGCCAACGACCTGCACGGCAACTACTACCGCCGCAAGCGTCACCTCGATGCGTAATCGATCGCTGCTGACCTCGAAAGCGTGGCCGAACTCGTCGAGATGCTCGCACCACTGACTTCGCTGTAGCCGTCATCGGTCACTGTTGCGAGCTTCAGTGGGGGTGGTAGCCGCTGTCGATGTAGAGGGTGGGCAGATCGAGGTCTCGGTACATGCGGACGTTGCGCATGTCGTCGTCGATGGCGAGGCGAGGGAGATAGCCCAGTTCAGCCAGTGCCTCGGTCTGCTCGCCCTTGAACATCGGCGAGGGGCGGAAGTCGCCCATCGGTCGCATGATGAGCAGGTCCCAGCGGAGCTTGTGCTTCACCAGCCAGGTGAGGGTGGCGTCGGACACCCATGTCGGGCGCGACGTGAGCGCCACCACCACGAGTTCGGGAGCGAGCAGCACCAGCAACTCGGCCACCTCGTCGAGCACATCGTCGTCGCCGACATCGGCGAAGAACGAGTCCCAGTCGCGCCACGGGCCGTCGAGATGATGCTGACGGTGGGCGGCATCGGCGAGCACCCCGTCGATATCGACGATCACGCAATCGCCGGGCGACACCGGTCCATCCCGCCACCACCAGTACGACGGCCAGTCATCGTCAGAAGAAGCCAAGCGCGGTTCAGTCTTCGCTCGGCGCCTCAGCGGCGCGGGTGCGGATCTCGTCTACCACGCCGGCGTCGGCGAGGGTGGTGGTGTCGCCGAGCTGGCGGCCTTCGGCGACGTCGCGCAGCAAGCGGCGCATGATCTTGCCCGAGCGGGTTTTGGGCAGGTCGGGCACCAGCACCACGGCTCTGGGTCGGGCGATCGCACCCAGCTTGGCGGAGACGTGCTGGCGCACTTCTTCGCGCAGCTCATCGGTGGCGTTGTGGCCGCCTCGCAAGATCACGTAGCCGACGATTGCCTGGCCAGTCGTGTCATCGGTCGCGCCCACCACTGCTGCTTCCGCTACGGAAGGGTGGTCGACCAGCGCCGACTCCACCTCGGTCGTCGAGATGCGGTGGCCGGACACGTTCATGACGTCGTCAACACGGCCGAGGAGCCACAGGTAGCCGTCGTCGTCGAGCTTGGCGCCGTCGCCTGCGAAGTAGCGGCCTTCATACGTGCTCCAGTAGGTCTGCCGGTAGCGCTCGGGATCACCCCAGATGCCTCGCAGCATCGACGGCCACGGCTCGGTGATGGTCAGGTAGCCGCCGCCGCGTTCGACCTGGTTGCCGGCATCGTCCACCAGCTCCACTGAGATGCCCGGCAGCGCGTGGGTTGCCGAGCCTGGCTTGGTCGTGGTGACACCCGGCAGCGGCGTGATCATGTGACCGCCGGTCTCGGTTTGCCACCAGGTGTCGACGATCGGGCAGGTACCGCCGCCGATGTGGGTGTGGTACCACATCCAGGCTTCGGGATTGATGGGCTCGCCGACAGTGCCCAGCACGCGCAGGCTGGACAAATCGTGCCGCTCGACCTCGGCTGCGCCCCACTTCATGAACGTGCGGATAGCCGTGGGCGCGGTGTAGAGCTGGGTCACGCCGTAGCGCTCGAGGATGTCCCACAGCCGGTCCTTTGGCCACGACGCCCGGTCGCCGTCGCGAAACTCGGGTCGGGGCGTGTCGGGCGTGCCCTCGTACATGACCGACGACGCGCCATTCGCCAGAGGCCCATACACGATGTAGCTGTGGCCGGTCACCCAGCCGATGTCCGCCGCGCACCAGAACACGTCGACGTCAGGCTTCAGGTCGAACACGTAACGATGGGTGAACGCCACCTGGGTGAGATAGCCCCCGGTGGTGTGCATGATGCCCTTCGGCTTAGCCGTCGTGCCCGAGGTGTACAGCAGGTACAGCAAGTCCTCGGAATCCATGTGCTCGGGCGGGCAGTCGGCAGAGGCGCCGTCCATCAGGTCGTGATACCAGTGGTCGACGCTGTCGTTCCACGACACGTCCTGACCGGTGCGGCGCACAACCACGACGTTCTCGATCGTCGACGTTGCAGCCACCGAGGCGTCGGCGGTGTCTTTCAGCCCGAACGGATCGCCGCGCCGGTAGCCGCCGTCGGCAGTGATGAGCAGCTTCGCCGAGGCGTCGTCGATGCGATCCGACAGCGAGTCGGCCGAGAACCCGCCGAACACCACCGAATGGGCGGCACCAATGCGGGCGCATGCCAGCATTGCCACCGGCAGCTCGGGGATCATCGGCATGTAGATGCACACCCGGTCGCCCCGCTCCACGCCCAAGCCCTTCAGCACGTTGGCGAACTTGCACACCTCATCGAGCAGGTCGGCGTAGGTGATGGTGCGCGTGTCGCCTGGCTCTCCTTCCCACCAGTAGGCGACCTTGTCGCCGCGACCGGCCTCGACATGACGGTCGAGGCAGTTGTACGACACATTGAGCGTGCCGCCGATGAACCACTTGGCGAAGGGCAGATCCCACTCGAGCGCGGTGTGGAAGTCGGTGAACCAGGTGACGTGCTCGCGGGCCTGGCGAGCCCAGAACGCCAACCGGTCGGCGGCTGCTTCCTCGTACAGCGACCGGTCTGCGGTGAGCGCTGCTGAACGAAATCCATCAGCAGGCTCGAACACTCGGTCCTCGACGTAGTAGTCCTCGATCGTCGCCTCGGTGGATGCGCCCGTCTCAGATGTTGTTGCCATCGGTGCCCCTGTCTCGTCGTGCTGCTGGTGTCGGTGTGCAGTTCGGGTCGGCATCGCTTGTCCCGCCCAGTCCCGCTCAGCCAGATTCGCAGAGTAGTTGCCACCCGCCAACCGCCCCACAAGATCACGCCGGATTCAGCTTCTCGGTTCAACGAGGCTGAATGTTTGTGTGCATGGTCGGCGCATCAGGGGGATTGGCGTCGGCAGGCACCCGGTCGACTGCGAGCCAAGGCTTCGAGAGACTCAGTGGGGCCTTGTGCTCGTGGTACGTAGCAGCCAAGATCGAGGCGACGAGCGCTCACCGAGACAGTGTGTAATCGCCGTTATCCATGCTGTTGAGTCCCCTCGGCATGACAGGGGTCCCCATCTTGGGTACCCGTCAGCAGGCCGAATCCGCAGAGTAGCAACGCAATCACGGACCTTCCGATACCGACCCCCCAACCGGCGCACGGCGGGCCAGTCTGCGGATCGCGGAGTCTGGTTGCGGTGCGGCAGGTGCTGTGCATCGAGCAGTTCGGTGCGGATTAGGCCGTCTGAGGCGGCTCGCGGGGGTCTCGTGGGTAGTTGTAGAACTGCGCGATTGCACCTCGGTCGGCGGTCTCGTTGCGGGTGTAGTGGGCGGGCATCGTCGGGGAACGCCACCGTCCCGCCGTCATCAGGCTGGGCAGTTCGACGCCGATTCGTGCAAGGTCCTGAGCCATGCCGACACGCGGCGAGTGCCCGCTGAAACCGTCGCCCAGGCCGCCCGTCGCGGCTGCCTTCTTGATCCGCAGCGAGATCTGATTCGGACAGAGCTCGAACACCCGGAGTTCCGCTGGGGCGCCATTGCGAATCGACGCAAGGGCCGACATGGTCTGCGGCGACACGAACACCACGGCACCTTCACCGTCGGGGTCAGTCTTCGAACGCCGGATCAGCAGCCGCCCGCTGCCATCGGGCACCGCCTCAATGTCACTCCAAGTCAGCGCAGCGCACTCGGATACCCGCAGCATCGCATCGCGCATGAGCCTCACGAGCGCGATATCGACCCTTCCTCGCCTCGCGGCGGCCTCTGCGCTCTCTCGTCTGCCGTTCTTGCTCAGGCGCGGCCGGCAGGCGGTGGCTGTGATTGCGTCGAGCGCATCGGCAGTGAGGCCCTTCGCCTGCTTCTGAGCCTTGCCGGCCACTCGCGTCGCCCCCCGCAGGATTCGCCTGACGTCGGGATGACTGCACGGGTTCTCAAGGCGGCAGCTGTTGTGGACGTAGGCGATCGCAGCGGCAGCGACACGCAACGTAGCCGGCTTGTGCCCGAGCTGATCGAAGCGTTCGAACAGGTACGCAGCGACATGCTCGGGCTTTGCAGGGACCGTCGGAAATCTCCGGGCAACGGCCCAAGTGACGAAGCTGCGCCACTGGCTTCTGTAGCTGCGGACCGTGTTGGGAGTGACCTCGTGGCCAAACAGCCCTTTCAGATTGTGGGCATCGGAATCGGTGAGGAGGACGACATCGGCGATTGCCTCGTGACCCGAATGGTCAACGGACGCGATCCGAGTCGGTAGCTCACTGGCGATGGCCGCGCTGCCGCTGACGACATCCTGTCGGCAGCGGCAGCGATGAGCGGCACCCCGTTTCGTCGCATCCTCACCAGTCGACGGTCCATCCGACTCGTCCCGAAAGCCATCGGCCCCGCCGGTGCGGGTGACCTCGGCCGGTGGCATTTCGGCTTCCGCAGGCCCAGGCTTCATACTGGACGTTCGCTCCAGTGGCGCCGTCAAGGGCTGGCGTTGCGAGCCCGGAGAACCCCTCAAAGAGTGTTCGGGCCCTGCACAATCACATGTAGTCATACGGAGATGCTGCGAGGTTTCGCCATCCCCTCAGGAGCGGCACTCCTTGTATCCCGTTCTTGCTCCCCGTCTCGAGTGGCGGGACTCACAGCCCGCCCGGACCTCTGATTCGCCGTTCGGCTCAGCCTCGAAGATCAGTGTCCGAGGGATAACGGCGATTACACGCGGCGGCTGAAGCGGACGAGGCTCAGGTCAGCGCAAGCATGCGCGCCAGGCCTCGTAGCGGCATGACCGGCGGTTCGGACCGGGCGGATGTGCTTGAACGTGCCTCTGAGACGCTGGAGCACTACTCGCCTCAGTCAACAGACGGCACGTGGCTCGAAGATCTCACCGTCGAGGTGGCCCCGTTCTTGGCGGACTGGGACGTCGAGGTGATCTACCCGTGGGCGGAATGGCCGTCCCGGGTGGAGCATTTCCCCAACACCACCAAGCAGGACATCGGTATCGACTTGGTGGCGCACCGGCGATCCGACGATCGCCCAATTGCCGTTCAGTGCAAGGCCCGCAAGCTCGATCCCGACGGCGCCGGGGCTGAGATCGGCAAGGGCGAGGTATCAGCGTTCTCGACCCCTGCGGCCAACGATCTCTTCGCGGAGCGCTGGCTGGTCACCAACGGCGCTAACCCGCTCAATGCCAACGCCGAGAACGCTATTGAGGTCAGCGGCAAGCCGATCAAGTTGGTGAATCTGACGGCGGACCTCACTGCTGAGACCGCCGCCGCAGCGGCTCCGCAATCTGATGACGAATGTCCCCACTGCGCCGAACCCGCTAATCCTGAGGCCACCCAGACCCGTACGTGCATGCAGCGCGAAGCGGTAGAGCACAGCGTTCGCATCCTGCGAGAGCACGCCGAAGCCGACTCGGGCGGTCTGCCCAAGGGACAGGCCAGGGGCCGGATCATCCTGCCGTGTGGCGCCGGCAAGACCCGCATCGCTTTGCGGATCGTCGAAGAACTCACCGAAGCCGGCCATCTCTCGGTGGTGCTGTGCCCGTCGATTGCACTTGTGGCACAGCTGCGACGCGAGTTCCTCCAGAACGCCGAATCGGACATCCGTGCGATGGCCGTGTGCTCGGACCAGACCGCGGGCTACGACCCCAAGAAGGAAGGAAGCGCCAAACGGGCACTTGACCCCACTCAGGACAACAGCAACGTCAGCGCTACTGAGATCAAGGGACTGGTCACCACCGATCCCGAAGAGATTGCCGCATGGATCGCCGATGCCACCAATGTGCCCCGCATCAGCGTCATCTTCGGCACCTACCAGAGCGCCAGCCGCGTCGCCGAAGCGCTCGGCCTCGCCAACGCCGACGTCCAGGTGCTCGTCTGCGACGAGGCACACCGAACTGCCGCCTTGCGCCGTCACCGCAAACCAGACGAGCAGGCCCGACTCCAGGAGTTCACGCTGTGCCATGACCAGCAGGCCTTCCCGGCTCGCTATCGCATCTATCAAACAGCCACACCCCGCATCTACAACCACACCACCTCGCCCCGCAGGGTCGACGCTTCCGAATTCGTGGTCCGTTCCATGGATGACGAGACGATCTTCGGCGTCGAGCTCTATCGCAAGAGCTATGTAGAAGCCGTCCGCAACGGCTGGCTTTCGGATTACCGGATCATCGCTCTCGGGGTCAACGACCCAGAAGCGTTTGCGGCAGCCAACGAGCTGGCGCGTACGACCGAGTCCAAGGGCAAGTCCAAGCTCACCACCGTCGACTACCTACGCGGCCTGGCGCTCGTGCTCGTGATGGGCGGGGCCACCCGGTCCGAGAACGAGCACGACGTCACGGTCGAGTCGTGCATCGCCTTCATGAACACCGTCGACAAGTCCAAGAACATGATGAAGGACCTGCAGACCGACGCAGTCCGCGACTGGCTGGCATCGCGCATGGAAGGCACCGAGCCCGCCACGTTCACCTTGGAGCATCTCGACGCCACCTACAACGTCGCCAAGCGGGACAATGCCAAGCAACATCTAGCCGCCGCAACGGCCGACAATCCGCACGGCATTGTCAACGTCGGCATCTTCGGCGAAGGCACCGACTCGCCATCGCTCAGCGCGGTCGCCTTCCTCGAACCCCGCAAGAGTCCTATCGACGTCGTCCAGGCAGTCGGACGAGCCATGCGGACGGCTCCGGGCAAGAAGTACGGCTACATCATCTGCCCGATCCTCATTCCGCCCAACGACGACCCCGAACGATGGCTGACGAGGGCCAACCCCGAAGAAGGCTGGTCCGAGCTAGGCCAGATCCTGCTGGCACTGCGAGCGCACGACAGCCGCATCGAGGAAGAACTCGCCGACATGATGCAGGTGTACGTGCCGCCGCCGCAGCTGAATCTGGAGACCACCAGCCTGGTCGGGGTCGCGTCGGCGTCAACCGGCCGCATCCGCTACGGCGAACACCGCGGCCCCACCGACTCGGTGTTCGAAGTGATCGAAGCGGCAGCCGCAGCCGACACGCCCCTGTCACAGCACGGCCTGATGCCGGTGCGTCCCGAAGACTGGACGCCCGATACCGAGCCGACCCAGATCGTCACAGTCGCCCCGACCACAGACGGCGCACTGCAGTTGCGCCACGACACGGTGGTGCGCAACAAACCGAAAGCAACGGAGACCATCGGCCAGGTCGATGCAGAGAGGACCAAGAAGCACGCCCGCAAGATGATCAACAACGGCGAGGGCAAGCCGGTGCCGTCGGCAGCCGAACGAAAGAAGCGCGCCGCCAAGAACAAGAAGCAGAAGCAAGAAGAGCACGCCCAGCAGATGCTGGAGCTGATCGAGGGCGAGTTCGGCACCGACATCACGGTCAACCTGCTCGCCAAATCGGGCCTGCGGCGCGATCGGGTCAGCCGCGACCTGAACGTTCTCGAGGAGAGCGTCAACGAAGCCGCCCACCACCTTCGCCAAGACGGTCTCAAGCCAGCCCTGGATGCTCATTTCGGCCTGGACCAGCTCGCGGCCGACAAGCGCTCAGGCCAGGCCGACGGCTGCACCATCGCGGCGCTACTGCTGATGAACGCCGCCATGCTGCACCAGCGCATCGCCGCCGGTGGCTGGCTCCGCAACATCGAGTCACTGTCGGAGATCAAGAACGACCCCGAGGTTGTCGAGCGCCTCCGAGACAACTGGCAGAACATCACGCGGCAGGACTTCCTGCCGGTGATCGATCCCGCCATGAGGTGCATCAGTGCCGTCCGCAAATCCGGCAAGCTCGCCGGCCTGGAGCGTGCCCTGCGGCATCTGACAGCCGAGGCCGAACGCATCGCCGAGACGTACGCCGACATGGGCGCCGACCACGCCGGACCGCTGTTCAACAAGGTGATGGGCAATCAAGCCTCCGACGGCGCCTACTTCACCCGCCCACCTGCAGCCACCATGGCGGCCCGGCTCTCGCTCGATGCTTGCGGCGACCAGGACTGGACCGACCCGGCCACTTGGCGCGCCCACAAGGCGGTCGATCTCGCGTGCGGCAGCGGCACCTTGCTGGCGGCGCTGCTCACGGAGATGAAGCGGCGAGCCCGCGAACAAGGCGCGCTACCTCGGAAGCTGGCCGATCTCCAAAAGCTCGCAGTCGAAGACGTGCTCAAAGGGATGGACATCAACTCGGTGTCGCTACAGCTCGCCGCCACGCAACTGACCGCCGGCAACACCGACATCAAGTACAGCGGGATGGGGCTCTACGAGATGCCCTACGGGCCGACCGGCGATCCAATGGTGCCCATCGCCGCCGGGACGCTGGAGCTCCTCGCCGAGGACGAAGTCGTGCCTCGGTCTGACCCCGAGATGTTCGCCAACTCAGCGCAGGGCTCAGCCGTGAAGGCCAGCCTCGGCGACCCCGAAGTCGAACGCGCAGCACGAACAGCGATCGGCGCCCGCATCGCAATCATGAATCCGCCGTTCAGCGAGCGGGAACGAATGGGCCAGAAGTTCCCGAACAACATCCAGATGCGGCTCCGCGACCGTGTAGACGGGCTGGAGAGCACTTTGGTCGGCATGGATCCGGCGTTAGACGGGTTCGTCTCGAAGCGATCTCTTGCACCGATGTTCGTCGCGCTGGCCGAGCGGTGCGTGTCCGGAGACGATGGTGTGCTCGCGATGCTCCACCCGACCATCGCGCTGGCGAATCATTCCGGCTTGGTTGAGCGCCGCATCTTGGCGAGCCGGTTCGCTGTCGACACGATTCTGACTTGCCATCAGCCCGGCAACATCAACCTCAGCCAGAACACCAATATCAACGAGAGCATCATCGTCTTACGGCGTATGGACTGCGTCCGCCCACCCACGCGCATCATTGCTCTCGACCGCTTCCCCAACGACGACGCGGAAGTCATCGAACTATTCGAAGCAATCGAAGAGCGTGGATTCGGCGTGCTTGCCGATAGCTGGGGCGAAGTCTCCGAATGGCCCAGCGAGCGGGTCCGGCGGGGCGATTGGACGGCAGCCATTTGGCGTTCGCCGCTACTCGCCGAAGCTGCAGCGCAGTTCGCCGAGCACCCGGCGCTGAGCCAACTTAGTGAATCGGGTGTGTCCGCGCGTCTGCTCAGTCCTTCGTTGACACTGGCTCATAAGCGCGCATCGGCGGAGGTCCACGGAGCATTCCCGATTCTGAAGAGCAAGGGCGCCGGGGGGCAGTTGCGGATCGCAGCGACGCCGGACGAACACTGGGTCCATATGCGGCCCGGTCCCTCGCCAGTACTCAACAAGGCCGGCTACCTGCTCGTGACCGCAGGCCAAGACACAAGTACCGCTCGACTCACCGCCGTGGCTTCGGGAACAAAACACGTTGGGCATGGCTGGATGCCTGTCGTCGGTTTTAGGGCACGGCAGGCGAAGGCGGCGGCCGTCTACCTCAACTCGACGCCTGGCCGATTGCTACTGATGCGAAATCCTGGGCGCAAGTTGAACTTCCCGACCTACCGACCTGCGGTGGTCAACGGCCTCCCGGTGCCTGATCTCTCTGACTCGCACACCAGTTCAATTCTCGCTGACTGCTGGGCTGCAACCCGCCGCATGCCCGTCCCGCAGTTCCGAGACGGCGAGTGCGAAGTCCGCGAGATCTGGGACGCAGCTGTTTGCGAGGCCGTCGGTTGGGACAAAGCCGAGATTGCCGGACTCCGCCAACTCCTCCACGCCGAACCCCACGTCCGCGGCCTCGCCTACGGCCAATTCTCCGATTAGAGAGTCGTGGACAGCGGCCGACACCGCCGGTTCCGGCCGCTGGCTACAACATCATTCGCTGTGGGTCGGGAGCATCCGACAAGCTTGAAGCGTCGGAAATGTGAAATTCGAGGCGTCGAAATGGACAATTTCAAACCGTCGAAATCGTAAACTGGAACTTCGTGGGCGCTACTGACGCCGTTGGGTACATTCCGCGCATCGTTGACAGGCGGCTCGACGAGATGCTGGCTGGCCTGCCCGCAGTCTCGCTGGAGGGGCCGCGCGCGGTGGGCAAGACCGAGACGGCGCTGCGTCGCGCACGCACGGTGCATCGCCTCGACGACGAGCAGCAGCTGGAACTCATGTTCGGGGACCCGTCGCGCCTGACTGGGGGCGAGCCGCCGGTGCTCATCGACGAGTGGCAGCGCTACCCGGCGTCTTGAGATCTCGTCCGACATCACGTCGACGACCGCACGAAGCGCTCGAGCTTCTTGCTGTCCGGCTCGGCGACACCGCGCGAACGGCCAACTCACTCGGGCGCGGGACGTTTCGTCACGTTGCGGATGCACCCGCTTTCGCTGGCCGAGCGCGGACTCGCTGCGCCGGCCGTAAGCCTCAGTGGACTGCTGTCAGGACGACGGCCTCCGCTCTCGGGCGGATCGGAGGCGAATCTGGCCGACTACGCGCACGAGATTGCCCGTTCCGGCTTCCCCGGAATCCGACAGCTTGACCCGGTGCTGCGCACCGATCTGCTCGACTGCTACATCGACCGGGCCGTCGACCACGACATCGGCGAATCCGGCGCCAGCATCCGCAACCGGCTGGCACTGCGACGCTGGCTTGCCGCGTACGCCGCGGCCACGGCGACTGCGGCGTCTCTCACGGTGGTCCGCAAGGCCGCAGCAACCGACTCGGCCGAGCGACCTTCCCCGCCCACAGCCACCGCCTACCAGCGCGCGCTCGAGCAGATCTGGCTGATCGAATCACTGCCGGCGTGGCTGCCGACCCGCAACCGGCTGCGCCGACTCGCCGCGGCACCTAAACACCATCTGACAGACCCCGCCCTGGCACTCCGCTGCCTCGGCCTCGACGCCACAGCACTGCTCGATGGACGGTCAACCGATCACCCGGTGCCCCGCGACGGCACTCTGCTGGGCGCAATGTTCGAGTCGCTGGCGACTCTGTCGGTACGGGTGTATGCGCATGCGAACCGGGCACGCACCTACCACCTGCGAACTCACGGCGGCGAGCACGAGATCGACCTGATCGTCGAGCGGAGCGACGGGCGGGTCGTGGCGCTCGAAGTCAAGCTGTCCGCGACGGTCAAAGACCGCGACACCCAGCACCTGGCATGGCTCGCAGACCAGCTCGGAGACGAACTGCTCGACGCAGCCGTCATCACTACCGGCAAAGAGGCATACCGCCGACGCGACGGCACCGGCGTCATCCCCGCCGCCTTGCTCACCGCATAGAGCATCATCCCAGGAGGCGACGCATCGCGCGGCCGGTTCGAAGACTGCATCCGAAGATGCTTCAGCGTCTCTGTATGTCCCGTCTGTGTGCGCTGCGCGTCCCACGATCGTGTCGGGATGGCTATCTCGCGCTGCGCGCTTCCGAGATTCCCGGAATTGGACGCGTCGGCTCGGGCACTTCGGCAGGCGGACCAGCGGGAATGGTGATGCGCTCGTCGTGAAACACGGCAACCAGTTCGAGCTGGCCGCCCATCGCTTCGACCGCCGCACGCCATGTCGAGAGCAGATTGTCCCGTGACGTCTCCATAGCCGAAATCGACGCCTGGGCCCGCTCAAGACGCTGCGCAAGCTCAACCTGGGTCAGCCGCCGATGCTTGCGGAGCTGCGCGAGATTGAACGCGACGGCTTCGGTTCGGGCTGCGTGCTTGATCGCATCGATACGCGCACGCCGTACTGGCCCGATGTCGCCGACGATCTGGCCGAACTCCTTGTGTCCCACCTCTTGGCCTCCTGAACCCAGTTTCGCTCCGCGACCGAGTTCGCCGAACCACTCAGCGAACTCGTCCGTGCCGTTGATCTCCCAGACCATCGGCTAAACATAGATCTTAGTCTATATAGATTTAACTGAATATTCGAGTTAGCGACCTCGCTTGTCTACCGATCGCAGCAGCGTCTCTGTAATGTCCCGCCGGTGAGCGCCGCCCTCGAACCTGTTGTAGCGAGTGTGGGTGGGGACGTCCTGGTATGGCGCTTCGACCGGCCAACCGAGGCGATCTCGTCGGCGAGCGTGAACGGCGGTGCCGGCCGGATCGACTGGATCTTGAACGTCGGTGTGGAACGTGGCTACGCCCGCACTGATCTTGATGAGCACGCCGCGGAAATCGCCTCGAACTTGGGCCTCGACGGAAGGGGGACGGCTCTGTTCACCGCGGTCGACGTCCGTGGCGTTTGCCGGGCTGAATGCGACGGCGTCGTCGTCCACGCCACCGTCGGCATCTCGCAGCCCACTTGGGCTGCAGAAAGCGACGATGTCCCAGAGCCGCTGGAAGCAGGAACCATCAACGTGGTCGTCCAGCTTCCGGTCGGACTGGATCCGGGCGCGGCTGTGAACGCCACGATGACGGCCACCGAAGCGAAGGTGCAGGCGCTGGCCGAGGGCGGGATTGACGGCACTGGCACCGCCACGGATGCGGTGGTCGTTGCGTGGCCAGCGACTGGGCATCAGGAGCGCTTCGCGGGACCGCGGTCGGTGTGGGGGCGCAAGCTCGCTATCGCCGTGCACAGCGCAGTGCAGGCCGGATTGCCGCAGAACCCATGAGTGCGTCAGGCTCGCCATGAACCAGATGGCACGGCGCAGCGGCGCCGCGGCGCTGGGACTGCTGGGCGATCGGATCGGTGGGGAACCTCCCCCAAGCGTCCATCCGGTGCGTGGGTTCGGATCATTGATGACCAAGCTCGAGCAGCGCATCTGGGCTGATCGACGCTCAGCCGGCGTCGTCTACGCAGCGACTGGCGTGACCGTCGGAGCGGTCGTCGGCACCCTTTTGAGGTCAACCGCTTGCGCTGTTGCGCTGACCGCTGCCGGCCGAGAGCTGCGTTCGGTTGCGCTGCAAATTGCTGATCACCTGGCGGCGGATGAGATGGAGTCAGCTCGAGCTGCGCTTCCCGCGCTGGTGGGCCGCGATCCCAGCGAACTCGACGAGTCCGGCATCGCTGCTGCGGTCATCGAGTCAGTCGCCGAGAACAGCGTCGACGCTGTCGTTGCGCCCGTGTTCTGGGCCGTCGTGGCGGGATCTCCGGGTGCGACGGCTTACCGGGCAGTCAACACGATGGACGCCATGGTCGGGCGGCTCGATGAGCGATACCGACAGTTCGGCTGGGCTGCCGCCCGAATCGATGACGTGGCGAACTACGTGCCAGCGCGGCTGTTCGCCGTGCTTGTCGCAGCGTTGCGTCCGCGCCGGGCACGTGCCATCTGGCAAGCGGTGTGTGGGGACGCGCCGGCGCACCCTTCCCCCAACGCTGGGGTCGCCGAAGCAGCCGTAGCGGCCGCCATCGAACGCGAACTCGGCGGCCCACTGCGCTACGGCACGCGCCACGAAGACCGGCCGCGGTTGGGTGACGGCCCACGACCATCGGCGGCGGACATCGACGCCACCGTGCGTCTCGCGTCGCAAGTCGAACTCCTGGTCACGGCTCTCACCGGTGCCATATGGATCACACACATGAAGGCCATCCGACGAGCCAGGAATCAGTCGGTAGCAACCCGCCAGATGAGCACTGCCAAGAGGATGATGAAGGCAACGGACTCGATTCTCTGAAGGGCACCCCAGAGGCCCGATTCCCAGAAACGGCTCCAGTACCGTCGCATGCCGGCCCACGCACGACGCATGAAGGTCGGCGGCGGCTGTTCCATGCTCGGAAACTCAGACATTCAAGACTCCTCGCAATACAACGGCCAATATTCAAGTACACATGATGCGTCCATAAATCGTCGGCTACTGCGCCACATGCCATTCTGCGGCCCAGAAGGCGCCCATGCCGGTCGGGTCGGTCAGTGCCGCTGCTTCGGACAGCAGAGCCCGAGCCGCCAGTGCGTCGGCGGTCGGGTTGGACCGGCTTCGCTCCCACAGCGCCCTCGCGCCTGCCGTCAATTCGTCGATGCCGGCCCCGGCCAGCCAATCGGCCTGCGTGCTCAACACCACGCCCGCCGGCAGCTGGTCGAAGGCGACCTCGCAGGTGATGTCGGCGCTTCCGGGATCCCGCAGCGGCTCGTGCCCGCGGCGCTGGGCGCGATAGGTGCGCAGCCATTCAGCCTGCTGACGCGCCGCTAGCTCGGCGGTGGCGCGGACGCCGTAGTCGAAGACCAGCACACGGCCACGGCCGAGCAGGCCGAGAGCGCGTCTCATCCATACCGCGGCCCGCAACTGCAATGGAACTTGTGCCCCTGGCTCGGCGTCGGGTGCCAGCGCTTCAGCCATTGCTGCCGCATCGGCCGGCGCTGTCTGCAGCACTTGAACCGCTTCAGTCGGCGCCCGCAAGGCGACATCGGCCCGAGGCCCAACACCGAGCGCTGGAGCGGTGTGGACAAATCCAGCGCCAGACGCAGCATCGGGAGCAGCAGCGTCGGGGGCAGCCCACGTCACATAGACCTCCTGCCAGCCGGTGGCCGAACGTTCCAGCAGTCGGAAGGGCAGGTTGTCAAGCAGTTCGTTGGCGAGCACCACACCGACATGCGGCCCGGTCGGCAGGTCTGGCGCCGTTAGGACGGGTGGGTGCGGCGGTACGGCGTTGCTCGGGTCCTCGAGGGTCTCGGCAACATGTCCGGCTTCCGGTTCGAGGACCGCTGCCAATGCCGCGTCACGCTGGTGGGCCACTCGCTCGACCATCACGTAACGAAGCGCGTCATTGCACTCGACCACGTGGGCGAGCACATCGAGACACAGCTTTCCCCGCCCTGCCCCGCCTTCGATGACCGTAAACGGATCGGGTTGCCCCAGCTCATGCCAAGTGCGATCCAAGTAGCCGGCCACGCACCTTCCAAACAGCGAACCCAACTCGACTGACGTCGCGAAGTCGCCGCCCCGCAAACCCGGCTGCCCGCCACGCGTATAGAAGCCCCCGCTGCCGTACAACGCCTCGTCCATGTACTCGTCGAACCTCATGGACGCCAGACCGTCGCTCATGCTGCGACCACGGACTACGCCGTTGCTGCTGACGCTCCTGCGAGCGATGCCGCTGTCTCATCGGAAGCCGACTCGAATTCGCTCGGATCGTCTCCGAACAGCCGCCCGACCAGTTTCGCCTGGCCGAGTTCGAGTGCCCGAATGCGCTCTTCCAGTTTCGATTGGCCGAGTTCGACCGTCCGCATCCGCTCTTCCAGTTTCGATTGGCCGAGTTCGACCGTCCGCATCCGCTCTTCCAGTTTCGATTGGCCGAGTTCGAGCATCCGCAGCCGTTCTTCCAGACGCTCGAACCTGGCGTCAAATCGGGCCCCTAAGCGGTCGATGCGGGTATCAAGACGGTCGATGTGACGCTCGATGCGCTGAGCGAGATAGAGCACAAGGCCGGCCAAGACGGTGAACTGCACGATGACAACGGCGCTGATGAGTGCGGTTTCGGACATGGACACTGCCTCCAGTATTGCGCGCAGACGCCCTGCTGAGTGAGCGTTGCTGGAACGGCTCAGTCTTAGCGGCAGCCGTTCTGTGAGTTCCAATGAATTTCATTGAAACTCAATGGAGACCAACTCGCCCACGTATCGCGGGCGGCCACTCCGCCAGGCGATCAGCCGCCCAAGTAGAACGACGCGACGTCGCTGAAGTGGCTGACGAGGCCGGGGAAGATGCCGAGCGCCATGGTCGCAATCGCGGTGATGGCCAGCGCGGCTGCGAGCGCGCCGGTCATGGGGATCGGTCCCGGGGTGAACGCCACCATTGTCTGCTGGCGAGTCTCGGTGGCCACGAACCCACCGTCGTCGTGCGCAAGGGCTTCGGCTGGCTCGTCGGCTGGCTCGTCGTCGGCATCGCCGCTCGCATCCACTCCGAGCGCAACCGTCTCGGGCACTGGCTGGAACCACATCTGGGTCAGCACTCGGGCGTAGTAGCCGAACGCAATCACCGCATTCACTGCGACAATCGCCGCCAGCACCCAGCCCGCCGGTGTACTCGCTTCAGCCAGCGTCCGGAAGATGACCAACTTGGCGAACCATCCGCCTGCAGGCGGGATGCCAGCCAACGATGCCAAGAACACCGTCATCAGCACCGCCATGCCTGGCGCGTACCTGAACAACCCGGCGTAGCTGTCGATCTCGCCCGAGCGGGTCCGCCGTGCCACTGCCAGCACCACGCTGAACGCTCCCAGGTTCATGAAGGCGTAGATGATGGCGTAGACGATCACCGCCTCATAGGCACTGGGCAGCGTGGTCGTGGTGATGCCGGTCCCAGCGGCGGTCCAAGCATCGCCCTCGAACGCCACAGCGAACGGCACCAGCATGAAGCCGCCCTGCGCGACGCCCGAATAGGCCAGCATCCGCACGATGTTCGTCTGACGCAAAGCGATCAGGTTGCCCACCGTCATCGTCACCACGGCCAGCACCCAGAAGAACGGCTGCACCACGTCTGCGGCCCCTTCGAAGGCCACGAACACCAAGCTCAGCAGCGCCACCATGCCGGCTGCCTTCGACGCCACCGACAAGAACGCCGTCACCGGCGTCGGCGCGCCCTCGTAGGTGTCGGGCGCCCAAGTGTGGAACGGCACAGCCGACACCTTGAACGCGAAGCCGATCAGCACGAACAGGATCGCCACGATGACGATCGGGCTCGATCCCTCGCCCTTCAGCGCCTCAGCGATCGTCCCGAAATCGGTATCGCCGGCCACGCCGAACACCAGCGACATGCCGTACAGCATCACCGCAGAAGCGAAGACCCCCATCAAGTAGTACTTCAGACCCGCCTCGTTCGAACGGGGCCCGCCCTTGCGCCACGCAGCCAGCATGTACGCCGGGATCGACAGCAGCTCCAGCGCAACGAACATGCTCACCAGATCGCGTGAGCTGGCCATCATCACCATGCCCAGCAGCGATGTCAGCAGCAGCGTGTAGTACTCGTTCTCGTAGTAGTCGCCTTCGCGCACGTAGTCGACCGACATCAGCACGACCACGTAGCCGACCAAGATGAACAACGCTTTGAGTACCAGCGAGAAGTCGTCGACAACGTAGGCCCCGCCGAACATGGACCGTTCGGCGCCGTCGGCTGCCAACGTCAGTATCGGCACCAGCGTGATCAGCAGGCCGATGCCGGCCAGCGTCGGCATCATCCGCTTGGCCTTGTCGTCGAGCGCGATGTCGAAAACGGTCACCAGCGTGCCGACAGCCAGCAGAGTCAACTCGGGCGCGAGCGCGTGCCAGTCAAGTTCCGGCCGCACGAACGCGAGCATCGCCTCGGTGCCCATCGCTAGCTCCCGTCAGCCTTCGGTCGCATCGGCGTCGGCGTCAATATGGTCGGCATCGATCATCGGGACCCCACTGCCGCGCTGATGCTGTCGGCGATGCCGGTCGACACGCCATCGACCATGTCGAAGATCAGGCCGGGGACCCAGCCGAAGAGCACCATCGCGATGATGAGCGGCATCCACGCCGCCCACTCGTAGCGGTTCACATCAGCGATCGTGTGGCCTTCCCACTCGGGCTTGGGTTCGCCGAACGCACTGCGCTGGAACAGCCACAGCAGGTACCCCGCAGCAAACACCGTGCCCACCGCGGCAATCACCATGTAGGTGCGGAACAGCTCTTCGGAAAGTCCGGCGCCAGGGTTGTAGGCCGACAGAATCACCGGGAACTCGCCCCAGAACCCCGCCAAGCCGGGCAGGCCCAGCGAAGCCATCGCCGAGATGGCCAGAATCCAGCCCATGCGGGGCGCCGATTTCAGAAGGCCGCCCAGCCGACCGATCTCCAGGGTGTGGTAGCGCTCCTTGACCGAGCCGGCCAGGAAGAACAGCATCCCGGTGATGATCCCGTGGGCCACCATGCCGAACACCGCAGCGTTGATGCCGATCGGGGTCAGCGTCGCAATGCCCAGCATCACGAAGCCCATATGAGCCACCGAGCTGAATGCGATGAGGCGTTTCATGTCGGTCTGCGCCAGGCAGCCCAAGGCGCCGTAGATGATCCCGATCACCGCCAGCAAGCCGATCCACGGCGCCCACGCTGCAGCACCCTCGGGCAGGAATGGCAGTGCGATCCGCACAAAGCCGTAAGTGCCGAGCTTCAGCAGAACGGCCGCCAGAATCACCGAGCCCACCGTGGGCGCCTCGGTGTGCGCATCGGGCAGCCAAGTGTGGAAGGGGAACATCGGTACCTTGATGCCGAAGCCCATGAACAGACCCGCGAAGATGATCGCCTGGGTGCCGCGTGCCAAGTCGCCGCCAGCGGCCTCGGCGAGTTCGCTCATGTTGAACGTGTTCAGCGCTGCCCCGGCGTCGTTGGTGGCCACGAAGTACAGCGCCACGAAGCTGACGATCATCAACGCCGAGCCGAACAAGGTGAACAGGAAGAACTTCAGCGAGGCATAGCGGCGGTTCTCGCCGCCCCACACCCCGATCATGAAGTACATCGGCAGCAGCACGACTTCGAAGAACACGAAGAACAGGATCAAGTCCTGCGCTACGAATGTGCCGTTCATGCCTGAAGCCAAGATCAGCATCAAGATGAAGAAGGCCTTGGCGTTGCCCGGCTCAGGGATGTGCTCCCACGAGTAGATCACGCACAGCGGGATGATGGCCATCGACAGGATCAGCAACGGCAATGACAGCCCGTCGAGACCCAGGATGTAGTCCGCGTTGATGGCGTCGATCCAACCCTTGTGCACGCCGAACTGCAGCGATCCGGCATTGCTGTAGTCGAAGGCGAACAGCAGGTAGACACCCACGGCCAGCGTGGCTAGCGAGGTACCCAGCGCCACCATCTTCAGTTCGAGTTCGTGTGCGCGCGGCACCACCATCATCACGAGCGCACCGACGGCCGGCAGGAATACTGCGAGCGTCAGCGCCCAGGCGTCGAATCCAGTTGCGTCCACTAGGAAGCTCCCTCTCGATCGGAACACGGAGCGGCGAGGTCAAGGCCGCGGGCTAGCGAGGTCGCGCTGCGTCGGGCGAAGCCGCCTGGAGCGACATGCCGACAGGACATGACCTTGACGGCGACGGGGCGAGCGGCGGGGAAGGTCACAGGACGATCACGAACACGATGGCGACCACGGCTGCGGTGCCGAACAGCAGCGAGCCGTAGTTCTGGACCTTGCCGGTCTGCATCACCCGCAGACCCTGACCGCCGGCGTCGGCACCCGAGCCGAGCGCGTTGACGGTGTTGTCGATGGTGCCCTGGTCGATCCAGCGATACACCCAACGGCCGCTGTCGCGCGCCCCCTCGCCCGCTGTGTTGACCACCTTGTCGATCACGTTGTTGTTGACCCAGTTGGCGGCCCGGGCGATCGGCGCCTTGATCGAGCCCACCACGATGTCGGTGTAGAGGTGGTCGAGGTAGTACTTCTGCTCAAGGAACGTGTAGCCCGCCTTGGCGTAGCGGTTGCGCTCGGTGAGCCCATGCGGCCCGGCGTTGCGCCAGAAATACAGGAACGTGATGGCGATGCCGCCCAAAGCGAGCGCCAATCCCACAAGCGCTAGCCACAGCGACGGATCGGGATGCGACAGGCCGATCGCATTGAGGTAGTGCGTCGGCTCGGCGTAGGTCTGCACCAGGTGGGCAAAGCGCTCCAGCCCGAACAGCTCCAGCACTGGTGTCGGCAGGTTGAACGCGCCAGCAACCACCGCCATGACCGCCAGGATCCACAGCGGCACGGTCATCACCTTGGGCGACTCGTGCGGGTGTCCGTGGCCGCGGTACTCGCCCCAGAACGTGTACCAGATAACCCGGGTCATGTAGGCGGCGGTCAGCAGGGCCACGATGCCGCCGAACGCCAGCATGATCGGGTACGCGTTCTGTTGGCCCGCGAACGCTCCCAACAGGATCTCGTCTTTGGACCAGAAGCCGGCGAACGGGAAGATGCCCGCGAGCGCCAGCGTCGCGATCACGAAGGTCTTGTAGGTGTGCGGCATGTACTTGCGCAGGCCGCCCATCTCCCGCATGTCGAAGGTGTGGTGGGCGGCGTGGCTCACCGAGCCTGCGCCCAGGAACAAGCAAGCCTTGAAGAAGGCATGCGTGAACAGATGGAACATGGCGGCGGTCCAGGCGCCCACGCCCAGCGCCATCACCATGTAGCCGAGCTGGCTCACGGTGGAGTAGGCCAGCACCTTCTTGATGTCCCACTGAGCGAAGGCCAGCCCGGCGCCGACCAAGGCCGTGAACCCGCCGATGAACGCCATCAGATTGATCGACGAGGTGCCGATGGAGAAACCCTCGAAGAAGACCGGGTACAGCCGGCCGATCATGAACACGCCCGCGACGACCATCGTCGCTGCGTGGATCAACGCGGAGACCGGCGTGGGGCCGGCCATGGCGTCGGGCAGCCACGTGTGCAGCGGGAACTGGCCCGACTTGGAGCACACCGCCGCCATCAACGCGATCGAGGCCATCAGCAGTGCGAAGTGGTGCTCGTTCGGCATGCCTGTGGCCGCGGCCTCTTGGCTCGCCTCACCGATCTTCGTGTTGATGCCGTCGATGCTGAACGTGTCGAACGTGCCGAACAGGATGATGACGCCGACGAGCAGGCCGATGTCGCCGACACGGTTGGTGAGGAAGGCTTTGAGCGCCGCGTCGGTATTGGGGCGTTCTTCCCACCAATGCCCGATGAGAGCGAAGCTGCACACGCCCACCAGCTCCCAGCCCACGATCATCTGGACCAGGTTCTGGGCCATGACGAAGAAGAGCATCGAGGCGGTGAACAGGCTCAGGAAGGCGTAGTAGTGGACGAAGCGCCGGTCGCCCTTGACGTACTCGCTGGAGTAGATGTGCACGAGCAGCGAGATGGAGGTCACCACCACCAGCAGCAACACGGTCTGGCCGTCCACGAGCGTGCCGACGGCGAAGCTCTCCAAGCCCGAAGACCACCAGCCGTCGACCTCGGTGATGACCGGGTTGGGCCCTGTGGCGTAGGTATGGCCATCGTCGGCACCGTGGCCGTCTTCCGCGGTGAGATGCAGATCACCGTCCACGACGGTCGAGCCCGAAGCGCTCAAGCCTTCGTTGGCGACGATCAGTGCGTGCTCGCCGTCGTCAGAGGTCGAAGACGTGGAGTCCTCCACTTTGGTGACCCACGACGCCGCCGCGATCATCGAGAGAATCCACACGATGCCCACGGCGGTGATGCCCACCCGGTGAACCCGCTCGGCGCCGATGACGCTGCGCCCGAACAGCAGAATGACCAGGAAGGAGACCGCCGGGATCAGCGGGATCAAGAACGCGTTCTCAAGGATCCACATGCGCGTTCCGTCAGCCCTTCATCAGGTCGAACTCGTCGACCGCGATCGATCTGCGGTTGCGGTACAGCAGCAACACGATGGCCAGGCCCACGCCGACCTCGGCGGCTGCAACGGCAATGATGAACAGGGCGAAGACCTGCCCCGACACAACGTCGTGCTGCAGCCCGAACGCCACCAGGTTGAGGTTGACGGCATTCAGCATCAGCTCAATCGACATCAACACCATCACGCCGTTGCGGCGCGCCAGCACGCCATAGACGCCCACCGCGAACAGCAGCGCACCGAGCAGCAGGAACTGGTTCAGCAGCATCGCAGCACCTCCTCAGCGTGCGACGCCGCTGTACCTACCGCTGCGGCCCTCATCACGGAGACACCCATCACTGACGCATTCATCACGGCCGCCTCAGTCCCGCCGCGCCAGCACGACAGCGCCGATCAGTGCTGCGAGCAGCAGCACCGAGACAGCTTCGAACGGGACGATGTACTGCGAGAAGACCGAGTCCGACACGTCGGCCGTGCGGAAGACCGTGTTGTCGGTAGCCAGCGAGTCGGTGCCGAAGCGGTCGATGAGGGCGTAGATGGTGACGCCGCCCAGCGCCAGCGCCGACAGCGCGGCCACCGGCCAGGTGGCCCCGGTCATCTGCGGTATTCGCCCGATCGGCGCCCGTGTGAGCATGATGCCGAACAGGAACAGCACCATCACGGCGCCGATGTACACGAGCACCTGCGTGGTAGCGATGAACTCGGCGGTGAGCAGCACGTAGTTCGCGGCGAGACCGCCTAGCACCGCCACCAGGAACAGGGCTGCATGCACGATGTTGCGCGTCGTCACCATGCCCAGCGCGGCCAGCACGGTGATGCCCGCGATGATGCCGAAGGCGATGTTCTGCGCAACCATCGGGCGTCCTAGCTCCCCTGCCCCGACGCGAGCTTGCGAGCGCCATCGGACTCAGCGGACTCGAGCTCGCGAGCGCCATCAGACGCTGCGCCAGCTTCGAGCTTGCGCGCGGGAGCGAAATCGTCGATTCCGAAGTCGGGCACCACGCGCACCTTCTGCTCCGAGCCGGGCTCATAGGCCTGGAACTCGGGCACGGTCTCCATCCACTCGCTGAGCCGGATCCGGTCATGCAGCAGATCGGCGATATGCGGCTCGGAGTATTCGTACTCGGGTGTCCAGAACAGCGCGTCGAACGGGCACACCTCCACGCAGATGCCGCAGTACATGCACAGCGCGTAATCGATGTCGAACCGGTCGACCACATTGACCGAACGGACCGCACCGCCAGCACGCCGGGGCGGCGCCTTGACCTTGTGACCCTCGATGTAGATGCACCAATCGGGGCACGAGCGCGAGCACAGCATGCACGCGGTGCAGTTCTCCTCATGCAGGGCGATCACGCCCCGGGCGCGGTCGGGCGGGGCTTCCTTCTCGTGGGGGTACTGCACGGTGACCGACCCCTGCTGGGGGGCAGGGATGAGCGTGCGCATGCCTCGCTTGGGGAACAGCGTTCGCACCGCAGTGCGAGCAGTCACGCCGAGGCCCTTCAGCAGTCCGGGGAGCTGTGGCATCTAGAGCACCACCTTGAAGATTCCGGTCACGACGATGTTCGCGAGCGAGAGCGGGATGAGGACTTTCCAGGCGAACTTCTGCAGCTGGTCTTCGCGCAGGCGGGGGTAGGTGAAGCGGATCCAGAAGATGACGAAGGCCACCAGCAGGATCTTGACGAGCATCACCACCGGTCCGAGCACGTTGAGTATCGGGGCGTCGATGTCGAACCCGGGAATCCACCAGCCGCCCAGGAACATCACGGTGGCCAGCGCCGAGAACGCGAACGCCGTGGCGACTTCGGCCATGAAGAACAGCAGGAAGCGGAAGCCGGTGTATTCCACGTGGAAACCGCCGACAAGCTCGGTCTCGGCCACGGGCATGTCGAACGGCGTCTGGGTCAGCTCGGCCTGCGCAGCGATCATGAAGATCAAGAAGCCGATGAACTGGGTCAGGATGAAGGGGTTGCCGATGAGGCCGAATCCGAAGATCTCGCCGGTTGCCTGTGCCTCGACGATCGTCTGCAGGTTCAGCGAGTCGGCCTGGATGACCACGCCCATGACGGCGAGGATCAGCGGCAGCTCGTATGCGATGAGCTGGCCGGCCGCCCGCAGGCCGCCGAGCAGCGCGTACTTGTTGGCCGAGGCCCAGCCCGCCATCAGCACGCCCAGCACCGACAGCGACGAGACCGCCATCGCGTAGAAGATCCCCGTGTCGAGGTTCTCCACGACGGCGTCGGGGCCCGTGGGCAGCACTACGAAGAGCAGGAACGACGAGGCGAGCACCACTACCGGGGCCGCCCGGAACACCCGCCGGTCGGCAGCGGCGGGGTGGATGTCTTCCTTCTGGAGGAACTTCACTGCGTCGGCAATGAGCTGCAGCGAGCCGTGAGGGCCCACGTCGGTGGGGCCCAGCCGGCTCTGCATGAACGCCATCATCTTGAGCAAGAACAGGTAGCCCAGCATCAGCGCAGCCGTCGGGATGACGATGAGCGCGACGCCCAGCTTGATGCTGGTCTCGGCCCAGTACGCGAGGCCGAGCGCTCCCGAAAGGGTCAGCTCGCTCACCGGTCGATGTCCCCGAGGATGAAATACAGCGAACCGAGGATGGTGATGATGTCGGGCACGTAGGTGCCTCGCATCACCCAAGGCACGATCGAGATGTTGCTGAAGCTTGGCGTGCGAATCTTCACCCGGAACGGTTCGAGGCCGCCCTTGGACACGACGTAGTAGCCCATCTCGCCCAGAGGGTTCTCGGTGGAGACGTAGGCCTCGCCGGCGGGCACCTTGATGATGCGCGGCACCTTGGCCATGATCGGGCCCGAGGGGATGGCGTCGAGCAGCTGGTCGACAATCTTGGTGGCCTCGCGGGTCTCCTGCAGGCGCACCCAGTAGCGGGCGAACGAGTCGCCGTCGGGGTGTGTCCACACACGCCAGTCGATCTGGTCCCAGGCGAGGCCCGGGTTGGCGTCTCGGCGCAGGTCCCAGTCGACCCCGCTGGCTCGCAGGTTGGCGCCCGACAAGCCGTAGCTCAGCGCCACGTCGCCGGGGATCACGCCGACGCTGCGGCAGCGAGTCTGGAAGATCTCGTTGCCCATCAGCAGGTCTTCCATCTCGTCGCAGAAGCCGCGCATCTTGGCCATGACAGCGTGCGTCTCGGCAATCCAGCCGCGGGGGATGTCATCCTTCAGACCGCCAATACGGTCGAAGTTGGGATGGAAGCGGCCGCCGGTCACTTCCTCGATCTGGTTGAGCACCCGCTCACGGTCGCGGAAGGCGAAGAAGACCGGCGTCAGCGCCCCGACCTGCACGCCCATGTCGCCCAGGAACAGCGACAGATTGGCGATGCGGCTGAGCTCGAACAGGATCGTGCGGATCCACTGCGCTCGGGGCGGGGCCTCGACGCCCATCAGCTGTTCGGCCGCCAAGATGAACGGCACTTCGTTGGCGAAGCTGCCCAGCCAGTCGATGCGGTTGATCAGCGTGGTGCACTGGGGGTAGGTGCGGACCTCGCAGAGCTTCTCATAGCCACGGTGCATGTAGCCCATCAGCGGTTCGGCTGAGATGACCTGCTCGCCGTCGAGCCGGCAGGCGATGCGCAGCGTGCCGTGGGTGGCGGGGTGCTGCGGGCCGATGTTCAGCGTCATGTCGCCAGTGTCGAGCTCGATGTTGACGCGGGCGTCGGCGGCCTGAGCCGCCACGTAGGCCTGCTGCTCGCGCAGCGTCGTCGATGCCGCTGCGGGACTCATGCGCCCGCTCCAGATGCGAGCCTGCGAGCACAATTGGACACAGACGCGAGCCTGCGAGCGCCATCAGACATCGCCGGTGCCACGGAATCGGGACTCATGCGCCCGCTCCGGATGCCTCGAATTCGGCCATCACTTCGGCTTCGAGCTGGGCTTCGAGCTCGGGCGGGATCTCTTCGATGTCGACCACACCAGGCCACGGCTTGACCGCACGGGCCAGCAGCGGGAAGTCTTTGCGCAGCGGGTGGCCCTCGAACTCGGTGGGCAGGTAGATGTGCTCCAGGTTCGGGTGACCGTCGAAGACGATGCCGAACATCTCGTGGGCTTCCCGCTCATGCCAGTCGGCGCCGGCGAAGATGTCGATGATCGACGGCACCGGTTCAGGCACACCGTCGACGTCGGACAAGTCGGCCTTGATGAGAACGGCGGCGTGACGGGCCGGCGAGTGCAGCTGCGCCAGCAACTGGAAGCGTGTCTCGCCGCCTCCCCGCCGCACAGTCTCGGCGGCAGTGGCGCTGGCGGCTTCGTCGTCATCGGTCCCGACGCCCGCGGCATCGAATTCGGTGTCCTCGTAGCGGCCTTCAGGGGCATCGGTCCAGTCGATGGCCGACAGGAACCCGAAGTAGGCAAACCCGGCGTCGCGCAGCGCAGCCATCACGGCGTGCCAGTGCTCGACTTCGACGCGCAGCCAGAGGTTCTCGCCTGCCTCAATATGGGATTCGACCAACGCATCGCCGAGCAACCCAGACAGTTCGGCGGCGAGTGCTTCGCGGGCATCATCGCCGGGCGCTGCCGCGTCGTCGGTCGCGTCCGTCATCGCTACGCCTGCACCTGCGCGGGGGCGGTTGCCGAGGGCGGCACTGCCCCTGATGCTCCCGCCGTCGGCGGGACACGTGTCGATGCTGATGCCGAGGGCGGCACCACGATCGGCTCGCCTCGCCAGCGTTCCTGGATGTCTTCGCGCTGGATGCGCTCTTGCAACAGCACGATGCCTTCGAGCAGCGCTTCGGGCCGTGGCGGGCAGCCGGGCACGTACACGTCGACCGGGATGATCTGATCGACGCCCTTGGTGACCGAATAGCTGTCCCAGTAGGGACCGCCGCAGTTGGCGCATGAACCCATCGAGATGACGTACTTGGGCTCGGGCATCTGCTCGTACAGGCGCCGGATGACCGGGGCCATCTTGTCGGTGACGGTGCCCGAGATCACCACCAGGTCGGCTTGGCGCGGGCTGGCCGGGAACGGGATGACGCCCAGGCGCATGACGTCGTAGCGGGGCGAGCCGAATGCGGCGCCCATCTCAATGGCGCAACAGGCCAGACCCCACTGGTACACCCACAGCGAGCGTGCCCGGCCGAAGTTCAGCAGCCAGGTGAGCGGCTTGGGCAATTTGACCTTGTCGACCAGTGCCATCGTGCGGTTTCCCTCAGCCCCTCACACCCAGCGCAGGACGCCCTTGCGCCATGCGTAGAACAGGCCCAGCACCAAGATGAAGATGAAGATCGCCATCTCGACCAGGCCGAACAGGGCATACACCTCGAGCCGTGTCGCCCAAGGGAAGATGAACACGGCCTCTACGTCGAACAGGACGAAGAGCACCGCGAAGACGTAATAGCGGATCTGGCTCTGGGACCAGTCGCTGCCGACCGGATCGACGCCGCTTTCGTAGGCGATCAGCTTCTGGCGCGTCGGTCGCTGCGGCCGCAGGATCCGGGCGACGCCGAACATCGTGAAGGCCATCAGAACTGCCGCTGCACCGAAGATCGCGACAGTCAGATAGCTCCGCAAGAGGTCGGACACGGATCGCAACGCTAGCGACTTCGCGCCACCCTGCGCCGATTCTGCGCCGATCCACGGTGAACGTGTGCGGGCGCTCTCGCGGCCATCGCAGACGTGCGGTCAGACCTTCCTGCGGGGTATGTCTGCGTTCTTGAGAATCTCGCCATGGGCGTCGATGATCCCGGCCTTGGACCCGAGGGAAAGCGGGTTCGCACCGAACAAGTCGGCGCGGTTGATGGCCACCCACCGGTAGCCGTCGATCTTCTTCACACGCTTGAAAGCGCCCTTCAGGTCGTCGGCGCTCGCCGCGACAACGATGGAGCCCTTGTCGAAGACGAGATCGGCCGCGCCCGAGGCATCGGCTGATGCCCCAACCGCTGCCACAACTGATGCAATGAGTTCGTCATGGTTGAGTCGGCTCATGTCACTCCTCCTCGGTGAGAATGGCCACGACAGCCTCAAGCGCGGCTTGCGCCTGCGGTCCCTGGGAGTGCACACGTGCGGTGTCACCGGTCCCTGCTCCGAGCGCGAGCACGCTCATGATGCTCGCTGCGCTGGCCGTCTTTTGGCCAGCCTCGATCCTGACTTCCGCATCGATGGTCTTCAGCCTCTCGACCATGACGGCCGCCGGTCGGGCGTGAAGGCCATGGGGATTGGTGATGACCACCTCGGCGAACACTGAGTCCATCGAAATCTCCAGTTCCTGCGGTCAATCGTCGTCGGGTGGTGCAGCGCTCAGCTGGTCGTAGACGAAGTCAGCATCGCCGGTTTGCGCCAGCTCTTCGCACAACTCCTCGTCTTGCAGTATCTCCGCCAGCTGGGACAGGACGCGTACGTGATCGTCGCCGACCGCCGCCAGCCCGACCACCAGATAGGCCGTCCCCTGCCCCCAGTCGACGCCCTCGGGATACTGAGCGAGCACGATCCCCGTCGTCCGGATGAATTCCTTGCTCTCGTTCACCCCATGGGGCAGGGCGACACCGTTGCCCAGATAGGTCGAGACAACCCGCTCCCGCTGCTTCATCCCCTCGACGTAGGGGGGAGTGACCGAGCCGCGATTGACGAGCAGACTGCCCGCGTGCTCGATGGCCTCGTCCATGGAATTCGCGCTGCACCCGAGCACGACATCCGCTCGAGTCAGGACAGACCCGAGGCCGCCGTCTGCGCTGCCGTCCACGCCAGGGCTCAGATCTTCGACACGACCGGATCACCGGCCTTCAGCGTCGCGACGAGTTGCTTCACCGACGGGTCATTCATGAACAGGACGAACGGCACGATGGCCGCCGTGGGAACTTTCTCCTTCGCCTGCTTCGCGAGACCTTGATGAACGACGATCACATCGGCATCGTCTGCGAGCTGCCCCACGGGCCGATGCACGACGGTGATGTCGAGCTTCGCCTTCTTGACCAGCTTCTTCAACTGATTCGCGCCCATGAGGCTGCTGCCCATCCCTGCTTCGCAGGCGAACACGATCAGCTTCACGTCGTTCGCTGTCTTGGTTACTCGCTCCGTCATCGTTGACCTCCGGTCGGTACCTCAGACACTGGCGCCCCCCGTACGCCCCCAGCACGCAGGGAAACGGTGCCATCGAGATTAGGAGGACCGGGGCGGTCAGCAAACCTGAACCGCCCCGGCCTCCTCAGGCTGCGCTCATCTGGGGGTCTGCACAACCTCCGCGTACTTCAGCTCAGCGGGACGCCTTCCATCGCATCGTCGAGCGAGGTGTCGTCGTCGCTGTCGTCGATCTCTGGGACCGGGAACAGCCTCAAGAGGATCGCGCCGACTACGAACGCGGCTGCGGCCCCTGCTGCAATGCCGAGGAACACGCCTGCAACGGCCCCGCCGCTGGACGGCAAGAACGAGATGTAGGCGAAGATGCTGCCCGGCGACGGCGGCCCGGTGAGGCCTGCATCGAAGATGACGAACACGATGTCGGCCACGATGCCCCCGGCCCACATGGCGCCGATCATCACCGGGTTCATCAGGACATACGGGAAGTACACCTCGTGGATGCCACCGAGGAAGTGGATGATGATGGAACCTGGAGCAGACAGCTTGGCCAACCCCTTGCCGGCAAACCAGTACGCAAGCAGCAGCCCCAGACCAGGTCCGGGATTCGACTCGAGCATGTAGTAGATGGAGCGGCCCGTCTCCGCCACGTCGGTGCTGCCCAGTGGCGTGAGCACCCCGTGGTTGATGGCGTTGTTGAGGAACAGCACCTTGCCGACCTCGATGGGCAGATCCATCAGCGGCAGCAAGCCGGCATCGCTGATGCCCTCGACCATGTTGCCGAACGCCGTCGCGAGGCTTGACATGATGGGGCCGATGACCACATAACCGAGCATCGCCAAGATGACGCCCGCAATGCCTTGGGAGAAGTTGTTGATGAGCATCTCGAAGCCCGCAGGACGCTTGTCCTCCAGGTACTTGTCGATCTCTCTCATCACCCAGCCGGCGAGTGGGCCGATAACCATGGCACCGAGGAACTGCGGCGGATCGCCGACAGCACCGGACGACAACTCGAACGAGGCACCGCCGATGACGCCGAGCACAGCAACAGCGCCCAGCACCCCCCCCCTATGACCATGGATCAGCTTGCCGCCCGTATAGGCGACGAGCATCGGCAGCAAGTACTTGATCATCGGGCCGACGGTGTTGCCGGTGATGGCATCCCAGTCCCAGTCGAGGTTGGTCTTGGCTAGCCAACCCGTCGGAATGAACAGGGCGGTGATCAACCCCCAAGCGATGAACGCACCGATATTCGGTATGACCATGCTCGACAAGAACCCGCCAAAACGTTGGACACGTTGAAGCATTCGTAGAACCCCCTTGCTTCAGGCGATGGGAACATCATCGCCCTTGGGGCCCACCCGGCTCTACTGCCAATACGGCACCGGTCGACAGTGACATTCCGGTGCGCGCGCCGCGCTTTGCCTCAACACCAATCGGCCGATGGTGACGTCGCAACGGGAGACATTTGCCTCTCAGGCGACCGGCTGGGACAGCGACAGGATCAGGCGTACGCGGCAACCTGGGCGACATCGGTGGTCGACAGCAGGGGGCTGACCACCACCACTGGCACGTCGCTTGGCCCAAGCGGCACCGTCGAGATGACCAAATCGAAGTCGTCATGGCGGACTTCTTCGAAACCTTGTTCAGACAGGACCTGCACAAGGTCCAGTTCGGGGAACTCGGACTTGATTCGCGAAACGAGCACCCAGACGGTGGCCATCCCGCTGGGGCACACGACGAGGGCGCGACGCCTCGGCCGCAGCCTGGCTCGCTCCATCGCACCCGAGAGGTACATGGTGATGAAGCCGATCTCGTCGGGGGCGACCGCCACATGCATCGCCTCGGTGATCAGCGACGCCATCTCGCGGGCGACCGCGTACACATCGGGATACCGCTCGCGCACTTCGTCGAGCAGCGGATTGTGAATCGGCAACCCGTAGCGCATCCGGACACCGAGACGCTCGAGATGGGACGCCAGTCCCCGCCTGAGCTCGGAATCATCGACGAGAGCGGTATGCAGCCGCTCGCCGGCAAGGTGCATGATCTCGTCGAGAAGATCGTCGCCGACCGAGTCTGAGCTGGAACGTGCGGTGTCGAGCGCGTCGAGTCCGAGCAGGTACTCGGTGATCGTTGCGACCTCCGCAGCAGGCAGGCTGGCGCCGGCGAGCTGCTCCAAGCTCGGAACGATCGCCGCGACGTTGCGGGCAATGGGATGGTCCATTGCAGAGCGGTGCGAGCCGGCATCGAGTGCGACGCTGCGGCCAGCTTGGATGCGGGCGACCGAGACTGCGAGATACAGGGCAAAGACCGCATCGCTGCGCCCCGTGGTGAGGGTTTGGCCGAGCGCGCTGGACCTGACTATTGCAGCGGTCTCGACCAAGGGAAGCGTGAAGATCCGCTCCAGCAGGCCGACCGGTATCCGAGCGGTCGCCTGCTGTGCTGCAGACGGAGCCTCCGCAAGCTGCAGGTGCAGGACCTCTTCTGGGATTGCTTCGAGTATGAGCTGCACGGTGACGCGGCGGATACGTCGCTCGGTGCCGACAACAGAGATTCCCCGACCTGCGCGTCGCACCAGCGGAAGCCCGTTGCGTTCCAGCCATGGCTCGCAGCTCTGCAGATCGCGCCGGGCCGAGGTCTTCGAGACTTCCAGCTCCAGGTGGAGCTCCTCGAGGGACACCACATCGGGCGCCTCCCACAGCAGCGCGGCAAGGAGTATCCGGACCCGTTCAGGCGGGGCATATACCCGCGGCACATCTGGCAACGACCGGATATCGGCGGCAATTCGTGAGCGAACATCGGGCGAGGCATTGACGAGCAATCCTTGACCGCGTTTGCGCGCCAGTTCCGCGCCGCACCCAAGGAGGAACCGCTCGACTTGGTCGAGGCGGTAGCGGACGACGCGCTGGCTCAGTCCGAGATCCGAAGCGAGCGCGGCCGTGCTGCGGGGCTGGTCTTGTTGCAGCAGCCACCGGGTGATCCGCAGGGCGCGGGTGTCGAGCATGGCCCTCATGGGCTTCGAGTCGGGTTGGCGATCATGCTGCGAGCCTCGTCAGCCGTAGCCGCCGCGAGTGCGGTGCGCACCATCTCCTCGGCGGTTGACGCTTCAGTCGCCGCAATCGCCGATTTCACCAAATTGACCGTTCGCGGGCTGACCGAGAGCTTGTCGACGCCCATGGCAGCGAACACCGCCGCGCCGAGCGGGTCGGCCGCAGCGAGTCCGCACACCGACACGCTGATGCCGTGGCGCTTCGCCGCGGCCACCGTGCGCTCGCACAAGGCGAGCACCGCAGGGTGGAGCGGATCCTGGAATTCGTCGAGCGCGGTGTTGGTGCGGTCGGCGGCCATGGCGTACTGCGTGAGGTCGTTGGTCCCGATCGAGAAGAAGTCGACATGCGGCGCTACGGCGTCGGCCACGAGTGCCACCGAGGGGACTTCCACCATGATCCCGATCGGCGGCATCTCATGGCGGATGCCGCGGGCCGTCAACTCAGCCGCAATCTCGGAAATCCAGCCGCGCAAGTCACCGATCTCGGTCACCGTCGACACCATGGGCAGCATCAGACAAATCTGGGTGTCGGCCGCAGCTCGCAGGATTGCGCGCACCTGCGTCTCGAAGACCTCGGGAAACTCGCGGTACAGGCGCGCGCCGCGCACACCGAGGAACGGGTTCTCCTCCGCGGCGATGCCGAGGTAGGGCGCGGGCTTGTCCCCGCCGATGTCGAACGTCCTGATCACGACGGGCTGGCTGAAGCTGGCGCCGGCAAAGGAGTAGAAGTCGAACTGCTCGTCCTCGCCGGGGGCATCGGACCGGTCGAGAAACAGGAATTCCGTGCGCAGCAGGCCGATGCCGTCGGCCGCGGCCTCCACGGCGCGCTCGACATCGTCCCGGGACCCCGCGTTGGCGGGTACGTCGACCCGATGTTCACCGAGGGCCACGCTCATCCCGCGGAACTGCTCGGCGGCAGCAACGGCTGCCTCGAAAGCCTCGCGGCGTGCCGCGAAGGCCTCGGCCGTCACCTCGGTCGGGTGGATGACGACGTCGCCGGTCGCGCCATCGATGGCAACTGGGTCACCTGCCCGCGTGCGCTCGACGATGCCGGCGGCGCCCACCACGGCCGCGACCCCCAGTGATCGAGCAATGATGGCGACGTGCGAGGTGGGCCCGCCGGCCTCGGTCACGAAGCCGAGGACACAAGCAGGGTCGAGCGCAGCGGTGTCGGCTGCCGTGAGCGCCCGTGCAACGAGCACCGACGGCTCGGCGATCTGGCCCAAGTCCGGTACGTCGACGCCGGCGAGCCATCGGCTGATCCGCTCGGTGACCTCGACCACGTCTTGGGCGCGTGCCGCGATGTACGGATCATCGATTGCCGCGAATAGTTCTTCGATCTGTTGGCGCGCCTGTTGCAGCGCCTCGCCGAGGCCAGCACCGTCGCCGAGGGCAGCAGCGACGGCATCGGCCAGCATCGGGTCCTGTGCCATCAGCGCCTGGGCTTCGAGGACGTCACCAGCTTCGGCGCGTCCGGCCGCACGGGCCGTCTCGCACATCGCTTCAAGTTGTCGACTCACCGCCGCGCTCGCTTCGCTGAACGCGTCGGCTGGATCCTCCAGATCAGGCACCACCACGGCTTGGGAGTCGATGACGATCGCCGGCCCCACCGCAACGCCCGCCGAGGCCGGCGTGCCGCTGAGCCTGACCTCAGGTGATTCGCTCATTGCTCGCCCAATCGTTCCGTCAGCGCGTCGTACAGGCACGCTCCCCCCACCAGCGTGATGCTGGCAGTCACCGTCAGCAGGGCGAGCGTGAGCACCACCGTCAGCGCCGACACCCCGTAGCCGAGTGGAATCGCAGCCAGCAGATTGAAGACGGCGAACAGCGCCAAGATCGCGAAGAGCGCAACGCGGCGCTTGGTGCCGAGACGCACGCTGGTGCCGAGTGCTCGCAAGCCTCCTTTGGCCGCTCGATCGGCGACGACATAGCCGTAGAAGCCGTAGAACAGGGCGGCGAGAATCGACGGGATCCCTGCCAGGTAACGCAAGCCGAGCATGAAGGCGGCCCAGAAGAAGATCGCGCACACGAGCTGCGCGGCGAACTGCCCCCCGCTGCGCCACGGCGCGGCAAGGTCGATCGGCTTGATGCGAGCCGCGTCCAGGGCATAGGCGAACCACGGCAGCGAAACCGTTCCGGCAAGCACCAGTCCGAGAAGATCGAAGACGATCGACTGAAACGTCTTGCCGTCGTCGATCGCCATCTGCGCCCAGAAGCGGAAGATGCCGAAGACGGCGATGGTGACTGCGCCAGCAGCCGTGAGCGGGACGAGATTCTTGACATACCCCGAGATCCCGGAACGGAACATTGCCGAGATCCGGAGCGGAAACTGTTCGCTCATGCTCATTCCCCCACTGGCAGATCTCGCGGTACGCATGGCGACACCGCGACCGCGCGCCGATCGTCGAGGCTGACTCGGGTGCCGGCTGTGCCCATCGATCGCACTGCGGCTGACGCCCAAGCCAGCCCCTCAGCCAGTGCCTCCGAGCCCTGGCCGCCTGCTGCGATGAAACCGGCGAGGAGTGCATCGCCCGCACCGACCGTGTTGCGCACGTCGGTCACCGAGATGGTGCCGTAGCAGATCTCGTCGCTCACCAGCACGGCCCCGAAACGACCGAGACTGACCAGCACCGCGCCCCAGCCGCGGTCGCGCAGATCCGCGGCTGTGTCGACGACATCGCCCACGGTCAACATCTGCAGACGTGTGAGGCTGGCCAACTCGCTGAGATTGGGCTTCACGACCGCGCACGGCGTCCCGACGAGCAGCTCGAGCGGTTCACCGCTGGAATCGACAGCGAGCCGCTGCGCTGCGTCGGGGAGCGCCTCGGCAAGCTGCGCATAGAAGTCCGTCGGCGTTCGAGGCGCGAGGCGCCCGCTGGCGATGAGCCAGTCCGAGCCCGAATCGGTCACCGCGGCGCGCATCAGCTCGGCGGCCTCCGCTGCATCGAGTTCTGGTCCCGGCTCGTTGATCTTCGTCGTCGTGCCATCGGGCTCGACCACGGTGATGTTGCTGCGGATGGATCCTCGAATCCGGACCGCATGCGACATCACCCCAGTGGCGGCCAGCGCTGCATCGAAGACTGCGAAGTCGTCGTCGTTGGCCGGGAACACGGCCCGGGCCCGGTGTTCGTTGACGGCGAGAGCACGGGCGACGTTGACCCCCTTGCCGGCACACTCGACCCGTTCGAGTGATGCACGGTGCACGCCGCCCGGCTCAAGTGCGTTGACGCGCAGCGTCCGGTCGAAACTCGGGTTCGGCGTCAGCGTCGTGATCACAAATCCTCGACGACCCCATGGGTCTCGATGAGCCGTCGCTCAGCCTCGGATGTCCATTGGCCCTGCGGTCCCAGGGCGCTGCCGATATCGGGATATCGGTCGGCCAGCTCGTCGAGTCCCAGCAGCGGCATGCCAGCAACTTGGGGGAAAATGACGATCTTGCCGGCAAACCGGCCGTCGAGCATCGCCTGCACACCGTCTCGCCCGGCTTCGATCCCGCCGAGGGCAGCCAGATTCAAGTCGGGCGAAAGCAAGCCCGCCGCCGTCTTGTCGAGCACGAGCGCTTGATCGTCGAGTGTCGAACCAGACGTTCCGGTGTACTGGGTATTGCTGAGATACACCGGACTCATATCGAGCTGCCCGGTTGTGCCGTTCGCGACTCCTGCGAAGAACACGAGCATTCCATCGGCACTCATTAACCGCGCCGCCGATGCCATGACCGACGCGACCGGCACGGTGACGACAACATCGTCTGCGCCGGCGCCGCCGGAACGCTCGTCGATCAGTGCACGCACAGTCGGGTCGGACGCATCGGCGTTCAGCACGATGAGTTCGCAGCCAGAACGTTCCGCGAGCGGGCCGAGCGATGCCGCCAGCACGTCCAGGCGCGCACGGTCTGGGTCGATGCCGATGACGACGGACGGGCCATCGGCCTTCTCGAGCGCCCGCTGCACATGCATCTGACCCATCGGCCCACCTGCGCCGACGAACACTGCCACCCCACCGGGACGCAGATCGCAGCGGTTTCGCTGCTCGCCGTATGCCGTCTCGATGGTCGGGCCGCGTGTGCCGACGAAGGCTGTGTAGTCGTAGTGCAAGCGGCCGAAATCGATGGATGAGAGACCGTCGAGCGGGCGTTCGCCGACGAGGTTGAGCGTGCCGCGAAACGCGATGTGCCGTGCGACCTCGGTCACCTGCGAAGCAGACCGTGGATCGATGAGGATGATGTCGTCGAAGCCGTCTCCGCCGGTCTCGCGGTCGACGAGCGAGGAGTACTCCGACAACTCGGGGGCATCGACGACTGACGCCTCGGTCTTCGGACCTATCGCTTCGAGCACCGCAGAGGCGGTGTTCGGGTTCAGACCGGTGAGCACGACGCGGGCGGCGTGGCGGAGCGTGTCGCCGAAGTCGTAGTCGCGCTGGTCGTCGGGGTGACCGATGATCCAGGCTGTCCCGCCGCTGAGCGGCCACAGACGGCGGCGCTGCGTGTACGCGGCTTCCACGCATGCCCAGGGCTCAGACAGCGCCGCTGCTGCGTAGCCGATGTCATCAGCGACTGGGATGACGTATGAGACGCCGTCCGCGTCGAGGACCTCTGGACCGATCAGGTGGTACTGGATCAGGCCACCGGGGATCGTGTAGCCGTAGGCGGTGCTGCGACCGTCGATGAAGATGTCCGGCTGAATTGCGAGTCGATCACCCGTGCGGTAGGTCTCAGCAAGATCGTCTCCCGCCTCGATGACCGTCACCGTCGCCTCATGGCCGAGTCGGATGGGGTCCACCGACAGATCGCGGCCGTACAGCTTGGGATGCTCCGAGCCGAGACGGATCAGCTTCACGTCTGAGAAGCAGAGCCCGACCGCGTCTACCCGCACGAGCAGCTGGTCGGGCGCTGGTGCAGGCACGTCGACCGACTCCGGGCGCCCGTCGCGGCCGATGCTCTCGACGCCCCCGCCGTAGGTATTCCACGCAAGATTCGGGTGAGGAAGGGGCGCCGTGCCCTCGCGATATCGGTCGTATGACCATGCGCCGGTCACCGTCACCCCTCGGACCTCCCTGCGGGAGCTTCACCCCGAGCTCCGCAGGCACCATCGTTGACGGCTGCCCAGTGGGTTGCAACCGGCAGTTTGACGCAGAGCAGATCAGCCAAACTGGCGCAACAGATCATTTCTGTCACATCAGCCGCAGCGTTCGCGCTAGAGCCTTGGAATCCTCCCTATCTGGGCGTCGAGAAGCCATGACCGCACCACCCATCGCCTCACACCGGCGGCCTTGGCAATCTCCTTCGTCGTCGTACCGGCACTTGTGAGCTTGCGTCCCAACTCTTGCCGGAGGGACTGTTGATGCTCGATATCGCCCATCTGCGATGCCCCATCTGCAATCTGCCGGGCAAGGCTGCGCAGCTCGCGTCCGAGCGGTGTCATCACGATGTCACCGTACGCAACGCGCAGAGCGATACCCCGGCACCCGATGGCAACCAACCGTCAGAGCCAGGGGAACCATCGCATTTCCTCTCGGGTTATAGGCGGACTTCGATGGCGGAAGACGGTCGGCCACCGAACAGCGAATTCAAAGTTATGAAACTTGCTGTGAGTTTGAAGTCTTGTTCAAAACTTTGCATACGCGGTCGCCGCTCGACCTGCTCTACAGGATGATCGACAGGACGGCCTCGGCGCTCCACTCCAGGAGACGCTGCGGGAAGACGCCGACGACCACGGTCACGGCGACCGCGAGGCTGATGGCGAGTACCGATGTCAGGGGCAAGCCTCCCCAGCGCGGACGGCTCGCCAGGGCGACCGGCGCGCTGTTGCCATCGGCGTCCGATCCTTCTGGCGCGTACATGGCCAGCACGACTCGCAGGTAGGCGAAGGCGCCGACAACTGCGGTGATCATGGCGGCCGCGGCCAGGACGTAACCGTCGGTGCTGACCGCTGCCCGGATGACCTCGAACTTCGCCACGAAACCGGCCGTGAGCGGCACGCCTGCCTGCGCCAGCAGCAGCACAGCGAACGCGAGTGCCAGAACAGGGCGACGGCGCGCCAGCCCGCCGTATCGGCTGAGGGCATGCGGGCTGGTGTCAGGATCCAGCGTTCCGCGTTCAGCACTGATGACCGACAGCACGGCGAAGCTGCCCAAAGCCATGAATGAGTAGGCGATCAGGTAAAACACAGCCGACGAGACTGGGCTGGCCACGTCTGCGGTGCCGCCCGTCAAGATGCGAGGCGCTTGACCAGCGACCCTCACGATCCATTGCGCGCCTTCGCCGGTGCTGGCCCACAGATCCCGCAGCGCCCCTGTGTCGACCGCGGAGAGGCCGACGAGCACGAAGCCTGCGTGGCTGATCGAGCTGTAGGCCAGCATGCGCTTGACATCGGATTGGCAGATGGCCATGACGGCGCCGACCGCAAGCGTGGCGAACGCCAGCCCGATGAGGATCGGCGCCCAGGCAGTGCTCTGCTCCGCGACCGCCACGTACAGCACACGCGCCAGCGCAGCGAAGCCAGCTGCCTTGGCGATCGACGCCAAGTAGCCGGTGACCGGGCTCGGCGCACCCTCGTACACATCGGGCGCCCAGAAGTGGAACGGGACGGCGGCCACCTTGAAGCCGAGCCCGACCAGCAGCAGCGCTATGCCGACGAGCAGCAGGTAATCGGTTTCCCTGATGGATCCGAAGAGGAAGTCGCCGATCCCGCTGAGGTTCGTGCTGCCCGTCGAGCCGTACACCAGTGCGATGCCGTAGAGAAAGAAGGCCGAGCTGAAGGCGCCGAGCACGAAGTACTTCATGGCCGACTCGCGGGCGGAATCCCGCCGCCCTGCCAACGCGATCAGCACGTACAGCGCAATCGAGAGCGATTCGAGCCCTAGGAACAGCACGATCAGGTCGTTCGCGCCGGCCATCACGACCGCGCCGGCAGCAGACGCCAGCAGCAGCGCCGCGAACTCCGGCGGCGCCATGTCGTAGCGGTCGAGTACCGAGTGGGCGACGAGGGCCGTCATCACCACGCCCGCGCCGATCAGCACCGTGAGCAGCAGGCTGAAACCATCGCTCACGAAGGCGCCTGCCAGCGTGGGCCGAGGCGTCGAGCCCCACATGGCCCACTGGACGGCAGCCACGATGGCTGCAGCCGCACCGGCAGCGATCGAGATGACGGTGGACACCCAGCCGGGCAGCGTCCGCGGCGCCAGCGAGGAAACCAGCAGCAGTCCGAGCGCGACGCCGACGAGGATCATCTGCGGGACGAGCACCCACCAGTCGACGGCCGGCGATTCAAACGACAGCATCAGCTGTGGCCTCCGCCGAGTTCACCGACTCGTTCGCCGGTTCGGCCGTGCACAACCATGACCGCCGAGCCGGCTGGTCTGAGCAACCCGGTGTCGAGCGGCCGCATCAGTGGCCGTCCTCGTCGTGCTCGCCGGCGCTATTGCTGTGGTCCACGACGACTGGATCACCCAGATCGGGCACTTCGAAGTCGCTGTAATCGTCGAGGTGAATCAGCAACTTCTCGGCAGCCGGCTCCACCGCGTTGAGCAGGGGTTTGGGGTACACGCCGAGCGCCACCACGGCGATGATGAACGGCGCAAGTGTCGCCAGCTCTCCCTTTCGCAGATCGGCCGTCTGGCGGTCCGCCGGAGCGGGAGGTCCGTGAAACACACGCTGGTATGCCCACAGCAGGTACAGCGCTGCCAGGATCACCCCGGTTGCGGCGACGATGGTCCACACGGGCCGCGTGTCGAACGATCCGATCAGGATCAGGAACTCGCCGACGAACCCGTTCAGGCCCGGCACGCCCACCGACGACAGCATGATCAGCGTGAACACCCCGGCGTAGACCGGTGCTGCCGACTGGATGCCGGCCAGCTCGTCGATCTGACGGGTTTGGCGACGCTCATACAGCATCCCCACGAGCAGGAACAAGGCACCGGTGCTGATGCCGTGGTTGACCATCTGGATGACGCCGCCGCCGATGGCCTGGGCGGTGAAGGCGAAGATGCCCAGCACGATGAAGCCCATGTGGGCCACCGAGGAATACGCCACGAGCCGTTTGAGGTCGCGCTGCATGGCCGCGGTGATCGCGCCCCAGATGACACCCACCACGCCGACGGTGACCAGCACCGGGGCTGCCCAGTTCGACGCCTCGGGGAACAGGTACAGACCGAAGCGCAGCAGACCGTAGGTGCCCAGCTTCAGCAGCACGGCTGCCAGCACCACCGAGCCCGCCGTGGGCGCTTCGGTGTGCGCGTCGGGCAGCCAGGTGTGCAGCGGCACCACCGGCACCTTCACCAGAAAGGCGATCGCGAACGCCACGAAGCACCAACGGGCCGCGTTGGTGGGCAGATGCTGGCCTTCGGCAAGCGTCTGCAGGTCGAACGTGATGCCGCTGTCGGGCGAGCCGAGCACGGCGGTGGCCACGATGGCCACGAGCAGCAGCGCCGAGCCCGCCATCGTGTAGATGAAGAACTTGGTGGCGGCGTAGCGACGCCCCTCGTAACCCCAGCCCGCGATCAGCAGGTACATGGGCACCAGCACCACTTCGAACATCACGAAGAACAGGAACAGGTCGAGCGCCACGAATGCGCCGACCGAGCCCGCCTGCAGCAGCAGCATCCACGCCGTATAAGGCTTGGGGTTGTGGTGCGGGTCGACGCCGGCCAGCACGATCGGCACAACCAAGCTCGTCAGCACCACCATCCACAGCGAGATGCCATCGACGCCCACGTTCCAGGAGATGCCGAGCGCCGGAATCCACGACACAGTGCTCTCGAACTGGAAGCCGGGATTTGCCGCATCGAATTGCCACGCCAGCGCCAATGCCAGCGCGCCACCGACCGCGGCGAACAGCGCTCCGAGCGGTCGGGCCAGGTCCGGGCGGCTGGCCGGCAGCAGGGCAACGACCAGCGCACCCACAACGGGCACGAAGATCAACGCGTTGAGGATCGGAAAATCAACCGAGCCGGAAGCCGCGAGCAACGCAGTCGTGCTCATTGATCATCTCCGCAACACGAAGATGTCCAGATAGTGCGAGACGGCGGGTCCGGCGGTCGCGCATCGGCAGCGCGCGAACGCAGAGACGAGCAGCGCGGCGCGCTCACGATGCGCCTCGCAGTGCGAGCCAGACGACGAGGATGATCGCGCCGATCGCGACGCCCGATGCGTAGTGCCGCAGATAGCCCGACTGCAGCGGCCGGATGGCTTCACCGATCATGCGTACCAGCCGCGCGACGCCATTGACGGCGCCGTCGACGAAGCGCCGGTCAGCGGTGGCCGCCGCCTCGAACGCCTTGGTGCCGGGCCCGCCCACAAATGTGGAGATGGACGAGTCGACGTAGAAGGCGTTCTCGAGCAACGCGGGTTCGAGCCGGTCGGTCGATATGCGCGAGCGCAGCCAGGCGAGCGCGGCGATGGTGATGCCGATGAGCGCCACGAGAACCGCCACGAAAGCGAACAACAGTTTCTGCCAGGTCTCTGACTTGAAGTGATGTTCATGGGCCAGTACAGGCTCCAAGAAGTGCTCAAGCACCAGCCAGTCACCGACCAGCGGCAGGTTGATGATGCCGCCGATAGCCGCCGCACCTGCCAGCAGCACGAGCGGCAGCGTCATAGTGGCCGGCGACTCGTGTGGGTGGGCGTCGTCATCCCAACGCTGGCCGCCGAAGAACACCAGGAACGTCTGGCGGCTCATGTAGTAGGCAGTCAGCAGCGCTGTGATCAGGCCGACGATCCACAGCAACGGACCGATGTCGGGCTGCTCCCACGCGGCCAGCAGGATCTCGTCCTTGGACCAGAAGCCCGACAGCGGCGGCACGCCGGCGATTGCCAGCCAGCCCACGATGAACGTGACCGCAGTGATGGGCATGGCGGCGCGCAGCGCGCCCATGCGGCGCATGTCCTGCTCGTCGCCGAGTCCGTGGATGACCGAGCCGGCGCCCAGGAAGAGCAGACCCTTGAAGAAGGCGTGGGTGATGACGTGGAAGATCGCCGCCACGTACGCTCCCGAGCCGATGGCCAGGAACATGTAGCCGAGTTGGCTGACAGTGGAGTACGCCAGCACCTTCTTGATGTCGTGCTGCGCGACTGCGGCAAGTGCTGCAAACAACGCGGTGGCGGCGCCGACGATCGCTATGACCGTTAGTGCCCCGCTCGACGCGTCCAGCACAGGGTTGAGCCGCACCAGCAGGTAGACGCCGGCTGTCACCATCGTGGCGGCGTGCACCATGGCCGAGACCGGTGTGGGGCCTTCCATGGCATCGGGCAGCCAGACGTACAGCGGGAGCTGGGCTGACTTGCCTGCAGCAGCGAGCAGCAGCAACAGCGACACCGCCATGGCGGTTCCCGTCGCCAAGGTCGGAGCACTTGCTGCGAGACCTGGGGCAGACGCCGTGCCGGCGTAGGAGACCGTGCCGAGTGTCGTCCACAGCAGGAACGTGGCGACCATGAAGCCGAAGTCGCCGATGCGGTTGGTGACAAAGGCCTTTTTCCCGGCAGTGGCGGCGGTAGGCCGCTCGTGCCAGAACGAGATCAGCAGGTACGAACACGTGCCGACCCCCTCCCAGCCCAGGAAAGTGACCACAAGGTTCTCGCCCAGCACCAGCATGAGCATCGAGAACAGGAACAGGTTGAGATACAGGAAGAACTTCGAGTACTTCGGGTCGCCATGCATATAGCCGACCGAGTACAGGTGGATGAGGGTCCCGACACCCGTCACGAACAGCGCCATCGTCATCGACAGCGGGTCCACCAGCAGCGCCGCATCGACTTCGAGGCCGCCGATCGGCATCCACTCGAACAGCGTCGAGACGAACCAACGACCGCCATGACCGCCTGCACCGCCGGTATCGGCCGAATCGAGCCCGAGCAGCCCACCGAAGGTGATGAGCGTGAACAGGAACGATCCAGCGCTGGCGGCAGTGGCGAGCCAGCCCGCACGGGGTTCGCCCAGGCGCGGACCCGCCAACAGGAGCACCGCAAACCCGGCGAGGGGCAGCGCGGGTATGAGCCAGACCAACTCGACCATCGACTCAGCCCTTCAACGCCGACAGATCGTCCGCCGTCGCACGAGGCGAGGCTCGCAGCACCGCCACCACCAGACCGAGACCGACCACCACCTCTGCTGCCGCAACGACCAGCACGAAGAGCACCACCGTGTGCCCGTGCACATCGCCGAAGCGGTCAGCGAAAGCAATGAAGCTGAGATTGACGCCGTTGAGCATCAGCTCGACGCACATCAGCATGATCAGCGGGTTGCGCCGCAGCAGCAGCCCAGTGCCGCCGATGAGGAACAGCATCGCTCCCAGCGTCAGGTACCAGCCAGTCGTCACCTCGAGGCCGCTCATCGGCGTGCCTCCTGCTGCCCCGCAGCGCCCTCAGCCGGCTGCGGATCGCCCCCGTGCGTACCGTCGAGCCGTCCATCGTCGCCGGAGCTGCGCCGGGCCAGGATCACCGTTCCGATGACCGCCACGATGAGCAGCAGGGAAGTCAGCTCGAACGCGTACACGTAGTCGGAGAACAGCGACCGGGCGATTGCGCTGACATCGGTGAGATAACTCGAGGCGGCTGCGTCAGCGTCACCGGCGGCAACTCCCGCTGCCTCAAGTTCGTAGGAAATGGCTCCCTTGTACAGCCGGTCGACTGCCGCGACGAGCCAGACCAGCACGGCGGCACCGCCGATGCCGAATGCGGCTGCAGTCCACCGCTGGGCCGGCAATGCGCCCAGCGACAGCTCGGCGGCCCGGTCTACGCCGAGCAGCATGATCACGAACAGGAACAGCACCACGATGGCGCCGGCGTAGACGATGACCTGCACGGCGGCGATGAAGTGCGCCTGCTGTGCCACGAACAGTACCGCGACGCCGAACAGCGTCATCACCAGCATGAGCGCCGCATGCACCGGATTGCGCGACAGCACCACACCGATAGCGCCGACGAGGCACGCAGCGCCAGCCACCGCAAACACCGACACCTCAACCATCAGTGATGATCTCCTGCCGCCGGCGACCCGCTGTGCTCATCGAGGTCGGCGGGTTCGTCGCCGACGGCAACCGAGTCGTCCTCCCCGCCGTCGAGGTCAGCGTGCTGTCCCTGTTCGGGAGCGCGCACGCCATAGCCCAGCTCGCCGCTCCACCCGACCCGGCCCTCGTAGTCGGGCTGGCCTGAGGGAGAGGTTGCCCGCATCCAGCCAGAGGTGTGCTCGTCGTCGCCTTCGTGCCACAGCTCCCAGGGCTGGCGCCGGGGCCGTCCGTCGTCGTCGGTGAGCAGTTCATCCTTGGTGTAGATGGCGTCGCGGCGGGTCGGGAAGCTGAACTCGAAGACCTTCGTCTCGGTGATGGCCTCGGTCGGGCAGGCCTCCACGCACAGGTCGCAGTGAATGCAGCGCAGGTAGTTGATCTCGTAGACGTAGCCGTACCGCTCGCCCGGCGACACCGGGTCATCGGGCGCGTTGTCGGCGCCCCGCACGTAGATGCAGCGGGCCGGGCACACGCCGGCGCACAGCTCGCAGCCGATGCACTTCTCCATGCCGTCGGGATAACGGTTGAGCACGTGCCGCCCGTGGAACCGGGGCGGCTTCGGACGCTTCTCGTGCGGGTACTCGGTGGTGACCCGCTCGCCGAAGAGCTTGCCGAACGTGACCTTGAAGCCGTCGAGGTAGCCCATCAGCCTTCCCCTCCCGGTCCGACGTCTCCCGGCGCTGCACCGGTGAGTGTGCCAGCCAGATCCTCTGCGTCGAGAGGCTCTTGGGCCGTGTTGCGTCGGGCTGCGCGCAGCGCCGCCGACAGGAGCAGCCATCCGAGCGCGCCGCCGACGGCGGTCACACCCAGCGTCACCACCAGTTGCTGCGCCAGATTCCAGCTCTCCTGTTCGAACACCACTTGCCGCAGACCCAAGAACATCAGCCAGAGGAGCATCACCGGGATGAGAACCTTCCATCCCAGCGACATGAGCTGGTCGTAACGCAGGCGCGGCAGCGTGGCACGGAACCACACGAACACGAACAGGAAGGCGAGCACCTTGGCCAGGAACCACACGGTCGGCCACAGCCACGTCAGGCCGAAGAAGATGGGCCCGGCCGGACCGCCGAAGAACAGCGTCACCATGATCGCCGACATCGTGATGACGTTCATGAACTCGGCCAGGAAGAACAGGGCGAAGCGGATCGAGGAGTACTCGGTGTGAAATCCGCCCACCAACTCCTGTTCGGCTTCCACTAAGTCGAACGGCGGGCGGTTCAGCTCGGCCGTGGCGGCAATCAAGAAGACGATGAACGGCACGATGCCGGTGGTGACGACGAACCAAGTGTCCGCACCGCCGGCCTGAAGCGACACGATGCGCTGGGTGGAGAGCGATCCCGCCACGAGCACCACCGCAACGACGGACATGCCCAACGCGGCTTCGTACGAGATGGCCTGTGCCGAGGCCCGCACCGACCCAATGAGCGGATACTTCGATCCTGAGGACCATCCCGCCAGCATCACGCCGTAGACGGCAACCGAGGACATCGCAAGCAACAGCAGAATGCCGACAGGCGGATCGGCCACCTGCAAGATGGTCTCCTTGCCGAAGAGCGTGACCGTGCCGCTGCGACCTTCGGTATCAGTGAAGACGCCGCCGATGGGCACGATTGCGAAGGCAACGAACGCCGTGACCGCCGAGATATAGGGCGCCAGCCGGAACACGAGCGGATCGGCGTTGGCGGGGCGGAGGTCTTCCTTGAAGAAGAACTTGATGCCGTCTGCCAGAGCCTGCAGCAGGCCCCACGGACCGGCAACGTTGGGGCCGATGCGGTGCTGCATGTCTGAGATCAGCTTGCGCTCGAACCAGATCATGAACATGGTGGCGACCAGCAGGGCGGCGAACGCCACTCCGATCTTGATGCCCATAATTCCGATGTCGCCCCAGTCGACACCATCGGCGAACAGTGGGTCGCCAGTCATCGCGACGCCCCACTGCGAGTCTCGACCCGCACGTCAGTGACGGGCGCAGTCACGTCGATCAAGACGCCCACATCGACGTGAGGCGAAGGGAACTGCACGACGACGTTCCCCCGGGCGATTCCGGCGTCAGCCACGATCGGCAGCCTCAGGGCACCGCGCTCGGAGTGAACCTCGACCTCGGTGCCCGATTCGACGCCGACGCGTTCGAGGTCGAGCGGATGCACACCCAAGACCGTGTCAGCCGCCAGCGACGCCAGCGCCGGCGTCCGCTCGACCGTCACGCCGCCGTCGTAGAGCTTGCGGTTGCAGACCAAGCGGAGGCCGTAGGCGTCGCGCGCTGGTGCGACGTGTTCAGCCGGCAATTCGGGCTCGAAGGCTGCCCCCCTTGCCACCACACCGTCGGTGCCGAGCTCAGGCCCGATCGCTTCAGCATGGGTGGCGCACACGGCGGCAATCTCGGCGGTGATCTCATCGACCCCCAAGACTCCGAGGTCGCCGCCGCAGAGCACGGCCAGCTCGGCCGCGATCATCCAGTCGGGGCGGGCCGAGCCGGGCGCGGTGACCAACTCTCCGACGGACGAGATACGCCCCTCAAGATTGGTCGTCGTTCCCGATTTCTCACCGAACACTGCCGCAGGCAGCACGATGTCGGCTTCCGCGGTCGATTGGTTCACGAAGGAATCCACCGCCACCACCGTGCCCGCGCCCGACACGCCGAGGCGCGCCAGCATGCTGTCGGGGAAATCGGTGAGGGGGTCCGCACCGAGCAGGAAGAGCACATCGATCTCCCCGGACGCGGCTGCCGCGAGGATTCCCGTGGCGTCGTGCCCCCGTTCGCTGGGCAGTTCGCCCCATGCCTGCGCCAAGCTCGGCGGCGGGCTGGCGCGCAGCGCCCGGCCCGGGATCAGTCCTGGGGCCAGGCCCATGTCGAGCGCGCCGCGGACGTTGCCCCGCCGTGCGGCAACGAGGAAGCGGGCGTGAGGGACCCGGGATCGGATGACCGACGCCACCTCGGCCGCCGTCTCAGCAGACTCCGCGACCGACGAGCGGCCCAGCACCACGACCACGGATCCCGATGCCAGCTCGTCTGCCAGGGGATCGTCGCCATCGAGCAAGTCACGCAGCACCGATGCAGCCTCGCCGCCGCGGCACTGCTCGCTTCGCGCTGCGTTGCGAGTCAGGCCCGTCCTGACCGTCGCAATCTCGACCAAGCGAGTCGTGCCCGCTCGCGCCGCACCGCGCAGACGCAGGTGCAGCACTGGCAGATCTTCGCGCAGGTCTCCGCACATCAGCAGTGTCGTGTCGGCGTTGCACGCCTCGTCAATCGTCGCCGCGGGCAAGCCGACGACCAGTTCAGCGGGCAGCCCGTCGCCGAGCTGCGCGTCCACATGGTCGGTCCGCAAAACCGTGCGGGCCAGCTTCGACCATGCGTAGGCATCTTCGTTGGTGCCGCGAGCGCCGCCAAGCACGGCAATCGCGCCAGGTCGGGCCGCCTTCACCGCAGCGGCCACAGTGCCGAGAGCGCTTGCCCAGTCGGTCGGCTGGAAGCGGCGCAGCGGCTCGGTGTCAGCCAGCTCGGAGGCGGTGCTCGTTGGCGTGCGCGCCTGCAGCGGTGACGTCACCCGTTGCGGGCTCGAGACAGAACCGAAGGCAAACCTGCCCTTGTCGCACAGCCAGCCGTGGTTGACCGGGTCGATGTCAACTCCGAGGTAGCGCACCAGCTCGTTGCGAGACGATTGCACCGCGATCCGGCAGCCCACCGCGCAGGTCGTGCAGGTGGACTCGGTCTCGACGAGATCCCACGGCCTCGCCTTGAACCGGTACGGCGCTGCAGTAAGCGCACCGACGGGGCAGATCTGCACCGTGTTGCCCGAGAAGTACGACGAGAAGGGCTCGCCGGGAAAGGTGAGCACCTGGGTCTCGTTGCCGCGCTCGGTGAAGTCGATGAGCGGGTCGCCCGCTACCTCGTCCGCGAATCGGGTGCAGCGGTCGCACAGGATGCAACGCTCCCGGTCGAGGTGCACCAGGTCGGAGATGGGGATCGGCTTTTGGAAGTGGCGCTTCTCCTCTACGAACCTGGACTCGCCGGGGCCGTAGGCCATGGTCTGGTCCTGCAGCGGGCATTCGCCGCCCTTGTCGCAGACCGGGCAATCCAGCGGGTGGTTGATGAGCAGCAGCTCGAGCACGCCTTCCTGTGCCCGCTGTGTGCGTTCGCTGGTGGTGTCGACCACCATCTGCGGCGAGACGGGGACCATGCAGGAGGGCTGCAGCTGCGGCCCCCGGCCGGTGTCGATCTCGACGAGGCACATGCGACACATGCCCACCGGGCTCATTCGTTCGTGGTAGCAGAACCTCGGGATATGCACACCGGCGCGATCCGCGGCTGCGATGACCAGCTCACCCGGTCGCGCATCAACAGCGACACCGTTGATCGTCACTTCCACGGTGCTCGGCGCTGCTTCGCCTGCCACAGTGTCAGACACGGATCGCCACCTCCGAGACAGAGCCCGACGCCGAGCTCGCCAACAGCCCGGTGCCCCCAGACCCAGCACCGGTCAACTCGGCGTCGAGGTGCGCGTTCGGCGCCACCCGAGCCTCGAACTCCTCGGGGAATAACGTCATGGCAGAGTGCACCGGGGCGAACGCGGAGGGTCCCACGAAGCAGATCGTTGTCATCTGGTACGGGAACGGCTTCGGTTCGAGGCCTCGTTCGGGCACCGCGGCATGGGGGAAGTCGCCTGGGCAGATCGAGGCACCCACCTCGAACAGCAGGTCGAGGTCGCGCGGCGTGCCCGTCCCGTCGCATACCCGGCGCAGCACGCGCTCAAGCCAGGTTGCCCCTTCCCGGCACGGCACGCACTTGCCGCACGACTCGTGGGCATAGAACTTGGTCAGCGTCAGTGCCGCCGCGGGGATGTCGGTGGTGTCGTCCATCACCATCACCGCGCCGGAGCCCAGCATCGACCCCTGGGGGCCAATCTCGGAGGCCTCAAAGGGCAGGTCCAACTGTGCGGGCGTGAACCAAGGCGCTGAGCCACCGCCTGGAACAAACGCCTTCAGCTCACGTCCCGGTCGCATGCCGCCGCAATAGTCGGGGCGATAGATGAGGTCGCGGAATGTGGTGGTGCCATTGGTGATCTCGAACACGCCTGGACGCTGGACGTGCCCGCTGACCGCCACCATGCGCGTGCCAGGCGATGTCGGCGTGCCGATAGCCGTGAACGCCTCCGCGCCATGACGCAAGATCCATGGCAAGTTCGCCAGGGTCTCGACGTTGTTCACGATCGTGGGCTGGCCGTACAGCCCGATGGCCGCTGGGAAATACGGGGGCTTCAGCCGCGGCATGCCGCGGTTGCCTTCAAGGCTTTCGATGAGAGCCGTCTCCTCGCCCACCACATACGCGCCCGCGCCCGAGTGCAGCACGATGTCGACCGAGAAATCGGTCCCACAGATGTTGCGGCCCACCCAGCCGGCCTCGTATGCATCATTCAGGGCTTGCGCCACACGTTCTTGCGCGAGTGCCATCTCGCCGCGGATGTAGAGGAAGCACTGCGACAATCCCACGGCATAGCAGGCAATGAGACAACCTTCGATGAGCTGATGCGGGTCGAGCTCCATGAGCAGGCGGTCCTTGTAGGTACCCGGCTCAGACTCGTCGCCGTTCACCACGAGGTAGCGAGGCCACACACCCGGCGGGCAGAAGCCCCACTTCACACCTGCGGGGAAACCGGCGCCGCCGCGGCCAAGCAAGCTTGCGTCGCGCACTTCGCCGTGAACTTCGGCTGGCGTGCGCCCAAGTGCAGCGCGCAAGCCCTCATAGCCGTCTGTCGCGAGATACCGCTCAAGTGTGTAGCTATCGGGGTGATCGAACCGCTCGGTGACGATGCGCGGCGCGTCGTTGACGACAAACCCGGGCGCATGATCAATGGTGTACGGCGTCATGAGCTGTGCCTCTCACCGTTGGTCGCCGGAGATGTCAGCCACACGGGTTCTTCGTTCACTTCTTCGGGCGGAACGGCGCCGACCGCCCTTTCGGCCGGAATGTGTTGCCGTACACGCGCCGTGGTGCCATGCGGCGGGATCTCGTCATCCAGGACGCCCGCAGCGAGATCGTCGACGAGCTGGTCGAACCCGTCGGCGTCGACCCGGTAGCGGTAGCGGTAGTTCACCTGCAAGCACGGCGCTTCGGTGCAGGCGGCCTGGCATTCCGCGGACGCCAGCGTGAACATGCCGTCGGAAGTGGTGCCACCGGCGCGCACACCCAGGCGCTCTTGCGCGTGGGCCATGAGCTCGACCGCTCCGGCGAGCGCACACGACATCGTGGCGCAGATGTTCACGAGGTACTTGCCGACGGGCTCCCGCTTGAACATCTCGTAGAACGAGCAGGTGCCGAGCACCTCGGCCGATGTCGTGTCGACGAGCTCGGCGATCTCCACCATCGCGTCTTGCGAGACCCAGCCGGCTTGTGCCTGCGCGACGTGCAGCAGCGGGATCATCGCCGAGCGACGCTTCGGGTACCGGCCGATGATCTCGTTCGCCAGCGCTCGGTTCTCTTCAGTAAAGAAGCTCACTACCGGTCGACCGCCCTTCCACCGTCGGACGCGGGACCAACACCGACGCGGCGGTCGCAAACCCTCATCGATCTACCTCCCCGCCTCCGTCGGACGCGGGACCAACACCGACGCGGCGGTCGCAAACCCTCATCGATCTACCTCCCCGCCTCCGTCGGACGCGGGACCAACACCGACGCGGCGGTCGCAAACCCTCATCGATCTACCTCCCCCATAATCGGGTCGACCGAGGAGATGATGGCAACGGCATCGGCCAGCAGGCCGCCGTACATCAGATGAGGCAGGCTCTGCAGGTTCACGAACGACGGCGCCCGGATGTGCACGCGCTGCGGCTTGGGCCCGCCGTCAGACACCAGGTAGCAGCCCAGCTCGCCACGGGGAGACTCGACCGCGACGTACGTCTCACCGGGAGGCACCCGGAACCCTTCGGTGAAGATCTTGAAGTGGTGGATGAGCGCTTCCATCGACTCGTCGATGCGGGCCCGGGGCGGCGGCGTGACCTTGCGGTCTTCTGCGCGGTAGGGGCCCTTCGGCATCTTGTCGAGGCATTGGGCAACGATGCGCATCGATTCCCGGATCTCGTTCAAACGGATGGAATAGCGATCGAACGTGTCGCCATAGGCACCGACGACGACGTCAAAGTCAACCTCGTCGTAGGCCAGGTACGGCATGGTGCGGCGCAGGTCCCAGGCTTCGCCGGTGCTGCGCAGCAGCGGCCCCGTGGCCGACATCGCGATGGCCTCCTCGGCGGTGATGACTCCGACGCCTTGGGTGCGGTCCCGCCAGATCGGCTGGCCGGTCATCAACGTGTCGAACTCGGCGAGCCGGTCGGGCAGCACCGCCAAAATGTGCTCCACGTCGTCCTGCCAGCCGTCGGGCAGGTCGGCCGCCACGCCGCCGGGGCGGATGTAGTTGTGGTTCATCCGCAAACCGGTGACGCTCTCGAAGAACCGCAGGATCTCTTCCCGCTCGCGCCAGCCGTAGAGCATCATCCCAACGGCGCCGAGGTCCATGCCGTTCGTCGCAAGAAACAGCAAGTGCGAGCTCATGCGGTTCAACTCGCACATCAGCATGCGGATCCAGGTAGCTCGCGGCGGGATCTCGGTTCCCAGCAGGTCTTCGACGGCGAGGCAGAACACCAGCTCGGTGAACAGCGGCGAGGCGTAATCCATGCGGGTGACGTTCGTCGGCCCCTGCAGGTAGGTGAGATCCTCGGCGGTCTTCTCCATGCCGGTGTGCAGGTAGCCGATGATCGGCTTTGACCGCAGCACGGTCTCACCCTGCAGTTCCATCGCGATACGCAGCACGCCGTGGGTGGACGGGTGCTGCGGACCCATATTGATGAGCATCGGACCGTCGTCGGGTGCCGCAGCGACGGTCTCTATCTCGTCATCGACATCGGCTGGGTCCAACGGCGCCGATGAAACATCGGCTGGGTCCAACGGCGCCGATGAAACATCGGCGGCTGCCAGCGCTGTCTCTTCGGAGATGCGCAGCACGGCGTCGGTCGGCCGGCGCACGGGCGCTGTCGTCGCGGTGCTCATCGGCCTTCGACTGCCTTGAACTGCACCGGAATGGCACCGATGGCGTAGTCCTTGCGCAGCGGGTGTCCATCCCAGTCCGGCGGCATGAGGATGCGGCTGGGATCGGGGTGGTCGCCGAAGCTGATCCCGAATAGGTCGGCCGCCTCCCGCTCCGGCGCTTCGGCACCCGGGTACAGCCCGACCAACGAGGGCAACTGCGGATCTTGTGCAGGCACCTGGGTGCGGATACGCAGCCGACGCCGGCCACGCAGGTCCAGCAGATTCACCACCACCTCGAAGCGTTCGAGCTCGACGCCGGGCGGCACGGTACGGCTGCGATTCGTGAGCCCGTCAACGGCACACACGTCGACACACAGCTCAAAGCCATCGGCTGCGGCCATGGCCAGCACATCGAGGTACTCGTCACGGCGCGGGTGCAGCACCTGCTGGCCGCGGTCATCAGAGCACGGAACGCCGAACATGGTCGGCCCCGAATCGACCTCTGCCGCCGGCGCGGCATTGTCATCGGTTACGTCCTCATCTGCCATCAGCGCGTCACCACGGCGCTCGACGGATCGGCTCCATGTGCCGCTGGATTCGACTGCGGCACCACATGTGCCGCTGGATTCGACTGCGGCACCACATGTGCCGCCAGATCCACGGCAGCGCCGCCGCCTCGCTTGGCTCGGCGCTGGGTCAGCTCGCCGGTGCGGATTTTCTCGTGCAGCGCAAGGATCGCATGCAGCAGCGTCTCAGGTCCCGGCGGGCAGCCAGGCGCATACATGTCGACGGGAACGACCTGGTCGACGCCCTGCACGATGGCGTAGTTGTTGAACATCCCGCCGCTGGACGCGCACACGCCCATCGACAGCACCCACTTGGGCTCCATCATCTGGTCGTAGATCTGGCGCAGCACCGGGGCCATCTTCTGGCTGACGCGGCCCGCCACGATCATCAGGTCGGCTTGGCGAGGCGAAGCGCGGAACGTCTCCATGCCGAAGCGGGCCAAGTCGTAATGAGCCGTGCCCGTCGCCATCATCTCGATGGCGCAGCAAGCGAGCCCGAAGGTGGCCGGCATCAAGCTGCGTCGCCGCGCCCACTTCACCAGCTCCTCGACCGGTGCGGTGAAGACGTTGTGCCCGAGGCCCGCGAGACCGTCGTCGATGCCGAGTCGCGTCTTAATGTCGTCGATGCCCGCCATCAGCCCGCTCCCATGCTGTTGCTGGCTTGAGCGACACCGTGTCGTGGTGCGCCGCTCCATGCGGCGCCGGGCCGCTCGTCGCTCGAAATGTAGGTACGACCCGTGAGTCCGACGGTGCGCACGCCTTGAACGCCGCTGCGGCTCGCGGGGGGCAGCGGGAGGACTCGGCGTTTGCGCGGCCCCCACTCCAGCCCGCCCATGGCCAGCTCATAGACGAACGACAGGAAGAAGATCACGACAAAGATCAGCATCGCCACGAACCCGAAGAGGCCCAGCTCGCCGTTCGCGACTGCCCACGGGTACAAGAAGACGATCTCGATGTCGAACATGATGAACAGCATCGCCACGAGGTAGAAGCGCACGGGAAACCGTTCGGGAATGGCGGCCTGATCGACGATGCCGCATTCGTAGGACGCCAGCTTGGCGTTCGTGGCGCGCTGGGGCGCCAGCAGCCGCGACGCGATGATGCTCACCAGCACGAACACGACAGCGAGCACGCCGAGAACCAACACCGGCAGGTATTCCGCCAAGCCGCTGTTCATGCGCCGGTCCCCCTCAGCGAGTCGTCGATGTACTGGCGGCCTCAGTCTGGCCCAAGAACAGCTCAGCCTCTGCGGTCACTGGTTCGCAGCTTCGCGCACCGCCCAGATTGCCTGGTCACGCCGGTGCAGGTGATAGCAGCCCAAGCCGAACAGCAGCGCCGAGAAGATGGTCAGCAGCGCTGGGCGGAGCCGGACGCTGCCGTGATCGCGCACCAGCACCACGGAGTACACAGGCTCGTTCTCGTCGATCTGAGCGTCAGGGATCACGATCTGTCCGTCGTCTCCGAACAGATTTGGATCGATCTCGACTCGCGGCCTGAACGGCTGGATCTGCACGACGGCGTAGTGCGGTCTGCCCCTGCTCGGCAGGAAGTACTGCGTGATGACGTTGTCGGGGACGCCCAACGGCCGGTATCGCTCACCGCCCCGGATCAGCACTCGGTAGGTCTTATATTCGTCCGCGGCTGAGAACAGGCACGAATTCACTGCCAGCAACTGCCGCGGGTCCGCAGCATCGCAGACAACATGTCCATCGGCAGCTGAGCGAGCGTCAGCCGCAAATGCCTGGGCTTGCACGAACTCGGGATCGACGACGTCTTCGGCGTTGTCGTCTCGTTTCTCGTCGGCAACGATCTGTATCCAGCCATCGGGTGGCTGATCGACGGGGATGCCCCTGAGCTGCTGCACCTCGTCGACGAGCACCGTTGCGGGATCGGAAGTCACAGCCAGCACGTTCCAGCCGGGCTGGCTGCCGATCCATCCGATGCCAAACACCCACCACACGATGGACATCAGCAGCATCCAGCCCCACAGCCCGGTCCACGCCACCAAGAAGCCGAGCCGGACTCCCAGATTGGTGGCCAACAGCAGGTACACCGACCCGCACAGCACGGCGATGCCGAGGATGACTGCCAAGTAGCCGGTGAGAACTGGATCCCAGCTGACAATGCCGACAAGGTGCGAGGCGGTCATTGATCATCTCCCGCTTCGTGCAGCAGATCGAAGCCGACCGCAGTCTGACTCTGCGGAGCGAGGCCGCGCTCGTACTCGACGATCTTGCGGATGTCGTCGGGGGTCAGCACCCTCTTGAAGCCGGGCATGCCGTAGTTGCCCAGCCGCGCGAATTCTCCAAACGCCACGTTGTCGGCGGCACCCTCGGAGACGAACGAGATGTGATCTTCGATGTCGGGGAACAACCGCTCAAGGCTCACGCTGTTGAGCGCCGGGCCGTAGCGTCCGGCGCCGTCAGGTCCAGGGAGCACCTCCACCGTTCCGCCGTTGTTGGGCAGCTGAGCGGAGCCGCGGCCCGGCCAGCGCGGCGTGTGACAGCGGGCGCAATGCAGGTCGAACAAAATCTTCCCGTCCGACGCTTCCGCGTACACGTCCGACGCCCTGGCTGCCTCAAACCGGGCCGTCGCCCGGGCGTGGGCCTCCTCATTGAGCGGGTCGTCGTCCGGGACAAATTCGTCTATCAGGAGCTGGGCGATCTCGTCGTCGACGTCGAACGCGTCCGCGACGATCTCGCGAGTGATCTCGTCGTCCGCGGAATCTGCTGCGTCTTGGTCTGCGCCGATCCGGTTCGCCCACAGCCACGCCACGAGGTCGTCGATCTGCTGGTCGTTGTAGGGACCGCCGCCCTCGAGGCCCCACGCCGGCATGACGCCTCGGCCGTAGACGATGATCTGGCGCACTTCGCTGACTTCATCCAACGTCTCGGCATCGGTGTCGAAACGCGTGAACACGTCGTCGAGGGACGGTGCCTCCCATGTCGTGTTGATGATGAAGGACTCCTTGTCGGAGAACTGGTGGCCGATGTCGAGCACCACCGGTGCGAAACGTGCCCCGCCCAGATCTGCACCATGGCAATCGGTGCATTCCGCCGCGGCGGCGACGGCTGCACCTCGGCTGACGGCCGCTTCGGAGAACGACGTTTCCGCGCCTGAACGGCGCCCGCCCTCGAGCATCCAGTAGATCGGCAGCACCAGCGCCATGATCAACAGCATCAGCACCCCGAAGGCCTGCACCTTCTCGAGCCGGCTGCCCTCGAGTTCCTCGTCGTCGGGCATGTTGCCGCGGTTCGGCGCAAGCTCGATTTCGCTGCCGATTTCGGCCTTCGCCTGGCGAATGTTGACGAAGACGTAGATCGCCCATCCGACGACGACAATCGCCAAGAGCACGATCGCGATCGAACGCTCCGTGCTGACGGCCAGCATGCGGCTTACCTCAGGCACAGTGCGGCCCCTCGAGGCCCTGCCCCGTGGTGTCGGTGCCAATCGCAGGTCCCTGCGACACCTTGCCGGTGTCGACGAACACGTTGCCGCCCTCGATGGTCACCGGGAACCTGTCCATGCCGCGAGGCGCGGGGCCTGATTTCTTCTCGCCGACGCGGTTGTACTTCGAACCGTGGCAGGGGCATTCGAACCACTGCGAGCTGCCGCATACCGGCACTTTGCAGCCGAGGTGCGGGCACACCTGCCACAGCGCGACGTAGCCCTGCCTCATCGCGTCGAGCACCGAGCCGCCGTACACCGTCTCGGCATTCGCCAGCGTCGCAGAGTCTGTCGGGTAGGGCTGGATGTAACTCTGTGCCTCGGAGAAGTACGAGAAGTTCTCGGCTGGGGTTGATGACGTGATCGCCTCGTCGACCGATGCCACCGAGCCAATCTTGATCTTCGAACCGAAACCACCTGTCGGGCGTGGCCACAAGAAGGCGATCATGGCGGCGTTGAAGGTTCCCAGACCAGTCGCCATCAGCAGCACCGAGGACCGGTTCAAGAACTGCCGTCGAGTGACGCCCACCTCTTCGGCGGGCGGCGGCGCCCAGTCTTGGGGCAGCTCAGGCTCGGCCACCGCGACGGTCGACGGGCGACGCTCCAAGGCCACCGAGCGCTCCAGCTCGCGAGCTTGCGAGCTGATGCCGAAGGCACCGGCCTCGTCCTCGGCCGCTGCATCGTCGCCGGCCGCACCAGCGGCCAGCTCGTCGCGGCGACGCGTCTCGCGCGACATGTGCCCCAGGCCGGTGGCATCTCGGCGACGCAAGGAGACGAACGCGACCACCGCACCCAGCACAACGATGACCGGGATGGCAATCGCGAGAATCGTTCCGGTGGACATTCCGACGTGCTCCTACAGGTGGAAGATGCCGTGCAGACCGGTGTCCCACGGGTAGGTGAAGTTGAAGCCCTGCCCCCGGAAGAACGAGCCGATGATCACCAAGACCGCCCAGAACATCAGGTGGATGGTCTGGATCGAGATGGCGAATTTGCGGTCCTCGGGCCGCAGCGAAGTGTTCCTGTCGATGTAGGGCGCGAACGCCAGCAAGATGAGCGCTACTCCGGGGATCGTCACGCCGGCGATCATCGGGTCGAACATCGTGAGCAGTTCTTGCAGGCCCAGGAAGTACCACGGTGCCTTGGACGGGTTGGGTGTCTCGTTGTGGTTGGCCAGCTCCAGCAGCGGCGCATTGATGAACAACGAGAAAACCAACGTGAACGCGGTGATGAAGAGCGCCGCCGTGAATTCCGCGGCCAACAGGTGGGGCCAGACATGGACCTTGTCGCCTGGGCTGGCCTTGACGTCCTGGATGGAACCCGACTTGACGACTGTCAGCAGTCGGTGGGTGTTGCCTGCAGGCCCTCCCATGAGCGGAGGAAGTGCTGTGGCGACGCCCCCACCTGCCGCAGCGGGACTGCCTGGCTGCGCCGTTCCATACGGCGCCATGCCCGCGACGGCGGGGGCTCCGCCTGGCTGCTGGCTGGCTTCGAGTAGTGAACGAGGAATCGTGACACCGTCATCGTCGCCGGGCTGCCCGGCTTCTGGGGCCGCGGCTTCGCCGGACGAAGGCGCGCCGGTCGCACGGGCCCTCGCTTCGGCACTTCGCCGCAGAAGGTGTTCAGGGATCTCAGTCATGCTGATGGGGGCGGGCGTTCAGGCTTCCTACAGCGGCCCCGAAATGCCTCCGTCCTTTCTCACTCGCCAGAAGTGGATCGCCATGAAGATGACGATCACAAAGGGGAGCATCAAGACGTGCAGCACATACCAGCGCAATAACGTCTCGGCTCCGATCTGTTGGCCGCCGAGCAGCACGAAACGCACTTGCTCCCCGAAGACCGGCGTGAATCCCATCATGTTCGTGCCCACCGTGACCGCCCACAGCGCGAGCTGATCCCACGGAAGCAGATAGCCGGTGAAGGCGAGCAGCAGCGTCAGCTGCAGCAACATCACGCCGACGACCCAGTTGAACTCTCTCGGTGCTTTGTAGGCGCCGTGGTAGAAGACCCGAGCCATATGCAGGAAGACCGTGATCACCATGAGGTGCGCGGCCCATCGGTGCATGTTGCGCACGAGCAGGCCGAACGCCACCTGGGTGTGGAGGCTCTCGATGTCCGCCCATGCCGCAGTGTCGGTAGGGCGGTAGAAGAACATCAGGAAGATGCCGGTGATGGTCAGCAAGATGAACAGGAAGAAGCTGAGGCCGCCGAGGCACAGGGTGTAGCTGACCTTCACCGCGTGCCGCTTCACCTTCACCGGGTGAAGGTGGTACAGGACGCTGTTCATGATGACGTAGGACCGGTTCCGGGGGCTGTCGGTGTAGCCCTTGCGGAAGATCGACCCGGGACGGAAGACCGACGTCCAGAACTGACTGTCCTGCATCCAGTCGGCCGCCTGCTGCTGCGCGTTCTGCAAGCGCTGCGGCAGGGGCGGCTTGGTCTTGGGGGACTCGAGAGTGTTCGCCATATCTGTTCGATCTAGTTGGACCGTGTCCTTCGCTTTCGCATCACTTCACGCATGGAGCCGGCGCTACAGGCGCATCCCGTAGGAGTAGCCGTGGGTGTGGGTCCGGCCGTGGACATCGCCCTCTGGCGGGGGATTGTTGCTGACCCGCCCGAGCGTGATCACGCCGGTGGGGCAGCGGTCGACGCACAGCGCACAGCGCGTGCAGACGTCGTCGTCGATGATGAAGATGGCGTTGTCGGTGGGATCCAGCCCCGGCAATTCGACGCCGACGGCTTCATCGATCGCTTCGGTGGACACATACCAGATGCACTTCCACGGGCAGATGTCGACGCAGCCTTCACACTGGATGCACTCCGACTGGTCGATGTTGATGAACTGCTTCGGCTTGACCGCTGCCTCGAGGTAGGAGGCGTCGACCTGCTGCAGGAGGTAGTCGTCCCGGAACTTGGGCATCGGCGGATTTGCGTCGTTCGCAGCCATGTTCTCAGTTGCCCTTGACGAGAGGACGGCCGTAATCAGATGTCGGCTCGGCGGCGGGCTGGGCCTTATCGCGCCGTTGCCACCACATCACGAGCACGGGGAGCCCGATGAAGGCCGCGAGGTGCTCGATCACGACCACGATGTCGCTGACCTTCTTCAGGTCGATGCGCATCGGCGGGAAGGTGATGGGCGACGTCATGAACTGGCCTTCTGTCACCAAGAAGCGCTCGACCGACCAGCCCCACTCGTTGTCGGTGAGGCGGATCCAGCGGTCGGGCACGATTCCGAACACCAGCAACAGCAGCATGAACACATAGGCCGCACCCACCATGGCCTCGCCCCACGTGGTGGGTCGGTCGGTCGGTCGGCGCTTGCCGTACCAGACCAGCCCGTGAACCATCAGCGCGGTGACGAGGATCGATGTGACGAGTGCAACCACTCCTTCGTTCCTCCCGAGTTCGAATGTCGGCGTTTCCGGGCTGCTGCGGGCTGGCGATTTCGACGGTGCATCGAGTGCGTCAGCCGCAACAAGACCGGGGCAAAGATTACCGGCGCCCCGGCTATGGCGCGTGATGTTCTAGCACGACATCTGGCGCTCGCCACCGTGTCGTCGCAATCGGCCCGCGCCAATGGGCGCGGTGAATGGACCCTCTACGGCTGCGCCTTCGGGGCGACTGCATGGCAGACTTGCGCCTCGGTGCGCTCGGGCGCGTATCGTGCCCTGCGAACTTGGCCGTGCCGGCCGTGCCAGAACCCCTGGGGGCGACCCCGCGGAGGATCCCGTGACCGATGTTCCCGAGTACCTGCTGGAGCGCTCGCGACAGCGTCGCATCGCGCTGGGGGTCCTCGAAGACGACGGCAGCGGCGACGGCGGCGCTGCGAGCGCGACAGCGCCCGCTGCCGGGGGGGCTCCCGCAGCAGGCCCCGGCCAGGCGGAGATGATCGCTGCCGCTCGCGAAGCGGCGCAGCTCGAAGCCGAACCTGAGGCACCGCCCGATTCGTCATGGGTGCTCGCAGCCCAGAAGAGACATCGAATTCCGATCTGGGTGCTGCCCGTGCTGTTCTGCCTGCCGCTGTGGGCATTCGTGTATGTGCAATTGACCGAACCGCCGCCTGAGCCCATTACTGCCATCAACGAAGGTGCGGCGACCTACACGGTGCGCTGCGCGAGCTGCCATGTGGGCGACGGCTCCGGCAGCGACGGCAGCGGCGTGGGACGACCGCTGTGGAACGGCGAAGTGCTGCTGACCTTCCCAGATCTGGACGACTCGTTCATCGAGTGGATCGCGGTCGGCTCCGAAGGCATCGGCCTCGGACAGGTCTACGGAGATCCGAACCGGCCAGGCGGTGCGCACATCACTGGCGAGACTGAGTCCAACATGCCGGCGTTCGGCGAAGTGCTCAACGACCATCAGCTGTACTCGGTCGCGCGATATGTCCGCGAGGTGATCGGCGGCGAGATGATCAGCGACGAGGTGGCTGCCGAGCGCGACGCCGAGTGGGAGCATCTGGGTGGCGGCGCTCTGTCCGGCGGGGGTGGCGGCGGCGGTCACTAAGAGGCTGAGCGGCAGGCGAAGCCGTGGCCCCGTCTGCGGCGCTCATGCCGGGTTCCCGTCTGGGGGAATCCCGATCGTGATCACGACACCTTGACCCAGACACTCGCTTGCGACGTGCTCGTCGTCGGTGGCGGCCCTGCGGGCAGCGCGGCCGCGTACTGGCTGGCGCGGGCGGGACACGATGTGCTGGTCATCGAGCGCTCGACGCACCCTCGAGAACGCGTGTGCGGCGACGCGCTTACGCCGGTGGCTGTGGGCGAGCTCATCGGCATGGGCTGCGATCCTGCCAGCGCGCGTTGGCACCGGCACCACGGTCTGCGCATCACCGCCCACGGACAAAGCCTCGAGGTGCGGTGGCCACAAGGCGAGCAATGGCCCGGCTATGGCGTGGTGGTACGTCGGTCGCGACTCGACGCGCTGACGTTCGCCCGCGCGCAGTCTGCGGGTGCGCGCGGGCTCACCGGTACAGAGGTCACGGCGCCGCTGATCACCGATGGCCACCTACGCGGCTGCACTGCTGTGGACCGCAGCGGAGCACAGCCGCGCGACGTGACGGCACGCGCTCGCTACGTCGTGATCGCCGACGGCCCGCGTTCGAGCTTTGGCCGGGCACTGGGGACCGTGCGCTCGGGGACCTACGCGCAGGGGTTGGCGATGCGCGCGTACTACCCAACGCCCCGCCACAACGAGCCCTGGATCGAGTCAGTCTTCGCTTTGGCTGACCGCTCCGGGAGCCAGCTGCCGGGTTACGGCTGGGTCTTTCCGGTCGGCGACGGCACGGCCAATGTGGGCGTCGGCCTGCTCAGCCATCACTACGGCAACGAAGCCATCTCGCTCGAGCGACTCTTCGAGCAATGGGTCCCGCAGATTCCCGAGCGCTGGGAAATCGACCCTTCGGGACCCTGCACCGAACCGGCGAGCGGCCGGCTGCCCATGGGAGGATCGGTACGCCCACGCTCGGGTCCGAATTGGGTGGTGGTCGGCGATGCAGCAGGCAGTGTCAACCCTTGGAACGGCGATGGCGTCGGCCCCGCACTGGCCACCGGCCGACTGGCAGCCGAGGTCATCGGACAGGCGCTCGACAACGATGACGGTCTCGAGTTAGCGCGCTACGAGGCCGAGCTTGCCGCGCGCTGGCAGCAGTACCACCACCTCGGTCGGCTGACGACCCGCGCGCTCGGCCGCCCCGGCCTCATGCGACAGCTGACTCAGCTCGCGATTCGCTCCCCCCGCATGGGGAATCTGGCCATGCGGGTCTCGACCGATCTGATGCAGGCCAAGACCGGCCCGCTCGGCCCCCGCGGCATCTACCGAGCCGCCTCGGGAGTTGCCCGACTCTGGCGCGACCGCGCCTGAACGCTGTCCGTCACCAATATCGCCTTGGGGCCATCTCTCCAAAGACGCTAGGTTCAAGATCAGATGGCCAGCAGGGAGACGTAGACGTGCGGACCACGAAGATCGTCTACTGGCAAGAGGATGAGCTGTGGCTCGGCTACCTCGAAGAATTCCCTGACTACTGGACCCAAGGCACCACGGTGGAGGACCTCGAGGAGCACTTGCGCGACCTTCACGCGGACGTGACGAGCGGTGAGCTGCCCGGGGTACGCCACGTCGCCGACCTCACGCTGGCGTGAAGCGAGCTGAACTCGTCAAGAGAATCCGTGCGACGGGGTCAGTATTGGTTCGTCATGGCTCCAAGCACGACTGGTATCGCAACCCCGATACTGGCGTGTACCAGGCGGTCCCGCGCCACAACGAGATCAACGAACGACTCGCCAGACGGATAATCAAACAACTGAGCCCACCGAGCGATTGACGTCTGAACCGTCAGGCAGCTGGGATGCGGATCGTCTCGAAGTGATCACGACCGGCGTCGATGAGTGAATGCGGCTTTTCGCTGCAGAGGACATACAGCGCATCACGAGCGCGAGTCATGCCCACGAACAGCTTGGAGGCGGCCAATGCCTCCGCATCGGTCCGCTCAGCGGCATTCGATACGCCTTTCGCTGTGAAAGGCCACGCGCCGTGCGACACACCGAGCAGGAAGACCACCTTGAACTCAAGACCCTTCGCCCGGTCGAGCGTTCCTACCTTGATGCCGTCATCCTTGGCGTCGCCATTGCCGAACACCGAATCCTTCAGATTCTGGGTCAGTAGGCGCGAACCCGACAACACACTGACGGCAGCGTCAACCTCTTCGTTTCTGGCGGCGAACACACCGAAATCGCTCAGGGCGAGATCCTCCGGGTTGGCCTCCCTCAGTCGGGCGATCTCGGCAGCAACCCAGCGCCGCTCGGCCGACTTGTCGGCGGTGATTACCAGCCGGGGTGGCACGCCGTCGGTTTCCGTCTCGCGGGCGGCGTCGCTGCGGCGCGGGGACGAGTCCCTTCCCTGCTCAGCCTCGAGGTCAGCGACAGCAAAGCTGCCTGCACACGCGATTGCTGCCTCGATGATCTTGCGCGTGTTGCGGTAGTTGCGTCCGAGATTGTGGCTGCGACCGCCTACGTCAACTCCAGCAGCCAGCAGCGTGTAGCCGCCCGGAAGGGCATTTCGCGACCGATCCGGTCGATGCCCAGGTAGCTGTCGAGATCGTCGATGCCGCGCCCGATGATGACCCGCTGGATTTCCTCTCGCAGGTAGCCGTCAGAGCAGCCCAGCTCGTGCAGCGGAGTGCCCGGCCTTACGATCTCCTTCTTTGCAAGCGCAAACGTGTTCTCGTTCTGCACCCCGTTCCAGTTGCGCAAGTCACCAGCTTCTTCGCACATCTGAGCGGCGAGCAGGTCGATGTTGGTGAACCGGACGGCGTCGCGTGCGGAACCAGGCAGTCGCTCATAGAGCGTCTCGAGAACGGGCACCAAGCTCTTCACATAGGTGGTGAACAGGATCGGAGCTCCTCAGATGCGCGCATCGACCACAGCTGACCGGCCGGACTCTTGCCGCGCAGCTTCTTGAGCCTCAGCCCCGGCAACCACGGATCTTCGAGGTACCGCATCACTGCCTGGTTCACCCGATGCTGATCGTCCTTGGTGAGGCAAAGGACTGAATCGCGGAATCCCGGCGAGTAACGCACGCTCGGTGAGTCGGCGTCAGCAGTCGGGACCACGACCGTCGCGGCACCGTCGAGCGGGGCTCAGACGCCTACGGCAAGGCGTTCGAGAACTGGGTGTTCCATGAGTTGTGCGCGATGACGGCGTATCACGAGACCGGCGAGGAACTCAGCTACTGGCGGCTGCCCAGCGGCATCGAGGTGCACTTCATCGTGGGCGACATGCGCATCGCAGTCGAAGCCGAGGCCACCACCACCGTCACGACACGCCATCTACGAGGGCTGCGCACACTGGCCGAGGAGCATCCTGAGCTAGCGGCCCGAGTGGTGGTTTGTCTCGAAGTCTGGCCACGCCGCACTCACGACGGCATCGATATCATCCCCGCGGACCACTTCGCCCGCCGCCTCTGGCAAGAGGGCCTCGCGCCATAGCACCTGGGCGTCGCCGCCGTCGAAGCCAAGCCCTCCGCCCTCGCGAACCACGACGCCATCCGCGTTCGCTCACCTGCAGCATGAATCCGGGAATCCGCCTCCGCGAGACAGTGAAGATTTGGGCAGGGAGCCCCACATTCCTTCCGACCGGCTGGTGCGCGCCCCCGACGCGACACAGACCCACAGATCGTTTGCAAGGCACGAAACCAGCGACGAGACGAGTCACACCAGCACCAGTCGAGGGCACAACCACCATCATGAGTGCGGAGCGCCGAATTGGTGCTTCGCGATCCAAGGGATCCGCTCGGAGCTGATCCAGATGGACACGGTGACCACTGCCTTGGCTCGACTCGGATGCCAACGGTTGGTTACCAGCAGCGAGTCCGATCGCGGCCCATCCTGCGAGCTGATACTCGTTGACAGAAAGTACGGCAGGGCGGACAGATGTCGGAAGTACGATCCGCGTCATGCGCGAAGACGAGGTTCGCTTGCGGGTCGGAGGCGAAGTCACTGTGGATCTGCTGTCAGCCGCGCTGACGGCATTCACAGCGGCACTGTCGGCCGCTGAGGCGAGCCATGATGCGCGGATTCGTTGGGTGGTGGCCGATTTGGATTACGGCAGCGCCGTGGCCCTGGTGCGAGCTGTTCCCAACGACGATCGTTCCGAAAGGCTCGTCCCACGGGTCTGCCTGTCTCTCGTCGAGACCGGACGGGCGTTGGCCGACGGCGTGGCCGATACGGCGCTGCCCATGACCCGTCACCTGACCAAACTGCAGGAGCTCGCCGGCGGCGAGCAGCCGGTCTCCATCGAGTGCGCCTCTGCTGCGGTTGAGTTCGCGCCGGGCCGATCGGCTGAGCCGTCCGGCGCAGAGACCGACCGTTACAGGTCGCTGGGCACCGTTCGGGGCCGCGTCGAGATGCTCTCGCACCGGCGTGGCTTGCACTTCAGTCTCTACGACCTCGTCGACGACGCCGCGGTGACGTGCTACCCGACAAGCGGCATGGAAGCCGTGATGCGCGATATATGGGGCCGCCTAGCCGACGTGACGGGCACGGTGCGACGGGACCCTGCGACGGACAAGCCGCGCTCGATACGAGACATAACCAGCGTCGACCTCGTAGAGGAGGGCTCCAGCACCGCGTACCGCTCCGCCCGGGGCGTGCTCAAGACGCACGAACCGGCCGAGGTGCTCGTCCGCCGGATGCGAGATGACCAATAGCCCCCGGCGCGCTTACTTGGACGCGAATGTCCTGATCGCCTATCTGTCCAACGAGCCCGGAAGGGGCCCCGTTGTAGCGTCACTTCTCGAAGATGCCGAACGCGGCAGCATCGAGCTGCTGACATCCGTCCTTACGGTGACCGAAGTGGCATTCGTGGCGAGCGACCACGCATCGGGCGACGGCCCAAGTGCAGAAGAGGACAACATTGCGAAGCTCTGGGTCCCGGAGTCACCCGTCAAGCTGACCGACGTATCGATGCGGGTCGCCGAGCGTGCACGCGACATCGTCAGGACAGCACGCAGCAGCGACATGAAGGGCGTCAAACCACCAGATGCCATTCATCTCGCCTCGGCCGAGGTGCATGGCTGCCAACACTTCTTCACCTACGAAGGCGAAGCGACTCGCGGACAGTGGGCACACTGGGTAGCACTGGCGGTCGACGAGCCGTACACCGACAACCCACAACTGGATCTCAGCTAGAGGTGAGCTGAAAAGGACGGCCGGTAGCGGCTTCGGCCATCGCTGGCGGTGAGAGGTCGATCTTCAAGTGGGCTGTCAGCTGCTGCAGCTCTTCGTCGGTGCGGTCGGCGCTGAGGAATTCGACCAGCTCTTCTTGACGGGGTTGACCGAAAGCGAGGCGGTATGCGGCGAGGGCCTTGCGCAGTTGTGATACGGCTGCTGCGTCGCGGCTGAACGGCAGCACGGGCATGTGGCGTTGGATCTTCGCCGGGCCTTCGTTGAAGACCCAGTACGGCACGATCGCTCCGTCGGCGCCCTGGTTCTCACTCAATGCAGCGTCGAAGAGCTCGTTCCATAGGTCGCTGTCGGGCGACATGCCGTTCGTGAGCAGGTCCGGTCCCAGGGTCGCAGCGAGATTCCGTCGCACCGCGTGACCCTTGTAACGGTGCACGCGTCCCTCGCGCTGCTCTAGGTCGACTGGGTTGGTCGGCAGGTTCCAGTGGACGACTGCGTGGCACCATAGGTGGAAGTCGAGGCCCTCTTGCCCTACCGACGTGGAGGTGAGCACGAAGGGCCAGAACGGGGAATTGAACGCTCGTGACACCGCCTCGATCCGGGCCTCACCGCCCTCGTCGAGAGTCTGGTTGCCGAAGGCCACGGCGAACCTTGTCCGCAGACGGTGTTCCTCCAAGGTGAATTCTCGGCCGTTCGCCGTTCGGCGAGGAATGTCCACTCGGAACAGCGAAGTCCGAAGATCCAGCGCCTCTTCGACCTTGTAACCGATGTCGTCGGCTGCTGCGGCGCGCTGGTCGTCGTCGCTCGGGTTCAGGTGGCCGAGCCAATCGCGAAGAACATGGAAATGCTCGTCGAGGACGGCCTGGAGGTTGCCGTCGATTGAGTGCCGCACGACATCGCGCCAGTACCGCTCAACACCGGGCTCGCCATCGGCCTCATCGAGTCTCCCGCGGACTACGACGCCGGTGATCTCAGGTGCGTTGAAGAACCGCCGGAATGCCTCGGCGATCCATGCAGCGTTCGACACTGTCGACTCGTGCGAGATCGGGAGGCCGACAGCCGAGCTGACCGCCCGCAAGGCGCACGGCGCTGGGCCGCCGACCGCGACTTCGGCGAGCACCGCTGCGAGATCATCGGGCGGGCGGCCGAGCGCAGTATGGCCGTGAGCGACCATCGTACGTGCCTGGGTGAGATGTGCCCTGAATCCCCCGCCAACTTCGTCACCCTCCCAATGCTGCGCGCCGTTGGGGGCCAGCAACCGCTCTGCCGCCGAAGGGTGCCGCTGCTGGTCGAGGAACAGCGGCGCAGCCCAATACCAGCGTCGATCCACGACGCCGTCCGAGGGCGCGGCCCGCACCAGCGGCGAGATGGCGTCGGCGATCTGCGCCTCTATCTCGGCGAGCAACGCCGAGACATGGCGGCGACCGTCCCGGGCCAGTCGCCGGGGATCGCCCAGTTCGGCGAGGCTCGGGCTGGGCCACACCAGCAGAAATGCCGTCATCGAGGCAGCTCGGCGGGCGCTCCGCGCCTCCCCCGCTCGGGTCTCGCCCGCCGTGCGCTCACTGGTGCGGAAGTCGAGGCGCTGGCCTCCCCGTCGGCGGTAGTCGGCGGTGTAGTTGTGGTTGCGGCCGGCGAAGGCGTGCCGCTCGGCCTCCAAGCTGACCAGCGACGAGACGACCTTCGGCACCACCGCCCAGCCCGAGAAGATCAGCCGCTTGGTGAAACCCGCGGCTTCGGCTGATTCGTACACCGAGCCGGTGTCGTAGTAGCGAAGGGACGGCGGCACCCACAGCATCTCGAACGCCCGGTGACGCTCCAAGTCCTCGAGCAGCCAGCGGAGCCGCCCGTTCTGGGGATCGATGCGCTGATACGCCTCCACGTCCTCCCAGCTCAGCAGGCCGGGGCCGGGATCGAGCCGCCCTTCGTCGGCAAGCCGGCCTTCGGTTGCGGCCTGCCGGACGGCTTCCTTCAGCTTGTACCGCTCCATGAAGTTGACGAGATATGGGCCCGACTTCCAATACTCAGTGGGCTCGTGATGGTCGACATTCTCCGCAAGATCGCCGATGCGCAGATAGGCCCGAAGATCATCGGGCGCCACAGTCACATGAACGTCACGCTCGGCGAGCATTCCGTCGCGGCTCGGCGTGGCCGACAGTCGTTCGGTGCGCGCCATCACCTTGCGCAGGTCCGAACTGATGTCGGTGCAGATTGCCTCGGCGTTCGGAAGGGACTCCGCAGACGTGAGCGCGGACCGAAGACCGGCGAAGTGCTGCCTCAGCCGGTCGACCCGCTCTTCGTTCTGGAACAGGAACTGGCACGTGTCGAGAAAGTCCGCATAGTGATCGCTGTCGATCTCGTCGGCCGTCGTGTACATGCGATACGGCGTGGCCGACAACAGCAGCGTCCGGGTGAGGCGACCGGTGGCGCTGTCGGTGTAGTTGAACAAGCGATGCGCCAGCTCGGCGGCGAAATTGTCCGGATCGGGTCGCAGCAGATCCTTGAAGCGCTGAAACTCGTCCAGCACCATGAGATCGGGCTCGAGCGCTTCAATACCGACGATTGCCAAGATGCGACGGATCTCCCCGATCAACACGCGGCGGTCATCCCACAGCTCGCCGGGAAAGGACCGCTTCCATTTCAGGCCGTCGACCAGCCGGTCGAAGAGCGTGCGAAGCGTCGGCTGGCCGTGGCGACGACGTGATTTGTCGACCTCGGTGAGCTCTTCGGCGAACGCCTTGAGCGACGCAGTGATGCGCGGCCGGTGGTCGCGCTCCCATGAGCGCAGGCGCGCATCGGGATCGCCGGCTGTGATGCCCTCCCAGAAGATCCTTCGAGCCGGGGCGGTCATGACCTCGGCGCCCCAATGTGCCCGCAGGAATGTGTATGCCAGGCAGCGTTCTTTGAATTGGCCGGTGCTGCGACCGAATTTCAGCGACGTGCCGGGCGTGATCGCGATGAGATTGATGCCCGGCTGCGTGCGGTCGCCCTCGTTCAGCGCAGTGAGCGGGAGCATGGCGAGCCGACCGACGTCGTCGAGCGGTTCGATGCCTTTGGGAACGAGATTGCGAAGGTTCTGGCGTGCGATCGCTGTGTTGGAGCAGACGTAAACGATGTCGTGGCGTGTGTCGCCGATGCGACCGAGATGGTCGATGACCTGTGCGATGACGCCCTTGGCGACATGGGTCTTGCCGAGGCCGACCTCGTCGGCGACCAGGAACCGGAACGCCGGATCGTGCTCGGCGAACATGCGCTCGAACGTCCAGCGAGCGGTTCGACGCTGGAAGTCCTTCAAGTCACCGAGGACTGCCTCGACGTCGACGTGCCCTTGAGTCATCGGGTTGGTGCTCCTGCGGGTGCTTGCGCGGTGTCGCCCTGGGCCGCCCCTGCGATCGCTACGTCGAAGATGGCATTCCACAGTTCGGCGAAGCCCGCCGGCAGCGCGTCGTCGGCCGCGAGGTCTGACACGAGCGGGTGAAGCCCGGCCAGCTTTGCCGGGTCTCGACGCATCGTTCGCAGCAGCTTCTCCAGGACCGGCAAGGCGACCGCGCCGGTTCCGTCGTTGGAGGCGTCGGCACTGGCTCGCTCCACCGCGTCCAGCAGGTCCCGCTGGCCCGGGTCCTCGTCGAGCAGTGCCAGCAGATAGCGGAAGAAGCGTTCAGCGTTGCCGATCAGGGAGCGCAACAGGAACCGTTCTCGATGCTCAGGCACGCCACGTAGCGGGACCGGCACAACGAACTCGGTCAACAAGCCGTCTTCGTCAGCGAGTTCGAAGGCGAGAAAACCGCTCATGGCTTCGAGGCTCGTCTCGAAGCGTTCCTCCAATGGGCTGCCCCCGGCCACTTCACGCCGATTGCCCGCCGACGAGAGCGGCCAGCAGTGGACGTCCATGCCATCAAGGCTCGGCAGCGGCGCGCTCGATCGGTACGTGACCGCCCAGTTCGACCCGCTCGCCTCGACATGCCCTTCGAACTGCAGCCGTGCGATGACAACGCGTGCCCTGTCCAGCGTCGATGTGTCGTTCAGCGGGATCGGCTCGCCGTCGGGTGGCCGGTACGAGATGAACCATTCGCGCAGGCCGGGCTCGTCCTCGTCACCGTCGCAGAGCCGATCGATGCCGAGCGTCGCAGTGGGCCCCGTCAGCTCCACAAGGATCTCCACGCTGGAATGGAAGGCCGAGTAGGTCGCGTTCGCCGAACCCATGAACAGACGCGCCCGGTCGCCGGTTTCGAACGCGAAGACCTTGGCGTGCAGTCCTGCGAGCGGCCGGGCCGGATCCAGCGGCGATGACCGGTCATCGGGGGTGGCGAGCTCGATCGGGCTGTGGTCGTCGAACGTGTACGTCGTGCCCACGTTGGCGAGGGCAGCCGGCTTGAGGGAATCGAGCCATGCCTCCAGGCTCACAAGTTCGGTGATGGGGTGCGGGTGCACGGTGTTGAAGAAGCCGTCGCTCACGAACGGGGAGATAACCAGTGATCGCTCGGCGTTGCCCGGCAGCGGCGAACCCTTCGGCGGCGTAGGCCGGCTGTCGAGGCCCAGCACATGGACCCGCAGGTCGTCCACGCCTTCGGGCAGGGCGAATGTGGCCGTCTGCAGCACTGCTGCGAGCGATTGGACCCGCTCCCGGTGGGCTTCGGCGACGTCGCCGACCGCGGCATCGAGCAGGCCTTCGAACAGCTCACCGATCGGCTCGAGCCGGGCGCCGCCGGGACCGGGGCTCTCATCGAGCCGCAGCACGGCGTCCCAGCTTGCATCGAAGGTGAGGTTTCGGCTGGCCACCAGCACACGCAGACGCTGCTGACGCGCCTCGCCGGCGGGCCCGTCATCGCAGGCCTCGTAACGCAACACCCACACCTTGGGATGCACGATCCCGCCGTGTGGCGCATCGACCGGAACCACTGCTCCTTCCAGGAAGGCGAAGACCCGCCGGGACGGCGGCACAGCGGTGAAGCCGGCCTGATTGAACACAGTGATCTTGCCGGCATGGGAGCGCAGGGCGTGCAGCAGCTCGACCGGCTCCAGTTGCTCGCCGTCGGCAACAACACCGTCCGGCCCGGTGAGCGCAAACGCCGCCGGTGCCGCAAGCAGTGCCCGAAGATCAATCGTGAACGTGACGGCCATCGCCGATTCGATCCGGAAGCCCGCCGGCGGCCGCATGGCGCCGATGAGCGTCAACCGGTTGGTGGGCTGCAGCATCAGGCGTCCGCCACCGGCTGCGCCGCGGCAATGTCGGCCATGTAGCTCTGCGTGATGCCCCAGCGGAAATCGAACTGCCCGCCGACGCCTGCACCGTTCCAATTCTCCAGCGAGGAGCGGTGTGCCAGTCGAGCTCGCTTTGACTTCAGACGCAGTTCGCGCTGGTGGATTCTGCGGTGGACCGCTGAGTCCTCGGCGAAGCTCTCAGGGTCGGCCGCGATGCGCTCGACCATGGCGTTCACGAATTCCTGGGCACCGACGCCGACGCCGTGCTCGTTCAACATGGCCCAGAACTCGGGTAGATCGGCGACCCACGAGCGGACATCGTCGAGCCGCGACGCCACCTGCTCAGACCAGTCGTCGAGACGGGTGCGTTCGTTGGTCTCCAACTCGCCCGTGTCCCATTGCAGCTCTGATCGAGCCTGACGGGCCAGCAGCATGTTGTAGACGTACTGAGGTCCGACGGTCAGCTCGGAGAAGTTGTGGGCGTGGCGGAGGATCTCGACAAGCGGGCCCGGCATGGTGTGGGTCGGCAATTTCCACGGGTAGTCGACGCCCGCTGCTGCCTCCGGCGTCGCGCACAGCCAGGCCAGCAGCGTGCCTTCATGGCTCCGCCGGATGTGATCCACCAGCACCTCCGCCTCACCGGGGCCAAGGTCGAAGGTGATCTCTTCGTGCAGGAAGTCTTCAGGAGCGTGTGGCAGTTCCGCCCACATCGAAACTGCCCGCGTCGTCGCGTTGCCGTCGTCGTCGCGATCGGGCCGATGCTTCCCGAGGGCGGCGGCACGCTGTCCGTACTCGGAGATGCTGTAGTCCAGCCGCCGCAGGCCCCACGTCCACAGGCCTCCCCAGTAGGCGTCGCTCGGCATGCGCTGGAGGTTCCGGCCGGCGGTGTAGCCGATGACCCCTTGGTTGCGCCCAAGGTGACGGAGACAGTCGATCAGCCGTGCCTCGTCGTCCCGCAGCCGGCGCGGGAATTCTGCTGCAGGCACACGCTGGGCCTCAAGCCCCGCGCAGATCCACGGCACGAAGAGGAAGTAGCGGAGCCTGGTCTGAATGGTCGAGGTTCCCGGATTGAGCATCCCCGAGAACGCATCGCGCACGGTGCCCAGACCCAGAACGTCGAGCGTGCCCGGCTCGTCAAGCGCCCGCAGCAGTTCACCGACCCGCTCGCTCGCCGCGCTGTCCAGGTCCAGCCACCCCAGCGACGACTCGGGAACGTAGTCAGTCGCCGTCGCCAAAGAACAACTCCAGATTCTCGCTCCCGGCCAACCGGCACACACAATGCTGACCGGTCACACAGTTCCTCACCACTGCTCAGCCCGACCCGTATCACGCGCCCGCTTGCGTGTCTTGATGCGCTCTATCGCTTCCGGGCTCAGCGGGAAGCGGGCGCGACCATCATGCAGCCACCAACCACCGGCCAACGACGCCACCACCCAATATGCACCCAGCAGGGCGAAATCGCCGAGAAGACTGATTGAGGCCCAGAACCTGGACCACGGAACAATCATTCACGGCACCGCGGTAGACGCCAGGCGCCAAGCCCACTTCTCGCCACGACTGCGGAACTCCGGGAACTCCCCCCACGCCCGCCGCACCTCTCGCCAATACGACGGCTGAATCCGTTGAATCGTCCCGTTCGTCATCTGAGCAACTCAAGTGCCGTCATCGATGCTGAGACTATGCGCCATCCACAGGCCACGACCGTGCCGCTACTGGGTGGCCGCCAACACGGGCTCCCGCAATTCGGCATCGGACACCTTGACGCTCGCGTAGATCGCAGCGGGGTCCTCGTGCCGCCGAATTGCAGCCTCGTCGAACAAGTCGCGAGGATCCTGCGAATGTGGCGCACGCTGTCTCATCCAGACGTCAGCCGGCCGCAGCTGTCGTCCCAGATGTCCAAGCCGAGCTGCTCCAACTCGGCCAGGGCCTCACGCACGCGCGGCGTCTGGCTCGCCGGAACATTTCCCTCCGTCTTGAACTTCGGATGTCGCAGCCAGTAGACGATGCGCAGCGCCATCAAGTCGGCGTAGGACCAGAGCTTCACCCGAGTGGGCGACACCGACGGTGTCGCGCGACCGATGCGTGTGAGTACCAGGAGATGCGCATGGATCTTGAGCGCAGACCACGCGACTTGACTTCTGGCGGACCCTAACCACGCAATTCGGCCGCTGTGGCGGCGTCGGCTATGGAAGCGACGGCATCGTCGATGACGTCGGGAGTGTGCGCGAGGCCCACGAAGATCGCCTCGTAGGCACCAGGGGCGAACGCCACGCCGCGTGCGAGCAACTCGGCGTGGAGTCGCGCGTAGGCCTGCTCGTCGGTGGTACGGGCATCGTCGTAGTCGACCGGCAACCGGCCCGCATCAGGCCCTGCGCCGCAGTACAAGCCGACGAGCGTGCCGACCTGGCAGACGGCAGCATCGAAGCCAGCGTCAGCTAGCGCGTCACGCGCGCCGTCGGCGAACCGGCTGGCCCGCGCTTCCAGTTCTGCATAGGCCGCCGGTGTGAGCTGTTCGAGGGCCGCTAGGCCTGCTGCTGTGGCGAGTGGGTTTCCCGACAGCGTGCCGGCTTGGTACACGGGACCGGTCGGGGCAAGCGTTTGCATGATCTCGGTGCGGGCGCCGAGCGCGCCGATCGGCAAGCCGCCGCCGATGACCTTGCCGAAGCACGAGATGTCGGGCGTGACCCCGTAGCGCTCGGCGGCGCCGCCGCGGCCCAGACGAAATCCGGTGATGACCTCGTCGAAGATCAGCAGTGCGCCCGCTTCGTCGCAGGCGTGCCGCAGGCCCTCCAGGAATCCGGGCACGGGCGGCACCAGGCCCATGTTCGCTGCCACCGGCTCGACCACGACCGCCGCGGTCTCCTCGTCGAGTGCGGGCACGACGTTGTATGGAACGACCACCGTGTCGGCCACTGCGCTCGGCGGGACTCCGGCTGAGCCCGACAACCCGAGCGTGGCAACGCCGCTGCCGCCTGCGGCCAACAGTGCGTCGGCGTGGCCGTGGTAGCAGCCGGCGAACTTGACGATGCGTGAGCGCTCGGTGAATCCCCGTGCCAGCCGCACCGCGGTCATGGTGGCCTCGGTTCCGCTGCTGGTCAGCCGCACCTGCTCGACGCCGGGCGCCGCCTCGGCGATCAGCTCTGCTAGCAGCACCTCTCGCTGCGTCGGCGCGCCGTACGAGGTGCCGTCCGCGGCAGCCTTCGCCACTGCCTCAGTGACGGCCGGGTGGGCGTGACCCAGGATGATCGCCCCGTAGGACTGCACGAAGTCGAGGTACCGGCGACCCTCGACATCGAAGACGTACGGCCCTTCGGCCCGTGCAACGAAATACGGAGTGCCGCCGACCGAGCCGAAAGCTCGTACCGGCGAATTGACGCCCCCCGGAATCACCCGCTGGGCAGCTTCGAACAGGTCGGCATTCGTCGGCGGCGCGGTCACGGCTCGCAGCGTAGGGGTGCCGACGCGCTCACTCGTTCGCCGCATGTTCACCGGCGCGCAGCGCCGTCGCGACCGCTTCGACGAGACCTTCGCTGGAGGGACGGCTGGCGACGGCTGCCACCGGCAGTCCGGCTTGCGCACACGCAGCAGCCGTGGTGTCACCGATGCAAACCACCTTGGCGCGGACCTCTCGCTCGCCGATCTGGCTCAGATGGCCCGTCACCGCGGACGGTGAGGCGAAGATCACGGCATCCGCGGCAGCCACATCGGCAATGAGATGGTCTGACAGCGTGGGCGTGACCGTGCGGTAGGCGCTGACTGCGTCGACGGCCCAGCCGCGGGCTCGCAGGCCGTCGACGAGTTCGGGGCGGGCTTGCGCAGAGTGCGGCACAAAGCACGCGTCGCCCGGTTGCGGATCGCCGAAGGCCTCAGCGAGGCCGACCGCGTCGTTCCGGTCGGGCACGAGGTTGGCCGGTCGGTCTAGCTCGGCCTCGACGCGGGCTGCGGTGGCAGGACCGATGGCCGCCACGCGGATGCGCGCGAAGCGACGGCGCACCCCGCGCCGGTCGGCGCGTGCGAGCGTCGCCGCGACCGCGTTGGGTGAGGTGAACGCAACCCAGCTGAACTGTTCGAGCCGCAGCAAGGCATCGTCGAGCGGTTGGCCGCCGTCCAAGGGCGGCACCACCGCAATGGCCGGAGCGATCACGGGGCGCGCTTGGTGGCTGCGCAGCGCGTCCGCCAGCGGGGCGGCCTGATGCGACGCCCTCGTGACGACAACCGTGCGGTCGGCGAGTTCGCTGAATTGGCTCTCAGACATCGTCGCCCAGAGCGGACCACATGGCGGCGACTGTGCCGGTCCGGGTCATCAGATCGCGGGCCAACGCTGCTCCCAGGGAGAGACCGTCAACATCGCTGCCGCTGGTGCGCACAACGTCGCTGCGATCTGGCGTCGCCAGCAGCGCGGTCATGTGGAGGTGCCCATCGGCGCCGAGAGTGGCGTAAGCGCCGGTCGGCAGGTCACAACCACCGCCGAGCGTCCGCAAGAAGGAACGCTCGGCATGCACGCAGCGTGTCGTCGCCTGGTCGATGATCGCCCCGACTGCGGCGGCGGCTTGCGCGTCGTCGGTTCGATGCTCGATCGCGATGGCACCCTGCCCGACCTGGGGCACGATCTCGTCGGCGGTGAATCGCTGCGCGATCTGCCCAGCTTCACCGAGACGCTCCAGCGCTGCCGCTGCCACGATCACCGCGTCGATGCCTGGTTCGCCGGCTGTGGCGATGCGACGAGCCATATTCCCGCGCAATCCGGTGAACCCCAGATCGGGACGCAGTGCGGCCAGTTGGCACTGCCGGCGCTGTGATCCGGTTGCGACAACGCCGCCGTGCCCGATCGCATCGAGCTCCAGACCGACCAGCGCATCGCGCACGTCACCTCTCGCCAGGCAGCCTGCCAGCGTCAAGCCGGGGGTCGGATCCGAGCGCATATCTTTCGCGCTGTGCACCGCCGCATCGGCGCGCCCATCGAGTACGGCGGCTTGCACCTCAGTCACAAACACCCCCCTGCCGGACATCTGCGCGATCGGCGTGGACACGTCGAGGTCTCCGCTTGTGCGCACCGGCACGAGCTCGATGTCACCACCGGATGATCCGGCTGCCCCAAGTGCAGTCGCGACAGCGCGCGCCTGCCACATAGCGAGCGGGCTCGATCGTGTCGCGATCCTCACGCGGCCAGGGTCTATAAGTCGAAGAGGTCGCGCACCGAGTCCGCGAGCCGGTCGCCCTTGGCTTTGCCTGCCGCAGTCCGCAGCGCGACGGTGGGCTGATGCAGCAGCTTGTTGACCAGCGCTGCGGTTGCCCGCTCGAGGGCCTCGCGCGCGCCGTCGTCGAGTTCGGGGTGCGCCGCCAGTGCACGCTCGATCTCGGACTGGCGGACAGCTTCAGCCCGGCCACGGAGCGATTCGATCAGCGGCGCCATCTCTCGGGCACTGCGATCGGCCGAGAAGCGTTCTGTCTCGTCGACCAGGATCGACTCGACTGCTGCCACTTCGGCTTGGCGGCGGACGTGTCCGGTATCAGCGAAACGGGACAGGTCGTCCATGTCGAGGAGGGTGACGCCCGCAAGGCGCGCCACAGCAGGGTCGACATCACGGGGTACGGCGATGTCGACGATCAGCAACGGGCGGCCTGCACGCCGCTCGATGACTGCGCCCACACTGGCGTGGTCGACGATCACCGACGTCGCGCCTGTGGATGTCAGCAGCAGATCAACTTCGACCAGGGCGTCCTCCAGGCTTGCGAGCGGCAGATGATGGCCGCCTACTCGCGCAGCCAAGGCCTCGGCGTGCGAGGGCGTGCGATTGGCTACCTGCACGGCTGCGGGACCGGCCGCCGCGAGGGCAACGATCATGCCCTCGGCCATTTCGCCGGCACCCACGACGAGCACCCGGGAGCCTTCCAACGTGCCGAGATGGTTCTTGGCCATGCTGACCGCGGCGTGACTGATCGAGGCGGTCCCCCGTGAGATGCCGGTCTCGGTGCGTGCACGCTTGCCAGCGCTGATCCCGTACCGGAACAGCTGGTTGAGCACTGTGCCTGCGGTTCCCTCGGTGCGCGCTGCGTCCCACGCCGTGCGCACCTGGCCCAAGATCTCATGTTCTCCCAGCACCGCGGAATCCAGGCCGCTCGTCACACGGAACAGGTGGCGGGCCGCATCGTCGTCGTAGTGGACGTAGAGGTGGTCGGACAGATCGGCGGGCGCCGCACCCGACAGCGTGCAAAAGAAGTCGCGCACCTCGCCGAACGCGGCATGGAACCGCTCAGCCACCACGTAGGCCTCGGTGCGGTTGCACGTCGACACGACGATGGCTTCGCTGACGTTCTCGCACGATGCGAGATCGCCAAGTCGTTTCGGCACGTCGGTAGCGGGAACCGTGCAGCGCTCCAATAGCTCAAGCGGAGCGCTGCGATGGCTCACGCCCATGACAACGATGGACACGAGGACTACCCAGGGTTCGGAAATGCGGCCCGCACAGTCTCGCCGATCTGGTACCCCGTTTCCACGCGATCAGCAAGATTCGGTACAGGAAGTGCAATGAAAGATGTGGTCGCGAATCGCTCAGTTGAGGGCGACGAGCAGCTGAATCGTGGACGTGAGCAGGATGAGCGCAGCGAGCACCGCCAGCACAATCGCCGTTCGAGGTCTCATGTCACCGTCTCATGTTGAGGGGCGCAGCCGGATCTCGGTGCCTGCGGCGAAGCCCAGGTGCGCGGCGCTCCCGCTGGCCACCGTCAACTCAAGCAGACCGAATGGATCATCGGACAGCGCGAGGCTGACCGCGCCGGCTGCGCCCGTGGGCGCCACCTGGACCGACTGCGCGTTCGCTTCGGCCGGGTGCGAACCGGTCGCGACGGCTGTCCACTCCGCTACTAGGAGATCGCCGAGCGGTGCCACCGTCTCGCGGTCGACGTTGAGCTGAATCGTGCCCCAGCGCGTGACCGACAGCACTTCCGCGGTCACCGAACCATCGTCTTCGACGCGCGGCACCGCAACCAAAGAGGGCAGCAGCAGCGTCGATTCAACGGGTGAGCCCAGCGCCTCGATCGGCTCACCGGCCGCAAGGCGACCGGCCGCAGGTGCGAGCACGTCACGCGCCGGGTGGAGCACCGATGGTGGGTTGTCGCCGCCGGGAACATCGATGCGGATGGCCATGTCTGCGCCGCCGACCGCCGCTGTTGCCGCCGCCAGCACGCCGCTGTCTGGTCCCACCAAGATCGACTGGCCGCCGCCGACCGAGACAGCTATGGCGGGTCTGTCCAATCGGCGACCCAGTGAAGCAAGCACCACCCCAGGCGCGAGGTGCGGCACGCTGCGCACCAACATGAGCGCCGCGGTGCGCGAGTCACCCGGGTCGATCTCGTGGCACAAGTCGATCACGGCGGTGTGGGGGGCGGCTTGGCGCACGATCGAATGCATGACACCCACGGATTCGTCCGCGCTGCCGAGGTCACTCAGGAGGGTGACGGTGTCGAAGCCCGTCATCGTTGTTCGCCCGCCCTCGTCCCTCTTCTGATCACGCTGCGCCGAGTTCGGCGGATCGGTGGGTCGCGGCTTCGATGGCCGCCGCGAATGCAGCGCGCACACCGTGGCGTTCCAGCTCGCGAAGCCCGGCTGCAGTGGTGCCGCCGGGCGATGTCACGTCGGCTCGCAGATCGGCAGGCGAACGCCCCTCGGCCAGCAATGTCGCTGAGCCGAGCAGAGTCTGGATGGCCAGTTCGGTGGCCACGGGACGGCTCAGACCCATGAGGACGCCCGCTTCGATCATCGCTTCGGCCACAACAAAGACATATGCCGGACCCGATCCTGACAAACCAGTTACCGCGTCCATCAGGTGCTCAGAGACGCGCGCGACCTTGCCGACCGACCCGAGGATCTCGCTGGCCCAGTCGAGGTCGGCATCACAGGCGTGCTCGTTCGCGCAGATGGCCGCCGCCCCTTCCGACACCAGCGCGGGCGTGTTGGGCATGGCACGCACGATGGGAGTGCCGCTGCGGGCCGCGCCGCCGAGCGTTGCGAGCGTGACACCTGCGGCAATGGAGAGGATGCGGTCGGTGCCGGCCGCGGTGACAGCAGACACAACAGTCGGGATCACGTCGGGCTTGGTCGCCAGGATGGCACCCGCCGAGGCGGCGATTTCGTCGGTGACGGCGACGCCGTAGCGGTCTGCGAGCTCATCGCGGCGGGCGGGAATCGGTTCTGAGACGCAGATGCTCTGGGCATTGCGGCCCGCGGCGAGCAATCCGCCCAGCAGCGCTTCGCCCATCTTGCCGCCGCCGACGATCAGCAAATCGACCCTGTCAGCCATGGGGTCACGGTACCGGACGGCATCGGGACCCCTGCTGAGCAGGCGGTGCCGGGGCACTCGCAGTCAGTGAGTGGAGCACTTCCCTGCATGCCTGCTGGCGAGTGCCCCGGCGAGCGCCAAATCAATCAGAAAACTATGAAACACATCAAATGGTTTTCGACATCTACTTCTGGAAGCCCAGCCGGACGAGCGTCGTGAAGTCACGCTCGATGTACGCCCAAAGCGACCCGACAATCCGGTCCAGCTCGTCCTCGTCAACGCAGTGGGTGGGCAATTCTCCCGTCACATACAGCGCATCCTCGGGACCGATGCCGTACTGGGCACCCACCAGCGAGTAGTTGCGGCGCAGAACGAAGTCGGCAACCTGATCTGCTCGAAGCTGCGGGGCCGGAAGGACATACGACTCATAGGCCAGGGTGCGCTGGCGCAGCGTCAACCAGATGGCGATGACATCGCGGGACTCCCCCGCAAGACGCACGTACCAGCGGCGCGGCACCTCGGAGTCACGGGTCACGTCCAGCAGCATCGGTCGTTCTTCGGGAACGCCTTGAGACTGTGAGCGAGCCCATTCGGCCAGCCAGTCGTCCATGCGGGCCTCGAGCTGGTCGAGCTCGGCGGCGGTTGCGGGGCGACGCGTCATGGTGCGACCGGCCCGAGATTCACAGGCAAGCGACAAGCTCTCGTCGGCACGCGGCGTCGAGCACGTCCAGTGCTGCTGCCGCGCTCGCACGCCAGCTATAGCGCTCGGCGCGGCGAGAGCCAGCGTCGCCGAGGCGCAACGCCAGCAGCGGATCGGTGAGGATGTCTATGACGCGACGGGCATACGCCTCGCCGCTTCGGCCAGCGATGAGGTAGCCGGTGCGTCCCTCGACAACGTTGTCGCGCAAACCCCCGACATCTGACGCGACGACCGGTGTCCCGCACGCCGCGGCCTCCAGGGCGACCAGGCCGAACGACTCGGATCGGCTCGGCACCAGGCACACATCAGCGGCCCGGTAATAGGTCGACAACAGGTGGTGCGGGAGAGGATCGACGAAGCGCACACAGTCCGAGACCGCCAGATCGTCGGCCATGTCCTCCAACCGGGCGAGCGTGTCGTGACCTTGGGGACCGCTGGGCCCGCCCACGATGACGAGCTGCGCGTTAGCGCCCGCTGAGCCCCCGGCTCTCGTGGCGGCGAGGGTCTCGATCGCCAATTCGGCGCCCTTGAGCGGCTGCAACCGTCCGACGAACAGCAGCACCGGTCCGGGCGGCAGCCCGATTGCCGCGCGCGCGGCGTGTCGCTGGCCTGGCGCGAACATGGCCCGGTCCACGCCGGGTGTCAGCACGTGAACTCGTTGTGGCGGTACGTCGTACAGCGATCTGAGCTGGCCCGCCTCCGCGTCTCCCGAGGTGAACACGGCGTCCGCGCAATCGATGACACGCTGCTCGGCCTCGCCGCGGTGGCGCGGCTCGGCATCGCCGGTGCTCGCCTTGACGCGGCCCAGCGTGTGAAAGGTGACGGCCAGCGGGACATCGAGGCGGTGCTTCAGCACATGTCCGGCCAAGCCGCTCAACCAGTAGTGAGCGTGGATTGCGTCGACTGGCCGTCGAGCGAGGTGCTCGCCGACCCGATCAGCAAACGCTGCGACGACCGCGAGCAGGTCGTCCTTGTCGAGCGATGGCGCACCGGCGTCGACGTGGGTGACGCTCAGCCCCGACTCGACTTCGATGTGGTCCGGTTGCGACGGATCGGTGCGACGGGTGTAGATGTCGCAATCGACGCCAAGATGGGCCAGCGCGGCGGTGAGCTCACGCACGTACACGTTCAAGCCGCCGCCGTCGCCGCTGCCTGGCTGGTGGAGCGGCGAGGTGTGCATGCACAGCACCGCGACTCTCGCGACGCGACCAGGTTCGCCCGGCATCTGAAGATCAGGAGCATCGGCGGCCACGGCCGATAACGCTACGCAGATCGCCGCAGATGCACGATCTCAGCGAGCCGAACCACGCCAGCGCGGCGTCGCGACCACGCCGGTGCCGCTGGGGCGCAGCGATCAGACCAGGCGCAGCGATCAGACATTGAGCAGACCCAAGCCCCACATCCACGCCAGCGCCGTGACGCTGAGCGAGTCGATCCTGCGCACGGCCCATTCTCCACTCAGGCGCTGGCGCGCTCGATGGGCCCCGCCGGCGAGCCGTGACTCGCTGCGGCCGACGGCTGATCGGCTCGCAGCATCGGCCTCATCCCGCAGTCGCTCCCGGGGTCGTGCGGCGATCGCGGTGTTCGTTCGGGCAGCGGCAGGGCCGAGCGGCAGCGTCACCGCAGCGAGCAGCCCAAACCTGATGACATCGGTAGGTGCGAAGGGCGGCACGCTCAAACCGGTCAGCGCGAAGATCACGATCCCGGCTGCGACCACCCCGACCAGGGGGCCCCGCACACTCGGCGGCCGACCCGCCGCGCTGAGGTGATTGCCAGCGTCGTAGATCGCAGCCGCGCTCACCAGTACGAGTGCCGCGCCGAGCGAGTAGCGGGCGACCGCCGCCGCACACGCAGCGGTGACGCCGACCTGCATCCACGTGCGAACCAGCAGTCCCGCACGGGCTAGGAATGGCGGCGGAGACGAGCGATCTGCGGACGGTGTGTTGGTGCCGGAGCGGCCGGGCCTCAAGACACCGGCCACGATGAAGCTGGCCACAACGGCTGCGCCGAGCACGGCGCCTGCCAAGCGGGTGTCGAGGACGCCCGCGAACCCGACTGCGCCGGCCAACGCGGCCGCCGGCAGGCGGTAACTCGGGTGCGGCGTCGGCGCTGCGGAAGGCCCGCCAGCGCCCGGCGAGGAACGTGGCACTTTGGTGCTGCTGCGAACGCTTGCGGCTTGCCAAGCTCCCACCATGGCGATCGCCGTCATGGTGAGCCCGAATGTCATGGCGCCCGCCCACAGCGCACCGATCAGCACCCCGAACCAGATCAACCCCGCACTGATGGTGGCATCACCCAATGCGACCGCTGGCCCAAGCCACAGCGCTGCTGCGGGGTGTGACGCCGGTCTGAGACCCGGCGACGCTGCCACCGTGCCGCCGCCGCTCAGCCGCCTGATACCGGCGGAAGGACGGCGATCTCGTCTCCAGCGTTGAGCTGTTCCCCTTCGAGCGCCGGTTCGCCGTTCAGCCAGACTCGGCTGGCCGCCAGCACGGCGATGAAGCCATCACCAAACGTCGCCTTTGCCCAGTCCAGTGCCTCGGCGACCGACGACGCCTCTGTCTGGATGCTGCCGACGCCAGCCGCTTCGCGCGCCCCCGCGAACAAGCGGATCGTCACCGTCGGCATCGCCGTGAGGCTACCGATCACATCTCGGAGGCATCGCTGCCCCAATGACCCTCCCGTCGCGTCACCTGCTGCTTCCCGCTCTTGTTCGCTGCGCTCACGGGCCGCGCGGGCCACGGCTTCGCCATTCGGCTCAGCCTCAGTGACGGCCCGCTACGGTCAGGCGCCGTGACACAGCATTCAGAGTTGCTGGCGGTGCGACACGGCCAATCCGAATGGAATCTGCGCGGCCGCTGGCAAGGACAGGCCGATCCTGCATTGACCAGTCTCGGTGAACGGCAAGCCGAGATTGCCGCCGATGCCCTGGCGGCAACGCTCGCTGAGGCGGACGACAGCTGGCGAACGCCGGTGATGCACGGACGCGACCTGCATACCGGTCGGCATGCATTCGACCTGCCCGCATTCGACCTCATCGTGGCGAGCGACCTGCAACGTGCGCGCCGGACTGCGGAGATCATCGCGAAGCAGCTGGGCGTCAGCGAGGTCGTGGCCGACGACGCACTGCGCGAGCGCAGCGCGGGGCCTTGGGAAGGCCTCACTCGAGCGGAGATCGACGAGGGTTGGCCTGGCGATGTCGCCGCCAGGCGATGGCCGCCCGGATTCGAGTCTTCCGACAGCATCGCCCGGCGGCTGCTGCCGGCATTGCAGCGTCATCTTTCTGTGTGCGGACGTGTTCTGCTGGTGGGTCACGCAGGTGTGCTCAAGACGATCGACGCACGAGTGGGCCTCGGCGACGATCGGGTGCCGAACCTGGCAGGCCGCTGGTTCTGGCTCGACGGGGCTGCGGCTGACGCGACGTGGAGCTGGGATCAGCTGGAGCCCCGCAACCGGGTCGAATTGGTTTCATCCGACATCGACCTCATGATCGAGTAGCTGGCCCAAGCCGCACAGGCGCACGCGGAGTGACGTTCAGGACTCGGTGAGCCAATCCGTGGCGACTGCGGGATCGATGTCATCGTCCGCCAGCAGGCCCAGGGTTCGCTCCGCCCGTTCCAGATCGTCCTCGATGGCGTCGAGTTCGTCGTCGCCGAGCAGTTCGGGGTGCAGTTCCGACTGGGGCGGCCCAGCACGCAACCCATCGGGCGAAGGCGGCTCTTCGGGCCCGGATTCGGGGGACACCGTCGTCAGGCTAGAGCGAGAACCCCCGCCAGTAGCCTCGAGACGAGTGCCGGAGCGCCGGATCGGCGATCGTGGACTGCGGGCCGCTAGCTCATCAGGTAGAGCAGGGGACTTTTAATCCCAAGGCGCCGGGTTCGAGTCCCGGGCGGCCTACCGCTGCGTCAGGGTTGGGACGGTTCGGTCCCGAAGGGGCGGAACCGTTCTCGTTCGCCGCGGATGTCTTGCAGGCTGCACACTGGCAGCTTGTGCACTTCGAACCAGCCGCCTTCGGCGGCGAGCACGCCGTGCTTCCAGTGCGGCCGCGCCTCGGTGTCAGCGAACGTGATCCCGATGCGGGCGCATCGTTCGGAGTAGCGACGGTTCGCCTGATCGGCGTCGAAGCGGTCCGCGGGCGCCTGGGCGCGCCACTCGCGGGTCACAGAATCGGCCGCGATCACCGCAGCGCGGAAACGGGCGCTGTAGCTGCCCGCGTCGACCGCCACGTCACGCACCTGGGTCTGCACCACCACGATCGCAGTGGCGCAGATCGCCCCCACCGCAGCAGTCACCAGCAGCCAGCTCAGCGAAGCAGTCCCCCCGCTGGAGCGCCCGCGTCCGCCGTCGCGGCGCCGCCTCTGCCGACAAGCCGGCGGTAGCGGTCCCGTGGCCGACATGCACTCGATCGGCACCGCAGCAGTGTGGGCCGCCGTCGGCGTCTGGGTGCTGCTCGGCGTCCACGCCAGCGTCACCGACCTGCGGCATCGGACCATCTCACGACCATTCTGCTGGGCCGCTGCACTGGCCGTCTCGGCACTGCTCACTGCTGCCGCGGTCGCGTACGACCAGCCGAGTCACATGCTTCTCGTCGCCGCCGGGGTCGTGCCGGTGCTCGCCGCCGGCGAAGTGCTGTACCGCACCAAACCCGACGCGATCGGCTACGGCGACATCCGCCTCGTCAACGCCGCCAGCATCCTCACCGCATGGTGGGGACCCCAATGGCCCTGGTGGGCACTGCTCGCCGGCACCACGCTCGCACTCCCACAAGCCGTCACCGCCCGCACCCGCCATGGCCCTACCGCCGCCATCGCCTGGGCGCCCGCACTCACCGCAGGCACCGCACTCGTCGTCGTCGCACAACTCACCGCCCACGGCACCACACCATGAAACAGTCCAGACCAGACTCCCGGCCCTGCACGCTTCACGTCGTGTCGCTGGTCAGCCGGTCCAGCGCCGAAGCGGAACTAGCGCCAGGTCCAGCCGGGGCCCGCAGTCGAGATACGTACCCACCTCATCGGGTTCGGGCAGCACCGGAGCGCCCCGCGCGGCGCTGTCAGGAGCGACGAACCGAGTTGCCCATGTGTTCGCGCCGCACGCCACCACCTCACCCGAGGCACCGTCAACCAGCCACGTCACACCCGAGAAACACTCGTGATTGGCCGGATGCACCGTCATCACCAACAGCGCCCCGTCGCGCCGAGCCTGTATGCGCCACCAGTCGCCTTGCGCACGAGGTGGTTCCCGCATGGCATACGACGTAAGCCGGTCATCGACCGCCAGCCACACGACATCGCCTGCCGCGCCGGCCTCCAACGTCGAATGACGAGTACCGATCTCAGTAGCCAGAGCCTCCGATGGCCCCTCCAGACGCCGCGCCGGCTCGCCCCAACGAACCAGATACGACCCGGACTCGATCCCGAGCGCGCCGCCCACCTCGATGCCGCCTTCGCCGTGAGACACCATCCCCACCCCGCCAGAACACCCCACCGCCAGCCCCGGCAACGGAACCTGGCGCGACGTCTGAGCATCGGACCCCCACGGCCAGTACCGCAGCCACCACACCACATCCGCATCACCCGACGGGATACCGCTCGAATGCGCCCACAACTGCACCACGCCAACAAACGGCCACGAAGGCGCCACGCCTTCCACAAACCGAGGCCACTGCCCCGGCGGCTCGGGCTGCGTTGGGGCTGACGCCCTCGAAGGCTCCGAAATCTGCGGCATCTGAATGTCAGCATCACCGTTGTGCTTCTCTGCCGGGCCCCCTGCCTCACGTCCATCTGCCGTAGCAGGCGATGCTGCATACGCAATGGCCGATCCGGGGAACGTTGAATCTGGCTTGCCCGAACACGCCAGAGGGGCCAATAGCGACAGCACTGCCAACAACCTCCCAATTCGACCGATGCTACGGACACGCATTCGGCAGTCTGCCTCACACATATTCGTCTCCCGTGACACAGAGCGCCCGACAGTTTCCCGTCCCCGCTTCGAATACTCTCGTCGTCGAAACCCTTGCGCGAACTACGTAGGTCCCACTCATGTCGCTTTCGTCTCGTCGATCATCAAAGGATCCGTCAGAACTTGGCAGAAAATCGTCACGCGATCTCACGTCTCGCTTTGATGCTCTCAAAATCAATACCGTTACGAATGCCGTCACTACAGTTACGCTCTGACGTTCGCGGGAGCTGGTAACTCGACGGCTCGTCGTTTGACCCGTTCGATCGGATGAACGCTATGCCGCCGGTGACTTGGCCGCATGCAATCAAGGTACCAGAATTTCCGTCAATTACGTAGGCAATATTCCACGGACAAGCTCCCTCGGGATCCCTATATTGCAAGCCGTAGTTGCGCCCATCGTGTCCCGCGAAGAATACTGCCGAGTAATCATCATACCATTCCCGCAGGCTCTCGTCCACGTCAACTTGGCCAATGTCTACTTCGTCGAATCTTCCTGAGGAGAGCATGTACCACTGGCTCTTGCTTCCAATCGAAACGTCAACAGCCCAGCTCGGGTAGCCGGCATCACGTACCGGGACGCCAGCTACCGAAATATCAATCGGTTTCACTTCTTCAGAGTCAAGAGGTGCTAGCAATTCCGTAAACAGCGGGTACGCATAGTCACCCCATGGAGCGAAGTAGATCGACGATCCGCCCGACCCACTTATCTGGGTTCCTCGATCATCGGCAACAGGTGGCGTCGGGCAGTCATCTGTGCCGCCGATCTCCAGCAGATGAAAAGTCTCTTGACTGTCATCCCAATAAGATAGTGCGCCTGTAACGAAGCCATAGAATGGCCAAGGAGGCGCCATCCTGATTTCAGGTTCCTCACCGACCACATCATCTATGGCAACCAAAGCTGCTGCTGTCCCTCCCGCCCTCTCTACAACAGGGTCTATCAACATAGCCACCATCATGAGCACTAGACCCATGATGAACTTTCGCCGGTGCCGGAACTGCACCCTGAATCGCCCGCGAGTTACTGACGAGGCATTGGTTCTATGTGACAACCGACGCAACATCGATCCCCCACCGGTAGGTTCCAGCACGACTGTTGCTGAAGCCATGCATCATGATATAGTCTAAGAAGAGCAGGTATGCGTTTACATTTGTCACTGGATCCAGTCGCTCCATGCCGAGGTCCGATAGTAGCACAGCGAAGTTGGCGCTAGTACCGTCATCCCACTTGCCGGTGTATTCTTGAGGTATGTCGGTGAATGCTCTAATGCAATCTTGAACAAAATAGTGACAGGATTCGTAGGGTCGCTTTGCAGCCGCTGCCTTCACGCGCAATGCAACTCCACCGGGACAGCCATTGTCTACATGAAAATGATGCTGATGACCGTCAATTTTGCGGGCTAGCACATAGCTAAACCACTTTCGTAGGCCCGCTTCAATTGCGACGAGGCGCCTATGTCGCGCCACGTCAACAATTTCTTCCTGGCCATTGCACGGGCGGCTTGCTGTATGGACATTGCCGTTCTTCCAGCCCAACCAATAGATATCTATAGCGCTGCCGGTATAGTGAAAGCTGTCCTTTCCGTTCGAGGTTCTGAGACCACCTCCGTGTGCCAAGACCGATACGGAACCCAGCGATGCACCAAAAGTGCGCGAAAAATAGCTAGTATTCTCCAGAAAGGCCCTCAGAGGTGCATACAAACTCTTGTCACACTGCAAACCAGAGCCGCTAGCGGAGAAAATTCGCTTTCCGTTGGCATCCTGAACTTCGTCAACATCCATGGTGTCGAGATTACAGACCGGCATGTTTTGACTATTGTAATACCATTTTTCGCCTCTGCTGCTCAATCCCCAGTTGATAACCCTTCTGATGCTAGCGGGTAGAGGATACGTGACAGAATCATCCTTATGTCCGATAACAGGCAAAGACTTTCGGAGTTTAGCGACTGCGTCTTTATCGTATGCCGGAGGGTCGTATACACATGTGTTATTCTCTAGAGCCAACTTCTTGTCCTATTGTTGAGAGGAGTATGCATGAGTGAGTACGTGCGTCAATGCCCGTTCTAAGAATCCAAGACCAATGTCTTCTAATGTTGACTCCGCGGCATTCCACTGATCATTAGTTCCAACTGGATACGACAGCGAGCCCAGAATCCAACTGATGAACTATGGGAGACTCAGCTAATTTTTCTCGGATGCCAATTGCCTCTCCGTCTTCGAAATACCTTACTAACCGCCTTCCGTCGGCACTCAGCACATCGACATGTAGCCCATGACTGCCTGCATGCACGCCCAATAGACTTTCGTTGGGAGAGATCTTGAACCGCTGGAGCCCATTCGCCTCGTAGCCGGTTGTACCCAATGTATCTCCAATCACCAATATCGGGCCAGAACCATCGTGACATGTTCCCCATATTCCTCCGTGGTTGACGGCTATGACCTCTACATCACCGCTGCGGGCGAGTAGTTGCTCGATATCACCGACTTCTACTTTGAACAGCGAGTCTGGACTGTCCGCGAATACATATCGCTCGATGGCTATGGTCGAATCGCCGCCGACAAACGCACCGACTGCACCACCGAACTCATCTTCCGGTCGAAATGGGTCTCGTGACCATGAAGTTAATTCTTCAGACGCAATGAGCATCGGGAGCCGTTCCGAGAATTGATGACGATGACCCGAGGCTGTGGCACGCCATGGTTGATTTCGCAACCGCTGCGACTCTGCTCCCGCAGATGCAAGGAGCGATTCGTAATCGGTACCATGATCGAAAGATACGGTTTCTGTCATCACAAGTTGATGTCCACCGACCGCGATCGAGTCTTCGATGACACCGAGGCAGCGTGCGGTGAACCCGTGGGGTGTTTGGACTGTGTGGTCGGTGCCGATTGTTTCCGATCGAAGGGTCACACTACCGTTATCGGAACCAACGCGCAAGGTGAATAGTTGGCCTTTCCAGACAGTTGCGTCCGCGAATCCGGGCTGGACTTCTACGATCTCCACACCAGACTCGATCTCTCGTAGGCCGCCATCGAGGGTTGGAGCCGGCCGGCTGTCGGTGAGGAGACTCCAACTTCCCCATCCGGCGACAGTTGTGATGCCGGTGCCACCGATTACGGCCAGGAAGCGGCGGCGATTCATCGACGACCCAGTGTTCATGCAATCTCCAAGTGGCTGTCTGAGTGCTTCGGGACAGTCAGCGGTTCACGACCCCGACTGATCCGACCCGCTCTGCTGCGGATAGGGAATCTTGACGTTCAGCGTGAACCGGCCGACCGCCGTGACCTCCGTGCCGGAAACCGTCGCTGGAGGAACGGTGGCCGCGACCACGTAGACGCCCTGTGACAGTTCGAGTTGCAGCCGCGAGTCGGTCGCGTGCCCGTCCAAGTACCCATATCCGGTGTCGACGTTGTTGTTGGCTCGGCTGCTGGGAGGCGGCGTGTCTAGGTCGACCGTGACGGTGTCGCGACCGCCGACGGTTTGGGTGCCTGTCGCCCGGTACAGCTCCAGATAGGTGTCTTGCGGGCTAGGCGAGGTCACTGCGCCCAGCCGAATGGTCACGTCCGCGGCGGCGTCGTACACCCTGAACACGAAGAACTGCGCCGGCCGGTCCCCGTTCGCGTGCGGCACAGAACATCTGGCATCGGCGGGCCAGCTCTGGGAGGCCATGTGCCAACGGCCCCGGGGGACATGGGTGACGCAGCCCGCAGGCACAGAGACCGTGCTGCCGCTTGACGTCTTGGAGATCGTGAGCGCATAACGCGACGGCGACGCACACACGCTGTCACCCACAACGACGGCTTGTCCGGTCTTGCAAGTGGTGCCGCCGATGTCGAGCAGCGCGGCAGCGTGATGGCCCGAGCCCGAGTCGGGCACGGCGATGTTGAGTTTGGCGGTGTAGGGGCCTGCTGTGGGTGAACTCGCGGTGAGGATTCCCGATCCGCTTGCGTAACTGAGCACGGTGCTCACGTTGGTCTGGCCGGTGACCGTGACGCGGGCGTCGGCAGGCTGGTAGCCGAACACGAACGTGGCGGCCTCGCCGGGCACAGCGTGCATCTTTGTGCTGAGCCCGTGCATGGTGACTGCGGATACGGCGAGGTCGTAGTTGCCGGTTCGGCTGGGGCTGTAGGTGGTGGCTACGATGGTGTAGCGGCCGGGTTCGAGCTTGATGCCGGTGAGCCGCGAGTTGGTGGACGCGGTGCCGGCGTGGGAGCCGACGTCGTCGTTGAAATGCAGCACAGTGCCTTTGCCTGCGGGCTGTGCGCCGTCGAGCAGCACGAGGTAGGTGTCGAGCCGGCTCGGGTTCGACGCTGCGGACTCCAGTTCAACGGTCACCCACATGGTCCGTTTGAGCTCGAAGGCGTGCCGTCGTGCGTAGCTGGCGCTGATGCCGATCCGACGCACTTGTGATGTGCACTTGGGGTCCGCGGCGATGGTCCCGTGGCGGGTGACCGCGCCCGGCGCCAGCACCCCGATGTCCTCGAAGCACTGGGTCTGCGCTTTCAGCGTCGCTTTCAGTGTGACCTGCTGCGAGGCGGGCGCGTAGCCCGGCTTGGTGCATGACACGGCGACATCGAGGCTGCCGGGCGCGGTGACGGCAGCGGACACAGTGCGGTCGGCGGGATTGGTGCCATCGGCAACGGCGGCACCGGCGGGCGTCGCGGTGCACACCGCGTCGGCGGGTGTGACGGTGAAGTCTGCTGTGACGGTGACCTGGCCGGTGCCGTCCGCTGTGGTGTCGTCGAGGCCGTTGATGCTCACCGGCGGCTGGCAGGTGACCGTCAGGCGGGCTGTCTTGGCGGTGCCGCCCAGGGTGGCGGTGGCTGTGGCGGTGCCGTCGGCGGTGCAGTTCAGGGCGGCGGCGGCGGTGCGCCGATGCAGGGTGGTGCCGTCGGGTCCCACCACTGCGGCGGCTGTGTCCTGGGTCTGGGTGTCGACGGCGACGCCGCCGGTGGCTGCCCATGCCACGTTCAGCGCGGCTGCGGTGGCGGTCGCTTCGGCCTCGACGCGCAGCGTGCCGCCTCGCGCCATAGTGCACGCATAGGCGACATCGACGCCGTCGGGCACAGTTTCGGCGGCGTCGCACTCGCCGCCGCCGAGCGCTCGAGCGCCGATAGTCGTGACGCCTGCGGCGAGCTTGGCTGTGAGGGTGACAGTCTGGGTGCTAGCGGTGTGCCCCGGCGCTGTGCAGTTGACGGTGACGGCGAGGCTGCCCGGAGCGGTGATATCGGCGGACACGGTGCGGTCCGCGGCGCCGGTGCCGTCGGTGATCGTGGCTGTGGCGGGCGTCGCGGTGCACGCGGCTGCGGCAGGGACGACGGTGAATGCCGCTGTCACGGAGACGGCGCCGGTGCCGGCTTTGGCGGTGCCGGCGAGGCCGCTGATCTTGACGTGCTTGTCGTGCTCCGCGTCGACGGTGAGCTTGTAGGCGCCGGTGCGGCTGCCGCCCCAAGTGGTGGCCTCAATCGTGTAGTCGCCGGCGGGCAGTTTCTTGGCGATGCGGCTGTCGGTGCTGGGCCCGCCGTCGTCGTCCCGGCCGATCACCGCCCCGTCGGCGCCGTGGCCGCCCAGCAGCAGCGCGTAGGTGTCGAGCTTGACCGCGTTGGCGGGGTCGTTGCCAACGTCGATCGTGACCTGCGCAGGTGCGTCGAGGGCGAACGTGTGCCGACGCGTGTAGAACGTGCCGCTCTTGTCTCTGTGCGCGGTGGTGCAGTCCGCGTCGGCTGTGATCGTGCCTGACCGGGCGGTGGTCCCTTCGGGAAGGGTCCCCAGCGGATCGTCGCAGGCCACCGCCGGCGGCACGGGGCCGCAGGCGACAGCGACTGTGACCGTGCGTTTGTGGGCGCCTGCCGTGGCGGTCAAAGTGAGGGTTCCGTCTGCTGTGCACGACACCGTCGCCGCGGCAGCACGCGAGAACACCGCCGGGGCCGCATCAGCCGCGACCGTCTGGGCCTTAGCCTGAGACTGCGAGCCCACCGCCGCGCCACCCGTCGCCGCCCACGCCAAACTCAACGCACTCGACGGACCCTGCGCCGTGCCGCTGACCACGAGCGTGCCGCCGGCCGGCACGGTGCACCCATAGTCCGCAGTACCGCCTGCGGTCTTGGCGCAGCCGCTTCCCGAAACGGTCAGACTGGCTATCGCGAGATGCCCGCGCAGCGTCGCTTTGGCTGTGCCCTGGGAGCGTCCCGCAGCAGTGCAAGAAACGGTGACGTCTTGGCTGAACGGCGCCGCGCGGGTGAGCGAGACCGTGCGCGCTGCGCGCTGGCCCACGCTGATCTTCACGTCCGACGGCGTGGCGGTGCAGGCGGCTGTGTCGGGCTCGACGGTGAAGTCGTCGCTTGCCGCGGCCTGGGTCTGGCCGATGCCGTACCCGTCGGCGAGGCCGATGATCTTCACCGGCGGCTTGTCGGGCGTGACGGCGAGCGTGAGCGTGAACGCTCCGGTGACATTCGCGGTCGGGGTGGTGACCTCGATCGTGTAGGCCACGCCCGCGGCGAGGGCGACCCCGCTGAGCTCGGCGTCGGTGCCGGTGCCCGAGTCGTCATCGGACGCTGCCACCGTCGCTGTGGCGCCTGTCCCAGTCAGCATGTACACGAACACGTCCGCTGCTGCGGACGACACGCCGACGTCGAGCTTCGACGCTGCGGCAACGGTGAGCGTGTAGCGGCGCGCCCAGTGCGGGGACTGCGCGTTGCCCTTCTTCCACGACGCGCAGCCTGCCGCCAGCGTGCCCGAACGTGTCACTGTGCCTGCACCGAGGCTGCCCAGTGCCTCGCTGCAGGCCCCGGTGCGGACGAATGCTGCGGTCGCCTCGGTGGGGGCATGGTTCGTGGCTGTGCACGCGATCTTCACCGTCACAGTGCCGGTCGCGGTGCCTGTTGTGGTGACGGTCACGGTGCGGCTGCTGCCGGAGTCGTCGCTGAACGCCACCGTCGCGACGATGCCTGAGACCCGCGTCGCTGTGCATGCCGCGTTCGCGGGAGCGACCGCAAATGCGTCCGCGAGCGCCGCTGTGGTGCCGGTCGCGCCGCCGACGCCGGTGATGCGCACCGGGTCGCGGCAGTCGATCGCGAACGCGGCGGTGTGCGCCGTGGCGCCGGCGACGCTGGTCGTCGCCCGTGCGGCGCCGTCGGCGGTGCAGGTGATGGAGGCTGTGCTGCTGCGCTGGTAGCGGCCGGTGACCTCGTCGAATAGCGCGGCGCTCTGAGAGGCCGTGACGGCGACGCCGCCGGTGCGGGATGCGGCAGGCCATGCCACAGCGATGTCCGACACCGACGCGGTCGCGGTCACCACCGCGGTGAGGGCACGATCGGTTCCGGTCCAGCAGTCCCACGCGGCATCCGCGCCCGCCGGAGGGGACGCGTCGGGCGAGCATTCCCCACCCGAGGTCGCCCGAGCCGTGACCGTCAGGTTGACCGCGCGGGCCGTGAACGTCACGGTCAGTTCTGCTGCCGCACGGCCGGCCGCCGTGCAACGCAGCCTGACCTGCACCGTGCCGGTGCCGGTCGTGGTCACGCTGACAACACGGTCCGCGCCGGAGCGGGGCGCCACCGCGACGGCCGCGGCGATACCTGACACCCTTGTCGCGGTGCAGGCCGCATTGGACGGCGTAACGGAAAACGACGCGGTCATCAAGCCCGCCCCGTTGCGCGACGCCCCGCTGTAGCCGGTGATGCTCACACCCGGACGGGCGGTGAACACTGCTGTGTCGGACCCTGCCGTGTAGCCCGTCGCTGTGCAGGTGACGCGCACCGTGATCGTCCCGGTCGCGGTGCCGGTGTCGACCTCGAGCACCCGACTGCTGGAGGTGTCATCAGTGAAGTCGAAGCGGGCCGTGATGCCCGACACCCTTGTCGCGGTGCAGTCAGCCCCCGACGGCGACACGCTGAAATTGTCCGCCAGCACACCCGGGCCGTCCTCGGCGTCGCCGCCGAAACCACTGATGCTCACCCGCTGCTCGCGGCTGGTGAACGTCGCTGTGCTGGTCGCGGTGGTGTAGTTGCTGCGGCTGCAGGTCACCCGCACGGTCACCGACCCGGTGCGGGCGGTGGTCACCGTCAGTGTCCGGTCCGCGAGGCCCGCGCCGCTGACGGTGGCCGTCGCGGAGATCCCTGACGTGCGCCGCGCCCGACACCGGTCAACACTGTTCGGGCCTCACCTACAGTTCTCGCCGTGGTGGCTGTTCCGATTCGACGCCTTGATCCGGACCTTCCGTTGCCGGCCTACGCGAAGCCCGGCGACGCGGGATGCGACCTGCTGGCCGCCGAGGCGGTCACGCTCGCCGCAGCCGGCGGCCGGGCGATAGTGCCAACGGGCATCGCTGTTGCGATCCCACCTGGCTATGCGGGTTTCGTGCAGCCTCGCAGCGGACTGGCGTTGAGGCACGGGGTCACCTGCGTGAACTCGCCCGGGTTGATCGACAGCGGCTTCCGGGACGAGCTGCGGGTGCTGCTGTTGAATACCGACCCGACCGAGCCCTACGAGATCCAACGCGGCGACCGCATCGCCCAGCTGGTGATCCAGCGTGTCTCCCAGGCCGAGTGGGTCGAGTTGGATGCGCTCGACAAGACCGAACGGGGTCTCGGGGGATTCGGGCACTCGGGTCGCTGACGGGGGATTCCGTCGCCCTCGCGCACGAGGCACGCGTCGATTGGCCATCGACGGTTCTGAGCGGTTACCCACCCAATCGAGACCGCCGCGACCTCATTGCTGTGACACCCCATCGGTAGCCATAACGGCATGACGACGAATCCGCCAACACCTCCCCCGGCCCAATCTTCCCCGGCGCAACCGTTAGCCCAGCCACCCCTCACGCTGTTCGATGCTTCACAGTTCGAGTTCGAAGCCGCTGCGGATATGAAGACACCGAACCGTCCCGCGGATCGGGTTTCGGTCCGGGGCGGTTTCGCTGCAGCAGTCCCTGCAAGGAAATTCGCGGTCAACCCCGAGGCAGCGCAAGCACGCAGGCGCCGCGCTCGGGCGCGACTGGCGAAACGTCGCTACCTCGCCGACACCGACGGCTTCGAGCGCATCGAGCAGACCCGCCGCGCCTTGCACCTCGTGGCCGACTAATGCTCGCCGTCCTCGGCCGCGTCCTGGTGCAAGGCAGCCGCGGCCATGTGCGCTCCGCCGATCAGGTGAGGGTTGATGACGCGATCGGCGCCTGCTTGTTGCAGTTTCGGCAGCGCGTCCGCCGAATTTGCTCTCGCCACTATGAACAGATGTGGGCACAGCGCGCGAGCGCTCAAGGACACGTAGAGATTGTCGACATCGGAGTCCATCGCCAGCACCAGCGAATCGGCCCGCTCGATGCCGGCATTGCGCAGCGTTGCGTCGTCGGTGGCGTTGCCGAGCACCATGAAGCGATCGTCAGGGCCTGCGTCGGGGTCGCGGTCGATGACGACCACCTCGGTGCCGGCGTCCCCCATGACCGCGGCGATGGCCCGGCCTACCTGGCCGTAACCGCAGATCACCGCGTGACCGGAAAGATTGTCAATGGAACGCTGCATGCGTCGCCTCCTGACATGATCGTCGAGCCGCCCCTCGAACAGCATCTCGATCACAACGCCGATGGTGTAGAGCGAAGTGGCGGTGCCGAGCAGGATGAGCACGATCGTGAAGAGCTGGTAGCGGCCTCCCACGTTCTCGGGGTCGCCGTAACCGACCGTCGAGACAGTGATGACGGTCTGGTACAGCGCGTCGAGCACATTGAGGCCGAGCAGCACATAGCCCGTCGTGCCGGCCGCCAAGATCGCCGTGAGCACCGTGAGGCCGGCAACGAGCCGCTCGACAGGTTCAAGCCCTCCCGAGACAAGACGCCGCCGCGATTCGCTTCGGGTTCGCGAACTGCGGCGCGACCGCCGTCGTCGCAGCACGCCTTTCATCGATTGCACGCTATTGCGGTCAACAGCGCAGGTCGTGCCTACGATGCAGCCCGTGATGGTCTGGCTGGATCTGGAGATGACCGGACTCGATCATCGGCGCCATCGAATCGTGGAGATCGCGACCGTGATCACCGACGATGCACTCGACGTGATCGCCACGGGTCCGTCGTTGGTTATCGGGGCGTCACAAGCCGACCTCGATGCGATGGATCCCGAAGTCCACACGATGCACACCAAGACCGGGCTGCTCGGCGAGATCGGGGCGTCGCAGATCACCGTGGCGGAGGCAGCCGAGCGCACGCTTGCGTTCGTGACCGAACACGTCCCCGAGCCGCGCACGGCGCCGCTGTGCGGGAACTCGATCGGGACCGACCGCCGCTTCTTGGACCAGTACATGCCGGCGCTGGAAGAGCACCTGCACTACCGGGTGGTCGACGTGTCATCGATCAAGGAGCTCGCCAAGCGTTGGCGACCCGAGATCGCTGAAGCGTGGGCGCAACAGAGCCGATCCCGGGCGGGCACCACCAAGCATCGGGCCCTCGACGACGTGCTCGAGAGCATCGACGAGCTCCGTTTCTACCGAGACCAGTGGCTGGAGCCGGTCGCGACCGGTGCGATCGCCGATGTGGCCGTCGAACCTGGCGCAGAATCGAACGCTCTTTAGAAGTTGATGGCCGTTGGCTAACCTGCACCCCGTGTCACGCCCGACGCGCGAGGAGCAGATGCCGCCCGACGGCAAGGTCACTGAGCTGGCGCCCGACGTGCGCCGGCTGCAGCTGCCGATGTCGATGCCAGGTCTCGGGCACGTGAACTGCTACATCCTCGACGACGACCGCGGCGCCGCCCTCGTCGATCCCGGCCTGCCGGGCCCGGCCAACTGGAAGGCGCTCATGGCAGGGCTGGCACAAGCTGAGGTGCCGCCCGAGCGGGTCCACTCGATCATCGTCACCCACAGCCACCCGGACCACTTCGGGGCAGCGGGGCGCTTCTCACGCGAGTACGGCGCCGACTTGGTGACCCATCGCCAGTTCCGACTGTGGTGGGACACCGCAGACGAGGATGAGGAAGCGCTTGAGCAGGTCTCCGCTGACGGCGAGAACAACGAGCTGGTCGCGGACCCGGTGTACAGCGGGCGCGATACCGGACCAGGCGGCCCCACCCCGTGGGGCGGTCAGCGCTACAAGATGCCCCTGCGGGCGAAACTCGGCTACTGGGCGATGCGCAATGGTTGGGGCGGTCGCTGGTTCGCCACGCCTCACCCCACGCACCACGTCGAAGACGCAGACCGCATCAAGCTGGCGCGGCGTGAGTTCGTGGCCGTCCACACCCCGGGGCACACCATCGACCACCTGTGCCTGTTCGATCCCGAGGGCGGCTTGATGATCTGCGGCGACCACGTGCTGCCGACGATCACGCCGCACATCTCAGGCATCACGACGGCGCGCGACCCGCTCAAGGACTTCTTCTCGAGTCTCGATCGGGTCGCCAGCTTTGACGGCGTGACGATGGGTCTGCCGGCTCACGGCCAGCCGTTCACCGACCTGTCTGGCCGCGTCGAAGACATCAAGCGTCACCACAACGAACGCCTGGACCTGCTCCGTTCGTCGTCGGACCGGCTCGGTCGCGCACCCGTGCAGGACTACATGAAACAGCTCTTCAAGGAGCGTTCGTGGGGTCCGATGGCGGAGTCCGAGACCTTTGCCCATCTCGAGCATCTGCGCTACATCGGCGAGGTCGACGTCTCCCGGCGACCCGACGACGTCCTCGAGTATCAGTTCGACTGAACGCACACTCTGTTCGCAGCCTTCGGAACAGATGCCAGAGCCGCGCGGGCGGCAGGAGACTTTGCGACGTTGCAACCGGTTCCCGAGTGGATGCACCGTGAATCGTCGATGACGTCGGCAAGAAATGCGGTTCGGTGCGCATCTCTCGCCTGCCGGATCGCGGGAGCAGAGGCTTCTGCCGCCTGTACAGCAAGCGCGCCGAAAATAACTTGACACGGCCTGCGGTGAAGTGATGTTCTTGGCGCCGCTGCGGCCTATCGTCGGGATTCCGCAGCTGGCCACCAGCCCCGACCATTCGCTCGACTGGATCTGTGATGTCCGACCTCGGCACCTACACCACGGCGCGTGCCTGCGGGTACTGCGTACGGGTGCCTGCACCTGACGCGCGTTGCCGCTGGCAGCCCGTCACGCGGTCCTGGACACGCGGCACGGCCATCGACGTGCTCACGGCGATGGGTCCCATGCAGACCATGTTCCAACACGCGGTACACGGTCACGGTGCCGACCCAGCGGCAACCGTCAAGCGTCACCGCCTGCGGCCCTCGGAGTGTCTGATGTAGTCCACTGAGACACCAGAACTCTCCGAACGGCCGCCGGGACAACCCGGCGGCCGTTTCGCGTGTACGGCACACCTACCGAGATCACCCCCACCACCCAGTTCGCAACCCACACGACGCAGGAGCAAACCCATGCTGGAACTCATCATTGACAACACACCGACCTACACCAATGAGGGTTGGCGCACGCGGGGTCGCTGTCGCGACCTCGTGGGCACCCTGACCCCGTTGTTCTTCTCGGAGAACTTCTACGAGATCGCTCGCGCCAAGGCCATCTGCTCAGCATGTCCAGTGATGAGCGAGTGCTTCGAAGCCGCCACCGAACGCCATGAGCCATGGGGCGTCTGGGGCGGCGAGCTCTTCGAGAACGGGCGGGTCTGCAGGGACAAACGCCCACGCGGCCGTCCGCCCAAACGGTCCCGGCCGCATCTGATCGTCGAGGAGGTGCCTCTGCCTCCCGACCTGGTCCGCGCCTGAGTCGTCCCCCGCTCAGGCGCGTCCTCCGAGTGGATCCGCTCCCCTTGTCGGGTCCCTCCGCTGGGCTGGCCGGCCCCCTCCGGCAAGCCCAGCCGCCATGGCCTGCACTGCCCCCGCAGGCCTCCTCCGACGGTCTGCTCCGGTGGACTGAGGCTGCCCGAAATGGGCGGCTGACAGCCCCGGAGCAGGCCGTCAAGCGGTGATGCAATGCGGCCGTGACCCAACGATGCCGAGGCCATCTCACCGTCGGGTGCCTGAGCTAGCCGCTCCACAGAGCGCCAGTAGCCTCACCGCTACATGGCAGCACCGTCTCAGGCTCGCGAGCTTCCGGAAACGAAGAGCAGGTTTGCCGGCCTTGCTCGATCGAGAGCAGGGCGGTTCGTCCAGGACCAATGGCGCGGCATTCTCTTCGGCCTCTTCGGGGCGTACGCCGTCGGCGCGGCCGTGTTCCTCCTGGCAGGGGGCGCTCAACCCGCGATGACCTCGCTGGTGGCGATGGAAGCCGAGGTGGAAAGCGGCGAAGCCGGCGACGACGCCGAGGGGGCCTCTGGGGATAACGCGGCCGTCTTAGATGTGGTTGCGCCCGACGCGACGAAGGCTGCGTCGACAGCAGCCACCACGCCGGAATCGCCTCCGGCGTGCAGTGACATCAACCCTGTCGATCACGGCGTGAATCCGGGCCTCACCGGCGTGCACGCGCTGGAATTCGTCACGCTCGACGAACAACCGGCAGCGTTCGCCGGGTACGAAGGCTGCCCGCTCATCGTGAATTTCTTCGCGTCGTGGTGCGTGCCATGCGTCACCGAGATGCCCGACTTCGAACGTTTCTGGAATACCCACGGCACGCAGGTTGCGGTGCTGGGATTGGCGGCGAATGATCGGCTGGAAGACGCCATTGCTACGGTGGCTGAGCGGGGCGTGACCTATCCCACCGGCCTCGATGAGGGCGAGCTGTTCATCGACTTCGGCGGGCTGGGCATGCCCACAACAGTGTTCGTGTCACCCGAAGGCCAAATCCTCGAAACGCACAGCGGCCTGCTCACCCTCGAAGACATCACCACCCGAGCAGAGGAGCACTTCGGCCTATGAACGGCGCTCGCCTCACCTTCGCCTTCACCGCCGGCATCGTCGCGACGGTCAACCCGTGCGGGTTCGCGATGCTGCCCGCCTACCTGTCGTTCTTCTTGGGAATCGACCGCAGGGCTGGCGAAGGCAGTTCCCGGGCAGGTGTCGGGAGGGCATTGGCAACCGGTGCCGTTGTCACCACCGGCATCGTCGTTGTCTTCGGAGTCGTCGGCATCGCGCTGTCAGCGGGGTTGAGCGCCCTGCGCGACTACGTGCCGTGGGCAGCCATCGTCATCGGTGTCGGACTCATTGCACTCGGCGTCGCTATTCTCGCCGGCTTCCGCTTGACGGCGTACCTGCCCAAGTTCGAACGCGGCGCCTCAGGGCGAGATGTGCGCTCGCTCTTCCTGTTCGGCGTCAGTTACGCAGTGGCATCGGTGTCGTGCGGGTTGGCGACGTTCCTCGTCGTGGTCACCGCGTCAGCCGGCGATGACAGCTTCGTCGGGGGCATCGTGTCATTCGTGCTCTATGCGCTGGGCATGGGCCTCGTGCTTACCTCGCTGGCAGTCAGCCTGGCGCTGGCCCGCGGCTGGCTGCTCGGCAAGCTGCGAGTGCTGATGCGTTACACGGACTCCATCGCCGCTGTGCTGATGATTGCCGCCGGCGCCTTCACCATCTGGTACTGGTTCATCGACCTGACCGGCCGCGGTGGCGACGGACTGGTGGTGACGGTTGAACGCTGGAGCAGCAGCCTGAGCAACTGGGTCGCCTCGGTCGGCGGATTGCGGCTGGGTCTGATGATGAGCATCGTGCTCGCCATCGGAGGCATGGCAATGCTCGTGTCAGGCCGTGGCGACGACCCAGCCACGGCGTCGGTCGTCTCCGACGAGTCCGCCGGGCCAGACCAAGCGGGCACTGCCGCTGAGGTGCTGAACTAAGCCACTGTGGCACTGCACCTGAAGGACCGCACGCTCCTCGATGCCGAGCGGCCCTTCGCTGAGCTCTTGGGTCGTCCCGGCGTGACCGAGGTGTTGCAGCTCGGCTCGCGATTCGGCTTCATGGCGTTTCACGGCGGCTGGCTCGAGGAGATCACCGATGACATCGCGGCGTCCGCCGCCGAGCGCAGCGGGGCCTCGGTGTACGCCTGCCTGCAAGGCCCCGACGATCAGTGGCACCTGCCCAGCCACTGCTTCGATCCGACCGACTCGCCGGTGCTGCGCGAATTCCTCGATCACGTGGACGTCGTGGTCGCAGTCCACGGATTCGGCAGCCCCCGCTTGTTGCGGGCGGTGCTGCTCGGCGGACGCAATCGGACCCTCGCAAGCCATGTCGCAGTGCATCTGATCGGTCGGCTGCCCCACTATGAGATCCTTCACCGTCTCGACGAGATCCCCAAGTCGCTGGCAGGCCAGCATCCACGCAACCCGTGCAACCTGCCCCGAGGCGGCGGCGTCCAGATCGAACTGCCCCCACGCATCCGCGGCAAGAGCCCTATGTGGACCGGATTCCGGGGACCCGGCCGTGTGCCGCATCACGAGGCGCTCATCGAGGGCCTCGCGGCGGCGGCTCGCGCCTGGACGCTGTGCGAGGACCCGGCCGTCGAACATGGCGGCCGCCTTCCCGAGTCTTCGATCGCCGGCTGAGTGATCGCCGATGCGCAGGCGCATCTCGTCTCGATTGCACGGCCGACGACATCGACGATCCTCCTGCCGCCTCCGCAGCGGGCCGCACCGGGCCGCACCGTTTCAGGCGGGGGCGGGGATCTCGGTGAAGTTGAGCCAGGGGTGGAGCACTTCGGGCACCGCGATGGAGCCGTCGGGACGCTGATGGTTCTCCATGATGAACACGAGCGTGCGGCCGACGGCGCACGCTGTGCCGTTCAGGGTGTGGACCAGGCCGGTTCCGTCGTCGTCCGTCCAGCGGGTACCGAGACGGCGGGCGGAGTAGTCGGTGTAGTTCGAGCACGACGTGACCTCGCGGTAGGCCCGCTCTGACGGCAGCCAGACCTCGAGGTCGTACTTCTTGGCCGCGGCGGCCCCCAAGTCGCCCGCTGCCACATTGATGACCCGGTAGGGCAGGTCCAGCGAGCCGACGATCTCTTCCTGGATGGCCCGCAGTGCCTCCAGCTCGTCCCAGCTCGTGTCTGGGTCGCAGAACGAGAACATCTCGACCTTGTCGAATTGATGCACCCGAAAAATGCCGCGGGTGTCCTTGCCATAGGTGCCGGCCTCGCGCCGGAAGCACGATGAGAACCCGCCATAGCGCAGGGGCAGCTCGGCACGCGCCAAACGCTCGCCCCGGTGAAGGCCGGCCAGCGCCACCTCAGAGGTCCCGATGAGGAACAGGTCGTCGCCGTCGATCTCGTACACCTGGTGACGGTCGGCGGGGAAGAACCCGGCCTCCACCATCAATTCCTCGCGCACCAGCACGGGCGTCACCACCGGCACGAAGCCGTTGCGTTCCAGCAGATCCATCGTCCACTGCACGAGGGCGAACTCCAGGCGCACTGCGGCACCCTTGAGGTACGCGAACCGCGAACCGCTGTTGCGGGCCCCGCTCTCGGAGTCGACCAGGCCGGTCAGCGCGCCGATCTCGGCATGGTCATGGGCGGGCGGCTGGCCTCGCTCCCCCACCTCGTGCACCGTCTCGAAGTTCTCCTCGCCGCCGGAGGGCACATCGGCAGCGGCGGGGTTGGGGACCTGCAGCGCCAGATCGGTTCGTCGCTCGGCGGCTTCCCGCTCTGCCGCCTCGAGACGCTCGACCTCTTCCTTGAGACGTCCGGCTTCAGCGATCTTCGCCGGGCGATCGTCGGGGGCGGCGCGCCCGATGTCCCGAGACGCTGCATTCTGGGCGGCCCGTGCTTCCTCGGCTTGGTGGGTCACCGACCGCCACGTTTCGTCGGCCGCAAGCACGTCGGAGATGAGTTCGTCGGAAACGCCCTTGCGCGCAGCGCCGTTGCGGTACGCAGCGTCGTCACGAAGCCGGCGAAGGTCGATCACGCCGGGTGAAGCTACCGGCCTTGCACGCTGCCGGTGAGTTGCCGCAGCTTGCGCGCGCACTCGTGGCGGGCAAGCATCGTCGGATGGGAGAACACGCGCCGGCACCTGACCGGCACATCCGTTACGAAGCTGACGACAAGCCCCCACTGCCACTCACGGCCGCACTGGGCTTGCAGTTCGCCATTCTCACCATCGCCGGCATCGTGCTGACGCCTGCCATCGTGGTGCGAGCCGCCGGCGGCACCGACGCCTACTTGGCGTGGACAGCGTTCGCTGCTGCTGCGATCAGCGGCGTCAGCACCATCATCCAGGCGGTCCGGTTCAGGCGTATCGGCGCCGGCTATGTGCTGATGATGGGCACCTCTGGCGCATTCATTGCCGTGTGCGTCACCGCGCTCACCCAAGGCGGCCCAGGTCTGCTGGCCACGCTGGTCGTGGCATCGTCACTGTTCCAGTTCTTGCTGGCCGCGAAGCTCTCGCTCTTTCGGCGATTGCTGACGCCGACCGTGGCGGGGACCGTGGTCATGCTGATCGCGGTCACTGTGATGCCGCTCATCTTCGACTTGGTGACGGCGTCGCCGCCCCGCAGCGCTGCGGCGAGCGCCCCCGTCAGCGCGTTGGTCACCATGGTCGTCATCGTGGTCATCGCGCTGCGGGCCACCGGCGCCCTGCGGCTGTGGGCGCCGGTGATCGGCATCGCCGCCGGATCGACGGTCGCCGCTTTCTTCGGGCTGTATGACTTCGACCGGGTCGTCGAGGCCGGCTGGGTGGGTCTGCCCGATGGCGGTTGGCCCGGCTTCGACTTCTCGTTCGGTGGCGCGTTCTGGAGCCTGCTCCCCGCGTTCGTGTTCGTCACGCTCATCGGCGCTGTGGAGACCATCGGCGACTCCGTGGCCATCCAGCGCGTGTCCTGGCGCCGGCCTCGGGCTGTCGACTACCGGTCAGTGCAGGGCGCCGTGGCCGCCGACGGCGTCGGCAATCTGCTGTCGGGACTGGCCGGCACCATGCCCAACACCACCTACTCCAACAGCATCTCCGTCACCGAACTGACCGGTGTGGCGGCGCGCCGGGTCGGCGTAGTCATCGGCATCTCGTTCATCGTGATGGCACTCGTGCCCAAGATGCTGGCCTTGGTGCTGGCGGTGCCTGATGCGGTGGTCGCGGCCTATGCGACGGTGCTGCTGTCGCTGCTGTTCGTGGTCGGCATGAAGATCGTGATCTCCGACGCCACCGACTACCGCCGCGGGCTGATCGCGGGCTTCTCGTTCTGGATCGGCGTTGGCTTCCAGAACGGCGTGATTTTCCCTGAGTATCTCGACGGATTCGCCGGCGGTTTCCTGGAGAATGGCATGACGGCCGGCGGGCTGACAGCGATCGTCCTGACGCTGTTCACCGAGGTCACCCAATCGCGCCCCAAGCGGTTGCGCTGCGAGCTGGCGACATCGGCATTGCCGCAGATACGGGAGTTCCTGGGCCAATTCGCGCACCGCAGCGGATGGAGCCGCGCGATGTCGGATCGTCTCGACACCGTGGCCGAAGAAGCACTGTTGACGCTGATCGACGCCGAACCTCCGGTGGGCAGTGATGCACTTCGTTCCCTCCGCCTGACTGCACGCAAGCAGGACGGTCGCGCCGTGGTCGAATTCGTCGCAGCTGCGAGCGGCGACAACATCGAGGACCGGTTAGCGGTGCTCGACGAGCAGCAGATTGACCGGCCGGTCGAACGAGATCTCTCGCTGCGAATGCTCCAGCACCACGCCTCGACGGTGGCGCACCAGCAATATCACGAGGTGGATATTGTGACCGTCCACGTTGATGTGCCCGCATCGGCTCCTCGCGAGGTGTCATGACCGCCGCACCCTTATCTGGCGAGCCCTCCTACGACGTCGTCTGGCCGGGATCCCCGTCGGGAATCGAGCGGCGGGAACTGGCGCCACGGCTCGACACGCTGGCCGGCAAGCGCATCGGTTTCCTCTGGGACTACCTGTTCCGGGGCGACGAGCTGTTCCCGATCCTCGAGCGGGAGCTGGCGGCGCGATACGAGGGGGTCACCTTCGTCGGCTATGAGGATTTCGGCAACACCCACGGCGGGGATGAAGCCGAGTTGATTGACCGCTTGCCCGATTCGTTGCGCTCACGAGGTGTGGACGCGGTGGTGTCGGGCATGGGTTGCTGAGGCAGTTGCACGCCCGCCGTGGCGCGGGCAGCGGTAGCGGCCGAAGCGGCCGGAGTGCCGTCGGTCTCAGTGGTATGCGAGAGCTTTGACGGCCAAGCCGTCGCGACCGCCCGCGGACACGGCTTCGACGGTCTGCAGTTAGCCGTCACCGTGGGCCACGTCGATGCCCAGTCGGCCGCCGAGATGGAACGCAACTTTGTCGACCACACCGTCGACGCCGTCATCGCCGGATTGACGAGGTCAGCGAACAACGGCAGCGGTGGCACGAACGGTGCAGTCGCCCTCGGCGGTTCAGACACCACGCATCCGCAGCGGGGTGAGCCGGACCTCCTTCATTCGACTACCGCCGACCCGGACCCATTGGACACGGTGGTCAGCGGTTCGATCGACGAGATCAATGACGTCTTCGCCAGCCGTGGATGGTCTGATGGCCTGCCGATCATCCCCCCGACACGCGAGCGCGTCGAGGCATTCCTGGCCGGCGCCGGTTTAGACCCGCAGCAATCGCTGGGGCTCGCTCGTACCACCGGGCGCGACATGACGGTGTGGTCGGTGGCAACCAACGCCGTCATGGCCGGCTGCGAGCCGCGGCACCTGCCAGTGCTGCTTGCGGCTGCGCGCATCCTGGCCGACCCGCACTACGGCGCCGAGCACTCCGGCAACACCACCGGCGCCGATGCGTTGATGATCCTCAACGGCTCCGCGGCGGCGGGGCTCGGCTTCAACTCCGGCGTCGGGGCGCTGCGTGACGGCGTGCGCGCCAACACCAGTGTCGGGCGTTGGCTGCGGCTGTACCAGCGCAACGTGTTCGGCTTCACTGCCGCCGAGCACGACAAGTCCACCTTCGGGAACACCTTCCGGGTCGTGCTGTGCGAAGACGCGGCTGCGCTCGCGGACATCGGCTGGGCGCCCGTCAGCGCCGAGTTCGGATTCGATCCCGACGATGACGTGCTGACCATGGCCCGCTTCAACAGCGGCGCGATCATCGGCAGCGTGTTCGGCTCAACCCCCGACGAGATCGTGCCGTACCTGGGTGACGGGCTTGCCCGCATCACCGGCTGGGATCTCGTGCACCTGTACGGCCTTGGGCAGCTTCACTACCGCCCGCTGCTGGTGCTGTCACCGATCCTGGCGCGCACGTGCGCGGCCAGCGGATGGACCAAGGCAGACCTTGGCGAGGCCCTCTTCGAGCACGCACGCATCCCGGCATGGCGCTTCGAGAAGCTCGTTGGGGAGTGGTCCAACCTGGTTGCGGGCAAGCCACGACTGACCGATATCGTCGCCGCCGGCGATCTGCCCCCGCAATTCGCGGTCTCAGACGATCCCGAACGCCTGGTGCCGATCGTGTCGGACCCGGCAAAGATCGCCATCGCGGTGGCAGGCGATGCGAACCGCACGAACGCCTACGTGTTCAGCCACGACGGCCCGCATGGCGACTACACCGCCAAGGCCATCGAGCCGCTCAGCAGCGACTGACGGGCGGGCTCGCAAACTTGCCGCGACAAGCGGCGCGGCTCAACAGTTTGGGTTGGGGCTGAGGTCGCAGCCTGCGGGGTCGGTCCAGAACACCATCGAGGTGCCCATGGCCGCGTAGACGGCGAGGGCGAGGATGAGGCCCCCGACGAAGACCCACGTGAAGAGCTTGTTGTCGAAACGCAGGTGCATGAAGTACGCAGCGACGATCCAGAACTTCACCACCATCAAAATGAGCAGCCCAGGCACTTCGACCGGTCCTGTGTCGAAGAAGTACGTCATGACCTCGGCTGCGGTCAAGACACCAAGCAGCAGCGCGACCTTGATGTAGCCGAAGTCGCTCAGGCCGTGGTCATGGTCGTCATGGTCGTCGTCGGGGTGTTCGTCGTGGACCTCTTCAGGGGCGGCTTCGGTGGCGGTGCTCATCGATCTCCCCCTACGGAATCAGGTACACGACCGCGAAGATCACGATCCAGACGACGTCCACGAAGTGCCAGTAGAGGCCGATGATCTCGACCGTCTCGGCCCGTTCAGGGCCGATAATCCCTCGATTCACCATCACCCAGAGCGTGACCAGCATGATGATGCCCAGCGACACGTGGACGCCATGGAACCCAGTCAACGTGTAGAACGCCGACGAGGAAATGCTGACCGTGTAGCCGAGGCCTTCGCGGTAGAAGCTCGTGAATTCGTACACCTGCCCGGCGATGAACACGGCGCCCTGGGCCGCGGTAGTCAGCAGCCACAGCTTGCAGCGCTCCAGCTCGCCACGGGAGATGGCCGACACGGCGAGCACCATGGTGAGCGAACTCATCAGGAGCACAAACGAGCTCACCGAGGTGAACGGGATGTCGAACAGATCGGCCGCCTTCAGCGACTCTTCACCGGAAAGCGGCCGACGGTTGCGCAGCAGCAGGTAGGTCGAGATCAGCGCGCCGAAGAGCAGGCAATCTGAGCCCAGGAAGGCCCACATCGTCATCTTCTCGTTGGACAGGCTCGTCGTGGGCGGAACGATCTCGTAGTCGTCCCACTCCGTACGTGGGTACGCGGCCTGCGGTTCGTCGCCCTCAATCGGCTCGGCGGCGGCTGTGCTGGAAGCCATCGGAGTATCAGTCACCGGCGGCCTCCCCGTTTGAAGTGCTGGAAGTCAACACGCCGTTGCCGTCGTCGTGGCCGTCGGGCCCGCCGTCATGATCGTCGCCGTGGCCCCCGTCATCATGGCCGTGGTCACCGTGGCCGTGGCCCGCATCGGGATCGGTCGCCGGCTCCAGGCTCCAGCCGTACATCGCGCCGACCAGCAGCAACAATCCGATGCCGGCGATCCACAGGTTGTAGATCAGCCCGAATCCGATGAGCGGCAGGCCTACTGCCAGCACGATCGGCCAGTACGACGGCGATGGCAGGTGTGGGTGCTGGTCGCCGCGCTGGGCGATGTCGTTGCCATAGGCAATCCGCCGCAGCTTGCCGGTTTCGTCGGGCTGGTACTTCTTGTGCCAGAAGTCGTCCACGTCGCTCACCACCGGCACGTAGTCGAAGTTGTGCTCAGGCGCCGGCGAGGGAATCGCCCACTCCAGCGTGCGGCCGTCCCACGGATCTGCTTCGGCCTGCGGTTCGAGACCCCGGCGATAGCGACCCCACGTCCGGAAGATATTGACGGCCAGGATCGTCATGGCGATGAACATGAAGAAGTAGCCGATCGTGGCGATCTTGTTCCAGAACTCGAAGCCGTCGAACTCGCCGTACACGCTGTGACGCCGCGCCATGCCCTGCAAGCCGACGATGTGCATCGGCCCGAACGTGACGTTGAAGCCCAGGAGCATCAGCCAGAAATGCCAGCGGCCGAGCCGGTCGTTCAGGTGGTAGCCGAACGCCTTGGGCCACCAGAAGTACAGACCGGCGAACATGCCCATGAGGGCGCCGCCGACAAGCACGTAGTGGAAGTGCGCCACGATGAAGTACGTGTCAGTCTGCTGCGTGTCTGCGGGCGCGACGGCATGCATGACGCCTGACAGGCCGCCGATGGTGAACATCGAGACCAGCGACACCGAGAACATCATCGGCACGGTGAAGCGGACTTTGCCAGCCCACATGGTCGCGATCCAGTTCAGGATCTTCACGCCCGTGGGCACGGCAATGAACATGGTCGTCGCCGAGAATGCCGCCACCGACACCGGTCCCATGCCGGCGGTGAACATGTGGTGGGCCCACACGCCCCAGCCCATGAAGCCGATCGCAGCGCCCGACAGGACCACGATCGGGTATCCGAACAGCGGCTTGCGGCTGAACACAGGCAGTGTCTCAGACACGACGCCGAACGCAGGCAAAATCAGGATGTACACCTCAGGGTGACCGAATATCCAGAACAGGTGCTGCCACAGCAACGGATCAGCGCCCGCTTCCACGTTGAAGAAGTTCGAATCGAAGGTGCGGTCGAAGGTCAGCAGCACCAACGCCACGGTGATGACCGGCAGCGCGAACACCAGCAGGAACTGCACCACCAGGATCATCCAGGTGAAGACGGGCATGCGCAGCAGTGTCATGCCCGGGCAACGCATGTTGATGATGGTCACGAGCAGATTCAGCGCACCCAGCAGCGAGGCGATGCCAGCGATCTGCAGGCCCAGGGCGTAGAAGTCCATGCCGTTGCTGGGGCTGAACGCCATCCCGGTGTTGGGCGCGTAGGCGAACCAGCCTCCGTCGGCGCCGCCGCCCAGGAACCAGCTCAGGTTCAAGAAGATGCCGCCGAAGACGAAGATCCACAATCCCAGCGCGTTCATTCGCGGGAACGCCACGTCCCGAGCGCCGATCTGCAGCGGTACGAGATAGTTCGCAAACGCATTCGCCAGCGGCATGATCACCAAGAAGACCATCGTGACGCCGTGCATCGTGAAGAGCTGGTTGTATGCGTCGGCGCTCAGCACCTCGCCGTCGGGCGCCCACAGCTGCAGGCGCACCAATCCGATCTCGATGCCGCCCACGAGGAACCAGAACAGCGCAGCAGCGCCGTACATGATCCCGATCTTCTTGTGGTCCACCGTGAAGAGCCACTCGCGCCAGCCCGTCGCGTGCGTGGGGCGGGCAAAGACGCCAGTGCGCGGCGCGTCGTCGTGATCGGGGGCGCCGTCAGCCACCTCGAGTTCGGTGCTCGGCCCAGCGCTGTCCGGCTGATCGGTGATGATTGCCATCAGGTCGTCCTCCTAGGCCCGTGCGCCAGTGCTCATCAGGGCAGCACCGGCGGGCTGCCGAGGGTCTTCAAATAGGCCATGAGATGGTCGAGATCCTGATCGGTCAAGACCTCCGAGAAGTCCAACATGCCCTGCTGGTTGTCGGCGCGAGCCGGCTTCATCTCGGGCGCATTGCGCACCCACTCGCGCATTTCGGCGATGTTGAGGACGAGGTTGCCGCCGGAATCGCGCAGGTACTCGCCGTCGGGTCCTTGCAGATAGGTCTCATACAGCGCGCCGGCAAAGGCCGTGCGACTCATGAGGTTGGTGAGATTCGGTGCGATGCCCGCGAGGAGGTTCGCGTTGCCGTCCGCCGCGCTCTCATACGTGCCGTCGACGACGTGGCAGCTGATGCAGTGGGTTTCGAACAGCGTTGCCCCGGCAGCTACGGCCGATCCTTGCGCGAGGGCCGCCCGCGCTGCCGCCTGACCGTCGAGCTGGTCTTGCTTCCAGCGCTCGAAGTCTTCTGGGGTGAGCACGATCGTCCGCATCTGCATATTGGCGTGACTCAGACCGCAGAACTCCACGCACTCGCCGTAGAAGATGCCCGGCTCGTCGGATCTGATCCGCCAGTTGTGAACGCGGCCGGGCACCACGTCGCGCTTGCCGTTGAGCTGGGGGATCCAGAACGAGTGGATCACATCGTTGGAGTGAAGCTCCAGGTTGACGTCTTCGCCGGTCGGGATCACCAGATCGTTCGCCGTGACGATGTCGTCGAATTGCCCGTCTTCGTCGAGGTCGTAGCTGAACTGCCACCACCACTGTTGGCCCTCGACCTTGATGGTGCGTCCGTCGCCCTCGCGGGCGAGCGCGAACACTGTCGGCAAGGTCCATACCGTCAGGAACACGAGCAAGACGATGGGAATGATCGTCCACGTGAGCTCGGCCTTGCGATTTCCGTGAATCTGCGGGGGCAGGTCGTCGGGGTCGTCGCCCGGTTTGGCCCGGAACTTCACGATGATCGTGCCAACCGCCGCTGCCACGAAGATGCCGACGCCCACCGCCATCCAACCGGACACGCGCATGAGCACATCGATGTCGCGGGCTTCGGGCCCGACGGGCTTCGTCGCGTCGAGACGGCCCGTGGCACAGCCGGCGACGATCAGTCCCGCGAGCGCTACGGCCGCGACACGCCCGCATCGAGCGAAGCGGATGCCCATCACTCGTGCCCTCCGTCTGATTCGCTCATCTCGCCCGATTCGTCTGAGCCTGCGGAGCCATGATCGTCGGAAACCTCGGCGTGCCCGCCGTGGTGGAACTCGCGCTCGCCGATCACGGCTGAGGTGATGCCGGCGACAATGAGCGCGACGCCTCCCAGCACCAGCATCGATGCCGTGACGGCGCGTCGCAGCTGGGGCTTCGCATACACCACGAAGGCGAACGCCAGGATCACCGCTGCGATGACGATCGCTGCATAGCTGGCCGCCGTCTTGCTGACCGTCAAGAAGATGCGAGACGCGAGCACCACCGGAATGGCGATGCCCAGCGCGCCGTAGAGCGAAATCTCAAAGGGCCGCAGCAACCGTGCGCGCTCGGTCGCATTCGACGCCGCGTCGCTGGACAGGTGCTCTGCCCATGCACTCATCGTCCACTCGACCGCGGAGATCAGCAGCAACGCCACCCCCGCGATCGTGAACAGGGAGTCGGTCACCAGGCCGACCATGAGCACGCCCATGCCAACCGCCGCCATGATGGGCCAGTACGCCGGCGCGGCTCGGTGGGCGTGCGAATGCGCCCGGTCGAGCGAGTCGCCGTCGCCCACGGTGAGCGCCAGCGCGAACAGCAGTGCGAATGCCCCGGCGGCGACGCCCAGCACGATCGTGGCGTACATGACCACATGGCCCGTGCCGTCCATGCCGGTGAGCACGCCGACCACCACCGCGGCCGCGGCAGCCAGCGCAATGCGCCCGGCGAAGTACCTGCTGGCGATGCCGACCATCGATCCCCTACTTCACCACGTACACGACGTACCAGGTGGCGGCCCACGCAAGCACGGCGAAGTCCCAAAAGAAGACCGCTGAACCCAGCGGTGTCGAACGGTCGCGGCCCACGCTTCCGCCCAGCGAACGAAGCGTCATCAAGCCGAGATAGAACATCCCCACCATCACGATGGCCAGCGAGAGCCCGGTGACGGCGAACGCCAAGGTCGCCCATTCGCCCGAGCCGACCTCGATCTCCATGCGGTTCAGGCTGAACATCACCATGTTGAAAAAGGCGAAGCCCATCAGCAGGGTCAGGGCCATGCCCACCCAGGTGTGGCCACGCTCGCCGCGGCCACTTGCCCACACGGCCCAGTGAGCAGTGACGACGGAGACTGCCAGGGTGATGAGCGCGTAGACGAGTTGCGGGTTTGGCACCGAATGGCCGGCGAGCCACTCATGGCCGGGATCGATGCCGGAGGCATGCCGGCGCGCCATGTAATGACCCAGCGCCCCCGCGACGGCCATGGCGCCGGCCGCGACGGCGAACCCGGTCCCGACGAGCTGGCTACGCGGGCGCGGCGGCGGACCGGGGAGGTTGTAGCGGCCCGGCGGGGGGGCCTCGACGGTGCCGGTCGTGTCCGCCATCAGGCCGGCACCTCGTGCGCGTCGCGGTCGGCCGCGACGCCACTGCCGTTGAGCCCATTGCCGTTCAACTCAGGGTCGAGCAGCGGAGTGCCTGAGGTGAGCTCCGGCAGGGTCTGCGAGGGACCGAGCGGGGGCGGCGAGTCGAGCAGCCATTCCGGCGTCAGACCGCCCCACGGATCGGACTCGGCCGGGGCACCCTTGCCCATCACCACAGAAATCAGGAGATTCGCCACGACAAGCGCCAAGCCTGCCAGCACGATGGCCACACCGACAGCACCGAGCGCGGAAAGGCCTTCGGCGCCGGAATCGTCGACCTGGCCGCTGTAGAGCGTGGTGAGCAGCGGCTCGCCGTACACGAATTGGGGCTGCTCGGTGAATGCACCCGACAGTGTCGGGCCGAGCCATGCCAGAAAGGCGCCCCCGCCGATGGCGGCGAGGCTGGCCCAGCCGGCAAGCTCGGACAGCCGCCGGCCCCAGATCTTGGGCGCCCACCAGTGCAGCGCCGCCAGCGCGCCCAGCAGCCCTGCGCCGTAGATGAGCAAGCTCTGCTGACCCGTGACCCACGTAGTGAATCGCAACGGTGCGTTCCCGTCGACGCCACGGCCCGCAATCTGCAGCCAGTCCACGCCCGCGCCCACCAGCCCGACGAGCGCGGCAACGGCGATGAGCTGTCCGGCGGCGAATGCAGCCAGCACCGCTGTGCTGGGCCGCGGCCACGTGCGGCTCTGCCACACGGTGAAGCCCAGCAGCGCCAGTAATCCCCCGACCCCTGCAAGGGCACCTGCATAGAGGCCGACCAGCACGATGCCCTCGAGGCCGTCGACGATGTCGGCGCCCTCATCGGTGATGCCGAAGTTCGCCCACGCGCCGAACCCGAAGAGCCCGACGAGTCCCATCGTGAAATACAGCGCCAACGGCTCAAAGACCCAACGGCGGGCGGCCGCCAGCATGATCTCGGCAATCACACCCAGTACCGGCACCACGTAGATGAACAGCTGCGGCGTGCGGTACATCCAGTCGATACGAGACCAGATGCCGTAGTTGCCGCCAAGGAAACGGGGACCATAGCGGTGTTCGATGTAGAGAATGACGATCTGGCCCAGCACCACGCCGAGGCTGACGACCAGCATGGACGCCGTGACGAGCGCCGACCAGGCGAACGGGGGCGTGCGGTCCATGTACATGCCGGGCGCGCGCATTGTGAGCGTGGTGACGGCGACACAGATCGCTCCCGTCAGCAGCGATATCACGAGCCCCGCGACGGCCAGCAGGTGCAGATCCACTCCGTCCGCGAAACCGCCCCCGGGACCGCCGTTGGCGGCGTAGGCCCCCACCAGCACGCCAGCCGAAACCAGCCAGCCCCAAAACGACAGGGCGGCTGCTCGCCCAAAGGCCACGTTCGGCGCGCCGACCTGCAGCGGCACCACATAGATGGCAATGCCCAGGAACAGCGGGATGAGCATGCCGAACACAAGGGCGTCGCGTGTGAAGGTGAAGACCTGCACAAACGAGTCGCTGTTGAGAACGGTGTGTCCGCCCGATGAGGTCAAGTCGAGCCGGACCAGCAGGTCCGCGATCGCGCCGGCGAGGCCGAACAGCAACGAACAAGCGATGAACAGCCGGCCGATGCGCTTGTGGTCAACCGTGTTGAGCCACCCGAACGCCGTCGGGTCTTCCTCCGGTACGACTCCGGCAGATCCTCCCGAATTCGTCGCTTCAGTCGTGGCGTCGGTCATGCGGTGAAGTGGTTCCCGGACTCGGCTGGCAGCGCCGCTTGGGGGCGACGCCAACGGGGCACTCTAGCGACCCGCGGCCCCCTCAACCAGATTGTTCTTGTCCAACCCTCAGCGTCCTCTCGCACGCGCGCAGCGCCCACGTCACATCCCAACCTGGTCACCAGCTGAGCCGAACGACGACGTCCACGGCCATGGCCGCGAACAACAGCCCCAAGTACGCGATGGAGGTGTGAAAGACACGCATCGCGGTCGGGGGCGTCAGCGCACGCCACAACCTCACGAGCTGCCATCCAAACGCTGCGCCCCCGGCCAGCGCGACCGCCCAATACAGCCCGCCCGTACCGGCAGCCACCGCAAACCACAGCGACAGCGCGATCACCGCAACGGTGTGCAGCGTCATCTGCACAAGCACCGAACGCTCGCTGGCAACCGAGGGCAGCATCGGCACCTCAGCGGCGTCGTAGTCCTCGGCGTAGCGGATCGCCAGCGCCCAGAAATGCGGAGGCGTCCAGAAAAAGACGATCGCGAACGCGATCCAGGCCTCGAGCGACAGCGTCCCGGTCACGGCCGCCCAGCCCACCAGCACCGGGGCCGCACCGGCTGCCCCGCCGATGACGATGTTCTGAGCAGACGACCGCTTGAGCCACAACGTGTACACGAACACGTAAAACAGGCACGCCGCCAGCGCAAGCGACGCCGCCAGCAGATTGGCACCCCACCACAAAATCCCGAAGGCCGCCGCCTCGAGCACCACGCCGTAGATCAGCGCTGCACGCGGCGTCACCGTGCCGACCACCAGCGGGCGGTGCGCTGTGCGCGCCATCGTCGCGTCGATATCGCGATCGATGTACATGTTGAAGGTGTTGGCACCGGCCGCGGACAGCGTGCCGCCGATGACGGTGAGCGCCATCAGCGCCACGCTGGGCACGCCTCGCTCGGCCACGAACATCGGCGGCACCGTGGTCACCAGCAACAGCTCGATGATGCGCGGCTTCGTGAGCGCGACGTATCCCCGCAATGTTGATCCACGCAGTGTTGGCCGCGGCGTCGCCAGCATTGCTGTGAGGCTACGAGTCGCCTCTAGCGTTTCAGCGTGAGGTTGGATGACTCGTCGCGTCTGCACGAGCAACGACTGTGGGTCACGCCCCAACGGTTCGCTCTGATCGCGCGCTGGGCGCTGTGGTCGCTCGTGGCAATTGTCATCACCGGCTCGCTCGTACGGCTGACCGGAAGCGGCCTGGGATGCAGCGCATGGCCGAACTGCGAGCCCGGAGAATTCGTACCGGCAGCGGACTTTCACGGCTGGGTGGAATTCGGCAATCGCATCGTGACTGGCCTGGTATCGGTGGCCGTCGTCGTGGCAATCGGGGCGTCATGGTGGCGCCGGCCGCGCCGGAACGACTTGGTGTGGTGGTCGCTGGGCCTGGTGGCCGGAGTGGTCTTCCAGATCGGGCTCGGCGCCGTCACCGTGCTGACTCATCTGTCCCCGCCGATCGTGATGTCGCACTTCTTGGCGTCGCAGGTGCTCGTGTCAGCTGCGGTCGTCTTGGCGCATCGCGCAAGCGATGATCGGCCAGACAGCGGCAGACCCCCGGCCGCGTTGCTGCCGGCACACAGCGGGATGCTCGCATGGCTTGCAGCCGCGCTCACCGCAGCTGCGCTGTTCACCGGGACGGTGGTGACCGGAACCGGTCCCCACGGCGGTGACGAGCACGTCGAGCGCTTGCAGTTCGCACTGCCGTCGGTGGCGCGGATTCACGGCATCACGGTGGGGGTGCTCGCGGCGGTCGTCTTGTTCCTCGCCGTTGCCGCTCGGCGCTTGGCCGCGGCACAGCGCAACGAGACGTCCAGTCCCGTCGCGATGCTGCGGCGGCGCATCCGGATCGTGATCGGCGTCATGGCAACCCAAGCGGCCATCGGGTACGTGCAGTACTTCAACGAACTGCCCGTGCTGCTGGTGGCCCTGCATGTCGCCGGCGCAACGCTGCTCACCATTGCGATGACCCGCCTCGTGCTCGCCGCTTGGGGCGGCGGGGCCAGCGACGGCTGGTTCGCTTATGCGCCCAACACCGTGATCTCTGGTCGAGACCGATGATCCGACACCCGCACGGTGTGGGGTCGGCGAATCGGTTGGCATCGCGGGCCGCGATTTCGCAGAATGAGCCCGTGAGCTCGACCGCTCCAGCTATGTCGCCCGATCTGGTGCGGGCGCCGGCCATGTCGTCGGCGTCGGCGGACGCTATTGCTGTGTTGCCTCGCCTGGCGAACGCTCCCGCCGTGGCTGAACCCGACGTCATCCGTGATCCGACCACCGAAGACTCCCACAGCACTGACGTGCCGTGGGTGGTCCTCGTGTGGAACGACCCGATCAACTTGATGAGCTACGTCGTGTACGTGTTCCAGAAGCTGTTCGGCTACAGCGAGGCCAAGGCCACCGAGCTGATGCTCGACGTGCACAACAAGGGTCGCGCCGCCGTGGCATGGGGCGCGCGCGAGAAAGCCGAGCTCGACGTCTTCCGGCTCCACGAGTACGGACTGTGGGCCACCATGCAGAAGGACAACTGAGCGATGCCCGCGGCACCCCGACGGCGACCGCCTGAGGGCGAGACTGTGGCGGAGGCCTCGTGAGCGGGACGCGGTTCGGGGCTCGCGGCTCGCTGGTGAGCGTGCACCTCGCTGATTGGGAGCGGCGTCTGCTGGCCGAGATGGTGGGAGAGCTGCGATCCAACCTGCTCGACCACACACCGGCGCGAGATGGCGGCGACGGTTTGGACCCCTCGTTGCGGCGTCTGTTCCCGCCGGCCTACTTGAGCGACCCCGACCGCGACGCCGAATACCAACGACTCATGCGCGACGAACTGCTAGCCGAGCGCTTGGATCATCTCGATCTGCTCGACAGCACCCTCGCATTGGAACATCTCGACGATTCGCAGGTCACCGCTTGGATGCAGGGTCTGAACGAACTGCGCCTCGTGCTCGGAACCCAGCTCGACATCTCCGAGGAAGACGATCCCGCCGACGTCGACCCGCACGATCCTGCCCAGCGGCCACGACTGCGCTACCACTACCTCGGTGGACTCCTCGCGGAGCTCATCGATGCCGCATACCGCTGAGCCGCCTGCGCCAGCGCGATCGTTGCCACGCTGCGGGTTCGGCCTAGCCTGAGATGCCCTGCCCCCATCGTCTAGCGGCCTAGGACACCGGCCTTTCACGCCGGCGGCACGGGTTCGAATCCCGTTGGGGGTGCACTGGTTCACAGCGTGCCCACTGCGCCGCCGCCGACCGGCTTGGGCACGATCGCCAGCAGCAGCCGTAGCTCCGCGGCAGGGGGAAACTGTCCCTGAACCTGCAGGTCAGGGGCACATTTCCCTGTCTAAGAAACGTTCGTATCGTAGACACCTGATCTGAGCCTGTCAAGCAGGCGACTCAGAACTGCGGCCTCTCGCCGGCGACGGCGCCCATCGGGGCCGCAAACCCGCGTACTTGCTGAGCAATCGGGCACCGTCGCCGCCTCGACGCGAGCCGGCCGCGGCGTCGCGCGCCAACCGGTTGTCGCGCTCCCGTGCTGTCGATGAAACGAACGATTCGCAGCCGCGTCGGCTCTGCGGACGGCATCAGTTGCATGGGTTCCTCCCAGGCGCCGGCGCGGCCGCGGATCGCCCCAACACCCGATTCGCGCACCAAGGACCCACCAATGCCCAAACGCACCCTCGCCGCGCTGTGCGCCGTGCTCGCGTTCGCCGCCGTGCTCGTGGTCGTGCCGCTCGCCACTGCTGACGACGCCGGCGCGGACACACGCACCAAGACCGTGCAGCGCTGCTCCTATGACCCCTTCGCCGGCCGGCAGTGCTGGACCGAGACCGTCAGCGTCTCCCACGTCCACAGGTGCGGCGCCGGCATGACCGGCACCTACCCGAACTGCTACCCCATCCCGCCCGCGACTCAGCCGGTGTGCCCCGCGGGCATGACGGGCACACCCCCGAACTGCTACCCGCCTCCGACCACCACAACCGAGCCACCCCCGCCGCCCACGACAGCAACTCCTCCCCCGACCACAGCGGCACCGCCGCCCACCACGCAGCCGCCGCCTCCGACCACCACCATCTACGTGCCGCCCACGACCACCACCACCACGACGGCCCCGCGGGCCTGCATTCCGCCCAGGCACCGCCACGGGAGCACCTGCCACCACAACCACAGCGACCCGCCCTGCGGCACCGGCCTATGGACACCCCACAACGGTCACCCACCCCAACAACGGCCCCCCTGCACCACCGAGCCGCCCAAGACAACCGAGCCGCCCGCCTGCGAGACAGACCAGCACCGGCACGGGATAACCCAAAACCGGAGCGGCGCCGACTCGGGCTGCCATTACGTCAGCGCCTCACACTGTGCGGCCGGCTACCACGAACACGCCCACGGCTCCGGGGCCTGCCACAGCGTCGGCAACGAGCGCTACTCGCACAAGGCCAACCACTTCGGCGACATCTACCACTGCTCGGCCGGCGAGCACGAACACCCCCACGGATCAGGCAACTGCCACGACGCCGACACCCTGCACTGCCACCACCACCCGTCGGCCAATGACCCCACGCCCAGCCGCTGTCATGACGCCGGAATCGTTCACACGGAGGATTGCCCCGCCGGCCAGCACAAACACGACGCCGGGCTTGGCGGCTGTCACCCTGTTGACGAGGACAAATGCCCCGCCGGCCAGCACGAGCACGTCGAGACCGTGCGCTGGGGCTGCCATTCCCCCGATCTAGATCACTTTTGGTCTTCAACCAGCGAAACGGTGCTCGACGCCACCGGGCTGGTTTTGTGCGCACCCGCACATCTCATCAAGCGAATCGACGTGTCCTTCCTCGTAGGGCAGGGCTGCGAAAAAGTGTGGGAGGAGATCACAAAATCGCAACGAGAAACGGGCGAAGCGAAAGAGAAAGAGCACGACGAAGCCGCCAAAGACGACGACGCGGACGACAGCGATTCGGACGATGGCGACAGCGATGGTGCGCCGAAGCCGCCGACCTTGGACCAAATGCTCGCCGCGCAAGACGCCTACGAGCGGGGCGAGCTCAGCCGGGAGAAGTACAGAGCCCTTCACCAGAGCTATATCTGCCAAAACAGCCCGCAGCACCTGAAGGACATCTGCCCATGAGTTCCGCCGATTACGCTGAACCCATGCCTGCGAACGCATCCGCCGCGCCGCCGCTTCGGCGGAGCCTGCGGGCCCCGCTGCGCTGGTGCAGGACTAGAGCCGAAATGGTCGCGACAACCCCTCTCTTTTTTGGGATCTTTTTGCTTGACGGCCTTGTGGGGTGGCTTTACCTCGGTGCAATCTTCGCGGGCTGGGTCGTGTGGACGCTTGCCCGGCCTAGGCCACCTGCGGAGGCGTCATCTGCGGAGGCGTCATCCGCGGTTGCTCTGGCCAGCATCCCGACGGAGCGGCGGGCGGCGGCGGAGGCGCGTTGGGCGGCGGGTGCGGAGGCGGCCTTGCGCGAGCGAGCCGAGCAGGCAGCCGAGTACGAGCGGGCGGCCGAGCAGCGGCGCCGTGAGGGTGCCGAGCGGCGCGAGGCCGAGGCTGAGCGTCGGCGCTTGATGTAGGGGAACGCGCTCGGCTGCTGACAGCGCCGAGCGTGGGCCGAGCTCATCGACGAAATGCGGCCCGGTCGTGGCCACGACATCGAATGTCACGGCTGACGTGACAATGACACGCCATGTTTCGGCGGGTCACAATGACGGCATGACAACTTCCGGAACAGAACGCGCCCAGGTCGTCGCCCGCGTGGTGAGACGCGGCGCGGCGGCGGGGGTCAGCCGCAGCCGACGTAGCGGAGGGCGTCGCGTAGTTCTCGGAGCTGCTTCGGGCCGGGGGCATCAGTGACTCGGAGCGTCAAAATGCCCAGAACGACTGGAAGAACGGGAAGCTCGACGGCGACGACTACGAATGCATCAACAACCTCTGGCTGTGCTCCATCGGCATACCAGTGCCAGGGGTCTGCCGATGAGCGCCCCCAACTACCCTGTATCCAAAGGAATGGCGATGAACGCCCGAACTGACTCCGACCCTCAAAGAGAAGCCTTTCGCTCAGCCAGTTGGATGGGGCGACCCCGTGACAGACGCGAGCGCTTGGTCAGCCTGCTGGGCATCGTGTCGGTCTACCTCATGGCTTGGCTCATCAAACCGGGCAAATGGTTCTTCAGTGACTACCGGGGTACCCTCATTACATTGGCAATGATGATGGCCGCAGGCGGCGCATTCGTCGTAGCGTTCGTGTTGTGGCAGCGGAACCGCACTCCCACGCGGAGACAGCCGGCCGCTAGTGGGGGTTAGTCGCAGCCGGCATCATGCGGGGCGTCGCCTATTTCGGCGAGGCGTTTTCGGCCGGAGGGCTGTGTGTGCCGCCGCTGACGGCGTCCGCGACATCGCCTGCGTCACCGATCGGGCCCGCCAGACCGTCCACCGCTGGCGAACCGCGCCCCCGGCCAAAAGCAGCCGAGGGAACTACGCGACGCTCCCAAAATACGACGGCTGCGGCTAACCCCGGCCGCTAGCGGCCGGCCGCCGCGTCGGCTGCAGGGGCTTCGACAACCTGGCAGGGTCCGCAGTCAGAACGGCCCCCGCACAGCACCGCGGTTGGCCGCAGCCCACACCAACGACAACGCCCCGAAGCAACGACATCGGTACGTATCGCTGGCTGCGAGGATCTTGTCGCGATCGGCGTCGGCTCGTGCTTTGCAGGCGCACGGTGCCTCTGCCACCCGATTAGGGCCGCCACTGCTGCAACGCTGAAGAACAGAATCGGCGCTACGGCCCAACCGGGGGAGAGCAGACGCAGCGACAGCACTCCGACGGTCAGTACAGCGACCGCTGCGAGCAACCCCGCCAGACGCTCGCGGAAGTCACCGCCGGCCCACAGGGCAACCGCTCCGAACAGCCCAGCAAAGGCGATCAGTCGCGCCAACGTCATGCCCGAATCAATGATGCTTCGCCCCGCGAGAATCACCACGAAAGACCACAGCCATGCCCAGCGCCCCCGCTTCGTGGGCTGCTCGAAGGCGGGTTCGTTCGTAGGCATGGTGTCCGGGTAGCTGGGGGCGCTCATCGGCCTAGCGCCGCGCAGGCGTCGGTCCAGCCCTGGGCGCAGTCGCGCTCGTTCTAATTCCTCGACAGCTTGTCTTTCGCCTCATTCGCAGCGTTCAACGCCTTCGCTGCCGCATCGTCGCCGCGGCGTTCATCAGCACCAGCTCGGCTGCGGATTGTGCTGGCAGACGTAGCGGCGGTGAACAGCGTTGAACTGCTCTTGGGTGATGTTCCCGTCCTCCTTCACTCGCGACGGGGCCACGGCCGAGCCGTCGGGGTGTCGCTGCGCTCTGCAGTCATGGGTTCAAGGTAGTTGGGGGCGCTCATCGGCATATGGCCATGTTCGGGCTGAGCTGGCAGGTGTAGCGATGGTGAAGGACGTTGAACTGCGCTTGGGTGATCTTCCCGTCTTCCTTGGCCTGTTGCCATTTGAGCATGTCGTCCATAGTCAATGGCTTCGGCGTAGTCAATGGCTTCGGCGTACCGTCGTCGTCGTTCTCGGAGTCGCTGTCGCCGCCGGAGTCGCTGTCGCCGCCGGTGAAGTGCTCGACGGCGATGCGAGCCGCTTCGACAGCGGTGCCGCAGGTAACGCTGACGGTCCCAGGATGGGCTACGAGCCACGCCACCCACGCCGAGGCCGCTACGACCACCGTGGCCACGGTGGTCGTAGCTGTCGTCTTTGTCAGTGCGACGTAGGCGGCGCCAGCGGCTGTGGCTATCAAGAGCCGCTTTGCTTGCTCGGGCGCGTTGTCCCAGAGCTTCTCGATCTCCGCTCTCAGTTGTTCCAACGACTCTCGCTCGCCCTCGGCAGCTTCCCCATGGGTCTCGCCTATGTAGTTGACCAACCGCCCCAAAGCGGCTAGGAGCTCCGTAGTTGACGCCCCTTGGCACTGAGTCGGCCGTGGGGGCGGGTCAAATGAGGCGTTGGTGCCGTCGTTGACCTTGTTGAGCACGTCGATCAAGTCGTCGGCGTAGTCGCCGCAGGGATCGGCCGTCGCGGTGGTCTTGCAGGCGGGGAGCGCTACGGGGCGGTACCCCGCGTGGGGAGCCCAGGTCTTGCCGGTGCCGCATTGGCCGGCTGGCGGAGTGAACTCGTCGGTGTGGCAGCCGTTCCCGAAGCGGTGAGAGCCGCCGGTGCAAGTGACCGTAGAGGAGCCGCCGCCGGCCCACGCTCGGCGCTGTCAGCAGCCGAGCGCGTTCCCGTATGTCGAGCGCTGACGCTCAGCCTCGGATCGCCGCCTCCCCTGCCGCCTCACGGCGACCGCGGCGCTTTCCCCACTCAAAAGCCATGCCCACGATGAACACAGCAGCTAGCCCTGATTCTTCATGGGGCTGTGGGTCGGTGCGGTGTGGGTCCGCGGAAAAGCCCCTCTGACCTGCGACGATGCATGGCGTTGAGTCAAGCATCAGCGAGTTCAGGGGGGCATCTCCGAGGTGAAACCTACCAGTGTCACGAACGCGCAGTTGACAGGCGGCGGGGACCGGGTTGTTTGGGGTGCGGGCCTGTTCGCGCTGGGGCGGTTCGCGGACCGTGTGGGGCTGACTGAAGCGCTGTCGGCGGCGGTGCCCGCACGCGGGGAGCGTGCTCCGGTTCATGACCGCGGCGCGGTTTTGGTTCATGCGTTGTTGGTGCTGGCGGGCGGCGGTGAGGCGTGCACCGATATCGAGTATCTGCGCGCTCAGCGTGAGCTGTTCGGCGAGGTGGCGTCGGACTCCACGCTGTATCGCACTCTCACCGGTCTGGGCCCCGGCGGCGGTGCGGCGCTGATGAGCGCAGCGGCAGCGGTGCGCTCCGGGTTGTGGGCCGGTCACGATCGTGGTCGCCCGCTGGTCCTCGACGTCGACTCGACATTGGTGGAGATCCACTCGGAGAACAAAGAGGGCGCAGCGCCGCATTTCAAGGGCGGCTACGGGTTTCATCCGATGGTGTGCTCGACCGCGGACGGGGAGCCGCTGTGGGTCAAGCAGCGGGCGGGCAACGCCGCCGCGAACGACATCGCCGATCATCTCGAAGTGATCGACGCCGCGGTGTCGATGCTGCCCGAGCCCGACGCGGCAGGGCACCGCCCAGGCGACGACAGCGAGCTGGCGCAGCGTTCGCTGGTGGTGCGCATCGACGCGGCGGGCTGCTCGGCGAAGCTCGCGAAAGGACTGCGGGACCGCAACATCGGGTTCATGGTGTCAGCACGCTCGACGCCCGGCATCCAAGCAGCGATCCGCGGCGCTTTGGGCGACCCGGGCCGCTGGCACAACGCCGCCAAGAGGCCCCGCCAGCGCAAGCCCGGCCGCGCTCAGGTCGCGGACCTCACCGACCTCGTCGACCTGCCGGGCTGGCCCGCTCGAACCCGGCTGATAGTGCGCCGCGAACCATTGCATCCCGGCGCGCAGCGCAGCCTGTTCGGAAGCGACAACTACCGATACTGGGGATTCCTCACCGACCGGACCGGCGACACAGCCCAGCTCGACCGTCTCATGCGCTCACACGCCGACGTCGAGAACGCCATCTGCCGGCTCAAAGACAGCGGCCTGGCCCGCATGCCGTTCACCGACTGGCACGCCAACAGCGCCTGGGCGGCCCTGGCCATGACCGGCCTCGCGCTCGTGGGATGGTTCCAGACCCGCTGCCTCACCGGAACGCTGCGCCGAGCAGCCCCCAAACGGCTCCGCTGGCAGCTGTGGCACCTCCCGGCGGTCGTGTGCCACAGCGCACGACGCGTCCTGCTGCGGCTCCCCCAACAACACCCCGGCGCCCGAGCCCTGCTCGCCATCGCCCACCCCCGCTGACCCGCCGCGGCACCCGAACTCGACGATGCCCGCACCAGCGGGCCGGCTCCGCCGCGCCCCCGAACACGCCCCACAGCATGCCCACACCCAAATCGGAGCCAAAAACAGCCCGGCCGAGCCCCGGCCCGCACCCCGACAACCTCGACACGACAAATCAGGCCAACCGGCATGCCCAAAAGACGACTCGCGGCATTCTCATGAATAATCAGGGCTAGTGCACCTAGGGCCGCCACGTTCCACCATCCCGAGAGCGACAACCACCTATCGGCAGATTTCGCCAAAATTAGCCACCCGAAGCATATTGCAGTCATCCTCAGCCATATGGAGACGAACGAAGGCGATTTCTGCGGGTGGTCAAGCCCGTCTGCGGCCGTGTCGGTGCTCGCGGGTTCAGGGTAGCTGCGGCTCATCATTTGCACCAGTCCGTGTTCGCCACGGTCGGGCTTTGACTGTCATGCGCTCACCATGTCAGACCGTGACGGTGCCGTGTCGCTGTCTCGGCTGTCAAGCGGCGAGGCGCGCGAGGCCGTCGCGGTCGGGCTCCCCGGGGCCGCCGATACGGGCCGGGGCGGCGAGCAGCATGGCGGCGATCTCGCCGGGAGCGATCCCGTCAGGCCGAACGCCCGACATCAAGGGCCGACGCTCAGCCCCGAAGCGCCGCCACCCCCTCAGCCTCACGGCGACGCTTCATGGCCCACTTGTGCGCTATTTCAATGATGCCGCCGCCGCATATGACCACTAGGGCGTGCCACGGCGAAAACAAATACCCGACGAGAGGCATGATGAAGAAGACGACCCACCCCGACCAATAATCACGCCTCGATATCGGCGCCTCGATGTCGGTGCTCATGGTGTGAGGGTAGTTGAGGCTCATCATTTGCACCAGTCCAAGCTCTGCACGGCCGGGCTGGTCGCGCACAGGTGGATGCGATTCGGCCTCGCCCATTCCCCCCGCTCATCGGCCCAGTGCCGCGCAGGCGTCGGCCCAGCCCTGGGCGCAGTCGTACTCGTTCTGAATCCTCGTCAGCACGTCTTTCTTGAGCTCGCCGCGCTTGAACTTATCTTCGGCTTTTTTCACGTCGTCAAGGGTCGGCGGGCCGTTCTCGGCGGGGTCCGTGTCGTCGGCGTCATTGCTGTCGGTGCTGTCGGTGCCGTCGATGTCAATCTCAACCGCTGCGATGATTCTCTCGCACCCAAATGTGGCCGCAGCCTGCCCAAAACCGGGAACCCGGAGAGCCTTGCCTCGGGTTCTAACGACGGCCGCGACGAACACGTAACAGGCAGCCGCTGTGCTGGCGGCTTCTACGTGTTCGACGCCGGGGATTTCGTAATCCCAAGCTGCCTGCATCGCTTTGGCAAGTTGTTCATATGCCTCGCGCCGGGCCTTGCGTATCTCTTCGGAATTGTTCGGATGGCCCTTGCCTAACGCGGCGAGGGCATTGCCAATTGCCGTGAGCAAATCCGACGTAGAGGCACCTATGCACTGCGTCGGTGTCGCGGGCAGGGTGGGCGGAGTGTTGGTGCCGTCGCTGACCTTGTTGAGCGCGGCGATCAGGTTCTCTGCGTAGTCGCCGCAGGGATCGGCCGTCGCGGTGGTCTTGCAGGCGGGGAGCCGTATGGGGGTGTGCCCCGCGTGGGGAGCCCAGGTCTTGCCGGTGCCGCATTGGCCGGCTGGCGGAGTGAACCCGTGGGTGTGGCAGCCGTCTCCGAAGCGGTGAGAGCCGCCGGTGCAAGTGACCACAGTGGGCTCGAAGCTGCCGCCTTCGTCATCATCGTCGCCGCTGCTGTCGTCGCTGTCGTCGCTGTCGGTGTCGGTCCCTCCGCCGCCGTCGTCATCGCCGCGCCGCCGTCGCCGCTGTCGGTGTCGTCGCTGTCGTCGCTGTCGGTGTCGGTCCCTCCGCCGCCGTCGTCATCGCCGCCGCCGTCGCCGCTGTCGGTGTCGTCGCTGTCGTCGCTGTCGGTGTCGGTCCCTCCGCCGTCGTCGTCATCGGCGCCGCTGTCGCCGCTGTCGGTGTCGTCGCTGTCGTCGCTGTCGGTGTCGGTCCCTCCGCCGTCGTCGTCATCGCCGCCGCTGTCGCCGCTGTCGGTGTCGTCGCTGTCGTCGCTGTTCTTGTTGTCGGGGGGGATGGGGTAGCAGTCCGGGAAGGTGCCGGTGGTGCCTGCGCCGCAGTTCTGGTTGGCGGGCGGGATGGGGTAGCAGTTCGGATAGGTGCCGGTCATGCCTGCGCCGCAACTGTGGGTGTGGGCGACGGTGACGGTCTCGGTCCAGCACTGGCGGCCGGCGAACGGGTCATAGGAGCAGCGCTGCTTGGTGGTGGTCTGCGAATGCGCTGCTGCGGGTTGGGCGACCACGGCGAGCGTGGACGCGGCAACGAGCAGCGCCAGCAGTGCGGCGAGGGTGCGTTTGGGCATTGGCGGGTCCTTGGTGCGCGAATCGGGTGTTGGGGCGATTCGCGGCCGCGCCGGCGCCTGGGAGGGACCCATGCAACTGATGCCGTCCGCAGAGCTGACGCGGCTGCGAATCGTTCGTTTCATCGACAGCACGAGAGCGCGACATCCGGTTGGCGCGCGACGCCGCGGCTGGTTTGCCTCGGGGCGGCGACGGTCCCCGATTGCTCAGCAAGTACGCGGGTTTGCGGCTCGGATGGGCCCGATCGCCGGCGAGAGGCCGCAGGGCTGATTCGCCCGCTTGACAGGCTCAGATCAGGTGTCTACGATACGAACGTTTCTTAGACAGGAGAATACGCCTCTGACCTGCAAGTTCAGGGACAGTTTCCCAGGACGAGTGGCCTCGTCTCAGAGTGGCAAGCCCGCCTCGGGTGCCAGAGGCAAGCGGAGTTCGACGGTGGTGCCCGGGCCCTCGGTGTCGACGACGGCGGCAGTGCCGTCGTGGGTGCGAGCGACGTAATCGACGATCGACAGTCCGAGCCCGGATCCGGGCTGGGAGCGGGCTTCGGGAGCGCGGTAGAACCGCTCGAAGACCGTCTCGCGCAGGGCAGCGGGGATGCCTGGGCCGCGGTCACGCACCCGGACCCGAGCTTCGCGTTCGGCTGCTGCGACGCTGATCTCGATGGGTTCGCCGGGCGGAGACCACTTCACCGCGTTGTCGACGAGGTTGCCGATCGCTCGCTCGACCAGCGCCGCATTCACGACCACCTCGCACGGCACGAAATCAGTCACGAAGGCCGTCTCGGTGCGGCGGCGGTGCCGGTCCACCACCGACGCCGCCAGCTCGGCCAAATCGACGCGCTCAGGCTCGCCCTGGGATCGCTGGTCGGTCGCCAGCTCGACAAGTTCGCTCACCAGCTCAGTGAGTTGGTCCAGCTCGAACTGCACATCGTCGAGCATCTGGCGCCGCTCGTCGCTGTCGAGTGCGACGCCTGCGCCCCCAGCGTCGGCTTGCGTTGCGGCCTCCGCTGAGGCGGCAGACGGTTCGGCGCGGACTAGCAATTCGATGTTGGTGCGGATGCTGGTGAGCGGTGTGCGCAGTTCGTGACCGGCGTCGGCGACCAGCCGATGCTGCTGGGCACGCGACAGCGCCAACGCCTCCAGCATGGCGTTGAAGCTGCGAGCCAATTCGCCCAGCTCGTCGTCGCGTTCGAGCTCGATGGGCTGATCCAAGTCTTGGGTCTGCGCGACATTGCGCGCCGCATCGGTGAGTCGTCGGACCGGTCGGATGGCACGGCCCGCCACGAGAAAGCCCAACAGCCCGGCGCCCGCGACGCCGATGGCAGCGACCACCGCCAACGCGTTGCGCAATCCCGCCACGTTTGCGTCTACCTCATCGAGCGGGCTCGCGACCATCAGCGCGCCAGCCGGCGATATCGGCACAGTCAGCACTCTCAAGCGCACACCGTCGGCAGACACATCGGTTCGGTGACGGCGAGCCCGTCCGTTCGCCACCGCAATATCGGCGGGCGCCACCGGCAGCACCTCGTCAGACGTGTACACCACTGCGCCGTTGGGGGCCACGATCTGCGCAAGCACATCCCGCGGGACGAAACGCCCGAAGAACTGGACGCCTCGGCGTTCGGGCAGGCGTCCGCCGCTCGCAATCAGCACCGCGACTCGGTCTTCCAACGTACGGTCGAGCGCGGAGCGTGCTTCGTCGCGGGCAATCCAGAGCGCGACCCCTGAGACGGCCAGCACGGGCACCGCAACGGAGATGGCCACGAGCAGCCCGAGGCGCGTTCGCAACGTCATGGCGAACTTGGATGCACAACCGCGTCCCCAGCGGCCCATCGACGCAGCACACGCGCGGGCGGGATACGAGACGGCGCCAGCAGGAGGGTCAACGGACCCCGTGCTCCTTGAGGACGTATCCCACGCCGCGCACCGTGCGGATCGGGCTGTGGCCATCGGGGCCCGCAGCCGCCGCCAGCTTGCGGCGCAGGTAGCCCACGTAGACCTCCAAGGAGTTGGAGGCCAGCGACGCGTCGTAGCCCCACACCGTGTCGTAGATCTCCTCACGGTGGAGCACCCGGCCCCGGTTGCGCACGAACAGCTCCAGCAGCCGGTGCTCGGTATGGGTCAGCTCGACGGGCTCGCCAGCACAGCTCACCTCGTAGCTGGCGGTGTTCAACACGATGTCGCCGCACACGAGACGCTCACCGTGGTCGCTTGGGAGCGCTTCGGCGTTGCGGCGCAGGAGCGCCCGCAGCCGAGCCAGCAGCTCGTCGAGCGCAAACGGCTTCGCCAGATAATCGTCAGCGCCGGCATCGAGGCCTTCCACTCGGTCAGCGGTGGCACCTCGGGCCGTCAGCAGAAGGATCGGCACGCGGTTCCCGGCCGCGCGCAGGCGGCGGCACAGCTCGAATCCGCCCAGATTCGGCATGGTGGCATCGAGCACCAGCACGTCCGCCCGACCGGCGAGCGCCTCGCCCTCGAGGCCGTCGCGGCCTTCGAGCACCTCGTAGCCCTCGAGCTGCAGCGCGCGTCGCAGGGCAGCCCGGATGCGCTGGTCGTCGTCGACAACGGCTACTGCGGCGCGGTTGCGCCCTGGTGGGTCAGCACCCATGGCCTCATTCTGGAATGCGCACCATGAGAAACCCATGAGAGGCGGCGCCGCTCGGGGCCGGAGCTCGGCCGCTAGCCGGCAGCCGAAGCGGTGCGGCGCAGGTGCGGGATCGTGAGCACCGAACAGGCTTCTCGCTCGGATTCGTAGGTCAGCGCCCGCACAGCATCCGCGATGTCCCACCAGACCACCTCGTCGACCTCGCTCGGGTCTCCGGTGAGCCGCTTGGGCACCTTCGTCGGCGCCATTGCATAGAAGAGCACCAGCTTGGGTATCTGGCTGCCGATCAGGTAGCTGACCGGGTAGGGCGCCGAGGTGATCGCGCAGCGCACGCCGGTCTCCTCGCGTACCTCACGCAGCGCGGCCTCCTCCCAGGACTCGCCCGGGTCGAGATGGCCCTTGGGCAGCGACCAGTCGTCGTATCGGGGCCGGTGCACCACGAGCACGGCGCCTTTGTGGCACACCACGCCGCCGGCCGCCCGGTCCACGGGAGCGTTGGCGTAGCGCCCCCGTTCGACGTGGCGGCGCCGTGGCTTCATCGGTTTCTTTGCGATGGCCTCTTGGGGGCGTTCGGGCGCGGCCCGCTGATCGAGTTTCTTCTCAACCGTCCTGGGTGCCCGCTTGCGGTCACCCTCCAGCGAGCGCTTCTTCGATGACCCAGGTCGGTTCTGTGCCACGGTTCGTGTCTAGCGTGTCCGCGCCGCCCACGGTGAGCTTGTCGCGGGCATCGAAGAAGATCGCGCGGAGATCTGCGGGAACTCAGGGAGTTTGCATGGACTTGGGGATTTGCATCGCATCGCACATCGGCGATCTCGACTACGTGGAGCGCGCCGAAGAACTCGGCTACACGCACGCTTGGTTCGCAGACAGCCACATGCTGTGGTCGGACTGTTATGCCACGCTGGCGCTTGCTGCGCAGCGCACGAGCACTATCGGGCTCGGCACCGGTGTGTCGGTCTCGGGCACGCGGCCCGCGCCGGTCACCGCCGCGTCGATAGCCACGATCAATGCCCTCGCTCCCGGGCGGACGTTTCTGGGCATCGGGACGGGGAACACGGCAATGCGGATCATGGGGCACAAGCCTCAGCGCATCGCCGAGTTCGATCAGTACCTCGCGGCGTTGCGGCCGCTGCTGCGCGGCGAGGAAGCCATGCATCACTTCGGCGGCAGTGCGCAGCCGATCCGTCACATCATGCCGGACGCGGGCTTCGTCAACTTCGACGATCCGATCCCGCTGTACGTGTCGGGCTTCGGGCCGCGGTCGCTGGGGCTGGCGGGCCGCTACGGCGATGGTGCTGTGCTTTCGGTGCCGCCTGACGGTTCGGCGACGGCCCGCGTCTGGGAGTACATCGAAGCGGGCGCAGCCGAAGAAGGCCGCAGCATCGACCGCAGCGACTACCTGATGTGCTCGCTCACCACGATCGTGGTGCTCGACGACGGCGACACCCTGGCAAGCCAGCGCGAGCGCGTTCACCATGAAGCGGGTGCGTTCGCGATGGCGTCGCTGCATTACTCCTACGACCAATACCGGCAGTTCGGCAGGTCGCCCGGCGCTCGCCTCGAGGCGGTCTGGGACGAGTACTGCGCCATGCTCGACGACTCCGACCCCGATCGCATCCACCAGCGGATCCACGCCGGCCACAACTGCTGGGTGCTGCCGGAAGAAGCTCGGTTCCTGACCGACGAGCTCATCGACGCCACCTGCATCGTGGGCACCGCAGACCAGGTCACCGAACGACTGGCGGATCTCGGCGAGCGCGGGCTCGACCAGGTGATGATCCTGCCGAACTTCGACCCTCGCTATGACGTGCTCGAACGTGTCGGACGCGAGATCATTCCCCGGCTTCCGACCGGCTGACGTCGCCATGGTCTCGCCGCCTTGCGCGGCTTTACCCGATGGCCGGCCACTTGACACTCGCGGCGCGATCTCTGCAGGCCGCTCGGTAGCCTTGTGCGCTGCTGTCAAGCCCATCTGCGGGAGCTGCTTCCCATGAGCAACATCTGCCAAGTCACCGGTCGTCGGCCGCACTCGGGCTTCAACGTGTCTCACTCGCACCGGCGGACCAAGCGCTGGTTCAAGCCGAACATCCAGCGGAAGCGGTTCTGGGTGCCCAACGAGCAGCGCTGGGTCACGCTGACCGTCAGCGCCAAGGGCATCAAGACCATCAACAAGCGTGGCATCGAGTCGGTAGTGGCCGAGCTGCGCCGCCGGGGAGAGAAAGTCTGATGCCCAAGAGCGACAAGCGTCCCGTCATCAAGCTGAAGTCCACCGAGGGCAGCGGCTACACGTACTCGACTCGCAAGAACAAGACGAACACCCGCGAACGCATCGAACTGCGCAAGTACGACCCCGTGCTGCGTCGGCACGTCATCTTCAAAGAAGAACGCTGATCGAGGTCGCTGTCGGGATAGCTGAGCGGGTTCGCGAGCGGCCTGCGTCCCAACGCCTGTTGCCCCGGGCACTTGCCCACCGCGTACCCAGACTTGCGGGGGCGCGTTCTCGCCCTTCGTCGCGGCCACTTCGCTCCCGCCCCCCATTCGGCCTGTGCACCTGAGCCTGCGTGCGGCGCGGCACCTCGCCATCGGCGCGCAAGGGCTCGCCGCAACGCTCCCGGCGGGACGGCTCGATGCACGCCATCTGCGACGCGCCATGGGCCAGATGGGTCTGCTGCAGATCGACGCCGTCAGTGCCGTGGCGCGCTCGCACTTGCTGGTTCTGCGAGCGCGAATTGGCGGCACGCACGACGCCGTGCTCGCGTTGCTGGAGCGGGCGGCCTACGCCCGCGGGACGGCCGACCGGGAGCTGACCGAGTACTGGGGCCATGAGGCTTCGTTCGTTCAGGTGAGCGACTGGCCGCTGTATCGCTGGCATATGCGGCGCGGCGAACAAGGCGAGATGTGGAGCGGCTTTGCGCGCTTTGGGCGCGAAGAGCCACGCCGCATCGACGAAGCACTGGCATGGCTGGACAGCAATGGGCCGGCATCATCGGCGGAACTGGACGCAGCGCTGGGCTGGGGACCCGGTGTGCGAGGGCCGTGGGGCACGCGCAGCAACGCAAAGATGGCGCTGGCATGGCTGTTCTGGTGCGGTCAGGTGGGCGTGGCGGAGCGGGTCGGCTTCACTCGCCGTTACGACATGATCGAACGGGTGCTGCCCGACAATGTGTTGGCACGCGAAGTCGATGAGCCAGACGCTCACCGGGCGTTGCTGAGCCAAGCGGCCGACTGCCTCGGCATTGCCACCGCAGACGATCTGATCGACTACCACCGACTGCCAAAGCGCATTGCGCGGACACGCATTCATGAACTCGTCGAGGAGGGAACCCTGCTCGAAGCGACGGTCGACGGCTGGGACAGATCCGCCTACCTGCCTGCAGCGTTGAAGCGTGGCCGCAAGCGATCCCGGTCGGCGCTGCTCAGCCCGTTCGATCCGCTGGTGTGGTACCGCCCGCGTGCTGAGCGCCTCTTCGGGTTCCGCTACCGGATCGAGATCTACACGCCCAAGGCCAAGCGACAGTACGGCTACTTCGTGCTGCCGTTCCTGCACGACGATGCGCTGGTGGCGCGCCTCGATGTTCGATTCGACCGGGACCGCGGCGTCTTGGAGGTGCCGGCCTCTTGGGCGGAACCAGGGGCGTGGCCCAGCGGTGGCGAAGCAGAGACCAGAACTCTCGAGGCGTTGGCAGCCGAACTGCGCGCGCTGTCAGCATGGTGCGGCGGCGAGGGAGTGTCGGTGTCGTCTCGCGGCGATCTCGCTGACCGTCTCTGGCGAGCACTGGGCGGCGCTGATTGCTGATCCAGATCGCTATCGTTGCTGGTCTTGCATCGGCAGCGACTGCGGTCGCCGTGTCGGTGCGAGCAGACAGCAAATCAACTGGTCCCGTGGTGAAGTCTGGAGTTCACGCTGGCCTGTCAAGCCAGAGGTCGCGGGTTCAAATCCCGTCGGGACCGCGGTCGGGTAGCTCAGTTGGCAGAGCGCGCGCCTGAAAAGCGTGAGGTCACCGGATCGACGCCGGTCCCGACCACTCTGGTGCGAGTGCAAGGCTTCGCCGCACTCGCGACAATAGAAACGAGCGAAAGGGTTGCGCCCTCGCTCGCGACAATAGAAATCAAGGCTTCGCCGCACTCGCGACAACAGAAACGAGCGAAAGGGGCTTCGCCGCACTCGCGACAATAGAAGGGCGTTTAGCGGCGGGTGACTTGGTCGGTTCGGGCTGCTTTGGCTACTGCGGCGGCTACTGCGGGGACTACTGAGCGGTCGAAGGCTGTGGGGATGACCAGCTCGGGGCACAGATCGTCGCTCGACACGGCAGCCGCAATCGCGTCGGCAGCGGCGATCTTCATGTTCTCGGTGATGTCGGTGGCACCTGCGTCGAAGGCGCCCCGGAAGATGCCCGGGAATGCCAGCACGTTGTTGATCTGGTTGGGGTAGTCGCTGCGGCCAGTCGCCACGACGCCGGCGATATCGGCGATGTCGTCGGGCAGGATCTCGGGGTCGGGGTTCGCCATCGCGAACACGATCGGCCGCTCCGCCATGCTCGCCACATCGTCGCGGGTGACGAGCCCAGGGCCGCTCAGCCCCAAGAACACGTCTGCACCGGCCATCGCGTCGGCCACCGTGCCAGCTACACGCTCCGTGTTGGTGTTGGCGGCAAGCCATTCCTTGGCGTGGTTCAGGTCGGCGCGTCCGGGGTGAATGGTGCCCTTGCGGTCGCAGGCGATCACGTTGCCGATTCCAGCGCCGAGCAGGATCTTTGCGGTTGCCACGCCGGCGGCGCCAGCGCCCAGGATGACGCATTGCAGGTTCGCCAGCTCCTTGCCCACAATGCGCGCCGAATTGCGGAGTGCCGCCAGCGCAACGACAGCGGTGCCGTGCTGGTCGTCGTGGAACACGGGAATGTCGAGCGCGGCGCGCAGCGCTTCCTCGACCTCGAACGCGCCGGGCGCTGCAATGTCCTCGAGGTTGATGCCGCCGAAGGTCGGCGCGAGCCGGATGACCGTTTCGACGATCTCATCAGGCTTGGTGACGTCGAGGCAGATCGGGAAGGCGTCCACACCGGCGAACTCCTTGAAGAGCAGCGCCTTGCCTTCCATAACCGGCATCGCCGCCGCCGGACCGATGTCGCCGAGACCGAGCACGGCGGTGCCGTCGGACACGATGGCCACCGTGTTGCCCTTAATCGTCAAGTCGTGGGCGCGAGAGGGATCATCCACGATCGCCCGGCAGACACGGGCCACGCCTGGCGTGTAAGCCATGGACAGATCGTCCGCGTTGCGCAGCGGGATGCGGCTGACCGTCTCGAGCTTGCCGCCGTCGTGCAGCTCGAAGGTGCGGTCGAGTGCCGATATGACCGTGATGCCTTCGAGGCCGTTGACAGCTGTGCAGATCTCGGTGATGTGCTGCTCACTGGCTGCGTCGACCACGATGTGCTGGCGCAACGCCCCCTGTGTGATCGTGAACCCGTCGAGGCTCTGAATGTTGCCGCCGACATCGCCGATGGCGGTACACAGCCGGCCGAGCGTGCCCGGCTGGTGAGCCAGCTCAACTTCGAGCGTGGCGGAATAGGCGGCGGTGGGTCGGGACCCTGCGGTGGCAGTCATCGGCGCTCCTGCGCGTGTGCAGAACCGGCAGGGTATTGGTCTGGACTGCTGTTCTAGGCCTGATCAGGATCGAGGAGGTGGACGGCGCCGTCGCCACGCCGGATCTCGCCGATCTGGAATGCGTCGTGTCCTGCTGCACCGGCAATGTCGATCGCACTGTCCGCGTACGAGGGCGGCACCGCCACCACCATGCCGACGCCCAGGTTGAAGACGCGATCCATTTCGGACTGGGTCACCGGTCCGGTAGCGGCGATGTGGTCGAAGATCGCAGGCACCGGCCACGCACCGCGTCGCACGACCGCTTCTGCGTCGGGGCCCAGCATGCGTGCAAGGTTCGCCGCCAGTCCCCCGCCGGTGATGTGGGCAGCGCCGCGAGCGTCGCATTCGTCGAATATCGCCAGCACTGCGGGGGCATAGATCGCTGACGGCGCCAGCAGCTCGTCGCCCAGCGCGCGATCGGCACCCGGCCATGCCGGCACAGCAAGCCGCCCGGCGTCGAGCGAAGTGCCGCACAGGACGCGGCGGGCGAGGCTGTAGCCGTTGCATCGCAGCCCGCCGGACGCGAGTCCCACGAGCACCAAGGGCTCGCCCCCAACGGGGGCCGGCAGTCGTGCGCGCTCGACGACGCCGACGGCGAAGCCAGCGATGTCGACGTCGTCGGGAGCGAGCGCGTCAGGGTGTTCAGCCAGCTCACCGCCGACCAAGGCGCAGCCGGCAGTGCGGCACCCCGCGGCCAGGCCCTGCACGATCGCCTCCATCACGTCGGGATCGAGACGACCCGCGGTGATCTGGTCGTGAAACAGCAACGGTTCTGCGCCAAGCGTGACGATGTCATCGACGCACATGGCCACCACGTCGATCCCGATGGTGTCCCATCGGCCGAGCGCAGCGGCGACGAGCGGCTTGGTGCCGGCACCGTCATTCGCGCTCACCAGCACCGGTTCATCCATGCCCGCCGGCAGGGCAGTCACCGCCCCGAATGCCCCGATGTCGCTCAGCACCTCAGGTCGGAACGTGCTGCGAGCGTGCGGCGCCAGACGCCGCACCGCCTCGTCCCCCGCAGCGATGCTCACTCCGGCCGCTTCGTAGGTCAGCGGTGCGGCACCATCGGCCGTTATGGCCTGCTCGGGTGCATCCGAGGGCTCGGCAATCATCGGACTGCCGCCGTCGCACCGTCGCGATCGAAACTGGGCGCGTGGTCAGAATTTTCCGCAGGGCCATCTGTCATCGGATCGGTGCAGTTCGCAGGCATCATCGCACCGGTGTCATCCGGTCAGCGGCGCCGTGACGACCGCAGGCTGCACGCGGCCCGTGGCAATCAGCGAGCGAGGGGGCTCGTCGGTGTCGCTTCCGAACACCTCCGCACGTGCCCTCGCACCGATCTCGATTGGGTATTCACCCGTGAGACATGCATGGCAGAACCCGCCGCCGGGCACGCCAGTGGCCTCGACGAGCTGATCGAGGCTCAGGTACGCCAGCGAGTCGACTCCCAGGTAGTCCTCGATCTCGGCCAGATCACGGTTCGCGGCCAGCAGCTCGTCGGAGGTGCCGGTGTCCATGCCGTAGAAGCAGGGCCACCGGTAGGGCGGCGAGGAGATGCGCATGTGCACCTCCGTGGCGCCGGCACCGCGCAGCATCTCAATAATGGACCGAGTGGTCGTGCCGCGCACAATCGAGTCGTCGACCACCACGAGCCGGCGTCCGTTGATGTTGGGGCTGATCGGGTTCAGCTTCGTTCGCACACCTAACGACCGGACATGCTGGTTTGGCGCGATGAAGGTGCGTCCGATGTAGCGGTTCTTGACGAGTCCGTCGCCGTAGGCGATGCCGCTGGCACGTGCGTAGCCCTGTGCGGCAGGAATGCCCGATTCGGGAACGGGCATCACCAGATCTGCTGCGACCGGTGCATTGGTCGCCAGGTGCGCACCCATGCGCTGCCGGGCTGCGTGCACGTTCTGGCTGGCCAAGTTTGTGTCAGGACGCGAGAAGTACACGAATTCGAAGATGCACAGATGCGGTGCCAGCCCGCCGCCGGTTTCGGGTCTGCTGGCGAACGGCCACAGCGAACGGCAGCCCGCGGCGTCGATGATGATCATCTCGCCCGGCCGGATCTCGCGTTCGAAGGTCGCGCCCACCACCTCCAGCGCCGGGTTCTCCGAGGCCAGCACCCAGCCGCCCCGATGCGGGTCGACATTGGACGGATCGATCCCGGGCTCATCGACATTCAGGCGGCCCAGACACAGCGGCCAGATGCCGTGCGGGTCGCGGACCCCGATCAGGCGATCCCGGTCGGCGACCACGAACGTGAAACCGCCACGAAGGCTTGGCAGCACCGCTGCCAGTGCCTCGGTGACGGCCTCGCGCGGTCGCGTGCGAGTGATCTGCGGTGTGGCGCTGATGCGCTGGGCGACCAGCTCGGCGACGAGGTCGCTGTCACTGGTGACCACCCCGTCGAGCATCCCCGATGAGGCAGCAAGCTCGGCGGTGTTGGTGAGGTTCCCGTTGTGCCCGAGCGCGAATTCCGTGCCGTCGAGGCCCCGGTAGAACGGCTGCGCCGCGCGCCACGAGCTCGACCCGGTCGTCGAGTATCGGGTGTGCCCGATGGCCAGATTGCCCTCGAGCCCGGCCAGCACCCGGTCATCGAACGCACTGGCGACGAGGCCCATGTCCTTCACCACGGTGATGTGGGTGCCGTCGGACACCGCAATGCCGGCCGATTCCTGCCCGCGGTGCTGCAGCGCGTACAACCCGAGGTAACTCAGGTGGGCGACGGGACCGCCAGGCAGGTACACCCCGAAGACGCCGCAGGCCTCGCGCGGTTTGCACAGCTCCACACCTTCCTCCGGAGCCTGGCTCATGCCGCGGCCCCGCTGGCAGGTTGTGCGAACGATCCAGGCAAGGCGCCGCGCCAGCGGACGAGCGTCTCGTCGAGCGCGAGGTCGACATCGAGGCCCGTTTCGGAAGCCCGGCCGATCTGCACGCGCGATCCGCCGAACGATCCAAGGCGGCGGCATTCGACTCCCGCTGCGGATGCCGCACTCGCGAGACGGTCGACATCGTCAGCCCCAACGGCCGCGAGCACGCGGCCAGGTGGCTCGGCAAACAACGCTCGTGCCGCTGGCGCCGAGGTTCCAAGCGACGGCACCCGGGCGTGCACGCCCGTGCCGCCGTGACAGCACATCTCCGCGATTGCCACCGCGATGCCGCCATCGGAAACGTCGTGCGCGAAATGCACGAGGTTGTCCCGTACGGCGCCTGCAACGAATTGGGCAGTTGCGACGCTGGCGGCGAGGTGGAGCTGCGGCAAGGCTCCGTCGCGGCAGTGGCGGCGTTCCCATGCCCAACGGCTGCCGCCCAGCGGGACCGGGGGGCGCGCGACAGGATCAGCGCCATCGTGCGCCTGACCGGCGAGACCGGTCGGAGCCAGCACCACAAGCTCGGTCCCGGGCGCCACGGCGGCGGCGATCGGACGCCGGACGAGGTCGGGATGCACACCGACCATGCACACCACCGGAGTCGGACAGATGTCGATGCCGTTGGTCTCGTTGTACAGGCTGACATTGCCACCGACGACCGGTATTGCGAGCGCATCGCAGGCTTCGGACATCCCGTCGATCGCCTCCGACAGCTGCCACATGACTTCGGGATGGGTCGGATTGCCGAAGTTCAGGCAGTTGACGAGCGCGAGCGGGTCGGCGCCCACGCAGGCAAGGTTCAGTGCCGCTTCGATCACCACCATGGCGGTTCCCCTGCGGGGATCAGCGTCGCACCAGCGATGGTTGCCGTCGACCGAGATGCCCAGGCCCCGACCGGTGGGCGTGCCGTCGCGAGGGTTTCGCAATCGCAGCAGCGTGGCGTCGTGCCCGGGGCCGACGACCGTGTTCAGAAACAGCTGGTGGTCGTACTGCCGGTATACCCAGCTCGGGTCCGCGAGCATCGCCAGCAGATCCGCGGCGCAGTCGCCCGGAGCGCCAGCCGGCGAACTCTCTGCGACACGATGGGCTGCAGGATCGACGCGGCGGCGGACTGCGAGATCAGCAGGCGGACTCTGGGGGCGGTCATAGGACGGCGCGTCGTCGTGCAATGTGCTCGCAGGAACCTCTGCCAGGATTTCGCCCTCGGCACCGTCACGGACCCGCAGCATGCCGTCGCCGGTGACGCGCCCGACAACGGTCGCATTCACTTCCCAGCGCGCGCAGATCTCGAGCACCTGATCGACGTTGGCCGGCGCGACGATCGCCAGCATCCGTTCCTGGGACTCCGAGGTCATGATCTCGAAGGGCGCCATGCCGCGCTGACGCAAGGGCACCGCGGTGACGTCGACCTCCATGCCGGTACCGCCGCGTGAGGCGGTCTCGCTGGCCGCACACGTCAAGCCGGCGCCGCCGAGATCCTGAATACCGCTGACGAGTTGTGCTTCGAGCAGTTCCAGGCAGGCTTCGATGAGGCGCTTTTCTTCGAACGGATCGCCGACCTGAACGCTCGGGCGCTTGGTCGCATCGTCGTCAGCTTCCTCGAAGCCCGCCGACGCCAGCACGCTGACGCCGCCGATGCCGTCGCGGCCGGTGCTCGCGCCCATCAGCACGGCCGAGCTGCCCACGTCGGTCGCGCGGCCGAGGACCAAGCGTTCAGTTGGCATGATGCCCAAAGCGGCCACATTCACCAGCGGGTTGTCTCGGTACGTCTCGCATGACACGAATTCGCCTGCGACGGTCGGAACCCCGACGCTGTTGCCGTATCCGGAAATACCGCTGACGATTCCCTCAGCAATCCAGTTGCTGCGCGGCTCATTCAGCGGTCCGACACGCAAAGGATCGGCGAGGGCAATAGGACGTGCGCCCATCGTGAAGATGTCGCGCAAGATGCCGCCGACGCCTGTCGCGGCACCTTGATACGGCTCGATGGCGGAGGGGTGGTTATGGCTCTCGATGCGCACTGCTACGGCAATCCCGTCGCCGACATCGACAACGCCAGCGTTCTCGCCCGGACCGACGAGCACCCAGGGTGCCTCCGTTGGCAGCCGAGCGAGATGGCGACGCGACGACTTATACGAGCAATGCTCGGACCACATGACCGCATACATGGCGAGTTCGAGATGGTTCGGCTGCCGGTCCAATAGTTCGCAGATGCGTTCGTATTCGGAGTCTGTGAGACCCAAAGCCTCATGAATGCTTGCAGAACCAGAAGCAATTGCTGTCACATCGACCCGATTACATTGGATAAGACTGCACATCCTGCTATACAGACACCATGAGTGAACGAACAATGTCCGATGAACACAAGGCGGCGATTGCCGCCGGGCGCATTGAGGCCACGGCTGTGCGCGACTATCTCGAGGCGCTCGAGACCAACCGCCCGCGTCCGGGCCGTCGGCAGAGTGCGGAGTCGTTGAACGCCAAGAAGGACGCGGTCGACGCGCAGATGGCTGAGGCAAAGCCGATCAAGCGTTTGCTGCTCATGCAGGAGCGCCGCGACATCGAAGCCGCCATCGAGGAGATGCAGATCGAACCCGACATGGCCTCGGTCGAAGAGGGCTTTGTCACCCATGCCAGCAATTACGGGCGGCGCAAGGGCATCCAGTACGCCACGTGGCGCGAATTCGGGGTCCCGACAGACATGCTGGCCCGTGCGGGCATCACACGGGGCGGCTGACACTTCAGACCACCCAGCCGTCGGCACTTGAAATTTCGATCCACACGGCCGTCATTCCTCGTCAAGCCGTACGGCCATCGACGACTCGACGAGTGCTCGCTGCTGCTTCGAGCAGCGCTTCGAGCAGCCTGCAGCCGTCCGTTGATCCCAATAGTTCTGAGGTGGCCCGTTCGGGGTGGGGCATGAGACCCACCACATTGCCCATCTCATTGCAGATACCGGCGATGTCATCCAACGATCCGTTGGGATTGCCCACGTAGCGCATCACTACTTGGCCTTTCTCGCGCAAACGCTGCAACGTCAGGCGATCGCACACATAGTTCCCTTCGAAGTGGTTAATGGGGATGTGCAGCACCTCCGACGTTGACAGTCCATGTCCCAGAACATGATTGACCGACGCCATCACCACCTGCTGCGGCTGGCACAAAAACGAGAGCCCCGCATTAGGTCGTAATGCTCCGGGCAGCAGACCTGCCTCGGTCAGCACTTGGAACCCATTGCATATGCCGACGATGGGACCGCCAGCACTCGCAAATGACGCCACTGCGTCCATGATCGGCGAGAAACGGGCGATTGCTCCCGTTCGCAGGTAGTCGCCGTGAGCGAAACCGCCGGGGATGACGACAGCATCGACACTCCCGAGCGAGGTCTCGTCGCTGTGCAGCAGCACCGTTCTCGCCCCCAATTCAGTCAGCGCATCGAGTGTGTCGAGATCGCAGTTCGTGCCGGGAAACCGCACGATGCCGACCGTGACGCTCACCGACTGGGTTCCTGGGCTGCGGGTTCCGGCGTCATGGGTTCTTGCGTAGTGGCGCGCAGCTCGATGCGGGTGTCTTCGATCACCGGATTCGCCAGCAGGCGTTCGCACATCTGCTCGGTCACTGACCGGGCCTCAGCGGCGTCCGCCGCGGAGACCTCCATGCGGATGGCTTTGCCGACCCGCACCTCGCCGACGCCCGCAAATCCCAACGCTGCGAGGGCGCGTTCAATCGTGGTTCCCGCCGGATCGGCAATCTCAGCGCGCGGCGAGACTTCCACCAAGACATCCCAGCGGCTCATGGGGCAGTTGCTCCGCCCAGTACGCCCGATTGCGCCAGCCAGTCGTCGAACGACTCGCCGGTCAGCGTCTCGTATGCCTCGATGTACCGGGAACGGGTGGCGGCCACCACGTCGTCAGGCAGCGGCGGGGGCGGCGGCTCTTTATTCCAGCCGGTGGCTTCGGTGGCGTCACGCACCGGCTGCTTGTCAAGCGACGGCGGCGTTGCGCCCGGCTGCCAGTGATCCTTGGGCCAGAAGCGGGACGAATCGGGCGTGAGCCACTCGTCGGCAATGACCAGGGCACCGTCCACGTAGCCCAGCTCGAACTTGGTGTCGGCAATGATGATGCCCCGCTGCCAAGCATGCGCGGCCGCCGTGCTGTAGGCATCGACGCACACTTGGCGGGCGGCGGCGGCGGCTTCATCACCGACCAACTCTGCGGCTGCGGCAAAAGAGATGTTCACGTCGTGCCCATCGGTCGCCTTGGTGGACGGCGTGAAGACCGGTTCAGGCAGCTGCTGAGATTCGAGCAGCCCGGCCGGCAGTGGCTCGTCGTGCATGGTGCCGTGCTCGCGGTATTCCTTCCACGCCGAACCGGTGATGTACCCGCGCACGATGCACTCGATCGGCAGCATCTCTGCCCGGCGGACAAGGAGTGTCCGGCCGGCGAGTTCGGGTCGCCGCGCGGCGGCGGGGAAGTCGCCGGGGTCGGTCGAGACCACATGGGTCGGTGCAATGTTGCCGAGCCACCTCGACCACCACGCCGTCATGGCGGTCAGGACACGGCCCTTGTCGGGCACCGGTTCGTCGAACACTACGTCGAAGGCCGAGATGCGGTCGCTTGCGACCATCAGCAGATGTCTGTCGTCGACGCGATACATCTCGCGCACCTTGCCGCGGTGGACGAGTTCCAGCTCGCTCACGTTGCTCCTTTCATCGGGTCTCTCTTCGGATCGTGATCGCCGAAGCGCCATCTCGCCGCGTTCACAGCACCTCGCCCCCTTCATAGGCCACAGCCGGCCCGTATCGCTCGGCGAGCTTGCCTGCCGCAGCCACGAACTCGTCGACTTGATCGGTGGCACGACCGCTGAAGGAAGCATGGTCAGCGAGTGCTGATTCGATGTCACCGGCGCTGAGCGCCAGCACGGGGTCGGCCGCGAGCCGCTCCGCCAAGTCGTTCGTGGCGGCGTTGCCCTCCCGCAGCGACAGCACTGCGGCGGTCGCGTGCTCGGCAATTCGTTCGTGCGCCTGCTCGCGGCCCGTGCCAGCGGTGACAGCAGCCGCGAGCAGACGGGTCGTCGCAAGGAACGGCAGGTACTCGGCCAGCTCTGCCGCGATGCGTGCGGGGAAGGCGCCGAAGCCGTCCAGCACGCTGAATGCCGTCTCGAGTGCACCGTCGAGTGCGAAGAAGGCGTCGGGAAGCACTACCCGGCGCACTACCGAGCAGCTGACATCACCCTCGTTCCACTGATCGCCGGCCAATTGCGATGCCATCGTGAGATGTCCTCGCAGGATGACGGCGAGGCCGCTGATGCGCTCGCAGGACCGGGTATTCATCTTGTGCGGCATGGCCGACGAACCGACTTGGCCGGCCTTGAATCCCTCGGTCACCAGCTCGAGGCCGGCCATCAGGCGAACGTTGAGCGCCAGGTTGGCGAGCGGCGCGGCGGCGACGACAAGCGCGGCAACGACATCGAGGTCGAGCGAGCGTGGATAGACCTGCCCAGCCGACCCCAGCACGCGGCCGAATCCCAGCTCATCGGCGATCCGGCGTTCCAGGCGGTCGACCGCTGCGGGATCGCCGCCCAGCAGTTCCAGCAGGTCTTGCTGGGTGCCGACCGGTCCACGCAGCCCGCGTAGCGGGTAGCGGCCAGTCAGCTCTTCGAGGCGTTCGATGGCCACCATTGCCTCGGTGCCGATGGTGGCCCAGCGTTTGCCCAGCGTGGTCGCCTGCGCAGGCACGTTGTGGGAGCGGGCGGTCATCACCAGGTCACGGTGGGCAGCGGCCAGGGCGGCGACGCGCGTGATGAACGCCGCCATGCGCTCAGTGACCAGCTGCAAGGCTGAGCGCACCTGGCACTGCTCGACGTTCTCGGTGAGATCTCGCGAGGTCATGGCGCGGTGGATCTGCTCATGGCCGGCCAGCGCGCAGAACTCCTCGATGCGTGCCTTGACGTCGTGTCGGGTGATCCGCTCGCGTTCGGTGATGGAGTTCAGGTCGACCTGGTCGATCATCTCGCGATAGGCCTCCAACGCGCCATCGGGAACGTCGACGCCTGCGTCGCGCTGGGCTTCGAGCACCGCTATCCACAAACGGCGTTCGAGGATGATCTTGTGGCGTGGCGACCACAGCTCGGACATCTCAGCGGAGGCGTAGCGCGTCGCCAAGACGTTGGGGACGACGTCGGGGCTCATGTCAGCGTCACCGGGCACCCGCGGCGCGGAATTCCGCCAGACCCCGGGCGAGCTCCGAATCGGTCACCGCCAAGATCTCTACGACGAGCACCGCAGCATTCGCCGAGCCGTTCACCGCAACAGTCGCCACGGGGATGCCCTTGGGCATCTGCACCGTCGACAGCAGCGCGTCGAGCCCGTCGGCAAGGCCGCCGCTGAGCGGCACGCCGATCACCGGCAGTGTCGTGTGTGCGGCCACTACGCCCGCGAGGTGCGCTGCCATACCGGCGCCGCAGATGATCGCGGCAAAACCGGCATCGCGTGCTGTCGTCGCGAACGACATGACGGCTGCCGGCGTCCGGTGGGCGCTCATCACCTCGGTCACATGGTCGATGCCGAACCTGTCGAGCATCTCGGCGGCTGGCGCCATCTTTGGCGCATCGTTCGGCGAACCCATCAAGATGGCGACTTTCATTGCTGAGCTCCCCTGTCATGGATCGACGTGTGGTGCGAGTCTCGCCGTCCGGAGTCGGTGACGGGGAGATTTCCGCTGCCGCGCTCACAGCGCCGACCCATACCCGTAGGCACCCTCATCGGCCGAGCGCGGCAGTTGCTGCGGTCTCGGCCGCAGCGATGTCGGTGCGGTAGGTCATGCCGGGCCAATGAAGGTGCCCCACTGCTTGATAGGCACGTTCGCGGGCCGCCGCGACATCGGGGCCGCGGCCGCACACGTTCAGCACCCGGCCGCCGCCGGTTACCAAAGACCCAGCAGATCCAGCCTGACCGTCCGCGGTCCCGACACCCGCACAAAAGATCGTGACGCCGTCGACCTCACGCGCGCGCTCGAGGCCAGATATGACGTCGCCGGTGCGCGGTGCAGCCGGATAGCCCTCCGCAGCACAGACGACGCACACCATGGCGTCGTCGGAGACGATGACCTCGTCGCTCAGCTCGCCCGCTGCCGCACCGGCCAGCAGCAACGCGAGGTCGTTGGTGATGCGCGGCAGCGTGACCTGTGCCTCGGGGTCGCCGAAGCGCACGTTGAACTCCAGCAGGCGGGGTCCGTCGGGCGTCAGCATGAATCCGGCGTAGAGCACGCCGCGGTAGTCGACGCCCCGACGGGCCAGCTCGGCCAGCGTCGGTTCGAACGCCAACGCACCCAGTTCGGCGCAGACGGCCCGGTCGACATCAGCCAACGGCGAGACGCAGCCCATGCCGCCCGTATTCGGCCCCGTGTCGCCGTCACCGACGCGCTTGTGGTCACGCACGGCTGTGGGCAGCAGTACCGCTCGGCGACCGTCACAGAGCGCAAACAGCGACACTTCGGGGCCTCGCATCCCTTCTTCGATGACGATGCGGCGACCGGCGTCCCCGAATGCCGTGCCGTCGAGCTTGGCATCGATGTCGGAATGGGCTGATGCCACGTCGTCGGTGACCAGTACGCCCTTGCCGGCGGCGAGTCCGCTCGTCTTGATGACATACGGCGGTGCCAGTGTCTCGAGGTAGGCGTGTGCTGCTTGGCGCTGCGCCGGTTCGCTGGCGAAGGTGGCATAGCCCGCCGTGGGCACACCCGCAGCGCTGACGACTTCTTTCATCCACGCCTTGGAGCTTTCGAGCGCGGCGCCATCTGCGCCCGGTCCGAACACGAGGCGGCCCGCCGCCCGCAGGCGATCTGCCAAGCCATCAGCCAAGGGACCCTCAGGTCCGATGACATACAGGTCGGCGTCGATCTCAGTGGCGGGGGCGGGAGTGCTGCCAGCTATGCCGGGGTTCCCGGGGGTGACAACGACATCGGCTGTGGCGGCCAGGGCACTCGCAAACGCGTGCTCGCGCCCACCCTGGCCAACCACGCAGACCCTCATCAGCGCTCCCCGACTCAGGCCGCGAAGCGGATGTACTGCTCGCGGCCTGGACCGACGCAGACGTAGCGAATCGGCAGACCAAGCTGGCGTTCGAGGAAGACGATGTAGTCGAGGGCCTGACGGGGAAGCTGCCACCGTTCGGTGACCTTGTCGAGCGGCATTCTCCAGCCAGGCAGCGTTGCGTAGACCGGCACGGCCCTGTCATGCAGCGCACGCAAGTGCGGCAGGTAGTCGTAACGGCGGCCGTCCACCTCATAGGCCACGCACACCTTGATCGTGTCGAGCTCGTCGAGCACGTCGAGCTTGGTGAGCGCGACTTCCGTGCACGCATTCAGGCGCACCGCTTGACGGCCCATGACCGCGTCGAACCAGCCGCAGCGGCGCGGCCGGTTGGTATTGGTGCCGAACTCTGCGCCGCGATCGCGCAGATGTTCGCCGGTCTCGTCGTCGAGCTCGGTCACAAAGGGGCCAGAACCCACCCGGGTGGTGTACGCCTTCGCGATGCCGATGACCTGGTCGATCGCGCCAGGTCCGATGCCCGAGCCGACGAGCGCGAACCCTGCCACCGGGTTGGAGGAAGTCACAAAGGGATAGGTGCCGTGGTCGAGGTCGAGGAAGGTGGCCTGGGCGCCCTCGAACAGCACTCGCTCGCCCGCATGCAACGCCTCGTGCAGCCAGCCGACGGTGTCAGCCACCAACGGCGCCAGCTGCGGTGCTACCTCGTCGAGCAGCTCGGTGGCGAGCATGTCTGGATCGGTGCCTGGGTGGTCGAAGACGCGACGCAGGTAGTCGTTACGGTCGTCGAGGACGGAGTGCAGCCGCTCGCGCAGCTTCACTGGATCCAGCAGGTCCTCGATGCGCAGACCGACTCGGGCCGCCTTGTCGGCATAGGCAGGCCCGATGCCTCGTTTGGTGGTGCCCAAACCTGCCTGGCCTCGCCGCTCTTCCACCAGTTCGTCGGTGAGCTGGTGGTACGGCAGCACCAGGTGTGCCGCTGGACTGAGCATGAGGCGACTGCAGTCGACACCTCGCCGGGTCAGCATGTCGATCTCGTCGATCAGCACCCACGGGTTCACCACCACGCCGTTGCCGATGATCGGCGTGACGTGGTTGTACAGGACACCGCTGGGAATGAGCTGGAGCTTGAAAGTCTCGCCGTCGACAACAAGCGTGTGTCCTGCGTTGTGGCCGCCCTGGTAGCGGACGACGTGCTGGCAGTCCTTTGCGACGATGTCGACGATGCGGCCCTTGCCCTCATCGCCCCATTGCATTCCTACGACGATTGAGCCCGGCATGATTCAGCCCATCGCCAGCCAGCAAGGCGCTGTCGTCGTCACCAAATCAGTCTAGGGACAGACCCCTCCGGGACCGCCGGAACTTAGGCTGATCCGGCCAGTCGGCAGGCCATTCAGCAAGCCTCCGACAGCGACGGAAGGTCGCCGGCTGCGGTGGGCGCACTGATTGCGAGGATCGACGTCATGATTCATGACTATTACTATATCACTAAACTTGATGGTTATACACTCAAGTTTGTCGCCGCATCGGCGTTGGGGCTACCCAGAGAGCCGCATGTGTCAAGCCTGTGGATTCGGCCTTCCTCCTCGCCCCGAAGCTGGCCGCGGGATGAGATCGGTCTGGGGCAGCGGCACCAGGTCGCGCCGGTACTGCCGGTGCGTCTGGGCCACGACAGCGGCAGCCTCGGCCTGCACATCGGCGAGCTTGCGCTCCAAGGCCGCCACACGTTCCTCCAGTTCCAGCACACGCTTGACGCCTGCCAAGTTGAGACCTTCGCTGGTGAGCTGGCTGATGCGGTTGAGCATGGCGATGTCGCGGTCGCTGTAGCGGCGGCTGCCGCCTGAGGTGCGTGCGGGCGCCACCAGGCCCTTGCGCTCGTAGATCCGCAGCGTCTGAGCATGCACACCGGCAAGCTCGGCCGCCACCGAGATGACGTACAGCGCCCGATTGCGCTCTGACGCAGATGGCGTTCGCCTCGGTTGTTCGCTCATGTTGTCGCTCCTGCAGCGTCGGCGAGAGTCGCCGGCTCCGGGGAGGCATAGCGCTGTCGCCGGCTCGTGCCTCCCTCGAAATCAGTGACGTCGCCCAGCGCCTCGATGGCGGCCTGCTCCGCGGACGACAGCTTCGTCGGCACGACGATCTCGACGCTCACCAGCAAATTGCCGGTGCCGCGGCGAGTGGCGATGCCGCGGCCGCGCACCCGGAAGGTCTTGCCCGAGGGTGTCCCCTGTGGGATGCGCAGCGTCACGGGGTTCCCGTCGAAGTCGAGCACCTTCACATCGGCCCCGAGCACGGCCTCGGGGAACGTGATCGGCACGCTGAGGGTCAGGTTCCGGCCGTCTCGTCCGAAGTCGGCATCAGGTGTCACGTCGACCAGCACAAAGAGATCGCCGCTCGGTCCCCCGCCCGAACCCGGCGAGCCCTTGCCCGCCAGCCTGATCCGATCGCCGTCGTCGACGCCGGCGGGAATGCGCACCTTGACCTTTCGCATCCCGCCCGACGCCGAATCGGGCGCCACAACCTCGGTGACGGCACCCGAGACCGCATCGCGAAACGAGATGCCGACGCGGGTCTCCAGATCTTGGCCGCGCATCGGCATGGGGCCAGCGCGGCCGCCGCGGCCGCGGCCATCGCCGAACAGCGTGCCGAAGATGCCGCCCAGGTCGCCGAGATCCTCGACGCGGATGCTGAAGCCTCCCGGGCCCGACGCGAAACCGCCCGTCTGGGGGCCGAAGCCAGCTGGCCCCATCCGGCGCGCCTCGTCGTATGCAGTGCGTTTGGTGGTGTCACCGATGACGTCATACGCCGCGGAGATCTGCTTGAAGCGCGCTTCATCGCCGTCGCTCGAATCCGGATGGTGCTTGCGGGCGAGCTTGCGGTAGGCCTTGGTGACCTCCTTCTCCGACGCGTCGGGCGAGACGCCCAAGACCGCGTAGTAATCGGTCTCGAACCACTCGCGTCGTGGGCCCATCGCCGTCCCCTACCCCGTACGCACCTTGACCATGGCGGCACGCAGCACGCGACCGTCAAAACGGAACCCGCTGCGCAGCTCCGCGGTCACAACTTGGAGGACTTCGGCGTCGAGTTCCGGCTCGCCAGCATCAGCTCCGGTCGCGGCGACGTCTGGGGATTCTCCGGCATCGTTATCGGATGCCGCCGTACCGGGTTCGGGTGCCGCTTCGATCGTCACTGCCTCGTGCTGGTTGGGATCGAAAGGTTCCCCAACTGCGTCGATTCGTTCGAGTCCTGCCTTGCCCAGGGCCACCATGAGTGACTGTCCAACGGCGGCCACCTCACTGTGTCCCTGTGCAGTGGCCGCGTCGCACCCGTCAAGCACTGGCAGCAGCGACTCGACCAGGCGGCTAACGCCAGCGGAGACCTGTTGGCGTCGCTCCGCTTCGACTCGCTTGCGGAAGTTCTGGAACTCGGCTCGCTGCCGCTGCAGCTGGTCCAGATAGTCATCCCGCTCGGCCGTCACGGCATTGAGTTTCCCCAGCAGGTCAGCTCGATGCGCCGAGTCATCCAGCTCCGGCGAACTCTCGTCGAGTGACTCCGCAGTCGCTGCAGCAAATTCGGCGGCCTCGCCGACGTCAGGCTCGCTGGTTGCGGCGTCGTCAACGCCATCGACGGCGGAATCAACGGCGGTCTCAGACGGCTCCGGTGCTGAGGCGCTCACTTCTCCTCGTCCACGATCTCCGCGTCGACGACATCGTCGTCAGAACCGGTGCCGGCGGCACCGGCATCGGTGCTCGCGGCCGCAGACTCGTACAGCTTCTGACTGAACGCGCTGCTGGCCGCAGCGAGCGTCTCGGTTGCGGACCGGATCGCGTCGAGGTCATCACTCTCGAGCGCTTCGCTGGCAGCCGCCAAGACCGATTCCACAGGCTCTTTGTCGGCGGCAGCAACGCTGTCGCCTTGCTCGTCGAGCAGCTTGCGTGTCTGGTACACGAGCGTGTCCGCATTGTTGCGGACCTCTGCCTCCTCGCGCCGGCGAGCGTCCTCCGCGGCATGCGCCTCGGCGTCGGCGACCATCTGGTCAATCTCTTCGGACGACATGGCCGACTGCCCGGTGATGGTGATCGACTGTTCCTGGCCGGTGGCGCTGTCCTTTGCGGAGACGTGGACGATGCCGTTGGCATCGATATCGAATGCCACCTCGATCTGCGGCACGCCCCGCGGTGCGGGCGGCAGGCCTACCAGCTGGAACTTGCCCAGCGTCTTGTTGCCGCCGGCCATTTCGCGCTCACCTTGCAGCACGTGGATCTCAACGGACGGCTGGCCGTCTTCGGCAGTGGTGAACATCTCCGAGCGCCGTGTGGGGATGGTGGTGTTCCGTTCGATGAGCCGCGTCATCACACCACCCTTGGTCTCGATGCCCAGGCTCAGCGGCGTGACATCCAGCAACAGCACATCGGTGACGTCACCCTTCAGCACGCCGGCCTGAATGGCTGCACCGACCGAGACCACCTCGTCGGGATTCACGCCCTTGTGTGGCTCACGACCCGTCAGGTCGGTCACCAGCTTCTGTACTGCAGGCATCCGGGTGGAGCCGCCCACCATGATCACGTGGTCGATGTCGTTCTTCGACAGGCCGGCGTCCTTGATCGCCTGCTCGAACGGGGCCCGGCAGCGCTTCAGCAGATCGAAGGTCAATTCCTCGAACTTCGCTCTGGTCAACTCGTAGTCGAGGTGGAGGGGACCGCTGTCGGTCGCAGTGATAAACGGCAGGTTGATCTGAGTGGACTGCTTGGACGACACGTCCTTCTTGGCCTGCTCGGCCGCCTCCCGCAGTCGCTGGCAGGCCATCGCGTCGGCGCTCAGGTCGACTCCGTGATCTCCTTGGAACGACGCGGTCAGCCAGGACACCACGGCGCCATCCCAGTCATCGCCGCCGAGACGGGTATCGCCCGCCGTGGACTTCACCTCGAAAACGCCGTCGCCAATCTCGAGCACCGACACGTCGAACGTGCCACCGCCGAGGTCGAACACCAGGATCGTCTGGTCCTCAGTCTCCTTGTCGAGGCCATAGGCCAGTGCTGCGGCAGTCGGCTCGTTGATGATGCGCAGCACCTCGAGCCCGGCGATCTTGCCGGCCTCCGTCGTGGCGGTTCGCTGCGCATCGTCGAAGTACGCGGGAACGGTGATGACCGCTTCGGTGACCGTGTCGCCGAGATACTGCTCGGCGTCGCGCTTCAGCTTCTGCAGCACCCGGGCCGAGATCTCTTGGGGCGTGTAGTTCTTGTCGTCGATGGACTTGCCCCACGTGGTGCCCATGTGCCGCTTGACCGACGCGATGGTCCGGTCGGGATTCGTGACCGCCTGCCGTTTGGCGACCTCGCCGGTCAGCACCTCGCCATTGCGTGCGAAGGCCACCACCGACGGCGTGGTGCGGTCGCCTTCGGCGTTGGCAATGACGGCGGGCTCGCCGCCCTCCATGGCAGCCACCACCGAATTTGTGGTTCCGAGGTCAATTCCGACAGCCTTGGGCATCGTTGTGCCTTTCATCGTGAGGCATCCCGGCCCACAGAAGCCGAGAATGCAGGTATGTGGTGGAGACAAGCATATAAGTTGAGTGTTCTATTAGCAACTTCTCTAAGTGATCCTACCGGTTGGAGGTCACAACGCTGTTCGATGGCTACCCGAGCGACATTTCGACCGCCAAGGCCGCGGGCTACCGTGCACGCCCATGTCATCGCCAGGCGAAACGCACACCCTCGTGCTCCTACGCCACGGGCAGAGTGTTTGGAATCTCGAGAACCGCTTCACCGGCTGGTGGGACGTGGGCCTCACCGCCGATGGCGACGCTGAGGCCCGCGCAGCTGCAGCGGCGCTGGAGGCGGCGGGCATCGAGCCAGACGTCGTGCACACGTCGCTCCTTCGGCGTGCCATCCAGACCGCCAACATCACGCTCGACGCGATGGGGCGGGGTTGGCTGCCGGTACGGCGGCACTGGCGCCTGAACGAACGGCATTACGGCGCGCTCACCGGTCTGAACAAGACCGAGATGGCCGAACGGCACGGCGCCGACCAAGTCCACCTTTGGCGTCGCAGCTATGACGTGCCTCCCCCGCCGATGCCAGCCGACCACGAGTTCGACATTGGGGGCGATCCGCGTTACGCCGGTCTGGCTGCGGACGAGCTGCCCCGCACCGAGTGTCTCGCCGATGTCGTGACGAGGCTGCTGCCCTACTGGCACGACGCCATCGCGCCCGATCTGGCGGCGAGGTACACCGTGTTGGTGGCAGCCCACGGCAACAGCCTGCGGGCGCTCGTGAAACACCTCGACGGCATCGGCGATGCCGAGATTGCCGAGCTCGACATTCCGACCGGGGTGCCGCTGGTGTACGAACTCCGCGACGATCTGCAGGTTGCGCGGCAGTGCGCTGTGCAGGACCGTTACCTGCGCTGAGCCCCAAGCGCCGCTACAGGGCGTCGATGCCGCGCTCGCCGGTGCGGATGCGCACGACGCTGTTCACCGAGGTGACCCACACCTTGCCGTCCCCGATGCGCTCGGTTCGGGTGGATTCAACGATCGCATCCACGACCCGTTCGGCCAGCTCGGTCGCCACCAGCACTTCGATGCGGACCTTGGGGATGAAGTCGACGTGGTACTCGGTGCCCCGGTAGGTCTCGGTGTGGCCGCCTTGGCGGCCAAACCCCCGCACCTCCGACGCGGTCAGCCCAGTGATGTCGAGATCCCTCAGTGCTTCAAGCACCATCTCCAGCCGGTGTGGCTTGATGACCGCTGTCACCATTGCGACCGAGGCCTCAACCATTGCGCCCTCCCGACTCGCCCCCCAGCGTCGCACGCCGCAGGGCCGATTGCACGCCATTCGTACGACAAATGGACGGCGGGCGCTAATCTTTGACCTGTCTTGGGGGCCGCGCGAGTGCTACGGTCCCGCGCTTGTGGACCTGCGGGTCCGGGCGCAACAGGCCACTGTGGCAAGGGAGCGGCATATGACTGTGGCGAATCGTGCGGAGAGTCTTCGTGAAGTTGATCTGTTCTCCGACTGCAGCAAGAAGGAACTTCAGCACATCGCACGCAAGGCCGAGCAAGTCGATTTCACGGCCGGCGACAACATTGTCGAGGAAGGCAGCGGTGGGGCGATGGCCGGATATGCCTTCGTGATCGTGAGCGGCACGGCGGTCGTGCGCCGCAACGGCCGCAAGGTTGCCGAGCTTCAGCCCGGCGATTCCGTGGGCGAAATGGCGCTCTTTGACGACGGACCTCGCACCGCATCGGTCGTCGCCGCCACCGACATGGAGACGGTCATGCTGTCTCGGCGAGAGCTGAAAGGCATCATCGACAGCACTCCGTCGGTCGCGCACAAGCTGCTCTCGGAGCTGGCTGGTCGCCTGCGCAAGGCGAATCGCAAGCTCTACGGCTGAGCTGTCGCATCACTCGAGACCTGCTTATTCGGTCGTGAGTCTCGCGATGACCCTTGCTCAGCGCGCCACGGCTCCCAGGTGCGGCAGGGTCGTCAACTAACTTCGCGAACGTGAGCAAGCCACTCCTGCGACCCCACCAGCTCGTTCTGGGCATCGGCATCGCATTCGCTGCGATCACCGCTGCATCGGGAATCGTCGCCTCGGCGCTGGGCTTCCATGTCGAGACAGACGAGGCCCATCGGGAGGTATTTGGCAACATCCCCGACGCCGTCAAGTTCGCGTTCTATGCACTGACGTGCGCTGCCATCCTCTATGGAGCGTGGAACTTCGCCCAACGCGCCCGCAATTGGCAACGCGGTGCGCCAGACCGGCGGCGCACAACCGCTGACAACGCTCGGCGGCGGATGCGCGATTACCGCGGCGGCGTGCTCATGCAGACGCTCCTGCGCGACCCCGCCGCCGGGGTGATGCATGCACTGCTCTACTACGGCTTTCTGGTGCTGCTAGCGGTCACCACCACGCTCGAGATCGACCATCAGCTGCCCGAGCGGGCCAAGTTCCTTGTCGGGCCGACATATCAAGGCTTCAGCTTCGTGGGCGATCTGGCCGGGGTGATCTTCCTGATCGGAGCGGTGTGGGCGATCGTTCGCCGATACGTGGCGCGCCCGTATCGCATCCGGATCAAATCACGGCCCGAGCACATGGTCATCCTGATCGTGCTGGCGGCGCTGGGCGCCACCGGCTTCGTGGCCGAGGCCATGCGCATCGTGATCGACGGCCGACCGGCATACGAGCAGTGGTCCTTCATCGGCTACCCGCTGTCGGCCGCATTCGACGGCCTCGCGAACATTCGAGGCTGGCACCAAGCCCTGTGGATTGCCCACGTGGGCTGCTTCATGGCGTTCTTGGTGATGCTGCCGGTCACCATGCTGCGGCACATGTTCACCTCGCCGCTCAACATGTACCTGCGTGACCGCGAGCGGCCCAAAGGCGCCATGCGGATGGTGCCCGATCTGATGGAAGCCGACGACATCGAGACCATCGGCGTGTCGGTGGTGAACGAGTTCACTTGGAAGCAGCTGCTCGACACCGACGCTTGCACCATGTGCGGCCGCTGCACAGCGGTGTGCCCGGCTCACGCCACGGGCAAGCCGCTCGATCCCCGCGAGATCGTGCTGAAGACGGGCGAGATCATGGCGGCGACCGGCGATCACGGCCAGGTGACGCCGCCGATCGGCACCGACGCCGAGATCACCGTGTCAGCCGATTCGATGTTCGAGCGCATCACTCACGACGAGCTCTGGGCGTGCACTACCTGCAGGGCGTGCGACGAGGCCTGCCCAGTGAATATCGAGATCCTCGACAAGATCCTCGACATGCGTCGCTACCTGACGCTGATGGAAAGCGAGTTCCCCGCAGAGCTGGGTACTGCATTCCGGGGCATGGAGAACAACGCCAACCCGTGGAACCTCAACAACGGCGAACGGGCCGACTGGGCTGACGGCCTCGAAGTCGAGGTGGTCGATCCCGACGACGCGTTCGACCACGAGTACTTGTACTGGGTGGGCTGCGCCGGATCATTTGACGACAAGAACCGTCGGGTGTCGGTGGCCACGGCGAAGCTGCTGCAGCGAGCCGGCGTCGACTTCGCCATCTTGGGCCCGGGCGAGAACTGCACCGGCGACAGCGCTCGGCGCTCGGGCAACGAGTACCTCTTCCAGATGCTCGCCGGCGAGAACATCGCTGCGCTCAACGGCATGGGCGTCCGCAAGATCATCACCCAGTGCCCCCACTGCTTCAACACGCTGCTCAACGAGTACCCGCAGTACGGCGGGAACTGGGAGGTCATCCACCACGCCCAGCTCCTCGAACAGCTCGTGGCCGACGGGCGGCTGGATCTGTCGCAAGCGCGGCTCGACGAGCGGGTCGTGTATCACGACTCGTGCTATCTGGGCCGCCACAACGACGTCTACCTGGCACCACGCAACGTCATCGGCAGCCTGGGCGGGGTCGAGATCGTGGAAGCGCCACGCAACGGCACCAAGGGCATGTGCTGTGGGGCAGGCGGCGCACGGATGTGGATGGAGGAGACCCTCGGCACCAAAGTGAACGACGAGCGCTCACGCGAGCTGCTCGACACCGGCGCCGACCGCATCGCTACGGCGTGCCCGTTCTGTTACATCATGATCGATGACGGCGTGAAGGGCCACGGTGTCGAAGACGACCAGGTCAAGGTCGCCGACATCTCCATCCACCTCATCGACGCCCTCGAAGCCGGCGAGAACTGAGCCTCGCACCAGCGGCGACAGCACGCGAAAAGCCGCGAAAAAACGAAAACAGACGAAAAAACGAAAAACCGCGAAAAGGCTCAGCCGCTACCGTGGGAAGCATGCCCAATCCAGCGGTGAATCCCTTTGCGCCAACCTTCGGCGCACCGCCTCCGCTGTTCGCGGGCCGTGATGACATCCTGCGGCGGTTCGATTCCGCACTCGACACGGGACCGACGCACCCGGATTACACCCTGCTCATCACGGGCGAGCGTGGTGCCGGCAAGACCGCTCTGCTGAACGTGCTCGAAGACCATTGTGCCGAGCGGGGTTGGCAGTCAATCACCGCCGCTGCGTCGACAGAATCGCTGTCCACACGCATCACCGACGAGGCCCAGCGCCTCGTCGCCGACATAGCGGCAGAATCTCGACGACCCCGCCTCAGGTCGATCAGCGCACTCGGCGTAGGCATCGAGATGGTCGACGAGGGGCGCCGTGATAGTGCACCGGCCAGGGCGAGCCTGTTGACCACGCTCGAGCGGTTGGCCTCGGCGCTCCAGGAAATCGGCGCCGGCCTGCTCATCACCGTCGACGAGTTGCACGACGCCGAGCGCGACGATGTACGCGACGTGGCGTCGGCAGTGCAGATCGTCACACGGCGCCAACAACGACCGCTCGCATTCGCAGCAGCCGCATTGGCCTTCGTCGAGAACACGCACCTGGCCGACGCGAATATGACGTTCCTCCAGCGATGCGCCCGCGCCCGCTTGGATGCGCTCGACTCCGCTGACACCCGCCGAGCGATTCGCCAGCCGATCCAAGACTCCGGTGGCGACATCGACTGTGACGCGCTGGACGAGGCAGTCGCCGCCACGCTCGGCCACCCCTACATGATCCAGCTCGTCGGGTTCCATGCATGGGAGATGCGGACGAACGCCGCTGCCTCCGTCAGCGTTGCAGACGTCCGTGCGGGCATCGTCGAAGCTGACCACGCGATGGTCGGCCAGATCGCCGGTCCCATCTGGAATCGGCTCTCCGCCATGGACCGCAGATTCCTCGTGGCCATGCTCGATGACGGTGATGATTCCGCGCTGTCGGACATCGCCGACCGAATCGGGCGTGAGCTGCAGTACACACGCGTTTACCGCCGCCGCCTCCTCGACGCCGGCGCAATTGACAGCCGAAGCGGGGCCCGGGTCGCCTTCCGCCACCACGCGCTCAGAAAACGCGCCCAAGATGCCGTCCGGGAAGACCCCGGCCTCTCCCCGAGCAATCGCTGATCCACCACGGGCGAACCATGCTTGCGCTTCACGTATGGAGCTACCCCGCCGCTTCTTGTCCGAACAGCTCGACGCGTCATATGGGATCGCCTCTTGTCCCATACACGACACCGCTTTTGATGCGGGGCTTATCACCGTCAACGGGGCCTGCGAGCACATCGAACGCATCGGCTGCAGCAGAGCCAGCACACCGATCCGGGAGTCGAACACAGCTTCGGGCGCGTTCTGCGGAGCAACCTCCGCTCGCCTGAACGTTCCGTGCCGAACAGCCTCTACCTGAGCTGGCACCATCGACATGTCTTTCTCGACACACTCTGAGCCGGGCGCTCACCAGCGGGCAACCGGGAGCTCATAAGGAAGCGGCCCGAGCAAGCCATCGCTGCCGTCAGCATTCGCTATCCGCACGCCCAGCATCACCGCATAGCCGGGTTCCACGGGTCCTAGACGCTCTTCAGCTTGAGCTTCCTCATCGACGAGCCGCGGATCAAGCGCTCGCAGCAACACACGGGGTAGGTGAATGCTGCCTCGAAATTCATCGTCCACGCACACGTCGCCGTAGCTCAAGCGCTTCGCACAGAGGAATCGGTCTATTCGTACCGCCTCATCGAACCAACGGGATATATCCGATATCGGCATCAGTCCTGGCATAGCACGCCGGGCACTCAACCGGCGTCGTCACCCGGTTCAGCACGCCCGCGTGTACCGCCCTGGGACGAGCAGCGCCAGCGCTCAGCATGTGTTGCGATAGTAGGACGGCTACAGCATGCGGCGGGAGCGGAAGTTCTCGTGGTAGCGGCTCGGAGTTGGGCCTCGTTGGCCCCGGTACTTGGACCCCAGCAGCTCGGCCCCGTAGGGGTGCTCGGCCGGCGTGGTCATCTCCATGAAGCTGATCTGGCAGATCTTCATGCTGGGATACAGGGTGATGGGCAGGTTAGCCACGTTGGACAATTCGAGAGTCAGGTAGCCATCCCATCCGGGGTCGACGAATCCCGCTGTGGTGTGGATGAGCAGGCCGAGACGCCCCAGCGACGATTTGCCTTCGATGCGCCCGACAAGGTCGTCGGACACCGCCACGCGCTCGAGGGTGGAACCCAAGGCGAACTCGCCGGGATGGAGGATGAATGCATCACCGGCGGCGACCTCCACCTCCTCGGTCAGGTCGGTCTGATCCTCGATGACATCGATGACGCGGCGGGTGTGGTTGCGGAAGACGCGAAACGTGGCGTCCAGCCGCAGATCCACCGAGGAGGGTTGCACCGCTGCGTCGCCCAGCGGCTCGATGACGATGCGGCCGGTCTCGAGGGCCTCACGGATGCTCCGGTCCGACAGGATCACCGCACTCCCCTTCTGTCGCACGCATTCCTTGTCAACACGCGGGTCAACCGACGGGCGACCTTAGTGCTGCAGCGCCAGAGGGGACGCCGATCGAGACGCTCGCACTGAATAGGCTCTGGCGTCGTTCCGCGGGTGTAGTTCAATGGCAGAACTTCAGCTTCCCAAGCTGATAACGGGGGTTCGATTCCCCTCACCCGCTCAACTCATCCTGCGAGCAGCGTTGCGAGGGCCCAGAGAGCCGCGACGAACCCCACGAGTGCCAGCGGCACCGCTCGCCGCGCTGGCGCGCGCACCGTTTGCCCGCCTTCGTCGGCACGCCGAGGCCGCACCATGGCTGCCACGTTGCCCACGAACAGCGCAGCGCCCAGTGCCAACACCAAATACGGGATGAGATCGTCGCCGAGGAACATCGTGCCGCCGTTCCCCGCAGACAACGCCGCTGTTGGCATGCCAACGAGATGCGCACCGAACACTTCGGCATGAACGGCAAAGGCGTTGGCGACGGACATGACGTTCAGCTTTCGTGCGCCATGTCGGCGAAGAGCGTGTATTGGGGCATGAACGCCAAGCGCGCGGTGCCAGTCGGCCCGTTGCGGTGCTTTGCGACGATGACCTCCGCCATCCCACGATCGGCGGTGTCTTCGTCGTAGACCTCGTCGCGGTAGATGAACATGACGATGTCCGCGTCTTGCTCGATAGAACCCGACTCGCGCAGGTCCGACAGCATCGGCCGCTTGTCGCTACGAGATTCAAGGTTGCGGCTGAGCTGGGAGAGCGCCACGATCGGCGTCTCGAGCTCACGGGCCAGGATCTTGAGGCCACGTGAGATCTCGGCGATTTCCACCTGGCGGTTCTCGGCATTTGCGCGGCCGCTCATGAGCTGCAGGTAATCGACCACGATGAGCCCCAGGCCGCCGAGCCGGCTGCGCAGCCGCCGGGCCTTGGCACGGATCTCGGTGACGGTCACATTCGGGTTGTCGTCGATCCACATCTGCGCATCTCCCAGGCGTCCCACGCTGCGCGTGATGTGGTTCCACTCGTCTGCGCGCAGCTGGCCCGTTCGCACCCGCGTGGCGTCCACCCGCGCATCAGAGGCCAGCAGCCGACCCGTCAGTTCGGCATGGTTCATCTCCAGCGAGAAGAGCAGCACCGGTTGCTGCAATTCGAGGGCCACGCTCGAGGCCATCGTCAATGCGAAGGCCGTCTTGCCCATCGCGGGACGGCCGCCCACGACAACCAAAGATGACGGCTGAATGCCAGCCAGAATCCGGTCCAGCGAGGAGAAACCGGTCGCAAGGCCCGAGAACGCGTCACCCCGCTCATACAGTTCCTCCAACCGGTCCAGGCTCTCGTCCAGCAAATCGTGCAACGACTGCGTGGAGTCGACGATGCGGCGCTCGGCCACGCTGAACACCATCGACTCCGCCTGGTCGATCGCTGTAGCCGTATCGGCGGGCCGGCTGTAGGCCAGCTCGGAAATCTCTGACGAGACGGCGATCAAGCGCCGCAGCAACGCGTTGTCCTCCACGATCCGCGCGTAACGGTCGACGTGGGTGAGCGTCGGCGTGGAGGCTTCGAGTGCCAGCAGGCGCTCGGGCCCCCCGGCGGCGGCGAGGTTGCCGGTGCGTTCGAGCTGATCGGCGACGGTCAGGCAGTCGACAGGCTCGGAGGTGACGTAGAGCGACTCGATCGCCTCGAAGACCAAGCCGTTGGCCGGCACGTAGAAGTGGTCGGCAGCAAGACGCTCGACCGCAGCGCCGATCGCGTCGCCTGACAGCAGCATCGCGCCGAGCACCGATTCCTCGGCATCGATGTTCTGCGGTGGCACTCGCCCACCGGACCTGCGCGCAACATCGGTCTGCAATTCGGCGAGACTCATCGCCGCCTACCTTGCCGTGCAAGCCCTCTGGATCGCTTGGGCACATCACGGGGATTTCCGGTGGAAATCAGCCCCGCGGCATGTGCATAACCGCCACCTTTTCCACAAGCCGTATAGCCAAGCTTTGACATGCCCCCAAGGTGACCAAGGGGGTGTCACACCAAAGTCGGCGAGACCGGGTACCGACCCGGCTCGCAGACCGAGCGCTAGTCGAGCGCGACTACCTCGACGTTGAACGCGAAGGACACGTCAGGGTGCAGCCGTGCGGAGACCTCGTGGGTGCCAATGGTCCGGATCGGGGCCTCTATCGACAGCTTGCGCCGGTCGACATCAGCGCCTGTACGGGCGGTCACCGCGGCAGCAACCTCGGTAGTCGTGACCGATCCGTACAGGTGCGTGCCCGAGCCCGCGCGAGCTGCGATCGTCACACCGTTCGCGACCAGTTCTTTGGCGACACGCTCGGCGGTCTCGCGCTCACGCAGGTCACGCGCAGAGCGTGCCCGAGCCATGGCAGCAGCCTGATCGACGGTTCCGTCCGTCGCCCGCAGGGCCAGCCCGCGCGGGATCAAGTGATTCCGCGCGAAACCGTCCGCAACATCGATCACGGATCCAGCGGTGCCGACGCCATCGACATCGCTGCGCAAAACGACCTTCATGCTCGTTCTCCGCCGAGCTGCGCAGGTGCCTGATCAACGATCTCGTCAAGCTGCTCTTCGATCTCGTTGTCGGGCTGCTCCTGCTCGTCGCCCGCAGGCCCACCTGCTCGATCAGCAGGCGGCCGGCGGTCGTCACCGGGACGCCCGCCGCGGCGCTTGTCACCGCGACGCTGCGTCATCGGCCGGCGCGCGTACTCGATCAGCGCCATCTCCCGAGCAGTCTTGATCGCGCGCGCCACCTCACGCTGCTGCTGGCGGTTGTTGCCAGAGACGCGTTGGGCCCGGATCTTGGCTCGCTCGGAGACAAAGGCCCGCAGCAGCTCTGCGTCCTTGTAGTCGACGTAGGACGTGCCGGCCGTCGTGAGCGGGCTGACCTTGCGCCGGCGCGGTCGGCTGCGCAGGTCCTTCGCGCGGGCTCGCCCGGTTCGCTTGCGTGGTGGCATTAGAACGGTTCCTCCTCAGGTGACTGCGGCGGCGGGCTGTCGCCCGATTCCCAAGCTCCGCCGCCGCGACGCTCGCGGGACCCGCCCGCGTCGCCGGCCGGCCCCCTCGGGGTCCGAGTGACCTCGGCTGTCGCCCAGCGCAGCGACGGTGCGATCTCGTCGGCAACAATTTCCACGACGTTGCGCTGCTCGCCGTCCGGCGTCTCCCAGCTGCGCTGTTCGAGCCGTCCGCTGACGACCACGCGGTTGCCTTTCGCCAGCGACTCGCTGACGTTCTCGGCCAGTTCGGCCCAGCAGACCACGTTGAAGAAGCTGACCTGCTCCTCCCAATCGTTGGTTTGACGGTTCATCCACCGCCGGTTGACGGCGACGCCGAGCACTGCTCGAGCGCGGCCGGTTTGAGTGAATCGAAGTTCAGGATCGCGGGTGAGATTTCCCACCACGGTGATGGTGTTGTCAGCCATGACGCCTCCGCTTAGTGGCTGTTGGTCGACCCCTCGCCGAGCAATCCGCGCCGCTGCGCTTCGTCGTCGGGGAGTCTGATGAGCTTGTGGCGGACAACTTCGTCCGCGATCCGCAGATACCGCTCAACTGGATCCATGGCTCCGGGCTCAGCCCGTAACTCGATCACCGAGTAGTAGCCGCGTGTCTTGTGGTTGATCTCGTACGCAAAATCGCGCAGACCCCAGAAATCAAACGAGGCGACCTCGCCGATCTCCGAAATCCGGCCTTGGACCTCGTCCATGGCTTTGCGGGCTTCAGCGTTCTCCAAGTCACCGTCGCAGATGACCATCAGCTCGTACGCGCGCAATTGGGGGCGACCTCCTGTGGACCCGCCGGGGCGGGGCCCCTCGCGGGGCAGGGACTGGTTGGTGCACCAACCTTGCGAACCCGGCCCCAATGAGCGGGCTTGCAGCAAGCGTCGAGGACGCTTGTGGCTGGACGGGCAGCCAAGTGCCCGTGGTGCGCCCGCAACGCTAGGCCCAGAGCTCGTGGATCGCACACTGAATTTCCGGTGAGCCACATCCGCGCATGTCCGCTACGGCACGGAGTGCAGCGTGTCCAGCACTGTCGTGAACAGCTCATTCGCCCGCAACGCAGCGTCGGACTCGCCCGGCGGCAGGCTCGCAGTGACCCGCACCGCGGCGGTGTAGTGGTCGGTCCAACCGGCGAACCACGCGTCGCCAGTCTGCGGGGAGACCCCTGCACGACCGAGCACCGAAACACCCCACGGCAGGGTGAACGTTGCCATGCCCGCCCGCAGGTCCGAGATCGACGCTGGCTCCCCAACCGTGGTGCGCTGCATCGGCCAGCGGTCGGTAGTGCGCTCAGTCAGCGACAGGCTCGGCGCGCCGTCACCGGTTTCGAGCACGATCCGGGGGGTGCGCTCCTCACCGCCGGTAGCGGCAACGCTGAATGCCGTTGCAACCCGCGCGGCGTCTGCAGCCTGAGCGACGACGTCGTCAGCTACATCTGGCGCGATCCACCGCTGCAGGTCGGCTGCTGCGGAGCCAAGCAGATCCCCCACCGGCCGCGGCCGCAGCGGTGACGCCACATCGATGTCGACCCCCGCAGTGGCCCGGGAGGCGGTCACGAGGACACGCATGCCGCCGCTGCGGTCCAGCACAACGACGTCGACGCCGATATTGCCGCTCGCTGAGTCGTCAATCTGCTCGCGAACGGCACGCAACGCTGCACGCTGGGCCCCCAGATCCAGACTGGTCGTGACGTGCAGGCCACCGGTGACGACCCGGTGAACGCCGTACCTCTCCACGAGCTCGACGTACGCCCGCCCCACCGCCGCGCCCAAGCCGGCGTCGGTGATGAGCATCCGGACAAATCCGCCTGCTGCGGCGTCAGGGGCCTCAGGGTCGGCCGCGCCGACACCGAGCCCGGTCGCCGGGCGGATACCGGCCTCGACCCGGGTGGATCGTCCCGCAGCCAGCTCGTCGGATGTGAGCACATCGTGTTCGAACATCGCCAGCAGCACCCGATCGCGGCCGAGCCGCGCCGACTGGTTCGGATCGTCGGAAGGTCCCGACGCGGCATCGACGCCCCAGGGAGCGTCGACGAGTGATGCGATGAACGCCGCCTGCGGCACCGTGAGATCCGAGGCTGCGACGCCATACCAAGCGTTGGCCGCGGCATGCACGCCGTAGGCACCACGACCCAGATAGGCGATGTTCGCAAATCGCTCGAGAATCTCCGGCCGGCTGAGCTCGCGTCCCAGCCGCAACTCCGCCAGCAGCATGCGTGCTTCGTCGAGGCTGCCGTCGCGCGCATGGTGGACGATGTCGAGGTACCTACGCATGATCCCTGCGCTCGCCGGTTCGGGATCGCCCGTGGCTCGACGCAGCGATGCCGCATACGTCGCGGCATCGACGCCCTCTCGCTCCAGAAAGCTCGGGTCCAGCACCGCAACCATGGCGTCGACGAGTGCAGGCGCCATGTCCTCGAGGCCCAGTGATGCGTGCGGGACACTCGGGCCGATTTCGACAATCGGCGTGCCGTAGCGGTCATACAGCACGCTCGGTGCCACCGAAGCGTGCGACGGGGTCGAGGGCAGGCTGTCCAACAGCCGGCTGCCGGCGCCCACTGCGATCGCGATCACCAGCACGAGCCAGAGCAGCCATCGGGCCCAGCGCTGCCGAGCGGGCATCCGGCGCAGAGTACAGCGAACCGGCGGGCCAACTTGCGCAGAAGCTGCGCGGATAGGTGAACCTTCCCGCTGTCGCACCAGTTGTTTCCCGCACTTGTTCGCCATTCTCATGCGGTTGTGCTCACGGCCCGCTCGGGCCACGGCTTCGCCCATCGGCTCAGCCTCGTACAGTCGATTTGTACCCTCGGACACGTGGGATCGACCCCGGCTCAAGCGCCCCGGCCGGCTACACGAGCGCTGAGCGACGACGACCGGCGAGAGCTGGCCGAGCGGATCGGGTCGCTGGCGACCGCGTTCGCCGGCGCGGGACATCGGTTCTTTCTCGTCGGCGGGCTCGTTCGTGACGCGCTGCTCGGTCACGGCCTGACGGGCGACATCGACATCACGACCGATGCCATCCCGGACCGGATCGCGGAGCTCGTGACCCCCTGGGCCGACGCCGTTTGGGCGCAGGGAAAGCGTTTCGGCACGATCGGGGCGCGCCGAGGCGGCACCACCGTGGAGATCACGACTCATCGGGCCGAGTCCTACGACAGCGGGTCGCGCAAGCCGCACGTCCGCTTCTCCGACGATGTCGTGATCGACCTAGGACGGCGCGACTTCACCGTCAATGCCATGGCCATCGAGCTGCCGGGTTGGACACTGCTCGATCCCTTCGACGGCTTGACGGATCTGGCAAACGCCGTTCTGCGCACCCCGTCGGCCCCCGAAGGCCTGTTTGCCGACGACCCGCTGCGGATGCTGCGGGCGGCCCGATTCAGCGCGCAACTCTCGCTCGTCGCGACCCCAGAGCTCACCTCAGCAGTGCGCAGCTCGCGCCCGCGGCTGACCATCGTGTCGCGCGAACGGATTGAAGCTGAACTGAGGAAGCTCCTTGAGCTGCCCCGGCCCTCCGCCGGCGTCAGCTTCCTCGTCGAAACGGGTTTGCTCGGCGATGTGCTGCCGCCCTGGCAGCACGCCGACGTGGCGGTCCCCGCCGCAGCGCTCGACGACGTCGCCCATCTCGATGCGTACCTCGAGGACCCAGTCGCACTGCGCTGGGCCATCCTGCTCGGACCGGTGTGCGACGACGGAGCTGCCGCGGCGCGCACGCTGTCCGCGTTGCGCTGCACCAACTCGACGACCCGCAAGGTCGCCGCGATCATCCGGGCGTCTCGGTCGCTCGAGACAGCCGTCGCTGAGGCCATCGAAACCGGAAACAACGCCGACGACTGGCGCAGGGCAGCTCGTCGACTGATCGCCGACTACGACGGAGAACTCGACGCCGCAACCGTCAGCTTGACCGCATGGGGCCGAGCGCTCGGCGAGCCTCACGCCTCGTGGTTGGCTGAGATTCGCGCGGCCGAGGGCGCCGGCCTCACGAGTCTCCCGGTGGACGGCCACCGCGTGATGGAAGTGCTCGGCCGGTCGGGCCCCGTGGTCGGAGAAGCGCTGGCGTGGCTGCGCACTCAGCAGATCGAACATGGCCCGCTGAGCGCTCAGCGCGCGCATGACCTTCTCTCAGCGTGGGATCGAGGCCAAGAGCACGAGGGGCCGAGCGCATTTGAGCCAGCGCACTAGCGTGAGCCGCGTGGCGCTCCAGCCTCACATCGCACCAGAGCCTGCTCCGCCGGTTCCCGGATCGGTCGACTACCGGCTCAAGCGCCGCCGGCTGCTCGCCGACGTGGAAGCAGGTGTGGTGTCGCGGGCCGAAGCCTGCGACGCTCACCCAGACCTGTTGCGGGCCGCTCGCAACGCCGCTCCGCCCCTCGGCAGGCGCTGCCCGCTGTGCCCCGAGGGCGATTTGCGCATCGTCGGGTACGTCTTCGGTCCCCGGATGGGCAGCGGCGGCAAGTGCGTGCTCTCCGACGCGGAACTTCAGCGCGTCGCACGGCGCAACGGCAGCTTCATGGCCTACGAGCTTGAGGTGTGCCCGGAGTGCGGCTGGAATCACCTCATCCGGAAGTACCCCCTCAACACCGGCTGAATTCGGGGCGCGGCATCACCGCCGGCGTGGTGAGAATCCGAACCGTGGGCATCGCAGTGGCAGGAGTCGGAGTTTCTGGCATCCTCATGGCAGTCCGTTGCGGGCCTCGACTGGCCCGTGATCGGAAGACTGGCCCGGTCTGTACGCCGGTCTGATTGATGACTTCGGCAGGTGACGATGAAGTTTGAGCTCGGCGACCGCGTGATCTACCCCCATCACGGTGCGGCGGAAATCACAGCCCGTGAGGAGCGAGACGAATTTGGCGAGTCCCGCGAATATCTGGTGCTCAAGACTGCCCATGGTGATCTGACCGTCAAGGTCCCCGCCGACATGGTCGACGAAGTGGGCATGCGACCGCCGATCGACACCGACGATGTCGAAGATCTCTTCGAGTTGCTCGCCAAGAAAGACGTCCGCGAGCCCGCCAACTGGAGCCGACGCTTCAAGAATCACCAAGAGAAGCTGAAGTCGGGCGACATCTACCAAGTCGCCGAGGTAGTGCGAAACCTCGCGCTTCGTGAAAACGCCAAGGGCCTTTCGGCCGGCGAGAAGTCGATGCTGGAGAAGTCTCGGCAGATTCTCGTCTCGGAGCTGTCCATCAGCATGGACGTCACCGAGGACGAGGCTCGCCAACAGGTGGAACTGCAGCTCGACGGCTGAGCGAGCAGCGATCGGGCGGCAGAGGCCAGGCCAACAAGATGCCCCGCCAGCAGGGCGCCGCGGCAGCAGCCGCAGGAATCGGCGCATCACGACTGGCAGGCCTCGCACGCACGGCGCTTGTCACCAACATCCTGGGGATCGGCACCATCGGCGATGCCTTCGCTGCGGCGATGCGCATCCCGAACTTCCTGCAGAACCTCCTGGGGGAAGGTGCGCTCTCGGGGGCATTCGTGCCCGCGTACAGCTCGCTGGCCGAGCGCGATGAGCGTGCCGCTGGTCGGCTGGCCGGCGCGATCGCCACGTTCCTGGTCGCGATCACCGCGACCGCAGCGCTGATCAGCATCTTTGCCGCACGACCCCTGGTGCGGCTCATCGCCTGGGGATTCGTGGGTGAGCGATTCGAGCTGACTGTGACGCTCGTGCGCATCACGGTGTGCGGTACGGCACTCGCCGTGCTGAGTGCCTGGTGCTTGGGCGTGCTCAACAGCCACCGGCGCTTCTTCCTGTCCTATGTGGCACCGGTGGTGTGGAATGCCACCCAGATCGCCGTGCTCGTCGGCGTGCTGGCATGGGGGGTCGCTGGCACCGGCCGCGCGACCGCGTTGGCCTGGGGCGTCACCGCCGGTGCAGCAGCCCAGGTGCTCGTGCAGCTACGCGGTGTCTGGCGGGCGGATCAGTGGATCGCACTGAACTTCGGTTGGCGAGAACCGCAGGCAGCAGGAGTCATCAAACGGTTCGGGCCCGCGGTGGCCGGGCGCGGGGTACTGCAGATCTCGGCCTTCCTGGATCTCGCGCTGGCCTCGCTGCTCAGCGTGGGAGCGGCGGCAGCGATGGCCGCCGCGCAGACGCTGTACCTGCTGCCGCTGAGCCTGATCGGCACCAGCATCGCCGCGGCCGAGCTGACCGAGCTGAGCCGCATCCGCGACCCCGCCGCGGTTGCGCAGCGCACATCTGAGCGCCTGTGCGCGACCGCCTTCGGCGTGTCGGGCGTGATGGCCGTCTACTTTGCCGCCGGCGGCCCGCTGACCGACTCGGTGTTCAATCTCGCTGGGCTGCGCAACGCCATCGCGGACGACGACATCACCCTGATCGCACTGGTGCTCGGCGCCTACTCGCTTGGATTGGTCCCGCTCGTGGCATCGCGGTTGTGCCAGAACGTCCTTTTCGCCGCGCGCGACACACGCACCGCCGCTTCGATCGCAGCCATCCGGCTGGCCGTCTCATTGGTCATCGGCGCGGCGCTGATGCTGCCGCTGGACCGGGTGCTCATCTTGGAAGGCGCCCTCACCGGATTCGGCGATATCGAGCTGTTCTCGTTGGAGTCCACCTGGTCACTGCTGGACGCAAAGATCCGCTCCGAACCCGCGTTGCCCGCCCGCCTGGGCGCGGTGGGTCTGGCACTGGGTGCCGCAGTGGGTGCGTGGGTGGAACTGGCGTTCCTGCGTCGAGCAGTCCTGCAGCGCCGACCCTCCAGAACGGGTCTGCCGCGACAGGCCGACTGGCCCGCACAGCGGCTGTTCGGCGGCGCTCTCGCCCGCCACATGGTGCCGGCCGCCGTGGCGTTCGTCGTCGGATTGCCGGTCACGCTCGTGCTGGCGCCGCTGCCGTCAGTGCTGCGAGTTGTGATCGCCGGGTTCACCATGGCAGGGCTTCACGTCGGCTGCGGTTTGGCGCTGCGGTTGCCCGCCGCACGAGCGCTAACTTCGCAATTGTCCGGCGTCATGGGACAGCACCGGCAGCACCCGCCCGACGACGCTCGCGCAGACACCGACACCAACACCGACAGCAACTCAGACCAGTCCCAGTCCCCCACCGACGACAACGAGGGAGGGCCGCCGCGATGACAGCGCAAGCCCCCGTGCACATCATCACCGACAGTTCATGCGATCTCAGCGAGGAGGTCACCGCAGACCTCGGCGTCACGGTGGTGCCGCTGGAGATCCGTTTCGGCATGCAGTCGTTCACTGATCGCGTCGAGCTGAGCACGGCCGACTTCTGGAAGCGCAGTCGCACCAGCGACGAGCTGCCGTCAACGGCCGCTCCCTCCCCCGGTGCGTTTGCCGAGGCATACCAGCGCGCCGCTGACGCCGGCGCGAGCGAAGTAGTCGTCATCACGCTGAGCGGCGATCTCTCTGCAACGATCGAAGCGGCGCAACAGGCGGCATCTCAACCCCCAGAGGGCCTCACGTGCCATGTTGTCGACAGCCGTACCGTCAGCGCAGGCCTCGGCTTGCTGGTCATCGCAGCTGCTGAGCTCGCGGCCGGCGGCGCCAGCGGGTCCGAGGTCGCCGAGGCCACACGAGAGACATCGGAACGCGTCCGCGTCCACGCAGCGCTGGACACGCTCGAAAATCTGCGCAAGGGCGGCCGCATCGGCGCAGCGCAATCACTGCTCGGCTCGGTGCTGTCGATCAAGCCGTTGATCACGGTCACCGACGGCCGCGTCGAACCGGCGGGCAAGCAGCGCACGCGCAGCCGAGCGCTCTCGCACCTCGTCAATCTGGTCGAGGCCGAGAGCTCACATATCTCCCAGATCGCGGTGATGCACGCCGACTGTGACGACGTAGACGACTTCGTCGCGCGGATCGCTCCGCTCACCGTCAGCGAGCCCAAAGTGATGCTGATCGGGCCGGTGGTCGGGGCACATGCGGGCGTCGGCACGATCGGGGTCGTCTATGTCACACAGGAGCGCGCATAGGTGAACTCCCCCGCAGCGCCCCCTCAGGAGTGAGCAGCACAGACCACACCAGCACTGTCTCGAACGACCGGTACGAGCGGCGCGAGCTGCTGCAACCAGGTGCCGTCGAGACGTGGTCCGGTCTGGATCGCACGCTCAATCGGCCCGTCACCATCCGCCGGGCGACGGCTGACAGCGAGATCGGTCATCGGCTGCGCCTGCAGGCCAAGGCGCTCGCGCGGGTGGAGCACCACGGCCTGCTCCACATCCTCGACACCTACGACGACGCGAACCATTTCGCGATCGTCACCGAGCAGCTGCCCACGAGGATGCTCATCGACGACATCACCTCGGCGGGTCCCGACACCAGGCGACTCGCTGCGACGGAGGCAATCCGCATCGTCATCGCGGTCACCGAAGCGCTGGCGGTCCTGCACAGCGCTGGCTTTGCTCACGGAGGGGTCGACGCCGACTACATCGGGTGGCGAGCCGAAGTGGGATGGGTCATTCTCAACGGCCCGCCGACCGACGACGCCGTCACGATTCCCGCCACACGGCGAGCCGACCTGGTGTCGATCGCTGTTCTCGCGCACCGGCTCCTCGCTGGAGCTGCGCCCAAGCGCCGGCCTGATGGGACTTGGGAGCTCGATCACGTTGTGCCCGACGTCGTCGCACCAGTGCTGGCGCGGGCCATCAGCGCGTCGGATCCCTGGCCCGATGTCCCGTCGATGCTGCTTGCGTTGCGTTCGGTCGTGGATGAGTTGCCGGCAACCAACGGCGAACGCTCCGATCGCAGGTCGGTATGGCAAGCCGAAGGGCACTGGTTGGCGCCAGTCGGCGTCTTGCTGGCCGCAGCCGCAACGCTGGTCGGCGTCGCGCTGGTCATCGAGCAGCCGTCTGAACCCGAGACCGATGCGCCGCCCGACACCGATGCGCCCGCCCCCGTCACGGGGACCTCGACGCTGGTCACGGTGGATCCGCCTGCTACCGCGACCACCGCGCCACGCGCCACTCCGCCGACACCGACGACGACCCAGGTTCGTCGCGCGCCGCTCCTGCTCGAGTCCATCACCGACTTCGATCCCGCTGGTGACGATCGCGTCGAGCATCCCGAACGCCTCATCTTCATCAACGACGGCGACCCGACGACGGGGTGGAGCACGGCGCGCTACAACACCCGCGATTTCGGCGGGCTCAAGGACGGTGTCGGGCTCATCGTCGTGCTCGGCGGCGACGAGCCCCAACCAGTGGATCGTCTCGTGATCGATTCTCCCACCGTGGGCTGGGCCTTCGAGGTGTACGCGTCTCGCGAGCGCAATCGCACGTTGATCGACTGGGGCAGCCCCGTCGCGATCGCGCAGGACATCACCGGATCGACAACGCTGGATGTGTCAACCGCCGACGCCGCCGCCCTGCTCGTGTGGATCACCGATCTCGGCAACGAACTGCCCAACGGCGGCCACCGGGTGACCATTTCGCGGATTGAAGTCAGCACCACGCTCGGCGGCACCGTCTAAGCACCACCCAGCACAGATGCCGTGACGCGCCGAGAGGCTGAGCCGCTAGGCGAAGCCGTGGCCCGAGCGGCCCGTGAGCACAACCGCATCAGAATGGCGAACAAGAGCGGGAAGCAACTGGTGCGACAGCGGGAAGGTTTACCTATCAGCGCGGCCTCCAAGGACTGCGTCGCCCATGGCCTTCGCTGCGGGATGGCCCTGTCTCGTAGGCTTCCGCCGATGGTTATGAAGCAGGGGCGACGCCGTCCGCCCGAAAATCCACCCGAGGGAGCTGACGACAACGTCGATGCAGCGGTCGCTCGCTTCGTCGACGTGGTCGAGGCCGTCCGCGCCCGCACGACCGGACCGCTGCTCACCGCTGCTCGCGCCGTTGTGTACGGCCTCGTCATCATGACCGCGGCCGTCGCTGTCGTGGTGCTCATCGCCATCGCCGCCATCCGGGCACTCGACATCGCGGTGCCCGGTGACGTGTGGTCGGCGCACCTGATCGCGGCAGGCGTGTTCGGCGGTGCCGGAGCATGGGCGTGGTCCAAGCGTCGCCCGCGTACGGCGAGCGGGACATGAACGGCGCCGACGGCACTGGATCCGATGATGCCGCCCCATGCGGCACTGGATCCAACGATGCCGCCCCATGCGGCACTGGGTCCCGCGACGTCATCATCGTCGGGAGCGGTCCGGCTGGCCTCACTGCTGCTATCTACACCGCGCGGGCGAACCTGGCGCCCCTCGTCTTCGAGGGTGAGCCCTCCTCGACGAGCGATCAGCCTGGAGGACAGCTCATGCTGACCACCGACGTGGAGAACTACCCCGGATTCCCCGACGGCGTCATGGGCCCCGATCTCATGGTCAACTTCCGCGCCCAGGCGGAGCGCTTCGGTGCCGAATTCGTGACTGCCAAGGCCACGCGCGTGGACTTTAGCGAACGACCGTTCTCGATCTGGGTCGGCGACGAGTGCTACCGGAGCCGAACTGTCATCGTCTCGACCGGTGCACAGAGCCTGATGCTGGGGCTGCCCGACGAGGAGCGCTTGATCGGCCACGGGGTGTCGACGTGTGCCACCTGTGACGGTTTCTTCTTCCGAGGCCACGAAATCGCTGTGGTCGGAGGCGGCGACAGCGCACTCGAGGAGGCCATGTTCTTGACCCGATTCGCCTCCAAGGTGTACGTCGTGCATCGGCGCGACCAATTGCGGGCCTCCAAGATCATGCAGGACCGAGCACTCGCCAACGACCGGATCGAATTCCTGTGGAATCGACAGGTGGTGGAAATCCGGGGCGACGACAAGCTCGAAGGCGTCACGCTCATCGACACCCAAACCCAGGAGCGTTTGGCGCTGGACGTGACGGGCCTGTTCATCGCGATCGGCCACCGACCGAACACGGAGCTGTTCGCCGACTGGCTCGATCGCAAGCCCAATGGTTATCTCATGACCGATGCCGGCAGCGCCCGCACAAACATTGAGGGCGTCTTCGCTTGTGGTGATGTGCAAGACGACTACTACCGCCAAGCAGTGACGGCGGCCGGCTCCGGGTGCCAGGCGGCCATTGACGCCGAGCGATGGCTCGAGGCCCAAGGCCACTGAGGCCCCCCACGCGCTGAGCCGCCATCGGGAGAGACCGCAGCGGTAACCTCGCGACAACCACGAGATGAGGAGCCAGCGATGGCCGAAGGCATTTCCACCTTGGATGACAGCACGTTCGACGAGACCGTCGGGAGTGCTGACAGCCCCGTGCTGGTGGATTTCTGGGCCGAGTGGTGTGGACCGTGCAAGATGATCGCCCCCATTCTCGAGGAGATCGCCTCCGAGCACGACAACATCCGCATCGCGAAGGTCAACGTCGACGAGAGTCCCGACTTGGCCATGCGCTACCAGGTGATGAGCATTCCCACGCTGATCATGTTCCAGCACGGCGAACCGGCAAAGCGCTTGGTCGGCGCCAAGCCGAAGAGCGCATTGCTCGCTGAGATCGGCGAATTCCTCTGATCCGACCGTTCGGCATCGGCGCGGCTGGTCCGCACGTTCGAGACCTGCAGCACCGCCTGAGCGCAACGGGCCATTGGCATGGCCCCATCACCGGACTCTTCGACTCGGCGACCGCCGAAGCCGTCACGTCATTCCAGGCGCAGCGGTCGATCGATGTCGACGGCATCTGCGGTCCCGAGACCTGGTCACTGCTGATCGAGGCAGGGCAGCGGCTGGGCGACCGCCTGCTGTACCTGCGCACACCGAACCTCAGAGGTGACGACGTCGCCGAGGTCCAACGGATGCTCAGTACCTTGGGATTCTCCGTCGGCCGCATCGACGGGATCTGGGGTCCGCTCACCGCGGCGGCGCTCGCCGACTTCCAGGTGAACGTGGGCCTCGGCGGTGACGGTGTCTGCGGCAGCCGCACCGTGGCGACGCTGCAGCGATTGGTGCGACCGCTCGGTGACGCGTCGGTGGTTGCCCACATCACCGAACGTCAGCGTCTCGAATCCGCAAGCGGGCAGCTGGCTGGACATCGCATCGCGGTGGGTGAAGCCGGCGGCCTCGAACCTGTGACCGCCTCAGTGCGGCGCGAGATCGGGCGCGATGGCGCCGAGGTGCTCACCGTTCATCATCCGGACTGGTCGACGCAAGCCGCGCAGGTCAACCGCTTCGGCGCAGCCGTCTACATCGGTTTTGAGATGAAGCCCGCCGCGCCGTCGATCAGCTACTTCCAGGGCCGTCACTTTGTGAGCCGCGCAGGTCGCAAGCTCGCAGCCGATATTGCCGACAGGCTCGAACCAATGTTCGGTGCCATCCCGACCAACGGCATGGGGCTGCCGATGTTGCGCGAGAGCGCCATGCCCGCTGTGCTGTGCCGGTTTGAGCGAATTGACGCTCTACTCACGCACAGTCGGGAGGTGGCCGACGTGGTTGCCGGCTCGACGCGCGACCTGCTCGCCGACGAACCCGCTGCCTGACCGGCAGTTCCAACATTTGCGTGCTTCTCCCCAAGTTATCCACAATTGGTGGACAACAAGTTCAGATTGAGGCTACGAATACCGGCCGTCAGGCTTGTTGGCTGCAAACTCTACATTCGTGATTGTTCGGCGCTCAACCTGTGATGGAGGCTTGAACGTTGGCGCTCAGCGCCTCGTAGAGCCGGCCAAGATCATCCATATCGGCAAATCTGATAACAATCTGTCCCCCGCGACGGCCAACCTGCACCTCGACCGAGGTCGCTAAGGCATCGGCGAGGGCGGATTCGACCTCCAGCACCGCTGCTGGACGATCTGTGCCGGCAGACGGCGCATCGGCGACCTCATCACTCGGCAGCGCCAGTGACGGCTCGCGCTCGGTCTCGGGTTCGACACTGCGGGACCGAACCGCATCCTCGACCGTGCGAACCGACCATCCTTCGTCCACGGCTCGCTCGGCCAGCACCTCAAGTTCGATGAGATCATCGCAGCCGAGCAGCGCACGGGCGTGGCCGGCCGAGAGCTCTCCGTCCATGAGATAGCGCTGCACCGTTACTGGCAATGACAGAAGACGGAGCGAGTTGGTGACCGCCGCCCGGCTGCGGCCCATGCGGCGTCCCAGCTCGTCATGGGTGACACCGAAATCATCGATGAGCTGTCGATACGCAGCTGCCTCTTCCAAGGGGTTGAGATCTGCCCGGTGGACGTTCTCGATGAGGGCGTGAGTGAGGCTCGATTCGTCATCGACAGCTCGGACGACGACCGGAATCGTGTCCAACCCGGCGCTGCGCGCAGCTCGCCAGCGGCGCTCGCCAGCGATGATCTCAAATTGCCCGACAACGCCCGTCTCGCGTACGACGATCGGCTGCAACACCCCGATCTGGCGAATCGAATCTGCAAGAGCTTCGAGGGCCCCAGCATCAAAGTGCTGCCGAGGCTGCAACGGATTGACTTCGACTGCCGACAGGGGCACTTCGCGGTAGGCCGATTGGCCGGTGGGAATCAGTGCACCGAGGCCCCGTCCGAGTCCTCGTTGAGCCTTCATGTGGCTGCTCCTTCAAAGCTCTGCGGCGTGGCGAACTCCCCCACTGCAGCGTGGTTCGTCGCCTCTCGAGGTTGCACAGGCGGGTGTGGATTGCCACGCTCATGGATCTCGCGGGCGAGCTCCTGGTACGCCACGGCGCCGCGGCTGTTGGGTGCATACGCCGTCACCGGCTGACCCACGCTGGGGGCTTCAGACAGGCGCACAGTCCGCGGGATCACCACCCGGCACACACGCTCGCCGAAGTGGCGACGCACATCAGCGACCACTTCAGCGGCGAGCCGAGTCCTGGCGTCGTGCATGACCATGACGATGGCCGTGATGACGAGGGCAGGATTCAAACCTTCGCGCACCATCTCCACGTTGTGCAACAGCTGGCCAAGGCCCTCGAGCGCGTAATACTCACACTGGACCGGCACCAGGATTTCCACAGCAGCGCTGAGCGCATTGACTGTCAGCAAGCCGAGCGACGGTGGGCAGTCGATGAAGATGTAGTCATAGTCATCCGCAATCGGGGCGAGAGCGTGCCGGAGCTTCAACTCACGGCTAAAGGCGGTGACAAGTTCGATCTCCGCGCCAGACATCTCCAACCGTGCGGGCGCAACGGCGAAGTTCTCGATGTCAGTCGGTCGGATGCATTCGGTGATCTCAGCTGAACCGAGCAGCACCTGGTACATCGAAGTCTCGAAAATTCGCGGGTCGATGCCAGCACCAGTTGCCGCGTTGCCTTGCGGGTCCATGTCGACAAGCAGCGTGTTGTGACCAGAGTCGGCGAGTGCCGCACACAGATTGACTGCTGTCGTCGTCTTGCCGACACCGCCCTTCTGATTCGTCACCGCGATGATGCGGCCCATGCGGCCTCCGTTCACTGACGACTGAAGATCGCCAATTGGAGTTCAGAATACGCCAGTCACGAGCCGCCAGGAGATCCGTTTTCGGCAATGTTTCACGTGAAACACATGAGATACGGTGGATCGCGCCATGTTGACAGCGGATGACGGCCTGCTCACCGTGCTTGGTCACAGCCAGCGCCAGGGCTTTCTCGGCCCGGGAGAGCTCCTGACCCATGTTTCCCATGCGCGAGCCCACGACGACGCCGCTCATCCAATGCCTGGGCAACAATGGTGTGATCTCGGCAGCGGCGGGGGAGTGCCAGGACTGGTGATGGCCCTCGTGCGACCCGAGGTGCAATTTGTGCTGCTGGATCGGTCCCGGCGGCGGACAGACTTCCTCAAGACCGCTGTGCAGGACCTCAGGCTCGCTGATCGCGTCGCAATTGCGCTCGGAGATGCCGCTGAGCTCGCTCGCCTCCCTGAGCATCGTCACGCCTACGACGGCGTGGTCAGCCGGGCATTCGGTCCCCCGGCTGCAGTCGCAGAATGCAGTGCCGGGCTGCTGAAACCTGGCGGCAGGCTCATCGTCAGCGAGCCTCCCGGCAGCGACGAGACACGCTGGCCCGCCGAGCCTCTTGCCCGGATCGGCATCCGTTTCCTGCGCATGACCGGACATGCACCAACGTTCGCGGAGCTCGTGCGCCTGGCAACACGAGATTCGACCTACCCCCGAACGTGGAAGCAGATCCGCAAACGCCCTCTGTATTGACCCCGGATTGATCCCGGTGCGCGACTATTCCTCGTCGGCCGGGCTGGAGGGCACCAACACCACTCGCCGTCGCGGTTCATCACCCACCGAGATGGTGTCAACACCCTCGATCTCGTTGACGGTGTCGTGCACTACCTTGCGATCGGCCGCATTCATCGGCTCGAGCCCGCGTTCGGTCCCACGCTCCCGCACGGCACCGGCAAGTTCACGAACGTATGCCTCGAGCGCCTCTCGGCGTCGCTGCCGATAGCCACCGACATCCACCCGCACCCGCGCACGGCGAATACCCGGCAGCCTGCGCTGGAGCATGGTTTTCGCGACCTCCTGGAGCGCAACTACATGACGGCCGCGCGGGCCGATGAGCAGGCCCAGCGCCTCGTTCTCGCCTTCAAGATTGATCTCGAAGCTGTCGTCATCCGCGGCCACCGGCACAGCCTTGGCCTCGATGCCGAAGGCGGCAACCAAACCGTCCAGGAACTCCTGCACCATGGTCTGCTGTTCTGCTGTCGTTGTCTCGCCTGTCATCTACCTCTCCTCTGATCGGACCATTCTCACCGAACCGCCGACTGGCACGCACCCGGTTCCGGGTAAAACTGGGCGCAATACGCCCGGTACTTCATCAATTCGCCGTCGGAACGAACCAGTCGCGGTCGCGGCACGTACTGCTTGCGGCTCCAGACGACCACATCCTGCTTGACGTCGTGAACCTGCAGGCTCGAAACGATCTTGTTCATGATGGGTGCTCGCATCTGCCGCGGCAGAAAGGCTAAGCCGGCGATGGGACGCTTCGGATTTCGTATCTCGCGAACCTGCGAAACGATAGACAAATCGATCAGCCTGCCGTCCACCGGTGTAGCCAATACCCACAGCCGGGCATCCATGCCAATCGTCAGTTCGGTGAATTCGACATACGAGTAGCCCAGCCCACTGAGGTTCGCAACTGCCTCCACCTCGAGGTGCATCCCGACAACCTTGGCGATCTTGCGGTCGGTCGCGAACCCGAATCGGCTCTCGAGATACGGACCCTCGATCGTCACTGGCGTCTCGTTCGTCACATTGCCGTAGCCGTGGATATAGCTCAGGTGCGCAATGTCGACGGAGTTCTCGCTCGTCTCCTGGGGATGGCCGGGGAACTGCAGCGTCCGGACCTCGATATCGCTCCACCCAGTGCCTGCAGACGGCGCGTCAAGAAGCTGCCACTGCGGCGGGCGCCCTTCCAGACCCCACCAGGCGAACAGCATCCCGTTGATCTCGCTCGTCTCGAACACGCTCAACGTTGCCGAGCGGGCAGAGGCCGCCGACGGGGTGGCGACACATCGCCCATCGGCGTCATACTCGAAGCCATGAAAGGGACAGACGAGTCGGCCATTGACGACCCGACCCCCAGCAGCTGGACCCAGCTGTGACCCCAAGTGAGGACACAGTGACTCAGCCACGCAAATCTGGCCGCCCTCGTCGCACCAGATGACAATGTTCTCGCCCATCCACGTCTTGGAGATGAGTTTCGACCGCTCGACTGCGCGCCGCGTCGTCAAAAAGTACCAACCCTCGGGAAACGGTGGCAGCGAACTATTGTTCGTCTTCTCCTTCGGTCCGGTCGGCACGGTTTCACTCACCTCGCCCGAAGCCAACGGCCGTGACTTCCTCACGAGCTTTGGGTTCCGGCAGGATAACTGTTTCATTGCGCTCGCCGAACCGGCGGGCTGTACCCTTGCCGACATCGCGAGCAACACGTATGCCCCAGAACCCTCTTCCCGAGATGTCTAGCGAGACCGTCGATTCGACGGCGCCAACCGCCGTGCCGACGCTCAGCCTTCCCGAAGAACTCATTTTGATGCTCCTCAATGAGGAGACCGGCTATTTCCATCAAGTCCCTGGTTGGCACCTGAACTGTGCCATAGCCGGTGCCGCAATCGCGGAGTTATCTCTGCAAGCTCGCGTCGACACCGATATGGACCAGTTAATCCTGCTGGACAAGACGCCCACCGGTGACCCTGCGCTGGACTTCGCGCTTCACCACATCAGTGCTGAGGGTGATACGAAGGACGCCCAGTATTGGGTCGAGCGACTCGCACCTCATGCAGAGATGATGATCGATCTAACTTTGGATCGGCTGACCAATACCGGCATGCTCGAGCACCACGACGGCAACTTCTGGACGCTGTCTACGGCCGTACGACACAGCGATTACATCACTGACAGTGGTGACGACACCGCTGTCGGGTTCATCAAGACTCGCATCGGGAAATCAATATTTGCTGGCGCAATCCCGAGTCCGCGAGACGTCATCATCATCGGTCTCGCCAATACCTGCGATGTCTTGCGCTTCATCTTCGACCTTGATGATGAAGCCGAAGATCGGGTCCAACTTCTCCGCCAGATGGATCTGATCGGTCAGGCCATCGCCAACGCGGTTGAGCACAATCTTGCCGGCCCGTCGCTTCGGCACACCGCGTTCACTAAGCAAATTCCAGTCGTGCCACTGCGACGAATGATATTTAGTCGCCATGCCCTTCGAGGCAACCTGCCGGCCTATTTTGCTGACCTCCAGCAACGCTTCGGGCCTATTTTCCACATCAAACCGCCGTTCCGAATGCTTCCGGACATGTATGTCTTGGCAGGCCCCAAGACCAATCGATGGGTCCATCGTTATAGCCGAATGTACATGCGTTCACGCGACTACTTCCGGGGCATTGAGGCGGCATATCATGCATCTGGCCTACTCCCGGCACTGGATGGCGCTGAACATTTCCGTATGCGCAAGGTCTTGCGTGCTAGCTATTCCCGGTCAAATCTTGAGCGACAATTGCACAAAGTACACGCCGACGCAATCGCTCATATTTCAGGTTGGCAGAAAGGTGACACGTTCAAGCTTGTGCAGATGTGTCACCATTTATCCAATGCACAGCTCTCCCCGTTACTGGTCAACGTCGACTCGCAGGACGTTGTCGACGACATCATCGCCTACAAGCAGCGTGCATTGAGCACACATGTGGCGAGAGTATTACCTAGGTTCCTGCTGCATACGCCCAGCATAAGGCGAAAAGCGAAATCCATCGTCAAAGTGGTCGACCGGATCCAGCGTTCCCATACGTCGGCCCAGCGCTCCGGATGCCCGCGAGATCACGCAGATGAGTTGCTCGCGCTTCACAGCCATGATCCGGTGTTCCTGCCGGAATCAAATCTCAAGTTCGCGTTGTCAGCACCAGTACTCGCCGCGATGTACGTCGGCGATGAACTCGGCTTTATCTTGCATTGCCTCATAACGCGCCCCGACATCTACCGTCGAGTACAGGTGGAAGCCGACGTCGTATTCGGACACGACGAGCCGAGGTGGGATTTGCTGGATTCCGACGAAGTCGACGTCACCCAGCGCTTCTTGAAAGAGTGTCTACGACTGTACCCAACGATTCCGGGTTCGATCCGCACGGTGATGAACTCATGCGTGGTCGAAGACTATGAACTGCCCATCGGGGCACGAGTTTTTGTCGCCGCCACGGCTTCGCACTACCTGGACGAAGTCTTTCCCGATCCTCATACGTTCGACATCGACCGCTACCTGCCGGCGCGCGGCGAGCACCGTACGCCGGGCTACGCACCGTTCGGGCTGGGCACTCACAATTGCATGGGCCAGCGACTCGTCGAGCTGCAGCTCGTCTCCAGTGTGCTGCTATTGGCTCACCACTTCACCTTCGAACTGAAAAAGCCCAATCGCAAGCTGAAGATCAATCCGTTCCCGTCGATGTCGCCGTCCATGAGGATCAAGGTGGTTATCAAGGAGCGGCGGCACGAGCCGACTGTTTGAGGTCACTAGCCCCGCTGGAGCATCCAGTTCAAGAAGTCGAGCCCGACGGCTTTGGCGCACCGGCGCGTCCCGAAGATCGGGAGCGACGACGGCCGGACCGGCCGCCTCGGTTCTGGCCCTGGCCTCCGCCCTTGCCTCGCTGCCCCTTCTGCTGCCCGCCACCGGATCGCCGACGGGAACGTCGACGATCTCGTCGCTGGTCGCCTACTCGCGGCGGCGGACCGGTCGGGCGAACTCGCACGCGTACGCGAGCAGGGTGGTGCCGGAGCCCCCAACGGGAACGAGCCGGCTCGGCGAGGATCTCGATGTCCGCGTCTTCGGCCGCTATCGACAACGCATCGAGGGCACGATCCCGTGCTTCGGTGACGGTGTTGCCGGTCACCACGATCCACTCCATGATTAAGCGCCCTCATTTCCCACCGCAGCCGCCGGCGCGCTCATCGTTTGCGGCGATTACGGGTCTTGCCGTCGCCTGAGGTGCGACGACTCTGGATGGGCTTGGTCTCTGGCGCCGGTTCGGCACGCCTGCGCTTGCGGCCTCGCCCCCCGGGGCGATCCCGACTCGACGATCTCGCGCCACGACGCGCGCTCTTGCGAGCGTCGTCCACTCGTTCTTCCGACGAGCGGGTCCGGCGGACTGCTGGCGGTTCCACAGGCTCAGTCGGGGCCGGCTGCGGGGCAGGTTCGCTCGCGGGGTCTCGTGAGCCAGCCCGACGTTCCGCGCTGCGGCGCTCACGCTCAGCCCGGCGCGCCGCCTCGGCGTCGAGTGCCTTGCGTGAACGCTGATTCGGAACCTGCCGCGGCGCCTCGGGCTCAGGCTCGGGGACTGTCTCTGCTTCGATGACGCCGGCAGCGGAATCGCTCTCCACCAGCGGTTTCGGCGGCTTCATCGTGGCGTGGATGAAGGCCTGGGTCAGCATCCGGTAGATGCTCGACACGATGAAGTAGGGCACCAGTGCAGCGGGCACGAAGAAGCTGAAGACCGGCAGCATGAAGGGCAGGTACTTCATCATGATTTCCATCTGGCGATTCGGCATGGCCGAATTGCCACGCCGCCTCGCCATCTGGCGTTGCTGGAGCCAAGCCAGCACGAAGGTGACCGCGACGAGTCCCAGGTACGGGAACCCCTCGACGAAGTCAGCTTGGATGACGTCCTTCGCCGCCTTGGACAGGTCCATCCCCAAGGACCGCATCTCGCCGCCGGCAGCGACGATGTCTTGGTACATCGCCGATTCAGGACTCAGGTTCCTGGGAAACGGGTTATCGACCGGGTTGTCTTCGGGAATGCGCAGATTCCAGATAACCCGGTACAGCACGATGAAGATTGGAATCTGAACCAGGTTCGGCAAGCAGCCGCCCAGGGGGCTCACCCCATGGGACTGGTACAGCTTCATCATTTCTTCGTTGAGCGCTTGACGGTCGCCAGCGTGTCGCTTGCGCAGCTGCGCCATCTCTGGCTGCAGGGCCTGCATCTTGGTCATCGACTTGGCGCCCCGCAGTGTGAGCGGGGTGAACACCAGCATGATTGCCAGAGTCAGCATGCAAATGGCGAACGTGTAGTCAGCCAGCAGCGAGTAGAACCACGCCATCACGGCGGCGAGGCCGTCAAATATCGGATCAGCCCAATCAAACATCAGCGCATCCCTGGTTCAGTCACGGCGAGTGCATGTCCGGCCCGGTGAACCTGGTCGCTGTGCTGTGGAACCGGGTCGTAGCCCCAGCCGCCCCAGGGATGGCAGCGGCAGATACGCCGCAGGGCCAGACAGCTTCCGCGCCCCGCACCCCACGAACGTACGGCGTCCAGTGCGTACTGCGAACACGTCGGATCAAACCGGCACGACGGCAACCGCGAGCGGGGGAGCGCTCGATACAGCTTGACCGCCGCGATCAATGCTCGTCCGATAGGCCCAGATCTCATTTCGGCGAGTTCGGCGGGCTGTTCAGCGCCCCCGCCGCCGACAGCAGCTCCACCAGCTCGGCCCGAGCTCGTCGATAGGTCACCGCCGGTGCCGCTGCGCGAGCGCCGAAGAGGTAGCGACCGGGCGCCATGTCGCTCGCGAACTCGCGCAAGAGGGCTCGCAGACGCCTGCGAATCCGATTGCGCATCACTGCTGTTCCCAGACGGCGGCTGAGCGCGAACGCCACACGCGGCCGCCCCAAGCCGGGGTCGGCTGCGAAGGCCATCCACAGCAGCTCGCTGTCGAATCGACGACCGCGGCGCAGCGCTGTGAAGTCGGCCCCGCTGCGGCACGAATCGATCAGGCGCTCAGCCGTTGCCGGCCCTTGCGTCGGCGAGAGTTCACGATCGCCCTGCCTGCGCGGGTGGACATGCGATGGCGAAAGCCGTGCCGGCGTGCCCGTCTGCGGTTGTGTGGCTGGAATGTACGCTTCACGCTGCAGCCTCCTGGAGGGTTCAGGCCGCGGGCGGTTCCGCGAATTGCGGTGCGACGGCCGGAGCGTGCCCGGACCTTGGCCCGAGAGCACTGACAGCCTAGGGGTGCTGATGCGGGGCGGCACCGGGGTTCGGTGCAGTCGGCGCGTCTGTCCGGGCGCGCGTATTCCGCGCGCGATCGCTCGCGACGATCGCAGTGGACCTACGGACACAGCGCGCGTCAATGCAGCAATTCTCGACGGCATCCGCTGGTTGTGCGGGCGTTTTGCGCCTGTCGGCATGCTGTCGAACACCGGTCAACTCCCGCTTGGCAGAGGTCCACGAAGACGCGTTTGCGACAGGGGCAGCGCGGCCATAGGTTCCGACCACCGGATGCCGCTTGGTGACTCGAAGGCGAACAACACGTTCCCCCCGCACACATCGGCCGCAGGCGAACGAGGTTGTCGTAGTGAGTTCTCCGCAGGCGGAATCCGCAGCCGACGGACCCCACGGCCGGCACGACATTTCGGCGCCATCGGAATCTTTCGAGGCCCCTCAGGGCACCTCGAAGGCTGCGGCGACGGCGGGAAGCACGCGCGCTAACACCGACGAGCTGTGGTCGCAGTGCCGCGAGATATTGCGAACCACGGTGTCCGACGCGCTGTGGCTGGGCTACTTCCGGCACCTGGAGGCGCTGCACATCGACGGTGAGCTTGCCGTACTGATCGCGCCGAGCAACATGATCCGCGATCGCATCCAGAGGCGATACATCCCCATGCTGCACGCCGCCTTCGAGCAGCTGCCCGTACGCCCGCAGACCTACGAGATCGAGACCCGTCCCGAACTCAGCGAGCTCGACAGCGCCAACGGCACCGATGCCCAGCAGCACGACCTCGATGGCATCGACGACGACGATGCCCCACTCAGCGACGACGCCGAAGCGTGGCACCCAGCCGCCGGCGCGGCCCAGGCGCCGCCGGCCCGCGCCTCCACAGCGACAGACACGGCCGTCACGTCACCCGAGGTCACCACGCCGTCGCGCCGGGTCTCCGGCGTCGACATCACCAACCCCCGGTACACCTTCGAGAGCTTCGTCACCGGGAGCAGCAACCGCTTCGCCCAGGCCGCGGCGCTTGCGGTCGCCGAAACGCCAGGCGTTGCTTACAACCCGCTGTTCATTCACGGAAGCACCGGGCTCGGCAAGACCCATTTGCTCCAGGCCATAGTGAACTTTCTGCAATCCACGCTGCCGGAGCATCGTGTGCGGTACGTCTCCACCGAGACGTTCCTCTCGGAGTTCATCGAGGCCATCCGCACGAACACCACGCCGGCGTTCAAGCGGCGCTACCGCGAGCTCGACGTCTTGCTGCTCGACGACATCCAGTTCATGGAGGGCAAAGAAGGCTTACAGGAAGAGCTGTTCCACACCTTCAACTCGCTGCACGTCGCGGGCCGGCAGATCGTCATCTCCTCAGATCGTCCGCCCCGCAGCATCGCCACGTTGTCGGATCGACTGCGCAGCCGCTTCGAGTGGGGCTTGATTACCGACATCCAGCCACCGGATCTGGAGACCCGGGTGGCCATCTTGCGCAAGAAGACCGAGCACGGCCATGTGCCCGACGAGGTGCTCGAGCACATCGCCCACATCATCACGAACAACATCCGTGAACTCGAGGGTGCGCTGGTACGGGTCACGGCGTACGCCAGCCTCACGCGCAGTCCGGTCTCGCTCGAGATGGCCCAGCAGATTCTCAGCGATGTCCGCGAGCCGCAGGAGAAGCCGATCACCACCGACCGGATCCTGCAGATGACTTCGGACATGTTCGGTTACAGCATCAGCCAGCTCACCAGCCAGGGCCGCCAGCAAGGCCTCGTAAAGGCCCGCCAGATCAGCATGTATGTCATGAGGGAACTCACCGACTTGAGTTATCCCGCCATCGCCAGCGTCTTCGGCGGCCGCGATCACACCACCGTGATGCATGCCGTCAAGAAGATCAACGGTCTCCTGCCTGCAGAACGCAGGGTGTACGACCAAGTCGCACAGCTGATCGCTCACGTCCGGGCTGCCTGAGGCCGACGCGACGACTGCTGTCCGCTGTGCGGTTGACGGCTGGATCTAGGGTGTCTCCACACGCTGTGGACAACGAGTGGAAAAGTTCTCGACAGACCTCGGGAAAAGTTGCGATTATCCACCGCGGAGTCGGCGACGCGAGAAAATGGAGGGTGTAGCTGTGGACGCGGCAAGCAAGACTGTTGACAGCCTTCGTTGGGCTGATCTGCGACAACGGCCAGTCATCCACAATCCACAGCCCCTACAACCACTACTGAATAACTATCAACCTTCTCTTTGAGGATTGTCTGTCTCATCGGTCCGGTAAGGCCAAGGAGAACCACCTGTGAAATTGCGCATTGAACGAGACGCATTGGTAGAGCAGCTGGCCTTGGCCAGCCGAGGGGTCAACGCGCGCGGTGGTGGCCTGTTCGTGCTGACCGGCTTGCATCTACGCGCCGACGAGGAAGGTCTCGCTGTCACCGGCACCGATCTCGACCTGACGGTGCGCACACGTCTGCGCACCGCGGTGGAGGCGCCGGGAGAGACCGTCGTGCCCGCTCGCCTGCTGACCGATATCGCGCGTGCTCTGCCGCCAGGCGAGGTCGATCTGCAGGTAGCCGATGATGAGGCTCAGATCACGAGCGCACGAGCGCAGTTCTCGGTGCGGACCCTGCCGACTGCCGACTTCCCGACCTTGCCCCAGCCCGCCGGCGATGATGTCACGGTGCCTGCTGTCGACCTCGCGCAGGCCTTCCGTCAGGTCGTCCGCGCGGCGAGCTCCGATGACGCCCGCCCGATCCTGACCGGCGTGCTCATGGCCGCCCGGGGTGATGGTCTGCGATTGGTGGCCACCGATTCCTATCGCCTCGCCCTGCGAGACCTCCCCGAGGCACAGGTGCTGGGGCCGGGCCAGCAAGTACTCGTACCCTCACGGGCGCTTGAGGAACTGGGCCGGATCCTTGACCCGAGCAAAGACGTGATCATGCGCTTGGGGGAGAGGGAAGTCACCTTCGAAGTCACCGGCGATTCCACCTCGGCGCAGGTGACCTGCCGCCTCATCGCCGGCGACTTCCCCAGCTACGAACCGTTGATTCCCGACTCTCACGACAACCGCCTTGAGATAGACCGCGGCGCATTGCTCGATGGCGCCCGCCGGCTCCGGCTGTTGGCCCGCGACACGAATGCACCCCTGCGCATGGAGTTGCGGCCTGACAGCATCGAGCTCACGGTCATCAGCCAAGACGTGGGCAGCGCAAGCGAAGAAATCGATGCTGCCTACGAGGGAGAACCCACCACGGTGGCGTTCAATCCCGACTACCTCATCGATGGCCTCGAGGCGGCAGGCGGTGACACCGTCGAGCTCGTGCGGCTCGATGCGCTGAAGCCTGCGGTGCTGCGGGCACCTGGGCAGGGCGAATTCTTGTACCTGCTGATGCCCGTGCGGGTGTCGTGATCGTTGCTTGGCTGAGCATCGAGAACTTTCGCAATCACCGGGCGACGAAGCTGTCGTTCGACGCGCAACGGACGCTCATAGTCGGTCCGAACGGGCATGGCAAGACCAACCTGCTTGAGGCGATCGCCTTGCTGGACGGTTCGGGCTCGTTCCGCGGGGCGAGCGCGGAGACGCTCGTGCGCTCTGGCTGCGAGCGGGCCTTCGTGCGTGCCGAGATCCAGCGGAATCGCCGGGCGCACCTGGTGGAGATGGAGATCGCTGCAGGCGGTCGATCTCGCGCCCAGGTGAACGGACAGCGGGTGCGCTCACTGCGCGATCTTGCCGAGGTCGTCAGCACCGTGGTGTTCTGCCCCGCAGACCTGTCGATCGCAGCGGGAGGGCCGTCGGTGCGTCGCGAGCTGCTCGACAGCGTGCTGACCGTCACCGACCGAGAGTACCGAGCGACGCGGCTTGATTTCGAGCGGATCCTGCGCCAGCGCAACAATCTCTTGAAACAGGCCGGTCACCGTCCCGACGCCGAGGCCATGACGGCCCTCGATGTGTGGGACGCGCAGCTCGCGACCGCCGGCGAGGTCATTGCACGCCGGCGTGAGGCCCTGTGTTCGGCGCTGAGCGCGCCGGCAGGGGCCGCCTACGACCAGCTCGCGGGTTCTGCTGTGGAGCTGCGTCTGTCCTACGCGGCCGAGTGGCGCCATCACACGCTCGCTGAAGCATTGGCACAGGCTCGGCGCGATGACCTGCGGCGCGGCACAACAACCGTGGGCCCGCACCGCGACGACATGACGGTCTGCCTCGATGGCCTGCCGGCACGCACGCACGCTTCCCAAGGCGAGCAGCGCAGCATCGCCCTGGCGTTGAGGCTGGCGCAGCATCGCTGCACGGCCCAGATCAGCAAGGTCGAGCCGGTCGTCTTGCTAGACGACGTGTTCTCCGAACTCGATGAGGACAGGGCCCGCCGGCTCGTCGGCTGCCTTCCTGCCGCGCAGATCGTGGTGACCTCGGCGACCGGACATGTGCCGTCTGGGATCGAAGGGCACAGCCACGTCCACGTTCGCGACGGCGAAGCGGCGCCCGCGAAGCGCTGAGCGGTTGAGCGCCAAGCCTGAGTTGTCTGCGCGCCCTGCGAGGCTGGGCGCGCGAGCATGTTGACCCGATGAAGAGACGCCGTCGCACAACGGGTGGCCGGGAGCCACGGCCGATCAGTGATTCGATCCGGGCGGTCACTGCCGGCTTTGGTTCTCGAGGGCGCGCGATGGACCTCAACGAGCGTTGGACTGAGGCGGTCGGGGAGGCGATAGCGGCCCACTCACAGCCCGAGCGGCTCGACGCCGGCCGGCTGACCGTCGTGGTAGACGACCCTGCCTGGGCGACAGAGCTGCGCTATCACTCCAGCCGGATTCTGGCTGCATTGAACGCCGAATCGGGTGCCGCGACGATCGCTGAGCTCCGCTTGCGCGTGCAACCTGGGACTTGACTCAGAAAAGTACTGTTGACCTGCGGTTTTAGCACTACGCGAACGGCTCATTCTGCGCCAAGAAAGGCACACTGTCCAGTAGACTGGTGAGCCGTGACCGACACCGCCCTGGCACCCAGTTCAGCGGCAGGAGCGGACGGCGCAGACGCAGCTGGCAACACCGTGGTCGGCGACTACAACGCCGATGCCATCACCGTGCTCGAAGGCCTCGAGCCAGTGCGTGAGCGACCGGGCATGTTCATCGGTTCGACCGGTCCGGCGGGGCTGCATCACCTCGTGTACGAGGTGGTCGACAACGCCGTCGACGAAGCCATGGCAGGGCACTGCAGCTCGATCGACGTGACCTTGCGGGCCGATGGCACGTGCAGCGTGACCGACGACGGCCGCGGCATTCCTGTCGAAGCTCATCCGCAGTATCCCGACAAGTCGGCGGCCGAAGTCGTCCTCACAGTGCTCCACGCCGGCGGCAAGTTCGGCGGCGCTGGCTACAAGGTGTCCGGCGGGCTGCACGGCGTCGGCGTTTCGGTGGTGAACGCCTTGTCGTGCGAGCTGGAAGCGATCATCGACCGCGAAGGACGGCGCTGGAAGCTGCAGTTCCGTGACGGTGGCGAGCCCGTTGGCGATCTGACCGATACCGGTCCTTCACCCGATGAGGGCACGGGCACCACCATCACGTTCAAACCCGACCCGACCGTGTTCGACCACGTCGAGTTCCGTGCCCAGACGCTGACCGAGCGGCTGCAGATGATGGCGTTCCTGAATGCTGGCCTGCGAATCGGCTTCGTCGACGAGCGCCGACCTGAGCCGGTCCGCCACGAGTACTGCTACCCGGGCGGCATTCGCGACTTCGTACGGCACCTCAACGAGACCTCCGAGACCCTATTCGACGAGGTCGGCTATCTCACTGCTGTCGAAGACGGCGACGAGGTGGAGATCGCCTTCCAGTGGAACACCGGCTTCAACACCGACGGCATCCACAGCTTCGCGAACGGCATCAACACCATCGAGGGCGGTATGCACACCGAGGGGTTTCGCTCGGCGCTGACCTTGGCAGTGAACGCCTACGCCAAAGATCGCAAGATGCTGCGCCCCGACGACGGCAATCTGCAGGGCGATGACATCCGTGAGGGCCTCACCGCGGTGGTGAGCGTCCGCATGGAATCACCGCAGTTCGAAGGCCAGACCAAAGCCAAGCTGGGCAACACCGCCATGCGCAGCCTGGTGCAGAAGTCGGCCTACAGCGGCCTGGGCGAATGGCTCGAAGAGCACCCCAGCGAGGCCAAGCTGGTGCTTGGCAAGGCCGTCGACGCCCGCCGGGCCCGCGTCGCCGCGCAGAAGGCGCGCAATACCGTCCGCAAGTCGGCACTCGGGGGCGCTGGCCTGCCCGGCAAGCTCACCGACTGCTCGTCGGGCGACCCCGCCGAATCAGAGCTGTACATCGTGGAGGGCGACTCAGCGGGGGGATCGGCCAAGGAGGCCCGCGATCCCGCCACTATGGCGATCCTGCCAATCCGGGGCAAGATCCTCAACGTCCAGCGCAGCCGCCCCGAGCGGATCTTCGACAACAACGAGATCGGCGCGCTTATCTCGGCGATCGGCGCAGGTGTCGACGGTGCGACCGGCGAGGGGGGCTTCGACGTCGCCAAGGTGCGCTATCACAAGGTGATCCTGCTGTGCGATGCCGACGTCGACGGCAGCCACATCCGCACCCTGCTGCTGACGTTCTTCTTCCATCGCATGCGTGCGCTGCTGTCGGGGGGCTGCGTGTACATCGCCCAGCCGCCGCTGTACTCCACCAAGGTCGGCACCGACTCCGTCTACCTCAAAGACGACCGGGCAAAGGCGGCGTTCCTCGAACAGCGGCCCAACCACCGCAACGAATTCCAACGTCTCAAGGGCCTCGGCGAGATGGACGCCCAAGAGCTGTGGGATACCACTATGGATCCAGCCAGCCGGACCTTGCTTCGCGTCACGCTCGAAGAGGCCGCCACAGCCGATCTCATCTTCAGCATCCTCATGGGCGACGACGTGGATGCCCGCCGGGGCTTCATCCAGAACAACGCCAGCGACGTCCGTTTCCTCGACGTCTGAGCTGACGGACAGACGGATCCGGCCGGGAGCGACATGAGCAACGACGAACCCGACACCGGCCCGTCCCCCGGGAGCAGCGCCGTCGGCGTGGTGGATGTCGAGATCCAGACCGAGATGGAGCAGTCGTTCCTCGACTACGCCATGTCGGTCATCACCTCGCGGGCGCTGCCCGACGCCCGTGACGGCCTCAAGCCGGTGCATCGCCGGATCCTGTGGTCGATGTTCGACACTGGCCTGCGCCCAGACCGTCCGCACAAGAAGTGCGCCACCGTGGTCGGCGACGTCATCGCCAATTACCACCCCCACGGTGACGGATCGATCTACGACGCGCTGGTGCGGATGGGCCAGTCATTCAGCCTGGGCAACACCCTGATCGACCCGCACGGCAACTTCGGCTCGCCGTCTGACCCGCCGGCCGCCTACCGCTACACCGAGTGTCGGCTGACCAATTTGGCCATGACCATGGCCGAGGGCATCGACGAGGAGACGGTGGATTTCGCGTCCAACTTCGACGGTTCCCGTACCGAGCCGATGGTGATGCCGTCTCGCTTTCCGAATCTGCTGGTCAACGGCAGCCAGGGCATCGCGGTGGGCATGGCTACCAACATCCCCACGCACAACCTGGGCGAGATCATCGACGCCACGATCCATCTCATCTCCCATCCCGAGGCCACCGTCGAAGACCTGATGGAGTTTGTGCGTGGGCCTGATTTTCCCACCGGTGGGCGGATGCTTGGGCGCGCCGGCGCTCGTGAGGCTCTGACGACTGGCCGTGGCTCAGTGAAGCTGCGGGCTCGAGCCGAGATCGTCGAGCACCGCAAGCGGACAAGCATCGTGGTTACCGAGATCCCCTACCAGACCTCGATCGAGAACATCGAGCGCAAGATTGCCGACGCGGTGAATCGCAAGGTCATTGAGGGCATCACCGAGTTACGCAACGAGTCTGCCAAGGGCGTCACCCGTTTCGTGATCGAGCTGCGGCCGTCGGCACCGGTGAACGTGGTGCTCAACAACCTGTGGAAGCACACGCCGCTGCAGTCGAGTTTTGCCGTGAACATGGTGGCGCTGGTCGACGGTGTGCCCCGCACCCTCAACCTCAAAGACGCCCTGGTCGCCTACGTCGATCACCAGATTGAGGTGGTCACGCGGCGCAGCCAATACCGGCTTGACCAGGCCCGAGCCCGAGCCCACATCGTGGAAGGCTTGCTGCGCGCGCTCGACCTGATCGACGAGATCATCACCTTGATCCGCGCCAGCGAAGATCGGGCGGCGGCGCTGGAAGGCCTGTGCGCGGAGCCGATGTCGTTCAGCGCTGAGCAGGCCAATCACATCTTGGACATGCAGCTCAGCCGTCTGACCCGGCTGGGCCGCACACGGCTGAGTGACGAGTTAGCTGAGTTGGCGCAGGTGATCGTCGAGCTCGAAGCAATCCTCGGCGACGACACACGGCTGCGGCAGGTCATCATCGACGAGCTGAGCGCGCTGCGGGCCGACCACGCCACGCCTCGACGCACCGAGATCGTCACCGATCCCGGCGAGATGGATGCGGAAGATCTCATCGAGGACGAACCACTAGTGGTGACCTTCACCCGCGAGGGCTACGTGAAGGCCACGTCACCCGACATGTTCCGCACCCAGGGCCGCGGAGGTCGTGGGGTGCAGGGCGCGCGGCTCAAGGACGACGACGTGGTGGTCCGCGTCCTGCTGACGACGGCGCACGCTTGGCTGCTGTGCTTCACCAACCGCGGCCGGGTACACCGGCTGAAGGCCTACGAGGTGCCGCTCACGAGCCGCACCGCGCGGGGCACCGCACTGGTGAACTTGCTGCAGCTCGCCCTCGACGAACGCGTCGAAACGGTTGTGGAGGCTCGGGAGTTTCCACCGGATCGATACCTGATGTTCGTTACCCGGCAAGGACTCGCCAAGAAGACGTCGCTGAGTGCGTACGAGAACATCCGTGCCAACGGGTTGATTGCGCTGAGTCTGAGAGACGGTGACGAGCTGGTACGGGTGCTCGAAACATCAGGCGACGACGACGTTCTCGTCGTGTCCCGAGCGGGTCAAGCCATGCGGTTTGGGGAAGACGACGTGCGGTCGATGGGACGCAACGCGGCCGGTGTGCGCGCTATGCGCTTGCGCCCGGGCGATGTGGTGGCGTCGGCGGATGCGCTGACTCCCGATGACCCCCGCGACCTGCTCGTGGTCACGAGCGCCGGCGCCGCCAAGCGCACGGCCGCGAACCGGTTCCCTCGCAAGGGCCGCGGCGGGCTCGGCATCATCGCGGTCAAAATGCCCAACGCTGAGTCACAAGTAGTTGGCGCCCGTCTGGTGGACGCCGACGACGAGGTCATGCTGGTGTCCTCTGGAGGGGTGCTCATCCGCACTCCGGTATCGGACATCTCCGCTCAGGGGCGTGCCGCGGCCGGTGTGCGGGCGATGGCCCTCGAGGACGGCGTACAGGTTGTGGCAATCGCGCCCGTCGAGCTGCCGGACATTCCCGACGCCGACGAATCCGATGACGCAGACGCCGGCGAAGTCACCGAAGTCAGCGAAGTCGACGGCACAGTTCGCGAAAACTCTGCAGATGAAGCGAGCCCGACGCCATAGCGTCAGCCAATGCCGACAGATGCGGCACCGGCGGCACCGGCGACACCGAGCCAGCGCGGGCAGGCGGCACTGCCGGTGGCGCTCATGGCCTTGGCGTTGCTCATCAGCATCGGGTTGGTGGCCCGCTGGGGTCAGGCGGCGCTCGCAAGCTCACGGGCGCAGGGCGCAGCCGACGCAGCCGCGCTGGCGACTCTCGCAGCAGCCGACCTGCATGCCATCGCCGAAGGTGTGCCGCCGGACAATTCCGTGGCGTTGTCTGCGGTGAGGAATGCGGGCGGGTCGCTGCTCGCCTTTGAAGCGCACGTCAACAGCAGCGAAGTGTTGGTGGAAGTCGTCGCAGAGGTTGACGGTCAGCGCGCTTCGGCCGCGGCGGCGGCGTCGCTGCCACCGGTTCCGGGGGCGAACGGGCGGGCTGGCGACTGACTCCTACACTGCGAAGCGTGGCCGATCCGACATCCGGTCAGGGGCCGCCGTCGCCGGAGCAAAGCGGACCGACTCCCACCGACGAGCTGTTCGCGGAAGCGTTGGGCATCACCCCGACGAGCCGCGCGCCCGTCCCGCCCCAGATCCCGCCCGCGCCGCCGCACGCCTCACAGGCGCCGTCGCTCCACCCGTCACCCGGCCAGCAGGTGCCGCCGCCCCACCAGGCGCAAACCCCGCGGGTGCGGTGGGCATGGCTGAGCCAGCGTCAGGCTCGGGTGCGCCGCACGCATCGGATCCTGCGCCACATCGACCCTTGGTCAGTCTTCAAGGTGTCGGTGCTGCTGTACGCCTGCCTGTATGTGGCTGTGCTGGCCGCCGGGGTGCTGCTGTGGAACGCGGCCCAGCGGTCAGGCCTGGTCGACCAGGTGGAGTCGTTCATCAGCGAAGTCGGCTCCTATGAGAGCTGGACGATCGACGGCGCGGTGATCTTCGGGCGTGCCCGGATCGTCGGCCTCATTGTCGCTGTCGTCGGCGTCGCTTTCAACGTGGTGATGGCGATCATGTTCAACCTGATCAGCGATCTCACCGGCGGCGTGCGGGTCACTGTGCTCGAAGACGACCGCCGCCCCCCCGCCCGCTAGATCTCCGAGCCGGCCGACGCAGATGCCAGAGCTTGTGGGAGCACGCCGATAACCAGCTTGGTCGCTGCGGCGGCCTGGCTGTAGTGTGTGCGGCTTCGCGGGGCTATAGCTCAGTCGGTTAGAGCGCACCCCTGATAAGGGTGAGGTCGTTGGTTCGATTCCAGCTAGCCCCACAAGAGGGCCCGCAGCAGTCATGGTGAGCTTCCTTCGCCGTGCCCTGCTCGCGGTCGTCGTCGGCGGGCTGGTCACCATCGTCCTGCGCCTGCGCCCCTCCCAAGACGTGCCGCGCCGCGAGGGCAGCTGGCGCGAGCTGGCCGGTCCTGGCTTACGGTGAGCTGAAATGAGCCTGAACCCGTGAGCACCGTTGCCGTCATCGGCGCGGGTGCTGTGGGGCAGCGCATCGCCCGGCAGCTTGCGTCGCGGCCCGACGTGGATCGCTTGGTGTTGGGGTCGCGCCACACCTCTCGCCTGCGGGGCCTTGCGTCACAATTGCTCGACGTGGACGTGGAGGTGCTCGAGCCCGGTGCGTTGCCCGAAGCTGACGTCGTGGTGCTGAGCCTGCCGAGCGGGGGTCACGCTGCACTGACCGAGAAGGCCCTCGAGCGGAGCTCGCACGTGGTGTCGCTGTCGGGTGCCGTGACCGACGTCGAGCAGTTGCTCGCGATGGACAAGCGGGCCGCAAACGCCCGACGGTCCGTCGTGGTCGGAGCGGGTTTCTCGCCGGGGTACAGCTGCCTGCTGGCGCGTCACGGTGCTGCCCAGTTCGACATGGTGACCGAGGTGCACATAGCCCGGGTCGGCACTGGTGGTCCCGCCTGCCAGCGCCAGTTGCACCGCGCCCGCACCGGCACTTCGGTCGACTGGCGCGACGGGCAATGGCGTCGTCGCCGCGGCGGTTCGGGACGTGAGCTGGTGTGGTTTCCCGATCCGCTCGGCGCGCATGACTGCTATCGGGCGGCGCTGGCAGACGCGCTGCTGCTCGTGCCCGCCTTCGGCGAGGTCGAACGGGTGACCGCACGCGTCGCGGGCACCCGGCGCGATCGCCTCACCGCGATGCTGCCGATGCTGCGGCCGCCGCATCCCGAAGGCGGCCCCGGGGGAGTGCGTGTGGAGCTGCGCGGCCTGCGAGACGGCCGCCACTGCACCGACGTGCTCGGTGTGATCGATCATCCGAGCGCCGCTGCTGCCGCGGTTGCAGCGACTGCTGCAGGCTGGGCACTGGCCGACGAGCTGCCCACAGGCGCGTGGGGGCTGGGCATGCTCGACGATCCGTTGCCCTGGCTTGCTGAGCTGGCCCAGCGCGGTGTCCGCGCTGCCGCCTACGAAGGGGCACGCCTGTAGCGCCTCGGCAGAAGATGCAGGATTCATAGCTGCAAAGGCGGCTGGAGACTCTGCGACGTTGCGACCGGCTGGATCGCTGGAGCAGAGGGTCCTGCCGCCTCCGCAGCGGTCGCTCGGTCAGATCCGTACTTCGCGCTGCCAATCGGCGAGCAGGCTGTCGTCTCCGAACGTCTCGAGCTGGTCGGTGCCGCCGCGGCCCCACACGAACAGCAGCAAGCTCTGTGCCGTCCCCCGGGCGGCCACGTCGCACTTGCGGTGCGCATGCTCAACCTCGATGCCGCTTTGGGTGCGGGTGATCACCCATTCCCCGTCGGCATCGGTGGCATGCAGGTGAATGGTCTGTCCGTTGCCGGCGAAGACGTCTGGCTGGCGCACCGGCAAGAAGAAGTCGAAGAGCTCATCGATGCCATCGATGGCGGCAGCGGGTTCGATCGGTGCGGGCGTGGGGTCATAGGCAGCTTGGGCGTCCCAGCGGTGCATCACGGCTTCGTTGGCCATGCGACGCTGCCAGAAGCCGATGGTTTGGTCGTGGGGGTGGAAGCTCCATGACGGCTCGTTGGGGTCGCGGTCGGCGAGCACGTCGGTGATGCGAGCGAGGGCATCGGCATGCCACTGCGACAGCGAGCAGTCGGGCTGGATGATCGAGTCGCGCTCGACGGGCCCGCCAGCCGCGATGCTCGAACCGACGAAAGTCCACACCCCCGCGCAGTGACCGATCAGACCCTCCAGATCCCATCCTTCGCAACGAGGAATGGCCCGCTGCCAGTCGTCGGGGTTGGCCTCGGCCCTGGTCGCGACCTCGTCGAGTCGAGCGCCTTCTGTTGCCAGCCACTGTGCGTAGGGTTGCTGCGTCATGGCTGCAGTTTCTCTCTCGTCGGTTGCCGGGGCGTTCGCATCGATCCCGAGTCCGTCGCGCAACTCTGTCTCGCTCGGCCCACTCGACATTCGAGCCTATGGCGTTGCCATTGGCGTGTCCGTGCTGGTTGCGTTGTGGATCACCAGCCGTCGCTGGCGCCGGGCGATTGCAGACCGAGACGATGCGTACCGGGCTCGCTCCCATGACCTGGTCGGCACCATTGCGATCTGGGCGGTGCCGTCAGGGCTGATCGGTGCCCGGCTTTATCACGTCATCACCGACTTCGACCGCTACCAGGACAACCTCGGCGATGCGGTGAAAATCTGGCAAGGCGGCCTGGGCATCTGGGGCGGCATCTCGGTGGGCGTTCTGGTCGCGGTGTGGATGCTGCGTCGGGGCGGACACAGCACCGGGGCGATGCTCGACGCGCTGGCGCCCGCGCTCGCAGTGGCTCAGGCGATCGGCCGGCTGGGGAACTGGTTCAACCAGGAGCTCTACGGCCGCCCGACGGATCTGCCGTGGGGGCTCGAGATCGACCAGGCACACCGTGTGGCCGGCTACGGCCTCGAAGAGACGTTTCATCCGACGTTCGCCTATGAGGCCCTGTGGAATCTGTGCCTGGCGGCGACGCTCGTGTGGGTGGTGCCCAAGGTGCTGCCGCGCCTGCGCACCGGCTACCTGTTCGCGATGTACGTGTTCGGCTACACCGCTGGACGGTTGTGGATCGAACTGCTGCGCATCGATACGGCCAACGAGCTGTGGGGTGTGCGGCTCAACGTGTGGACCAGCATCGTGGTCGGCCTTGCAGCGTTGGCAGCGGTGCTGGTGGGCCTGCGCCGCGGTCCTACCGAGGAGACCGAGTCCGGCGACGCTGACTCTGACGGCGGCAATGTTGATCCCGAGATCGACGACCCGGAAACGCAGGGCGCCGAGACGAACGGCTGACGGTCGGCGACCAGCGCGGCCGCCGGTGATCAGCTGAGCAATCCGATGAGCGTCTCGCGGGTGGCGGCCTGCTCGTCGAGGGTGCCGAATGCGGAGCCGGCGAACGACGTCACCCCGCAGTCGGCCAGTGCGTTGATGCGGTCGCCGACCTCAGCAGCACTGCCGATGATGGCGATGTCTTCGGGCCCGCTCAGGCCCTCCCGGTCGATCATCGCCCGGTAGCTGGGCAGCGTCCCGTACACCACCAAGTCTTTGGCCGCTCGGGCCCGGGCAGTGTCGACGTCATCGGTCACGCACACCGGGAAACCGGCGACGACCTGCGGCGCCGGTCTGCGGGCCTCGGCTGCTGCCTCGTTGATGGTCGGCGCGGTGTGGTCTCGCAAGGTCGCCGGTCCGGTCATCCAGGTGATGGTGCCGTCGGCCATGCGGCCCGTCAGTCGCAGCAACTGGCTGCCCAGCGCTGCCACGAACACCGGCGGCGCGTCGGCCGGCGGGGGGGTGATCTCACCTCGGCCGACGACGGCGTCGCCGCCGTGAGACACGCGCCGATCGGTGAGCAGCTTGGTCAAGATGGTCAGGTAGTCGCGCATGTGGGCGATCGGCCGGTCGAAGGAGTAGCCCCACATGCCTTCCACGACCGGCTTGTGCGACGGGCCGATGCCGAGATCGAGGCGACCGCCGATGATCGCCTGGGTCGTCAGGGCCTGCTGGGCGAGCATCATTGGATGCCGCGGGTAAGTCGGCACCACCGACGTGCCGACACGGATGCCGGGCACGTCACGGGCGGCAACAGCGATGGTGGTCAGCGCGTCGTGGCCGAAGATCTGCGGCGTCCAGTAGCGGCCGAAGCCTTGCTCGGATGCCTCGCGGATGCTGGCCTCGAAGCGCTCAGGCGTGGTGTCGAATCCGAACAGCTCAATATGCATGGCTGGGATCGTAACGGTGCCGCTCGCCCCTTCTCCGCTATCGATGAGGATCAGGCGAAGGTGTCGAACAGTTCTTCGAGCGCCTTGAGCTGGCCCCCGCTCGTGCTCGACGGCACCAGGATCGGCGTCTTGCAGCCGGCGTCGAACCATGCCTCGACGCCGTCGCGGACCTCGCTGGCGGATCCGTACAGCGTCGCATTCGACAGCCAGTCATCGGTCATCGCCCGGTTCACAGCGTCGCCGTCGCCTGCGGCAATGGCCGCCTCGACCGCCTCCATCTCGTCGACCCAGCCGGCCTGCTTCCAGTAGTTCCGGTAGTTCGGCAGCGCGACGTAGCCCGACAGCGTCTTGCGGTTGCGGGCCGCGCCTGCAGAGCGGTCGTCGTCGATGACGGTCGGGATCATGTTTCCCACGAAGAAGTCGTCACGGTTTGCGGCGTCGCCGAGGTGCGCCACCGAGTTGGCGAAGTCGTTGCAGCTCGCATTCGCCCAGACCGCCCCGCAGCTGATCTCGGCCGACAGCTCGGCCATGCGCTGACGCAGCGTGGCCAGCACAATCGGCGGGAGCTCACCGTGCTGCTGCGAGGCCGTCTCCATGGCAGCGATGTACTCGCGGATGTCGGCGAGTGGCTTGCCCGGCGTGATGCCGAGGCGCTGGTGCACCGGGCCGTGCGTCACGCCGATGCCCAGCCAGAAGCGTCCGCCCGAGACTTCGTGGATGAAGGCCGCGGTCGAGGCCATGTCTACGGGGTTGCGGAAGTAGATCGGCTGCACCGAAGTGCCGAAGTGGATCTCGTTGGTGACGTGGGCAATGGACTGGCACAGCGCCACCGGGTCGCCCATGGAGGGGCAGTAGATACCGCTGAATCCTCGTTGTTCGATCTCAGCGGCGATTTCCAGGGTGCGCTCGCGCCGGCCGCGTACGGCCGCCAGCGAAATGGCAGGCATGTTCATGCGGCGTTTCCTAGCAGACGTGCCCGATTGTCGCCGTTTCGCCGGGAGGGTCTCCAAGCGGTTTGCGGGCCACGAAGCAGTACAGCGGCGTGAAGATTCCCGTCTTGCCGCCGGCGACGTATGCCTCGGCAGTGCGATCCAGCAGCTTGGCGATCTCGGCGGTGCCCCTGGGCAGCACCCTCAACGTTTCGCCAACGCGTGCGGACCCAATGGCGAGCCGGCGACCCAGGGGTGTTCCTCTCAGGGTGCTGCTGCGGGTTCCGCTGCGCGCCTCCATGGGCTGATACCACGGAGTGGTCGAGCCATTTTCTGCAGTGCCGCGGTCGGCGCCTTCGATGACCTCGAATCCTGCCGATTCGAGTGCTGCGTTGACTTCTGCAAACGTTGCGATCTTGCGCAGCGCAATCCCGCGCATGAGTTCTTGTTTGATGTCTTGGTGCTGAGCGTTGTCAGGATCGAACGTGTCCGTCAGGCACATTTCCTGCCCCCACAGCAGGGCGCCGGGCTTGAGCACGCGCGCGATCTCGGTGAATGCGCCGACCTTGTCGGGCGCGTGACATGTCGATTCGATCGCGTAAGCGCGGTCGTACGTGTTGTTGTCGATGGCACCCATGTCCATGAAGCTGGTTTCCACGTAGTCGATCATGTCGCTGAGGCCTGCTTCGGCGGTCAATGACCTTGCCCTGGCCAGTTGGACTTCGCTGCTGTTGATGCCGGTGACCCTGACGCCTGATTCTCGAACCACCGTCCGCATCGGTCCGCCGATGCCGCACCCGACGTCGATGACCGACATCGGTTCGCGCAGGTCCAGCTTGTCGATCATCAATCGCTGATGGCGGAGCTTGGAGTCTTCCAAGCTTTCTGAGGCAGTCAGTGGTGCGAAGTGCAGGGATTCACCCCAGCCGTAGATCATGAGATGGCTGCAGATGTCGTAGTACTCGCGTGCTGTCTCGGCGTGGTCGGAATTCGCGCTGTCGTCGGGTGCCAGCGTCTTGTCGAGCCGTCCGTTGAGTTGCTCCACCCGGTGTCGAAGATCTGAGTCGCGGTACGACGCTCTCAGTCCGCGCGCTACTTGCCAGATGCTGCTCACCCGGCGGAGCCTATGACCAACCTGTGCCACCACTTCGGCGGGCGCAGCTCGGGAATCAGCCTGAGTGTGGCTCTGCTTCGCGCATCGGCAGGGCGAGCAGGCCGAGCGCGATGAGGCTGGTGAGGGTGACGAGCCCGATGGCGGGTCCGAATCCGGAAGCGTCGATGATGAAGCCACAGACCGCCGGACCGGCAAGCGCGCCGACGCCTAGACCCGTGTAGTAGATGCCGATCACGCCCCCCAGGTTCTCTACCCCGTACCAACTGGCGAGCACCGAGGGTGTGGCGGTGACCCACACCGCCCAGCCGATGCCGTGGGCAACAGCGCTCACGATGAGCACTGCGGGGTTCCCGTCAGACACCCACCAGATAGCGAGTGCCGCTGTCATGCAGACGAATGCTGCTCGGCACAACCGCATCGGATCGACGCGATCCCCCAGTGCACCGCAGACCAGTCGGGCGACCACGCTGGTGGCGCCTGAGATGCCGATCAGGGCGGCGGCCAAGGCCGGCGCGACGCCACGCTCGACCGCGTAATCGTTGTAGAACGCGACCGGGGCATAGAAGCCTGGCCCGATTGCTACGACTGCTGCAAAGAACAGCAGGAATCGACGCGAGCGCACCAGCGTGGTGACTCGGATGAGACCCCCAGACGGCGTTCGCACCCGGTCGCCGCGCGTGGCTGCCCAGCCGATGGCGACGAACGCTACGGCAGCCAGCACGGCGTAGGTCTGGCGCCAGCCCAGCGCGGAGATCAACGCGTGGCTTGCCAAGGGCATGACCAGCGTCCCGGCTCCGACGCCGGCGAGCAGGAAGCCCATCGCCGCAGGACGACGTCGCTCGCTGAAGCTCCGGCCGATCAGGCCGATCATCGACGGGTAGCAGAAACCGGTCGCGAGTCCGACGAGGACCCCGAAGGCGGCATAGGTTTGCCACAGCGCGTCTGAGATGGCGGTCAGCGCCAGACCAGCCGACATCGCCAGCGCCGCGACCGCGATCAGCAGCCGAGCCCCGAAGCGGTCGCCGATGCGGCCCCCGATGGCGCCGCCGGCGTAGTAGGTGCACACCGCAGTCGAGAACAGGGCGGCCACGGGTCCGGTGCTGGTGTTGAGGTCGTCCGCAATCGGCGTCAGGAACACACCGAACGAGAAGAGGATTCCGAAGGTCACGAAGTTGGCAGCGAACGCCGCTGCCGCAATCGACCACGGGTCCGACGCGTCCTCCGGTTGTCCAGGCTCGCTCAGATCCGATGCGGCAGCCACCAGCTTCCAAGCCTGCCCGGTCGAGCGGTACCCTCGCGGCTCTTCGATTCGTTGGGGCTGTAGCTCAGATGGCAAGAGCACCTGCTTTGCAAGCAGGGGGTCACGGGTTCGAGTCCCGTCAGCTCCACCACGTTGGACAAAATCAAGAACCTTTGAATTGACCTTTCTTTTGGATAGGTGAGCTTCTGGAGCGGATTGCGCTAGCTGGCGGGAATCGAATCGGCTACCCGCAACTAGCAGGCTGCTGAACTACGGATAGCAGGCGCCAGGCTGGCCATCGCCGATGAGTGAGCGCACGCTGAGCAGAGATCGCGCGCTGGTGCAGTCTGTGAACGTGACCCAGCTGGTGCCCCACGGGTCCCTGTCACCCCCTTCGCTGGCAGACGCGGGCGCGATTTGATAGGATAACACTATTTTATCTTTGATATGGTTGTGCGCGTAACCAGAAAGCACTTCGAGACTGGGGAAAGCGATGTCCCGATTCATCATCGTCTTGGCACTGGCTGTCGTCGCCTTTGGAGCGGCATCATCCACCACGTTGGCGTCGGCGTCCTTACCCGGTACTCCCCCCCCCGCCGCGGGATTATCGGCCGACGACAACTCGCCGGCCGCTGACTGCTCCCCCAACGAGGCGATCCTGGCACGGGCCGAGCGGTACCGGGCGCTGAACGACAAGCCGCCCGGATACGGGAGAAGCTGGCGGCAGGTGCTGCTCTTCCTCGGGGTCGACCATGAGTACAACGGAACGGACCCGGTCAAGCCGGTGACGCTGGCCCTCATGGACGAGCGCGTCGGCCGCTGGAGCGGCTGGAAGCAGTTCCGCGACGAGGTCGCCCGACTCCTCGACTGCGGTTGGACGCCAGGCGTTCAGGACACGTCCCAGCCGGAGACAGAACAGCCGGAGACACAGCAGGCAGAGCCACAGCAGGCGAGTTCCCTCACGTCATACACGGCGTGGGTCACGCAGACGCATGACCAGGATTACGCCAAGAGTTTCCGCTACAACGTACCCGAGGGGCAACTGACCACATTCGACGTGACGGTGCACGTGCAGTTGACGCCGGCGGATGCGTCGGTCAATGGGGTGGTCGTCCGGCTGCACGCCCCTGCGATAATTCAGCTGCGCGAGAACGCAACCTCAATAGGTGCGGGGACTACCGACACGCATATCCCAGCGTCATCCACAGCGTGGACGCACCGCGGTAGCGGCCACTATACGCGCACTGTTCCAGTGACATTCAACACCGTCGATGACAACGTGGTGACGAGTAATCACAATTTGGGGTCAATCGAGATTCTCACCATACCCTACGGTAAGCAAACCAAGCGGGGCACCCACGGCTCGGAGGTGGAGTTCTACCACGAGGAGAAAGACCGCACCTATCCGAAGATTGGCAACATCACCAACACCAGCAACACGGCAGGCACCTATGTGGTGGTGGCGGACCGTCAAGCGGATGCCAATCTCCGGGTCGTGGTCACACCCTCTGGCTCCGCCTCGGTCACCCCGCGTGGCGTACTGTGGTCTGACATTCTCAAAGACACGCCTCCCGGCACAGAGATCACCGAGCAACACAACGGAAACGCGCTGTATTTCTCGTGCACCAGCACCGAAAAGGGGTGGCTCACCCTGGACAAACACTGGAATGGCCCCCATCACATCGAGGCAGATTATTCGCACACCGTGCAGGTCTGCCCGATACCTACGAGCTACACGGCTTGGGTGACGCAGACGCCGGATCAGGATTACGCCGCGAGTTTCACCCACGAAGTTGCCGAGGGGAAGACCAAAACGTACGACGTCACGGCGCACGTGCAATTGACACCGGCGAATGCGGCGGTGGCTGGGGTGCCCATCCGGCTGCATGCCCCTGCGATCATTGGGCTGCGCCAGAACGCAGTCGCAATAGGCGCAGGAACCACCGACACGGACCTTCCAAAGTCGATCGCAGCGTGGACGCACCAAGGAAACGGGCACTACTCGCGCCCCGTTCCAGTGACATTCAACACCGTCGATGACAACGTGGTGGAGGGCAATCACCATTTGGGGTCTTACGAGATTCACACCATACCCTTCGTAAGACCCTTCGGTACGCAAACCAAGCGGGGCGCCGGCTCGAAGGTGGCGTTCCACCACCAGGAGGATGATCGCACCTATCCGAAGATTGGCAACATCACCTACACATCCACCACGGCCGGCGCCTATGCGGTGGTGACGGGCCGTGAGGCGGATGCCAAGCTCCGGGTCGTGGTCACACCCTCTGGCTCCGCCTCGGTCCAGCCGCTTGGCGAACTGTGGTCTGACATTGACCCCAACACGGCTAGCGGCACCGAGATCACCCTGCAACACAACAAAAACCCGCTGTATTTCAAGTGCCGCAGCGCCGAACCGGGGTGGCTCACGCTGAAAAAACACTGGAATGCTCCCGATCACATCGAAGAAGATTATTCGCACACTGTGAAGGTCTGCCCGGGGAAACCTCCTGCCGGCACCAAGAGGAGCGACTACCTCACGTACAAGTTCGACGCGGGCTTGAATTGCAAGGAAGTCGACCGGCTGAACAGCAGCGGCGCCGCCGGTATTTTTGGCTGGGTTGACGTCTTGAACAGCGGCCCCAGCGGAGTGTGCCACCAGGATTTGGAATATCTCTGGGAGCTGCTTGGGAACCAGTCATTCCAAGTGGCATGCACGGTCATGAGCGGTGAGGGCCAGCCCCACGGCGGGGTTATGTCTGTCACCGTCAACGGGGAGAAGCTGCTCGCTGATGACCACCCGCTTCTGCGGCAGTACAAGTCCGGGTGCTACCTCCGCTGAGGGATCCGGCGAAACGTACAAGTGCAAGCGCCGCCAGCAGCAGAGTAAAGGTGCCCAGCCAGGCCAAATCCAGGCTGGGCACCCCACCTCCGTGCTGGACTCAACGAGATACCCGCGCAACCGTACTTCCGTCATTCCCGTGTCTGCCGGAGACCTTTGCATAACCCCTCAACCGCCCCGCCTCCGAGCGGAGGCCTGCTCGTTCCCTGGCCTCTTACCGGGAGCCTGCGCGAAACCCAGTGCGAATCACATCGCATCCAAGTTGCAAGGCGCTGTCAGCGAGACTCTGCCTGCCGAAGCCTGCGCTCGCCGAGTTCCCATTCTTCGTGGACAACGCATGCCGAGAGCTTGATTTGCTTGACAGTCACCTTGGCATCCGACCTATCCAGCGAAACGCGTGCCGCCCCAGACTCCCCTTCGAACGGACAGTCAAGCGTCGGGCCGTCTGCCTCAAACGCCGAAAGAGGCAACGACTGCAACGACGCGAAGATCGCGCTCGGTATCTCGACGAGCTGATAGCAGTACGGAACGGACTGCGGATCGTCACGAAACGCTCGGAGCATCAGGATGGCATCGACCGTGGCGCAGTATTCCTCGAAGAGCTCCAACGTCCGGGTCCGGCGACTCCTAGCTGATCGGACGTCCTGGATCCACGCCGCTTCGGTGAGCTTGGAGATGTGAATCGTCGATTTCGATAGCCGTTGAGCGGCGGTTGATTTCAAAGAGAGCTTTCTTCTACGACCATCAGGAGTCTGAACCGTGGTGTCGACGAAGCGCCTTGTCGCCGACGCGGGCGGATCGATGCTCCAGCCAACTGCCTCGCAGGCATCCCGAAACGCGTTCTCGAAGCCAGTCTCCTTGAGTGCGTCCACGGCGAGCCCATGGTGCGCGGAAATGAGGAGGCCGAAGTACTCGACCCAATCAGATTCCGCCGTGATCCACGTTGGCTGAGAAGCGGAGCCCTGGGCCTGTGGAGGGTCCGAGAGCGAATCGACCATGCGTGCGACGAAGCGAACACCCATCGGCGAGAGATCGTCGATCTTGCGCCTCAGGGACTCGCTGTCGCTCATTGGGCCAGTCGTCGCTCGATGAGATCCACGAAGGCCGGGTTGAGCTCGATACCGGCCCATCTGCGATCAAGTGCTCGTGCCGCGAGCAGCGTCGTACCGGAACCCGCATAAGGGTCCAGGACCATGTCACCGGGTTTGCTGGTGATGGTGATGCACTGGTCTGCGAGCGTTAGCGGCATGACAGCTGGGTGATCTTCTACCCCGCAGTCGTCGCGCCGCCGTGGCTCGGTGTTGATGTCCCAAACCGTCCTCAGCCGACGGTCGTTCGGTCCGCGGACGGCATCGACGTCATAGAAGTAGTCCTTGTTCTTCGACAGCAAGAACAAGGACTCGTGCGCCTTGGTCGGACGGTCCCGGACCGATTCCGGATGGGCATTCGGCTTGTGCCAGATCACCTCTGAGCGCAGCCACCAACCAGCATCTTGAAGCGCGAATGCCAAGCGCCATGGAACTCCGATGAGATCCTTCGGCTTGAGCCCCTCGGGCGTTGCTGGCCGAACCCGCATCGCACGCGCCCGGTTCTTGCGGTCAGGGGCTCGGTAGCGCCGGTTACCCGAGGTGTAGCTGTCACCTACGTTGAGCCAGACGGTGCCGTCGTCGGTCAGCACCCGCCGGATCTTGTCGAACGTCACGACGATGCTCTTGACGTAGTCAGCGAGAGCGTCATCACGACCGATCTGGTCGTCGACCTCGTAGTCCCGCAGCGACCAGTACGGCGGCGATGTCACAACGGTCTGGACGCTGCGATCAGGCAGCAGGTCCAAGCCCTCTTCGGCTCTCCCGCACAAGAGAACAGATTGACCGAGATTGCGAGGCGGTTCAGTACACGGCAGATCGTACCGTCGGTGGCCTTGCAGACTTCCGGATACTTCGCGGCCCATCACAGTTGACCGTAACCGCTTCAGGCCGCCCCTTCGCGAATGCCCGTGGTCATACTCAAACAATTGTTCATCCATGCCCGGCACGGTAGACCGACGGTGTGACTGACAGTGCCCGGCCAGGGGCAGGCGGACAACCGGGGCGATCGTTGTCATGGGCACCGCGCCGTCGCTGGCTAGCGTCCAACGCCGTGGCCGCGGACCTGATCCATCGGCGAGTCCGGCTGGAAGTCCGGGAGCTGAGCGTCGGGTGGGGAACTCTGCGCACGATCGCCGATGCGTTCGAAGTCGAAGGATTCGCACCAGGGCCGGAGCCGGATGAGTCCGGTGCGCGGCGGTGCTTGTTCGACGCATATTGCGAGGCGATCGACTGGACCCATGCCGAACAGGTGGACTCAGGGTTGCGGGTCTTCGAGGAGGTTGTCTCTTGGATCGAGCCCCACAATCCGCCAATGCGACAGCACGCTCTCTTGAAGCTGCGACGCCTTCTCCACCGGGACGGCCACGAACTTGACGACCGAGGATTCATCCATCCAACCGAGAAGTCGACAGTCCCGGAGCTGCCGTTGGAGCAGCTGCGCAATCCTGCGTCGATTCGTGAGCAACTGGGCCGGCTCGATCCTTCCGACCCGGCACTGGCGATCGGTGCCTCGAAATCACTCATCGAGGCAACCAGCAAGCACGTCCTCGAAGAACTTGGCATCGAATACAACGATCGCGCAGACATGGCAGCGCTCGTCAGGGCAGTCCAGAAAGCCCTCAAAGCCCACCCTGACGAGATCGCCCCAACTGCCAAAGGGCGCGACACCATCGTGCGAGTCCTATCGAACCTCTCCCAGGTCACTGTCGGCATCGCCGAACTCCGCAATGAATACGCCCCCGACCACGGCCGCACCCGGCCCAGCACCGGTCTGGGACCGCGCCACGCTCATCTCGCAATCGGCACGGCGCAGACCTACTGCCGATTCCTACTCGAAACGCTCGAGCACCGACGAAGCGAGGAGACGAACGCCTCCTGACTCCGCGACCGCCGATATAGGAGCATCGACTCGGCGCCTATGCAGATACCGGTCGTGTCCCGAAACAGAAATCGCCGCCAGGCCCGATCGCGCCCCCGCAGAGCCAGCAGGGCCGTGGCTCCCGCCTCGTCTCAGTGCCCGCTCCTGGTCCCAGCACTGGTTAGCACGTCGAACTCGTGCAGCGCGGCCCAGCAGCTCCCATTGCGCCAACCCTGCAGCAACTTTCTCGTTCGCGCTCGGGGATAGCCCGACTGGACCCTGCTCGACACCCTCACCCCACGCTAAAACGCGAAGAGCCTCAAACCCGGGGCGATTCACCGTGGCACCGACGGCGGCACCGATGACGATGACCTCGTGGCGGCTGCTCGTCTCGCTCGTCACCTCTTCCTTCACAGGTGCTCATTGAGGAACGCAACGGTTTGGTCAAGCGCACGGCGCGCCTCGGACAGTCTGAGGATCGTGAAGAATCCGTGCAGCTCGCCGTCGTAGCGGGTCAGCGTGACCGGGTTGCCGGCTGCCTGAAGGCGCTGTGCGTAGTCCTCGGTCGCGTCCCGAGTCGGGTCGTACTCCGCAGTGATCACCAGATTCGCCCCGAGATTCGACAGGTCCGTTGCCGCGGCGGGGCTGCAGTACGGCTCAGCGCGTTGGGCCGGGTCGGACGTGTACATGTCCCAGAACCATTCGCAGTCCCCGTTGAGAAGGAGGCCCTCCGCACCTAGTTCGGGGTTGGAGACGCGCATCTCGGTGGTTCCGTACGCAGTCACCACCACCTTGGGCACTCTGAGACCTTCGTCGCGGGCGCGCAACGCCAAGGCGAACGACAGCGAGCCCCCGCACTGTCGCCGCCGACTCCGAGCCGGCTCACGGCGCCGGGAACCTCGGCGGAACCGGTCTGCAGCCAGCTCCAGACATCCACGCAGTCGTCGAGACCCGCCGGATACGGATGCGCAGGTGCGAGTCGGTAGTCGACCGAGACAATCACGATGCCGGCAGCGTTGGCGAGGTTGCGCAGGTACTCGTCGTGCATGTCGAGGTCGCCGAGCGCAAAGCCGCCTCCGTGCAGGTACATCAGCACCGGCAGGTCGGTGGCCTCGCTGGGGCGGTACACCCGCACAGTCGCCGAGCCCGCTCGCGTCGGCACCTGCACATCGAACCGCTGGAAGATCTCGGTGGTCGGTGGGAGGGCGGTCGTGCGCATCACCTCGCGCGCGGTGTGCAGCGGCATCTCGCTCAGCGCGAGTGGCATGGCCCTCTTGACGGCCTCGAGGAAAGCGACAGACTCGGGTGAAAGAGGCATGTGTACTCCTAGACCGTGTTTCGCTTCATGTCGACGATCGACCGCACCACGTCGGAGACGGCATGGCCGCTCGTTCATTTGCCGGTTCGAAACGCATGGTCACCGACTCCATGGTGCTGGGTCACCAAATGGCATTGTCGATCCTCAGTTGCAGCAGCTCGGCAGCGGGAAGGCAATCTCCGAGGCCATGGCATCACTTCGCGCCGCCCGTGCGCAGATCGACACCACCCGGCGTGGCGAACCAGCTCGCCTCATTGTGATCACTGCGTTCGGCCACGGCTATCAAACCGACGATGGCATCGCAGTAGTGCCTCTCACCGCCCTCAAGCCCTGATTCAATCCGGCTCACGCCCGTCGGGCGTCGGGTCAGCAGAGCGCGAAGCCGGCTACCGGGCGTGTGGGGCGGCGGTCGACGACCTGTGCACAGAAGGTTTGGGCCTCGTCGAGCCGACCACTGCGGATGTAGGCGGCGAGCAGTGTGTTGGTCACCAGGTCGCGCTGGGCCCGGCTGCCGCCGATACGGACGACTTGAGGGATCAGCGGCTCGAGGATGTCTATGACCGCCGACCACTTCTCGTCGACGAATGCGGCATAAGCCCGAGCCAGTGTCGCCCCGGTCGTCTCTGCGGGCAGGCGGCTGGCCTCGCCGAGCTCTTGCAGCAGCGCGATGGTCGTCTGCAGCTGCTCGGTTTCGCCCAGTGCGGCGTAGAGGAGGCCGACGTGGGCATCGACAAACACGATGGGCTGGGGGAAGTTTGTCTCGTAGAACTCGCGCACCAACTCCCACGAGTCTCGGTTGCGCGGGTTGCCCGCCAGCTCAGTGCGCCACATGAACGACGAGGAATCGGAGAACACGGTGATTGGCGGGCTGGTCGTCGTGCCGGGCAGGCAATTCTGGCTGAAGGCCTCCCACGCGGCGTCGGAGCGTTCGACTGCCAGCAATGCCAGCGCGTAGTGCCACCAGATGTGGCAGTGCAGGACGCTCGCCCGGTCGGAGGCAGGGAGCCACCCGTCGAGGAAATCGACCGCCTCGTCGTCGTCACCGGCTTCGAAGAACGCATGGATCAGTGTGTGGGCGCCATGGGGATTGGTCGGTCGTTGTGCCAGCGAACGCTCGGCCAGCTCTCGGCCCTGGTCCCAGCGGCCGGTCTCGATGAGCGCGAACGCATGCACGGTCGCGAACCACCAGTCGTCTCCGTAGTGGGTGGCGAGCGGTTCGAGGAATGCGAGCAGCTCGGATTCCCTGCCGATGCGGCCGCTGAAGCCGATGGCGCCGAACACGCCGCACGCGGGGGACAGGGCGAACGCGTCGCGGGGATGCTCGGCGACGTGCTGCCCGATGAGGTCGAGCGCTTCGGCGACCTTGCTGGCCACGAGCAGGCGAACGATCTCCACGTGCTGGCGTTCCCGTGCTGTGGCCCCGGCGCTCAGCCGGACGGCGGTTTCCACAGCGGCGCGAGCTTCGGCGGGCCGCACGTAGAGCTGATGGTGGCGGGCCATGGCGGCATGAGGAAGGGCGAACCCCGGGTCGGCGTCGATCGCCGTCGCCAGGCACTCTTCGACCCCGGAATCGGCGGCGAGCATCCGATCGATGCCCTCGACATAGGCCTCACGGGCGGCGACGGACGAGGTGCTGAGCTTGAGGCCGTAGCGGTCCTTCATGGGTTCCGCCTCCTGAGTCCCCGATCTTTGGCAATCCTTGGGGATTGCGTCAGACCATCACCAGCGACCAGACGAGAGGTAACCCGGAACCGAGTTCGGTCCATTGGGCATCTTCGGATACCTGCCACACCTCGCCGGTGTCTGTGCCGACCAGGACGCCGCCGACGTTTGCGGGATCGGCGATGAGACCGTGAAAATTGACGGGTGACGGCGAATGGGCCTCGTCGCAGAGCGACCGCCACGACTGGCCATGGTCGTCCGACCGGTACAGGGCTGCGTTGGCCCCGCCGTCGTCTTTGTAATGGGAGAACGCCGTGGGGGCGCTGGCGACGGTGACGCTGTAGGGGTCGCGGCAGTCGATGCACAGCGGGCGCGAGTAGCGCGGCACGACGCCCTTCCAGGCGTAGTCCCATGTCTCGCCGTAGTCGTCGGAACGGAACACGCCGGCGTTGCCCTCGAGTTCCTCGGCGACACCGTCGAAGCGGCCGTAGCCGGTGCTGACGAACAGCACACCGGGCTCGGCTGGGTGGGCGAACATCATGTGGATGTCGGGATTGCCGCCGGGCAGATCGACCGACCAGCTCGCGCCGCCGTCGGTGCTGCGGGCCACCCCGCCGACTTCGACGCCGACCCAGATGCGGTCAGGATCGTGCTCGTCGATGACCAGGGCACGGGCACGTCCTGGTTGGGGAGGTTCGACGGGCACGCACCACCGTTCGGCCTCGGGAAGGGCTGCGAACGAGGTGATCTCCGACCAGGTCTCTCCCTGGTCGTCGCTGCGGAACAAGCCAGCGGGCTCGGTGCTGGCGTAGAGCCGCCCGCCCGGCGCAGCACGGATCTGCCAGACGTCACGGCCTTCAAGCTGCGGTCCCGACCAGGTGCGGCCCCCGTCTTCGCTGGTGTGCAGTCCTGCAGCCGATCCCGCGAGCACACGACCGTCGAGGTTCACGAGGTCGCGGACATGGCGAGCGTCGAGCGTCTGTGTGGACCCAGTGCCGTCGACGACGAAGACGCCTCTGGTGGTACCCGCAAGCAGCTGACCGTTCATGGGTTCACCCTAGATCGCGCGCGGAAACCACGAGTTCGAGCAGGGTCAGCTCGTCCAGACCCCATCTGGTTGGCGTCAGCCGCCGCGCCGGCGTCGGCGTGGGCGCCGCCCGACCAAGCGTTCGTCGAGGGCTGTCTTCGGGTTGAGGACTACCTCGACGGACGGCGGCGGTTCATCGCCTGCGAGCACCGAGACAATCCGCTCGGTGTGCGCTGGCGTGCTGCCGCAGCAGCTGCCGATCACATCGACGCCCGCTATGTGCGCGCGGTGTGCGTGCGCGGCGAGCAACTCGGGTGTGCCGTCGTAGACCAGTCCGTCGCCGTGCCAGTGGGGCACGCCTGCGTTTGGTTTGGACACCGTCAGCGTGCCGCTGCCGACGTTGGCAATGACGATGACAGCCGCCTCGGTGTCGGGCACGTTGTTGCCGCAGTTGGCGCCGAGGGCAGCGAGCTCCAGCGCTCCCAGCCGTTCAACGAGTTCCCTGCCGGTCACGCCCATCATCGTGCGGCCGGCAGTGTCGAAGCTCATGGTGGCGGCGATTGGCAGGTCGCACGCTGAGCGTGCCCCTCGAACGGCAGCCTCGATCTCGTCGAGCGCGCTCATCGTCTCGATCCACAGCAGATCGGCGCCACCGGCGGCTAGCGCGGCGGCTTGCTCGGCGAATGCGGTTTCGCACGCACCCACTTCCATGGTGCCGAGCGGTGCGAGCAGCTCGCCGGTGGGCCCCATGGATCCGGCCACAAGCACTGGCCGCCCTGACCGCTGCGTCTCCGCGTCGGCTTCGAGCCGGCCGATCTGCGCGGCAGCTTGATTCAGCTCACCTACCCGGTGTTCGAAGCCGTGAAGCGACTGGCGGAAGCAGTTGCCGCCGAAGCTGTTGGTCACAATCAGGTCTGCGCCCGCCTGCAGGTAGCCCCGGTGGATGGCGCGTATCTCGTCGGGGTGGCTGAGATTCCATTCCTCCGGCGACCAGCCCGCCGACAGCCCGGCGGCGAACAGCTGTGTGCCCATCGCGCCGTCGGCCACGACGTAGCCCTTGGACATCACCAGGTCGCGCAGTGTGGCTGTCATCAATGAGGCCCTTCATCGGCCGGTTGGCGGTTGCGCAGCCGTCCTATGAGTCTTGGCCGGCACAGCCAACGTACCGAGGCCGCGTTTCGCTGCAAAACGATTTTCTCGCAGCCGCGCCTCCTTCCGTCGTCACCCGCGTGCACATCGTGCAAGCATTCCGTCCAGAGGCTGAGCCGCTAGGCGAAGCCGGGGCCCGAGCGGCCCGTGAGCGAAGCGAACAAGAGCGGAAGGCAACAGGCGGCACGATGCGGAGGTGTACCCCTCCGCGTTGCATCAAGACCTGAAGGGGGCTGGCCATGGACGAGGTGACCTACGAAGTCGACGGGCATGTGGCGACGATCACGTTGAATCGGCCGGACAAGCTCAATGCAATGACCGATGAGATGTACCAAGCGATCGGTGCGGCGCTGCTCGCATCAGACTCCGACCCCGCGGTGCGGTGCACGATCGTCACCGGTACCGGTCGGGCATTCACCTCCGGACACGATCTCGGCGAGTTCGCGGACCGAGAAGCCTGGATGCCGTGGCGACCTGATCGGTTCGACATCGGGCTGGAAACCGCGAAGCCGACGATCGCGGCCATCCAGGGCTATTGCCTGGCTGGCGGACTCGAACTGGCGCTGTTCTGCGACATCCGGATCTGTGACGACACCGCCCAATTCGGCTGCCCGGAAGTGCGCTGGGCGATCCTGCACGGTTACGGCGCATTGCGATTGCCGGGATTGATCGGCTCGTCGGATGCGATGCGGTTGCTGCTGACCGGTTCGTTCATCAATGCCGCCGAGGCGTTGCGCGTCGGGCTCGTCAGCGAGATGACTGCGCCGCAAGACCTGCGGGCAACCGCCCAGGGCATCGCTGATCAGATCGCCGCGAACGGCCCCGCCGCCATTCGCATGACCAAGGAACTGGCGCTGCGGGGCCGCGAGATGTCCTTGCCCGACGGCCTGCGCCTGTACCAGGAGTACACCCGGTCGGCCTTCAGCTCCCCCGACGCGAAAGAGGGTCTGCGGGCCTTCGCCGAACGCCGCGACCCGAACTACGGCGCCTGACCTCCGGCTGAGGTACCCGTTGCTCGGCGGTATCTGCCGCCGACTGGGATAGTCACCCTTGGTTACGCCGTTATCAGCATCTCGGCTGGCAATGTCGTTGGCTACTCCTGTCGCCGTTGCTGGGCAGGGTCAGTTGTCGCACTGCTCCACTGCGTCCAGGGTGCGCGCCGTTCGATCCCAGCGGGTGTTCTTGAGCCAGTTGGAGACTGTCTGTGCCAGATCCGCCGACATCGGCGTGAGGCCCGTGTCCTCGCCCAACGCGGCCAGCACCCGGTTCCAGCGTTTGATGCCCGCGGCCGCCTTGGTGGTGTCGAGGGCGTCGCGCCAGCCGGTGACCTCGGCCACCGTGATGGCGTCGGCCGGCAGCTTGCAGACCGACGGCGGGTCATCGTTGTCGGACACCGCCGCAGTGGCCGCGCTGGCCGACGAGGACACGGTGTAGCCCGTGCCGGTGTTGACCGTGGCCGTGACCGAACCGTCAGCCTCGTCCACGCTGTCGTCGCTGGTGGCGACGGTCAGGGTGTAGGTCCCGCTGGTCGGGATGGTGACGGTCTGCGCTCCGATAGTGGCGCCGTAGTCGCCGCTTTGGGAGACGTTCACGCTGACCGTCAGGTCGGCCGCCGGAGCTGGGCTGGCGCTGATCGTGAAGCTGGCAGCGCTGCCTTCGGTGACGTCGCCATCGCTGGCGATGCTGATCTCAGGCGTGGGCGGCGTGGCCGCAGGTGTGGCCGGTGGTGGATCATCGCACTGGTCCAAGGCTGACAGGGTGCGAGCGGTGCGATCCCAGCGGGTGTTCTTGAGCCAATTGGAAACAGCCCGCGCCTGCGTCACCGTCATCGGTGTTTCGCCGGTCTCCACGCCCAGCGCGGCCAGGACGCGGTCCCAGCGCTTGATGCCCGCGGCGGCTTTGGTGGTGTCGAGGGCGTCGCGCCAGCCGGTCACCTCGGCCACCGAGATGGCGTCCGACGGCAGATTGCAGGCTTGCGCCGCCGGTGCAGGCGTCGCTGCGGCGGCAGTGGTGACCGCGATCACCGAACTCGACTTATTCGTGGCCACGTTGCCGTTGACCACTGCCATGATCTGCGCCGAGTACTCCGTCTCCGCATCCAGGCCGGTCACCGTGTAGGTCGTACCCGCCACCGGGACGCCGGTCACGGCGTTCTCGTCCTGCCAGTAGCGCACCTCGTAGCTGTCAACGCCGTTGGCTGCTGACCACCCCAGGGTGAACCCGTCGGGGGAGACGTCGGACACGCTGACCGCGCTCACCCGGTCGTCGAGGCTGTCGCCGCCGCCGCTGCCCGTGGTCAGGGCGTCGCGCACCTCGCCTTGCGGCGACGCTTCGGAGCTTTGCGGTCGCAACGGGGGACCAATCACCGGAATGTCGTCGTCGTGGTCTACCAGCTGAATCCCGTCGGACACCACGATGGCCTGGCGATCGAAGAACGTGTAGTTCTCCCCGAGAGTGCGCACGACGATGGCGCTGTACTGATCCACACCACCATGGATGGTGTACTCGTGCGGCTTGGTGAGGTTGGGATTGGCCTGAGATACCGTGCTGGGTATACCCAGCGTGCGGTCGTCGTTACTGTCCTTGCCCTTGAGGAAAACCTCAATGGCGTAATCCACCGGACGGGTGAAGTACAACGCGTGACTGACTGTGTTGTCCGAGGCGTAGCGCTTGATCAGCCGGATGTTCAGGTTGTCGTCGTCGCCGTGACGGAGCAGGAAGGTATTGCGGTTCTCGTTCACGGTCACACCTGCATCCGTTTCCTCCAAGGACAAGGTCGCCGTCGCTGTGGCCTGCACCTCGGCGATGTTGTCGTCCTTGGCGTCGAGGTAGATGTAACCCATGGTGCCGCCCACCGGGATCGGCTCTACGGCGATGTCGATGTCCTGTTCCGGAGTGAAGTGACCGGTGTCCGACGGGTCGGGCCAGGTGAGTTTCGGCGTCAGCTCGGTGTAAACCGGACGCGATGCCCGCACCGCCAGCTTGATCCGACCGTTCTGGCTTTCCGGCAGGTTGACCGCGCTGGTACTGACCAGCCCCACGGTGATCGGCTGCTCGTTGTCAATCACCCTGATCGGATACTCATAGACGGCGCCGTCGTAGTTCTTGTCGTGCGATCTGAGGGCGATCCGCAGCGTCACGTCGTCGGTGGGCACGGTGGCGATGTCCTCCGTGGCCTCGATGACAATCTGCGCGCCGTGCAACGTGGCGCTTTGCGTGTTGTAGTTGTAGATGAAGTCCACCCGCCAAGGGCAGGGTGCGCGGCAGTATCCGCTTTGCATCGGCAGCATGTGGCTGGCGCCGGAAGTGATCGAAGCAGTGTGGCCGCCGGAGCTAATCGACGCCGTCGCTGTGACCTCGTCGGTTGGCGCCTCTGTTAGACCGAAGAAGAAGGTTGAGCTGCTGCCCTCGCCGATGGTGAAGACACCGTTGTCGTCAGCGATGGGGCCATCCAGTCCCCCGCGCAGGCGCAGACCCGTCGCTTCCTGGTCGTTGTCCCGCAGGGTGATGACGGCTTCGCCGCTACTCGTGCCTGTGGGACTGCCGGAGCCGGCCACCACTACGGTCAGTTTCACCTTCACTACATCGTCGACGGTGTCGTTGTCTTCCCGGGCGATCAGCTCAAAGTCGGCGAATAGCGGCGTGTCCTGCGCCGGAGTGACGGCGTTGGGGTTGAATTTCACGGAGGTGCCTTCGGAGGTGCCTTCGTAGGACACCGTGGGGTGGTTGGTCAACAGTTTGACATCGAAATCCTTGCCCCGAGCGCCGCCGGTGAAGGCAAAGTTGATCCTGGCGCTGTCGCCGTCGGTCAACGGTCCCGCCGCGCCCCGCACGGAGTCGAGGTTGACGCGGAACCGTGCCTTGTCGCTGGAGCTGCCCTCGGTTGCGATGTTGTCAAGGGCGCTGATCGAGGCGTGAACATCGCGGTCGTTGTCGTTGATGGTGATGGTTGCGGTCGTGTGAGTCCCGGCAACCCAGCCATTGCCTTCGCTATCGCCATTGAGGTCCGGCAGGGCGTCCATGTCGATGGCGACCGTGAGGGTTTCATCGCCCTCCTTGTGCTTGTCATCGATTAAGTGGATGTCAAAACTCACGCCAGCACTAGAACTGCTTGCCAGATCTACAATTTGCGGACCAGGCTCATGGTAGTCCGCGCCTTCCGTTGCGGTGCCGGCAGTGAAGGTCAGCGGCAGCTCGAATTCCGGCGTGGCGACTCTGGAAAAATTGACAACCGGCTGAACAAGGCCCCCATTCTCGGGGCCGCTGAAAGCATTTTTCGAAAAGCCGATTACGGGTGCGGGAGGGTTATCGTCGTCTATGAGATAGATGTGATTGCGCCCGCTGACCCTGAAGGAACCCTGGGCCTCACCGAGGGTCTGCACAAATATATTGCTGATGCCACCGTTACTGCCTACAAACCAAGCGATTTGCCGATTGCTGGTGTTGCTATCGTCAACGGCGGTCAGCTCGAGCTTGGCTTCTCGTACGCCGGCGCCGGTCATGGTCACAATCGGGTTCTGCGCGGTGGCGGTAACCCCGTTGACAGTCCCGCTGGTGGATAGGGTGACGCCAGTGTTGTCGGCGCCCGGCTTCTTCTGGAGGGTCCAGTCGACGCCTTGTCTTCCATCAGAATTACGTCTGGTCCCAGTCTTGAACGCGATGGTTTGACCCGCTTTCAGCGGCCCCCGGAGTCGGTACGTGATGTCGGTCTTGCCGCCGTTCTCCGGAATAATGCTTTTGCCAATAGACAGAGTCACATGGGTGCCGTCTTTGTCGGTCACCGTGCCGGTGGCGGCGTCGGTAGCGCCCACGGTGTAGCCGGTCCCGGGTCGCAGCGTCACGGTGACGGCACCGTTCGGCTCGTCATTATTGTCGTCGACGGTTTTGACCGTGAAGGTTCCGGTCTCGCTGCCGGCGTAGATGACGGCTCGTTTGGAGCCCCGCTCGGAGGCGTTGAGGTAGGTCTGGCCCTGGCTGGTGTCCTCGGTGACCTGGACGTTCACGGTGAGGTCGCGGTCCAGCGTGGGATCGCTGGCGGTGATGGTGAAGGTCAGCGTCTTGCCCTCGGCCACGCTGGGAGTGGTAGCGGCGATTTTGAGATCCGGCAGCGCGGTTTGCGCGGCGGCGTCCGGCGGCGGGTCAACCACCAACAGCGCGGCGGCCGCCGTGATCACCAGGGCCAGGACCAGGCCGAAGCGTTTCGGATACAGCCGCCAATTGATCCTGCCTTCAGGACCCGCAGTCAGTGTGTGTGGCGGGGGGGGGGGGTAGATGAGCGTAGAAAATTCCGCATATTATTCATCTTTACCACAACCGCCGATTCGGAATATTGCAACCGGTGAGCGGTGCCAGTTGTTGATCTGGGTGCCCCAGGCGTGCAGGATGCGGCCGAGGCGATCTCTTCGAGCAGCGGGTGTCGGTCGGCCTTCAGTTCCCCCGACGCGAAAGAGGGTCTGCGGGCCTTCGCCGAACGTCGCGACCCGAACTACGGCGCCTGACCTCCGGCTGAGGGACCCGTCGAACGGCGGTATCTGCCGCCTGCCGCATCAACGCGACGTGGGTCATTCGCAAACCCGGTCACGGTCATTGCTCGATGCCTCTCGCGCGCCCTGACCAGTCGGCATTGCATTCCTCCCGGTGATCGTCGGCCCGGTTTCCGCTAGCAGTCGACGGCGACGGCGAGAGCTTCGCAGACCTGCGCGAGACGATCGGGCGTGAGCGTGCAGATGCGTTCGGTCAAATCGCCTGTGGGCACTGCTCCGATGTTGTCGATGCTTGCTGCGCATTCCTGAGGCACGCCGTCTTGGCGGTCGAGTCGAACCTCGGTGGGGATGTCGCGGATCGTGCGCGTGAGCGGCACGGCGATGACGCGGTCGAGCACGCCGATGGCTGCATCGCGGGTCATCACCAGATACGGCCGACGCCCGGCGTCTTCGTGCTCGCCCCACCAGACTTCCCCGCGATGTGGACCCCTCACCACGGCTCCTCGAGTATCGAACTGCGCAGGAACGCCCGTGCCGCACCCAGCTCGTCATCTGTGGGCGGAACGCGCCGGTACCCCTCGATGATGGCGTCATCGATCTTCTGGCGCGCGCTCTCCGCCGTGACTTTCTCCACGCCGGCTCGCACGGCAGCCGCGCGAGACTTGAAGATGCCGGCGGTGACGAGATCGTCCAGCCGAGTCAGCAATGAATCAGGCAGTCGAACCGCGATCTGCGTAGTTGACATCCACTCAGCATACCAATGCGACTACCACACGTGAATGCTCCGCGAAAGACGGAATCACGAGATCTGGATGTCGGAACGTGAGCGCCCGGTGATGCCTCGACGCGCTACCTCGCGGGCGATGGTCTTGGTGAAGGCAATGACGCAACCCGAGCGCTGGGCCTGGGCCACGCCCTCGTCATGGGCTCCGCAGGCGTGGGTACGCTCCGGGGCCGCTGGGCTGACGGTTACTCGGGGGTGATGTGCGGGGCGTTCGGGTACTGGATCTGAGCGACGGCCGGGCGGGTGCGTATTGCGCTCGGCTGATGGCTATGACCGGTGCCGAAGTCGTGGTGGGCGAGCCGCCGGGGGGTTCGGAGCTGCGCCGGTCACGCATGGTTGACACCGGCGCTGGCCCGGTTTCTGCAGCGTGGGAATACCTGCGAGCAAACACAGCGAGCGTCGTTGTGGACGCTGGGGCTTCGCTCGCGGATCTGGCTGCGGGCTTCGACGCCGTGGTTTTGGACTGCCAAGGCGACCTGGCGCCGGTGCAGGCCGACATAGCTGCAGCCCGCGAGGCGCAGCCCCGATTGGTGGCAGTGGCCATCACGCCCTACGGGTTCACCGGGCCGAAGTCGGCGTGGCGGGCTGGCCCGCTCGAGCATTGGGCGCTGGGCGGGCACATGAGCCTCAACGGCGAGCCCGACCGGCACCCGCTGCCGGGCGGCGGTCCATGGCTCACGCACTTGGTGGGGGCGACCGCGGCGATCGGCATCCAGGCGGCGCTCACCAATGCCGCAACGACTGGCGACGGCGACCTGGTGGAGGTCTCAGCGCTCGAAGCGCTCGCCAACGCTCACCAATGGAGCTTCAGCCTCTACACCCACAACGGCGTCACCAAGCGTCGGTGGGGCAATCGTTTCGGCGAGCAGCACCATCCGCTGGCGCTCTATGAGTGCATCGACGGCTGGGTCTGCATCGCGGCCGTCTCGGTCCACCAGTGGGAGGGCTTCTGCATCGCTATGGACCAGGTGGAGTTGCTCGCCCGCGAAGACTTCTATGTGCCCGCCGTGCGCTTCGACCACGCCGACGAGCTGGACGAGATCATCGCTGCTTGGACGGCCACCAAGACCGTCGCCGAAGCAGTCACTGCGCTGCAGGACAACCAGGTCCCCTCCGGACCGGTGGCCAGTCTCGACGACATGCTCGCCAGCCCGCAGCTCGCCGCACGCGACTACTGGGTGAACCTGGATACCCCGCCGGCCGAGGCTGCGCCGGGCGACTCAGCGGCTGGGGCACCGGTGTCGGTTGGCTCTCCGTTGAGCGACGAGATGACCGTTGTCACAGCACGACCGCGGGTGCCGGGTCCGCCGGCTCGTATTGACGGCGCGACACCGCATTTTCGCCGCGCACCAGCGCTCGGTACCGACGCCCTAGTGTCCGCCACCCTGACGGCCGACGCCGCGGCGGGCGATGCCGCGACCACCCGAGGGCAAGAACCGATCTGGCCCGAAGGCGTCAAGCCGCTTGCGGGCGTGCGTGTTGTGGAGTTCACGATTGCCTGGGCAGGTCCGCTGGTGTGCCGGATGCTCGGCGATCTCGGCGCCGACGTCATCAAGATCGAGCACCCCACCGCACGCGGCCTCGCCATGCCGCCTGCCGAGAAGATCGTCGCCGAACGGGGGAACTGGGAATGGGGCCAGCTGCCCGGCCCTCTGTCGCGCAATGGCATCTTCCTGAACAACGATCCCGGCGACGACTGGTTCAACCGGCTCGGTCACTGGAACAAGATGAACCGCTCGAAGCGGGGCCTCTGCTTGGACCTGAAGGCGCCCGGCGGCCGCGAGGTGCTGAGCCGGCTGGTCGCAACGGCCGACATCGTGGTGAACAACTACAGCCCCCGCGGCGTCCGCTCCGCCGGTATCACGCCCGCCGAGCTGCGCGAGATGAACCCCGCCATCGTGACGCTCGACATGTCCGGCTTCGGCGCCACCGGTCCCGACGCCGAACGCATCAGCTGGGGCCCGGTGCTCGACGCCGCCTCGGGTCTTGCCTCCACCACCGGCTACCCCGACTCAGGTCCCTATAAGCAAGGCATCGCCTTCCCCGACGTCGTCGGCGGCCTGCACGGAACGGTCATCGCCCTGGCAGCCCTGTGGCAGCACTGGCGCACCAGCAATCCGGTTGCGGTCGATCTCTCCCAGCTCGAAACAGCGATCGCGGTAGCCGGCGACCAGTTCGCGGAAGCCTCCATGCGCCGGACCGGCACCCCGCCACCGCCGCGCCGAGGTGCACGCTCGCCAGACGCAGCGCCGGCGGGCGTCTACCGGTGCCGCGGCGACGACGCTTGGCTGGCACTCACCGTCACCGACGACGAGGCCTGGAAGGCACTCGCCGGAGCGCTCGACGATCCAACATGTGGGCAGCACTGGGCAACCGAGGCAGCACGCCAAGCCGATCACGACACCATCGACGCCATGATCGAACGCTGGACGCTGACGCGAGACAAGCACGCCGCCGCGGCCGAGTTGCAGGCGGCCGGGATTAGCGCTTCAGCTGTGATGACCATCGCCGACATCGTCAACGACGACCACAGCACGGCTCGAGGCCTCATGGTCGACCACGCCCGCCCCGACGGGCAACCACAGCTGTTCCCCGGCCTGCCTTTCCGCTTCGACACCACACCAACGGCCCTCAGCCCTGCCCCCACACTTGGCCAGCACAACAACCCGATCCTGACCGAACTCGGCTACACAGCCGCCGAAATCGCCGCGCTCTACGACACCACCACCATCGCTCAAGCCCCATCAGATTGAGAGCACGCGCCGCCTCCGCAACGGGGCCCTCCTAGTTGATCTCGACGACGCGGTCCCAGAAGTCCTCATCGGTGGTGAGGAAGAGCCGCAGCTCGTCCTACCCGGTTCACTCGAAAACTCGATCACGGCCACTGTTCTATGTGCATCGCGTGCCATGACCAGTCAGCGTCGCATTCCTCGCGCTGCTCGTCGGTCGGCCATCCGCTGAGCGACACTCGGTCGCCGATCGCCACGCGCTCGCCGGCTCCAACCCAGAGAGATTGGGAGTCATCGTCGTACAATGTCGGCAGCCATGCGATCGCATGTTCGAGCCCTCGGACATCCTCGTCCGTATAACGAGATGTAGAGGGCCGGAAACGCGGCATGAGCCGAGGCAACAGCAGCATCGTGCGTCGTTCATATTCGTATGGGGATTCGGCGTCGATGACAAGAGCGCATTCTCCTTCAATGGCAAGGATGCCTGCGAGTAGGGAATCGGATGTCGCCGAGAAGTCGCCGAGACGCTGATAGTCCCACATGCCCTTGAACTCGGGCGCGAACGCCGCGCTGGGCCGTTCAGGTATGCGAACACCGACGTGGTCGCATCCTGCCAGCAGCGTCCCCGCAATGACCAAAGCCAGCGCTGTGCATGTCGCACCCGCCGCCGCCCGTCGCGTCGGACGTTCGCCCGCGATTCGTCGCTCTGCCATTTCGCGCTCTACCGAACCGTGACGTTGCCCGCGCTCAGGATGTCGATGTTGAGCAGCCATTTGACTTCGTCGATGGTCGGGCGGTAGCTGATGTCCGTGATGGCTCGCCATGAGCCTTCCGTTGACGCTGGCCTACCACACGCTCACAGGACCCGATGACCCACACTCGGTCGGATGGAATCGATCAGGCCATCGTGAGACCACCACTGACAGACAAAGTCTGTCCAGTGATGTAGCCAGCTTCCTCGCTGCACAAGAAAACAACAGCCGCCGCCACCTCGTGCGGCTGCCCTATGCGCTTCATCGGCACAGCCCGAGCCATCGCCCCGATGATCTTGTCGCTCGTGTCGGTCGCCGCCGCGATCTCTTCCAGCAGCGGAGTGTCGGTCGGTCCAGGACACACCACGTTCGCAGTGATGCCCCGCCGCGCTACCTCGCGGGCGATGGTCTTGGTGAAGGCAATGACGCCGCCCTTGGCGCCGGCGTACACGGCTTCGCCCGAGGAACCCACCCGGCCGGCATCGGAGCCGATGTTTACGATGCGGCCGAAGCCGGCCTCAGTCATGGCCCCCAGGCAACCCTGCGTCGTCCGCAGCGGGCCCTTGTAGTTGATCTCGATGACGCGGTCCCAGAAGTCCTCGTCGGTGGTGACGAAGGGCCGCAGCTCGTCCCAACCCGCGCAGTTGACGAGCACTTCGACCGGCCCCAGTTCGTCGACGACCGCCCGGAGACCGGCGGCAACGGCATCGGCGTCAGACACATCCATCTCGACAGCGATTGCCGTGCCGCCCGCCGCGTTGATAGCGGCTGCCGTGTCAGTGGCCTCGGGCACTCGCAAGTCGGCTACCGCGACCCGGCGGCCGTCTCGAGCCAGCCCCAGGCAGATCTCGCGGCCGATGCCCCGGCCGCCGCCGGTGACCAGCGCCACCCGGTTTGCGTTGCCGTCATCGTTCACGTCGTCTCCATTCGTCGACTGCTGCGATTGCAAGGTGCGGGGAGCTGCTGCCCAGTGCCCCGGGGCGAATCCGCTCAGGCGCGGGTGGCTTGGGCCACGTCGCCCCACTTGTGGACCATGTCGGGGTCCTTGCGGATCTGCTCCTCGGCCAGGTACATGACCACCCGGGCGGCGGTGCCCGTGTAACGGTCTTTCAGCCGGTCTGCCATCTCGTCCCATGGCCCGACGACAGCGAAGTGCTCGAGCATGTCGTCGGTAATGGTGTCGGCCATGCCAGCGATATCGCCGGTGCTCATGAGTTGGCGCAGCTTGTCGGTGACGCCCTCGTAGCCCAGATCTGTGAATTGGAACGCATAGTTCGGTGTGGTGCCGTAGAACGCGATCTGCGTCTTGGCCCGCCTGATGAGCGGTGCCAGCTCGTCGGGTGTGTCGCCGGGTGCGGCGAATACCGGCACGATCAGGTCGATGTCGGCGACGTCACGACCGGTTCGCTCAGCACCCCGGGCCACCTCAGGCAGCAGCCGTTCGCGGATGTAGTGCATCGTGTGCATCGGGTGGACGTGAACGCCGTCGGCAACCTCGCCGGCCACGCCGTTCATGATGGGACCGACAGACGAGATATCGACCTTCACGTCGCCGTGGTCGTGCGCGCGCGGCGCCCATTGTGCCGGCAGCAGGCTCAGGTTGAAGAACTCGCCTTCGTAGCTGAGCTTCTCTTCTCGCCGGAAGGCCCGCAGGCACGCCTGCACTGCCCCGACGTAGTCGCGCATGCGCGCCGCCGGGCGATCGAATTCGACCCCATATCGCCGCACGATGTGACCTTTCACCTGGCTGCCGAGGCCCAGCCGGAAGCGGCCGTTGGTCTCGCCGGCGAGTTCCCAGGCGATCTGCGCCGACACCATCGGGCTGCGAGGGAAGGCCACCGCGATGCCGGTCGTGAACGTGAGGCTGGGGGCCGCCATGGCGGCTGCGGCGAGCTGCATCCACGGCACCTGACCGGTCTCGGTGTAGAGCATCCCCGAGAAGCCGGCGCCCTCGACCTTGCGGGCCAGGTCGGCCGCATCGCTCCAGGTCGATGAGCCGGTCATCAGATCGAATTCCACGATGTGTCTCCAGTGGGTGCGGGGTCGGGTTGCCTGTGCTGCTGGGGCGAGCACGAATTCGCTCAACGTAGCCCCCACCGTCCATTGGTGTCGCGGGGAGGCTGGGCGGGGCAAGACACCACTCGCATACGCTGCGGCCATGTCCAAAGGTGCGACCTATGACTGGCTGCTGCTGGGGGACGCCGTCGATCGTGCGGCTCGCATGTGGGGAAACCGCCCGGCGGTGGTCTTCGGTGACCGCCGCTGGAGCTACAACGACTTCGTCACAGAGGTGGACCGCGTCGCAAAGGGGCTCATCGCGCTGGGAACGCAACGCGGCGACCACGTGGCCGTGTGGATGACCAACTTGCCCGAGTGGCTGTGGTTGCAGTACGCCATTCCGAAGGTGGGCGGCTGCATCGTGCCGTTGAATACCCGGTACCGGACTGACGACGTGGCCTACACGGTGGCGCAGTCGGAGAGCCGGTTCATGATCTCGATGGACCAATCGGGGCCGATCGACTACCGAGCGATGCTCTGCGAGGCCCATCCCGACATCGTTGATGCGGGGCACCTCGAGAGGGTCGTGTTCACCGGAGCGGACCGTGACGACGCGCTCGCCGATGCGATGGGTTGGGACGATCTGCTGGCCGCAGGCGAGCGTGTCACCGACGCGGAACTGGCCGAACGTGCTGCCAGCGTGACAGTCGACGACCGCATGATGCTGGCCTACACGTCGGGCACGACCGGCCACCCCAAGGGCGTCGTGCACACCCACCGCCCGCTGCGCAACAGCCGCGAACGCGCAATGTTGCTGGGTCACACTTTCAATGACATCCACATGAGCTACCTGCCGCTATTCCATCTGTTCGGCTTCGGCGAGGTGTCGATCCAGGCGGTGCTCACGGGCGGCTGCCAGGTGCTGTTCGACACGTTTGACCCAGCCGCCGTGCTGGCAGAAGTGGAGTCCCATGGCGGCACGGTCCTCCACGGTTTCGACTCCCACTGGGGCGACCTGCTACGCGCCCAGGACGAGCACCCCCGCGACATGTCCAGCCTGCGAATGGGAACCCTGGCGGCGGGCATGGAGTCGTCCACACCCATCGCTCGGCGTGCGCAGGAAGTGTTCTGCCCCACCATCTCGGGCTGGGGCATGAGCGAGTCGTGGGCGTTCGTGAGCTGCAGCCACCCCACCCATTCCGTCGAGCAGCGCACCGAAGCCTCCGGCTACCCCATGGACGGCATCGAGTACCAGATCCGAGACCTCGAGACGGGGCAAGAGTGCCTGCCTGACGCCCCAGGAGCACTGTTCGTGCGCGGCTACACCGTGATGGAGGGCTACTGGCGTCGCCCCGAGGCCACCGCCGAAGTGCTCGGCGATGACGGCTGGCTCGACACCGGCGACATAGCAAGAATGCGCCCCGACGGCCACGCCGTCTTCATCGGCCGCCACAAAGACATGCTGAAAGTAGGCGGCGAGAACGTCTCCCCCGCCGAAGTAGAGGGCTATCTGCTCGAAGCCGACGGCGTCGAACAGATAGCAGTAGTCGGTTACCCCGACCCCCGCCTCGTAGAAGTCCCGGTCGCCTTCGTCCAGCTCACGGCCACCGCCCCGCCAGACATCACCGAGGACGCGCTCATCGAGCGCTGCCAAGGCCGGATAGCCAGCTTCAAGATCCCCCGAAAGGTGATCTTCGTAGAGGAAATGCCCACCACCCCGTCGGGCAAGATCCGCAAAGTAGAACTCAGAGACTGGGCCCTGAGAGACCTAGGCGACCCCGCCCACGCTTGAGGTGCGGCGAAACGAGGGGCGGGCAGAGGCATGGCCTCCGCGCGCAGTTATGAAGCGCTCCTCGCACACCCAGATAGCGCACGAAGCGCTTCATCTGTTTGAAGCACGGAGGCCATGCCTCTGTTCGCCCCGGGTTTAGTGACTAGGGCCCAGAAAAGGCCATGGCCGATCCGACTGGCCCATCGAGCGTGTGGTCGACAGCAAGCCCCATGGATCGCTCACTCTCACGCGTCTTGACCTCGGCGCGAGCCACCACATGGTGATGCACCTCATCAGGCCCATCAGCCAGCCGCAGTGTCCGCTGCGCATGCCACATGTCAGCCAGCGGGAACCACTGCGAAACCCCAGCAGCCCCATGCATCTGGATCGCTTCGTTGATGATGTCGCAGCACTTCTCGGGCACCATTGCCTTGACAGCGCTCACCCAGACGCGCGCCTCGGCGTTGCCGAGCGTGTCCATGGCCTGGGCCGCCCGCAGCACCATCAGCCGCATGGCCTCGACCTCGATGCGTGACCGCGACACGACCTCCATGTTCTTGCCCAGGTTGATGAGCTTCTTGCCGAAGCCCTCGCGGCTCAGTCCCCGGTCGACCATCATCTCGATGGCCTTCTCGGCGGTGCCGATGGAGCGCATGCAGTGGTGGATGCGACCCGGTCCCAGCCGCAGCTGAGAGATCTCGAAGCCGCGGCCTTCGCCCAGCAGGATGTTGTCGCGGGGCACGCGCACATCCTCAAAGGTGATGTGCATGTGGCCGTGCGGGGCGTCGTCAGAGCCGAAGACGTGCATCGGGCCCAAGATGTTGACGCCGGGAGCGTCGATCGGCACGAGGATCTGCGATTGCTGCTTGTAGGTGTCGGCATCGGGGTTGGTGCGCACCATGGTGATCATGATCTTGCAGCGGGGGTCGCCGGCACCGGAGATGTAGAACTTCTCGCCGTTGATCAGCCACTCGTCGCCGTCGAGCACCGCGTTGGTCTGCACCTGCTTGGCGTCCGAGCTCATCACGGCCGGCTCGGTCATGGCATAAGCAGAGCGGATCTTGCCCTCGAGCAGCGGCTCGAGCCATTGCTGCTTCTGCTCAGGCGTGCCGACGCGCTCGAGCACCTCCATGTTGCCGGTGTCGGGCGCGGAGCAGTTCAGGCACTCCGAGGCCAGCCGGTTCTTGCCCAGCTCATTGGCGATGTAGGCGTAGTCGAGGTTGCTCAAGCCCTCGCCGGTCTCGGCGTCGGGCAGGAAGAAATTCCACAGGCCCTGCTCGCGTGCCTTGTTCTTGGCACCCTCCAGCAGCTCGAGCTGGCCGGGTGCCCAGCTCCAGCGGTCTTCGCGGTTCTCACCCATCCGGTGAAATTCCTCGGTGATGGGGTCGACTTCGTCGCGGATGAACGCCTTGACCGCTTCGTACAGCGGCTCGACCGCGGCGGACATCCGCAGATCGAAATCGTCCATGCTCGCTGACTTCAATGCTCCGCCAACCACAGCGGCTCCCCTCGTGTGCTCGCCGTCGGCAGGTCTGCCTCTGGCGCAGAGAACCCTACCGAGATCGCCCGATCGGCACCGGGCCGGCGGCCTATCCCCGACCGGTCCCGAGCGCGCCGGTACCTTCGACTGCCATGTTGCAGTGTGTTCGAGGGATGTGCACCGAGATGGCCACGGCCGAGCTGGGCTACGACGTGCCCCAGACGAGGGCGTGGCTCGACGACCTCGATGCCGCCACGATCGCTGGCACCTCCCGCCAGCGAGACATGATCATGCCGTTGTGCCGAGCCCACGCCGATCGGATCAAAGTGCCGGTTGGGTGGGAGCTTGACGACCGCCGGGCGCCTGAGCCAGAACCGGCGATGACCCCGCCGGCACCGAGCGCCGAAGCCCCAGAGGGAGTTGAACCGCTGTTCAAGCCGCGGTCCCGTCCCGAGCCGACCGACATGCCAGGACCCGACCCCGAGCATGCACCGTCGTCGCTGCTCGAACGGGCCTTCCGCGCCTCGCCGTCGCGCTAAGAGGCTGAGCCCCGGGTCCGAGCGGCCCGTGAGCGCAGCGAACAAGAGCGGGAAGCACAGGGCGAAGCCGTGGCCCGAGCGGCCCGTGAGCGCAGCGAACAAGAGCGGGAAACAAGAAGTTCGCCAACGCGGAGGCGCGCCTGGCGGCTCACGTCTCAGAGCAGGCTCGCTCGCCGTGCGGCGGTGAGCACCAGCCGTCCACGAGGGTTCAGGCTCGCCCGGTAACGAACTCCCTCACCGTCCACCAGCACGAGTTCGTTGCCCTCGCTGGCAACCCGGAGTTCCACACCGAGCTCCGCAGACAGCTCGGATCGGCTGGCCTCCAGCGCAGCCCGCATGGCACTGCGGCGCTGCGCCTCATAGAGATCCATGTCGTACTCGACAAAGTCCCCAGGCTCAGTCCCAGTAGGCCGCACAATCAAACAATGTCACAAGCGCCAGTAGCTTGAGAGCGTGAGCCTGTGGCTGGCTGTGCCGCTCTCGCTGTTGTTCATCTACATCGTGTACCGGCTTGGTCTGCGCATGATGGCCACATTCTCGCGGCCGATCCCCCCGCCGCCCCCGCCAGGAGAGCTGCGACGGGTGCGCCTCACCTACCGGTGCAGCCTTTGCGGCACCGAGATGCGCATGACGCGCTCGCCGGTGCAAAACCCTGAGCCGCCCCGCTGCTGCAGCGAGGACATGGACCTGGTGGCCAACGCGGACGAGTAATTTCGCCGTCGCCCACAGGTTTTCCACATTTTGGGGAAAATCACATCTATGTGATTCAGCGCCAGCGGGTGGCGAGCAGGATGCCGATCAGCACGATGCCCAAGCCGACGGCAATCCATACGCTGGCCGGACTGCCCGGCAACCAGCTCATGTAGTTCGACACGATCACTGCGGTGCCGATACCGAGCAGTGCCGCGATCAGCCAGCCGAACCAAGCGGCGCTCTGGGGCGCCTGGCTGCTGGTGCTCTGCTGCTGAGTTGGCGCGTTCAGCGGTTGCGTGCCCTTGGGCGTGATGCGACTGGTCTTGCGGGGCCGGGCCATGGCCGATCAACCTAGTGGTCTGTTGGCCAGATGCCCGAGAGGTGCGCCACGGTGTGTCAATGACGAATGCACCTCGGTCACGAGTCGTCTATACCGGGACCGTCGGAGGGTTCTTGGTCCGGCCCGACCTCATTTGGCGGCACGTCCGCTGAGATTGCCGTGGCTTCGCCGATGACGAGTGTCACGCTCTCGAAGTTGAGTCGAATGTTCGTCCCTGAAGCGGGCTCCAGGGCGATGACTTGGCCATCACCGGGGTCTCCTTGGGGAACCGGTTGACTGCGCTGATCGACAGTGAATCCCAATTCAGTCATTGCGGCAGCGACTTCGTTGGGCGCGAAGGTCCCCAGTGCCTGCAGGCTGGGAACCGGCGCCACTTCGGGCGGCTTGAACATCAGGAGCACGACCTCGGATCCGGCGATGAGCACCGTTCCGGGATCAGGACTGATGCCACGCACGACGTTCGTGTTGACGTCGAGATTGGACACCTCGCGCGCTGTGCGCTTGACGGTGAACCCGAGTGCCAGCAGCTCGGGTTCGATCCGGTCGGCGAGCGTCGTGCCGAAATCTGCCAAGGCCGGCACCACGAGTTCCTCGGGACCGTCTGAGACGACCAGCGTGATGACGCTGCCCCGCTCTGCCGGCTGGCCAGCCTCGGGGCTGCTGCGTATCACCGTTCCTTCGCTGAATTCGGTGGAGAACTCTCGCTCAACCCGGTCGACGAGTCCGAGACGGGCCAGCGTCACCCGGGCGTCATCCACCGTCTGCCCGACCAGGCGAGGCACCTCAACCTCGCCGCGACCTGCAGAGACAGTCAGCGTCACGACCGTGCCGGCTGGACGCTGTTCGGTGCTCGGGATGCTCTGTTCGGTCACGAGCCCGACCGCCAGGTTTTCGTTGCGTACATCAATGCGCTCGACGCTGAAACCTGCGGTAACGAGTACCTGCTCGGCCTCTTCGTAGGTTCGCCCGACCACGTTGGGCAGCAGCACCAAGGTGCGCGGTGCGGCCGCGAACAAGGTGATCGGGTTGTCGGGGTTATTGGGCTCGGCGAGCAGCAGCCCGGCGCGGGGATTCTGCTGGAACACGACGTTCTCGTCGACGTCGTCGCGTTCGGAGAATTCGACGCTGACGTGATCGAAGCCGACATCGCCGAGTTCGCGCTCGGCTTCGGAGAAGTGCAAGCCCACCACGTTGGGCACTCGCAGCCGCACGTCAGAAGTGGGATCGGGCTGGGCCACGACGCTTGGCTCGCCCCGGTCGTTGACCAGCAGGAACACCAGCCCTGCGATGACCAGCAGCAAGATGACGAGCAGCGTGATCCACATCGGCGTGCGATCCGGCGGCTCGATGGAGCTAGGCGGCGGCCCCTGCGGGTATTGCGGGGGGTACTGCGGGCCGCCGTATTCCCCCGCGCCTCCTCCGCGGCCATAAGGCGGTGTGGGCGGGGCGACAGGCGGTTGGGGGTAGGCGGGCGGCGAGACCGCAGCTGGCGGTGTGGCGGGTGCTGGCGGTGTGCCCGCAGGCGGGCCGGCGCTCACCGCCGGGAAGTACGCCGTGACGTCGCTCGCCGCAGCATGCGTCGGCTGGCCCGCCCGGAAGCGCAAGAGATCGTTGCGCAGTTCGGCGGCTGAGCCATAGCGCGCAACAGGATCCTTGGCGAGCCCTCGCAGGCAGATGGCTTCGAGCTCGTGGGGAACGTCGGCGTTGTAGCGCGACGGGGGGATCGGCGCCTCCTGGACGTGTTTGTAGGCGATGGCGACGGGACTGTCGCCGGTGAACGGCGGACCCGCCGCGAGCACCTCGTAGAGCACGACGGACAGCGAGTACACGTCGCTGCGCGGATCGGCATCGTGCCCTTGAGCCTGCTCCGGCGACAGATACGTGGCCGTGCCCATCACCGATCCGGTGCGTGTCAGATCGTCGGTGCCGCCGCCGAGCGCCCGGGCAATGCCGAAGTCGGCCACCTTGACCTGGCCGGACTGGGTGATCATGACGTTGCCCGGTTTGATGTCGCGGTGTACCACGCCGTTGCTGTGAGCGAATGCAAGCGCAGCCGCGATGTCGATGGCGATGTCTGCGGCGCGGTCGGGATGCAGCGGGCCGTCGCTGCGGATGACCTCCGCCAGGCTTCGACCTTCGACGTACTCCATCACGATGTAGTAGGTGCCTTCGTGGTTGCCCCAGTCGTACACGCCGACCACATTTGGCTGGCTCAAGTTCGCAGCGGCTTGAGCCTCTCGGCGGAACCGCTCGACAAATGATGAGTCGGTCGCGAATTCGGGGAATAGCACCTTGACGGCGACGGGCCGGTCGAGGAGGCGATCGCGGCCCAGGAATACCTCGGACATTCCGCCGCGCGCGATACGGCTGAACAGCTCGTAGCGACCGCCGAAGATTGGGTTGTCGGTGTCTGCCATGAGCACGGGGCGCTTGCTGGGTGATTGGGCCGTCGGGTCAGCGGGATGACTGCGAAGTTGTCGGGCTAGGGGAGGTCGGGGTCCGAGACTGCCCGCAGCGCAAGGGTGGCTTCCGCTGCGGTCGCAGCGATCATCGTTGCCAAGGTACCGCCGCCTCGTGGCTCGGCGACGCCAAGAACGGCGTCGGGTTCGATCACAGCCGCCACGACGACCGTGGGTGCATCTGCCGGGGCCAACAGCACTGCCCAGCTCCCGGTGCGCGTGCTGCTGCTGGTTGGATCGGTCAACAGGCCCGAAGCGATCGCCGCGGTGAGCTCGACGCCGTCGGCTGGGGTGAGGCTGATCGAAGCCTGTCGTGCCTGCACAGCCATACGAGCCAGCAGCGTGGCTGCATCGGCGGTCTCAAAGAGACGACCTGCGGTCTGCGGCGTCGCGGCACGCGACACGCCGGCGCCCGTTGGCTGACCGCCGTCAGCGTGCGTCGGCGTCCGCCCGCTCACGCTGCGCACCACGTAAGGGCGCATGCGAACCCCTCCGTTTGCGAGCGAGGCCGCTGCCATTGCCAGCTGCAGCGGCGTTAGCGGCGTGCCCGAGACCGCAGCTATGGCGTCGGGTTCTCCGGGCAGGTCTATGCCGGTGGGCCCCTGTGCTCGGCTCGCGCCAGCCAGCAAGTCCGTACTAGCGGTGTCCGCTGGCTGGCTAGCGGTCAAGCCGTAGTGGTGTTGGTACGCACGTGCTGAGGGCGGACTGCTGGTCATTGCGGGCGGATCGGGCGCGAGAGCCTCCACCTTGTTGGGATCGAAGCTGGGTCGAGACCACAGGGCCACGATCTCGCCCGTTGTGGGCGTCACCACGACAACGGCACCGTCGCGGTCTCCCAGGGCGGCGCGTGCGGTGAGCTGGACGCCGTGATGCAGCGTGAGGTTCAGATCGCCGACGCGCGCAGTGTCGCGAAACAGGTCTGCCATCCCCTCGATGGCGATGTCGGCCGCGCTGCCTGACAGCTCGGCGTTGTAGTGGCGCTCGAGGCCGCCCGCGCCCGGTCTCCGTGCGAAATAACCCGCCGTGTGTGCATAGAGGGGCCCGTGCGGGTAGGTCCGCATCGGCCACGGTTCGGCCTCGGTTGGATTGAGGGTGAGCGCGATCGTCTCGCCGTCAGCGGTCATGATCGCCCCCCGTGGAGCACCGAACGCCGTCACCGCACGCTGGTTGAGCTCGTGGCGGCGCAGCTTGTCGGCCGAGAAGTATCCCAAGTTGGTGAGTTGGACCAGGAGCACCGCGAAGGCGACGGCAAGCCCGATCGTCAATCGTGTGATGCGCCGGCTCATGACTCACCGAGTGGGTGTTGTTGCGGTTCGCCGATGGCATCGGAGACGGCGAGTATCAGCGCGACCGCGATGCAGTTGCCGATCAACGCGACCGGTCCGTGGGCCACGAAAGGCAACGCGCCCACGGTGTGCGGCAGCATGCGCAGCACCCCTGCAATCGCGACGAGTGCTTGCAGTCCGACGATGAACGCTGCGCTCCCGGCCAACAACCGCTGCGTACCGCGTGCTCGCTGCGCGATACCGGCACCGATCCCGACGAGGAGAAGGAAGGCCGCGATTACTGCCGCGCCGCCCAGGATCCCGAGTTCTTCGGCAATGACGGCATAGATGAAGTCGCTGTGCGGTTCATGCAGCAGTTGCGGGCCACCGAGTCCCGGTCCGACGCCGCTGATGCCGCCCGCGCTGATCCCGAACGAGGCATCGACGACAGTGGTGCCTCGCACCCCGATCCAGGGGTTCAGCCAGTAGCGCACCTGAGCGGACAGCGGGTCGTACACGGTTGCGAGCACGACGACCCCGACCGAGTACGTGGCCAGCACGCCGCCCAGCGCGCGTGTGCGCGTCGGGCGAGGCACGGTTGGCAGCTCGCGACCGGCTGCGTCGCCGTCGTCGAGCCACAGCGGCAGCCAGGCGGACGCGAAGATCACCGCGGAGCTCGCCAGGTCTCGCTGGACGATCAGCAATATCCAAGCGAAGATCGCTGCCGCACTCGCGCCCGCGCCATGACGGTGTGGCACGATCCGGGGGCTCAGCCAGCGGGGCGCGGTCGTGGTGAGCCCGCAGGCAGCCAAGATCATCGCGATCTTGGCCAATTCATACGGCTGGACACTGAGCAGACCCAGGTTCAGCCACTGACGCGGCATCTCATAGGCGCCTGCGGCGACGTTCGCTCCAGCGGGGAAGCTGCCCAGCGCTGCGAACACCACCGCGCAGAGCCCGAACGTGCCGGGCCTTGCTAAGAACCCGTCTCCCCGACCCATCGCAGCCAAAGTTCCTGCGAAAGCCGCGAATCCGAGCACTACCGCCACCGCCTGCTCGGCCGCCAGCCCACGGTCTGTCCGGGTCACGAAGACCCAGCCGATGCCGATCAGCAGCGCGACGATGCCGAAGAGGATCTCGTTGCTGCCCGGCGCCCATCGCCCGATCGCGACCCAAGCTCCCGCAGCAGCGACAAGGACGATTCCAAGCCAACCGGCCTCGCTCCAAATCGACTCTGCGTAGTCATTGCGCGTCACCCCGATGGCGGCGACCGCGAACGCAGCGCAGACCACCACGCTCGCCATTGCTGCGAGCGCAATTTCGGTGCGGCGTCGAGCGCGCAGAGGAAGCCTCAGCGCGATCGCGAACGTCGCCAGCCGCGCCGCCTCGGCGCACTCTCGCCGGTGTCGGCGGGCGGTGCGACCTCAGCGTCCGCATCGGCCGGTGTGGCCTCGATCCCTTCGATGTTGACGTCGACGACCAGCGCAGTGGAGTTGTCGCGCCCTCCGCGGTCGTTGGCCTGCCGCACGAGGGTGCGTGCGACGTCGGAAGGATGCTCGTCGATGTCGAGCAGCTCCGCGATGTCGGACTCGTCCAATTCATTGGTGACGCCGTCGGTGCACAGCAGGAAACGGTCGTTGCCGGTGAGCTCGAGGATCCAGTCGTCGATCCGAACCCCGGGTTCCACGCCGATGGCTCGGGTGAGCGTGTTGCGCCGGGGATGGGTCAAGGCTTGCTCGGGGGTCAGATCGCCGGCTCGGACCAGTTCGGCAACGAAGTTGTGGTCGAGCGTCAGCTGGGTGAGCGCTCCGCCCTGGTAGCGATAGACGCGCGAATCGCCGACGTTGACGAGGCACCACACTCGGCTGTCGTCCTGCTGCACCACGGCGATCGCGCACAGCGTGGTGCCCATGCCGGTGAGATCTGCATGGGCGGTCGAGCGGTGGTGCACGACTTGGTTGGCGTGGCGAACAGCCGCCAGCAGTTCGGCCGGTGTCGAGGGGGAGTTCGCCGCGACGGTCTTCACCGCGAGGCTTGACGCAACGCTGCCGCCGAGGTGCCCGCCCATGCCGTCGGCAACCACGAACAGGCCGATATCGGCGTACATGGCGTCTTGGTTCTCGGAGCGCCGCAGGCCCCGGTCCGAGGCGCCGCCCCAGCGAATGCGCATCTGGCGGGCGGGGGCGCTCATAGCGGCCCAGTCTCGCGGCTTCGCGGTGCGGTGGCACCACCAGCCTGCGCTCCGGGCAGCCGTCGGCCGCACACCGGGTCCACGCCGCGAGGCGCCGTCATCTGCTGACCTCGAAGACGGTGGAGCCGATCTGCACGAAGTCGCCGACGCGCACAACGGTCGGGTTGACGACCTTCTGGCGATTCAGATATGTCCCGTTTGTGGAGCCCAGATCTTCCAGCAAGTGCTGGCTGCCGTTGCGGCACAGGCGGGCATGGGCTTGCGACGAGTAGCTGTCGTCGATGATGACGTCGCATTCGGCAGCGCGACCGATGGTCAGCGCGTCGGCGAGCTGGTGGCGTTCGCCTTGGGCGCTCAAGGGCGATCGCACGACAAGCGCGAGTGGCTGCGCGGACGTGTTGCCATTCGCAGACCCGTCGCCTCGCAGAGCACGTAACGATCTCCAGTTGAGGTGATTGCGCGGTGTGGCGACACCGGCCCACACGGCGCGCATCACTCTGAAGAAGAACAGGTACAGCAGGACCAGCACGCACACTGCGAGCAGCCGCACCAGCTGCTCGGACATCAGTCCATCTCCAGCCGCAGCTCGTGAGCGCCGACGACCGTCGATGCTCCCAGTTCGTGGCACTGTCCGTCGCTGCCGACCAAGCTGGCGCCACCCACGACGGTCCAGTGTAGGAGCGCAGCTGCACGGGCTAGTCTGTTCGCCCCACGCGCGAGTGGCGGAATTGGCAGACGCGCAGGCTTCAGGTGCCTGTGCCCGCAAGGGTGTGAGGGTTCAAGTCCCTCCTCGCGCACTGCGGCGACGCACCAGCTAGCGAATGGCGCAATCCGCGGGCCCCGATCAGTCGAATGCGCCCTCGTGCTCTAGTAGCTGGGTCTTGAGATCGAGTCCGCCGCCGAAGCCGGTGAGCGAACCGTCGGCGCCGATGACCCGATGGCAGGGGAGCACGATCGGTACCGGATTGCGGCCGTTGGCCTGACCCACCGCCCGCACGGCTCTGGGCCGGCCGATCAATGCCGCCTGCTCGCCGTAGCTGCGGGTGCTGCCGTAAGGGATGTCGCCGAGCGCTCGCCAAGCGGCCTCTTGGAACGGGGTGCCGCGCAGGTCGAGCGGCACGTCGAAGCTGGTGCGATCGCCGTCGAAATACTCGGCGAGCTGCGTCGCTGCCTGGCGCAGTATCGGATGGCCCGGATCTTGCGTCATCTGGCCAGGCAGCTTGACGGTGGTTTCCTCACCACGCCACGACACCGCCCGCAGTCCCTCGTCGGTTGCGACCAGGCCCAATGGCCCGATGGGACTGTCGATGGTTGTGTGCCAGTGCGTGTCCGCGCTCGTGGGGTCGGCGTCGGTGGTGGGGTGTGGTGGGCTCATGAAGTGCTTTCTGTATCGGGATCGAAGTCAGCGAGTGGTCGAGGCTTGGCGGGCCGCGGCGTGCCACAGGTGTTGCGCAGCCCATGCTCGGTAGGGACGCCACGGCTCGGCCAGCGCCTCGAGTTCGCTGGCACTGACAGGGTGCCCGACGAGCTGCTCGACCGCCCGGCGCAGGCCGAGGTCTGACGCTGGGAACGCATCGTCGTGGCCGTAGACCCGCATCGCGATGAGATGTGCAGTCCACGGGCCGATGCCAGGCAGTTCGCACAGTTGGGCCACCACGGCTTCGAGAGCGTCGGCAGCGCACAGGTCCACATCGCCGCTGGCCACTGCCCGGGCGACGCCCACGACGGTGTCGATGCGCCGTTGGGTGAACCCCAGCCCGGCGAGCCCGGACGGTCCAGCGTCAGCGAGCGTGGCGGCGTCGGGGAACAAGCGCGACAGCGGGATCGGGTCGCCTTCGCAGCATTCCGCGAGCGCATCGATGGGCGTGCCATGGCGCTGTGCGATCCGGCCGGCCATCGTGGACGCCGCGGCAAGCGAAATCTGCTGGTTGACCACGATGCGGATGGCAGTCTCGAACCGGTCCCACGATCGCGGCACCCGCAGCCCCGGTGCCTGTTTGATGAGCGGTCCGATGATTGGGTCGTCGCCGAGCGCGGTCGTTGCTTGTGCAGGGTCGGCGTCAGTGCCGAGTAGTGCGCGGCAGCGGCTGACCACATCGATGATCGAGTCGTACGTCGGCAGGTGCAGCCGCAACTGCAATCGTCGGGTCGCCTCGTAGGGCCAGTCCGCCCCGGAGACTGCGTCTGCGGGCAGCATCACTTCGGCAATGCCCGGGTGCCCGCATGCGGCAAAACTGCGGACGTACCTGGGTCCAGTGGAATCGAACCCATGGAGATCAGACCCAGTGGGGTCGACAGTCACGGCTTCGACACCGGGAATGGCACGGGCGGCCTGGTGGGAAGCGAACGCCTCGAAGTCATACGGCGCGAGATACGGGATGCTCAGCACAAGGCCGCCGTCAAGGCGTGGACCTTCGCCCTGCCGTCGCTTCGAACGCAGCTCAGTCGGCGTGAAGCAGAACACCGACGTCATGGCTCGATGCAGCTGGCGAGGCCCGCCGAACCCCGCGGCGCGGGCAATCTCGTCGAACGTCAGATCAGTGTCGTCGATCAGGCAGCGAGCGAAGTGCGCCCGTCGCGACCGGGCGATGGCGGTCGGCGTCGCGCCGACGTGCAGCTCGAACAGTCGCCGGAGCTGGCGGGCGCTGTAGCCCACCTGCGCCGCGAGGGCCTCCTCGTCGTGATCGTCCAGGACGCCGTCATTGATCCGCAGCAAGGCCGCTTGGAGCGGCGCAGGAACGTCCAGATCGGCCAGCGAGCCGGCTCGACGTTCTGGGTGGCAGCGCAGGCAGGGGCGGAAGCCGTTCACCTCGGCGGCCACCGGGTTGGAATAGTGCATCACGTGGTGAGACAGCGGTTGCGCCGAGCAATCTGCCCGGCAGTAGATACCCGTCGTGCGCACTGCCGAGACCTGCATGAGGCGAGTCTGGCATGGTGAGATCGGACATGATCGGACACCCTCGAAGCGTGTCCGCATTTGTCCGGTACGCCTCTCGTCACCCCACCATGTTCGCCGAGCGCAGGCAATCACTGTATCCGAGAGTGGAATTCTGCTGCGAATGTGCGAATATGGCACAGTGACGGCGGGGACAGTCAACGAACTCGGCACCCGGATAGCTGAGGCACGTGAGCTAGCAGGAATGACGCAGGCTGAGTTGGCGGCGGTCAGCGACTTGGGACGCACCGTCATCGCCAAGATCGAGGCAGGCTCGCGCAAGCTGGGTGCCGTCGAACTTGTCCGTCTCGCGGACGTCCTCCGTCGTCCAGTGGATTGGTTCTTCTTGGAGTCGCCTCCCGCGGTGGTGAGCCGCCGCTCTGACCCGAACGTCCGCGGGCTGTCGGCGCTCTTGGACGCAAGGGTCGACTGGATCGCCCGGGACATTGCTTACCTTCATCAGCTCGGCGAGTTGCCGAAGTACGAACGGTTTGTGCTAGCGCCGCCCGAGTCCGTAGACGGTGCAGCGAAGGCAGCAGGGGCGCTCCGGCGACATTTCGATGTCCCCAGTGGACCGTTGCGTGATCTGCAAGCTCTTGCTGAGCAAGTCGGCTTGTTCGCATTCTCGCTCGAGCTTGGCGCCGACGGTGGCGATGCTGCATATGTCGCTGTCGAGAACACCGGCGTGGCGGTGATCAACGGCACGATGGACCCCGGGCGCCGTCGATTCAATCTCGCCCACGAGCTTGGGCACCATGTATTTCAGGACGCGTATGCGCCAGAAGTCGGACTCTCGCCTCAAGACGACACAGAGCGTTTGATCAACGCGTTCGCGATTCACCTGCTCCTGCCGCTCGGCGATGCCCGATCCCTCGTTGAAGAGTTCTCCCCCGATGTGCGGCTTGCAGCAGTAGCTGCGGGCGTGCGGTTTCGACTGAGCTGGACAGCCGTGTGCGCACAGTTGCGCAACGCCGGGCTGACCGATGCAGGCGCCTACGAGGATTTGGCGGCTCAACCGCCCTCTCGTGTCGATTTCGTCGAGTTGGGTGAACGGTGGCAACCAGAGTTGGTGGCGCCCGCGGTGCCTCCTAGGTACGGGCGGCGCGTGCTCTCGGGGTACAGGCGCCGCAAGCTAACGGCTGAGCGTGCGGCCGAGCTTCTCTGGGACACGCTGAGCGTCACAGAGCTGCCAGACCAAGTCGAACTGTCGGCGGAGGCGTACCGACGGGGGTTTGGATCGGTTGAGTGAAGCGCGTGCTGGTGTTCGACACCACTGCGTTGAACTACTTCGCCTTAGTGGGAGAGCTGGATCTTCTCGAGCAGATAGTGGACCCATTCCGCTGCGTCGTTCCATCCGAGGTGCTGAACGAACTCGCCGCAGGTGTCGCTGCTCATCCCGAACTTCGAGACACGTTGAATCTGCCGTGGATCGAAGTCGTTCAGCTCTCGGCCAGCGATCTTGCTTCGTTTGCTCGCTACAAGCGGGAACTGGGCGGTGGGCCGAACAGGAACCTGGGTGAGGCGGCTGTTCTCGCATGGTGCGCGAGCGCCGGCGGCACAGCAATCATCGACGAATCGCGTGCTCGGGACATCGCGCACCAGGACGACATAGATGTACACGGGTCACTGTGGCTGATCCAGCTCGGTATCAAGTCGAACCTCATCGATCGACCTGTAGCTGTAGCCGTGATCGATCAACTCCGTTCGGCTGGCATGTATCTGCCCCGAGACAGCGCAGCTCTCATCGAGTGACGGTCAGGGAACTGGAATCGCCATTCGATGACAGCTTCCGAACCTGCGGATCATCCAGATCAACCTTGCGGTTCGGCGCCGCTGGCGGTGGATCGCCGGGCTCGGCGGCGGCGCAGCCACCACAACGCCACTGCCACGGCGATCACGATGACCGGCAGGAACGCCAGCATGGCGCCGATGACGAGCAGCACGCCGCTGCCGATGGCCACGAGCGCGTTCCATCCACCGCTGAACGCGTCGCCGAAGCCGGGGGGCGTGTCCTCTTCCTCGACATAGAGAGACAGGGCATGGCTGCGCGAGAGTCGGGCCAGTTCGGCACCGGTGTCGGTGACCGGCACGGCGCTCAAGCCAACGTTGATCTCGAGCCCTCGCGTTGCGACCCGCCCAGCGATGCGTCCGTCGGTGATCGGCAGGGCGAGCGTGGCGACCGCTCGCTCTCCGGGCGCGATGCGCTCGAGGTCGGTGCCTTCGGGCACGGTCAGGTCGTCGGTGTTGAATCGCAGTTCATTCGAGCTCAGCGACACCTCCGTGAGTGCCGTCTCGCCTTCGTTCTCGAGTTCGAAGCAGAAGCCGACCTCGCCGTGTGGCGCAGCGACAAGGTCGGTGAACCCGAGACAGGGATCCTCGTCGCCGGCCGCCATCCACGCGCGCAGGACGACTGCGGTGGACGGCACCGCCTCGACGGACTCGGTGATCGACAGGGTGATCGTGGACAAGTCCACCCGGTCGCGCAACGAACGCAGCTGGCCTCGCAGCCGTTCGAGGTTCGTCTCACGGTTCGCCAGCTCGCGCTCCAGCTCGGCCACGCCCTTCACTTCGGTTGCCTGCGACAGGAAGTCGCGCAGCCGGTTCACGCTGATTTCCGCAGTCCTGATGCGGCTATTCAGGTCCACCACGATGTCGGTGACATCCTCGGCACTCACGGTCTGTTCGACCAGTTCGCCCACGTTGGACAGTCGCTCCAACGCGGTCGCGAACTGCTCGGGCCGGATCTTGAACGTCAGCATGGTGCGCGCACGGCCTCGGGTGCTGGTTTCCTGGGAGAAGGCAAACCCGCCAAGTCCTTCGATGATGGAGTTGGCGCGGGCTGCTGCAGCGGCCACGTCGGCGGTCTCCACTGCGATCCGTGCCGTACGGATGATGTCGCGGCCGAAGTCTGCGGGTGCCGCGGCCACGCCGGTAGCCAAGGCGCCCGAAACCGACTCCTCGGCCATCATCTCGTCGGATTCCATCATCTCGTCTTCCATCACCTCCATCATCTCTTCGTCCAGAATGGAGGCGCTCGTGGCATCGCCGAACTCACGCGAACTGGTGCTGGCGTCTGCCGAATCGTCCGAAGATTGAGACTCCACGAGCGCCCGTTCGCTGGCGCTGACCGAGTCATCTGTGTCCGCGTCCTCGTCGTCGCTGGCGCTGCACGCGGCCGCGACAAACAACAGCGCAAGCGTCATGATGCCGATTCGCAGGAGATGGTGCGAAGCGGTCTCGCGTTGGCGGCTGACTCGGCGCCGCAAACCCTGTCTGAAACGATTGCTTGGAACGGTCACGACGTCCCCTCCTTGGGCTGGCCGAGCAAGGCGCGGCATTACCCGAATGACGCCCATCATCCCGCCCACGTTCCCGCAGCGCCATTGCAGTTGCGTGTCGGTCTGAACGCCTTGGCGTGCCCGTGCTGTTGTCCGAGGCCGGGCTGGCAGGTGAGGCCGTGGCCCGAGCAGCCCGTGAGCCCAATCGTCCGAACATGGGAACAAGATTGGGAAATGAGTGCTGCCGCCGTGGGGGTGTTCGCCTGTCCGCGCATCCTCCCCGATCGAGTGAGCGGTCAGCGGAAGGCGGGGATGTTGGTGATCTGCTGGCCGAGGATCAGCCCGTGGATTTCCTCGGTGCCCTCGTAGGTCATGACCGATTCCATGTTGGCTGCATGGCGCATCGGCGCGTATTCCGTCGAGACCCCGTTGGCGCCCATCATCGCCCGGGCGGTTCGGGCCGTGTCGATGGCCACCCGGCAGTTGTGCCGTTTCGCCATCGAGATGTGGTGGGGCCGTAGCCGGTGCTGTTCCTTGAGCTGGCCGAGCCGTATTGCCTGCAGATTGGCGTTGGTGATGTCGGTGAGCATGTCGGCGAACTTGATCTGGCTGATCTGGAAGCCTGCCAGCGGCTTGCCGAACTGCGGGCGTTCGAGCTGGTAGTCGAGCGCCGCCTCGTAGCAGCAACGGGCCACGCCCACCGCCCCGAATGCAATGCCAAAGCGAGCTTCGGACAGGCAGCTCAGCGGTGCACCGATGCTGAGCGCGTCGGGCAGTCGCATCGACTCGGGCACCTCGACGTCGTCCATGTAGAACTCGCCGGTCACCGAGGCCCGCAGCGAGAGCTTGTTCTGAATCTTGCGAGCCTCGAAGCCGGGGGAGTCGGTCGGCACCAGGAAGCCCCGGAAGCCGTCGTCAGTGTTCGCCCACACGATGGCCAGGTCGGCCAGCCCGGCATTGGTGATCCACCGCTTAGCGCCGTTGAGGACCCAGGTGTCGCCCCGCCGTACCGCCCGCGTGGTCATCGAGACCGGATCGGAGCCGTGGTCGGGCTCGGTCAGCCCGAAGCAGCCGATGATCTCGCCGGCCGCCATGCGCGGCAGCCACGCTTCCTTCTGCTCGGTCGAGCCGTAGCGCCAGATGGGGAACATGCACAGCGAGCCCTGCACCGACACGAAGCTGCGCAGCCCGCTGTCCCCGGCTTCGAGCTCCCGGCAGGCCACGCCGTAGGCCATGGCTGAAGCGCCAGCACATCCGAAGCCGTCGAGGTGCATGCCCAACAGGCCCATGTCGGCAATTGTGGGCACCAGCTCCATCGGGAACGTGCCTGCTTCGAAGTGGTCGCCCACGATCGGGTCCCACTCCTTGGCCACAAACGCGGCGACGGTGTCGCGAATCATGACCTCTTCGTCAGAAAGGAATTCGTCCATCTCGTAGAAGTCCGACAGCGGGGCAGGCGTTTGGCTCATGGGCGCATCCTGCCGCGCTGGAGGCCATCGGGCCAACCCGCCACCCAAGAACGTGGGGCGAACGCACAGAAGCCATAGCGGCGGAGGCGGCAGGAAACTCTGCGACGTTGCGACCGGCTGGATCGCTGGAGCGCAGGGCCCTGCCGCCTCCGCCGCGGGCGTGCTCCATTAGTTACTGTGCGCTGCCATGGCTGATGACCCCCAGGTGACGAAGCCGCCCGACGAGAGCAGGCTGTACTTCCGCCAGCTGCTCTCGGGGCAGGACTTCGCCACCAGCGATCCGATTGCCCGCCAGATGGTGAACTTCGCCTACCTCATCGGCGACCGGGAGACCCGCGAGGCAGTCGTAGTAGACCCGGCCTACAACGTCGACGACCTCTTAGACATCCTTGCTGAAGACGAGATGGCACTCACCGGCGTGCTGGCCACGCATTTCCACGCCGATCACATCGGCGGGAACATGATGGGCTACAGCATCGAGGGAGTGGCACAGCTGCTCGAACGTCAGGGCACCAAGATCCATCTGCAGGCGCCAGAGGCCGAGCTGGTGCAGAAAACCACGGGCCTCTCGATGAGCGATATGGAGCTGCACGCTCCCGGCGATGTCGTGTCAGTGGGTGCCGTCGACATCGAGCTGTTGCACACGCCCGGCCACACGCCGGGAAGCCAGTGCTTCTTGGTGGGCGGGGCGCTGGTGGCGGGCGACACGCTGTTCCTCGACGGTTGCGGCCGGATGGACTTGCCGGGCAGCGATTCGGCTGCGATGTACCGCTCGCTGCATGACACGCTCGCCAAGGTTCCCGACTCCACCGTGCTGTTCCCCGGACACCGGTACTCATTCGAACCCAGCGCCACGATGGGTCAGACCCGCCAGATGAACTACGTCTTCAAGCCGACCAGCGAGCAGCAGTGGCTGATGATGTTCGGCCAGGGCTGACGGGATCGCTGAAGTGACCACAGCGCTGCCGCCGATCGTCGATGCGTCCGATATCGCGGACCGGACTGACATCGTGCTGTGCGACGTGCGCTGGTACCTCGACGGCCGGTCCGGCTACGACGCCTATCTGGACGGCCACATCGCCGCAGCGATCTGGGTGAACCTTGACGAGCACCTGTCCGCGCACGGCGCGCCGGAACACGGCCGCCATCCGCTGCCGACCGCGCAGAGCTTTGCGGCCTCCCTGGGAAGCCTCGGCATCAGCCCCGATGACCCGGTGGTGGCTTACGACGACCTGAACGGCACCGCCGCCGGCCGGATGGTGTGGATGCTGCGGGTGCTGGGTCACGATGCGGCGCTGCTCGACGGGGGGTTGGGATCGTGGACCGGCGAAACGGAGACAGCTCCGAATGTGCGGACGCCATGCGATTGCCCGGAGCGGGCCTGGCCGGACGGGGCGTTCGTCGATATCGACCAAGCGGCCGCAGCAGGTGCCGACCCCGAAACCGTGCTCATTGATGCCCGCGGAGGCGACCGGTTTCGCGGCGAGACCGAACCGGTCGATCCCCGCCCCGGCCACATCCCCGGCGCAGTCAATGTGCCAATGACCGACAACCTCGGCCGCGACGGCTGCTTCGCCGAACTGCAGACGCTGCGCGCTCGCTACGAGGCCGAGGGTGTGACAGACGCCGACGGCGCCAACAACACGGTCGTGTACTGCGGCTCAGGCGTCAGCGCCTGCATGGACGCGCTCGCCATGGAGCGAGCCGGTTTGGGTCGCCCTCGCGTGTACATCGGCTCATGGTCGCAATGGAGCCACACCAACCGCCCCGCCGAGACCGCCTGAGAGCACAAACGGTGAGGAACACATGCCAGAGCTGGGGAGGCGGCAGGAGACTCTGCGACGTTGCGACCTGCCGGATCGCGGGAGCAGAGGCTCATGCCGCCTCCCCAGCGGGCGCGGGCGAACCCGCCGGATCGCGGGAGCAGAGGCTCATGCCGCCTCCCCAGCGGGCGCGGGCGACCTGCCGGATCGCGGGAGCAGAGGCTCATACTGCCTCCCCAGCGGGCGCGCCTAGGTCGGTGAACCAGGTGGCGGGCCTGCAGAGGTGAAACGAGTGCCGGACGGGTCGACCGCCCACACCGCGTCCTGTTCCCAACGGTCCTCGTAGACGACCTCGCGCAAAGGCCGGCGCCGTACCGGTCCGTGGCGCCCCGCCGGCCGGCCGAGCGGGATCGTTGCATGGATGGCCACGCCGTCGGGGATGCCGACCAGCTCGCGCAGCTCGTCTTCGACATCGCGGTGCCAGCCGGTGATGACGCCTCCGTATCCCAGCGCCCGCGCTGCCAACAGCAGGTTCTGCACCGCCGGGTACACCGATGCACCTTCGACGTAGGTGGGCTTCCGGTAGCGCACCAGGCACGCCAAGATCACCACAGGCGTCTGCTCGAAGTGGTCGACGAAGTGCTGCATCGTCCGGGCCATGCGGGCCTTCGGCGAGTCGTCGGCCGCTCCGGAGCCCTCGGTGTAGCCGTCGCCGGAGCGCTTGGCGCCCCAGCCGTCGCGAAAGCTCTGGCCGAGCAGCGCCTTGGCCTGTTTGGCGACTGGCCCGTCGCGCAGCACCACGAAGCGGAACATCTGCCGGTTCGAGCCGCTCGGCGCACGCCCGGCATGCCACAGAATCGTCGCCAAGTCGTCCTCGGGAATCGGGTCGGGCAGGTAGCGGCGTATGGCGCGGGTGGTCGCCAAGCCCTCCAGCAAGCCGACCGGTTGTGCGTGGGATCCCGTCGCGGACCCAGCTGCAGCTTCGGCCCTCCGGTCAGTCCCAACCGAATCCTCAGCTTCGTTCATCGTCGTGCTCGCTCGTGGTCGGTCTCGTTCATCGCCGGTCTCGTTCGTCGTCTGTGGTGTTGGTTCGTCGGTCTCGTTCGTCCGTCAGGTCTTGCGGGGGAGAGCTCACCGGCCGCCTTGGGTCTCATTGCCTTGCGTCTCGTTGAGGAAGTCGACCAGCTTGACGATCGCATTCTCGGTGACGACGCCCGCAATCCGACCGCCGCTGTCGATCACGGGGTACAGCTCGATGTCCGCGTCCGCCATCGCTTCGGTGACCTCGCGCAGCGTCCACGAGGGGCGTGCGGGGGTGATGTCGGCCGTCATCACCTCGCCGCAGGTCACCGACATCCAGTCGTTGCGATCCACGTCGCGGGTGTCGCTCAGCCGTATGACTCCCAAGAAGTCTCGCGCTGGCCCCACCACGATGGCTTCGAGCTGTTTGCGGGGCAGCGCGATACCCCACACGAAATCGGCCAACGGAGCATCGGCGTTCACCGTGGGCACATCGGTGGACATCGCAGAGTTGACCGGCATCTCCAAGCGTCGTTCGAGGTGACCCGTGCGGCTGTCGCGCTGGTACTGCGACACTGACGAACTGCCGATCAGCACCTGCGACACCGCCACCGCTACCAAGGCGGGCACCACGAACGCGGGCGCGCCCGTCGACTCCGCCACGAACATCACCGCTGCCAGCGGGGTGCGGTAGCCCGCTGCCAGGAACGCGGCCACGCCGATGAAGGGAAAGAACGCCAGCGACTCAGGGCCCAGCTCGATCCAGCCGCCGACCAAGCGGCCCACGATCAACCCGAACACCGCCAGCGGGATGAATACGCCGCCCACGCCTCCGCTTGCGAGCACAGTCGACGTTGCCACCACGCGGACCGCCAGCAGCGCTCCGAGCAGCCAGAGCGACTGTTCGGGGTTGATCGACCAGTCCACCAGTTGACCCTCGGCAGTCGGCCCCAATGACAAAGGCGCATCGAACAGGACTTCGCTCAGCGCGGCCAAGCCCACCAAGATCCCGCCTCCGCAGAACGCCACCAGCCACCAAGGCCGATCAGACTCTTGAATGCGCTTGGCAAGCGCCAGGATCCGGCAGAACACCGATGCTGCGAGCCCGCACAGCGCTCCCACGACTGCGGCGCCCAGCAGTTCCCGACGGCCGAAACCCACCCTCACCATTTCGGTGCCGATCTCGAAGGGCCGGTCGTGGAAGTTGGTGACCAGGACGTACACCACGTAGCTCGAAGCGCTCGAGAGCAATGCGGGCAGCAACGCGCGGCGGCCCAGATCGCTCCTGTAGGGAGCTTCGAGTGCGAACAGCACCCCGGTCGCGGGCGCCTGGAAGATGGCGCTCACGCCCGCGGCGGCACCGGCCACGAGCAGCGCGTACCCCTCCCGGTTGCGGAACAGCCGCCGCGTGACGCGTTGTATGGCATTCCCGGCGGTGGCACCGGCGTAGATGGAAGGGCCCTCAAGGCCTACCGCACCACCGGACCCCACCGTGACGATGCCTGCCGCGAGCCGGAATGGCAGGTCGCGAAAGCGCATGGGATGGGTGCGGTCGTGAAACGCCCGGATGTACTCCTCGGAGGTGGACGGTGACAGCCGACGGCCCGCGTCGGCCCAGCGCAGCATGATGACTGCTCCCCACAGTCCGAGAGCCGGTGCGATCACCCGCTGCCACGGCGGCAGATGCAGCACTTGCGCCAGCAGCACCTTCTCGGCGAGCAGAGCCACCATTGCGACGATGAATCCGGTGGCGACGCCCACGGCGATATACGTCGCGAAGCGAAGCAGCCGGTTTCTCATGCGGGTCTAGGTCCTCGTCACCAAATGTTCGGCCAACGGTACGCCTCGTAAGGCGCAGTGCGGGCAGCGTGTCGAGCCTCGGCGCATTTCAGAGCCATTTACTAGCGTCCGTTGGCCTGAGCACGACTACGACGGGGGAAAGCCATGGAACTCTGGAAGCACGCCTTTCCGACACCGCTGCAGATTCGGGATGTGGCTGCCGAGGCTGAAGAGGCGGGCTGGCACGGATTGGCGGTGGTCGACTCCCAGAACCTCACCGGCGATGCGTTCGTTGCGCTGGCCCTTGCCGCAACCGTGACCGAGCGAATCGAGCTCGGCATCGCCGTCGGGAATTCCGTCACACGCGTCGCAGCCGTGAACGCATGCGCTGTGTTGAGCGTGGATCAGGCTTCGGGCGGGCGCATGGTGTTCGGCATCGGACGGGGCGACTCGTGCTTGGTGCATCTCGGTCGGGCACCGGGGCGTCTGAAGCACTTCGAACGTCATCTGCGGCAGCTGCAGGCGTATCTCAGCGGCGGCGAGGTGCCCTTCGACGAGATCGACATCCCGCTTGAGGTCGCTCCTCCGGCCGACGCACTGGAGCTGGCGGAGGGCCCGGGGACCAGCCGCATCGCGTGGGGCACGCTGTCCTCTGATGACGCCGCCATCGGCCCCCGCAAGGTGCCTGTCGAGGTAGCCGCCACCGGGCCACGGGTGATCGGCATTTCCGCAGTCCATGCCGACCGGGTGATGTTCGCCCTCGGTGCCGACCCCGAGCGTCTCGCGTGGGGCATCGAGGTCGCGAAGGCGGCCCGGCGCGATGCAGGACTCGATCCCGATGGTGTCAAGTTCGGTGCGTACGTGAACATGGGATGCGCCCGCGACATCGACATTGCACGCGATCTGATCAGGGGCCCGATGTCGGTGTTCGCCCGCTTCCAGCTGATGCAGGGCGGCACGCCGATCGGGCCGACATCGGACGAGACGGCCGAGACGCTGCGCAAGCTGCACGAGGCCTACGACATGGGCACGCATTCGCGGAATCAGTCGCCGCAGGCCGCCACGCTCACCGACGAGTTCATGGACCGCTTCGGCGTGGTCGGCCCTCCTGATCGGTGCATCGAGAAGCTGGAGGAGTTGCGCTCGCTGGGCATCGACAAGGTCCTGCTCGCCGCCCAGTTCAACGAGAACGCCTACGACACCCCCGAGGGCGTCGCTGCACGCCAGCTCGTGGAAACCGAAGTGCTGCCCGTGGTGCAGGCCGCCTAGCGAGCCGATGCCCGGCCTGCTGTCGGCCCTGTCGCTGGCGGGGTTCTCGAGTGAGCCTCGGGTGCGGAGAGGGTGGGATTCGAACCCACGAACCACCTTGCGGCAGTTACTTCCTTAGCAGGGAAGCGCCTTCAACCTGACTCGGCCACCTCTCCATGCACGAACTGCCTGTCGAGGGCAGTCGCGCCGACTCAAGATAGCCCCACGCAGCGGACTTCTGCGATCGGATGGTCGGTCGATCCCGCAGATGCGCGCCGCTAGGTTGGCCTGCGGAGGGGTGGCAGAGCGGACGATTGCGACGGTCTTGAAAACCGTTGAGGCGCAAGCCTCCGGGGGTTCGAATCCCCCTCCCTCCGCAACAGGCTGAGCTGTATCAGGCCAATGGGCTGGTGGCCGCGTCCGCTACGCCATCAGACCATCGCAGCCTTCGAAACACAAGAGCCCAAATGAGGAAGTGCAAGATCACCGAGGAGTGGGGATGAGCGGATGGGAAGGGCGATTCATGTCGAGCTGACCTTCCGTCACGGCCGGCGGTGTTCAAACGATGAGGCGGCGGAGTGACTTCAGCCAGTGGTCTGATGAGGTCCAGGCTTCCTCGCTGACGCGCTCGCGGCCTGAGGAGTTGCCGTTCGCAGCGGGGAACGAACCCAAGAACTTGACGTCGCGCTGCTTCATCTTGAGCGCGCGCAGGCAGTCCGCCACCACTTCGTCGCAGATGTGACCCTCGAAATCGAGCAGAAAGCAGTATTCGCCGAGGCCGCGCCGGGTCGGGCGGGACTCCAGCCGGGACAGGTCCAGGCGGCGCGCCTCGAACTCCATGAGGATCCCGAGCAGGCTGCCCGGCTCGTTCTGCTGCTGGAACACCACGATGCTGGTCTTGTCGTTGCCGCTGGCAGGTGGTACTTGGCCTTTTGCGAGCAGCAGGAAGCGGGTCTGGTTGTCGCGGTGGTCCTCGATCGATTCTGCGACGGTTTCGAGGCCGTAGATCTCCGCCGCAGCGGGACTGGCGATCGCGGCCACGCCAGCCAGTTGCTCTTCGCCGATGCGCCGGGCTGCGAGGGCCGTGGAGGTGGCTGCTTCGATCTCGGCATCGGGCAGCTGATTGTGCAGGAACGCCCTGCACTGGGCGATGGCCACGGGAAACGACAGCACCGTGTGGATCGCCGAGAGGTCGTCGGCGGTGGCTGTGCCTGCCAGCGCCATCAGGTTGAGTTGGACGTTCACCACGACCTCGCGCTGGATCAGGAAGTCGAAGTCGAAAGCGAGTGCGTCCTGGGTGACGTTGACGGCGCCTTCGATGGCGTTCTCGACCGGCACGAAGCCGTAGTCGACGGCCCCGTCGTCGAGTGCCGAGAGCACTTCGGGGACCGAGATGAGCGGGATTCCCTTGGCCTGGGACAGGTCGGGCTGCGTGGCGAGCGCGGCTTCGGTGAAGGTGCCGTGCGGACCCATGTAGCCGATCCGCGTCGAGGGCGGCATGCTCAGAATGCCTGATGAAGAGCCGGCTGTAGCCATTGGGGCAGGATAGGCAGCGCGCTGAGAGCAACGGACCCGGGGCCGCGGCAGGTAGAACGACAGGCAATGGACGCACAACAACTCGCCGATCTGCTGGCCGAAGTGCGTGCCGGGACGGTGCCCGCAGACGAAGCGGTGGCCCGTCTGCGGCGGTTGCCATACACCGAGGTCGCGGGGGCCCGCATCGACCACCACCGGTCACTGCGGACCGGTCATCCCGAAGCGGTGTACGGGCCAGGCAAGTCGCCGAGCCAGTGCGCCCGGATCGTGGCCGAGATGCTGAGCGGCAGTTCTGGTCCGGTGCTGCTGACGCGGGCGAATCCCGCTCAAACCGAGGCATCGCTGGCAGCCTGCCCGGACGGTGCGGTGCACCGGCCTGCAGACCGCGACCTCGAGGTCGCGGACGAAACGGTGAACCCGGTTGATCTGGCGACCGTGGTGTGGCGTGCTGCTGGCGTACGGCCGGAACGGGTGGTGGTGGCCTCGGCGGGCACGGCGGACGGTCCGGTGGCCTCCGAAGCCGCAGCGGTACTGAGCGCCTTCGGCGTGAGTGCTGAGCCAGTGACCGATATCGGCCTCGCCGGATTGCATCGGTTCCTGGCCGAGATCGACACGCTGGCGTCGGCCGATGTCGTCATCGTGGTGGCGGGGATGGAGGGGGCGCTCGCCACGGCCGTTGCCGGCGTGGTACCCGCACCGGTCATCGCTGTGCCGACCAGTGCCGGCTACGGCGCGGCGCTTGCCGGCGTGACGGCACTGCTTGCCATGCACGCCTCGTGTGCGGCGGGCATCACGGTGGTGGGCATCGACAACGGCTTCGGCGCAGCGATGGCGGCCATGCGCATTTTGGACTTGGCTGCGGGCGCCCAAAGCGGCACAGTGTGATGCACGATTCCCCGACGGCAGGTGCCCCGATCGCAACTGCGAGCGAGCCGACGCTTGCTGACGCCGGTCCCGACGGCGCTGCTGGGCTGCTTGGGCCCAACGGCACGGTGGCGTGGTTCGACCCGGTCTCGGGCATCGCCGGCGACATGGCGCTGGGGGCGTTGCTGGACGCCGGCGCCGATCTGAATTTTGTGACGGCTCAGCTGGAATTGCTCTCTCTCGATGGCTGGAGTTTGGGCAGCGAACGCGTGCGGCGGAACGAGCTCGCGGCGACGCGGGCGATCGTGGTCGCGCCCGAGGGGCATCACCGCCGGCGCTGGCGCGACATCCGGGCGTTGCTCAAATCAGTACCGCTGGCCGACCGCGTCCGTCGGCGGGCGCTCGCGGTGTTCAAGGCGCTGGCTGAGGCCGAAGGCCAGGTACACGGCATGCCGGCCGACGAGGTGCATTTTCACGAAGTCGGCGCCTTGGACGCCATCGTGGACGTCGTCGGCGTGTGCGCCGCGCTCGAATCGCTCGGTGTGGATGTGGTGTGCAGCGGACCGGTTGCGGTGGGGAAGGGAACGATCAACGCAGCCCACGGCGTGCTGCCGAACCCGCCGCCCGCAGTCGTGAACCTGCTGGCGGATCGCCCGATCGTCGGCGTCGACATCGACATGGAGCTCACGACGCCCACGGGTGCCGCGATCGTCGCTGCCTTGGCTGAGTACTTCGGGCCTGCTCCGGCCATGACGCTCACCAGCACTGGCTTCGGTGCAGGCACCCGGGACATTTCCGGACGTCCGAACGTCACCGGCGTGCTCGTCGGCACGGCAAGCGAGGCGTCGGCGGCCCGGTCATCGGGGCCGCTGGGTGCGGCGATGGCCGAGATGGCGAGCGCCGATGCCACCGAAGAGCTCGTAGAGCTGGCCGCCAACCTCGACGATGTCTCCGGGGAGGTGCTGGGTCACGCGATCGAGGAGCTGCTGGCGGCCGGCGCGCTCGACGCCTGGGCCGTCCCGATCGTGATGAAGAAGGGTCGCCCAGCGCACACCCTGGCGGTCCTGTGCCAGCCCGAAACCGTGACGTTGCTGGCTGATCTCACCGCCCGGCTCACTGGCACGCTGGGGCTGCGCGCCCGCACGGTTGTGCGCACCGCGCTGGAGCGGCACACATCAACCGTCGACGTCGACGGCCACACGATCTCTGTCAAGCACGGCCCCTACCGGGCCAAGCCCGAGTGGTCCGACGTGATCGCCGCCGCCGAGGCGCTCGGTCGCACGCCGGCGGAGATAGCCCGCGCTGATGGCCTGCTTGCCGCTGCGCAGCAGCCCGACCAGCGGTGAGAGCGCGTCAGAATCCGAAATGGCTTTTCGCCCTCGAGACGCCTCCTCCTAGACTGTTCGGGTGCCATCAGGCCGCCGGCCGGCCCGTGCTCGGTGGGTACCAGCGCTTGTAGCTCAATTGGATAGAGCATCTGACTACGGATCAGAAGGTTGGGGGTTCGAGTCCCTCCAAGCGCGCTGAGAGCCACGGCATCCCGCCAGCGGCATGCTGAGCGGCGGGAGCACCATGACGCAGCGCAGGATCGCAATTGTCGGTGGCGGAATGTCCGGGCTGGGTGCCGCGTGGGCGCTGAACCATCACCCCGACCGGTTCGACTTCGTTCTGTTCGAAGCCAACGATCAGCTCGGCGGCAACGCCATGACGGTCGATATGCCCCAAGCCGACGGCAGCACGATCCCGTTCGACATCTCGGTCACGGCGTTGATCCCGTCGGTGTACGACCACGTGCTGCTGCTGTTGGAGCGGTTCGGCATCCAGCGGTTCGACACCAAGTTCAACTACAGCGTGAAGTACCAGGGCGGCACCTACGCCCACGACTTCGACTCTGACATCAGGGCTGAACTGGCCCCCGAGATTGCGAAGTTCCAGCGCCTGCTCGCTCGCCTGCACTCATTCGGGCGACTGACCCGCGCCCGCTCGAAGCTCCTCAATGCCCTCAACCCGTTCAACTACATCAGCATGCGCACCGTGCTGAACGTGGGCGGCTTCTCGGCCGACTTCCGCTACAAGGTGCTCAAACCCATGTTTGTCAACTTTCTGATGGCGACGAACGTGTTCGACATGCCCGCAGCGCTGTTTGCCAGGTATCTGGAGTTCTTCGACATCGAGTCCGCTACGCCGATGCAAACCTGGGACCAGGGGACCCGGCGCATCTACGAGAACCTGTCCGCGGACTTCACCGACAAGATCCGCCTGAGCTGTCCGGTCCGCAAGGTGTACCGCCAGCAGTCCGGCGTAATCGTCGAGGATGTGTCTGGCGCCCGCGAATCGTTCGACGAAGTCATCTTCGCCGCCAATGCGAACCAGACGCTGATGATGCTGGACAAGCCCACCACGCTGGAGCGCTACCTGCTCTCGTCGGTTCGTTACGAAAGCGAGCTCCACAACCATGTGATTGTGCACTCGGACCCCTCAGTCCTGCCCGACGACGAAGTGCAGTGCCTGTCCACTCGTACCAACCATGTCTCCCAGTACGGAGCACGGCCAGACAATTACGAGCTCACCTACATCATGGGTAACCAGCAGCCGTGGGCTCACGGTTCGGATCGGCCATGCTTGGTGACGTATAACCCGATCACTCCCATCGATCCCGGCCACGTCGTGAAGCGCTGGTGGTTCCAGCACATCGTGCATGACGTCCGCCACGTGGCACTGCTCGTGCCGCTCTTCCGCTTCATCCAGGGCAAGCGCCATAGCTGGCACTGCGGGGCGCACACGCTGGTCAACAGCCAGGAGACCTGCTTCGTGACCGGGCTCGCCGTTGCCACCCAGATCGGTGCCGACTACCCCTTCGACGATCCCGCTGCCCGCGAGGTCTTCAACTACTACGGCAGCATCCTGTACGGCTCCCGATTTCGCAAAGCCACGGCGTAGCTGACCGCTTGACCAAGTGCGTGACAGCAGCCCGCCTCAGCGGCCCCGCACATCGCGCACCGCGACGCCAGGCCCCAGACCGATGATCAACAACAACACGCGCCAAAGGTCAACAGCCACAGAGATCCTTCCGAATCGGGGCTATAAGACACCTCCGATTCTCGGGGATCCCTCCCTATCCAGCCGGGACCCTCAAACGCTCATCCCACGCGGAAACAGGGAGCTCCGTGAACCCCGCGTAGCACTTGGCAATCGCTCGAATCGTTCGCGCGACATGAGCCGCGGCGGAGCCTGAATCGAATCTCGATTTGAATCAAAACAACCGTAGAATAGTGCCTCTTGCAAGGCGATCAATCTACCTGCTATGTTGCAGCCAGGTCGCGAATATCGTATCGCGAGTTGAGTTCACAGAAGGAGCGAACAGTGTTGAATCTAAGGCTGAGGAGCAGGGGTGATCCCCTCGGAAACTGGTGGTCAATGAACGATCGGCGAACTCGAAGGCGAGTTCGCCTTTTGCTTTTGGCGACCATCCTCGTAGCGGCTATGTTGCCCGCCCCGATGGCTGCTGCCGAATCCGACGGTCCTGATGGGCCAACGGCCCAGTCCCCCAGCGGGCCTGTCGGTGCGACGGGTGTTGACGACGCTGATGAATCTGATGGAGCGCTGTAGAGGATGGCAGCACAGGTTGCGGTCGCCTACGGCGTGGATATTGAGACCGCATTGGCGAGACTCAAGCATCAGGAGGCGGTCGCACCGCTTATCGCCAGTTGGCGTGAGTCCTACCCACAATCTTTCGGCGGTGCGTACCATGCGGCAGACTTTTCTGCTCGTACTACCGTGCGATGGGTTGGGCAGGTACCGGTCGAGCTTCGCGCTCAGGTAGCCGCGCGAGCTGTTGCCATCGAGTTTGACACGTCCGCCGAGGTATCAGAGTCTGGTCTGATTGCCAAGGTAGAGCAGATTTTTGCCGCTGTCGGCAAGTTTGATATCGGTGAATTCTCGACTTCTCCTGACATTCTGCGTGGACAGGTAGTCGTGGCCGTGGCAGTCGACGAAGGTAAGGCCATCGCAACTGAGATCACCGATGCGATACGTGAACTGGAAGCTCCAACGATCGGTACCAGCGTCCAGTGGACTTCGGAAGATCTGCTTGAAACGAGCACCGCATACGGCGGAACTGAAACACAGTTTCCGAATACTTCGGAGCTCGCATGCACATTGGCGTTTGCAGTTCAGCGGGGCAGCACGAAGGGGATTCTCTCCGCTGGGCACTGCCCGGACAATCTTGACTACGTGGATCCCGTAGATGGCTCTGAATCGTCACTGACCCTTGAAACGGAATACGAGGGCTACTACGGTGACTACGCTTGGTATTCGACCTCGGAGTCCGTTGTTGCACAGTTCTATACGAGTTCTTCGTCTTCGGGTCGGCGTTTCGTCACTGCCGTGAAACCTCGTAGCCAGATCAATATCGGCGATACGTACTGCTTCTACGGAAGACGTACAAATCGCGACAGTTGCGGTACTGTCAAGTACACGAACACATGTCACAGAGGCAGGATCACTCAAGTATGCAATCAAGTGCGTGTACGCAATGTCTACGGCCGCAGGGGTGACAGCGGAGGCCCATGGTATGTCGCTTCCACTGTGGTCGGGATTCACAGAGGCTGCTTTGGCTCCGGGTGTGGGGACAGGAGCATTCGGCAGGATCAGAGCTTCACGCCGGTTACGTTGGCTGAAGATGGTCTCGGAGTATCGGTCCTTACTCGGTAATGAGCTGTTTACGGCGAGGGTGTCGCCTTCAACGCTCGCGCTCTGGTTGGCGGATACTTGTATACTTCGTAGCTCTTGTAGCCAGTGCATTAGCAATTGGTAGCGCGTGTACAGCTGTACTGCGAAGTCTGTCCAAGGGTCCGCCGGATCTGTTCGTGGGGGTGGAAGACAAGTCGCTGGCTGAAAACACGGCCTATTTCAATCCACTACAAGTTCGAATCGACATCGGATCAAACTGTATCGTCGGCCATGCTCGTGACGGCTCAAAATCTCTGCTGCTCTTCGAGGTCGGGCGAGACCTCGTTGCATCTAGCAGTGAACGGCGCATCACACAGGTGTTCAAGCCCGACACGGCCCGTTGGCAGCAGATGGGAGCCGAACACGCAGGCTCGACTTCGCAAACCGGTGTCGAGCCACAGAGTTCACTGGAGGCACGGCACGTCGTACCAGGAGGCATGGTGATTCTCCGCGATGCCGAAGGCTTCTGGATCGACGAACATGGTCATGACCCGCTGACCGAGGAGCTTGTCTCGGTGGGTGACGTTATATCCGGCGAGATCATGCTGGTCTCCACTCGGCCCTTCGTTCCGCACCAATTGAAGTGGGTCACGACGCCTCACCCTGAGTGCGAGGACTTGCCGTACGCATATGTCCCGCTCAGTTATCCCTCATGACGGAACGAGAAGAATCACTCTTTCTTACTCGGGTGTCCGTTTTCGACATCCGCCTCTCGTGGTCCGTGCATCGCGAGATGGGGCCAGTGTCAGCGGCGCCATTCATGATAGTTTTGCAAGCGCGACGAATTCCGCGATCTGCGTGCCATCAGTGGTGACAGAAACCACCCACATACGATTCTCATCCGACGAGGCAATCTGGTGGTGCATAAGGAGATGTGCTACTTTGCCGACCCACCCGCCGAGCGCGTTCGCAAAGTAATCAAAACTGGGAGAACTCTGCCTTAAGGGGTTTCGGGCGTGCAACAGTTCGCCCAATTCTCTGTGGGCTGCCCTGCATTCGTCTTTGGTGAGCCAGTCACTCTCGGGGCGGACTACCAGCTCTCCTCGGAACATCGGATTGTCGTCGAGACTGGCGGGTGGCTCATTCAGTACGAGCGGGACAGGCCAACAATCGTGGGGCAGCCTATCGTCGAGGTTTGAGACGATCTGTTGGGGTCGCCATGCACGGAGGACCTTCTCGTCGGCATTGAAGTACTGCCCATTGGCAACTAAGGGTCCGCCAGAAGTCAAGTCGCGTGGTCTGCGCTCGGGAACCATGCGTAACTCTTGGTAATCACACGGATCGGTCGCGCGACTTGACCCGCGGCGGACCCTAAGCATGCGTAAACGATATTTTCCAGCATCATGCGTACCTGGAGGCCCGCCGTTTCGAGCCAATGATTGTCATGAGCAACGGCGCTGTCCAAACATCGAAGGAATTCGTGACGACGACGCGTATCGTTCATGAGGTCTTGATACTGATCGCAAGCGACAGCGCTTAATCTTGTATCATGCATGGCAATAGTCTATCTGCTTCAATCTTGACGAAGCTCACCGATGGATGCGACAATCCAACGACGATGACCGGATTATCAGTGCCACCGCCATCAGAGGAGGCATTCGGTATGATATTGAGGCTGTCGTTGGATGAATGTGAACACGAGCCCGCCCTCGAAGCCTTCGACGAGCGGTCCCGCGAGCTGTGATCTGAAGACCTGTTATCCTCCTGAGGAAGCATTTCCTCGGGGAGTGCGCGCTGATGAGCAGCAGGATTGAGTGCGACTATCTCACGGCAATAGGGCGCAATCTGGCACCTGTTCCGCGGTCCGGCGCTGTCAAGCGCTTCGATTCGCCGGCGGTGCGAGTTTGCGACCCGCAGCATCCTGGTGACGCATGAGAGTGCGTCGAGTCTGGTGGCCCCGTTCCGGAGAAAACACGAGGATTCCATTTCATACGATCAGATGTTTGCAATTGGAGGTGTACGTGTGTATGCTTCTCTCATGTTTACCGAGCGCTGCGCCGAGAGTTTGCCCGACGGCAATTCGGCCGTCATTAACCCGAACTCGGCTGGCGTCTCTGACGTTGGTGATCCTCCGGCGGTGGCGGTTGATGATCAGGCCTATTGGGTTGAGTTGAACCGGGCGGCGGGCCGGGAGCGGGCTGCTGCGGCAGGCGCGGAGCGTGGCGCGTTCATTGATGCTGATTGTGTGTCGGAGATGGGCTTGGAGTTGTTGGCGCATGACGATCTGGTGGACCGTGTCGTGGAACTGGCCGCCGAGCGGTCCCGCGCCGAGGCGCGGTTCTTGGCGGCGGTGGGCGAGTTGGTGTGCCGTGACGGGGCGCGGTCGGCTGCGTGGCAGCTGCGCGAGCACACCCGGATGAGTACCGCGCAGGCTCGCAGCGAAGCTCATCTCGCTGAAGCGCTCACCGAGCATGCACTGGCCGACACGTTCGACGCATTGGCGGCGGGCGACATTCAGGCCTCTCACGCGAGGCTCGTCGCCCGGGAGGCCCCCAAGGAGCACAAGCTCGACGAGAGCGACCTGCTGGAGCTGTGCGAGGCGTACCCGTCGGACATGATCGCTCGGCGCACGCTCGACTATCGGCGTCAATACGAGATCGAGCAGGTCCAGGCCCAAGCCGACAGCGGCGACATCGACCCCGCCGACGCGGAGCTGGCTTTCCAGCGCGCCGAGCGTCGCTGCTCGCTGGTGCTCGGCGATGACGGAATGTGGCATCTGCGTGCCGACTTGGACTACCTCGCCGGCCGGCAGGTGAGCATGCAGCTCGCTGCGGCCGAGCGAGCTGTGCGCCGACGCGATGACGCAGCCGGCGACAGTTTCGCTCAGCGCAGCGCCGACGCGTTGTGCGACCTGATCCTGGGCCGTCAGCGTCCGGGGGCCAGCTTGGTGATCGCCGCCGATTACGACTTGGTCACCGGGCAGGTCGCGAATGCCCGCCTCGACGACGGCACGCCGCTGTCAGCGGCACAGCTCGCCGAGCTGGCCGCTGACGCCAGGATCCTGCCTGCGGTGTTCAGCAGCGACTGGAGCCAGCTCGCCTTGGGCCGGGTGCGCAGCGCTTCTGAGGCGCAGCGGATCGTGCTGGCTATCCGCGACGGCGGCTGCATCGCGTGCGCGACCCACTCAGAACGCTGTCACGCCCATCACATCGACCACTACGAGGACGGCGGCGACACCGACATTGCGAACCTCGCCAACCTGTGCGAGCCGTGCCACACCGACCACCACCAACGCCACTGGCCCATCGAAACCCCACCCGACGGACGACCCCGACGGGCACCCCCCCTACAGCGGCCCGACCCGACGCCACCCGCCGACCACAACACCGAACCGCTCGGCCGGCCGCCGCCTGGCGACCGAGTCGGCCAGGCAACGCCCGGTGACCGAGTCGGCCAAGCACCGCATGGTGACCGGCCTAGCCGGCGACCCCCTGACGACCGGCTCGACCGAACGCCACCCGCCGACCGCAGCACCGAACCGCCCCATCGAGACCCGACCCGATCACCCGGACCTCTCCGCGCACCGCACCACGAACCAGCAACCGCAGCCTGACCATCACCCCGATCGGTTCGACATCCGACGGTTCGACACCAAGTTCAGCTACAGCGTGAAGTACCAGGGCGGCACCTACGCCCACGACTTCGACTCTGACATCAGGGCTGAGCTGGCCCCCGAGACTGCGAAGTTCCAGCGCCTGCTCGCTCGCCTGCACTCATTCGGCCGTCTCACTCGTGCCCGTTCGCCTGCGCTCGTTCGGTCGGCTGACCCGTGCCCGCTCGAAGCTCCTCAATGCCCTCAACCCGTTCAACTACATCAGGCGGACTACCCCTTCGACGATCCCGCTGCCCGCCAGGTTTTCAACTATTGCGACAGCATCCTGCACGGCGCTCGCTTCCGCAAAGCCACGGCCCACCTGGCGGTCCGCCGCTGTTGGTCGGCGGGTGTATTCCTCATCGGATCTGGCACGAGAATCCCCCTGTTGCCACGGGTGCGGGGCTCGGCGTGGGTGGGTGCCACGATGCCGTCGGCTCTGAGTCTGCTGCTCCACACTCAGATTCAGCGTGGGCGACTACGGATCGTGCTTGAAAGCACCCGGATTTCGACCAGGACGGCCGATTGCCGAGACGCCAATGCGGAAGTGCTGATCGCACACGGTGACGATCAGCTCCGCGGCGCGATCGTCCAGTTCGGACGGCGGGTTGTCGATGAAACATGTTCCATCGGCCAGCGGCGACCCGTCAATCGATGGTGACGACAATGCGCACATTTCGGAAACACTGCGCACAAATCGAGCCGTTTTGGAAAGCGCTGTGGAAACGTGTTGTGCGCAGGCTGAGTTTGCAGTTCGCGACGCAAACAGGCACCTATCTAGGCTCACGGCGTGGACACCGTGCCGGGCGCTTGGGACTTCTGGGTTGATCGCGGTGGCACGTTCACCGACGTAGTGGCTCGTCGACCCGACGGCAGCCTCGTCACCCACAAGCTGCTGAGCGAGGATCCGCGCCGGTACGACGATGCCGCGACGACTGCCATCGCAGACCTGCTGGATGTACCTCGCGACGAACCGCTGCCGCCCGACCGGATTCGGTCCGTGAAAATGGGAACCACGGTGGCCACCAACGCGCTGCTGCAGCGCCGTGGCGTGCCGACCCTGTTCGTCACTACGGCGGGGTTCGGCGATGTGCTGCGCATCGGGTACCAGACCCGACCGCACCTGTTCAAGCTGGACATCGTCCTGCCCGAGATGCTCTATGCCGAGGTGCTCGAGGTCTCCGAACGCGTCGCGGCCGACGGCACGGTGCTGTGCCCGCTGAATCTGCCGGCCGCCACGGCTGCCATGGAGGCGGCTCGTGAGCGCGGCATGGAGGCGGTGGCCATCGTGCTGGTTCACGGTTATCGGCACACCGACCATGAGGCGGCGCTGGCTGGGGCGGCACGTGAGATCGGTTTCGAGCAGGTCTCGGTGAGCCACGAAGTGGACCCTCTGGTCAAGATGGTTCCTCGCGGCGACACCACCGTCGCCGACGCCTACCTGTCACCGATCCTGCGTAGCTACGTCGACGCCGTGGCGTCGAGGATCGGTACAGCCGACGGGGTGGCGTCGAGGACCGGCAGTGGCAACGCTGCGCAGTGCGACGGCAGTGGCAACGCTGCGCAGTGCGACGGCGGCGGTGATGCTGGGCAGTGCGACGGCCCGCAGCTGCAGTTCATGCAGTCCAACGGCGGCGGTGATGCTGCGCAGTGTGTTGGCAGCGGCAACGCTGGGCAGCGCGTTGGCGGCGGTGATGCTGGGCAGTGCGACGGCCCGCAGCTGCAGTTCATGCAGTCCAACGGCGGCTTGGCCGATGCCCGGCGCTTTACCGGGCGTGACGCACTGCTGTCAGGCCCAGCCGGCGGTGTCGTGGGCATGGCTCGCACCGCCCAGGCAGCCGGGTTCGAGCGGCTGATCGGTTTCGACATGGGCGGCACATCGACCGATGTGTCGCACTTTGCCGGTGAGTTCGAGCGGGCGAACGAGACCGAAGTCGCGGGCATCCGCGTGCGTACCCCGATCATCGACATGCACACGGTGGCAGCCGGCGGCGGCTCGGTGCTGGCCTTCGACGGCAGCCGCCTGCGAGTCGGCCCCGACTCGGCTGGAGCCGACCCCGGACCGGCCTGCTACGGCAACGGCGGCCCGTTGGCCGTCACCGATGCCAACGCGGTGCTCGGCGTGATCCGGCCCGAGTACTTCCCTGCGATGTTCGGCACCAGCGGCACCGAACCGCTCGATGTCGACGCAGCCGCCGCCGGTATCGCCGAACTGGCCGAGCAGATTGCGGAGTCCAGCAGTGTGCGGCGCAGCACCGCCGAGGTGGCGTTCGGCTACGGCGAGATTGCTGCGGAGAACATGGCCAACGCGATCCGCAAGATCAGCACCGAGCGCGGCCACGACATCACCGCCTACACGCTTGTGTGCTTCGGCGGAGCAGGCGGGCAGCATGCGTGCCGGGTAGCCGATCGGCTCGGCATCACCACGATCTTCATTCACCCTCACGCCGGGGTGCTCTCCGCGCTGGGCATCGGACTGGCCGATGTGACCGACTTGCGTGCCGAGCCTGTCGAAGCCCCCCTCGACGAGGCGCTCATCGAGGATCTGCACCGTCGACTTGCCGCTGCACGCCCCGCCGCCGCCGAAGCGGTAGCCGCTGCAGGTGTGCCCCCCGAACGGATCGAGGTGACCGGACGTCTCGCCGTTCGGTACCGAGGCTCGGACACCACGCTCGAGGTGCCGTTGAGCACGGCTGCCATGGGGGCGGCGTCATCGGGTACGGCTGCCATGGGGGCGGCGTCATCGGGTACGGCTGCCATGGGGGCGGCGTCATCGGGTACGGCTGCCATGGGGGCGGCGTCATTCAGCACGGCCGCCGAGGTGGCCGCGGCGTTCGCGGCTGCACACCGGACGAGGTTCGGCTTCAGCCCGCCCGGAGGGGCGAACTCGGCAACGGCGCTGGTGGTCGATGCGCTGCACATCGAGGCGCGAGGCCGCGCCGCCGATCCGCCTCCCGCAACACCTCCTGCTGACGACCGCGACGCGCTGCTCGCCACGCACACCACCTACATGAGCGCAGGCGGGACCCATATCGGTGACGAATCGCCACGTAATGACCCTTCCCCTCACTCCTGCGCCCCCTACGAGACCCCGTTCTGGGATCGCACAGCGCTGGCACCCGGCGCCGTCATGGCCGGCCCGGCGGTGGTCGTCGAGCCCAACGCCACCACGGTGATCGAGCCGGGCTGGCAGGGCACGATCACCGACCGTGGCGACCTCGTGCTCGAACGCGTCGTGGCACGACCGTCGAGCATCGCGATCGGCACCAGCGTCGATCCGGTGCAGCTCGAGATCTTCAACAACCTGTTCATGAACATCGCCGAGCAGATGGGCGTCGTGCTCGAGCACACCGCGGTGTCAGTGAACATCAAGGAACGGCGCGACTTCAGCTGCGCGCTGTTCGATCTCGAAGGCCGGCTGGTGGCCAACGCCCCGCACTTGCCGGTGCATCTCGGCTCGATGAGCGAGTCCATCCGCACGGTGATCACCCAGAACCCCCATATGTCGCCTGGCGATGTCTTCGTGCTCAACAACCCCTACAACGGCGGCACGCACCTGCCCGACGTGACCGTCGTGCGGCCAGTCTTCGATGCGTCGGGCACCGAGCGCATCTTCTATGTGGCCGCCCGCGGCCACCACGCCGACATCGGCGGCTGCGTGCCCGGCTCGGCGCCGGCCGACTCCACGACCATTGACGAGGAAGGCTTGGTCCTCGACAACCTGCAGATCGTCGCGGAGGGCCGATTCCTCGAATCCGAGGTCCGCGAGGTGCTTGCCAGCGGCCCGTGGCCGGCCCGCAACCCCGACCAGAACGTCGCCGATCTACGAGCCCAGGTGGCGGCCTGCGAGCGTGGCGCTACCGAGCTGAACCGCATTGTCGAGTACTACGGCCTCGACGTCGTCCATGCCTACATGGGCCATGTCGCCGACAACGCCGAAGAGATGGTGCGGCGGGTCATCGATGCGCTCGGCAGCAATGACAACTTCCGGGGCAGCTATCGGGCCGAGCTCGACGACGGCAGTGTCATCTGCGTCCGCATTTCGGTTGACTCTGCGAATCGCAGCGCGGTGGTCGACTTCACCGGCACCAGCGGCCAGCACCCTGGCAACTTCAACGCCCCGGTGGCGGTGTGCCGATCGGCAGTGCTCTACGTGTTCCGCTGTCTGGTCGACGATGCCATCCCCCTCAACGCAGGATGCTTGCGCCCACTGGAGCTTGTGGTGCCCGATCCTTCGATGCTGTCGCCCCATCCTCCGGCCGCGGTCATCGCCGGCAACGTGGAGACCTCCCAGCAGATCACCGATGCGCTGTTCGGCGCTCTCGGCGTTGTGGCGGCCTCGCAGGGCACGATGAACAACTTCATCTGGGGCAACGACCGCCACCAGTACTACGAGACGATCTGCGGGGGAGCGGGCGCGACCGCTCGCCGTCGAGGTGCCGACGCCGTGCACACCCACATGACCAACACCCGGCTCACCGACCCTGAGATCCTCGAGCAGCGTCACCCGGTGCTGCTCGAACGGTTTGAGGTGCGCCGCGGGTCTGGCGGGTGTGGTGCGAACCGGGGAGGCGACGGCGTGGTGCGGCGTCTGCGCTTCGGCGAGGCGATGACAGCGAACCTGCTGTCGAGTCGCCGCCGGATCGCTGCGTTCGGCGTGGCCGGCGGCCAAGACGGTGCGCTGGGCCGCAATCTGCTCGAACGCGCCGACGGCACCGTGACCGAGCTGGAAGGGTGCGCCCGAGTGGAGGTCGCCGAAGACGATGTGATCGAGATCCACACACCCGGCGGAGGCGGCTTCGGTTCGGAGTTCGCTGCGGACGCCTCTGAGCGCGGTGGTTACGCGTCCCATTGCGTCAACCGTTGACCCATGACACGAAGCTGCTGCGGATCGGCGGCGTTGACGAGGCTGGGCGCTGGGGCCAGAGCGGTCGATGAGCGCCAATTGCCCGGGTATGGGCGACAAGAGCGGGCAGCACTGCGCGAAGCCGTGGTTGCCCATCGGAAAGTGCAACAGTGGCACCGATGACTGACGCCTCGACACTGTTCACGCCGCATCGAGCCGAGCTGGTGGCCAAGATGGCCGACATCGGGCCGGCGTTCTCGCAGCGTGCCCCGGCCTACGACCGCGATGCCAGCTTCCCCCATGAGAACTGGGCCGACTTGGCGGACGCTGGCTTCTTGGGCCTGTGCGTGCCCACCGAGGCCGGCGGGCTGGGCGCTGACTTCGTGGGCTATGCCTTGGTTGCCGAAGAGATGGGCCGGCATTGCGCGACCACCGCGCTCACGTTCAACATGCACACGGCAACAGCCCTGCTGTCGGGGCCGATTGCCGAGGCGCTGCTGTCAGGTGAGCGCGGCAGGCAGCTCGACCCCGATGGAGCCATGGCCGCCCACCTCGCGAGGACGCGCCCGCCCCTGTGGGAAGGAATGGTGCACGGCCGCGTCATCCATTCCCAGCCGTTCTCCGAGGGTCAGGCACCGGGTGCTCGATCAGGCTTCAGCACCGTCGCGGTGCCCACCGAGGGCGGTTACCGCGTCACAGGTCGCAAGATCTTCGCCTCGCTGAGCGGTGCCGCCCACGTTCACAATGTGCTGGCTCTCGTCGAGGGCGACCCCCGCATCCGGCTGCTCGGCGTGCCGTGCGATGGGGACGGTCTCGAGATCGTCGGCGACTGGGACCCCATCGGCATGCGCGGCACTGACTCGCGCACCCTGGTGATGGACAACGTATTCGTGCCCGCTGCCAACGAAGTGCTGCCGCCGGGCATGTTCAACGCAATGGTGTCTCGCTTCCCGCAGTTCTACATGAGCCTGACGTTCAGCTATCTGGGGCTGATGCGGGCCATCCTCGACGCCACCCGCACGTACCTGCGCGGCGAGTCCGGCGTGAAGGCATCGCGCGATCATCCGATCAAACAGACCGGCTGGGCGCAGCTGCAGCTCATCTACGACCGGGCGCAGTCCCTCACCTACCGCGTGCTCAGTGAGATCGGCGCCGACCCCGATCCCGAACAGCTGCGTCGGGCACACGTGGCCACAGTGACCACCATGGAGAGCGCCCCCGAGATGGCGTCGCTCGCAATGCGCACCTGTGGCGGGCGGTCGCTGCTGCGGCCCGGCCGGCTCGAACAGCACTACCGCGATGCACGCTGCGGAGCCACCATGCTGCCGTGGAGCACCGAGGAGCTCCTGGTACGCCTCGGCCGCAACGGCCTCTACGACGAACCCGCCGACGCTGGCTAGGCCAAAAGTTTGCCGACTGTGTCCCGGCTGATAGCTACGATGTGGGCGGCACACACGACGTGTCGTGAGAACGGGATCCGGCCGGTGGTCAGAGCTATTCCGGTAGCGCGGGCGGTCCCGTCCCGTGCCGAACTTACGAGAGCGTGGTTGCCCGATCAGCCTGATTTTCCATCCGGACAATTCATGCGACATCAGGCACGTTCGTCACAGCAACGTAACGTTGCATGTGGAACGCCGCCGGCGCCGCCGGCGTCATCTGAGTTGATGACCAAAGCACCCAAACACACCAGATCCAAGCCTGCCAAGGCATGGCGCTTGCTCGCAGTGCTGGCTGTTGCGGGCCTGCTTGCGGCGGCCTGCGCAAGCGACGCCAATGACGGTGCCGTCGACGAGCCGTCGCTCAGCACCTTGGGGCCTGCCGTCACCAGCGGCACTGCGGACGGTGCCGGAGATGACCCCGCTGACGGTGCCGGTGCGGACACTTCGTCCGCCGGAACCGAGCCAGGCGACGATCAACCGCCGCAAGCCAGTTCGGCGTCAGACAATTCGTCGGGCGTCGACGGATCGGCTGACGACGCGGTTGACGACGCAGCTGCGGGGGCAGGCGGGGCGGTGCCCGCGGGCGCTGTCGGGGCTGCGGCGCTGCGCCAGTTCGGCGAGTGCGATGCCGTGCTCGGCTACGTGCAAGAGCACGCGGCTGCGGCGGTCGGCCCATGGGGTCTCGACGAAGACGGCTTCGGTGGGGAGATGTTCGAGCAAGCGGCGGCGACTGCCGATGATGCTGCCATCGACGGCTTGGTGCCCCAGCCAGGCATCGACTACAGCACCTCCAACGTTCAAGAATCCGGCATCGACGAGCCCGACACTGTCAAGACCGACGGTCGGCGCATGGTGGTCGCCAACGAGAACCGGGTGCACGTCGTGGATGTCACCGGTGCCGAGCCGGCGCTGATCGCTTCGGTGCAGCTCGACGAGCAGTGGGTTTCGAGCCTGCTGCTGCACGGCGACCGCGTGCTCGTGTTCGCCTCGAAGTGGGACGTCATCGTGCCCTTCGCCGAACCCGCCGACATCGAGCCCGATATCGAACCAGACATCGAGATCGACATTCAGCCGGGGCCGGGCTCGGGCCCCACGACGGTGATCGTGGAGATCGACCTGAGCGGGGCCACGCCGACGGTCGCAAGGCAGCTCGAAATCGAAGGCAACTACATCGGCGCCCGCATGATCGACGGCGTAGTGCGGGTGGCCACCACCTCACGACCGACTGCGATTCGGTGGGCTGTCCCCCAATCCGGCGATACCGCTGCGCAGGAACGCGCCACAGCAGCGAACCGTGAGGCCATCGCCGACACGACGATCGACGACTGGCTGCCGCGATTCGTCCTGAGCGACGCCTCCGGCACCGCTGTTGACGGCGGCCGTCTCGTGGGCTGCGACCGCATCTGGATCCCTCCGCACCATGGCGGCACGGGCACGCTCAGCGTCACCACCATTGACATCGCCGCGGACGGTCTGGCGGGGCCGATGGATGCTGTTTCGATCATGTCCGACGCCAGCACGATCTATGCCTCGCCGGATCACCTCTACGTGACCACGAGCCGCTGGCACGACTGGCGGATCTCCCCCGCGGGCCCCCAAGACGACTCAGCCGTCGAGACAGAGATCCACATGTTCGACACCACCGGGCGAGCCGCGAGCAGCTACGTCGGGTCGGCGACAGTGCGGGGCGTGGTGCTCAACCAGTACTCCATGTCCGAGCACGACGGCCACCTGCGGATTGCGACCACCACCACTCCGGCGTGGTGGACCTGGCGCGACGATGCCAGCAGCACTGCGTCGGAGAGTCTTGTGACAGTGTTCGCCGTCGGTGATGACGGTTTGGCGGAGGTCGGCCAAGTCGACGGTCTAGGCGTCGACGAGCGAATCTTCGCCGTGCGCTACCTCGGCGATATCGCTGCGGTGGTGACCTTCCGTCAGGTCGATCCGCTCTATCTGCTCGACCTGTCCGATCCGGCCGCGCCCGTCGTGCGGGGCGAACTGAAGATCACCGGTTATTCGGCGTATCTCCATCCGCTCGGCGACGACCTGTTGCTCGGAGTCGGCCAGGAGGCCACCGACGAGGGCTTCACCACGGGCACCCAGGTGTCGCTGTTCGACATCGCCGACCCCGACCGGCCACAGCGCATCGCCCAGTGGACCGCCCCGGGCGGGCACAGCCATGTGGAGTTCAACGCGCACGCCTTCTTGCACTGGCAGCCGAGCGACCTTGTTGTGCTGCCGCTGAACCAGTACCCGTTCGACGACAGCAGCGACGAGCCGCCGTTCCTCGGCGCCGTGGCGCTCGGCACCGCACAGCGGGACCTCACCGAGCGCGCACGCTTCAGCCACGCCGATGCGCCGCAGCGCAGATGCCGCGAGTCACGCGAGATCCTCATCCGACCCGACGGCAGCGAAGAGTCCGGCCCCTGGGAGCGCTACTGCTGGTTCGACAACGACTGGCAGGCGCAGGTGACCGCTAGCGCGGTGGTCGGCGACCGGCTGTATCTCGTCTCCAACGAGGCGCTCGAATCGATCTCGCTGGAGTCGCTGGAGCGTGTCGCGCTGCTGGCGTGGGAGCGTTGATCGCAAATCTCGGGCGTAATCGGGCTGCGTATCGGCCATAGTGATGCCATGAAGCCGAGCCCCCGGCCCCGGGCGGCCGGCGAGCCCATTCGCATGACAACGGAGAGCCAGAGCGGCAAGCGCAGGGCGAAGCCGGGACCCGAGCGGTCCGTGAGCACGTAGAGAATCCGAGCTGGGAACAAGAGCGGGAAGTAACAGGTGACCCAACAACAGAATCCTGCTGAGCAACCGATCGTCGTCTGGGAAGGCGCGCCCAAACTGCGCAACCCGTTGCTGCTTGTCGCGTTCGAAGGCTGGTTCGACGCCGGCGAATGCGCCACCGGCGCGCTGGCGTGGATCCGCGAGCGCAGCGAGGCACGGCGGGTCTGCCACATCGACCCTGAGGAGTTCTTCGACTTCCAGGAGAGTCGCCCGCACATCGAGATCACCTCGGAAGGGGAACGCCGCATTAGCTGGCCGGAGATCGAGTGCCACGTCGTGCCGGCCGCCCCGCCCCACGACCTCGTGCTGCTGTCGGGCATCGAGCCGCGGATGCGCTGGCGTACGTTCTGCGAAGGCGTGGCGGAAATCGCCCGGGGGCTCGGCTGCCAGATGGTGGTGACGCTCGGGGCAATGGTCGCGGGGGTGGCGCACTCGCGGACAGCCTCGGTCAAGGGCAGCGCCGCGAACGGTGAGCTGGCGGCCCGCCTAGGCCTAGATCGGCCGACGTATCAAGGCCCCACCGGCATCATCGGGACTCTGCACGACGTGCTGGACCGGGCTGCGCTGCCCGTGGTGTCGCTGCGCGTCGGTGTGCCCCATTACGTCGCAGGGCCGCCGAATCCCAAGGGCACGCGTGCGCTGCTGGCCCACTTCGAGACGGTCACCGGCGTGACGACCGGCTACCGGGAGCTCGACACCAGCGTGCAGACCTGGGAGCAACGGGTCGACGAGGCGGTCGCCCGAGATCCCGAGATTGTGACCTATATCCGCCAGCTCGAGTCCGAAGCGGACCGCACCGCCGAGGAGAATCTGCCAAGCGGCGACGACATTGCGCTCGAATTCCAGAAATTCCTGGCCGAGCAGCGCGAATCGCCCCCCGGCGACGGCGTCAGCGACCAGTCGGACTAAGAGGCCGCGCCAATGGGCGTGCCCGCTGCGGAGGCGGCCGGACCCTCCGCTCCAGCGATCCAGCAGGTCGCAACGTCGCAGAGTCTCCTGCCGCCTCCGCCGCTATGACATCTGTGCCACTCCGTTGATGCGAATTGCTGCTGTGGCGGTACATACGCCGTCGTAGGGTTCTGACATGGGCGGCAGCACGTTTGGGGAACGCTTCGCGGTCACCACGTTCGGCGAATCGCACGGCGGTGCGCTGGGGGTGATCATTGACGGCTGCCCCGCGCGTCTCGAATTGAGCGAAGCCGATGTGCAGGTCGATCTGGACCGCCGCCGGCCTGGCCAGAGCCGGATCGTCACACAACGCCAGGAGGCGGACCGGGTCACGATTCACTCGGGAGTCTTCGAGGGCTTGACGCTGGGGACGCCGATCGGCATGACCGTGGCGAATACCGATGCTCGGCCCGGTGCCTATTCCGAGATGGCAACCAAGTACCGGCCCAGCCACGCCGACTACACCACCGAGGCCAAGTACGGCATCCGCAACTGGCAGGGCGGCGGCCGGGCATCGGCCCGCGAGACCGTCGGCCGAGTGGCTGCGGGCGCAGTCGCTCGCAAGATCCTCGCAACTGTCGGCACAGAGGTGCTGGGGTGGGTCAGCTCGGTGCGCGACATCACCGCCGACGTGGACCCCGCAGAGCTGACGAGGGACGACGTGGAAGCGGATCCGACGCGTTGCGCTGATCCCGTCGCCGCAGGCCGCATCATCGAAGCCATCGATGCGGCCCGACGCGACGGCAACTCCCTCGGCGGGGTCGTGGCCTGCGTGGCGCGTGGCGTGCCACCGGGCCTCGGCGAGCCGGTCTTCGACAAGCTCGACGCAGAGCTGGCGGGAGCGGTGATGTCGTTGCCGGCCGCGAAAGGCATGGAGATCGGCAGCGGCTTCGCCGGCACGTTGATGACGGGCCGCACGCACAACGACGAATTCGCCCCCGGTCCCGACGGCCGCCCCGTCACGGTCACCAATCGCAGCGGCGGCATCCAGGGCGGCATCAGCAACGGCGCCGACATCATGCTGCGCGTCGCGTTCAAGCCCACCGCCACCATTGCCTCCGAGCAGAAGACCGTCACAAACGCCAACGAGGCGACTGTGCTGGCCGCACGAGGTCGTCACGATCCGTGCGTGCTGCCCCGGGCGGTGCCGATGGTCGAGGCGATGGTCTGCCTCGTGCTGGCCGATCATCTCTTGCGTCAGCAGACGACTCAGCTCGCACCCGGACCTGCGTCCCAGACCTAGCGCTGGTGGACTCGCGCTGATGGGCCTCCGCCAGTGGATATAGGGCAGATCGCGCTCATCGCCGCCGCGGGTGTGGTGGCCGGCGTCGTGAACGCCATGGCGGGCGGCGGTTCGCTGCTGACGGTCAGCCTGCTCACGGTGGTCGGCGATCTCGGCGGGCTCGTTGCCAACGGCACCAACCGCATCGGCGTTGTGACCCAGAACGTGGCCTCGGTGGCGGGATACCGATCCGAAGGCGTGTCGGGACTGCGCCGTTCGGTACCCATCCTCATCCCGGCGGTGATCGGCTCGGTGATCGGCGCGTACGCCGTGTCGAGCCTGCTCAGCGACACGGCCTTCGAGCGCATCTTCGGCATCTTGATGGTGCCGCTGCTGATCCTGAGCTTGCGCCCGCCCAAAGCCCGCAGTGAGGACATCACGTGGCCGATGTGGCTCACCACCGCGGTGTTCTTCCTGATCGGCGCGTACGGCGGCGCATTCCAAGCAGGGGTGGGGCTCATGCTGGTTCTGGCGCTGTCCCACGCCGGTCTGGACTTGGTGAACGCCAACGCCGTCAAGGTGGTGGTGATCGCCGTGCTGACCGTCGTGGCGGTGCCGGTGTTCATTCTGAACGATCAGGTCCACTGGGGCTTCGCCGTCATCGTCGCGGCTGGCTTCGCGGTCGGCGGCTGGTTGGGCGCCCGCTGGGCCGTACGGGGAGGCGAGCGGTTGATCCGGCCAGTTCTGGTGGTGGCAGTGCTCGGTCTCGCTGGACGCATGCTGGGCTTGTACTGAGCATCTGTGCGTGTTGGCCCGCACACGGCGTCGCCGTCGCGGGCAGGCGGCGGTCCACGCTGTGTCCGGCCGACTTGTGCGGCGCTTCGACGCGTAGGGTCGCCTCGTGATTTTCGACTTGGATAGCGAACGAGTTCGGAACCGCCCGGGCATCAAGTGGGGACGAGAAGGCCCCGATGTGCTGGCGGCCTGGGTCGCCGACATGGACGTGGAGCAGCCCGCAGCGGTGCTCGAAGCAGTACGCGAACGCATCGACTCGGGCGGCCTGGGCTACGACTTCTATGACCTGCCGATCCCTGTGCTCGATGTGTTCGCGAAGCGCATGGGCGAGGCGTTCGGCTGGCAGGTCGACCCGGGCGACGTCGTCCGGGTTCACGACGTGATCCAGGGCCTGGAGCTGGCGATCACCTATTGCACCGAGCCCGGCGACGGGGTCATCTTCCAGACGCCCGCCTACCCGCCGTTCTTCTCCAGCGTGGAGGGACACGGGCGCCGCGTGGTGCCCAATCCGCTCATCCGCCACGACAACGGTTGGCGGCTCGACCTCGACCACTTCGAATCGGTTGCGTCGGCGCCCGATGTCACCGCAGTGATCCTGTGCCAGCCGCACAACCCGTGCGGCATGGTGCTCGACGCCGGCGACATTGCGGCGGTCATCGACGTCGCCGAGCGTCATGACCTGGTGGTGATCTCCGACGAGATCCACTGCGACCTGGTGTATGCGCCGGGGCGGCACATTCCGGTGGCATCGGTGAGCGAGCTGGCCTCCGAGCGGACCGTCACCGTCACCGCTGCCACGAAGTCGTTCAATATGGCGGGGCTGCGGATGGCGTTCCTGCACTCTGCGTCATCGCGCTACGGCCCGATCACCAAGAAGATCCCCAAGCGGCTGATCGGCGGCATCGGGATTCTCGGCCAGGTAGCCACGATCGCTGGCTGGACCGAGGCGCTGGACTGGCTGGATGAGCTAGTGGCCGGTCTTGACGCCAACCGTCACCTGCTGGCGCAGCTGCTCGCCGAGCGACTGCCCGAAGTTCGGTACCGCCCGCCCGATGCCACCTACCTGGCGTGGCTGGACTGCAGCGAGCTGGGCCTCGGCGACGACCCCGCCTCGGTCTTTCTGGGGCAGGGCAGGGTGTATCTGAACTCTGGGCTCGACTTCGGGCCCGAAGGCGCCAGCCACGTGCGCCTCAACTTCGCCACCTCGCCAGCGATGCTGGACGAAGCCACCGCCCGCATGGCCAAAGCCATCGGCCGCTAGCCGCCTCCGCCGCTAGCCGCCTCCGCCGCTAGCCGGCTCCGCCGCTGTGACGTATGTGTCTTGCAGCGCACGCGCTCAGTCGTCGGCGATCTGTTCTGATTCGCCTTTGCGGGCTTGGTGGCGCAGCACGAGCGTGTAGCCCACCACGGCGACCGCAGCGAAGCTGAACCACTGGAACGTGTAGCCCAAGTGCGGCCCGACGTCGAGTTCGGGCGGCGCCAGCGGCGCCAAGAGGGCGGTCAGGCCCGTGCCCGCAGCGTCGTCCCCCACGCCAATTGGCGTCCCGTCGGCGCGTGCGGCTGTCGTGAGCTCGATGTACACGGGAACGAGATCGAGCGACGTCTGCTGGTCGATGCGCCCGACGTCTGTACGCGCCAGAGAATCGAGTCGGCCCTGCTGAGGATCGGCCGGGCCGAGAAGGCCTCGTTGCTGGCTCAAGCGAATGCGGCCCTCGATGTGTCGCAGATCGCTCAGACCGCCGCGGAAAGCATCAGCGCCCTTGTCGACGGCGTCCTCGCAGACCCCACCTGTCGGCAGCCAGCCTGCAACGACGAGGACGCCTCGGGCGCCGCCCTCGATGCGTGCGCCGCTGTTCGCGGCTCGGAGCTCGTCTGTGGCGTCGTCGTCGAGCGCGGACGCCGTGGCGCTGACGTCGGCGGCCATGGGCAGGGCCAGATGGCACCCCGGAACGCCTCTGAGACTGCGGTTCCGGATCTGTACGGCGTCCCCCCAGCCGACGCCCGCCACCGACAGGCTGACCGGCCGGTACTCCAATTCGGCGAGCGGACCGGACCCGTAGTCGACGGCTGCTGCACCGGCGTCTGCTGCGTCGGACGCGCCGACAGCAGCGTCCAGCGCCGTCAGGAACTCCTCGACATCGAGCGGCCGCATGTCTTGGCGTTCGATGATCGCTGCGTTGTGGTCACGCACCTCGTGGTGGCGGCTCAGCTGCCAGAAGCCGGCTATCAGGAAGATCACCAGCAGGCCCCCGGCCAGCGCATGGCCTGCCAGCCAGCGTGGCGTGCGCGCGAACGAGTACATGTCACGACCTCGCGGGCGACGCTACCGGTGGCCCCCGCGCACCTCGACGCGGGCGATCTCGCCTGCGGGCTCGAAGCCCAGCACCTGGCCGAGGAATGACAGCTCGGCTTCAAGCGCTGACACGATGTTGGGCCCGCGGCGAAAGCCGTGCCCCTCGCCCTCGAACAGCAGGTAGGCGTGCGGCACGCCTGCGTTCGCCAGAGCTTCGACGACCTGTTCGGACTGGCTCTGGGGCACCACCCGGTCCTCGGTGCCCTGCAGCACGATCATCGGGGTCGCCAGCTGGTCGGTGCGCCAGATCGGCGAGCGTTCCCGGTACAGGTCGGCCTGGTCGGGCCACGGGCCGATCAGCCCGTCGAGGTATCGGGCCTCGAACTTGTGCGTGTCACGAGCGAGCGCCTCGAGATCGGCCACGCCGTAGCGGGAGATACCGGCTGCGAACACGTCGCTGCTCGTGAGCGCGCACAGCGTGGTGTAGCCGCCAGCCGAGCCGCCCTTGATGACCAGCCGCTGCGCGTCGACAGCGCCCTCTCGGGCCAGATGCAGCGCAGCGTTGATGCAGTCCTGCGTGTCGACGACGCCCCACTGGCCCGCCAGCAGGTTGCGGAAGGCGGTGCCGTAACCCGTGCTGCCGCCGTAGTTCACGTCCACCACGGCGATGCCGCGGGTCGTCCAGTACTGGATGGGGAGATCGAGCGAGCTGCGGGCCGAGCCCGTCGGTCCGCCGTGGCTGAGCACCACAAGCGGCGGAAGCTCGCTGGACGAAGCTGACCCGTCAGCGTCCGCGGGGGACGGTTCGACGGACGAGCCGCGGGCAGCGGCCTCGGCGAGATGCCCCGACATGGCCGAATTGGCAGGCGGGAAGAAGAACGCGTGCGCTTGGCGCCCATCGGCGCTGTCGAAGGTGAATGCCTCGGGGACCGAGACGTCGGCGGGCTCCAGGGTTGAGGATTCGGCGGCGCTGAGCTGGCGATGCGTGCCGTCGGCTGCGATCTCCATCACGGCAGCGCGGCGTGTCCAGCTTGCGGCCACGGTGACAGCGGTGCCACCGGCCGTCACCGCCAGCCGGCCGAAGTCGGTAAACCCGCTCGGGATCTCCGCCAGCCGGTCACCGTGTATGCGTCCGAGATGGCCGACGCCATCGGCTACCCAGGTGCACCACAGGTTGCCGCCCCCGTCCCAGCCATAGGTGGCCTGCGCGAACACCCACGCAGGAACCCCGAATTCGCGGCGGGCACTGCTCACCTCAGCGTCAGCCAGCAGCGGGTCGGTGTCACCAGTCTTCGCATCGACGCGATGGATCGACCACCAGCCGTCGACGTCGGTCACGATGTGCAGGTCGCCGTCGGGGCTCCATGCGGGCTGGGTCACCGCGGGGCCGTCGCACAGCACCCGGTCGGTGCCCGGCACCGGCTCGCCGTCACGGAGTTCCACCAGATGCAGGCGGGTGTGATCCCACGGCATGTTCGGGTGGTCCCAGCTGAGGTAGGCCAGATCGGATCCGTCCGGCGAAGGCCGAGGCGAGGAGTAGAAGTCGGCACCGGACGCCACGACGCTGACCGTCCCGTCGAGGCGTACCGTGATCAGCTCGTTGGTCGGCTCGTCGGCGGTGTCGGGGTGCGACTCTCGCACCCACACCGTGACCGGTTCGAATCTCGGGTCGCCGGCGGTGGGACGTGGTGAGGGCACCACCGCCGGGTCGGCATAGCGCAGGCTTCCCGGCACATCGGGTGCGGGGCTCATCGGTTGCGGGGCAATGTTTCCCGTCACGTCGAACAGCCGGATGCGGTGGTCGCTCATGCAGCTGCCCAGCACGAAGTGGTTGCCGTCTGGCGCTTCCAACGCCAGCCATGCCCCGCCGCCGTATTCGTGCACCGCGGTGCGGATGTCTGCTTCCGATGTATAGGGAACGTCCGCGGGCCCCGCATCGGGCTCGTCGAGCCTCACCCGGACGACGGCGCCCCGCCCGCGCTCGAGCGGCCGCTCTTCCACCCAGTAGGCCCAGCCGCCCGCGACCCGCGGTTCCACCCGACGCACAGCTCCCGCTGCGACGTCAGCCGCTTGCAGCGGCGATGGCCACGCACCGTATGGAAGATCCCCGGAATCACCGGTATTTCGGGCCGCATTATCTTGACAATTGGATGGCGAACTCATAGGTTCCTCAGTGGTTTCGACAAACTGACGCGGTCACTCACAGTGGGCATTGTCCGCGGCGGCGTGAGCGTGCGCTCCGGGTTTCCACCGACCCGTGACGCGCCAGTGGACCGGGGGAGCGCCCACCAACTCCCCCGGTCCACACTTTCCTGCGACGCCGCGGGTCGAGCCTCAGGAGGCTTCCTCGTCGGCCGACGCTGGCTCGTGCTGGGCCAGGATCGTCTGCAGGGACAGTTCTGTGGCGCGTAGGCGCCCTTCGCAGTGCGCGATCAGGCGCGAGGCGCGGGCGACCTGGGAGGCCAGCGCGTCGATGTCGATGTCGTCGTTCTCGAGGCTGGCCAGGATGGACTCGAGTTCGACCATCGACTCGGCGTAGCCGCCGAATTCGGCATCGCCCGCCTGCGCGCCGCCGTCGGTGTCTTCAGCCATCAGTGGTCCTTCCCGTTGTCGGATTATCAGCCGGCCTGTCTGGCTGACTGCCGCTAGTCCTGCTGCCTTGAACGACGCTGGGGAACACAGCGCGTTGGGTCTCAGTGGAGATGACATCGCCGGCAGCAGGCATCTCTCGCACGATGCCGCCATCGGCCGCTCGTGTGATCGAGAAACCCCGAGCCAGGGTTCGCTCGGGCGCGACCGCCGACACGAGTGCCGATGCGGAACGCAAGCGCGCCTTGGCTGCGTTGAGGCGTCGCGTCGAGGCCCGTTTCAACCGGGGCCGCTGGGCGCGAAGCGACGCCAGCCCGCGTTGGGCATGGGCGTGGCTTCGCTGCAGTGCGTGGCTCGCGCTGGCGAGCCTGCCGGCCGCTGCGCGGCAATGCCGTTGCGCGTGATGATCCAGCCGCAGCCGGGCTTCGCCGAGCTGCGCGCGCGGGCGGGCCAGGCGGCGCTCGGCCAGCAAGCCGAGCGCTCCTCGCGCTGTCGCCAGGCGCGCAGCTGCGGCCGACGTCCTCGAGCGAGCGGCGCGGTCGATCTCGCGGCGGGCTTGAGCCAGGCGTTCATCGAACGCGGCGACATTCCCAACGAGCGCGCTGGCGCACGCGGTCGGTGTCTTGGCTGCGGTATGCGCCACTTGGTCTGCTACCGAGGTGTCGATCTCGTGGCCGATCCCGCAGAACACCGGCAGCGGGCACGTCGCGATGGCTGTGGCCACGCTGGCGAGGTCAAACGCCAGCAGATCGGTGCGGTCACCCCCGCCGCGCACGAGCGCGATCGCGTCGACATCGGCTCGGCCGAGCGTGCGCAACGCTGCGACGAGGTCGGCTTCGGCCGTCACGCCCTGCACCCGGGCGTCGCACAGCAGCACCTCGAACGCGTAGCCGCTCGACTCGAGTTCATGGACGAAGTCAGCATGGGCGGCGCTGCCAGCGGCTGTGATGAGCCCGATGCGCAGCGGCACCAACGCCAACGGTGCGGTGGCATTGCGCCGCAGCAGGCCCGACGCGGCCAATTCGCCCAGCGTGCGCTCACGGTCAGCGGCCAACACCCCGAGCGTGAAGTGCGGATCAACGCCGCTCATAATGAGCTGGACCTGCCCGCTGCCGGCGTAGTACTCCACCTCGGCGCGGATCCGCACCTCAATGCCGTCGTCGAGTGTCAGCCCGCCCGCAGCGGCGAGGTCGCGGTTGACGAGGCGCTGACGTCCCTTGAACAGCGCCACCCGCATGCGATCGCCGCGGCGGTCGCCGCCTGTCCCTGGCTCGATGAGGTTGAAGTAGATGTGGCCGCTTGCTGCCACCGAGTAGCCGATGATCTCGCCGCGTACCCAGACCTCGGCGGGGAAGGCCCGCTGGATCGTCTCGCCGATGGCGTGTGCAAGTGCCGAGACTGACCAGGTGCCGTCGGGTTGCCCGGCCATCGCGCCTGCCGGGGTCCCGAAGCTCTCCACAGCGCTGCTCACGGCCCTGAGGCTGTCACGAATTCGCCTCCCGCGCGACCGAATATTGCCGCATCGCAGGGGCCGCGGGCGAGGCGGTCAGCCGCGCAGGCGTCGATAGGGTGCGCTGCGGAAGGTTGCCAGAGCGGACGAATGGGGCGGTCTCGAAAACCGTTGTGGCCTTCGGGTCACCGTGGGTTCGAATCCCACACCTTCCGCCACACCCGCCGTCACCGCAGATCGGTCTCGCGGCGACTCATGACCGCAGCTTGAACCGCTGGATCTTGCCAGTCGCAGTCTTGGGCAGATCGTCGACGAATTCGTAGCGACGAGGCCGCTTGTAGCCGGCCAGCCGCTCACGGCAGAAGGCGGTCAGGTCGCGCGTCATGTCGTCGGCAGCGACGAGGTCGCCGTCGACGGGAGTCACGTAGGCCACGGGTCGCAGCACGCCGTCGGTGTCGTGCTCGCCGACCACCGCTGCTTCGAGCACAGTGGGGTGCTCGATCAGGGTGGCCTCGACCTCGGCTGGTGACACCCACTCGCCGCCGACGCGCAGCATGTCGTCGACCCGGCCCAGGTACGTGTGATAGCCATCGGCGTCGACGTCGTACAGATCGCCTGTGCGCATCCACGGGCCCTCGAAGGTGGCCCGGTTCGTCTCGGATCGACACCAGTATCCCGTCGTCATAGACCGGCCCTTGACGAGAAGCTGGCCCGGCTCGCCGGGAGGTTGATCCCGGCCGTTGTCGTCGACGATGCGAATCTCGTAGCCGGCCACCGGCTTGCCGCTTGTTCCGGGCCGCAGGTCCGCAAGCGAGTTGGACAGGTAGACGTGGAGCATCTCGGTCGAGCCGATGCCGTCGAGCACCGTGACGCCGAATCGCTCCCTGAACCGCTCGAAGGTCTCGGCCGGCAGCGGCTCGGCAGCGGAGGCGGCCAGGCGGACCGAGGCAAAGGTGTCGTCAGCCAGATCGGAGCTGTTGAGTGCCGCGTAGAAGGTGGGAATGCAGAAGAACAGTGTCGGCCGATGGGCGGTCACCAATTCGGCGACCCGCGTCGGCGTCGGCGGCCTGGCGGGTTCGAGAATTGTCGAAGCTCCGACCGAGAACGGGAAGCTGAGCGAGTTGCCAAGCCCGTAGGCGTGGAACATCGGCCCGACCGAGTAGCACCGGTCCTCGGGTGTGATGCCGAGGACGGAGCGGGCATACGTCTCGCAGGTGACGCGGATGTCGACATGGCGGTGTGCCGCCAGCTTGGGCTGTCCGGTCGAGCCTGATGTGCAAAGCCAGAAGCCCGGCGATTCGTCCCACGTCGGGTAGTGCGCGCCGTCGGCACCCTCGGCCCCGGCCCCGAACTCATCCCAGCTCAGGACGCGGGCGTGTCCGTTGCCGGCATCGGGCGGAATGTCGCCGGTCACGATCACCGTCGCGACTTCCGGCGCCCCTGAGCACAGATCACCGATGCAGCCGGCGACGGCTTCGGAAACGACTGCGACTGTGGCGCGCGCGTCGGCGGTGATCACGGCGAGATCTCGGCCCGGCAGCAGCGGGTTCATCGGGACCGGTACGGCTCCGATCCGCAGCGCGCCCAAGAACACAGCTACGTACCGAACCGAGTCGAGCATCGCCATGGCGACGCGCTCCTCGGGCCGCAAGCCGAGCCCCCGCAGCGCAGCCGCGGTGCGAGCAATCTCGTCGGCAAGCTCGCGGTAGGTGTATCGCTGGTCATCGCAGATCACGGCCAACCGGTCGCCGTCGCCGGCAGCGACGCGACGGTCGACCAGCCAGGTCGCGGCATTGAACGGTTCGACCATTGACTGCCTCCTCGTTCGTGATCTCAGATTCGCACGTATTCGAACTCGAGCGGTTGCCGGTTGATGCCGGTGGCTGGCGGCGCTACCCAGCCGGCCATCTTGCCCGGCTCGGTCACAGCGACCTGGAGCGACTTCACGTGCGACTTGTCGTCATCGCTCGGCAGCCATTCCGAGGCGTTGGCGTGCCATTGCGCATCGCTGATCATCCGGCCGTCCGGTGAGACATGGCGGTTTGCGAAGGTGCCCACGTTGCGGTTGAAGCCGAAATGGGGCAGTCGCAACTCGAAGTCGACCCCGGCTTCGGCGATCGACCGGTTCCATCGGTCGAGGCCCTTGCCGCAGTCCTCGGTGTAGTCCTCGCGCAGCGTCTCGTTGAGCGCAGCCAGCTGCGTGACTTCCCGGACGCCGATGCCGTCATCGGTGGCTTCGGGCACGAGGCGGGTGGCGTCGCGCAGCACGTGGTCGTCATCGCGACGCTCTTCCTGGAAGCGGCCTTTCAGCCCGGCGGCGAAGTAGTTGGCGGCGTTCGTCGAGGTCTCGGCACCGAAGAGGTCTAGCGACACTGCGTAGTGGAAGTTGAGGTACCTCTGGATCAGCTGGAGATTGAGACCACCGTGGGGGTGAACATCGTCGGTGTCGTGCTCGTGCATCAGTTCCAAGGTGCGCTGCACGACCCGACCGACCCCGGAGGCCCCGACGAACATGTGGTGGGCCTCTTCCTTCAGCATGAAGTCGCAGGTTCGGCTGAGTGGGTCAAAGGCCGACTCTCGCAGGGAGGCCAACTGGTACTTGCCGTCGCGGTCGGTGAAGTACGTGAACATGAAGAACGACAGCCAGTCGGGCGTTTCCTCGTTGAACGCTCCGAGGATTCGGGGGTTGTCGGCATCGCCGGAATGACGCTCGAGCATCTCGTCGGCCTCGTCGCGTCCGGCGCGGCCGAAGTAACGGTGCAGCAGATAGACCATCGCCCACAGGTGGCGTCCCTCTTCGACGTTGACCTGGAACAGGTTGCGCAGGTCGTACAGCGAGGGGGCGGTCAGGCACAGTCGCTGCTGCTGCTCGACCGAGGCCGGCTCAGTGTCGCCCTGGACCACGATCAGGCGCTGCAGATCGGCCCGGTACTCGCCTGGGATTTCCTGCCAGGCGTCGTCGCCCTGGTGATCGCCGAAGGCGATCTTGCGATCTGGCTCGGGCTCGGCCAGGAAGATCCCCCAGCGGTAGTCAGGCATCTCCACATGGTCGAAATGGGCCCAGCCCTCACGGCCGACGTCGACCGCAGTCCGCAGGAACACCGGGCTGCGCTTGAACGCCACGGGGCCGAGCTCTTCCCACCACCGGATGAACTTCGGTTGCCACCCTTCCAGTGCTCGCTGCAGCCGGCGGTCGTCGGCCAGGTCCACGTTGTTGGGGATCTTGGCGTTGATGTCGACGATGGTCATGTTCACACCCTCCTGGGGTCGAATTCCGGCCGGGAACCGGTGCCGAAGCGCTGCAACGCTCCCTTCGACCCCACGGCGTTGGGTCGCTGAAAGATCCAGTTCTGCCAAGCCGAGAGGCGGGAGAAGATCTTGGTCTCCATCGTCTCGGGCCCGACGAAGCGATAGTTCGCCTCCATTGCGGTGAGCGCATCGGGAGAGAAGCTGTTCCGCTCCTCGAGCGCGATCCTGACTTCGTCGTCCCAGTCGATGTCGTCGGGGGCGAAGGTGACAAGCTCAGCCCCTGCAGCCTCGCGCGCTTCGAGCTCGGTACCGACGGTGGCTTCCGCTGCGGCAAGTGCGGCGGGTCGGCCCCAGAACCGGGTCTGGAGCCGGCTGAGGCCATTGGACATAGCGAACCAGCCGAGATTGGCGCCGGTGAGCCGGATCGTCGCCGGCTCGGGCGGGTCGTCGAGATCTTCCCACGTCCCGTCGAGCATGAAGCTGCGATCAGCGGTGAGCACCAGCTCGGCCAGGACTCCGGCAAAGCAGCTGCCAGGTTCGATCAGAGTCATCAGCGACCGGGCAGACAGGTCCAATCGCTTGAGCGTCCGTGTCCAGTACAGCCGGATCTCTCGCACCAGCCAGTGATCTGGATGTTCAGCCAGGAGCTGTTCGGCCGCGATAACGGCATCCCGATCGCCCTCGGTGCGGAACACCCATGTGCCGATGGCGGTCTCGTTGAAGCGCAGATGGAGCACGGCTGCGTCGAGCTCGCGTGCGCAGCGCAGGACCCAGGCCTGCGCACCGGCTTCGATCAACTCGTCGGGCGTCGCGGGCTCGGGAGCGTCGGGGGCGGTGATCGTGAAGGTGGCCGTGCCAGCTCGCCGGTCGATGCTCACCGACACGGCGGAGTACTTGACGGAGTCGTCGTCGACGGTGCGGTCGAGCGGCACGAGGCGGATGCCAGGCCCGAGATCTGGGCGATCAGACTTGACTGCGCGGGCAGCCACGCGCTCGTCAATGAGGTCGCCAAACGAACTGGGTGGGGCTGCTTGATCGACGAGTCCCCAGTCGACGGCCTGGCGGCCTCGGACTCCCTCGGTGCGGGTAGCGAATGCATCGGCGAGATCGCGCCGCACGTGCCGTTTCTCGACGACGCGGGTGAGCCCCCCGGTGCCGGGCAGCACCGCCAGCAGCGGGATCTCGGGAAGCGAGACTGACGAGGCGCGGTCGTCGACCAGCAGGATCTCGTCGCAGGCGAGGGCCAGCTCGTAGCCGCCTCCCGCAGCCGTGCCGTTGACCGCCGCGATCCATACCTGAGAAGAGTTGGCCGTCGCGTCCTCGATGCTGTTGCGGGTCTCGTTGGTGAACTTGCAGAAGTTCACTTTGTGCTCATGGGTGGCGCCGGCCAGCATCCCGATGTTGGCGCCCGCGCAGAAGATCTTGTCGAGGCCGCCGGTGACCACCACCACCTTGACCTCGGGGTGTTCGAATCGGAGCCGTTGGACTGCGTCGTAGAGCTCGATGTCGACACCGAGGTCGTAGGAGTTGGTCTTGAGCTCGTAGTCGTCGCGCAGCCCTGCGGTCGGGTCCACGTTCATGGTGAGCGTGGCCCGCTCCCGGTCGATCTCGGTGACCCAATGGCGGTACTGCTCGGGACTCGTCTCAAACTCGATCTCTGGATCGCTCACGGATCCCCCTCGGCCGCTCAGCGATGGTTGCTGAAGAAATCGCTGAGCAGCTCGCCGCATTCGGCTTCGCGTAGTCCGCCGATCACCTCAGCGTTGTGATTGAAGCGGGGGTCCACCAGCAGGTTGTACAGCGTCGCCGCGGCACCTGCCTTGGGGTCATAGGCCCCGAACACCACCCGAGCCACGCGGGCCGACAGCGCAGCCCCGGCGCACATGGGGCACGGTTCGAGCGTCACCACCAGCGTTGCGCCGCTCAGCCGCCAGTCGCCGACCGCGGCAGCGGCGTCGCGCAGTGCCAGCACTTCGGCGTGCGCTGTGGGGTCGTTGGTGGCCTCGCGTTCGTTGTGGCGGGCAGCGACGACCTCGCCGTCGATCATCACCACGGCGCCCACAGGCACCTCTCCGACGGCAGCAGCCTGCCGAGCCTGTTCGATCGCCTGTTCCATGGCTGCGTCGTCTGTCACCACCGCAGTGTGGCCGCTTTTTTTCGGCGTCAGGCGGCTGCGTCGAACAGCAGTGATGGCGCGGCGAGCCTTGGCGGCCCGGCTGGGCGCCCGCCGCTGGGCATCAGTGCTCAACCTCACATGGCTCAGCACGACATGCGGAGAGTGTGGGATTCGAACCCACGGAGGCCGATGAAAGCCTCACACGCTTTCCAAGCGAGCCCATTCGTCCACTCTGGCAACTCTCCGTAACGATGCAGCGATCGCACGGCGATCCCTGTGATGATGCCGGGATCGCGCGGCGATCCCTGTGATGATGCCGGGATCGCGTGGCGATCCCTGTGATGATGCAGCGATCGCGCGGCGATCCCTGTGCATCAGACGTGTCGCCGTCTGGCGAGGCGGCCAGGCGATCTGCGGCACACAACGAGGTCCGCTGAGAGCTGCTGCCTCCCGGCCCTGACTCGGTTCACGGGTCGCCGTTGCACAGGACCCGGCCGCCACGTCAGACGGCGACACAGCCCGAACGATAACCGCAGAGCCTGCCGATGAGTCACCGTCGGGGGCCAAGCGGCGCGATAGTCCGACGCTCCCTTGTCAAGCGGCAAGTGGGACGGCGGCGATGCGGTCTGACAGTCCTCACTCGTCGGACGAGGGCGGCGAGTGGGTCTGCGGCGATGCGGTCGTCGAGTCGGTAGGCGGTTTCGCCGGGGGATACGACCAGCCCGGCGCGGAAGCTCGTGCCAAGTCGCTCCTTGAGCGTTATGAGATGGCGTGCGTCGGCGGCGGTGACGGTTCGTGACAGTTTTGCCTCGAGTGTCAGCACGGCACCGCTGTGGAGGTCGGCGATCAGGTCGATTTCGTGGTCGCCGACGGCGGGCGCGGCTATTGCGGCTCGCCGTCGGGTGACTCGGGTGTGACGACGATGCGGGGCAGCCCGGCCGCGGTTTCGAGGCGGGCGAGACGGTCGGTGTGATCGAGCAGGGTCGCGTTGATCTCACTGAAACCTGCCTGCATCTCGGCACGCAGCCCGCCGATCTCGGCCCGCAACTCGGTTGACGAGGCGTCGATGCGTGCGCCGTTGGCGTCGATGCGTGCGCTTTGGATGTCGATGCGGTCGCCGAGGGAGCTGATCTGCCACATCAGCATGCTGAACATCGCCGTCACCAACGCCGCAGCCACCACGTTCACCATCGCGCTGCGCGACACCGTGCTGCCCGCGCCCGCCGGCTTCTTGTCGCCGAGTGCGCTTCGTGTGCCGGCGTCGGCGCTCGGCGTGTGGCCCGCGTCGGGCGGTGTTGATGCTTCGGCGTCGGCGCTCGGCGTGTGACCCGTGTCGGGCGGTGCTGATGCTTCGGCGTCGGCGTCGGCGTCGGCGTCGGCGCTCGGCGTGTGGCCCGTGTCGGGCGGTGCCGGTGCTTCGGCGGCGGCTTCGTGTTCGGCCGGGTCGTTCATGGCGGCGGTTGTGTCGACGGAGGTGGGCATCGGGCCTCGCTGAGCGTCGCGGCGCTTCAAAGCGCACGTTCGGTTCCGGGTAGGTCGCCGCACAAGCCGGGCAACGAGGCTGTGCCCAACATAGTTGGCCGCTCCACCGCGCACGCAACGATTTTCTCGACGCCGACGCCGACGCCGACGCCGACGCCGACGCCGACGCCCGCGTCACCGACATCCGCCAGTTCTGCAAGGGCTGGGCCGGATCCGACGCGTCCCGGCGGCTCGGAATGATCGCCGACAAGCCCCGGCGACATCAACAGTGACACTCGGAAAGTTTGTGTAAGCGGCGTGGTCTGAGGGTCCGCAGCGATGGGCTGCGGGCTGGGTCAGTGCTGGTCGGGCGGGTCGGCGTTGCGGGGTTCGGGTGGCTGGAGTCGGGGGCGGCCGTCGGATGGGGTGCGGATCTTGCGGCCGCGGGTGTGCACGTCTTTGTGGCATGGCTCGCAGAGTGATGCGAGGTTGGCGATGTCGGTGAGGCCGCCGTTGTCGTAGTAGTCGATGTGGTGGGCTTGGGTGTGCTCGGAGGTGAGTGCGCAGCCGATGCAGCCGCGGTCGCGTGCTGCGAGCACGAGCCGTTGGGCGTCGTTGGCGTTGCGTGTGCGTCCCAGTGCGAGCTGTGACCAGTCGGCGGAGAACATGGCGGGCAGCACGTTGGCGTTGAGGCCGTACTCGGCGAGCATCTGCGCTGACATGGGAGTGCCGTCGTCGAGGCGGGGGTTGGCGAGCCGGTCGCTGGTGATGTCGTAGTCGGCGATGATGAGCAGGTTGGTCGCGGCGCGTCGGGCTGTCTCGTCGCCCAGCACCAGCTCGCACAAGGCGTCAGCGGTGAGCTGCGCCCGAGACGCAGCGTCGCTGTCGCCGCTGTGGTCGGGGTTGTTGTCGGCGTGGCGTCGGCGCGTCGAGCGCACCGCAGCCTGCAGGGCGTCGCTGAGCTGGCGTCCGGTGAGGAAGTCGAGCTTGCCGTGCAGGTGCCACATGCCGTCGTCGCCGATCCGCAGCGACGCCGAGCGCTCATGACGCTGCAGTGCCAGCTCCGCGTCGGCGGGGCTGAGATGTTGGGCGGCGGCCTCGGCTGCGAGCTCGTCTGCGATCGCCAAGCTGTAGTTCGCGAGCGGGTGACGGGCGATCGTGTCGGAGGGATACGCGCGGGCGAGTTCGAGGAAGTCGTGTTCGCTGCGGCGGTGCTTCTTGGGTGCTTCGCGGGCGATCACCTTGGCGTGGGACATATGGATCTCGCCGGCTTGCATCGCGTCGAGCGTGCCGGCGAAGCCCTCTGAGACCAGGCTTTCGGCGAGACGGGTCTCGCTGCGGGCCTGCGCGCAGTTCATGCGTGTCTGGTCGCGCAGCACATACGCAGCGGCTTGTGCGCCGTAACGCGACGTCATCTCGCCTACCGCTGCCAGATAGCGGCCCTCGACGCGGGCACGCTCAGCGGTCAACTCGACCACCAGATCGGTGAGCTCGTCGACGTTCAGCGCCCCCAGATCGACGCCGCAGCTCGCCTCACCGCCGCCGACAATCTCGCCGTCACCGGCACGCCCGGAGGCGCAATCGCACTGCTGGGAATCCTCCGGGGCCGAGACCACGCCGTCACCGGCACGCCCAGCCACGGCATCGCACTGCTGGGAATCCTCCGGGGCCGAGACCGCGCCCAGCGAGCTGCTCCGATGGTCGGCCGAACCGGTTGCGTCTTCGAACGGCCCCATTTCGCCGCCGGTCCACACCGTAGTCGGGTCCGGCCACGCCGACCCAACCACAGGGGGCCACCCAGACGCAGTGTCGACGCCGGCCTCAGGTGCCTCCACATCGCCGGGAGCGAGTTCTCGCACGACATCGCCGAACATGAACAGAGCATACACACGTTTGTAACGAAAAACAAACATTCGTGCGCACAAATTTCAAGCAAATCCCCCCAAGACGCCGCGCCAATAGGTGGAGCGAATTCCGGCCGATTGCATTCCCGACATGAGAGACCTCAGCAAAGACGCAGGTCAAGGCGTTGTCCCCGCCGATAGTCAGTCGAGCATTTCCGCTCTGGATCATCACGAGTTCGTAGACGCGTTGGGGGTCGCCGAGGTCGCACTCGCCTTGGCCGCTCCAAGCGATGCGATTCGGCAGGGTGACGCGGCCGGTTCGGATCGCGGCTTGGCAGTCCCAGTGCCGACGCGCAGCGGCGGGCGCGGCTATTGCGGCTCGCCGTCGGGTGACTCGGGTGTGACGACGATGCGGGGCAGCCCGGCCGCGGTTTCGAGGCGGGCGAGACGGTCGGTGTGATCGAGCAGGGTCGCGTTGATCTCACGGAAGCCTGCCTGCATCTCGGCACGCAGCCCGCCGATCTCAGCTCGCAGGCTTCCGATCTCGGTTTGCATGTCGGTCCGCAGCGCGCCGATCTCGGTTTGCATGTCGGTCCGCAGCGCGCCGATCTCGGCTCGCAACTCGGTTGCCGAGGCGTCGATGCGTGCGCCATTGGCGTCGATGCGGTCGCCGAGGGAGCTGATCTGCCACATCAGCATGCTGAACATCGCCGTCACCAACGCCGCAGCCACCACGTTCACAATCGCGCTACGCGACACCGCGCTGCCCGCGCCCGCCGGCTTCATGTCGCCGAGTGCGCTTCGTGTGCGGGCGTCGGCGCTCGGCGTGTGGCCCGTGTCGGGCGGTGCCGGTGCTGCGGCGGCGGCTTCGTGTTCGGCCGGGTCGTTCATGGCGGCGGTGGTGTCGACTGGTGTGGGCATCGGGCCTCGCTGAGCGTCGCGGCGCTTCAAAGCGCACGTTCGGTTCCGGTAGGTCGCCGCATAAGCCGGGCAACGAGGCTGTGCCCAACATAGTTGGCCGCTTCGCCGCGCACGCAACGATTTTCTCGACGCCGACGGCCCGCTCCCTGCACACATCTTCACTGTTTCGCGCAGGCTCTGGGGGTCCCTGAGTTCGGTGGAGGCGGATTACTGGATTCATGCCGCTGGCCTTCCCGCGGAACCCGTATCACCGCCTTGTCAAGCACTACAAGGATGCGCAGCTCGTCGGAACCGATCTCAACGATCCCTACTTGGACGCGCAGCAGGCGCTGCAACTCTTGTCCGAGCAGCAGTCGGCGCTGGCGAAGGTGCCTGGAGATCTGCTGACGGCGTGGCATTGGCTGACCAGGTGGCGGGTCTGCAGAAGCTGGGTATTACCTCGTGTGTGACGGTCAACGGGTTGCTGTCGCTGCCGGAACGGGCGGAAGCACTTGAGCGGGTGCGTCTCGGTGACGCAGCGATCCTGCTGATTTCTCCCGAGCAGCTGCGAAGCGTGTCGGTGCGCGGTGCTCTGGCTCAACGCGAGATCGCTGCATGGGTGCTCGATGAGGCGCATTGTCTGTCGAAGTGGGGACACGACTTTCGGCCCGATTACCGCTATGTGGACCGCTTCATTCGCGAGCGCGCTGAGAACGAGCGCACGCCCCCGGTGCTGTGTTTGAGCGCGACCGCGAAGCCAGAGGTCAAGACCGAGATCTGCGAGTACTTCAGAGAGCATCTCGGCGTCGAAATGAAGGTGTTCGATGGCGGCAGCCGTCGCACGAATCTCGAATTTGTCGTGATGCCGACATCAGCTCCTGCCAAGCAGCAGGACGTCTTGGCGACGCTGCATCATCACCTCCCGTCGGGCGCGAAAGGCGGTGCGATCGTGTACTGCGCGACCCGCAGACGAACCGAGGAGGTCGCCGATTTCCCGCAAGAGCAGGGAATCACCGCAGATCGCTTTCACGCCGGACTGCCGCCGCAGACATTCGTCGGCGCCTGCATGAGCTGATCGGCGACGACGCCAACGGCGTGATGGTGCTGACATGCCACGCCCTGGCTGTGCGGCTGGTCGGCGCCAGCTTCTCGGGTACCGCGGCGCAGTCCAGTGACAGGAGCTTCGACGAACTTCTGCGCGAAGTGATGCAAAAGGCCATCGCGCTGCTGCGAGGCGTCGAGCTCGCGCCCGAAGAAGCGGAGGATTCTCGGGTGCGTCTGCTGGCCGGTTTCCGGTGGATCCTCGTCGATGAATACCGGCGCTTCGCGTTTGCGCGTGGGATGAGCGTTTGAGGGTCCGGGCCGTGTAGTGAGGGATCCCCCAGAATCGGGAGTGTTCGCATACCCGTGTTCTGGAGGATCCCTGTGCTTGTTGACCCTATGCGTGCGTTGAGGCTGATGGTGGGCCTCGGCCCGGGCGTCGCGGTGACCGGCGTTGGGGGTCGCCGCTCAGCCACGGCGTGAGACGTTATAGATATCGAAAAATACCGAAATACATTTGAATGTCAATATCAGCCCGTTTACGGTCAACGTTCGATTTCGTACGCTGCGTCGTCGGGAGGCCAACGTGTCCGAAGCTGTTCGAGTCCGTGCTTACGATTGGATGAGTGAACAGGCCGATGCCACGGTCGCGGAGTACGTCATGTCGCGGCTGAGTCCCGTGCCGGCGCCCGAGGTCGCTACCAAGGCCGATTTGGCGCGTGTCGAAGCCAAGCTCGACGCCTTCATCGTGCATGTGGACAAGAGGTTCGACCGGCTTATCGAGCTGCGCGAGGCCGATCTCAGAGAACGTGCGGCCGAACGAGAGGCTGATCTCGCAGAGCGTGCGGCCGAACGCGAGGCCGATCTCAGAGAACGTGCGGCCGAACGAGAGGCTGATCTCGCAGAGCGTGCGGCTGAACGCGAGGCCGATCTCAGAAAGCGCGAAGCCGATCTCGCAGAGCGTGCGGCTGAGCGAGAAACCGATCTCGCAGAGCGTGCGGCCGAACGAGAGGCTGATCTCGCAGGACGTGCGGCTGAGCGAGAAGCCGATCTCAGAAAGCGCGAAGCTGATCTCGCAGGACGTGCGGCCGAACGAGAGGCTGATCTCGCAGAGCGCGCGGCTGAGCGAGAAGCCGATCTCAGAAAGCGCGAGGCTGATCTCGCAGAGCGTGCGGCTGAGCGCGAGGCTGATCTCGGAGAGCGTGCGGCCGGGCGAGAGGCTGATCTCGCAGAGCGTGCGGCTGAGCGCGAGGCCGACCGCAAGGAGTCCGGGCGCCGAGCCTGGAAGATCGCCCTCGCGTTGCCCGTGGAGGTCGTCGTGCTGTTCGCGGGCGCCGCAGCGATCTTGGAGTGGCTCCGCGGTTGAGCTAACTCACCGGTTCTGAGCAGCCCCGGTCGATGGTGTCGAAGCGGATCCAGCGGTGATCGAATATCCCGAGCCCGTCGCGGAGGCGGTCTAGGACGAGACCGGTGTCCTTGTCTCGGGCCAATCCTTGAAGCATGTTCAGAATCCAGGGTGAATCACCGGGACCAGGCGACCGGAGCTGCGGACAACCTTCAAGTAATAGTTGGCCATCATGTATTGGTTGAAGGTGGGAATTGGAGGAGCGCACCGACGAATCGGGGGGAGACCGGTGCTGTTCTGATGATTTGCGGGGAGAGGTTGCCCAAGTCAATTCGTTGGCATGGTGTTCCAGGCGGCGGATCTGGGTAGAGGGACGCCGACCCCGGAGGAAACTTGCGGCTTGGGCGGATGCGCCTGCGACGGGCTCGGACGCGGACTGATTGCGGGGTTGTCGTGGTGCTGCCCGAGCCGGTGGGGCGGGTGGCCAAATGAGTGTTCTTTTGGGGTGCCAAAGGGTCTCGTGGACTATTGGCGAAGCGGTAGATTGCCGACCCATATGCGAGGTCGCGAACAGCGCCTGAACTGGGGTTGGAACTGTCCTAGCTCCCGGGGAGGGTCACCTCTTGCGGGGGGGGGGGGGGTCGCAGCCTTCTCCGGGCATCCGCGGCATCTGGGGTGGCCGCGTCGCCGTACAGGCGCGTGGTGGTGCGGCCGGCCGGGCCTCTTGGGCGCGAGGGCTTCCCGGGTCTCATCGGAATGGCTGAGCGCTGCTTGCCGGGCTCGCGAAGCTGTCTGCCGGGTGAATCACGAAATCTGACGCAGCACAGGGCCGCGGGCCGTGCTGTGGAATTGCAGGGGTCGCGCCGCGAGGCTCGGCGACGAAGCTTGCTGAGCCGTGGGCTGCGGCTTGTCTGAGGTGGGTTCGGCACGAGGCTCAGGCCAGCATGAGGGCCGCTTGCGGCGGTTCGGCTCGGCGTCGCTGGCGGTGCTGTTGGTGGCTTCGGTGCTGACGGTGGTGCCGCTCGGGCCACTGGGCGGTCGTGTGCCTGAGGCGGGGGCGCAGACGGCGGCGGGTGTGACCTTCTCCACGAATGCGATCACTGTCGGCGAGTTCGGCGGCAATCCTGACGGCAGCGGTGAGGCCTCATACACCATCGTGCTCAACACGAAGCCGACTCATGACGTGGAGATCGGCATCCAGTCCAGCGACACCAACGCCGTGTGGGTCAAGACGGGTCCGGGCACAGGCGAGCAAACCGACAACGCGATCACCTTCACCCCCTCGGACTGGAACGTTGCCCAGGAGGTCACCGCCCGCGGCCGCAGCGACAACATCAACAACCCGGACAACAAGCGCACGGCGAGGTTCATTCACACTGCGACGTCCGATGACGCCAGCTACAACGGCTTGGACATCGAGGATGTGATCGTCACCGTCACCGACGACGACACCCCCGGGGTGAGTGTCTCGCATGGCGGCAGGACGCTCAATCAGAACGAAGGCGATGGCTTCAATTACGAAGTCAGGCTCGCGACGCAGCCGACGCACGATGTCCGCATAACCGTGACACCCGCGGACTCTGCCCGGGTGAAGGTGGGTCCCACTGTCGGGCCGGAGAAGGCCTCGCACAGCATCACGTTCACGCCGGCCACCTGGGACCGTAGACGGACCATCAGGGTTACCCCGGTGGCCGACAAGATCGTTAACCCGAGTGCGACTACCGACATCGGCATCACCCACGCCGCCGTGTCCACCGACACCGACTACAACGGGATCGACATCCCCATGATCACTGTCAGGGTGCGCGACGTGGACAGTGCCGGGGTGAAGGTCACCCATACGGGAACCCCGGCGGTCACGGAGGTGAATGAGAGCGGCAGCGGGACAACCGACACCTACAAGGTACGGCTGACCTCCAAACCACTGGCCGAAGTCACGATCCGGGCCACGTCGGCCACCCCGGGTGCCGCCCTGCTCCGGCTGGGCAGCGAAAAAGGGGCCGCGGCCAAGACCAGCGTGGACCTCAACTTCAAACCGTCGGACTGGGACAGCGATCAAACCGTCACCGTCGTGGGTGTCGACGACGACGTCGACAATGTGGGCGACAGCCGCTCGGCGACGATCAGCCACGAGGTGACCTCAAGCGACGGTGGCCCGTACAGGTCGGGTTTGAAACTCGGCTCGGTGTCGGTGACGGTGAACGATGACAGCGATACAGCAGGAGTGAAAACCGCTCCTCCCAGTTCCACGCGAGTCAGCGTCAGCGAAGGTGGCACCAAGCTCTTTTGGGTAACCCTGGAATCGAGGCCGCTGAAAAAGGTGACGATCCGGGCTACGTCGGACAAGCCGCAAGTGGTGACCGTTGACGAATTTGCAGGCAGCACGCCAGGTGCTCACGAGAGCATCTCGTTCGCGCCCGGCGACTGGAACAGACCGGTGTTGCTGAAGGTTTCCGGTGTCGACGACGATATCGACAATCTCGGTGATCGCTCGGCGACGGTGAGCTTCGCAGTCACCGCAGGTGATGGCGGCAAGTACACCACCACCCTGGTGATCGGCTCGATACCAGTGTTGGTGACCGACGACGACGCTACCCAGAGGTCGCGTCTCAATGTCACGGGGCAGGCGATCCAGGTGGCTTCGCTGGTGGAGCAGAAGCCCCTTGGCCAGCGCAACGGGCAATACCGACTCCGCGCCCCGGTGCGGATCACTCTGCCGTCGACATTGGCATTTCGTGGTGAGGAGGCCTGCGCATTCAATAGTGATGGGACTGCGACCGCCACCGCATTGAAAGGCGGACAATGCACCACCCTGCGCGGTGATAACAACCTCAACTACACAGACAATGTCGGTCCGGCGGTGAAGGTTCAGTGGCCCGATTCCGGGGTCACGGTCACGGAGCTGAAGCGCATCGGAGCTGCAGGCTCGAGGAACGCTGACGTGACGCTTGGGTTCACCCGCGCCGGGCTGAGCAAGCTCCTGGGTCAGACACCGGCAGCGGTGCTCCTTGATGTGGGTGGTGTGCTGGTGCGCAATCCCATCGACAACGAGGACGGGACCAACCGCTGCGATGACAATAGGAACATCGAAGACGGGGGGAACATCGAAGACGAGTACGTCACCGATTGCCAGTCGCCCTCGCGTGGGGTCATCCAATTCCAGCCCAGCACGCACAACAACTGGGCGCTCAGCACTACAACGCCGACGGTCGCCGAGGGCGATAAGGCCACCTTGCGGGTGACGGTGCCGGCGTTGCGCGCCAATGCCCCGGCTCGCGACTGGGATATCGATGTGCCGCTGAAGTTCAGCGGGTCGGGGATCACTGCGGAGGACCACCCCACTTCGGCGCTGTGCAAGATTGCCGCGCAACCCACTCAACCCGATCCGCCCAAGGCGCTCACCTACGACTGCGAGGTCACCGTACCCACCGACGACAGCGAGGAAGGCACCGAAACCCTGGTCGTCGAAGTCGACGCCGCCGAGATGCTGCCGCTGGCCAGCTTCGCGACCGGCGCTGCACGGGTGGAGATCGCCATCGAGGACGCCACTCCCACGTCGGTGACGGTGAGCGTGCCCGACACATATGCCACCGAGAACAGTTTCGTGGACCCGTCGCCGGCGGTGATCCGGCTCGAGACGTCGAGCCCGCTGAGCACTGCGCAGCAGATCACCGTGCCGCTCGTGATCAACCAGACGCCTTCGAGCGACCCGGCTCTGGTGGCCGGCACCGACTACCGGCTCGAGTTGGCACCGACGGCGGGGGTGTCGCTGACGGGCACCACGGTGACGTTCGACGGCAGCGGCGGCGACGCGCCGCAGACCGCCGAGATCCGGCTCTACGCGCTCAACGACAGCGACTACGACACCGAGAAGCTCACGGTCACCATCCCCGCAGGCGAGTCCGACAACGACCCGAACGCCCCGGTGCTCACCAGTACCGGCTTCGTGCTCAAAGGCGCCAAGGAGGACGTGAAGGGCACCGGCAGCGGCACCATCACCTTCACAGAGGACGACCCGAAGAGCATCGTCCAAAACGAGCGCTTGGTCACCATTGCGACTAACAAGCGCTTTGGCTGGAAAGGCGACAACAGCGAACGTGGACGCGGTGTGCTCACCGAGCCGGGCCGCCAAAGCTACGGCAAGTCGGGCTTCACCCGTGTCGACGAGACCGACGTCTTTGAGGCGAGTCTGGGGATTCGGTTCAACAACGGATATCCCGCCACGGGTGACTTTGCACCCATATTTACCGGTACAGGCCTGCGGTTTCCCGGTACCGGCGACTCCCGCGGCGGGTTCGCCAGCAGCCAGTCCGGCGAGGTCTTTGCCAGCGATGTGGCGCTCAACGGCGGGGAGGTGATACGCGGCGGCGACACGGTGACGGTCGGCCCTTCTGTCGAACTGCACGACGCCCCCGCCGGCCTCAGCATCCACAGCATCGAGCGCGAGGATGCTGAATGGGCGATCGTGACGTTCAGGATGACTGAAGCTGCCATGGACGACTTCCGCGCGCAGCAGAACTTCCAAGTGAAGGTCGGCGGGATGCTCCTTGTGAGGCAGGACACAACCCACAGGGGCGAACACCAACACGACGCCAATCTGGCGACCAAGACTGTGTGCGACGACAACTACGACGTGTCCGAGGTCGGCAAGTGCCGCCCGGCTTACTTCAACTTCAAGCTGTTGCCCGGCGCCGACATCGGCATCGTCGAGTCGGACTATGCGACGGTGCTTGCTGACACCACCGGCGAAACCGACACCTACAGCATCACTTTGGATCAGGCGCCCTCGGCTCAGGTAGAGATCACGCCGGTCAGCAGTGACACCGGGGTCGTCACCGTCTCGGGTCCGCTGGTGTTCAACCCCTCAGACAGCGGAGCGGCGCTCACCAAGACTGTCACCGTCACCGCGGCCTCCGGCGTCGACGACGGCATCGACAACCCCGGCGGCTCGCAGCAGGGCGATGTCACCATCAGCCACACCGTCACCACCACCGACACGCACTACAGCGGCCTCACCGTTGAAGACGTGACCGTCGACATCGTCGACGACGAGCCGACCGTGGTGTCGTTGAAAGCGAACTTTCCGAGCCTCGATGTCCCGATGCTGCTGGCAGAGGGCTCATCTTCTGGCGCCCTGCGAAGTGTGACTGTGGAAGTGGATTTGGGCCGTCAGCCGCGTTCCGGCGAATCGGTCGACGTGGCGTTCGCTTTGAGCGCGCAGGGCACCGACGATGACGTGTTCTTCACCGGCTCGGACCGCCGGGTTGAATTGGCGTACACCCAATTTCAGAATCGTTGTTGTGTGACGCCCGACGGGTTCGGGGGTGGCAGCTCCGCTCCGGCCTTGCGCATCGAGGCGAATAACAATCCTCCCCTTCAAAAGCAACTTGTCATTGTGCGCGTCGTCGCGGCGACCGACGACGGTGACACCGCCGAGGATCATTTCGAGGTGGCGCTGGCGGGCGGCGCCGGGGCGGTGTTCGAGTCGAACTTCGAGGGCGGCGTGGTGGTCCATGCCACCGACCACACGGTGCCGATGACGCTGCTCGACGACGACGCCCCGCAGGGCATCGTGGTGGACGCCGAGGCGCTCGAGGTGACCGAGGGCGAGGACTCCATCGTCAACGTGCGCCTGGCCAATGCGCCCTCCGGCAACGTCAAGGTGGAGATCAACCTGAGTCGTGCTGGCGGCAAGGTCACGCTCCCCGCCGACGCGGTGACGTTCACCGCCGCCGGGGGCACAGCCCCGTGGCATGTGGCGCAGGCCGTGACCGTCACCGGGGCAGAGGACGACGACATTTTCGACCACAAGGACATCGACCTGGAGTTCGCGATAAGCGGCGACTCGTCGTCCAAGGTCTCCGTGCCCGTCACCGTCGTCGACGACGAGACGCCGACGGGCACCCTGACGCTCAGCGACGCCACCATCCTGGTCTCCGACTTCAAGAAGGTGGGCAACAACACCACCGGCTACTGGAGGCTGTACGTCGACGTGACGCTCGGCGGTGACTACAAGTTCGCCCGCCCCGGGAAGCTCCGTGCGGGAGAGCGGCCGAACTACCGGGACTACGGATTCATCGGGGGGAGCGTCAACGGCAACCGGGTGACGTCGATGTACACGCTGGGGTATCAGGGCGACGACTACGGACATTCCATTGATCTAGTGGGCGCCCCCGACGGGCTGAGGGTCGGCAGCACGCCTACGAGCCGCGACCTTCCGAACCTCATTCCTGGGCTTCCGGTCCAACAGCCGATAACGCGGGGCTTGACAGTGCCAGGCCACCTCGTGACGGGCGGAAACCCCGGCCAGCTGGCGCTCGTGCTCACACCCGAGGCCCGCACGGCGATCACCGAGACAACTGAGGTGACGCTGCGGATCGGGAGCGGCCTTATCGAGGGCGTCAAGGACCGCTACGGCAACAGGCCCCCTCCTGATTTCAGTAATAGGTCCAATGAGGTGCCCACCCGCGGCCTGTGCGGGCAGAGCACGAGCCTGTCCGACACCACGGTGTGCCCGCCCGCGGAGGTCACCTTCACGCTGGTGCCGCTCTCCGCGAACGCGGTGGACGCCGAGTGGTTGGCGCTTCCCGACGATCTGATCATCGAGGAGAACGACGACGGCTCGACCACGGCCGTCGAGGTCGGCACGCCGGTGCGGGCCGTGGACCGCAACGGCGACAAGGTGACCTACTCGCTGAAGTCGCCACCCGCCGGCTTCGACATTGGCGGTAACAACCGCCAGAACGGCCAGATCACTTACTCCGGCAACGGGCTCGACCGCGAAGCCCTCACCGACTCGCAGATCACCCTCACCATCGTGGCCACCTCCACCGGTGCCGACGGCAGCGCCACCGGCGTCGAGCAGCAGGCAACGATCACGGTGGCCGACGTGGACGAGGGCGATGCCACGGTGAGGCTGCGCGACGACGCCATCGGGCGGGTCGGCACCCAACAGCACGTCATCGCCGTCAGCGACGACCCCGACGGCGACCCGGCCCCAGGCGCGATCACCTACCAGTGGCATACCACGACAGGCAACGTCGTGACCCCGGCCACCGGCACCGGCGCGGCCACCGCCGTGTACACGGTGGCCGCCGCAGACGCCGGCAAGGCCCTGACGGTGCAGGCCACCTACACCGACGGCGGCGGAAACCAAGAGGAGGTCTGGTCCACCGTCCCTATCACCGCCTTCACCTATGCCGGCGCGAAAGCGGCGTTCGCGGTCACCGACAACACCGCCAATGAGGAGTCGTCCGCCAGCAGCAACGCCGAGGCCGCACAGTTCACGATCACGCTCGCCGACAAGGCGAGCCCGGTCGGCGACGAGACGATCGGCTACCACATCGACTTCAGCGGCGGCGCCATCGACGAGGACTTCACCTTGGAGCTGGTGCCCGCACAGGGCGTGAGCCTGACCACGGTCTCCAAGACGCGAGCCCGGGTGGTGTTCAGCGCAGCAGCCGGCGTGAGGCCCGCGTCGACGGCCACCGTGTGGCTCAAGGCCCTGGCCGACGACGACAACGCAGCCAACGAGACGATCACCCTCACCCCCGACAATACGAACTTCCACGGCGACCTCGCGTCGGGAGCGGGACTCACCGGCGCCGCGACGAACATCACCGTCACCGACGACGACGATCCCGTCACCGTCACCATGACCGCCTCCGACGGCGACAGCGACGGCAACGCGGTGGAAGGCGCCGGCAACGCCACCGGCTACCGCACCATCACGCTCACGCTGAGCCGAGCGCTGTCCGGTCCGCAGACCGTGACGGTGCCGCTGAACGTGGCCGGCGCGACGGTCACCACCGACTACACGTTCGCGCTGGCGGGGACGAACACCGGCGTGACGCTGACCACCACCGGCGGAACGCACACGGCACAGAACCCGGCGGTGGTGTTCGCGGCGAGCGCGCAGACGGCGACGCTGCGCCTCACGCCAGTCGACAACTCAGCCCGCACTCAGCCCTACGTGGTAATCAGCTACGGCACCGGGGATCGGGCGCCGAGCGGCACCGGCGGCACCGCCGTGGCCAGCCAGACCGGCGGCCCCATCGGCGTCGTGTTGGTGGACGACGAGACGGGCGACATCGAGCTGCCGTTGGACTGGGGGCTCCTTCCGCCCGGGCTGTCGTATGGCGACGACTTCCGGTTGCTGTTCCGCACCTCGGTGGGTCGCGACGCCACATCGTCGGACATCGCGGTCTACGACGCGTTCGTGCGCGGCGTGCTCGCTGAGGGCGGCCACAGCGACATCAAGCCCTACGCCGGGTTCTTCAAGGTGTTCGGCGGGACTCGCAGCGCGTCGGGCTCGACGGGAACGTCGGTGCGAGTCCACAACGGGCTGGCGACGCGTCATACCGGCCATCTCTCCGGGGGATACGTATGGGCGGACGGCTCCACCCGGGCGACGGTGGGTAGCACGACGGGCGTTCCCACCTACTGGCTGGACGGCGCGATCCTGGCCAACAACTACGCCGACCTCTGCGACATCGGCTGGTCAAGCGGCGGCGGTGTCACCACCGGCTGGGACCCCGACGATCCGCGCAGCGAGGACGGCACGCGCAACGTCCCTGCAACCGTGCCCGGCAACAACTACGGGCCCTACTCGACGTGGACGGGCTCGGGCAACGCCTGTGAGGCGTGGAACCATCCGCTGGGGGCCAGCACCGTGTCGCGCTCTTCGGCAGGCAGCGGCGGCGGACAGACGTTGCTGCATCAACACGCTGCGCCCAACACCCGGACACACCCGTTCTACGGCTACTCGCCGGTGTTCAAGCTGTTGGCGCCGCCGGAGCTGACCTTCAGCTCGGCGACCTTCAGCGGCGCTGAGAGCGACGGAACCATCGACGTCACCGTGAAGGCCGACGCTGCGCCCCGCAGCGCCCTGACCGTGGCGCTGGCGACGACCGCAGGCACGGCGACAGGCGACGGGACCGACTACACCGCCCCGGCAGCAACGTTCACCTTCCCCGCCGGCGTCACCTCGCACACCGTGAGCGTGACCGTCAACGACGACTCGGCGGTGGAGCCCAACGAGCGCTTCGCGCTGACGCTGGGCGCCGGCACGGGCTACACGTTGGGCACACCGGCGTCGGCCACGGTGACCATCGTCGATGACGACGGCCTGTCTGTCGCCATCACAGCCTCCGACGGCGACAGCGACGGCAACGCAGTCGAGGGCGCCAGCGACACCACCGGCTACCGCACGATCACCCTCACGCTGGGCCGGGCACTCGCCGGTTCGGAAACCGTGACGGTGCCGCTGAGCGTGACCGGCGCAACAGTCGCCACCGACTACACGTTCGTGCTCCAGGGGACGAACACCGGCGTGACGCTGACCACCACGGGCGGGACGCACACGGCGCAGAACCCGGCGGTGGTGTTCGTGGCGGGCGCGCAGACGGCGACGCTGCGCCTCACGCCGGTGGACAACTCAGCGCGCACGCAGCCGTATGTGATCGTCGATTACGGCACAGGCGGCACGGCACCGAGCGCGACGGGCGGCGTCACGCTGGGCACGCCCCGCGGCGGGCCGATCGGCGTCGTTCTCGTCGATGACGAGACGGGCGATGTGGTGCTGCCTGCGGGGGCGAGCTTCCGGCCGACAGGGGTGTCCAAGGACGGCGAGGAGTACCGAATTCTGTTCATGACCTCTGAAGGCGGGCCGGCGACGTCGACCGACATCGCTGACTACGACCATTTCGTGCGGGCCTCGGCAATCCGCAACGGCGAAGCTGATCTGCTGCCCTATGTCGGGTTCTTCAACGCGTTCGTGTCGACCCCCACCGTCGATGGCCGCACTCACGTTGGCATCTGGGACCCGAACGCCCGCGGCGGTTCGGGCGCCTACGCCACCGGCCAGGCGATCTATTGGCTCAGCGGCGACGTGGTGGGTACCAGCTATAGGAATTTCTGCAGCACGGCGTGGGATCAGCGATGGATCTCGGCGGAGAACACCCGCCTGCGCCACCCCGATGGCACACCGGGCGACGGCGCGAAGGTGTGGACCGGCATCAACAACGACTGCAAACCGAGCTCAGCTCCGCTGGGCTCTGCCGCACCGACCTACGGCCCGGGCGCGCAGGCCGGCAGCGGCACCGCATCGCAGGCGTTGTCGCTGGGCACCGAGGCGGGCAGCAACGAGAACCGGTTCTACGCGGTGTCGGAGGTGCTCAAGACCGTCGCATCCGACGAGATGCCGCAGGTGGAGTTCACCACGCGTTCTGTTGCGAGCACCGAGGACGGCGAAGTCCGCGGCATTGCCACACTTCAGGTCAGCCCTGCGCCGGCGCAGGGCTTGAAGATCTCCTACACCTTGACCACGGTCGACGCGACCCCCGACGAGGACTACGACGCCAGCAGCGGCACGGTGACGATTCCCGCAGGACAGACTTCGGCGACGTTCAGCATCCCCATCGTCAACGACGACATTTTCGAGGCCTCGGAGATCTTTCGCATTTCGCTGGCTGAGTCACCCGACTATCTGCTCGGCAGCAAACGATCCATCGCTGTCACGATCCTCGACGACGAGGAACTCGAGGTGGGCTTCGAGCGGGCGGAGTACTGGGCGCTCGAGGACAGCGGCAGCATCGATGTCGACCTGACCGTGGATCGTGATATGGAACTGTCGGCGGAAGTGACCCTGTCGGTGGGCGGCACCGCCACGCCTGGCAGCGACTTCGCAGCTCTGCCGTCGACGACCGTGACGATCCCTGCGGGGACCACGAAGGGGACGTACACCCTCACCATTTCCATCACCGCCGATTCCGCGGTCGAACCCGACGAGACGATCACCTTGGAGATCGTCAGCGCCAAACCGAAACTTCGTGTGTCCACGGCAACCCAGGACAGCACGACGGTGGTCATCGCCGATCAAGACCGCACCACGCCCGGCCTCCTCATGCCGAGCACCGTCGAGGTGGTCGAGAGCGGGGCGGCAACGTATCGGCTGCGGCTCGCCACCGAACCGACCGGCACGGTCACCGTCACCGTCTCGGGCCAGTCCGACTCCGTGTTGACGCTCGACGCCGACGACGACACAAACGGGGTGCAGGCCTCCGTCGAGTTCGACGCCTCAAATTGGCACATCGGGCGCAAGATCACCGTGAGCGGCGTCCACGACAACGACACCGACAACGACACGGTCACGCTCACCCACACAGCAGCAGGCGGCGGATACGCCTCGGTCACCGGCACCGTGACCGCAACCGTCGTCGACGACGACCTGGTGCAGTGGTGGAAGGCGGGCAGCGATCCTCGGGCGGCGCCAGAGGCGATTCAGACGATTGCCGAGGGGGCGAGCCTGACGCTGACGGTGACGCGCCTGCACTCGGCGGGCGCAGTGTCGATTCCGATCAAGGTGCAGCCAGACACGGCCAAGGCCTCCGACGGCGACTATGAGGCCCCCGCCACCGTCGAGTTCGCCAACGGGCAGACCGAGGCCACCTACACGTTCACGGCGCTGCGCGACAACGACACGGCCGAGGGCGCCGAGCTGGCGAGGATCATCCTCTGCCCCACAGCGAGCTGCCCTGCGCCCTATGGCTCGGGGGCCACGCCGCCCACCATCGACGTGGCCATCGCGGACGGGCCGCGGCCCCACGGCATCTCGGTGAAGCCCGCCGCGGCCACCATCGCCCTTGACGAAGGCGGCGGCGACGATTCCAGCGACACCCTGGAGGTGTCGCTGGAGTCGAACCCCACGGTGGCAGCCACCGTCACCGTTACCTCCAGCGATCCCGCCGCGGTGAGTGTCGACACCGACCCCAGCACCGCCGACGCCGAGAGCACCATCACATTCACCCCCGGCACCACCGGCAAAGACGGCGACGGGAACTGGGCCGAAGCGGTCAGCGTCGAGATCGCCGCGGTGGACGACACCGACCTCGCAAATGAGTCGGTCACGGTGACCTTCTCGGTCGAAGCAGCCAGCGGTCCCTACAGCTCTTCTACGTCGCCGCCGGTGACCGACGAGACCCGCACCGTCAACGTGACCGACCCGGGCGTCGCGGTGATCGTTTCGGACACCGACCTCAATCTCCGCGAGCAAGGCGGCACCGCCACCTACACCGTGCGCCTGGCAACCCCGCCGGCCGCCGGCAAGACCGTGGAGATCACCGCGCGCTCGGCGGCTGTGGAGCGGGTGAGGTTCGGCACTGCCGGCAGCGCGGTGCTGAGCTTCGACTCGACCAACTGGAACCAGCCCCAGACGGTCACGCTCACCGGCGTGGACCTGCCGACGCAGGCCCCCGTCACCGTCGCCATCACCCACACGATCACCCAGAGCAACGACGTGAGCTATCCCACCACGCTCGCGGTCGACTCGCTGACGGCGAAGCTGTTCACTGCTCCCGTCGTCTTCTTTAGCAGTGGATCGGACCTCAAAACCACGGTTGTCGAAGGGTCGTCCATAGACATCGAGTTGTTGTCCCGCCCGGCACCGGAAGAATTCGGTCTGCCGGTGACGGTGACGGTGAGCGAGCACGGCGGCGATCGGATCGCAGCCGAAGAGGAAGGCGATCGCGTGGTGGTCTTCGAGCTGTCGTGCCCCATTGCAGGGGAGTGCTTCAACGGGTTGGCCGAGTTCTCCATTCCCACCACCGCCGACAGCGCCGACACGGCCGACAGCCTCGTTTACATCGCACTGTCCGGTGACCAAAGCGGCCCCGGTTATTTGATCGGAGGCCATGCGCGCCTGGATGCGGTGGTCACCGACGACGATCCGACCACGATCACCCTGTCGGGATCGGACCGCGTGCCCGACGACGGCGGCGAAGCGACGATCACCCTCACGCTGAACCGGGCCCTCAGCAACAACTTGACCGCGGCACCCACCGAGAAGCTGACCGTTCCGCTCACCTTCGACGGCGGCACCGTCGGCACCGACTACTCGCTGGAGCTGGCCACGGCGAACGACGTGGTGACGCTCGACACGTCGAGCCCTCACAGCGCGCAGAACCCGGCCGTGGTCTTCACCGGTGGGCCCGAGAGCGTCGCGACAGCGGAGCTCACCCTCACTGCCATCGACACGGGAGCGACTGCGCCGCTCGCGGTGAGCGTGGCGTTCGGCGCCGGCAACCGGGCGCCGAGCGGCGAGAACCTCAATGGCGGCTTCACCGCATCGGGCAGCGCGACGGCGACCATCGTGCCCGCAGGCGTGACGGTCACCGCCGCAGGCGGCAGCCTCGCCGTGACCGAGGCCGCCGGAGCGGGCCGCACCGACACCTTCACCGTGGTGCTGACGAGCCAGCCCGCCCAGGAGGTGACCGTCGCGGTGGCGGTGGGCGACCCCGGCGTGGCCGCCGTCGACAAGGCCAGCTTGGCTTTCACCGCCAGCAACTGGAGCCAAGCCCAGACGGTGACGGTGACCGCGGCCGACGACAACGTCGACAACCCCGGCGGGACGCGCACCACCGACATCGCCCTCACTGTCACCTCGACCGATGCGAGCTACAACGGTCTGAAGGTGGATCCGCAGACCGTTGCGGTGACCGACGACGAAGCCACCACGGTGACGTTCTCGGCCACCGACGCCACCGCAGACGAGGGCGACCCCTCCGACACCGCCGCGCTGCGCCTGGTCGTGTCGCGGCCGCTGGTGACCGGCGAGCGCCTCGAGGTGCCGCTGAGCTTCAGCGGCGCCACACCGCTGCCGTTCACGCTCTCGCTGGGCGGCACGCCGGCCCCCGTCGGAGTGACCCTGAACGCGGACGTGACCGATGCGTCGGTGGTGTTCACGGGTTCCTCGACGGGCAGCGCCACGGTGGCCGATCTCATCGTGACGCCGCGGCGAGACGCCGACATCACCGACACCGAGATCACCGCCCAGATCCCCTCGGCTGCTAGCGGCGGCAAATTCGTGCTGATCACCTCGGCCAACAGTGTCGAGACGCTGCCCGGCGGGGCTACCGGGCTCGGAAGCTGCTCCGGTGGCGCCTGCTCGGCTGAGTTCACCGTGGAAGACGACGGCGTCGCCCAGGACGTGTCGCTGTCTGTGGACAGCCCGGAGGTGCGCGAGGGCGACACCGCTACGGTCACCGCCACGCTGCTGGCGCCTGCGACGGCTGCCCTGTCGATTCCTGTGCAGGTGCGCGCCGGCGCTACCGCGTCGGCGGACGATTTCACACTGTCCAACAGCGGCAGCATCGACATCGCGCGGGGCAACGAGACGGGCACGCTCACCTTCACCGCACTCGACGCCGACGCCGACGAACCCACTGAGACGCTCACCCTGGAGCTCGGCACTCTGCCCGTCGGCGTGGCTAAAGGCACGCCCGACCATGTGGCGATGACCATTGTCGACACCGACGACGACCCGGCGATCACCGTCGCTGCCGCCGATCAGGTGCAGATCGCCTTCGGCGATTCTCCGGACTTCGTGGTGCGGCCGATCAGCGAAGGCACCCCGGCTCGCTTCACCGTGACGGCTACCCCGGCGGTGCAATACGACCTGCCGGTGACCCTGCGGGTGAGCGAGACCGGTGGCGACTATGTGGCGCCGGGCGATGAGGGCGATGTCTCGGTGGTGATCGCCTCAGGGCAGACGCAGGCGGCCTTCAACGTGCCGACGGTCGCCGACACCGACGGGGAGGACGACGGCACGGTCACTGTTGGGGTGCAGGCCGGCGAGGGGTACACGGTGGGCACTTCGACGCTCAACTCGGTGATGGTTCAAGACGACGACGCGACCCGCACCGTGTCGGTGACCGGCGGCGGGCTGCTTGTCGAGGGTGATTCCAGCTCCAGCGTCGAGGTGACCGTGGAGCTGTCGACGCCGCTCGCATCCGGCGAGCAGGTGGCGATTCAAGTTCGAATCTCCGGCACGGGAGTGGAACCCCTCGACTTCCAGATCGCTCTCAAGACGGGCACCGGCATCAACACCGGGGTCACGCTGCCCCGCAACCCATACAGGACGCTGTTCTTCAGCGGTGCCGGGGCGCAGACGGCTGTGCTGGTGCTGACCGCGGGTGACGACGAAGACGAAATCCACGAGGAGGCGACGCTGACGGTGAGCGGCGCACCGGTCGATCCCACGGCGTCGGAAGTGCTGTTGAGCGTGCTCGACGCCGACGCCTCGGGTGCGGCGGTGCTGGCCTCGACGACCGAGGTGACGGTAGACGAGGGCGCCACCGCGTCCTACACGGTGCGTCTGTCGGCTGCGCCAGGCGCGGGCGAGACCGTCACGATCACACCCACCAGCGCGGCGGTAGGCGTCGCCACCGTGACGCCCGCGTCGGTGCAGATCACCAGCGCCAACTGGCAGAGCGAGCACTCCTTCACGGTGAACGGGGTGGACGACGGCATCGACAATCCGGGCCGCGACCCTCGCAGCGTTGCCATCACCCACGCGGTCACCACCACCGGGTCGGTGTACGCCTCGGTCACCGCGCCCTCGGTGATGGCCAAGGTGACCGATACGCAGCCCACCGTGGTGAAGATCGTCTACGAGGGCCGGAACTACGACGGCAGCCCGCCAGCAGTCACCGAGGGGCAAAGCGTGCAGCGCTTCGCGGGCAGCCAGCAATCCCGCGCGCGTGGGTTCGAGGTCGTGCTGAGCCGGCCGCTCGCCCGCGATGAGCGAGTCGAGGTGCCGTTGCGGATCGAGGGCCTCAATATCACCCCCGCCGACGTCAAGGTCGACGTGAGTTGGCAGGCACCGCGGACCCGCCAGGAGCAGCAACCCGATGATGCCCGCAACCCGGGGGTGACCCTGCTGCATTCGGGCGTGGTCTACAAGCCCGTGCGACCCACGACGCTCGTCCAAGACTGGCAAGACACCCAACAGATGAATGTGCGCGGCGAGACGGTAATGGTCACGATCACCGCGCTCGACTTCGTGGTGGTGTTCGACGAAGCCTCGTTCGGCACGCCCACCACCCCGTGGACCGACCACACCGCTCCCGTGCCCGAGCGGGCCTCGCTGATGTTCATGTTCATCGACGACGACCTGGGCGAAGGCCGCGAGCAGTTCACTGTCACCATCGGCGACGACGTCGAGCTGGCCGCCCGGTCGGGCACCAACCTGGCGGGCGGTGCGGTGCGCGACAGCACCAACCCGTCGGCCTCGGTGCTGGTGAACGACAACGACCCCCACCTGGCGCCGTCAAAGCTGACAGTGGACGTGGACGAAGGCGGAGCGCCGGGCAGCTACACCCTCAAGCTCAGCGCAGACCCCGGCAGCGGCGCGACGGTCACGGTGGACGTGGTCACCGGCGACAGCTCGGTGGCCACCGTCTCCCCGCAGCAGCTCACCTTCACCGGCGGCAGCGGGGGCTCCTGGAAGACCGCTCAGACGGTGACCGTGACCGGCGTGGCCGACGCGACCTTCGGCGACGACTCCACCGTGATCTCTCACCACATCAGCGGCTGGACCGGCGGGCCCACCACCGGCCCGGGCGTGCTGGTACGGGTGAGCGACGCCCCGCCGGGGTTCACCGTGACCCAGACCGGCGGCAACACCGAGGTGACCGAAGCAGCCGGCGCCACCAACACCGACACCTACCAGATCGTGCTCAACGCCACCCCGGCCCGGCAGGTGACCGTCACGCCCGTCGCCGGCTCGGCCAAGATCACCGTGTCGGCGCCGCTGGTGTTCACCAAGTCCAACTGGAACAGGCCCCAGACGGTGACCGTGACCGCCGTCGACGATGACGCCGTCAACCCTGCCGCCGAGCTCTCCACCACGGTCACCCACCAGATCGCCACCGCCGACAGCAACTACCGCTCCATCGCGATCGCCCCGGTTCCGGTGGCCATCACCGACAACGACACCGCCGCACTGAAGATCACCGAGTCCGGCGACGGCACCGAGGTCACCGACGACGGCAGCACCGACACCATCACCGTCAGCCTCACATCGCAGCCCTCCGCCGAGGTCACCGTCACCGTGGCGGTGGTCGAGACCCAGACCACGACAGATGCATTGGCCCTCAGCAAGGTGGGCGGCGCGCAGGCCAAGACCATCACGCTGACGTTCAGCAGGTCGACCTGGGACCAGCCCCAGACCGTCACCGTCACCGGCGTGGCCGACAGCTTCGACAACAGCGGCGACCGCACGGGTTCGCTGATGCTGTCGGCTGCCTCCAGCGATGCCGACTACGCCGCCCTCGCCTCCAGCTCGGTCAGCGTGACGATCCTCGACGACGACACTTCCGGGGTCACCATCGCCCAGACCAGCGGCGCCACAGAGGTCACCGACGACGGCAGCACCGACACCTACACGGTGCGACTGAATACACAACCGCTCGGCCCTGTGTTCATCACCGCCACCTCCGGCGACGACTCGGCGGCGCAGCTGCACGGCGGCACCGACACGACGCCGGGGGAGACCGTCCGGCTGACGTTCACCCGGACCAACTGGAGCGATCCCCAGACGGTCACCGTCACCGGCGTCAGCGACGATCTCGACAACACCGGTGCCGCCCGCAACGTGACCGTTACCCACGCAGCCACTGTTCCCGCCCCCAGCGACCCCCAGAACCCGCCCGCGAACCCCTACGACGGCATCGCGATTGCCTCGGTGAAGGTGAGGGTGATCGACGACGAGGCGCCCGTGGGCATCAACGTCACCGAGACCGACGGCGGCACCGAGCTGGCCGAAGACGGCGGCACCGACACGTTCAGCGTCGCGCTCGACTCCAAGCCGACGAACAACGTGGTCGTCACCGTCACATCCGTAAAGCCCGGCGCTGTCACGGTGAAGAGCCCGTCGTCCTCGGCGGGAACAACGGCCAAGCTCACCTTCACTCCGGCCAACTACGCCGACGCGCAGGAGGTGACGGTTACCGGCGTCGACGACGACAAGGACAACGGCACTGGGCGAACCGCCGACATCACCGTTCAGGCGCTCGCCGCCGACAACGACGACACCCGCTACCACGGCGTCTCGGGTGCCAAGGTCACCGCCACGGTCACCGACGACAACACCAAAGGCGTGGTGCTGAGCCAGCCTGGCGGCCTCACCTTGCCCGACGGAGAGGACTCCACATACACCGTGCGCCTCGGATCCCGGCCGCTCCAGACGGTCCAGGTGACGATTCGGTCCGGCGACTACGACCAAGTCACGGTGAATTCGATGAATGAGAATGAACCGCTGGTCCTGGAATTCAGATCTGCGGACTGGGACCAGCCCCAGACCGTCACCGTCGGGACCCGCAACGCCTGTGGCACCGCTTCCTGTGAGGTCACACTCACGCACGCCGCGAGGGTGTTCACCAACTCAACGCCGGCGTCGCAGGGCACTTGGGACGACTACTCCAAGGGAACCGTCGCGCTGCCGTCGCTCACCGCGACGGTCGTCGGCGATGACGTGCGAGAGGTGGTCATCACCGAGACCGGCGGCGGCACCGAGGTGGCCGAGGCGGGTACCGCAGACGAGACCACCGACACCTACACCATCTCATTGACCAAAGCCCCCGTGAGCGGCGACGCGCAGAACCAAGAGAGGGTGCAGGTCTTCGTGGCGGCCTCAGCCGGAGCGAGCCTGAGCTTCTCCGACAGCACCCGGTGGCGCGACGGCCGGCTGACCTTCACCAGCGACGACTGGTCGCCCGTCGTGGTGACCGTCACCGGCGTGGACGACAGCCTCGACAACACCGGAGGCGCCCGCAGCGTCTCGATCACCCATCGGGTGGTTGTCGTGCCCTACCGCGGCGCGTACGAGTCGGGCTCCGCGGACACGATCACGGTCACCGTGACCGACGACGATCCGCCGCCCGCCGGGATCGCCCTGAGCGCTTCGCCGGTGAGCATCGACGAGACCGACAACCCCGCTAATACCCCGGTCACTGTCACCGCAACCGTGCAGGGCGACAGCCGCTTCGACACCAACCAGACGGTGGACCTCTCGGTCAGCGGCTCGAGCGACTCCGACGGGCGGGTGCCGTTCACGCTGAAGCCCGACAATCTGCCGCACATCGCCCGGCTCATCAACATCGCCGCAGGCGACGCCAGCGCCACGTTCACCGCCATGGGCATTCTGGTGACCGGCGACAGCGTCGATCAGGCCGACCGGGTGGTGACCATCAGCGGCACCCTCGGGGCCTACACCGTGACCCCGGCGACGGTCACGCTCATCGACAACGACCCCAGCACCTTCACGCTGGCCGCCGCCGACGCCGCGGTGGCCGAAGGCCAGGGCAGCACCGAGGTGACCGTCACCTACGGCGGCACCGCTCTGCCCGCGGGAATGACGGCGCTGATACCGCTGACGGTCACCGGTGCCACCGTCGGCGACCACTACACCCTGGCGCTCAAGCAGGGCAGCGACGGCACGCTCGACACCTCGGCGCCCTACAACGCGCAGAACCCGGCGCTGCGCTTCGGCGCCGGCGACACCACCGCCACCCTGGTGCTGACCGCGGTGCCCAACGAAGATCTCGACGACCGCACCGTGGCGGTCGCCTTCGGCGCCGGCGCGCAGGTCACCGGTTCTGGCGGTGGCGTCTCGCTGGCCGGCAGCCCAACAAGCGTGGCCATCACCAACGACGACGCCCACCCGGCGGTGTCGGTGACGAAAGGATCGGCGGTCACCGAGGGCACCGCGGCGGCCTTCGAGGTGGCCATCGCCAAGGCGCCCAGCGCCGATCTCACGGTGAAGCTCACGGTGGCCCAGACCGGCAAGGTGGCAGCCGCCGCCGACCTGGGCGACAAGACCGTGGTGATCAAGAAGGGTGCGACCACCGCGGCGTACACAGTGCCGACGGTGGGCGACTCCGCCGACGAGCCCGCAGGCTCGATCAAGGTGACCGTCGTTGCCGGTACGGGTTACACCGTGGCCTCGTCTCCCGACGACGCAGCGGCGGTGGCGGTGAATGACGACGACGCCACCAAAGTGACCTTGACGGGCACCATCGAGGACAAGACCAATTCACGCCTCGTGTTTCTGGCAGAGGGCGACACCCCCGAGACCAGCGAGCTGACGGTCACCCTCGGTCGTGCTCTGCAAGCCGACGAGATGCTGGAAGTGCCCTTGCAGGTGGACGGCGGCGCGGTGGGTGACGAGTTCTCGCTGGCGCTGAAGGGCTCACCTGCGGGCGTGAAGCACGTGGGCGGGTCGCTGATCTTCACCGGCTCGGCAGGCAACACCGTCAAGGCTGCCACGCTGAATCTGACCATCGAGCACGACGCCGACACCGCCGACGAGGCGATCACCGTGTCGCTGCCCGCCACCTGGCCCAGCAGCTCGGTGACCTCGGCCGCGACCACCGTCGGCGGCGGGGCCACCGGCTCGGGACGCATCAGCTTCCACATCACCGACGACGACGCCTCCGCGGCGCCCGGCGTGGAGCTGGTGGTGGAACTCGGCTCAGGCCGCCCCGACGTGGACGTGCGCCGGATGCGCGTCGATGAGGGCAGCGCCGGCGTCTACCAGATACGGCTGGCCACCGACCCGGGCGACGGCATCACCGTGGTGGTCACCCCGGAGGTGGGCGACAGCGCCGCGGCGACACTCTCGCCAGCAAGCCTCTCCTTCAGCGGCGGTTCGGCCGGCAACTGGGGAACCGCCCAGAAAGTGACGGTGACTGCATCCCAAGACAACGACGTCGACCACGAGCACACCGCCATTACTCACTCGGTGACCAACTACACCGGCGTCGCGGCCGGGCCAGCGGTGAGCCTGGTGGTGGTGGACGACGAGGCGTCGGGGCCGCCCTTGGCGGTCGTGCCCGCCGAGGTGCCGGTCACCGCCTTGGCCGTGGGCGCCACCGTGCAGGTGGAGCTGGTGCCCTTTGGCGTGTCGTTCGCAGGCGCCGGCGGCAGGGGCGGAACCGGCGGCACCACCAACCGCAACGCCAACGACAAACTCTGGAACCCGGCCACCGGTGAGCTGACCGCCGCCGCGCTGGGCCACATCGAGGTCTCGGGCCTGCCGACGGGCGTGACGGTGACCGCCGGTCGCCTGGTGCGAGCCCACGACCAGGATTTTTCGGACTCCACCAAGTCCACCGGCGCCCACGTGGTGCTCGATCTCACGGTCTCGGCCGCCGTTGCCAATGCTGACTCCACCGTCACGGTCACTGCCGGCGCCGAGCTGCTGTCGCGCCGCGGCGACACCGGTTCGCCGTGCGATGGCAAGTGCGACCCCATCACCGGGAGCTTCAAGGTGGCGAGCGTCACCCCGGGGGTGATGGTGATGCCCAGCACCCTGACCCTCATCGAGGGCGGCGCTGCCGGCGAGTACAGCGTGGTGCTGGCCACCGACCCCGGCCCTGGCAGCACCGCAGTGGTCACCCCCACCTCCGGCGATGTCGGCGCGGCGACGGTGAGCGGAGCGCTCAGCTTCACCGGCGGCTCCAGCGGCAACTGGAGCGTCCCCCAGAAGGTGACGGTCACCCCCGCCGACGACGCCGACGCCGCCGCTGAGTCGGTGCAGGTGTCCCACACCGTCACCGGCTACACAAGCGTGACCACAGGGCCTTCGGTGACGGTGACGGTGACCGACGACGAGACGCTCTCGGCCACCGCGACCCTCCCCCAAGCCGGGCTGACCCTCACCGAAGGCCAAGCCGGCAGCTTCTACACGGTGACGCTGGGCGCAATCCCCACCAGCACCGTCACCCTCACCGTCACCGCAGGCACCGGCGGCGAAGTGAACAACAAGAGCGGCCTCGGCGCCTCGGCCACCTTCAGCTACACCCCGTCGGACTGGGCGCCGCGCACCGTGAACGTGGCCGCCGCCGACGATGCGGTGGACAATCCCGGCATCGGTCGCACCGTTGTGTTCAGCCACGCGCTCACTGGCGGCGAGTACGCCGGGGTGCCGCTGCGCGACGTGACCGCTGTGCTGGTCGACGACGAGCCCACCGTGGTGTCGATCACCGGCGGCGGCGAAGTCGAGGAAGGCGACACCGCCGCCTCGGCCGAGGTCACCGTCGCCCTCGCCAGGGCGCTGGTGGCCGGCGAGGTGGCGGCGGTGCCGCTCGACCTCACCGACGGCTACGCAGGCACCGCGGTCGGGGTGGCGCTGAAGGGCAGCCCCACCGGCATTGCGCTGAGCGGCGCCGGCAGCGACACCCCCACGGTGACCTTCACCGGCGCCGGGGCGCAGACGGCGGTGCTGGTGCTGACCCCGGTGGCCAACTACGACGACGGCGACTCCCGCAACGACCCGGTGACGGTGGCCTTCGGCGACCTGGCCGACACGAACCTTGCCACCAACCTCGAAGGCGGCACACAAGCCCACACCAGCGACACCAGCGCCACCGTCACCATCACCGAGGGCTCGGTGGTGACCTTCGGCGCCGCTACCTACACGGCGGGAGAGGCCGCGGGCACCCGCACCGCGACCGTGAAGGTGAACGCCTCGCCCGCTCCCGAAGCCGATCTCACCGTCGCCTACACCGACAGCGGGGGCACGGCGGAGTCGGGCACCGACTACACAGCGCTGAGCGGCAGCGTGACCATCGCCAAGGACGCGACCTCGGCTGACATCACCGTCACCGTCGCCGACGACAGCGCCGTCGAGGGCCGCGAGACGATCGAGCTGGCGCTGAGCAGCACCGCCACCGACTACGCCGTCGGTTCGACGGCGTCCACCACCGTCACCATCGAAGACGACGACCCCGGGCTGGTGCTCTCGTCTCCCACCCCGACCGTGGCTGAGGGCGACACGTTCACCTACCAGGTCAGCCTCTCCACCCCGCCGACCGGTGACGTGGTCGTGACCGTCTCGGGCCAGGGCGGCAGCGACCTCACCGTCGACACCGACAGCGCGACCGACGGGGACCAGGCCACCCTCACCTTCACCACCGCCAACTGGCATGAGCCCCAGACCGTGACCCTGATGGCGGCTGCCGACGACGACGCCGACGACGAAACCGTGACGCTGACCTACACGCCGGTGGGCGGCGGCTACGACTCGGCCGGCGCTCAGGCCCAGGTGACCATCGACGATGAGACCCCGCAGGTGACCTTCGGGGTGGCCACCTATTCCGCCGGCGAAGGGTCGGGCACCCTCAACGTCGTGGTGGAGGCGTCGCCCGCCCCAGCAGCCGATCTCACCGTCGCCTACGCCGACAGCGGCGGCACGGCGGTGTCGGGCACCGACTACACGGCGCTGAGCGGCAGCGTGACCATTCCCGCCAACGCCGGCTCGGCCAACATCGCCGTGACTCTGACCGAGGACAACGACCTCGAAGGCTCAGAGAGCATCGTGCTGGAGCTGGCCGCCCGCAGCGGGTACCAGGTAGGCAGCCCCGCCGCCACCACAGTCACGGTCGCCGACAACGACCCCGGGCTGTTGTTCACGCCTGCGGGCGCCGCGCTGGCGGTGACCGAGGGCACCAGCGCCGAGTACACGGTGCGGCTCTCGACGGTGCCGAGCGGCGACGTGACCGTGACCGTGGCGGGCCACGGCGGCAGCGACCTCACCGTCGACACCGACGGTACGCAGGGGGGCAACCAGAACACGCTCACCTTCACCACGTCCAACTGGGACCAGCCCCAGACGGTGATGGTCTCAGCCGGCGCCGATGGCGACTCCGACAACGACAAGGTCACACTCACCCACACGGCCGCCGGCGGCGGGTACGCCTCGGTGACGGGGACGCTGACGGTGACCATCGGCGACCTGTCGGTGGCTGTCTCCCTGTCCGGCTCAGACGGCGACGCCAACGCCAACGCGGTGGAGGGCGCGTCGAACGCGACGGGCTATCGCACAGTCACGGTCTCGTTGAACCGGGCGCTCACCGGCTCGGAGACCGTGACGGTGCCGCTGTCGGTTTACGGCGCGGTGGTGACCACCGATTTCACGTTCGGGCTCGAGCCGTCGACCCAGGCGGGGGTGTCGCTGCTGGTGGCTGCACCGCACTCGGCGCAGAACCCGGCGGTACGGCTGGCCGCAGGGGCTTCGCAGGCGACGCTGCGGTTCACGCCGGTCGACAACAATGCGCGTACGCAGCCCTATGTGCTGGTCGACTACGGCGCGGGCAACCGGGCGCCGAGCCACACGAACCTGCCGGCGGGGCTGGCCGATCCGGCGGGCGGGCCGCTCGGGTTCGTCATCGTCGACGACGAGACCGGCGACATCGAGGTGCCGGTGAGCTGGCCGCTGCGTCCGTCGACGCTGAACTCCGGCGACGAGTTCCGTGTGCTGTACATGACCTCCGAAGGCGGCACAGCCGAGTCGTCGGACATCGCCGACTACGACGCGTTCGTGCGCAGCGTGGGAGCGCGCAGCGGCATCCAGGCGATCCAGCCCTACGTCGGGTTCTTCAAGGTGTTCGCCAACACCCGCAGCTCGAGTGCGCCGACGGCCAATGTCGCGGGCCGCGCCCACGTCGGGATGTGGTCTTCCAACGCGTGGGCCGACGGGTCGACCAAGGCCGACGATGCGGGCACGCCGATCTACTGGATCAAGCGCCACAAGATTGCCGACAACTACTTCGATTTCTGCGACGGCAACTGGGACAACCGGTGGAGCGAGACCACGAACCATCTCCGCCACGAGGACGGTTTGCCCGCCGACGGTGACAAGGTGTGGACCGGAATGCAGGCGAACTGCACGCTGCACACCAACCCCCTGGGCCATTCCGCCAACGTGTCCTTCGCCGCAGGCACCCAGGCGGCCACAGAGGGCCCGCTGCGCAACGGGCAGGAGGCCCCCACCAACACCAACCGGTTCTACGCCATGTCGCCGGTGTTCAAGCTGACCGGGCCGGCGATTCCCGTCGTCTCGTTCAAGCAAACTTCGTTCTCTGCCAGCGAGGGCGGGGACACCGGCGAAGTCACGGTGGTGTTGTCGAGCCCATCGGCCACAGACCTCACGGTGAGGTACCAGGTCCCGTCGGGTTTGGCAGTGAAGGAGGGCGTCGACATCGAACCGCTGTCGGGCACGCTGACGGTGCCCAAAGGCAAAACCGAGGCCGTCATCGAGGTCGTCGTGGTGAACGACAACCTCATCGAAGGCATCGGGATTTTGCGCATCGCGTTGCTTCAGGGCGAGGGGTACTTCTTGGGCGGCATCCGTAACGCCATTGTGAGCATCCTCGACGACGACGCCGGAAACCAGCCCGGTGCGGTCGCCTTGAGCGTCGACACAGACACGGTGTCTGAAGGCGGCGGAGCGCAGACGATCACGGTGACCGCTTCGCTGGCCGGCACGTCGGTGTATCTGGTGGACCGCAAGGTGAAGGTGAGCGTGGAGGGCTCGGGCGCTCCCAACGTGGTCGGCTTCGCCGCGGTGCCCGACTTCGAGATCACCATCGATAAGGAGTCCTCGGAAGGTTCGAACACGTTCACCCTCACGCCCACCGCCGACGCCGTCTACACCGGCGACGAGACTGTCACGGTCTCGGGCGAGTGGCTGCCGGCGACGCCTCCGATCCCGCGAGAGCCGGACACCACCGTCAGCCCGGCGACCGTCACGGTGGCCGACGACGACCCGGCCATCGAGGTCTCTGCTGCGTCGGTGACCATGGACGAGGGCGACTCGACGACCTACACGGTGGTGCTCGCCACTGAGCCGACCGGCACCGTCACGGTGACCGTCTCGGGGCAGTTCGGAACGTCGCTGGCGGTCGACACCGACCTGGCCAACCCGGGCCTCGACGACACGCTGAGGTTCACCACCTCGAACTGGGACGAGCCCCAGCCGGTGACGCTGCGAGCAGTGGACGACGACGACGGCGACCACGAGCAGATCACCTTGGCACACACCGCGTCGGGCGGCGGCTACGGCTCAATCACCGCGGACGTGGAGGTCGCCATCACTGACGACGACTCGGTGGCGCCCCCGCCGACGTCGACGGACGAGCCCGGCGGCTTGTCGGTGTCGGCGAGCGGGGTGGCGTTGCACCGCACGGCGATCGCCGAGGGCCACCAGCGGCAATTCGAGCTGTCGAGGATTCCGCAGCGCCCGGCGTACTTCGTCTTCTTCAAGCCGCTGTCGGGGTACTCGGCCGAGGCCGGCGACGTCACCTTCAAGGTCCCCAACCAGCGGGGCGCTCTGGTGGAGATCACGGCCGGTGAGGGACGTCGGGCGTTCGAGGACTCTGTGAGCGGGCGTCTCCGTTTCGAGGTGACCGCCAACGCCGACGACGACTCCGACGACGAGACCTTCGGCGTGCAGCTGTGTACGACCGCTGACTGCACCGGCGGCACGGTGTTGGGCGACTGGACGGTCACGGTCACCGAATCGTCAGACACGACGGTCACCGGCACGGGCACGACGATCACCGTCAGCGACGGCCACACCACCGTAATGGAGCGGGGGCACAACACCGACAGCCGCGACCGCCGCGACGACATCACGATCACCCTCGACGCAGCGCCGACTGAGAACATTGTGATCTTGGGCAAGGTGGACACCCAGGTGCGCACCGGCGGCACTGACGACGAGCCGATCAGCAAGGCGATCGCGCGGCCGAACGGGCCGCCGGCGTCGGGGAGCTCACTGGACAATCCCGGCGACTGGCATTTCGTGGCGCGGTTCGACAGCACTGTCGGCGGGCAGGCCGCGACGGGGGAGCACCTGACACGCAAGGTGGAGCTCGTCGCAGAGAACAACGTGGTGGACCATGGTGATCTGACGGGCACGTGGTCGTTCAAGGTGGTCGTGCAGGCCTACGACGGCGACGCCGGTGACCGGTCCTATTACCTCGACAACCCCGACTACACGACCATTGCGTTGCCGTCGCTGCCGGTGACGTTGACCGGCGACGACGAGCCCACCGAGGTCATCGTGCACGCCGCCGCCACCGAAGACAACATCGCCGTTGAGGGCAGCACCACCGACACCGCCAAGTTCCGGGTGTCGTTGAGCCGGGCTCTGGTGGCGGGCGAGTGGATCACCGTGCCGTTGGCGTTCAGCGGGGCCGAGCTGGGCACCCATTTCACGCTGTCGCTCGACGGCACCCCCCAAGGGGTGGCCTATTCGGACTCGCCCGGCGGCGCTACCGGGCTGCTGCGGTTCACTGGCCCGTCAGCCCAAGAGGCCACGGTGGTGGTGACCGCTGCGTCCGACGACGGCAACACCGTGACCGAGAGCCTGCTGGTACACACCTATCGCGATTCGGCGCCGTGGAGCGACACCCGCATCGTCTCGAACCTCGACGGCGGTGCGTGCTCGGGGGAGGGTTGCGGCATGGGCCGTGACGCCGAGCGCCAGCACCGCATGACGCTCCAGGAGACATCCGCGGGGCTGAGCGTCGTCGACGACGGCGACAGGCGAGTGGTCGAGGGCAGCACCTACACCTACGAGGTCCGGCTGAACACAGCGCCCTCGGCCCCAGTCACCGTCGCGGTGTCCAGCGGCAACACCAGCCTGGCGTCGGTCACTGGCGGCGCCAGCCTGACGTTCAACCCGAGCGGCAACGGGATATGGAGCACCCCGCAGACGGTCACGCTGACAGCAGGGGACAACGCAGCCGATGCTGTCGATGCCTCGGTCACGATCACCCACGCCTTGTCGGGGGACGCGACCTACGCCGCGCTTTCTGATGTGACCCACACCCTGACCGTCGCGGACGACGACGCCACCACGGTAACGATGACCGGCGCCGGGGTGCGCACGTCGTCGTCGGGCGCGGAGATCTCCCAGGTGATGGTGGAGGGCGACGCATCGAGGGTGGACCGGTCGCTGACGATCAGCCTGGGCCGGGCTCTGGAGGCGGGCGAGTACGTGCGGGTGCCGCTGTACCTGGAGGCGGTCGGCCACAGCCTCAACCCCGAGGATCAGCCGTGCGACCTCACCGACCTCACCGACGGCTATCCGTCGGAGCCGATCGAGGCGTGCACTGTCGTGAGCGGGATCCGCGGGCCGCGTTACAGCGCAGACGTGTCGTGGCCGATCCACTACAACGACTTCGAGATGTCCGCGACGGGCACCGGCGTGTCCGTCAAGATCGTCAACCGGCTCACCCCACCCCATGCGGGGTTCCGCTGGCTGGAGTTCCGCGGCGCGGGCGCGCAGACCGCGGTGCTCGAGCTCAACGCCCGCGACGGGTTCGACGACGGCGAGACGTTCGACGAGGAGTTCTCGGTTCGGTTCCCCAACGACCTGGCGGTGCTGCCCATCCACGCCTGGAACAACCGCAAGCACCTGAACCCCGAGACCAACCTCAGCGGCGGCATCGAACCCTGGCACAACGGTGCTCAAGCGTGGTACGGCATCACCGACACCGAGAGCGACGGCACCGGCAACTTCGTACCGACCAACTGGCCGCTTCTGCCCGACGGACTGCAAGCGGGTGACACCTTCCGGTTGCTGTACGTCACGAACGCTACGACTACAGCGTCACTGGCGAAACTCGATGCGGCCACGACCCTTGTGCGCGCTGAGATCTCCGGCAACGGCCTCAAGAACGGGGGTGTAGAGGATCTGGCGCCGTTCGCCGAGGCGTTTTTGCCGATTGTCTCGGTGGCCTGGGGCAGCGCAAGTTCCGCTGGACGAAATCCTGGCACGAACGCTGACGCGTACGCCAGGTTCGACCCGGCAGACGACGACCATTCCGACGATCCGATCTACTGGGTCGGCGGCAGCAAAGTCGCCGACGACAAAGCCGATTTCACCGACCGCACTTGGGATGACGAGGCCAACCCCAGGTTTGCTGACGGCACCGCGGCGACCATCAACGCCAGCGGCTATTGGACTGGGTCGCTGTCCACCGGCAAAGAACAGCCCCGAAAGTGCACTTCGGGCGCAAATGAGTTCCGTATGTCGCTGGGCACCCCGCAACAGACCCATGCTGGATACCTCAACGACGCCGGCGCGAACCGGACGCCGCTCGGCCCCGTCAACGAAGGTTGCAGTGGTCAATCGGCTGGTGACGCAAAACCCCTGTTTGCCCTGTCCGACACCTTCACCGTGGCGGGCGGCGTCTCAGTCGAGAACGCATCGGCTGCCGAGGGCAACGCGATCACTTTCACCGTGACGATTCCCGACGCGGCTCCGGCGGGGGACATCACCGTTCCTTACACGCTCTCTGACGGGCGCGGCATCGCCGGCGAACCGGCGTACACAGAAGCGACCGGCGCGTCGGGCGGCACCGCCGCCGATTACGACAACGACGCGGGCACCGTCGTCATCGCGCAGGGCCAGACCAGCAACACCTTCACCGTCTCCACCACACAAGACAGCACCTATGAGGGCGACCACTTCTTCACCGTCACCCTCGGCACCCCCACCGGCACGGACGCGCCGGCTCTGAACCCCACCAAGAGCGCCGCCACCGGCGCCATCACCGACGCAGACGACCTGCCCACCCTGGCGTTCAGTTCGGCGACCGCGAGTGCTGCTGAAGACGATGGCACGGTCGCTATCTCCGTCGCCAGCACCGGCGAAACCGAGGTGCCGCTGTCGGTGTATTGGACCACTGCCGATGGCGCCGGTGGCAGCGGTGCCGTCCACCCCGGCGACTACACCGCCGACGCGGGCCGGCTCACCTTCGCTGCGGGCGTCACCTCCAAGACCATCACCGTGGCTTTGGTCGACGACGACTCCACAGAGAGCGACGAGACGTTCACGGTTCGGCTCTCCAGCCCGCGTGAAGCCCAGCTCACCGGCGGTGCCACGGCCCTCGAAGCCACCGTCACCGTCACCGACGACGACAGCTCGGGGCCGGTGGTGGTCATCTCGGCGGACGCGGCGAGCGTCACCGAGGGAACCGCGGCGGCGTTCACGGTGGAGATCGGCGAGGCGCCAACCACCGATCTCGAGGTGAATCTGTCGGTGGCCGACACGTCGGCTGCGGCCGATTTCGTGACTGCTGGCGGGGAGGGCGCTCAGACGGTCACCATCAAGGCGAACCAGACCTCCGCGGCGTTCACCGTGGCGACCACGGCCGACACCGTCGACGAGCCCGACGGCGACGTGACGGTGACCGTGGTGGACGGCACCGGCTACAAGGTCGGCAAGATCGACGAAGCGGCTTCGACGGTCACCGACGACGATCCCACCGTGGTCTCGCTGGCCCGCGTCGACAGCGGCAACATCGCCGAGGCTGGCTCTGGCGCGGCGGCCGACGCGGAGTTCACCGTCACGCTCAGCCGGCGGCTGTACGCGGGCGAGACGGTGGTGGTGCCGCTGGTGCTGTCGGGCACGAACGTCACCGTCCGCGACACGACCGTCGCCAAGAAGGCAGGGGCGACGATCAACAGCGGGGTGAGCGTCGCCGATGGCGACTCGTTGGCGCCGACGGTCACGTTCGCCGGCCATGACACCAACACGGTGCAGGCTGCGACATTGACCGTGGCGGCCCTCGAGGATTATGTGGCCGAAGCAGCGGAGACGGTGACGGTGGCGCTCGGCCCCGACGGCACGGGCGCCAACGGATTCGACAGCACCAGCCTGGCCACCGACGTGGGCGGCGGCGTCAATCCGCACGCTTCCAACAACACCTTCGACGTGGACGTGAACGCCAGCACCGGCGCCAGTATCGACTCGACGACGATCACCGAAGGCGAGTTCAAGACGTTCACCGTGTCAGGCATACCGGCATCGTGGACGGGTACACCGCGAATCGGGCTCGGCAGCGTCACTGAGTCGAATACAGATTCGACTTCAGCGTTCCCGGCGTGCGAGCCGTCCGACCTGTTGGAGCTCGGCGGACAGGTCGACATCTGTCATGTGCTGAACGAGATCGACTGGGACGCCACGAAACGGGAGGCTTCGTTCGAGTTCTTGGCGGCACCCGACGACCGGGCAGAGTCCGGCGAGTTCCTTGTGGTGCTACTCCGCGACTCCGCGGACACTGCGCGAGCAGCCGCCTTCCGGATTGACATCAACGAGTCATCGGGCCCGGTGGTGTTCTTCGGCGACATCGAGAACGAGCACCCCGAAGACCACGGCACGGTCAACATCCCGATCAGGCTGCTGCCGACGTCGGGCTCACAGGTCGACGTGAGCTACACGCTGGAGGGCACCGCTGTCGCAGGCACCGACTACACCCTCACCGGCCTCACCGGCACCTCAGGCACGCTGACCTTCCCAGCCAACACCGACCGGCAGAACCTGGTGGTCACCCTCACCGACGACGCGGCGCCCGAAACCGTCGAGAACATCGTGGTGACCATCGACGCCGGCACCGGCTACACGGTGGGTCCGTTCCCCCGCCACGAGACCACGGTCACCGACAACGACAAGGGCTTCGTGTTCACGCCCGCAGAGGTGACAGTTGCCGAGGATGGCACCGGCAGCTACGAGGTGCAGTTGTCGCCTGCGCCGACCGGCGACGTCACCGTCACCATCACCGGGCACGCCAGTACCGACCTCACCGTCGACACCGACTCCCAGATGAACGGCGCCCAGGCCACTCTCACCTTCACCACGTCGGACTGGAATCAGCCCCAGATGGTGAAGCTCACCGCGGCAGCCGACAACGACGCCGACAACGACCAGGTCACCCTGCGCCACACCGCCGCAGGCGGCGGCTACGACTCGGTCACCGGCGACTTTGTCGTCACCATCGAAGACACCGACACACCAGCAGTGGTGACGGTGTCGTGGTCGCAGGCCGACGGGTCTGCGTTGCCGGGGACCCTGGCGCTGGTGGAGGGCGACACTTTCACGATCAAGGTGTCGCTGGACAACGCTGCGCCTGCGGGCGGGGTGACGATCCCGCTGGGAATCACTCTCCGTATCGGGCGTGCGGCGGGTTTCGCGATCCCGACCAGCGTGACCATCGCTGCCGGGCAGACGTCGGCGACGTTCGACGTGGAGGCGCTGACCGACGATCTGCTGGAGGACAATCAGCTTGTCCAGGTGACGCTGTGTCCGGCGGAGTCGTGCCCGGCGGGTTACACGTCTGGTGACACGCCGCCGACCGTTGACTTCATCATCGAGGATCCGGGGATCACGTTGGACGCTTCGGGCATAGCGTTCTTTTCCGAATCAGAGGTCACGAAGTTTCTCGACGAGGGCGCCAGCGGCACATTCACCGTCGTGTTGGAGCGCGATCCGGTCGTTGACGCCACGGTCACTGTCAGGGTGACCGACGGCGACCAGAAGGCCGTTTTCTCGGAGTGGTTTGCTGCGACCGAGACGGACTACATCAGGGTGGACACCGACACCGACGGTCTCCAGGACGAGCTCACGTTCACCGGCGGAAATTCTGGCAACTGGAATGTCCCACAGACGGTGCGGGTCTATGCGCTGTATGACGACGACGCCGACACCGATGCCCAGAACGACGACGAGTACACGATCGGTCTGCTCAACAACGCAGCGAGCGGCCCCTACAAGGCACAAGTCAAAACAGTCGATGAGCACTTCAGGCTGCGCGTCGCCGACGCCGGCCATGCGGTGGTGGTGTTGTCGGATTCCGTCTCGGTGCGTGAGGACGGTACCATCACCTATGAGGTGCAGTTGGCTTCTGATCCTGGCGGGACGGTGGTGGTGACGCCGATTTCGGGGGCGTCAGACACCGTGACCGTCAGCCCTGTGACACTGACGTTCGACTCGTCGAACTGGAATGAGCCTCAGCTGGTGACTGTCACCGGCGTCGGCGCAGGGTCGGTGTCGGTCACCCATGATGTGACGACTGGGACGACGGCCTATCCGATGTCTCTGACCATCGACAAGGTGGACGTGACGGTGGTCCCCTCTGACACGCCGTCGGTGTCGTTTGGGTCTTCGGGTGTCGTTGAGGTGTCGGAGGGTGATGGTGTGGTGGCGCGTTTGGGTGTGGTGTTGTCGGAGCCGTTGGGGTCGTCGGAGCGTTTGAGGGTGGCTTATTCGGTGTCGGGCACCGCGAGGGTGGGCACGGAGGCGAATAAGGCGGGCGCGGATGTGGTGGTGTCGCCTTCGGTGTTGATGCTGGAGGGTTACGTGGTGAGCAGCTCGCAGCCGGGCGGCGTGTCGCGCGGCGAGATCGTGGTGTCGTTGGTGGATGACGTGTGGGTGGAGGACGCCGAGACGGTGGTGGTGACGTTGTTGCCGTCTTCGGGTTACACGTTGGGTGAGCACACGTCGCGCACGGTGCGGATCGCCGATGACGACACCAAGCCGGAGGTGCTGTTGAGCGTCGACACCGACGAGGTGTCTGAGGGCGACGGGGCGACGAGGGTGAGGGTGCAGGCGCAGCTGTCAAACGAGTCGCGTTATGAGTCCGGCGATGTGGTGGTGTCGGTATCTGTGGATGGTTCGGGTGTTGAGGGCGCGGTGGGGTTCGCTGCGGTGGACGATTTCGATGTGACGATCCCTGCGGGTGCCGGGTCGGGGTCTGCGAGGTTCACGCTGACCCCCACAGCCAACGGGACTGATCAGCCTGACGAGGTGGTGTCTGTGTCGGCGTCTGAGGTGGCGCCTGCGGGTCTGGTGGTGCAACCGGCGTCGGTGCGGATTGCTGATGACGATCCGACGCCGGTGCGGTTTGGTGGCGGCGGGTTCGTTGTGGAGGGCGATTCGTCGTCTGCGACGGTGAGCGTGCAGCTCGGTCGTGCGCTGGGCGCGGGCGAGTCGTTGAGGGTGCCGCTGGCGATCACCGGCACCGATGTGGAGGCGGGCGATGTGGTGGTCGCCGATGGGGGCAGCGCGGGCGTGTCGGTGCAGGGCGGCAGCACTTTGGCGCCGGTGGTGGTGTTCACCGGTTCGGGCCAGCAGGGCGTGCAGGTGGATGCGGCGGAGCTGACGGTGGCCGCCGGCGATGATGCCGACGAGGTTCATGAGGTCGCGGTGTTCGCGCTGGCGGCTGGCGCGGCGAACGGTCCCAGTGGCGGTGTGGTGGTCGGGCCGGTCGGCGGCGAAGTGTCGGCATCCGCGTCGGTGCAGGTGTTCGACGACGACGCCACGGCGGCGGTGTTGGCGTGGCCGGGCTCGGTGAGCGTGACCGAGGGCGGCGGGGATGCTGCTTCTTCGGTGGTGCGGGTGCGGTTGAGCGAGCAGCCGGCCGGGGATGTGTCGGTGTCTGTGGCGTCGTGGGATGCGCTGGCAGTGCAGGTGTCGCCCGGTTCGTTGACGTTCACTGCGTCCAATTGGGACGATCCGCAGACGGTGACGGTGACCGCGGTCGACGACTTGGACACCGACGCCGAGTCGGTGCTGGTGGCGTTCACCGCGGCGGGCCACACGCCGGGTTCGGCGGGTGTGAGCGTGGCCGATGAGGCGTCGAAAGCGCCGACCTTGGCGAACGCCGTATTCGCTGCGGTGCCGGGCGATCTGAGCTTGGAGGAGAACGAAGGGGGCTCGGTGAATGTCGGTTCGCCGGTGACCGCAACCGACGCCGACGGCGACACGGTCACATATGCGTTGGAGGGCCCGTCGCAGGCGGCTGCGCCGACGGGCTTCAAGATCGATTCGGCGACCGGCCAGATCTCCTACGGGCCGATTGCCAATGATTTCGGCACGTTGACTCCGGTGCCGGGCGTGGACCGCGAGACCAGCCCGCAGGTCGCGTTGGTGGTGGTGGCGACCTCGATCGGCGCGGACGGCACGGCGACCGCGGTGCGCCAGCCGGTGTCGGTGACGGTGACCGACGTGAACGAGGACGAAGGCACGGCTGTGATCGCGGGCGTGCCGGTGGCGGGCCGATCGACGCTGACGGCTTCGGTGTCGGGCGATCCCGACGGCGACCCCGCGGCGGGCTCGTCGTATACGTGGGAGACCTCCGCGGACGGCAATATCGGGTGGACCGCCGCGACCGGCGTCGGTCATAGCACTGATTCGTATTCGGTGGCGGCCGCCGACGTGGGCCGGTATCTGCAGGTGACGGTGGGCTACACCGACGGCGGCGGCAACACAGAGTCGGTTACCTCAGCAGCGGTGGGTCCGGTGAAGACGCTGGGCTTGCTGAACGCCGCGGTGGAGGTCACCGCGGCGCTGGGCTCGGACGCGGATCACAGCAGCGACACCGCGGAGATCGAGGTGTCGTTGGACCCCGCCGTGCTCGGCGGCGAGACCGTCACCGTGCCGCTGAGCTTCACGGGCGGCACCCTCGGCACCGACTTCTCGTTGGCGGTGTCGGGCACTGGCATGTCGTTGAGCGGCTCGTCGGTGGTGTTCACCGGCCCCGCCGCAGCAAGATCGACCGTGGAGGTGTCCGCGACGTCGGCTGCGGTGCTGGCGGGCGTGTTGACGGTCGAGCCGGGCGAGGTCGTGGTGACGGGCGCAACGCTGGCTGACAAGGCGGGCAAGGCGGCGCTGGTGGGCGACGGGGCGGTGTTCACCGGTGCTGCGACCGAGCCGAAGCCGAAGCCGGATCCCGATCCGGTTGTGGTGACGCTGGCGCGCACTGACAGCGGCACGATCAGCGAGGCCGCGAGCGCGGCTGACCGCGCGGCGACGTTCACCGTCACGCTGAGCCGGGAGCTGGTGTCCAGTGAGCAGGTGTCGCTGCCGGTGGTGTTCTCGGGCACGGACATCACCGCGGGGGACTTCACGCTGGCGTTGACGACCGGGCAGGCGAACACAGGCGTGACGCTTTCCTCGTGGCCCCCGCTGGCGCCGGTGGTCAGCTTCTCCAAAGGCGCCCAGGTGGCATCGCTCACGGTGACCGCGGTCGACGACGTTCTCAACGAAGGCACGAGCGAGACACTGCGGGTCGCTCTGGGCGATCTCAGCGAGGTCCTCGACGAGTACCTCGCCGTGCCCGAGGGCGTGGAGGCGTACGACGACGGCGATCCCAGCACCGACGACAACGAGTTCGAGGTGGAGATCATCGACGCCCCCGTCGTGGCACGGGTGCTGGTCGACCCGATGGCGCTGACGGTGAGCGAGGGCGGCGTGACCGCCTCCTACACGGTGCGGCTCAACAGCGATCCCGGCGCTGCGGTGGTGATCACCCCTGCTTCGGACGACAACGCGACCGCCACGGTCAGCGGCCCGCTCACGTTCACCTCAAGCGACTGGGCCGTTCCGCAGGCCGTGACCGTGACCGGCGTCAAGGCGGGCAGCGCGACGATCTCCCACACCGTCACCACTGCTGCTGCCGACTACCCGGCGGACATGTCGATCCCGCAGGTCGAGGTGACGGTCAGCGCACTGGCGTCGCTCACCCTGACTGAGGGAACACCCGCGTCGCTGAAACCTTTCAATCTCAGTTCGCAGCCGACGCGCGACGTGCATCTGACGTTCACGTCGCTGTCGCCCGAATTGGTAATGATGAACACCCCCGGCGGCACCGCAGCAGCAGGTCAGACGCTGACGTTCACGCCCGAACTCTGGAACGTTTTCCAGACCGTCGTCTTCGAACCCGCCGACGACAGTGTCGACACGCCCGGCGGCATAAAGGCCACCGCGATCATCACCCGGACGCTTTCGTCTGAAGACCCCCGATACGCCGGTTTGACGCTCGCCGCTTGGGGGGCGACCATCCTCGACAACGACCCGACGGTGGCGAGCCTGGCCCGAAGCGACTCGGGCACCATCGCCGAAGGCGGCAGCGGCACCGCGGCCGGTGCCGAGTTCACGGTCACGCTGAGCCGTCCGCTGATCGCGGACGAGACGATCGAGGTGCCGCTGGTGGTCTCCGGCCCGGGAGTCGTCGCGGGCGATGTGGCCTTCGCCCTGTCGGGGAGCTCGAACCACGGCGTCACTGCGTCGGGCCTCACAAGCTCGCTGGCGCCCACGGTGACGTTCGCCGGCGACGGGGTCAACACGGTGCAGACAGCCACGGTCACCATGACCGCGGTCGACGACTCCAGCACCGAGGCGACCGAGTCGGTGACCGTCGCTCTCGGACCTGACGGCGGCGCGGCGAACGGCTTCGACTTGGCGGCACGGGCCACCGATGTGCGCGGCGGCGCCGACCCGGACCCCTCTGCCAACAGCTTCACGGTGAGCGTGACCGACAACGAGCCTGCCGCCGCAGCCGCCGACGCGGTGTTCGACGCCGTGCCCGCCGATCTGGTGATCGCCGAGAACGCAGACGGCTCGACCACCGCGGTGAAGGTGGGCTCGCCGGTGACCGCTACCGACATCAACGACGACACCGTCAGCTACACGCTCGAAGGCCGTTCCGGCGGGGCGACCCCGACAGGGTTCGTGATCGACTCGGCCACCGGCCAGATCTCCTATGAGGGCACCGGACTGGACTACGAGACCGCCGCTTCGGTTGCGATGACGGTGGTCGCCACCTCGGTGGGAGCGGACGGCTCGGCCACCGAGGTGCGTCAGGACATCACGGTGACGGTGGCCGACATCAACGAGGGCGCCGCCACCGTCACGGTGTCGGGCACCCCCATAGCAGGCCGCTCAACCCTCACCGGGTCGGTGTCGGGCGACCCCGACGGCGACCCGGCCGCAGTGGAGACCTACCGGTGGCAGGTCGCTCGCCAACTCGGTGCCGAATGGGAGTTGGCGCCCGGCGAGGGCGCCGCCACCGCTTCCTATCAGGTGGCCACCTCTGACGCTGGCCAGGTGCTGCGCCTGGAGGCCACATACAACGACGGCGCCGGCAACAGCGAGACCGTGGCCTCGACGCCGATGCTGGTCGGGGTGCTGGCCGCGCTGGAGGCGACGGTCACCGTCACCGAGGCGCTGAGTAGCGACGCCGACCGCACCAGCGACAAGGCCCTCGTCACCGTCACCTTGAGCGAGCCGCTGGTTGTCGGCGAGAGCGTGCAAGTCCAGGTCGACGTCGACGGCGGCGTGCGCCTCGACTACGACGCGACCATGGTCTCGGATGCGCCCGCGACCGTGCGGGTCGGCAGGTTCTTTAGACCCGACGCGCCGAACACGGGCGGGATCTCCGTGATCTTTGACGCCGACACGGCGGTGCCCCCGACCACTGCCACAGTGGAAGTTTCAGCCCTCAACGCCGCGGCGCTTCAAAAGAAGCTCACGCTCTCCTCGCCCAGGCTGTTGAACCCCCACCGAAGTCCGTCGCTGGAGGGCACCGAGCTCACCGCGTCGCTGATCGGCAGCCGCGTGCTGTTCACCGCCCAGCCCGCCCCTGTTCCGGTGTCGGTGACGTTGGCCCGTACCGACAGCGGGGCGATCTCAGAGGCCCCGAGAGCGGCCGCGGCGGCGCGTGAGGCGACGTTCACGGTCAGTCTGGGCCGGGCGTTGACTGCGGCTGAGAGGGTGGACGTGCCGCTGGTGCTGTCTGGCACGAACATCACCGCATCCGATGTGTCGCTGGCGCTCACGACCGGTGAGGCGAACACCGGTGTTTCGCTGTTGGAGGTGTCGTCGCTGGGCCCGGTGGTGCGCCTGTCGGGTGCGGGGGCTCAGGTGGCGGCGGTGTCGCTGTTCGCGTCGAACGACGCGGTCGACGAGAACGCTGAGACGTTGACCGTCGCGTTGGGTGACCTGTCGGCGGAGAGCCTGGGCACCCACGTGGCCGGCGGAGCAGCCGCCGGGGCAGGCGCGAACTCGTTCGATGTGACCCTCAACGATGACGACACAGCGGCGCTGTCGCTCACTCAATCGGGTCCGCTGCCGGGCCTGGTGCGAGTGAGCGAGCCTTCCGGCACCGCGACGGTGTCGGTGAGCCTGGAGTCTCAGCCCAACCACAGTGTGACCGTCACGGTCACGAGCGGTACTAGCTCGGCGCTTCTGGTGAGCGCGGGCGGCGCGCAGGCGTCGTCTGTGCAGTTGACGTTCACTGCGTCTGATTGGGGTGATCCGCAGCCGGTGAAGTTGCACGCAGTCGATGACGACACGGCGAACGCGGGCGGGCAGCGTGTGGTGTCGGTGGGCTTCACTGCGGCGAGCACCGACCCCAAGTACCAAGGCCTTTCCGAGTCGCTGTCGGCGGCGGTGCTCGACGACGAGGACAAGGCGCTGCCCGAGGTGCAGTTCACCAGCGACGCCTTCACCGCTTCGGAGGCTGCGGGCAGCCGGTCCGCGACGGTGACGTTGTCGCTGTCGCCGGCGCCGCTGGGTGGCGCGATGCTGCGGTACGCGACGTCCTATTCGGCCACCCCAGGCGACGACTACACGAAGCTGTCGCACAGAGTGTTGGTCCCGGCTGGCGCGACCACGGCGACGATCCCGGTCGTGGTGCTCGACGACACTGTCGATGAGCCGCCCGAGACGATTTGGCTGGAGCTCAGCGCCAACGACGACGACGGCTATCGGGTGGGTTCGACTGGGGTGACCACGGTCACGATCGTCGACGATGACGCCACGACCGTCGCTTTGGCGCGGTCCAGTGGCAGCGGCCCGATCCCCGAGGGCGGCACGGTGGACGTGACGGTGTCGCTGAGTCGTGAGTTGGCCGTGGGCGAAACCGCGGCGGTGCGTGTGCTCCTGCGATCTCCGGAGGATCCCGACAGTCCGGGACCCGAGAACCGCGGCACCGGCCTGACGGCGGCCGATGTGACCGTGTCGAAGAAGCAGGGCGCGGCGAACCGCAATGTGACGATCGGGTCGGTGTCGGGAACCGCCGGGGACTTATACGCGGTGGTCACTTTGGACGAAGGGGCTCAGATCGCGGAGCTGACGCTGACCGCAGCCGACGATCGCAACGATGAAACCGCAGCAGCCGATTCGGACTCGATGGTGGTGTCGTTGAGCCTCGCGAACGCGGTGGCTGACGGCACGAATCTGGGCGGCGGAGTCGTGCCGGCCGACGACGGCGACCCGGCCACGGTCGACAACAGCTTCGATGTGGAAGTCGTCGACGACGATGGCGCCGCGGGGCTGGTGATCGCCGAGACCGACGGCGGCACCCGTGTCAGCGAGAACAACGCTGCGGCGAAGGGAGCGTCGGACACCTACACGGTGCGGCTGGCGACCGACCCGTCAGCGACGGTCACGGTCACCGCGACGGTGACCGGCGGCGCGCAGGTGAGCGTGGACGACGGCGCGGCTGCTGCGTCGGCGCAGTTGACGTTCACCTCATCGGACTGGTGGATGCCCCAGACGGTGACGGTCACCGCCGCGTCCGACCAGAACGACAACACCGACAATGCGGGCTTCCGCTCGGGCAGCGTCACGCACACCGTGTCGGGTTACGGGGCCGTCACAGCGGGACCGCCGGTGCAGGTGGGCATCGTCGATGACGAGGCGACCACGGTGACCCTCTCGGGCGGCGGAACGGTGATCGAGGGCTCCAAGGGCACCGCGGATGTGACGGTGCGTCTGGGGCGGGCATTGGTGGCGGGTGAGGTGGCTGAGGTGCCGGTGACGGTGTCGAGCAACACCGGCGCGATCCTCGGTGGCCCGGCGCGGCTGTTGGAGCGCCGCCGGGCGCTGTCGTGGACGGCGTCGGGCACCGGTGTGACGCTCAAGGCCGACCCCATATCGAGTTCGGGGCCCTACAAGGCGCCCCTGGTGGTGCGCTTCGACCGTGCCGGCGCGCAGACCGCGACGATCACGTTCACCGCGGTGAACGGCGACAGCGACCACAACGACGAGACCGTGAACGTGAGCGTGCCCACCACCGGCACAGCGCTCAACACCGCGAACGAGAAACGCGAGACCAACCTCGCCGGCGGCCTGCAAGCAGGCAGACCGACACTGACCAGTATCTCCATCCGCGAGCCGGGCCAGCAGCGGGAGGCGAAACTCGCGGTTTCCGGCGGCGGCACGGTGGCCGAGGGCGGCGAGCTGACCGTCACTGTCACCCTCGACGCCAACGCGTCGGCGAACTTGGACATTCCGGTGCGGATGCGCACCACCGGGTTGCCCACCGCATCGACTGCCGATTTCACACTGTCCAATAACGGCATCGTGAGGATCAGCAGCGGCTCCAAGACAGGCACTGTCACGCTGACCGCCAACACTGACAGCATCACCGAGCCAGACGAGTTCCTGATCTTGGAGTTCGGGATCCTGCCCTCGCAAGTCGTCGCCGCCGACAACGGTGTCACCGCCAGAGTCACCATCACCGACGACGGCGCCGACCCCGCCACAGTGACCGTGACGATGTCTGCTTCTGACGGCGACCCCAACGGCGATGTGGTGGAGGGCGCGTCAGGCGCGGCGGGCTACAAGACGATCACTCTCGCGTTGGGTCGGGCGTTGACCGGTTCGGAGACGATCACCGTGCCGCTGACTGTGGTGGGTGCGACGGTGACCGCTGACTACGCGTTCGGGTTGCAGCCCACCTCACAGAACGGCGTGTCGCTCACGACCACCGGCGGGACGTATACGGCGCAGAACCCTGCGGTGGTGTTCAGTGCGGGGGCTTCGTCGGCGACGCTGCGGCTGGTGCCGGTGAACAAGTCGAGCGTCGACACCCAGCTCGCGGTGACGATCGATTTCGGCACGGTCACTCACACAGGCGTCGCGGGCGGTGTCGACACTCCTGCGGGCGGCCCGGTGAGTGTGATCATCGTGAACGACGAGTTGGTGGTGCCGGGCAACTGGCCGTTGAAGCCCGACGGTTTGGGCGAGCACGACACGTTCCGGCTGCTGTTCGTCACCACGGGAGGCAACGACGCGGTGCACTCCGATATCGGCACCTACAACGGCGATATCCACAATCAGATCCTCAGCGACAACCATGGGGGGGCGGCTCACGCGAGCATCAAGGACGGGTCGGTGGCCTCTTTCTTCCGGATCGTGGGCTGCACTGCGAACGTGTCGGCGCTGGTGAACACAGTGATGAACCACGGGCCGGGCTTTACCGATGGCTCGGTGTCGGCGACGTCTGACGGCGTGCCGATCTACTGGTTGAACGGCAACAAGCTGGCCGACAACTACTTCGACTTCTACGACGGAGACTGGGACGACGAGACCAACCCGAGGTCTCATACGGGAGGCTCGGTTTCGAGCAGCGGCCCTTACGCGACGGGCTGCGAAGACGACGGGACAATAGGCAGCATCACGTCTAGCCGCGGCCCTCTGGATGCATTTAACGGGCCTCCAAGTCATGCGCACGCCGGGATGTTGAACTCCAATGCTGCGAACCCGCTCCATGGTTCGGGGGTCAGCAAGCTCTCGATCGCAAGTCTCTTCTACGGGATTTCGCCGGTGTTCAAGGTCGGCGAGCCGTTCTTGGAGTTCTCGGCGGCGACATACTCCGCGGCTGAGGATGCCGGTACTGCCTCGGTGACGGTGACGTCGACGGCGGCGACGAAGACGGCCTTGACCGTCAACTACACGGTGACGGGCGGCTCGGCTGTTGCCGGGGACGATTACACGGCCCTGTCGGGGACGTTCACGTTCCCTGCGGGTGTCTCCAGTGCTGACCTCGATATCGCCATCACTGATGACATGGCACCGGAGGAAGATGAGACGATCTTGCTGCGCCTCGATGCCGGCACCGGCTATGGGCTGGAAAGCCAGACGACGACGACGTTCACGATCGAGGCGAACGACACGGTGACGGCGTCGTTGAGCAGCGACCATTACACGTTCTTGGAGAATGTCGGCAACGCAGCGATCACCGTCGAGCTGAGCCAGGCTGCGCCGTACCCGGTGCAGGTGACGGTGACCCCGACCAACGGCACCGCGACGGGCGCCGATTACAACAACAGCGCGGTGTCGGGCACGATCCCGATGGGTTCGACGTCGGTGGATATCAATATCCCGATCACCGACGACTCCGCCATCGAGAGCAGGGTGCGCGACGAGGAGTTCACTGTGGCGCTGACGGTGACGGCGCGTACGGGGCTCCAGCGGGGAACAGCGTCGGCGACGGTGGTAATAGCCGACGACGATTTCTCGCTCGGGGAGGTGATCAGAGGTTTCAGCAGCAGCGACCCGAGGATTGATGAGGGCGACTCGTTCACCTACTACGTGCGGCCCTCCACCAATCCGGGATCAGCGCAAACGGTGACGTTCACCGGCCAGGACGACGCGATCCTGGTGCTGGACGCCGATGCGGATACGGCCGGCGATCAGGCGACGCTCAACTTCGATTCGAGCAACTGGTACATCCAGCGGGCGGTGACCGTCACCGCGCCGCAGGACCCCGACGGCCGCGGCGGGCGCGTGGACCTCAAGGCGAGCGGGCTCGGCGGCTTCTCGACATCGACGGTGACCGTCGTCGAGGACGAGGTGGCTGTCGAACTGTTCGTCGAGCGGGTCAGCGTGAACGAGGGCGACCGCATCAAGGTGACCGTGAAGATCGGCAGCGTTCAGCCTGAAATAGCGAACATTCCGGTGCTGGTACACACCGACAACACCCCCGACCCAACGGTGTGCCCGGCCGGCACCGCCGACGACTCGACCGATTACACACTGCAACGCGACCACGGGAACTGGAAGTTCTTCAATGTGCCGGCAGGCCAGACAGAGCGCACCAAGATGTTCATCGCACACGACGACAACGCCGCTGAGGTGCCCGAGACGGCGATTTTGTGCTTGGGCAATCCGTCGAAAATCCAAGGCAAGGTCGTGTTCGGCCACGGCCACCAGCACCGCGCCGAGATCACCATCTACGACGCGGTCACCACCGAGTCAGACAGTTCCTATGAGGTTCCGTCTAACTGGGCGCTGAAGCCCTCGGGGCTGACCGCCGGTGACAAGTTCCGGCTGCTGTTCGCGACCTCGGGCCGCCGCGATGCCACCTCAACGGACATCGCCGATTACAACGAGTTCGTGCAGCGGGCCGCAGGGTCCGCCGACGCGCACGCGCAGATCCGGCTCTACAGCGGCACGATCACGGCGTTGGCCTCCACCGCGTCGACAGATGCCCGCGACAACACGTCCACCACCGGCACCGGCGAGACGATCTATTGGCTCAACGGCGCGAAGCTGGCCGACAACTACGCCGACCTCTACGACGGGAGCTGGGACAACCGCACCGCCAAGAACGAGAAAGGCGACACCGACGGCAGCTACCGGCTGGTATGGACCGGCAGCAACGCCAACGGCACCAAACACGCCACCGAGTCGTTGGGCGCCACGCCTCGGGCCGCGGTCGGCAACGTCAACTCCTCCTACCCACCGATCCTCTACACCGGCGCAGGAAACAACGACCGCGCCCGCACCGACCAGCACCGCCTCTACGGCCTGTCGCCGGTGTTCACCGTGGCAGCAGCGCCGGTTGGGCCGTCGGTGTCGTTTGTGAACTCGAAGGATGTGTCGGTTGTGGTGGCGGAGCTTCTGGCTGGTGATGCGGCGCGGCTGCGTGTCCGCTTGTCGGAGCCGGTGCCGAGGGACTCTTCGTTGTCGGTGGTCTATTCGGTGTCGGGCACCGCCACCGCCGGAACCGACTACGCCGCGCTCAGCGGCACCTTGGTGATGGGCCCGGGCAAGTCGAGCGGCGAGATCGTGGTGCGCCCGATCGATGACGTGTGGGTGGAGGACGCCGAGTCGGTGGTGGTGACGCTGATGTCGGGCACCGGTTACACGCTGGGCGAGAACACAGTGGGAAAGGTGCAGATCACCGACGACGACGCGGTGCCCGATGTGGTGTTGAGCGCTGATGTCGATGAGGTGGCTGAGGGCGCTGGCGCGGTCGATGTGACGGTGCGGGCGGAGCTGTCGAACGAGTCGCGCTACGAGTCCGATGTGGTCGTGACGGTGAGCGTTTCGGGCTCGGGCGTCTCCGGGGCGGTCGGCTTCGCGGAGATGGCCGATTTCGATGTGACGATCCAGAAAGGCTGGTCGTTCGGCCGCAGGACGTTCACGCTCACCCCCGAAGCCGACCAGACCGATGAGCCGTCCGAGACAGTGACCCTGTCGGCGTCTGCGGTGTCGCCTGCTGGTCTGGTGGTGACTCCGGCGTCGGTGCGGATCGCTGATGACGACGCGGCGGCGGTGCGGTTCGGCGGCGGCGGGTTCGCGGCGGAGGGCGATGCGTCGTCGTCGGCGACGGTGAGCGTGCGGCTGGGCCGCGTGCTGGGCGCGGGCGAGTCGTTGAGGGTGCCGCTGGCGATCACCGGCACCGATGTGGAGGCGGGCGATGTGGTGGTCGCCGATGGGGGCAGTGCGGGCGTGTCGGTGCAGGGCGGCAGCACGCTGTCGCCGGTGGTGGTGTTCACCGGTTCGGACCAGCAGGGCGTGCAGGTCGATGCGGCGGAGCTGTCGGTCACCGCCGGGCAGGATGCCGACGAGGTTCATGAGGTCGCGGTGTTCGGTTTGGCGCCCGGGGCGGCGACCGGTCCCGGTGGCGGTGTGGTGGTCGGCGACGGCGTGTCGGGTTCGGCGTCGGTGCAGGTCGTGGACGACGACGCGACCGCGGCGGCGGTCTTGGCGTGGCCCGGCGCGGTGAGCTTGGTCGAGGGCGGCGGGGATGCTGCTTCTGAGGAGGTGCAGGTGCGCCTCGGCTCACAGCCGGGCGGGGATGTGTCGGTGTCGGTGGTGTCGTTAGATGTGCTGGCGGTGCGGGCGGCGCCCGGTTCGTTGACGTTCACCACATCTGATTGGGACGATCCGCAGCCGGTGACGGTGACCGCGATCGACGACTTGGACACGACCGCCGAGTCGGTGACGGCGGCGTTCACTGCGCCGGGCCACACCGCGGGGTCGGTGGGTGTGTCCGTCGCAGATGGGGTGTCGAAAGCCCCGACCTTGGCGGACGCCGTGTTCAACACGGTGCCGGGCGATTTGGCGTTGGCGGAGAACAATCAGGGCCCAGTGGATGTCGGTTCTGCGGTGACGGCGACCGACGCAGACGGTGACCTGGTCACATACACGCTGGAGGGCCCGTCGCAGACAGCGCCGCCGGTCGGGTTCACGATCGATTCGGCGACCGGCCAGATCTCCTACGGGCCGATACCCAATAACTTCGGCAGCACGACGCCGGTGCCGGGCCTGGACCGCGAGACCAGCCCGCAGGTCGCGTTGGTGGTGGTGGCGACCTCGAACGGCGCGGACGGCAGCGCGACCGCGGTGCGCCAGCCGGTGTCGGTGACGGTGACCGATGTGGACGAGGGCGAAGGCACGGCTGTGATCGCGGGCGTGCCGGTGGCGGGCCGCTCGACGTTGACGGCGTCGGTGTCTGGCGATCCCGACGGCGACCCCGCGGCGGGCTCGTCGTATGCATGGGAGGTGTCGGCGGACGGCAGCACCGGGTGGGCGGCGGCGACCGGTGACGGTCACAGCACTGCTTCGTATTCGGTGGCGGTTGGTGACGCGGGCAGGTATTTGCGTGTGACGGTGGGTTATGTCGATGGCGGCGGCAACACCGAGTCGGTTGTCTCAGCAGCGCAGGGTCCGGTGAAAACCCCGTTGGAATCGGCGAGTTTGTTGAACGCTACGGTCGAGGTCACCGCAGCGCTGGGTTCGGACGCGGACCACACCAGCGACGCTGCCGAGATTGAGGTGTCGTTGGACGCCGCTGTGCTGTCTGGTGAGTCGGTGAGGGTGCCGCTGAGCTTCACCGGCGGCACGCTGGACACTGATTTCACTTTGGCGGTGTCGGACACTGGTGTGACCTTGGACGGCTCGTCGGTGGTGTTCACCGGCCCCGCCGCAGCCAAAGCGACTGTGGAGGTGACCGCGGCGTCGGCTGCGGTGCTGGGTACCGAGTTGACCGTCGCGGCGGGTTCAGCGGCGACGTCCAGCGTCTCGGGCCTGACAGTCAAGGCGGCGTTGGTGGGCGACGGGGCGGTGTTCACCGGCACGGCGACCGAGCCGAAGCCGAAGCCGAAGCCGGATCCCGATCCGGTGACGGTGACGGTGACGCGTACTGACAGCGGCGCCGTCTCAGAGGACCCCAACGCAGCCGCCACGGCGCGTCAGGCGACGTTGACGGTGACGTTGGGTCGGGTGTTGGCGGCTGGTGAGAGGGTGGATGTGCCGTTGGTGCTGTCGGGCAGCAACATCACTGCTTCGGATGTGGCGTTGTCGTTGACGTCGGGGGAGTCGAACACGGGTGTGTCATTGTTGGAGGTGCCGTCGCTTGACCCGGTGGTGCGCCTGTCAGGCGCGAGGGCTCAGGTAGCGGCGGTGTCGCTATCAGCGGCCAACGACGCGGTCGACGAGGATGCTGAGACGTTGACGGTGGCGTTGGGGGATATGTCGGCGTCGAGTCTGGGCACGAACGTAGCCGGGGGTGTGCAGGCGGGGGCGGGAGCGAACTCCTTTGACGTGACGGTCAACGATGATGACACGGCAGGGCTGAAGACGGCTGCTGTTGGGGGTGTGTTGCGGTTGTCGGAGCCGTCGGGGAGCGACACGCTGTTGGTGGCGTTGAAGTCGCAGCCGACCAGCGATGTGACGGTCACAGTCGCCAGCGGTGACTCGTCGGCGCTTTCGGTCAGCACCGCGGGCGGCGCGAAGGCGGCGTCGGTGCAGTTGACATTCACGCCGGTCAAGTGGTTGGTGTCGCAGGCGGTGACGGTGCACGCGGTGGACGACGATGTCGACAACGCCGGGAATGTGCGTGATGTGGTGGTGACGGTGTCGTCGTCGAGCAGCGACGCGAAATATGGGGGCCTGTCCGAGACGGTGGCTGCAAGGGTGGCCGACGACGACGGGCCTGTGTTGCCGCAATTTCAGTTCACCAGCGCGGCCTACACGGCGGGCGAGGCTGCGGGGGAGCGGGCCGTGTCGCTGGGGTTGAGCGTGTCGCCGGCGCCGACTGCAGCGTTGACGGTGCGTTACACGGTGACCGGAACCGCCGTGTCGGGCGATGACTTCACGGCACTGTCGGGCATCGTGACGGTTCCGGCGGGCGCGACCGCTACGTCGGTCCCGATAACGGTGCTCGACGACACGGTCGATGAGCCGTCGGAGACGGTCGTGGTGACCCTCGGCATCGCCGACGCCTACCGGCTCGGTTCGACTAGCGCGGCCACGGTGACGATCACAGACGACGACGCCACTGTGGTGCGTTTGGCGCGGGTCGACAGCGGCCCGATTGCCGAGGGCGAGACGACAGGCGCGAAGGCGGACGCGGAGTTCACAGTCACGCTGGGGCGTGCGCTCGCGGTGGGCGAGGTTGTTGAGGTGCCGTTGGTGCTGTCTGCGTTGAAGAACTCGGGCAGCGACGTCACCGCAGCGGACGTGGACGTGGCGACCAAACCGGGCGGCACGCTCAACAAGGGCGTAACGGTCGGCGCTGGCGCCTCGTTGACGCCGACGGTGACGTTCACCGGCCACGCCACCGACGTGGTGCAGGTTGCGACGCTGCTGTTGACGTCGCCTGATGACAGCGTGCAGGAGCTCCAGGAGAAGGTCACCGTCGCGCTCGGCCCCGCCGACGCGACGGCCAACGGGTTCGGTCATTCGGGGCGGGCGACGAATGTGGGCGGCGGCGCGGTTCCGCATCGTTCGGCTGATTCGTTCGATGTGGCGGTGTTCGACGGTGCTGCGGTGGTGGTGACTTTGTCGGGCGGGGGCCGTTTGTTGGAGGGCTCCAAGAACAGCGTGACGGTGACCGTGGAGCTGGGCCGGGTCTTGGCGGCTGGTGAGGTTGCTGAGGTGCCGGTGACGGTGCAGAGCCTGTCCAAGTCGATCCTGTCGGGTCCGGCGCGGTTGTTGGAGCGGGTGCGGGCGTTGTCGTGGTCGGCGACGGGCACTGGGGTGACCCTCAAGTCTGATCCGCTGGCGCGCTCTGATCTGTACAAGGCCGCGTTGCTGCTGCGTTTCGACGGTGCCGGCGCGCGGACCGCGACGATCACGTTCACCGCCGAGAACGGCGACACGGACCGTCTCAATGAGCGGATAACGGTGCGGATCCCCTCCACCGGGAACGCGCTCAACGCGGTAGCCCGCGAAACCAACGTGGGGGGCGGCCTGTCGGTGGGGAGCCCGTCGTTGGCCGCGGTCAACTTGTTCGAGCCTGGCAACGAGCTCGAAGCCACCCTCGCCGTGGACAACAACGGCACCGTCGCGGAGGGCGGCTCGTTGATGGTCACGGTGACCCTCGACGCCAACACCGACACCGAGGTGGACATTCCGGTGCGGAAGCGCACTTCGGGCTTGCCGACCGCGTCGGCGGCCGATTTCACACTGTCCAACAACGGCATCGTGAGGATCAGCAGCGGCACCAAAACGGGCACTGTCACCCTCGACGCCAACACCGACAGCATCACAGAGCCAGACGAGTTCCTGATCCTCGAGTTCGGATCCCTGCCCGTCGGCATCGTCGCCGCCGACCTGGGCATCACCGCCAGGGTCACCATCACCGATGCCGCCTACGCGGCCCTGCCGGAAATCTCCATCGAAGCGGGCACTACGCCGGTGACTGAGGGCACCGCGGCGGAGTTCACGGTCACCGCAGGCACTGCCCCCACCGCCGACCTCACGGTCACCGTCAACGTCGCCGACGCAGCGAGGTCCGATTTCGTCGCTGCCGGCGACGAGGGGAACCACACTGTCACCATCAGAGCGACCGAGACCGACGCCACCCTGTCGATCTCCACGACCGCGGACAGCATCGACGAGCCCGACGGCGACATCACCGGAATAGTCAAAGCCGGCACCGGCTACCGGGTGTCGACCACCGACGACACCGCGAAAGTCACGGTCAACGACGACGACGCCAACAATGTGCCCACCGCGGCCACTGCGATCCCCGACCAGACCGCAAAAGCAGGCACCGCGTTCACCTACACGTTCCCGCCGGGCACGTTCACCGACGCCGACGGCCACAGCCTCACCTACACCGCCACCAAAGCAGACGGCACCGCTTTGCCGGGCTGGCTGACGTTCACGGCGGGAACCCGAACGTTCACAGGCACACCACAGACAGCCGATATCGGCACGCTGTCGGTGAAAGTGACCGCCAATGACAGCAACGGCGGCATGGTCAGCGACACGTTCGACATCGCCGTGGGCGCGGCCGACGGTGTGACCCTCTCGGTGTCTGCTCTCACCCTCACCGAGCTCGGCAGCGCCACCGACGCGGTGAAGTCTTACACGGTGGTGCTCGACACCGACCCGGGCGCGAACGTGACCGTCACTGTCACCTCCGAAGACACGACAGCGGTGGTGGTAGACACCGACAGCACCACCGCGGGCGACCAGACCACGCTCACGTTCACTCACGGCAGTTCCGGCAACTGGAGCTCGGCGCAGACGGTGACTTTGCGTGCTGTGAACGACGGCGACGCCGCCGCTGAAACTGTCGCCGTCTCGCACGCCGCAGCGGTGTCCGATACCGGCAATCCGTACCACGGGATCGATATCGGTAATGTGTCGGTGACCACCGTCGACGCCGGCCACGGCGTGGTCGTGTCCAAGGCCGCCGTGTCAGTGGCCGAGAACGACGGCACCGACACCTACACCATCGTGCTGAAGAGCCAGCCCGGCGGCTCGCTGGTCATCACACCGACATCGGACGCCGCTGCGAGCGCGGCGGTGTCGGGCGCTCTGACGTTCACCAACTCAAACTGGTCGACGCCGCAGACGGTGACGGTGACCGGCAAGGGCGCCGGGTCGGCCACCATCAGCCACGCCGTGACCACCCCCACCAGCGGCTACCCGACCAGCACGCCGGTCACGTCGGTGTCGGCGACGGTGACCAATGTCGCCCCGACGGTAGCCAACCAGATCCCCAACCAGGCGGCCACCGTAGGCACCGCGTTCACCTACACGTTCCCAGCGAACACGTTCGCCGATGCGGGCAGCCTGACCTACACCGCCACCAAGTCCGACAACACCGCCCTGCCGGACTGGCTGACGTTCACGCCGGGCACCCGCTCGTTCTCGGGCACGCCGCAGTCCGGTGATGCGGGCACACTGTCGGTGAAGGTGACCGCCAATGACAGCAACGGCGGCATGGTCTCCGACACGTTCGACATCGTCGTGTCCGCCGCGGCGGCTGTGCCGGTGCTGAGCTTTGGCTCGGCGGCGTACAGCGGCGGTGAGGGCGGCGGCTCGATCGATGTGACGGTGAACGCGGACAGGGCGCCGTCGAGCGACGTGACAGTGAATCTGTCGGCGGCGAACGGCACCGCGACCGGTGGCGGCGTCGACTTCACTGCGCCGGAAACGACGTTCACGTTCCGATCGGGTCAGTCGTCAGAGACGATCAGCATCACCATCGTCGATGACCAGATTCTGGAGAACCACGAGACCTTCACCGTGACGCTGGGCGCCGCCAGCGATTCCAGCTACACGGTGGGCTCGCAGTCGTCAACCACGGTGACGATCACCGACGATGACAGCGTGACGGTGAAGCTTCAGCACGCGACCCGAAGTGTCGCCGAGGGCGACGGGACTGTGGTCATCCGCGTCGAGAAGGAAGGCGACGCAGACATCTCGGTGCTGACGACCCTCACGATGACCGACGGCACCGCGACCGGCGGATCCGACGCCACCGCTGCGGGGGTCGACTACGACGACGACACGATCACGCCGGCCACGATTCCCGCCGGCGTCAGCAGCATCGACTTAGCCATCGACGTCAACGACGACACCGAGGTTGAGGCTTCGGAGACGTTCACGGCGGCGCTGACAGTGGTCGGAGGTCAGCGTGGAGTCACACTGGGATCTCCGTCGTCGGCGACGGTGACGATCACCGACAACGACGCGGCGAACAATGCGCCGACGGTCGCCAACGCGATTCCCAACCAGGCCGCGACCGCAGGCACGGCGTTCAGCTACGCATTCGCGGCCAACACGTTCAACGACGCTGACGGTGACGCTCTCACCTACACCGCAACCAAGTCCGACGGCAACGCTTTACCGGGCTGGCTGTCGTTCACTCGGGGCACCCGCACGTTCTCAGGAACGCCGCAGCCGGCAGATGCGGGCACGGTGTCGGTGAAGGTCACAGCGTCTGACGGCAACGGCGGCATGGTCAGCGACACTTTCGACATCGACGTGTCCGCGCCGACGCCGTCCGTGCCGGTGGTGTCGTTCGGCTCGGCTACCTATGGGGGCGGCGAGGCCGCAGGGTCTCGCTCGGTGTCGGTGACGGTGAACGTCGATCAGGCGCCGACAACGAATCTGCCGGTGCGCTTCACGGTGTCGGGCACAGCGACCGCGGGAGCCGACTACACGGCACTGGGGACGACGGTGACGATCCAGGCGGGGGCCACGTCCGCTGTGGTGGTGGTGTCGATCACAGATGATTCGGTGGGCGACGCGTCGGAGACGGTGGTGCTGACGTTGGTCGACGGCGCGGCCTACGACGTGGGCGATGTGGGTGTGGCGACGGTGACGATCGCTGATGACGACGCGGTCGGGCTGGTGTTGTCAGTCACCAAGCTGGACATCGCCGAGGGCCGTCAGGCGGCGTTCAAGGTGAAGCTGGCGTCGGAGCCGACCGGGATCGTGCAGGTGGACGTGTCGCTGCCGGCGATGCTTGTGGCTGCCGGGAAGGCGTCGTTGAGCCAGCGGACAGGCGGGAACCCTCAGTCGCAGAAGCTGAGCTTCTTGTTTGTGCGCGCAGATGAGTGGCAGACGGTGGTGGTCAACGCCCATGAGGACGACGACACCACGAATGAGACGACGACGCTGTCTTTGGTGGCGTCGGGCGGTGGTTACGAAGGGGTGACAGCAGAGTTGTCGGTGAAGGTGATTGACACGCCGTATCCGGCGTCGTGGACCGATTTCGCGGATCTGACGGTGTACAAGGGCGACGCGACCAAACCGATCGATGTGGCCGAGTCGAAAGGCTGGGCGCATTTCGCGGTGATCCGGGCACGCACATGGACCGGGGAGGGACAGTTCCCGGCCAATTTTGAGCAGATCCCCGACCCGTGGGGGTTCGAGCTGTGCTTCGGCGGCACCGCGGCGCTTCATGTCGACTATCAGGTCCGCAACCGGTTCAACCGTCCCCTGCGGCTCGACGGGAACTGTTCGTACCACAACGTGAAAGCCGACGGCACCGGGATGGACGCCGGCCAGGACCGGGCCCATTTCTATCTGCGGGTCTATGACGACGCCCATGAGGACTCCGGCGAGACGATCGAGATCACGCTGCACAAACCGCACAACACGAGCCTGTTCCGCGGCGGCGGCTACGAGTTGACCTACGTGATCCGCAACCACGACCTGCTCGCCCCGCCTGAACCCCGAGCATCGATCGCTACGAACAGCGGCACGGTCACAGAAGGAGCCAAAGCCAAGTTCGCGGTGCAGATCAGCCCATCGCCCGCAAACGGCGACCCGACACCGGTGACGGTGGAGCTGACGGGCGCCGACGGGTTCCTGGCCGCGGACCAGCCGCGTACTGTCACCGTAAACGTGCCCGTTACCGGGGTAGCCACGTTCGAAATACCCACTATTGGCGACAGCGCCCGCGAGAGCGACGGGCAGATCACCGCCACGGTCGTCGACGGCGTCGGCTATGAGCCCGACCCCGACCACGCCGCCGCGACGGTCGCGGTGCGAGACGATGACGCCGACGGCGCAGCACCTGTCGTGTCGATCGCCGCCGACACAGCGTCGATCACCGAAGGCGACACCGTCGGCTACACGATCACCGCCGACCCCGCCCCCACAGCTCCGCTGGAAGTGACCATCACCGTCACTCAGGACGGCAACTGGGGCGCCAGAACCGGGACGCGCACCGTCACCATCGGCACCACAGGCACTGCCGCTGTCGCGATCAGCACCACCGACGACACCAGCCACGAGGCCGACGGGGCGATCACCGTGGCCATCGACGACGACTACGAATACGACCGCCATCCCACCGCCGCGACCGCCACGGTGACGGTCACCGACGACGACGTCGCCCTGCCGCAGGTGTCCATCGCCGACGCCGCAGCCACAGAAACCGACCGGTACATCGGCTTCGACATCACCCTCGACAAGCCCGCTGCCCAAGACGTCACCGTTTCGATCAGCCTGCGCGACGGCACAGCCAAATCCGGCACCGACTACATCAGCCTCGCCACCACAGCACACATACCCGCCGGCCACACCAGCGTCCGCCACGAGGTCTACATCTTCGGCGATAACACCCCCGAACCCACAGAAACCTTCACCGCCCTCATCCACCGCGTCACGGGCCCCGCCCAACCCCACCCCACCCAGAACACCGCCACCGGCACCATCACCGAAACCTCTCAACCCCACCAGAACGCCCAGCAAGATCAGCAAGACACCGACACTGACGACACCGACGACGGGCAGGAAACCGACAACGGCGACGACACCGGCCAGGACACTGATACCGAAGATCCCCAGCAGGACCAGCAAGACACCGACACTGACGACACCGACGACGGGCAGGAAACCGACAACGGCGACGACACCGGCCAGGACACTGATACCGAAGATCCCCAGCAGGACAGCGACGACGACCCGGCACCGCACTGCGCCCTGCCCGACGACGCCGTCACCGTCGCCGAGATCACCCAATGGCGCGACGCGCTCACCGACACAGCCGGGATCAAGCGCTTCAACCGCGTCCTCGCCACGCTCGGCGTCGACACCGGCCAGACCCCCATGACCGCCGATCAAGCCCAAGACGTCGCCGACTGGCTCAAGAACACCCGCTGGGACCGCATCTCGCGCACTCTCGCGGCCCTCGCCCAATGCTGACGCACGGCTCGCCGTCACCGACTGACGGCAACATCCCACGTCAGGAGACCTTTCTGGTGGACGCATCCCGCACAAATCCGCTGTCCTGCCAGCGGATTCGGGCTTAGGATCGCCTCCAAGATGCCGCATCAGTCGCTCTACCGGAGGTTCCGGCCTCAGCGGTTTGCAGAGGTTGTCGGCCAGCCTCACCTGGTCAGGGCCTTGCGTAATGCTGTCCGAGACGACCGTGTCGGGCACGCGTACCTGCTGAGCGGACCCCGCGGCACCGGCAAGACCTCCACTGCACGCATCCTCGCCAAGGCCCTCAACTGCGAGTCCCTCGACGACGGCGAACCCTGCGAAGCCTGCGACAGCTGCATCGCCGTCACTGCGGGCACCTCGATGGACCTCATCGAGCTCGACGCGGCGTCCAACAACTCGGTGAACCACATCCGTGACATGACCGAGAAGGCGGCGTTGGTCAGCTCGGGGCGTCGCAAGGTGTACCTGCTCGATGAGGTGCACATGCTGTCGGCGGCGGCATCCAATGCACTGCTCAAGACGCTGGAAGAACCGCCGCCTCACGTGGTCTTCATCCTTGCCACGACCGATCCGAACAAGGTGTTGCCCACCATCCGCAGCCGCACCCAGCAGTTCGAGCTCTCGCTGGTGGGAGCCGACGAGATGGCGCCCCATGTGCGGGCGATCGCCGACGCCGCCGGAGCGCCGGTCGATGACGCTGTCGTCGACTATGTGACCGAACGCGGTGCGGGGTCGGTGCGCGACGCGCTCTCCGCGCTCGATACGGTGCTGGCGGCCGGGGGCATACCTGATGACCGCACCGACGTCAACGCGCTGGTGCGGGCGCTGACACAGGCCGACTTAGCGTCGACGCTGATCGCCGTCGCAGCGGCCACTGCGGCAGGTGTCGACGCCCGTGATCTCGCCGAGCGGACCGCTCGCCGCCTGCGTGACATGTTCCTGGTGGGTGCCGGGGTGGAGCCCGCTGAACTGCCGCAGGCCGACATCACCTCGGCCCGGGAGCTGAGCGACGCGATGGGTCGGCGCGCCAACGTGCGGGCGCTCGAGGCGCTCGGCAGCGCGCTGGCGCAGATGCCGCAGTCGGCCGACCGGCGCCTGACCCTCGAGGCCGCACTGGTGGGCTTGCTCGCCGACGATGCCGCGGGCGCTGGCGCATCGTCACGAGCTGCGCCGGCGTCGGAGGAGCGCGGACCGGCGCAACGAACCGCGTCTGGGGGCGGCGGACCGGCTGCCGCGCGCGCCGCGATGGCCGCGACCACGGCGCCGCCGTCGCTGGATGCCCCACCGCCCGCGCCCCAGCTCGCGCCTGCGACTGCTGCACCACCGCCTGCGCCCCCGACTCCCGCAGCAGCGCAGCAGACGACGGCTGAGTCTGCTGCAGTGCAGGCGCAAGCCGAACCGCCGCCTGACGCCGCGGTCGGCGCGCCCAGGGGCGATGCCACCGCTCCCCTGTCGCCAGAAGCAGCACCCCAGCCAGACATGGCAGTCGAGTCCGCACCGCCGTCTGGCGCAGCGATGACGGCCGATGACATCCAGCGCATGTGGGAAACCCAGGTTGTGGGGAAACTGCGTCCGGTTGCAGCAGGTCTGTTCCGCGACGCGACTGTTCTCGCTCATGAGCGCAATGTGGTGATGATTCGACTGAGTGAAGGTGTGCCGCTGGCCCAAGCCCGTCGCAGAACCAATGAGGTACGGCCGATCCTGTCGGCATTGCTCGACCAGGAAGCTCGCATTGAGGTGAGCGACGCGGGGGGCGAATCCAGCTCGACCGCGAAGGCCGGCGCCGATGATGCGCCGTCGCCGTCGCCGTCGCCGTCGGCGCTGGCACCAACCGAGGAAGCTCCGGCTCCGCTTTCCCGAGAAGCGAAGGTGCAGCGGATCGTGGAGCGCTTTCCGGGCTCGGTCGTGGTCCGCGACGACGAGGGCGCCACCTGACACTCTCTAGTGATCACCGGCGGCAGGGACTGACGTGTACGACGACGCGGTCGAAGACCTGATCGACGAGCTCAGCCGCCTGCCCGGCATCGGTCCAAAGAGTGCGCAACGCATCACGTTCTGGCTGCTGAAGCGACCGGCGGCCGATGCACATCGCCTGGCCGCGGCCATCACTGCAGCCAAGGATCGGGTCGGATTCTGCAGCCAGTGCTGGAACCTCAGCGAGACCGACCCGTGTCCCAACTGCGCCGACCCGGCCCGGGCCAACGGGATGATCTGTGTCGTAGAAGAGCCTCGCGACGTAGTGGCGATGGAGAAAGCCGGCTTCCGGGGTCGCTATCACGTGCTCGGCGGGGCGCTGAACCCGCTGGAGGGCGTCGGCCCCGAACAGCTGCGCATTCGCGAGCTGCTCGCACGTCTCGACAGCGAGTCGGTCACCGAGCTGATCGTGTGCACCAACCCCAACATCGAGGGCGACACCACCGCGATGTACCTCGCCCGCCAGCTCGAACCGCTCGGTGTGCAGGTCACTCGACTGGCGAGCGGCCTGCCCGTGGGGGGCGACCTCGAATACGCAGATGAGCTCACCCTCGAACGAGCCCTGCGCAACCGCCGCACCCTCGCCCCCTAAGAGGCTGAGCCGATAGGCGAAGCCGTGGCCCGAGCGGCCCGTGAGCGACAGCGAACGAGAGCGGGAAATGACGAGTGCGGCAACGGGAGGGCTCACCTACTCGCGCGGCTCCTCAGGGGGGCGGGGCGTTAATCGCTGGACGGCGGGACGGCGGCTGCTTACGGTCCGGTCGGCACTTCCCTGGCGACCTGCGCGCGCGAGGAGTGCTATGGCTGCCTTCGACCACAACGACCCGACGACAGGCCGCACGGCCCACGAGCTGCCTGTTGCGGTGTTCCGACCGTCACCCGATGAACGGGTGATGGTGGCGGGGCCGTGCCATGCGCAGGCACTGTGCCGCAGCGCCGGAACGGCATCGCAGGGGGTTGCCGCGGTGTTCGTGGACCCGTGCGGCGTGCTGCTCGCGCTCGCTACCGCGCCCGCAGCCGTGGTCGGGGCGATGCTCGTTGATCCGGCCCCGTTTGCCCGGTTGACTGAGCTGCTCGGCGCGAGCCGTGTGTACCTCGAAGCACCCGCTGCAGATGCGAGAGCGGTCGGCGAGGCGGTCGAAGCAGCGTTGTGGCCGATGCCCGTGGCGACCGAGGTCCTGCCTCGCGCTGCCGTGTAACGCGCACGATGCGACCGTCGAGCGGTTCTATGCTCAAGTTCCCGAGGACGGCGGCAGAGTGTTGCGTGTAGCTGTCAATACCGAATCGACGCCGTGGCGGGTTGTCAGCGCGTTCTTCGATCGTTCGATGCGAGGGAACATATGAGACTCCAAGTTGACGAGCAATCTGATGCCCTGTACTTCCGCCTCGATGACTCGGAGGTAGTGCATTCGGTGGAAGCAGCGCCCGATGTGGTGTTGGATTTCAACCAAGAAGACGAAGTCGTCGGCATCGAGATGCTGCGACTGTCTGCACGATCCTGCTGTGTGGATATCTCTGCCGTGAGCTTCGAGAAGAAGTAGCCGATCTAGGCAACCTTCAGGACGACGGCATCGCCTTGGCCGCCGCCCCCGCACAGCGCCGCTGCACCCAGGCCGCCGCCGCGGCGGCGCAGCTCGTTGGTGAGCGTGAGCGCCAGGCGAGCGCCGGACATGCCGATCGGATGGCCCAGCGCTACCGCGCCGCCGTTCGGGTTCACGATCTCCGGCGAAACGCCCAGATCCTCCGTCGACGCCACTGCCACGGCGGCGAAGGCTTCGTTGATCTCGAACAGCGAAAGATCGTCCACCGTCACGTCAGTGCGTCGCAGCGCACGCCGGATCGCATTCGCCGGCTGATGCAGCAGGCAAGTGTCGGGCCCTGCCACCATGCCGTACGCCACGACTTCGGCCAGCGGCTCGAGGCCACGTTCGGCAGCCGCCTCGGGCGACATGACGATCAATGCGCAGCCGCCGTCGGAGATCTGCGACGCATTGCCGGCGGTGACGGCACCCTCGGTTGCGAACGCCGGTCGCAAACCGGACAGGCTCTCGGGTGTCGTCCCCGGCCGCACGCCCTCGTCGTCGAGCACCGCCAGCGGCTCGCCGCGGCGCTGCGGGATGCTCACCGTCACGATCTCGTCGTCGAAGCGCCCGTCCTTCTGCGCGGCCGCTGCCCGCTCGTGCGACTGTGCTGAGTATTCATCCATAGCGCTGCGCGAGATGCCCGCACTGGCCGCGTCTCGCTCGGTGCCGTCGCCCATGTGGCCGTTGTCGAACGCGCACCACAACCCGTCGTGGATCATCGCGTCGAGCACCGTCGCTGAGCCCATCCCCATGCCGTTACGCCCCTCGGGCAGCAGGTAGGGCGCGTTGGTCATCGATTCCATGCCGCCCGCAACGACCACGTCGGCGTCGCCCGCGGCGATCATCTGGTCGGCCATGTAGAGCGCGTTCAGCCCCGACAGGCACACCTTGTTGATGGTCATGGCCGGCACATCCATGGAGATCCCGGCGTTCGTCGCCGCCTGCCGGGCGGTGATCTGGCCCTGACCGGCCTGCAGCACCTGGCCCATCACCACATAGTCGACATCGGCAGCCGCAACACCGGACCGCTCCAGAGCGCCCTCGATCGCGATGCCGCCGAGTTGTGCGCCGCTCAAGCCGGCCAGCCCGCCGTTGAACTTGCCGATCGGCGTGCGTACGCCCCCGACAATCACCGAACCAGACATCGCAACCCCCTCGCCTGCATCGACGCGCCAGCCGGCGGGCTGGGCGACAGATGTGTGACCGGCGAGTGTACGAAACGGCTCATCCCGCTGCCGGGGCGTCACGAGAGAGTGGAACTTGCAGCCCGTGCGCACCGTTAGCGTTCGGGCTCGTGAAGCAGTTCGCTGATGCCATCGTTGCCGGCGCGTCCGGTCCCGAACTCGAGGCCATGCCGATCCCGGAGAGCTTCCGCGCGGCCTACGTACGGCGCGACGAGCAGACGATGTTCGAGGGGAGCGCTTCGGCCGACAAGGATCCCCGCGAGGCAGTGCACATCGGCGAGGTCGCCACGCCAGAACTCGCGCCCGACGAGGTGTACGTGGCGGTGATGGCCAGCGCCATCAACTTCAACACCGTCTGGACGTCGATCTTCGAACCCATGCCGACGTTCGGCTTCTTGGACCGGTTGGGTCGCGAGAGCCGCTGGGGCGCTCGGCACGCGCTCGACTACCACGTGCTCGGATCTGACGCCTCCGCCGTGGTGCTGCGGTGCGGCTCGGCCGTGCGCAACTGGCGGCCTGGCGACCGGGTCGTCATTCATTGCAACTACGTCGACGATCAGGATCCCGCCGCGCACGAAGACTCGATGAAGGCCTCCAATCAGCGGATCTGGGGCTTCGAGAGCAACTTCGGCGGTCTCGCCGACCTCTCCATCGTCAAGGCCAACCAGCTCATGCCCAAGCCGGCGCACCTGTCCTGGGAGGAATCGGCGGTGAATGCGCTGTGCGCTGCTACCTCCTACCGGATGCTGGTCGGCGACAACGCTGCCCGCATGAAGCAGGGCGACTCGGTGCTCATCTGGGGTGCCACAGGCGGACTGGGCGGCTACGCCTGCCAGCTCGTGCTCAACGGCGGCGGCGTCCCGATCGGCGTCGTCAGCTCGGCGGACAAGGCGGAGCTGCTCGGCCAGCTCGGCGTGGAGCACACCATCGACCGTGGCGCTGAGGGCTATCGCTTCTGGAGCGACCCTCACACTCAGGACGAACGCGAATGGCGCCGCTTCGGCAAGAAGGTGCGCAGCCTCATTGGCGACGACCCCGACATCGTGTTCGAGCATCCTGGACGGTCCACCATGGGCGCGTCGGTGTTCGTCACCAAGCGGGGCGGCAAGATCGTGACCTGCGCCGCCACCAGCGGATACATGATCGAGTACGACAACCGGCACCTGTGGATGCGCCTCAAGCAGATCCTGTCGAGCCATTTCGCCAACTACGCCGAAGCGTGGGCGATGAACCGCCTGATCGACCAGGGGCGCATCCAGCCGATCCTGTCCAAGACGTTCACGCTCGACGAGACCGGCTTGGCCGCCTGGCAGGTGCACCACAACCTGCACGAAGGCAAGCTCGGCGTGCTGTGCCTGGCCGACGAGCCGGGGCAGGGCATCACCGACCACGAGAAACGTGAGCGGATCGGCGAAGACCGCATCACGCTGTTCGCACGCCACGCCGCGTCGCTCGAAGCGGCATCATCGGACATCGGCAACGCAGCCGCTGGATAGCGCCGCCGTGCGTTAGGTCGCGTGCATGGCTTCAGTCCCCCGCAGGCGCCATGCGCGATGCCGGTTCTCCAGCACGTAACTTGACTCGTGGCGGATCCTGAGCGAAGCCAACCGCGGTCATCCGTGAAGCGAGATCGCCCCGACGAGGAGTAACACCGATGATCCTGACCGAGATCGACCACGTCGCCATCGCTGTGAAGGACCTCGATGCGGCCGTCGGCTACTACACCGAGGCGTTCGGCGCCGAGGTCGCGCACCGCGAGACTGTCGACTCGGACGGCGTCGAAGAGGCGCTGATCAAGGTGGCGGACAGCTACATCCAGCTCACCGCTGCCACCCGGCCCGACTCGCCCATTGCAAAGTTCCTCGAGCGGCGGGGCGAAGGCCTGCATCACGTGGGCTACCGGGTAGACGATTGCGCCGCAGCTCTCCAAGCCATGATCGACGCAGGCGCCGTGCCGATCGACACCGCGCCGCGCCCGGGTTCACGCGGCACGACCGTCGCGTTCGTCCATCCCAAGGGCAACTTGGGCACCCTTGTCGAGCTGGTGCAGGAATAGGCTCACCGACATAGTGACGAGCGCACAAGCCGGTTCCGGCGGACTGCGCCCGCGGGAGGAATGACATGACTGCATACACCAAGCGATTCGCGATCGTGTTTGCTGTGCTGGCGATGTTCGCTGTGGCGTGTTCGAGCAGCGACGAGCCCGCGGCGACAACCGCTGCGGCACCGGCGACGACGGCTGCGGCCGCGGCTGAAGAACCGGCCGACGACATGGACGACGCAGAGCCGTTCAAGATCGGGCTCGTTACCGACACCGGCAAGGTGGACGACAAGAGCTTCAACCAGTCGGCATGGGAAGGCGCTCAAGCCGCCGCCGCCGCGCTGGGTGTCGAAGCCAACTACATCGAGACCGAAGAGGCCAAGGACTACGAGAACAACATCGGCCTGTTCGTCGAAGACGGCGCGGACGTCATCATCACCGTGGGCTTCGGTCTGGGCGACGCCACGATCGCGGCGGCACAGGCCAACCCCGACATCGACTTCGTCGGCGTCGACCAATTCCAAGCCGAGACGCTGCCGAATCTGACCGGGCTGATCTTCCCCGAGGACAAGTCGGGCTTCCTGGCCGGCGCACTCGCCGGACTGCTGACCGAGACCAACATCGTCGGAGCCGTGCTCGGCACCGACTTGGTGCCCCCGGTGGTGGCGTTCAAGGAGGGCTGGGAGAACGGCGCCCGCTACACCAACCCGCAGGTGGAGACGATCTCCACGTACCACCCCGGCGGGCTCGACATCGCATTCGGTGACCCCGACTGGGGAGCGGCCACTGCTCGACAGGCGCTTGATCAGGGTGCCGACATCATCTTCGGCGCCGGCGGCGCCACCGGCAACGGCGCATTGATCGAGATTGCTGCCCAGGACGGCGCGTGGTGCGTGGGTGTCGACACCGACCAGTGGAACACCGTGCCCGAGGCGCGGCCCTGCCTCATCACCAGCGCCATGAAGCTGATCACGCCTGGCGTGGCCGAGCTGATCGAGGCCTCGGCGGCAGGCTCGTTCCCCGGCGGCAACCATCTCGGCGATGTCGGCCTGGCGCCCTTCCACGATCATGACAGCGCCGTGCACGGCGACTACAAGGCCAGCCTCGAAGCCATCAAGGCCGCGCTCGACCGGGGCGAGATCTCCACGGGCTACTCGCCGGGCTGATCGGACGGGACGCCGGCTGAGTCGGCCGCTGCGGCCCGCGGGAATCTCGCCTCGCTGTGAGCGTTCCCGCCGGTCCACAGGTGCCCGCTGAGCCAGACGCGCCCCCGGAGGCCCATGACGGCGACGGCGACGGCGCCGTCACCAGTCCCACTGCCCGCAGCCCGGCCCGGGCATTGGTGCGTGCCGCCGCGGTCCCGTTGGCGTCGGTCGCGCTGGGGCTGGTGCTGGGCGCCGTGCTTATCGCTGTGCAGGGCCATTCGGTGCTCAGCGCCTATGGAGCGCTGGTGCTCGGCGGGGCGGGCGATGCCGATGCCGTGCTGCGCACGCTGCAGAAGGCCACTCCGCTCATCTTCGGCGGCTTGGCGGTGGCGTTCGCCTTCAAGGCGGGGCTGTTCAACATCGGCGGCCAAGGCCAGCTGCTGGTCGGCGCCGCGTTCGCCGCAGGTGTTGGATTCGGGATCGACGGCTTGCCGCTGGTCATCCACCTGCCGCTGGCACTGCTGGTGGGCGGGATCGCCGGAGCGGCATGGGGCGCGATCGCCGGAGTGCTGAAGGCCACCTCAGGGGCACACGAGGTGATCGTGACGATCATGCTGAACTTCGTGGCCGGCAATCTGACTGACTGGCTGGCCGCGAACCCTTGGCGTGACCGCTCGGGCTCGAACATCATCGCCCGCACGCCGCTGGTCGAGCCGTCGGCCGAGATTCCCACCTGGGGCTGGCTGCCGGCGGGCTTTCTGCTGGCGCTGATCGCAGCGGTCGCATGCTGGTTCGTGCTGGAACGCACCACCTACGGCTTCGAAGTGCGCAGCGTGGGCGCCAACCGCCACGCAGCCCGCTATGCGGGCATCTCGGTGGGCTGGATCATGGCCTCGACGATGGCGGTGGCAGGCCTGCTGGCCGGCTTCGGCGGAGCGATCGAGTCGCTCGGGGTCGACGGTCGCTTCGAAGCGGGGGTCAACGTCGGCCTCGGCTTCGAAGGCATCACGATCGCGCTGCTAGCCCGCACCAACCCCATCGCGGTCATCCCCGCCGGACTGCTGGTGGGACTGATGGAGGCGGGCGCTGCCAAGATGCAGTTCGAGTCGGGTGTTGCGCCCGAGATCATCGACGTGATCCAGGCGCTCATCCTGCTGTTCGTGGCGGCCCCGATGATCGTGCGCTGGATGCTGCGACTGCGCGACCCATCGGGTCAGCTCGGCGACCGCCGTTTGACGCTCGGTGCGGGGTGGGGCCGATGACCGCAGCAGGCGGCGCCGACATCGGGCGCCAACCAGACGGCGCCTGTGCGTCTTTGCCGATGTGCTTGGATGCGAAATCGGGCGGGCGGCCATGAGTTCGACGGCAATGGACCGAGGCAGCAATACGCCCGAAGATCGTTCCGACGTCCCGAGCCGGTGGACCACGCCACGCGTGTGGTCGCTGGCCGCCGCCGTGGTGCTGGTGGCACTTGTGTGGGGCTTCTACGCCTGGGACGGGGCACAGACCACTGCGGTGCTGTCGGGCACCGTGCGTGCCGCCACCCTGCTGGTGCTCGGCGCCATGTGCGGGATGATCGGCGAGCGCTCGGGCATCGTGAACATCGGCATCGAAGGGCAGTTTCTGATGTCGGCGTTCGCCGCGTTCACGGCGGCGTCGATCTCCGGCTCGCTGTTCGTTGGGGTGCTGGCGGGGGTGAGCACCGGACTGGCCATGGGCTGGATGCTCGCCGCGATGGCGGTGGGGCTGCGGACCGATCAGATCATCGCCGGCACCGTGCTGAACATCGCAGCGCTGGGTCTCACATCGTTCTTCTATGACCGCGGTCGCTCGCTGGGTCAGTTGAAATACCAGGCCGTCGAGCTCGGCCCGCTGGCTGACCTGCCGGTGGTTGGCACGGCACTGTTCAACCGGCCGCCGCTCACCTATCTCGCGCTGATCCTGGTTGTCGTGCTCCACGTGCTGCTGCTGCGGTCGGTGTGGGGAATGCGCACGACCGCAATCGGGGAGCATCCGGGAGCTGCTGCGACGGTGGGCATCGATGTGATCCGGCTGCGTTACCTGAACGTGACCCTGGCAGGCGGTCTGGCGGGTCTCGGCGGCGCGTACCTGGCGCTGGAGTCGGTGGGCACGTTCTCGCGGGCGATGACCGGCGGGCGGGGCTTCTTGGCGCTCGCCGTGATGATCTTCGGACGGCGGACCCCGCTGGGTGCCTACGCGGCGGCCCTGTTCTTCGGTTTCACGACGGCGCTGCAGGGGCAGTTCCAGCTCAACGACACCTTCGACATCCCGTCGCAGTTCGTGGGGATGCTGCCCTTCGTCGTCACGATCATCGTGGTCGCAGCCGCCGGCCTGTTCGGCCGCATGCGCGACCCCGCAGCGCTGGGCCAGCCCTATGAGGTCCGATGATGGCTGAGGCCGCCGCCTCAGGGGCCCAGCTGGAGTCTGAAGCGGCTGCGGCGCAGCCCGAGGTGCTGATTGCCGGCCGCGGCATCACGAAGCGCTTCGGCTCGGTCGTGGCAAACGACGACGTCTCGGTCGAGCTGCGGCCCGGCCGGATCCTGGCGCTGCTCGGCGAGAACGGCGCCGGCAAGAGCACGCTCGTCAACGTGCTGTTCGGTCTACACCGGCCCGATGCGGGCCAGGTCGTGATCGCCGACGACGAGGTCGAGCTGTCGAGCCCGCACGACGCCATCGCCCGCGGCGTTGGCATGGTGCACCAGCACTTCCAGCTGGTGCCGCCGATGAGCGTCGTGCGCAACATCGTGCTCGGCGCTGAGCCGCGCAAGCTCGGGATGATCGACATCGCACAGGCGCGCCGCCGGGTGCTGGATCTGGCGGACCGGTTCGGGCTCCATGTCGACCCTGACGCCGCGGTGGAAGACCTGCCCGTCGGCGCGCAGCAGCGGGTCGAGATTCTCAAGGCGCTGTACCGCGATGCCCGGGTGCTGATCGCTGACGAGCCGACCGCGGTGCTCACCCCTCAGGAGACCGACCATCTGCTCGATGTGCTGCGTGGGCTGACGGATCGGGGCGTCGGCATCGTGTTCATCACCCACAAGCTGCGCGAGGTCATGGCAGCCGCCGATGACATCGTGGTGCTGCGCGAGGGCAAGGTGGTGGGCACCACTACGCCTGCGGAGACCAGCGAGGCAGCGCTGGCGGAGCTGATGGTCGGCCGCGCTGTCGACCTGCACGGCGACCGGTTCGAGTCCGGCGCCACTGGTGTCGCCGCCCCCGCAGCAATCGATACGGGCGGGCTGTCCGTCGACCCGACGGCGGCACCTCGATCTGCGGACACCAGCGTCGTGGCGTCGGCTGGACCCGGCGCCGTCGATCCGGCGGCGTCGGCTCGGGACCGCCGCGACGCCTTGAGCGCCGAATCGGCAGCAGACGGGCGGCTGGCGGTGCTCGAGATCGAGGGGCTCTGCGCCGATGACGACCGGGGCCAGCGTGCTGTGGACGAGCTGTCGCTGTCGGTGCGAGCCGGCGAGATCGTGGGTGTCGCCGGCGTGGAGGGCAACGGGCAGCGAGAACTGGTGGAGGCAATCACCGGGCTGCGTCGTCCTGCCGCTGGCACCGTGTCGGTCAGCGGCCGGGATGCGTCCGGCGCTCGGCCACGGCAGGTGACGGTCATCGGTGTGGGACACATTCCCGAGGACCGGGCCAAGCACGGGCTGATCGGCTCGTACTCGGTGGCCGACAATTCGGTGCTGAACCGCTACTACCGCCGGCCGTTCTCTGCAGCGGGGATGCTGCACCGTGATCGCATCGATGCGCACGCCCGCGATGTCGTCACGACCTTCGATGTGCGCACCCCAAGTGTGAACACGCCAGCCGACAGCCTGTCGGGCGGCAACAAGCAGAAGCTCATCGTGGGCCGCGAGTTCTCCGACGACATCGATCTGCTCATCGCCGCGCAGCCCACCCGCGGCATCGACATCGGCGCCATCGAATTCATCTGGCGCCGCATCCGCGACCGGCGCGACGAGGGCACCGCCGTGCTGCTGGTTTCCGCCGAGCTCGACGAGGTGCTGGCACTCAGCGACCGGGTTGCAGTTATGTACGAGGGCCGCATCGTGGCCACCGTCGACCCCCGCACCGCCACCCGCGAAGAGATCGGCCTGCTCATGGCCGGCGCCACCCCCGCCGTTTCACACAGCTAGACGACTTGATCGCCGTCAGCGGCGACTAGACGACTTGATCGCCGTTTGGAGCGTCGCCGGTTAGACAACCCGGTCGCTGCCGCCGTCCTGGGGGATCTGGGCGCCGGTGGTGTGCGCGAATGCCGGGCCGCACATCTGGGCGATGAGGGCGCCGACGTCGGCTGATGCCAGCTCGCGGCCGAGCAGGTTGCGCCGCCGGTACTGATCGGGGGTGAGCCCGTAGGCAGCTGCTCGCTGTTCGATGAGCTCGTCGGACCACAGACCGGTGTCGAACACGCCGTCGGGGTGCACCACGTTGACAGTGATGCCGTCGCTGGCCCATTCGAGGGCCGCCACACGGGCGAGCTGGGTGAGCGCGGCCTTGGACGCGGAGTAGGCGGCGGCGCCGCGGCCGGGCGCGGGTACGTTCTTCGAACCCACGATGACGACCCGGCCACCGGCCGGAGAATGCCGTATCACTCGATGTGCCGCGGCGAGGGTGTTCGCCGTCCCGGTGACGTTGATGTCGAAGGTCTGCTGCCACTCGGTCCGCAATTCGGCGGTCGCGTCACGAACGCGGTATGTGACGACGTCGGCGCCGCTGCGCTCGGCGTCAGGGTGGTGCGGTCGACCAGCCGTACTGGCGTCAGGTTCCTCCACGTCGCAACCGGCGAGCGCGGTCAGTGGCGCCGACGGACCGAAAATGCCCGCCGCTGCCACCACGATGTCGATGCCGCCGAAGCACTCGACGGAGTCCTGCACGGTGATCGCCATGTGGTCAGGATCGGTGATATCGGCGATGACATGGCGACGAGCGGTTCCAGCAGCGTGCTCAGGCACGTCGTTCAGATCGACTCCAACCACCGCGGCGCCCGCCGCGGCGAGAGCGTCGGCTGCCGCGCGTCCGATGCCCGACGAGGCGCCGGTCACCAGCGCCACCTGCCCGGTCAGCGGTGCGGGCGTGCCAGCACGGGCGAGCTTGGCCTGCTCGAGTTCCCAGTACTCCACGTCGAACAGATCGGCCTCGCTGAGCGCCACGTAGCCGCCCAGCGCTTCGGCGGCGCAGATCACGTCGATCGTGTGGAGGTAGATGTCCGCGGAGATGTCGCAGTCGACCGCCCGGCGCCCGGCGGTCCACAGCCCGAGCTGGGGGTCGAGCACTACTCTCGGTGCGGGATCCAGCATTGTGAGAGCGGCGTCGGCGCCACGGGCACGGCGACTTGCAAGGTTGCGCTCGAAGTAGGCACGGTAATCCTCGACGAACGAGCCGACGTCGCGGCCCACCATCGGGAACTGCTTGGTGCGGATGATGTGGTCAGGTGTGGCCGGCCCGCGGCATGCGACCGATGCCACGTCGTCGCGGGCACAGAACGCCTCGGCGCGCTCATCGTGTACAGCATGCAAGAGCATCGGCGCCCCTGCGGCGGCGGAAATTGCCGCGCGCAACTCCGCCACCGACTCGTACTCGCCTGCCGCCGGTGCCGCAGTGTCGGCGCTGCCCCGGGGTTTTTCCGGCGGGCTGTCGTCGCCGGCCTCGCCGAACGATGGGACTCCGGCGTCGGCAAGGCACTGCTCGGCCTCGCTGATCCGTTCGATCATCGCGTCGTAGGCCTCTCGCACTGTTTCGCCGAAGGTGAAGATTCCGTGGTTCAGAAGGACCATTGCCTCAGTGCGGTCATGGGCTTGGGCCCGCCATTCGTCGGCGCAGCGTCGGGCCAGATCGAAGCCGGGCATCACGTAGGGCACCACTACGACCCGATCGCCCCACAGCTCGCGTACCCGGGCGTTCCCGTCGGCGGTGTTGGTGAGCGCCAAGACGGCGTCGGCGTGGCTGTGCAGCACTGCCCGATGGGGCAGCAGCGCGTGCAGGATTGCTTCCACCGACGGGTTCGGCGCACTGGCGTCGAGCAGGTGGATGCGCAGCTGGTTCACCATCTCGGTGTCGCTCAGCTCAGCCAGCTCTGCCAGCCGCCGGACAGGTTCAAGGCAAAGCGGTGCGAAACCGGGCGGTTCGATGGTCGCCAAGTCCCAGCCGCTGCCCTTCACCCACAGCGTCGGCACCGGCTCGCCCCAGACGTCGCTGCTGTGGCCCTTGATCGACGTATTGCCGCCGCCGTGTAGCACCAGCGCCGGATCGGCGCCCACGAGGCGGGACCCATAGGTGATCTCGCCGAGATCGCCGCTCTCGGCCCAGCGCGCCGCCTTGGCGTCGTCCCAGCGATTCAGCATCTACCTGCTCCCGGTCCCGTCGAGTTGGCCATCGCCATCGCCATCGCCATCGCCATCGCCATCGCCATCGCCATCGCCATCGCCATCGCCATCGGCGCTCACCGGCACGTACCAGTCGGTCGTCTGAAATTCAACTGTGGTCCCCGGCAGCGGCCAGAGTCCGAGCAATGGAATGGTCGTAGGGCGGTTGCAGCACGCCCGCATCGGTGATGATCGCCGCGATCAGGCGAGCCGGTGTCACATCGAAAGCGGGATTCACGGCGCCCGCGCCGGCAGGCGTGAGACGGCTGGCCCCGGCGCGGTGCACCTCGTCGGGGTCGCGCTGCTCGATGACGATGCACTCGCCCGACGGAATTGCTGCATCGATTGTGGTGGTGGGCGCGGCGATGTAGAAACCGATGCCCGCGTCCGCGGCGGCAAGCGCATGCGCGTAGGTGCCGACCTTGTTTGCAGTGTCGCCGTTTGCGGCAATGCGATCTGCCCCCACGATCACCGCGTCGACCTCGCCGCCTGCGATCAGCGAGGCCATCGCGCCGTCAGCCACGACCGAGACGTCGATGCCCGCGTCGGCCAGTTCCCACGCAGTGAGCCGAGCGCCCTGCAGCAGCGGCCGGGTCTCGGCCGCCAGCACACGGACGGGCTCGCCCGCTGCAGCCTTGGCGTACACAACGGCCAGTGCGGTGCCCAAGCCCGCGGTCGCCAGCCGTCCGGCATTGCAGTGCGTGGCGATGACCGTTGCATCCGCGAGCAGAGCGCGCCCGAGGCGACCGATCTCGGCGCACGCCAGTGCGTCTTCGGCGCCGACGGCCAGGGCCTCGTCCAAGAGCCGCTGGCGCATCTGCGCGACGTCGGCCACACCGGGTTCGGCGAGCGCAGCGTCGATCGTGCGGTCCACGGCCCAGCGCAGGTTCACTGCAGTCGGGCGGGCATCGCCGACGCGGGTCCGCAAGCGCTCCAGTGCCGCCCGAGCTGCGTCGAGCGAATCAGGTTGAACTTCGTCGAGGCCGACGACCACGGCAAGGGCGCCGAATGCCCCGAGCGCCGGCGCTCCCCGGATGGACAGCCGCCCGATGGCGTCCACTGCCGTCGCGGTGTCGCGCACGTCAATCAGCACCAACTCGGCCGGCAGTCGCGTCTGATCGATGATCTCGATGCTGTCGCCGGTCCAGCGCAGTGTCGGCGTGAGACGTGTCGCACTCATGCAGCCGACAGTCTCGCGCCCATGTGTGACGATTCCGCCGCGAGAGGCGTTTGTGCGTGTGCCTCTGCGCCCCGCCGCGCTGAGTGCAAGAAATTGGCCCGTGACCGTGCGGGACCCATCGGTAAAGTCCTATGAGAGTGGGGCTCGACAGCAGGAGCGAGATGGTGACACCAGACGAAACGCGGGAATTCCTCACTGAGATGTTCGGACAGATCGGCGAACGGTTCGACGGCGTGGAACAACGGTTCGACGGCGTGGACAAGCGGTTCGATCGTGTGGACGAACGTATGGACCAAATCGAGCACAAAGTCGATCAGCGATTCGAGGAATTGACAGTCGTCACGAACTCGCTGATCGACGCCGTGGCCGACATCAACAAGCGAATGGGCTGAGCCTCTGCCACGACTCATCGCGCTGGCGCTCGGAGGCGGCGAACGCTTCGTGGCCGAGCTGCAGCGCGCCTGGGATGCCGGCGACGCCGTGATGCCGGTCGACCAGCGGCTCCCGGCTGCAGCCCAAGAGGAACTCGTTGAGCGCATGGGCGCGAGTGTCGTTGTGGATGCCGCCGGTCGTCACCGCCGCCGCGGCGGCTGGGAAGTCGAGGCCGGCGACGCACTCGTGATGGCCACCAGCGGAAGCACCGGTGATCCGAAAGGCGCAGTGCTCACCCACACAGCCATCCAAGCCAACGCGATGGCAACCAGCTCAGCGCTCCAGGTCGACCCGAGCACCGACCGCTGGCTGGCATGCCTGCCGCTTGCCCACGTCGGCGGCCTCGCAGTAGTCGTCCGCGCACTGCTCACCGACACCCCACTCGAGGTCCACGACGGCTTCGACACAGCAGCAGTCGAAGCAGCAGCACGCCAAGGCGCCACGCTCACCTCGCTGGTGCCTACGGCACTCGCGCGCATCGACGCCAAAGCATTTCGGGCAATCCTGCTCGGCGGTTCAGCCATGCCCGCCCAGCGCCCCCCCAACACCGTCGCCACCTACGGGATGACCGAAACGTTCAGCGGCGTGGTCTACGAAGGCTGGCCCCTCGAAGGCGTAGAACTCCGCATCCAAGACAACGAGGTCCAGCTTCGCTGCCCCATGCTGTTGCGCACCTACCGCGACGGAACCGATCCCCGCACCGAAGACGGCTGGTTCCCAACCGGAGACGCCGGCGCCCTCTCCGATGACGGCCAGCTCTCAGTCTTCGGCCGAGCAGACGACATGATCACCACCGGCGCAGAGAAGGTGTGGCCGGTGGCCGTGGAACGCGTGCTTGCCGAGTTGCCAGCAATCTCCGAGGTCGCGGTAGTGGGCCGACCCGACCCCGAATGGGGTCAAGCTGTGACCGCAGTCATTGTCCCCGCCGATCAAGCCCAGCCTCCCGAGCTCGATGCACTGCGCGAGGCAGTCAAAGCCCACCTGCCCGCCTACTGCGCCCCCCACGCTGTCGAATTGGTCGGCGAACTGCCCCGAACCCCCCTGGGCAAGGCCCAACGCTGGCGCATCTGAGATCGGCGGCCCGAGCTGTCACCGACAGCACGTTGTGTGTTGCAACACACAACGTGTCCTTGTCGGGATCATCCCTTCTGGCTGGATCAGGACGGCAACCCGTTCAGCCCGGATGCCACTTCCTCGGCGACCTGCAGATGCCGTCGCGTTCTTGCGCTCTACGTGCCCGCGGCGGGCCGAACGTAGTGCGCACCACGCCGTTCTCCTCGAAGCTCGAGGTGACCCAGGTCGACGAGGGTCGTCAAGTCTGCGAGGGCTTCACGGCGGTCCACCTTGAACAGTTCCCGGTAGTCCGCATTCGAGACATGGCCCTCTGCGTCGAGGAGTCCGCCCATCCGAAGCATGCGAGATCGCAGTCGCGCAACGCGTGTCGAGCGGTCACGGTCGGCGCGACGCAGGTCCGCCGCGCTCGACGACGTCGACTCATCCGCAGTGCCGGCGCCCTCGCCGTCGCTCAGCACGTCGCTGGCGGATGCGGCAGGCGTGTTGCGGAGGCGCACGATATGGCTTGAGCAGTCGGCGTCGATCTCCGGCGGCAGCAGGCCCATGCCGCTCATCTCGCGGAACATCCGGGGGACGCCCTCGCCTTCATCACGCATGATCCCTGCCGCTGCGAGGACGCGCACGAGCACCGGATTGCGGCTCGCATGTGTGGGCACTCCGTTGCGCAGCGCTTCGAGCGTCACCGGAGGCACAAGCCCGCCGGGGCTGTGCACCTCGATCCGGTCGCTGTAGAACCAGACCTCGATGCCGCGCCCGAAATCGTCGTAATCGCGGTGCGCCACGGCATTCACCAGCGCTTCTTGCCAAGCGAACTCGGGATACTCCGGGGTGTCTTCGAAGTACAGCCCGCTCAGGCTCTCCGCACGTCGGATTTGGCCTCGAACCACATCTCGAAGCGACTCGATGAGCGCAGCGATCGGCGAGTCGAGCTGGGCGATCTGGGTGACGTTGCGCTGAGCGCCATGCGAGCGCACTGTTCCGTCCACCCGGAACACGCGGGCATCTGCACGCGGGTGCCAGCGCCAGACGGTGTCGCGCGCAAACATGAGCACTGCGGCGTTGGTGACGCGGACGCCGCTTGGCCCGCCCGGGTGGATCAGCCCGTACCGGAACAGAACCTCGGTCGGTGGCCTGCCGGATTCGGCGACGCGACGGAAGAACCGCTCGGCGAGCCCCATGTCGAAGTCACGACTTGGAGCGGTGGAAATCGCGGCGCGACCACGTGCCTGCTCGACCGGTAGCTGACCTGGACTGACCCGATGTGCTCGGCGGCATACGACATACCGTCGTCTCACGGGGTCTTCTTGACGGCAATCGCCGTGCCGTTACGCTGGCAGTCATGGTCGGCCCCTGCGGCGCAGACGTCACTGCTGGCGGCGATGCGGGCAGCCCAGGCGATAACGACCAGCCGCCGAATGCACTGTGGCGCTATGTCCCCGCGCTGCGCACCGAGGACGACGAGTGGAGGCTGCGACTGGTGCTGCACGACTTCGGGCAGGTGTGGGAGGACACGCCGGTCGAGCAGCGCCGGGCGCTCGTGTGCCGGGCACCAGACAGCGTCGACGAGCGGTGGGATGCATTCCTGGCTGCCTATGTGGAGCATCGTTGCATCGAGGCCGGCATCGAGCCGCCCCCGTGGACGCTGCAGCGCGAACGGCATCTACGGGCGTTCTGGTACGCAGGCGGCTGCCATGACTACGACCGGGTCCGCACGATCGTGACCACACCGATCACGTTCGAGGCTCACGGCATCTGGATCCCGCGCGAGGAACTCACGGTTGTATAGCCGTGGAGCCACTCAGCGCAACCGACATCCGTGACGCATTCGACGACCTCGCCCAGCGGCTCGTCGCCAGAGGCGCAATCGCCCGCATCTACGTTGCCGGTGGAGCGGCGATGGCACTGTTGTACGACGAGCTTCGGCTTACCCGCGACGTGGATGCCTCGATCTCGGCCGGCTACGACGAGGTGATGCGGGCAACGCACGAGATTGCCCGCGAGCGCGGCTGGCCGTCGACATGGATCAACGAACAGGCCACGATGTACATGCCGCCAGAGCGTGATCGACGCGGCGCAATCGCATTCGAGCGCCCGAGCCTGTCAGTTGTTGTCGCATCCGTCGAGCACATGATCGCCATGAAGGCACGCTCGGCACGTCGAACCGATGAGTCCGATCTGCGCCTCTTGCTGGCGCATCAGGGCATCGACTCTGTAGAAGACATCACGGAGATCGTGGCGCGGGTGTTCCCAGGCGAAGAGCTCGCGCTGCGACAGCTGCGCTGGGTCGAGGAGATCGTCAGCTCGCAGAGCTAGGAATTGGCAGATACCCCCCAGCGGGCGTCACATCCTCTGGCAACGCCTCAGCAAATAGCGAAGCAGTGCCGATCCCATGCACGCCGCGCGGATCAACAGCCACGGCAGTGTCACGTGCAACCCGCAGCCCCGCCGGCCCGCAGATGAACGTAGAAACCACCGACCGCACCCCACGCATGGCAGCGCGCCGAGCAAGGTCATAGGTGGCATGCGGACCACCCAGCACAGCAGGCTTCAGCACCGCCACCTCGATAGCGCCCACCTCGACGAGTCGGTCAAGCGCGCCAGGGTCGCGCAGGTGTTCATCGGCAGCAACCCGCAGCCCGACGGTCCGGCTGATCTGCGCCCAGTCCGCCGGCTGAGGTGTCGGTTCTTCGATGAACTCGATGTCGAGATGACCGACAGGGCGGAGGGCCTTCACCGCGGTGGATCGGTCCCACCCCCCGTTGGCGTCCAACCGCAACGCCACGCCGGCGGGCAATGCCCGGCGAACAGCGGCAATGCGCGCCGCCTCGCTCGCTGCGGTAGCCGCCGCCGCGCTGCCGTCCGGATCACGCGCGGCAACCTTCAGCTTCACCGCCAGATGCCCCGCAGCGGCAGCCCGCGAAGCCCGCTGAGCTGCAGCCTCAGGATCCAGATCGGAAACCAGCGCATGGGTCGCGATGCGCCGCTGTGTCGGCACCTCCCCAGCGAGCAGCGTCGCCAGCGTGACCCCCTCGATCTCAGCGTCAAGCTGCGTCAGCGCCGATTCCACCGCGGCAGCAGCGCAAGGTTCACGCGGCGGCTCACCCTCAGGATCGGCAGCCCAGCGCTCCAGAGCAGCTAGCGCCTCGGAATAGGTCTCCACCCCGAACCCCGGCAAAGGCGCCGCCTCACCCCGACCCACACAAGCATCGTCCCCCACCGAAATCTCAATGCCCCGCCGCACGGCGATAGCCCCATGAGCAGTCAGCAAAGGCCGAGCCAACACCAACTCGAACTCCCGCAACGTCGCCTGCACCGCCAAGACGCTATTGCGGCGAAGCTCCAGGAGAACGAGGGGCGAGCGCAGAGCCCATATTCTCAGCGATCAACCAAGGCGAGAGGCAAGCCCAGATGCCGAGCAACCAGGACATCCATTGGGCTGAACTGCGCACCGTGGCCCGCCAAGCGGCGCGCATGGCCTACGCGCCGTACTCGAACTTCTTCGTCGGAGCGGCTGGTCTCACCGACGACGGCCGCATCGTGTCTGGCTGCAATGTCGAGAACGCGTCCTACGGCCTGACGCTGTGCGCGGAATGCGGCATGGTGAGCGACCTGCATCGCAGCGGTGGCGGGCGTCTCGTGGCGGTGGCGGTGACCGGTCCCGACGGCAATCCGATCACTCCCTGCGGCCGTTGCCGGCAGCTGCTGGTGGAGGCCGGCGGCCCGGACTGCATCGTGAACGAGGACACCACCGTCGGTGCGCTACTGCCCGGCGCATTCGAATTTCCCGCTGAGGGGTAGACGCCCACACTCAGTGGGCGGTGAGGTGTCGGTGGATGGCCGTTGCGCAGGCGTCGGGGTCTTCGAGATGGACGGCGTGACCGATACCGTCGAGCACGGCGAGTTCGCTGTGGGGCAGCAGGTCGGCCATCTCGCGGCCGATCGCGACGAACTTGGCGTCCAGCGCCCCGCACAGAACCAGCGTCGGCACCTCGATGCCGTCCAGCCGATCCCACAGGGGCGTCATCGATCCCGTTCCTGCCGCACGCAGAGAGTTCGCCAGGCCGACCGGATTGGATTGCGTGCGCTGTCGGATGGAGGCCTGCCACTCGGCGGCGCTGAGCCGTGCCCGCAGCGTGTCCCACATTGGCAGCGCCACCCAGTCGTTGACGAAGCGCGTGATGCCCCCTGCGTCGATGCGGTCGGCGAGCGTTTCGTCGGCTTCGCGGCGCTGAGCCCGCTCTGGTGCATTGGAGATGCCGGCAGTTGTGCTGATGAGCGTGAGCGATCTGCACGCATCGCGGTGCGCGTCGGCGAGCGCCAGCGCCACGCGGCCGCCCATCGAATAGCCGACCACATGGCACGGCTCGCCACCCATGCCGGCGGCGAGAACGGCGACCGACGCTGCCATGGCTTCGACGCTGTAGGGCGCGAGGTCAGCCGGCGAAGGGCTGCGGCCGTGGCCGACCAAGTCAACCGCGACACACCGGTAGCCATCGAGGCGATCAACCAGCGGCGCCATCGCTGCAGCACTGCCGGTGAATCCGTGGATGACGATGACCGGTTCGCCGTGACCGGCCGACGTGACGGCGAGTCGTGCCAGCGAGTGTCCGCTCATGGCAGCACGCCAGGTGCCGTGCAGTCACCTGCGAGCCTGGCAGCGGCGCCGCGGTGCTGAGACTTCGGTGTTGGTGTCACCGCGCAGCTGGCTGGCTGCCGGTGACCGCCGCTTCGACCTCTTCGGCCAGGCGACGGTGCTGGGCACGATTGGCGTCGGCGTCGATGTCGATCGTGACGATGCGAACGCCGCGCCCTGGTTCGTGGGATGCCAGCAGTGATCCGAGCTGGTCGCAACTGGTGACGTGGTGGTGCTCGAAACCCATGGCCTCCGCGAGCCCGCGGGCCAGTTCGGCACTGCTGTGGTTCGGCGGCGTGGTGAGCACCCGGTCGAAGGCGTCGGGATCGACGACGCCGTAGGCCGGTAGGAACGAGAAGATGGTGCCGCCGCCATTGTCAACAACCACCACGGTGAGGTCGACGTCATCTAGTCCTGAGTCGAACGCGCCGACGAGTCCGCCCAGATCGTGGCGGAACGCCAAATCGCCGACCAGCGCGGTCGTGGGCCTGCCCGTCGCCGCGACGCCGGTCGCTGCAGAGATCACACCGTCAATGCCGCTAGCACCCCGGTTGGCATGCACCGCCAAAGGCTCAGCGCGGGCTCGCAAGTACGAATCGACATCGCGCACAGGCATCGAGTTCGACACAAACAGCGCACAACCCTCCGGAAGGCTGCGCCCAAGTTGCCGAGCCACGGCCGCCTCCAACAACGGCTCACCATCCAGCACGCCATCGATGGCAGCAGCAGCCCGCGCATCACCAGACGCCCAGCGCTGCCCCCACGCGGTGCCCACAGGGCTCAGCTGCGCTGCGGCGTCGCCAAGCGCGTCAGGCCCCATCGACAGGTGCAGCGAAACACTAAAGCTCGCATCAGTCCAGCCACCCGCCGGATCCACCAGCGCAAAGGCAGGCCGATGGCGCTCGATCCAAAGCCGCAACGGCTTGCAAGTAGGAGCCCCACCAACACGCAGCACAGCCTCAGGTGGCTCAGCATCGGCCCAAGCCGTACGCAACAGCAAATCGTGATGGTCAGTAACAACAACCCCACCCAACTCACGTCGAAGCTGCGAGCAAGGCTCAGCCAACAGCGGCCACCCAGTAGCCCGGCAGAAATCCGCCACCGCCTCCACCCACCGATCCCCGTCATGCATCGGCCCCGCCACCACCACCCCACGAGCCAGCCCACGAGCAAACGCCACCAGCTCAGCCACGTCCCCAGCAGACACACCGAAGCCAGTCCCAGGGACAGCCGCACGAATAGGGAGGGGAGGGGCAGGGGTCTGCGACGTTGCGACCTGCCGGATCGCGGGAGCAGAGCACTGCCCCTCCCCTCCCGAAACCCAGGGCGAAGAACCAACCCCAACTGGCTCCAAAGGCCCTAAAGGCTCCAAAGGCTCCAAAGGCTCACGAAAAGGCACATTCAAATGCACCGGCCCAGGATTCATCCCCGAAGCCAGCGCCCCAGCCCGAGCAGCCGCAACACCAAACCACCGCACCGCGTCAGCGACCGAAAGCTCCGAAGCCACCGGCGTCTCACAGAACCAGCGCACATGACTGCCGTACAGCGAGTGCTGATCGATGGTCTGCCCAGCGCCCCAACCCCGCAACTCAGGCGGCCGGTCAGCAGTCAGCACCACCAGCGGCACGCCGGAATAGTGCGCCTCGACCACCGCCGGCAGATAGTTGGCCGCTGCAGTGCCCGACGTGCACACCAGCACCACCGGCCGCCCTGAACCCTTCGCCAGCCCGAGCGCGAAGTAGCCGGCGGATCGTTCGTCGATCCGCACCCAGGTACGCAAACCGGCGGTGGCGTCCACGGTGAGCGCCAGCGGCATCGAACGCGAACCAGGCGACACCACAGCGTCGGTGACGCCGGCTGCAACTAGCCCCTCGCACAGCGAATGGCAGGCCAGGTAGGCGGCGTCGTTGTCGGCAATTTGCATGCTGGCGCTCACTCGTCTGCGAGTGCGTGCAGGAGCGCTTCGAGCTTGGTGGCGGTCTCGGCCAGCTCCGCGGGAGGATCTGCGCCCGCCACGACGCCGCCGCCCGCGAACAACCGGGTCTCCGACGGACCGGTCAGCGCGCAGCGCAGTGCGACACGGAACTCGCCGTGGCCCTCCAGCGTCGTCCAGCCGACCGGTGCCGCGTACCAGCCGCGGTCGAAGTATTCGTGCTGCTCGATCCAGTCGCGGGCGACGCGCCGTGGCAGCCCGGCGACCGCCGCCGTCGGGTGCAGCGCGCCAGCGAGCTCCAGCACGGTCGAGCTTGCCGTGACACGCCCGGTGATCGGCGTGTGCAGATGCATGATGCGTCGCAGTTCCATGACCCCGGTGGGCGAGGGAGGATCCAGAGCCACACCGCGCCCGCGCAGCGTGTCGCGTACATCGGTGACAACCATCGCGTGCTCGGTCAGCTCCTTCGGGTCGCGTTGCAGTTCGGCTGCGCGTTCCCGGTTGCGTGCTGGGTCAGCGTGGCGAGGCCGCGAGCCGGCCAGCGCGTCGGTTCCCAGCCGTATGCCGTCGAAGCGCACCAGCCGTTCAGGCGTTGCGCCGAAGAACGTCTGCGACCCGCGACCGAAGGCAAACGTCACGCACGACGGGTATCGGTTCCGAAGCCGGTCGAGCACGGCAATGGGCTCGATCTGCGAGGCGATATGCAGCTCGCGGGCCGTCACGACCTTGTCGAGTCCGCCTTCGTCGATCCTGTCTAGGGCGTGCTGCACGAGCGCTTGGTAGCTGTCGTCGTTCATGTAGCTCGTGCCGAGCAGCGCAAGCGCCGTTGCGTTCGGATCGCTCTCGGGAAACTCCTCCAGCTCAGAGTCCGCGCCAATGCACGCCGCCCGAGCCACGGTTTCGCCATTCGGCTCAGCCTCCAAGCCGCAGACACCGCTGCCGTCTGCCGCCCCGCAGGTCGCGCACGCTCTTCCGAATCCAGAACGAGCCGCAGCCATGATCGAGCTCAGGTCCGCGCCCGGCACTGACGTCAGCCAGGCCCCGCCGTCGCTGCGCACCAAGAGCACTTCGGGCAGCGACAGCTGACCCGTGCCATATGCCTCCCACGCTGAGCCCGCTTCGGGCGGTTCCGCACTGAACGAGAACCCGCCGACGAGCAGCGGCCCAGTCGGGTGGCCGACGTCACCGGTCACCGTGACATCGAGGTAGCTCATCGCCTCGGCGATCGAGCCGAAGCGGTCGGCGCCAGCCGGGGCAGTGGCGTCGAAGGCGCTGCCGAGCGCGCAGAACTCCAGGTCTCCGTCGGGACATGCCCAGTACAACCGTTGGTGCGCGTCGGAAGCTGCGAACACCGCCAGTGGGTCCAGCTCACCGGATAACTCACGGCATTCCAGCGTCAGGGCGCGTCGGGCGCGCAATTGCGCTGATGGGCCAGGCACGCTCGGTGCTGGGACTGCCGTCACCGCCGCACGCCCAGCCGGGTCATCGGTGATGTCGCCGGCCAGGATGCGTTCGGTCGCTCGTTCCACCAGCGACTCGCGGAAGTGCTGTGCCACCAGATCGGTGACCAACGGGATCAATCGTGCCGCCAGGTCCGCCCGTTGCACGGCGGGCCGCTCTGCGAAGCGTTCGGCGAACAGTTCGACGGCGTCCGCAGCGACAGCTTCCATGTTGGATGCGTGCCGCAGCGCGAGGCCGACGAGATCGTCGAGCGGTATCTCGGCGGCCAGCAGCTCGGTGGCAGCGTTCAGCATCGTGAGCGCTCCGGAGCTGTACAGCACGTTGTCGCCAGCGGTGTCGCCAGCCGCCGCCTCGCCGACGTTGCTCACCGAGGGGTGCAGCGGCCGCACCAGGCCGGTGTCGGTCGCGAGCCGCACGAGTTCGGGATCCAGCCCGGATTGCCGCACCAGCTCGTCGAAGGTCAGCGTGTCGTCGTGGCGTGCGCCCAGCGCCCCCAGCATCGGGTCGTCGTGGCCGTCGCCGAGCTGTCGAATCTGCGCGAGCGAGAATCCCGCCGCTGACAGGCGCCGGATCTCGCCGAGCCGCCGCTCGTGGCCGTGGTCGTATTGCGCCACCCGCCCCTCGCGCACCGGTGGGTGCAGGAGCCCGATCTTCTGGTAGTAGCGCACCGTGTCGACGCTCACCGAGTGGGCCGATGCCAGCTCTTCGACTCGCACCGCCTCAGCGTAGGCCCATTGTGGGAGTGATGACTCCAAGAGTCGGCGCTTCGCCGCCCCGGTTGCGTCCAAAAGCGACCGGTGGGGCGGTGGCTAGGGTGGCTCGATGGCTGAACGCGTGCGCCTGCGTGCCGACGACTGGGTCGCGGCCGCGCTGGACGTGCTTGTTTCGGACGGCATCAGCGCCGTCAAGGTCTTGCCGCTGTCCAAGAAGCTCGGCGTCACGCGGGGCAGCTTCTACTGGCACTTCGAGAACCACGAGGCCCTGCTCAACCGTCTCCTGGAAGTGTGGGAAGACACCAACTCGGGTTCGATCATCGCAGCGGCGACGCTCGAGGGCAGCATCGTCGACCGCTATGTCGCGTTGATGCGGTGCTGGATGGGCTTCGAACGCTTCGACCCGCACCTCGAAGTAGCGGTGCGCAATTGGGGGCGCAGCAACCCAGAGTTGTGGCAGAAGCTCAGGGCGACCGATCAGCGACGGGTGGATGCGTGCGTGGAAATGCTTGCTTCGCAGGTCAGCGACCCGGAAATGAGATTGCACCGGGCGCGCACCATCTATTTCCTGCAGATGGGCTGGTACGAGTTGGAGGTCGATGTGCCGATGGATGACCGCATCGAAGCGTCGACGCATTACTTCGAGATCTATGTGGGCCGTGCGCCCACCGATGGCGAGCGAGCGGAAATCCTTGCCGGACTGCGCGCCTGACACTTCGCCATGAGCTCGGCCATTGCGCGGCCGGCATCGCGTTCACATTGACGTGATCCGAACAGGACCGTACGGTTCGAAACGGTGAGCAGCCACGTGAACCCAAGTCTGATCGGCATGGACTGGCAGTCCCAGAGCGACGATGGCGCGTCGAGGGCGTAGGCGGCAAGCCGCCACCACCGCTGCGCCAGCGCCGCTGTCCCAAGCACGCAACACCTTTCCGCCGATCGAGCTCATCAGCGCCGACGAAGTCGAACGCATCCACACCGCATCGCTGCGGGTGCTGTGCGAGATCGGCATGAACTTCCTGCTGCCTGAAGCGGTGCAGATCCTGTGCGCGGCGGGCGCGAGCTCCGACGACGGCGTGCGCGTGAAGTTCCCTCCCGAGATGGTCACCGAGCAGGTCGCACTCGCACCATCGCAGTTCACGCTGCATGCCCGCGACCCGGCCAACAGCGTCGTCTTCGGCGACGACTGGGTGGTGTTCGGCATGGTCGGCAGCCCGCCGAATGTGTCCGATCTCGACCGCGGTCGGGTCACTGGAAACTACGTCGACTTCTGCAACATGCTGCGGTTGCAGCAATCGCTCGACGCTGCAGACACCTGCACCGGCCATTCCGTCGAGCCGATCGATCTCGATGTGCGCACACGCCATCTGGACGCCGTGTCGGCCATGTACACGCTGTCGACCAAGCCTGGGTTCTGCTACTCGCTGGGACGCACACGCGTCAGCGATGCCATCGAGATCGCCCGCATCGCTCGCGGCATCGACCACGACACGCTCCTGCGCGAACCGTCCATCCACACGGTGGTGAACGCGAACTCGCCGCTCGTGTACGACAAGCCGATGCTGGAAGGCGCCATCGAGCTTGCCCGTCACGGCCAGCCGGTGGTGTACACGCCGTTCACCCTCGCGGGAGCGATGGCGCCCGTCACCATCGCTGGCGCTCTCACCTTGCAGAACGCTGAGGCACTGGCAGGCATCACGCTGTCGCAGCTGGTGAACCCTGGCGTCCCCGTCGTATACGGCAGCTTCACTTCCAATGTCGACATGCGATCGGGAGCGCCGGCGTTCGGCACGCCCGAGTACGCGAAGGCCACCATCATCAGCGGCCAGTTGGCCCGCCGCTACGGCCTGCCGTTGCGGGCGTCGAACGCGAACGCTTCCAATGCTCCCGACGTCCAGGCTGCCTACGAGTCGCAGATGTCGCTGTGGGCGTGCGTCGTCGGCGGCATCAACTACGTGCTGCACGGTCTGGGCTGGATCGAGGGCGGGCTGTGCGCCTCGTACGAGAAGGTGATCATTGACGCCGAGATGATCCAGATGATCCGGGCGATGCTGCAGCCAACGGTGATCGACGACGCGTCGCTGGCGGTCGACGCCATTGCCGAAGTCGGGCCTGCCAACCACTTCTTCGGCGCTGCCCACACGCTGGAGCGCTACGACACGGCGTTCTACGAGCCGATGCTGTCGGATTGGCGCAACTTCGAGACGTGGCAGGAAGACGGCTCGCTCGACGCCACCCAGCGAGCGAACGGAATCTGGAAGCAGCTCTTGGCCGACTACGAAGAGCCGCCGATGGACGACGCCATCCGCGCCGAGCTCACCGACTTCGTAGAGCGTCGCCGAGCAGAAGGCGGCGTCGAGCCCCTCTAGCCGCGGAGGCAACGCGCAGATTCGATAGCTGCGGAGGCGCCGAACAGAATCGATAGCTGCGGAGGCGGCAGGAGACTCTGCGACGTTGCGACCTGCTGGATCGCGGGAGCAGAGGGTCCTGCCGCCACCGCAGCGGTCGCGATCTAGTTGATCAGCTTCTCCATGCCTTCCCAATAGGGCGCACGGAGCTTGAACTTCTGGAGCTTGCCGGTGGCGGTGCGGGCGAGCTCGGGGCGGAAGTCGACGCTGGTGGGGCACTTGAAGTGCGCCATCCGCTCGCGGCAGAAGTCGATGAGCTCCCGCTCGGTTGGCTCACCGTCGACAACCACGAGGGCCTTGATGGTCTCGCCCCACTTCTCGTCGGGCACGCCGATCACCGCAACCTCGGTGACTGCCGGATGACTGAACAGCACGTCCTCCACCTCGATGGAGGACACGTTCTCGCCGCCGGAGATGATCACGTCCTTCTTGCGGTCGGAGATGGTGACATGGTGCTCATCGTCCATCGTGCCGCCGTCGCCGGTGTGGAACCAGCCGTCGACGATGGCCTCAGCGGTTGCCTCGGGCTGCTCCCAGTAGCCCTCGAGCACCACGTTGGCCCGCGCCAGGATCTCGCCTTGGCTGTCGATGTCGATCTTGACGCCTACCGCAGGCGCCCCGGCCCGGCTCAGTTTGCGGGCCTTGTCGTCGGGCTCGAAGTCGTCCCATTCGGGCCGGCAGCGATTCATGGTCAGCAGCGGGGCGGTCTCGGTGAGGCCGTAGATCTGGATGAACTCCCAGCCCAGCTCGGTCTCCATCCGGGCGATGGTGCGCGTTGGGGGCGGAGCGCCTGCCACCACCATGCGCACCCGGCCGCTGCCGGGAATGGGGCCTTCCCACTCGGCCGCAGCGTCGAGCACGGCGGATACCACGGCGGGCGCGCCGCACATGAGCGTCACGCCGTGCTGGTCAATGCGTCGCAGAATCTCGGGGCCGCGCACCTCGCGTTGCACCACGTGTTTGCCACCCATGCCGGTCACGGCGTAAGGCATGCCCCAACCGTTGCAGTGGAACATCGGCAGCGTGTGCAGGTACACGTCGCGGTCGCTGACGCCCGAGTGCCAACCGAACGTGGTCGCGTTCACCCACAGCGCCCGATGGGTCTGCTGCACGCCCTTGGGGCGGGCGGTAGTGCCGGAGGTGTAGTTGATGGTGGCGGTGACGTCCTCGTCGGGGGTCCACGGGGCAGGCTCGACGCCCTGCGCGTACATCTGGTCGTCGGCGTCGGTGCCCATCACCACGAAGTGCTCGACGTCGATGTCCTTGCAGGTGTCCTCCATGGAGGGGTCCACCAGCAGCATCGTGGCACCGCAGTGATCGATGATGTAGCTGATCTCGTCGTGGCTGAGCCGGAAGTTGATCGGCACGAAGATGCGTCCGTAGCCCGACACGCCATAGAACGACGTCATCAACCGGCCAGCGTTCTGGGACACCATTGCGACCCGCTCGCCGTGGCCGATGCCGAGCTGGTCCAGCTTGGCGGCTTGGGCCCGCACCAGTTCGCCGAACCGGGCGTAGGTGATCTCCCCGAGCCCGCCGCCGGGTGCCTCGGGCTCGTCGGCCAGCGCCACCCGCTCGGGGTAGACGTTTTCGGCCCGGTACAGGAAGTCGGAAACAGTAAACGGAACCTTCATGTCGTCCCCTCAGTGTCGTGTGTCGCCGTGGACCATGTTCGTCTGTTGGTTCAGTCGCCCGGCGGCCGGAGGTTGCCCCGGCGGCTCGGCCGCGCCAACTCTAGGGCGGCCTGTGGCGGCGATGCCCTGGACTGCTGGCTCCTAAGGTCGCGCTCATGGAGGGATCGCCAGGAGCACCGCCCCCGGCCGGCCAGTTCGATGTTCACCTGATTGACGGCACCTACGAGTTGTTCCGTCACTTCTTCGCGGTGCCCAGCCGCAAGGCGCCCGACGGCTGTGAGATCGGGGCGTTGCGAGGCGTGCTGGGCAACATGGTGATGCTGCTGGAGGCTGGCGCAACGCACATCGCCGTGGCCACCGATCATGTCGTGGAGTCGTTCCGCAATGATCTGTGGCCGGGCTACAAGGACGGCTCAGGCATCGACCCCGACCTGTTGTCCCAGTTCCATCCCACCGAGGAGGCTCTGCGGCTGCTGGGCGTCGCTGTGTGGCCGATGATCGAGTTCGAAGCCGATGACGCCATGGCAGCCGGCGCGGCGCTGGCTGATGACGACGAGCAAGTCCGGCAGGTGTTCATCTGCACGCCCGACAAGGACTTGGGCCAGTGCGTGGGCGGCAAGGTCGTCCAGTGGGACCGCCGGGCCGACGAGATCATTGACGCGGCCGGCGTCGAGGCCAAGTTCGGCGTCAGGCCCCCCTCGATTCCCGACTATCTAGGCCTCGTCGGCGACAGCGCTGACGGCTTTCCAGGCCTGAAGGGCTGGGGCGCCAAGTCAACATCAGTGATGCTGTCGCACTACGGCCACATCGAGGCGATTCCCGACTCGCACGAAGACTGGGCGCCCAAGGTCCGCGGCGCTGCCGGCCTCGCTGCAACGCTCGTTGCCGAACTAGATCTCGCCTTGCTGTTCCGCCGCATAGCCACGGTGCGCACCGATGCACCCGTGTCTGACAGCGTCGATGAGCTGGTATGGCACGGCCCGCACAGCGGCTTTGAAGCCCTCTGCAATCAGATCGGCGCAGAGAACTTGTTCGACCGGGTGATGAATCTGGCGGCCTACCGCGCCGACGCCTAGTTCAGACGAACTTCCCCGAGGCCTGGTCCAAGCGGAAGACTGATTCGGGCGAAGACGGATTCAGGCCGGCTGGTTCAGCTCGATCATGTTGCCGGCGGGGTCGAAGAAGAACGTCTGGCGGGCGGTCGTGCCCGGCAGCGGCACCGGGTCCTTGACCCTCACGCCAGCGTCTCGCAGCTCCGCCACGGTGGCGTCGATGTCGGCCACCTTGAAGGCCCAGTGCTGGCCCTTGGGCGGCACCCAGTCGGTCACCTCGATGAGATGCACCTCGCCGCCGCCAGGGGTCTGCAGCCATCGCCCGTTGAAGCCGAAGTCAGGCCGGTCGAGCTGCTTCATGCCCAACACCTCGGTGTAGAACGGCGCCGCAGCGTCCACATCAGCGCAGTTGATCGATACGTGATGCACAGGCCCCAGTTCCATGCCCGCAGCTTACGACGTGAGCCCAGCAGGCACCGATGTCACAGCTTCTGGGCACAGTTGCCCTAGATGGGGAGGCGGCAGGAGACTCCGCGACGTTGCGACCAGCCGGATCGCTGGAGCAGAGGGTCCTGCCGCCTCCCCAGCGGTCGCGTCCTCAACATGTCTTCTTGCGTTCTCGCCGACCACGACAGTCGCTCGTTTCCCGTGGAACTGCCGGCGCGATGTGCCAGACGTCGCCCTCGCTCCTGCGGGCCACATGAATAGCATGAAAATGCTACGTTTGTGGCATGAGGCGTCGAGTAAGCACTACAGTCGATGAAGACCTTCTCGCCCACGCTCGTGGGCTGCAAGCCTGGGACAGCGATGCAGCGATGATGGACGCCGCGCTCGAGGCCCTCGCCAAACGTCACCGCAAGGCTGAGATTGATGCGCAGTACGAGGTCTACGACCGCATTCCGCTCAGCGCACCCGATAAGTGGGGTGACTTGGAATCATTCCTGGCGGCCGACCTTCATCAGGCACAGCGCCCTGGGGAAACCGACACCGACGAAGTACGGCCGTGAATGCGACTCGTCCACGGTGGGGTGAGGTCTGGTGGTGTGAAGCGCCGGACATCGGGCGCCGTCCAGTCGTCGTGTTGCTGCGCGATTCCGCCTTGGATCGCCTGACGAACGCGGTAGTGGCGCCATGCACGACAACGATCCGAGGCTTGTCGAGCGAGGTTGTGCTTGAACCCGGTGACGATCCCGTATCGGAACTCTCGGCCGTCAACCTCGACTCCGTGCGCATCACGTCTCAGGCTTCGATGGTGGAGCGCTTGGGTCGTCTGAGCGACGAGCGGATGCGGCAGATCTGCACCGCAATGGAATTCGCGTTCTCCTGCGATTGAACACGCCCAATTCCGGGAGTGACAAGGCGGCGCGGTCAGCGGATGATCTTGACTCCGAGCCGATCCCACAGCTCGCCAAAGTTCGTCCTCAGGTAGTTCTCCGCTGCGCTGATTCTTTGATAGTCACAGAGGGCGCCGAGCATGAGCACCTCGAATGCCGGAGCCTCCCGCCATTCCACATCTTCTCTGTAACCCGTCACCGCAGCTGCCCCCAGCACCCAGCCAGCGCACAGCGGACTGCTAGAGAACGCGATGATCGGCTGTGACATCATGGCCGCGGCAGTGCATCTCACCGCAGCGCGCCTGTCGGGTGAGCACCCCGAGATCGACTACCGCCGGACCAAGACGTGGCTGATGCGCTCATACGGCAAGCACCGAAGCGGACAACAAGTCAACGCGCGATTCCTGTGGGACGGGACGCCTGAGATATGCGACGCGACGCGGCTGCACATCAACCGAGACTGGCAGTTGAACTCTCAGCCGACGACCGTTCTCGGGCCGCTCGACACCGTTCGGCTGCAAAGGGGCAGCGAGCCATCCGTCCACGGCGCCAAGAAGACAAAGCCGGCCTGACGCTGCCGCCGCCTGCGCGCCTGGCGTGCCCCACAACGGCCGGCGTTCATCATCATGGTTGAATGCCGGACACAGATCGACGCGTCCGCCGGCCGCAAAAGCACGGAGGGTGCCCTATGACGTTCCCCGCACCGACCACGTCCACCGCCCTGCGGCGACCCGCGCGGCGGCGTTTGGCTGCTGTGACGGTCGCTGCTGTGATGCTCGCCGCGGCTTGCAGCAGCACAGACGACCCCGACGACAGCGCTCCCGCTGCGACGACGCCTCCGGCGACAACCGCGCCCGCCGCCACGCCGACAACGACCGAGGCACCGCCGACCACGACGGCTCCCCCGGACACAGCCCCCGCCACGACCGCAGCACCCGAAGATCTCTCCGGCGACGACGACGCCGAGGAACTCGCCGCAACCAGAGCAGCCGTCGTCGAACGCCGTGTCCTCGAAGAACTCGCCCGCGCATGGCCCGAACCCGCCGAAACCGTCGAGCCGTCCTACGACCGACGCTCCCCGAACGGACTTCTTCCCGACGGCGCCTACTTCGACCACGCAGCCATCAGAGCGCTGTTCCCCGCATGCCCGCCGCCCGACGACGACAACTGGCGAAGCACCTGGTATGGCCGCCTCCTTTTCACCGTTGAGGAGATGGCAGAGATCGTTGGCTACTGGGATCGAGCGTACGCGAACTGGGACACTGTCATCTCCACATACGGCGGAGATCCTGTCGGTACGGGCTGGCGCACCGATGAGCAGCTCGCCATGGTGTACACCGGCGGGCTGATCACCGCGGCGAACGTGAGCGACTATCTGTTCTATGAGACCACGAACGACACGTGGAGCATCGGGTATGACGATGTCGTCACCCCCGAGACGCTGAATTCGGAGATACCGCCGTCTTACGGGCCGTATCTGTGGGCGGACGGCACCTACACAATGAAGAGCCTCTACCTGCGGGCCGCCGCCGTCGGCTACATCGCCGACGAGTCACAGCCTGAGATCGCTGACCGACAGTGGGCGTTCGTGCTCGACACCGGCGTGCCCACCGACGGCCAGCCGAACCCCCAAGGCGTGTCCGTCGCTGACCTGCTCGCCGAGTGGATGATCTCCGTGTACAACCTGGAGCCGAACAAGCGCGGCGAACCGACGGCGTGGGCGATGCGCACCCTGCTCGACACCCGCGACCTGCGATGCGTCGTGCGGGCCATGCGTTCGGTGTGCGGCTTCGGCGGCTCGCCTGACGAGCTCGCGGCAATCATCGGAGAGCAAGCCGCTGACACGCTCAGCGGCGGGCACCGATTCGGAGCGCTCATGCGCAACCTCGTCTGCCCGCAGAACACCTGAGCAGCCGCTGCGGCAGCGAAAGGCGGCGCACCAGCCTTGCGCAGACAGGCAGACCACGGCGTACAGAACGCCGGCCACGCCGGCGGCTTGCGCACCGGCAAGCAGGCGGGCTCGACCCTGCCGTCCGCGACGCCGAGGTTTGCATGACCGACGCATGGCCGGTCGTCATCGTCGATCGCTATGAGTCTCTCTCAGACATCTGCACGCCGATGCCGGCTCGCCGCGTCAGCGATCACACTGACGCTCGCGGCGGTCGTGCCGCCGGTCATCGGGGCAGCCCCCGCAGCGGCATCGCACAAGACATGCGTCTTCGACGACATCACATTCAAGACAACGTGCTTTCCCGGATGGCACCCGAAACCGAAGCCGCCGCCGCCGGCTGACCGGGAGCGGTCGCCGGATTCTGTCGATCAGCCGCCGAGCGGGGCGGGGCCGCACTGTGAGCCAGCCCGGGCTCAGCGAAACCGGACCCGCCGTCGACCGCAGCAGCGACGTTCAGCAGACATAGATTCGGCCGTTCCATTCGGTTCGGGCGACCCCGGCGAGCGCATCTTCGATGAGCTCGGGATGGGGTCGGCAGCCGCGGTATGCCATGTCGGCGACAAGCCGCGCCGCGGGTTTGCCTGCTGCTGCCACTGCGATAGAGCACGGAGCCGACGAGCGCTCCACGATCAGTCTTCTGATCCGACAATTGCGGGTTTTGCAAGGCTTTTGCTGGTTCTTGCTGAAGTTAGTAGAGCTACTAAACCTCATAGCGGCACGTGCCGCCTCGGGCACCGCTAGGCCATAGAACTTGCAACGTGTGATCTGTAATGCAACATGCGGGCGTTCGTGCATTGTGCAGTCCACAGACGTAGACTGCGGACGTGAACGTTGAGGCTGTTCCTGAAGTGCCGCCCGCCAACCTGTTCACGCCTCGGTTCGGCTACTCCCCCCATCAGATTGTCGGCCGGGACGTCCTCCTCAACGAACTAGCGGCTGCGTTGCGGTCCCCCCGACGCAAGAAACACAGCACAACGCTGGTCATGGGGCCGCGAGGCGCAGGCAAGACCGTGATGCTCAACGCAGTCGAGGCGCAGGCTGCCGCGCTCGGCTACGCGATAGTCAGCGTGGACGCTGGGACCCCCGGTGTGCATGAGAGAATCGTGTCCAGGGTCGAACGAGTCGCGGACACGCTGCCTGCCTTGACGGCAACTGCGGAGGCCGACGAAGTACGCACCTCATCAGGTCTGCGTCTCGGCCCATTCCGTGCCGGCCGTGAGCGTCGATACGTCATGTCCCGCAAACCGGACGTCCGCGATGCCTTGGAGGACCTCGCCGACGCGATGGTTGCATCCGGCGGAGCGGGTGTGCTGATCACCATTGACGAGATGCATCGCGTGGACATCGACGAAATGATCCGGCTCGCCAACGATCTGCAGCATGTGTCCAGCAGAGACGAAGCGCCGGTGGTGTTCGTCGGAGCCAGCTTGCCCGACATCAAGAACGTCCTCAACGACGACCGGCTGTCGTTCTTCCGGCGATGCGCCGATGAGGATCTCGCCGGCCTCGACGCGGCCGACGCCTACGCCTTCATCAGCGGGACCGTCAAAGACGCCGGGGGCGACTACGACCAGGAGGCGTTGCGTCGCCTGACCGTCAATGTCGGGCCGCTCCCGTACGAAATGCAACTCCTCGGCGACTACGCATGGCGCTTTGCCGGTGCGCCGCTTCGACCTGTCGGCGACGAGGCAGTGGACATGGCGCTGCGCGCCACAGCGGACGAGATGCATCGCAAGGTCTACGCGCCGTTGTGGGAACGACTGACCGGCGACGAACGCAATGTGCTGATCGCCGTGACCGACAACGACGGTTCTGTGGCGCGTACCGACCTCGGACAGATCTTGCAAGGCGCCGTCCGCGATCCCGACCCGATCGTGCGCCGCCTCGTGCACAAAGCATGCCTTGAGGCCGACGAGTTCGACATCTTGACGCTCGGACCTGCGCTGAGCCTGAGCGCAGCCCGACACGAGACCCGTATCAGCACCTCCTACCACAGCGGACACAGCTATGTGGCGGCAGCCGCGGCAAGCCTGCCGAGATGCGGCAAACTGATGCCGCGCGCCAAAAGACGCTGTGTGCTGCGCAGAGGCCACCGCGGCGGTTGCAGATCGCAGATCAAGTAGGCCGACAACAGGCTGCGCTTGGGTGGCGTGTGGCGTCTCGAGCGGAGTTTGTTGGAACGGGCTGAGCGGCCGTTCGCATACTCGGCATCGATGATTGAGAGCGAGAATGGGAACGGCAGCGCTCGCGGCGACGACGGTCCGGCCGACGAAGCCGACGACCCGACCGGCGACACGGCAGGCAAGGGGGCTGGCGGCAGGTTCGGCTCACTGCCGGGGCTGGGTCTGTCAGACGCTCTCTTGTCGAACAACCGGTCAACACGACCGATCACTCGCAACCACCGGTGGAGTCCGCCGTAGTTCAAGCGTCGGGACCGCCGCAGCGTCCCTGAGAGCCTCATCCACCTGTACTCGCGCTGAGTCGACGATCGTCGGCGCGACATCGGCGGCATACCGGACGGCCACGACCAGTCCGGCTGCGGCCACGGCCATTGCGGCAGCCGCAAGGCAAAAGACAACCACCAGCTTCTTCACAGACAGACCCCTGCTCGGCGTGACCCCGAGAAGCTAGGGACAACGCTCACGGGAGGACAACAGCGATCCCGGCGTTCGTCTGGGCCTCCGGCCATCGACGAACTACTGTCAGCGGCTGCGTTGCGGGCCTTTCTCGTAGGCTCTGGCGGATGTCTGAGCCGACCATGGACGAGCGGCTGGAAGAGCTGGCCCGCCGCCGCGACGAGGCGCGCAACGCCGGCACCGAGCGAGCTGTCCAGCGCCAGCACGACAAGGGCAAGATGCTTGCCCGCGAGCGCATCGAGTACCTCTTCGACGAGGGCACGTTCCACGAGCTCGACATGCTCGCTCGCCACCGGGCCCACGACGTCGGCCTCGACGAGCGTCCCTACACCGACGGCATCATCACCGGCTGGGGCAATATCGACGGTCGCAAGGTCTTCGTGGCCAGCCAGGACTTCACTGTCTTCGGCGGCGCCCTCGGCGAGGTGTTCGCCGAGAAGACTCACAAGGTCATGGATCTCGCGGAGTCGGTCGGCGCACCCATCATCGGTCTCAACGACGGCGCCGGCGCCCGCATCCAGGAAGGCGTGGTCTCCCTCGCGGGCTACGGCGGCATCTTCCGCCGCAACGTGCTGGCCTCGGGCGTCATCCCGCAGATCAGCGTCATCATGGGTCCGTGCGCCGGCGGCGCCGTCTACTCGCCCGCCATGACCGACTTCATCTTCATGGTGCGCGACTCCAGCCACATGTTCATCACGGGCCCCGACGTGGTGAAGACCGTCACCGGCGAGGACGTCACCCTCGAGGAGCTCGGCGGTGCCGGTTCGCACAGCACCAAGTCGGGCGTGGCCACGTTCGTGGCGGCCGACGAGAAAGCCGTCCTCGACGACGTGCGTTACCTGATGTCGTTCCTGCCGTCGAACAATCTCGACGCGCCCCCGGTCATCGAAGCCACCGACGAGTCAGACCGCTGGTGCCCATCGTTGCGCGACCTCATGCCCGAGAGCCCCAATGTTCCCTACGACATGAAGCAGGTGATCGGCGAGGTCGTCGACGACGGCGATTTCTTCGAGTACCACGCCGCCTGGGCGGGCTCGATCGTTTGCGGTTTCGCACGGCTCAACGGCCGCTCAGTGGGCATTGTGGGCAACCAGCCGATGGTGATGGCCGGCGTGCTCGACATCGAGTCGTCGGAGAAGGCGGCGCGTTTTGTGCGCTTCTGCGATGCCTTCAATATCCCGCTGCTGACGTTCGTGGACGTGCCCGGGTTCCTGCCCGGCGTCGACCAGGAGCACGGCGGCATCATCCGCCACGGCGCCAAGCTTTTGTACGCCTACTGCGAGGCGACCGTGCCGCGGGTGCAGGTCATCACCCGCAAGGCCTATGGCGGCGCGTATGTCGTCATGGACTCCAAGTCGGTGGGCTGCGATGTCAGCTTTGCCTGGCCCACGGCTGAGTTGGCGGTGATGGGTCCGCAGGGGGCGGTGGAGATCCTGAACCGGCGCGAGCTGCAGCAAGCCGCCGATCCCGAGGCCCGCAAGGCGGCGCTAGTCGACGAGTACAGCCGTAAGTATGCGAACCCCTACATCGCTGCCGAGCGCGGCATCGTCGATGCAGTCATCGACCCTGCCGAGACCCGCCAGAAGGTCATCGCCGCATTCGACGTGATCGGCACCAAGCGCGAAGAGCTGCCGCGCCGCAAGCACGGCAACGTGCCCCTGTGACCGGGTCACAGTTCGACCCAGCGGGCAACCGATGACTGCGCTTGTGATCAATCAATCGAGGATGGCCATCACTCCCGTCGCTACTGCGGAGGAAGCCGCGGCCATTGTCGCTGCGCTGGAGCTGCTGTGGCCTCGCCCCGCTCCTTCAGCCCCGCACGCGGGCCCACCCACCAAGTGGCGTTTCAGCAGCCGCCCTTGGCAAGCCCCCACGTCCTGGCCCGCCGTCCGCTACCGCTAACCGTGACAGCCGGCCTGACTCCCGCGCCATCGATGCCGCTCGACGGCTTGCGGGTTGTGGACCTGTCTTCAGTGTTCGCCGGGCCGCACTGCGCCCGCTACCTGGCCGATTTCGGGGCCGATGTCATCAAGGTGGAACGGCCCGGCGGCGACACTGTCCGCAACATGGGCTGGCGCGACGCCCACGGCGAGACGCTGTGGTGGCGCCTCGTCAACCGCAACAAGCGCTGCGTGACGCTCGATTTGAAGGCCGCTGACGACCTGGTGCTTCTGCGACGCCTGTTGTGGGCCGCCGATGTGCTGGTGGAGAACTTCCGGCCCGGCAAGCTCGAAGCCCTCGGCCTGGTGCCCGATGAGCTGATCGAAGCCAACCCGAAGCTGGTGATCGTCCGGCTGACTGGCTTCGGCCAGGACGGCCCGTACCGCGACCGCCCCGGTTTCGCCACCCTCGCTGAGGCGATGAGCGGCTTCGCATCCATGAATGGCGAGGCCGACGGCGCACCGCTGCTGCCGCCGGTGGCGCTCACCGACGAGATCGCGGGGCTGGCCGGCGCATTCGCCACGATGGTGGCGCTTCGCAGCGGTGTCGGCCAAGTGGTCGACGTCAACTTGCTCGAGTCGATGTCACAGGCGATGGGCCCGCTGATGACTGCCTGGCACACCGAGGGCTACCTGCAACCCCGGCTGGGCTCCGGCATCCCCTACAGCGTCCCCCGAGGCACCTACCAGGCGTCCGACGGCGGCTGGCTGGCCGTCAGCACCTCTTCAGACTCGGTCGCCGCGCGTGTCATGGCAATGATCGGCATCGGCGACGACGAACGATTCACAACGTTCGAGGGCCGCATGGCTCACCGCGCCGAGCTCGACGCGGCGATGGCGGAGTGGGTATCGCAACGAACCCTCGCCGAAGCCGTCGCTGCCTTCGACAATGCCCAAGCCGCGGCAGCACCAGTCCTCAACATGGAACAGCTCGCCGACGACCCCCACGCAAGAGCCCGCGACGTCTTCGTCGAGGTAGACGGCCTCAGACAGCAGAATGTGATCGCCCGCCTCAGCGCCACCCCCGGCCAAGTCCGCTGGACCGGCCGAACCGAAGGCACCGACAACGACTGCTTAGCCGACCTCACCGACGCCAACCCCTGGCCCAACCCCTGATTCACCCTGAGCAGCTGAGCCAAGGGGCCAAGCGCCTGAATTGACGAGGAGTCCCTGAGGCGCAGATACGTCGAGCATCCGAGCATCCGAATAAACCAGGGGTGCCGCTCACCCCGGCTCCGCTCCCGATCACCCCGGCCTCGACCCTGCGAGCTCAGCCATCGGACGCGATCGGCGCCACACCCTTTGCCTTCAGCAGCACCCACCGAACACCCTTCATCACCGGATACGTGACACGCGAGATCAGCGGCGAACGAAACGCCAGCCGGTTGAACTTGTTGAACATCCCACGGTCCTCCGCCAGCAGCGCCAGCACGTTCAGCGCATCGTGCCCGACGAAGAAGCGCTCACCGATCTTGACCACCATCCCGTCGTTGAGATCGTGCGGCAGCTCCCGGACTTCGGAGACGATCGGCCCGCCTTGACGGGCATCGACCAGCACGAATTCCCCGACTGACTGCTGCAGCTTCAAGTACTGGGCGTAGTTGTTGCACATCAGGCATTCGCCGTCGTACACGAGCCAGACGCGATCCGCCGCTGCAGGCTCCTGTGACCGCTGCCGGCGTTCGAGAGCACGGAACCCGATGCCCACGATCGGCAGCGACCGGACGGTGCCCGACAGCGAGAACCGTGCGGGGGTCAACGGCGACAGCAGCAAGAACAACCCCAGCATGACGATGTTCAAGGAGAACGAGATGTTCATGAGCCAGTCGCTCGTGATGTGGAACAGCATCAGCACGGCGCCGAACAGGCGATGCAGGTGGGGCCGGAACACCACCAGCAGCGCAAAGATCTCGATGTAGAGCGTCAGCCACCACATCGACTGCGCCAGCCAGTTGTGCTGTGCCACGAACGGCAGCAGGACCGGGATGTTGTCGGCTTCGAGCAGCGCCCGGTCCAGCAGGATCCTCGACATGGCATCGGGCGAGAAGACCTCGAGGCGGCTGTGCCAGATCTTCCAGAAGCCCGACAGCGTGTACGACAGCAAGATCAGTCCCTGTGCAAACCACAGGACCGTGAGGCACGACAGCACGTTCTTGCGGGCCATGCGGGGGCCGTCGTCGCGCCGGGGCAAGAACAGCAACGCGAAACCGACAAAGAGCATGACGTGCGAGCCGTGGTTGATCGAGCCGTAGGAATTGGCAAGCGACACGTGCAACAGCAGGTACGCACAGCTGCCCAGCCGCCACAGCCAGATTCTCGGGAAGCTCGCTGCAGCGATGGCGAATACCAGCCCGACCACCGTCACGACATGGTCGCGGGCGAACCACCCCCCTCCGGTCAGCCACTGCACGGCATCGATTGGCCACAGCGGCGCCGTGGGCGGCCGCCCCATGTAGGCCCGAGCGAACTGCAGCCGTGAAGTGCCGATGTTGAAGGCAAGAAACAGGTAGTAGAAGCGACTCAGCATGACCACATCGGTCGCCGCTTTGGTCAGCTCGGCCGGGGTACGGCGTTCGGCCTCGCCGGCCTGCTCTGCCTGCAACACAGACCTGCGGAACCAGCGCATAGACCTCTTCGTGCGCACGGCCGCCTACCCCGCGTCCGTGGACGGCCCTATGCGGCCGGTCTCGGTATTCCACTGGCCGATGACGCTGACCGGCCGGTAGAAGTCGGTCCTGAGCGCGATGCCGTCCGCGAGATCATCAACCCTGTCCCGAACATCGCGAAGGTCGACTTCGGCTTCGACGATGCTGAAGTCGATGCTGTGATCGCCGAGCGCTTGGCGGACGATCGGGACCAGCACGTCGGCAACCGTCTCGTCGCAGGGGTCGCCCCGGCGGCACGCCCAGGCGATGCTGCTCATCACCTTCCAGTCGCGAATGTCGGTGCTCGGGATCAGGTAGAAGTCGCCGTCGGCCGGCTCGCCGTCAATCGCATCGATGGCCAGGCCGAACTCGGTCGTCTGCCAGTCGGGAATGTTCGCGAAGAGCTTCCATTTGAAGAACGGGAAGACCTCGGTGTGCTCGGACTCGAGCACCCCGTTGAGCGGGATCATCACCAGGTACAAGACGAAGAACGCCGGAACGAGCAGCTTGGCAAGCCGGAAACGGTTCTTCAGCAATGGATTCACACCTTCGAACCCTGCGATCCGGCGACGCGCTCAGCTCGGATGCGAGTGAGGATACGGTCAGCCCGATCGGGCGCGGGCCCGCTCGGCCAAGCCGGCGATGTCGGCCATGATCGCTGACAGCTCGAAGTCTTTCGGCGTGTAGACGGCGGCCACCCCGGAGTCACGGAGCGCCTGATGATCCGCCGCCGGGATGATGCCGCCCACGACCACCGGAGCGCTCACGCCCTCAGCGTCGAGGCACGCCAGCACCTCTGGCACGAGTTCGAGGTGGCTGCCCGACAGGATCGACAGGCCGATCACGTCCACGTCCTCGTCGCGCGCTGTCGCAGCAATGTGGCCCGGAGTCAGCCGAATGCCCTCGTACACGACTTCCATGCCGGCGTCGCGTGCTGCGACCGCTACTTGCTCGGCCCCATTGGAATGGCCATCCAAGCCGGGCTTGGCCACCAGCACCCGAGGCGGCCCTCCCGCCATCGCTGCGCATCGCTGGGCCACCGTCGCCAGCGCCGAACCCCTCGAGGTGCCACCCGCAGCCGCGCCGCCCAAACCGGTCGGCGCACGGAATTCGCCGAACACCTCGCGCAGGGCTTGTGCCCACTCGCCAGTGGTCACCCCGGCATGGGCCGCCTCGATGCTCGGCCCCATGATGTTCACGTCGCCTGATGCGGCCACCCGCAGGTCGTCCAGCGCCGCGACGACCCGGTTCGAGTTCCGGGCGCTGCGCCAGCGTTCGAGGTCGGCCACCAGCTCGGCTTCCACCGCGGGATCCACCCGCAGGATCGACTCGTCGCCCTCCAGCGGCGACGGCGCCGTCTCGGTGAAGTCGTTCACCCCCACCACGGTCAGCTCGCCGCTCTCGATCTGGCGCACCCGTTCGGTGTGACTCGCCACCAGCCGCCGCTTCAGCTCGGTGATCGCCGCAAAGGCGCCGCCCATATCGAGCACCTCGGTCAGCTCAGCCTGCGCCGACTCCACCAGCTCAGCCGTCAAGCCCTCTACCACCACCGAGCCGTCGAAGATGTCGCCGTACTCCAGCAGGTCGGTCTCATGGGCCAGCACCTGCTGGATTCGCAGCGACCACTGCTGGTCCCAGGGGCGTGGCAGCCCCAGCGCTTCATTCCATGCAGGCAACTGCAGCGAGCGGGTCCGGGCTCGCTGCGACAGCGTGACGCCGAGGGCTTCGAGCGTGATCCGGGCCACGTTGTTCTCCGGCTGTGCCTCGGTGAGCCCAAGCGAGTTCACCTGCACGCCGTAGCGGAACCGTCGCATCTTGGGGTCGGCCACCCCGTAGCGATCGGCACAGATCTGGTCCCACATCTGGGTGAAGGCCCGCACCTTGCAGACCTCTTCGATGAAGCGGATGCCCCCGTTCACGAAGAACGAGATGCTGCCCACGGTGGCGTCGAACCGGTCCGGGGGCACCTTGCCGCTGTCACGCACCGCGTCCAGCACGTCGATGGCGGTCGCGAGCGCGTAGGCGAGCTCCTGGGTGGGTGTGGCCCCGGCCTCTTGCAGGTGGTAGCTGCACACGTTGATCGGGTTCCACTGCGGCACGTGCTGCGAGCAGTACGCCACCACGTCGGTCGTCAGCCGCCTGCTGGCGTCGGGGCCGAAGATGTACGTGCCCCGGCTCAGGTACTCCTTCACGATGTCGTTCTGGGTGGTGCCCCGCAGCGCCGCCGAAGCGACACCGGCGTTCTGCGCGTTGGCGATGTACAGGCTGAGCAGCCACGGCGCGGTGGCGTTGATGGTCATGGAGGTGTTCATGGCATCGGGCGGGATGCCGTCCATGAGCTGAGCCATGTGGCCCAGGTGGGTGACGGGGACGCCCACCTTGCCCACCTCGCCGCGCGCCATCGGGTGGTCGGGGTCGTAGCCGGTCTGCGTCGGCAGGTCGAACGCCACCGACAGCCCGGTCTGGCCCTTGGCCAGCATCGAGCGGTACAGCTCGTTGGACGCCCGGGCTGTGGAATGCCCCGAGTACGTGCGCATCAGCCACGGCCGCGAGCCCCGTGGCGATTCGGTGCCAGTCACAGCCCTGAACGCTAGGCCCTCGCCATTCCGCCTAGCTGTCGAGCATGCGGAAGACCATCGGGCGCAGCCAGATTTCCGGCAGCGGCCGGGTGATGGCTTCAGCCAGCAACTCCAAGTACGCCGCGCGTTCGACCTCCACGGCGCCCAGCCCAGCCAGGTGCGGCGTGGACCATTGCACGTCGAGCAGTGCGCCCCCCGTGACCTTCATCGCATCCACCAGGGCCACCAGCGCGACCTTGGAGGCGTCGCTCTCGGTGTGGAACATCGACTCACCGGCAAAGAGCGCGCCGACGGCCACGCCGTACAGGCCGCCCACCAGTTCGTCGTCGAGCCAGGTTTCCACGCTGTGGGCCCACCCCAGCTCGTGCAGCTGGAGGTAAGCGGCGTGCATGTCGTCACTGATCCAGCCGTGCGGGCGGGCGGGATCGGCGCATGATTCCAGCACCTGTTCGAAGGCGGTGTCGATGCGGATGTCGAAGCGCTTGCAGGCTCGCCGCAACGAACGGCTGACCCGCAGGTAGCTGAGCGGCAGGATGCCGCGCGGGTCGGGTGACCACCAGCCGACGGTGTCGCCCAGCGGCATGGGGAACAGTCCTGCCCGATAGGCACCGAGCAGCGTGCCCGCTTCGAGGTCTGCCCCAGCCCCGACCAGGCCGTTCTCATCCGCGGTGGACGCCGGGGGGAACGACCATCCCGACGCGTCTGGCTCCGTCGGGCCGTCTTCAGACTGGCGCTGCATCGGAGCGAGCCTACGCCTGATCGGTTCGCTGCGCCCGGCCGGCCAGCGTGTCTGCGCTAGCTGCGCGCATCGGTGTACGCGTCGATCTGAGCCTCGGTGGCCTCGCTGATTGTCACGCTGCGCACCACTACTTCGTCGAGCGGCTCGTCGCCGGCACCGGTCGCCACGCCTTCGATCTCCATCACGACGTCCAAGCCCTCGACGACATGGCCGAGCGGTGAGTACAGCGGCGGCAGCCCTGCGCCGTCGTCGCCGGTGATGATGAAGAACTGCGAGCCGTTGGTGGCGGGATTGCCCCGATTGGCCATCGCCACCGATCCGATCCGGTACCAGTCGTCGGCTGGCGGGAAATCGCCCGTGAACTGGTAGCCGGGACCGCCCCTGCCGTACTGCAGTTGCACGTCGCCGCCCTGCACGACGAAGTTGGCGATGATCCGGTGGAACAGGGTCCCGTCGTAGGCGCCCCAGCGGCCGAGCACCACGAAGTTGTTGACGCTGAGGCGATCCAGCGACGGGTCGAGCACCATCGTGAAGGCACCCATGTTGGTGTCGAAGCTCGCGGCGTACCGCGTCTCGACGTCGATGCACAGCGGGGGAGGTTCGTCAAACTGGTTGAGCGGGCCATCGCTGCCGTCTTCGGCGGGGCAACTCGCCGGATCCGCCGCCGCGGGGGCTGCGGTGGTCGTAGCGGCCACGGCTTCAGTGGCATCCGGCGCTTCATCGGTGGCCTCGTCGCTCGTTGCGCCGGTTGTATCGCCGGTCGGCTCGTTGGTCTCGAACGTCGTGACAGCGGGTGCCTCAGCCTCGGCGTCGGTCGCAACGGCGTCGGTCGCAACATCGTCGCTCTCGTCGTCACCGCCTGAAAACGTGCTCCACAGCCACAGCCCCACCAACACGGCGACCACGGCGAGCACGACGCGCAGCACTTTGCGCCCCACGGTGGAGCGTTTCTTGGCGCGCTCGGCCTCGGCCACCGCCCGCATGCGGTTCTCTCGCTGGCGTTGTCTCTTCTCGCTGCTCATAAAGACCCCTGACCAGTACCGGCGGTCACACTACCGACGCCCCAGCACGCCCGGCGCGGCACCCCAGCACCCCCTCGGACACCTGCTTGTTACCCTCGCCCGACGTGCCGCTCGTCGTGCAGAAGTTCGGTGGAACGTCGGTCGCCAGCGCGACGCGCATGCGCGAGGTTGCCGATCATGTGAAGCACTGCCGCAGCCGCGGTGACGAGATCGTCCTCGTGGTGAGCGCCATGGGCTCCGAAACCGACGAGCTCATCGCGCTGGCCACGCAGACCTCCGACGAGCCGTCGGGCCGCGAGATGGACATGCTGATCACGGCGGGCGAGCGCAAGGCGATCGCGTTGTTGTGCATGGCACTGCACGAAGCCGGTGTCCCGGCCGACTCGTTCACCGGCAGCCAGGCGGGCTTTCTCACCGACACCAACCATCGCAACGCCAAGATCCTGTCGGTCGCGCCCAAGCGGGTGACCGAGTCGCTCGAAGCCGGACGCGTCGCCGTCGTCGCGGGGGCGCAGGGCGTGTCCACCGACAACGATGTGACGTTCCTGGGCCGCGGCGGCTCGGACACGACCGCGGTGGCGCTGGCACACGGTCTCGGCGCTGACGCCTGCGAGCTCTACACCGACGTGTCGGGGGTGTTCACGACTGATCCAAGGGTGTGCCCCAACGCCCGCAAGATTGCTCGGATCGGGTTCGACGAGCTGCTCGAGATGACTGCGATGGGCTGCCCCAAGCCGGCTGCCCGATCGGTCGAGGTTGCCCGCACGTATGGCGTTCCCCTGCACGTGCGCTCGGCATTTACGTGGGAACCGGGAACATGGGTCGTCGATTCGGAGTCAGGCATGGACGCGAGAGAAATGGAAAAGCCGATCGTGACCGGCATCGTGCCGGACACATCGCAAGCCAAGGTGACACTGGTCGGCGTGCGTGACGAGCCGGGCATCGCTGCCAAGGTGTTCCGCACCCTCGCCGATGCGGCAGTCATTGTCGACATGATCGTGCAGAACGTGGGCGATCACGACCGTACGGACATCTCGTTCACCGTGCCCGCAGAGAGCGCCGATGAGGTGCGAGCCATTTGCGAGGACATGGTCGACACGGTGGGCTTTTCATCGACGAACACCGATGCCGGCATCGCCCGGGTGTCGCTCGTGGGCGCGGGCATGGCCAGCCATCCCGGCGTGGCCGCCACCATGTTCGAGACGCTGGCCGCCCAGCACATCAACATCGAGATGATCTCCACCTCGCCGATCCGCATCTCCTGCGTAGTAGCCGAAGCCGACGTAGACCGAGCCACGGTCGCCCTCCACACAGCCTTCGGCCTGGACTGACCAGGCGAATCAGACCCGGCCTGGACTGACCAGGCGAATCAGGCACGGCCTGAATTGACCAGGCGAATCAGGCACGGCCTGGACTGACCTGCAAGAAAATCACAGGAATCTGCTGAACGGGCCTCGGTAGCCTCGTTGGCATGCGTGTAGGAATCGTCGGCGCCACCGGTCAGGTCGGCGGCGTCATGCAGGCCATTTTGGCCGAGCGAAGCTTCCCCATCGACGAGCTGCGTCTGTTCGCGTCAGCGCGCTCAGCAGGCCGCAAGATCCAGTGGAACGGCAGTGAGATAGCCGTCGAGAATGCCGCTGAAGCCGACTACAGCGACCTCGACATAGCGCTCTTCTCCGCAGGTAAGACCACGTCGCTGGCAATCTCCGAGCACGTCGCCTCCCAGGGCCCGACGGTCATCGACAACTCCTCGGCTTGGCGCATGGATCCCGACGTCCCGCTCGTGGTGCCAGAGGTCAACGCCAAAGAGGCGTTCAACGCCCCCAAGGGAATCATCGCCAACCCCAACTGCACGACGATGGCCGCGATGCCCGTGCTGGCGCCGCTGCATGCCGAAGCCGGTTTGGTGTCGATGGTGGCCGCGACCTACCAGGCGGTGTCAGGAGCAGGCCTCGCAGGCGTCGACGAACTCGACCGCGCGCTCGACGCAACGATCGACGGGGTGGCTGCGCTCACCTATGACGGAGGTGCCGCTGTCCATCCCCCGCACGACAAGTTCCCCGGCCCGATCGCCCACAACGTGCTCGCTCAGGCAGGCAGCTTCGTCGACGACGGCACCGGGGAGACCGATGAGGAGCAGAAGCTCCGCAACGAGAGCCGCAAGATCCTCGGAATCCCCGATCTCGCGGTGTCAGGCACCTGCGTGCGGGTACCGGTCTTCACGGGCCACTCGCTGTCGCTCAACCTGCGCTTCGAACGCCCGATCTCACCCGAACGAGCCACCGAGCTGCTAGCCGATGCACCCGGCGTAGAACTGGCCGAAGTGCCAACCCCGCTGCAAGCAGCAGGCCAAGACCCGTCCTACGTAGGCCGCATCCGCCGCGACCCCACCGTCGAGCACGGCCTAGCCCTCTTCGTAGTAGGAGACAACCTACGAAAAGGTGCAGCCCTCAACGCAATCCAGGTCGCCGAGGTCCTCTCGGCGACGTAAGGCACGGCGCCGAGACAGTCGCCGCCGCCTCGCACGCGAGCCGAGAGGCACAGATGCTGTAGCTGCGGAGGCGGCAGGGGAACTCTGCGAGGTTGGAACCTGCTGGATTCCCGGAGCAGAGGGCACCTGGCGCCTCCGCAGCGGGCGCAACTACTGGCCGCGGCGCACCACCACTTCGGCACCCGCCACCTCAGGCTCATCATCGACGATCTCGGCCGGAAAGCCAGGAGCCGTAATGGTCCTACCAGTGGCGTCCTCGAGCCGCCGGATGATGTTCGGCGACCACTCCCGCTCGCCGAAGCGGGCAGCCCCGTCAGCGAACACGTCCACCAGTACCGGCGACAGCTCCAGCGGCAGGCCATGCTCAGCGGCGATATCGGCGAACAGCCCGATGTCCTTGCACACCAAGTCCATGGTGAAGTTGATGTCACGCGAGCCGTTCAGGATCACCTGGCTCTCGGTCTCGTGGACGAACGAATTGCCCGAGCTGATGCGGATCGCCTCGTACGTCGTGGCCAAGTCCATGCCTGCGGCGTGGGAGGTCACCAGCGCCTCGCACAGCGAGACCAGGTTGGCGGTGGCCAGGTAGTTCGTCACCACCTTCAGAATCGACGCCGAGCCCAGCGGCCCGGTGTGCAGGATGCGCCGCCCCATGGCCCGCAGCAGCGGCAGCATCGCCTCGAAGGTGTCGCGCTCGCCGCCGGCAAGGATCGAGATGTTGCCGGTGGCGGCCCGATGGCATCCGCCCGACACCGGGCAGTCAATGGCGGCGCCCCCCGCCGCTTCCACCCGTGCACCGAGCCGGCGCACCTCGTGGTGGTCGGTAGTGCTCATCTCAGCCCAGATCTTCGGACCGGATCCGGCTGAGCTCGATGCGACGGCTGGGCCGAACCCGGCCAGCAGCCCATCAGGCGCTTCGAGCACCGCCGCGGACGCAGCAGGCGTCGGCAGGCAAGTGATCACCACATCGCAGCGCTCCGCCAGCTCAGCACCCGAGGAAGCCTCACCAGCACCAGCATCCAGAAAAGGCGCCATAGCCGCCCGATCCAGATCGCGAACAACCAGCTCAATCCCATTGCGAAGCAAAGAAGAAGCCAGCTTCCCCCCGACGTTCCCAAGCCCAACAAACCCAACCCGCACGGCACCCCTATTGTCGCGAGCGCGGCGAAGCCTTGCGCCCCTATTGTCGCGAGCGAGGGCGAAGCCCTTTCGCTCGCATGAGACGTCGGGCAGGCGGGATTTGAACCCACGACCTCTTCGTCCCGAACGAAGCGCGCTACCAACCTGCGCCACTGCCCGTTTGCGACCGCCATAAGCGAATCGCTCCGGCTGAAGTTACCGGTCCTGCTAGCGCGGGCGCTACCGGGCGGCGAGATCGCTCACGGGGTGCTCGCGGCGTCGCGCCCCAACAGTTCCTGCGCGGTGCGTCGCAGCAGCAGCGGGTTGATCGGTTTGACCAACCAAGCATCCGCCTCCGAGCGTCGGGCCAGAAAGATGTCGGCCTCCCGATCGGCGAGCATCAGCACGGGCACCCGCGGCAGCCTGCCCACGCCTGATTCGAGGCGCAGATCCAAGCAGGTGGCCATGCCGCCCATGTTGCCGATCTGGAAGTCCAGGATCACCAGGTCAGGGGTGTTCGCCTCCACCGCTGCGCGGACGTCATGACCTGATCGCACCACTCGGAAGGTCACCTCCGCAGCGGAGAGCGCGGCGGCCACCTCTTCGACCACCCAATCGGCATCGGTGGCCAGCAGCACGTCGGTCACGGTGGCGCAGCGTAATGGGGTCGGCGGTGCCCGGCGTCGTGCCGCGCCTCTAGAGTTCGGGCGGCCGCCAATCCAGGGAGCCTGGGTGAACGCACGTCAGCACCGCCGCCGGTTCGCGCGCCTCGGGGCCTTGATTCTGCTGCTGAGTGCGGTGATGGGCTTGGCTGCCGCTCCGGCGTCTGCTCACGATGAGTCGACCCCCGACTCACACGAGTCCGATACCCCCCACATTGTCGGCGAAGAGCGTCCGCGGTTGATCGTGGTGGTGGAAGTCAGCGGGCTCATTGATCCGATTATGGCGTCCTACATCAAGAGACAGCTCGTTTCCGCGTCGGGTCTCCACGCGATCGGCGTGGTGCTCCAGATCGACAGCGCAGGCAGCACCCTCGACGACGATGAGCTGGTCGAATTGGCAGACAACGTGCGCCTCGCGCACCTGCCGGTAGGCGTCTGGGTCGGCCCCAGCGGGGCGCAGGCGCTGGGAGGCGCCGCTCACTTGGTCACCTCGGCCGACTTCGCCGCGATCGCTCCGGGAGGGCGCATCGGCGATTTCACGGCAGTCGAGGGTTTCGTTCATGCTCACGGCACCGGCACCGGTACCGGCGATGTCCACAGCCACGACGGCGATGGACTTCATTCGGGTTCGAGCGTGCGCTTCTACGACGCCGACACCGCCATGGGTGCAGGTTTGACCCACAGCACGGCACCGGTGATCGGGGAGTTCCTGTTCGCCATGTCCGACGAGGGCCACCTGCCGCCGATCGGCCAGAACGTGACCGGCGACGACGGCGTGGTCCGGCGGACGCCCGCAGACGATGTGGTGGTCTCGTTCGTGAAGCTGCCACTGCTCGACGGTCTGTTCCACACCGCTGCCAGCCCTGCGGTCGCCTACTTGCTGTTGCTCGCAGGACTGTCGCTGCTGCTGCTCGACTTCTACACCGGTGGCATCGGCATCGCCGCACTCGTCGCAGTGGCGTGCGGGCTGCTCGCCGCGTTCGGCTTGGGGACGCTGGACATCCGGCCGTGGGCGCTGGCGCTGATCATTGCCGGCTTCGTGGCCTTCGCGGTGGACATCCAGACGGGTGTGCCGCGCTTTTGGACCCTGGTGGGCGGCGTGGCAGTGCTCGCCGGGTCGCTGACGCTGTTCGGTCAGCACTCGATGAGCTGGATTCCGTTGCTTGTCGGGCTCGTCGGCGTCGCTGTGTACGTGCTGTCGGGATTGCCATCGCTGGTGCGGACCCGCTACGGCACTGCCACGGTGGGCCGGGAGTGGCTGATCGGGGTCGAGGGGCACGCCGTGACCGACATCGATCCCGACGGAACCGTCGAAGTCCATGGCGCCCGGTGGCGGGCGAGGGTGAACCGTCTCACGCCCTTGCAAGCCGGCGAACCCTTGCGCGTCAGCGGCCTGATCGGGGTCGTGCTGGAGGTGGAGCCGCTCGAAGGCGCGGCCGTGGACTACCGGGAGATGAGGCGGCGGCCGAGCGAAGAGCGAGGCCGTGGCCCGAGCGGCCCGTGAGCGCAGCGAACAAGAGCGGGAAGTGAAAACAGTCCTGATGAACTGGTAGATACCGCCGCGTCGCCTGACGAAAACGGGCCGATGCGACGGTTTCCGAAACCGAATGAGGTTTCGTTTACCTCTTGTCAAGCGATTTTCCGTGTTCTAGTGTCCCCTGCGACGAGGGGGACATATGAGCGCTTTGCTGGTCGAAGAATGGCAGGACAGGGCAGCGTGTCGAGGACCTCAGGCGGCGGTGTTCTTCCCGCCACCCCGCACGGAGCGGCGAGACGAGAAGGCTGAGCGCGAGGCACGGGCGAAGGCCATTTGCGGCCAGTGCTCGGTCATCAGCGACTGTCTCGATCATGCGCTGGACGTCGGCGAGGCGCATGGCATCTGGGGCGGACGCAACGAGATCGAGCGGCGCAACATGCTGCTCGTTCGCACCGAAGCCAGCTAACAGCCCCAACGCCAGTTCCGTACCCACCGTTTGGCGACCCGGCGCCAGGGTGGGTTCAGCCATTCCGTGACATCCCTCAGGGGCCGCGTCCATCGGACACTGCGGGCAGCCTTGGTCCGGCGATGCGCAGATCTCCTCGCCGCCGCGTCACGCCCGTCCGGTCCAGGTGGCCCACCAGCGGCAGCGCGTACTTCCGGGTTGTGCCGAGCTCCTCGCGAATCTCCGCGACGGTGACGCCGTCTGGCTGAGCACCGAGCAGGCCCGCGATCCGCACGGCTGCCGCCTCGACAGCGGAAGCCGCAAACCAGATCCCGTCTGCATGCACGAGGTCGCCGCGAGCTTGCAGCGCCAGGAGCTCGCGCTGGGTGACGCCGCTCACCGCAGGCGGCGAGAAGGGCGACGCCGCCAGCTCGGCGATGACCGGATGGTCGGCGAGAACGTCGGCTGCGTCGGCGCGCCGGGCCCGGCCGGTCTCGATGACGACGCCGTCGAGCGTGTCCATCGCGAGCCGCTGCCGTTCGTCGAGCGCAGCTAGGTCCAGACCGAGCGGTCCGGCACGCTCGATCTGGTCACGAAGGTCGTCGACCAGCGCCTCGGCCAGTTCTGGCGGCGCCACCCAGTCGCCGAGCACCGGTTCGGAGCGTTCGCCGGTCAGCCGCTCGAGTTGGGCCGCTTCGACCCACCCGCGCTCGGCGATCATGCGTTCAAGGCGGGCGTCGGGCTTGGCGACCGAAGCCCGCAATTGCGGGTCGGGATCCAGCACGGTGCCGCCGCCGACGGTTTGGCCCCGGCCGAAGTCGCGCAGCACGAAGCGGTCTCCCATCACGAGCGGCAGCGCCACCGGCAGGTGCAGTCGGGCATAGCCGGTCTGACCGGGACCGATGCGCTCGGGCCCCAGCACCCGCAGCCGCACCGGCCACTCGCCCGATCCGAGGTACAGGGCGTAGGCGCCCCGCCGAGTCACATCACTGCCGAGGGTGGAGAGCACCGTCAGGTCGACGTCGATGCTGCGGGTGTGATGCCACTGGTCGCCTCGCACCAGAGCGATGCCGCGTCCCAGATCGTCGGCATCGACACCGGTGAGATTGAGCGCGACACGGTGACCCGGCCCAATTCGCTCGACTGCCGCGCCTTGGGTCTGGATGGCCCGCACCCGCGCTGGGTGGCCTCCTGGTGCAGTCAGCAGCTCGTCGCCGGCTGCAACACTGCCGCCCGCGAGCGTGCCGGTCACGATCCGGCCCGCGCCAGTGGCGGCGAACGATCGGTCGATCCACAAGCGAGGCCGGTCACGGTCGGCTGCGGTGGGTGTGGCAGCGCACAGGTCGTCGAGCGCGCCCTGCAGCTCGTCCAGCCCAGTGCCGTCGATCGCATCGGTGGCGACGACCGGTGCATGCTCGAGGAACGTGCCCTCGACATGCTCGGCGACGTCCAGCCGGGCCAGCTCGGCCAGTTCGTCATCGACGAGACCGATCTGGCTGAGCACCACTACGCCGTGGGAGATGCCCAGCAGATCCAGGATCGCCAGGTGTTCGGCCGACTGTGGCTTCCAGCCCTCCGGTGCCGCCACGACGAACAGGGAGGCATCCACCGCTCCCACGCCGGCCAGCATGTTCTTCACGAAGCGGATGTGGCCGGGGACATCCACGAAGCTGACCTGCCGGCCCGACGGCAATGTGCAGAACGCGAAGCCGAGGTCGATGGTGAGCCCGCGCGCCTTCTCTTCTGCCAGCCGGTCGGGATCGGTTCCGGTGAGCGCACGCACCAGTGTCGACTTGCCGTGATCCACGTGCCCTGCGGTGCCAACGATGTGCACGCCGCCAGCATGCCCTGCCAAGGCCGGATGGTGCCGAATGCCCGGCGGTTAGTCGCGGCCCAGGAATCGACTTGTGTAGTTTGTTGACGCGACCGTAAGGTCGCTGGTGGACCTAGACGGAATCGAACCGTCCGAGGCAGGGGTATCAAACCAGCTCGGCGCACCAGCGCTAGGCCCACGAGAGCCGCACTCTCCGGGGTGCGGCTCTCGTTATGCTGACAGAAAGAGTTTCGATCACTTTCATAGTTTTCTGATCGCGTGCGCGGGCCAAGATGCATCCCGCCTGCGGGCGGTTTGGCTCTAGCGGCTGAGCGTTTGGCGGACCGCTCCAGCGATGACAGTGTCATCGGCGGGATCGACCGTGCGCAGGTCAACCACCGTCGTCTGCTCGTTGACGCGGGTGATGACGGGCGGATCGTGCGACCGCAGCGCGCCAGCGTGGTCGCCGTCGAGTTCGATGCCCGCGGACGGGATCTCCTGGCCGGGAAGCGAACCTGCACCGGCGAGTGCGGTCGTGCGAGCAGGGCGGCCGACGCCGAGCGCCTCGGCGCGCTGGGTCAACTCTTCGACAGGCACCTTGGCCATGCGCCAGAACGGGATCGCGTTCCCATCACGCCGCAGGTAGGCCAGCGCCACCGACTGCAGTGCGTCGAGCACCAGCGATCCAGGCCGGAAAGCCCGCATCAGCGGGTGAGCAGCACAGGCGGAGATCAGGTCGGCCCGACCGCAGATGATCCCGGCTTGGGGCCCGCCCATCAGCTTGTCGCCCGAGAACGTCACCAGCGCCGCGCCCGCAGAGAGCGTCTGGCGTGCCCCCGGCTCACCGGCCAGCCAGTCGGGCCGCGCCCCCAACCACGGGCATCGTTCGTCGAGCAGGCCCGAGCCCAGGTCCGAAACCACTGGCGGCCCGATCTTGGCAAGGTCAGCCACGGCGGCTTCCTCGGTGAAACCAGTGATGCGGTAGTTGGAGGGGTGCACCTTCAGCAGCAGAGCGACATCGTCGCGCTCGACGGCTGCGCGGTAGTCGGCGGCCCGGGTGCGGTTGGTGGTGCCCACCTCGACGAGCCGGGCGCCTGACTGCTCCATCACTTCGGGCACCCGGAAGCCCCCGCCGATCTCGACCATCTCGCCGCGCGACACCGCTACGCCGCGGTCGCGCGCCAGCGCGGCCAGCACCAGCGTCACCGCGGCAGCGCAGTTGTTGACCACCAGCGCAGCTTCAGTGCCGGTCAGGGTCGCCAGAAGCAACGAGGCATGCGAAGTGCGCGACCCGCGCCGCCCCGAAGCCAGATCGAATTCCAGATTGCTGAACCGCACCGGACCGTCGGCGCCGGCTTCCAGCCCCAGCGGTGCCCGGCTGTACTGAGGGCCGAGCGGAGCTCGACCCAGATTCGTGTGCAGCAGTACGCCCGTGGCGTTGACAGCCGGCCCCAGCAGGCTGCGCCGCAACCGGTGCGCCTCATCGGCCGCCGAGTCGGGATCCCCAGCCGCAATAGCCGCCCGGGCAGCAATGACCAGCAAAGGATGCGGCAAACCCACGTCCGCGATCCGAAGCGCCAGATCGTTCACCGACGGCGGCCTCATCGCCCGGACACTACCGCCACCCCTTCCACCCCCCCATAGCAGGAAGGCACACAAGACCAAGGAGTGCGGCGGCGTCGCCAAACAGAGCGCCAGTCACCCAGCACAGAAGACCAAGGAGTGCGGCGGCGTCGCCGAACAGGACGCCAGTCACCCAGCACAGAAGACCAAGGAGTGCGGCGGCGTCGCCGACTGGGCGTATTTCGCAGCGCTACAGCGACGGCACTCGCAACGGGCGGCGCTGCGCTGTCGCCCAGGCGGTGACGCCGCCGCACTCCGGGCGCGCGTTACCGAACAGAGCGCTATCGACGACCAACAAACGTCACAGGAACAGGCCCGTCCATCCGAGCAGTACAAGTCCCCATATCCACCGGCGGGCAGAACTCAGACACCAGCAGCTCGGTGATCCGCTCGAACACCACAGCAGCAGCCCCACCCGCTCCACCACCAGCAACCGGCTCGCCAGCATCACCACCAGCGGACACCGCAGGTTCCAGCGGGACCGAGCCCAGCAGCGGCACACCGAGGTCGGTGGCCAAACGCTCCCCGCCGCCCTCGCCGAAGAACGACCAGCGCTGCCCGTCGGGTGCCTCGAATGGACCCATGTTCTCCACGACGCCGACGATCGGCATGTGGCTGCGGCGCGCCATGTCGGCCACGCGCACCGCCACCTTCTGGGCGCTGAGCGCCGGGGTGGTCACCACCAGCATCTCGGCCTGGGGCAGCAACCGGGCGAGCGCCATCTGCACGTCGCCGGTGCCGGGGGGCATGTCGATGAGCAGGTAGTCCATGTCGCCCCAGTCCACGTCGTGCAGGAACTGCTCGACGGCCTTGGCGAGCATGAGGCCCCGCCACATCAGGGCGGTTTCCTCGGTCTCCACCAGCAGTCCGGTCGACACGACCTTCAGCAGGCCGTCGCCGGCAGCGAGCTCCTCGGGCACGATCTTGCCCCGCTCCTCGCCCTCGCCGGGAGGCCGGGCGCCGAGGCGACCTTCCAAGCCGAGCATCCGGGGAATGCTGAAGCCCCAGATGTCCGCGTCCAGCACGCCCACGACGAAGCCGCGTGCGGCCAGCGCTGCCGCCAGGTTCACGGTCACCGACGACTTGCCTACGCCGCCCTTGCCTGAGGCCACTGCCAGCACGCGGGTGCTGGCGTGCACCTGCGTCGGCGCAGCGTTGTCGCGCGCGGTGCGGCGGGCACGCTCCATCACCCGGGCCTTCTCTGCAGCGTTCAGCTCGTCCCAGTGCAGCCGCACCTGCTCGATGCCTGCCAGACCGGCGACCCGCGTCTCGCAATCTCGCTTGATGGTGGCGCGCAGCGGGCAGCCGGCGGTGGTCAAGGCCACGGTCACGTGCCCGGTGGTGCCTTGTCGGTAGGCGTTGCGCACCATGCCCAGGTCGACGATGTTGTCGCCCAGTTCAGGGTCCATGACGCCGCGCAGGATCGAGATCATCGCCTCGTCATTGGCGGGGGCATTGGCCGACGCGCTCACGGGGCGCAGGGTAATGGCGTCGTGCGCAGGCTCACCGGTCGGGAGATGCGGCAGCCCAGGTGTGGGGATCAGCGGGCAGCACACGTTTCGGGGCTGACCTGTGCAATCACGTGCTGTGGCACTAGCATCGGTCACAGAACATTCGCCCACTGGGACTGATTCGGGAGTCGCTGTTGTGATCACCCTCACCGATACCGCCGCTGACAAGGTCCACGAGCTCATCGCCCAGGAGTTGTCCGAGGCTGGAGGCGAGCAGGAACTGGCGCTGCGCGTCGCAGTGCGCCCGGGTGGCTGCTCGGGCTTCAGCTACGAGATGTTCTTCGATTCCGAAGTGGCCAACGACGACATGTCGAAGGCCTACGGCGAGATCAAGGTCGTGTCAGATCCGATGAGCGCCCAGTTGCTCGAAGGTGCCACGCTCGACTTCACCGACGGCTTGATGGGATCGGGCTTCGCCATCGACAATCCCAACGCGCAGCGCACCTGCGGCTGCGGCAACTCGTTCAGCTGAGCCGCACTGGTCCCGACCTCAGCCTGAACCCGCCGCTTGGCGCGGGCTCGGCTGGCGACGTACAGGCCTCCACTCTCCGTTTTGACGTCGACGGTCGCGCCGTGGAGGTGCCCGACGACGGCGACACCTTGCTCGGCGTGTTGCGCGACCGCGTCGGCATCGAAGCGGTGCTCGACGGCTGCAGTCCCCAAGGGCAGTGCGGTTGCTGCACGGTGCTGGTCGATGACGAGCCCCGCGTGGCCTGCGTCACACCGGCAAGACGGGTAGCAGGCCGCCGGATCACCACCGCCGCCGGATTGAGCCCCGACGAGCAACAACGCTGGTCTGAGGCCTTTCTGGCATGCGGCGCCACCCAGTGCGGCTTCTGCACGCCGGGAATTGTCTGCCGCTTCGTCGGCCACGAGCGCCGTGGTGCCGACTTGTCAGACCGAACCACGGTCGACAGGGCACTTGCGGCACACCTCTGCCGCTGCACCGGTTGGCAGACGATCCGCGAGGCGGCCTCCCACGCCGCCGCGGCAAGCGGCGCGCCGGCGAGTAACCAGCCCGAGCCCCACCCCCACCCCGATGCCGCTGCATCTCCTGCGACGTCACCCGGTGATGTCCCCGGGCGAGACCCGTCCGCTGCTGCCCGCCGCGCCAGCATCGAGACCGACGGCCCCCAGCAGTCGGTACCGGTCAGCGTGCTCGGCGGCTTCGATTTCGGGGCCGACGGCGCGCCACCCGGCACCGTCACAGCGGTCACCGGTCCGCGCGGTGAGTGGTTCCTCGGTGAAACCCTGGCCCAGGCCCGGCGACTGGCTGGCAAGGTGCAAGGCCGCCGCACCACGCTCGAACCCGTCCCGCCGATCGACATCCCCGAGCCACCGCCGGGCACCCAGTGGGATGTTCGCCTCGCAACATGCTGGACCGAACCCGGCTACCTCGAAACCGACGCCGCCTGGTGCGAACCCGACGGCGAGCCGTCGGACCCGCTGGCCAACGGAGGAGCGTTCGGCGGTAAGGCTGAGTCACCGGTCCGCGACGAAGCGAGACATCTGGCCGAAGAGTTGGGCCAACCAGTCCGTGTGCTGTGGTCACGAGAAGACGCCGTGAGGCGAGGCCCAAAGCGACCGCCACTAGCGGCAGGCCTGCACGCCGACGGCACCGGCATCATCCGCATCGCCCGAACCCCAGGAGCAGCAGAAGTGTTGCAATCAGTGCTGCCCAACGCTGACATAGTCGAAATCGACCTACCCGGTCCGCCCACCTCAACCGCCCTACGCGCCGCCCCCTGGGCAGAAGCCCAGATGCTCGCCGCAGCGCTCAACCGTCGCCAAGCCGCCGAGCCGCTCGCCGAGTCCACCGCCACAGTCGAGGTCACCTCGCCTGAAGGCGCTGCGGCCCGCGCCACCGTCAGCCCGGACGGCATCGAGGTGCGCGTCGACGCAGGCGACCCGCTCGACGAGGTAACGCTGCGCAGCTACGCCGTAGGCGCCAGCCACATGGCATGGAGCTGGGTCACGTCGGAATCCCTGTCGGTCGACGCCGAAGGCGAGATACAAGACCTGACGATCCGAAGCTTCGGCATAGCCCGCTCCGCCGAAACCCCCCACATCAATGTCACCATCGAACCTACGCAACAACCGCCAGTCCAAGCCGGAGAAGCAGTCTTCGCAGCAGTAGCAGCAGCCACCTGGCTGAGCCGCGGCACGCCCGCCCACCTCCCCACCGGCCAATAGAGGTCGCAAGCTGCACAGAAAAACGAGGGGTGCGCAGGGGCGGCGTGCCCGCGCGCAGTTATGAAGCGCCCCAAGTACACAGCGGTTGGGCACGAAGCGCTTCATCTGTTTGAAGCACGGGTGCGCCGTCCCTGTGCGCCCCGGGCGACAACAAGGCCCCGTCCCTGTGCGCCCCGGGCGACAACAAGGCCCCGTCCCTGTGCGCCCCGGGCGACAACAAGGCCCCGTCCCTGTGCGCCCCGGGGCCGACGCCGGTCATCGCGCTAGCGTCACCAACCGATGGCTGAACCAGCAATTGACAAGCTGCGGCGCCTTGTAGCCGCAGAAGACGGACTGTGCAGCTTTGTCTGCCTCGACAGCAGCGGAAGTCCGCACGTGTCGATCATCAACGCGGGGGTGATGGACAATCCCGTGACCGGCGAGACCTGCGTCGCGTGCGTTGTGCGAGCCAATGCCCGCAAGGCACGCCTGCTGCGTGACGACCCGCGTGCGGCGATCGCGTTTCGCCACCGGTGGGACTGGGTCGCCGTCCACGGCAACGCCCAACTCATCGGCCTCGACGATCCTGCGGATGGTTTCGACAACGACAACCTGCCCGAGCTGCTTCGCGAGGTGTTCCGCTCCGCAGGAGGCAGCCACGAGGACTGGGACGAGTACGACCGGGTGATGGCCCGCCAGCGCCGCCTCGCGATCTTCATCACGCTCGACCACATCACGTCCAACGCCGGCAGCATCAGCTGAGCCCCCGAACGCAGGAGAGCCTCCCATGGCTGCACCCGTCGCCCACTATTCGAAGTGGTACCGAGCCGGCGATTTCGTGTTCGTCTCGGGCCAGATAGGCCTCGCAGACGGCGCGCTCGCCGAAGGCGTCGAAGCGCAGGCCCGAGCAGTGCTCACCAATGTCGTAGAAGCCCTGGAGGAAGCCGGAGGCACGCTCGATGACGTCGTCAAGTGCCTGGTCTTCATGACCGACATCGCCAACTTCTCGATGATCAACTCGATCTACGCAGAAGCCTTCGGCGATCACCGCCCAGCCCGCAGCGCGATCGGCGTGGCTGCCCTCCCGCTAGGCGCCGAAGTAGAGATAGAAGCCATCGCCCATCTCCCCGAGTAGCAGCGAAGTACGCTCAAACCGTGTTCGGCGCCATAGCCATAGTGATCGTCCTCCTGCTGAGCCCCTTCATCATCACGATCTCCCTGGCAGCAGTAGCAGCAGCCCTAGGAAAGCTCCTGCACGAAGACGCCGAAGACCGCCACCAAGGCAGCACCCTCCTAGAAACAAACGTCTGACGTAACCCTCCAATGGGTGAAAGCACACCCAAACAAGGGGTGCGACGTGGGGCTGCCGGATGGGCGTATTTCGCAGCGCCAAAACAACGGCGCTCGCAAAGGGCGGCGCTGCGCTGTCGCCCAGCCGGCAGCCCCACGGCGTGCCCCGGGCGAGACAGCGACCCACGGCGTGCCCCGGGCGAGACAGCTAGCGCCAGCGATAAGTACCCAAGCGGTACCCAACAGACCGAACAGTCTGGATCAGGTCAGCGTTCTCCTCACCCAGCTTCGCCCGCAACCGCCGGACATGGACGTCCACCGTCCGCGCCCCCCCGTAGTACTCGTATCCCCACACCTGGTTCAGCAACGCCTCGCGCGTGAACACGCGCCCTGGCTGCGACGCCAGGAAGCGCAGCAGCTCGTACTCCATGTAGGTGAGGTCGAGCGGGCGCTCGTCCACCACTGCCTCGTAGGTGTCGAGGTTGATGCGCAGCGGCCCGTAGTCGATGATCTCGGTGGACCCACCGTTCGAGGCGGCCGCCAGATGCGCGAGGCGGGCCTCGAGCTCGCGGGGGTGGAACGGGTCCAAGCAGAAATCGTCGAACAACTCGTCGCGCATCGTCAGCTCATCGAGCGCGTTGCCGCGCACCAGCACCAGGATCGGCAAAGAGGCCACTGCGTTCTCGCGTAGTGCACGTGCCACCGCCCAAGCGGCATCGGTGCCGCCGGTGTCGCCCGCATCGCTGTCAGCGCCGCCGTCCAGCCGGATGATCGCCCCGGCCCAGCCCTCGGGCGGCGCGCCCGCAGTCACCTCAGCAGCGCTGGCCACCGGTTTGTGGGCGTAGCCGCCGAGGTCCAGGAACTGCGTCAGCTCGGTGCTGGCAGCGGCGGGGTGGACGGCGTACATGATCCCAACTTCACACGGCAGCGAAATAATTGTCCAGCTCGAATTGGGTCACTTGCGACTGGTAGGCCGCCCATTCTCGCCGCTTGTTGCGCAGAAACCAGCGGAACAGATGTTGCCCCAGCGTTTCGGCCACGAGCGCGCTGCCTTCCATCTCGTCGAGGGCTTCGTCGAGCGAAGCGGGCAGATGATGCCCGTAGGCCGGCCCGCCGTGGTCGCTGTAGCCGGTGATGGACGGGGGAGTCTCAGGCGGCAGCTCGTAGCCGTCGGTGATCCCCTTCAGCCCGGCGGCCAGGATGACGGCGAACGCGAGGTAGGGGTTGCATGCGGGGTCTGGCGCTCGGTACTCGACCCGTGTCGCTTCCTCGCCTTCGTTGCGCGTCGGCGGCACCCGGATGAGCGCTGCACGGTTGCTGCGCGCCCACGAGATCGCCACCGGCGCTTCGTACCCGGCAATCAGCCGCTTGTAGCTGTTGACGAGCTGGTTGGTGACCGCGGTGATCTCCCGGGAGTGGGCAAGCAGCCCGGCCACGAAGCCCCGCGCCACATCGGACAGCCCATCGGTCGAGTCGGGGTCGCTGAAGGCGTTGCGTCCGTCGCGGAACAGCGACATGTGGGTGTGCATCCCTGAGCCCTGCACGCCGGCGAGCGGCTTGGGCATGAAGGTGGCGTGCACGCCGTGTTCGAAAGCGATCTCGCGCACCAGCAGCCGGAACGTCATCACGCTGTCGGCCATGGTGAGCGCATCGGCGTAGCGCAGGTCGATCTCGTGCTGGGACGGTGCGTCTTCGTGGAAGGAGTACTCGACGGGTATGCCTATCGTCTCGAGCGCGCTCAGCGTGCGGTGCCGGATGTCGGAGGCAATGTCGGCGGTGGTCAGGTCGAAGTAGCTGCCGGTGTCGAGCGGCACGGGCCGCCCGTCCGCCCGTTCGGGCTCGAACAAGAAGTACTCCATCTCGGGCGCGACATAGAAGGTGTAGCCCGCGTCGCGTGCACGGTCCATGACCCGACGCAGCACACCGCGGGGATCGCCGTCGAACCGGACGCCGTCGGCCCCGGTGATGTCGCAGAACATGCGGGCGGAGATTTCGTCGCTGACGCCGCCGTTGCGCGCAGGCATCAGTTCGAACGTCTCGGGGTCGGGCAGGGCCACCATGTCGGCCTCGGCGACGCGGCTGAAGCCCTCGATGGACGAGCCGTCGAAGACCATGCCTTGCTCGAAGGCTGTCTCGAGTTCTGCGGGTGAGATGGCGAACGATTTGAGCTGACCCGCCACGTCGGTGAACCACAGGCGGACCAGTCGCACGCCGCGTTCGGTGACGCGGCGCAGCACGAAGTCTTGGGGTCGTTCCCGTGCCGGGCTCGTTGCATGGGGGATCGTCACAGTGGCCTGCCCCTTCTGGTCGGGCTCGCGATTGGCTGTTGTGCGCGGTGGGACTGGTCTCGCCCCTCCGGCTGAGCCCCATTGTCGGCGGTGCAGCCCGGCCTGAGCTAGGAGTCTGAGCGAGCTTCACGCGCTGTTCACAATTGGGCAATCGCCCCGAAACCCTGGGTCGTTTGTATCGTGCCCACGGATATTGGTGTCAGCCGCCATCCAGTCCCGCTGCGCGCGGGTTCGCAGGACTGCTTACCTGACCCGATCCGCACCCGATTTACATGCGATGCAGCGAAGGAGCATGCAGTGACTTACCGGGCTGAGTACATCTGGACCGACGGCACCGAGCCCACGGCCGAAGTGCGTTCCAAGACGAGGGTTCTCGCCGACGGCGATGAGCCGGGCATCTGGGGCTTCGACGGCTCGAGCACCAACCAGGCAGAAGGCAGCGACTCCGATGTCGTGCTGCAGCCGGTCTACACCTGCCCTGATCCGCTGCGGGGCGGCAACGACATCATGGTGATGTGCGAGACCTTCCTGCCCGAGACGATGGCGCCGCACCCCACCAACATGCGGGCCAAGCTGCGGGTGATCCTCGACAAGTACGGCGATCAGGACTTCTGGTTCGGTCTCGAGCAGGAGTACACCATGCTCGACCCGGTCACGAAGTGGCCCTCGGGCTTCCCGCCCAACGGGTTCCCCGGTCCCCAGGGTCCGTATTACTGCGGTGTGGGCGCGCTGCGCATCCACGGCCGTGACGTAGTCGAGCAGCACACGACCTGGTGCATCGAGGCGGGCCTGAACATCTCGGGCACCAACGCCGAGGTCATGCCTGGGCAGTGGGAGTTTCAGATCGGCCCCGTCGACGCACTCACCGTCGGCGATGAGATCTGGCTGGCTCGCTACCTGCTGTACCGCGCCGGCGAGGATCACGAGATCGAGGTCAGCCTTGCCGCCAAGCCCATGCAGGGCGACTGGAACGGTGCGGGTATGCACACCAACGTGTCCACCAAGGCCATGCGCGAGAACTACGACGCAGTCGTGAAGGCTGCCGAGTCGCTGGGTGCCCCGGGCAAGCCCGAAGAGCACATCACCGGCTACGGCCACGGCATCGAGCTACGCCTCACCGGCGAGCACGAGACCGAGCGCTACGACACGTTCAGCTACGGCGTGTCCGACCGTGGTGCCTCGGTGCGCATCCCCTGGCAGGTCGCCCAGGACGGCAAGGGCTACATCGAGGATCGCCGGCCGAACGCCAACGCCGATCCCTACGTGGTCACCGCCCTGCTCAGCCAGACCATCGGCGAAGCCCTGGCCTAACCCCCCGCCCGCCTAAGGATCGCGGCGAACCAACTACGCACTGAGCGGTTGGCCGGGGGCTGGGGTCTGCGACGTTGCGACCTGCCGGATCGCGGGAGCAGAGCACAGCCCCCTGCCAACCGCGGGCGCGCGCCTAGCGGTAGAAGTTCGTGATAGGCATGCGCCGATCCTTGCCGAAGCTCTTCGCAGTGATGCGAGGACCGGGCGGCGACTGACGACGCTTGTACTCGGCGACGTCGATGAGTCGCGTGACACGGTGCACGACCTCGGGGTCGGCACTGAGCTGTTCGAGCATCTCGGCCGCGCTGAGATCGCCTTCCACGTAGGCCTCCACCAGCGGGTCCAGCAGCTCGTAGGGCGGCAGGCTCTGGTCGTCGCGCTGGTCGGGTCGCAGTTCGGCTGAGGGCGGCTTGTCGATGCAGGCCCGCGGGATGCGCTCGCCGTCGCCCTGGCGGTTGCGCCACTCGCACAGCTCGTAGACGAGCAGTTTGGGCACGTCGCGGATGACGGCGTACGCGCCGGCGGTGTCGCCGTACAGCGTCGTGTAGCCGACGGATGTCTCGGTCTTGTTGCCGGTGGTCAGCACCAGCCAGCCGAACCGGTTCGACAGCGCCATCAATAGCACGCCACGGATGCGGCTCTGGAGGTTCTGATCAGTCAGATCGGCAGCCGCCCTGTCGTTGGGGGAGGCGGCGTCAGGCGAACCGTCGTTGTCGCTTGGGTTGGTGTCGATTGTGGCGCCCTCGAGCATCCCAGCCAGGGCTGCGTGCGCCGGCTCAATGGGCACAGTGCGGAAGTCGATGCCGAGATTCGCCGCGAGCTGGGCGGCGTCGGTGCGTGAGCCCTCGCTCGAGTAGCGCGACGGCATCGACACGCCGTGTACATGTTCGGGACCGAGCGCGTCGGCTGCGACGGCCGCCACCGCACTCGAGTCGATGCCACCCGAGAGTCCTACGGCCACGTCGGTGAAGCCGTTCTTTCGGACGTAGTCGCGTGTTGCCACCACCAGGGCCGACCACACCTCTTCCAACGGTTCCAGTGGCGGTGCGATCGCCTCTCGCCGCGTCGTCGTCGTCGGCGCTGTGGCGCCCGAGGTCGCATCGAGTGAAGCGGTGCTGTTGCCGCGCTGCTCGTCGTCGCGGCGGTGCCCGCTGCGGTCGTCGCCGAGCTCTGATGCAGGGATCATTTCGCTGCGCAGCGGTACATCGCAGGTGGCGACGTGCTCGCGGAATGCAGGCAGCCGGCATACCACGCTGCCGAGCGCGTCGGTGACGAACGAGCTGCCGTCGAAGACCAGTTCGTCTTGTCCGCCTACCTGGTTGACGTAGACGACCGGGACGCCGAGCGTCGCCGCCCGCGCCCGCGCGATCGCCTCCCGGTCGGCTTGCTTGCCGCGCCGGTACGGCGACCCGTTGACCACCACCACCAGCTGTGCCCCCATGGCCACTTGCGCCATCACGGGACTGGTGTCGTCTTCACCGCCTAGACGCGCCTCGAGATCGCCGTCGGGCGTCGCGGCGTCGGCCGTGCGCGGGGGCCCCCACAAGTCCTCGCACACCGAGACGCCCACACTCACGTCGCCGACCTTCAGCAGCGGCCCCGCCTCGCTCCCCGGCACGAAGTAGCGCTGCTCGTCGAACACGGCGTAGTTCGGCAGCAGATGCTTGCGGTACACCGCGCGCGCCGCACCGTCCCAGCACATCGCCACCGAGTTCCACAACCGCACCGGCCCACCTAGCCCGGTGTCCTCAGGAAACCCCACCACAGCAGGCACCGGCCCGGTGTGGCGAGCAATCCGCTCCAGCGCCGAAGCAGCCCCCGCCACAAACGCAGGCTTCAACAACAAGTCCTCAGGCGGATACCCAGTAACGGTCAGCTCGCTGAACACCACCACCTCAGCACCGAGCCCAACGGCCTCGTCATAGGCGTCCATGACCATTGAGGCATTCCCGTCGAGATCCCCCAGCCGCAGATTCAGCTGCGCTAGCCCAACAAGCAAGACCGCCACAAGAAAAAACCCTACGCCCACCCCCAATAGCCACCACCGGACCAGGCGCCCGGGGGCGTGCAGTGACCGCGAAGCGCCAGCGCGCGGAGGCAACAGCACAAGTCATCGGTACGCTCACCCGATACCGGGGGGAGCCTAAGCAACCACCGGTCGCAGAAGTAGTCGGGGGACAACCAGCGAGGTGGAGCGGTGGCCAAAGAGAGGGTCGAACGTGACGAGGAAGATCTCGTCCGCCTGTACCTGACCGACATCGGCCAGTACCCCCTGCTGAACAAGGACGACGAAGTCCGGCTCGCGCAGCAGATCGAAAAGGGCATCTCTGCCAAGGAGACGCTCGAGAAGGACAAGGGTGTCTCGGGGCCGCAGCGTCGCCGCCTCCTGCGCACCCAGCAGCAGGGTGCCCGTGCCGAGCGCACGTTCGTGCAGTCGAACCTGCGGCTCGTCGTGTCGATCGCGAAGAAGTACCAGGCTTCGGGCTTGCCGCTGCTCGACCTCATCCAGGAAGGCAACTTGGGCCTGATGCACGCTGTCGAGAAGTTCGACTGGCGCAAGGGTTTCAAGTTCTCCACGTATGCGACGTGGTGGATCCGCCAGGCGATCACCCGTGGCATTGCCAACACCGGGCGCACCATTCGGCTGCCGGTGCATGCGGGCGACACGCTGGCTCGCCTGCAGAAGGCCCGCTCGCGGCTCGAGCTGAAGTACGGCCGCCCCGCCACGCTGGGCGAGCTGGCGATCGAAGTCGACATGCCCGAGCAGAAGGTCACCGAGGCGCTGCGGTTCGCCGCAGAGCCGCTGTCGCTGTCCGAACCGCTGCGCGAAGACAGCGATGCCGAGCTGGGCGACGTCGTTGAAGACCGTGCTGCGGAGTCGCCGTTCGAGGTGGCAGCCACCACGCTGCTGCCCAGCGAGATCATCCGGCTGCTGTCACCGCTCGACGAGCGCGAGCGCGAGATCCTCAAGCTGCGTTACGGCCTCGACCGGGGCGAGCCCCGCACGCTCGAAGAGGTGGGCGAGCACTTCCAGCTCACCCGCGAGCGCATCCGCCAGATCGAAGCGCGGGCGATGTCCAAGCTGCGCCATCCCAGCACCGACACCGGTGCTCGGGATCTGCTCTCGGTCTAAGCGTCAGGCGTCGGTCAGGCGTCGAGCCACGATCACGATCAAGGCGCCGACGATCACGGCGAGCAACAGCTTTTTCATGGTGCATCGTCCTCTGTGCGGGATGACTGTGCGGGATGACTGCGCAAGATGACGGGGGTCATCGGCACAGCGAATGCTAGGCGCACATCTTCCCAACAGCGCACGCATTTTGCCGACTGACGGTTGCCGTCAGTCGGCATGGATTGGCGGAGGTGGACGGGAATCGAACCCGCCGGACGGGGATCGCCCGTCCCGCCCGCTTTGAAGGCGGGGGAGCCCACCAGGCGCTCAGACACCTCCGCTGACCATCTTTGCCCATCGGGGCGCGCCGCGCCAGCGATCGAGGTGGCCCGAGGTTGCCAGAAAACAAGTTGATCGCGCCCCGCCGCATCGGCCATGGTCACTGCTCACGATGAATTTCATCTGGTGTCATGTAATGAGGAGCAACCATGATCTATGCCTATGTGGGCGCGAAGGGCGGCGTTGGCAACACCGTGACGGCGCTGCTCGCTGCAAGCAGCGCCAAGCGGGCCGGCCGCGACGTGGTCCTCGTCGATCTCACCGGCGACTTTGGCGTGGTGCTGGGGACAGCGCCCGATCTGCCGGGAATCGCCGAGTGGACCGCGGCTGAGGAACTGTCGCTGGGTGCGGTCTCCGCGCTGGCGGTCGATGTGGCGCCGGGCATCAGCCTGCTGCCGCGCGGCAGTGGCGATGTCGACGACGCTCGCCTCGGCACGCTGTGGTCGCTGCTCGGCGGTAAGCCGCGCGTCAACATCATCGACGCAGGGCGCGGCCGTCGAGCCTTGGAGCGGGTGGCGGGACCGCGGGTGCGGCGCCTGCTCACGATGACGTGCTGTTACCAGGCGCTGCACCGCGCGCGAGACGTCGTAGCAGAGGTCGACGACGTGATCGTGCTGACCGATACCCAGCGTGCGCTGGGACTTGCCGATATCGAAGCGGCGCTGGGGCGCCATGCCGATGCGGTCGTCGCCGTCGATCGCTCGATCTCTCGCTGGGCCGATGCGGGCCTGCTGCTGGACCGCTGTGCGAAATCGGCGCGCTCGCTGGACGCGTTCCTGTGAACCGCATGGCACGCGCTGTCGCTCGCCACCCGGCCAGCCGAGTTCCGTTGAGCAGCGATCCGTCCGGTCGGGCACATCCCAGCACGGCGTTCGTGGAGGAGATCCACGAGCGGTTCCTGCCGGCCACGGCACCGCAGCCCCGTGACGTCGCCGACGCCGTCGACACGGCGGCCCCGCTGCTCGACCGTCGTCACGCGGCCGACCTCGTGTCCGAGGTGATCGCTCGTCTCGCCGGCATCGGCCCGCTCGCGGAGATCTGGGCGGACGACGAGGTGACCGAGGTGATGATCAACGGCCCGGGACCGATCGTGGTGGAGCGGCAGGGCTGCCTGTCGACGGCGGGTCGGATCAGCGCAGCCGAAGTGCACCGTCTCGTCGAATACCTGCTGGGACCGACGGGGCGGCGGGTCGACCGTCGCCTGCCGATGGTGGATGTTCGGCTCGACGACCGCACCCGCTGTCACATTGCGGTGCCGCCAGTTGCGGTGGACGGTCCGTACATCACGCTGCGCCGTTTTCCTGCCGACGTCCGCCGCCTCAACGAGCTCGCCGGCCCACGGGCCGCCGCGCAGCTCGATCAGATCATCGCTGCGCGTGCCAACGTGATCGTCTTCGGACCCACCAGCACCGGCAAGACGTCGTTGCTGGCGAGCCTGCTGGCCAGGGTCGCCGAGCGGGAACGGCTGGTGGTGGTCGAGGAAGCCGCGGAGCTGCCCCGCCTCGGCGTCGGGACAGCCCGCCTGGAGGGCCAGCCGCCGAACGTCGACGGGGTCGGCGGGGTGACGATGGCCGAGCTGGTGGCGGCGGCGCTGCGGATGCGGCCAGATCGCCTGGTGGTCGGCGAGGTACGGGGCCCCGAGGCGGCGGCACTGCTGCAGGCGTTGACGACGGGCCATCGCGGCTCGTTGTCGACGCTGCACGCCGATGATCCCGCGCATGCACTGTGGCGATTCGAGCAGCTCGCCCGGGCCGGCGGCGCTGTGGGCGATGTTGGCGCCCATATCGCGTCGGTCCTTGACGGCCTCGTCCACATGAGCCGCGGCGTGGGCGGCCGCAGGACCGTTGCCGCCATCTATGAGGTACGCGACGACGGTTCGCTGGCCGAAGCGGCTGAATGTGTTGAAGCCCGGTGCTGAAACTCAGCGTGCTACTGGCCTGCGTGGGCGCCGTCACCTCGCCGGCGGCGCGTCGCTGGCTTGGGGTGCGACGTGACCGGCGACGCGAGCGGATGGCGATCGCCGCCCGCTCCGCACACCTCGGCGACTACTGCGCCGGGGTGTCGCGCCGGCTGAGCGGCGGCGACACGATGCTGCAGGCGCTGCGAAGTGCCGCCGATGGGCCTATGTCGGCGCCGCTGGAGCAGATCTCCGCCGAGCACGAGCGGGGGGTCACGCTGAGCCGCGCCGTGCAGCGATGGGCGGCCAGCGAGCAGACATCGGAGGCCGCATTGCTCTCCACGGCGGTCACGCTGGCCTCAGAACGGGTGGGCGCGCAGCCGCAGCTCTTCGATCATGTGGCTGTGGCCGTGCGGGCGCGAGCCGACATGGCGGCAGAGGCTCGTGTCCACGCAGCGCAAGCCCGGGCGTCGGTCTGGGTCGTCGCAGCGCTGCCGTGGGTGATCGCGCTGGCGCTGCTGGCTGAGGGCGGTGCCGCCGCACGGGTGCTCACCTCCACGCCGTTGGGCTGGTTCTGCGTGGGCGCCGCGCTCGCACTCGAACTTGCGGGCGTGTCGTGGATGCGCGCTGCAGTGACACGGGCGCTGCGATGACGGGCGGGTTGTTCGCAGCGCTGGCGGACGGAGCATGGAAGAGCTCCGTCGCCGACGGCTCAGCATGGGTGAGCGCGCTGGCCGCCGGTCCGGCATGGATGAGTTCGCTCGCCGCAAGCCCAGTACTCGGCAGCGTCGTGCTGTCGAACCCGTTGGTCATCGGCGGCTTGGCTGCTGCGGCCGTGTGCTGGGGCGGTGCGGTGACCCGCCCTGATCCGGGCCGCCGCCGTGTGCTGCAGCTTGCGCCCGTCGAGTTTCCTGCCAGGAGCGCACGCAGCACCGGTGCTGCCGTCGCCGGCCGCGCCGTCGCCGGCCGTGTGGCGTGGCCGCGCCGCGGCGACATCCCGCGTCCGGATCATGTCGTCGCCGACCTCGGAACCATCGTCGACGTGATGAACGTGGCCCTCACGTCAGGGCTGTCGATCAGCGCTTCGCTGCAGCTCGCCGTGAGCCATCTCGATGGGGCGAGCGGAACCGGACGCCTGCTGGGGGCACTGGCCACGCCGCAGCGCCCGCTTGATGAGGCCCTCGAGGAATTCGGCAGGACATGTGGCCCGCGCGCCCGCGCCTTCGCTGGCGCGGTCACGGGGTCATTGCGCACCGGCATCCCGCTGGCGCCCGAGCTGGAGCGTCTCGGTCGTGAGCTGCGTGAGGACCGCCGCCGCCGTCTCGAAGGCAAGGTGCGCCGTCTGCCGGTGCTGCTGCTGTTCCCCCTCGTGCTGTGCGTGCTGCCCGCACTTGGGCTCATCGCCATCGTGCCGGTCCTTGTCGCGGCATTTGGCGGCTGAGATGTCGCCCTCCGATCCGTACCGCCAGTCCGCAGCGCCGGCCTGCGTGCTCTCGTTCGTGCCAGCGGCTCGCGACTTCGGCCTGCGTGCTCTCGTTCGTGCCAGCGGCTCGCGACTTCGGCCTGCGTGCTCTCGTTCGTGCCAGCGGCTCGCGACTTCGGCCTGCGTGCTCTCGTTCGTGCCAGCGGCTCGCGACTTCGGCCTGCGTGCTCTCGCTCGTAGCCGCCCACGCCCCCCATATCCAACCGTCCGACCACGACATGAACGTCAAGGAGCCCAGATGACCGAACCCATGACCAACCTTCCCTGGAGCGCTCACACGCCGTTGCGCCGCACACACCGGCTTGACGCGGGTGAGGCCGACAAGGCCAACACAGCCAACAAAGCCAACAAGGCCAACGAAGCCAACGAGGCCGGCGAGGCCGACGAGGCCGGGCAAACCACGGCTGAGTACGCGTTGCTTACCGGTGCCATCGCACTGCTGGTGGCGGCCGTCACCGCGTGGGCAACCAGCACTGGCAAAATCGGCCGCCTGCTCGACGCGGTCTTCAATTACCTGACCAAGGCCATCTCCTGATCAGGTGCCAGCGCACCGCTGATGAACGCGGGCAGGCCACCGTTGAGCTGGCCCTGCTCATGCCGTTCCTGGTGTTGTTGCTCATGTGCATCGTCCAGACGGCCCTGGTCGCGCGCGACGCGGTGCTGGTGTCTCACGCCGCCCGGGTGGGCGCGCGCATTGCGGCGGTGGAGCCGTCGATGGACGCTGTCCGCAGCGCCGTGGCGTCCGCTGCGCCGCTTGATCCCGACCGGCTCGAAGTCGAGCGGCATGACGGAGATCTGGTGCGCGTCACCGTGCGTTACCGCTCTGCAACGGAGGTTCCACTGGTCGGTGCGCTGATCGGCGATGTCCATTTGTCCGAGTCCGCGGCGATGCCTGACGAGCGTTCAGTCGGATGACCCGCGTTGTCGCAAATTGCCGCTTGCGAATGTCACACCCATGAGGTTCAATGGCAAGTCACACACCTGTAATTACAGGTTGGGTATCTCGGCGGCCAGCGGATGGCCAGCGGACAGCCAAAAGACGGCCCGCAAACATGGTCATGACCGCCGGGACGAGCTGAGACAGCCGTGGAGGACCAATGGCATTCGTAACCGACGCAACAGCCGAAGTACCGGTAGGCAACTGGTGGGACGAGGCAAACTGCCTGGGAGTGGATCCGGATCTGTTCTTTCCCGAGCGCGGGGCCAGCACCCGCGAGGCCAAGGCAGTCTGCCGCGGCTGCGTCGTCAGCGACGAATGCCTCGAGTACGCACTCCAGAACAGCGAGAAGTTCGGCATATGGGGCGGCATGAGCGAGCGAGAACGCCGCCGCGTGCGCCGCCAGCGAGCTCTCACGAGACGCGCCGCTGCCGTCGCCGGCTGACCGTCGCTGATCGGCCCGCGGCCGGGTCGCTTCGCAATGGCTGGCCGTCGTTGATCGGCCCGCGGCCGGGTCGCTTCGCAATGGCTGGCCGTCGTTGATCGGCCCGCGGCCGGGTCGCTTCGCAATGGCTGGCCGTCGTTGATCGGCCCGCGGCCGGGTCGCTTCGCAATGGCTGGCCGTCGTTGATCGGCCCGCGGCCGGGTCGCTTCGCATCGGCTGGCCGTCGTTGATCGGCCCGCGGCCGGGTCGCTTCGCATCGGCTGGCCGTCGTTGATCGGCCCGCGGCCGGGTCGCTTCGCATCGGCTGACCGTCGCTGATAGGCCCGCTGCCGGCGGCTGGCTGGCCGTCGGGTCATCCAGCCCGGCTACCGGTCTGATCGGGCACTGGTACCCTCGCGGGCGTGATGGCAATCGGACTCGGACCGCCCGAACTGCTCATCCTGCTCATCATCGTGCTCGTGCTGTTCGGAGGAGCCAAGCTGCCAAAGCTGGCGCGCTCGCTCGGTCAGGCTCAGCGTGAGTTCCGCGAGGGCGTGAACGACGAGGACAGGGCGGCCGGCGACAGCTCATTGAGCGAGTCGAAGCCCAAGGATTCCTGACTCAGACTCCTGACTCAGACGCCTGAGTCAGACGGCGTAGTTGGCAGGGGCGGCCTTGCTCGCACGTCGACGATCTCGCAGGATGCGGCGCCGCTGCCGTTCTGAGGTCCCGCCCCACACGCCGTGGGTGATGTTGTTGGCGAGTGCGTACTCACCGCAGAGGTCCTTCACCGGGCATTCGGCGCACACCTTCTGAGCAGCGATGACGCCGGCACCGTCATTGGGAAAGAAGACGTTGGGGTCGATGTCCGCACATCTGCGGCGGGTGACCCACTCGGTAGCCAAACTCTCCGAGCCCGGCCCGTTCGGTTCGCATCTGCTCGGTCCATAGACCGGATTGATCTGCAACATCATGAGAACCAACGCCGCAGGAGCGCAGAAGGTTCCGTGCGTCGCGCACTCTCATCCAATTCTCAGGAAGAGGATCCTGCCGCAAGGCACAGGAGTTCGAGCTAGGGAGGCGGCGGGAGACGCTGCGACGTTGCGACCCGCTCGATCGCTGGTCGCTGAGGGTTCTGCCGCCTCCCCAGCGGGCGCGCATCGGTACCCTTTCACCACCCCAATCGAGGACTGCCGTGACCGACATCGCCACTGACGCCGAAGCCGAACAGCTCCCGCCCGAGGTCGGCATCCGCATCATCTACTTGGGACCGGTCGCGCCGCACTGGGAGATCGAGGGCATTTACGGCGACGAGGCGGCCGTCGACGAATTCCGCCGCCGGTCGAACGCCCGCCTGCAGCTGCTGCCGCCTCACGACCCGCAATTCCGCCGCAATCGCGAGCGGGTCGTGCGTGACGCCGAGCGCGAGAACTACGAGCTGCACTGGGACCTCGGTATGCCCGATGAGGACGAAGAAGCAGCTTCCTAAGCCACGTCAACTGGTCGCGTTCACGAGTTGTTCACGGCATCCGTTCTGACCGTTCACCCAGAGCCCGCGGCGACGTAACTGGCCCTTCGTAGGTTCCCGTCCATGCAAAAAATATCTCCCAACCGCCGCGGCACGAAGTTGCTCTTGGCATTGCTCACCTCGTTCGCCCTGATCGCCGCTGCGTGCGGCAGCGACGACTCGTCTGAAGCCGACGACGGCACCGCCGCCGCCGCAGCGACGACGGCTGAAACGTCTGACGACGACTCGTCTGGCACCGCCGACGCTGCAGCGACGACGGCTGCGATGGCTGACGACGACGATGACATGTCGCTCAGCGGCTCCATCAGCGTCACCGGTTCCTCCACGGTCGAGCCCGTCACCAACCTGGTGGCTGAGGCCTTCGCCGACGAACACCCAGGCGTGGCGTTCTCGGTCGCCGGCCCTGGCTCGGGCGACGGCCACAAGGCCGCCTGCGCCGGCGAGGTCCCGATCTGGAACAGCTCACGCCAGATCAAGGACTCAGAGGCTGAGTGCCTCGACGAAGCCGGCATCAAGTTCATCGAGCTGCGCGTCGGCATCGACGGCATCTCGGTCATCACCGCTGCCGCCAACGACACCGTCGACTGCCTGAGCTTCGAGGACCTCTACAGCCTGATCGGCGACGAGGCCATTGGCTTCCAGAAATGGTCAGACGCCAACGCCTTGAACGCCGAGCTGGGCGGCACCGGTCCGTTCGGCGATGGCGACCTCGAGATCTTCGCCCCCGGCGAGGAGTCGGGCACCTTCGACAGCTTCATCGAGATTGCGCTCGAAGACGTCTGGGAACACCGCGTCGAAGAGGGACATGCCGATGAGAACTTCGCCGTGCGTCCCGACTACAACGCCTCGGCCAACGACAACGTGATCATCGACGGCGTCTCGGGCAACGAGCACAGCCTGGGCTGGGTCGGCTTCGCCTTCGCCGACGCGAACCGCGACGTGGTCAAGCTGGTGGAGATCGACGGCGGCGACGGCTGTGTCTCCCCGACGCCCGAGACCATCGCTTCGGCGGAGTTCCCGATCGCCCGCTTCCTCTACACCTACATCGACGCGGCGCAGGCCTCCGACCCCGCGATCAAGGCTTTTGTCGACTTCATGCTGAGCGACGAGGGCCAGACCTACGTGGTCGAGGCCGGCTACGTGAACCTCGACCCGGCCGACCTCGCCCAGTCACGCAGCAACTGGAGCAACTTGACCACGGGAATGACCTTCTAGCCACCGACCGATAGATCCGGGAACCCTCCCTCCCGCTGACGGCCCCCCTCAGGTGCGCATCGCCGCTGACTCGCACCTGTGGGGGGCGTCGGCGAGAAAGACCGCGAAAGACCCGCTCGCGGATTGTCGATCCGCAAGACTCGCCAAAGCCATGGAAACCTACGAATGAGCCTCACTCACAACCGACCAGAGCTGACCGTCGCCGACCTGCAGACGTCGCGCAGTCGCCGGGCTCGTTCGCACACGGTCCGCTGGCTGTTCATGGGGGCGGCCGCGGTGACGGTGCTGGTCAGCGCGCTCATCATCTGGACGGTGGCGTCGGAGGCGTGGACCTTCATCAGCCAGGTCGAGCTCGACAAGCTCACCGACATCGGATGGTTCCCCCGACGAGGCCTGTTCGACCTCAGCACGCTGCTGGTCAACACGGTGCAGATCTCCGTCATCGCCATGTTGGTGGCGGTGCCGTCGGGCTTCGGCGCCGCGATCTACCTCTCCGAATACGCCCACCCTCGGGTGCGCAAGGTCATGAAGCCCACACTCGAGCTGTTGGCCAGCGTGCCCAGCGTGGTGCTCGGCGTGTTCGCCATCAGCTTCATCACCCCGTCGATCCTCAGCAACTTCTTCGACGAGATCAACTACTTCAACAAGCTGGCCGCCGGCATTGCGGTGGGCCTGCTGGTCATCCCGCTGATCGCCTCGATCGCGGAGGATGCGCTGCGGGCGGTGCCGCTGGCGCTGCGGGAGGCCTCTGCCGGCTTGGGCGCACGCAGGGTCACCACCTCCATCCGAGTGGTGCTGCCGGCCGCCCTGTCCGGCCTCATGGCGGCCACCATCGTCGGGTTCAGCCGTGCGATTGGCGAGACCATGGTGGTCACCATCGCCTCGGGCGGTGGCGACACGTCGCTGTTCAACATGTCGATTCGGGAATCAGGCGGCACCCTCACCTCGGCCATGGCTGCGCTGGGTCTTGGCACCGACCAGGTGGCCGGCAACAATCTGGCGTTCCAGAGCCTCTACTTCCTCGGTGCGCTGCTGTTCGCCATCACGCTGGTGCTCAACATGTTGGGCGACGTCATCGTCCGCCGACTGCAGAACCGGTACTGATGTCTGTTTTGACCACCCCCGCCGGCGTTGCCACCGGTCATGCGCTGCGCCGCCGCCCGGGTGCCGACATCGCTGGAGCCGTCTTCAGGTGGCTGCTGATCGGCGCCACGGTGTTCGCGACCGGGTTCCTGGGCGTTCTGCTCGCCGTCATGATCGTGAACGGCTGGGATGTGCTCTCGGGCAACCTCTGGTACTTCCTGACGAACGGCTTCTCCCAGCGCTCGGCAGCCGACACCGGCGTCTCGCAGGGCATCATCGGCAGCTTGCAGGTGGCGCTGGTGACGGGCGTGTTCGCCGTGCCGATCGGCGTCGCTACCGCCATCTACCTCGTCGAGTACGCCCAGGACTCCCGCTTCGCCCGCATCGTCGAGCTGAACATCCGCAATCTCGCCGGCGTGCCGTCGATCGTCTACGGCCTGCTGGGCTTCGCGGTGTTCGTGCAGACGATCGACGGCTTTACCAAGGGCAAGACGGTCATTGCGGGCGGCATGACGCTGGCTGCGCTGGTGCTGCCGATCATCGTCATCACCGCAGTCGAGGCGCTCAAGGCTGTGCCCGATTCGCTGCGCGAAGCCGCGTACGGTGTGGGGGCCACCAAGTGGGAGGTGCTCTCACGCCAGGTTTTGCCGGCTGCGCTGTCCACGATCCTCACCGGAACCGTGCTGGCGTTGGCGCGCGCCCTGGGCGAAGCTGCGCCGCTGATCCTGGTGGGCGCCGCCACCGGCTTCTTGAGCTTCGGCGACGCCAACATGTTGGAGACCTTCACCGGCCCCTTCACGGCTCTGCCGGTGCAGATCTTCAATTTCGCCCGCCTGCCCGGCGCAGACTGGGGGGTAAACGCCGCTGCGGCCAGCGTCGTCATCTTGGTGCTGGTGCTGGCGGTGAACGGATTGGCTATCTACCTGCGCAACCGCTTCGAGAAGCAGTGGTGAGCTCGCCCCGCTGACCCCGCTCCCCAGACGCGGTACCGCCTGACGCAGAATGATGAACGGTTGACACGTGACACTTGAGAAGGCCCTGATGAGCCAAGAGCCAGAAGCTTCAGCGTCTGATGAGACGGCGCCAGACGCTCTGGCGTCGCCACGTCCCGCGCGCATCGACGTGAGTGGTGTGGCGGCGATGGCTCCCCCGCGTGTCGAGACCAGCACCGTGTTCGAGTGCGCCGACGTCGACGTGTACTACACCGATTTCCGGGCACTGCGCAACGTCACGCTGGACGTGAACTCCCATGAGGTGACTGCGCTGATCGGTCCGTCGGGCTGCGGCAAGACCACGTTCCTGCGCTGCTTCAACCGGATGAACGATCTCATCGAGGGCGCCCGGGTGGAGGGCACCATCAACTACCACGGAGTCAACCTGTACCAGGACGAGGTCGACCCCGTCGAGGTGCGGCGGCGGGTCGGCATGGTGTTCCAGAAGCCGAACCCGTTCCCCAAGTCGATCTACGACAACGTCGCGTACGGGCCGCGGCTGGCGGGCGTCAAGCGGTCCGAGATCGACGACGTGGTCGAGGGCTCGCTCACTCGGGCTGCCCTGTGGGACGAAGTCAAGGACCGCCTGAAGATGTCGGCGTACGGGCTGTCGGGCGGCCAGCAGCAGCGCTTGTGCATTGCCCGGGCCATTGCGGTGCAGCCCGATGTGGTGCTGATGGATGAGCCCTGTTCGGCGCTCGACCCGATCGCTACCGGCCGCATCGAGGAACTCATTGCCGAGCTGAAGACCGACTACACGATCATCATCGTGACCCACAACATGCAGCAGGCCGCTCGCATCAGCGACATGACGGCGTTCTTCTCGGTGCAGGCCAACGAGATGGGTCAGCGCACCGGTGAGCTGGTCGAGTATGCGCCGACCAGTTTGATCTTCACCAACCCGGACGATCCCCGCACGGAGGCCTATATCACCGGGCGGGTCGGCTGACTCAGAGGCTGCGCCGATAGGCGAAGCCGTGGCCCGAGCGGCCCGTGAGCGAGAGCGAACAAGAGCGGGAAACAACTGGTGCGACAACGAGACGGTTCACCTCTTCACGCTGCTCCTTACGGCACACTTCACGTATGACCGAAGAGGTACGAACCGAGTTCCATCAGTTGATGGACGAGGTTCGGGCCGACCTCGTGCAGATGGGCGGCATGGTGGCCGAGGGGGTCTCGGCGGTGACCGCGGCGCTGCTCGCCGGCGACATTGCCAGCGCCGACCAGATCATCACCGCTGACGACGAGCTCGACCTGCTCAGCATTGAGGCCGAGGAGAAGTGCGTGCAGCTGTTGGCGCTGCAGCAGCCGGTGGCGGTCGATCTGCGCGCCATCCTGACCGACCTGCGGATGATCTCTGAGATCGAGCGCAGCGGTGACCTGGTCACCAACATCGCGAAGGCCGTCGTGCGCCTGCACGGCGCTGAGCTGGAGCCCCGGGTGCGCGGCCTGCTCGACCGCATGCGTGAGCAGGCGGTGCGGCTCACGGCCATGGCCATGGACGCTTATGCCGATCGTGATGCGGGGCTGGCGGCGGTGCTCGACGAGATCGACGACGTGCTCGACGACCTGCACCGGCAGTACCTCGACGCGGTGTTCGCTTCGCAGAACGCGGGGCGTCTCGATACCCCCCAGGCCGTGCAGCTCGCGGTGGTGGGACGCTTCTATGAGCGCATCGGCGATCATGCGGTGAACATTGCGCAGCGGGTCGAGTTCTTGGTGACGGGCCAGTTGCCTGAGCACATGGGGGCCAACCGGGCTCGTGCCCGGCGGGAGCAGGACGAGATGTGATTGCGGCGCTGGTGGCGGTGTCGGCCGCACTGGCAGTTGCGCTGGCTGCCGTGTGGCTGTTGGTGCGGGCGCGGACGTCGGCTGCGGAGCGGCTGGGCCGGGTGGTGCACCGTTTCGCTGGCGAGTCTGATGAGCCGCGCCCCGGCGAGGCGCACCTTGATCACAACAGCCTGGACGAGTGGATCACGTACTTGGAGTCGATTGCAACGACGGCCGTCATGACGGTCAATCTGGCCGAGCGGGACCGGGCTCGCTGGCAGCTTGCGATGAACGAGCTGGCGGTCGGCGTGGTGCTGGTGGACGAGGACGGCACCGTGTGTGCCAGCAATGCGCTGGCGGACGAGATGATGTCGGCTCGGGACGCGATGGCGCTGGTGGGTGCGGGGGTGACCCAGCTGCTCGAGTCGGCCCGCGACGGGCAGGCTCGCTCCCGCACGGTGAAGCTGACGGGGCCGCCGCCGCAGGTGATCGAGATCGGCGCGCATCCGGTGGCGAGCGGCAGCTATGCGCTGGGCGCTGTGGCGGTGATGACCGACCGGACTGAGGGCGTGCGGGTGGACGATGTGCGCCGGGACTTTGTGGCCAACCTGAGCCATGAGCTGCGGACGCCGGTGGGTGCTATCGCCTTGCTGTCCGAGACGCTGGCCGGGGAGGACGATGCGGCGGTGCGTGGCCGGCTGGTCGACCGCATCGGTATCGAGGCGGAACGTGTGCGGCACATCATTGATGATCTGCTGGAGCTGAGCCGGGTGGAGATGGAGGGTTCGCTGCGGCCCGAGGCGGTGCCGGCGGTGCCGTTGATGTGCGAGGTCGCCCAGCAGTATTCCGAGCATGCCCGCCGACAGGGCGTGTCGCTGGTGCGGCCCGACGAGTCGGGCATCGTGCTGCAGGCCGACCGGGGTCAGCTGATGCGGGCGGTCGGGAACCTGGTCGACAATGCGATCAAGTACAGCGATCCGGGGTCTGAGGTTCACCTGTCCGTCGCGCCGAGCTCTCATGATGATCGGCCGCCGACTGAGGTGTTGGCCGATGCGGATGCGGCGGTGACCCGGATCGGGCCCGCTGAGTCGTCGGCGCCGCTGGGTGCGCCGGGTGCGCCGGGTGCGCCGGGTGCGGATGGGCTGTTCGACGGGCCGCCATGTGAGCCGTCCGAAGGCGGCAAGATGCCGAATGGGTCGGCGTGGGTGGACATCGTGGTTGCCGATTCGGGCATCGGCATTCCCGCCGATGAGACCGAGCGGGTGTTCGAGCGCTTCTATCGGGTTGACAAGGCTCGTGCTCGGGCCACCGGCGGCACCGGCTTGGGCCTCAGCATCGTGAGACATGTCGTTGCAAACCATGGCGGCGAGCTGATGCTGCACTCTCGTGAGGGCGTGGGCACGACGTTCACGCTCCGGTTCCCGACGTTGGGGGGCGAGGCTGTCGTGGGGACGGATTCATGACGTCGGTGCTGGTCGTTGACGACGAGCCGTCGTTCACCGAGGCGTTGTCGGTGGGTCTGCGGCGTGAGGGATTCGAGGTGCGCACTGCTGCGGACGGGCGGGCTGCGCTGGCGGCGATCAGCGAGTCCGAGCCCGACTTGGTCTTGTTGGATGTGATGCTGCCCGGCATGTCCGGTCTGGACGTGTGCCGGGAGATCCGCAAGCGGTCGCGGGTGCCGCTCATCATGGTGACCGCTCGGGGCGAGGAGATCGACGCCGTGGTGGGGCTCGAGGTCGGCGCCGACGATTACGTGGCGAAGCCGTATCGGCTACGGGAACTGGTGGCCCGGATGCGGGCGGTGCTGCGGCGGGCGGCGAGCCAGCCGGCCGAGGCGCAAGCGAGTGCGGTCTGTCTGGTCGAGGGCGATGTGGAGCTCGACATCGATCGCCATGAGCTGCGGGTGCGTGGCGAGCTGGTCACCTTGGCGCTGAAGGAATTCGAGCTGCTGGCGTACTTGTTGGGGCATGCCGGGCGGGTGGTGACCCGCGACAGCCTGATGCAGAACGTGTGGGGCTACAACTACGTGGGTGACACCAAAACGATCGATGTTCATGTGAAGCGGCTGCGGGCCAAGATCGAGGACGATCCGGCGAACCCGGAGCGCATCACGACGATTCGCGGCTTGGGGTATCGCTACGAGCGGGCGTCGGAGCTGTCGGGCTGACGCTGTCGGGCTGCGGCTGTCGGGCTGCGGCTGCCATACCGGGCCGTGTAGCACCGAAGGCCCACAATGGTGGCCGTGATCGCACGGGTACGGCAGGTCGGCTGATGCAGCCGTTCACGTGGCTTGCTCGCACGCATCTGCTGTCTGCCGCCGGCGACGCGCTGATCGCGATCGCACTGGCGGGGTCGCTGTTCTTTAGCCTCGATCCTGCGGCGGCGCGGCCCAGAGTGGCGCTGTACCTGGTGGTGACGATGGCGCCGTTCGCCGTGGTCGGGCCGCTGATCGGGCCGCTGGTGGATCGCAGCCGTGGCGGGCGGCGGGGGATGATCATCGGTGCCGGCATTGCCCGAGCCGTCTTGGCGCTGCTGATGGTGCGCCATCTGGATTCGCTGTTGCTGTTTCCCGAGGCGTTCGGTGCGTTGGTGGCGGGTAAGACGTATCACGTGGCCAAGAGCGCGGTGGTGCCGGGGCTGGTGCGCGAGGAGCGGGATCTGGTCGAGGCGAATTCGAAGCTGATGTTGCTGAGCGGGCTCGGGGGTGGGCTGGCTGTGGGGCCAGGCTTGCTGTTGAGCTGGGCGTCGTCGCGATGGGTGCTGGTGCTGGCGTCAGTGGTGTTCGTGCTGATGACGTTCCCCGCCGCGCGGCTGCCGCGCACGGCGGTGCGGCCGCAGTCTCGCCTCGCTTCGGAGCTGTCGAGCGATGGGCTGAACCAGCCCCCCCCGCCGGGCCAGTCCCCGCAGCTGGGCCAGCTCCCCCCGCCGGTCCAGTCCCCGCAGCTGGGCCAGCTCCCCCCGCCGGGCCAGCTCCTCCCGCCGGGCCAGTCCCTCCCGCCGGGCCAGCTCCCCCAGCCGGGCCAGTCCCTCCCGCTGGGCCAGCTCCCCCAGCCGGACCAGCGCCACGGGCCCCCGCAGTCTCGATTGCCCGATCAGCCTGCGCACGTGTCGAGGCGGCGGGGCGCGATGCTGCTGGCGGGTTCGGCCATGGGCGTCGTGCGTGCCATGACCGGCTTCACGCTGTTTCTGATCGCGTTCTGGCTGCGGACCGACGATGCGGCCCCGTTGTGGTTCGGCTTCATGTTCATCGCCAGCGCCGTGGGCCAGCTCATCGGCGCGGTGTCCGCGCCCGTGCTGCGCCGTCGCATCCGCGAGGAGATGCTGCTAGCCAGCACGCTGGCGCTGGCGGCCGCGATGTCGTTCTATGTGGTGACGTCGCCCGACCGCGCCTCGGTGCTGTTCCTGGCCGTGGTGATCGGCTTGATGTCCGCCTTGGGCAAGCTGTGCTTCGACGCGATCGTGCAGCGCGATGAGGTACCGGCGGAGCGGGGGCGGACGTTCGCCCGCTTCGAGACCCGCTTCCAGCTGATGTGGGTGATCGGGGCGCTCGTGCCGGTGGCTGCGCCGAGCGGCATCTTGCCGCTGCGGGCCGGCGTGACGCTGCTGGGCATTGCCGCCACGGTCGCGGTGCTGCTGTACGCGGGCGGCATGTGGGCACTGGCCCGCGGCCGCCGACCCCCCTCGCAGATCATCGCCACCCGTGTCCGCACCCGCATCGTGCAGACCCGGGTGCGGTCTCGGGACCGCCGCAACCGAGACCTCTAGAGCGGCAGGTCCAGCCGGGCCAGCCACAGGCCTGGTGCGGCGAGCTCGTTGGGCGTCGGGAGCGCGCCGGGCTCGAAGAGGCGGGCCAGTCCTTCGGGGCCGGATCGCTCGATCACGCCGGAGATGAAGCTGTCTCCCCGTTCACGTGCCTCGTTGCTGAGCCGCACGCCGAGCAGGCGGTCGGCGTAGACGTTTCCCTCGGTCAGCTGGCGGCGGCGGACGGCTTCGCTGAGCGCGCCGAATCCGCCGATGAGGCGAGGGCCTGCCTGGGCGACCACATGGTCCACATAGGCGGTGACGACGCTGATGAGGGCTTCGAGATGATCGCTCTTGTCGTCACGGGCCACACCGAGCAGCAGCTCGGGATTGCCGAAGATGCGCTGGAGCTGTTCTTGGAGCTGCGCTTGGAACTGTTGCGGTTCGTCGCTGTCGAACGAGGTGACTTCCAGCTCGCCGAAGTCCATGTCATCGCGGCGGCGGAAGCCGTCGACATGCTCCCGCAGGTACATGTCGAGCTGTGCCCGCACGCCCGGTACTGCCAGCACGGCCCCCAGGGCGTGCTCCCGGATGGCGACCCACAGCATCACGTCGTCGACGTCGAGGCTCCATTCGTTGGCGAAGTCGCTGATGTTGGCGGTGACGATGAGCGCCTGTCGCATGGGCACGATGAGGTCGGAATTGCCGAATGCCTTGGCGGCGAGGTGGCCGGCCATCATGCCCGCGGTCATCGCCACGGTCATGGGGCTCATCATGGCGAGCAGGCCGGCGACGGGGTCTTGACTCGGCGCCTCGCCCAGGCGCTTGGTCAGCCGGTCCATGAGGGGGCGGATGGCTTCGAGGGCGCCGGTCGCCCAGCCGGAACGGGTGACCGGTGTGATGTGCGGCTCGACCTGCAGGCCGGTGACATGTCCCACGTGCAGCTCGGCCACCCGGCTGATCTCGCTGAGGCGATGCCGCTCGACCGGGTCGACGTTGTGTTCGGGCTTGCCGTCGGTGGCGAGCTGGGTGGCGGATTGGCGGGCGCCTTCCCACATGGATTCCGCGTTGCCGCCCAGAATGGACGAGATGTCGCCGAGGAATGGGATGCCCGAGAATGGATGATCGTCGTCGTCGGCCACAACGGCATCGTACGGCTGGATGAAACGGCCCGGAACGTCGCTGCGATGGGGCATCGTAGAGATATGACTCGGGTGGCGGTGTCGGGAGCGGGTGGCGTGATCGGCGCCCGGGTGCTGCAGTGGCTGGCGCAGTCGTTCGATGTCGCTGACGCTGTTGGCCTCGTTGAAGCCGACAGTCGCTTCGATGTGGGCGGTGCCGAGGTGCTGGTGCATCTGCGGTTGACGGGGAACAACGCGGATCGGGTGCGGCGGGTGTTGGCTGCGGCGGACGGGGTCAGGCATCTGACGCTCGTGTCGAGCGCGAGCGTGTACGGGGCGTGGCCGAATCATCCGACGCCGATTTCGGAGGATCTGCCGGTGCGGCCGAACTTGGAGGCGTCGTGGGCGGTGCATCATGCCGATGCCGAGCGGATGGTGCTGGAGTGGTGTGATCAGGGCGATCGCACGGCGGCGATCCTGCGGCCGGCGCCGGTGGTGTCGAGCGGCTTGGGCGGGCCGATCGGCGAGGCGATGCTGGCTGCGGCGCCGATCCGCACCGGCAGCGACGATCCGCCGGTCCAGTTCCTGCATCTGGACGATTTGGCGTCGGCGGTCGTGCTGGCGACCCAGCGCCGGCTGTCGGGCGTGTTCAACGTGGCCCCCGATGGCTGGCTGTCGCCCGGGGAGCTGCGGGCTTTGCTGGGGGCCCGGCCCAAGATCCGGCTGCCGATGCCGCTGCCCAAGCGGCTCGACCGTTATGTGGCCCGCCGGGTGGGTCATTCCGCCCCGGAGGGCCTGCTGCCCTACACCCGCTATAGCTGGGTGGTGGCCAATGACCGGCTGCGGTCTGAGGGCTGGGAACCTCGTTACAGCAGCGCCCAGGCGTTCGTGATCGCGGATGTCGGGATGCCCTGGGATGATCTGAATGCGCGCCAGCGCCAGTACGCCACGTTGGTCGGTGCGGGGGCCGCTGTGGCGGTGGGGGGCTGGGCTGCCGCGGCTTGGCTCCGGCGCTCCTACGCTTTGCGATGATGATGTCGCGCGAGCAGGACACCTGGGTTGAGCTGACGGCTGAGGAGTTGCCGATCGGCGCCATCTACGACTGGGTGCTGGATCCCGCCGCGGGGGCGGTGGTGCTGTTCTCGGGCACGGTGCGGGATCACGCTGAGCACCGCACGGGTGTGACACAACTGGTGTATGAGGCCTATGAGTCTGAGGTGGCGCTGCGGCTTGCCGACATTGCCGCCGAGATGCGGCGGCAGTGGCCGAGCGTGCGCAAGGCGGCGCTGCTGCACCGGGTGGGCACGTTGGGCCTGACGGAGAGTTCGGTCGTGGTGGCTGCTTCGTCGCCCCACCGTGATGTGGCATTCGAAGCTGCCCGCTTCGGCATCGATACGTTGAAGGCCACGGTGCCGATCTGGAAGCAAGAGCATCATGACGCCGGGACCGACTGGGGATTGCAGTCCCAGCCGATCGCACAGGTGCCCGGCTCATGAGCCCGCTGCTGTTCTTGGCCATTGCGATCGTGGTGCCGCTGTTGGGGATGCTGGTGCTGGGCGTGGGCGCTCGCATGAAGCACAAGAAGGTGACCGACGACGAGACGGAGCCGTTCCGGCGCCGGTTGGCGTCGCTTGCGCCGGCTTCGCCGTCTGGGCGACTGTCGGGCACACCAAGACTGGCGTGGGCGATGCGACGGCTCCGGGGCTCAGGCGGCACCATCGTGGCCGAGGTCACCGCAGGCGCCGACGCTGCATCCAACGCTGCAACCAACGCTGCAACCAACGCGGCAACCAACGCTGCAGCCAACGCTGCAATCGGCGCAGCAGCCAACGCTGCAATCGGCGCTGCATCCAACGCTGCATCCAACGCTGCATCCAGCGCTGCTATCGGCGCTGCATCCAGCGCTGCTATCGGCGCTGCATCCAACGCTGCAATCGGCGCTGCATCCAACGCTGCAACCAACGCAGCGGCGCCGGTCGATGCCGCCGCAGCAGCCCGCGGGCATCGGACAAAGCCGACCACAGCCAGCATCCGGTTGATCGAGCGCGACTATTCGGTGCCGCAATTGCCACCGTTCAACGTGAGCGATCCCTGGCCCGCGGCGCCGGCAGACACCCCAAACGTGCTCGTGATCGGCAACGGACCCGACGGGCTGCAATCTGCGGCCCACGCAGCTCAGCAACCGCAGTCGACGGCACGCCGCAACGACGCCGAACACCACCGACCGCACGGTCACGCAGGCACCGATGAGGAACACAGCCGACGTCTCTCACCCGACTTGCGCCCGCCGCCCGGCTTGCGCCCGCCTCCCGGTCTGCGCTCGCCTCCCGGTCTGCGCCCGCCTCCCGGTCTGCGCCCGCCGCCCGACCTGCGCCCACCTCCCGACCTGCGCCCACCTCCCGGCGGCTCGCCGCTAGGTGCGTCTCGCAACCAGAGGCGTCGTCCTGGCGCGTGACCTCGCGATCGATCTCGGCACCGCGAACACGCTGGTGTACGAGCGGGGGCGTGGCATCGTGTTCAACGAGCCGTCGGTTATCGCGCTCAATGAGCGTTCTGGCGATGTGCTGTCAGTCGGGCGTGACGCTTGGCAGATGATCGGGCGCACGCCCAGCTACATCATCGCTGCACGGCCGTTGCGCAACGGCGCCATCACTGACTTCGACATCACCCAGCGAATGATCCGGCTCATCCTGCAGGGCGTGGGCGTGGGCCGTTTCGGCCGGACTCGTGTCGCAGTCTGTGTGCCGTCGCTCATCACGCCGGTCGAACGGCGAGCGGTGATCGAGGCCGCACGGCGGGCCGGTGCGTCCGATGTCCGGCTCATCGAGCAGCCGATCGCCGCGGCCATCGGCACCGGCTTGCCGATCCACGAGCCGACCGGTTCGCTTGTCATCGACATCGGCGGCGGCACCGCCGAGATCGCCATGGTGTCGTTGGGCGGCTTGGTGTCGCTGCGTGCGGTTCGTGTCGGGTCGTTCGACTTCGACTCTGCGTTGATGAACTACGCACGGCGTGCGCACGGCATAGCAATCGGTGAACGCACGGCCGAAGAACTGAAGATCAGTATCGGCTCGGCATGGCCGAGCGATGACAAGTTCGACGCCGAGGTGAAGGGCCGTGACCTGACGACGGGGCTGCCCCGCACCTTTGTCATCACGCCGACCGAAGTGCGCTCCGCGCTGGCTGACACGGTGGACCTCATGGTGGAAGCCGTGCTGGAGTGCTTGGGCGAGGCGCCGCCCGAACTGGCGCAGGACCTCATCCACACTGGCGCCCTGATGGTCGGCGGCGGTTCGCTACTGCGGGGTCTAGACCAGCGCATCGCGTCGGAGGCACGTGTCCCCGTGCTGCGCTCGGAGTCGCCGCTCGAGACCGTCGTGCTCGGTGCTGGCCGGGCCCTCGAGAACTTCGAGTCGCTCCACGCCTCGCACACGATCCCCGGCCGCTAGGAGTCTGGTCGGAAAAGGGGTTTCGGCTGAGCCAGCAAGCCGCTGACCTGCGGTTTTGCAACGGAAAGATGTCGAAAATGCGACTTTCCGACCACGCTCCTAGAGCGGGGCCGCCGGCTTTCTGCGGCTGCGGCGGGGCACGCTGGTTGGGTGCGCTCACCGGATCACTGTTCTTGGGATCGCTGTTCATGGGATCACTCTTTCGCGGGGGTGTGACACGGCTGGGCTTGGGGGTGGCGACGCGGCTGGGTGTGCCTGTTGCACGGCTGGGCTTGGGGGTGGTGACGCGGCTGGGTGTGCCTGTTGCACGGCTGGGCTTGGGGGTGGTGACGCGGCTGGGTGTGCCTGTTGCACGGCTGGGCTTGGGGGTGGTGACGCGGCTGGGCGTGCGCATGGCGACGCTGGCGGGGACGCTGCTTCTGGTGGCGAGCTGCCTGGTGGCGAGCTGCTCTGCGTCGCCGTCGACGGCCGGGCCGTCGATCCCGCCGCAGCCGCCTCCCGCCGACGGGTTTGACGCTGGCGTCTTCACCCTGGGCGTGCTGCTCAACCCGTCCGGCCCGTCAGCCGAGGCCGACCAGATCGTGCTCGCCGGCATGCAGGCCTATTGGGCCGGGGTCAACGCCCGTGGCGGCATCGCCGGTGTCTATGCGGTCGAGCTGTCGGTCTGGGACGGCGATATGACCGTTGCGCGCGAGGGCGGCGGGGTGGCTGTCGGGTCGGGTGGGGATGACGCTGTTGCGCGTGGGGGTGACGGGGTGGCTGTCGGGTCGGGTGGGGATGACGCTGTTGCGCGTGGGGGTGGCGGGGTGGCTGTCGGGTCGGGTGCGGGTGACGCTGTTGCGCGTGGGGGTGGCGGGGTGGCTGTCGGGTCGGGTGCGGGTGACGCTGTTGCGCGTGGGGGTGGCGGGGTGGCTGTTGGGTTGGATGGGGGCGACGCTGTTGCGCGTGAGGGCGGCGATGGCCCCATCACGCTCGAGGAGTGGGACATCGCCGCGCTGGCCTACGTGCACAGCGGGATCGACGCGGCCCGACTGGCTGCTGGCGAGCCGCTGCCTGCGGTGCCAGCCGTTGCCACGCTTGGCGGCGAGGATCTGGACTGGGTGCTCACAGCGGCAGCGCCGGTGGAGCTGACCACTGTGGCTCTGCTGGACAGGTTCGGGTCGACCGGCCCTGGTGCGACCTGGTGCGTCATAGTCGACAGCTCGCCCCTCGGCCGTCAGGTCGCATCAGTGGCCTACGCCGCAGGTGCGGCCCCTGACACAGTGCCGGCAACGCTCGACCTCGACGTGGGCGAGATCGAGGTGCTCGATCTGGATGCGTCGGTATTCGACATCGCCGACGCGGTTACCGATCGCCAATGCCGCTACGTGCTGGTCGAGACGGCAGAGTCGAGAGCGATCGATGTGCTCGATCGGCTGCCAGCGAACCTGACCGTCATACGCCGGTCCACCCTGGCTGCCGACCGCGAGCTGCCGGGACAGGTCGAGCTGCTGATCGATCCTGCGCCGCCGTGGCTGGAGGGCCGGTCTGGGGTCATGGATGCGTTCGCTGCGGACTGGTCGAGCTTCGCCGCCGATACCCAACCTGACTCGCGGGTGCGCGCCGGGTGGCTGTCACAGCTCCGGTTGCACGCCCTGCTGGAAGAGGCCGCCGCTGGCGGGGACGTGAGCCGTGAACGGCTGGTCGAACTCTCCGGACAGATCGAGCCTGTCGACCTCGATCGCAACACGTTGCCCGGGGTGCCTCGAGTCGGCATGGACATCTCCGAAACCATCGGCGGCGGTCCGCTGCGCACGCTCCGCCTGTACGGCCGCAGCGACATCGGCGCTGACGAGCTTGGACTTCGCCAAGTGCTCGTCGTCGACGTGACGAACCTCGTCGAGGAACTGCGAGACCGGCTCGGCACCTTGCGCTAGGAGTGTGCTGAGCAATTCCCGAATCGCCCTGAGAAGCCGCGCGGATAGGTGAGACTGCTTGTGGCCCATTTCGTTCACGTCATCGAGAGGCTCAGCAAAGCCACCGGTCAGGGCGTTGTCGCTGCCGGCAGCGAGTCGGGCGTTTCCGCAGGTCAGCGCCTATCCGCTGACCCTCTTATGGGCCAAGCAAGACCGCAGGTCAGAGATTTGCCGTAGGTGCCGAAACCGAATAAATCAGCAGACTCCTAGTGCCGTGTCAGCAAACGTTTGCGAGGTTGCAGGCGCTGTCTCGCCGCCTTGAGTTGGGGGTTCCCGCAATCCCGAGCGCTCCGATCGTTGCCTGCCACGGCACTAGGAGTGTGCTGAGCAATTCCCGAATCGCCCTCTTGGGCCGAGCAAGACCGCAGGTCAGAGATTTGCCGTAGGTGCCGAAACCGAATAGATCAGCAGTCTCCTAGTTGATGACTTGCTCTGTGGTGGTGCTCCTTTCGTGATGTTGCCCTGAGCGTCAGGGCTGTGATTTGGGGTGTGGGCCGGGCTTCTGGTCGGGGCCCCGGTCGCAAGCCCAGGTCAGGGGGCTCTCGGTTGTCGGGTGGGGCGTCGTGAGCCGCCGGGTCGACGCGTGGTGGTGGGGCGTCGTGAGCCGCCGGGTCGACGCGTGGTGGTGGGGCGTCGCGAGCCGTTGGGTGGAGGTGCGGTGGTGCAGCGGGCTGTGGTCCACCGATCGGGACCTCGGATGAGTCGGTAGCCGTGCTCGTGGAGGTGGTGGTGATGGGTGTGGCACAGCAGCGCGAGGTTGTCGAGGTCGGTGGGACCGCCATCGGCCCAATGGATGAGGTGGTGGGCGTCGCAGCGTGAAGGCGGTGCGTGGCAGCCGGGCCATACGCAGTGCTTGTCGCGTGCGATGAGGAGCCGCCGCAGCCGTATCGGCACGGTGCGCCGTGTTCGGCCGATGTCGGCCGGTCCGCCACGTCCGCCCAAGATGATGGGGATGATCTCGCTGTCGCATGCGAGGCGGCGCACCGTGTCGGGCGCGAGCTCGGTGCCGGCATCGGTGAGACCCGCTTGGTCGGTGTCGCCTCGCAGTGCGTCGAGACCGATGAGCACGTTGATCTGCGCTGGGGCCAGCCTCCGCATCGGTTCCCCTGGCTGGGGGTTGCTGCTGAGCGCCGACTCATCCCCGGGCTCACACTCGCCGACGGATCCCAGAGAGGGGGGAGGTGTTGTGCGCTTGGAATGCGGGTGGTCTGGGGCCGTGCGGCCAGTGCCGGACCGACTGGGCGAGACATCGCCGTTCTGTCGTGCGCGTGCTGCCAGATCGTCAATGACTTGAGCGTCGTCTTCGGTGAGGGTGATGCCAGCGAGCGCGTAGGCGAGGGTGTCGGCGTCGCGTTGGGCGGGCGTGCGCCTGTCGGTGCGGACGTGCTTGTCGGCCTGCCACAGTGCGCGGCGCAGCGGTTCGAGCACCGCTTCTACGCCGGCGCCCGTTTCAGGATCGAGCCGTGCCCACAGCCGCAGCATTCCGTTGTGGTCGCGGCCCCACCCCGCACCCCGCTCGGCACGCTGACGCAGGAACCGCTCGGTGGCCGACTCGACATTGTGCAGTGTCTCGGCCTCGCGAATGTGACGACGGCTGGAGTCGGTGTCGTGCGCCGCGGCGTAGGCGACGAGGTCGGCACGCACCGAATCGGGCACTCGGGCGTCGCACAGTGATTCGGCCTGAACCACATTGATGTCGCCTGCGGACAATGCGTCGAATACGGCGGCGTGCTCGCGGGTCTTGCTTGCAATCCGTCGCAGCCGGCGTGCTTCCCGTTCGGTCACGCCGGTGGCGTCGCGCAGTGTCAGATGCGGCGTCGCATCGGGCGCGGCGCCGGTGCTGCTCAGATCGTCGAGCGCCCCCATCACATCCACCCGGTAGCCCGCCAGCCGGTTTGTCAGGCGTTCGATGCTGCCGAGCACGTCGACCAACTCGTCACGGCACAGAGCCGCGAGCCCACGATGATCCAACCGATGCAACCCCAGCATCCCCGGCTGAGCTGCGGAGCGGCCGCCACGGGTGAGGGCTTCGGGGCCGGCCGCACAGATAGCGCCGTTGTCGGGCGTGTCGCCACCGGTGAGCCCCTCGGCGGCTGCGGCTGGGTCAGTGCCTACGACACAGTTCGCCTCAGGGGCGCCGCTCGAACCGCTTCTCGACATGTGCACCACCGTAGGACCGGGGTGTCACACGAACAAATGAAATAAATTGAAACACATGATCATTGAGCGCGAGCAGACGCTCAGCGCACCGGCACGCCCAGCAGTTCGCCGGCGACGGCCCGCACCTGGCGGTCACGATCCTCCAGCGCTGCTTGCACAGCCGCGGCGGCACGGTCATCATCGAACTGAAACAGGCCCAGCAGCGCCCGCCGACGGATCTGGGGCCGGTCGTCCATCGCAGCGAGCAGCACCTCGAGCGCCATTCCCCTCGCAGCCTCGTGTGGCGCGCCCGCGGACACCTTCGGGTCCGCTGCGGCGGCGTGGTGCGCTTCCCGCCCCGTTTCCGAGTCGGCCGCAGCATCGCAAGACTGATCTGCCCCGTCAGCCACGCCCGCGGCAATCGCGCCCAGCGCAGCGACGGCACTCTCGCGGCACAGCGGATCGTCGTGGCCGGCCGCAACCCGACACAGCTCGCCGACAGAATCGGGATCCCGGTCACGCTCGCCGAGCGCGGCCGCCACCGCCTCCACGACTGACGAATCAGGATCGCCCAGCAGTCCCACCAGCTCGACCTCAGCCGGCGCCAGCTCCGCCGCTCGGCATCGCACTGCTGCTGCCTCGTCGACCAGCGCCCGCCTGATCTGGCCTGCCCCGAGCGCACCGCAGCGAGACAGCGCACCGAGTGCTGCCGCCCGCACGCCCGCATCGTCGTCATCCAGCAGCTTCTCCGCGGCTGCCGCCTCGCCGCGATATCCCGCCACCACCGCGTCCAGCCTGCGTGCATACGCCCCGTCAGGGTGCCCGTCGTCGCAGGTCATCGCCGTGCCGTCACGCCAAGGCGTTCGTCGTCGCAGGTCATCGCCGTGCCGTCACGTCAGGGTGCCCGTCGTCGCAGGTCATCGCCGTGCCGTCACGTCAGGGTGCCCGTCGTCGCAGGTCATCGCCGTGCCGTCACGTCAGGGTGCCCGTCGTCGCAGGTCATCGCCGTGCCGTCCCGTCAGGGTGCCCGTCGTCGCAGGTCATCGCCGTGCCGTCACGTCAGGGTGCCCGTCGTCGCAGGTCATCGCCGTGCCGTCACGCCAAGGCGTTCGTCGTCGCAGGTCATCGCCGTGCCGTCCCGTCAGGGTGCCCGTCACCGCGCTCCATTTCAGCAGCGCCTGAGCCACCGGCAGCAGCCTCACTGTCCCCGCAACCGCTCACCCGATGAGCGATTCGAGCACCAGTGCCCCCACCGCGGCGCCGACCACCACCAGTGCCACCAGCGCCACCACGCAGATCGCGGTGAACGCCCCCAACCCGATCACCGCAACCAGCTTGCGCCAGATCGCGGTCGGCTTGTACGGCCAGCGCCCCGACTCCATGCATCCAATATGGCGCATCGGCGACCCGACCGCGCGTGCCCCGGGCGGGGCGATGTTAGGTGGTGTGCCTTTGTGGCTGGTGTGTTCGACGGTGTGACCGCGCGGGGAGGCGGTGGGGCGCATGGCACGCTGTGCGCCTGTGACCGACGCGTCCGGCCGTCCGCCGCCAGATGACCCCGACGACCGTCCTGCCGAGGACGAGGCTGATCTCGGCTGGCGCGCCCTCGCAGGATCGCTCGACGACCTCGGCTTCACCCCGCGAGCAGTCAGGGAAGCCGTCGCCGGCCGTACCGGTGCAGTCCCCACTGATACCGGCCCGACCGGCCCCGCCGCTGCCGATCTCACCGCCGACCCTGCCGCCGATCCCGCCGCCGGCCCGACCGACCCCGACCCCGCCGATCCCGCCGCCGGCCCTGCCGCCGATCCCGCCGTCGGCCATGCCGCGGATCCCGCCGACCCTGCCGCCGATCCCGACCCCGCCGACCCCGACGACCCGTACGCCGATCCCGACGTCACCGCATCAGGCCACCCGCGCGCCCGGCAGTTCTCGCGCGGCTCCATCGGTCTCATCATCACCATGCTCGCCCTAAGCATCCTCATCGGCGGCGGCTTCAGCTACCAGCTCTACGACAAAGCAGTCATCGCCCCGGGCGGCACGGCCGACATCGAGGACTTCGTCGATATCGCGGACCACCCCGCCTACGCCTCCGAGGCCTCCATCTCCCTCGTCAGCGTCCGCACCAGCTTCGCCCCGTCGCTGTTCGAGGTGATCGGCGGCTGGCTCGACGGAGCCCTCGAAGTCGTCGACCTCGAAGACATTCTCGGCGAGCGCACGGTCGCCGAGAACCGTGAGGCCGGGCGCCTCCAAATGGACCAGTCCACCCAGATCGCCGTGGCCGTCGCACTCGAGCACCTGGGCTACGAGATCATGTCGCCGATCGGTGCCCGCATCGAGCGGATCGTGGTCGATGCCCCCGCCCACGAAGCCCTCCACATCGGCGACATCGTCCAACGGGTCGACGGCACCGCCATCACCACGGCCAAGCAGCTTTCCGACACCATCAAGGCCAACGAGCCGGGCGCCGAAACCACGCTCACCGCCCTCGACCCCGACGGTCAGCTCCGCGACGTCACCGTCACCCTGGCCGACCGTGACGGCGTCGCCCTGCTCGGCGTCCTCGTCACTACGCACGTCGAGTTCGAAGAGCTCCCCATCGACGTGACCCTTAACATCGAGAACATCGGCGGCCCCTCCGCAGGCCTGGCGTTCACGCTGTCGGTCATTGACGCCCTCACGCCCGAACCCCTCACCGGCAATCTGGACATCGCCGCCACCGGCACCATCCACCACGACGGAACCGTCGGGCCTATCGGCGGCGTCCCCCAGAAGTCGCACGCCGTCGTCCGAGCCGGCACCGACCTGTTCTTGGTGCCCGCATCGCAGGTGGAACAAGCCGTCGCCGTCGCCGAGCCGTCCGTCAGCGTCGTCGGTGTCGAAACTCTCGAAGAGGCACTCGCGGCTATCGAGGCGCACCAGTCCTGACCGGGCAGGACCACGACGGAACGGCGCCCCGACGGGCAGCAACACGCCGGGAGATTGCCCCCGCGAAGTCCGGAACTCAGGGTCCATTCGATGCGCAGAGCCCTGCTGGCAGCGGTGGTTCCGTCATGGACCACCGCCAAGGGCGCCAGCGGTAGGCTCCCGCTGGCTGCATCTCCGGTCGCGCTGTTCAGATGGGGACTCTGCCCAGATGAGGACTCTTCGACTCGGCTCATCATGACGACAGATTCCGAAGATTCCGACGCGCAACAGCCTCCGGACGACGCACCGCCCTCGGCCGAGCCGCCCTCGGCTGAACGACCGCCCTCGGCCGAGCGACCGCCCTCGGCCGACCTGGCCACTGCCGCCCAACCGGCGGACCCCGTCGGCCCAGAACAGCCTGGCGATCAGCAGGCACCGCGCCGCGCCCGGTTCGCGTCCGTCGACACATTCCGGGGGCTGCTCCTCATCGGCATGGTCTTCACGCCCAGCACCGCTGTCGGCGACCACTTCGCCTTTCTGCGCCATGCCGAATGGAACGGCATCACGATGAACGACTGGATCTTCCCAGCGTTCCTAGTCACCAGCGGCCTGAGCCTGTCGTTCCTGCTGCGCAACCCGTCCAAGCAGGCCACCTACCGACGCCTGATCCGCCGGCTCATCCTGCTCGTTGTCCTCGGCATCGCCTACAACGCGTACGGCACGTCCTGGTTCGACATCTCCGAGTTGCGCTTCACCGGTGTGCTGCAGATGATCGGCATCGCCGGAGCGGTCGGCGCCGCCGTCGTCCTCGCGAGCCGGGCGATGTTCGGCGCAGACAAGATGTGGCTGCTCATCGCGGTGGCGACCGTCGGCCTCGTCTTGTACGGCCTCGGCCTCGAATTCATCTCCTGCGACCCGATCGGCCGTTGCAGCCCCTATCTCAGCCTCGACACAGCCGTCCTGACCGACAGCCACGTGTACCGGGCCGGCGGGGCCGGCTGGGACCCCGAAGGACTGGTCCTGTCGATCGCGTCGTCAGCGTTCGTGCTCTACGGCTATTCGGCCGGCATGATCATCCGCCGCATCGGCCAGTCCGACCCCAAAGGCACCGTGCTCAGAATCGGCAGCCTCGCCGGCGGTTGTCTGATCGCCGGGCTCGTCGCATCTGCGTGGATGCTGCCCAACAAGCGCCTGCTGACCCCGTCGTTCGCCTTGCTGGTGTCGGGATCAGCCCTCGTGGTCGTCTGCGGGATCTTCCTGCTGATCGACGCCAACAGCGGTGGCGCCGCCGCAGCAGACAAGGCTCGCCGTGCCATCACGTGGCCGATCATCGCGTTCGGCCGCAACGCCATCATCGTGTACCTGTTCGAACGGGTCCTGCTCCACGCCGGCAAGTCCATCAAGATCGGCGACCGCTCGATCGAGACCCGGCTGATGGAGGACATCTTGCCGGTCGGGGCGCCGGCGGTCCATGAGGCCTACGCCGCTGTCATCGCGTGCGTCCTCCTGCTCGTGGTGGGAACCCTGCACAGCAACCGGAAGTACCTGGCCCTGTAGCCGGTCCCGACCAGGCGGCGGCTATTTGAACCGGACCCAGAAGGTCTGGTGACGGTGGAAGTCGGTGGCCTGACCGTCGTAGTCGCCGCGGTAGTAGCCAGGGTCCCCGTCGAGCAGCCAGCCGTAGTGGACGGTGTGTGCGCCGAGCCGCATCGCCCCTGACGTCTTGAACGCTTCGTCGAAGCGCGCAAGCGACACCTCTTCACGCCGGGTCACGTCGGGGTCGGTCCCGCACGTCGCGACCGCTTGGTACCCGACCTCGAAGTCGGTGTGCCACAGCGCTTCGTGGACAGCGCCGTGATCGGGGTGGGCATAGTCGGAACAATCGGGATAGCTGCCGTTATCACCACCGCTCGGGCCGCCGTCCGGGCCACTGTTCGCACCGCCCTCCGGGCCGCCGTTCCAGTAGCTCGCGCCGATCAGGTTGTGATTGGGCAGGGTGTCGTTGATGCCCAACACCGCCCTGTGGTCTCGGACGGTGGTGATGGCCCACACGACCTCCTCGGTGGTGACATCCCCGTCGCCGAGGTTGAACCACACCACTGCGGCGGTCGGCGAGGTCCAAACCTCGGCCCCGAGATCGGCAACACAGTCCCCGACGTCGTAGCGGCACACCTCTGTCCCCAGCGCGTCGAACGGACCCTTCACGCCCCCATAGGTGAACGAAGCCGGAAGCGCATTGTCGGTGAGCGCCATCGCCTCCATGAAGTCGAAGAACGAGTTCATGCGAGCCTGTTCGCACGTCGGCGTCCATTTGCCTTCGGGCCACGGAACCGGCGCTGCCTCCCCGGTGTCCTCGTCGTACCCCGGCGAGCCGCAGTAGTAGGACTGCTCGCCTCGGGTCAGCATGATGAAGACCTTGTAATTGCCGGTCGAGTCCTCGATGAGCGACCACGCTTGGGTCTCGTCATCGGGGTGGGGCACCACGATGTAGCTCATCTTGTTCGGCCCGTCGGCGCTCCCGACCGGTGAACTGGCCATCGCCACCGCCACGACTCCCACGGCGAGCGCCGCTATGACTGCTGCTGGCAATCGCTTCATCGGGGCTCCCAGCCTGACCTGCCCACGGGGCATCTCTACGCTAGATGCGGCATTGTGCGGATATGAACTCGCTGATGGGGACCATACGCCGCCGCAGTCGCTGGGTTCCCAGTGTGGTTGTGGTGCTTCCGCTCGCAGGGCTCGCATTCGTGGCCGACGAGCGCCGCAGCGTGTACCTGAGGGCGCTCACCAACGACGCAAACCCGTTCAAGGCGGCGATGGATGCCGCCCGCGGCACCGACAACTTCTTCTTCGGGGGGAACTTCCGGCCGATCGGGCGATTCTGGGAGATGCTCGTTCACGGCTTCGTCTTCGAAGCGGGGGAGGCCACCGCGGTGGCGCCCCACATCGTCCTGGGTGCGGTCCGCATCACGTTGGTTGCCCTGGTGGCGCTCGGTGCAACGGCGATGGTCCGGGCGCTGGCTCGATCCGCTGGCGTGCGGCCCGACATCACGCTGGTGGGGCTGTACCCGCTGGCACTCGGTGCGGTGCTGGTGGCGAACGGCACTTCGGGTGCACTCGCTCAGTTCCCGCACACACTGATCGGGTCGGTGGCGTTGATCTTCGGCGTCGCTGTGACGATCAGCCGCGACCGCGACATGCAGCCGCGACGGCTGCGTTGGCACTCCTGTGCCGCCATGGCTGCGACGGGTGTGCTGGCAGCCACGTTCTACGACTTGGCCTATCTCACGCCGATCGTCGCGGCGGTGTTCCTGGCGGCACGGTGCTTCGCTGCCGGAACGGCCCCCCGCCAAGCCCTGTCGCTGGCGGCGACCAAGCGGTGGGTTGCTCATGCGGCGGGGTTCGCGGCCGTGTTCGTTCCCGTCCGTGTGGCGATTGCTGTGCAGTGCTCGGATGGGGGCTGCTACCAGGGCTCCGATCTCAGCCTGTCCTTCGACGCTGTTACTACGGCGTTGCCGCGACTGCTGACCGGTTTTCCCGCTGTCGGCTGGGACTTCAACGCCGATCTCGCCAGCGCCGCGGGGGTGGATCTGGGCTTCGCTGGCCTCGCCGCCAACGCCTTCATGGCGCTGTTGGTGGTCGGAATCGTGGTACTGGCGGCAACGGCAGCAGCGCCAAGGGCCGCAAGGCGACATCCCGCCCCGGGCACGTCAGCCACGTCAGGCACGTCAGGCACGTCGCACACCTCGCACAACTCGCACACCAGTACGGCAATGGCAGCGGCGCCACCCGGCGGGGTAGCAACAGACGAGGTAGCACCCGGCGGGGTAGCAACGGACGAGGTAGCACCCGGCGGGGTAGCAACGGACGAGGTAGCACCCGGCGGGGTAGCAACGGACGAGGTAGCACCCGGCGGGGTAGCAACGGACGAGGTAGCACCCGGCGGGGTAGCAACGGACGAGGTAGCAACAGACGGGGTAGCAACAGATGAGAGACCACGGAGCCCCGGACGGCTCGCTGGTGCGTTGCTCGTGTTGGGCGGTTCGATGGCGGTGCTGTCAGCGTCGGTCGCCGGTCTGTCAGCGTGGGCGCAGCAGCGCCAGCCGCCGATCGGTCAGGCGTGGCGGGAAACGCTGCTCACGCAGGTCGCATGGTCGCTGGTGATTGCGGCCGCCCTCGCCGCGCTCGACCTCGCACGGCGAGCCGCCGCCGCGGCCCCGGACTTGGGTGCTGTCGCGGCCCCAGACTTGGGTGCTGTCGCGGCCCCGGACTTGGGCGCTGTCGCGGCCCCGGATCTGCAGGCCGCCACCCACCCGATCCTGCGCGGCGCCGTTACGGCTGTCTTGGCTCTGGCGATGTCGCTGACGCTGCTCGCAAACTGGCGCTTCGCCGAAGTCAACCGCCGAGACCCCGCCGGTGTCGTCACCAGTCTTGTTGCGCTCAGCGCTGTCAACATCGACGACACGCCCAACGGCAATGCCGTGCGTTGCGCGCTCATCGAGACCTACACCGAGGCAACCGCAGACCAGCCAGCGTGGACCGCCGGACAGGCAGTGGGCGACAACCTCAACGACCTGACCCTGCGGACTCTCGGCATCCCCTACTGCGATCCCGACCGCCCCCTGCCGTGAGCCCAGCAGCCCGACTCGCGCGAGAGTGCGAACCTCCCGGGCTCTCGATTGCCGTAGTGCGCCTTGAGATGCAGGCCGCGAGATCTGCTCTGCGGAAGCCGACGACACGGTCAGCTTCGTTGGCCAGCGTAGGCGAGTAGCTCCGGGAAAGGGCCCGTCCGACGCTCTCTTCTAAAGCGGCGAGTGGGAAGCGCCGGTCTCGGTCGCGATCCTCCACGCACCGGCACGGAACCGCGTGTCCAGGGAGTTGCGTGTCCAGGGAACTGCGTGTCGAGCCTTCTTCGGGTCTGCGGCACAGCTCTCCTTTAGAGGGAGCGTCAATAGGCGCTGACCTGCGCAAACGCTCAATGCCCCCGCCGTCGGTACGGCGCGGCGACCTGCAGCTTTGCTGGGCTTTCTCATGGCTTGAGCGAAATTGGCCGAAAACCGCTTCGCCTATTGGCGCGGTCTCTTGGTCTCGGGGCATGCCCCCTGCACTTCGGGGGAGGCCCCGGGGAGAGGTGGGGTTGCCCCCAGGCGATTCAGGTGGGGGGTGCTCGGGGTGCGGTCTGGGTGTTGGTGCTGTTCGACGAAGCGCCCGAGGCGGGCTTCGGCTGGCCTGATGGTGCTGGGGGTGCGGTCTGGGTGCTGGTGCTGTTCGGTGTCTCGTTTGGCAACCGCGGCGGCGGCGTGGGACGCGTCCTCGGCGGCATGCTGGTGCTGTTCGGTGGCTGGTCTGTCGGCTCGGTTGGCGGTTGGAGGCCGTAGCGGCTGTTCTCGGTGTCCCATTGGGCGGTGAAGCCTTGTTGGTGAATCTTGACGTTGTGACAATCGACGCAGACGGTGACGAGATTTTCATAGTCGGTGGGTCCGCCGTGTTGCCAGTGGTCGATGTGGTGGTGCTGGCATCGCTCAGGAGCGATGCCGCAGCCGACACAGCCTTTGTCGCGCAACGCCAGCGCGGCGCGTTGGAGGTCGGTGGCGGTGCGGCGGCTGCGTCCCATCCGCAGATCGCCGGTAGCGGCTTCGAATATCGCGGGCAGCACCTCGGCGTCGACGGCGATCTGAGCGATCTCGCTGATCGGAATCGGGGTGCCGTCGGCGAGACGGCCGCCGGTGAGCTGGTGGTTGACCGTGTCGTAGTCGGCGACGACGATCAGCGACGCGCCCGCGGGGCGTTTGGCGTCGGGATCGCAGATGAGCTCGGTGACGGCGTCGGCCATCCGCTGGGCCGGTGTGCGCCGTGCTGCGGGGTCTTCGTTTCGGAACAGGCGCCGCTCAGTCGCCGCGATCACGGTGCCCAGCCGGGCGCCCATAACGGGGTCGACGCAGAGGCTCAGCACGGTCATGGCGTCGCTGGCGCGGGTGAACAGCTTGGCGGCACGCGCCTTGCGCTGCCGTTCCAGCACCGACTCGCCGTCGTCGCGGTTCACGTCGGCCACATGACGCGCAACGGTGCGACGGAACTCGTCATAGCCCTCACAGCCTGCCCGTTCGGCCAGGTACTCGTCGTCGATCGCAGCGTCGCCCGCGGCACGGGCGATCAGCTGCGCGTGACCCACCGGCACAGTGCCCGCCGAGAGCCCTTGGCGGGTCGCGTCCAGCTCGGCGAGCCGTACCGCGTCGCGGACTTCGCCGCGTGCCCTGCGGCCCGAGACCGACATCACATCAGCAGCGGCATGCGCAGCCGCGCCGTCGCCGCTGCGGCGAGCGATCTCGCCCAGCGCGTCCGCTTTCATCGCCGCCAGCCCGGACTCGGCCCGGGCGATCTCGCCCAGCCGTGCCTGCAAGCCCTGCCCGCACAGCCCGGCGACATCCACCGCATCCACACGTACCCCACCCGATGCCAACACGCCGGCCGACCCGCCGTTCGCAGCCCCCAAAACGCCGTCGCTGTTCATAAGAACAATCGTACGTGGGGGGTGTGACAGGCTCGTTGGCGTTACAGCCGTATCTGTCACCGCGTCACTCGGTGCGACAGGGCTGCCGCTGTCGCCGTCGCTTCTCATGAGAACAACCGTATGTGAGAGGTGTGACACCGTCGTCGGCGTCGCAGCCGCATCCGCCGCCGCAGCACTCAGGGCGATCGGGGTGCCGTAGTCGCCGTCGCCGTCGCTGTTCATGGGAAGCACCGTATGTGGGGGGTGTGACAGTCATGATGTTGGGGTCAGCAGTTCGGGCCTGGGTCTGGCTCTGGATGTGACGGGCCGGTGTGCCTCGGCAGGCTCTGTCGGTCTGGTGCTCGGGCTGCTGGCGCGCACCGACCGACCGGTCGGTCGGACGTGACCTCTTAGGAGCCTTGGGAGACCACCTTGACTGTCCTGTCCGCCGCCCGGCCGATGGTGCCTGATGTGTTGCGTCTGACTTCTCGCTGTGCCGGGTCGAGCACACCGGAAGGCTCTATGTGTTGCGTCTGACTTCTCGCTGTGCCGGGTCGAGCACACCGAAGGCTCTATGTGTTGCGTCTGACTTCTCGCTGTGCCGGGTCGAGCACGCCGAAGGCTTTGGCCTGCGCCCGCCGTCGACGGGCCCGCTCAGCCGACGCGGCCGTCTTTGCGCCATTCGGCGCACTGAGCTGCCAGCTGCTCTCGGAGCGCTTTCGCCTGCGACACACTCATGTCCCCCAACACGAGCGCTCCGGGCACCGACCCGAGCCGGCCGAATCCCTCCAACTGCACTCCGTCACCCTCGGGGAACACCGACGGCCCTTCCGCGGGCCTCACCCGGTCCCACACCGAGTCGAGCCGCGGGTCGCCGAGCGCTTCACAAGCAGCGAGCGCCGCCGACCGGGAGAGGCTGACCCCGAGACCGTCAGCGCCGCGGTTCACCGCACCTGGCCCGAAACCACGGAACGAGACAAAGATCGTGTCGCTGTCGGCGTCGTGGTCGACGACCGCTCGTGCATCCGGACTGCTCACCTGATCCTCCGCTCACCCTGAACCCACACCACTCGGCAGGACACTTCTCTTGGCCGGCATCGCTCCATCCTCTCAAGGAACAGAGCCTCCACCAAACAGTGAAGATGTGGGCAGGGAGCGGGCCGTCGGGGCTCTGCTCAGCGGCGTCATCGGGCCAGCCTCACGTGCGCAGGTATCGGGACGACAGGTATTCCTGTACCCACCGTCGGCTGCTGCGCCAGCGTCCGTCGCTGCCGCGCGTTGCCTGAAGTCTGCCTCGGTTTGCGGCCCCGCGAAGAGCCACCTCTGTGATGTCGTCGGTGGCCAACGCTTCGAGCGGCACAAGGCGCGCTGGGCCTGCGACGGCTGGCAGGACGAACTTGTAGAGGCTGTCCAGAACGGCCCGCGCGAGCATGGCCCCGAGCGGTCCCGGCTCACCCGCGTCGGCACGACGAAGCGCTTGCAGGTACCGGTCACGGTCCCGCTTGTGGATGATTGCCGGGGGGAAGCCGAGTCTGACAAGCACCAAGTTGAGCACGAGCCGCCCTGTCCGCCCGTTGCCATCGAGGAAGGGATGGATCTGCTGGAAGCGGCAATGGGTCGAAGCCAGCGCTTCGGGAAATATCGGCACAGTCGGGTCAAGCGAGTTGACCCGATCTGCCCACGCAGTCATCTCTGCGTCGACGAGCGGCCATTCGACGGGAACCATGCCCCCGGGGAATGGGTGGATGTCATGGCGTCGATAGCTGCCGGGCGCCTCGGCGTGAGTCGCACTCGGGTGCGGCGACACCTCCCACACCGGCGAGAGCGCAGCGTGATGGACTTCGCGGACTTCGGCAAGCGTCACGATCTGCTGGTGCAAACCGAGACGCTGTGGGTGAATCGCCTGGGAGTACACCCACTCGGAAGCATCGGCGTAGCCCTTCACCTCCAGATACTCGGCGAGGTCCTTGCTTCCCACCGCTCGTCCCTCGGCCAGCAGCCGCTCCACCTGCCTGAGCACCAGCGTGTTGCCTTCCAGTGCAGTCGAATGGTGCGCCTCCTCGTACCAGAGGCCGCGCCAGATGTCGGCCGCCTCCTCGGGCAGCGGAAGCCCACCCAGATTCTCCCGCAATTCCTGAACTTGTATGTGAAGCCGCTCGTACACCTCCAGATGAGACGGGCGGCCGGGACCCGAACGTCGAGAGGCAGCAGGCAGTTCCGGCACGACTGAACCCCCAGATCCGGATCGGACAAGTCTTGAATTTGTTGAGTTATGACGAATGTTATCGATTAGTTCAAATTCGGGAGATCGCCGAGCGGCCCGGACCGGTCCCGTGATGTCGGTCTCACCTCCAAGGCCGATGTCGGCCAGCGACGCCGTGGGCACGCGGGCGACAGCGGCCGCGAACACATCTGCGAGCAGAGCGCTGCTGTGCACCGTCGCCACACGGCCGCTGAACTTCGGCTTGCCGTCGACGAACGTGATGAAGGCACGCTTGGCGGTCGTGTCCAGCAGTACCTTGAAGCTGACGGGCTTGTTCGCGTCGTAGGTGCTGGCTCGGCGGAAGCCGAACGTACAGCAGTCGCCGTTGGCGCCGCCAGCGCGGCCGTTGGCCTTTGCGGTGAAGAACACGTCCTCAAGACCGCCCTCGGCACCGTTGCCCCCGGTCCATGCCGCCGGCACCGCGTGCTTTGCCTGCGCGTCGCGGAACTGACCGCTCACACGGACGCCCGTCAGACCCACACCGCCTGCCGGCGCAAAAGACGCGGGACCGGCCCGTTCGGCATTCTGGTCGCCGGCGTCGTCCATGATCGCATCCTTGGCGATCTTGATCTCGTCACCGCTGGCCAAGGGCCTGCTCGCGTTCACCGTGAAGGTGTGCTCGGTGACCCTGCCGCTTCTTGGTGGTAGCCAGGGTTCTATTTCTCCTTGTTCAGCTCCTCTCGGTGCGAATTCGGGTGCTGACAGCGCTCTCGACGGCCGCTTGCGAGACGTCCCAGTCATGTGGCACGGCGGCTGCGTGTTCTCGCTTGTGCGCTGCGGCTCGGCGGCTGCGAAGACAACGCGCGTCAGCGGTCGCACGGCAGTCGGTTGCATTGTTGGTCCCCGAAGTACTGAACGGGAATCCCTCAGACAGTCACGCAGCGGGTCGGCGAGGCGAGCCTGAACCGACCAGCAATCCCGTCAGCGCTCAGCAGGCGGCGGCGCGCCCAGCATGCGCGCTAGCTCGGGAATGTCGGAGACCATGGTGTCCCACAGGATCTCAGGTTCGGTCCTGAAGTACTCGTGCATCAGCAGATTGCGAAGCGACTTGGCCTTTCGTGTCGGCACGTTCCTGTGCATGTCCAAAAACTCATCTGAGAGATGCGTCATTGCCTCGCCGACAACGGCGAGCTCGTAGCTCGCAGCGCTCACGGCGAGCCAGCTCCCGTCGAACTCCCCTCGGCCCAACTCGACGATCTCCGCCAACCGGTCGCACGCGGCGAGTATGTCCGCGACCCGTTCGGCGTCGCTGCGGCTCACAGCGGGATCGCGTCGGCGAGCATCGTGCGGTGGCGGTCTCGCAGGCATGACCTCGGCACAACATCCACCTCGGCGCCGAGGAGGTCTTCGAGATCTGCCTTGAGGCCGCCGATGTCGAACAGCGTGACGCCCCGGTCGAAATCGACCAAGAAGTCGTAGTCGCTGTGCGCGACGTCGTCGCCCCGCGCAACAGAGCCCACGAGCGCGATCGCGGTCGCCTTGTTCCGCGCGGCTGCGTCTCGGATCTCGGCTCGGAACCGGCCAACGACTTGCTCACGCCTGCCCACGCCGTCGAATGTAACGCTTCGGCTCGACAGTTCGAAGCCGTCGCACACGCATGCAGGTCGACGGTTCCCAGCGATTGCTCTGCCGGCGGCTACGCGCTCGATCCCCGAAGTGTCGGATCAGAGATCCTCAAACCGTGACGCGGCGGGCAGGCGAACCGGCTTCGCGCCACGGGACCAAAGCAAAGCCCCGCCAGTGCACCTCCGCTGGGTGGTGGTGGACGGCGGGGAAGATTGGGCAAAGCCTGCAGTGCTTCGGCGTTGGTTGCAACTCGGCCAACAGAATTTCTGGACGTGCCAATCATCGGCCATCGACGCGCCAAACGCGGGACCCGCCGCGACCAAGACTTCGATGCCTTCTGTCGCCGGGCGGACACTGACCGCAATGAAACGGTCAGCAGCGCCGCTTGGGGGACGAGTCCACCCCCAATTCGGTGCACAGGTGTCCCCGGGTGAATCGGTGCCCAGCACACGGCCGAGCGGGTCCAACGCGGCGGCGACGTGGAAGTCGGTGTGACAGTCAATACCGCCGATCACCGCCTGTGATGGTTCTGGCATGCTGTTGTCGGTCATCTCGGAGCGGCTCGCGTGCCGGGACCGCACGGACATAACAGTGATGGCATCTGCGGGCACAGGTTCCTATGAGGTCACGTCGCTCGTTCCGGACCGGCCGCAGCCGGCAAGTCCAAGAAGCGAGCCGCCGACAAGTCCCGACGTGATTCAGGTGTGCTGCACGTCCTTCAGGAGTCCGAGTGCCTCGATTAAGGACCGCCATTGGCCTCCTCGTCCCCATGACCAAGCGACGGCATCGGGGATCCAGAGAAGAGGCTCGCTTGCAGAGGACAGATGCTGGTACTGGACATCGGTCCCCGCGTCGGATCCAAGAGTCCGCGCTATTACCGCCCGGTCCCGATGATCTTGGCCTTGGCGCGAATCCAGAACGATGCGCTCGACATTCCGATTTACTAGCTCAAACATGAGCGACTCAAGTGCAGCAGCGCGCGCTGCTACCTGCTCACCGCCTACAGCGATGTGAATCATCGACTGGGACGGGGTCTTGGCGATGTCCTGGAGCAGCGCTTTGCGGCGCCGCGGGCTCTCGGCGACAAAATGCAAGCGCCGTTGACCTGAGATCAGTAGGGACCGCATGTGCGAGCGCGCCGCTGCGAGGCCGTGAACTGGCACCAGCGTGGCGCAGAGGCAGTAGTTCGGGCCGCGAACCGATTCGTCGATGAAGGCATGGCTGGTCATCGACTTCGACTCGTTGCGTTGCTCGAAGTGCCTTGAGGACCGAACGGGGGTCTCAGCGTGTACCGGTTCTCAGCAGTCACCCCCGATGGCGCCAACGGTGCTGTGATCAGTGCCTTGTCGATCTTGAGCAGCTCGGCCAGTCGAAGCTCGCGGGCACCCCTCGTCAAGGTGTCAGCGGAGATGCCGTAGTAGTCCGGGCCGCGTTCAGCGGGCAGGCCGAAGCGGTCGGCGTTTCTCAGGGCAATGAGCAGGAATGTCAGCGCAGGGAGGCTCAGGCGCTCGTACCACCGTTGTTGCGGGGAGGGTCCAGCAGTCCACAGCTCATGAGGGATCTGTATGAAGCCTCGCGTGGGTCGCTCGTATCGCTCTCCAGAACCGTCTTCGCGGAGCAGACTGACAACCGCGTACCTGTGACGACGGCTTCGTTCAACGAGGTTGCGCTCGGCGAGTCTCTTCCAAGCCTTCGACACTCGTCCTCGTGCGGCTGCTGAGTCCGGGTTCGGGAGGCCCATTGCGCGCGCCCACACCGAAGAATGAAGCGACACGTCCCACGGCTCAGAACTGGCCTTCGTGAGCACGAGCAGGTAAAGGAGCAGGCCGGTGCGGTCGCCGTTGGACACGAAGGTGGCCAAGGGTCCAGCTCGAGGTATGGGGCGCCTCGCCGCATCGACAGGATCTCGAAGCCAAATCGTCACCAGCGGTTCGGTTCTTCGGACTGACACGGAGTGATGGCCGCCCTTGGACGAGACGCCATCGAGGCTCGGGGAGCATTGAGAATGGCCTTGCAGTTGGCGAGAGGTTGGGCGAGACTGAGGGTGCCGAAGGCAGTAGCCCGAGGAAGTAGGCCCGGCTCCTCTCCGGACGGTGAGCGGCCGGGTCTTGCGCGTGTAACGTCCGAAAGGCGGACCAGCTGCGCCGCGGAGCGTCGACCGGTGGATGGGGGGGCCAGCGAAGATCACGCCGTCGGCTTCGACGACGCCCGCCGGCGCACCATCGATGCCTCCCCCTCCACCAGCTTCCCGGGCGCGTTGACGATCATCCCCAGCACCCTGATCCGCGGCAGCCGCAGACGCACCGACCTAACGTCACGATTCAAGGAGCGGCGTGGTGGGTGTTCGGTCGCTGCTTCGTGTATCTTCTGTATCGAGGTCATCGGAGCACGAAGTGCTCGTCGAGATGGTCTGAGCCGCGAGAGTGGCTTGCGAGAGCCTCCTTCATTGGGGGCTCATCGTGCTTTTGGGGGATAGTCGCGAATGCCGAGCCGATGCGCATAGCGCGGGAGGCCGTCGGCGTCGATGCCGCTAGGCCAGACGTGACCTGGGGTGTCCGCTGTGGGCAGCAGCTTGTTGTAGGCGTGCTCGCGTAGGTATGAGTCGGCCGGCCCGGTGCCGCGGTCGTTGAGCACCGCATGGTGCGCGGAGTGGGCGATGAAGTCGGCCATCTGTATCAGATGACTCTCGGAGCTGTCATAGCCCGTCGGATCTTCGAGCACTCGGCGAGAGTACGGAAGAGCTCGGTGAGCGGCTCGGGTCGATCGGGCTAGGTTTTCCGCGGTGCCGTCGTACCAGATGACGGCGTGGGAGTCGTGGAACTCGCAGAACTCCTCGGTGAACGCGACGAGCTGCGGGTAGAGGCCTCCCGAACCCTCCGGAACCGGCGCATACACGGTCAGGACTCGCAGTTCTGCGATCGACCCGATCGTCCTGAAGGCGGCGCTGGTGATCTGGTTTCGGTCCCCTGGCTTGAGCGGCGGCAGCTTGCCCCGTCCTGCGTTCGAGTTGGTGCCGAGGTCCAGCGCATGCAGCTCGGTGCTGGTCGGGACGCCAAACTGCCGTGCGACCCAGCGCCGGAACTTCTTCCAGGTCTGCAGCGTGTGTGCCCACGCCGGCACGGGGATCGCCAGCGCAGTGAGGAGATCCTGGGTCTCGTCTCCCGAGTCGTCGACGTAGACGAGGTAGGTCGTTTCGAGCAGACCGCCTGTTACGGGATTGTTCGTGTTCGTGTCGGGGGATGGTGGGCACACGGTCGGCGTCCTGGCATTCGGCGGGAGGATCACTATGCCATGGAACGCTCTCAGCCACTACGCTAGTTCTAGGGCCAGCTACTACATTAGCCTTAGTTCTCGCGATGACGATTCTGGTCCTGCCGCGGACTCGCGTTTGAGCGACGGTTAACGGGATGGCATACACATCACTGCGGCATGAGTGCTGGCCCGGCCAAGGCAGGCGACGAAGAAATCTGAGTGTGATGAAGCTCCAACTCGATGATCCGCCTCCGAACCCCTATCTGTCGACGGACGACCAGATGCGGCTGGAAGATGCGCAAGCGGCGGGCTCCAGCCTGGCGCGGCGATTGAGCACGAGGAGCCGCGACCTCCGCAGCTGTCCGGTCCGTACTGAGTTCATTCGACGCAGAAGCGAACGCGAGGCCGCGCCCCCGATGATGACCATGCTTGGGTCTGGCGGCGGTCGCGGCGGCGACGTGCGCCTCAAGCTGTATCTGTCGCTCCTCTGGGCGAGCCCCGGAGGAGCGCATGACACGGAGTTCGTGGCGACCGACTGGGCCCGGCTGCTGGGACTCCCGCAGTACTCGACCAACGGCAAGCGGCGCGTGTACGAGGCTCTGAACTGGCTCGCCGCCCGCGGCTTCATCGACAAGCAGGAACGGCCGGGCCTTCCTTCGACGGTCGTAATCCTGCATGAGTCCGGGTCAGGAGAGCCCTACAGCAAGCCATCGTCGCAGGCTGCCAAAGGCGGAAAGCCGACGTACCGGCAGCTCCAATCAGCATGGTGGACGAACGCATGGCTGGCCGCATTGAGCGGACGCGCGCTGGCGTTCTGGCTCGTGCTCATGGACGAATCGAACAACGGCACCAAGACCGAAGCCGTGTGGCTTTCGGAGAGCCAGACATCCGAGAAGTACGCAATCAGTCCGTACCTCAGACAGCATGCGATGAGGGAGCTGAAACACTTCGGTCTGATCACGACGCGCCGACAGCTCACCCGCGAAGCGTTCGGCGTGACGTCATCGAGGACCAGAATCAGTCTCCACCTCAACGCGCTAGACCAATCGCCCCTCGCCCGTCTCGACTGACCCTGCCGAGCCCAGCAGTCCGAATCCGGGCTAGATGCGATCGATCAGCGCCACCGTGAGCGTTGCCCCGGCGTCATTCAGCGATGCGTCGAGCCGCGCAAGTGTCACTTGGCTGAAGCTGAACAAGTCCGACGCCGACATGCCGCGTTCACGCGCGATCCCGAGGACGATTGAACGGGGTCGATCCGGAACCCACCCTGGGTCTCCACCCGCCTCGACGAGCAGCTCCCGCAGTCTGTCTCGTGCCTCGCTGTCGTAGCGCAGAGACTCGGTCGACACGACCGCTTGCCCGATGAGATGGCTCGCTGCTGATGACCTGGGGACGTGCTTGACGTGAATGAGGTCACCGCTTGGCGAAATCAGATCGCACGCTTCGAAGCCTCGCCGGTGCTGCGTCGTGACCACCATTTTCCGATCGAGCATGACGAAGCCACATTCCTTTGCAACGGCAGCGTTGTATGCAGCTTCCGTGGGGTGGATCGCGGTGTCCCAGCTAGGCAGGGTCACCGGGGCCGTCCGGCAGAAGATTTCGGCAACGTGCGCTTGGAGGCGGTCGGCGTAGTCGTTGTCGATCGCATACCACTTGGAATCGAAGAAGCAGTAGCGAGTCTTGCCGAGATCCGCTTCGTAGTACAATCAGCGGGAAGCGGGAATCGCTGCGCTGATCGCATCTTGTCCGTCGCTGTCCCGATACAGTTGAACCTTCACTTGGTTGGCTGCTGCTCGAAGGTCACGTGGGTTCTTTGCTCGCAGAGCGTGGGTGAGACGCCCGAGTTCGGGCAGGCCGTCCTCTGCCGGCGGGTGGTGCCTCCCCAGGCCGGTGACCTTGAATGACGATGGTGTGCCGTTGTCGTCGATGTGTTCGTGTGGCCACGCGATCGCGAGGCGTTCATCGCTGGATTTGTGCAATGCGGCGGCCAGCCGGCGCTCCAGCTTCTCGATCTGCGACGTCGCGCGTACACGAACGAATTGTTCAAGGTTGCGCAACTCAGATTTGACTTCAAGCTTGAGCGCTCGAGAGATCGCATCGAGGTCGCTCACGAGGCCACTGGGAGTCTTCGCCAATGGAATGCTGAGGGCATCAGCGGCCGTCACCTGAGTGTGGCCATCTCCGAGGACGAGTCCTGGGATGAGAGCCGAACCGCTCAGGCGCGTCACCATCTCGCCGAAGTCCCCGATTCCGAAGCCGCGCAGCGTCTCGCCTGCCGGAATCGATGATCGGTCAACTCGTGCGCGGTGGTCGAGCTCCGAGCGGGTGAGCGACTTGATGAACTTGCGCGCTGCCGTGCGGACGGCAATTCGCAGGCCAAAGCCTTGGTCGATCTTGTTCTGGTCAAGTAGCTGAAAGCCCATGCCGTAGGACAGCGCGAAGGCTTGCTTCTTGCCGTCCCGTATCAGCAGGACGCCCGCTGCTGTTTGATTGCCGACTTTGACATCGACCTCCGAGAGGACAGACAGACGACCTGCCCACGAAGCTTGATCGGATGACATCGCGCCATGGACCAGCAGCGCCTCACGGCCCGAGACCTTCGTTTCCGTTGCCGTGAAGGCGCCGTTGTCCAGATACTTGGGACGGACAGCGTCCAGAAGCTCCGGCAGGCGCTTCAGCCGGTACAGCGTCGTGCGAGACGACGGTGATTCTCTCTTGGCCATGATCTTCAGTATCGCTGTTCATGTAGCGTGCCTCCCCCTGTTGACCGGTCACTTCGATCAGGAGGTGGCCATATCAATGTTGCGGGAAGGGCAGCGGTCGGGGCCGGTGTTGCCGCCGGGTCGTTCGCGAAGATCGTTTCCCAAGGAGTTCAAGGCAGACGCTGTTGCTTGGGTGCTCGATGAGGGCCGCACGATCGCGTCGGCTGCTGGGGCGCTGGGGGTCGGCGTGTCGAGTCTGGGCAACTGGGCCTGCGGCGCGCATCGACCGCAGCGAGCGTGAGGGGCTCAGGTCCGGCGAGCGATTCGAGCTGACGCGGCTGCGGCGGGAGAACGCGCAGCTGCGCATGGAGCGTGATCTGCTCAACGGGGCGACGGCGGTTTGGGTGACCGAGTCGGGACTCTGACCCGCTGTCGCTGGATCGCTGCCCGGAGGGCCGAGGGGTTTCCGGCCGTGTTGTGCAGCAGGGCTGCGCGCGTGAGTCGGCAGGCGTTCTATGACTGGCGGCGCGGGTGCGCGGCGGGTTCGACGCCCCGCGACGCGGACCTGGCCGGGATCGGCGAGATTCATGCCGCGTCGGGCGGGGCCGCACCGCGGGGATCGTGTCCCTTTCCGACCGCGGCAGCCAATACCTCGCGGGCAAGCTCCGCGCCTGCGTCGCCGGTTGAGGACCGGCCCAGTTGGCGGGCGGTGCGGTGCCTCGCGGACAACGCGGTGGCCGAGGCGTTCTTCTCCGGCCTCAAACGAGAACTCGTCCACCGACACCGTTACCCCGACCGGGCCACCGCACGCCGGTCGATCTTCGAGCGGCTCGCCCGTCACAACGCCCACCGGCGCCACACCAGCCACGACGGCCGAACCGCCGACGAACACGGGAGCGTCCGACACATCCCCAGCGACCAGCCCGTCTTAACCAACTGACCGGCCAACGAGGGGAAGTGCCAGGCGTGCAGACACCCGTCAAGCTCGAGCCTCACGGCCACCGCAAACCGGCAGGAAGAATTCGATATCACGCCTACGCCAACGACAAGCACCCCACCTCACGCATGGTGCCCAACCCACGGCGTGGCAAGCGGTACTGTCACCCTTGTGGAGCACCTGCGGACTCGAGGCTGCTCTCAGCCAAGGGCTACGTGTGGCTCACGCAGCGGCCGCTAGGCGAACCAACCGCGCTGCGCGGGATGCAAAGTCCATAGACTCCCGCACCGTTCTGCCGCACGGCCCTGCGCAGCCGCTGCGATGCCAACGAAGGAGTTCAAAGGAGTCCTGATGCCTCCCATCGAACCACCCGAGCAGTACATCGAGGCATTTCGAGCCCTTGCAAGAATGCCAGACAACGACTTCGAAGTTCTTTCCGAATTGATCGCGGACAACGTGAACCGCAGTGCTGAACGGATCATCGCCAAGCAGGCCAAAGAACGTCTTGGCATGAATTCCGCAGACGACCTCATACCTGCCATGCGGTCCATGGTTTCGTTCAGTGAACTCCAAGCCACCTCACTTGCCGACATAATCTCCGATATCGCCGAGTCAGACTCACTAGACTTAGACAATGAAGATCGGGCCACGTTCACAACTCGTCTAGGGGCACTAGTAGTTGACGGGCCAATACAGAGGCTACAGAAGGGCCATCAGTTAGCACTCGACTACCGCGATGTCATACTGGGGACGCGCATTGTCACGGACATAAGGCCAGTCTTTGGCGAGGATATAGATGATGGGCCGCACGCAGCACTCATCTCACACATTCTACGTATCGACTCGCAACAGGAAAATCAATCTGAGAGCTATTTCTTTGCCATGGAAGAGCAGGACTTGTACATTCTGCAGCACGCAGTTGGGCGCGCGCTCGCGAAGGCTGCAGCACTCAAGACTTGGATGGCGAGCAACAAAGTACAACGTATCGAAATGGGGGGATGAAATGACAAACAAGCTCAACACGTCCTACACCAGGAGCCGGTCTGGTGCCTTCTTGCTCGGCAGCGCACCGAGTGAATCGAGTCGACGCCTCTCTAGGCGCGCGGTTGACGACGTCGGCCCGGGCACGCCACCGCCTTCTGAGAGTGCGATACACGCAGCAGAATTATCGTTGTGGGGTCACTCAAGAGGACGATCTACCTATGAGGACGAACTTGATCGCTGGACTGCGATGGATGACCAATTGGTAGATGATGCGAAACTCGGCAAGTCTCATATTGTTGCCAGCCGAATTGCTGCCTCAATCTTCACCGAGATCGCCAAAACTGTCGCCTCGGGCTTTGACCCTTCACTCCGCGCCGACACCTTTGTCAGGCAGCTTCGTGCAGAGACAGAACGTCGTAATAAAATAGTTCGTTTCGTGCTCGCACACGAGTGCTACGCGCAGCAAGAGGCACTTTCTGCATTGAACGCCGAAGGGCCTGGCCCTGACGAGCTCCTACTTGACTCGTTGCGAGAGAAGTCTGACCTAATTGGTCTGCCTCGACAAGACCGCTATTCCTATCCCGCATTCCAATTCAATTCGGATACAGGTCGGCTATATGAGGAAGTGGCTGCGATAAACCGACAGTTGGGTGCGGACCAAGACCCATGGGGAGTCGCCACTTGGTGGTACACGGAAAACGAGCGACTAAACGCACCGCCTGTTGAGATTCTCAAATGCGGCAAACGGCGGTCGGGTTTGGTTGCGGCCGCGCGTGCTGCCATACAAGCCGTCTGATTTGACCGGCCTGTTCGACGCAGCGAGGCAGTACGAAGCAAGCCCTCGCGATGCCCCCACGAATCGTTCCTCCAATTCCACTTGTCGGATCGCCGCAGCCATATCACTTGCGTGCCGATCTACCGCTTACCCGAATCCATGGTCGTACGCGAGGACTCTGCGATTTCAATCCGATTGCACGCGGGCTAGACGATATCGATGGCGGGAGATTCGACGCCCTCACAACTGACAGATTCGGTTATCTCTATGCAGCTGACAGCGACCGCACAGCTGTTGGGGAAACGTTAGTGAGCTTCTCCAAATCTAAGTCAGGCGTTGGCAATACGATATTGACCAAAGCACTCAAGAACAAGAAGATCGGGCGATTCGCCGCCAAGACCGATCTCAGACTGGTAGACCTTGTGACCGACGACAGTCTCGCCACCATCGGACAAGATCAGTGGCTGACTCAATGTGATTCCAGCGACTATCCGCTGACGAGACAATGGTGTGCAAACATACGTCGCCTTGCGGATTGGTCCCAAGGGTTAATCTGGCGGTCGCGGCGAGATCCTGCTGGCCATGCTCTGATGTTGTTCGAGGACCGTTGCCCACCAGAGAACTTCACAATCATCCCGACAATCGAGCAGTCTGGCCCAAATCTTCACGACGGCGCTGCACGCGCCCTTATCCGGCGCTTCGCGTTTGCGCGTGGGGTGAGCGTTTGAGGGTCCCGGCTCGATAGGGAGGGATCCCCCAGAATCGGAGGTGTTGAGACCCCGAGATCTGGAGGATCCCTGTGGCTGTTGACTGTACGCGTGCGTTGTTGCTGATCGTCGGTTTGGGTCCGGGTGTCGCGGTGCGCGATGTTGGGGGCGGCCGCGGCGGCCCGCTCGAGGTCGTGATAGCGCTGACGGATCGGCCGTGCTGTGGGGGCTGCGGCGGGCGGGTGTGGGCTCACGGGGCGAATGGGGTGCGCCTCGCTGATCTGCCGGCGTTCGGGCGGGCGGTGAAGCTGGTGTGGCGCAAGCGCCGCTGGCTGTGCCCCCATCAGGGCTGTGCGGTGCGCACGTTCACCGATCAGCAGCCCGCCATCGCGCCGCCCAGGGGGCGCATGACCAGCCGGGCTGCGCGTTGGGCGACCCGCCGCGCCGGTGCGGGACGCGCGATCAAAGAGATCGCGGCCGAGCTGGGCTGCAACTGGCACACCGCGATGGCTGCGGTGCAGCGTTGGGGCCAAGCGCTGCTCGAAGCCGACGCCTCGCGCATTGACGGGGTGACCGCTTTGGGTCTCGATGAGATCTTGATGTTCCGACGCGGCCGGTACCGCGAACAGCACTGGGGCACCACCATCGTGGACGCCGGAAAAGGCAAGCTGCTGGACATAGTCGCTGGTAAGAGCGCTAAGGGCGCTACCAGATGGATCCAGGGACGCACGTCGAGATGGCGAGCCCGGGTGCGCTGGGCAGTCATGGACCTGTCGGGCCCGTACCGCAAGGCGTTCACCGACGCGTTGCCCAAAGCGATCCAGGTCGCCGATCCGTTCCATGTCGTCAAGCTCGCCAACTCGGCCGTCGACGAGGTGCGCAGACGCGTCCAGAACGAGACAACCGGCGGACGCGGCACCAAAGACGATCCCTTGTATCGGATACGGCGGCTTCTGCTCAAAGCCCACGAACGCGTCACCCAACGCGGCGAGGCGAAGCTGCGCGGCCTGCTCGCAGCCGGCGACCCCCGCGGCGAGGTCCGCGACGCCTGGCACGCCAAGGAAACCCTTCGCATGACCTACCGCATCGGCGACCACAAGACCGCTCTCGAAGCGCTCGACGAGCTGTCCCGCGACCTGCGCGACGAGGCGTACTCGCCGGAGCTGAACAAGCTCGGCCGCACGCTACGCACCTGGCGCACCCCGATCACCAACTGGCACCGCTCACGAGTGACCAACGGTCCCACCGAAGCAGCCAACAACCTGGCCAAGCTGATCAAGCGCGTGTCGTTCGGGATCACCAACTTCGACCACTACCGCACCCGAGTCCTGCTCTACGCAGGAAAACCCGACTGGACCCTGCTCGACACCCTCACCCCACGCTAAAACGCGAAGAGCCCCTTATCCAACCACACCTTGACCACTTCGAAGTAGCCGAATTGGGTCCGCTCGTCGACTACAGCGGGTCTGTCAATTCCTGACAGATCCCTACAGGGTCGGGCGAGGGACTGTCATATTTTTTGTGTAACCGGCCGTGGTGGTGTTCATCGAATGTAGGCGGCGATCCTGTCGCCGTAGTGGACGGTCAAGGTGTTGAGGATGGCTTTCCAGCCGTTGGTCTTGCCGGTCAGGTTGGTCTGGTTCTTTCGTCGGGCGGTGGCGACAAGATAGAGAACCTTCATCGCCGTCTCGCCGACGGCCTCTCCCGCCGGCACAGCCGACATACTCTGATCAGTCACAGATGGTGCACCCTGTGTTTCGCGCGGGCGGATTATTGGATTCTGCTGTCATGGGCCTTGAGGAGGTTTTATGGCACGGAGGGGTTATTCGCCGGAGTTCCGGCGGCGTGTGATCGATTTGGTCGAGGCGGGCCGGCCGGTGGCTGCGGTGGCTGCGGAGCTGGGGATCAGCGGCCAGTCGATCTATACGTGGCGACGCCAGGCTCGCATCGACGCCGGGATCGAGACGGGCATGACGACCGCGGAGCACGCCGAGCTCGCGGCGTTGCGCAAACGGGTCCGCGAGCTCGAGACCGAACTGGCGATCCACCGTCGCGCGACCGAGCTGCTGAAGGGGGACGCCGACCCAAAAGCAGGTTCGCGGCCATCAGAGTGATGGCCGCGGAGGGACTTCCCGTCGAGCGGGCGTGCGGCGTGGTGGGGGTGTCGGTGTCGGGCTATTACGGCTGGCTGGGTCGCCCGCCATCGGCGCGGTCGGTCCGCCACGCTTGGCTGAGCGACGTCATCGCGGTGGTTCACGCTGGCTCCCGGCAGACCTACGGCGCCGTTCGGGTGCATGCCGAGCTCACCTTGGGCCGCGGCATCGCGGTGGGCCGTCAGACCGTCGAGACGTTGATGAGACGATCAGGGCTGCGGGGCATCTCGGGGCGGCCAAAGTTCCGCAAGGTCCCCAACGTGGCGACCGCATCCGATCTCGTGGACCGCGACTTCGCCCGAGCCGAGCCCGACCGGCTGTGGGTGACCGACATCACCGAGCATCCGACCCGCGAAGGCAAGGTCTACTGCGCCGTGGTGCTGGACACCTTCAGCCGCCGCGTCGTGGGCTGGTCGATCGACTCGCGGCCCGCAGCGTCACTGGTCACCAACGCCTTGGGCATGGCGATCGACGGCCGCAACCCCACAGCCGGCGAGACCGTGATCCACAGCGACCAAGGCACCCAGTTCACCTCCTGGGCATTCACCCAACGCGCTGTCGACTCGGGGCTGCTGCCATCGATGGGCTCGGTCGGGGACTGCTTCGACAATGCGATGGTCGAGTCGTTCTGGTCCCGGATGCAAGTCGAGCTGCTGGACCGCAAACGCTGGCGCACACGCATCGAGCTGGCCAACGCGATCTTCGAATACCTCGAGATCTGGCACAACCGGCAGCGACGGCACACCTCGCTTGGCATGCTCACACCCATCGAGTTCGAAGCTCGACACCAACACAAACCGGCAGCATGAATCCAGTAACCCGCCTCCGCATAACTCAGGGACCCTCAGAGCCTCCACCAAACCCGGGGCGATTCAACCATCCGTGCGTCGGATTCGGTGTGGAAGGTTTCGCCCAACGGCTACATCAATGTCTACGCCGACGGCCATGTCCGGGTCGGCGACCACTGTCGTCAAGTCTGGTCGGTCAAACAGAGCACTCAGGAGGACGCCGCTGAACGAGGGCACTAGACGCGTCGATGCCGCCAATTGCAAATTCCCGGCCAAATGGCCGGGAATTGCAGTTGACTTGCGAGGTCTTTGCCATTGAGTGTGTGATTCGGTGGGAACTGGACTGCGCAATTGAGACTGCTGAGTCTCGCCTCGCTCTTATGGGGCAGTCCGTTGAGCTCACCTCCACCCTCACATGACTGGTGTTTACGGTCTCGAGTGGTCCGCGCGCACCCCCCTCGGCACTTAGGCCTCGGATCGCTAAACACTGTATCAAGAGCCGCGACAGGTCGCGCCTTGATTCACCCTGGGTTTTGCGCAGGCTGAATGTTGTGGTTTTCTGTCTTGTTGTGGTCGGTTCTGGTCGCAGCGTAGGCGGCTTCGAATTCATCGGGTGACATGTCGTCGAGGTAGCCGTGGATACGGTCGGTGTTCCACCAGTGGACCCAGCCGAGGGTGGCGAGCTCGACGTCGTCGACGGTGCGCCATGGTCCTTGGCTCGGGCCGCGGATCAGTTCGGTCTTGTAGAGCGCGTTGACCGATTCGGCGAGGGCGTTGTCGTATGAGTCCGCGACCGACCCGATCGAGGGCACCGCGCCGATCTCGTCGAGGCGTTCGCTGTAGCGGATGCTGGTGAACTGGCTGCCGGCGTCGGTGTGCGCGACGAGTCCTTCGAGTCGGGCGCCGCGTGCCCAGCGGGCCATCTCCAATGCGTCGAGCACCATCTGGGTGCGCATGTGAGAGGCGGCCCGCCAGCCGACGATGCGACGGCTGTGGGCGTCGGTGATGAAGCACACATAGGCGACGCCGGACCAGGTGGGCACATGGGTCAGATCGGCGACCCACAGCCGGTTCGGGCCGTCGGCTGCGAAGTCGCGTTCGACGAGATCAGCAGGCCGGTCCGCTTCGGGGTCCGCCCGGGTGGTCCGCAGTTTCTTTGTCCGCCTTATGCCCCGTATGTCCAGCATTTTCATGAGCCGAGCCACTTGGTCGCGGCCGATGTCGTGACCGGCGCGTCTGGCGGCGATCCACAGCTTGCGCGCCCCGTACACGCAGTAGTTGGCCTGCCACAGCGCCAACAAGATCGGCATCATCTTCGCGTCGCGCACCGACCGCTGCGACGGCGGCCGCCGTTTCGCGGTCCAATACGTGGAAGGGGCCGACTGCAGCGCAGCGCAGACGGGATCGACCCCGAAGCGGGCACGGTTCGCGTCGACGAACTCGACGATCATCGCTGTCGGCGGTCGAGCTCCGCCCCGAAAAAAACCGCTGCCCGCTGCAGGATCTCGTTCGCCCGGCGCAGCTCACGATTCTCCTGGCGGAGCTTCTTGAGCTCGGCGTTGTCAGCGGTCGACGCCCCTGCCCGTGTCCCGGCGTCGATCTCGGCTTGGGCCACCCAGCGGCGCAGCGACTCGGGCCCATAACCCAGCTGCCGAGCCACCCTGGTGACCGTCCCCGCCGAAGTGCCCAGCTCCTCGCGCAACGCGAACACCATCCGCACCGCGTGCTGCTTCTGCTCAGCCGAATACCGACGAGACGTCGCCGCCGGCCCCGCATTTGTGTTCATAGATCCCATGCTCGCTCCAATCCTTGGAGCCTGCGCGAAACCCAGTGCGAATCACCTGGCGGGCACGCGTCGCATGCGAGCGGGACGGGACTTGCGGATCGGCACACGGCAGTGCTGATCGAGAATCTCCTCGCGTAGAGACACAACCTCAGCGTACCTTCGCCCTCGCGACCGACTCACCGACCGACGACCGATGCCCACCGACACGTCATGTTTCTCCTTGTTCGGCTCCTTCCGGTGTGATCTCGGGTGCTGGCAGCGCTCTCGAGGGCCGCTCATGAGGCATTGCGATGGTGCCGGTCCCACGTTCGACGCGGCCGATCTGGCAGCACGCAACTGTGCGTTCGTTAGGGTTGTTCTCGAGGAGAGGGCTTGGTAATCGAGATGGCATTGAGCACCGCTATTGCCGATCCGTTGAAGCAGATTGCGCCTGCTGGCGAGCGGTCTGACGATGCTGGCGCGAGGCATGTCAAGACGGTGTTCGTGAGCACCCTGCCTGACGACTACGACCCCGAGATCGCAGACGCGTTCGCTCGCCTCGGTGCCGAATACGATGACATTGCAACGCGTTTTTCCGAAGGGGACCCGGCTTTTGAAGCCCACGTTCCCGCCGGCGGCGCCGAGCGCTGAACCCCGCTCAGCGGGCGTATTCGAGTGCTCCTCGTCGATGACCACTTGGCGCGGGTTGCGCTCAGCGCGGCAGCGCCGCTCCAGTGGCACGGCCGAGTTCCGAGCGTCACGTGGGCGTTCTACATGCGGCTCGCCGCGGCAACGCTCGGCAGCAACGCGTCGAGAATGTCCGCGACCCGTTCGGCGTCGCTGCGGCTCACAGCGGGATCGCGTCGGCGAGCATCGTGCGGTGGCCTCCTCGCAGGCATGACCGCGGCACAACATCCACCTCGGCGCCGAGGAGGTCTTTGAGATCTGCCTTGAGGCCGCCGATGTCGAACAGCGTGACGCCCCGGTCGAAATCGACCAAGAAGTCGTAGTCGCTGTGCGCGTCGTCGTCGCCCCGCGCAACAGAGCCCACGAGCGCAATCGCAGTCGCCTTGTTGCGCGCAGCTGCGTCCCGGATCTCCGCTCGGAACCGGCCAACGACTTGCTCACGCCTGCCCACGCCGTCGAATGTAACGCTTCGGCTCGACAGGTCGAAGCCGTCGCACACGCGTGCGGGTCGACGGTTCCCAGCGACCGCCATACCTCTCGCTGCGCGCCGCACTTCGGTCACAAGTAGGACTGCCTGAGCCCCAAGCTCAACGAGTCGGAACGACGGGGCATGTATCGCACCTCCATGACGTGTCTCTCCGTGTTCGGCTCCTTCCGGTGCGAATTCGGGTCCTGACAGCGCTCTCGACGGCGGCGGCCAGCTCGAGAGTGACGAGATGCTGGACCATCTCTCGGCAGGCCGAAGCGGAGACGCGAAGCACCCCGGGGCCGAAACCCCGGGGCTCTTTCGTTGTTGGTCTCTGCCGATCAGGCGGGCAGGCCGCCCGAACGGTTCAGGCCGACGGTGCAGCAACTCGCTAGAAGCGTGGACGAAGGTCGTCCAGCAACGCTCCACTGGCATCGTGCAGGTCAGACGCTTGCCTGCGAGCGGCTGTCAGGTCTCCGCTGCTCAACGCCTGTTCAGCCTTCCACAACGCCTCACCAGCCATCCTTGTGAACCTGTTGCCTGCTGGTTTTGCTTGGCGCATGCTCGCGAACGCACGGTCTTCCTGCTTCCGCTTGATGAGCAGGTCAACGTAGCCGTCAACGGCTGCTTGGCGCCCTCGCCGCCTGCGGGTCCCAGCCACATGCCCAAAACGTCGCGTTCTTCTTGAAGATCCACGCCTATGGCGACATACACGGGCCGGTTCGCGACCTGGGAGTCGCGGACCTTGACGACGATCGCGTCGATCAGCAGCACCGCGTACACGGGATCGAGCGGTGCGGTTGTGCCACGCAGCCATGTCAGCCACGATCCCGTCGGTGATCTTCGAGATCGTCTCCCGGCTGACGTCGGTGTCATAGATCTCGGCCAAGTGGGCCTGGATCTCGCCGGTTGTGAGCCCTTTCGCATAGAGGCTGATCACATTGCCCGACAGCCCGTCGAGACGGCGCCGATGCTTGGGCACCGTGACCGGCTCGAAGGTGCCCGCACGATCCCGCGGAACCGCCAGGTCGATCTCGCCGCTTGACAAGGGAGCGTCTGACAGACCCGAGATGTGCTCTCACCTGGGCCTATGCCCGCAGCGCGGGCTCGGCTCGAGCCGCTTGAGACGTTGTCCAGCAGCGGTTCGGCATGAAGGTATAAGGACTGCAACAGGCAAGCACGGGCGAGCGTCGTCTGCATCGGCGAGCCGTCCGGCGCTCAAGGTGCGAGCGGTGGCACCGTCAGTAGGTCCAGTCCTGCCAGTCGGCGCTGAAGTACGTGCCGTCGGCGAACAGTGTTGCATCCGCGGCCGCCTGGACGATCCCGTTCGCCTCGTCCGCGAATCCGTCCAAGTCGACGCGGTCGCCGTCTGCATAGCGCAACCTCTCCTCGACGAGATCCGCGATGCCGAGCAGCAACCCCAGCGTGTACTGGCCGTCATCGGTCCTCGCGGCTGCGATCGGGCGTCCGCCGATTTCCAGCGGCACCCGCGTCCAAGCAGGCGTGTCGGCTTGGACGCACTGGTAGAGCGTGTAGTAGTTGCCGAACCTCAGTTCGTCCGCGAGGCGGCCGTCGATCTCCGTCTCAGGCGGCGAGAACTCCTCCGGATCGAACGCGTCGCCCTGACCTTCGTCCGTGCAGCACAGGTGGAGGACGAATAGCTGCAACGGCGTGGACCTCTTGGTGGCAGTCCACGATGCGCCGGGCGAGGCGAACCCGGCCGCGCACCCGACTCGATGACAGCACCGGACGCCGGGCCACAAGTAGCACCCGGAGTGATTCCGCGGGATGACGCTGCGGACTGGGTGACGCCGCAGCGGCCGATGCCGGCATCGTCATGTCGATTTCCCTCCGATACAGACGTCTGCCGAACGCCTCTCGAACCCGACACTTGCTCGTGAAACCAAAACGACGCGGACGGGACTGTACCTGGGTGTCTCGGGCTGGTTGACCGGTTCATCGGGCTGGGAGCCCCGGCAAACCCAGCAGTGACACTCGGGTGCTCTGTGTGAGCGAGGCGGCTGGCGACTATGTCGAGCAGCGCCTGGCCCTACCGGTGCGTCGCTGTCATCGCGGTGTGCCAGCCCGTTCCCAGCTCGGCTGCGATCTCCTGGATCGCCCCACCCCGCGCCCGTCCGGCGAGTCGCCCACCGGGCAGCGAGGCATGCCTCATACGACCCAGCCGCACCTGCTGACCCGAGCCGGACATTTCGTGTCGTGTCGGCTGCGTGCTGCACCCGATCTGGCACGTCAAGAACCCGACCGCTCGTCACATGCGCCAGCTCCGGCTCTGCCGTGCTTCGCCGCAGCCGACCGCAGAGAGCCGGCACGCCGTGACGGGAAGACCGCCCCGGCGCCGCCGGTAGAGGCCCGCCCTGGTGCTGCCGGCAGATGTCGTCGTGCTGTTCGCGGGCGCCGACGCAATGCTGGAGCGGCTGCGCGGCCAAGCAAGGTTCCTGCACCCCCCGCCGCAGCGCACTGCAAACAGCGATCCTCGCCGCCACCGAGACCCCCACCCGCCACTGGGACAAAGCCCACATCGGCTGACACACCACCCCCCGCAGAGACGATGTAGTGGAGACACCGACCAGCCGCGCCCCCGCCGACCTTCACAAACACAAAACACGCGCCAAACTCGGGCCCGAGACCTCGTCGGCAAAGCCTTCGAACTGCTCGGCTGCGGATTGCAGCCGATGGCGGAAGTCAGGTGCCGCACACGTGCGCCTCGGGCTCAGTCGCTGAAATCGCACGTAAGGACTGTCGGCAGACCGCTACGTTGGAGCACACTGATCGACGTAGGGGAAACATGACCGAAGACTCTGAACAAGACGCGGAGGCTGAAACGGGGGAGCCTAGCGATCCGGCCGATGATCCCGCCCTCGAAGCACTAATAGTTGAAGCATTTCGTGTCGCAGCGCAACGCGGATCGCCGGTCTGGTTCCAGATGCACGGAACTGTGTTGAAGAATCGTTTGCTCGACCTCACCGATCGACGATTCAGCGAGTCCAAGTACGGCGTGGAGCGATTCGGAGAACTCCTCGATCGACTTGACAAACTCTTGGCAATTGACCACTCCATTCATCCCTATGTAGTGGCGTTGCGTGAGCCATATCGTGCTCGCGTTGCTCCTTCGAACTTGGCGCCGTCTCTCAAGATTCGACAAGATCTCTGGCGGGCAACTATTGACTATTCTGCTTCGGGCAAATGGGTTTGGGAGAAGTCTTCCCGTCAAGCAGTGCTTGTGGAAACAGATATCGATGACGACGCACTGCTCATGCCAACACTTGACCCAGAGGTGCTCGGGGCTTGGAGGTCTGATTTCCTTGCCGAGAACGCGTCGCAATTGGACGAAGCTGGTCGCCTTCAGGCAGAGGCATGGAGCAGCAAGAGCCTGAGCACATCGGCGCTACCGCCCCAACTGCGTAACGCGTGGAACGATCGAGTCCGAAAGGGAATCTATGAGCGCCTGGTTGGGTTCTTCGAGGACCACGAATTGGAAGCCCCGTCAGATCTGTTGCTAGAAGCAGCACAACCGAAGCCGAATGTCGGACTACGCGAATATCTTCGGCGATGTATTGACCTGATGGATGAGGCGGAACTAAAGCAATTGCTGATTCCTGCCCACATCGCTCATCGTACACGTCGGTGACTTCGATCTCGCCGCTCGTGTGGCATGTCGCACTGCCCAGCTCCGGGAACCAGAGAACGATAGAACGAACTGCACGCAGTCATGGCTGGGAGTTCACATCAGTTGACTGCGTCCATCTGACTTCAAGCCAGGGCAGAAAGGCGTACATTCTTGGCCGGAGAGATGCGACCAAAGTCTATGCAGAAATGCACCGTCGCCCAGTCGCCGTCGTCTACGACGGGGCAGTGCACGTTCGAACGGATCCCAGCAAGAGATTTCACCATAAATGGTTGATCTCTATACACCGCTTCTGCCGATACAAGGCATTCGCAAAGAGTCTCAAGTCCAATAATGCCTTGCAGTGGGACAACGATTTCATCGATTGGATGTCGTCGGCCTCGTGCGACGATACGAATGACCCGAGAATCCTCCCATTTCATATGTTTGACTTTCAACAACAACTCGACCTTGATACGAAAGACAGCCGTAAGCGATTCAAGCAGATTTATCGTTCGGGACCGTCTCTTAGGGATGGCAGCAGCCGACGTTGGTCGTACGCAAACACCGGCCGTCGACATGGACGTGAGCCTCAGACCGTTCGGGGACTCTTGCTGCCCACGGGCTTCCATTGGGATGTGAACGCAGGCAAACAGTGCACCATCCGTGCGTCGGATTCGGTGTGGAAGGTTTCGCCCAACGGCTACATCAATGTCTACGCCGACGGCCATGTCCGGGTCGGCGACCACTGTCGTCAAGTCTGGTCGGTCAAACAGAGCACTCAGGAAGACGCCGCTGAACGAGGGCACTAGACGCGTCGATGCCGCCAATTGCAAATTCCCGGCCAAATGGCCGGGAATTGCAGTTGACTTGCGAGGTCTTTGCCATTGAGTGTGTGATTCGGTGGGAACTGGACTGCGCAATTGAGACTGCTGAGTCTCGCCTCGCTCTTATGGGGCAGTCCGTTCAGCTCACCTCCACCCTCACATGACTGGTGTTTACGGTCTCGAGTGTTCCGCGCGCACCCCCCTCGGCACTTAGGCCTCGGATCGCTAAACACTGTATCAAGAGCCGCGACAGGTCGCGCCTGGCGGGCACGCGTCGCATGCGAGCGGGACGGGACTTGCGGATCGGCACACGGCAGTGCTGATCGAGAATCTCCTCGCGTAGAGACACAACCTCAGCGTATCTTCGCCCTCGCGACCGACTCACCGACCGACGACCGATGCACACCGACACCTCATGTTTCTCCTTGCTCGGCTCCTTCCGGTGTGATCTCGGATGAATCGCCCCGAGTTTCGTGGAGGCTCTGGGGGTCCCTGACTTTGGTGGAGGCGGGTTACTGGATTCATGCTGCCGGTTTGTGTTGGTGTCGAGCTTCGAACTCGATGGGTGTGAGCATGCCAAGCGAGGTGTGCCGTCGCTGCCGGTTGTGCCAGATCTCGAGGTATTCGAAGATCGCGTTGGCCAGCTCGATGCGTGTGCGCCAGCGTTTGCGGTCCAGCAGCTCGACTTGCATCCGGGACCAGAACGACTCGACCATCGCATTGTCGAAGCAGTCCCCGACCGAGCCCATCGATGGCAGCAGCCCCGAGTCGACAGCGCGTTGGGTGAATGCCCAGGAGGTGAACTGGGTGCCTTGGTCGCTGTGGATCACGGTCTCGCCGGCTGTGGGGTTGCGGCCGTCGATCGCCATGCCCAAGGCGTTGGTGACCAGTGACGCTGCGGGCCGCGAGTCGATCGACCAGCCCACGACGCGGCGGCTGAAGGTGTCCAGCACCACGGCGCAGTAGACCTTGCCTTCGCGGGTCGGATGCTCGGTGATGTCGGTCACCCACAGCCGGTCGGGCTCGGCTCGGGCGAAGTCGCGGTCCACGAGATCGGATGCGGTCGCCACGTTGGGGACCTTGCGGAACTTTGGCCGCCCCGAGATGCCCCGCAGCCCTGATCGTCTCATCAACGTCTCGACGGTCTGACGGCCCACCGCGATGCCGCGGCCCAAGGTGAGCTCGGCATGCACCCGAACGGCGCCGTAGGTCTGCCGGGAGCCAGCGTGAACCACCGCGATGACGTCGCTCAGCCAAGCGTGGCGGACCGACCGCGCCGATGGCGGGCGACCCAGCCAGCCGTAATAGCCCGACACCGACACCCCCACCACGCCGCACGCCCGCTCGACGGGAAGTCCCTCCGCGGCCATCACTCTGATGGCCGCGAACCTGCTTTTGGGTCGGCGTCCCCCTTCAGCAGCTCGGTCGCCCGACGATGGATCGCCAGCTCGGTCTCGAGCTCGCGGACCCGTTTGCGCAACGCCGCAAGCTCGGCGTGCTCCGCGGTCGTCATGCCCGTCTCGATCCCGGCGTCGATGCGAGCCTGACGTCGCCACATATAGATCGACTGGCCGCTGATCCCCAGCTCCGCAGCCACCGCAGCCACCGGCCGGCCCGCCTCGACCAAATCGATCACACGCCGCCGGAACTCCGGCGAATAACCCCTCCGTGCCATAAAACCTCCTCAAGGCCCATGACAGCAGAATCCAATAATCCGCCCGCGCGAAACACAGGGTGCACCACTCTGTTCCTTGAGAGGATGGAGCTATGCCAGGAAATGGAAGATATCCCGCCGAGTTGCGTGAGCGTGCGGTGAGGATGGTGCTCGACAACGAGCGTCTTTACGGTTCGCAGTGGGAGGCGATCTGCTCGGTCACCGGCAAGCGGGGGCCGACGCCTGAGACGGTGCGGCTGTGGGTGCGCCGCGCTGAGATCGACGTCGGTTCGCGCCCGGGTGTGACCACGGCGGAGCGTGAGCGGATCAAGGTCCTCGAACGCGAGAACCGTGAGCTGCGCCGCGCGAACGAGATCTTGAAGGCGGCGTCGGCTTTCTTCGGGTAAGGGGCTCGACCGCCAGTCCCGCAGGTAGTGGCGTTCATCGACGCCCACCGGCACCGGTTCGGGGTCGAGCCGATCTGCGCTGTGCTCACCGAGCACGGCGTCGGGGTCGCCCCGTCCACCTATTGCGCCGCGAAGACCCGGCCGCCGTCGGCTCGGGCGCTGCGAGACGCCCGGCTGCGCGGCTGGATCGCCAGGGTGCATCGGGAGAACTACGGCGCCTACGGGGCGGCGAAGGTGTGGGACCACCTCAACCGCGTCGAGGGCGTGCGGGTGGCTCGCTGCACCGTCGAGCGGTTGATACGCGAGCTGGGCCTGCAAGGAACCCGCCGAGGCGGCACGGTCCGCACGACGACCCCAGCTGACGGCGCCGAGCGGCCCGCGGACCTGGTCAAGCGGGACTTCAGCGTGCCGGCCCCGAACCGGCTGTGGCTGGCCGATCTCACCTACGTGCGCACCCAAAGCGGCTGGGTGTACGTGTCGTTCGTGCTCGACGCCTATTCGTGCCGAGTGCGCGGCCGGCAGGCGTCGCGTTCGATGCGCACCGAGCTGGCCCTCGACGCCTTGGAGATGGCTGTCTTCGCCCGCCGCCGCTCAGGAGCAGACCTCGCCGGGCTCACCCATCACAGCGACATGGGATCCCAATACCTGTCCATCCGCTACAGCCAGCGGCTCGCCGACAACGACATCGTCGCCTCGGTCGGCAGCAAGGGCGACAGTCCTGACCTATAGGGGCATCAGTGAAGATTTGAGCAGGGAGCGGGCCGTCGGCGTCAGGCTGCCAGCCAGCCGTGCACACGAAGGTGCTCGTGAGCCGCTGTGACGTGCTTGTTCGAGAACATCCCCCGTTTGCGTTCGCTCCACCCGCGCACCTTGTCGATGATGTCGTCGGTGTCGCCCCCGGCGCTCTCGCGGTGGGCGATCCAGTGCACTGTGGCAAGCAGTTCCAGCGCGTAGGACGATTCGAAGCCTTCGACGAGTCCCAGCACTTCTTCGACTCGGTCGCCTGTCGCTTCGCCGATTATCAAGTCCGCGGCCTCGACCACAGCCTCGGGCACGGCACGCAGCGGCTCTGCGTCGAAGACCTTGGCTGACCCGTCTCCGTACCCCTGCAGAAAATGGCCTTCGACCGCTTTGAGCACGTGACGGAGGTTGTCGGCGTAGGGCCCGTAGCGGCCGCGCTGGAAGTCCAATCGCAGCGGTTCGCCTGCTTCCTGGAGGAAGTACATCAGCTTCTGCACGCTGACCAGCGACGCCCCGCCTTCCAGCGTGCGCGCAGCGATGCGGTCCACCAGCAGCACGAGCGCTGCTCTGCCCGGCGTCCAGTTCGGCCTGACCGACGCGTAGCGCATGTCCGCCGCGGCCGGCGTTCCTTCAGGCGCGTACACATGCACCTCGACACCCAGCCCGTCGAGGTGCTCTTCGATCAGCGGCCGGACGTCTGTCCACGCCAGCCCTCCGTTGCCGCATCCCAGCGGCGGCACGGCCACCGAAGCGATGCCGAGCCTGATGATTTCCGCCCGCAACGCCTCGAGCCCGGCGGCGATGTCGCTGATCCGGGACCCCGACCGCCAATGGCGCTTGGTGGCGAAGTTGATGATCCACCGCGGCGACACCAGCTGGCCGTTGTCGAACACGTGCATCCGCCCGATCTGGACCTCGCCGCGTTTGCAGGCCCGCCGGTACGCCTCGAAGTTGGCCCCGAACGCCTTCTTGAACTGGAGGGCGATGCCCTTGCCCATCACCCCCACGGTGTTCACCGTGTTCACGAGCGCGTCGGCATCCGCGTCTAGGAGATTGCCGTGGGACTCGACAAAATCCGTCATCAGAAATACCAGTCAGGGCGGACGCGAACCGTCGTTGTGGCACCAAAGGTATCCAACGCGCTCACCGCCACGCGCGATACGGCGTCGGTCTTGTCCCGCCGACGCGAGCGATGCTGCGCCGCCGACGATCCCCACGGTGAAGGTGTCGGGTTAGGGGGCGATTCCCCCGACTGGCGATGTCATGGTGTGCTCCTGGCCGAAGCGATGCTCCGCAGGGCTCGGGATCGACAGGGCCGTTTCGCCGCAACCGAGTCGAGACAGCCACGCCTCCTACCGGACAGGAGCGCTCCTGTCCGGTCTCAGGCTCGACGCGGCAGGTCGGACAACAGGCACAAGGCCAAAATATTGTGGAGTCAGCGCCGAGCGCAGGACCGGACCGTAACCCCTTGGCTGGAGGCTCCGGCGACATCAACAGTGGCACTCGGGATTTTCTGTGTATCCGGTCGTGGTCTGAGGGTTCGCAGCTTTGGGCTGGGAAGGATCATGTCTGTGACGGATCAGAACATGGCGGCTGTGCCGACGAGAGAGGTCGTCGGCGAGACGGCCATGAATGACTGGACCGAACGGCTGGTGACCCAGGCACGCGCCGATGGCGTGGAGCTGACCGGCGGCGGCGGTCTGCTGACAGGCCTGGTGCGCCAGGTGCCCCCGGACCGGCCCGGAGGTCGACATGAGCGACGCCGGCTCGCGCTCGGCGGTCCGCGGCTCGCAGCGGCAGGCGGCCGGTTCGACGGGGCAGGGCATCAGGCCTCGCTCCAGATAGCGGCGCTGCAAAGCGCGTGAGTGGTCTCGGGACGACAGCCACATCAGCCGGGCCGCGACGCACACCCGACATGACCCAGCCGCGCCTGCTGACCCGAGCCGGACGTTTCGTGCCGTGTTGGCTGCGTGCTGCACCCGATCTGGCACGACAAGAATCCGACCGCTCGTCACGTGCGCCAGCTCCGGCTCTGCTGTGCCTCGCCGCAGCCGACCGCAGGGAGCCGGCACGCCGTGACGGGAAGACCGCCCCGGCGCCGCCGGTAGAGGCCCGCCCTGGTGCTGCCGGTAGATGTCGTCGTGCTGTTCGCGGGCGCCGACGCAATACTGGAGCGGCTGCGCGGCCAAGCAAGGTTCCTGCACCCCCCGCCGCCGGGGCCCCGCGGCGCACGCGGCTACGCATGCGGTGGCGGCGCAGAAAGTGCATTGCGCAGCAACGCAGCAGCACGTACCCTCGCAGATTGCCGTGTCACAGGGAACGCCCTGCCACGGTTCTACTTGTCAGGCGGGAGATCGGTGCCACGAGGCCCCGTGCCCGGCACCACAACCCAATAATTCCAGCAGGAGGCTTGGAACCTTGACTATTCGAACGAAGCGGCGGGGCTGGCGCTCCCTTGCTGCGATCCTGGCGGCGATGCTCATGGCATCGGTGCTCGCGGTCGTGGCAGGCGCACCGGCTCAAGCCGCGAACACGTCCGACGAGCACATGATCGATACGAACGACGACGGCAAGAAGGACTCGCGCGAGTTTGCCGGCGCTGATCGTTACGAGACATCGCTCAAGTTGGCGCACAACTACGCCGGTGGCGACCTGGGTTCAGTGTCGACGGTGATCGTCGCTTCGGGCGAGACACTGATCGACGCGGTGACCTCAGCTGGCCTGGCCGGTTACAAGGACGCACCGGTACTGCTCACGCGCTCTGCCGGGATCTCTCGAGGCGTGGCTAACTACATCGAGGACCATGGCGTCGGCCAGGTCATCGTGGTTGGCGGCGCAGCGTCGGTCCCCGATGCGGTGCTCGAGGAGATCAAGAATCTGGCTTCAGAGCCGACGGTGATGCGCATCGCGGGCGATGATCGTGCTGCGACAGCTGCTGCGGTCGCTTCCGAGCTGGGTGGCAACGCCACTTGGTGCGGTACCGACGAGAGCGTGGCAGTCGTGGTGAACGGCAGCGATATGCCAGCGGTCGACGCAATTGCGGTCGGCCCGATGGCGTACGCACTCGAATTGCCAGTGCTGCTGACCGACTCCGACGCATTGCCCGACTCGACTTCCAACTTCCTGATGGACGAGAAAATCGAACGGGTTGTGATCGTGGGTGGCATGGCATCTGTTTCGGCTGATGTCGCCGACGAGATTTCCGAACTCGGCAACATTGCCGTGCAGCGGATCGCCGGCGACTCTGCGGCGGCTACGTCCGTTGAGATCGCCGAGTTGATGCTGGACGACTGCGATGACGACTTGGGCACCTCATCCACCCGCGTTGCGCTGGTGAATCGCGAGGCCACCGCTGACGGCATCAGTTCTGCTCCGGTGCTCGGCAAGGGCATGGGCGACGGACCGATTCCGGTTCTCTTGGTCGACAGTGAGCTGCCAGCCTCGGTCCGCGACTACCTGGCCAGCACGCCCGAACAGGTTGGTCCCGAACAGACAGATCCAAAGACGAACCTGACGATCATCGCAATCGGTGGCAATGCCGTTGTGAGTGAGGCCGTCATGGAGGCTGCGATCGCTACGGCTACATCGTCGGATCCGCTGACCGCCGAAATCAAGGCCGCTGCCTCGGCTGCAGAAGACAACACCGAAACTGATGTCGATGAGACCAAGGGTCTGATCACCATCACGTTCAGTGATGGCATCAACGATCTTGACGAATTCAAATTGGCCGCCAAGCTGAAGGATGTCCTGTACGTCAACAGTGCCCCGGCATCGATCGGCGAGGAAGGCGGCGAACTGTCGATTACCGATCCAATGCCTGCCGCGACTGCCACGTGCGGTCCTTCGGAGTCATTGATGGTGACGCTCACGCATGGTCTGAAGGCAGGCGATGAGATCGAAATCCGGCCGACGGCGACTCAGTTCGGTGACGATGACGACAAGAGGCCGCTGCAGCCAGCATCGTTCACGGTGCCGACTCCCGACCGGGACACCGCTGCTCCGAGCCTCGAGGTCATCGCGGTCGAGGGTGGTGGCGACATCCACGTCATCTCCAGCGAAGCGGGTAACGCCGATGCGACTAAAATCTCCGTGACTACACGTTCTGGTGTCAAGGTTTCAGTCGCAGCGGCCGCTACCCCAGAGGCGGCGGAATTCCCGGCTGTGTTTGGTGCCGTCCGCTTTGACTTCGAAACGATGTATGCGTCGGACAACACTGTCGGGGACGATCCAGAGGGATCTGGTACCGACGGTGTTACTACCAGTGGCGCATACAACTTGGTCAAGGGTGACATCGTCGTTCTGAATCCTGGTGCGATCAAAGACGAAGCGGAGAACGCCAACCGGACGATTCGCGAGACGGTCGACGCTCGGACGAAGTCCTTCACGGTGTCGTCGATCCGACTCAGCGCGGTCAATCCGGGCGTCGATGACGATCCGACCAACGACCTTGGTCCTAATGCTGTACCTGACAGCATTGCTGGCGTGAGCACCCCGGCGAAAGTCACCATGGGTGCCGTGACCATCCAGGCCCTCTGGGACGGCAGCGCCGCTGGTGCCGCTGGTAACGGCTGGACCTTGACGGTCGACTCGGCAGCTGGTCGTGATACGGCAGCAGAGACTCCCGAGATTGATGTCAGCGTGAACTCGCGGAACAGCATCATCCGGGTCCGTTTCATGGACGGAACGCCGAAGGTGTCTGACCTGCTCGCGGCGCTGAACGGGTCGAGTGACTTCACTCGCCACTTCAAGGCCGTCGCAAATTGCGCCAACGCCAACAATGGCGCCGATGACGCCAATAAGTCTGGCGAATCGCTGACAGGCGGTCTGAGTTCAGTTGCGTTCATGGTGACGTTCAACGACTACGTCGAGATGCTCACCACAGACGACAACGGCAACAACAACCTGCGTGATGACATCCTCAGCGCGTTGGTCACCAAGTACTCACCTGCTTCCGTTGCCGATACTGCGGAAAACCTCAGCGCCAATACTCCGTACACCGCGGCCGTTCGGTTCTTGCGACCGTTGGATCGGGTCCACATGTTGTTCACCACGAACAACGCTGGAACGATCCCAGGTGCCCGAACGGGTACAGGACGCGGCGTCGTTGACATTGGTGGTGACGATGAGGGTGATGACTCTGACGAAGAGCACGTCGCGAATAGCTACTTCCCGGAGAACCTTGAAACGCTAAAGGTCGACGAAAAGCAGAACGCTGCGAAGGAACTCCGCATTTCCTCCAACCGGAGCGTTCTCGTCAAGTAAGTCGTCTGACATACAGGACACCCAGTAAGGAGGCATCAGCTCACTGACAGGGTGAACAGCCTGAGAAGGGCCCCGGGGCAATCGCCCCGGGGCCCTTCGCGTCTGCGAGCAGCAATAGCGCATACATGATCCAAATTGCTGGATATAGGAGGCAGCGCGGATAGGTGGCGTCTTGGGGGCTCTTCGCGTTTTAGCGTGGGGTGAGGGTGTCGAGGAGGGTCCAGTCGGGTTTGCCGGCGTAGAGCAGGACTCGGGTTCGGTAGTGGTCGAAGTTGGCGGTCCCGAACGACACGCGCTTGATCAGCTTTGCCAGGTTGTTGGCTGCTTCGGTCGGTCCGTTGGTGACGCGTGAGCGATGCCAGTTGGTGATCTGGGTGCGCCAGTCGCGAAGGGTGCGGCCGAGGCGGTTCAGTTCTGCCGAGTACGTCTCGTCTCGCAGGTCGCGGGAGAGCTCGTCGAGGGCTTCGACGGCGACTTGGTGGTCGCGGATGCGGTAGGTCATGCGAAGGGTTTCTTTGGCGTGCCAGGCGTCGCGGACCTCGCCTCGGGGGTCGCCGGCTGCGAGCAGGCCGCGCAGTTTCGCCTCGCCGCGTTCGGTGACGCGTTCGTGTGCTTTGAGCAGCAGCCGCCGTATCCGGTACAGCGGGTCGCCTTTGGTGCCGCGTCCGCCGGTGGTCTCGTTTTGGACGCGTCGGCGCACGTCGTCGACGGCCGAGTTGGCGAGCTTGACGACATGGAACGGATCGGCGACCCCGGTCGCTTTGGGCAGCGCGTCGGTGAACGCTTTGCGGTACGGGCCTGACAGGTCCATCACTCCCCAGCGCACCCGCCGCCGCCATCGCGACGTGCGCCCCTGGATCCATCTGGTGGCGCCTTCGGCGCTGCGACCAGCGACTATGTCCAGCAGCTTGCCTTTGCGGGCGTCCACGATGGTGGTGCTCCACTGCTTGTCGCGATAGCGGCCGCGGCGGAATATCAAGATCTCGTCCAAGCCGAGCGCGGTCACCCCGTCGTTGCGTGAGGCGTCGGCTTCGAGCAGCGCCCGGCCCCACCGCTGCACCGCGGCCATCGCGGTGTGCCAGTTGCATCCCAGCTCAGCTGCGATCTCTTTGATCGCGCGTCCCGCACCGGCGCGACGGGTAGCCCAGCGGGCCGCCCGGCTGGTCATGCGCCCCCTGGGCGGCGCGATCTGAGGCTGCTGATCGGTGAACGTGCGCACCGCACAGCCCTGATGCGGGCACAGCCAGCGATGCTTGCGCCACACCAGCTTCACCGGCCGCCCGAACACCGGCAGATTCGCGAGACGCACCTCGCTGACGCCGTGACGGTGCACCTTGGCGCCGCAGCCGCCACAGCACGGCCGCTCGGTCAGCTCGATCTCGACCATCAGCGGTCCGCCGCGGCGACCCCCAACGCCGGTCACCGCGACGCCCGGGCCGAGGCCCACCATCAGCCTCAACGCACGCATAGGGTCAACAAGCACAGGGATCCTCCAGAACTCGGGTATGCGAACACTCCCGATTCTGGGGGATCCCTCACTACACGGCCCGGACCCTCAAACGCTCATCCCACGCGCAAACGATGCTCCTATGTTTGTCAAGCGGCGATTTGGTCGAGATGTCGTTGGTAGCGTTCGGCGAGCTGGCGGTCGTGGCGCAGGCCTCGTTCGACGGCTGAGATTTTGGGGGTGGAGGCTCCCAGCGCGGCGGCGGCTTGTTCGAGGGTGATGCCGTGTTTGACGCGCAGGTCTCGCAGGTGCTGGCCGTCGGGCACCTCGGGCGGGTCGACGATGAGCCGGTGGATTTCTCGGGCTATGTGACGTTTTGATTCGCACTGGGTTTTGCGCAGGCTCCAAGGATTGGAGCGAGCATGGGATCTATGGACACACAAACAGGCCGGGCGGCGACGTCGCGTCGGTATTCGGCTGAGCAGAAACAGCACGCGGTGCGGATGGTGTTCGCGTTGCGCGAGGAGCTGGGCACCTCGGCGGGGACGGTGGTCAGGGTGGCTCGGCAGCTGGGTTACGGCGAGGAGTCGCTGCGCCGCTGGGTGGCCCAGGCCGAGATCGACGCCGGGACACGGGCAGGGGTGTCGACCGCTGACAACGCCGAGCTCAAGAAGCTCCGCCAGGAGAACCGCGAGCTGCGCCGGGCGAACGAGATCCTGCAGCGGGCAGCGGTTTTTTTCGGGGCGGAGCTCGACCGCCGACAGCGATGATCGTCGAGTTCGTCGACGCGAACCGTGCCCGCTTCGGGGTCGAGCCCGTCTGCGCTGCGCTGCAGTCGGCTCCGTCCACGTATTGGACAGCCAAACGGCGGCCGCCGTCGCAGCGGTCGGTGCGCGACGCGAAGATGATGCCGATCTTGTTGGCGCTGTGGCAGGCCAACTACTGCGTGTACGGGGCGCGCAAGCTGTGGATCGCCGCCAGACGCGCCGGTCACGACATCGGCCGCGACCAGACAGCCCGGCTCATGAAAATGCTGGACATACGGGGCATAAGGCGGACAAAAAAGGTGCGGACCACCCGGGCGGACCCCCAAGCGGACCGGCCTGCTGATCTCGTCGAACGCGACTTCACAGCCGACGGCCCGAACCGGCTGTGGGTCGCCGATCTGACCCATGTCCCCACCTGGTCCGGCGTCGCGTATGTGTGCTTCATCACCGACGCGTTCTCCCGTCGCATCGTCGGCTGGCGGGCCGCCTCTCACATGCGCACCCAGATGGTGCTCGACGCGTTGGAGATGGCCCGCTGGGCACGCGGGACCCGACTCGAAGGACTCGTCGCGCACACCGACGCCGGCAGCCAGTTCACCAGCATCCGCTACAGCGAACGCCTCGACGAGATCGGCGCGGTGCCCTCGATCGGGTCGGTCGCGGACTCATACGACAACGCCCTCGCCGAATCGGTCAACGCGCTCTACAAGACCGAACTGATCCGCGGCCCGAGCCAAGGACCATGGCGCACCGTCGACGACGTCGAGCTCGCCACCCTCGGCTGGGTCCACTGGTGGAACACCGACCGTATCCACGGCTACCTCGACGACATGTCACCCGATGAATTCGAAGCCGCCTACGCTGCGACCAGAACCGACCACAACAAGACAGAAAACCACAACATTCAGCCTGCGCAAAACCCAGGGTGAATCATTGGAGGCAGCGCAGGATCTCGCGGTCGGTGTTGCCTTGGGCTCGTCGGCGTGCGGCGTAGGCCTGGGTGCGCTCGTCGCTGCGGAGCCGGACGGTCGCGATGCGCCACAGGGCGTTGTTGGCCTGGCGGTCGCCGCCGCGGTTGAGCCGGTGGCGCACGGTGCGGCCCGAGGAAGCCTCGACGGGGCTGACGCCGCACAGCGCAGCGAACGACGCTTCGCTGCGCAGCCGTTCGGGGTTGTCGCCGGCGGCGACGAGCAGCGCGGCAGCGACTTGGGGGCCGACGCCGGGAGCAGCCAGCAGCGCCGGCGCGGCAGCGGCGCACAAGCGCGTGATCTCGGCGTCGAGCTCGTCTATCTCGGCGCTGAGAGACTGCCAGCGCGTCGCGAGCGTCCGCAGCGATCTCTTGGCGGCGGCGGCGGCTTCGCCTCGGCTCGGGTCGGGCCGCAGCCGTGAGCATGCCTTGATCAGCGAGGCGCTGCTGCGACCACGCAAAGGGGCCGTGACCTGCTCTGATGCGGTCACCGCCAAGCTTTTGATCTGGTTCATCGCGACGGTGCGGGCCTTGACCGCTGAACGTCGTGCCATCCTCAGCGCACGGATCGCCTCCACAGGCCCGTCAGCGGACTTCGGTGTCGCAGTGGCCTCGCCCGACAGCACTGAACGCGCCGCCGCAACAGCGTCCGCGGAGTCGTTCTTGTCGCCGCGGCGTGACCGCCGCCGCGGCCGCAGCACCTCGACCACCGTGACGCCGGCGGCGGCGAGGAACCGCGACACGCCAGCGCCGTAGCTGCTGGTGCCTTCCACGCCGACGCTGTCCACCTCGCCCCAAGCGCGCAGCCACAACCCCAGCTCCTCATAACCGGTGCGTGTCGCCGGGAACGACGCGGTTCCCAGCAGCCGGCCTGCCGGGTCCAAAGCTGCGGCGACGTGAGCGTCGCGGTGGGTGTCCACACCGCCGACGACCCGGCATCGATCTCGATATCGATCTGGCATAATCGGTTGGCCCTCCTCAAAATTGGGTCAGGCGTCAACCGGCCGGAACGACGGACAGTGCACTCAAGGCGCTTGAACCGACGCTCCTATCAAGTCACATTCCTTCCGGCCGGCTGGCGCGCGCCCCCGACGCGAAACAGGCCGACAGATCGTTTGCAAGGCACGAAACCAGCGAAGCGCGGAGTCAGACCCGTAACCGTCGAGGACACAACCACCATCATGAGTGCGAAGAGCCGGATTGAGGCGATGAGATCGACCGGAGCGACCGGTGAGGGCATCGCGACGGCGCTGGGCCGGCATCCGGCGACGGTGTATCGCGAGCTGGGACGCTGCGGCGGCCCCACCGCCGTGTACGACGCGGCCGCAGCGCAGACGGACGCGAAGCGCCAGGCGCGGCGGCCTCGCGCGTGCAAGCTCGAAGCCGACCCGGTGCTGGCCGCACAGGTGAAGCGGCCGATGAAGCAGCGCTGGTCGCCCCAAGCGATCAGCGCCGATGTGGCCGCTGAGGGGCAGCGGGTGTGCGCGGAGACGATCTACCGGGCCGCGTACAGCGGCTGCGGGCTCGGCGCCCAAGCGTGGGCTGACCTGCCGAGGGGCCGGCGCCGTCGCCGTCGTCGCAGCCGGCACAGCGAAAAGGCCAGCCCGCTGGGGGATTACCGGCCGCTCAGCCGGCGGCCCGCAGCCGTGGAGGAGCGAAACGAGCCGGGCCACTGGGAAGGCGACTTGATCATCGGGGCAGCCAACCGCACCGCCGCCGCGACCCTGGTGGAGCGGGTCAGCCGTCACACGCTGGTCGTCGCATTGCCGCACGGCTACCGCGCGCCCCAAGTCGCCGCGGCTGTCACCGATGCCCTGGCGAATCAGCCTGCTCATCTGTTGCGCAGCCTGACCTGGGACCAAGGCCGCGAGATGGCCCGCTGGGCCGACATCGAAACGGCACTGGGCATCGAGGTGTTCTTCTGCGAACCCCACAGCCCAAGCCAACGCGGCACCAACGAGCAGACCAACGGGCTGCTGCGACGCTGGCTGCCCAAAGGCACATCGCTGGACCTCAGCCCGCTGCGACTGTCGATCATCGAGGACAACCTCAACTGGATGCCCCGCCGACTCCACAACTGGCAATCAGCCGCCGAGGCTTACACTCGACTCGCTCGCAACCACCGATAGAGCCTGCCGAGCGACGTGACCTCATCCGAACCTGTGCTGGCAGATGCCTCATCACTGTTATGTCCGTCCCGTCCCGGCACGCGAGCCGTTCCGAGATGAAGGACGACATGATGCCAGACTCACAGCAGGCGGTGATCGGCGGTATTGACTGCCACACCGACTTCCATGTCGCCGCGGCGCTCGACCCGCTGGGTCGGGTGCTGGGCACCGAGTCGTTCCCCGCGACTGTTGCGGGCTACGACTCGACCTACATATGGCTGGCGTCGTTCGGGCCGATCGCTGCGGTCGGCGTCGAGTCGACCGGGTCCTACCGAGCGGCCCTGGCCCGTTCGCTGACCGAGCAGGGCTGCGGGGTTATCGAGGTCAACCAGCCCCATCGCCATCTGCGTTCGCGTCGCGGCAAGAACGACGCCATCGATGCCGAGGCCGCCGACCGCAAGGTGCTGTCGGGCGAAGCGACCGCAGCCGCCAAGGACACCACCGGCATCGTCGAGTCGATCCGTCAGCTCAGCGTCGCCCGCAACGGCGCTGTCAAGGCCCGCACGGCTGCGCTGTGCCAGCTCGGCAATCTGCTCGTCACCGCTCCCGCCGCTTTGCGCGCCCAGCTCGACACCCGCCGAACATTGGAAGGCAAAGCTGCTGTGTGCGCAAGGCTGCGGCCTGACACCGATCGCCTCGCCGATCCCGTCCAGGCCGCCAAAGCCGCCCTGCGCAGCCTCGGCCGTCGCATCGCCCAACTCGGCGCCGAAGCCGACGGGCTCGAACGCAGCCTGAGCCAGCTCGTCGCAGCCGCAGCGCCCGCCACGGTGTCGCGACTGGGATGCGGCACCCACCACACCGCCACGCTGCTCGTCGCCGCCGGTGAGAACGTCGACCGGCTCAGCACCGAGGCGTCGTTCGCTCACCTGCGAGCCGACCTCGCCACCCTCAAGATCCGCACTTGACATCTATAGGAACGTCCCAGGGTGAATCAAAACCGCAGGTCACAGACCTGACACCCACCCCAAACCGCCCCGAGGCGCCAAATTCGGGTACAACCTCCGACGGCTCCCGGGCACTAGCATCGACCCTCATCGCGGCGTCATTCAGACCGACGCTGGTGTCGCGCGCAGCTTCCATCCCGACAACCCAGATACCGAGCTCGACGAGAGCCTCATGCCGCGAAGTCTCTACGTGCCTCCCGCAGCCGACTTGCGCCGCTGACGTAAGACGACCCGATCACGCCGTAGCAAGCGCCCCAGACACGGCGCGCGTCCTTGGTACGGTTGGCTGAGGGTGTGCCAAACATGCCCGTGGAGGTCTCCGATGACGCAGCGCGCCTTGTTGCCTCGAGCTTGCAAGGAAGGAAGCAGCGACCGCGCTGGTCGGGGGCGGTCCCGACATCTACGTCGACGTCTCGGAGCGGCCCTCGCTTGCAGTGGGCTTGTGGCGGCGCTGCTGCCAGCGTCCGGCGGCCCTGTCGGAGCTGCGGCCGTGGATGTCACATCTGACCGAGTATTCGGCCCGACCCGGTACGAGACCGCCGTCGAGATTGCCGAGGAGTATCTCGATGAGTTGGGTGGTAGCCGTTCGGTGCCTGACACGATCATTCTCGCCTCCGGGGCAGATGATCACTTCGGCTACGCCCTGACAGCGCCTGCTCTCTCACGTCGCTTCGAGGCGCCGCTGCTGTTGACCGATCCGGACCAGTTGTCGCCATCGACATCAAACTTCCTCAATCGCAACGACATTGAAACGGTGTTCATTCTCGGCAGTACCGATGTGGTGTCTGCGGCCGTACAACAGTCGGTTGAGGCCATCCGCGGCACCGAGGTGGAACGCATCGCCCGGGCTGATGTCTACGGAACCGCCGCCGCCGTGGCCGAGCGCGTCGGCCCCCGAGCAGGCCAACCGGGGACCTACCGCACCAATGGTCGGACCGTGCTGTTGGCGACAGGTGACGTATTCGCCGACGCCTTGGCAGCTGGACCGCTGGCGTACCGGGGAGAGCACCCGATTCTGCTGACGCCCGGTAGTGAACTGGACACCAACGTCTCGCGCTTTCTGACACGCAGTGACACGGACCACGTGATCATCCTCGGAGGCACCGCCGCAGTGAGCCCGCGTGTGGAGCGTGCCATTCTCGACATGGACGTCACCGTGGACCGGCTCTGGGGATTGGATCGATTTGCCACTGCTGTGCGCCTCGCCGAGGAGTTGCTGGGCGATCGTCCCCCGCAATCGTGCTTCGTCGGAGGTGAAGTCGGGCTTGCCTACGGCCGCAAGGCTGCTGACGCCATCGCCAGCGGACCGCTGCTGGGTGAACTATGTGCGCCGCTTCTTCTGACCGAGTTGGGTGAGCTGCCAAGTGCCACACGCGAATTTTTGGAGTCTGACGAATACGAGACAGGCGATCTAGACGGTGATCTACACATCACGGTGTTCGGTGGTCGTTTCGCTGTGTCACCGGATGCGCTCGCCCAGGCAGACGCGGCGGCGACGAGAGATCCGATTCGAGCCCAGATTTCGGCGCTGCAAGGTCGCTGTCACTTCACTGTGACCTTTGATGAGCCAGTGCTGACACGAGATGCTCAAGATGTGCGCAACTACCGGCTGGAAGGCGACACGCTCAACTCCAGTCAGGCCAGAGTCGACGCTGGCGTTGGCACTATGACGACCCGAGCCACTGTCGTGCTCAGTGGTGCCAGCAGCGCGGCGGCTACTTCAGTGCCGACCGGCTGCAATGCCCCGCTGATGGCCCGCGATGAAATCGAATTAGTTGACGGCGTGATTGGCAACGACATCGACCGTCGCAGAGTGGAGCGCGTCTCGTCAGCGGTGCGCGCCGATCGTTCCCGCCCCCGCATCACCATCGCCGCACTCGATGGCTCCACGATTGTGTATGTCGAAGCCAACGAGCCCCTTGAGCCCGGGCCTCAGGGCAATCCGGAGCTCATCTTCAAGCGCAGCGGTCAGGAAGACGAGACGCAGCAGTTCGCCGTCGGCGATGGATCGCTTCGCTACGAGGTCGACGTGCCCCTCGTAGATGGTCTGCAGGCCGGCGACCGGGTTTCCATCGCCGAGGATGAGGTCGAGGACCTGGCTGGCAATCTCAACCGTGAGGGCACGGTCACGGCGCGCCGCGACGGCACCGCACCGCGCATCTCGCGAGTGATTATCACCGAGCCCATCGGTCGCAGCGCCGCCTATGTGGGCGTTGACGGCCGCTTCAGTGGCAGGCGGTTCGAAGATGCGCTGACGATCACAGCGAAAGCTACGGGCGAGGCTTACGGTGCCATCGGCAACGGCTGGACTCTGGAGGTCATGCTGGAACCGGATTGGCCCGGAAGTCGGGTGTCTGAGATCGAGGTCTCCACCCGCCGACAGACCATTTCTGCGACTGTCGGATTCCCGCGGAAACTCGACGATGTAGCCAGGGACTTCAATAACAATCCGGACTTCCGGGAACTGTTCAGCGCGGATGTCACCGGTACCAACTCCGGAGACGTGGCCATCGTCAACGACAACATGCGGCCAACAAACTTCCGTGACGGCATCAGCACCGTCGACATGACGGTCGAATGGTCCGAACCGGTGCGCGACTGCGACGCCGCTGAGGGAGCGGTGGACCCAGGCAGAATCGAGCTCGACGTCGAGGGTGACGGAGAGTACGACTTTTACCTTGACGGCCGCTTCGCAGCGCGGCTGCAGGTGGACTTCGTTGACGCACCTGATGGGAATACCTCGATCGTCTCCAATGAAGCAACCTGCGACACGGCCCCCGGCGTTCCTTCTGGCACGCTCGTTGCGCGCCTTGAATCGCCGCAATTCAGCTCGCTTCCGGATCTTGACTCTCGACTGTTCGTGTATCGAGGAGCTGCTACTGACCTGAAGGGCAACGTTGCGGTCAACCGACGCGTCGGCAACTTCGTCCGCCCGTAGCGTCTCGGAGTGCGAGGGTGACGCGATTGTGCAGCCCGGTGTGGTTGAGTGGACGCGCGACCCCTGACGAAATGGCAGGAGGCACCGATGAGTGCTCGTTCTTCGCACGAATCCGATGAGCGTCGCGGACGGTTTTCCGCTGGAGTGCAACGCAGACCACGCGCCTGCCGGCGACGAGTGACATGGTCGCTCGTGGCCCTATTGATCGCAGCGAGTGTGTTGGCGCCCGGCAGTGGCACAGCAGGCGCTGCCGCCGTCGAAATCAACGCTGAGCGCCTTTTCGGGCTGACCCGCTACGAGACCGCTGTGGCCGTTGCCGAGGCCTACCTCGAGGAACGGCGAGGAAGTCGCACACCCGTCGCAACGGCGTTGCTCACCTCAGGCCTGGATGAGCACTACGGCTACGCAGTCGTGACACCGGCGCTCTCCCGTCAGCACATAGCGCCGTTGTTGTTGACAATGCCCGACGAATTGCCGGTATCGGTTGCCGAGTTCCTCGGGACCAACGGCATCAGAACCGTCTACATCCTCGGCGGCACGGACGTTGTATCCAGTGAGGTCGAGGATGCTGTTGATGAGATCAGCAACGTGGGAGTTGTGCGTATTGCTCGCGACGATGTGTACGCAACTGCTGTGGCCGTTGCCGACCGTGTCGGGCCGCGAACGGGCCAACCCGGCGAGTACCGCTCCCATGGCGGTACGGCTGTGGTCGCGACAGACACAGTCTTCGCCGATGCGCTGGCGGTGGGGCCACTGGCGTATCGCGGTGAGCATCCGGTCTTGCTGACGCCACGTGATTCGCTGCATCCCGGGGTTGCCGATTTTCTGGAGCGCAACGTCGACCATGTCGTCATCTTGGGCGGACAGGCCGCGGTATCGAACGCTGTCGAAGACTCCATCGAGGAGTTGGGCATCACGGTCGATCGGCTGTTTGGACCAGATCGATTCGCCACCGCAGTGGAGATTGCCGAAGAGCTGCTCGGAGACGAGCAGCCCGAGGGGTGCTTTGACGGCGGTGAGCTCGGACTCGCGTACGGCCGCAAGGCGGCAGACGCACTAGTCAGCGGGCCTCTACTCGGCGAGCTGTGCGCACCGCTGTTGCTGGCCGAGCTGGCATCGCTGCCCGCGGCTGTGCGCCGATTCTTGGAGTCCGATCAGTACGAGACAGGTGACGCTGACGGCGATCTCATGTTTACGGTGTTTGGGGGTCCGGCGGCGCTGTCGTCAAACGTCGTCGCCCAGGCCGAAGCCGCTGCCACACTCGATCCGATCCGCGCGCGGGTGTCAGGCGTACAGGGCCGTTGCTTCTTCACGGTCACCTTTGTTGAGCCGGTGCTGACTACGGATGCGACGAACGTCCGGTACTACCGGTTGGGTGGCAGCACACTCGATCCGCGCGATGCTGAAGCCGCTGGTGGTGACGGTACGTCGACGACGCGTGTCACCGTGGTCCTGACCGGTGCCTCTCAGTCCACCGATGCCGCAGTTCCGACGGGATGCGACGAAGAGACAGCGCTTCGGGCTCGCGAGGAAATCGAGATTGTTGGAGGCGTAATCGGCACCAACGGCGATCAGCGCACGGTGCGGCGTACTTCAACCACGGTGTCCGTTGACCGTTCTCGGCCACGTCTAACGGTGACGGCACTGGACACCGCTGATGTCGTATGGGTGGAGTCGAATGAGCCGTTGCGGCTGGGTTCTGGTGCTGTTGAGTTCCGACGCGGTGGTGCCAATCCGCAGACTGCCACCGAGTACGTGCAGATAACTCGGGGCGCGGTGCGCTTTGAAGTACCGGTACCACCTTCGTTCGCTGATTCGCTGCAGAACGGCGACCGGGTGACTGTGAAGGAAGGCGCCGTACGCGATCTTGTCGGCCTTGATAACCGCGAAGTATCGATCATCGCCCGGAGGGACACCACATCGCCACGAGTCTCGAAGGTGATCGTGACTGAGCCCGAGGGCCGCTGGGCGTCGTCGATCGATATCGACGGCCGGGAGCGCGGTGTCAGAGAACGCAGCGCATTCACGATCAGGGCCAAGCGTGACGGTGACGCGTATGGTGCCGTGGGCAACGACTGGCGCCTGCGAATCGACGTCGAGCTGGCTTGGAGTGCTAACCAAGCTTCCGAAATCAATGTGGTACCGGCAGGCAAGCGCATTGAATTACGGGTATCGCACAGCCGATCACTCGGGGATCTGGCGGATGAGCTGAATGGCCACCACGAGTTCTCAACATTGTTTGAAGCGGAAGTCGACTCCGATGTCGACGGCGACCGAGCGGTGCTTGACGACGACGTCGAGCCCGTCCATCTTGAAGGCGGTCTCAGCACCGTGGACTTCACCCTCGAATGGACCGAACCTGTGGTCAATTGCGAAGCAGGAGAGATCGAGATCGATGTCGACGGCGACGGCGACTACGACTTCTTCCTCGACGGCTACAACGCGGAGTCATGGGGTGTGGAGTTCGTGGACGCTCCGGAAGGCAATCCCGCCATCATCGCTGGCGGCGCCGATTGCGACTTCGCTCCGGGTGTGCAGGAGGGCACCATGGTGGCCCGCTTGCAGTCCGATGACATTTCGGCTCTGCCGTCGACGCGGTCCCGTTTGCGGACGTTGATCGGTGCTGCAATTGACCGTGTCGACAACGAGTCTGTCAACCGCCGATTCAGTTCATTCTCCCGTCCCTGACGGACGCTGTCAACGTTGGGACGCCTGATGACTGATACTCGGCTGTGCCCTTCCAGCAAGATCTGTTTGCGGCAGAAATGTCAGTGAAGCGAGCCACGGCGGGTCGCCGCATCGTCAGTGCGGTGGCGGCGCTGGCAGCGGGGTTGGCAGCCCTGTCGGCTGGCGTGGGTGCTGCCGAGCCCGCAGCATTGAACGCCGGGGGTGTCCCACCTGCGCACTGGCCTAGTTCGAGCTTGGCCGCACCACAGATCGAGGGTTGGGCCAATGCGCTGCGCATCTTTGGCGCTGATCGCTATGAGACATCGTTGGCGACTGCCCTGACGATGCGTGGCACAGGCGATTTTCCCTTCGATACGCCCGACGCAACATCAGGCGGTGCAAACGGGCTTGCCAGCGCGAGCGATTGGTGGGGCATCGGTGCCTGTCCACGGGCGATCGTGATCGTGGCAGCGGACTCATCCGCCGACGCGATTGCCGCCGCAGCTCTGTCCGATCCGACGGGGCGGTCCACCGAGCCGTATCTGCGCCGGGTAGCGGCTGCGGATCCGCTGTTCGATCCGCCGGGAGGGTTCTCACGCGTCGACACCTTCGCCGCGCCCATCCTGCTGGCCCCGTCTGCCCGTTCGGGCGAAGTATCACTCGGATTGCCGACGCGGCTTGCGGCTCAGGACTTCCGCGACGGCGGCTGCCAGACGGCGAGGCAGGCGGTCGTGGTCGGGGGCCCGTCGGCGGTGCTTCCCGAAGTCGAAGCGGAACTCGTCTCGGTGGGCTACACCGAAGTGTTCCGCGTCGGCGGCCAGAATCGCTATGGCACGGCGGCAGTTGTGGCCACGGCGCTGGGCACCGCTGCTGTTCCCGCTGCCGCCACCGGTTGTGCCGACCCAAAGGCTGATGATGGCAGCGTGCAGTTGGGGTTCTGGGCGAATTCGGTGGTCGAGTACCGGCCGAGCGCGACCGAGTGCGAGCTGTTGGGGCGCACGGTGGTGCTCACTGACGGAGTCGACGGCATTGATGCAGTGGCAGCGGGTTGGTGGACGAGCTATTGGCAAGTCCCGGTGTTGCTGCACGACGGCACGGGGCGTCTGCCCCGTGAGACGGCACAAGCGCTGAGCTTGCTCAATGTGGATCACATCGTGGTACTGGGGGGGACTGCCCGTGTACCGCAGCAGGTGGCCGACGAGGCGGCTCGCTTGGCGAGCGCAGAGGTCACCCGGGTGGGCGGCTCAAGCCGCTATTCGACCAGTGTCGCCATGGCGCAGCACTTCGGCGGCTGGTGGCCCAACCCTGCACGAGGCCCGTTCGAGTCGTCGCTGCTGTGCTTGGCAGCCTCCTCGGGCAGCGGTCGCAACACACGAGGCTGGCCCGATGCACTTGGGGCCGGCGCTTGGTGCGGTGCCGCATCTGCCGCGACGGAATTCAGCGCTCCGGCGCGGATGATCGGCCCGGTCACCGGGAGAGCGCCAGCCATGGCCGGCGCCTCTGCGCAAATGAGCGACAGCAGGCCGAGCGGCGATTCGCCGGGTCGGTCGCATGACGCTGTGCCGGTGATATTGGTGCCTGCGGGAGGTGATGCTCTGCCGCCCTCGGTCGAGCAATTCCTGACCGATGCGTTCGAAATGCCGGGCGCGTGTCGTGCATTGGTGGGATCTGGCGCTGCGGGCAGCGCTACCGATGCCTTGGCCTATGCACAAGCGTTGAGGCGGGGCTCTTGCCCTATGCCAGGCTTCGCCGTTGCCTTCGGTGGCCCGTCGTTGATTCGGCCGGAGATACTCGGCGAGGTCTCATCACTGCTGAGCGGCGGGCTGACCAGTGCGGAGCAGCCTGTCGTGGAGCTCATCGGCGCCGAGACGCCCGACCCCTCGGCACCGTTCGGCGTCTCGTCGCGACGTGGCGTGCCACTCGGCGTGGGTGCTTTCGCTACCGAGCTGTCCATGGCGCCGGTGTTCTATGCGTCCACGGGCCTGCAGGCGTGCATGCCAAGACGCAGCTATGCCGATGCCCGCTGGCTTGTCGCTGAGGCATCGTCACAGCTGACACCTGTCTCGATAGTCGACGTTCCGAGCACAGAATGGTACGTCCGCGATACGGACGGAACGAGGCGCACCCCTGAGTCGGGTGCGCCTGCATGCATGAGCGCCCTCGTTCGTCCGAGTGAGCCGTTGCTCGTGCGCGCCGTCGACGCCAATGGGCGCACTTCACGTTCCTTGCTGCTCGCCGCGGATGCCGACCGGAAGTTCGAGTTGACCGGCGACGTGCTCGCGCGCCTTCCCGAGTCGGAGGGTTTGAGCAGCAGAGACCGCAGCCAGCCCGGCACCACGAGCTGGCTGTTCGAGACTGACGAAGCCACTGAAGCGGCGCCGGCGCCGAGAGCGATGCTTGAAGGTGAACGAGCGCAGATTATGTCGACCCGTTTGTCGTTGGAACTCCGGCACCGCCAAACAACGACTCGGCCGTTGCGGCCGAGCACCTTCACGGCGACATGGAGGATCAGGACGAGTTCTGGCGCAGTGGTCGGCTCGGCCGAAGGCGAAGCAGTGTTCACCGCAGGCCGCTGGCATTTCCGTGGTGCCACCGTGCTGACCGGGGGCTCATGGGTGACTTCGCAGATTGGTTTGCCGGGCATGAGCGTCGACGAGGGCGCGCCTGTCGTGGTCGCGTCGCCGCCTGAAGCGCTTCGGGCGGGCACATCTGATGCATACGGTGCAGGCGGGTTCACAGCCACAGTCACCGTGAACGGCCAGGACAACCTCGACGACATCATCCGATGGCAACCAGAGGCGTTTATCAACACTCGTTAGCAAGCCTCCCGACCGCCACCCCCCAGCCCCTCGTACTCGTCGTCGGGTGCGGCGTCGCGCTGATTCACCTTGGGACGTTCCTACAGAGGGACTGTCATATTTCTTGTGTATCCGGCCGTGGTGGTGTTCGTCGGATGTAGGCGGCTTCGAATTCATCGGGCGACTGGTCGTCGAGGTTTCCGTGATTACTATCGCAACCGTGGTCGACGAAGACGAGTCAGCCATCGAAGCATCTCCGAAAGAGCATGAGGCGGAGACGGCCGCGCGGGTCGAATCGCAGATGACTTCGCGTGGCCTTGCGGGCACCGTTCAGCGTTCGCTGCTGGTGCCTGCGCTTGTCGCGGTCATCGTGGCGCTGATCGGTGGCGTGTTCGGGCTCGCAGCGGTGGGCTTCAACGCGCTGCGCGACGACATGAATGAGGGGTTTGCCCGGGTCGACGCCAAGTTTGTCCAAGTAGACGACCGCTTCGCCGAAGTCAATGCGATTCTGCTCGACCACACCGAGCGACTCGCTCGTATCGAGGCGGTCCAAGGCGCTCGCGCACTCCAGTAGCGCCACGGTCTCGTGACGGGTTGGCTCTGCCGCGCGCCGGCTCCGTTCTCTCTGCCTCCCAGGCGGCTGCAGTGATCCCGATGGAGTTCGCCCACCCACTGCCCCAGCTTCCCCCAGGGTGCGGCCGGACCGCGTCGGTGTTCCCTGCGGCTGGCGCGGCGATCTACAGCGTGGCCCGCGATGGGTTTGGGCCGGGTTCGACGCGAACTGGCAGCTGGATGCGCCGCAGCGATGCTTCTGGTACTCGCGGCTGCGCTGCCAGCCGGGTCGCAGGAAACCCCAGCGACGATGGGCGCCGGATCCGTTTCGCCTGCTCAATGGCCTGATTCTGAACTGGCGTCGTTCGGCATGGCGGGATGGCCGAACGCCCTGCGGGTCTTCGGCGGCGACGCTGTGCAGAATTCGGCCGTCGCCGCGTTGCTGATGCGCGGCACCGGACAGTTCCCATTCGACTCGCCTGACCGGACTGACGGTGGCGTCGGCGGATTGTCCGCGGCGTCGCATTGGTGGGGCTTGGGCGTGTGCCCGAGATTGGTGGCTCTTCGCGTTTTAGCGTGGGGTGAGGGTGTCGAGCAGGGTCCAGTCGGGTTTTCCTGCGTAGAGCAGGACTCGGGTGCGGTAGTGGTCGAAGTTGGTGATCCCGAACGACACGCGCTTGATCAGCTTGGCCAGGTTGTTGGCTGCTTCGGTGGGACCGTTGGTCACTCGTGAGCGGTGCCAGTTGGTGATCGGGGTGCGCCAGGTGCGTAGCGTGCGGCCGAGCTTGTTCAGCTCCGGCGAGTACGCCTCGTCGCGCAGGTCGCGGGACAGCTCGTCGAGCGCTTCGAGAGCGGTCTTGTGGTCGCCGATGCGGTAGGTCATGCGAAGGGTTTCCTTGGCGTGCCAGGCGTCGCGGACCTCGCCGCGGGGGTCGCCGGCTGCGAGCAGGCCGCGCAGCTTCGCCTCGCCGCGTTGGGTGACGCGTTCGTGGGCTTTGAGCAGAAGCCGCCGTATCCGATACAAGGGATCGTCTTTGGTGCCGCGTCCGCCGGTTGTCTCGTTCTGGACGCGTCTGCGCACCTCGTCGACGGCCGAGTTGGCGAGCTTGACGACATGGAACGGATCGGCGACCTGGATCGCTTTGGGCAACGCGTCGGTGAACGCCTTGCGGTACGGGCCCGACAGGTCCATGACTGCCCAGCGCACCCGGGCTCGCCATCTCGACGTGCGTCCCTGGATCCATCTGGTAGCGCCCTTAGCGCTCTTACCAGCGACTATGTCCAGCAGCTTGCCTTTTCCGGCGTCCACGATGGTGGTGCCCCAGTGCTGTTCGCGGTACCGGCCGCGTCGGAACATCAAGATCTCATCGAGACCCAAAGCGGTCACCCCGTCAATGCGCGAGGCGTCGGCTTCGAGCAGCGCTTGGCCCCAACGCTGCACCGCAGCCATCGCGGTGTGCCAGTTGCAGCCCAGCTCGGCCGCGATCTCTTTGATCGCGCGTCCCGCACCGGCGCGGCGGGTCGCCCAACGCGCAGCCCGGCTGGTCATGCGCCCCCTGGGCGGCGCGATGGCGGGCTGCTGATCGGTGAACGTGCGCACCGCACAGCCCTGATGGGGGCACAGCCAGCGGCGCTTGCGCCACACCAGCTTCACCGCCCGCCCGAACGCCGGCAGATCAGCGAGGCGCACCCCATTCGCCCCGTGAGCCCACACCCGCCCGCCGCAGCCCCCACAGCACGGCCGATCCGTCAGCGCTATCACGACCTCGAGCGGGCCGCCGCGGCCGCCCCCAACATCGCGCACCGCGACACCCGGACCCAAACCGACGATCAGCAACAACGCACGCGTACAGTCAACAGCCACAGGGATCCTCCAGATCTCGGGGTCTCAACACCTCCGATTCTGGGGGATCCCTCCCTATCGAGCCGGGACCCTCAAACGCTCACCCCACGCGCAAACGCGAAGCGCCAGATTGGTGATCGTGGTAGCAGGCGATGTGTCTGCCGATGCGATGACCGCATCGGCGTTGTCAGATCCGACCGACGGATCCAGCGAACCATGGCTGCGACGCGTGGCTGCGGCCGATCCGCTCTTCGACCCGGTGGGCGGGTTCGCGCGAGTGGACACGTATGCGGCGCCGATTTTGTTCGCCGATTCGGCTCGGGCCGGCGCGGTGTCACTTTCTTTGTCGACGCGGATCGCAGCAGCAGACATGCGTTCGGGCGGTTGCAGGGCGGCGCGTCAGGCGGTGATCGTTGGCGGCACGGCGGCGGTCCCCGCGGCTGCTGAGTCTGAGCTGGTGGCGCTGGGTTTCGCTGAGGTGTTCCGGGTGGCGGGCGCGGAGACTCCCGACGGCGCCGGGCCGTTCGGCGTCTCGACGGTGCGAGGGCTGCCGCTGGGCGCCGGCGCGTACGCGACGACGTTGTCGATGTCGCCGGTGTACCGCCACAGCAGTACCGGCGGGGTGTCGGAGGCCGGTGCTGTGCCGTTGGGCGTGTGCCTGCCCAGAGCAAGCTACGCGAACGCGAGGTGGCTGGTCGCCGAGACCGGCGCCGACACGTCGGGGTTGGCGGCGTTGGGTCTGTCGGAGGCCGGCTGGTATCTCGCTGACGGTGACGGAGTCGTGCGCTCGACAGCGACGGGAACGCCGTCGTGTCTCGATGTCGACGTGCCCGCAGCAGCGCCGCTGGTGGCGCGGGCGGTGAGCAGCGTCGGGCGCACGACGCGTTCGCTGCTGGTCGCCGCGGAACCGCAGCGCCGTATGTCGCTGTGGGGTCCTGTGCGGGCCAGGTTCGCGCAGGCGTCGGGTGTGCGCAGCGATCGGCCGCTCGACGTCGGCGTGTCGACCTGGGAGTTCGCCACTGGTGCTGCGGGCGGGTCAGCACGGCTCGTCGGCGAGCAGGCCGCCGTGGCGGCCACCAAGCTGACCGCGGCGCTGCGTCGCCGCCCGCCGACCGATGAGGGTCTGGTCCGTGCGGCGGTGTTCGCTGCTGAGTGGTCTGTGCGCACCGAGCGTGGAAGGCCGACCGGCACCGCGCAAGGCGAGGCCCGGTTCGCGGCCGGGCAGTGGGAGCTGCGGGGCGCGTCGGTGCTGCGAGGCGGCACGTGGGCGTCGTCGCTGCTGGGCATGCCCGGCCGAGCCGCCGACACCGAGGTGGGCGACAGCGCTGCCGCCGCTGGGGTCCCGGCCGGTTCTGAGGTTCAGCTGTTCCCCGCGGTCGAGCCGCTGCGAGCCGGCACCGCCGACGGCTACGGCGCAGGCGGGTTCACAGCCACACTCACCGTGAACGGCCAGGACAACCTCGACGACATCATCCGATGGCAACCAGAAGCCGTCATCAACACCCGCTCACTGGTCAGTCCCGCCGGGGGCGATTCGTAGGCATCGATTCCGAGTCGCGAAGAGGGGGGCGTTCGCCTACGCTTCCGCTGCCACGGTGCACGAGCCGCCTCGTGTCGGGAGGTCTCGGCTGAGGTGTGGCACGACGGCACTGGTGGTTGGAGACGACCGATGACATGTGCGACATCACTCAGTCGATGGCTGTACGAGCACGACGAGAGCCCGAAGCGAAAGCATGCCTGGGGTGAGGGGAGTGCTGGGTTCGCGAGCGTGCGCGGAGTCCTCGTCGGAAAGTGCCCTGCTCACATGGGTATCTCGGAAGCGCAGGAGCTCCTCGACACTGCATTGCCGTTCTCGAGCCCCAGATGGCCTCACGTCTACCCGCAGAGGCTGTACGCGGTTCACGATGGCGTGGTGTACCGAGCGACGCGCACCCGTCCCGGAGTCTCATACCATGGATTCCCTGAGCATCCCTCCCGGTTCCCCGAAGGACGTACCGGTGGGTTGCTGAAGGAGCGTCTGCTGCAACGGGCCACAGAGCTCGGTTGCGAACAGGAGGTGCGCCAATGGATGGATTGGTAGCGGCCGCATCGGGCGGCGATGTCGAATTCGCCCTCGACTGGTGCGATCCAAAGCCGGCAAGTTCGGAACCAGACGGCATTGCCGCAGCCGACTTGACGCGTGGTTGTCTCAGGGTGCGCCTGCGAGGCACACCGACGTGGAGTGGACAGACGGAATCGGACGGCTTCGAGTGGACGTGGATCGAGTTGCTGGAGTTTCTCAGCGACAACTGGATCTACCTGTCAGTCGAGGACGGAGCTCCACTCGGAGTGGCCCCCGGTACTGCATCGGCGATGCTCGCATCAGCCGAGAATGCAGCACAGCGTTTCAACCCGCTCGATGCCGACCTTGAGACTGAGCACCTTGAGGCGTTCAGACTGTCTCACGATCTTGCCGAAGCCGTAGAGGGTGCAGTGCTGCCCCCGCTTTGGGTCGTCCGAGACGGCAGATGGGGCGTGGTCGCGTCGACGCATAATGTCGTCGCGGCTCCATTCGATGAGATCTTGGGGGTCTTGGAGCAGGTTGGTGATCACATCGCGGACCGACTCGAGTCGGCATCCGACGAGCGGTCACGACGTGTCCTCGACGCATGGGCCCGCCGGGAGTCTCATGACAGGTCGCGCCTGATCGAAGTCATCACGGGATACCCGAGGGATTTGATAGCTGAATTGGAAGGGCTGATCGAAGGCGACGAGGCCGACATCAGCGAACTCCAAAACGACGAACTCTTGGCGGCAGCGAGGCTGGTTGGGCCGCAACCGCTTGCGACGCTTGAGCCGATCCTCGCGGCGATGCAGGACGTCGGCTATGCAAGCCGACGTGTGCTAGACCGATTCAGCAAGACCGCGTTGCAGGCTGTCTCTGCGGCGTCCGACAAGCCCCCTTGCGCTCAAGGCCACGCCATCGCTGTATGGCTGAGACAACGGCCGGGAATCGTGCGATCGAACGGGCGAGTTGACCCTGAGGAGATCCTCGTGCTGTTCGGCGTTCCGGTCATCGACGTCGAGTTCGGCCTCAAAGACATTGACGCGATCGGGTGCTGGGGGCCAAGGCGTGGGCCTGCCGTTCTGGTAAACGCGAGCGGCAAGTCTGCTGGGACCAGAAACCGAAGACGCTCCACTCTCGCCCACGAGATCTGTCATCTCCTCGTCGATAGATCTCGCTCGCTTCCTCTCGCGGAAGTGTTCGGAGGCAGAACACCCGAGCATGCAGAACGACGTGCTCGGGCCTTCGCAGCCGAGCTGCTGCTCCCAAGACACGTCGCCCGTGCCGAATTCGGCAAGTTCGTCGATGCAGATGCCGCCGTCAGGTCGCTCAGTTCAAGATTCCAGGTCAGCGCAGAGATCGTGGCGTGGCAGGTCAAGAATGCTGGAACGATGCTGACATCGCAGCAACGCCATCACTTGGCTCAACACGTCAGCACCCCGTCGACGTATGGCTGATTCAGACCTCGATCCTGAGCCATGAGCCCCGGACGAGTCTGGGGCTCCAACCCAAATGGGTGGGCCCTCACAGACGAGGGACATCAGCGAGCAAGCCTGAGGAGATCTCCATGAGCGTGGTCAGCGAGGCCACGATGGAGCCTGCGCTGGGTGCAGCATCGTCCACTGATGCGCTGACTGTGCGGATCGGTGCTGCGAGCGACACCAACCGGGACGGCGCGACCAACGCGGACGACCCGGTGCGGCCCGACACGGCGGCTGCCGGCACGGCGACTGCGGCGGAAATCCGGCCAATAGATCAGCAGCCTCCTAGCCAAGGTGACAGGGATCCTTGATTTAGGCCCGTGTGGGGGAGCGTCCGTGGCGAGATCCACATCGGTCGCGTGCTCGGTACCGCTGACGCTCAGCCGGGCGAACGTGGTCCCCTCGGCCAGACGGTGTCACCGCGAGGCGTTCTCTGCTCGATGGTGGCCTGAGCGGCCCGGTGACGGAACGGCTGCTGTGTCATGGGTTCGCGCGTTCGTTCGCGGTACCATTGACCTTGGATCGCCGTTGTGACGAAGGACCCACCGAGTCATGCGGTTGCGCCAGGTTGGGACATGTCGAACGAGACATCCACCCGTCGAGCCAAGAGCCGTGCTAATTCGAAGGCAATGTCCGGCAGATTTCTCGGCGTCCCGCGGCAGTTCGGATCGGGACCGTTCATGGGTCAACTGGACGCCTGCCTGCGTGTGTCGCGGCTAACTGGCTCCTTCAGCCCTACGGCATGCTGAGCGTGGTGTCCCAAGCCTCCAGCCCACGCCCGGACTACATACATCCACCGGTCACCGAAGTGGCGTTGGCTGTCCAGTTCGCTGAACCACTGCCGATCGGGGCTGGCAAGGTCGAGCACATGTCCGAGGTGTGGGAGGACATGGTGCCGGTCTCCTCGATACGTGAACCTCTGCCTCCACTGAACCCTTACGTTGGTTCGGAGGAAGACGCAGCGGCGTCCCCTCCGACGCAGAGGCTGTGGCTGACTGACGACACCGGGAATCGAGTAGTCCAATTCCAGTCCGATCGATTGACGGTGAATTGGCAGAAGAGCGACGAGCGCGACGAGTACCCACGATTTGAGGCGATTCGGGCGTTTTTCGTCACTGCCTGGCAGCGACTCGCGGATCGTCTGGAGGCAGACGGTCTCGAAGCCCCCGAGCCGAACGTTTGCGACGTGCTGTACATGAATCAACTCGGTGAAGCACAAGGTTGGTCTGGAAGCAGCGATACTGCTGCCCTGCTCGCCCCTTGGAACGGGTCGCACAGCGACGAATTCCTGCCCGAACCAGAGATGACCGGGATCTACCTCCACTATCATCTGCCGACCTTTGGTTGGCTCAACGTTGAGGCTTGGGAAGCCACCGATGACGACGAGAATGGGCTACTCGCCTTGTACCTGCAGAGCCGCGGTCATCTACCGATAGAGGACTGCAACCTGGATGGCGCTCTTGCGTTCATGGACGAGGCGCGGGAGTGGATCGTTCGTGGTTTCACGTCTGTGACAACAGAGCACGGACACCGGATATGGGGAAGGTTTCAGTGACCGCTACCACGCAGGAATACATGCACCAACCCGCCGCGAGAGTCTGCGGCAACTGCTCGACAGAAGCTTGGCGCGTCCGTTCGGACAGCGATACCGCGAGACGGATCGAGAGGCGCAGCCCCGCGTGGTTGCCCGCCGTCGAGGACCGACTGCGAGGATTCTTGGAGTTGCCGCAGAATTGGAACGGATACGGCGAGCAACGCATCAGTCGCCGCGCTGTCAACGAAGCACTCGGATTGCTGGAGTCGCTTGGTCCGCACATCGCCAAGCCCATCGCCTCGCCACTGCCCGATGGAGGTGTGCAGATGGAGTGGATTCGCGATCGCTTCGAACTCGAAGTTGAAGTCCGCGGCAGTATGCCTCTCGCTCTGTTCTTCGTCGATGCCGACGGCAACGAAACTGACCAAGACGACGCGTCTAGAGAGGAACTGCGCCTCCGCTTGGCGGCTATGGGATACCAACCCCGTTGAGTCGCTATGCCGATCTTGACGACGGCGAGGTCTTGTGGCGCAGAGTTCACGAAGACCACTACGAAGACGGGCGCGTCACCAGCGCGGCATTCAAGGGCTTCGACATGTCGGTTGATCGAGCCAAGCTTCAAGAGGACCGGGCAGCCACGTTGAAGCACGGAGTGGGCGTGGCTCAGTTCACGGCGGCTGAGGCACGCCGACACGATCAGCAGCCGGTGGCGGCACCCAATCCAGGAGAGCCAGCTCACGCTCTGGTCCGAGGGCACAAGTCCAAGGGCATAAGTCGCGCCTTTGCAAGACTTGCTCGATTCATCCCACGCGACGAGTTTGTGCCCTAGGAGACTGGTCGGAAAGTCGGTGGATTTCCGCGTTCGGTGTGAATCACTCCGGTTTCTTTTGTGGAGGCTGTGGGGGTCCCTGCACGGTCCGCCCTGTGTAGCGGCTCAGCCGCGCAGCCACTCCAGGGCCGGTGCTGTGCCGTTGGGCGCGTCGGTGCTGCGAGGCGGCACGTGGGCGTCGTCGCTGCTGGGCATGCCCGGCCAAGCCGCCGACACCGAGGTGGGTGGCAGCGCTGCCGCCGCTGGGGTCCCGGCCGGTTCTGAGGTTCAGCTGTTCCCCGCGGTCGAGCCGCTTCGGGCTGGCACCTCTGATGCCTACGGTGCGGGTGGATTCACTGCCACAGTCACCGTGAACGGCTCTGGCAACGACGACGACACCATCGCCTGGCAACCCGAAGCACTCATCAACGCCCGCTAGTGGTGACGACCAAGGTCGGGATCGGCCGATCAGAATTGGACCGTCCACCGCACGAAGCTTGTGAAAGGCTTCCTGCCCTGCGCACAGGCACTGTGGGCCTTCGGCCGGGTGTCGATCAGCGGGGTGCGAAAGATGTCGGTGGACCGCAAATGCGACATTGCCTGCTCAGCGGTCCTTCGACGGCGGTGGCACGAGATGCCCGAAGCACACAGGAGCGCCCCCTATGTTTCGGACCGTCAAGGGATGTGTTCGGAGGAGCCAACGGCGAGCGGGTTGGCCGCCGATCCGCCTCCAGGCTTGGAGTATCACCCGCAGCTCTTGACGGCCCGCGACGAGGCCGGTTTGCTGGCTCGGATCGACGGCGCCGATTCGCCGTGGCTCGACGACTTGTCGAGAAGGGTGCAGCACTTCGGTTTCAAGTACGACTATTCGAATCGCAGGCTCGATGAATCGGCGCGCATCGGGCCGTTGCCCGTCTGGCTGACTCAGCTTGCCCGCAGGGTTCGCATGGCTGCGTCGCAGGAAGCGAAGTGCGTGCTGGATGCGCAGCGACCTTTCGAGCAGGCGATCGTCAACGAGTACGAGCAAGGCCAAGGAATCGCGCCGCACGTCGATCGGGGTTGCTTCGGGCCGGTTGTTGCCACGGTGAGCTTGGGTTCGGCCATCAACATGGACTTTCGCTGCGACACGACCGGTGCGGGGTACGTGCAGCGGCTGGAGCCACGCAGCCTTCTGTTGTTGTTCGGCAACGCCCGCTCGATGTGGCGACACGGCATTGCCAAACGGCGTACGGACATCTGGGACAGTCAGAAGATCACCCGAGACCGGCGTGTGTCGGTGACGTTCCGGACAGTCACCATGCCTGACATCGAGGGGGGATGAGACGTAGCGACGCTCGGCATGGACGGGCGAAGCATCCCAGCGCCGGAACGGTGACTGCGCCCCAGATCGGATTCGACGGTGCAGCACGACGTCTGGCTTCGGACCCGTGCACCGCTGAGGCGCCGGGGCCGAACCGATCCGCGGTGCCCATCCTGCTCATGTCTGCCAGGGCCAGTGAGCCGATGAAGGAGCACCTGTCGTGGTCGCATCGCCGCCTGAAGCGCTTGGGGCGGGCACATCTGATGCATACGGCGCGGGCGGTTTCACAGCCACCATCCGGGCGACCAGGCGCGGACTACCAGGAACGCCCGCTGTTAAATCTGATTGCGTGGATCAAGCAAGCTGGCAGTACCGTGCCAGCACGGAGTCCCGGGGGGTCAGCATGAGCGATCTTGATTTCGAACTGGAGTCCCAACTTGAGCGTCACGAAGCCGGGGTCGCTGACCTGATGGCTGCATATGAAGCCGCAGAAGTCACCTACTTCGAGTCGGTGAACGCGTCTGCTCCGGTCGAGCATCCCTTGGTCGCCTCGAACTCGACCAACTGGGTCGTGAATGCCGACGTGGGGTGAGCAGCTCGGACCGATTGATCCGCAACTGCATTTGCTGACCCCTGAAGGGCCGCGATCGACGCCGGCGCAGGCGGCTTCGTGGGCGCCACCTCGCTCAACAACACCGGACCCGACGACGACACCGCCACCTGGCAAGCCGACGCCCACATCAACACCGCTCCGTGACATGGAGTGATTCGCCCTGGGACGTTCCTGTCAGGAACCTTGTGGATCGGCGTTTGAATGAGGGTCTGGCATCACGGAGGTCGATGAGGTTGCTCGGAAACCGCAAGCGACGTCGGAGACCGGCAACCCGCGCTGCTGTTGCTGAGGAAGCCCGCTCCTTCAGGGCCGTCTATTTCTTGTTGCCCCTCGAGGCGCCGCTGTCGGTACCGGACAAGTCGATCATCCGCGGCCAAGAGAAACCACCGCCCGAGCGGGATTTCGAAGACCTCTACCTGGGAGTCGAATGGGACGACCAGGAAGGGCTGGTGGGATGCCGTATCAGCTGCTGTTTCCATCAGATCACCAGTCCCGAGATTGACGCCGGGCAAGTTGCGGCGTTCGAGGCTGCGCGGATCGCATTCCCATCCCCTCCTAGTGACAGACCGCCGAGTGAGCCTGAGCCGAAATCCGCTGCCGTGACGGTCGCGGAAGCGGCTGTCCACTTAGCCGAGAACAGCGACGAGGCCGTTGACGGTGCTCTCGACGAGGCTGTCGAGTTCGTCGCCGATGTGCAGCGCGCCTATGGCGCGTTGTCCTCGGATCCGGTGCCGATCATGACTCGTGCCCGGCTTCCGCTCTTAGTCCCGCACCTGGTGCGCACAGGCATCCCTGGTGTGCATCCCAATGACTGGCCCGAAGAGCCCGAGCTGGGCGTCGTCATGCCTCGCGCGCCCGAGCGCCATGAGTACATGACGGCTCCGAGCGAGCAGAGCCCAGCCCGATGGACCCTCAAACAACTCAGCGACGTCATGACGCCGGTGCTGCAGGGACCGTTCCGCCACGCTCACGAGAGCTGGCGCAACGCAAGCGTCGCGCTGAACCAAGGCGACTACTCCGTCGCTGCAATCCTCACCGGCGTCACCTGCGAGCAGATCATCAGGGCGCTGCTGCTGTGCCTGCTGTGGGAAGAAGATGCCGACCCCGCAGAAGCCGCTGAGTCGCTCTATGAGCGCAACGGGAACACTCGCAACGCGAACGCCCTGCTCGCCAAAATTCTCGATCGGCTGCCCGACTCAGGCGAGACGGACGAATCGGCGCGCGAGCTGGCCTCGCGGGTTCTTGACTTGCGAAACAAGGTCCTGCACCGCGCCCACCGGCCGACTCAAGACGAGGCACGCGTGGCGGTCGATCGCTGCGCTCGATTCGCCGAATGGATGCGTCTCGCAGTTCTCGGCCGACTCGACCGCTACACCGTCACTGCTGCGATGATCGTCTCGAAGCGGGTCCTCGACGACGACACAGAGACCCGCCTGAACGAGGCACTCACCTCAAATCTGTGGCCCACGCGACCCAACGACAACGTGAGCCACTACCAGATCGAGATCGACCGGCACCTGCCCGCCAATGAATCCAAGCGCACAGGCAAGACAGAGCGCCTGCCCGACGGAGCCTGGGTGATGATGTCGTTGGCCTACCCCAATAGGGAGGTCCGCTGGGTCGGCGTCGACGAGGTGAATTGGCTCGCGTTCCTCGCACAACCGCCCCGGTCGCTGCCCGTACGTGCCCGACAAGTTCTGCAGGACAGCATCGACAACGCGCAGGTCGAAAGCGAAATGGACGGCGACAAGTCGACCATCGTCATCCGTTGGAACGACATCGCACCCGAACCCCATGCTGCCGAGCCGCTGCTGCACTCATGGTTCGAACTCGGTCCGCTGTTCAGATACGAGCGGTACGCACGCTGTCCCACGCCCTACATACCAGCTGGCTGACGAATCTCCCGCTGAAACGAACCGCGCCGCCACGCAGCGGCAGACCCGCGGTGCGATGCATGCGACTGTTCCCTCGACAACGACAGTGACACTCGGACGCTCCCTTGTCAAGCGGCGAGTGCGACGGCGCCGGTGCCGCACCAGCGGGCGAACTTGGCTTCGCGGTCGAAGCGGGTCGGGTCGCCGACCTCGCACAGCAGGGTCGCGGCGGCGATGGGGCCGATGCCTGGTTCGTCGCGCAAGGTGGTGCCGTGCTGGTCGAGCAGCTCGTCGATGAGCCGTTCGAGACGGCGGATCTCGCGGCGAGCTGTGCGGTCTTGGTCGATGAATGCCTGCAGCCAGGCGAGCCGATGGCGGCCGGCGGGGGTCGTGGCGGTGTCGGGGTCGATCGTTTCGAGGCGTAAGCGGCCGACTCTCGATCTTGCCGTTGGTGGTGAGCTGGTCGCGTATCTCGGTGGGGAGCTCGGGTGATCTGGTCGGCGACGTGGCGGGGGCATCAAAGTGCGAGCAGCCACAAGGGTTCTGCGGTGTTCGAGCACCGCCTCGATCTCTGCCACGGCAGGGTCGTAGGCCTCCAGAGCCTGGACCGGTCCCAGGGTCGGCTCGGCCAACAACGCCCGCGCAGAGGCGACCGCGTCGACGGCGTGGGTCTTTTCGAGCCGCCGGCTGCGGCGCTGCGCGGCGGCACGGGGGCGGCGTACAGATGTTTGTTTACGGATCCGTGATGCCGATGAGACACTTTCGCCGTGGCTGAGCAGCAGATGGATTTCAACGTGCAGGTGCCCTCGGAATGTCAGGCCGGTGTGTGGGCCAACTTCGCTGCGGTGTCGCACTCGCCGTACGAGTTCACGCTTGACTTCGTGCGGTTGAGCTTCAGCGGACCGCAAGCCGGGCACGGCGTCGTCGTGAGCAGAGTGAATATGTCGCCGTTGTTCGTGGACCAACTCATCGAAGCGTTGAAGGAGAATCAGGCGCGGTGGCTGCAACAGCAGGTCGAGCAGGTAGACAAGACGCCCAACGAAGAGGAATGAGCAAGCATGTCGCAACCGGTCCGTGTGCCACCCGGTCGAATCACGTACAGGGATCCGGCCAGCGATGAGCCGTTCCAATTTCCCGTGAAATTCGCGCCGCCGACGCGGCAATGCTCGCCGAAACCGTCAGGGCTGAACTACATCACCGCTGCGCCACGAGACGCCGCATACACCGAAATGAGACAGTTGGTCGATCAGCACATCGCCGAAGGAACCGACCCCGGCGTGTGGTCTGACTCGGAGATCGACACCTTCTTTGAGGATGCTTCCCGCCAGTCGTGAACGAGTCGTGGCAGTGGGCACCCAGCGACACAGCGCAGCTTCGAGACTCCATCGCGAGACATCGACGTGAAGCAGCGGACGCTCGTCGTGCTATGCACAGAGTGGCCGGGTGCCCGCGGCACGTTCTTCCAGGCGACCCCGTCGGGGCCACACCGTTCGACGAGAACCGTCGCTACATCGAGCTGGGCACCGCACGGATCGAATTCATCTTGAACCGTCAAAACGGTTGAGCGTATCTGTATGCCATCGGCCCTAGCCAAGGTGACAGGGGTCCTTGATTGGGGTCAGAGCGACTCGGTCCCTTGTTGTTGAATTTGGGTTGCAGGAATCAGTCTCCTTCCCGTTCTTGGTGGTGACGAAGCGTCCCTGCCGGTCGGGGACCCACCGGAGCATCACTTCGGCCAGGTGAATCGCTCCGGTTTTGATGGAGGCTGTGGGGGTCCCTGCACGGTCCGCCCTGCGTAGCGGCTCAGCCGCGCTGCCACTCCAGGATCGCTGCGGCGCCCGCGAACAGCACCACAACCTCCGCAGGCAGCGCAAGGGTGATCTTCCAAGCCCGCCGCCCGGCGTCCCTGCGGTCGGCCTCGCGCTCCGCGGCGAACAAGTTCGGATGCGCACGGTAAGCGGGGACGAACTCACGATCCGTCTCATGGCCCCGGCCGAGCCGCAGCCCGAACCTCACATCAAGATTGAACAGAATTGGCACCTGCCGACCACAGTCGGTCTCCCGTCCATGACCCAAGTCGGCTCTTCCCCCAAGACTTTTGTCGCCGCCTAACCGAATGTCCGGTGTTTTTCCCTGTCTCTGCCGAACGCGGCAGCGACGGGATGGCGGTAGTCAAAAGCACTGAAATTCACTTTGAAGCGTTGAATCAGGCATCTACCGTCGATAGCGCCCGCCCTCTCGACGAAGGTGTCCGCTGTGTCAGAGAATGACCGCTCTCGCCTCTACGCTTGGCTGTGTGAGCACGCCGACGAGCAGGTCGCGGAGTACATGATGTCGTGCCTGCCGGCCGCGCCGGTGTCGGACCTGGTCACCAAGCAGCACCTCGAGGCAGTGCTCTCGGCCGAGTTCTCGAAGCTCGCGCTGTCGATCGCCGCGCAGCGCGATGCCGACCGGACCGAACACGCCGCGCAGCGCGATGCCGACCGGACCGAACACGCCGCACAGCGCGAAGCCGACCGGACCGCGGACCGGGCCGAGTCTGCGCGTCAGTTCAGGTGGCTGATCGGCACCTTCATTGCACTGACGGGCGTGCTCGTCGGTGCAATGTACGGCGTCGTCGCCATCGCCTGAGATCTCTGAGTGTGTTGCGTCTGACTTCGCGCGACAGGTCTTGAGTTTCTTCAAGCAGCATCGGGCAGGGTTGGCGGTCTCAGTCCGGGAGGCCGCGGCTGATGAGTTCGCCGGACCGCAAACCGAAGAGGCTGCTCACAGCAGAGCAGAGGTACGACTTGTGGGTGAGGATGCTCGCCGGGCAGGTCACCCAGGCCCAAGCGGCCGCGGAGGCCTGCGTGGACCGGTCGGGTGCTGCTGGGCATCGGCGGCGGCCGTCTTGGCGACGGCACGCCGACCCGAGCACCGCCAACAAACCCGAGAACACCCCATGGCTTGCTTCACTAACCAGCCGAACTCCGCAGAAGACTCAGACACACCTCGCAACCGCCATCATGAGTGCGAAGCGCCGGAAAAACTCAGAACCTGTCGCGAGAAGTCAAACGGAACACAGGTGCGCTAGACGATGATGATCTCCGGTGTGCGCTAGACGATGACGACCACCGGTGTGCCGATCGGCGCCCAGTCGTAGAGCTGGACGGCTTTGGCGTCGTCTTGGCGGACGCACCCTGCTGAACGCGGCTGCCCTAGCTCGTCCACCGATTGGATGGGATGGATGCCGTAGGTGCGGGGGATGGAGTGGAAGCCCACATCGAGCAGCCCGGCCGTTCCCTTCACGAAGCGCACCATGTGTTCCATGGTGACCGGGGTCTTGGGCGACGAGCTCCAGCGAGACTTGGAGAACACCTCATAGCTGCCCGGCCTCGGGAAGGTGGCCCTTCCGCTGACTGGGTAGGTGTCGTACAGCGATCCGTCGGCCTCCACCAGCCAGACCCGCTGAGCGGTGCGGTCGTAGATGACGTGACGGGTGCCGCCCAGGCCGACATCGGGTGTGGAGGTGCCCGCGGTCCACAGCACCCGGCCGTCGCTGTAGCCGACGGTGACGGTGCCGTGGTCGTGAACGGTCAAGTAGGCACCCGCACGTTCGGTGGTGCGCGAGTGCCACAGCACCGGGGCCGGTGCCGCTCGCAGGTCATCGGCAGTGACCGGTTCGACGATCGTGGCCGTCGCGGCGGTGACCGAGGGCCTCGGCGAGGCGGCGGCTTGCAGCACCAGATCGCCGTCGTCGCGCATGACGAGCGCAGCATCCTCGGTGCCCGTGGTGCGGGTGTCCCACAGCGCCGTGGGCGCAGAGCCGTGCGTGAGGGTGATGTCGAACCACGCCGAGGCGGCAACCGGGCCGCCCGCGCCTGCTGTGCTGCCGCCCGCGATGTCGTACAGCACCAGATTGCCGTTGCGATGCAGCATCAGCCGGTAGCGGCCGCTGGCTGAGCTGATCGACTCTCCGGCCCGCAGCGTCTCCCCAGGCATCAGCGTGCTCTTGACGGTGTGCTCAGCCCCGGATTCCGCCGCCGGTGCCAGCACAGGTTCGACCACCGACGAGTAGGCAGCAGCGTGAGCGATGCCAGCGAGCGGCGAGACCGCCAGCGCAAGGGCCACCAGTCCGGCAAATCCCGCCACCGCAGCTCTCATCGGCGTGTTCGCCGCAGCGCGGCGCCTTCGGATTCGTCTGGGGATGCGCGACGATTGAATCTCTGGGCCCATCTGCTCCATTGATATCGCGCTGTCGGCACTGCGCGCCAGTGAATCGCCCCGGGTTTGGTGGAGGCTCTGGGGGTCCCTGACTTTGGTGGAGGCGGGTTACTGGATTCATGCTGCCGGTTTGTGTTGGTGTCGAGCTTCGAACTCGATGGGTGTGAGCATGCCAAGCGAGGTGTGCCGTCGCTGCCGGTTGTGCCAGATCTCGAGGTATTCGAAGATCGCGTTGGCCAGCTCGATGCGTGTGCGCCAGCGTTTGCGGTCCAGCAGCTCGACTTGCATCCGGGACCAGAACGACTCGACCATCGCATTGTCGAAGCAGTCCCCGACCGAGCCCATCGATGGCAGCAGCCCCGAGTCGACAGCGCGTTGGGTGAATGCCCAGGAGGTGAACTGGGTGCCTTGGTCGCTGTGGATCACGGTCTCGCCGGCTGTGGGGTTGCGGCCGTCGATCGCCATGCCCAAGGCGTTGGTGACCAGTGACGCTGCGGGCCGCGAGTCGATCGACCAGCCCACGACGCGGCGGCTGAAGGTGTCCAGCACCACGGCGCAGTAGACCTTGCCTTCGCGGGTCGGATGCTCGGTGATGTCGGTCACCCACAGCCGGTCGGGCTCGGCTCGGGCGAAGTCGCGGTCCACGAGATCGGATGCGGTCGCCACGTTGGGGACCTTGCGGAACTTTGGCCGCCCCGAGATGCCCCGCAGCCCTGATCGTCTCATCAACGTCTCGACGGTCTGACGGCCCACCGCGATGCCGCGGCCCAAGGTGAGCTCGGCATGCACCCGAACGGCGCCGTAGGTCTGCCGGGAGCCAGCGTGAACCACCGCGATGACGTCGCTCAGCCAAGCGTGGCGGACCGACCGCGCCGATGGCGGGCGACCCAGCCAGCCGTAATAGCCCGACACCGACACCCCCACCACGCCGCACGCCCGCTCGACGGGAAGTCCCTCCGCGGCCATCACTCTGATGGCCGCGAACCTGCTTTTGGGTCGGCGTCCCCCTTCAGCAGCTCGGTCGCGCGACGGTGGATCGCCAGTTCGGTCTCGAGCTCGCGGACCCGTTTGCGCAACGCCGCGAGCTCGGCGTGCTCCGCGGTCGTCATGCCCGTCTCGATCCCGGCGTCGATGCGAGCCTGGCGTCGCCACGTATAGATCGACTGGCCGCTGATCCCCAGCTCCGCAGCCACCGCAGCCACCGGCCGTCCCGCCTCGACCAAATCGATCACACGCCGCCGGAACTCCGGCGAATATCCCCTCCGTGCCATAAAACCTCCTCAAGGCCCATGACAGCAGAATCCAATAATCCGCCCGCGCGAAACACAGGGTGCACCATCGGGAGGGTGGCCGCTGCGCGGACTGTGTGAGTGTCGTGCGGTGTTGTCGTCGGGAGGGTGGCCGCTGCGCGGACTGTGTGAGTGTCGTGCGGTGTTGTCGTCGGGAAGGTGGTCGCTGCGCGGACTGTGTGAGTGTCGTGCGGTGTTGTCGTCGGGAAGGTGGTCGCTGCGCGGGCTGTGTGAGTGTTGTGTAGCGATCGATGGCTCGGCAGCCGTCATGGTGAGCGGGCCTAGCCTGCACATGCCACCGAGCGGCGTCGTGGTTCGCCTCGGGCCGAGGAGCTGGGTTACACCTATGAGCAGTGCCAAGTCGGATCAGTTGCTGGAGATCCTGCGAGACGGCGGCCTCACGACGCTGGCGGCGCCGGTTCAGCTCGCATCAGGGCAGTGGTCGCGGTATTTCATCGACGGCAAGGAAGCTCTCGCCGCGGGCACCGACCTTCGGCTTGCCGCTGAAGCGATCTCGCAGCGGGTGTCGGGCGCCGGGCTCAGCTTCGACGCAGTCGGCGGTCTGACGCTGGGGGCCGATGCGCTGTCGGCTGCGATCGCGCTGGTGAGCGAGACCAGCTGGTTCATCGTGCGCAAGGCACCTAAGGGGCGCGGCACCGACCGTCGCATCGAAGGGGCGCGCATCGGCAACGGCGATCGAGTGCTGCTGGTGGACGACGTGGTGACCACCGGCGGATCGATCCTGCAGTCGTTCGACGTGGTGCAGGCCACCGGTGCCGACGTGGTTGCCGCAGTCACCTTGGCCGACCGGGGAGACGACGCAGCCCGCGAGTTTGCTGCACGCTCGGTGCCGTACTTCCCGATGGCCACCTACCACGACCTCGGCATCCCCCGCGTGGGCGACGAGGATGCCAGCTGAGCGACGGCTCGCCGGTTTTCGTGGTGCCGCTGAGTTTCGGGAGCAGGTGCCGTTTTGGGATGGGTGTGGTGTGCAGCAGCTTGGAGTGCCCTGCGGGAGCGACGGCTCGCCGGTTTTCGTGGTGCGGCTGAGTTTCGGGCGCAGGTGCCGCATCGGGATGTGTTGGCGGCCGTTTACGGGGTCCTTCGGCGGTGTCATGAGTTCGGTAGTTGCGCCCATGCCGTCGCTGCGCAGATCCCGAGCGCGTCGCCCGGTCGACTTCGGCGGTGTCACGAGCCAGCGGGCGTGGTCGGAAGAGGGGTTCGGGATGACCCAGCAAGCCGTTGACCTGCGGGTTTGCAACCGGAAGCGGCGGTAGTCGTCTGCCTCGGCCAGGAGCGCCGCGCACCACTATGTTGCCGACAATGCGACGTTGGCTTGTCCTGGTGCTGTCTGTTGCGGTGGGACTCGGCAGCGTGCTGGTCCTGCCGGCCGCTGCCGGGGCCCAGAGCGCCGGCGGCGAGCCGACCACCGTTGAGGTCACCCGCTACGGGGGTTCTGACCGGTATGCGACATCGCTGTTGGTGGCCGAGGCGTTCGCAGCAGACGCCGGCGGTTCGCTAGGCCATGTCGTGATGGTGTCGGGCCGCAGCTGGCCCGACGCGGTCGTCGCAGCCCCGGTGGCGGGCGCGCTGGAGGCGCCGGTGCTGATGACCCCGCCCGGTGAGCTGCGCGACGACGCGGCGGCGTTCCTGCAGCGCACCGGTGTGACTGACGTGACGGTGGTGGGCAGCACCAGCGGTGCGAACGCGGTCGGCGACGCCGTAGTGGATGCGCTGGAAGGCCTGGGCATCGCGGTGGAGCGCGTCGGGCGAGCGAGCCGCTACGCCACCGGCGTGGTTGCCGCGCGGCGGGTCACCCAAGTGGGCGATATGCCTGGCTTCGGCTCGACGGCGATCATCGCCAACGGCGACGTGTTCGCCGATGCGCTGGTGGCCGGTCCCTTCGCAGCACGCGGGCCGCATCCGGTGCTGCTGACGCCGCGCGACCGGTTGCACCCGGGCGTGGCGGACTACCTGAGCGAAGCCGGGATCTCCCATGTGGTGCTGATGGGCGGCACCGCTGCGCTGAGCGAAGCAGTGGACTGGGCAGTCTCGAGTGCGGGCATCGCCGTCACCCGCCTCGCCGGCGCAACACGCTTCGATACCGCAGCGAAGGCGGCACAGTTGGTGGATGGCCGCTACGCCCAAGGGTCCCAGGAGTGCTTCACCAGCGAACGCATCGGACTGGCCCAGGCGCGCGTGCCGTTCGATTCGTTCAGCGCCGGCCCGCTGCTGGGCCGGCTCTGCGCCCCGCTGCTGCTCGCCAGCCCCGATGCCATCCCCACCGAAACAGGGGACTATCTCGACGCGGCACGCACCGCCACGGCCGCCGCAGGCGTCGCCACGACAGACCTGCGCGTGTTCGGCGGCGACGCAGCCGTGTCGGGGGCAGCCATTGACGCCTACCTCACCGGCGAGTCCGCTGTCGTACCCGATGCCGCGCCCGCTGGGCTGCCCGCAGGAACCTGCGGCGGGCAGATCGATGCGGCCCCAGTGCAGCTCTTTTCCGAGAACGACCCTCAGGATCCTGCATGGTCGCCCGACTGCAGCCAGATCGTGTACGGGGCGCGATCACGGCTGTGGGTCGTGAACCGCGACGGCAGCAATCCGACCGAGCTGACCCTTCGAGACGGTGGCTACGCCTTTGAGCCGTCGTGGTCACCCGACGGCTCGCAGGTGGCGTTTGCACGCCAGATCAACCGGCAGACCCATTGGGAGTCGCACGTCTGGGTGGTGAACGCCGACGGCACCGGCAAGCGGCAGCTCACCCGCGGCGATGTCTGGGATGCCATGCCGTCATGGTCGCCCGACGGAACCCGGCTCGCATTCAGCCGCACCAGCGGGAACGGCCGAGACGCCGACGGCGACCGCATCGACGACGACCGTTACATCACTGTCATGAACGCCGACGGAACGAATCACCAGTTCCTGACGGTCGGCGGCAGATGGGATACCGCGCCGTCATGGTCGCCCGACGGCGGCCAGATCGCTTACATCGCGCATGACTCAGTCAGGATTCTTGACCTTCGTCGGCTTCGCGAGCGAGCAGTCGCCTCCGACGCCTATTGGAACGGCGGCCTGACATGGTCGCCCGACGGAACGAAGATCGCCTTCACGCGCCGCGACAGCGACGACGGCGACGACACCAGCATCCGCGTCGTCGAGATCGACACGGCGAGCGAGGAGGTGCTCGCCGACACCGCAGGCCGACAGAGCAATCCACGGTGGTCGCCCGACGGGCAGCGGCTCCTCTACTACACAACCGCTGACGACGGCTCGCGCCAAGCGTGGGCCGCAGGCGCCTCGGGGCGACAGGTCGGCATCGTGCCCGGAGAGGCCGTGGTGCGCGGCACCGCGCCGCCCGCCGCCGGTTGCGGCGGTGCAGCGGGGGATGCCGTGAGGCCACTCGGCTCGCTGAGCGACGCCTCCGATCCCGCCTGGTCGCCGGACTGCACCCACGTCGTGTTCACGCACGACCGGTCGCTGTGGTTCATGCGAAACGACGGCACCGATCTGCGCCGTCTCACTCCCTACGACGGCGGCACGTCGAGCGCGGCGGCATGGTCGCCCGACGGCACCCGCATTGCGTACGCCCGGCTGCACTACGCAGACGATCGCTGGATGTCCCATATCTGGCTGATCAACGCTGACGGCACCGGTCGCACACAGTTCACCGACGGTGACGTCTGGGACGACGAGCCAGCGTGGTCCCCCGACGGCACTCGATTGGCGTTCAGCCGTCAGTGGGGCAGTACTCGAGATGCCCAGGGCAACCGCGCCGAGCGCGACCGCTTCATCACCGTGGCGGCGCTTGACGGCTCGGGCCGCCGGGCGCTCTCGGCGGGCGACGCGTGGGACAGCTCCCCGGTGTGGTCGCCCGACGGATCGCGGATCGCGTTCATTGCGAGCGACGGCAGGGTGCTGTCGGTGTCGCCCGACGGCAGCGGCCTGCGCCCGATCGCGGCCGGCGTCCATGACGACGGCGGGCTGGCGTGGTCGCCCGACGGCAGGCAGCTCGCGTTCGCCCGACCCGCCGCGCCCGGCGGCGACAGCGAGGCGGACACATCCGGGCCGCTCGTGGCTGTGGCCGTCGACGGCATCGCCGAGACTGTGCTGGCCAGCGAAGCCACCGGGGCCAGCCGACCCCGCTGGTCGCCCGACGGGCAGCGTGTGGCCTACGTAGGTGTCGGCGCCGACGACGAACCCGCCCTGTATGTCACCGGCGCACGCGGCACGCCGACCGTCTCGGCCGCCGCGCAGTGCCGGCCCTTCGGCACCTCCCACACGACCGCAGGCTTCCCACTGCCCGACGAGGTGCCGAGCACGGGCACGATTCGCATCGGCGTGTTGTTCATGGACTTCCCCGACGCCCAAGCGGCGCATTCCACACAGCGTGAAGCCGAATTTGGCCTGCAGTGGGCGCAGGATTTCCTGGAGGCCGCCAGCTACGGCAATCTCGACGTTGTCCTCGTGCCGTTGCATCGCTGGCTGCGTGCCGAACAGCCCTCGAAGGCCTATATCGGGCCGACGGCGACAGGACGCCTCGACCTCATCGGTCTCGCATCGGAGCACGCCGTTGAGCTGGCCGACCCCGAGTTCGATTTCTCCTCAGTCGAGCTGGTGTTGAACGTGTTCCCCAGCAGCCATTTCGCTGCTGGCAATGATGGAGGTTCGGCCGACGCCGACGGTGTGACCGTGTCGACGACGCGGGCAAATACGTTCCCGCGCGACGAGCCCGGAGAACTCCGGGATTGGGGGCACGCCGCCGCCCACGAGATTGCGCACAACCTCGGCCTGCTCGACATGTACGCCTACGACATGGAGCTGCACGCGCTCCCCGAACTCGACGGTGACGACGACGTGTGGGTGACGGTCAAAATGGGGCTGATGGGCCTGCGCGGCTACTTCATCGCTGACGCCGACGATCGTCGTCTCGCGCACGAATGGCACTATTCGAACGGATCCAGGAGCACGAGCTATGACACAGGCTTGCGACAGCGCGAGATGCTGGCGTGGAGCCGATGGCAGCTCGGCTGGCTGACCGAGGAGCAGGTGCGCTGCGTGACCGATGACGAAGCTGTGGTGCGGCTCGGATCGGTCGGCGACCCAGGCGATCACACAGCCATGGCAGCGATGCCCCTGAATCGTCATGAGATGATCGTCGTCGAAAGCCGGCGGCAGTCCGGCTACGACGCTCCCGAGGACTACGTGGCTTCCAGCGGTGCCACGACTGCATGGCCAGCGCTCATCGAACCGGGCGTGGTCGTGTACACGGTCGACTCGTTCCTCGAGTCTGGCCATCTGCCTGTCAAGCACGCCGGCGACAGCGGCAACGGCCAGATCGACGACTTCCCGGTGCTCCAACTAGGCGAATCGGTGACCGTCCGCGGCTACACCCTCACGGTCACCGCAGACGCCGGCGACACCCACACCGTCACCATCACCGCAACCGATTCCGCAACCGGCTCCTGACGCCGAATGCATCCTCCCGAGCCGGAACCCGATCTAAGTGGACGCTTCGATGACTGTCACACCCCGTTCCTACGGTTGGTCTCATGAGGAGCGGTAGTGATTCGGCCTCTGGTGGCGGGGCGGCAGGCGCATCGGCATCGGGTGGGGTGTGTGGATGCGGTGGACGTGGCCGCGCTGAAAGCACGGCACGGGTCCGTCGATGCGCGTACGCTGGCGCCGAGGCACGATGTGTGCATTGGCTAAGGCTGTGATCCCCAGCTCGGAACGCGTGTGCCGCGGGGCTGTCGCGGCGATCGGATGCCTGCTGGCCTCGGGCGTGCTCGCTGTGGTGCCATCGGTCGCGACACATCCGGCGGCAGCGCTGGGGGTCGGCGAATCAGCGGCGGGGGTCGGCGGATCGGCGGTGGGGGTCGGCGAATCGGTGCTGGTGGTGGCGTTGGGTTCGTCGTTGTCCGATGTCGGCACCGCTGCCTCGCTGGTCGCTGGCGCGCAGGGCGATGCCGTCGTGCTCACTGAAACCGCCGATGAGCTCGGCCCGGGTGCAGCGGCGATCGTCGCCGAGCAGCAGCCGGGCCGCATCGTGGTGGCAGGCGGGGCTGCGGCCGTGGGGCAAAGCGTTGTAGATGAGCTGCGCAGATTGTCACCGGGAGTCGAGATCGACCGTCTCGGGGGCAGCGACCGCATTCACACCGCTGCGTTGGCCGCCGCACGAGCGCTGAGCGGCTCAGGGTCGGTCACGGTGGTGCTCGCGAACGGCTGGTCGTTGCCCGATGTGGGCGCGGCGGCGTCCGCAGTGGCGTCGGGTGCTGCAGACGCAGTGCTGTATTCCAGCCGCACGACCTTGGGTGAGCCGACCCGCCAGGTGCTGGCCCGACATCGGCCGGTTCGCATACTGGTGGCAGGTGGTGCGGCAGCGGTGTCGGCCGATGTTGTGGCGAGCGCGGCCGCCGCTGGTGGGGGCGTTGGGGCGGAGCGGCTGGGCGGCATGACCCGGGTGGAGACGGCGGCGCGGGTGGCGCAGCGCGCCCTGGACGCCGGTGCGACAACGGCGGTGCTCGCGAACGGCTGGTCGTTGAGAGACGTCGGCATTGCGGCGAGCCTGGCAGCGGCGCTGCCGGGCAGTGTCGTGCTGTACACCGAATCGGACTCGCTTGGTGCTGCGACCAAGGCGGCGCTGTCGGGGCATTCGATTGATCACGTGTTCCTCGTCGGTGCCGTAGACACCGCGACGACGCAACTCCTGGCCGACATCGAGTCCAAGCTGGGCGTGACACAGATCACCGAAGCGACGCACGCGTCCCTGCACGCACTGGGAGCAGCTGCGCCGGCAAGCCAGTCGCGCTTCGTCGCGGTCAGCGCCGCTGCGGATTATGCATGCGGCATCGAGCCCGATGGCACAGCGGTGTGCTGGGGCGACGACGGTCGCGACGACGCAGCGGATCCTGCTGGGACCTTTTCCTCTCTCAGTCTCGGACAGAGCCGCTTCGCATTGGATTACTCCTGCGGATTGCGCTTGAACGGCACTGTCTCTTGTTGGCCGTCCGACCGCAGCGGCGGATCGGCCGCGCCGTCTGGCGTGTTTGACGCAGTCTCGGTCGGGAGCGCCAACTCGGTCATCCGGCGACCCGACGGCACGCTCGTGATCTGGCGCAGGAACGCGTGCGGCCTGCGATCCGACGGCACGGTCGAGTGCTGGGGCGACACAAACACCGGGGTCAACGATGTTCCCGACGGGTCCTACATTGAGATCACTGTCGGGCGGGCCTATGCGTGCGGCCTGCGATCCGACGGCCCTATCGAATGTTGGGGCCACGGCGTTGAGGCGATGCCGCCTGCGGGAACGTTTGTCTCGGTGACTGCAGCGCCCAGCGGCGCGCCGCTGCCACAGGACGATTCGGGCCTCGCACTGCTATGGCGAGAACGCCATAGCGACACGTGCGGCGTTCGTCCGAGCGGCACGGTGGAGTGCTGGGGCAGGCGGTACCAAGGCGACGACGCATTGGAGGTTCCGTCCGGAGCGTTCCGCTCGGTCTCTCCCAACGTGACTCATGCGTGCGGCATCAGGACGGACAGCTCGGTGGAGTGCTGGGGCGACAACTACGGCGGCCAGCTCGGCGCGCCGCACGGTGCTTATCGCGCTGTCAGCCTCGGCAGCGAGCACACCTGCGGTCTGCGGCTCGATGGCACCGTCGTGTGCTGGGGCGAGAACTCTCATGGGCAACTGGAGGTGCCCGAGCGCGACGGCGCGTCGAGCCTTGCGCCGCGGCTGTCATCGGACGCTGCGTCGGTTGTCGGCGTCGGCACTCCCTTCGAGGTGGATGTCCGGTTCCCCAGGGCGGTGAGCGGACTCGAGGTCGACGACTTCGACGTCGTCAATGGCGACGCGACAGCTCTGTCGGGATCCGGCGCGAGTTATCGAGTGACGGCGGTGGCGAGGTCGCCCGGAGCCGTGGTGGTCCGCGTGCCCGAGGGCGCGACCCATGACCGTCTCGGCTACGGCAACGAGAAGTCCCGACCCGTGGCAGTCACCGTCACTGACAGCGGCGCCGACGCAGTCTTGGGTATCGACACGTGGGACCGCGGTGCCGTGCTGGCGGCATATCAGGTCGAGTATGAGCGCGAGGAGCCCGAGTGGGGCTACACCGGCGACGTGGCAGGCTGCGTGGCGGGAACCACCAGCCAGGAATTCCGCGACAGCATCATCCAGCGAGCCAACTGGTACCGGCGCATGGCGGGACTGACCACTGTCACTGAGAACGCCAATTTCTCGCGAACGGCCCAGCACGCCGCGCTGATGATGTCCGCGGAGGGTTGGCTATCGCATTCGCCGGGCGACGAGTGGAAGTGCTACTCCGAGACAGGCGCGTTGGGGGCTCGTTCGAGCAACCTCTTTCTCGGCGGCCCCGGCGTTCTCGGCGGTTCCCACGGCCTTCGTGTCATCGACGGTTACATCCGGGATTCCGGTGCCAACAACGTGCGCGTGGGGCACCGCACCTGGATCCTGTTGCCGCAGCAGGCGACGATGGGCACCGGCGACGTCCCCCATGGGGGTGCCGCCCACCGGGCCGCCAATGCCCTCTATGTGCTCGGGCCTCGATCATCGACCCGTGAGGTTCGGCAGCCGCGGGCATTCGTCGCATGGCCCCCGCCCGGCTATGTCCCCTACACATCGGTATTCGGACGGTGGTCCTTCGGCCTGGCGGCGCTGGAATGGCAGTGCGGCCAGCCCGCACTGTGGCAGTGCCGCCCTGATGTCTCGGAGGCGACGGTTGTCATGGCCGATGAGTCCGGGCCCGTGGATATCGAGATCATCGCGAGGGCGGATCGCTTGACCGAAGCAACGATCGTGTGGGCCGTTGGGGGCGACACCGATTCCGCGGTTCATGCGAAGCCAGACGACGCAGAGCACTGTTACACCGTCACCATCAGCGGTATACGCGTCGAGGGCACCGTCGAGGACCCGTACGAATACATGACCTGCGTGTTCGACCCCGACGCCGCTGGATAAGCCAGATCCTGCGCAACGTGCGCCGCGTTCAAAATATGACGGCAGCCGCTCGACACTCCCGACGGGCCGTGCGACAGCGATGACTACCTTGACACCGGTGGTGCGTACCGGCTTCCTCGCAGTGTGCGCGACCGTCATGGTCGCAGCGGTGCTGGCGCTTCCAGTCGCGGCGGGCGCTCAAACCGCACAGGAAACCATGCCGGCCGAGGTTGCGGTGTCGCGATACAGCGGCGCTGACCGCTATGCCACCTCGCTGCTGGTCGCCGATGCGGTCGCGGCAGATGCGGGAGGCTCGCTGACCTCGGTGGTGATGGTGTCGGGCCGGACCTGGTCGGATGCAGTGGTTGCCGCACCGGTCGCGGGCGTGCTTGGCGCGCCGGTGCTGATGACGCCGCCGGGGGAGCTGCGTGCCGATGCGGCGGCCTTCTTGGGGCGAACCGGCGTGAGCAGCGTGGTCGTGGTGGGCGGCACCAGCGGTGCGGATGCGGTAAGCCCGGCCGTGGTGTCCGCGCTGGAGGCCCTCGGCGTCTCGGTGGAGCGCGTCGGCCGGGTGGACCGCTACGCCACAGGAGTGGTGGCTGCGAGACGGGTCTCGCCGGTCGGCGAGATGGCAGGTCATGGCACCACGGCGATCGTTGCGAACGGCGACGCGTTCGCTGATGCCTTGGTGGCGGGGCCGTTCGCAGCACGCGGGGCGCATCCCGTTCTGCTGACCCAGCGAGACAAATTGCACGCGGGAGTGGCGGGGTACCTGTCGAGCGCTGGGATCTCCCATGTGGTGCTGATGGGCGGCCCCGCAGCGCTGTCTGAGACCGTTGAAAGCTCGATCACGGATTTGGGGATCTCGGTGACCCGGCTGGCCGGCGCGACCCGTTACGACACAGCAGTCAAGGCTGCCGAGCTGGTGCAGGGCCGCTACGTCGATGCCGGCGGCGAGCAGTGCTTCTCCGTCAGCACGATCGGCCTGGCTCGGGCGCGGGTGCCGTTCGACTCATTCAGCGCGGCGCCGCTGCTCGGCCGGCTGTGTGCTCCCCTAGTGCTGGCCGACCCCGCCCAGGTTCCCACCGACACTGCCGCGTTCCTCGACACCGCGCGCGCCACGCACACCGTCGTAGACGTCCGTGTCTTGGGCGGCGACGCGGCTGTCTCCCAGGCCGCCATCGACGCCTACCTCAACCCCCCGGACCCTGTCCTCGAGGATGACGCCGAGGACTCCGGGCAAGCTGAGGAGGCCGACGAAGCCGACGAAGCCGACGACGGCGCTGCGACTGCACCTGTCGTGCTGCGGGCAGGCACCTGCGGCGGCGACATCACCGATGAGCCCCGCGTGTTCGTGCCGTCAACCAACGCCGAAGACCCGGCATGGTCTCCTGATTGCAGCCGGCTCGTCTTCACCCAGGACGGCGCCCTGTGGACGATGAGCAACAACGGCACCAACCGGCAGCGGCTGCTTCACGGTGACGGCGCCTACCTCAGTTCTGGCGCGTGGTCTCCCGACGGAACCAAGATCGCCTATGTCCGGGGCTACCAGGACGGCAGCCAATGGGTCGCTCACATCTGGTCTGTCGGGGCCGACGGCACCGGCTCAACGCAATTGACCACCGGAGCGATCTGGGACGCGTCGCCGCGCTGGTCCCCTGATGGCGGGACGATCGTGTTCGATCGTGTCTCGGGCGGCCCCAGGCACGTCATGAGGATGTCCCCTACAGGCGACGATCTCGAGGCCGTGACCGCCGACGGGGGACCGAACTTTGATGCCGCGTTCTCACCCGACGGCACACAACTGGCTTACGTCGCCATCTCCACGCTGGTGGTCGCCGCTGCCGACGGGACGAATCCCCGCGCCGCGATCGCCCCAGTCTCCGAGCCCGGCGGACTGTCGTGGTCGCCCGATGGCAAACGGTTCGCGTTCATCCGCACCAGCGGTGGCTTCACAGCCCTGACCACCGCCGACACCGACGGGCTTAACGAAGAGATCGTCTTTCGATCAACGGATCGCGTGCGGGCACCCCGCTGGTCGCCCGACGGCGCGCGCATCGCCTTTCACACCATCGAGGCCGACGGCAAGCACCGGCTGTACATCGCGGGGGCCAGCGGCGAGCCCGTCGAAGGAGGCGTCGAGACGTGCCGGCCTGGCAGCACCATGGGAACGACTGCGGGATTCCCGTTGGACGATTGGGCAGCGCCTTCGGTGGGCTCGCTGCGGATCGCTGCACTGTTCTTGGACTTTCCCGATGCGCAGGCCACCCACACCACCCAGGACGAGGCTGTACAGGGACTGCCCTACGCCGAGGACTACCTCGAAGCGGCGAGCTACGGTCAGCTCGACGTGGAGTTCGTGTCGCATGACGCATGGCTGCGGGCCGAGAACGACTACAGCGCGTTCTCGACAGTGAATGTCCTCGGCAACCAGGCGGTGGACTCGTCGGCTGTCGCCCATGCGATCGAATTGGCCGGCCAGAACATGGACTTCTCCGGTATCGACGCCGTCATGGTGATCCTGCCCAGCAGCCTCTTCGGCGGAGGTGGATTCGCTCACCAGGCCATCAGCGCCCTTGACGAATCGTGGCCGTCGTCGCTCATCAACAGCGTGCACCTCGGCGATGAACGCGAGCCCTACGAGTGGGGATCGGTGGCTGCGCACGAAGTCACGCACAACCTCGGCCTGGCGGACCTGTACCCCTACGACGCCAACCTGCATGCTCGTGCCGAAGCGCCAGCAGGCATGACATGGGTCGCCGCCCAGTGGGGGCGCATGAATATGTGGTCGTGGTACCTGGCCGCTGAGCATGACCCCCGGATGGCCCATGCGTGGACCTACCCGGGCGGCTACACCTCCACGTCGTACAGGCTGCATCTGCGCATCGAGGAGATGCTGGCATGGAGCCGCTGGCAGCTCGGGTGGCTGAGCGAATCCCAGGTTCGCTGTACCGGTGCGGACGAGGCCACTGTGACGCTGTCGCCGATCGCGCAACCGGGTGACGCAGTGGCGATGGCGTCGATCCCGCTCAGCGCTCACGAGGTGATCGTGATGGAGAGCCGACGCAGGCTCGGTTACGACGCCGGCAGGCACTACGAGGCCGCCGACTCGGGTGTCACGACCACCTTCCCGCGCCTCATCACCGAGGGAGTGCTGGTGTACACCGTGGACAGCTGGCTCGGTGCGGGCGCCCTCCCGCTGAAGGTCGCCGGCGACAGCGGCAACGGTCAGGTGGACGATTTCCCCGTGCTCGAAGCCGGCGAGTCCGTGACGCTGCGCGGCTACACGATCACCGTCGTCGCCGATGACGGCGACACCCACACCGTCACCATCACCCGTAACGTCTGAAGTGTTCAAAATATGACGGCGGGCGGCCGGGGAGGCTGCGGTACCATCCAGCATGAGTGAGGCCGTTCGGGCCTCTGCTCGCAACCCTGAGAACTGCCATGGCACTCCGACTCGAAGATCGAGACTTGGTTCTTGCCTATCAGGCCGGCGACGACGAAGCGTTCGCCGAACTGGTGCGTGAGTACCGGCCACAGCTTCTCAACCACGCGCGCCGTCGCCTGAGCTGCAACGAGTCTGCCGAAGACGCTGTCCAGGAGACATTGGTGCGCGCCCTGCGGGCCATGCCCCGGTTCAACGGCAACTACCTGGTGGGGCCGTGGCTGCACCGGATACTTGCCAATGTCTGCATCGACGAAGGCAACCGTCGGCGTCGCGAGGGCGAGAAGACCGAGCGCGCAGCCGTGAACGACACTGCGCTGCAACCCACGCCCAGTGTCGAGACCGAACTTGGGCTCGATCTCGATCTTTCCGAATTGGCCGACGCCGTGGAGGGCTTGTCAGAGCCGTACCGCGAGGCGCTGCACATGCGCTTCGTCGAGGAGCTTTCCTACGACGAGATGGCCGAGGCGGCCGGTGTCAGCGAGGACAACGCTCGTGCCAGGGTGTCTCGGGCCCGTACGGCGCTGCGCTCTGCGATGCGTGTCGCGGCGTTCGTGCCCGTGACGCTTGTCGGACTGCTCCGACGCGGCGAGCGAGCCGCCTCCGCAGTCGCGGGCCACGGAGCTACCGCCGGATCTACTGCGGCTCAGTCGTCGATGGCTTCGGCGATGCCGCTGCTGACCGAGACGGCGCCGGTCGCGTCGCGTGCAGCATCTGCTGTCGCGAACGTCGCGACCACGGGGGTTCCAGTAGTCGCCAAGGCCGCCGTCAGCCTGGGGCTTGCCACCGCAGTGATCACCCCGACAGTCGACTCGCCCGTCCACAAGGCGGCCGAGCGGGTGCTGCCCGATTCTGTCATCGAGGTGCTGACCCCGCTGGCCGTGGAGGTGCCTGCGCCTGATGCACCAGTGGTCGTGCCTGCCGCTGAGGTGCCCGCGGCAGTCGAGGCGGTGCCAACCGTCGTTGAGGCCGAAGCGGCGTCTGCTGTCGCTGAAGCTGAGGTGACGCCAGCCGCCGCAACGGTGTCGCAGGAAGAAACCGTGGCGAGCGCCGACGAACAGCCCGCGGCTGCAACTGCGGACGTCGAGCAGCAGGATGCGCCGGTTGCAACGGGTACCGACAATGACACGTCGTCGGCCGCCGCGGCTGCTGTGTCGGCCGTGCCCGACACAGACGGCGCCCGCGAAGTCGTCGATCAGACGGTCGGCGGGACCGACACGCAGAACGTCGCTGATACCACGGCGGTCGACGAGTCCGAAGCCAGCGCTGTCAGCGAACCAGTGGTGACTGTGGTTGCCACGAGCAGCGTCGAGGGTGCAGATCTGACGTTCACACCGTCGGGTGCCAACCGCTACGACGTCGCAGGCACGCTGTCGCTGACGGTCACAACGACGACAACCACAACGACCGACGAGGTCGAGTCCGTCGAGGCCACCACGATGAGCAAGTCGGTGGCGGTGGTCGTCCCGAGCACGGCGTCGCTTCAAGCCGTCGATCCCGCCGTGGACGAGCGTCGGTTCAGTGCTTTGCTGGTCTTCGCACCCGGCGACGACGGTGCGTCCGCAGAGATGCGACTGGCCGCCCGCGGCACCGAGAACGATGACGGATCGCTGTCGATGTCGGGCGTCTTCACCGGCACACCCACCGAGTCGCTGCCGCTCGTCGATCGAGGCGCCCTGTCGGGCACGCTCATGCTCGACGCCGACGGCCTGCCTCAGTCGCTCGCCGTCACCCTCACCCAGTAGCCAACTGCACCGAGACGAACTCCCTTGGCGTTTGCGGACGGTTCTGCTCGGAGGCTGAGCCAATAGGCGAAGCCGTGGCCCGAGCGGCCCGTGAGAGCGGCAGCGAACAAGAGCGGGAAACAACTGGTGCGACAGCGGGAAGGTTCACCTATCCGCGCATCTTCTCAGGCGTTCTTGATGAGCAGGCCGCCGTCGACGGGCAGCACCGCGCCGGTCATGTACTGGCTGGCGGGCAGGCAGAAGTTGAGCGTGCCGTGGGCGACTTCCTCGGGCTCGGCGTAGCGGCCCAGTGCGGTGCGGCGCTTGGCGAAGATCGTCTTGTGCTCCTGCGATATCTCTGCGGTCATGGCGGTGTTGATCGGCCCGGGGCAGATGCAATTCACCGTGATGGCCTCGCGGCCCAGCTCGACAGCCAGCGACTTGGTGAGCCCGATCACGCCGTGCTTGGCGGCGGTGTACGGCGAGCCGAACTTGGTGGCACCCCAGCCCTCGGTGGAGGCGATGTTGACGATGCGCGCCGCGTCGGACTGGCGCAGGTACGGCAGGGCGGCGCGAACCGTCACGGTGTGCGCCGTCAGCAGCACCTCGAGCGAGATCGCCCAGTTGTCCTCGTACTCGGGGGAATCGATCGGCGAGAACCGTGAGATGCCGGCGTTGTTGATGACGTGGTCGATGCCGCCGAACCGCTCGGCCACCTCGTTGGTGACCTGGGTGACCCGGTCGCGGTTGGCCACGTCCATCGTCCAGCCCGCTGCCGAGCCGCCGGCGTCGTTGATCTCGGCCACCACGGCATCCACCTCGGCCTGGCCCAGGTCGGTCACCGCAACGTGCGCCCCCTCGTCAGCGAACAGGTGCGCGGTCGCCCGGCCCTGGCCCATGCCGGCACCGGTGATCAGCGCCACCCGGCCATCGATCGACCGGCTCAACGTCGACAGTCGCTTCGTCGTCCCCACAGAATTCCTCCGATGTTCGTCGCGCACAGCGCTCGGCCTGCGGCCGCGCTCAACGTAGCCGCAACGGCTGCAGCCGGCCTGGTCGTTGAAGGCATCGTTATGCACTGGTACGAAGACAGGCTCGAAATGTCTGAGTTCTGCGACATATGGGAATTGTCACTGTACGCATGCCCCAGTAGTCTGCCGATGTATCAAGACCAACGTGGAGTGCTTCTGCATGGAAACCGTGACGCCCCGACGGAGCAATGACCCTTCACCAGGCAATGCCGTGCGCCCGTTGTTGACCAGCCGAGATCTCGGAGCAGCCATCGCGGCAGCGCGCAAGGAGCGCGGCTGGTCGCAGAGCACATTGGCGGGCGAGGCTGGCGTGGCCCGCCCGTGGCTGTCGAGTTTCGAGAACGGCAAGCCGACGGTGTCGTTGGACGGGGTGCTACGCGTGACGATCGCACTGGGTCTGGGCTTCGGCCTGGTTCCCGCAGACGCCGATGCCGATGGCAGTACTGGCATCGGCATCGAGAGCGGCCGATTCGATCTCAACCTGTACATCGATGACTGGGGTACCAGCCGCTCGGCCTCTGAGCCGTCAGCCGTTCACCATGACTGACAGCGTCCTCGCTGTGCTGCTGCGTGGGCAGACTGCTGCCGAACTGCACCGCACCACTGCTGGCAAGCTGCGGCTTCGCTACGACGACAGCTACCGCGCCGATCCTTCAGCAACGCCGCTGTCGGTGACAATGCCGCTGTCGTCGGCTGCCTACGGCGACCAGGTTGTGACGCCGTGGCTCTGGGGCCTGCTGCCCGATGACCGCGAAGTGCTGCGACGCTGGGGCCGCGAGTTCTCGGTGTCGAGCGCGAGTCCGTTCCCGCTGTTGGGCACCCCGATCGGTCGTGACTGTCCCGGTGCCGTGCAGCTGTGCCCACCGGCGGAAGTTGGCGCGCTGTCAGGGCGCATGGCCGAGGCGCATTTAATGAGCGAGGCGGACATTGCTGTGCGGCTGCGCGACTTGCGCGCAAACCGTGCGCTGTGGCTCGGCAGTGACTTCCGCGGGCAGTTCAGCCTCGGCGGCGCCCAAGCGAAGACGGCCCTGCACCGCAGCGAAGGGCAGTGGTACCGGGCGAGCGGATCGCTGCCGAGCACGCACATCGTCAAGCCCGAGATTGCCGAGTATCGCTGGAGCCACGTCAACGAGCATCTCTGCCTCGCCACGGCGTCCCACGCGGGGCTCCTGGCTGTGCGGACATCGTTGGCGACCTTCGAAGACGAAACCGCGCTAGTGGTGGAACGGTTCGACCGTGTCTGGCGCGGTGCGCAGGTGCACCGAATTCATCAAGAAGACCTCTGCCAAGCCCTCTGCGTCCATCCCGATCACAAGTACCAATCCGACGGTGGGCCAGGGCCGCAGGACGTTGCCGGCCTGCTGCGTTCGGCCGTGCCAGGCCGGCTGGCCGCCGCTGACGTGTGGCGCTTTGTCGATGCGCTCGCGTTCAACTGGCTGATCGCGGGTACCGATGCCCACGCCAAGAACTACGCACTGCTCTTGCACGGTTCGTGGGCGCGGCTGGCGCCGCTGTTCGATGTCGCATCGTTCCTGCCGTACGACGACTCCAAGGGCCACAAGGTGAACTTGGCCATGAAGATCGGTGACGGCTACCGGCTCACGCGGGCCGACCGTCCTGATGCATGGCAGAAGACTGCGAGCGATCTCGGTCTACATGCGCATGACGTCGTAGCGCGCGTTTCTGACCTCGCCAGCCGTCTACCGGCTGCGGTCGCTAGGGCAGCGAACGATCCAAGCATTGCCGTCTGCGGTGCTCAGGACTTCGCCCAGCGCCTCGTTGAGTTCATCACTGCCCGCGTCAGCCGCTGCGCCGCCATCGTCGAAGCAGCTGCCTGAAGCCGCAGCTCGCGTTTTGGTTGCGGACCGCGCGGCGGCGGATCCGTTCAGGAGCTAGCTCGGCAGGTGCTGCGGTCAGCCGGTTTGCCAGGCGGTGCCGCCGTCGATTTTGAGCACCGAGCCCGTGGTGTAGCTCGACGCTTCTGATGCGAAGTACAGCGCTGCGCCCACCACTTCGTCGGCTTCGCCGCCGCGCCGCAATGCGATCTCGTTGTTGGCCCGCTCGTTGAAGGCCTCCATGTCCCATGCCTTCGAGATGTCGGTCAGGAACGGGCCGGGCATGATGCAGTTCACCCGCACCCGAGGCGCGTACTCGCGGGCGAACGACTGCGTGATGGCGTGGATGCCCGCCTTGGCCGCCCCGTATGCGGTCTCGTTCGGCGACGGCGCCACGGCCGCTACCGAGCTCACATTGATGATCGAGCCGCCGCCGGATTCGAACATGTGCTTGCCGAACACTGCCGAGGCCCGGAACGGCCCCTTCAGGTTCACCTCGATCACCTTGTCGAACAGCGACTCGGACACCTCGTACAGCGACGGGTACAGCGGCGACAGCCCGGCATTGTTCACCAGCACCTCGCAGTGGCCGAACTCGTCGTAGACCCGTTCGCACAGGGCGTCGTTCTGGTCCCAGTAGCCGACGTGGCACTCCACCGCCAGCGCCCGCTGGCCGGTGGTCGAGCGCACCTCGTCGGCGACCGCTTCGCAGTTGTCGAGCTTGCGCGACGCGATCACCACATCGGCGCCAGCCTTGGCGAACGCCAGCACCATCTCGCGGCCCATCCCGCGGGAGCCGCCGGTGACCACCGCCACCCGTCCCGACAGGTCGAACAGCTCGTTCGCCGACCCAGCGGCCATCTCAGCGGCTCCAGGAGTTCCAGCTCATCACCGAGTCGAGATCGGTGCGGGTGGCGAGCTTGAAGTCGGTGCCCTGCGTGTAGGCCACCGGGCTCAGCGCGTACTGCCGCACGGTGTCGTAGGGGATGCCCAGGATCTCGGCGGCTTCGCGCTCATAGCCGAGGTGCAGCGTGGTCCAGCAGGTGCCGAGGCCCCGCTCACGTGCGGCCAGCATGAAGCTCCACGCCGCGGGGATGATCGAGCCGGCCTGGCCCACCATCATCCGGGCGTCGTCGGTGCGGCCGGTGATGCACGGCAGGAACAGCACCGGGCTGCGGTGCATGTTCTCCGACAGAAACTCGGCCGACGAGGTCACCCGAGCCTGCTGCGCCTCCCGCTGGGCGCCGAGGCCCGAGCCCACCCGGCCCGCATACACGGGGCTGTTGCGGTAGGCGTCGAAGCCCTTCTTGTACAGCGCTGAGATAGCCTCGATCTTGTCGCGCTCGGTGACGAACACGAAGTGCCAGCCCTGCATGTTGGAGCCCGTCGGCGCCTGCACGGCTATCTCGACGCACTCCCGCAGCACCGATTCGGGCACCGGCCGGTCGAAGTCGAGCCGCTTGCGCACTGCCCGTGTCGACTGCAGCACCTCATCGGCCGACAGGCCCAGCTTGATTCCGGCATCGCTCATCATGTGCTCCTTGGGCCCGGCGTGGTTGCGGGCGTTGTCTCGCAGATATCCCGCAGGAGGGTATCCGCCGCCCGTGAGCCGCACCGGGGCCGCGAACCCCGCTAGCGCAGGAATTTGCTGGTGGTGTTGTCGGCGAGCACGCGCCCGCCGGTCTGGCAGCCGGCGCAGTAGTTCACCGAGTAGTCGCGGTACTCGACAGCACGCACAATGTCGCCGCAGGCCGGGCACGGCTCGCCGGTGCGTGCGTGCACCGCTGAGGGTCGTTCGGCCGACCGGCTCATCTGGGCGAGTTGGCGCTCGGCTGTCAGCGACTCGTCGACCACGGCGCCGATGGCGGCCACCACCCGACCGACTGCTTCGGCGTCGAGCTTGGCGGTCGAGGCGAACGGCGACAGCTTTGCCCGGTGGCAGATCTCGTTCGCCATGCGACGCCCGAGGCCCGAGATCACCCGCTGGTCCCGCAGGAAATTGTGCAGGCGCGCCGGGTGAGCCGCCATGAGCTCAGCCATGCCGGCGGGGTCCACGTCGGTGGCCTCAGGCCCCAGCCCGATGAGTGGATTGACGGATGCTGCCGAGGTTGTGTCGATGGCCTCGGGCTCCACGCCGGTCGAACGGTCGGTGGTGGGCTCGGGTTCGGGTTCTGGTTCTGGTGCGGCTGGCGGGTCGGTGGACGATGGGTCCGCGGCCGGGTCGCCGGCCAGCACCCACACGCCGGCTCGTTTCTGGGTGCCGGGCTCGGTGAGCAACAGGCCCAGCCCGCTGTCGAATTCGAACCGCACCAGCCCATCGCGGGGCCGGCGCGGCCGCTTCGCACCCGGCTCGAGCACCCGCAGCCGGCCGCCTTGCATGAGGTGCACCACAAAGGTCAGCCCGTCGCCGTCTTCCCCGTCACCCGAGGCGCCCCTGGCCCCGCTCCCGCCGTCGTGCTCCCCGTCTGCCCAGGTGCCTCTGGCCCAGCTCGCGCCCGTTGCGTCACCGGCTGCAGCTGCGCTCTGAGCGCCTGCGTCACCGGCCTCGCTCTCGCCTTGTGCACCCTCGTCGCCGTCACCGCCGGCGACCGAATCGGCAGATGGGGAGGCGAAGTGCAGAAGCAGGTACTTGGCTCGCTGGCCGACACTGCGCAACGGCCAGCCGACGGCATCGCTCGGCGGCGGGCTGGCGGTCTTGAACGCCGTGAACGACAGCGGCTCGACCCGCTTGAGCACCTCGCCGGCCGCCAGGGCCTCCAATCGTTCGGCATGCGCCCGGATCTCAGGGATCTCCGGCACGAAGCGTCAGCTCCCGCCGGTGTTGTCGTCGTCGCTTGGCTCGTCAGCGCCGTCTTCGCCGTTACGCCCGCCAGCGGCGCTGCCGCCATCAGCGCCGAGCGCCGCGCCCAGCGCCGTGTTCACCAGCGCCAACGCCTCAGAAGCAACGATCAGCACGCGCACATCGCCGCTCACCTTGATGAGTCCCGCCTGCAGCGCCGCCAGCGCACCCAGGTCGCCACGCCGCACGGCCTCGGCCGTCTCCCGGGACTGGCTCATCACGACAACGCCGTTGCCGTTGCCATCGCCGACGTCGTCGCTGCCGCCGCCGTCACCGTCGGTCGTGCTGACTTCGGGAGGCGCCGGCTCAAGGTGTGCCCGACCGCCGTCGATCACCAATCGGTAAGCGACAACGGGCCCGCCGTTGCCGTCGCCGATCCGCTGTTCCACAGTGGCCCGCACCGCGGGCAGATCCACCTCTGCCAGCACCTCGGACATCGCAGCACACCAGCCCTCAGTCCCGATCTCCACGCCAGCGAACCTATGCCGCTCGTGCGGGCGTGTCACGCCACCGGCCTGCCGGGCTGCGTGGGTGCCGGGGCGTTGGGCGGGGGCTCGCACGGCGGGCGCTGTTGCTGGTGGGGTGGCGCATGAGATCCGGCGCTTCCGCTGGGGGGCATCCCCGTCGGGCGCTGCTGCGGGCGCCGCAGCGCAGTAGGTCGGGCGCTTCCTCCCGTGCAGCAGCGCAATAGCATGACGTGGTGACCTTCCCGGCTCGCCGCCTCCGTCGACTGCGTCGCACCCCGGCGCTGCGCCGGCTCGTAGCCGAGACCACCGTCACCCCCAGCGATCTCATCGCCCCGCTGTTCGTGCGCGAGGACGCCACCGAGCCGCAGCCGATCATCTCGTTGCCCGGCGTCGTGCAGCACACCCAGGAATCGCTGCGCAAGGAAGTCAACGAGCTGGCTGGCCTGGGCATCAGCGGCGTCATTTTGTTCGGGCTTCCCACCCGCAAAGACCCCATCGGCTCCGAGGCCTGGAACCCCGATGGCGTCGTGCAGGTGGCCCTGCGCAACCTGCGAGACGATCACGGCTCGGAGATGGCGATCATCGCCGACCTGTGCCTCGACGAATACACCGACCATGGTCACTGCGGCGTGGTGACCGGCGACGGCGAGGTCGACAACGACGCCACGCTCGAGCTCTACCAGCGGGTCGCGTTGGCCCAGGCCGAGGCCGGCGTCGACATGGTGGGCCCGTCGGGGATGATGGACGGCCAGGTCGGCGCAATCCGCCAGGCGCTCGATGCGAACGGCCACGTAAGCCTGCCGATCATGGCCTACTCGGCCAAGTACGCCTCGGCCGAGTACGGGCCGTTCCGTGAAGCCGTCGACGTAACGATCAGCGGCGGCGGCAACCGCAAGGGCTACCAGCAGGACCCTGCCAACGCCCGTGAAGCCATGGCAGAGATCGAGCTGGACGTCGCCGAGGGGGCCGACATCATCATGGTGAAGCCGGCGCTGGCGTACCTCGATGTGATCGCCGCCGCCAGGGCCCGATTCGACTTGCCGCTGGCGGCGTATCACGTGTCGGGCGAATACGCGATGCTCAAGGCCGCAGCAGCGAACGGCTGGATCGACGGCGATGCCACTGCGGTCGAGCACCTCACCGCCATCAAGCGGGCCGGCGCCGACCTGATCCTGACGTATCTGGCACGCGAGTTCGCCGAGACCCTGCAGTAGCGGCAGGCTCAGCGCTGCGGGTGGGTCACCTGGGCCACTGCGATCGCACACAACGACCCGATGAACTGCGCCACGATGAACAACGGCGCGCTGGCGGGGGCGATGCCGGCAAACGTGTCGGAGAACATGCGGGCCACGGTCACCGCCGGGTTGGCGAAGCTCGTCGACGAGGTGAAGAAGTACGCGCCGCCGATGTAGGCCGCCACCGCGAAGGCCACGAACTGGGCCTTGCCCGAGCGCACCACGCCGATGATGACGATGACCAGCCCGAACGTGGCGATGATCTCGGACACAAAAGCGGCGCCGCTGATCCGGTCCCTGGTGGACCAGAACACCGCATCGAGCTCGAAGATCACGTTGGCCGCGATGACGCCCAGGATCCCGCCGGCGGTTTGTACCACCACGTACAGCCCGGCCATGCGGTTGTCCAGGTCGCCGGCAAGCCGCGCCCACAGCGTGACCGCCGGGTTGAAGTGCGCTCCCGAAGTCGATGCGAACAACAGGATCAGGCACGTCAGCGCACCCGCTGTCGCGATCGAGTTCTCCAGCAGCTGCAACCCGACATCGTTCGGGCTGAGCCGCTCAGCCATGATTCCCGAGCCGACCACGCTGAGCAGCAGGAAACCGGTGCCCACGAACTCCGACGTCAGCCGGCTGGCGGTGGTCTCACGCAGCGCTGTCACCCCGACAGCCTGCCAGCCGCGATTGAACAAACCCTGACTTCGGAGCGAACATCGGGCAGCGACCGGTCTGCGCAGCCTCGCTGATCTGCCGCACCCGAGACGGTGCTAGTTCTCGCGGAGGTCGAAGGCGATTTTGGTGGAGCCTCGGGCGCCGGCGTTGGCTGCGTGCTCCAGCGCAGCCCGGTATTCCTCGAGCGGGTACAGCTCGGAGACCAGCCGGCCCAGGTCACAGTCGCGCACGAGCTTGATGGCGGCCTCGAACGTGTGGCCGCCGTCCAACGACGGCTCGGTGCCGTAGCAGTAGGCGCCCACGAGCTCGGTCTCGCGGTGCCACAGCGCAGAGAGGTTCAACTCGACGTTGGCGGGCATGCCCAGCACCACCACCCGGCCACGGGGTCGGGTGAGGGCAATGGCGTCGGTCAGCGACGCCGACGAGGCCACTGCGTCGATCGTCACGTGCGTCCCTGACCCCAGCGTCTCGCCGATCACCCGGGTGCCCGCGGCGCGGCGCACTGCCCGGCCGAGCTCGTCGGGAGTCACGGCCAGGTCGGCGCCCAGCTCACGGGCCAGGCGGCGCTGGTGGCTGTAGCGGGCGCCCACCACGATCGCCGCCACGCCAGTGAGCTGGCGCAACGCAGCCACGGCAACGAGACCCATCGTTCCGGCGCCGATGACGGCCGCCGTGCCGCCCTCGGTCACCCCCGACCGCAGTGCAGCATGCACGCCCGCAGCGGTCGGCTCGATCATCACGGCGGCCTCGTCGGACAGATCCTCGGGGCCCAATGAACCCAACGAGTGGAGCTGGCTGCGGTGGGCGGCGAATCGCTCCGACCAGCCGCCGCCCGTCGACGCGCACGACCCGGTCTGCAAACCGGCCTCGATCTCGCCGCCGATCAGGTGGCCATAATCGTCGCCGTCAGCCGGGGCGGCGTCTGGCCAAGGCGGGGCGAAGCCGTGAGCCTCGTGGCCGAGCACCGGCTCGAGCACCACCCGGGTGCCGTCGTCGGTGTGGCCGACTACCTCATGGCCGGGCACGAACGGGAACGACACCAGCGGCTCGAAATAGCGAGACACCTTGCCGTCCACTGTCGCGAGGTCGGAGCCGCAGATGCCCGACAGCGCCGTGCGCACGTACTGCCAGCCGTCGCCGGGCAGCTTCGGCGGATCCATCTCGGTCAGCCGCAGCGGACCCACGCCCGCACCCGAACCCGGCTTCAGCTTCCCCGCAGCCATCGCCGCAGCGAACCGCAGCTCCTTGCGCTCGAACACCAGCGCTCTCACGACCGTACGCCCGCTGGGGTCGACAGCGTTTCGCCCATGACCCGTCGGCTGTGCTCGCGTGACAAGGCGAGCCGGAAACGGCCAGACACCTTGCGCACTGCGCAGCGGGAGTGCTCGCGCGGAACGGTTGAGTGCACCGCAGCAGTTTGGCTTGATGACGACGGCTCGGCCGGCACGCCGAGCAAACCCGGGTCCGTCTTCGTGGCGCTCATGCGGAGAGCGGCTGGTTACTGCTGACGTCGATGGCTTTGGATTCCACCTCGTCAGTCAGCTGCGCGACGAACTGGGCCAGCGGCACATCGCGCCGCACGGGCTGGCCCCGCGGGTTCACACCCACGGTGCCCGCCGCGACATCGTCGTCGCCCACCACCAGCACGTAGGGCACCTTTTCCAGCTTGGCCCGGCGGATGCGTGCACCCAGCGGATCATCCGCCGGCACGGTCTCAGCCCGGAAACCGGCCCCAGCGAGCTGCGCCACCACCTCCGAAGCGAACGCATCATGATCGGCCCGAACGCCCAGCACCACGGCCTGGATCGGTGCAAGCCACGGCGGGAACGCGCCCGCGTAGTGCTCCACCAGCACCCCGAAGAACCGCTCGATCGAACCCAGCAGCGCCCGGTGGATCATGATCGGCCGATGCATCTCGCCGTCGGTACCGGTGTAGCGCAGGTTGAACCGCTCAGGCAGGTTGAAATCGACCTGGATGGTGGACAGCTGCCATGAGCGCCCGATCGCATCGGTCACGTCGATGTCGATCTTCGGCCCGTAGAACGCCGCCTCGCCCGCAGCGACCTCATAGTCGTGGCCGCGCCGATCCAGCGCCGCCGCCAGTGCCGTGGTGGCTCGCTCCCAGCTGTCGTCGTCTCCCACGTACTTGTCGGGATCCTGTGTGGACAGCTTGAACTCGAAGTCGTCGAAGCCGAATGCCCCAAGCACCGACAGCACGAAGTCCAGCAGACCTTCGATCTCGTCGCCGAGCTGTGACGGCGCCACATACAGGTGACTGTCGTCCTGGGTGAAGCCCCGGATGCGCAGCAGCCCGTGCAGCGTCCCTGACCTCTCGTAGCGGTAGACGGTTCCGAGCTCGAACAGCCGCAGCGGCAGCTCGCGGTACGAACGCTGGCGCTGGTTGAAGATCAAGCAGTGCATCGGGCAGTTCATCGGCTTGGGGTAGTAGACGCCGTTGTCCATCTCCATCGGCGGGTACATGCCCTCGGCGTAGAAGTCGAGGTGCCCTGAGGTCTCGAACAGCCGGGCGTTGGCCAGGTGCGGCGTGTACACGAACTCATAGCCGCCCGCCTCGTGACGGTCACGGCTGTAGTCCTCCATGATCTTGCGGATCACCGAACCCTTCGGGTGCCACACGGCCAGCCCGCCGCCCAGCTCAGCGGGGAAGCTCAGCAAGTCGAGCTCGGTCACGAGCCGCCGGTGGTCACGCTTGGCGGCCTCTTCCAGCCGCTCCAGGTGCGCCGCCAACTCGGCCTTGGTGCCCCACGCCGTGCCGTAGATGCGCTGGAGCATCTGGCGGTGCTCGTCGCCACGCCAGTAGGCGCCCGCCACCCGCATCAGCTTGAAGTGGCCCAACCGCCCGGTGTGGGGAACGTGGGGGCCACGGCACAGGTCGACGAATTCGTCGGTATTGCGGTAGGTGGTGATCACCCCGCCGGCGGGGCCAGAGGCAGGGTCGTCGGCCTCGCCGTCGAGAATCTCGATCTTGTAGGGGTGCGAAGCGAACAGCTCGTCGGCGGCAGCCCGGTCTACCTCGGCCCGGATGAACGGCTGACGGGCAGCCACGATCGAGCGCATCTCGGCCTCGATCGCCGTCAGATCGTCGTCAGAAAAGGTGCGCGGCCGCCCGTCGGCGTCGGCGCCCAGGTCGAAGTCGTAATAGAAGCCGTCGGTGATCGGCGGCCCGATCGAGAAGGTGGCGCCGGGATACAGCCGCAGCACCGCTTGGGCCAGCACGTGGGCGGTCGAGTGGCGCAGCACCTCGAGCCCTTCGTCGGATGAGGGGAAGACCAGCGACACCGAAGCCCCGTCGGGCAGCGGCCGGTCCAAGTCGAGCTGCTCGTCATCGGCCACGGCAACGAGCGCATCCTTGGCTGCACGCCGCCCCAGCGACGCAGCCAGATCGGCACCGGTAGCGCCGCCCGCCAGCTCCCGGGTCTGCCCGTCAGGCAGCACCACCGTGACTACCGAGTTCGGGTCTGCCCGCTCGCTGCCACTCATCGGGACAGTTTCCTCTCCATCGCCCTGCGGGTGCCAGTGAATTTCCTGGCAACTTGGCGCAGCGGCTACCTGGCGCCCCCGCCAGAGAACACGATGTTGATCAAGATGACCAAGAACAGCAGCCCGCCCAGCACCCACAGCTTGTCGGCTAACTGGAAACTCTTGAACTTCGCGAACGGGACCATCATCTTGTGAGGGTCCTCGAGCGACTTCTGGTCGACCTTGCGGGTATCGCCGTCGCTCATGAGTGCTCCTGAAAAAACTGCCAAGCGGCCGGTGCCGCAGTGGGAGGGGGTCGGCCGCATGCGCAGCCAGCGGGCAAGGCTAGTGGTCTGGCCGCGTCATGGCTGAGGGTTCGGCTGCCTCAGCGGCGGGCGCACCTCGTGGTCGGGCTAGGTGCGTACGGCGTCGGCGCCGAGCAGCTCGCGCATCGGACCTGCCAGCGTCCGCGCATCGACCCAGCGCGACTCGGGCAGCTTCACCACAGAATCGCCCACCCGCAGATGCACTGGCGCATCGCCAGGACACTGCGACAGCATCTGCTCGAACGAGGCCAGCCAGTGTTCGTCGATGTCCACCCGCTCCACGTCGAGCGACAGCGGCACCGGCCCCTTGCGCAACCTGAACTCCTCCAACTCCGACGCCAGGAAGGCCGTCTCGCCGTCGCCGCGCCGATCCGGCCGGCCCCGCACCAGCACTACGGCATCCTCGGTCAGCGCATCGCCCGCAGCCGCGAGGCCCTTGGGGAACAGCGTGACCTCCACCGACCCCTCCATGTCTTCGAGCACGAACCGGGCCATGGGCTCGCCGCTGCGGGTATAGCGACGCTGCAGGTTCTGCACGACACCGCCGATCGTCACCCACTGCTGGCCGCCCTCGGGGTTCGGCGGCAACTCGCCCAGTCCGCCGACTGGGCAATCGACCTTCCGCTGCAACTGCGCCTCGCCGCCCCGCAGCGGATGGTCTGACACGTACAGCCCGAGCAGTTCCTTCTCCCACGTCAGCGTGGTGCGCTCGTCGGCCGTGACGTCGGGCACCTCAATGCGCTCATCGAAACTCTCGCTGCGGCCGTCACCGCTACTACTCCCGTTCGGCCCCCCGAACAGCGACTGCACGCCCGCCGCAGCCTCCTCCCGCCGCCGCAACGCCGACTCGATGATCCGGTCGAACACATCGAGCAGGCCCTTGCGAGAGTGCCCGCAGCACTCGAACGCACCCGCCTTGATCAGCGACTCCACGAACCGCCGGTTCAGCACCTCACGAGGCATCCGCATGCAGAAGTCGTCGAAGTCGGCGAAGGGTCCGTTGGCAGAGCGCTCAGCAATGATCGGCTCGGCCACCTTGATGCCCACATTGCGCACCGCCGACAGGCCGAACGGAATCGTCTGCCCATCGGCCGCAAAATCCAGCTCGGAGCGGTTGATGTCGGGCACCAGCACCTCAATGCCGTGCTGACGGCAGTCGGCCAGGTACACGCCCGCCTTGTCGATGTTCCGCTTGGAACCCGTCAGCACCGCCGCCAGGAACTCGGTGGGGTGGTTGGCCTTCAGATACGCCGTCTGGTAAGCGATCAGCCCGTACGCAAACGCGTGGCTCTTATTGAACGCATAGTCGGCAAACGGCTCGATGATGTCGAAGAGCTGCTCGCCCAGTTCCGCCGTGTAACCCTTGGCCACGCCGCCTTCCACAAACTTGGTGCGGTGCTCGGCAATCTGGGCACGGTTCTTCTTGCCGCAGGCCTTACGCAGGTCGTCGGCTTCGGACATGGAGTAGCCGGCGATCTCCTGGGCCACCCGCATCATCGACTCCTGGTAGATCATCAGCCCGTAGGTCTCTGACAGCAGTTCGGCCAGATCGGGATGCGGCGGCGCAGCAGACTCACGACCGTTCTTGCGGTGGGCGTAGCTGTTGTGCATGTCGGCGGCCATCGGCCCGGGCCGGTACAGCGCCACCAGCGCGCAGATGTCCTCGAACTGGGTAGGCGCCATGGAACGCAGCAGCGAGCGCACCGGGGTCGACTCGAGCTGGAACACCCCCATCGTGTCGCCCGCCTGCAGCAATCGGAAGGTAGCGTCGTCATCGAGCGGCACGGCGTCGATGTCGAGCCGGCTGCCGGTGCTGGCCTCCAAGAGCCGCACGCACTCGTCGATGATCGACAGCGTGCGCAGCCCCAGGAAGTCCATCTTCAGCAGGCCGAGGTCTTCCACGCCGCCCATGTCGAATTGCGTGACGATGGGCGCCTCGTCGGGGTCTTTGCCAGACTCGGGCTTGCGCTGGATGGGCAGGTAGTCGGTCAGCGGCGCCGGGCTGATGACTACGGCCGCGGCATGCACCGAGTCTTGACGGATCAGCCCTTCGAGCCCGCGGGCTACGTCCACCACCTCACGCACGTCGTCGTCGCTGGCGTACATGTCGCGCAGCTCGGCGGCGGCGGCGTACCCGTCTGCGTGCTCGTCGACTCGCTCGAGACAGGCAGCCAGCGGCGTGTCGCGCCCCATGATGAGCGGCGGCATCGCCTTGGACACCCGGTCGCCCAGCGAGTAGGGCTTGCCCAGCACCCTGGCCGCATCGCGCACCGCCGCCCGGGCTTTGATGGTGGAGAACGTGATGATCTGCGCCACATGGTCGTGGCCGTACTTGTCGGCGGCGTAGCGGATCATCTCGTCGCGGTAGCGGTCGTCGAAGTCGATGTCGATGTCGGGCATCGAGATGCGGGCGGGGTTCAGGAACCGCTCGAACAGCAGCCCGTAGTGGATCGGGTCGAGATCGGTGATGCCCAAGCAGTACGCAACGGCGCACCCCGCCGCCGAGCCGCGCCCCGGACCCACCCGGATGCCGGCCTCACGGGCATGGCGGATGAGGTCCCACGTAATGAGGAAGTAGCTGCTGAAGCCCATGTCGGAGATGACCCGCAGCTCATAGGCGATGCGCGCCGCAGTGTCTTGCGCCACGTTGGCCCCCCAGCGCCGCTTGGCCCCCTCGAACGCCAGGTGCGCGAGGTAGGCGTCGGCGCCGGCGTGGGAGGCGGGCACCTCGAAGTGCGGCAGCAGCGTGCGGCCGAATTCGATGCTCACGTCGGCCCGCTCGGCGATGGCCAGCGTGTTGTCGCAGGCCTCGGGGTGCTCGCCGAACAGTGCCCGCATCTCGGCGGCCGACTTGAGATAGTGCTGGTCGCCGTGGAACTTGAACCGGTCGGGGTCGCTGCGCAGCGAGCCGGTCTGCACGCACAGCAGGGCGTCGTGGGCGACGGCGTCGTGCTGGTGGGTGTAGTGCAGGTCGTTGGTGGCGAGCAGCGGTGCGCTGAGGTCGTGGGCGATCTGCAGAAGCTGGGGGTTGCAGTCGTGCTGCGCGCCGATGCCGTGGTCTTGTAGCTCGACGTACAGCGAGTCACGCCCGAAGATGTCCTGCAGGCGGCCGGCCCGGCGCCGGGCCTCGTCGTAGTCGCCGGCGAGCAGGGCCTGCTGCACCACGCTGCCGAGGCACCCGGTGGTTGCCACGAGGCCCTCGGCATGGTCGGCGAACATCTCCCAGTCCATCCGGGGCTTGTAGTAGTAGCCCTCGAGGAATGCCCGGCTGGCCAGCTTGAGCAGGTTGCGATAGCCGGCGTCGCTGTGGGCGAGCAGCGTCAGGTGGTAGTAGAGCTTCCCGCCGCCCTCGCCGTCGTCGCCGGTGTCGTCGACCTTGGCGTTCTTGGCCCGGTTGCGGTTGGGGCGCTCGTGGCGACTCTCGAGCGCCATGTAGGCCTCGGTGCCGATGACCGGCTTGATGCCGTGCGCTTTGCAGGCCCGGTAGAAGTCGAGGACCCCGTACATGTTGCCGTGGTCGGTGATGCCCAGCGCGGGCTGGCCGTCGGCGGCCGCGGCGGCCACCACTTCGTTGACGCGTGCCGCCCCGTCAAGCAGCGAGTACTCGGTGTGGGTGTGCAAATGCACGAATGACGCTGCCACGCTGCTCCTCGGTCTGTGTTGAAGCGGCCCGTTTGTCGAACATAGACCGGGCGATGGCGTGATCGTCGAATGTTTGGCGGACGCGCCCGCCATGCTGGCCGAACCCCCGCAAAACCGGGTTGGACGGCGGCCCGCCGCACTGCATCATGGAGGCATGAACACCCCGCAGCGCGCGCCCCAAGACGCACCGCGCGCGCCCGACCGCGACGACCTCGACGAGCTCGGGTTCGACGAGGGTGCCGTGCTGCCGTGCGACGAGCTGAACAGCGTCCTGGTCGAAGACGATCCACGCGAGGGCCTGTGGGAACTGGTCGACAACGGCTGGGCCCACGAACACCTGCCCGAGCTGCCCGCACTGGCGCTCGAACAAGACCCCATCCATCGCCACAAGGACGTGCTGGCCCACACCATCGCCGTCGTGGCCCAGAGCCCGCCAAGGCTGCGGGTGCGCCTGGGGGCGCTGTTCCACGACATTGGCAAGCCGCTGACCCGCGACATCGGCCCGGGCGGGGTGACGTTCCGCAACCACGAGGCCGTAGGCGCCAAGCTCACCCAACGCCGCATGCCGCAGATGGGTTACAGCGACGACATCACCGCCGAAGTTGCCCGCCTGGTGCACCTGTCGGGCCGTTTCAAGGGCTACGACACCGGCTGGACCGACGCAGCAGTGCGGCGCTACGCCCGCGACGCCGGCCCGCTGCTGGGCGACCTGAACGACATGGTCCGCAGCGACTGCACCTCACGCAACGTCAAGCGCATCGAGGCCCTGCACGACGCGCTCGACCGCTTCGAGGTGCGCATCACCCGCTTGGCCCGCGAGCAGGCAGCCGCCAAGGTGCGCCCCGAGCTGAACGGCGACGAGGTGATGGCCCACTTGGGCCTCGAACCCGGCCCCGACGTCGGTCGCGCCATGAGGTTCCTCCTCGAACTGCGCCGCACCGAAGGCGAGCTGGGCGACGCCGAAGTCCGCCACCGCCTCGACGCCTGGTGGGCCGAGCAGGGATCGGCGGCAGCTCCCTAGCCGCGGTCGTGTCGCGCCCCCCGCCCGTCGAGTTCCACGAACGCCGCCTCCCCGAGTCGAGCTAGCGGGGCCGAGCTGGCCTGGACGAACCTTCCGAGGTGAGCGGGCTCAGCTGATGCGGCGTTCGGTCAGCCCGCCCGACGGCGTCCAGGTTTCGACCACGAGTTGCTGACGGTCGACGCGTACGAGCACGGCGCGGGCGATGCTGGCGGTGAACAGCGCCATCGGTGTCGCGTCGTCGACCTCGTGATGGTGGCCGCGCAGGAACGTCTCGAGCTGGGCGTCGTCGGCCGGCACGGCACTGCCCTCGATGCGAGCATCACCTGCCTGCAGTTCGCCGCTCTCGGGCGCAGAGTGCAACCCGAACCGGGCGTCACGCCGCAGGTCGGCGGCCTTCATCGAGTTGCGGTCCATGCCCAACCAGAGGTGGCCCTCGCGTATGGGGGCTTCCATGCCTGACATCCGGGGCGAGCCGTCGGCACGGATCGTGGCCATGACCGCATGCAGGTGACTCTCGAAACGCCGCTGGATGCGGTGCGCCAGCTCCCCACACACCGCAGCAAAGCCATCCCAGCTCACGTCACTGCCTTGTGCACCCATCTGATCTTCCCCACCATCGGTCCTGCGTGATTGTGCCTCACCGACATCGGTACCGTCGCCACGGTGAATCTGGCACGTGCAGGAGCGACGTTGATGACCGCAGCACTCGTGGTCGGCGCGTGCGCCCTCCCCTCCCGCGACCCCGACGGGAGGCTGGTTGTCGAGCAGGTCGACCCGGCATTCGCCGTGACAGCGCCCCCCGTGACGGCACCGCCAGCGTTGCGGACCGTCCCTCCCCTCGCCACGACAAGTCAGCCGCCCACTACGGCGACATCGGCAAACCCGACTGGCTCAACGGCCGCAGCAGGCAACGTCGAAAACACTGGCAGCACGGACAGCGCAGGCAATACGGGCAACACAGACACGGCGCAGGGATCGACGCCTTCGCCCCCCACGAGTGCCGCGCCAGCCGCCGATGCTGTGCCTTCGCTTGCCGAGATCCGCCTTGATCTGGTGCCTGTCGCACACATCGAGGCGCCGATTGCGCTGGTCGCCCGACCGGGGACCGGCCAGCGGTATGTCGCCACGCTCACCGGTCAGGTTTGGCTGCTGGACCCTGCCGCCGGCAGCGAGGCTGATGCCGATGTCGCTCCGCAGCTCGTGGCCGATATCGGCGCGAGGGTCAGCCAGGGCTGTGAGAACGGGCTGCTGGGCGTGGCTTTCTCGCCCGACGGCGCCCAGCTGTATCTCAGCTACACCGACACCTCGGCGAACAGCCGGATCGTGGTGATGCCGATGGTGGGCGACACTCCCCAGACCGAACGCCGACGAGTGCTGCTGGCGCTTGACCAACCGGCGTGCAACCACAACGGCGGCGACCTCGCCTTCGGGCCCGACGGGAACCTGTGGGCCGGGTTCGGTGACGGCGGCGGCGCGAACGACAGGTTCGGGCACGGCCAAGACAGCTCCACCCTGCTGGGCACGATGGTGCGCATCAACCCCGACCCGTCGTCGGGGCGCGGCTACGGCATTCCCGCCGGCAACCCCTTTGCGTCGCGCGGGGGAGCGCCCGAGGTGTGGGCGTACGGCGCACGCAACCCGTGGCGCTTCTCGTTCGACCGGCTCACCGGTGACCTGTGGATCGCAGACGTCGGCCAGAACCGCATCGAGGAGATCCACGTGCTGCCCGCCGCCGACGGCTGGTCGCCAGGCGCCAACCTCGGCTGGCCGCTGTTCGAAGGCAACGAACGGTTCAACGGCGGCGACACTGGCGGTGAGACGCCGGGCGACCTGGTATTCCCGGTGTACACCTACGGCCACGATGAAGGCTGCTCGGTGACCGGCGGCTACGTGTACCGGGGAAGCAACATTGCGGCGCTTGCAGGCACCTACGTGTTTGGCGACTACTGCACCGGCAAGATCTGGGGCCTCGTCCGCGGCCCCGACGGCACAGCCGAGCGCATCGATCTCGGCGTGTCAGTGCCGCGTAGCACGCTGGTGTCCTTCGGCGAAGATGCCGGCGGCGACCTCTACGTCCTCAGCGCAGCCGGCACCGTTTTCGGTCTCAAGTCAGCCACGCCAAGCAAACGTTGACGAGACTGCGCAGATGTCATAGCTGAGGCGGCGGAAGAGGGCTCTGCGAGGTTGGAACCTGCTGGATTCCCGGAGCAGAGAACTCTTCCGCCGCCTCAGCGGGCCAACGCGGCGAGGACTATTCGGCGTCGGGCTGGGGCTGCCAGGCGCCCCAGGTGACGTCGGTGATCAGGCGATGCACCCACCGAGGCTGGCCGGTCTCGATGCCCCACACGTCCACCCCGCGCGCGCGGTTTCGGTACCAGCCGATCAGCGACTCAACCGAACCTGAGCCGTAGATCAAATGGGTGTCTTCCGGCGACCAGATCGCGATCCGCGTCGGCGCGGGAAGCGTGTGCACCAGCTCGACGTCACCATGGGCCGAACCGGGCGTGTGCACGTACAGCGCCTCCCGCTCGGGTACACCGTCGCCGTCGTCGTCGTGGTGGGCCACGTAGGCCGCACGGCCGTCGTCGGACCACGACAGCGCGTTGCCGGGTTCCGCCAGCGTGATCGTTTCGCCCTCGCCGTCGGCACGCTCGGTGCGGGCGACGAGGCCCGTCACGTTGCCGTCGTCGTCGCGCAGCATCTCGCTGTAGGAGATGTACGTGCCATCGTGTGACCAGAAAACCCAGCCGTACGCGGTCGGCGATAGCTCGCCGATGAACCGCTTCGAGCTCCCGTCTCGATGTGCGACCCACGAAAACTCGGGCGACAGGTAGTCGGTCACCGGGATGTCTGTCTCTTCCCCGTACTCGAGGTACGTGCTGTCCGGCGACCAGCCCAGGAACTCCACGTTCCGAGCGATGCTCACCGGGTCGGCGCCGTCGTTCGGATCGCCGCCGACGGTGCTGATGCGCAACTCCGTCGTGCAGTCGTCCGGATCGAGTGCTTCATATGCGAAGTGCTGCCCGTCAGGGGACCACGGGTTGACGATGACCACGGTCCATGCGTGGTAGTGAACCGGGCCGATTTCGCGTGTCTCGCTGCCGTCGGCTGACGCGAGCCACAGCACCCAGCTCTCATCGTTCGGGTCGGCGGGGCATTCGTGCGGGGTGCCATAGAGGAGATGGCTGCCGTCGGGCGACCAGCGCAAGATGACGGCGTCGTCGGCCAATGTGACGGGCGGGGCGCTGCCATCGGTCGGCTCGATGCGTGCCTCGTTGACCTCCTCGCCCGTGTCGGGGTCGATATGGCCGGTGACATAGGCCAAGTGCTTGCCGTCACGCGACCAGACGAAATCGCCGAGGTCGCCGTAGTACCAGGTACGGGAATCCATCTGGCCCAAGCTGCGCACCGGAGTGCCGTCGGCGTCGAACAGCAACGCCTCAAAGGAATCGAGGCGGTCGTTGTCGTCGGTGTCGGTGTTGTTCCACGCCATGAGATGACTGCCGTCGGGTGACCACCACGGCCATGTGCCCTCGGGGATCAGCAGCTCGCCGGGGGCATCGGGCGCCGCGGCCAGCACGCGCCCGCCATCGTCGGCCCACACCAGCCGCCGACCGTCGCTGTAGTCCCATTCCCAGCCGTTGTGGTCGACGGTCCGCAGCATTCGGTCGCTGCCGTCGGCTCGAACCGTGAACAGCGTCGAGCGGATGCCCGGCACTCCCGAGGCCGAAGTGAGCGCCAAGAAGGGCGGACTGTCGCTCTCGTCGACGACGAGCCGGACTCGCTCGCCTCGGCTGATCGCCTCGAACGTCGTGCGTGCGGTGCCGGCGAGCGTTGCGGTGTCGATGGCGGGCGCTGCCATGCCGCTCGCGAGCGCGACGCGATCGGGAGAGATGTCGGATCCGATGCTCGCCAGAACCGCTCGGGTCGCTGCTTCAGCGGCGTTGCCCGCTTCATCGGTGAGCCCGGCGAACACGATCCGCGCGGGTCGGTAGTCGGCGATCAGCGATGCGGTCGCTTCGGCGAGACCGTCGGCGACCGTGGCCGGCGAGAAGTAGGTGATGGCGGCATCTTCGAATCGTGCGGCGAAGGCTCGCGCTGTGTCGATGTGTGCGTCGTTCCAACCGTCGGCCACGATCAAGGTGACCGCGTCCAAGCCGACGACCGCTGGACTCTCCAGCGCGGCGCGCGCAGCAGCGGCGGAAGTTTCTACTCGTGTCGCCCCGTCCAAACGTTGCATCACAGCCCACCGGTACGCGCCGCGCACTGCTGTTTCGAGTTCCTCCATGACCGCGACCGGCACGGCAGCCTCGCCGCCGACGACGATCACGCGGTCAGGCTCGAACCTCGAGATGAGGTCGGCGACATCGGCGGGAACGCCGTCGTCGCTGAGGCATGCAGCACCGGCATGGCGCGATCGAACGGCGAGCTCCACCGCAGTCGCAGTGTCGGCAGTACTCGAGCAGTTCGCTAGGACCAAGGTCAGGTTTGGTCCGCTGCGCACCAGATGTGCGGGACGTTCCTGCGCCGACGCGGGCGCGGCGAGCACGACCGAGACCAGCAGCACAGCGAACGTCACGGCTGCGGCGGCAATGCGCGTTCGACGCTTGACTCGGCGGCCTGGGCCTGCAGCGATGCGAGGACGTGTGCGTGAGCGGAAGTGGGCGAGATTGATCACGGCAAAACGCTACTGCGGGGTGTCTGCCCATGGCGCGGACGGCGCGGCTCAGTTCTGGCCGGCCAGCTTGCGGTTCTTGATCTTGGCCTTGACGTAGTCGCGGTTCATGAACGCAATGAAGTCGAGGCTGATCTCCTTGGGGCAGGCCTCGGTGCACTCGCCGTGGTTGGTGCACGACCCGAAGAACTGCTCCATCGTCTCCACCATCGACTCGGTGCGCTCCCAGCGCTGCGGCTGGCCCTGGGGGATCAAGTTGAGGTGCGCCAGCTTCGCCGAGGTGAACAACTGCGCCGCCGAATTCGGGCACGCAGCTACGCACGCCCCGCAGCCGATGCACGCCGCCGCGTCGAACGACGTGTCGGAGGCCTCCTTGGGCACCGGAGTGAGGTTGGCATCGCCCACCGCCCCGGTGTTCACCGAGATGTAGCCGCCCGCCTCGATGATGCGGTCGAACGAGCTGCGGTCGACCACCAGGTCACGCACCACCGGGAACGCCTTCGCCCGGAACGGCTCCACGGTGATGACGTCGCCGTCGGAGAACTTGCGCATGTGCAGCTGACAGGTGGTGGTGGCCACCTCGTGCCCGTGCGCCCGGCCGTTGATCATCAGGCTGCAGGTGCCGCAGATGCCCTCACGGCAATCGTGGTCGAACTCGATCGGCACGCCGCCCTCGTCGATGAGCCGCTCATTGATGGTGTCGAGCAGCTCGAGGAACGACATGTCCTCGCTGACCCCGGGCGCGTCGAAGTTCACGAAGCCGCCCTTGGCGGCGGGCCCGTCCTGGCGCCAGATGCGCAGCGTGAGGTTCAAGGTGCCGCCTTGGCTCTGCTGGCTTTGGCCGTTGTTTTGGCTCTGCCCGTTTGTCCCGCTCACTTGTAGCTCCGTTGCGTCAGTGCCACCTCGTCGAACGACAGCTCCTCGGTGTGGCGGGTCTGCACGGTGTCGGTGTCGTGCCATTCCCACGCAGCGACGTGCGCAAAGTTCTCGTCGTCGCGCTGCGCCTCGCCGTCGGGCGTCTGGTGCTCGGCCCGGAAGTGCCCGCCACAGCTCTCCTCGCGCACCAAGGCGTCGCGGGCCATCAGCGTGGCCAGCTCGAAGAAGTCGGCCACCCGCCCGGCCTTCTCCAAGCTTTGGTTGAGATTGGCGCCCGAACCCGGCACGCGCAGATCGGCCCAGAACTCGGCCTCCAGCGCCGGGATCTCCGACAGCGCCTTCTCCAGCCCCGCAGAAGTGCGCTCCATGCCGATGTAGTCCCACACGATCTTGCCGAGCTCGCGGTGAAACCAGTCGACTGAGCGGGTGCCGCCTATCGAGAGGAATCGCCCGGTGGCGTCGGTCACCTCGGCAACCGCCTGGGAGCACACGGGGTCATCGGTGGGCACCACCGGCTCGCCCAGCCGGGCCGCCAGGTCGTCGCCGATCGTGTAGGGCAGCACGAAATAGCCGTCGGCCAAGCCCTGCATGAGCGCTGAGGCCCCGAGGCGATTGGCCCCGTGGTCGGAGAAGTTGGCCTCGCCGATCGAGTAGCAGCCCGGCACCGTAGTCATGAGGTGGTAGTCGACCCACAGCCCGCCCATCGTGTAGTGCGTGGCGGGGTAGATGCGCATCGGCCCGGCATAGGGGTTCTCCCCGGTGATGCGCTCATACATGTCGAACAGGTTCCCGTACTTGGCCGCTACTGCGTCGCGGCCTTCACGGTCGATCACCTCGGAGAAGTCGAGGTAGACGCCGTTGCGCAGCGGCCCCACGCCCTTGCCCTGGTCCACCACGGTCTTGGCGTTGCGGCTTGCCACGTCGCGTGGCACCAGGTTCCCGAAGGCCGGGTACTTGCGCTCGAGGTAGTAGTCGCGCTCGGGCTCGGGGATCTGCCCCGCCGGGCGGGCGTCGTCCATCTGCGAGGGAACCCAGATTCGCCCGTCGTTGCGCAGCGACTCCGACATCAGCGTCAGCTTCGACTGGAACTCGTCGCTGGCGGGAATGCAGGTGGGGTGGATCTGGGTGTAGCAGGCGTTGGCGAAGAACGCCCCCCGCCGGTGCGCCCGCCACGCAGCAGTGACGTTGCAGGCCATGGCGTTGGTGGACAGGTAATAGACGTTGCCGTACCCGCCGGTGGCCAGCACCACCGCATGGGCGGTGTGCGCCGCGATCTCGCCCGAGACCAGGTCGCGGGTGACGATGCCGCAGGCCCGCCCGTCCTTGGTGATGAGGTCGAGCATCTCGGTGCGGGTGTGGAGCTCGACACCTCCGGCGGCCACCTGCTTGGCGAGCGCCTGGTAGGCGCCCAGCAGGAGCTGCTGGCCGGTCTGGCCCCGGGCATAGAACGTGCGGCTGACCTGAGCGCCGCCGAAGGACCGGTTGTCGAGCAGGCCGCCGTACTCGCGAGCGAAGGGCACGCCCTGGGCCGCGCACTGGTCGATGATGTTCAGCGACACCTCGGCCAGGCGGTGCACGTTGGCCTCACGGCTGCGGTAGTCGCCGCCCTTGACCGTGTCGTAGAAGAGCCTGTGCACCGAGTCGCCGTCATTGGTGTAGTTCTTCGCGGCGTTGATGCCGCCTTGGGCTGCGATCGAGTGGGCCCGGCGGGGCGAGTCGTGGAAAGTGAATGCCTTCACCCGGTAGCCCAGCTCCGACAGCGACGCCGCCGCGGAGGCGCCCGCCAAGCCGGTGCCGACCACGATGATCTCGAAGCGGCGCTTGTTGTTCGGGTTGACCAGCTTCATGGAGAACTTGTGGTCGGTCCACTTGTTCGCCATCGCCCCGTCGGGCACGCGAGCGTCGAGCACGCCGTTCATGACCATCAGTGCGCCTCCGCTACTGCACAGTGTTTGCTGTGGCCTTCGCTGCTGCGCGGGGTGTGTTTGCGTCCCATGTCAGTGCGCCTCCGCCTGTGCACCCAGGCACTCCAAGCCGGTGGTGTCGTTGACCGGGCAGTCCCGATTGTCCTCGTTGACCAGGCCGGCCTGCACGAGCACCGGGAACGACAGGTTCCCCACCAGGATCACGCCGGCCAGCACGGTGGCCAGGTTGCGGCGCAGGCCGTTGTAGCGCGGGTTGTTGACACCGAGTGTCTGGAACATGCTCCAGGTGCCGTGGAAGATGTGGACTGCCAGAGCCACGTTCGCCACGACATAGAGGATCGCCACCGGAATGGACGACAGCGACTCCACCACGTTGTGGTACGGATCGCCGCGCACGTACGCATCGCCCAGCCACCAGCCCCACGTCAGGTCGGCTAGGTGGAACAGCACGTACAGGCCCACGATGGGGCCGGTCCAGCGCATGGTGCGCGAGGCGTAGTTGGCGGCGACGTAGTCGCGCTTCGACTCGTACTTCTTGGCGCCGCCGATGAAGCCGGCCCGCTGCGAGGCCAGCCGGCTGCGCTCCTTGAGCGTGTACGCCGAATGCAGGTGCACCAGGAACATCGCGAGCAGCCCGATCCGCATGATCCACAGCACCAGCGTGCGGGGCAGCAGCCCGCCGCCGAGGTCGCGCAGCGTCTCGGCGTACTCGTACATCCGCGAAGGGCCCTCGTAGAGGTGCAGGTTGCCGATCATGTGAACGATCACGAAACCCAGCAGTCCCACGCCGGTCCAGGCCATCACCCACTTGCGGCCGATCGCCGACTGGTAGATGTTCAGCGGGAACGGCAGGGGGCGCTTGGTTTTGAACACCGGTGCAGACCCGGCGGGCTGCGTGGCAGTCGGCGCCATGTATTCCTCCCGTACGTGGCGTTGTGCGGCGGCACAGTATGCCGGGCTCCCGCCGGTCGACCCGCTGACGTTAGCGAACTGGCCGGGATGGATCAGCGGCGCTCATCGCCTTGGCAATGACGCGCCGTGCCCACGGCGACCACCCTCGCCCGCCAGCGGTCTGGGAGGGCTGCCATGCCGCGATGCAGGGATGGTGGCCCGCGTGGTCGGCAGCCGCTGCGGCGGCTAGAGAAGCGAGCGCGCGCAGGCCACGCTCGGCGCCGGCGAACACGCTGGGATCGAGCGTGACCTGCTGGCACAGCAGCCGGCCCGCTGCGTTGGCCGATTCATAGGTGCTGGGGTGGCTCAGCTCGTGCTCGTTGGCGCGCAGCGCGTCAAGTCCGTCGCGGTGCGGCTCGCCGTTCACGAGCAGCGACTTGCGCCGCGTCGCGATCGTCCGGATTCCGGTGGGGCGCCTGATCGCATGGCTGGAGCGCCCGTCGATCGCGATGTCGATGTCGATGCAGTACAGCGCTTGGTCTCCCATGCCGGCGGGCCACCACAGCGAGGGGCGCTCGAGCGTGACCAGCCACTCCAGCTCGTTGCGGCCACGGGCCAGCACCGGCTCAGACTGCGCCATGCCGTCGTCGCGCGTAGCGGCGGGCCGGGTGGATTCGCGGGACCAGCCGGCATCGGGGTCGTCGGCGGGCAGCACGGTCGTGGTCACCTCGCCGCGGTGCGTGCCGCTGCTGTTCACGGTGGCAGAGATGCGCAGCACGGCCTGGTCGAAGCTGGCCTCGATCACCAAGGCCCGCACTCGCTCGATGCGCGCCGGCCCGGTCTGGCAGATGCGGACGTGCGCGTCCTGGTCCTGGGGCACCCGCACGGTGCCGCGCGCCGCCTCGACGGCTGCCAGATGCTCGGCGCCCGAGCGCAGCAGTGGACTCACTTCGAACGCATGCTCGGCGTGGCGCCCGCGCAGATCGCCCAAGTAGGTGCCGTCGAGCCAAAGGTGGCCCAGCTCGCACAGGCCGCTCGCAACGAGCCACCAGCGGGTGTGAGGGTCAGCAGCGCTGCGGGGTCCTGCCGGCAGCTCGGGCGGCAGCTCGAAGTGCCTTCGGTAGAGCACGGCATCGGACTGCGCGAGTCCGGAATCCAGCCACCACCGCCCCAGATGCGGCGTGGCCTTCCACGCATCGTCGTCCAGCGCCCGGTCGGCAACGGTGCGCCACTCGCCAGCCCCCGCAGCACGCACCAGCCAGTCACCAGCCAGCGTCCAGGTATTTCCGCCTTGCGCCGTCAAATGGAAAGTCATCGAAAAATACTGAGAGAGATGAATGGGTGTGCTGCAAACATCATGCAAGACCCCCGCCCAGCGAGCCGAGCGGGGGCCTTCGTGGACCGGAGCTGCGAGAGCTTCGTTCCTTGGGGGCTGCCGGGTGGCCGGGAGGGCCTGTACATCCATTCCCGAGGGGTTCGACTCCCCTTGCCTCCACCGTCACGCTATGCGCGGCCAACGGGCGGTGCAACCGGCTTGCGCTGACGCTTGGGGGAACAGCGTCGGTCTCGCCGGATGTCCCGTGCGGCGTCGCGCTTCATGCGTTATCGGGCCTCATGGCGGGCTAGGTTGCCCGCCATGACCCACCCCTCCACGCTCGGCGAACTGCGCAAGATCGGCTGGGTGTCCCAGCCGATCAAAGAGGAGATGCGTGCGAACGCCGCCAAGGCTGTCGCCGCGGGAGAGCCGCTGTTCGACGGCGTGCTGGGCTACGAGAACACGGTGCTACCTCAGCTCGAGAACGCCATGCTGGCCGGCCACGACGTGGTGTTCCTCGGCGAGCGGGGCCAGGCCAAGACCCGCATGATCCGCTCGCTGGTGAACCTGCTCGATGAGTGGATGCCGTACATCGAGGGCTCCGAGATCTTCGACGACCCCTATAACCCGGTGTCGCGCCACGCCCTCGATCTCGTCGCCGAGCACGGCGACGACACGCCTATTGCGTGGGCGCATCGAGATGTCCGCTACGGCGAGAAGCTGGCCACGCCCGACACCTCGATCGCCGACCTCATCGGAGAGGTCGACCCCATCAAGGTCGCCGAGGGCCGGTACCTGTCTGACGAGCTGACACTGCACTACGGGCTGGTGCCGCGCACCAACCGCGGCATCTTCGCCATCAACGAGCTGCCCGACCTTGCCGAGCGCATCCAGGTGGGCCTGCTCAACGTGCTCGAGGAACGCGACGTGCAGATCCGCGGTTACAAGATCCGCCTGCCCCTCGACGTGCTGCTGGTGGCGACGGCCAACCCGGAGGACTACACCAACCGGGGCCGCATCATCACCCCGCTGAAGGACCGCTTCGGGGCCCAGATCCGCACCCACTACCCGCTCGACGTGGACACCGAGATGGACATCGCCTCGGCCGAAGCCCGCCCGCTGGACCTGGCCGGGATCGATGTGGGCTTCGACGGCGGCGTCAGCGTCACGCTGCCCGAGTTCATGGCTGAGATCGTGGCGACGTTCAGTCATGTGGCTCGTGCCAGCAGCCATGTCAACCAGCGCTCGGGCGTGTCGGTGCGCATGACCGTCACCAACACCGAGACGCTCGTGGCTAACGCCACCCGCCGGGCGCTGCAACGCGGCGAGCGCACTGTGGTGCCTCGTGTCAGCGATCTCGACTCGCTCATGAGCTCGACCGCCGGCAAGATCGAGATCGAGTCGATGGAGGAAGGCCGCGACGGCAAGATCGTCGAGACCATGCTCAAAGCCGCCGTGCTGGAGGTCTTCAAGAACCGCTTCTCGCCCGACGAGCTCAGCGACGTGGTGGCCAGTTTCGGCGAAGGCAAGGTGGTGCACACCGGCGACGATCTCGGCTCGGAGGCCTACATGGAGCTGCTCGCCGGCAACCAGGCGCTCGCCGTCGCAGCTGAGTCGCTGGTAGCGACCGCTGCGGATTCGCAGTCCGACGAGGGTGCCGCACCCGCAGTGCTGGCCTCTGCCGTCGAGCTGGTGCTCGAAGGCCTGCACCTGTCCAAGCGGCTCAACAAAGAGCACGTCGGCGCCCGGGCCACCTACCGCTCCCGTGGTTGAGTGGCTGTATGGGTAGCGACCGTTGCCATGAGAGAGTGATGTATATGGAAGAGCGCGTTGGATTCCCGCAGCGCTCGGCTGCACTCCGGCCGGACGGGGCCAGCCAGTGAAGATCCGCTGGCGCCGGGCTCGCCGGGAAGGCGCGCGCTTCGAATACTCGGCCTGGGACGGCACCCAGACGGGTTTCGACTTCGACGCGGACAGCCTGTTCGCGGAGATGACCGACGACCTGCTGTATCACGGCGATCTCAATGCGGCGCTGCGCCGGCTCATGCAGCAGGGTTTCACCGATTCGGAAGGCAACCGGCTCGAAGGCCTGCGCGAGATGCTCGAGCGGCTGCGAGAACGCCGCTCGGAGATGCTCGATCAGTTCGACCTCGGCGGCGTGTACGACGACATCGCCCGCGAGCTCGACGAGATCACCGACACCGAGCGTGAGGCGCTGGCGGAGTTCGCGCACGACGCGGCCGACAGCGGCGATGAGCGCCGCGACGAGATCGCCCAGTCGAGCGCCGCCGAACGCAACCTGCAGCTCGACATGCTGCCCCCCGACCTGGCCGGCAAGATGCGCGGCCTGCAGAGCTACGACTTCGAATCGCCCGAGGCGCGCGAGCAGTTCAACGAGCTCGTCGAGCGGCTGCGCCAAGAAGTGGCCCAGAGCTACTTCGACCAGATGACCGGGGCCATGGGCAACATGAGCCCCGAGGACCTGGCCCGCACCAAGGACATGATGGCCGAGCTCAACCAGATGCTCGAACAGCGTGCCCGCGGCGAGGAGCCTGACTTCGAGGGATTCATGGATCGCTATGGCGATTTCTTCCCCGAGAACCCCCAGACGCTCGACGAGCTGCTCGAGATCATGGCCAAGCGCATGGCGGCCATGGCGTCGATGCTGAATTCGATGACTCCCGAACAGCGCCAGCAGCTCGCCGACCTGGCGTCGCAGTTCATGGACGACATGGACCTGCAATGGCAGGCCCAGCAGCTCGCGCAGAACCTCCAGCAGGCGTTCCCCGACATGGGCTGGGATCGCAACTACTCCTTCGGCGGCGACGACCCGCTGTCGATGTCGCAGGCGGCCGACGTCATGGGTCAGCTCGGCGATCTCGACGCGCTGGCCGAGATGCTGCAGGGCGCTGTCAGCCCGTCGGCACTCGCTGAGGTGGATCCCGAGCGGGTCCGCGAGCTGCTCGGCGATCAGTCCGCAGAGGCCCTCGAACGGCTCAGCGAGATGGCCCGCATGCTCGAGGAATCGGGTCTCGCGCAGCACACCGAGGGCCGCCTGGAGCTGACGCCGCGGGCACTGCGCCGCATCGGCCAGAACGCGCTCGGCGACCTGTTCAACCGACTCATGGACGACAAGGTCGGCAGCCACCAGGTGCGCAAGTCAGGAGTCGGCCACGAGTTCGCGTACGAGACCAAGCCCTACGAGTTCGGCGACGCCTTCAACCTGAACATCGAGCGCACCGTGCGCAACGCGGTGACCCGGCAGGGGACCGGCACACCGGTGAGCCTCACACCCGACGACTTCGAGATCGAGCGCTCTGAGCTGCTGTCGCGGGCATCGACGGTGCTGATGCTGGACCTGTCGCTGTCCATGCCGATGCGCGACAACTTCCTGCCGGCCAAGAAGGTCACGATGGCGCTGCACTCGCTGATCTCGACGCAGTTCCCGCGGGACTACCTGGGCATCGTGGGCTTCGCCGAGTCAGCCTCCGAGCTGACCGCTGCGCAGCTGCCGGAGGTGTCTTGGGACTTCGCCTATGGCACCAACATGCAGCACGGCTTCATGATCGCCCGGCGGCTGCTGGCCCGCCAGACCGGCTCAAAACAGATCATCATGATCACCGACGGCGAGCCGACCGCTCACCTCGCCCGCGACGGGCGGCCGTTCTTCGCCTACCCGCCGGTGCGTGAGACCATTGAGGCCACGCTGCTGGAAGTGGCGCGGGCGACCCGCGAAGACATCCGGATCAACGTGTTCATGCTTGACCCGAACAGCTACCTGCGAGCCTTCGTCGAGAAGATGACCGAGATGAACGGCGGGCGGGCGTTCTTCACGAGCCCTCAGAACTTGGGCGACTATGTGCTCGTCGACTTCTTGGAGCACCGCCGCCGACTGGTCACCAGCGGACGCCTGTAGCTGTCACTCGGAGTCGGAGGCGGGGAGCAGGCCGGCCAAGACCATTTCGGCGAACTGGCGGGCGAGGTCTTCGAGGCGCAATTCGCCGCCAGGGCGGTACCAGCTGGCCAGCGAGTTGAGGCCCGAAATCATGATCCGGGCGAGGACCTTGGCATTGGCGTCGTCGCGCAGCGAGCCGTCGGACTGGCCTTCTGCAAGCAGGCCGACCCACAGGTTCGTGAAGTCGCGCAGGGGCACCCTCAGGCTCTGGCGGGTCTGAGGAGGCGACTCGTTGTAGCAGCGGATGTTGGCCACCGTGAAGTTGCTCTCGGCCACGATGCAGTTGACGTAGGCCACGATGGCTTCAGCGAGACGGTCGGAGCCTTTCGCCTCGGAGCCCAATGCCTCCAGCGCAGCGTCGATCGCGCAGCGGGCGTGGTCGATGCCGACGCTCAGCACCTCTTCGACGATCGCGTCCTTGGAGTCGAAGTGGTAGTAGAGGCTGCCTGCCTGCATCTCTGCGGCGCCGGCGATGTCGGTCAGTGTGGTGGCGGCATAGCCACGGCACGAGAGCAAGCGCGCAGCAGCATCCAAGATGCGCATGCGGCTGCGCTCGCCCTTGCGAATCCTCCGGCCGTTGCCATTGCCATTGCCGCCGTTCTCGTCGGCGGCAGCGGCAGCGGAGTTGTTGGTGGGATCCGGCCGGGCCGAGCTGCCGGTGGCGGCCTCGGTGCTGTTCATGCCGCTGAAGAACTTACTCCTGAACGGGCGTTCATGCAGGAGTCGCACCTTGATCAGGGGGTTTCGCCCGACAGCGGTGCGCGGACCACGGCGAATGCGAGGATGCGGCGGCGCGGGGCCTGGCGCGTTCTGGGGCTGGAACGGGCGTGCTCACCTACACTCCGCGAAGTCGTCTGCGAGGCTTAGGGCCTGTGCCGATCGCGGGCAGCTGCGGGTAGAGGCGACGGGAGCCACGGTGAAGTTCAACTTGTTCATGTACTGCACGATCGGCCGCCGCCACGAGCTGGAGGCGGGCCTCGCAGGGCTCAACAACGACTACTACCAACGCATGCTCGGCGAGATCGCCGACATTGCACGCTTTGCCGACGACAACGGCTGGCACGGCTTCGGCCATCCTGAGCACCACCTGCAGATCGAAGGATTCGAGATCTCCAACGACTTGAACCTCATGGCCAGCTGGATCGCGCAGCACACCGCCAAGCTGCGGCCGATCGCGTGCGGCTATGTGTCCACCACGCACAACCCGATGCGCGTCGCCGAGCAGGTCGCAACCCTCGACCACATGACCGGCGGGCGGCTCAGTTTCGGCGTGGTGCGCGGCTACCAACATCGCTGGGTGGACCAGTTCAAGATCCGGCCCGACCTCGCAGCGGTCGGCAAGTGGAACCGCGGCACCGACGAAGACGCCTACAACCGCCGCTTCTTCGAAGAGTTCGTCGACGTCGTTCTCACCGCCTTGAAGAGCCCCACGTTCTCCTATGAGGGCGAGTTCTGGCGTTTCCCCAACGACAACCTCAACCCCCACACCCACACCGTGTATTCCGATTACGGCGCCGGCGTCGACGAAGACATGACGATCCATGAGGTCGGCATCGCCCCGCGCCCGCTGCAGACACCGCACCCGCCGCTGTACGGCGGGTTCACGATGTCGATGGACTCGGCCGTCTTTTGGGCTCGCTACGGCGGCACGCCGATCGTGCTGAGCGACAAGATGGAATTCTGCGAGGCGCTGTGGAAGGCGTACCGCGACGAGGCCGCCCGTCACGGCGTGGACAAGCCCCGCGGGCACGAGTGCGGCTGGGGCGGCGTCGCCGTCTGCGCGCCCACCGACGCCGAGGCGTGGGAGCAGTTCGCCGACATGGAGTGGTTCTGGAATCAGTGGTCCATCCAGTTCGGCCAGGGCATGCCGCTGCAGCTCGTCGGCAGCCCCGACACGATCAGCCGCCAGATCGAAGAGGCGCAGACGACGTTGGGCATCGACGAGGCGTTCTTCCTGGTCCCCCAGGGCATCCACTCCGCCGACCAGATCAACGCGTCGCTCGAGCTCATCAGCGACAAGGTGATGCCTCGCTTTGCCTGAGCCGGCGCGCGGCCCGATCAAGCCTCTCGCGACAGCGACAGCGACAGCGACAGCGGCAGCTCGCTCATCATGATCTCGGGCATCTCCGAGCGAACTGTCGATGCTGGGGACGGTTCGATCGCGGTGGTGGTGACGCCACGCGGGGAACTCGACCTAGGCGCGATCGCATCGTTGGACAGCGCGTTCCGCTCCGCGCTGGCCGCTGCGGGGACGCCGCCGAAGCTCATCGTCGACCTGTCCGACGCAGACATCCTGGCCCCGGTAGTGGTGGGCGTGCTGCTCGATGCGCGCCGACGGTGCCGCAATGGGGGAGGCGTCATGGTGCTGGCCGCTACCGCCCCCGAAGTGGCGGCCGTCCTCGCGGATACCGGGATCGCCCCGCTCTTCGCCTCGGCGACCGATGTGCAGGCAGCGATCGGGCAAGTGTCGGCGGCATCGCACTGCGGGAGCTGAACTTCGGGCCCTGAGGACGGTGCGGTGCTCGGTCCGTATCCTGTGCGTCCATATGGCGGGTTCTGGCTACCTGTTCCAGCGCGAGACGTTCGTCGGAGGCGACAGCCGGCTCGCTCGCTACGTGGCTCGGCCGATCCTCAATTTCGTCAACCGTGAGGTCGCCAGCAGCGTGCTGCTGCTGCTGGCCACTGCCGCCGCGCTCATCTGGGCGAACTCGCCTTGGAGCGACAGCTATTTCGACTTCTGGCACACCTACATCGATCTCGCGATCGGCTCTTACCACCTGCATCCGTTGACGTTGGAGCATTTCGTCAACGACGGCCTCATGGCGCTGTTCTTCTTCGTGGTCGGCTTGGAGATCAAGCGTGAGCTGGTCACCGGCCATCTCGCGAACGTGCGGGCTGCGATGCTGCCGGCGATTGCGGCCGTCGGCGGGATGGTGGTGCCGGCGCTGCTGTACTTCGCTCTGAATCCGTCGGGCGACGGCGCGGCGGGCTGGGCGATGCCGATGGCGACCGACATTGCGTTCGCCGTGGGCATCGTGTCACTGCTGGGATCGCGGGTCCCTGCGATGCTGAAGCTCTTCTTGTTGACGCTGGCCATCGTGGACGACATCGGCGCGATCGCGGTCATAGCGATCTTCTACGCCAGCGATCTCGACTTCAGGTGGTTGGCGCTGGCCGCCGGCCTGCTGGTGCTGATCCGGGCCCTCACCGTCCTGAAGGTCTGGGCAGTCGAGGTGTACGTGGTCATCGGGCTGGTGGTCTGGTTCGCGACGCTCGAATCGGGGGTGCATGCCACCATCGCCGGGGTGGCGCTCGGGCTGCTGGCGCCGGCCAAGCCGCTCCTCGACCGGGTGCAGGCCCAAGACGTGGTGGATCACCTCCCCGACAATCCGAGCGTGGAGCAGGTCCATCAGGCGTCGTTTCTCGTCCAGGAGTCGGTGCCGATGACCGAACGCCTCGAGTCGGTCCTCCACCCGTTTACCGCATTCCTGATCGTTCCTGTCTTTGCGTTCGCCAACGCCGGGGTGAAGCTGTCAGGCGACACCGTGTCCGACGCGGCCAGCTCGCCCATCACCTGGGGAGTGATCCTGGGGCTGGTCGTCGGAAAGCCGGTCGGTGTCACGCTGTTCACCTGGCTGGCCACGCGGCTCGGCTTCGAGCTGCCCGAAGGCCTCAACTGGCCGCAATTCGTCGGCGCGGGCTTCGCTGCGGGCATCGGCTTTACCGTGTCGATATTGATCTCGGGCCTCGCCTTCGACGACGGCGGCGTGACCGACCTCGCCAAGATCGGCATCTTGGTGGCTTCGGTGGCGGCTGCTGCGGGTGCCCTGCTGGTTTTGTGGTGGGCCGGAAGAGGTACCGGAGACGACGGGATCGTGGCACCGCCCGAGCACGAGATCCACGGCGGGTCCTGAACGCTGAGCGGATCGGTGCGCCCGCTGCGGAGGCGGCAGAATCCTCGGCTCCCGCGATCCGGCCGGTCGCAACGTCGCCGAGTCTCCTGCCGCCTCCGCAGCTTTGGCATCTGTGCCGACTGGCGCACGTCTTTATGCATCGTGGCTCGTGGCCCGGCATACTCCCCCGAGCCATCTCGACCTGACCTGATCCTGATCATGCCGCGACCCTGGAGGTCCCTGTGACTGCTGTTCCGTATCTGGCCCTGATCGCTTCTGTGCTGGCGCTGGCGCTGGCGTACTACTTCGCCAAGGTGGTGCTGCGGGCTGACCAAGGCACCGATCTGATGCGTGAGATCGGAGCCGCCATCCGCGAGGGCGCCATGGCGTTCCTGCGCCGGGAATACAAGTGGGTCTCGGTCTTCGTGGCGGCGATGTTCGTGCTGCTGCTGATCGTGCCGATCGACGGCCGCCCAGCCGCCAGCTTCGCCTATCTCATGGGTGCGGTGCTGTCGTCCGTGGCGGGCTTCATCGGCATGCACATCGCCACTGCGGCCAATACCCGCACGGCCAACGCGGCCCGCGAGGGCGCGGCCAAGGCCCTGCCGCTGGCATTCAAGGGCGGGGCTGTCATGGGCTTCAGCGTGGCCGGATTGGCGCTGCTGGGCATCTCGATCAACTACCTGCTGTGGGTGAAATGGCTGGGCGTCGACCAGGCGTTCCAGGTGGTGGCGGCGTTCGGCCTGGGCGCCAGCTCGATCGCCCTGTTCGCCCGTATCGGTGGCGGCATCTACACCAAGGCGGCCGACGTCGGCGGCGACCTGGTGGGCAAGGTGGAAGCCGGCATCCCCGAGGACGATCCCCGCAACCCGGCCACCATTGCCGATGCGGTAGGCGACAACGTCGGCGACGTGGCCGGCATGGGCGCCGACCTGTTCGAGTCGTACGCCGGGTCGATCGTGGCGCCGGTGGTGTTGGCCTCGCTGCTGGTGCCGGTGTTCATGGAGGGCGACAGCCTGGCTGCCAACTTCGGCGATGCCGAGGCGCTTCTCATGTACCCGATCCTGATCGGAGCGCTGGGCATGATCGCCTCGATTGTCGGCGCGCTGTTTGTGCGAGGCCGCGAGGGCGCCAGCCTGTCGGGGCAGCTGCACGCCGGCCAGTACGTGGCCATGGCACTCACGGTCGTGTTCTCCATCGTCGGCACGCTGGTGCTGTTCGGCGGCAGCCCGACCATCGGCGACTACGTGCTCGACGCACCGATCTTCCTGGCGCTGACCATCATCGTGGGGCTGCTCGGCGGCTGGGCCATCGGCTTCACATCGGAGTACTTCACCTCTGAGCACTACCGCCCGGTGAAGGGCATTGCCCAGCAGTCCGAGACGGGTGCCGCCACGGTCACCATCGAAGGCATCGCGCAGGGCAAGCTCTCGACGCTGCCGGCGGTGGTGCTCGTCGTGGGCATGATCGGTCTGTCGTACTGGTTCGGCGGGCTGGCCTTCGGCGACGCGGGCAACGTGATCGGTCTGTACGGCGTGTCGCTGGCAGCCATCGGCATGCTGGCGGTGACTGGCGTCATCGTTGCTGTGGACGCCTACGGGCCTATCGCCGACAACGCGGGCGGCATCGCCGAGATGGCCGAGCTGCCGCCCGAGGTGCGCGGCGTCACCGACAGCCTCGACTCGTTGGGCAACACCACGGCCGCCGTCGCCAAGGGCTTCGCAGTCGGCTCGGCTGCGGTCACCGCGCTGGCGCTGTTCAAGTCGTTCAGTCTGACCGCAGGCGACCAGGTGCTCCTCGACATCAACGACACCGCGGTCACGATCGGGCTGTTCCTGGGCGCCATGACGCCGTTCATCTTTGCGGCGCTGACGATGTCGTCGGTGGGACGGGCAGCTCAGGCGATGATCGTGGAGGTCCGTCGGCAGTTTGCCGAGATCCCGGGCCTGCGTGAAGGCGAGCCGGGCGTGAAGCCCGACAGCCGTCGCTGCGTGGACATCTCCACCCAGGCGGCCCTGCGCGAGATGCTGCTGCCGGGCGGCTTGGCGGTGGTGCTGCCGCTGGTCATCGGCTTCATCGACGTGAACGCGCTCGGCGGTTTCCTGGCCGGCGCAGTGGTGACCGGCTTCCTGATCGCCATCTACATGGCCAACTCGGGCGGTGCGTGGGACAACGCCAAGAAGTACATCGAGGCAGGAGCGCACGGCGGCAAGGGCACCGATGCGCACGCGGCTGCCGTGGTCGGCGACACCATCGGCGATCCCTTCAAGGACACCTCAGGCCCGGCGATGAACATTCTCATCAAGGTGATGACCATCGTGAGCCTGGTCTTCGTGCCCGCCTTCTTGTAGGCCGGTGGGCTGCATAGGTCGCCGAGCGCCACAGTTCACCGAGCCGCCAGTGCGGGATCGGGGTAGACGTGACATCGGTATCCACATCGACGGCTGAGTGCGGGTGCGCTAGCCCGAGATCCGGTTGGACGCGACTATTTCCGCCTTTGTTATCGTTTCAACGTATGCGTCTTTGGGGGAAGACCTGGCGCTCGCAGAGTTCTGTCAGGACAGGTCGATGGAATCAGCGTCGCGGCAGCGCTGGCCGTGGCCGTCGTGCTGTTGTGGCGCTGTTGACGTCGCTGGCCTTGGTGGCGGCGCTCACCCCTCACGCAGGTGCCGACGACGGATTCGATCTCACGCAGGGCCTCGCGCCCCCGGCGCTGCCTGAACAGGGCGGCCTCACGTACCCCAATCTCGGCTCGGCCCTCAGCGATCTCGCCGACGATCCTTTTAGCGCGCAATACGGCGCCGATTTCCTCTGGGGCGGCGGCTCGGGCGGCGGCGGCTCGGACAACGGCGTCGCTGCGTCGCCGTTGCAGCCGGGCGACAGCGGGACCCACACCGCTTCGATGCTGGCGCTCTCGATCATCGTCGACGGCGATGTCGGACACGTTGTCGATGTGATCAATGCCAGCGGCGGCGATGTCCGCAACGTGCTTGGCAGCTACATCGAGGCTTATGTGCCGCCGTCGGCGCTGGCCCGGTTGGCGCGCACGCCCGGGGTGAGTTGGGCGCGAGAGCTGGCGCGGCCCATGCAGGCTAGGGGAAGGGTCACCAGCGGTGGTGTCGCGCAGCACCTCGCCGGCGCTTGGCACGACGCCGGGATCAAGGGTCAGGGTGTCAAGATCGGTGTGATCGACTTGCCAAGCGGGCGCACGACTAGGGATGGTTTCACCGGAGCGCCCGCATTGTTGGGTACCGATCTGCCGAGTGCGGTCACCGTTCGGTGTTACACCGGTCTGGGCAAACACACGAGCAACATTGCTGATTGTTCTGCCGCAGGCGGCAACAACCACGGCACCATCGTGGCCGAGACGGTGATGGACGTGGCACCCGAGGCCAGCCTGTACATCGCCAACCCGGTCTCGTCGGGCGATGTCCGCCGCACGGCCGAGTGGATGCACGCGCAGGGTGTCAAGGTCATCGTCTACTCCGTCACTTGGGAGTTCCATGGCCCGCCCGATGGCACCAGCCCCTACATCTATGGCGCGCTGAACACGGTGAAGTGGGCGGCTGACAACGGCATCGTCTGGGTGAACGCAGCCGGCAACCGGCATCTAGACACTTGGTACGGCCCCTTCACCGATGCCGACAAAGACAACATTCACGAGTGGAAGCCCGGCACCGAAAATCAGTACCTGACTTTGGGACCGGGCAAGAGCGCGCGTGTGTTCATGCGCTGGGACGACACGTGGGAGGGCGCCGACGACGACCTTGCCCTGATGGTCGTGACCAAGCCCGGCTCTGCTGATGAGGCTGTCCTTGCGACGGCGAACGACACGCAGTCGGGAGGCGCCCATCACGAGCCCTTCGAGAGGGTCACCGTCCAGAACAACGGATCGCGATCTGCCACTGTCGCTTTGAGAGTCAAGTCGATGGACGGGTCCAAGCCCAAGTGGATTCAGCTCGTCACCTGGGACGGCGTGCTGGGAACGCAATCGGACGGCTACAGCGTTATGTCTCCTGCGGACAGCCCGCATCCCGGCATGCTGGCTGTCGGCGCTGGCAGCCCGGTAGGGGTTTACAACTACAGCAGCCGCGGGCCGACTCCCGACGGCCGCGTCAAACCCGACATCGTCGGCGCAGCCGGCTGGATGACCGCAGCGAGCGGCCTGTTCCAGGGCACCAGCGCGGCTGCCCCCCATGTCGGCGGCCTGGCCGCGCTCGTGGTTCAGCAGAACCCGACCTTCGCCCCAGCAGAGGTCACCGGTTACCTCAAGGCGCACGCCAAGCCGAATGGCCATGTCGTGCCGAACAGCACTTGGGGGTACGGCTTCGCGCAGCTGCCCTCGCCGAGTTGCGTTGAGGACCTCAACGGTTCGGGAACCACGTCGGGCAGTTGGACCAATGACTGCTTGTCGGCCGTCGACTCCGCCAAGAGCGGCCGTTACTACAGCATCAGGGTTTTGCAGGAATCGGCGGTGACGATCGATCTGTCGTCGAGCGTCGATTCGTATCTCAGCCTGCGCAGTGGCTACAACGCCCAGAAGGGCGCTGCGCTGCACAGCGATGACAACGGCGGCACCGGCAACAACGCCCGGATCAGCGCCACGCTCGCAGCGGGCAGCTACACGATCGAAGCGACCACGGCTGCCGACGCTCAGACCGGTGCGTTCTCGCTTGCCGTCAGCGGTCTGGCGGCAGTGCCGCAAGTGAGTCTCAGCGGCGGCGCGGATGTCACCGAGGGTTCCAATGTCCGCTTCACCTTGACTGCCAGCCCGATACCGAGCTCGCCGCTGCCCGTCAAGGTGCGGCTCTCGGTGACGGGCGACTACGGGGTGACGCCCAGCACGCGTACGATCAATATCCCCACCAGCACCGGCAGCACCGATCTCGTTCTCTCCACTGCCAACGACGATGTCGCCGAGGTGAACGGCGGCATCACCGCGACGCTCGTCAAAGGCGCGGGCTACGACGTGTCGTCCAGCGCGTCGGCTGCCACTGTCGGCGTGAACGACGACGACAACTTCAGCTGCCATGACCTCGTGGCCGCCGATGGCTCTGTCGACGGCACGTTGGTCACGAACTGCAAGCAGAGCTTCTACTCAGAAAACAGCAAGCGGTACGCCCGTTTCTACTCGTTCGAGATTGCCCAACAAAGCGGTGTCGTCATCGAGATGGAGTCGTCGGAGCTGAACCCGTACCTCATGCTGCGTCAAGGCAAGGACGTGCGGTCGGGCACGCCCTTGCATTTCAATGACAACGCGGGAGAATCACAGAACCCGCCCGGCACGGCCCTCATCTGGAACGCCCGCATCAGCGAGGCTCTCAGCGCCGGGTGGTACACGATCGAGGCATCCTCGCTGGATCACGAGGACACCGGCGCTTTCAAGATGCAGATCCGGGGCTTGAGCCCGCAGACATCGGTTCCGGTGATCAGCATCGCCGGCGGCGACGACATCACCGAGGGCGAAGACGCCGGCTTCACTCTCACTGCCTCCCCCGCGCCTGCGTCTGACCTCGATGTCACTGTTGCGGTCACGCAAGACGGGAATTTCGCCACGACCGGCTCGCAGACGGTCACGATTCCCGCCACCGGCAGCGCCACCTTGACGGTTTTCACAGACGACGACAGTGTCGCGGAGCCCGACGGTTCCGTCACCGCAGCGATCGACGACGGCAACGGTTACGCCGTGTCCTCGACAATCTCGGTAGACAAGCGCACCGGCGCCGGCATCGCGACGGTCAACGTTGCGAACGATGACGAAGGAGCCTGCACCGAAGCGCTGACCGCCGACGGCACTGTCTCGGGGACGTGGGCCGATACCGATAACTGCAGTTCCCAACAGCGTCCAGGCAGAAACGCTCGGTACTACGTCTTCGAGCTGGAGCAGTCGAGCAAGGTCACCATCGACCTCACGTCAACGGTCGACACCTACATGTTCCTGCTCTCAGGAGAGAACACCCAGAGCGGCCAGCCGCTGTACAAAAACGACGACGTCGGCGGAGGAAACCTGAACTCCCGCATCAGCGAAACGCTTGCGGCAGGCTGGTACACCATCGAGGCAACCACCTACGCGAGCGGCATCACCCGCGACTTTTCGCTGACCGTCACCGGCTTCGCGTCGCAGCCAACTGAACCCGAGATCAGCATTGCGGCTGGGGGCGGTGTGACCGAGGGTGCTGCTGCGAGCTTCACGGTCACCGCGACGCCCAAGCCCGCAGCTGATCTGGACGTGACGATCAGTGTGACGCAGAGCGGTGACTACGGCGCGACGACGGGTTCGAGGACAGTGACGATTCCGGCGTCGGGTTCGGAGACGTTCACTGTCGCGACGGCGGACGATTCGGTTGACGAGGCGGACGGTTCGGTGACCGCGACGGTGGGCAGCGGCACGGGCTACACGGTCTCGTCGGGCAGCGGGAGCGCCACGGTGGCTGTGGCCGACAACGACGTCCCCGAGATCAGCATTGCGGCTGGGGGCGGTGTGACCGAGGGTGCCGCTGCGATGTTCACGGTGACCGCGACGCCGAAGCCCGCGGCTGATCTGGACGTGACGGTCACAGTCTCTCAGAGCGGCGATTACGGCGCGACGACGGGTTCGAGGACAGTCACGATTCCGGCGTCTGGTTCGGAGACGTTCACTGTCGCGACGACGGACGATTCGGTCGACGAGGCGGACGGTTCGGTGACCGCGACGGTGGGCAGCGGCACGGGCTACACGGTCTCGTCGACGAAGAGCGCCGCGACTGTGGCGGTGTCTGATGATGACGATCCGTTGCCGGTCATCAGCATTGTCGGCGGCTCAGCGGTGGCCGAGGGCGGGTATGCGACGTACACGCTCACGGCCAGTCCTTCGCCGGCGGCGCCTTTGACGGTGAATGTGACGGTGTCCCAGAGCGGCGATTTCTACGTGGGGACTGGTCCGACGACTGTTCAGATCGCGACGTCGGGCGCCCACACTCTGAGCCTCGGCACCACAGCCGACAGCATCGACGAGGCTGACGGCTCGGTGACGGTGACGCTGTCGGCCGGGACGGGCTACGCGGTGTCGTCCACGCAGGGCGCGGCGTCTGTGGCTGTGTCTGATGATGATGTGCCTGAGATCAGCATTGCTGGGGGTAGTGGCGTGTTTGAGGGGACGGCTGCGAGTTTCACGCTGACTGCGTCGCCCAGGCCTGCGGCTGGTTTGGATGTGACGGTCGCTGTGTCGCAGAGCGGTGATTTCGGTGTGTCGGCGGGGTCGCGGACGGTGACGGTTCCGGCGAGTGGCGTCAAGACGTTCTCGGTCGCGACCAGTGGCGACAGCGACGACGAGGCGGACGGCTCGGTGACTGCGACGGTCAAGGCCGGGTCGGGATATTCGGTGTCGTCGGGCAGCGCTGCGGCCACGGTCGTTGTCGCGGATGATGACGACGGCGGGTGCAGTGTGGTGTTGCCTGACGACGCTGTCTCCGTTGATGAGATCACCGGTTGGCGGGATGGGTTGTCTGCTGCTGCGGCTGCGGGGGTGAAGCGGTTCAATCGTGTGCTGGCTGCTTTGGGCACTGACACGGGCTATACGCCGATGACGGCTGAGCAGGCTGCGGGTGTGGCTGGTTGGCTGGGGAACTCGCGTTGGGATCGTATTGCGCGCACTTTGGCGGCGTTGGAGCAGGCGCAGTGCGAGGACTCCGAGGACGACGAGGATGAGCCGCAGATCAGCATCGTCGGTGGTGCTGGTGTGGTTGAGGGGTCGGCTGCGAGCTTCACGGTGACGGCGTCGCCGGCGCCTGCGGTTGGTCTGGATGTGACGATCAGTGTGTCGCGGTCAGGCGATTTCGGTGCGGCGACCGGAACGCGGACTGTCACGATCCCCGCCAGCGGAAGTTACACACTGACTGTCGCCACTACCGGTGACGGCATCGACGAGGCCGACGGGTCGGTGACAGTGTCGGTCGACGCCGGCACCGGCTACACGGTGTCGTCGAGCGACAGCAGCGCCACGGTCGCGGTGGCCGATAATGATGTGCCCGAGGTCGGTGTCGCGGCCGGTTCGGGGATCACTGAGGGCGGCGATGCGACGTTCACGGTGACCGCGGCCCCGACGCCGTATGCGGCTTTGTCGGTCGAGGTGACAGTCGCCCAGAGCGGCGATTTCGGTGCGGCGACCGGAACACGGACGGTGACGATCCCCTCCAGCGGCAGCTACACCTTGACCGTCTCTACCGTCGGTGACAACGTCGACGAACCCGACGGATCAGCAACCGTGTCGGTGAGCAGCGGCACCGGCTACACAGTGTCGTCCACAGCTGGTTCGGCGACTGTCGCTGTGTCCGACGATGACGACCCGCCGCCGACTGTTCCGCAGATCAGCATCGCTGCGGGCAGCGCCGTGACTGAGGGGACTGCGGCGTCGTTCACGCTGACAGCCAACCCCGCACCGGTGTCAGCCCTGACGGTCAGCGTGACCGTCGCCCAAAGCGGCGACTTCGCTGCCACCGGCGAGCGGACGTTCACGATCCCGACGACCGGCACCGCGACGTTCACCGTCGCCACCACCGACGACACAACCGACGAGGCCGACGGATCGGTCACCGCGACAGTGGGCAGCGGCACCGGCTACACCGTGTCGTCCACGCAGAGCGCGGCGACTGTCGCGGTGTCTGATGACGACGACCCGCCGCCTGTGCCTGCGGATTGTGTTTCTGACGAGACGTTGGAATCGGCGCGTGAATATTACGACCTGAACCGTGACCGGGCGCCGGGTTATGGCCGTAACTGGCGTCGGGTGCTGGTGGCGTTCGGTGATGTGACCAATGATCAGTTGACTGCGATGACTGCGGCTGAGGCGCTCGAGCGCGAGCAGCGCTGGTTCGGATGGCGGCCGTTCCGTGAGGCGTTGGAGTGCATCGAGGCAGCCCAGCAGCCCGCGAACCCGGAGATCAGCATTGCTGCGGGCAGCGGTGTGACTGAGGGCTCTGCGGCGTCGTTCACCGTCACTGCGTCGCCGGCGCCGGCTGCTGCTTTGTCGGTTGACGTGACGGTTTCGCAGTCAGGCGATTTCGGTGTCACGACCGGGTCGCGGACGGTGACGATCCCCACCACGGGCAGCTACACGCTGACGGTGGCCACGACCGGTGACAGTGTCGATGAGGCCGACGGGTCGGTGACCGTGTCGGTGGACACCGGAACCGGCTACACGGTGTCGTCGTCAGCTGGTTCGGCGACGGTCGCGGTCGCAGACGACGACGACCCGCCCCCTCCGCCCCCGCCTCCGCCGCCGGCTGATCCGGAGATCAGCATCACCGCGGGCAGCGATGTCGCTGAGGGGACCGCCGCGACGTTCACGCTCACGGCCAGCCCTGCGCCGGCGTCGGCTCTGCCGGTCACCGTCACCGTCGCCCAGAGCGGCAGCTTCGGCGTGTCCACCGGAGCGCGCAAGGTGACGATCCCGACCGGCGGGAGCTACACGCTGACCGTCGCCACCGCCAACGACAGCACCGACGAGGCAGACGGGTCGGTGACCGTCACGATCGGCACCGGCACGGGCTACATCGTGTCGTCCACGCAGAGCGCGGCGTCGGTGGCGGTGTCTGATGACGACGACCCGCCGCCTCCACCGCCGCCTGTGCCTGCGGGTTGTGTTTCTGATGAGGTGTTGGAGTCGGCGCGTGTCTATTTCGACCTGAATCGTGATCGCGCGCCGAGTTATGGCCGTAACTGGCGTCGGGTGCTGGTGGCGTTCGGTGATGTGGTCGATGATCAGTTGACTGCGTTCACTGCGGCTGAGGCGCTTGAGGGTGAGCAGATCTGGTTCGGGTGGAAGCCGTTCCGTGAGGCGTTGGAATGCATCGAGGCAGCCCAGCAGCCCGAAGATCCCGAGATCAGCATCGCTGCGGGCAGCGCCGTCACCGAGGGGACCGCGGCGTCGTTCACTATCACCGCGTCTCCCAACCCGGCGGCGAGCCTGGACGTAACGGTGACCGTCTCCCAGAGCGGCGATTACGGTGCGACGACCGGGGCACGGACCGTGACAATCCCCACCAGCGGCAGTCACACGCTGACCGTCGCCACCACCGATGACACGGCTGATGAAGCCGACGGGTCGATCACCGCCACGATCGGCTCCGGCACCGGTTACACGGTGTCGTCGAGCGACAGCAGCGCGACGGTCGCGGTGGCCGACGACGACGTGCCCGAGGTCAGCGTCGCGGCGGGCAGCGATGTCGCTGAGGGGGCTGCGGCGTCGTTCACGCTCACGGCCAGTCCTGTGCCTGCGGCGAGTGTTGACGTCAGAGTGACCGTGTCGCAGAGCGGCGACTTCGCTGCCACCGGTGAGCGGACGGTCACGATTCCCACGACTGGCACCGCGACGTTCACCGTCGCCACCGCCGACGACACCACTGATGAGGCGGACGGGTCGGTCACCGCGACAGTGGGCAGCGGCACCGGCTACACCGTGTCAGCGACCCAGAGCGCTGCGACGGTGGCGGTGTCCGACGACGACGACCCGCCGCCGAGCACGCCGGTCATCAGCATCGTCGGGGGCACTGCGATCACAGAAGGCGGCAATGCGACCTACACGATCACCGCCAGTCCCGCACCGACGGCGCCCCTGACGATCAGCCTGACGGTCTCTCAGAGCGGCAGCTTCCATTTGTCGCCTGGTCCGATGACCATCGAGATGGCGACTTCGGGCACCCACACTGTGAGCCTCGGCACCCACGACGACAGCACCGACGAGGCTGACGGGTCGCTGACTGTCACGGTCGACAGCGGCACGGGCTACACCGTGTCATCCACGCAGAACGCGGCGACAGTCGCGGTGTCGGACAACGATCTGGCCCCCGCCGGTCCGCCGACGGTGACCGTCAGCGACGCCACCGCCGTCGAGGACGCGCAGCACCTCGCCTTCGCGGTGACACTGTCGAAACCCAATCCCGACCCGATCACGTTCCGCTACGGCGGATACGGCCGCACCGCGACACTGTGGCAGGACTGGAGCATCGAGTACAGGGCGTTCACACTGGATGCCGGCGACACGACCATCGACGTGACCGTGCCGATCATCGACGACGACACCCCAGAAGACGACGAGACGCTGCGCGTGTACGTCTACGCCATCAGCGGAATCGTCATTCGCGACGGCTTCCTCTACGCCACCGGCACCATCACCGACGACGACGACTGACCGATCCCCCGAATGGTGACGAGTGCTGCGACAACCGCGGTACCGTGACGCCGAGTCACCGCTACCGCGTTATCACGTCCGACGACGAGGCCCGCAGTGCGCCGAGTACAGGGGGTCTTCTGCCATGCCTCGACCAAGGCGAGTCGCGGCTGCGCTCTCGACCGTAGCAATGCTGGCCGGCATCCTGGCGCTGGCCTCGGTCTCCGACACAGCCACGGCCGATTCGGCGGCGGATGCCGTCGATCCCACGGACCAGGCGAGCACGGCTTCGTCCCTCGGCACAGCCACCGCCGAGTCGTCGCCACCGCAGCAGAGTTCGGCTGGCACAACAGCAGTCGCGCACGAGCCTGCCGAGCAGGCATCGGCCGGTTCGTCGTCTGCCCAATCGTCGTCAGCGGCCCCGGTACGGTCGCTGGCTGAGGCCTCCGGGCCAGGCGCAGCGTCGACGATTGAGCTGACCGGCAACGAGTTCACCCACGAGGCGGACTGCTTCGGCTACCAAGCATGGTTGTCCGATGAGTTGTCGGGGTGTCTGTGGCACCTGGACCGGCGGCGCTCGTTCGACGGCCAGCTCGGCGCACGGCCCGTCGGCAGCGACATCAACATCGGCAACGTCTGGTCAATCACCAAAGGCGGAAACGTCAACGTCGCCGTCGTGGACGACACATGGAACCCGGACCATCACGACCTGGTGGACAATGTCGATCTCGCTCGCAGCCACAACTACGCGTCGTGGCTGAACCCGCCGACGGAGTCGCGCGCAGCGCATGCCACCAAGGCGGCAGGGGTCATCGCTGCGCGCGACAACGACCTCGGCAGCAGAGGGATCGCGCCGCGCGCGACGCTGTTCAACTACAACCTGGTGGAAAACTCGGGTTGGACGAATCAGGCCGATGCGATGCAACGCAACGCATCCATCGTCGCAGTGTCGAACAACAGCTACGGCCTCGGTGCGACTACTCCACGGTTCACGCTCACCGAAGATGAATGGTGGGAGGCGGTGGACTACGGACTGGAACACGGGTTCGGCGGTTTGGGCACCTCATATGTGTTCGCAGCCGGCAATGAACGGGCAACCATTCCCGGACGTGACGTCAACACCATCGGCTACCACGCGCATCGGGGAGTCATCAGTGCCTGCGCCGTCGACAACGACGGCCAAGAGACCGAGTATTCCAATACTGGTGTAGCGCTGTGGGTTTGCGCGCCGGTGAACGGGCACGCCGAGCAGAACCACACCACGGTCGGCAACAGAGTTCTGACGACGTTCGGCGACAATCAGTACGGCGGCTTCGGCCTCACCAGTGCCGCTGCCGCTGAGGTGTCGGGCGTGGTGGCGCTCATGCGAAGCGTCAACCCGTATCTGACGTGGCGTGATGTCAAGCTGATTCTGGCGCAGACAGCTCAGAAGAATGACCCCACCCATGCCAGCTGGTCGAACGGCGCCCTCCAGTACCGCTCATCGAGTCTCCGTTACAGCTTCAGCCCGGTCTACGGATTCGGTGTGGTCGATGCGTCGGCTGCAGTGAATGCAGCACTGAACTGGAAGCGTGTGCCCGCCGCAGTGAGCAGGACGGTCAAGTCCGCAGGACCGGAGTACGGCAGCGACCGTTCGGGGAATGGGCCCGACAGCTGGGATGCTCGTATTTTGAGCAATGGCGAGACCACTGAGTTGACGCTGGCGGGGCCGTCGGACATTGACTTCTTGGAGGACGTCGGAGTATCGCTCTATCTCTACAGTCCGCAGGGGCGCGACCTCCGCATTGAACTGGTGTCGCCCAGCGGGACGACGTCGACTCTTGTCGATGCGATCGCCTCGAGAGATCAATGCTCGAATGGGCGCTATACGGGCTTTGACTACACCGGCAACCTTTGTTGGATCAATGGCCATGTCGTCAATCTCACAAGCAGCGAATTCTTGGGCGAGGATCCTGACGGGACCTGGAGGCTGAAGGTCACCGACCCGCTCACCGCCACGGGCGACAGCTACGGGACCACCACGCTGTACTCGTGGCAGGCGAGATTCTTGGGCCACGCAGGAGCTTCCACCGACATTGCGCCACGCGCTCGGCTGCGCGTCAACAACGTCAACGGCATCGAGACCGCGGTCAACGAAGGAAGCACGGTGCGGGTGACGGCCTCGCTGAGCGGCGGCACACTGTCACAAGACGTCGTGATCCCCGTCGAGATCGAGCCCGGGACAGCGACGGCGCCGGGCAACGCCAACGCCGACTATTCGGGGACCGGTCAGCTGTCGATACGGATCCCGGCGGGGCAGAGTTCGGGCTCCGCGACCTTCAACATCGCCGCCGACAACCTCAGCGAGCACGACGAGACGCTCTCGGTGCGTTGGCCGAACCCGCACGGTTCCAGCGCACCCCAGTCGGTTCTGCTTCTGGGAGACCCTGTCGAGGTGACCATCCGCGGCAATCTCGCTCCTGCTGCGCCCCCACGGACTGTCACCTTGGCGGCCACGTCTCCGACAGTCGTCGAGGGTGAGGTTGCGGAGATCACGGTCACTCTCAGCGGCGGTGCGTGGAACAAAGACATCGTTCTGCCTGTCAGTTACGGACCGGGGACTGCAACCGCTACTGGGGCGGGGTCGGCCGTCGACTTCTACCCGTTGTCACTGGGCGACTCTGCGGTCACGTCCATCAGAATCCCCGCCGGAACGACATCGCTCACCTACGAGCTGGAGACCTTCGAGGACGACAACTGGGTTGGGCAGGAACCCCCGGAAACGGTTGCCATTGTCGTCGCACGCCCAGCAGGGCTGCGCAACGAGGTGTCGCTTGTCGGATCGCCAGTGAGGCTCACCATCGTCGAGACCGGGACGGCACCGCCGCCAAAGGCGGTTGATGGGTGCGTGACGGCGTTGGCGGGTGATGGGAGCATCACGGGACAGTGGACGGATTCGTGCGATTCGGTGGGCCGCGAGGGCCGATATGCCCGATTCTTCACGTTCACTCTGGCCTCGCAGGCCACAGTGACCGTCGATCTCGAGTCGTCTGCGGACACGTATCTGTTCCTGCGCAGCGGGTCGGGCAGAGACGGCGAGGAGCTGTATCGCGACGACGACGGAGGCGACAGCTACAACTCGCGAATCGCCGAGTCGTTGGCTGCGGGCGATTACACGGTTGAGGCAACGACATTCGATCGGTCGACTACAGGCGCTTTCACGCTGAGCGTTGACGGCTTGACCGCTCAGCCGCCGCCCGCTCTGCTGCCGGAGATCAGCATTGCGGCTGGGGGCGGTGTTTCCGAGGGGACGGCTGCGAGTTTCACGGTCACTGCGACTCCTCCGCCTGCGGCTGATCTGGATGTGACGGTCGCTGTCTCTCAGAGCGGTGATTTCGGTGTGTCGGCGGGGTCGCGGACGGTGACGATCCCGGCATCTGGTTCTCAGTCGTTCACTGTCGCGACGACGAACGATTCGACCGACGAGGCGGACGGTTCGGTGACGGCGACGCTGTCTGCCGGGACGGGTTACAAGGTGTCGTCGTCGGCGGGTTCGGCATCGGTGGCGGTGTCCGATGACGACGACCCGCCTCCGCCACCTCCGCCGCCACCTCCAAATTGTGTGTCTGATGAGACGTTGGAGTCGGCGCGCGACTACTACGAGTTGAACCATGATCGCGCGCCTGGTTATGGCCGCAACTGGCGTCGGGTGTTGGTCGCGTTCGGCGATGTCGTCGATGATCAGTTGACGGCGTTCACTGCGGCTGAGGCGCTCGAAGGCGAGCAGCGCTGGTTCGGATGGCGGCCGTTCCGCGAAGCGTTGGAGTGCATCGAGGCAGCCCAGCCGTCCGCGGTCCCGGAGATCAGCATCGCTGCGGGCAGCGGCGTCACCGAGGGCTCTACGGCGTCATTCACAATCACTGCGTCACCCGCTCCGACGACTGCTTTGACCGTCGACGTGACGGTGTCACAAACAGGTGAATTCGGCGCGACGACCGGGGCGCAGACCGTGACGATCCCCACCGCGGGCACGTTCACGCTGACCGTGGACACCGCTGGTGACACCGTCGACGAGGCCGACGGGTCGGTGACGGCGATTGTCAGCGCTGGTACGGGTTACACGGTGTCGTCGTCGGCCGGTTCGGCGACCGTTGCAGTCTCCGACGACGACGACCCGCCGCCGGACCCGGAGATCAGTATCGCTGCGGGCAGCAATGTCACTGAGGGGACTGCTGCGTCGTTCACGCTCACGGCCAGCCCTGCGCCGGAGTCAGCCCTGACAGTCAGCGTCACCGTCGCCCAGAGCGGCGATTTCGGTGTGGCGACTGGGGCGCGGACCGTGACGATCCCCGCCGGCGGCAGCTACACGCTGGCTGTCACCACGACCGGTGACAGCGTCGACGAGACCGACGGGTCGGTGACAGTGTCAGTGAGCAGCGGCACGGGCTACACCGTCTCGTCGAGCAACAGCAGCGCCACGGTGGCGGTGTCTGATGACGACGACCCGCCTCCGCCTCCGCCGCCTCCGCCTCCTGCGGATTGTGTTTCTGATGAGACGTTGGAGTCGGCGCGTGACTACTACGAGCTGCATCGTGATCGCGCGCCTGGTCATGGCCGCAACTGGCGTCGGGTGTTGGTCGCGTTCGGCGATGTCGTCGATGATCAGGTGACGGCGTTCACTGCGGCTGAGGCGCTCGAAGGCGAGCAGCGCTGGTTCGGATGGCGGCCGTTCCGCGAAGCGTTGGAGTGCATCGAGGCAGCCCAGCAGTCCGCGGGCCCTGAGATCAGTATCACCGCGGGCAACGGCGTGATTGAAGGCGGCGACGCGACGTTCACCGTTACGGCCAGCCCTGCGCCGGCGTCGGCTTTGTCGGTCAGCGTCACCGTGACGCAGTCAGGCGACTTCGGGGTGTCCACGGGGGCGCGGCCGGTGACGATCCCGACGACTGGCAGCTACACGCTGACCGTCGACACCGCCGATGACAGCACCGACGAGGCCGATGGATCGGTGACTGTCACGATCGACACCGGCACGGGCTACACCGTCTCGTCGGGCAACAGCAGCGCCACGGTCGCGGTAGCCGACGACGACGTGCCGCAGATCAGCATCGCGGCGGGCAGCGATGTCACTGAGGGGACTGCTGCAGCGTTCACGCTCACCGCCAGCCCTGTGCCCGCGGCGAGTCTTGACGTCAGAGTGACCGTGTCCCAGAGCGGAGACTTCGCCAGCACCGGTGCGCGGACGGTCACGATCCCGACGACTGGCAGCGCGACGTTCACCGTCGCCACCACCAACGACACCACCGATGAGACGGACGGGTCGGTCACCGCCACGATTGACACCGGAACGGGCTACACGGTGTCGTCGTTAGCCGGGGCGGCGACGGTCGCGGTAGCCGACGACGACGACCCGGCTCCGCCGCCGTCAGGTCCGCCGACGGTGACCGTCAGCGACGCCACCGCTGTTGAGGGCGCGCAAAGCCTCGCTTTCGTGGTGACACTGTCGAAGGCCAATCCCGTCCCGATCACGTTCCGTTACGGCGGGTTCGGGCAAAGCGCGACGCTGTGGCAGGACTGGAGCATCGACTTCAGGAGGACGTTCACGCTCGACGCGGGCGAAACCGAAGTCGAGATCGTCGTGCCGATCATCGACGACGACACCCCAGAAAACGACGAGACGCTGCGCATATACGTCTACGCCACCAGCGGAATCGTCATCCGCGACGGGTTCATCTACGCCACCGGCACCATCACCGACGACGACTGACCGATCCGCCGCGAACGCGACCCCGAGTCGCTTTCTTGAGGTCCGATGTTCGCGCTCATGTGACCACACTAGGCAGCGATGTAGTCTCGAAAAAAATAGATCTGTAACTACACCGCAGTGCTGCTCGCAGCGGTCTTCATCGCTGTTTCGCCGTCGAGACGCTGGGGTCAGATGGCGGCGGGAGGGCGGAGGCGGTCGGCTACGCCTCGGGTGAGGCGGTCGAGGATTCCTGCCAGCAGGACGATTGCGATTCCTGCCTCGAAGCCTCGGCCAACCGCGTCGCTGCGCCGTAGTGCGTTCACCGTTTCGAGCCCGAGGCCGCCGCCGCCGACCAGCCCGGCGATCACCACCATCGCCAGCACCAGCATGATCACCTGGTTGACCGCCACCATCAACTCGGGCGCCGCCAGCGGCAACTCCACGCGCCGCAGACGCTGCCAGCGGGTCGCGCCGAAGCTCGTGGCGGCTTCGTGCACCTCGGCGGGAACACGACGCAGACCCAGATCGGTGTAGTGCACTGCGGCGGGCAGTGCGTAGACCACCGATGCGATGATTCCCGGGATGCGCCCCACGTGAAACAGCGTGATCACCGGCACCAGCAGCACAAAGCTGGGAATCGTCTGCATGAAGTCCAGCACTGGGTCCATCAACCGCTGGAAGCGGTCGCTGTGGGAGGCCTGGATTCCCAAGGGCACCGCGATCACCAGCGTGACCGCCACGGCCACCAGCGTCTGGGCGAGCGTGTCCATCGACAGCTCCCACATGCCGAGCCACCCGATCCCGAACAGGGCGATGCCGATGCCGATGCCGAGCGTGACGCCGCGAGCCGCCAGACCCCCCAGCACGCCGAGCCCGATCATGGCTGGCCAGGGAATGCCCCCCGACAGCAGCTCCCGCAGCGGCGTCACCAAGTAGAGGGTGATGAAGTCGCTGAGCGGCCCCGTGCCGATGCCCGATGAGCCGATGTCGTAGAGGTTGTCGCGAGCCCATGCCGTGATGTCGTTGACATAGGGCGCGTAGTGCCATTGCAGCCATTCGGGGAACTCGTGGTGACCCACGATGCCCCCGACGAGTGCCACCAGTGCCGTGACGGCACCGATCCAGCGGATCGCCGCGATGTCTGCGGCCGACGCAGAGCCGTCGCCACGACTGCCCGGCCCGTGGCCGCGGCCCCGCTCGCCCAGCGTCGCGATGCCCCGCGTGAAGCGATCCAGGATGATCGCCATGATGACGATGGCGATGCCGGCCTCGGAGGCTTCGCCGACGTCGATGTCGCGCATGGCCCGCAGTACGTCCTGGCCGAGACCGCCCGCGCCGATGAACGCGGCGATCACCACCATGCTCATGGCCAGCATCGTGGTCTGGTTGGCGCCGGCCAGGATTGCCGGACGGGCGGCGGGGATCCGCACCAGCCGCAGCGTCTGGCGGTCGGTAGCGCCGAACATCTCCGAGGCCTCCACCATCGGGTTGGGCACGTTGCGCAGGCCGATGTGGGTGAGCCGCACCACCGGCGGCAAGGCGAAGATGACTGTGGCAACGAGGGCCGGCACCCGCCCGATGCCGAACAGCAGCACGAACGGGATGAGGTAGACGAACCCGGGCATGGTCTGCATGGCGTCGAGGGTGGGACGCAACACGCTGGCGACGCGGTCGTTGCGCCAGGCGGCGATGCCGAGGGGGATGCCCGCCAGCAGCGAGCCGAACACCGCCACGGCCATCAACGCGAGCGTGGCGAAGCCCTGCTGCCACAGATCGGTCATGCCGATCATCACGACGCCGCAGAAGCCGAGCGCTCCCGCCAGCCGGCCGCGCACCCGCCACAGCCCGAGGCCGCAGACGACTGGGTACACGTACCAGGGGAACCATCGCAGGATCGTCTCGAGCTGGCGGATGCCGGCGTCGGCCAGATCGGTGACCGGGTTGAGCAGCACTGTGTACAGCCAGTGCGAGGTCTGGTTGTTGATGAGCCAGCGCCGTGTGCGGTCGATCGGGTCGGCCAGCCCGAAGTTCCACGACTCGGGAAAGGCGCCGACCGAGGCGGCGAACCCGACGATCACGAGCGCAGCCGCAGCCGTCGCCAGCACCACGGCAACGAGCGACCGCCGCCGGGCAGTAGGCGCGCCCGTGCCCACAGGCGACCCAGCCTCGACGGCCTGGCTCATCGCAGGTTCTGCTCCAGCGCTGTGTTTGATGGCGGTGCTGGTGCTGCGGTAGCCATGGTCTGGTTCATCGCAGGTTTTGCTCCAGCACCGCTGCCACGTCGTCTGGGTGCAGCAGACCCAGGGGATCGCCCTCGGAGTTGCAGACCACGACCGGGTGATCCGATGACAGCAGGAACGGCAGCGCAGATTCGAGCGTGGCGGTCTCGGTTGTGCGGGGCCAGCCGTCGTCGATGGCGACCTCGCCGATCGGCCGCATCAGCGAGCACGCGGGGAGCACCTTCGCGATCGGCGCATCCTGGGTGAACGCACGCACGTAGTCGTCTGCGGGCTGAGTCAGGATCTCGAGCGGCGTGCCGACCTGGGTGAAGGCCCCGTCTCGCATGATGGCGATCCGGTCGGCAAGCCGCAGCGCCTCGGCAAAATCGTGCGTGATGAACACGATCGTGCGCTGCAGCTCGAGCTGCAACGCCACCAGCTCGTCCTGCATGTCACGGCGGATGAGCGGGTCGAGCGCCGAGAACGGCTCGTCGAAGAACAGCACCTCCGGCTCGACCGCAAGGGCTCGCGCCAGCCCGACACGCTGCTGCATGCCGCCGCTGAGCTGCTGGGGGTAGTGATCGCCCCAGCCGTCGAGCCCCACCGTGGTGAGCACCTCGCGAGCCCGCTCATGGCGCTCGTCGCGCCCGACGCCCTGCACCTCGAGGCCGTACGCCACGTTGTCGACGACACGCCGGTGGGGGAACAGGCCGAAGTGCTGGAAGACCATCGCCATCTTGCTGCGGCGCAGCTCGCGCAGCGCTGCGTCGCTCGCGTCAGCCAAGACGGTCCCGCACACGTCGATGTCGCCGGAGGTGGGCTCGATGAGGCGCGACACGCAGCGCACCAGCGTCGACTTGCCTGAACCCGACAGGCCCATGACCACGAACGTCTCGCCCGCCCGCACATCGAAGGTGACATCGTGAACCGCCACCAAGCAGCCCGTCTCGGCCTGGATCCGGTCCCGGTCAGCGCCCGCCGAAGCCAGCTCACGGGCGGCATCCACCTTCTTGCCGAAGATCTTCCACAGACCCTGCACTTTGACGGTCGTGTCGCTGCGGTCACGCTCTGTCCGGGATGACGCGATCTCGGCGCCGTCGCGTGTCGGGGGAGGCATAGTGGACCCGTGCTCCATAGCGGCCTCCAAATTCCGAATTACCGTCTGATTGGACGGGTTTGGGGTGTCAGTACGCTGTGCTGACTGTGGCACGATCCGCTCCCCCCGACGCGACAACTGCATGCGATGGGCCAGCGACTGTCACTGCACACAGGGGTGGCGCGCGATCGGGCCCGGTGCAGGATCGGGCCGTCCAGACCCGCGAGCGCATCTTGGCCGCGGCCATCGAGGTCATCCGCACCGATGGCGCTGCCAACCTGACGCTGGATCGCGTCGCCACCGCTGCGGGCGTCAGCAAGGGCGGGTTTCTCTACCACTTCGGGTCGAAGGAGGCCCTGATGGCGGGCCTGCTTGACGAGACGCTCGCTGTCCTCGACGACGAACTGGAAGTCCGCGAAGCGCGCTTTCGCGCCGCCGACCCCGCTGGGTGCGGCACGTTCGCGCTCGCCTACCTCGACTACGTGCGTGAGCCCTACAAGGCAGCCGACGACACCTCGGCGTCGATCCTCGCGGCCGCAGCGCTCGACGACGAACTGCTCGCGAATACCCGGGCGACGTTCGAGCGCTGGCAGGAGCGCCTCATGCACCGCGACAAGCTGGCCGAGACCACCGGCCTGCTCGCACGCATCGTGGGAGACGGGCTCTGGCTCATCGACCTGTTCGGCCTCGCACCTCCGACCAAGGCAGAGCGTCACGAGGTGCTCGATCTGGTCTCGACGATGATCTCTGGTCACGACGCCGATAGCCCATCCGGTCACGAGGCCGGCGAGACCGGCGGGGGCTCCCCGCACGTCTGACCGTAAACAGGCACGTCCAGCGGCGCGAGCGGCTCATTTCCGAGCACCAAGTCGGCAGCCTTCTCGGCGATCATCATCACCGGCGCATAGATGTTGCCGTTCGTCACGTTCGGCATCACCGAGGCGTCCACCACGCTGAGACCCGACGTGCCCAGCACCCCCATCGTCGCCGGATCGGTGACTGCATCGGGATCGGTGCCGAGCCGTGCGGTGCCGGCGGGATGCAACGCGGTCTCGGCGTCGCGCGCCACCCAGTCCATGATCTCGTCGTCGGACTCGGCGGCAGGGCCGGGCGACAGCTCGCCGTCGTTGTAAGCCTCGAAGGCCGGCTGGTTCATGATGTGGCGCGTGACCCGCACGGTCTCGACCCACTCGCGCCGGTCCTGGGCGGTGGAGAGGTAGTTGAACCGGATCGCCGGCTTGGCTGAGGGGTCGGTCGACCTGATACGCACCCAACCGCGGGCATCGGAGTACATCGGCCCGACATGCACCTGGTAGCCGTGCTTGCTGACCGGTGCCGAGCCGTCGTAGCGCACGGCCAGCGGCAAGAAGTGGAACATCAGATTGGGATATGCCTCGTCGGTGTTGCTGCGCACGAAGCCGCCGGCTTCGAAATGATTGGTCGCCCCCGGCCCCCGCCGCGCCAGCCATTGCAAGCCGATCCACGGATGTCGCCAGCGCCGCAGATGGGGCTGCATCGAGACCGGCAGCCGCGAGGCGTACTGGATGTAAACCTCGAGATGGTCCTGCAGGTTCTCGCCGACGCCGGGCAGGGGCGAGACCACCTCGATGCCGTGCTGGCTGAGCAGCGACGGGGAACCGACACCGGAGAGCTGCAAGAGCTGCGCTGAGCCGAAGGCGCCCGCACACAAGATGACGTGCCCTGCTCGGGCGACACGCTCACGGCCCCGCCGCAGGCCCCGCTGGCGGTAGGCGACGCCGGTCGCCCGGCCGCCGTCGAACAGTACCCGGCTGATCAGCGCGCCCGTGCGAAGCGTCAGGTTGGGGCGATCCATCACGGGGTGCAGGTATGCCTGCGAGGCTGACAGGCGCCGGCCGCGGTGGATGTTGCGGTCGAATGCTGCGAAGCCCTCCTGGCGAAAGCCGTTGACGTCGTCGGTCAGCTCGTAGCCGGCCTGCTGTACGGCGTCGAAGAACGCCTCGAACAGGGGGCTGCGCGCCGGACCTCGCTCGAGCACCAGCGGCCCGTCGCCGCCGCGCCAGGAATCGGGGCCAGCCAGGCATGTCTCCATGCGCTTGAAATACGGCAGGCAGTGCCGGTAGTCCCACGCTGCCATGCCCGGCCGGCAGGCCCACTTGTCGTAGTCGGCCGGATTGCCCCGCTGGAAGATCATGCCGTTGATGGAGCTGGAGCCGCCGAGCACCTTGCCGCGGGCGTGGTACACCCGCCGCCCGTCCATGTGCGGCTCGGGCTCGGTCTCGTACTGCCAGTCGTAGAAGCGGTTGCCGATCGGCATCGCCAGCGCCGCCGGCATGTGGATGAGCACGTCCCAGCGGTAATCGCGACGGCCGGCCTCGAGCACCAGCACCTTGTTCGCGGGGTCTGCGCTCAGCCGGTTCGCAAGCGCGCATCCGGCCGATCCGCCGCCGACGATGATGAAGTCGTACACGGGATCGTCCATAGGCCAGATCGTTCACGGTTTCATGCGCTGGACTGCGGGGCTTGACGTGCGAGACGAGCCCCGTCGGGGCCGGCCCGGCTGTGCCTTGCGGCGCAGCTTGTGCCGGGCCGACGCCGACGGGTTTGCGTCGTGCTCCAATCGGAACGCTGACGGGCTAGTTCAGCCAGGCGCTCCAGGTCGCCTCGTTGTCTGCGATCCACTGCGCAGCGGCATCGTCGATCGACATTCCTTCGCCCTCGACGGCGGCAAGCATGGCGATCTGGTCAGCGCTGTCGTAGTTCATGGCCCGCAGGAACGCGTCCGCTGCGGGGGCGTTGTCGGCGAGGCTCGCGTCGATGATCTTGAACAGCACATCGGCGGGGTAGTCGCAGTCGACTCCGCCAGCATCTGCGGTGGCGTAGCACTCGTCGCTGTAGTCAGGCAGCAGCACGTTGGTGAGGTCGTAGCTGTTGAACGCCGAGTGCGGCGTCCACAGGTAGACCAGAATCGGCTCTTCCCGGCTGTACGCGGCGTCCACGGCTGCCAAGATCGCAGCCTCGGACCCGGCATACACCACCTGCATCGGCAGGCCCAGGTTGTTGATGATGTCCTCGTCGTACTGGACGAAGCTCGGATCGCCGCCCAGGAACTGTCCCAGGTCGCCGGTCTCCGCGGTGGCGTACAGGCCGGCCAGCGCCGGATCGGCGAAGCCCTCCCATGTCGCCAGCTCCGGATGGCGCTCGATCATGTAGGTCGGCGTGAACCAGCCGATCTTGCCGACCGGGCCGAGCAGCCCGGCGTTGTCCACATTGGCGCCGTCGTTATCGATGAAGTCGATCACGTTCTGCGCGTGGCCTGACGGCCACACCTCGAGCGAGGCACTGATCTCGCCGGTGTTGATGGCCGCCCACTGGCCGTTTTCGTCGATGTCGACGATCTCGACCTCGTAGCCGAGCTCGCTCTCGAGCAGCTGCGCGGCGACTGCCACGTTCAGCGCTGAGCCGTTCCACGGGTTCGCGGCCAGTGTGATCGTGCTCTGCGAGCCCAGGTCAGGACCCTCGTCGACCGGCATCTCCTCCGGCTCTTCCTCCATGGCCTCGGTCGCGGCGGCCGGCTCTTCGGCCACATCGTCGCTGTCGCTGCCCGTACAGGCAGCAGCGAACAGCCCGAGCGCTGCGATGAGCGCTATGAGCAGCTTCCAGCTACTGAGCTTTCGACGCCGGCGAACTCGCTCGCCGGATTTGAATACTTCAGACATGGGCACCCCCCGGTTTGTGTCCTCCGTCTGTCGCCGGCATCTGCCGACGGCCCTCAGCGAGGGCAGTCGGCCCTCCGCGGATCCGACCTCCCCAGTCGTCCCGGCAAAACAGGCCATTTGGACGGTTTTGAAAATAGTAGCACGCCCGAGAAACGCCAGATCCGCGCACATGTGCGCGCTCTTGACTGTCGAGTGCCACCAGCCCGTCGAGTGCCTTGTGGTGTGTCGCACATCGCCTCTACCCGAGATGCGAGACAGCGAAAACCCTGGCAGCGACGAGCGGCGCGCGTCATAGATTCGCCGACGAGAGTCCCAATGCTGCTTCGCGTCGAGCGACGGAGACGCCATGAGTACGATCACAGAAATGACCGACGAGCACGCACCGGCTGCCGTACCGGTGCCAGCAGCTGCCTCCGGCCCTGGCGAGGGCACTGCTGCGGGAGCCAAGCGGGACCGCGCGCTCGTCATCCCCGTACCCACAGCCATCACAGCGGCACTGGTCGCGGGGCTGTTCGGGCTGCTGTTCGTCAGCCTCAACGGACTCGGCAACGACATCGAAGGTTTACGCGGCGAGATCGGCTCACTTCGCAGCGACGTGGACGCGCGGTTCCGGGAGGTCAACACCATCCTGCTCGACCACACCGACTGGCTCGCTCGCATCGAGACACATCTCGACATCCGGCCGCCCTCCGACACACAGGCCCCCGAAGCGCAGCCATAGGCGCCGTCCTCACCGGCCTGGGCCGGAGCGGGGCCCAAGCTCCGCTACCCCGCGAGCAGCTGAGCCGGCTGGCACAGATGTCATAGCTGCGGAGGCGGCAGGGAACTCTGCGACGTTGCGACCTGCCGGATCGCGGGAGCAGGGGCCCTGCCGCCTCCTCCGCGGGCGCACCTCCCGTCGGGGCGAGGCTCGCAACGCTGCGGAAACACTTCGGCAACAGCGCCGACCCGCGCTGTGCATCGAGCGGTCATGTCGAGGTGACTCCCGCGCAACACGCCGTTTCTAGGTTCGCCCCGTCAGCCATATATCGGGAGTCGAGTCCTAGGAGATTCGCCATGAAACGCAAACTCTTCGTCATCGTCGCGGGCGCCGTCGGCGGCCTGTTCCTGTTCGCCGGACCAGCCGGCGCGCAGGACGAATCGCTGTCCGCCGAGATGGTCCAGGCAGTCATGGACAACCTGTGGGTGTTCATCGCCGGCGTGCTCGTTTTCTTGATGCAGGCCGGTTTCGCCATGCTCGAGTCGGGCCTGACCCGCTCGAAGAACGTGGCCAACATCATGGCCAAGAACCTGGCCGACGCGTCCATCGGCATCTTGGCGTTCTTCCTAGTCGGCTACGGCCTCGCCTACGGCGGCGACGGCAACAGCGCATTCGGCTGGGGCTCGTTCGCACTGTCGGGCGTCGACCTGTTCGACATCTCCGAAGGCCTGTCGGGCTCGACCGACTTCTTCTTCCAGGCCGTATTCGCGGCCACGGCGGTCACCATCGCCTCAGGCGCCATGGCCGAGCGCACGAAGTTCAGCACCTATCTCATCTTCAGCCTCGTGACCACGGCGATCATCTACCCGATCGTCGTGCACTGGACCTGGGGCGGCGGCCTCATCGCCAACATCTCCATCGGCGACGCCGTCTACAGCGACTTCGCCGGCTCCACCATCGTTCACAGCGTGGGCGGCTGGATCGCCCTCGTCGGTGCATGGATGCTCGGGCCGCGCCTCGGCAAGTACGGCCCCGACGGGACGTCGCGCAACATTCCAGGCCACAACGTGACGCTCGCCATCTTGGGCGTGTTCATCCTGTGGTTCGGCTGGTTCGGCTTCAACCCCGGCTCCGAGCTCGCAGCCGACGAATACGTGATGTTCGTGGCGCTCAACACGGTGCTGGCTGCGTGCGCCGGCGTGATCGGCGCCACAGCGCTGAACTGGCTGCGCAGCGGCCGTGCTGACGTGCCGATGGCCGGCAACGGTGCGCTGGCCGGCCTCGTCGGCATCACCGCCGGCTGCGGCACGATGACGCCCTGGGGTGCCATCGTCACCGGATTCGTCGCGGGCCTCATCGTCGTGCTGGTCGTCGGCTTCGTCGATCGCAAGCTGAAGATCGACGATCCCGTCGGTGCCTTCGCCGTTCACGGCGCAGCAGGCATGTGGGGGACGCTCGCCATCGGCCTGTTCGCCCGCTACGACGACGCCTTCTTGGGCCGCGAGAACGCCGGACTGTTCTACGGCGGCGGCATCGAGCAGCTGGTTGTGCAGTTCCTGATGGTGGTGATCGTGGCCGTCTGGGTGATCGTTGCCTCGGTGATCCTGTTCGGGGTCCTCAAGGCCACCATCGGGCTGCGGGTGTCGGCGGAGGAGGAGATGGTGGGCCTCGATGTTTCTGAGCATGGGGGTCCTGGAATGGCGCTGGACGACGTGGTTTCGAGCGGCTGACACTCGGCCATGGGCTGAGTTGTCTGGCCCTTCCTTTTCTGCTGTCAGCGGGGGTCCCCGGGTTCTTGCCCGGGGGCTTTCCGCGTTTGTGCGTTTGCGCCCGCGGTGGAGGCGGCAGGTTCCTCTGCTCTCGCGATCCGGCAGGGGTTTCGGTTGTGTCCGCTGCGGAGGCGGCAGGGTCCCCGGCTCTCGCGATCCGGCAGGGGTTTCGGTTGTGTCCGCTGCGGAGGCGGCAGGGCCCTCTGCTCCCGCGATCCGGCAGGTCGCAACGTCGCAGAGTTCCCTGCCGCCTCCTCCGCTGTGACATCTGTGTCTTTGCCGTCTCCGCCGCTCGGGCATCTGTGGCTTTGTGCTGATGCTCTAGGTTCGGCTGGGTGCTGCGGCGGGTGCTCTCGAACTTTGCTCGGGGGCTGGCTATGGGGGCTGCTGATGTGGTGCCGGGGGTGTCTGGTGGCACCTTGGCGCTGTTGCTGGGGATCTATGACCGGCTGGTGGGGCAGGTTGCGCAACTGAGCACTGCTGCGGGGCTGTTGCTGCGGGGGCGGGTGCGCCATTCGCTTGCGTTGATCCGGCGGGCTGAGTGGGGGTTTCTTGTTCCGCTGGCGGTGGGCATCGGTGTTGCCATTGTTGGGCTTGTCGAGGTGCTTCGGTGGTTGATTGATGAGCAGCCAGTTGGGCTTTCCGCGGCGTTTTTCGGCCTGGTTGCGATGACCGTCGTGACCACCAGGTTGCAGGTGAGCCAGTGGCGGGCGGGGCTCGTGGTGGTGTTTGTCGCGGTCGCGGTCGCCGTGTTTGTGGTGCTAGGGGTGCGCGCAGGCAGCGTCGCCGATCCCGCTGCGGTGGTGATCGTTGGCGCTGGTGCGCTGGCGATTTGCGCCATGATCCTGCCTGGGATCTCGGGTGCCTTTGTGCTGTTGCTGCTGGGGCTGTATGACCCGATCACCGAGGCTGTGTCTGAGCGAGATTTCGGCACCATTGTCTTGTTTGGGCTGGGTGCGGCAATTGGGTTGGGATTGTTCTCGCGGCTGTTGGCGCGGCTGCTGGATCGCTGGCGGGATGCGATGATCGCTGTGCTGATGGGGCTGATGGCTGGCTCGTTGCGGGTACTTTGGCCATGGCCTGTCGGTGATGCAGATTCGGGCGGTTTCGGGAACGCGGAGCTTGGCGCTGCGCCCGCGTCGGACCTCTTGGTGGCCTTGATCGCTGCCCTTGTGGCGGCCGCCGTTGCGGTTGGGCTGCACCGTCTGGGTACCCGGCACGAGACGTCCTAGAGAATCCTGAGCGTCGTTTCGCGAGGTAGTTGCGCTACCGTCCGGCGCTGTCTGCGTCAACGTCGCAACTTTCTGTACTGCGGTGCTGGCGCTGGGTACCTCTGATCTCTATGGCCACTTCTCTCGTCATCGTCGAGTCGCCCGCGAAGGCGCGCACGATCTCGCGTCTTTTGGGCGACGAGTACGTGGTGGAGTCTTCGGTGGGCCACATCCGGGACTTGCCTCGCAATGCCTCCGAGGTGCCTGCCGCCTACAAGTCCGAGTCGTGGGCGACGCTGGGCGTCAACCCCGACGACGGCTTCAAGCCGGTCTACGTGGTGACGGCGCGTGATCAGGTGCGACGGTTGAAGTCGCTGCTGCGCGACGCCGACGAGCTCTATCTCGCCACCGATGAGGACCGCGAGGGCGAAGCCATCGCCTGGCACCTGCTCGAGGTGCTGAACCCGCAGATTCCTGTGCGCCGCATGGTGTTCCACGAGATCACCGCCGCCGCCATCCGCACGGCCATCGACAACCCGCGTGACCTCGATCGGCGGCTGGTGGATGCGCAGGAGGCTCGGCGCATCTTTGACCGTCTCTACGGCTACGAGGTCTCGCCGGTGCTGTGGCGCAAAGTTGCGCCGCGGCTGTCCGCGGGGCGGGTGCAGAGCGTGGCCAACCGCCTCATCGTGGAACGCGAGCGCGAGCGCATGGCATTTCGGGCTGCGGAGTACTGGAGCATCACAGCGACGCTTGACACTGGGTCGGGCGCGGGTGCCGGCGACTCGGGTGGCGGTGCTGGCAGCCACGCGGGTGCCAGTGCCAGCAGCGGTGCGGTGCCTGGTGCGTCTCGCGCGGCGGAGCGGTTTGATGCTTCGCTGGTCTCGCTGAATGAGCGGCGGGTCGCTACCGGCCGTGACTTCGACCAGCAAGGCGAGCTGCGCTCGGGTGACATCGCTGTGCTTGACGCAGGTGCGGCCGCGTCGCTTGCTGAGGCTCTCACCGGGGCGCCGTTCACTGTGAGCTCCCGGGAGTCCAAGCCGTACAGGCGCCGACCGCCGGCGCCATTTATCACCTCCACCTTGCAGCAGGCTGCTGGTGCACGGCTGGGCTTTTCGGCCTCGCGCACCATGGCGGCTGCTCAGCGGCTGTATGAGAACGGCCGCATCACCTACATGCGCACCGACAGCACCACGCTGTCGGCTCAGGCGCTCGACGCGGCTCGGCGCATCGTCGCGGGCCGCTATGGCAGCGAGAACCTCCCGCCCAAACCCCGCACCTATACCCGCAAGGTCAAGAACGCTCAGGAGGCGCACGAGGCGATCCGCCCCGCCGGCGAGAGCTGGCCCGCTCCCGGCGGCGTCGACGACCTCGGGGGCGATGCGTCGCGCCTCTATGACTTGGTGTGGCAGCGCACCGTCGCCAGCCAGATGATCGACGCCACCGGCGAGACGGTCACCATCAAACTGGCGGGCACTGCGGTGTGCGACTTGGCGCCTGCTCTCGCGCCGGCCAACGGGGCCGGATCGGACCGTCACAGCGTCGAGTTGTCCGCCGCTGGCACGGTGGTGCGCAGCCCGGGCTTCCGGCTGGTGTACGCACCGCCTACCACCGGCGCCGACGAAGAGCCCGAGCGCATCCTGCCCGACATCGACGCCGGCGATTCGGCCACCGCGGTGGCGCTCGAGCCCGCTTCCCACAACACGAGCCCGCCAGCCCGCTTCACCGAGGCGTCGCTGGTGCGGCGGCTCGAAGAACTGGGCGTCGGCCGCCCGAGCACCTACGCCAGCATCATCGAGACCATCCAGGCGCGGGGTTACGTGTGGAAGAAGGGCTCCTCGCTGGTGCCGGCGTTCACGGCGTTCGCCACGGTGGGCCTGATGGAGCGTCACTTCGACCGCCTGGTCGACTATGCGTTGACCGCTCGCATGGAGGAAGACCTCGACGAGATCGCGAGCGGCGAGCGCCATGCGGAGCCTTGGCTGACGGAGTTCTACTTCGGCGACAAGCAAGCGCCCACGTCGGAGGCGACGGGCGGCTTGCGCTACCTCGTTTCCGACGACCGGCTGGCAGACATCGACGCGGCGCAGATCAACAGCATTCCCATCGGCATCGACGACGAGGGTGAGCCCGTGGTCGCCAGAGTGGGCCGATTCGGCCCGTACCTTCGACGCGGCGACGCCACCCGGCCGCTGCCCGACGACCTCGCGCCCGACGAGCTGACGATCGAACGAGCACTCGCCCTGCTCGACGAACCCAGCGAGCGGGTGCTGGGCACCGACGCCGACACGGGCCTTGACATCATCGTGCGGCCGGGTCGGTTCGGCCCCTACGTCTCGGTGGGGCGGCCCGACGAGGTCGACGAGCGCCCCCGTACGGCATCGCTGTTGAGCCATCACACACCCGAGACGATCACGCTCGACGACGCCCTGCAGCTGCTCTCGCTGCCGAGGACGGTGGGAGTCGATCCCGCCGACGGGGCGGAGATCACGGTTCGCAACGGGCGGTTCGGTCCGTACCTGACGAAGGCAGCGGTGGGCGAGGCCAAAGACGAGAACCGCAGCCTCGAGTCCGAAGCGCAGCTGTTCACGCTGACCCTGGAAGAAGCGCTGACGCTGCTGGCTCAGCCCCGGCGCCGGCGCGGCCAGCAAGCGGCGAATGCGGGTCGTGAGATCGGCACCGACCCCGACAGCGGCAAGCCGATGGTGCTCAGGGACGGCCGTTTCGGGCCGTACGTGACCGACGGTGAGTACAACGCCTCGCTGCGCCAGGGCGACGACGCCGAGTCGCTGACCGTCGAACGAGCGGCGGAGCTGCTGGCGATGCGACGTGCGAGGGGACCGGCCAAGAAACGAGCGTCCAAGAAGCGGGCAGCCAAGAAGTCGTCGACGCGCAAGAAGTCTGCGGCCCGCAAGACCGGGGCCAAGAAGAAGACAGCAAAGAAGCGGGTGACCAAGAAATCGCCTGCGAAGAAGAAACCGGGGAAAGAGTCAGACACTCCCGGCTCCTAGCCTGCTGAGTGTCATGAGTTCGGATAGCTCGAACCCCTCGTTCGACGGCTCGGACGCGTCCGATGTTGACGCCGGAACCGGCAATGGAGGCGACGGCGAGGCTCCGCGGTCCGGATTGTTCGCAGCGCCAGGATTCCTGCGCCTGTGGGTGGCGCAGGTTGTCAGCTCGTTCGGCGACTGGATCGGGCTGCTTGCCACCATCGAGGTGGCGCGGCGCATCGGCGGCGACCAGCCGGGTTCGGCCATCGCACTGGTGGTGACGGCACGGGTGCTGCCGGGCTTCTTCTTGGCGTCGGCGGGCGGCATCATCGTGGACCGCTTCAATCGCAAGCGGCTGCTGGTCATCTGCGACATCGCGCGGGCCGGCGTGCTGCTGACGATCCCGTTCATCGACCGGGTGTGGCTGCTGGTGCTGGCATCGCTGGCCCTGGAACTGGCCACCTCGCTGTGGAGCCCGGCCAAGGAGGCGATCGTCCCCAACATCGTGCCCGCCCGGCACCTCACCGCCGCCAACTCATTGGGCCTGGTGGCCGCGTACGGCACATTCCCGCTAGGCGCCGCTGCCTTTGCCGCCATGGCGAAGCTGGGCGAGCTGATCGGCTGGACCGACATCGGCCAGGTGGAGATGTCGCTGGTCCTCGACTCGGCGACGTTCTTGATCGCCGCAGCAATCATCGCGACGCTGCCGCTCTCGTCGCACATCACCGCCGCGCACCGCAAGCGCGACAACGGCCGCCGCATCGACTGGCGCCAAGGCTTCCGCGAACTGCGCGAAGGCTGGGACTTCATCGCCCTCAACCCCCAAGTGCGCGCCGTGCTCGTGGGCTTGGGCACCGGCATGATCGGCGGCGGAATGCTGGTGCCGCTCGGCGCGGTCTACAACGACGAGGTGCTCGGCGCCGGCAGCGCCGGCTTCAGCTCGATCCTGGTGGCAATGGGCGTCGGCGTGGGCGGCGGGGTGGCGCTGGTGACGCTGCTGCAGAGCGCTGCGAACTATCGCGGCCGCCAATCCGCGTTGGCCGCGGAAGGGCGTGCCCGCCTCTTTGTGTTCTCGGTGTTCCTCGCCGGTGCGTCGCTGTTGTTTGCCGCTTCGGCGTCCGTCACGCTGTTGGTGCTCGGCGGGGTCCTGCTGCTGGGGCTGGCTGCGGGATCGGTGTACGTCACCGGGCTGACGCTGCTGCACGAGAACGTGGAGGAGGTGCTGCGTGGGCGGGTCTTTGCGGCCATGTACACGCTGGTGCGGTTCTGCCTGCTGATCTCCATGGCGGCCGGCGGGTTCTTGTCGGACGCCTTCCAGTGGCTCTTTGACGTCGCGTTCGACAACGAGATCTCCATCGGCGGCTCAGTGCTGGCACTTCCCGGCGTACGAGGTGCCTTGTGGCTGGGAGCTCTGCTGATCCTGATGGCGGGCGTCTTGGCCGGGATCTCGCTGCGCAGCCGGCGTGGCGAGGGGCGCAGGGCGCCGCATGCAGTCCGCGACGTGGGGGAGCGTCCGTGAGCGCCCGGGGCCGGTACATCGCGCTGGAAGGCTTCGACGGCAGCGGCAAGTCGACCCAGGCAGAGATGCTGGCAACCCACCTCGATGCTGTCGCTACCCGTGAGCCGGGCGGGACGCCGCTCGGCGCATCGCTGCGTGAGGTGCTGTTGCATTCGCCGTCGCAGAATGCGCCCGCAGCGCGCACCGAAGCGCTGCTGTTTGCCGCTGATCGGTCCCAGCACATCGCCACGGTGGTCGCGCCGGCACTTGAGGCGGGCCGCGACGTCGTGACCGACCGTTCCTATGGCTCGACGCTCGCCTACCAGGGCTACGGCCGGGGGTTGCCCCTCGACGAGCTGCGGTCGCTGATCGACTACGCGTCCCGCCGACCGGCGGGCGCGTCGAGCGAACTGCCCGAGATCATCTTGCCCGACGTCGTCGTGCTGCTCGATGTGCCGCTGGTCGACGCAGATCGACGTGTGCACCATCTCGATCGCGTCGGCGGCGAGCAGATGTCGTTGCTGGAGTCTGGGTTGACGGCTGACCCAGAGGTGGGACAGCCCGGAAGCGACGGGCCGGACCGGCTGGAGGGCGAAGCGCTGCAGTTCGCGCTGCGGGTGTGGCGCAGCTACCGCGAGCTGTGCAATGCAGAACCTGATCGCTGGGTCCGCGTGGATGCTGTCGGCAGCGTCAGCAAGGTTGCCGAGCGGGTGCGTGCGGCAGTTGCCGAGCATCCCGCGATGGCGGATTGAGGCGTTCGCGGTGGCATCGAAAGCTGGCGACCCATCCGATATCGAGAGTGCAGGCGAGCCGCCTGGCGCGGAAGACCCAGCCGAGGCGCCGGCCACGTCTGAGCCGCCTCGCGCAGCCGAGCCCGCCCCGCTGTCGCTGTTCGACTTCGGAGACGAGCCTGCCGCTCCGCCACCCCCCACTCCCGATCCGCCGACGCCGGTGCCCGCATCCAAGCGCGCGTCCGCTGCTGACGTCCCAGCTGCCCCCGCGGTCGCTCCGCCCCCGGTTCAACTTGACCGGTCGGAGCCGGCGGCTGAATCGACATCAGCTAGAGCCGAGCGTGCACCGGCGACGCCTGCGCCCGCTGCGGCCCCGGTCTCCACTGCGCGATCATCGCTCGATGAGGCGCCGGCCGACGAGCCGCCGGTCGGGAACCTGCTCGACGGCATCGCCGGTCAGCCCGCAGCCGTTGAGCGGCTGCAGGCAGCGCTCGCCTCGCCGCTTCCGGCCTACCTGTTCGTCGGTCCCGCGGGTGCCGGGCTGCGCAGCGCGGCCTGCCGGTTTGCGGGCGAACTGCTGGCGGCGCGCAGCGCGACCCCCGAGCGTGAGCGCCGCCTTGCGCTCGCCGAGCAGCATCCCGACCTGCTCGTCTTCGACCGTGTCGGCGCAGCCATGACGGCCGGGCAGGCTCGCGACGCCGTGCGCGCCGCCGCCGCAGCGCCCGTGTCCGGCGAGCAGAAGGTCATCGTGCTCAGCGACGTCGACCGCGCCGCGCAGAGCGCACCGATCCTGCTCAAGTCGGTCGAGGAGCCGCCGCCGTCGACGGTGTTCGTGCTGCTCGCCGAGGAGGTCAACCGGTCGATGGAGACGCTGGCCTCACGCTGTGCACGCGTCGACTTCGAAGCGCTGGGCGAAGCCGACCTGCACGCCATCCTCATCGCCGATGGCGTCGAGGCTGGCCGTGCCAGCTTCGCCGCGGCCGCAGCCGGCGGCTCGATCGACCGCGCTCGCCTGCTCGCCTCCGACAACGACGCCGCTGAACGGATCGAAACCTGGCGAGGGCTGCGGAGTTCGCTGAACGGAACCGCGGCCGCGGCGATCCTGGCTGCGGACACCGCGCTGGAGGCGACCGAGCAGGCGGCGGCACCGCTCGAAGCCCGCCACGAGGCCGAACGTGCTGCAGCCGACGAGCAGGCCGAGCTCTACGGGACGAACGTCGGCCGCAGCTCGCTCGACGAGCGTCACCGGCGCGAACTGCGCCGTGTGCGCACCGACGAGCTGACGATGGGACTGGCAGTGCTGGCCGCACAGATCCGCGACGAAGCCAGCAGCGGCAGCCTGCGGCCCGAGCCAGCCGCGGGGCAGCTCCACGCCATCGGCGACGCAGCCGAAGCACTGCGCTTCAACGCGAACCAGCGAGTGGCCCTGGGCTGCCTGTTCATCCGCCTCGGCCACCGGGGCCGCTAGCGCGAGCCGACCGGGCGCAGCCGCCGAGCTAGCGGGGCAGCCGGCGAGCCCGAGGTGGGGATTGAACCCACGACCTGCTCTTTACGAGAGAGCCGCTCTGCCACTGAGCTACTCGGGCGCTAGCCGGCTCACGGTACCAGCGGGCGAAGGCCCCTCACGAAGGGGCTTCGACGTCGATGACCACTAATATTCCGGCTATGAACCTCCTCGCCGCGCAGGTCTGGCACTACTGGCTGGCGGTCCCGCTCACCGTGGTGACGGTGCTGACCGTCTTCAAGCTGGTTGCGGGCTACGTACAAAAGGTGGTTGCTCCGCGCTACCCCAAGCGCTGAGCCGCAAGGTGACCGACCCCGCCGACGAGCACGTCGACTGGGACTTGGCGCGCCGCATCGCGGTGCGGGTGGCGGGCACCGAACCGCTGTACCAGTCTTATCTTGCTGAGCCCCTGCGCAAGGACTTCGCCAGGTTCGTGCCGGTCGCTGCTGAGCTGGTTGCCATCGAGACCGGGCTGGAAACGCCTGGCGAGGCTCACGCGGAGGTCATCGACCGGGCTGGCTGGATTGACGCCAACATCGCAGCGTTCCGGAGACTGCTGCAGCCGCTGCTGGGCGCACCGGCCGACACTGCAGAAGCCGACGCTCTAGAACTGGCTGAGCCCTCACGTGTGACGCGCACGGTCGGAGCGGTCGAGTTGGGTTCAGTGCTGGGCTGGATGGCACGCAGGGTGCTCGGCCAGTACGACCTGCTGTGGGCATCAGACGATGCTGGCGACACGGGTAGTGACTTACGTGGCGACACGGTCGGCGACACCGTCTACTTCGTCGGACCGAACATCTTGGTGACCGAGAAGCGCTTCGCATTCGTCCCCTCCCAATTCCGCCTGTGGCTCGCGCTGCACGAACTGACGCACCGCTCGCAGTTCACCGGCGTCCCCTGGCTGCGGCCGCATTTCCTGCAGCTCGTGAACGGGTTGGTCGACGAAGCCCAGCCTGATCCCGAACGCCTGCGCGACGGCATTCGCACGCTGATGACCCAACGCCGCAGCAATTCGGGTCGAAGCAAGTCGAGTGGCAGCAATTCGGGTCAACCGGGCCAGGACCTGCTGGGCGAAGGGGGGCTCGCCGCAGTGTTCGCCACCGAGCACCAGCGCGGCCTGATCGCCCAGGTCGGCGGCATGATGAGCTTGGTGGAAGGGCACGGCGACGTCACCATGGCGCGAGCCGCCCGCGGCCATATCCCCGATGCCGACCGCTTCGCCGTGGTGATGCAGCACCGGCGCCGCAACGTTCGCGGCATGGCCCGCCTGATCCAGCGCTTGCTGGGCATCGAGGCCAAGCTCGCCCAGTACCAGGCGGGCGAAGACTTCATCGCCAGGATCGAGGCCGAGCGGGGCCCTCGTGCGGTGGACCGGATCTGGGAACGCGTCGAGCACCTGCCGTCTATGGCCGAGATCCGCGACCCCCAAGCCTGGCTGGAGCGTGTCCCCGCCGCCTGACCGCTCCGCGCGGACCCCGCCGGACGCGGGGGACGGGACTGCACCGCCGAGTTCGGAGCGTCGGCCGTCTTCGTGCAGCGACGCCGCTTCCGGCGCGCCGGGGAGCTCCGACGAGATCGAGCGTTTGGTAGACCGCTGCACATTCGGCGATGTCGCGCGCCCCGAACTGGTCTGCGCGGTGTCGGGCGGCGCGGATTCGGCCGCGCTGCTCACCCTGGCCTGCCGTTTCGCGCAGCGCAACGACTCGGCCGCAACAGCAGTCACCGCCATCCATGTGGACCACGGGTTGCGGCCTGCAGGAGCAGCCGAAGCGGCGCAGGTCGAGGCGCTGTGCGGCCGGCTCGGAGCGGGCTTTCGCGTCGTGCAACTCGACCTTGCGCCGGGCGCCAACCTGCAGGCGCGAGCTCGCGACGCCCGCCACGCCGCCGTGGGGCCCGACGCGCTGCTGGGTCACACCGCCGACGACCAGGCGGAGACCGTGCTGTTGCACTTGCTGCGCGGCGGAGCACTCGATGCGCTGGCAGCCATGCGGGCCGACCGGCGGCCGCTGCTGGGACTACGACGCAGCGAGACCGAACGGGTCTGCGAGCTGGCGGGCTACGAACCAATCCGTGATCCCTCCAACGCCGATCCTCGCTTCTGGCGCAGCCGCGTGCGTCATGAGGTGATGCCGCTGCTGTGCGACATCGCCGGGCGCGATGTGGTGCCCCTGCTGGCGCGTGGATCCGCGCTGGCAGCCACCGAGGCGGACCTGCTCGATGTGCTGGCCGCCGACATCGACCCCACCAGCGCCTCCGAGCTGCGGTCTGCGCCGGTGGCGTTGGCCCGGCGATCCATCCGGGCATGGCTGCGCACCGATCATCCGCCCGATGCCCGCACCGTCGAGCGAGTGCTCGAGGTGGCCCGCCACACCCACCGCGCGACCGAGGTCGGTGGCGGCCGGCGGGTCACCCGATCAGCCGACCGGCTGCGCCTCGAGAGCTGAGCGCTTCGCCATCGGCAACACGCAGGCGCTAGGTTCGACTCACGTGACACCCGCGCCGGGATCGCCGAGCACCCCCAGCGACCTCGACTCCATGCTCGCCGGCGACCCCGCCGTCGGGAAGGTGCTGGTCTCCGGTCCCGAGATCGCCGAGCGGGTTGTCGAGATGGGCGCGCAGATCACCGCCGACTACGCGGGCCGCGAGCCGCTGCTCGTCGCGGTCCTCAAAGGCGCTGTGATGTTCGCCTCCGATCTCAGCCGGGCCATCGACCTGCCGGTGGAGATGGACTTCATGGCCGTGTCGTCCTACGGCAGCAGCACCCGTTCGAGCGGTGTCGTTCGCATCCTCAAGGACCTCGACATCGACATCGCGGGGCGCGACGTCATTTTGGTGGAGGACATCGTCGAGAGCGGTCTGACGCTGTCGTACCTGCGTCGCAGCCTGCTGGCCCGTGGCCCCGCCAGCCTGGCGGTGTGCTCGCTGCTGACCCGCGAGCACAACGGCAGCCTGAACGGCCTCGTCGACTACATCGGATTCCGCCTGCCGCCCGTGTGGGTCATCGGCTACGGGCTGGATCTGGCCCAGAAGTACCGCAATCTGGCCGAGATCCGCGCCTACGACGCTGCTGGCGAGCAAAGCGCCTGAATCTCTTTGGGAAGGGCCGTGCAGGGCCGGATCGGCACCGGTACATTCGGCTGTGAGCACGCACTGATGTACTGCGAGTGTCAGTGGCGCTGCGAGGGACGGCGAGCTATGAGAGGGAAGTGGGCGGAGGGCATTCAGCCCCGCAACTTCAACTGGGTCGTCGCTGAGCGCCTCGCCGTGTGTGAGCGTCCCGGCGGCTATGGCGCCAGCCACCGGCGCGTCCGCCGTCAGGAAGAGATCATCTGGCTGCGCCGCAACGAATTCGACATCGTCGTGTCGCTCATCTCCGCGCCGCACAACTTGCACAATTACGACGAACTCGACTTGCCGTACCTGCACCGGCCGTGGCCCGTCATCGACGACTTGGGCAAATACCTCGAGTCGGTCCACGACGACCTCGAACGGTTGGCAAGTGAGGGCAAGCGCGTGATCTTGCACAAGGAGCGGGTCGGCGAGGATGTCTGCGGCTTCGTGGCGTCATACCTGTTGCTGTCGGGCAAGGTGCCCACCGGCCCGCAGGCGACGGCCATCACCGAGCGGATCTTCGGCCAGCGGGTCGGGCCCGAGGGGCGCCGAGTCGTCGACGTGGCACTCGGCATTCTCGCTGAACGCGGCGCAGCAAGCTGAGCACACCGGTGCCAGCACCAGATAGCGACCGCTGTGTTGATGATGCGTTCGCCACGAGCGACCGCTGCGCTGATGATCCGGTCGCCATGGGCGACCGCTGCGCTGATGATCCGGTCGCCACGAGCGACCGCTGTGCCGATGATCCGGTCGCCACGAGCGACCGCTGTGCCGATGATCCGGTCGCCACGAGCGACCGCATTGAGCTGCGCGATCTGCGGGTGACGTGCGTGATCGGGGCGCTGGCCCACGAACGCACGGCGCCCCAGCCACTCAGCATCGATGTCGACATTCACGCAGATCTGAGCCCTGCGGGAGCTTCGGACGACCTGCGCCTCACCGTCGACTACGGCGCCGTGTGCGACCGCATCGTGGCGCTGTGCCACGAGTCCCAGCCGCTGCTGCTCGAACGGCTGGCCGAGCTGATCGCCGCAGAGCTGTGCGGCATCGGTGCCGTGACCGCCGCCACGGTGACCGTCACCAAGCTGCGCCCGCCCGTTGCAGCCGACCTCGGCACCAGCGCCGTGCGCATCACCCGTCACCCAGTGTGAGCGGGCGCGCCGACCGAGCATGAGCCGGTGAACGAGCCCCGCGTGCGGGCATTCGTGGGGCTGGGCGCCAACATCGGCAATCCGGCGGCGCAGCTGATCGCGGCGCTCGAATCGCTGGATACCGCCGGAGTCCTGGTCGCCCCCTCGGGCGTGTACCGCAGTGCGCCCATCGGACCGCAACAGCCGGAATTCCTGAACCTGGTGGCCGAGTTGGCAGTATCCGAAGGTCCATACGAGTTGCTGGCCCGCTGCCAAGCCCTCGAGGCCGCGGCACGCCGGGTGCGCCGTGAGCGCTGGGGTCCCCGCACACTGGACGTTGACGTGTTGCTTTTCGGCGAGGTGGTGATGGGTGATCCCGAACTGCAGATCCCGCACCCACGCATGTGCGAGCGCCGATTCGTGCTCGACCCGCTGGCCGAGCTCGCACCCGAACTAGTCACCCTCGGCGACGTGGCCGCAGTCGCGGACCAAGACTGCGAGCGCATCGGCGGCGCCACACTGCTGCGCGAGCTGGCCGCAGCCTCGGCAGAGCATTAGCAGCATCTGATAGCCGTGGAACCCCAGCGTTCCGCTCCGACCGGACGACGGTCTAGGCGTCGGGCCAGTAGGCACAGCTGCCATAGCTGGGGAGACGGCAGGAGACTCGGCGACGTTGCGACCTGCCGGATCGCGGGAGCCGAGGCTCATGCCGCCTCCCCAGCGGGCGCACCCACCAGCGCGTCTCCTCAGTCGTCGGGGACCGCAGGCGCGTCGGCCCGCAGGATGAACAAGCCTTCGGCGTTGACGCACAGACCGTCGGGGCCGTGCACCTCGGCGTGCTGGACGATCTTGCGGCCCGACGTGTGGTCGATCCAGGCCCGAAGCCGCAGGGGCACGCCCAGCGGAGTCGCGGCGCGGTAGTGGACGGTGAGGCGGCCGGTGTAGGCCTGCCGGCCCCGCATGCGGTTCAGCGCGCCCATCAGCTCGTCGATGATGAGCGCCACCACGCCGCCGTGGGTGCGTTCGGGAGGCCCCGCGAACATGGGGTCCACCACGGCCTCGCCGGTCACCGACTCGCCCGACTCCTTGAAGTAGCGCACCTCCACCGATGCCGGATGCAGCTGCCCCCCGCCGATGGAGAACGGATCGAACTCGATCTCGTCACCGTCCGACAGCGGCAGCGGGAAGTACTGGCCCTCGTAGATCTCCCGCAGGTGCGGCCGCGAGAGCATGTCGTCGATCTTCACCCGCAGCGTGCCCGCCTCGAGCCGCGCGGCGTTGGCCTCGACCGACGCCGTGATCTCGTCGAGCACCCCATCTTCGACCCGCCGATTCGTCAGTGCCTGGTTCAGCCGGCGCATCGCAGCGGCCGCTCGCTCGACCGCGCTCCAATCATGACCGGGTCTGATGGGGCTTGGGGGATCGCTCGGCGAATCCTGCTGCGTCACGGCCCGTGACGCTAGCTGTGTTGGCACATACGCTCGTCGTATGCGGCGCACCATCTTTGAAGACGAGCACGAGATGTTCCGCGAGACGGCCAAGGCCTTTGTCGAGCGCGAGATCGTCCCCAACCACGAGAAATGGGAGGCCGACGGCAAGGTCGACAAGGCCATGTTCCGCAAGGCGGGCGACGTGGGCCTGCTGGCCACCGACGTCGACGAGCGCTACGGCGGCGGCGGTGTGGCGGACTTTCGCTACAACGCCATCGTGGGCGAGGAGATCATGGCCTCGGGCGCTGCGAGCTCGGGCCAGTGCATCACGTTGCACAACGACATCTGCCTGCCGTACTTCACCAAGCTGTGCAACGACGAGCAGGCCGAGCGCTGGATGCCCGGCATGTGCAGCGGCGAGCTGATGAGCGCCATCGCCATGACCGAGCCCGGCATCGGCTCGGACCTCGCATCGATGAGCACGACAGCCATCCGCCAGGGCGACGGATACATCGTGAACGGCTCCAAGACGTTCATCACCAATGGCATCAACTCCGACATCGTCATCGTGGCGGCAAAGACCGATCCCACCGAGAAGCACCGAGGCATGTCGCTGATCGTGCTCGAAGAGGGCATGGACGGCTTCGAGCGGGGCCGCAACCTCGACAAGCTGGGGCTGAAGTCACAGGACACCGCCGAGCTGTTCTTCGATGACGTGTTCGTGCCCGAAGAGAACGTCCTCGGCGGCGAGGGCAACGGCTTCATGCACCTGGTGCGGAACCTGCCCCAGGAGCGGCTGTCGATCGCGGTCGGCGGTGTGGCGCATGCGCAGGCTGCGTTCGACTGGACAGTCGACTATGTGGGCGAGCGCACGGCCTTCGGCCAGACCATCGCCTCGTTCCAGAACACCCGCTTCGAGCTGGCCGAGATGAAGACCGAGCTCGACATCGCCTGGGTGTTCGTGGACCGCCAGATCGAGGCGCTCAATGCTGGCGAACTCACTGCCACCGACGCCGCGGAGGCAAAATGGTGGGTGACCGAGATGCAGCTGCGGGTCATCACCCGCTGCCTGCAGCTGTTTGGCGGCTACGGCTTCATGACCGAGTATCCGATCTCCAAGGCCTACGCCGACGCCCGAGTGCAGACCATCTACGGCGGCACCACCGAGATCATGAAAGAGATCATCGGCCGCGAAGTCACCGGCACCCGGTAGGAAGCACCCATGAGTGAAATTGACACGGCCGAGCCTGCGAGGCGCATTGATTCGGCCGAGCCTGCGAGGCGAATTGACACGGCCGAGCCTGCGAGGCAAATCAACTCAGTAGCGATCATCGGCGCGGGCACGATGGGTGCTGGCATTGCCGCAGTCTCGGCGAAGGCCGGCTGCCGGGTGCTGCTGCTCGACGTCGACGAAGCCGCAGCCCAGCGGGCGCTCGACGGTGTCGAAGCGGAATTCGGTGGACTCGTCAGCATCGGCACGGTCGCCGACCGGCTCGACGACATTGCCGGCTACGACTGGGTGTGCGAGGCCGTCGTGGAGGACCTCGCCACCAAGCGCGAGCTCTTCGAACGGCTCGAAACGGCCCGAAGCGACGGTTCGGTCATCTCCTCGAACACGTCGGGCATTCCCCTTCGGCAGATCAGCGAACACATGAGCGAGCGCTTCCGGCGAGACGTCGCGATCACGCACTTCTTCAACCCGGTGCAGGTGATGAAGCTGTTCGAGCTGGTGCCCGGCGAAGACACCGAGCCCGAGGTGATCGACGCATTCGCCCGCTTCGGCGCCGAGCGGCTCGGCAAGGGCGTCGTGCACGCCAAAGACACCGTCAACTTCATCGGCAACCGCATCGGTTGCTTCTTCATGCTGTCGGGCCTGCACATGGCCAAGCCGTTCCTGGCCGACGGCATGACACAGGAGACCGTCGACGCCGTGCTCGGCGCACCGGTCGGCCTGCCCCCGACGGGCCTGTACGGGCTCATCGACCTCATCGGTCTCGACGTGATGGAGCTGGTGGGCGCCAACTTGGCCCAGAACCTGCCGGCGGGCGACCGGGGGCTCGACTTCGCTGAGTTTCCTGCTGCGGAGCAGGCGATGGCGGACCGAGGCCAGCTTGGGCGCAAGACCGGCGGCGGCTTCAGCCGGCGGATCAAGCTTGACGACGGGTCACGCTCGGCCGAGACGTTCGATCTGGTGCGCGAGGAGTGGCGGCCTGCGGCCCAGCCGGACCTCGGAGGCGTGCCTGCTGATCTCGGCGAGGTGCTGTTCGCCGATTCGCCTCAGGGGGAGTTGGCTCGGCATATCTTTGGTGGCACCTTGGCGTATGCGGCAGACCTTGTGCCTGAGATTGCCGATGACATCGCCAATGTGGACAACGCGATTCGGTGGGGCTTCAACTGGGTGCACGGGCCGTTTGAGATGCTTGACCATCTCGGTCCTGCGCGGGTCATCGAGTTCCTGAGAAGCGTCGACGCGCCGCTGCCGGCCATGCTCGCCACACTCGAGGCATCCGGCCGGTCGACCTTCTATAGCCGAGGCGCAGACGGCAATCGTTGGCAGTTGATGCCCGACGGCGCGGTCGCACCCGTCGTGAGCTAAGAGGCTAAGCCGATAGGCGAAGCCGTGGCCCGAGCGGCCCGTGAGCGACAGCGAACAAGAGCGGGAAACAACTGGTGCGACAGCGGGAAGGTCCACATAACCGCGCATCTTCTAAGACCCCAAGCCGCCTTTAGGGGGTGGGGCGGACTATTGCGTCTGTCATTTGGATTGCTTGGGTCATTTGGGGCGTGTCGTGTACTCGCACTATGTCTATGCCTGCGTAGATGGCGGCTGTGATGGTGGCGGCGGTGCCGAAGAGGCGGTCGTCGATCTTGGCGTTGGTGATCGCACCGATGGTCGACTTGCGTGAGGTGCCGATCAGCATGGGGAGCTCCAGCGCCCACAGCTCGGGCAGGCGGCGCATCATCTCGAGGTTCTGCGAGACGCCGAACCCGAAGCCGAATCCTGGGTCGACCACGATGCGATCGGTGCCAACGCCTGCTTCGGCGCAGATCTGCAGGCTGGTGTGCAGTCCGTTGGTCACATCGGTGATCAGGTCGGTGTGGGGTCGGCCCCGCTGGTTGTGCATGAGCACCGCGGCGGCCCCGCGTTCGGCCACCAGCGGCGCCATCTGAGGGTCGAGGCGGAAGCCGGTGATGTCGTTTACCACCGTGGCACCGGCGTCGAAGGCCGGCTCAGCCACTTCTGCCCAGGTCGTGTCCACCGAGATCGGCACTTCGGCGCCGATGCGATCCAGTTCGGCTCGCACGGCCTCGATGACCCTCACCGCCCGGCGCCGCTCCACTTCGATGGGCGTGGGCTCTGCACCTGGACGGCTGGAGGCTCCGCCGATATCGATGATGTCAACCTCGCCGTCCACCAGCTCATGTGTCAGCGCGAGGGCTTCGTCGAGCCGATCGGCTACGCCGTCGCCGGAGAACGAGTCGTCCGTGGCATTGATAATGCCCATGACGAAGGTGCGCGAGCCCCACTGCCAGCACGGTCCGCGGCCGGGGTCCCATGATCCATGCCGGTAGCGGCGCCGGATCGGCCAGCCCGGCTGCATGTGCGGACCGGTCGCTTTCAGACTGCGCCGGTCGCGCCGGCTGCGTCTGCGCTGGCCGCTTTGGGCGGCAGGGCGCTGAGCAGATTTGACGCTGCGGCCCGCAGGCCGACCGTGCCCGGCGTTGCATCGAACGGCGCCAGGGCGTCCAAGGCCTGGGTCACGTAGTGCTGTGCCGTCGTCACCGAGCTGGCGATTTCGGGGCCGTCCACCACGATCCTCCGGGCTCGATCCCGCCGATCATCGTCCAGCGGCTCGCCCAGCAGCTCGCCAAGGCCCTCGTCGGCGGAGCCCCCGTCGGCCAGCATCCGGATCACCGGCAGCGTGTACACGCCTTCTCGCAAATCGTTGCCCGAGGGCTTGCCGAGCTCCTCGTCGGAGGCGACGAAGTCGAGCACGTCGTCGACGATCTGAAATGCCATGCCATATGCGAGCCCGAATCTGTTCAAGCGGTCGAGAATCTCGCCGTCGGCGCCGGCCACCAGCCCGCCGATGCGGCACGACGTGGCGTACAGCTCGGCGGTCTTGCCCTGGATCGCCATGAAGTACTGGTCCTCGGTGCGGCTGAGGTCGTAGATCAGCTGCAGCTCGCGCACCTGGCCCTCGCATAGGCGCCCGATCGTGGCGGCCAGCAGGGCGGCCACCTCGGTTCCCAGTGACGCCGCCAGCTCGGAGGCCTTCGCCAGCAGGAAGTCGCCCGCCAGGATCGCCTTCAGGTTGCCCCACCGGTGGTTCACTGCCTCGATGCCGCGGCGGGTCTCCGCGTCGTCCATGACGTCGTCGTGATACAGCGAGCCCAGATGCACCAGCTCCACAGCCACGCCGCCGCAGATCATGTCGTCGGTGACCGCATCAGACGCAGCGCCGTCGGGGTCGAGCGCCAGCGCCGACGCGATGACGAACGCAGGCCGCAGGCGCTTGCCGCCCGCAGGGATCAGGTGCGAGGTCACCTCGGTGAGGAAGTCGTCGCCGGTGACCGCTGCGGCACGCAGCGCCGACTCGACACGAGCCAAGTCTTCATCCGAGCTGGGTCTGGCCTGCAACGGCGAAAGCGGCGCCACGGCGCAACCGTAAACGACAACGGTCGTGTCCCCACACCGCAGTCGCGCCCGAATCCTGTCGCGCTGCAGCGGGGTGAACGAGGCCGATCCCTGAGAGAGCGATCCGGCAGGGCATCGTTACACTGCTTTCAGCAGACCCGAAGCACCGTGTGCAACGCCGTGTGCAAGGCTCAGAGCAGGAGGCCCAGTGTTCGAACGCTTCACCGATCGGGCTCGCCGGGTGGTGGTGTTGGCGCAAGAAGAAGCGCGCCTGCTGAATCACAACTACATCGGCACCGAGCACATCCTGCTGGGGCTGATTCACGAGGGCGAGGGCGTTGCTGCCCAAGCGCTCGAGTCGCTGGGCATCTCGCTGGAGGCCGTGCGCAACCAAGTCGAGGAGATCATCGGGCAGGGCAGCTCATCGCCCAGCGGTCACATCCCGTTCACGCCACGCGCCAAGAAGGTGCTCGAGCTGTCGCTGCGTGAGGCGCTGCAGCTCGGTCACAACTACATCGGCACCGAGCACGTGCTGCTCGGTTTGATCCGTGAAGGCGAGGGCGTGGCCGCGCAGGTGCTGGTCAAGCTCGGTGCCGACCTGTCGAAGGTCCGCCAAGAGGTCATCCAGCAGCTGTCGGGCTACAGCGGCTCGGGCAGCGGCCGCGAGACCGTCGGTGCCTCGTCGGGCCAAGGCAGCGAGCAGGGCGGCCAGAGCGGCTCACTGGTGCTCGATCAGTTCGGACGAAACCTGACCTCCGATGCCCGGGCCAAGAAACTCGACCCGGTCATCGGCCGGCTGCGTGAGACCGAGCGCGTCATGCAGGTGCTGTCTCGCCGCACCAAGAACAACCCGGTGCTCGTCGGCGAGCCCGGCGTGGGCAAGACAGCCATCGTGGAGGGTCTCGCCCAAAAGATCGTCAGCAATGAAGTCCCCGAGCTGCTGCGCGACAAGCAGCTCTACACGCTCGATCTCGGAGCGCTGGTGGCCGGCTCGCGCTACCGGGGCGACTTCGAGGAGCGTCTCAAGAAGGTCCTCAAGGAAATCCGCACCCGTGGCGACATCATCTTGTTCATCGACGAGCTGCATACTCTCGTCGGCGCCGGTGCAGCCGAGGGCGCGATCGACGCCGCATCGATCCTGAAGCCGATGCTGGCCCGTGGCGAGCTGCAGACGATCGGCGCGACAACGCTCGAGGAGTACCGCAAGTACCTCGAGAAGGACGCGGCCCTCGAACGCCGCTTCCAGCCGATCACCGTCGATGAGCCCACGCTCAGCCACACCATCGAAATCGTCAAGGGACTGCGCGACCGTTACGAGCAGCACCACCGGGTCACCATCACCGACCAGGCCCTCGTGGCAGCGGCGAATCTCGCGGACCGCTACATCGCCGATCGGCACCTGCCCGACAAGGCCATCGACCTCATCGACGAGGCCGGGTCGCGCCTGCGCATCAAGCGCATGTCGACGCCGCCCGACTTCAAGGAGATCGAGAAAAAGCTGGCCGATGTCACCGAGCGCAAGAAGCAGGCGGTCGAGTCGCAAGACTTCGAGACGGCCGGCGCGCTGCGTGACGAAGAGAAAGATCTGCTCGAACAGCGAACTGAAGTGATGGCCCAGGCTCGGGCCGAAGGCCACGACCTGTTCGACGAGGTCGACGAAGAGGCCATCGCCGAGGTGCTGTCCATCTGGACTGGCATTCCCGTCTACAAACTGACCGAGGAAGAGACCCAGAAGCTCCTGAGGATGGAAGAGGCGCTGCACAAGCGGGTCATCGGCCAAGACGACGCCATCAAGGCCGTCAGCCAAGCCATCCGGCGCACCCGTGCAGGCCTGAAGGACCCCAAGCGGCCGGGCGGCTCGTTCATCTTCCTGGGCCCCTCGGGCGTCGGTAAGACCGAGCTGGCCAAGACGCTGGCGGAGTTCCTCTTCGGCGACGAGAATTCGCTGATCAGCCTCGACATGTCCGAGTACATGGACAAGTTCACGGTGAGCCGCCTCGTCGGAGCGCCACCCGGGTACGTCGGTTACGACGAGGGCGGCCAGCTCACCGAAGCAGTGCGCCGCAAGCCGTTCTCGGTCGTGCTGTTCGACGAGATCGAGAAAGCCCATCCCGACGTCTTCAACACGCTGCTGCAGATCCTCGAAGAGGGCCGGCTGACCGACGCCCAGGGCCGCTCGGTCGACTTCCGCAACTCCGTGCTCATCATGACCTCCAACTTGGGCACCGCCGACCTGCGCAAGGCGCGGGTGGGCTTCGCCACTGCCGATGAGGGCGCCAGCTACGAGCGGATGAAGGAAAAGGTCAACGATGCGCTCAAGGCGCAGTTCCGACCCGAGTTCCTGAACCGCATCGACGACACGATCGTGTTCCACGAGCTGAGCGTCGAGGAGGTCACCCAGATCGTCGACCTGATGATCGCGCGCACCAGCGAGCAGCTACGGGCCCAAGGCCTGGGGCTCGAGCTGACCGACGCTGCCAAGGAATGGCTGGCCCGCACCGGCTACGACCCGCAGCTGGGCGCCCGCCCGCTGCGTCGCGCGCTGCAGCACCACGTCGAGGACGCGCTCAGCGAGCGGATCCTCTACAAGGAGTTCCACGCCGGCGAGATCATCGTGGTGGACGTCGAGGACGACGAGATCGTGTTCCGCGCCATCGAGGGCTTTGACCCCGGGCCGATTGAGCTCGAAGAGGCCGCAGCGGCCGAGTAGCAGTGCGCCCGCGAACACGTCTTCGTGGTTCGCCGGGACCCAAGAAGCTGAACAGCGGGCCGTGCCGGCGGGCGCTTGGTGGCGCGCTGGCTGGTCTGGCGGTGCTGATGGCGGCCGCGGGCTGCCGGGTTGACCTCATCGTCGACATCGACATCTCTCATGACGGCGCCGGCAGGGTCAGCGTCGAGATCACCTTCGACGAAGAGGTGATGCGGTGGGCGCCCGACCTGGGCAGGCTCATCGTGACCGATGGCCTCGTGGGTTGGGATGTCCGCCAATTCGTCGAGCCGACTCCCGCAGGCGAGCTGCTCAGAGTGACGGCATCCAAGCGCTTCTCGACTCCAGGGGAACTGGCAGAGGTGCTGGCCGAGATCGACCGGCCTGCAGACGGCTCCGCCGGGCTGTTCCGCTCAACGACCTTCGTGGGATCGCGTGACGGAGCGCGGGTGCTGTACGACCTGGCGGTGACCGTCGGTTTGAATCGGCCGGTCTCTGGGCTCGTGAACCCGGCTACCGCCGACGCACTGGAAGGCGAGTTGTTCGGGCTCCCCATCAGTGAGATTGAACAGCGGGCCGGGACTCCGCTCGACGAGCTGGTGACGCTGGTGGTGCGGGCGACCGTGCCTGGGGGGGCGGGGAGCTTGCCTGCGGAGGGGGTGCTGCGGCTGAACGAGGGCGGGTTTCGGGAGCTGCGTGTCTTTGGTGAGCTGCTGGATGCCGAGATCGAGGCTGCTGATGCTGAGGCTGAGCGGTTGGCTGAGCGGGCTTCTCGGGGGGCTCGGATTGCGGTGATCTGGTGGGTTGTCCTGGCTGCTGTAGTTCTTGTGGTGGTCTTGGTTGCGCTTCGTGGTCGGCGACGGCGCCGGGGGCTTACGTTTCGGTAGCCGCTCGTGTGTTTCTTGCTACCCGGGCTTTTCGTGTGCCCGGTCTGGGGAGGGGCAGGCGCACCCGCGCTTCAAACAGATGAAGCGCTTCGTGCGCAGGCTGGGTGTGCGCGGGGTGCTTCATAACTGCGCGCGGGCACCCCTACCCCTCCCCAGCCCTCGTCACCTGGTGTGCTTGGACTCCGGGTGCTCGTCTGCTGGGGTCGTTGGGCGGCGCACACTTGGCGGGTGGCTCGGACTTGGACGCTCGTGCTGGCTGCCGGGGCCATGCGTCGTGGGCGATTAGCCTGTTGTGATGGCGGTCCGCGATGACGCGCTGATCGTGCCGACGCTTGTCCATGCCCGAGCCGCTGCGGAGGCGCTCGCCGCCGAAGGCGCGGCGGTGGTGGTGCTGCACGGTTCGGTTGCCTGTGGCACCGCACGCGTCGGCAGCGATGTCGACTTGGTGGCCGTGTTCGACGACATTGACTACGCCGAGCGGTATCCGTTGCGGTGGCGGCTCGAAGCGAGGTGCAGCGCCGCGGCGGGTGTGCCGGTGGAGGTGCATGTCACCGATTGGCCTGAATGGAAGCACCGTACTGGGCAGGTGCCGTCGTCGTATGAGGCTGCTGTCGCGGCCTGCGGGCAGACGCTGTTCGAGCGTGCCGCGGGGGCTGAGGCGGTGGACTGGGGCAAGGAGATCGGCATGCCCGACAGCAATCTCGACGAAGCGCTTGAACGCTTGAACGATGTCCGGCAAGCCCTGGGGGACATGAGCCGCAACTGCCGGGCAGACGCGAACGAGACTCGACGCGTGGATGGACAGCTCCGAATCGACACAGTTCGCCGAGACGGACGTCTGCGCAGTTTGTGCGCTGACGCAGCGATGACGATCGAGAATGCGCTCAAGGCGTGGTGCGCCGCGAGAAGCGTGCCTTCCGAGCGCACTCACAGCATTGCGCGGCTTGTTGACCTTGCCGGCCCGCTGCCTGGCTCGGTCGAGGATGCACTAGGGCCGCTGCAGGCCAACACGATCCGGCCGAGCCGCGAACCCTGGGACGATGTGTCCTGCTGGCGGATCGGCGGCACGTATCCGTCGGCTCTGCCGCAGGCGATGTCTGAACGAATCGCCGAACTCGCCGACGCCCTCACCGTCACAGCGCTGGTCGCGGTCGAGGCGACCGTGGAACGGCTTCTCGCGGACGGCGCCGACCCCGACGACGAACGAATAGCCATATGCGGCGAATGGCTGCGCGACGCGCAGGCGATGCTCGCCTCAGGCGATGTCGTGGCCGGCATCCCTCCCGCGGCGCCTCCTGTCGCCTCGACGCCAAGCGTCGACTGACATCCTTCGGCCATGACCGTCTACTTGGACTTCGACGACTACCCCGACCTGGAGCGGGAGGACATTCTCGCTTGCACTGCCCACGCGCATGCGGTGATTGCGGGTGACACGCTGGCCACGGTCTCCGTGGCCGGAGCGTGAATTTTCCGGCTGAACGGCGCATTGTGCTTATGTCGGAGGTCATCGAGCGCCACGGCGGTGACCTCGATGAGCGGGCAGTGGCCACTGTTCGGGGCGGCAGAATTAGGGTTTCGCGGCCTCCGTCTGAGTAACGGACGATCAATGCAGGTCGGCACACAAGGGTCGTTTCCGCAGGCAGACTTGGCGGGTGGCTCGGACTTGGGCGCTCGTGTTGGCTGCGGGGGCCGGGACTCGGTTCGGCACCAACCCCGACGGCTTGACCAAGGCAATGGTGCCCATATTGAAGCGGCCGATGGTTGCTTGGAGCGTTGAGGCGGCTCGGCGTGCTTGTGATGGGGTGACGCTCGTTGTCGCGGCGTCGATGGCTGAGCGGGAGTTCGACGGGGTCGATACGGTGGTGGCTGGCGGTGATTCTCGGTCGGAGTCTGTTCGGGCTGGGCTAGAGACGGTTCCTGATGATGTCGATGTGGTGGTCTGTCATGACGCTGCCCGACCGGGGGCTTCGGCGGCGTTGTTCGAGCGCGTGATTGCTGCTGTCCGGAGCGGGGCCGATGCTGCCGTGCCGGCATTGGCGGTGAGCGACACGTTGAAGCGCGTGCCGGAATGGGGCGACAGCGGCGGCGCGGTGGCGGAGACCGTGAGCCGTGACGGCATCTTCGCTGTGCAGACGCCGCAGGCCTTTCGCCGCGCCGCGCTGGTCAATGCCCACGACGTCGAGCCCGAGGCAACCGACGATGCAGCGTTGATTGAGGCTGCGGGCGGCACCGTGATGGCGATACCGGGCGAGGCGACAGCGCACAAGGTCACGACGGCTGCAGATCTCGTCGTGGTCGAGGCACTGCTGAGCGGCCGCGCCGGGAGCGACGGGCTCTAGCGTCCACGGTTGTGAGTGCTGCTGATCGGGACGCTGCTGGGCCAGCTCTGCGAGTGGGGCATGGCTACGACGCGCATCCGTTTGCCGATCCGGCGAGCACGCCTGCGCGGACATTGGTGCTGGGTGGGGTCCGGTTTCCTGACGAGCAGCCCCTGGCGGGTCACAGCGATGCCGATGTCGTGGCGCATGCGGTGATCGATGCGTTGCTAAGTGCGGCCGGGCTCGGCGACATCGGCACGCACTTTCCTGACAGCGATGAGCGCTGGCGTGATGGCGACAGCGTCGAGATGCTGGCCCAGGTCGCGGCTCTGCTCGAGGACAGCGGCTGGACGTTGGCCAATGCCGATTGCACAGTCATCTGTGATCAGCCGATGATCGCCTCGCATCGCGATCAGATGCAGGCGCAGCTCAGCGGCGCTGCTGGCGGCCCGGTCACGGTGTGCGGCAAGCGGACCGAGGGGCTCGGCACCACCGACGGGATCGTGGCCCATGCTGTGGCGCTTGTGATTGCCGACGACGAGAAGCTCGCAACGCAGGTCGGGGAGGGCGACGATCGATGAGCGCGGAACGGGGCAGACGCCGAGGCGCTCCCCCCCAGCGCAGCGGGCGGGGTGCTGATGCCCAGCGCGGGGAGCGGAGAACTCGGCCTCCGGGTCGCGGTCGAGGAGGACAGGCCAGGGGCTCCGGGCCCCCCAACCGTTCAGGTGCCGGCCGGGGCGGGCCAAACCAGGAGCAGCCGGCGCGCTCGCAGTCACGGCCGCGAGGTCTCGGCGGGGATCACGTCGAGGGCCGGCAGGCCGTGCGGGAGCTGCTGCGGGCTGGCACGCGCAAGGTGCACGAGGTACTGATCTGTGAAGACGCGCACTCGGCTGCCACGTTGGCCGAGATCGTCGACCTCGCCGGCGACCGCCGGGTGCCGCTGCGCGAGGTCACCCGCCGCAAGCTGGACGAAGTCGCGCTTACTGCCGCGCCCCAGGGCGTGATCGCCAAGGCTGCGGCTGTCCAACCGGTGACGCTGGAAGAACTGGCCAGACCTGTGGGGAATACGCCGCCGCTCATCGTGGCGACCGACGGCGTCACCGACCCGGGCAACCTCGGCGCCATCCTGCGCACCGCCGAGGTCGCCGGCGCCACCGGCGTGGTGCTCACCAGCCACCGCTCCGCAAACCTCACCCCGGCGGCAATGAAGGCCGCTGCAGGTGCCGTGGAGTACCTGCCGATCGCTCTGGTCGGGGGCTTGCCCGCGGCGCTCGCGAAGCTGCGAGACGCCGGCCTGTGGGCCATCGGGCTCGACGGCCATGCCCCCGGTGGGCTCGAATCGCTGCGGGTCGGCGATGAGCCGCTGGTGCTGGTGCTCGGTGCCGAAGGCCGGGGACTGTCGGCGCTCGTGGAGCGCCGGTGCGACCAGGTGGTGTCGATCCCGGTGCTTGGACGCATCGAATCGCTCAACGTCGCAGCTGCTGCCGCGGTGGCCCTGTTCGACATCGCCCGCGTCCGCAAGGGCTCCGGCGACGGCAGCACAGCTCGCGCCCGCAATCCAGCCTGAAATTTGGGACGCGGCCCATACGCTGAAGTGAGCGCCCGAGTAGCTCAACGGCCAGAGCACCGCTCTTGTAAAGCGGGGGTTGTGGGTTCGATTCCCACCTCGGGCTCGCCCCATCCGCCTGTCCGAGCAAGAGTTTCAGGTGCTCATCAGGGCGGGGCACACTACCGACCTGTGAACACGCCGGATGCAGCACGGATCGCCGTCGCCATGGCATCGGGAACGAGCACGCTCGAAGCAGCGCGGCTCGCCGTTCGAGCGGGTGCGTGGGCAGTGACGGTGGATGGCGCCCAGCCGAGCCTGCCGACGATGGCACAGCTGCAGGGCGCTGCCCCAGCGGGCGCACCTCCCCACGCGGCTGCTCAGGCCAGGCCGTAGAGGCGATCGCCGGCGTCGCCCAGGCCGGGCACGATGAACTTTCGCTCGTCGAGATGGCTGTCCACGGCGGCCGTCACGATGCGGATATCGGAGGCGCCTGCCTGCAGGGCAGCGACTCCCTCGGGTGCGGCGAGCATGCACACCATCGTGACGGGCCCCACGCCCGATGCCGCGAGCATCCGGATCACCTCGGCCGCCGAGCCGCCCGTGGCCAGCATCGGGTCGAGCACCAGCACCGGTCGATCCTCCAGCACGCTCGGCAGCGACTCGAGGTAGCGCTCGTGGCCGACGCCGTCAGAAGTCTCGATCCGACGCATTCCGATGAACCCCACCGGTGCAGCGGGCAGGAGCCTGAGCGCTGCATCGAGCATTCCCAGCCCGGCGCGCAGCACCGGCACGATCGCGGGCATCGGCTCAAGGCGCGAGCCCTCGGCGGGTCCCAGCGGCGTCTCCACCGGCTCGGCGACCGATGCCGCATCGGCGAGTGCTTCTGAGACCAGCAAGAACGTGAGCGCGTCGAGCCGCTGTCGGAACTCCTCGACGGCGGTGTTCTTATCGCGCAGCCGAGTCAGCAGGGCTGCGGCTACCGGGTGGTCGACGATGCTGACGCTCATGGGGGCTACTCACGGTTTGTTCTGGATCGGGGGATCGGGGGATCGGGGGATCGGGCTCCGTTCGCAAGTTAGGTCCTGAGGGGTACACCCGGTAGCGCATCTTTGCCCCTACGCTCACAGCACTGCCGCTGACAAGCGGTTCTTAGCCATGTTCCAGCGCGACCAACGCACAGGAGTTGCAGCGCACGCCGGCCTCGGCTGCGGATCGCAGTGAAACGAACCCGGGCCGATCACAGACGGGAGGTCACCCGATGAACAGCCAAGCCGGCGAATCCAACAGCGGCGCGGCAGTGCGCGGATTGCTGCTGGTGCTGGTGGCCGTGGTCGTGGGCGTGCTGCTGCTCCGTTCGGTCGACGACCCCGACGACACCACCGCCACCGACACGACATCGGCTGCTGAGCCCGGGGACACGGTCCCGACGGCGACGGAGGCACCGACCGCGGCGACGGGCGTCTCCGATGCCGGCGGCACCGGCTCCGTCACGGTCACCACTGTGGCGCCGACGGTCACCGCCGAGCCCTCCACCGACACGACCTCGGCGGGGGCAGAACCGTTCCAACCCCGTCCTGCGTCAGAGGTGTCCGTGCAGGTCGCCAACTCCACCGCTGTCCGGGGAGCTGCGACGCGGCTGACCGACCGGTTCAAGACGCTGAGCTACATCACCAACACGCCGACCAACTATGCGGGCACACCGCTCGACAGCACGATCATCTACTACAAGCCGGGTGCGTTGCTCGAAGCGCGGGCGATCGCAGGTGTGCTGGAGCTCGACCCCGACGACGACGTGCGCCAGATGCCCGCAGACACGGCGGCCGTGCAGGACTTCGAGTCGCCCGACGTACTGGTGGCGCTGGGGACCGATATAGCTGAGTAATCGGCGTGCGGGTTGTCGCGTGCCCGGACAAGTTCCGCGGTACCGCGTCGGCAGCGGAGGTGGCAGCTGCGATCGCGGCGGGCGTGCGCCAGCACGCTGGTACGCGAGCCGAGGTCGTCTGCCTGCCCGCGGCTGACGGCGGCGAGGGCACGCTCGACGCGCTGGGCGGGCCGAATCGAACCTCATTGGTGACCGGACCCCTGCGGGAACGGGTGGAGGCCCCTTGGCGACTCGCGGGCGACGACGCGATCGTGGAGATGGCTCGTGCAAGCGGGCTGCTGCTCGCGGGCGGCGTCGAGGGCAATGATCCGCTCGCCGCGACCACGGCTGGCACCGGTGAGCTGATCGCGGAGGCCGTTGCGAGCGGCGCCCGGCGCGTCATCGTGGGCGTGGGCGGCTCGGCGACCACCGACGGCGGCCTCGGAGCGCTCGATGCCATGTCGCCGCTGGCCCGCCTCGCCGGTGTCTCAGTGGTGGTGGCCTGCGATGTGCGCACTCGCTTCTGCGACGCCGCACGCATCTTCGGCCCGCAGAAGGGCGCCTCGCCGCCGCAGATCAAGCTGTTGACCCGCCGACTCGAGCGGCTCGTCGACGTGTACCGCGAGCGATACGGCACAGATGTCAGCGAGATGCTGGGTGCAGGCGCTGCGGGCGGTTTGGCGGGTGGGCTCGCGGCAGGTCTGCGGGCCGAGCTGACACCGGGTTTCGAGGTTGTCGCGACCGAGATCGGCCTGCTGGACGCGATCGAAGGCGCCGATCTGGTCATCACCGGCGAGGGACAGCTCGATGCGGGCTCATTCGACGGCAAGGTCGTGGGCGGCGTGCTGGAAATCGCCGCCGAGAATGGCGTGCCCGTGGGCGTCGTTGTGGGTGCTCGCGAGCCCGGCGCCGATCCTGCTCACTGGCGCCCGCCCGCGGGCGAGCTGGCCCCCACGGGCCTCGTGGTGCTGACGGAGCGATACGGGGCCGAGCGGTCGATGGGCGACACGCTCAATGCCGTGCGGGAGGCGGCCGTCGAACTGGCCGCACAACTCACTTGAGGAGTTGGCGGTTAGCACTCTCTTCCCTAGAGTGCTAATGACTGCCGCGATCGCCGCGGCATCGTGACGTCGAGTCACCCCTTCCGAGAGTCATCCAAGACAGGAGCCACCTGATATGGCCAAGATGATCACCTTCGACGACGAGGCCCGCCGTGCACTCGAGTCGGGTATGAACCAGCTCGCCGACGCCGTGCGCGTCACGCTGGGGCCCAAGGGCCGCAACGTCGTGCTCGACAAGAAATGGGGCGCCCCCACGATCACCAACGACGGCGTGTCGATCGCCAAGGACATCGAGTTGGAAGATCCGGTGGAGCGCATCGGGGCCGAGTTGGTGAAGGAAGTCGCCAAGAAGACCGACGATGTTGCCGGCGACGGCACCACGACTGCCACCGTGCTGGCGTGGACCATGGTGCGCGACGGTCTGCGCAACGTGACCGCGGGCGCCAATCCGATGGCCGTGAAGCGGGGCATCGAAGCCGGCGTCGAAGCCGCAGTGAGCGCCATCGAGGACATGTCGATCAGCGTCACCGATTCCAAGACCCACGTCGCGCAGGTGGCGGCCATCTCCGCCGCGGACGGCGACATCGGCCAGCTGATCAGCGACGCGTTCGACAAGGTCGGCAAGGACGGCGTGATCACGGTCGAGGAATCGCAGACGTTCGGCCTCGAGATGGACCTCGTGGAGGGCATGCGTTTCGACAAGGGCTACATCTCGCCCTACTTCGTCACCGATCCCGACTCGCAGGAAGCGGTGCTCGACGACGCGCACCTGCTGTTCATGCAGGGCAAGATCTCCGCGGTCCGCGATGTGCTGCCGGTGCTCGAGAAGGTGACCCAGGCGGGCAAGCCGCTCGTGATCATCGCCGAGGACGTCGAGGGCGAGGCGCTCGCCACGCTCGTGGTGAACAAGATCCGCGGCACGATCCGCTCGGTGTCGGTGAAGGCACCCGGCTTCGGCGACCGCCGCAAGGCGATGCTGGCCGACATGGCAATCCTGACGGGTGGCCAGGTCATCAGCGAGGACGTCGGCCTCAAGCTGGAGAACACCACACTCGATCTGCTGGGCACGGCCCGCCGGGTGGTCGTCACCAAGGACGAGACGACCATCATCGAGGGCGCCGGCGACGAGGCCGAAGTGCGCGGCCGCATCGAGCAGATCAAGAACGAGATCGAGAACACCGACTCCGACTACGACCGCGAGAAGCTGCAGGAACGGCTGGCGAAGCTGTCCGGCGGCGTGGCAGTGCTGCGTGTCGGCGCGGCCACCGAGGTCGAGCTGAAAGAGAAGAAGCACCGCATCGAAGACGCAGTCAGCACCACCAAGGCGGCCATCGAGGCCGGTGTGGTGGCCGGCGGCGGCGTCACCTTGGTGCGGGCCGAAGAGGCGGTTCGCTCGGTTGCGGACAGCCTTGACGGCGACGAGTCCACCGGTGCTCGGCTGGTCGAGCGTGCCTTGGCCGGGCCGCTGAAGCAGATCGCCGAGAACGCCGGTCTTGAAGGCGGCGTGGTGGTCAGCCGGGTTCGTGATCTCGACGGCTCCATGGGTCTCAATGCCGCCACTGGCGAGTACGAAGACCTGGTCGCTGCGGGCGTCATCGACGCTGCCAAGGTGACGCTGTCGGCGCTGCAGAACGCTTCGTCGATCGCGGCGCTGTTCCTTACCACCGAGGCCGTGATCTGCGAAGAGCCCGATTCGGGCGGCGGCGCTCCGGGCGGCATGCCGGACATGGACTTCTAGCGGGACCTGTCACCACCCCAAGAACAACCCAACCCAATCGAACCGGCCCGGGCCACGGCCCGGGCCGCTTCGCGTCCGGATTGGCGCCGGTATGTTCCTCATGTGTCGACTACATCAGTCGAAGTCGATCGAGACATCGCAGCACAGGCAGCCGAGATCCTGGGCACGGCGACTTTTCGAGAAACCGTCGACGCGTCGTTGCACGAGATGGTGAACATCAAGCGCCGCCTTGAGCTCATCGAACTCTTCGCCGAACACGACCGCTTCGATTGGGCTGCTGCGGATGAGGCTTGGGGCGGCGACAGCTGAGATGGCCCGCGCCGCGAATCTCGCCGGCGCCGGGGCTAGCGACCTGCAGGCGCGTACGCGTCGCCGTGTGCCGTTGCTGCTGCTCGCTGCGGTCGCCTGCGCCGTGGTCGCGCAGGGATGCGCGTCGTCGGAGCCGGAACCTCAGCAACCGACGAGTGCGTCCACAGTGGCGCCGACATCGATTCTCGAATCGGCGCCTACGACGACGGCAGTGTCGTGGTTCAGCCCCCTAGAGCGGCAATCGGGATCTCCAGCCGAGCTGCTCGGCCACAATTCCAGTCGGTTCTGGGCAGATTTGACCGGGTTGAACGGGCCGACGAGCAATAGCGCGTGGCGGGTGCGGCTGGAAGCTGCCTGTGCGGCCCCCATCTGGGAACACGCGGCGGCAGCGGAGCTTGTGGACGGGTTCATCTCGGCCGATGGAGGCGATCCCGAGGCCCCAGCCGCGTCGCCTGACGGGCTCAGCCTGCGCGATGACGCGATCTTTGTGTTGTGGACGATGGTCAACAACGGCGATTGGTGTGCCGCATCGTTCCCGCCGGCATCACTCCATGTCGACAACTGGCTCAACTCGACAGGATTTCGGGGTCCGATGGACCTTGCTGTCTGGGAGTCCCGTCTCGACCGGGCCTGCTCCATCGGCGAGGAGGACATCGATGGGTGGCGACTCCTTGCGACTGAATTCGTCGAGGTAGACGGCGGCCGCAGGGCTGAAGCTGCACGGGTCGACGGTGCTGTCGGTGCGCTGCAGATCATGCTTCGACAGCAGGTGCGCATCCGCGACGATGCTTCCGATGACTCGATGGACGGAACGTTGGTGCCGATTCACGCCTGCGAATAGACGGGCAACTCCTTGCAGTGGTGCCAGACGAACGGGTGCCGGCGCGGGCGAACCGGAACGGGGGGTGCCGGTACCCTGACCGGATGCGGCGGGGGCGCACGATGCGGGTGCTGGTTGACCGGCTGCGACAAGGCGAATGGCGGCGCTCGCCCGACGAGGTCGTGGTGGAGGAGCCGCTCGAGATCCGCCTCGACGGGCACATGGTGGCCACCACCATGCGCACGCCCGGGAACGACTACGAGCTGGCGGCGGGCTTCTGCGCAGGCGACGGGCTGCTCGGCGACGCAGCGGTGACGGGCGTGCGCTACTGCGGCGAAGGCCCAGCAGCCGAGTTCGAGTACAACGTGGTCACCGTGGGCACCGGCGGCAAGGCACCGGTGCCCACGCCGCGACTCGGCAACGTCAGCGCCGCCTGCGGGATCTGCGGCAGCACCACCATCACCGACATGGCCGCTCGTCTGGGACCGCTGGCGGGCACCCACCGCTTCAGCGTCGAAGCTGTGCACGCCGCACTGGCCGCGGTCCCGGGAACCCAAGAGATGTTCGGCCGCACCGGAGGGCTGCACGCCGCCGCAACCTTCGATGCTGACGGCCATCTCGACGTCGTGCGCGAGGACATCGGGCGACACAACGCCGTCGACAAGGTCATCGGACGCCGCCTGCTCGACGGACGAGACGACGCTGCGGCCATGGCCCTGTTCGTGAGCGGCCGCGCCAGCTTCGAGATGGTGCAGAAGGCCTGGGCGGCAGGGATCGGAACCCTCATTGCCGTGAGCGCCCCGAGCTCGCTCGCCATCGAGTCGGCTCGGGCCGCCGCCATCACGCTCGCGGGTTTCGCTCGCGGCGACGAGCTCAACGTGTACAGCGGCGGCCTGGCCGGTGTTCCTGAGCGTCTCGGCGAGACCCCCGCAGCCGTCTCGGTAAATTCCTAAGAAATGCGCGAGTAGCTCAAGTTTCCCGCGTTGGCACCTGCTGTTTCCCGCTCGTGTTCGCTGCGCTCACGGGCCGCTCGGGCCACGGCTTCGCCTCATAGGCTGCGCGGGTGTCTCAGATGCCAGAGGTGACCACGTCGGTCGGGTGGGGTGTGCTGCACCTGTTCTGCAAGTTGACTCCTGCCGCCAACCGTGCCGGCGTGCTTGCAGCAGTCGACGCCATCGTCGACGACGACCACCAAGTCCTGACGGTCGCCGTGCTGGGCCACAAGGCCGATGTCGGCTTCATGGCGCTGGGGCCTGACCTGTGGCGACTGCGCAACCTGCAGACGCTGCTGCAGACCGCTGGCCTGGACGTCGCCGACAGCTACGTGTCGATGACTGAGGTGAGCGAGTACGCGCCCGACCTGCCGCCCGAAATGAAGACCCCACGCCTCTACCCCGAGCTCCCGCCCGAGGGCAAGCGGGCCTTCTGCTTCTACCCCATGTCCAAGCGCCGCAGCGCCGTCGCCGAAGGCAGCGGCAACTGGTTCACGCTGCCCTACGACACCCGCCGCGAGCTCATGTACGACCACGGCAAGTCAGGCCGGCAATTCCGGGGCCGCATCCTGCAGGTCGTGACCGGCTCCACCGGCGTCGACGACTTCGAGTGGGGCGTGACGCTGTTCGGCGAGCACCTCGACGACCTCAAAGACGTCGTGTACACGATGCGCTACGACGAAGCCAGCGCTCTCTACGGCGAGTTCGGCACCTTCTACACAGGACTCCTCGCCGACGCCCCCACCGTCGCCGACCGCACCGGCCTGCGCTAGCAGGCGCAAGCCAGTACGGCCGCGCTAACAAGCGCGCCAGGCTCGGCCTGTACCAGCCGACTGGATCTGGCCTACTTGTCCGGGCGAATGTGTCCGATCGGTGGTCTCGAAACCCGCTCAATTCCAAGCTGACAACGCAACCGCGGTCCAGAGGGCAGCCGTAGTGCCGCATATGCTCACGGCGATGTTGTTGCGAACCGATCAGCGTCCGCTGGGCGGCAACCGGCACCGATGCGCGTGTCGCACCCCTGTGCTGAGATGTCTCGCATGAGTCCACTCGGTGACAGCCAGTCCGAGCAGCCGCCATGGTGGTGGGAAGACGTCGACCCAAACAGAACCGGTGTCAGTGGTGATTTCGCCAAGGAGTTCAAGAACGAAACGGTGAAGGAACCGGGGATACTCGCCTGCGACCACATTCCGGCTGAGGCGTCGCTGCTGGTGCGCGAGTCCATACAAAACTCCTGGGACGCTGCTCGGGAGCGCTACGCCGCTGATGCCGACGTAAACGCGCGGGGGGGGGGTTCCGAGCCTTTCGCGATCCGGTTCCGCTTCTTGGAACTCGAGGGCGCGGATCGTGACTCGTTCTGCGCCGAGATGGGCCTGAACGATCTCGCCGACCGCATTACCGAAATGCGCCACCAGTCCGGCAAGGATCCTCGAGGAGATCTGGGCTTGGGCGAACGCGACTGCCTGACGAGCCTGCGCGCTCCCCACTCGCTGCATGTCTTACAACTCGTCGAGGAGCACGGCGGCGGCATGGACGGTCCGTGGCAGGGAGGACGCTCCAAGTTGTGGCGTGCCATGTGCTCGCTGGGCATGACGCGGGAGACTGCCGGGCACGGCGGCTCGTACGGTTATGGCAAAGCAGGCCTCATCCGCGGCTCCGCGATCCGCACAGTGGTCGCATACACCTGCTTTCGCGAGCATCCGCATGACAAGGGAGTAACGCGGCGACTGCTGGGCATGACCTACTGGGGCAGCCATCGGCTCGGCGGCGACTACACGGGCACTCGATGGTTCGGAAGCGTCACGGACGACGGTGCCCGAGTGCCCTTCGTCAACGAGGCAGCGGACGATGTGGCTCGCCGATTGGGGATCGAGATCCGTAACCCACGTTTCGCGGCACAGTTGGGGACCACCCTGCTGGTCGTGGACCCGACGGTCACGTCCGATGACGTGTTGCGTGCCACGGAGCGCCACTGGTGGCCAGCCCTCGAAGACGACGATGTCGATTTCTGCGTCTCGGTCGTCGACGAATCCGGTGATGGCGTTGAACGTCATCCCCAGCCGACAAGAAATCGTGACCTCAAGCCGTTCATCGACTCCTACGAGCGAGCACTCTCGCCTCCTGACGCTGCCCCAGGAAGGAACGACCTGTGGCGAGTGCATGCTCTGAACGCGGTCCTCGAGTTCGGGAAGCCGGGGACCTTGGCCTTGGCGGCTGATTCGAGCGACGGCGAGAACTGGACATTTCCGAGTATCGGTGCCGACGACGGAACGCAAAGCGGCCGATCGTGGGAGCACCGGAGCTTGGTTGCCTTGGTCCGCGGGCCGCGCATGGTGGTCGAGTACTGGGACAAGAAGCAAGCGTGGCCGTACGTGCGTGGCACATTTGTCGCGAGTCGTGAAGTCGATGATGCCTTGCGTGCCACTGAGCCCAAGGCGCATGATGAATGGCACGACGACTGGGTGTCGGGCGATGTACCCGAGGCTTCGGCGAGGCTGGCCAAGACAGTCATCAACGCGATCGGCCGCCAGATCGACAAGTTTCGCAAAGAGCTGAAGCCTGAGCCGCCACCTAGTCGTGAGCTGAAGCTGGACATCTGGGATGACTTGGCGAGACTGCTTGACGGTCCCGACCGAGGGACTGGCAATCCGCCGCCTCCGCCGCCGCCTCCGCCTCGGTCCCTTTCGATTCACCCGGGTGGTCGGCTCGTCGCCGATCCTGACGGACGGATCCACTGCGCAGGCACCGCGACGGTGCAGTGGAACGAGGACCATCTGCCGCCTAATGCGGCGACCTCAAACATCGAAGTCCGACTGCGCTTCAACTTCGAAGGTGCTGACCGCAAGGAGGTCGTCGGCGCGGAACTTGTGGTGCAAGCACCCCATGGCTTCGCAGAGACCGAACCAGGCAGCGGCCGGTTCAGCGGACGGCTCGCTGTCGGTGAGACCGCTGAATTCGAGTATCTGAGCGAGTCGTACAACCCTGAGTGGACCGGCACGCTGACGGTTGACGCAGTCGTCGTCGGGGACTTGATGTCGGCCGCGGCGGAGACCGGAGGCGTCGAGGAGTGAGCAGTGAGTCGCGCACCGTCCGGCCTTTTGGACCCAACCGTCGGCTGAGGCGCCTCTTCAATGATGCGACGTTGCGCTTCGGCTCACAGCATTGCGCCGCTGACAGCAGCATCACGATTTCCGACGCATTCGAGCGCTGCGAGGCTTGGCTCAGATGGGCCGGGGACGGCCAGCACCGTGAATTCGTCCAGAGCATTCGTGAGGGTGTCAACGACGTGGGGCTGCGACTCGAAGACTGCTGCGTGATCGCGGTCGCACGCAACGGTTACCTCAAGATGCGAGAGGTGGTGTTCAAACACTCTTTGGTCGATCCGAGCGCACTCGTGGCCGACGCGCGCCTTGATCTCGCTGAAGACGCGGCGCAGCGCCGGAGGGTGTTTCGAGGCGGCTCGCACGGCATCACAATCGACGCCTACGTGGTGCTGGCTCGCACAGTCCCAGAGTCGGATCGCCGGCCGCTGCGGCCATGGCGAGCGGGGACATGGCTGGCGCATGGCCGCTTCACGGTGCGTTGCCGCAACGACACGGAGCTGTTCAGGCCACATCTGCTTGACAAGGAGCAACGGGCACGACTCGGTTTGCCCGACGGGTCCATGATGTTCGCGGATTTCGATGGCGATGTTGACGACCCGGAGGTTCCGGCTGCCGACGCCGTCACGTTCTGGGTAGACGAAGAACTGCTGCAGGCAATCGATGCCCAGCGACGCTCGCCCGCCAGCGAGTTGATCCAGCGTTGGCTGTTTGCCGAGTTCATAACAGCCGTCATTCACAGGTACGCCAACGAGGCTGCAGCAAGCCCCAATGCCGGCCGACCCACCTACGACGAGATAAAGGGCAGCCTCATCGCACGCATCGTCACAATGCTGGCGGGTCGAAGCGGCGCCGACGACGAGCGAGACGATCTGCTGCGAGATATCCGCCACAGGCCGGAATTGGTCATTGCCCGCGTGCAAGACCGCATCTCACTGCTTGGCCCGGCCCGCAAGACCGTCAAGGAGGCGTCACCGTGAGGCATCCGCACATCGTCCCCAGTGTCGCCGTCCGGATTGCGCAAGAGCGGGTGCGCCGCATGCATGAGACGGCGTCAACGGTCCTTGACGACCTTGCGGAGGATGTGGAGGGCAAGGTCAGCTGGCCCGGTACAGGCGTGCAGATTGACCAATTGCCGTTGGAGTCGGCGCGGGCGCAGATTGAACATCTGATCGCTGGCGAACGCCTGCTGGACGGTGCAGCGACAAGCTGCGATCAAGACAAGCTGGAAGGTGAAGCCGCCACGCTGTGGCACCGGGCGCTGCTGGCCAGCGGTGCCCGCGTCGCCGCGCTGGACGACCCCGGGTTCTGGTGTTACCTGGGGCTGGCGTACACATGGAACTTCGCTGCGTGGCGTGAGACCAACGGCTTCAAGCTCAAGCTCGATGAGAGCGGACAGCTCGTGCCCGCCAAGAGCCTGCGCGCCTATGTTGACGGCGCCAAGCAGCGTGAGTGCGTGCCGCTGCGAATGTTCTTGCGGCTTGAGGTCTTGGGCGGTCAGCAGCACGCTGCGCTTGCATCTGCTGTGCGAGACGGGACCGACTTCTGGGCAAGCCACATTCTGCGAGTGACTGCTGGAGAGCACCCGCCCATCGTCCGGGCCATGGTGCGCCGACAAGCCGAGGAATCGACTCGCCTCACCACCCCTCCGCTGCGCGAGTTTGCCAAACAGCTCAACAGGACGCTCACCAACGTGGTGCCCGATCTGCTCGACGACGATGCCGCTGACAGGCTCGTGGGCGATCTCTGGAATCGGGTGCGCGAAAGCGATGGCGGACTTGATGCCGCGCATCCCGAGGTCTTGGGGATTCAGAGAGTGTTTGAGCCCACGCGCGCCGAGTGATGGGAGTCCGGCGATGAGCACCCTGACCGAGGCTGAGTCGGACGTAGCCCCTGAACGGGGACCAGACGGATTCCGAACCCCGCACTTCGACCTGCGCGAGGGCATACTGACGCGCTCTATCGGCGTCGGCCCCGCACGGCACAGCGCCTGCATCAATCTGGGCACGCGCCTTGGCGCGGCGGACTGTATGGCGGCCGCCGATGCGGCACCTCCGAGAGCGGCAGACATCGGCGCCGACCCGGCAGGGGCTTGGTGGAAGGCACTGCTGGCCGGTGAGCTGCCGCGGCCCGCGGCCTCCGCTGGCGACGTTCGCGTCCCGGCCGCGATTGATGTGTCACCGCTGCGCACGGCGGATCTCTTCTGCGGTGTCGGCGGACTCTCTGCGGGAGTACGTATCGCAGCCGCTGAGTTCGGGCGCGAGGTCAGATGCGAGCTCGCCGTTGACACCGATGCCGAGGCATTGGCTGTATTTCAGCGCAATCACCGAGCTGGGCAGATCAGCACCGAGTCAGTCCGCGCCCTGCTCGACTACCGAGTCCGAGGCGACGGTCGCAGCGCTGCATTCGTCTATGCGCCAGAACTCCTGGATCCGTTGATAGCTGAGCAATGCGATGGGGTGGACTTGGTTGTCGCGGGGCCGCCCTGCCAGGGCCATTCCAACCTCAACAATCACTCACGACGAGCCGATCGACGCAACCATCTCTATCTGAGCGTGGCCGCATTCGCTGTGGCCACCGGAGCGCGGGCAGTAGTCATCGAGAACGTCACCGCTGTCGTGCATGACGCCAACCAGGTGGTCGCGAGCGCAACCGCGCTGCTCGAGACCGCTGGCTACGCCGTCGAAACCGGAGTGCTCGCCGCTGACGACATGGGCTGGCCCCAGACGCGCAAGCGACACTTCCTGGTGGCGTGTGCCGCAGACGGACGCTTGCTCGACGAACCGGCCGCGGCAGCCGGATGGGCCGTCGGCAACGGTCCGGCACCGCTCACGAAAATGGCTGACGCGCTGCGCTCAGCCGAGCCGCGGTCAGTGATGTGGGCCATCGGCGGCGACCAAGCACTGTCCGGTGACGCGCGATTGCACGAATTGCCAGAGATCAGCGGCACGAACCGTGAGCGCATCGCATGGCTGTTCGAGAACGATGCCCATGATCTCGCGCTCACCGAACGCCCCGAGTCACATCGTGACGGAACGACGTACGGGGCCTCTTATGGCCGCATGCACGCCGACCGGCCATCGCCCACTATCACCACCGGATACACCACGCCCGGCAGAGGCCGATTCGTGCATCCCACGGTGCCACGGACGATCAGCCATGCAGAAGCAGCGCGTTTGCAAGGGTTCCCAGACACGTACTGCTTCGCGCCGTCACCTGGACGCGTCGCGACCTCTGCCCAACTGTCGAAGTGGATCGGCAATGCCGTTTCTGTCCCGCTCGGCTATGCGGCAGCGCTCAGCACACTGCTGCCAACCCACGCGCAGTCCGATCCGGAGCGAAACACGTAGTGCCACATTGGAACCACGACACATGAGTGTCTTTGCTTGAAGTAGCGATGCTCGGGCATCTGCCCCCCGAATTGTGGACTGGAAGTCTGCCATTTTGTAGATTGTCGACATGCCAAGTTGTCGATCTGGGGCACGGCCACTGCGGAGTGTGGCTCTCGGGAGCCTTGCATGAATTCGGTGACCCCCACGCCGGGCTACCAGCAGCGCATCGCTGAATCGGCCATCGACAAGGCGCTGAGCGCTGTGGGTGCCGTGGTCATCGAGGGGCCTCGGGCATGCGGCAAGACGTGGACGGCGAGGCAGTTCGCCCGCAGCGAAGTGCTGTTCGACGGCAGCGACGAGCAGAGAATGGCGTTCGCAGTGGACCCGGCACGGACGCTCGACGGCGACGTGCCGCGCCTGCTCGACGAGTGGCACATGGTGCCCGGAATCTGGAACGCCATGCGCCGAGCCTGCGATGACCGGCGCGACAAGGGAATCTTCCTGCTCACCGGATCAGCTGTCCCACCCGACGACATCACTCGGCACTCCGGCGCTGGCCGGGTTCGGCGAGTTCGGATGCGAACTATGTCCCTGACCGAGTCCGGCCGGTCAACGTGCGAGGTTCCTCTCAGCTCGCTGCTCGCCCGTCGCACAGTTTCTGCGATGAAACCGGACGTCTCGTTCGAGGAGATCGTCGAGATCGCGGCTGTCGGCGGTTGGCCCGGCTTGATAGAACTGCCACCCGCCGCAGCACAAGAGAACCTGGTCGCGTATCTAGACGAGATTGCGAGGACAGACGTCTCGCTCGTGGATCGGGTGCATCGCGATCCGAGAGGCGTCTCGACGCTGACGAGATCGCTCGCTCGCAACGTCTCGACAGAGGTCAGCTTCTCCACCTTGGCACGGGATGCCGATCTCGACCGGACAACCGTGAAGGCGTATCTCGAAGCGCTGGAGCGGTTGTTCGTTGCTGAGCGTGTGCCGGCTTGGCAGCCCCGTCTGAGGTCCCGCGTTCCGCTGCGACAGTCACCCAAGAGACTGTTTGTCGACCCATCATTGGCCGCCGCGGCGCTCGAGGTCGGCCCTGATCGACTGCGTAACGAACTCGGCTACTTCGGCTGCATCTTCGAGAATCTGGTGATGCGTGATCTGAAGGTGTATGCCGAGGCGAACGGCTGCGGGTTGCACCACTACCGAGACAAGACGGGCCTCGAAGCGGACGCGATCATCCAGCGCCGCTCTGACGGCGCATGGATAGCCGTGGAAGTGAAGCTGGGCGGCGCCGACGCGGTGGATGCCGCTGCTGCATCGCTCAAGCGTGTCGAATCCGCTGTCGATACCAGCGTCATTGGCCCAGCGGCCAAACTGCTAGTGATCACCTCGACCGGCTACGGCTACGAGCGTCCCGACGGTGTCGCCGTTGCGCCCGTCACTGCTCTCGCACCATAGCGATGAGACGCCAGCCGCAAGCCGCCAGGCCAGCGAGCCCTCGCGGGCTGTAGAGGGCGAGCCGTAGTCTGGTCGCACGCTGGCCCGCCACCGCGACGCCCCGTCGCACGACGACCCGGCGCCGCCCGACAAACCAAGCCGCCCTGCGAGGTTGTGATGTCTGAGTACTCCGCCCCCGTCGACGACATGCTGTTCGTGCTCGAACACCTAGCCGATCTGGATGGCTTGGCGGCTCACGAACGGTTCGCGCACGCCGATCTCGAGACCGCAGGTGCTCTGCTGGACGAGGCAGGCCGGTTCATGTCCGCCGAGGTTGCTCCGCTCAACGTGCCCGGCGACCAACAAGGGCTCGATTTCGACGACGGCGTGATCACCCATCCCGACGGTTTCGCTGATGCCTACACCAAGTTCGTGGAGGCCGGCTGGAATGGCATGGCTTTCGACGACGACTTCGGCGGCGGCGGGATGCCGTGGTGCGTCGGGCTCGCCGTCCAAGAAATGCTCACCGCGGCCAGCATGGCGTTCAGCCTGTGCCCGCTGCTGACCCAGGGTGCCATCGACGCCATCACCCACCACGCGGATGAGACGCTGCAGCAGACGTTCCTGCCCAAGATGATCAGCGGCGAATGGTCCGGCACGATGAATCTGACCGAGCCCCACGCCGGCTCCGACGTGGGTGCCCTCACCAGCCGTGCTGTCCCGCAGGACGACGGCAGCTACCTCATCACCGGGACGAAGATCTTCATCACCTACGGCGAGCACGAACTGGCCGACAACATCATTCACCTGGTGCTGGCCCGCACGCCCGACGGCCCCCCCGGCACCCGTGGCATCAGCCTGTTCCTGGTTCCCAAGTACCTCGTGAATCCCGACGGCTCGCTGGGGCGCCGCAACGACCTGCGGGCAGTGTCCACCGAGCACAAGATCGGCATCCACGCCAGCCCGACGTGCGTGATGTCCTACGGCGACGAAGGCGGTGCAGTCGGCTATCTCGTGGGCCCCGAGCACGGCGGCATGCGCGCCATGTTCACCATGATGAACAACGCCCGGCTGTCGGTGGGCCTCCAAGGCCTGTCGCTCACCGACCGGGCGTACCAGCAGGCACGGGAATATGCCGTCAACCGCAAGCAGGGGCGGGCCATCGGCGCCGAGCTTCCCCCCGGCGAGTCCTCGCCGATCGTGGACCACGCCGATGTGCGGCGGATGCTGCTCACGATGCGGGCGAACGCCGAGGCCATGCGCTGCGTGATGTATTTGAACGCGGCGGCGATCGACCGCGCCCTCGTCGCGACCGATCCGGACGAGCAGCAGCGAGCCGACGAGCTCACCGCGATCCTGACGCCGATCAGCAAGGGCTGGGGCACCGACCTGGGCGTCGAGATGACCTCGCTCGGCGTGCAGGTGCACGGCGGCATGGGCTATGTCGAAGAAACCGGCGCCGCACAGCACTGGCGCGACAGCCGCATCGCCCCGATCTATGAGGGCACCAACGGCATCCAGGCGGCCGACTTGGCGTTTCGCAAGCTGCCGCTCGGCGGTGGCGAGGCCATGGCCCGGCTAATCGGCGACATGGGAGCGACAGCGGGCGCTCTGGCTGCCAGCGACGACGCCGACCTCGCCGCCATCGGCGCCGCGCTCAACGACGGAGTCGCTGCTCTGGGCGAAGCCGCCATGTGGCTGGGCGGGCAGCTCTCCTCGGCACCGAACGATGTGGCCGCCGGCTCTTCGCCGTTCCTGCGGCTGGCAGGCGTGGTGGTCGGGGGCTGGCTGATGGGCCGCAGCGCGCAAGCGGCAGCCGAGCTCCTCGATACGCAGGGTCTAACGCTTACCCAGGCCCGGCACGATGTCACAGCCGTGTCGAACGGCAGCGCATCGCCGCAGTTCCTGGCCGACAAGATCGCCACTGCTCGCTTCTACGCCGACCAGATCCTGCCGTCGGCCCGCGGGCTGGTTCCCGCGGTCACCGGCGGCGCCGAGCTGTTCTACGCCATCCCGGCCGACCGGCTCTGATCCGGGGCATCGCATCGATGAGACCGGGTGAGAGCCCCGAGCAACGGCTCGACCGGCTGCGCGCTTTCTTTGCCCAGTCGGGTCCGGTCATCGTGGCGTTCAGCGGCGGCGTCGACTCGTCGCTGGTGGCTTGGGCGGCCAACGACGTACTCGGCGACGATGCGTTCTGTGTGACCGCCGTCTCGCCGAGCCTCGCCACCGACGAGGCGGCTGACTGCGCGGCCCTGGCGGCCGAATGGGGACTTGCGTGGCGGACCGTTGAGACCGACGAGATGTCTCGCGCCGCCTACCGCACGAACGACGCCAACCGGTGCTTTCATTGCAAATCGGCCCTCATGGACCAGCTCGAACCGCTGGCCGCAGCACGCGACGCTGTCGTGGTGCTGGGCGTGAACCTTGATGACCTAGGCGACCACCGCCCCGGCCAGCAGGCAGCAGGCGACCGGGGTGCCCGCTTCCCGCTAGTGGAGGCGGGTTTCTCCAAGGCCGATGTCCGGCGCGTCAGCGCCGAACTGGGCTTGCGCACCTGGGACAAACCCGCCGCCGCATGCCTGGCCTCGCGGGTGCCCTATGGCACGCAGGTCACGGTGCCGCTGCTGGCGCGGCTCGATCGCGCAGAGGCCGCCTTGCGTCGGCTGGGCTTTGCCCAGCTGCGAGTACGCGATTACGGCGACACAGCGCGCATCGAGCTGCCGCTCGACGATCTCGGCGAGGCGGTCCGCCGGCGTGAGGCCGTCGTGGAAGCAGTCAGCGGCGTCGGCTATCGCTACGTCACGCTCGACTTGGAGGGCTTCCGCTCCGGCAATCTCAACGGTGCCCTGGCCGATGGCGTGTCGCTGCCTCGTGCACGAGGGGTCTGCGAATGAGCGCGGCTGGCACGGGCACCAGCGCGGCAGAGCCGCGGGCTGACTGGGTGCCCAGTTCCCTGAGCGAGGCGGCCGAGACGCTGGCCGACGGGGCCATCGCCGCGCTGCCCGGCTGGGTGGAGCGGTGCGTGGCGCAGGTGTGCGAGCGTGCCGGTGTCGCTACAGCGAGCCTCGGTGACTCGGCACGCACGGCCGGCGTGCGGTGCGCCGCCGAGACCGGCCCGCCGCTGCGAGACCTGTTGGCAACCGATGTCGACGAGCAGCAGACCACGCCGTTGAGCGTGCTTCGCGGTGCCGTGCGATTCCCGACACAGGTACTGAGCGACGGCGGCGTCCCGGCGCTCGTCCGTGATGACTTCGATGCGTCTCGCTTTCCCGACGATCCCTTCGGGCTGACGCCGGCTTCGTTTGCCGACATCGATCCCGCGCTGGGACCGATCGGCATCGCCTGGGGCGCCGCGAAGGCGTTCGAAGTGCTGCAGCGGCGCCGCACGGCCGAGCCTGCGAGGCGCAGTGACACGGCCGAGCCTGCGAGGCGCGGTGACACGGCCGAGCCTGCGAGGCGCAGTGCCGCGGCCGAGCCTGCGAGGCGCAGCGATACGGCCGAGCCTGCGAGGCGCAGCGATACGGCCGAGCCTGCGAGGCGAATTGATACAGAGGGCCAGCGATGACGTCGTTCGGCGAGCGTCGAGCGGCACTGGCCCGCACGGCTGACTCTGCCGATCTGCCGGCCGCGCTGTCAGCGTTGACCGATGCGTGGCTGGCCGAATGCTTTGCGGCCGAGGCAGTCGAGTGCGGGTTGGACAGCGTGAACGAGGCGGGCACGGGCGTCGCTCTTGTGGCCGTCGGCGGCTACGGCCGCGCCGAGCTGTGCCCCGGCAGCGATATCGACCTGCTGCTGCTGCACGACGACATCGACACCGGCAGCCTGGCCGACCGCCTCTGGTACCCGATCTGGGACGAGAAGCTGAAGCTCGGCCACGCCGTCCGGTCGCTGGCTGGAACGCTGGAATTGGCGGCTTCGGACACCGACACGGCCACTGCGCTCGCCGACGCGCGCCACCTGGCCGGCGACGCAACCCTGACGGCTCGCCTCAGCGAGGGCGTTCGGGCCGACTGGCGCGACAACGCAGCGGGGCGGCTCGATGAGCTGCAGCGTGCCGTGAGCCGTCGGCACGGCCAGAGCGGCGAGGTGGCCTTCCTGCTCGAACCCGATCTCAAGACCGGCCGCGGCGGGCTACGCGATGCGCACGCAATCCGCTGGGCCAAGCTGGCCGGCGTCGAACTGCCCGCGGCCGACAACGAACGCCTCGTAGAGGCCTATCAGACGTTGCTGCGGGCCCGGGTGGAGCTGCACCGCACGACTGGCCTGCGCAGCGATGTGCTGTCCGCTGACGACCAGGACGCCGTGGCCGAGCGATCCGGCGCGGTGGATGCCGATGCGTTCATGGCCGAGATTGCACAAGCCGGGCGCATCATCTCATTCCTGTCGGACCAGCTGTGGTCGAGCGTTACCCGCCGGCAGAGCGAGCTCGCCGCCGCGGAGGTGGACATCTCGGGACTGTCGATTCGCGACGGCGAGCTGGTGATCGACGGCGACCCCTCGACCGATGTCGTGCTGGTGCTGCATGCGGCCGTGCAGTCGGCCCGCAGCGAGGTCCCGATCAGCCGGGCCAGCCTCGACAAGCTGGCTCAGCGCCAGCCGCAGTTCCCCGACCCATGGCCTCAGGGCGCCCGGGCGCTCTTCGTCGAACTGCTGAGTTGCGGGCGCAAGGCCATCGACGTCATCGAGACGCTCGACTACTTCGATGTGTGGACACGAGTGCTGCCTGAGTGGGCGCCAAACCGCAACCGTCCCCAGCGCTCCCGCTACCACCGCTTCACCGTGGATCGCCATCTGCTCGAGGCCGTCGCCGAGGCGGCCCGCTTCACCCACCGGGTGGCCCGCCCTGACCTGCTGGTCATGGGAGCGCTGCTGCACGACATCGGCAAGGGCTACCCGGGCGATCACACCCAAGCCGGCATGCGGCTGGCAGGCCCCATCGCCCGGCGCTGCGGCTGGAGCTCCGACGACGCCGACACGCTCGTGCGCCTCACCCAGCATCACCTGCTGTTGACCGATGTCGCCACCCGCCGCGACCTCGACGATCCGCTGACGGTCGCCACTGTCGCCCGGGCGACCCAAACGCCCGAGTTCTTGGAATTGCTGGCCGTGATGACCGAGGCCGATTGTCTGGCCACGGGCCCGATGGCGTGGGGGGAGTGGACGTCGAGCCTGGTGTCGAGCCTGGTGGAGATGACCTCGGAGCACATGAGCGGTGCTGATCCGTCCCAGCCGAGCCGCCGCCGTTTGCTCACCACCGAAGTCGTGGAGCTGATGGCGGCAGGCGAGACGGCGCTGCGAGTTGATGACGACGTGCTGACCGTGGTCGCGCCTGACGAGCGGGGCCTGTTCAGCCGGGCTGCTGGCGTGCTGGCGCTGCGTGGGCTCGACGTGCTGCAGGCAGACGCCTACTCGAGCCCTGCGGGAATGGCGGTGTCGTCATTCCGGATCGTTCCTCCCGACACGCCAGTCGACTGGGACCGGGTGATCTTCGATGTGCGTCGGTCGCTGCGGGGACATCTGGCGCTGGAGGCGCGCATTGCCGAGCGTGCCCGGGTGTACCGGCGCCGCCGTGCGCTGTCAGCGACGCGAGCCGCCACGAGCGTCACATTCGACGCCGAGTCGGCCACCGGAGCAACGATCGTGGAGGTCCGCACCGAGGACCACATCGGCGTGCTGTACAAGGTGACCCGGGTGCTGGCCGAGATGGGCCTCGACATCCGCTCGGCCAAGATCCAGACGCTGGCGAACGAGGTCGTCGACTCGTTCTACGTGGTCGGTCCCGACGGACCGGTCATCGACGAAGCACACCAGCGAGAGGTAGAGCTGGCCCTGCGCCACGCCCTGACCTAGCTGCACAATTCTCTTGCCGCGTGCCTTGGTGCCTGGTTACAGTCCGAAGGGACGCATCGCCCCCGGCTCAGTTGGCAATTCTGGTTCGCAGAGACGCTGCGCTGCTGATCAATCTGGTTCCTGCTGGCGCAGACTGATCAGTCTGGTTCTTGCTGGCGCAGACTGATCAGTCTGGTTCTTGCTGGCGCAGACTGATCAATCTGGTTCTTGCTGGCGCAGACTGATCAATCTGGTTCTTGCTGGCGCAAGAACTGCTCCAACTCGTTGATGAGGCCGTCGGGGTTCTCGACCATCTCGCTGAAGTCTTCTACTGCTTCGGCTGCTGATTCCTCGAGAATTTGCTGCGCGTACTGGGCCAGCGTGTCGTCGCCAGCGACCAGCTCGTCGATCTGACGGCCGTAGTTGGCGGCTGCGCTGTGCAGCTCCGACTCGCCCAGCGTCACGCCCAGGAACTGCCCCACCCGCTCGGCGAGCGCCAGGGCGGCCTTCGGCGAGGGGTAGTTGTGCACGTAGGTGGGCACGGTGGCCCAGAACGACACGCTGTCGAAGCCGGCCCGATGGCAGGCATCGTTCAGCACGCCGATGATCCCGGTGGGGCCCTCGTAGGTGGATTGACGCAGGCCCATGTTCAGGTTGAGGGCGGCATTGTTGGATGCGCCCACCACGTTGACCGGTGCGTTGTGGTGGGTGTCGGTCAGCAGCGCACCCAGCGTCACCACGGTGGAGACCCCCAGCGAATTGGCCATCTCGATGATCACGTCGCAGAACGTGCGCCAGCGCAGCCGGGGCTCCACGCCAAGCACGGTGATCACCGCACGCCCGTCGTCGACCTCGCCGATGCGCACATCGGGGGTGGGCCAGTCGATCTTGCGCTCGCCCTCGACCACCTGCACGCTGGGGCGCACCGAGGCGAAGTCGTAGAAATACTCAGGGTCGATCTGCGCGACCGGATGGCAGCGAAAGCGTCGCCGCAGGTACTTGGCGGACTCGGTGGCGGCGTCGCCGGCGTCGTTCCAGCCCGAGAAAGCGGCAATGAGGATGGTGTCCTTGCCGGGTTCGGGTCGCTCGATCCACTCAAGATGGCCCACGTCGGCGAGGCTAGCGGCACCCCTGCGGCCGCCGACCCTGAGGGGATCGGATGCCCCTACGATGCGCACTGTGGCTGAGCCCGTTGCGTCGCCGACGATCTTGCAACCCGGCGTTCGCGTCGAGGTGTGCGACTTGGTCGATGACGGGTTGGTCGACGCATTCGCGCGGCTGCACCCGCAGCTGTCGAGCTCGCCGCCGCCCGACGCTGAAGCGCTCGAGCGCATTGTCGGTCACGCCGCCAACACGGTGCTGATTGCCCGTGCCGGGTCGGATGAGGCATCAGATCTGCCATCAGACGAGATCGTCGGCGCGATGATTCTGGTGCTCTTCCCGCTGGCCAGCGGCCTGCGGGCGTGGATCGAGGACGTCGTGGTGGACGAATCCGCGCGCGGCCGCGGCATTGGTGCCGCACTCAATCGGCATGCGATCGAGATTGCCCGGCAGGCGGGCGCTCGCACGGTCGACCTGACGTCCCGACCCGACCGAGAAGCTGCCAACCGCCTCTATGCGCGGCTCGGTTTCAACCAGCGCGCCACCAACGTCTATCGGCTGGACCTGTAGGTACCGCAAGACGAGTGTGATGCTCTCGGAAGCTCGGCCAGCGCATCACCAACGTTTGCCGGCTGGACCTGTAGGTACGGTTTGACTTCGAGCGACCGGCCGCACACGGCTGGGGCACCTTCGAGGAGGCCATCGGAACATGGATCCTGACAGCATCAACTTGGGCCTGTTCGTCCTGCGAGTGATCGTCGGCGTCACCCTGGCGCTGCACGGCATCGCCAAATTTCGGGGCGGGATCCGGGGCGTCGGCAACTGGTTCGCCTCCGAGGGCTTGCGCCCCGGCCTGCTGCACGCCTACCTCGCCGCTCTCACCGAGATCGGGGCCGGCATCGGCTTGGCGCTCGGGCTGCTGACTCCGCTCAGCGCCATGGCATTCATCGGCGTGATGACCACCGCAGGGTGGGTCGGCCACCGCAAGAACGGCTTCTTCATCATCCGGGAGGGCTGGGAGTACGTGTTCGTGCTGGCCGTGGCGGCGGCGGCGGTGGCGGCGACTGGCCCCGGCGAATGGTCCCTCGACAATGCGCTGGGCCTCGACTGGAGCGGCCCCGTGTGGTTCGTGGTGGCCATTGCGGGCGGGGTGGCCTCGACGCTGTTGCTGCTGGCCGCGTTCTACCGGCCGGACGCACCGGCGTCCGAGTGAGCCCCAGCGTCCGAGTGACCCCCGGTGCGCGTCCCCGGCTGTGAGGCCCGTGCGATCTGGCGTGGCAGCGAGGCGTCGATGGTGAGTGCTGCGCGATGAGGTGGGGGCTGCTGCTGCGGCGGCTGGCCGGGTACGCAGCGGTGTCGGCCGGTACCGTCGTGGTGACCCAAGCCGTGCTGATCTTGGCGTACAGCGTGCTCGGATGGCCTGGGGTGGTCGCCAACATGGTGGCGGTCTGCGTTGCGGCCGGTCCGGCGTACTACGCCAACCGGCGCTGGGTGTGGGCCCGCACCGACCCGCACTCGGTGACCCGGGAGATCATGCCGTTCTGGGCCTACAGCCTCGCCGGGCTGGGCCTCTCGTCGCTGCTGGTGGCGCTGGCGGACCGGTGGTGGCAGTCGGCGGTGGCGGTCTCGGCGGCCAATCTCGCTGGCTTCGGTCTGCTGTGGGTGGGCAAGTTCGTGCTGCTCGACCGTGTGTTGTTCGCCCGCTCGTCATCGGATCCCGTGCCGGGTTCCCCGCAGCGGCCATGATCCCGCCGTCAGATCCGCCTCGCAGCACCGATGAGCTCGTCGTGTCAATGAACCCCGAGCTGGCAAGCCTCGCCCAGCAGGTCAAGGGCTTCATGCCCCACAACGAGGGCTTGGCGCTGCATCGGGCAGCCGCCGAGGTCGCCGCGCTGGGACCGCTGGTCGAGATCGGCTCATATTGCGGCAAGTCGGCGGTATACCTCGGTGCCGCAGCGGCGGAGGTGGGCAGCGTGCTGTTCACGATCGACCACCACCACGGCTCAGAGGAGATGCAGGCTGGCTGGGAGCACCACGACCCCGAGCTGATCAATTCCCGCACCGGTCTCATGGATTCCCTGCCGGTGCTGCGCCAGACGATTGCCGATGCGGGGCTCGACAACACCGTGGTGCCCATCGTCGGCGACTCACCCACAGTCGCCCCCCACTTCGCCGGCGCCGCGCTGGTGTTCATCGACGGCGGCCACGGCCCCGCCCCCGCACACGCCGACTACGAGGCCTGGTCGCCCAAGGTGATGTCCGGCGGCCTGCTCGCCATCCACGACGTCTTCCCCGATCCCGCCGACGGCGGCCGGCCCCCCTACGAGATCTGGCTGCGAGCCCTCGACGACGGCTTCGCCGAGCACACCACCGAAGGCAGTTTGCGCGTGCTGCGAAGGTTCGCCGACGGGTGAACCCTCAGGGTGCACCTATGTTCTTGCCCGCTGTTGTCCGCTCTGCTCACGGGCCGCCAGGGCCGCTGCGTCCGGCCTCTGGCCGCCGGATCAATATCTCGGCGCTGTGATGAGGGCACCCGCAGCCGGGGTTCGGCGATCGAGCGCGTCGGTGGCGAGCAGCACGGCCGCGGCGGTGTAGCTGGTGCATTCAGCGTCGGGGAAAGTCCTCGCCTTGGGCACGACCCAGCCGGTGTAGTAGCTGCCGTCGGCGTTTCGCATCGCCGAGGTGGCCTCGATGAGCCGGCGGGCGGCGGCGGCGTCACCGGTGCGCAAGTAGGCCAGCGCACACTCGCAGGTTTCCGCTGCGGTCACCCAGGACTGATCGGCCACGCAGCGCACGCCGTAGTTGCCGAGCAGGAACTTCGGTGCGCCCGCAGCCAAGTGGGACCGGGCCTGCGCGCCGTCGAGGGCGCCGCACAGCACCGGGTAGTACCAGTCCATCGCCCAGCGGTCCTTGGGCTCGAAGCCGTCGGGCTGGTGGCGGACCTGGTGCTCGGTGCGGGCCAGCGTGCGGGCCCATTCGGGCCGTTCCTGACCCATGAGGGCGGCCAGCGCCAGGCCACACCGCAGCGAGTGGACGATCGACGACGAGCCGGTCAGCAGCGCATAGGGCCACGGCGTGCCGTCGACGTGGACGGCCCACGGGATGTGCCCGCTGGCGGTGCGCAGGCTCACGACGAAGTCGAGCGCACGGGCCACGGTGGGCCACATCGATTCGGCGAAGCCCCGGTCGGCGGTGGCGAGCCAGTGGTGCCAGATGCCGGTGGCGACATAGGCGCAGCAGTTCGTGTCGACCTTGGCGTCCTTGATGGCGGAGGCCGTGTAGTAGTTGTGCCAGCTGCCGGCGGCGTGCTGGTTGGCGGCGAGCCAGTGATAGGCGGCTTCGGCCGCGCGATGGCGGCCCGCCGCTGCGAGCGCCATGGCGGCCTCGACATGATTCCACGGGTCGGCGTGGCCGCCGTCGAACCACAAGATGAGGCCGTCGGGCCGCTGGCACGCCTCGATGGCGTCGGCGGTTGCGGCGACCTGTCCGAGTGTGAGCAGTGGTGCAGTGCCGACGGCGAGCTGCGCGTGGTGGTTCTGTCCGGTGTCGGGTGGCGTTGTGCGCTGTTCGTGGTGGTCGCGCCCAGTGTCGGGTGCTGCGGCGAGGTCGGAGGGTGCGAATTCAGGCTGCATGTGCAGCTCCCACCGGTTCGGCGAGCGGCTGAGGCGTTTCGCTCGCTCGGGCCTTGTACGCGTACAGCACCGTCGACTTGGGCAGCACTGCGTTCAGCAGGCGGTCGAGCATGCGGGTCAGCGGCGGGGCCGCCGTCATGTCCCACACCAGCAGCCGGTGGTACGCCCGCACCAGCGGGTTGGTGTCGTTGCGGGGGCCGACCATGCAGCGCAGCCACCAGTACGGGGTGTGCAGGCCGTGGGCGCCATGGCTGTCGGAGACATCGAGGCCCGCCGCAGCCAGCTTCGCCCGCAGCTCAGCTGAGCTGTAGATGCGCACGTGGCCGTCGGGCACGGCGGGGGCGTGGTAGTCGGCCGACAGCGCCCAGCAGACTCGCTCGGCAGCGGCTGCCGGGACTGTCACCGCAATCGTGCCGCCGGGGCGCAGCACCCGTGACAGCTCGGCGATGGCCCGTTCGTCATTGACGATGTGCTCGAGCACTTCTGCAGCGATGATCCGGTCGAAGCTGGCATCGGGGTACGGCAGCGCAGTGGCGTCGGCAACGACCGCGTGGCTGATCGAATCCTGGCCGTCGATGCTGCCGCCCAGCGCGCCGGGTGCCGCTGAACTGCGATCGGGTGCGTCGGCGCACGCTTTCTCGGCGCTCGGGGCGTCGAATTCTCCCGCCTCGGCCATGGCAGCGAACATCTCCGTGACAGCCCGCAGCTCGTCAGCATCACGATCCGAAGCGACCGTGACACAGCCCCGCCGGACGCTCTCGAAGGCATGACGCCCTGCGCCGCACCCCAAGTCCAGCACCCGGTCGCCCCGCCGGGCCCCAAGACGCTCGTAGTCGACGGTCAGCATCAGCGTCCGACAAACGCCCTGATCGGCGACGTGCGGGCCGTCGTCCGCCGAGCCGGGGAATCGGCCAGCAGCGCCCGATACTGCTCCACGGTGTTGCGAGCCGTCGCCGCCCACGAGTAGTTCGCCTGCACCCGTGCCCGGCCCGCCGCGCCCACCGTCGAACGAAGATTGAGCTGGTCCAGCGCCCAGCCGATGCGAGCAGCCAGCGCTTCCGAATCGCCGGGCGGCACCTGCAGGCACGTCTCCCCGTCGGCGCCGGTCACCTCCGGCAGAGCGCCCCCGGTCGTCGCCACCAGTGGCACCCCGCATGACATCGCCTCGATGGCGGGCAGTGAGAACCCTTCGTACAGCGACGGCACCACCGCCAGCTCAGCCTCGTTGTACAGCTCGACGATCCGTTCATCAGCCACGCCGCTCACAAACTCGACGCTGCCGGCCAGGTCGAGCCGATCGATCAGCCGACTCGCCGTCGAATCGTCCTTCGGCCGCCCGATCACCACCAGGTGCAGCGAGGGGTCCTCGGTGCGCAGCTTCGCCAGCGCTTCGAGCAGGTAGGCGAGCCCCTTCATGGTCACGTCCGCACTGGCGGTGGTCATGAGCCGCCCCGGCACCGGCGCCACTTCAGGCAGCGACCGGAACAGGTTCGGGTCTACGCCGACCGTCACGATGTTCAGCCGGGCAGGGTCCACGCCGAGGTCGGCGACGATGTCGTCGAAGCTGTTGGTCGACACGGTCACGATCCGGTCAAGGCGCCGGGCCACCCGGTTCTGCATGCGGGTGAACGCATAAAAGCGCCGCATGGCGAGCCGCTTGCTCCGGTTCGGCGCATGGGCGATCTCGAGGCGGCGGTCGACGGTGATGGGGTGATGAACGGTGCCCAGGACGGGCATGCCCGCCCGTCGCAGCCAGTCGATGCCGTAGCCCAGGCACTGGTTGTCGTGCACGAGGTCAAAATCCTCGAGCCGACTGCGGAGCGACTGGAAGGCCCGCAGGCTGAACGTGAGCGGCTCGGCGAACGAGGCCGTGCAGGTGATCGCCCACTCCGCCACGTCGATCGGCGAGCGAAATTCGGCCAGCTTGGGCACCCGGAACGGGTCGGGCATGCGGTACAGGTCCAAGCTGGGCAGCTCGGTCAGCTTGATGCCCTCGTCGAGGTGCGGGTAAGGCGGCCCGCTGAACACCTCGACGCTGTGGCCGAGGGCTGCGAGTTCCCGGGCGAGGTGGCGGACGTAGATTCCCTGGCCGCCGACCCAGGGGTGGCCGCGGTAGGTCAGCAGCGCGATTCGCAGCGGCGGCCCGGTGTCATCAGGGGCAGTGTCGGCGGGGGCACTGTCGGCTGGCCCGCCAGAGAGCTGCGCGTCGGCCCGCCAGTCGCTGGGCTGCATGTCTGCTGGCCCGGGGTCGGGACCCATCGCAGCCTCCGTCGGAAAGCGAGAACCCGGCGAGCGAAAGCCCGGCATAGCCGGATCGAGCAGGCAGGCTCGTCAAGGTCGCGTGAGGCTACTGGCTGACCTGCTCCCCGAATGCCGCGTAGGACTCTCTTGTCACGCGAGTACGCTGCGAAACAACGGTTGACTGCGAGGAGTCCGCAGGGTGAGCGACACGCAGCTCGGCGCTTTGCTGGAAGTCATGCCGGAAATCGCAGCAGCCGTCAACGATTTTCAGTCAGAGTCCGTCCAGCGCGACGCGTTCCGGGCGCTGGTCGACGTTGCGGGATTCGATGTCTCATGCATCGACTGGAATGAGGCCGGGATGTCGAAGGCGCTGCTCGAAGGACTTCTCGGCCATGTCGGTTTCGGGGAAGTCATGGACAAGCTGGCTGCTCTTGAGTCGGCTTCGCTCTCCTCGCTGCCCGATCAGGCGCATCGGCAGGATGGCTGCACCCCTGAGGAGCTGCGCGGCATGGCCCAGCGGGCCGGCCGCGGCGAGCCAGTCAGCCTCGCATAACACTGAGCTGCGCGGCATGGCCCAGCGGGCCGGCCGCGGCGAGCCAGTCAGCCTCGCATAACACAGCGGCTGGCCCTGGTGGACCTTCGAGAATTGTGAGTTCGGCTCGCGCCGGTACCGTTCGCAACCCATGGCTGACACTCCTGAGGTTGCCGCGGCGCACGCTGGAGCGCTGCCGACGGATCATCCCGCTCACCGAATGAGCGCCAGTCCGTACTTGCGTGCGGCGCGCTGCCAGCCGACCGAGCGGGTGCCGGTGTGGTTCCAGCGCCAGGCCGGTCGCTCGCTGCCGGAGTACCGGGCGCTGCGCGGCGAGGGCAGCATTCTCGACGCCATCGCCGACCCGGCCACCGCAGCAGAGATCACACTGCAGCCGGTTCGGCGCTACGGCGTCGATGCGGCAGTGCTGTTCTCCGACATCGTGGTGCCCGCGGCAGCAGTGGGCTTCGGGATCGATGTGGTGCCCGGCGTGGGTCCGGTAGCCGCCGAACCGCTGCGCAGCCGCGCCGACCTCGACCGCTTGCCAGTGCTGGACGCCGAGGCCCACACCCCCTACGTGCTCGAGACGGTGCGCCTGCTGGCAGCCGAGCTCGACGTGCCGCTCGTCGGGTTCGCCGGGGCGCCGTTCACCGTGGCGAGCTACCTAATCGAGGGCCGCCCGTCTCGCCAGCACGAGATCACCAAGGCGCTGATGCACACCGACGCGGCGCTGTGGCACGATCTCATGGAGCGTCTGGCCGCGATTGCGGTGGCATCCATGCGCTCGCAGGTGCTCGCCGGTGCCAGCGCGCTGCAGCTGTTCGACTCGTGGGCGGGCACGCTGTCGCCGGCGGACTATGCCGCATTCGTGGCGCCGCACAGCAAGCGGGTTTTCGACGAGCTGGCCGACCTCGGCGTGCCACGGGCGCATTTCGGCGTCGGCACCGGCGAGCTGCTCGACCAGATGGCCCAAGTAGGGGCCGATGTGGTGGGCGTGGACTGGCGGGTGCCGCTCAGCGCAGCTCGCCAGCGAGTGGGTGCCGGCGTTGCGCTGCAGGGAAACCTAGATCCGGTGCTGTGCCTGGCCGGATGGTCCGCCGTGCGCACCGCGGCCGACCGCATCTTGGCCGAGGGCACCCAGCAGCCCGGCTACATCTTCAACCTGGGCCACGGCGTGCTGCCCGCCACCGATCCCGCAGTGCTCGAGCAGCTGACCGACTATGTGCACGCGTACGAGCCGACGTACGCGGGTCAGCACGAGTGAACGAGCCGAGAGACTATGTCATGGCGCCCAGTCGTCATGTTGATGTGTAGTCATGGCACCTAACCGAGTCATCGTCGTCGGTGGCGGCATATCGGGGCTGACTGCTGCGTACCGCCTGCTGCATCCCGCTGACGCGGCGACTGCGGTGCCCCGGGTGGTGCTGATCGACAGCGCCGAACGCTTGGGCGGCAAGATTCTCTCGACGCCATTCGAAGGCCGCCCCGTCGACGAAGGTGCTGATGCTTTCTTGCTGCGAGTGCCGTGGGCGATCGAGCTCTGCGACGAGCTGGGCATCTCGACCGAACGCATCTCACCGGCGGTCGGAGGTGCCTCGGTGGCACATCCGGGCACGCCCGGGCCGGAGCTCACGCCCCTTCCCGATGGGCTGGTGGGCGGCGTGCCGACTCGGCTCGGCCCGCTCATCCGCTCCCCGTTGCTGGGCCCGGCGGGCACGCTGCGCGCCGCAGCCGACTATGTCCTGCCGCGCCGGTTTACGGCGCGCCGATTGCACCGCGATGCGATCGACCGGCTAGACGCGGCAGCGGCTGCCGCCAGTGCGTCCGGCACCGTGCGAGTTCGGCCGAGTCCCCTCACTGTGGGCGACATCGTTCGGTGCCGGCTCGGAGCGGCCGTGGCGTCGCAGGTGGTCGACCCGCTACTCGGCAGCATCAGCGCAGGCGACATCAACCGGCTCGACGCGGCGACGTCGGCACCCATGCTGAGCGAAGCACTCGGACGCAGTCGCTCGCTCATGCGGGGACTGCGCCGGATGCAGCCGGCCCCAGTCGCACGTGCTTCGGGCAAGTCGGGCCCCGCACCGATCTTCGGCAGCTTCGAAGGCGGGATGGGTCGGCTGGCCCAGGCCCTGATGGAGCGGCTGGATGGGTGCATCCTTCGGCTGGGCACCCCGGTGCAAGCCATCCGGCGCCCCGGAACGCGGTTCGCCGTGCACACCGGGTCTGAGGCGCTCGACGCAGATGCGGTGATCATTGCTGCACCCGCACATGCGGCGGCTCAGATGCTGCCCGCCGCGCCCGACACTGCCGCTGCGCTCGGACTCATCAAGTACGCGTCGGTTGCCGTAGTGACGCTCAGCGTGCGCCCCGATGCCATCGATGCGCCGACCGAGGCCGGCTTCCTGGTCACCCGGGACACCGGCTTGCTGGCCACGGCCTGCAGTTACGGGTCGGCGAAGTGGCCGCAGTGGTCCGGCGGCGACCGCAGCGACAGCGCCGACGCCGGCCCCGCCCACGCGGTTCTGCGCATCTCGGTCGGCCGGGATGACGACGACCGCCACACGCGCCTCGACGACCGCGAGCTCACCGAGACTGTGACCGAAGAGCTGTCGAGCCTTCCGCCGCTGCGGGGCCTGCGCGAACCCGACGCGGTCACTGCGTGGCGGGTCTCGCGCTGGCCGCAGTCTCTGCCGCAGTACCGGCCCGGACACGGTCATCTCGTCGATCGGATCTCCGAGGTACTCGCTCGCGAGATGCCTGGCGTGTTCGTTGCCGGTGCCGCCTACCGGGGACTTGGCATCCCGGCATGCATCCGGCAGGGCAACGAAGCCGCAGCAGCGGTCGTGCGGCACCTCGGCTCGGACCGGGCATCTAGCTCGCCGTGAGTCGAGCCGGCGTCGCCGATCGGCTGCTGTGCGACGGTCGAATCGTCGCCACGCCGTCGCCGTGAATCGACCGGTGAGGTCTCGCCGGCTGCTGCGCGACGGCCTTGCGCTCATGCTCGGGGCGCTCACGATGCTGTCGCTGCCGCCGTGGGGGCTGTGGCCGCTCGGCCCGATCGGTCTGGGGCTGTGGCTGCGTTTCTGCCATCGCGGCGCAGAGCGCTGGCGCGACCGTTTCGAAGTGGGCATCGCCTTCTGGCTGGGCGCGTACGTGCTCGGGCTGTTCTGGATGACTGAGCTGACCGTGCCGGGCTGGATCGCGGCCGTGCCTGTCGAGTCGCTCATCATGGCGCTGCCGCTGTCGCTCATCTCCGCTGGCGCCCGCTGGCGCTCAGTCGGCATTCCCGCTGCCCTGGTGGCGGGCGAGGCCGTTCGCTGGGCCATCCCGTTCGGCGGCGTGCCGATGTCCAACCTTGCGCTCGGCCAAGTCGACGGGCCATGGCTGGGCGCAGCAGTCTTGGCCGGGCCGCTGGGAGTGATTGCGCTCGTGGGCGCGGGCGCTGTCATCGTCGAAGGGCTCTGCGCGCGCGAATGGAGCGCGGTCTCATGGCCTGCGCTCTTCGCCATCGGCGTCCCCATCGCGGCGCTGGCCTGGCCCGCCACCGCCATCGACGGCACCATTACCGCAGCCGTTGTCCAAGCGGGCGGCGAACTCGGCACCAACGTCGATACACCCCAGCGCAGCGTGCGCCTCCGGCACCTGGAGGCCACCGGCGCCTGGCAGGGCGACGCCGACCTCATGGTGTGGAGCGAGAGCAGCACGTCCAGCGACGCACCGCTCGAGGATTCGGGCCGTCTCGCCGAGCTGGAATCGCTGGCGGAGCGGCGCGACCTAGTCCTGATCGCCAACTTCTACGAGCGTGCCGCCGATGCCGAGCGCTTCCGCAACACCACAGTTGCGATCAACCCTGACGGGGGGCTGTCTGGCCGCTACGACAAGGCCCACCTCGTGCCGTTCGGCGAGTATGTGCCGCTGCGCAGCGTGGTGGAGCCCTTCGCTGATCTGTCGCTGATCTCCCGGGAAGCCATCGCTGGCGAGGGGCCCGGACTGCTGGCGACCTCGCTGGGCGACATCGCCGTCGTGACGTCCTTCGAGGTGTACTTCGCCGACCTCGTGCGCGACGGCGTGCGAGCCGGCGGTCGCATCATCGCCAATCCCACCCTGGCGTCGTCGTACAGCACATCCGCGGTACCCGCCCAGTCGCTCGCCAGCGCACGGCTGCGCGCCGTCGAGACAGGACGCTGGGTGCTGCAGTCGTCCACCACCGGCTACAGCGCCATCGTGTCGCCCGACGGCGATATCGCCCGCCGCAGCGAGCTGCGCGAAGCCGTCGTGTTGAGTGCCGATGTCGACCTCCGTTCGGGATCCACCCCGGCGACGGTGTTGGGATCGTGGCCCCTGATCGTGCTGGCTGCCGCCGTGCTGGGCGGGCATGCGTTGCTTTGGCTGCGGGTGCGCCGCGAGTAGCCTTGATCAGCCTCAAAACGGTGACGGGCCAAGCGTGAGCCATCCGGAAATTCAGGCAGAACAAGCTCATATTGACCGCGCGTACGCGTTGCTGGAGTCGTCCAGGCAGCGGGCGAGGCGGTTGCGAGAGATGGTCGAGGTGGGCCGCGGCGGCACCCGGCAGGCCAGATTCGAACGCGATGTGATCGAAGATGCCGTGGCTGGGCGTCTGAGCCAGCTCGAGCTCGGCTCGTCGTCGCTGGTGTTCGGCCGCATCGACCGCGCAGCGAAGACGAACTCAGTGACGTCGAACTCAGTGACGTCCAACACAGCGAAGACAAGCGCCGACGCGCAGGTGCCGGACGCCACCGGCCCCAGCGAGACCTTCTACATCGGCCGGCTCGCTGTCGCAGACGAGCGGCAGGAACCCGTCGTAGTTGACTGGCGAGCCCCGATCGCGGAGCCGTTCTTCCGGGCTACGGGCGGCAACCCGCTGGGATTGCTGCGCCGGCGGCACTTCGTGTGCCGCGGCCGGATCCTGTCGGACCTCGAAGACGAGATCTTCGACCTCGATGCGCTCGACGGCGCCTCCGCCAACGGCGACCGCCCCCAGCTCGTCGCTCACGGGGCGCTGTACGCCGCGCTCACCCAGCGTCGCGACGGCCAGCTGCGCCAGGTGGTGGCCACCATCCAGGCCGAGCAGGACGAGATCATCCGCAGCCCCCGCAAGGGCATCCTGGTGTGCCAGGGCGGTCCCGGCACCGGCAAGACCATCGTGGCGCTGCACCGTGCTGCCTACCTGCTGTACACGTACCGGTTCCCGCTGTCCGGCCAGGGCGTGCTCGTTATCGGCCCCAACCGATTGTTCCTGCGCTACGTCGAGCGCGTCCTGCCCAGCCTGGGCGAGGCCGGCGTGCACCTGTTCGTGCTCGCCGACCTGTTCAACGAGATCTTCCCCGAGGTGCGCATCCGCCTGGCCGACGCGCCCGACGTGGCTCGCATCAAGGGCGATGCCGCCATGTCGCAGGTCATCTCGAATGCGGTGCGGGATCGCCAGCGCCCCCTGCGCAGCGATCTGCGGCTCGACTTCGGCCTGGGTTATGTCACCTTGGCTGCGAGCACGTCGCGCGCCATCGTGGCCGAGGCTCGCCGGCGTTTCCGCCATCACAACGCCGGCCGCTCCTATGTGGAGCAGGCGGTCTATTCGGCCATGTCGGCCTCGCACCGGCGCCGACCCGACCCGTCCAAGCTGCGCGAGCGCTTCGCTCGCCATCCCGACGTCATGGCGGCGTTCGAACGCATGTGGCCGCTGCTGACCCCCGCCCAGCTGCTGCGCGACCTCTACGGCTCACGCGCGCTGCTGCGGTCTGCGGCTGCCGGAACGCTGAACGAGGCCGAGTGGGAACACCTGTGGCGCGCCCGGGAGGACAGCGAGGACGACTACGAGTGGAGCGACGCCGACGTGCCGCTGCTCGACGAGGCATATGCCGTGCTGGGCCCTCGGTCTCGCTCGCGTAAGCGACGCAGCGACACCGAGGTGCGCACCTACGGCCACATCGTGGTCGACGAATGCCAGGACCAGCCGCCGATGGCGCTGCGCATGATCGCCAGACGGTCGCTCAACGGCTCGATGACGCTGGTGGGCGACATCGCCCAGGCGACATCTGCGCATGCCCCGTCGAACTGGCAGGAGATTCTGGACCACCTGCCGTCGGGGCCGGCGGAGCCGCGGCTGTCCGATCTGACGCTGAGCTATCGCATCCCCCAACCCAGCCTCGAACTCGCCAACCAGGTGCTCGCCGCGGCAGCGCCCGGCCTGGCCCCGCCTGCTGCGGTGCGCATCGAAGGCACGCCGCCGCGCTTCGTGTCAGCGCAAGCCGGTGCAGAGGCTGAGCCTTCGGGCGAAGCCGTGGCCCGAGCGGCCCGTGAGCCCGAGTCGAATGAGGACGGGGAACAAGAGCGGGAAGAGATGGTTGCCACGAACGGGTCTGACGTTGAGCGCTCCCTGCTGGCTCAGGCAGTGCTCGAGACGGTGACGACTGAGTCAGCGGCGCTCGATGGCGGGAACATGTTGGTGGTGTCGCCACTGCACCATATGGACGACATAGCGGCGCTGCTGGAAGATGCTGGCGTGGATTTCGGGCGGGCCACTGCTGCGAGCCGCAACGCCACCGGTGCGCTGCACCCCCACGTGACCCTGACGCCGGTGCGGCTATGCAAGGGCCTCGAGACCGACGGCGTGGTGGTCGTGGAGCCTGCCGACATGGTCGATGAGGAGCCTCAAGGGCTGCGGGCGTTGTATGTGGCGCTGACACGGGCGACCAAGCGTGTCGCGGTGGTGTCGTCGCGGCCGCTGCCCGAACCGCTCCGCTCGGCGGTTGCATCATGCGGTGCCGAGTCGTGCAACACTGGCCGCGCTGCCGCACACGCCGATGCGGTCGAAGAAAGCTCGGGAGATGCACATGGCTGATGTCACGGTGACAGTTCTGAACAACGGACCGCTGCTGGTCCGTGGTTTGTGTCAAATCGACGACCACGAGGGGAACACGGTTGCCGACAGCGACTCGGTCGTGGCGCTGTGTCGTTGCGGCGACTCGAACACCAAGCCGATGTGCGACGGCAGCCACAACCAGGGATTCGACGGAACGCTGAACCCGCCTAGCTAGAGATCTGGGCCCGCGGGCCCGCGCCCGCTGCGGAGGCGGCGGGTGTGACACCTGGGTTGTAGTAATGGCATTCGATGGCTGGTGCTATTGCTGACAGCGGTGCTTCTGGGCGGGTGCATCCGGTGCTCGGTGCGTTTTCCGCGCCTACTTCGGCTTGGTTTTCTTCTACGTTTGCCGAGCCGACCCAGTGCCAGGTCTCGGGTTGGGACACCATCTCGCAAGGCAGTCACTGCCTGATTGCGGCGCCTACTGGGTCTGGCAAGACGCTGGCTGCGTTCTTGTGGGCGATCGATCGGGTCATGTCCGAGCCCGAGCCGCCACGGCCCGAGCGCACCCGGGTGCTGTACCTGTCGCCGCTGCGGGCGCTGGCGGTCGATATCGACAAGAACCTGCGGGCTCCGCTGACGGGCATCGGCCTGGCCGCCGAGCGGCTCGGCGCCGACGTCCACATGCCGACGGTGGGTGTGCGCACCGGCGACACGAGCGCCGCTGAGCGGCGGCGGCTGGTCACCCGGCCGCCCGATATCGCCATCACCACGCCCGAGTCGCTGTACCTCATGCTGACCTCGCAGGCCCGAGAGACCCTGCGCTGGGTGCGGTGGGTCATCGTCGATGAGATCCACTCGGTGGCTGCCACCAAGCGGGGCACGCACCTGGCGCTGTCGCTGGAGCGGCTGTGCGAGCTGACCGCCACGAAGGGCGGGTCGCCTCAGCGGATCGGACTGTCGGCCACCCAGCGACCGCTGTCGGAGGTGGCCCGGTTCCTCGGCGGCAACGATCCCCACCAGCCGGCTTCGCGCCATGTCGAGATCACCGATGCGGGCATGACCAAGCAGCTCGAGGTGGAGGTCATCGTCGGTGTCTCCGACATGGGTGATCTGGCGGCTGCGAGTGCCGGAGCTGCGCCGAATGGCACCGTGCGCGTCGATCACGACGACGACTTCGCGCTCGAATCGTCGCCGCCCACGCTGCGGGACGTAACAGCGCCGTCGGACACAGCGTCGGACACTGTGTCGTCGGACACAGCGTCGGACACTGTGTCGCCGGACGAGGCGTCGCCGCAATCAACGCCGGCTCCCGAGACTCACTCCAACAGCATCTGGCCTGCCATTCATCCGCGATTGCTCGAGCTCGTGTATGCGCACCGGTCCACGATTATCTTTACGAATGCGCGCCGGCTAGCCGAACGGTTGGCTTCACGACTGAATGAACTGCATCTCGACGGGCTGAACCGTGCTGCGGAGGCCGAGGGCACTTCGCCGCCGGAGGGTGCTGAGCTGGTGCGGGCTCATCACGGCTCGCTCAGCCGCGAGCAGCGGCTGGGAATCGAGGACGATCTGAAGGCGGGCCGGGTGCGCGCCATCGTGGCCACCTCGTCGCTGGAGCTGGGAATCGACATGGGCGCGGTGGATCTGGTGATCCAGGTGGCCTCGCCCCCGTCGGTGGCGGCGGGAATGCAGCGCATCGGCCGGGCGGGCCATCAGGTCGGCGAGCCGAGCGTGGGCAAGATCTTCCCCCGCCACCGGGGCGACCTGGTTGAGGCCGCGGTGGTGGCGCAGCGGATGGGAACGGGCGAGATCGAGTCGATCCGCTTCCCGCGCCAGCCACTCGATGTACTGGCTCAGCAGGTCGTTGCGATGGTGGCGGTCGATGACTGGTCGGTGCCCGACATGCTCGCTGTTCTGCGCCGAGCCGCTCCCTACGAGCAGCTCAGTGAAGAGGTGTTCTCGTCGGTGCTCGACCTGCTGGCGGGCCGATACCCGTCCGAGGAATTCCGCGAGCTGCGGCCGCGCATCGTGTGGGATCGCACCACCGGGATGCTGCGCGCCCGGCAGGGCGCTGGCCGGTTGGCGGTCACCAACGCCGGCACCATTCCCGACCGGGGCCTGTACGCGGTGTTCACCACCGACGGGTCGCGTGTCGGCGAGCTCGACGAGGAGATGGTGTACGAGGCCCGGGTGGGCGAAACATTCCTGCTGGGGGCGTCGACGTGGCGGATCGCCGAGATCACCTTCGACCGGGTCGTCGTCACGCCCGCTCCGGGCGAGCCGGGCAAGATGCCGTTCTGGCACGGCGACGGGCCCGGTCGACCGCTCGAGCTGGGCCGAGCGGTCGGGGCCTTCATACGCACGGTCGGCGACGAGATTCCTGCCGACCTCGAATCCCACCTGATGCAGCTCGATGCCGAAGCGGAGCGGGCCGCCGTAGCGGCTCGGCGCGGCGATCAGACATCTCCGGGCAACGGCGCACGGCCGAGCCGGACGGCTTCACGAGCCGCAGAGCCGACCGCTCGTCTCGTCGAGCGGCTGCAGCAGGAGAACTGTCTCGACCGTGCTGCCGCGGTGAACGTGCTGCGTTACCTGGAGGCGCAGCGGGTGGCGACCGGTGTGGTGCCCGACGACCGCACGATCGTGGTGGAGCGCTTCCGTGACGAGATCGGCGATTGGCGCATCTGCATCCTCACGCCGTTCGGCGCGCGGGTGCATGCGCCGTGGGGCATCGCGCTGCAGGCCAAGCTGGCCGAGCAAGCCGCTGGTTCCGCGGGAGCGCTTGCCGACGGCATGGGCGGCGTCGAGCTGTTGTGGAGCGACGACGGCATCGTGCTGCGGCTGCCCGATGTCTGGTCGCCCGACGACCTCGACGGCCAAGGCACTGGCGATAACGGGTCTGCCTGGAGCTCGCCGGGTGCGGGCGCCGCGCCCGTGCTGGATGCGACGGACCTGGCGCTCGATCCCGACGAGGTACGCGAGGCCATCGTGAGCCATCTGCCCTCGACGGCGTTGTTCGCGTCTCGCTTCCGGGAAGTCGCGGGCCGGGCGCTGTTGCTGCCTCGCCGCCGTCCCGGAGAGCGGGTCCCGCTGTGGCAGCAGCGCCAGCGCTCCGCGGGCTTGCTGGAGGTTGCGGCCAAGTACCCGAGCTTCCCGATGCTGCTTGAAACCTCCCGGGAGTGCCTGCAAGAGGTGTTCGACGTGCCGGCGCTGACCGAGGTGCTGTCCGATGTCAGGTCCCGCAAGATCCGCATGGTCACTGTCGACACTGACGGCGCCTCGCCGATGGCCCAGAGCCTGCTGTTCGACTGGATCTCGGTGTTCATGTACGGCGGCGACGCGCCGCTGGCCGAACGCCGAGCTGCGGCGCTGGCGCTCGACCGCGACCTGCTGGCCGACCTGCTCGGCGCCGAAGAATTGCGGGAACTGCTCGATGCGGAGGTGCTCGCGACCCTTGAGCTGGAGTTGCAGCGCCTGGCCGACGGGCGCCGGGCCCGCAGCCCAGACGAGCTCGCCGATGTGTTGAGCCGCGTCGGCGACCTCACGTCCGAAGAGTTGTCGTACAGGTGCGAACCGAGTTCCCCGCTGCCCTCGCCGCACGAGCACGACGCTGCCGAGCCGGTCGAGTCTGCTCACGCCGGCGCTGCTGCCGCGGTCTCCGAGCGGTATTCGTCGTTCGGCGGGCAGGGGTCGGCGGGACCTCCCGCAATAGATGGAATGCAGCCCGTTCCGTCGCCTGACGCGTTGTCCGGGGAGGGCTGGCTCGCCGATCTGCTCATGCAGCGTCGTGCCGTCGAGCTTCGCATCGCAGGCGAGACTCGGTACGTGGCGGTGGAGGACGCCGCTCGGTACCGCGACGCGTTGGGGTGCGCATTGCCCGTGGGTCTGCCCGCCGCGCTGACCGTCGACGTGCTGCCGCCCGGCACCGACCCGCTCGACGAACTGGTGGCTCGCTTCGCGGCCACGCACGTGCCCTTCGAGGCGGAATCCATCGCGCAGCGGCTAGGCATCGGTGAGGCTCGGGTCACTGCGTCGCTCAACCGCCTCGAAACGGCACGCCGGGTCACTCGGGGGGCGTTCCGGCCCGACGGCACCGGCACCGAATGGTGCGACACGTCGGTGCTGCGAACGGTGCGGCGTCGCTCGCTGGCGCGGCTGCGCCACGAAGTGGAGCCAGTGCCGCCCGAGGCATACGCCCGCTTCGTGGCGGCCTGGCACAGCGTCGACCGGCCGCGACGGGGTGCCGACGCGCTGGCAGACGCCATAACTCAGCTTGCGGGCGCGCCCGTGGCGGCCTCGATCCTGGAATCCGATGTGCTGCCGGCACGCGCGGCTCGCTACAGCGGGGCCGATCTGGACGCGCTGTTGGCCAGCGGCGAGCTGGTGTGGATCGGCGCGGGCTCGCTTGGCCCCAACGACGGGCGCGTCCGCCTCTACTGGCGTGACGAAGTCGCCACCTTGGCACCGCCGCCCGCTGACGAGCCCGACGATCCCTTGGCCGCAGCAATCCTGGGCCACCTCGGCGAGCGGGGCGCCGCCTTCTGGCCCGACTTGCTCAACGCCGCTGCTCTTGGGACTCGCGAGCACGATTCGGAGGGCCGGCACGCGCAGCAATCGCCGCTGGGCCAAGGTGCCGAGGCTTTGGAGCTTCGCCAGCACGCTTCAGAGGGCTTGCCGAGCGCGCCGCCCACCTCAGTCGCGACCAACACAGATTTCTCCGCCCGCGTGCTCGCAGCGCTGTGGGACCTGGTGTGGGCGGGACTCGTTGCCAATGACACCTTCGCCCCGCTGCGAACCCTGGGCCCGCGCCGCACGGCTCGGCGCTCGCGCAGCCCAGCCAGCCGATCCTCCGGTGGTACTGGCAGAGCCCCAGGCGTCGGGCGCCAGAACGCTCGCCAAGGCCGTTCGGGTGTGCTCACCCGCTCAGGCCCGGGGCGCCGCCCGCGCCCGGGCCGTCTGCGCTCGGGCGGTCCGCCCAGCGCAGCGGGCCGCTGGTCGCTGACCTCGCTGCTGCGCGAGCCTGCGCCTTCGCCCACCGAGCGTGCCCACGGCTCTGCACAAGCGCTGCTCGAACGCCACGGCATCGTCACCCGCCCCGGCGTGCTGGCCGAGGGCCACCCAGGCGGGTTCGCTGCGGCCTACGGCATCCTGCGTGCGCTCGAGGAGCGCGGCAGTGTGAGACGGGGCCACTTCGTGGAAGGGCTCGGCGCTGCACAGTTCGCCACCGCTGCCGCAGTGGAGCGTCTGCGGGATCACCGCGAGGGCGCAGGCAACGTGCTGATGCTCGGAGCGGCCGATCCGGCCCAGCCATACGGCGCCGCGCTCAGCTGGCCGCCCAGTGGAGGGCGGCCCAGCCGCACAGCAGGCGGCCATGTGGTGCTCGCCGACGGCGTTCCGCTCGTGATGGCAGACCGCGGCGGCCGCACCCTGCACACGTTCGAGCACGCCGCCACCGACCTGCGCTGGATCGACGCGCTGCGCCAGGCACTCGCCGACGGCCGTCTCGCCAAGGTCGAGCTGGCCCGCATCGACGCCACCCCCGCAGCGGAGCACCCAATTCACGACACCCTCATAGAGAACGGCTTAACCCCCGGCTACCGAGGCCCCACACTCCGCCCCTGATCGTCCAATACGAGTAGTCCTCGCTCCTCGAGCTGGGCGGGAGGAACTTCGGTCTCACACGGGAATGACGTTCACCTGCAGGCGCGCCGCTTGGACGAGCGCAGAGAGATCATCGGGGTCCGAAGTCAATATTTCGTCGTCGTGGTCGCACAACGCGACGAGTGCCCCAGCGTCAAGGACGAGCGTCACTCGATCGACTGGACTCGGGCCGTGGCGCGGGCACGAACATCGGCTGCTGCATCCAGGTCGCGCCGACGCTGTTCGTCCATTTCTTCCTCGGTGATCTCGCCGAACTCAGCTTCGTAATCGGAAATGGCCTCGGCCCAGGCGGCGAGACGCTGACTGTGTCTGCTCTTGGCCTCCATTGCCGCATTCACCCACGCGCTTACCGACGATGCCTGGCCGGTGTTCACAGCGTCAGATGCTGTTTCGATGAGTTCTGCATCAATCGTGAAGGCAATACGCCGCTTCGTCATACTTCGGTCATATTTCGCGTCGCCTCGGCCGTCACGACCCGTGAGCGGGTTTGTCAGGTGTGGCAGATCGTTGAGGTAATGAACTGGACGGTGTGAATTATCTGATTTGGACGGTCTGAAATGTGTGAATTGGACGCTTTGGGTTATGCGATCCGGACAATTGCCCATCGACCGTTTCGACAGCTCGACCACTGTCTGCTTTGTGACCGTTGCTTGGCACGTGGCACCTGGCAGGTTGGTGCTCGGCAGGGCTGACAGCCACAACTGACTTGTCCGGACGTCGCGATTGGCGAGGCCGCGCGGATGCGGAGAACACTCACGCTCCGCGCCTGAGAAAAACCTGAACATGGGCGGCGGACCGGCGTGCGTAGAGTTGCGCGCCGGCCGTCAACCTCTTTGGGAGGCCCCATGTCTGTCGCGGCTCCACCCACGCATGCAGCGGCGCAGGCCGTCGCCGCCACCAAGATCTACGGCTCGGGCGACACTGCGGTGCGGGCGCTCGACGCCATCGATGTGACGTTCGGGGATGGCCAGTTCACCGCCATCATGGGCCCGTCGGGCTCGGGCAAGTCCACGCTCATGCACTGCATGGCCGGCTTGGACAAGGTGACCGAAGGACAGGTGCTCATCGGCGAGACCGACCTGTCGACGCTGTCCGAACGCGATCTCACGCTGTTGCGTCGAGACAACGTCGGGTTCGTGTTCCAGGCGTTCAACCTGATTCCCACGCTGACGGCGATCGAGAACATCATGCTGCCGATGGACCTCGCCGGCACCAAGGGCGACGCCGCATGGATCGACGAGGTGGTCGGCGCGACCGGCCTGGCCGATCGTCTCAAGCACCGGCCCGGCGAGCTGTCGGGCGGCCAGCAGCAGCGCGTGGCGGTGGCACGGGCGCTGGCCGGCAGGCCGCAGGTGATCTTCGCCGACGAGCCCACCGGCAACGTCGATCTGAACACCGGCGCGGAGATCCTGGGCTTCATGCGCAACGCCGTGGAGGACATGGGGCAGACCATCGTCATGGTGACCCACGACGCGGTCGCGGCGTCATACGCCGACCGGGTCGTGTTCCTCGTGGACGGCAAGATCGTGGACGAGCTCGCCGACCCCACGCCCGAGCGCATCCGTGCGCAGATGAACCAGCTCGGCGCTTGATCCATGCTGCGACTCGGCATCAAGTCGCTGCTGGCCCACAAGGTCCGCTTCGCGCTGACGGCCAGCACGATCGTCATCGGCGTGGCTTTCGTGGTGGCGTCATTTGTCACCGCCGACTCGCTGCGCTCGAGCTTCGATCAGCTCGCCGAGGACATCAACACCGGCACCGACTACACCGTGCGAGGTGCACAGGCGTTCGGCAGCATCACCGAGACGGTGGCGCCGCCGGTACCCGCCGGACTAGTCGAGGAGATCAACGCCGTCGAAGGCGTGAGCATCGCCGCCGGCGCCATGTTCGTCGACGGTGTGATCCCGGTGGACGGCAGCGGCGAAGCGGTGACCACCTTCGGGCCGCCCGTCGCAGGCGCCAACTGGCTCGAAGATGAATCGCTGTCGCAGTTCTACCTGATGGAAGGTCGCTGGCCCGTCGGCGGGAGCGAGTTCGCCCTCGACATCACCACGTTCGAAGACGTCGCCTACGACTTCGAGCTCGGCGAGGCGTACCAGATAGTCACCCCGACCGGCCCGCGCCTGTTCACCCTGACAGGCGTCGCGCAATTCGGCTTCCCCGACAATGCCGGCATCGGCGCCGTCTTCTCGCTGTTCGACACGCCGACGGCTCAAGAGGTGCTGGGCTTTGGGGGCCAGTACACCCAGATCGGCGTGCGAGCTGACCCCGGCGCCGACCTCGACGCCGTGCGCAGCCGCATCGAGGCGGTGCTGCCGGAGAGTGTGGAGATCATCTCGGCGGGCGAAGCCACCGAAGAGTTCAGCGACGCCACCGAGACATTCATCGGGCCGTTCCAGACCATCTTGCTGGTGTTCGCGTTCATCGTGCTGTTCGTGAGCATGTTCATCATCTCCAACACGTTCAACATCGTGCTGGGCCAGCGGGTGCGTGAACTCTCGCTGATGCGCGCCGTGGGCGCCACGCCTCAGCAGGTGCGCCGCTCGGTGCTGACCGAGTCGGCAATCATCGGCGCCGTCGCGTCGGTGGTCGGGCTGGGGCTCGGCATGCTCGGCGCACTCGGACTGCAGGCCCTGTTCGACGCGCTGGGGCTGACGCTGCCCGACTCCGCGCTGTCGCTGGCGCCTCGCACCGTGCTGTGGGCCCTCCTCGTCGGGGTGGGATTCACCGTGGCGGCTTCGCTGCTTCCCGCGATCAAGGCCTCTCGCATCTCGCCGGTCGTCGGCCTCGGCGAAGGCGTCGGCGGCGACGAGGGCGCGAGCTTGGGCTGGAAGCGTCTCGCCGGAGGATGCCTGTTGCTGGCCGTCGGCCTGCTGTTCACCGGTCTGGGGCTGTTCGCCAGCTTCGGCAGCACCACGGCGCAGCTCAGCTCGCTGGGCGCGGGCGCCGCTGTCACGTTCATCGCCGTGGCGGTGCTGAGCCCGCTGGTGGCCCGTTGGGTGGTCTCGCTAGTGGCGCGGCCGCTCGAGTGGATCATGCCAATCTCGGGCCGCCTGGCCCGCGCAAACGCCGCCCGCAATCCCCGACGCACCTCCGCGACGGCGGTGGCGCTCACCATCGGCCTGGCCTTGGTGACGATGGTGTCGATCGTGGGCCAGTCGCTCAAGGTCTCCTTCAGCGACACGCTGGCAACAGCCATCAAGGCCGACTTCGTGGTGTCGGTCAACACTCAGGCAGGTTTGCCCAAGGCGCTCAGCAGCGAAGTGGGCGCCGCGGGCATCGGCACGACGGTGGGCTTCGACTTCGACATCGCTCAGGTCACCGTGGCCGCTGCGGGGTCGCCGTCGCCGGAAGTGATCGAAGAGCAGATCACCGCCGCCAGCGTCGGCGATCTCGACGAGGTCGTCGATCTCGGCATCGTGTCGGGAACGCTGGACGGCTTCGACCCCCAAGACGGTCTGCTGGTTCGCAGCGACGTGGCCGACGATCTCGGACTGGGCCTCGGCGACGAGGTCGATCTCGCGTTCGTGAGCGGAGACACCGCAACCGTGACCGTGGCAGCGATGTTCGAGGGCAGCGCCTTTTGGACCGACTGGATCATCGACAGCGACCTGTATGACCCGGTGGCCACCAGCGCATACGACGACTTCGTTCTGGTTCGCTCGACGCTCGACGACCCCCAGGCCGCCCGAGCGGCCATCGACGAGGTGCTCGCCGACTACCCCCAAGCACGCCTCGAAGACCGCCAAGAATTCCAAGAGAGCATCGAGTCCAACCTCAACACCGTGCTGGTGCTGGTGAACGTGTTCTTGGGGTTTGCTCTGCTGATCGCGCTGGTCGGCATTGTGAACACGCTCACCTTGTCAGTCTTCGAGCGCATCCGTGAGATTGGTTTGCTGCGAGCCGTGGGTATGACCCGTCGGCAGATGCGGCGCATGATCCGCTGGGAGGCAGCCGCCGTGGCGCTGTACGGCGCCTTGGTGGGTGTCGTGCTCGGAGCAGTGTTCGGCGTCGCCACCTCGATAGCGATCCCCGATGACGTCATCGACACCGTGTCGGTGCCGATCGCCCAGCTCGTCCTCTTCTTGATGATCTCGGTGGTATTCGGGTTGATCGCTGCGCTGTTCCCGGCGTTTCGGGCCAGCCGGATGAATGTGCTCGACGCCATCGCCGACGAGTAGCGAGCCGCCGTATCGGCCCGACAGGCCCGCCGCCACAAACGGGTCTGGTTCGGTAGTCGTTTCTAGACTGCTGCGATGACGTGCCCTGCCTGCGCTACCGAAGTGCCGCAGGGCGCACGCTATTGCCCGAGCTGCGGGAACCTGCTCTCCCATACCGAGGAACGACGTGTCGTCACGGTGCTGTTCGCGGACTTGGTCGGGTTCACCGCCATGGGCGAGGCAGCCGACCCTGAGGAGCTGAAGCACCTCGTCGACCAGTGCTTCCAGCGGCTCGTGGGCGACGTCACCGCATTCGGGGGCACGGTCGACAAGATCATCGGCGACGCGATCCTGGCGCTGTTCGGAGCGCCCACTGCGCACGAGGACGATCCCGAGCGGGCGCTGCGCGCCGCATTCCGGATGCAGCGCTCGCTGGATGCCTTCAACGCCGAACGCGGCCTCGCACTGCGAATCCGCATCGGCATCAACACCGGCGAAGTGCTGGTGGGAGCGCTGCGAGCAGGCGGCGATTACACGGCGATGGGCGACACTGTCAACATCGCGAGCCGATTGGAGACCCTGGCCGAGGCGGGCGAGGTGCTCGTGGGCCCGACGACCCAAGCAGCCACGGTCGGCATCGTGAACTACACCCCCCGCGGCGAGATCGGCCTGCGCGGGCGTGACGAGCCGGTGAAGGTCTTCTTGGCCAGCGGCGAGCTGGCGCCGCCCGGTCGGCACCGCGGCTCGTCGCTTTCGCAAATGGTGGGCCGCGGCCTCGAGAGCGCCCTGCTGGATTCCGCCGTCGACACCGCCGTGGCCCGCAGGCGCGCTCAGCTGTGCCAGATCGTGGGCGAGGCCGGCATGGGCAAGACCCGCCTCGCCCGTGAAGCGGCCTCGGGTGCGGTCGAGCGTCACGACGCGATGGTGCTCGAAAGCATGGCATTGCCCTACGACGAGACCAATCCGCTGCGCTGTCTGGGCGACGCCATCGCGGCAGCGGCAGATGTGAGCGCAAGCGATTCGACCGTGCTGGCCACCCGGCGCATCTCGTCGCTGGTCGCCGACGTGCTGCAGCCGACGACCGGCGCAGGCCCGGGTGCGGGCTCGGACGCACCCGCCCGCAGCGTCAACTACGAGGAGATCGACGAGATCACCGATGTCGTGCTCGCCGTGCTCGGGCGCGTCGGCAGCGGCGATCCCGCGGAGATCGAGTGGCGCGCGGATGCCACGTTTCGCTCCCTGCGCCGCTTCCTGGGAGCGCTGACCGCTCGCCGACCGGCGCTGCTGTTGCTCAGCGACGTGCATTGGGCCGAGGAACGGTTGCTCAGCGTGCTCGAACAGCTGCTGGCGGCACTGGCGAACCAGCCGTTCGTCGTCATCACCACAGCGCGCTGGAACATGGACGAACAGCGCTGGACCGTACCCCCGGGTCGTCACAGCACCGTGGTGCTGAACCTGGACCCACTGGGTCGCGCTGCCACCGCCGAGATGGCCGCTGAGCTGCTGGGCGGGAGCGTTCCTGCCTACCTGGCCGATCAGCTCTACGAACGCAGCGGCGGCAACCCGTTCTTCTTGGAGGAGATGTGCGTGCTGCTGCGTGATTCGGGAGTCGTGGGTCCCGGCGCCCGCCCCGATCACGAGGAACGGTCGCTGGCCGAGATGCCCGACACGCTGCGCGGGCTCGTGGCTGCTCGCCTCGACACGCTGAGCCCGCCCGAGCGACGGCTGGTGGATGCTGCCTCGGTGCTCGGGGGCGGCGGGGGGATCAGCGAGCTGCTGGAGTTGGTGTCGGCGACGAATCCGGCCGACGGCGGCGAGGGAGACCTCGCGGTGTTTCAGCGGCTGGTCGACAAGGACATCTTCGCCAGCGAGGCAGACTCCTGGACGTTCCGCAGCGACGTGGTGCGCGACGTCGCCTACAGCATGCTGACCAAGAGCGACCGGGCCGAGCGGCATCTCGACGTCGCGTTGTGGCTGGCGCAGAACCGCGACGATCCCGCCAGCGACTCGGTCGGCGTCATTGCCGATCACTTCGCTTCGGCAGTGGAACTGGGCGGCGATGCCGGCCAGACCGTGACCGGCACATCGGTTGCGGGCAATGCCCGTGCAGGCAGCGGCCCCAGCGGCGATGTCTTCGAAGGCGGGATCACCGAAGTGGCCATCGAATGGCTCGGCCGCGCTGGCAAGTGGGCGGCCCTGCGCGACAGTCACTACGCCGCGGCGCAGTTCTACCGCCGCGCCATCGAAATGCTGGGCGACGCCGACCCGCGGCTCATCGACATGGCCCTGGGACGGGCGGCCGCACGCCTGCGGCTGGGGGAGCTGCACGGCGCCCATGCCGACGCCGAGCTGGCCCGCGCGCTGGCGACGCTGAACGGCAACCGGCTCGCCGCGGCACATGGTCTGCGCGTGCTGGGCGAGGTTGCCTTGGCCGGCGACGACCATGCAGCCGCAGACAAGCTGCTCGCCGACGCGCTGGACCAGTTCCGCACGATGGGCGAGGTGCGCGAGGCAGCCGAATCGCTGCGACTGCGCGGGATTGCCTCGCTGCGAGCCGGCGACTACGCACGCGCCGACCGCTACATCAACGAGGCCAACGGCACGTTCGCCTACCTGGGCGACGACAGCGGCGTGGCATGGTGCTTGCAGAACCTGGCCTGGCTGTCGTTCGAGCAGGGCTTGATCTCCGAAGCCAGCGACCGGGTCACCACCGCCATCGGGAGATTCGGCGATCTCGGCGACATGGTCGGCTTGGCTACTGCTGAAAGCCTGCTCGCGTTCCTGCGATTCCACGCGGGTGACCGCGACGAGGCCGAAGAGCTGGCCGGATCGGTGCACACCATCGCCCACGAGCGGGGGGAGCGATTCACCGAAGCAATGATGGACCTGCTGCTGGGGTCGCTCGGGCTGTGGTCGGGGCGGGCGTTGCAGGCTGTCGAGCGAGCTCGTGCAGCCGAACAGGTCTTCCGCGATGTGCACAGCGATTTCGGCGTCGTGCAGGCATTGGGACTGCTGGGCAGGTCCTATGCCGCAGTGGGCGAACTTCAGCGCAGCCGGGCCGTGCTGGCGGAGTGCTTTCAGCGAGCCAGCGACATGCCAGGCCGCCCGCTCGAAGGATTCGCCCGGGCGGTCCGCGCCGGCGCAGCAGTTCAGATGGGCCATCCCGAGACCGCCATGGACGACCTGTTGCGGGCCGGCTGGGATCGAACCACGGGACGCGATGGGTTCGCCGCTGCAGGTCCCGACGAGACCACCGACCGAACCGAGCGGACCGCGGTGATCGGCCTGCTCGACCTGGAGGTGTCGGTGGGGCTGGCGTTGCTGCAGCTCGGCCGGCCCGAAGATGCGATCACCGCACTCGAAGCCGTCAGCTCCGATGACCTGCCTTCCACCTACCTGCACTCCAGCCTGGCCATCGCCTATGCAGCCGTCGGTCGCACGATCGATGCGCTGGAGCAGTCCCGCTTCGCCATGGCGAGCGGCACGGGCACCTATCTCGATGTGCGCACTGCGCTGGTGGCCCGTGCCCTTGCATATGCGCGCGACGCCGACCGGCCCGCGATGGAATCAGCGTTCGAGCAGGCCCTGGTACTCATCGACGCCACCGACAGCCGGCTCAGCCAAGCCGTGGTGCGGCTGGCCCGCGCCATCGGCTACGAGTCGTTCGAAGCGCCCGACACCGACGCGTTGCGTTCTGAAGCCGAGGTGGCCATGGCTCAGCTCGGGACCCGGCCCAGTGGTTGGGAGACGGCGTTCCGGTTGGCTGCCGGGCTCGAGGCGGCTGCGCCGGTCATCAGCGGCCCGCTGCCCGAGGCGATCCCGTATCCCGGGCACTCAGAGCAGTAGCTGTGGCGTCTGTGTCTCTCGGTTGATCCTCTAGGGTCGCTGCGATGTCTCGGGTGCTGATCGCGAAGCTTGGCCTGGACGGGCACGACCGCGGGGTCAAGGTGGTGGCGCGGATGCTGCGTGATGCCGGCTTCGAGGTGATCTACACCGGGCTGTTCCAGACTCCCGAGAGCGTGGCTGCGGCCGCCATCGACGAGGACGTGGACGCCATTGGGGTCTCGATGCTGTCGGGTGCCCACGAGGCGCTCATGCCGCTGGTCGTCCAACGCCTGCGTGAGCAGGGGGCCGAGTCGATCCCGGTCATCTTGGGCGGCATCGTGCCCGACGGCGACCTTGAAGCCATGCACGAGGCGGGCGTGGCTGCGGTGCTGACGCCGGGGGCAACCGCGGACGAGGTGGTGGCGGCCGTGCGTGGCGCCATCGACCGATCCCGGCCCACAGCCTGAGATTCTCCTGAACCTCCACGCGGGTGCCGGCGACCCGGCGGACACGGGCCGGTAGATTGCCCCCGTGACTCAGGGTTCCATTGAACGAATAGGGGTGGTCGGCTGCGGCCTGATGGGGTCGGGCATCGCCGAAATCGCCGCCCGAAACGGGTGCGACGTCAAGATTGTCGAAGTCGACGAAGGTGCGCTCGCAGCCGGCATGGCTCGCATCGAGAAGAGCCTGAACCGGGCGTTCAACGCCGGCAAGCTCGACGAGGCCGGGCGCGAATCTGCGCTGGGTGCCATGTCGTTCGGTCTCGACCTCGACGATCTCGCCGACCGTGAATTCGTGATCGAGGCCGTCGTCGAGGCTGAGGCGGCCAAGCTGGAGGTGTTCGGCCGGCTTTCGAAGGTGCTGACCGACCCTGGCGCGGTGATGGCGTCCAACACCTCGGCCATCCCGATCATGAAGCTGGCCATGGCGACCGACCGGCCATCGCAGGTCATCGGCATGCACTTCTTCAACCCGGTGCCCGTGATGGGGCTGGTCGAGGTCATCTCGTCGCTGCTGACCGCAGAGGACACCGCCCAGCGGTGCAGGGCGTTCGCGTCCGAGCGGCTCGGCAAGCGGGTGGTCGATTCCCAGGACCGGGCCGGCTTCGTGGTGAACGCCCTGCTGATCCCCTACATCCTGTCCGCCATCCGGATGCTCGAATCGGGCTTTGCCTCCACCGAAGACATCGACGCCGGCATGGTGCTGGGCTGCAATCACCCGATGGGCCCGTTGGCCTTGTGCGATCTGATCGGCCTCGACACGACTCTGGCGGTGGCCGAGTCGCTGTATGAGGAGTTCCGCGAGCAGCTCTATGCCCCGCCGCCGATGCTCAGCCGCATGTGCGATGCCGGGCTGCTGGGTCGCAAGACCGGCCGGGGCTTCTACACCTACGGCGGCTGAGGCGCACTGTTGGCCTGCCTGCTCGGGCCTTCGGGCTGGTGCCATGCCGGCTGACGGCGACGCGCCAGCGGGGATCGACGCCCCCGCGGTCAGCGAGTGGTTCGCCGCCCACGTCCCGCAGGCTGCGGGGCCGCTTCGATTCGAGCTGATTGCGGGCGGGCGTTCCAACTTGACCTACCGCGTGCACTGCGGTGACGGCACCTCGGTGGTGCTGCGCCGGCCGCCGTTGGGACATGTGCTGGCCACGGCCCATGACATGGCACGCGAGCACAAGATCATCTCCGGCGTCGGCCGCACCGACGTGCCGGTTCCTCGTGCGATCGCGCTGTGTACCGACGAGACGGTGAACGAGGCGCCGTTCTACGTCATGAGCTACGAGCAGGGCGCGGTCCTGCACTCCGCCGACGAGTCGGCGCTGGTGCCCGAGGGCGAACGCATGCCACTGAGCCGACGGGTCGCCGAGGTGATGGCTCGCTTGCACGCCGTCGAGCCCGACGATGTCGGCCTCGGCGACCTGGGCCGGCGCGAGGACTACCTGGGCCGGCAGCTGCGCCGGTGGAAGCGCCAGTGGGAACAGTCCAAGACGCGTGAACTGCCGATCATGGATGACGTGGCCGCTGAGCTGGAGGCCCGCAAGCCCGAACAGATCGGCTCGGCCATCGTTCATGGCGACTACCGGCTCGGCAACATGATCTCCGGTGCCAAGCCCAATGAGCACTGGGCCATCGTGGCCGTGCTCGATTGGGAGCTGTGCACGCTGGGCGACCCGATGGCCGATGTGGGCTACCTGATGAACAACTGGGTGTCGCCCGACGAGCCGTCGGCGGGTACCTCTGCGCCCACCCAAGCCGGCGGGTTCGCATCGCGCAGCGAGATGCTGGATTGGTACGCCGATGCGTCGGGGCGCGATGTCTCGGGCGTCGACTACTACCGCGCGTTCTCGTACTGGCGATTGGCTGCTATATCGGAGGGAGTGCTGAACCGGTATCTGCGCGGAGCAATGGCTGACGCTGAGGAAACCGACACGGACGTCTTCCGGACCCACGTCGACTTCCTGTCGGCGAGCGCAGCCGAGCGTCTCGCCATTCGCTGATGTTCTTCCCGTACTCGGCCAGCCCGCCCCCGCTGAAAGGATCAAGCGACGAGACGCAGCCGGGCGCCGCGGCTGATGGCAGCACCGAGCCATCGCCGCTGTCAGCAGTGCTCGAGACGCGACGGGGCGGCGAGCCGGCACCCGAAGTGCTCAGCGCGCAGTCGACGGTTCAGCAACCGAGTGTGCCTTCACAGACGCTGCCCTCCGCACGCGGGGTCGATGACCTGCAGCGGTCTCGGCCCGGCTGCTTGCTGACGGGCATCGCCGCTGCGGTCGGCGCGTTGGCAGGCGCGGCGGTGGCAGGGCTGATTCTTGTCGTGGTGCTCAGCAACGACGACGCCCCGTCCACCGCTGAGGCGACGGCAATGCAGCCCGCATCGGTGCCGGACGACGCCGTCGACACCGACGACGACTTCGACGAAGCGTCGCTGCAACCGGCCCAGCAATCCGTTTCATCGGCGCTGCAGGGCAACGACGAGGGCGCTGCGGTTGGCGAGTCGGCACCCGCGGAGTCCACTGGCGACACCGATTTCTGGAGCCAGGTTCTCGCCAATGCCAACCTGTTCGGCAGCTCGGCGTCTGACGATTCCCCAACCGCGGGCGACAGCAGCTCATCGGGGGACGAGACCATCGACCTCGATCCGAACGTCCTCGCCGAGACATGGGCGCGGATGCTCGCCGGCGCGTCGAACCAGCCTGGGGCGCCGCTGGGAAGCCGGATCGAAGGCATCAACGTCAAGGCGGTGCTCGAGGAGGTACAGGAGTCGGTGGTGATCGTCAAGATCGCGACCGACGACGGCGGCGAAGGCGGAGGTTCGGGCTTCGTCGTGTCGTCTCGGGGGCACATCGTGACCAACGCCCATGTGGTGGAAGACGCAGTCACCGTCGACGTCAGACTCTTCGGCGGGGAGCTCCTGTCGGCGGAGGTGATCGCCAGCGACTCCACCAGAGACCTTGCCGTCTTGAAGATCGATCGAGACGGACTGCCGGCGGTGCGTCTGGGCTCCACCGACGGGGTCGAGGTGGGCGATGAGGTGATCGCTATCGGCAACGCGCTCGACATCATCGGCGAGCCGACGGTCACCGCGGGCATCGTGTCGGGCCTCGACCGCTACATCGAGTTTCCCGACGGCAAGCGGCTGGTGAAGCTGATACAGACCGATGCTGCGATCAATCCGGGCAATTCCGGCGGGCCGCTGGTGAACGCGGCGGGCGAGGTGATCGGCGTGAACACTGCGATTCAGGCCAGTTCGTCGACGCTGCGCGGCATTGCCGAGGGCATTGGTTATGCCATCTCGATCGATCATGCCCGCCCGATCATCGATCAGCTGCTCGAGGGAGTCGTCCAGGCAAAGGCATACCTCGGCGTGCGCATCATTTCGGTGGAGGACTTCATCGCATCGAACGGTGCACCCGAAGAACCCGACGATCCCGACGCAAACCTCGGTGACCGTGGCCCCGAGACCGTCGAGCCGGGGCCGGATCCCGATGACGATCTGGCCGATGTCGACGTCGCTCCCGAGGTCACCTATGGAGCGCTGGTCGTGGGTATTGACGAAGGCGAGGCCGCCGATCAGGCGGGCATCGAGCCCGGCGATGTGATCATCGAATTCGACGGCGTGGAGATCCGCACGAGCGAGGATCTCGTGGTGGAGATCTTGGCTCGGCTCCCGGGAAGCCGGGTCGAGCTGGGTGTGATCGGCGGTGACGGGAGGCTCCGAAGCGTCGAGCTGATCCTCGGCTCCTTCGTTCCCGACGACACCGCGGGGTAGCTCAGGCACAGCCAGTCGCATGGTCCTGCGCGTGTTCCACCCGTCCGCGATACTGCGGAGGCTGGTTGCGTCGGCACAGGCTGCACCGGCGACCAGACCGAACAAGGAGTACCAAGATGGCTGACCGGGTCTTCGATACTGGGACCGACGACATACTCGTCGACATCAGCGACGGCGTGATGACGATCACGCTCAACCGCCCCGAGCGCCGCAACGCGATGTCCACGCCGATGATGGAGGGGCTGGTCGCTGCGATCGCCGATGCCGAAGTGGCCTCCGACGTTGGGGCGCTGGTGCTGACCGGAGCGGGCGGCGCCTTCTGCGCCGGCGGCGATGTGAAGGGCATGGCCGCGGCCGGCGGCGAGGGCGGCGGCAGCCCGCTGCAGTACGACGCGCGGGTGCACGGCCAGCGCCGCAGCCAGCGCGACACCTCCGGGAAGCTGTACGAGATGCCCAAGCCGACGATCGCTGCACTGCCGGGTGCAGCCGCCGGGGCGGGCCTGTCGATGGCCCTTTCGTGCGATCTGCGGTACGCGGCGCCGAACGCGATCATGACCACGGCGTTTGCCCGGGTGGGCTTCAGCGGCGACTACGGCGGCACGTGGTTCATGTCGCGCCTGATCGGGTCGGCCAAGGCGCGTGAGCTGTATTTCCTGTCGGATCGTGTCGATATGGACCAGGCCGTGTCGCTGGGGCTGGTGAACGGCGTATTCGAAGCCGACAGCCTGATGGACGAGGTCGGTGCCATCGCCCGCCGGCTGGCCAACGGGCCCACGGTGGCCTACCGGTACATGAAGGAGAATCTGAACCGGGCGGTCCACGGCGAAATGGGCGAGTGCTTGGACATGGAGGCAGCGCACCACATCCACACCGGCCAGACCGACGACCACAAAGAAGCGGCGCAGGCCTTCGTAGACAAGCGCGAGCCGGTCTTCCACGGCCGCTAGCCAATGTGCCCGTGACAGCCGCGGGCCCCCAACAGCTTCTCTAACATCAGTTCGATTTTCGCGATTGGCGGCGTGGGCAGCGCCGTACGCTTGAGCGGATGCGGAACGAGGTCGACCTCAGCGGGGTCGACCCGGAGCAGGTGCCGCCGGTTCCGCCCGTCAGCACGGACTTCCGGCGAGGGACGGCTGCGTCCCCAGCAGTCGGTGCACCTGCGATCGGCCGCCGCGAGAAGGCCGGCCACCTCGTCGAAGCTCGGCGCAACGGTTCGACTGCGCCGCCCCCAGATGTGCCGCCCCGACCGGCGCAGGCGGCGGGAGGAACGGGTGTTCCCCGACGTCCTGGTGCCCGCGAGCAAGTGTCGGGACGGGCCTGGCGGGCGCTCACGGTGGCCTCGCTGGGCACGGTGCTGGTGGGCTTCAACACCACCGCCACCAACATCGCCTTGGACGCGATCCAGGAAAGCTATGCGGGCGCCACCGCGGCCGATGTGGGCTGGGGCATCGCCGGCTTCATGATCGGCACTGCGGCATTCCTGCCGCTCGCGGGTCGGCTGGCTGACCGCATCGGGCGCAAGTTCATCTTCCAGTTGGGGCTCGTGCTGTTCGCGCTGTCGGCGGTTGCCTCAGCGCTGGCACCCACCGTGTGGACGCTCAACCTGGCGCGGGTCATGCAGGCCCTCGGAGGCGCTGCCATCCTGCCTGCTTCGCTCAGCTTGGTGCTGCCGCTGTTTCCCGAATCGAGGCGCACCACCGCCGTTGGGTTGTGGTCCGCAGCCGGTCCGCTGGCTGCGGGCCTTGCACCCGGGTTGTCTGCCTTCCTGCTGGGAACGATGGGCTGGCGCGTCCTGTATTTCGTCAGCGCTCCGGTTGCGATCGTGATGCTGTTCGTGGCGTGGCGTGTGCTGACCGAGTTGCCGTTGCCTCAGATCTCGCATCGGCTCGATGTCACCGGCGCGGCTGCGGGCACTGTCGGACTCGCCGCGCTGGTCACGGTGATCATGCAGGGCGGCCGGGTGTGGGGCTGGACATCGCCGGTCACGCTCGTGGCCGCAGCTGTGGGCTTGGGTGCTTTCGGCTGGTTCGTCGCCAATTCGCTGCGCCATCCCGAGCCGCTGCTCAACCTGCACCTGCTGGAAGGCCGCGGCGTGTGGGTGACGCAGCTGGCGAATTTCCTGGTGGGCATCTCGTCTCAGTCGATCTGGCTCATCTGGCCGCTGTTCATGTTCGAGTTCTGGGGCTATTCGGAGAACCAGGTCGGGCTTGGGGTCACGGTCGGGCCGATCGTGGCTGGCGCTTCGACCGTGTTCTTCAGTCGGCTCGGGGAGCGCTGGAACGCAATCGTCCTGTGCCGCACCGGTGCGGCCATCCAGATCGTGGCCATCGGGTGGCAGGTGATGCGGCTGGGAACCGAGGCCGACTACCTGGCGGAGATGGCGCCCACGATTGCGCTGTTCGGACTGGGCTGGGGAATGTGCGTGCCGTTGCTCAACAGCGTGGCGCTGGCCTGGGTGGACGACTCGCACTTCGGCGAGATCAGCGGGCTGTTCAACACGCTGCGGTATGCGGCCTCGGCGATCGGCATCGCAGGCGTATTCGCTCTGCTGAAGGACGATTCCGGCTCGATCGTCTACTACCAGCATGTGCTGGTGTTCTTCTTGATCTCGGCCATAGCAGCGTTCGTGTCGCTGTGGATTCCCATCGGGAAACCCGGTGAGACGCGGCGATAGCTGCCGCTCTCTCGCACGGTTTCGCTACTGGAGACGCGCAGACCTGTATGGCACGCTGAGCCCTTGACTCTCAACCAGGTGCTGCAGATGTTCGCCGTGGCGGCGATCGTGTGCAATGTTGCGACGCTCGGTCTCGTGGTGGCAGCTGTTCGGCGCCGCGGCGGTCCCGGCCGTGGGCGCGTGCCGACCGGGCGAGAGAGGGCTGCGGTAGGCGCCCGGACAGTCGTGGGAACGGCGGCGCTATTGGCGATTGCGGCCACGGTGGGCTCGCTGTACCTGTCCGAGATCGCCCATCTCGAACCGTGCCGATGGTGCTGGTTCCAGCGCATAGCCATGTACCCGCTGGCGCTGGTGCTCGCCGTCGGCTGGGCACGCCAAGACCGGGGCGCGTGGCGCTACGGGCTGCCGATGTGCGTGGCGGGTGCGGCGATGTCGGTGTGGCACTACCTCTTGCAGCACTTCCCCGATCTGGAGGGGGCCACGTCGTGCAGCATCACGAGTCCGTGCGCTGTGCGGTATGCGTGGGAGTTCGGCTTCGTGTCGATCCCGTACATGGCGGGCAGCGTGTTCATGCTGGTGGGAGCGATGCTGATCTTGTCGCGGCGCCGTTCCTGACCGTCCGTCGCGCCAGGTGACGGATCGGCACTCACGGCTCCTACGGTTGACGTCATGAATAAGAACGTGGCCGGGCAATGAGACGGCTGGCAGGCAAGTTGGTTCCCCGCACCACGGGAGGGCGATGGGCGCTTGGCATCGGTTCCGCCGGCGTGGTGGCAGTCGGCATCTACCTGGCCTTCTTCGTCTTCGCGATTCATCTGATCTTCGTAGACGAGGTGGTGGACGAGGAGGCGCCGGAGTTCGCCGCCGATGTCGGCGATACCGACATCGACGAGCTCATCAGCACTGCACTGGCCAGTGGCGGTTCCGAAGGACGGGCTGCGCTCGCCGAGCGACGCTCGGAGCTCGAATCTGAAGCGGACCGCATGCGCACCGACGCAATGGCCGACGGCTCGGACGAGGCGATGGGCGAGATGTACGGGCATCTGAACCCGATGCTGGAAGAGATAGCCCAGTTGGAAGCCGCTGAGGAGCAGATGATGAGCCCCGACGAGGCGGCGCAGCTCGTCGCCGAGCGGGAACGGGAGCAGATCGAGACGATGGCGGCGGCCGAGGAGATGGCTGACGGCGGCGTTCGGGTCGCTTACGTCGGGAGCTTCGGGCCCCGCTCGCACCCCGCCGAGGGTACGGCGGTGGTGCTGACCGATGGCACGCAGACGTTCCTGCGGTTCGACGACGACTTCGCCACCGACAACGGTCCCGACCTGAACGTGTACCTGCACACTGCGGGTCCCGACGCCTCGGTCGGCGATCTCGTGGACGATTTCATCGACTTGGGTGACTTGAAGGGCAACATCGGGGCGCAGAACTACGTGATTCCCGACGATGTGGACCTTGAGCGGTACAGCACCGTTTCGGTTTGGTGCGTTCGCTTCCGTGTGGTCTTTGGTACTGCTGCGCTTGTGCCTATGAACTGACCGCTTGGTGCGCGCGCACCTCTTGCGCCCGCCGCTGCAGAACACGGTCGGCTACCTCGAGAGCTATGTCCATGGAGGCACCACCACGATGCTGTCGGCGGGCGAGGTGCACATCCCCGGTCGGCCGAACGACGTCGCGGGGGTGAAGGCGCTCGCGGTCACGGCCCACAAGTGCTACGAGAACTATCGGCCCGGCGGGATGCGGGTGCATGCCGCTCGGGATGCTCTACACGATCATCCACATGGCGGCAGTCAGCGACCTCAAGGTGACCGACCTGATCGGTGCTGCGCGAGTTTTAGCTCAGGCAGCTGTCATGAAGCGCACGTTGAGGTGGAGGTAGGCGTTCGTGTTCGGGTGCTTGGCCCAGATCTCCTGCCACTCGGCACCGCCGAGCTTCGAACGGAAGCCCTCCTCGCGGGCTTGCCGGCTGTCCCAGCGAATGATCCAGCACACGTTTGGCTGGCCGTGCGGGGACACCTGCGGGTCTGATCCCGCTACCTCGGGCTCATGGCCGTCGTCGACCCAGAAATCGATCACGTCCAGGTTGGCCCGCAGCCACGGCGCTGCATGATCGGTGGCCCATTGGCGGTAGGCGTCGAACCACTCGGGCTCGATGGTGTAGTCCCGTACTTCCACAATCGCTTCGGTGTCGTCAGGCATGGTGCATCCTCTTTGGGTTCGTCAATGCTGTGCGAGTTCTCTTTGCTAGCCGACGTCGCAAGCTGATGTCGGGGCTTGCCGATGGCCACAGCGTCTGGCCTGCATGCGTCAGCGCCGCAGGGCTGGCGAGCCTCGCGGCCCGTGCGTTTCGTCAGGCCGGCTGCCCAGCGGTGGGAACGGCCCCGATGTCCTCGATCACGTCGGGCGGCAGGTCGGCGCCGATGTCCATGGAGACGCTGGCGTTCACCTCGTCGACCAGGCCGTCGAAGTGCTCGGCAATGGCGCCGGCGATCTGGTCATGGCGACCAACTGCAGCAAACAGCCGCACCACGTCGTCGTCGACGCAGGCGGCCATCTGGCCCCAGCCGTCGTTGCGTGAAAGATGGTTGAGCTTCTCGCCGAGGTCCCCGAGGTCATGCTGTTCGAGCACCGGCCAGTACGCCCGGGTGCTGCCGTAGAAGCCGATCCGGTAACGGACCCACTCCACCATGCGCTCCACGGCCTCGTCGTCGGGGCCGGTGCAGATGAACCCGCCGCCGGTCACCCAGAAGTCGCTGCGGCTGCGCCCGGCCCGGTCGAGCCCGGCCTGCAGCTGGGGCATCACATGTTCCCGCAGGTAGTCCGGCGTGCAGAAGCCGTGCAGGCGCACCCCGTCGCAGTACTGCCCGGCGACGCGCAGCATGGCCGGGCCGACCGCAGCGATCATGATCGGCGGGGTCGGCCCGTCGAGCGGCTCGGGCGTGAAATTCGGCGTCATCAGCGAGAAGCGGTAGTGCTCGCCCTCGTAGCTGAGCTGCTCGCCGGTGGACCAGGTGTGCCAGATGGCCCGGATCGCCTGCACGTACTCGGCCATGCGGGGCGCCGGCGCCGACCACGGCACGCTGAACCGTCGCTCGTTGTGGCCCTTCACCTGGCTGCCGATGCCCAGCACGAAGCGCCCGTTCGAAGCCGCTTGGAGGTCCCACGCAGTCGACGCGGTCACCATCGGGCTGCGGGGGAAGCTGATCGCCACGCTGGTGGCGAGCTTCACCCGCTCGCTGTGCACCGCTGCGATGCCGAGGGGGATGAACGGCTCATGCCGGTTTTCCATCGTGACGACGCTGTTGTAGCCGTCGGCCTCGATCCGCCGCACCTCGTCGGGCACGGCTCGCAGGTTGTGCTGGGGCAATGTCGCGCTGACATGCATGGGGCGCTCCCGTCTTCCAGCGAGTCATCATGCTGCAACCGCACCGTCGCCGCTGCCAAGCGTGCCTGCTGATGCCGTGCCCGCCCTATCAGCGCCCTCGGCAGGATTCGAACCTGCGACGCACGGTTTAGGAAACCGACGCTCTATCCCCTGAGCTACGAGGGCAAATCCGGCGAATATCCCGACGGGATTGCTACTCGAAGTCTGCCTCGTTCGCCGCCGGCATCCGCGCGCCGCCGCGCTCGTTATTCACCCTGGGTTTCGCGCAGGCTGAATGTTGTGGTTTTCTGTCTTGTCGTGGTCGGTGTTGCCCGCAGGGTCGGCGGCTTCGAACTCCACCACAACGGCACCTGCTGGGCCGTCGCCGGAGCGCGGCACCCCGCGTGCGTACCCACCAAGCCCCCCACAGCGCGGACACGGCCGCGCCGACACCACAGCACCCAATAGCAGCAACGCCACGACCCAAGACGGGCTCACCGCAAGCCACTTGCTCAGCACACTCCTCGACGTTCGGGGGCGCCTCGCGATGCGCGGCGTTGGATCGCCGACGCAGGCAGAGGCCACTAGTCTCGCCTCGTGGCGAGGCCCATGCATAACTGCATTCTTCACGAACTTTGCGTGGTGCTGCTGGACAACGACTGCGGACGCGTGAGGACTCTGCCGGGGCAAGCCGAAGATTTCGGGTTCGCCGCGGGCGTCCTTCTCGAGCTGGCCCGCCGAAATCGGATCGATCCCGAGTCCGATCCGCTTCAAGTCATCGATGATCGACCGATCGGCAATGAAGTTGCGGACACGGTCTTGGATCGCATTTGTGCTGCCGAGCAGCCACACTCTGCGGAGTGGTGGGTGCGTCACATCGGCGTCGAATTCGGTTCCCGGATCGCCGATGCGAGTCTGAGCGACTTGGTCGAATACGGGATCGTGGAACGGGTGCCGGGCGATTTATTCTTCCTCGCACCCAGTGTCGAGCTCACCGGCCGCTATCCGTGTCCCGCACTGGAGCATGGTCCCGAAGAAGCCCGCACTCGGGTGATGCGGACGCTGCTGCTCGGAGAGTCGCCCGGGACGCGTGATGTCACGCTGATCCAGCTTGCCGAAGCCTGCGGCGTGTTCGAATGCATCCTTGGCCCTCCCCAAAGAGAGCAGGCACGGCGCACCATCTCGCAGCTGGGAACGTCGCATCGGCTCTGCCAAGCGGTTGAGCGCCTCGTCGCTGCTGACAGCGCGCTGCGAGCGCCGGATCCGGTGTCATGCAAGCCGATCCCCGACGTTCCAGGGCTGCCACTCTTGGGCAATGCGCTGCAAATGACGGGCGAGATACAGCCCTATCTCGCCGATCAGTACCGCAGATTCGGGCCGATATTCCGGATCCGGCTGCCCGGCAGGCGCATTGTCGTCATGGGCGGCAAGAAGGCGAACGAATTCGCACGGCAGCACTCCGAGAGGTGTTTCCGTACCGACGAGGCGTTCGCTCCGATGAGCCGCGCTATCGGGTCCCGCCGCGCGCTCCTTGCTTCGAACGGACATGATCACATCAAGCTCCGTCGCAGCGTCCACGCAATGCTCGTGTCAGCGAACGTCAGAGAGCATGTACCGGAGATGGTCGCAATCGCCCGGAATGTGCTGAGTTCCTGGCACGCGACGACATCTGTCTCGGTGTATTCAGCGATGCAGGAACTGTTCATTCAGCAGACCGGGATGTTGCTTTTTGGGAACTCGTTTGCGGAGCACGTCGATCATCTCAAGTATTGGAATGACGCAGTCATTATCGCTATGCGTCGTGATCGGCCAAAGTTCTTGGTCGAACGCCGGCTGCGACGAGTGCGTCCCAAAGTTCAGCAGCTCTTCCGCGGAATAATAAGTGAGCACAATTCGCAACTTCGTACCGGGTGCCCTCGCAATGTTGTTGATGAAGCTCTAGAGCTGCACCGCCGTCACCCTGAGCTGATAACCGAATGGGACCTCATGTGGGCGGTCGTGGCGCCGATTATGCAGTCGTTGGATCAGATGGCGTGTGCGATGGGGATATCGATGCTTCATGTGCTCGGGAATCCGCGTTACGCCCAGCAATGCCGAGCCGAAGCAGATGAAGCGTTCACATCAGGAGCACTCGAAGCTGAGGGCCTTGAGCGGCTGGCAGTGACGAGGGCGCTGATCACTGAGGTGATCCGTCTGCACGGAACCACGCCGATCCTGCTTCGAACGGCGCGCGAGTCCTTCGAGTTCGAAGGCCACTGGGTGCCCGCCGGTTCGGAGGTGTGGCTCGCCACAGCTGCGGTTCACTACGACCCCGATTACTACCGCGACGCCGACACGTTCGCGCCCGAACGGCACCTGCCGCCTCGAAGTGAGTCCCATGTGGAGGGGGCGTTCACAGCTTTCGGAGTGGGCTCGCACTCCTGTCTCGGCAGGGATCTCTCCATGGACCTGATGACGCTGAGCATGGCCACGCTGTTGCACGGCGCCGAGCTGGATCGATTTCCGGCCAGCGACCGCAGCGTGAAAGTCACTCAGTATCCGCACCTGCGTCCCAGTTCCAAATGCCGGATGCAGGTGAAGCGTCTGCGCCGAGTCGGCGATGTGTCGCCTCGAGACGGCGAAGCGCCCTTGTCCCGAACCGCCCGGTAGCAGTCGAGCATGTCGCTTCTTCGTATGCGATGGTCCCTGCGGGAAGGACGCGGGCGCTGGATCCAGATCGTCGGCATCGCATTCACTCTCGCTATCGGCATAGGCAGCTACGCGGGACCGGCCAGCGCTATCGACTGGCGAGTCGACGCGACCGACAAGAGCCTGAATCTCACCAATATGTACGACCTGCGGGCGACGGTCGGCGGGGGCGAAGACGTACCGGCGGGCTCTCTCGCGCGGATCGCCGGAGCCATCGAGGGCATCGACGAGTTCAGCGAGCGTCTCGTGCTCGACACCCAGGTCGAGACCACCGTGGACGGCGAAGAGCTGCTCGTGCACGGTCGCATCGTCGGTGTCGAGGAATCCCCCGGGGGACCACGCGTCAACCGCGTCGAAGCCGTCGCGGGAGAGGCCTTGCCCTCCTCGGGAACGGGCGGGCCTCGTGTCCTGGTCGAGTCGAAGTTCGCCCGCAACCACAACCTGCCGCAAAGCGGCACATTGATCGTCGGGGGCGACACCGGCGTCGAATACGTCGGCCACGCCACGTCGCCGGAGTACTTCTTGATCGTCGAGGGAGGCGGTTCGCTCGGCCAGTCCAACTTCGCCGTGCTCTTCGCACCTCTTTCTACCGCGCAGGACCTCCTGGGCCGCACAGGCGCGGTCAACGACCTGGTCGTGACGCTGACACCGGGTGCCGACGTCGAGGCAGTGCGGGAACAGCTGGTCGATGCCATGGCCTCACTGGAGGTGATCACCCGTGGCGAGACACCGTCGTATGTCGGATTGGTCAATGCGCCCGAGATCGACCGGGACCTCAACCTCGTCATCGCCCTGCTGCTCATCCTTGGCGCCGGCTTCGCCGCGATGAATTTCTCCTCGCGCATGGTGGAGGCCCAGCGGCGCGAGATCGGCATGTCCATGGCGATCGGCGAAAAGCCTCGCTCGATTGCGATCCGACCGATGACGGTGGGCTTGCAGATAGGCGTCCTCGGAGTCGTCCTGGGCACCGCCTTGGGTTTCTTGCTGTCCGGCCAAGCGGTGGCGGTCGCCGAAGCGAACTTCACCTACCCGGTCTTCGAACAATCATTCAGGCTGGGCGTCTACGCCCAGGCCGCCGCGATCGGCTTGGCGTTGCCGCTCGTCGCGGTGTCCTGGCCAGTTCTTCGCGCCGTCCGAGTCCGACCCGTCGAGGCGATTCGGTCCGGTCACCTGGCATCTCGGGGCGGCGTTCTCTCCCCGATTATCAGCCGCGTGCCTCTGCCTGGCAGCAGCCTCGCGCGCATGCCCTTCCGCAACCTGCTGCGTGCGCCTCGGCGGACGTTCATGACCCTGCTGACGTTCTCGTTGAGCGTGGCGATTCTGTTCGCCATGGTGGGGTTCAGCAGTTCCTTCGCAGCAACCTTTGATCGAGGCAATGAAGAGCTGCTCGGCGACGAGCCCGAGCGCTTCATGATTTATTTCGACTCCCTCTACTCAGTCGATTCGCCACAAGTGACGGATGCGCTCGCCGACCCGACGGTGCGTCTCGGCGAGCCCGCACTCGTCCTTGGGGCGAGCGTCACCGCCGACTCGCCTGTCACAGATCCCGACGAGGCCGTCCGACTCGATCTCGTGGTTCGCTTCGTGGATTTCGGCAGCAAAGTGTGGACGCCGAGCGCGTCGCAGGGATCGCTGTCTCAAGGAGCGCCGGGCATCGTGCTTGCCGACAAGGCCGCGAGCGACTTCGGCGTGAGCGCCGGCGATGAGGTGTCCGTCACCCATCCCGCACTGGTTGACGGGGCGTTCACCTACATCACAACCACGCTGCCTGTCACTGCGATCCATCCGCATCCGCTGCGGCACAACGCCTACATGGACCTCTCGCAGGCGTCGATGTGGGGGTTCGGCGACCTCGTCAACGTCATCACCGGCGTGCCGGCGGAAGGCAGCAGCCTGAACGACGTCAAACGGTCGCTCTTTGGCACCGGTACCGGAGTCTCTCGTGTGCAGGGCCTGGGCGAATCGTTCAAGTCGATCGAGGACTCGCTCGATCAGTCGGCAGGTCTCTTTATCGCGGCCCGCGTGTTCGTCATCTTGCTTCTGCTGCTCATTGCGTTCAATACCGCCAACATCAACGTGGACGAGCGGGCTCGCGACCATGCAACGATGTTCGCCTACGGCGTACCCGTGCGACGGGTGGTCGCGAACCTCTCAGTCGAAGGTCTGCTGCTCTGCGCGATTGCGGTCCTGCTCGGCGTCCTCTTCGGGTACGCGCTGCTGCTGTGGATGGTCCTGCAGCTGATGCCGACAGCCATTCCTGAGATCGGGCCATTCGTGTCGATCAGCCCTGTCGAGATGGCGCTGTATCTCACCCTCGCGCTCGTCGCAGTCGCATTGGCCCCCGCATTCTCGATTCGCAAGCTGAAGCAGATGTTCATACCGGGCGCGCTGCGAGTCATGGAGTAAGAATCGTCTGGCCGTGTGCGCACCGCGCACCCGAACGCCATGTCACCTGCAATTGCGGGTATCTGGGACACGCAGCGATAGTCACGGTGGTATCCGCAGGAGCCCACCAGAGTTCCCCGAAGTCACTCGAGCGCGCTGCCGTCGCTCACGAGGTCGATGATCCCGATCGAGGGGCGGGCGCCGAGTCGGAGCTGCGGGGCGTTGCCGCGCTCGCGGCCCACGCCCGTCGACACATAGATCGGTGTCCCGTCCAGCTCGTTCAGTCCGCCTGCGGCGATATGTCTGGGCACGTTCGACAGCGTCAGCGGCGGTCCGAAGATCGGCAGTGAGACCTGTCCGCCGTGGGTGTGGCCGGCCACCAATAGATGGACGGGCATCGTTCGCACCAGCTCGATGGCGTCGGGCTTGTGTCCGAGCAGGATCCGCACGCCGGCCTGCGAGTCGCCTGCTTGACCGCCTGCGGCCTGTTCGTCGCTGACGAGTTGCTGCGCCATCCGCCGGGCCGCCGCGTCGTCGCCGAACAGCGTCGTGCCGCCGATGCTCACCGAGACGCCGTTGAGCTCGAACGTGTCGATCTCGTTGTCGAGCACTCGCGCGCCGGTGCCGGCGGTGATCTGCCGCAGACCCGCCACGGTGTCGGTGTTGCCGCTCACCAGGTACACGAGCGGCACCTCGTCGACGATCCGCTCGATCAGTTGTGTGAACTGCGGTGCCCGCTCGTCGAGCAATTCGGCATCGAACTGGTACAGGTCGCCGGGCAGCACGACGATGTCGGGCCCGAAGCCGAGCAGGCGTTCGGTCGCATTGCGCTCGTAGTCGCCGATGGCGGTGGTCTGCAGGTCAGCCAGCACGCCGATGCGGATCGGCTCATTGACGCCTTCGACCGCAAGCTCCACGGCGTCCACCTTCAGCCAGAAGGGCTCCACATGGGTTGCATAGACGCCGACCGGCGCGGCGGCCAAAGCGAGTACGCAGGCGGCGGTGACAGCCCCAGGCCGCGGCCGGGCCCACAGCAGCACCATGCCGCCGGCCAGCGGCACCCCGACGGTCCCCACGACATAGGCGACATGGATCAGCGTGAACCCGTCCACGCCGGTGATTGCCAGCCCCCCGACGCCGAACAACACTGTGCCGCCGAATCCCACGCCCGCGGCCCGCGCGAGCATCCGTCCGCCGCCTAGGCCCCCACGCAGCCACCGCACCGCCAAGAACCCCGACACGGCCCCCACCAGCACAGCGACTGCAACGCAGTAGTAGTTCAGCAACATCGACCACACGACCCCGAGTCAGCAGGGTGCCACGGATGTACGCCACCGATCAGCCTGCGCGCATCGATGGCGTTCTGCTCTACGGCTGCGGTGCCAGCATCCACTTGTTGCCGCGGGTTCGAGGCTCAGCATGCGTGGGCATCACTATGCCGTCGGCCCTGAGTCGGCGCAGCCAGTTCAGCACTGTCTGTTTCGATGTGCCAAGCGCTGCTGCGAGATCGGCGCTGCTGCGCGGTCCCGCCTCGAGCAGTCGAATCATTTGGTCCGGAGTGCCGTTGTAGAGATCGCGCGAGGGAGCCTGATGCCCGACATCTGCCCCTGAAGTGCGTGCCCATGGATCATGGTCGAAGGCGCTCCGAATGCGGTCGGAGCCGCCAATTGCCGAGACACCGATGCGGAAGTGCTGATCTCGTACCGTTACAACGAGTTCGCGTACCCGATCGTCCAGTTCGGGCGGTCCCATCCCCATCCGGTCAAGGGCTTGAACCGCCGCACGCAATCCCGAACCTCGGTTCTCGCAGACGGGCCTGCCGGTTCCCGGAATGACGACATCTTCCAGCAGTCGTGCGAGTAGCGCATTGCGGGTGCTGTTGATGCTTGAGCCGATGAGCTGCGCCACGTCGCTGTGCCCGGCGTGCACACCGTGCAGTCCGCCGGGGCTGGCAACCTCGAATCGGTCCGGGTACAGCGAAATGCGCACTTGGGTGCCGTGCGCCGTCGGGTGGTAGTCGCGGTGCATGAGCGCATTGGCGACTATCTCGCGGATGGCCTCCGTCGGGTAGTCCCAGACGTCCTGTCGGCCGGCGCCTTCCACGACTGTGCGCCGTCGCATGTTGCGCTGCATCGCCGAGACGGCCTGCGCCACGATCGCTGGTATCGGCCCGTCGAGCGGCTGATTGTCGATGAACCGCGTTCCGTCGGCGAGGGGCGAACCGTCGGCTCTCGGCAGCACGACGAACGAAGCGGCCAACTGAGGCACGAACTGCTGCGGATAGCGGCCAAGCGCCAGCAAGCCCGCGAGCGTGACTGGCGAGTCGGGCCGTTGTTCACTCAGCACACCGAGCATGTGCAGCACTTCGTGGTCGGCCGCTTCGGTGAAAATTTCGCCGCGGCGCTGGCGAAGCCGTCTCAGCAGGTCGTCCACCAGAGCGTTGTTCAGGTGCTCCAACCGTGCATCGTCGATCGGCGCGGCATCGTCGGTCGGCTGGCCGCGGCCCGAGATCATCAGGTGAATCTCGTAGTCCGTCAGGCGTCGGTTGCCGTCGTGAACCCGTGTGTACGAACCGTGGTTCATACCTTCGGCTCGGACGTGACAGGGTCGATATTGGTGCCCCAGAGGCAGGATGCGAGCCGCAATGACAGGTTGGCCTTCGACATGGCAGATGCCGATAGTCGGCCGGATCTTGGGCTCGAGATCATCCGAGCATGCCGAAGCAAGGTCGGCAGCGAGCTGGGCAGGGTTGATCGGCACCGGCAGGAAGTCCGTATCGCTCAGTCCGAAGACAAGCAGGCCGCCTCGACCGTTGGAAAACGCTGATATGGACTTCAGCACGCTCTCAGGGAAGCCGCCCGCCGCGGATTTGACTTCGACCGACTCGTGATCGGTAGCGGCAGCCCGAAGCAGCGGTACTGCCGCGTCAAGTTCCGCTTGGAGTTCTGCCGACGCAGAATGGGTGCCGGCCGTCTCAGCGTTCACAGTACTCATGCTAACGGTTTTGTGCACATTGCGGAAATGTTATGCACAATTGAAAACGTTGCGGAAACTTTTGTGGAAAGGATATTGCTGCATCCTTCGCCTGAGATGTCCGTCGACGATGCATTCGCGCACCACCGCCAAGTCTTCGCCGATGCGGATGCGGGGTTGCCAGCTGGGAGTGGCGGCGCCGTGGCGCCGACGGCGACCAGATCAGCGCTGTCGCCGAGGAAACGGGCCTTGCGCCCGAGCTGATCGATCTCGCGGCCGATTACTACGCCACGTTCCCCGCTGAGATCGACGACCGCATCGCGGCTGATGTGAGGGCAGAATTAGAAGGGCGAGTCCTCGTCGATGAGCCCTAGGTATTGCAGCACTCTCATCTGGACTTCGTCCAGCTTGGGCCGCGGGACGCTGCCGGTCAGGTCTTGGAGATCCGACTTGGGTATGGCCTGAAGCGCCGGCACCCGAACCCAGCATTTCTCGGGCATGTTGCCGTCGCCGGCGGCGAGCTTCACGCAGAGTTCGGTGCGGAATCTCGTGGATTTCGAGATCGGACATCCGAGCACGACACGCCAGTTTTCCCGGTCGTTGTAATCGGCTGTGCTGAGTACGAGAAACGGCCGGCGCGAGTCGTGCACACTCCGATGCTTGCCGTCGTCCAGCGAGATCAGTTCGTCCGCGACCAGATAGATGCCGCCGGTGACAGGCCGGTCCACTGCTAGTCGTCGAGCAGGATCTGGTTCGCTCGTGCTCGGTTTGCCCGCAGCGGATTCAAGATTTCCGGACGGCAACCGGGCGGTGCCGGCTCTTCGTCGTCGACGTAATTGTCGAGCATGCGCTGGAAGCGGTGCAGGGTCGCTGACGCGCCCGGGATGGGGGCAGTGTCCCCCAAGTCGAGGATTACGTTGCGCTCGCCGTCCGCTTGGGCTTCGCGCATCGGCTCGGTCTCGTAGGTGAGGTCCTTGAGCTCGGTAGGGCTGAGGCCGCCATGCTCGGAGAGCACGTCTTCGAGGTGAAGCAGAAAACGGTTTGCCTCGTCGAGGCTCGTCGTCGCGGCGGCGGCTCGCAAGCGGTACTCGGGACTGCCGAAGTAGTTGTTGGTCTCTTCGACGGTGATGTCGCCGCTCGCCGCCAGCCGTTCTTCGACGCTGTAGAGATCGTCTGAGAACGGTCCGTAGTGCCGCCATTGCCACACCACACCTGAGCCCGTGACGCCGTCACTCTCGACCGAACGCAGATCGGCCAGATACAGCAGCTTGGCGGACTTGGTGCGCGTCATCCACAAGCCCCGAGCTTCTGCCAGCCCCAACAGCGCCTTCATCGCCTCCGATGCGCGAGGCACATCGGTGCGCACACGAGCCACACGTCCAGCATATTCACCTCCTGATGACGGGCCTAGACAAGCCAGCACATTCGGCATCATCGCAACCCCCGGTTCTCCGTAGTTGACTCTCGACACGGCTGACATGCTCGTGAAGGGGTGTGACAGTCATGATGTTGGGGTCAGCAGTTCGGGCCTGCTGCCACGCCGGTTCGCGATCCATGCAAGCCGGGCACGGCCACGACCCCGGCTAGCTTCGGAACGAGGTGCCGAGGGGTACGTGGCTCAATGTCTTGAGACGGGCCGGCTTCCGCCGGAGTTCGCGATGAAGCTGACGTACGCAGTCGTTATTGAGCAGACCCCGAAGAACTACGGCGCCTACGCACCCGACGTTCCGGGATGCATCAGCACCGCCGCCACCCCCGATGAGATGCTCGCGAACATCCGCGAGGCGATTGCCATGATGCTCGATGTCGATCCCGCCGATGTGGGTGCGATCGACGTACATGTGCAGGAGCAGGGCGAGGCCGGGTCGCTGGCCTAGCGGTCAGATGCGCCGCACCCTTGTGGCTACGGCGACAGTCAACGGGAGGCGCGGAACTCACCGCTTGCGCAGGGGAACCTGAGCATTAGGCCCTGCGCCGACTTCAAGCGGACCGGCTTCCCATTCCGCACGCCAGGTGCGTTGCCGTCGATCCGATGGTTCACATATCGTGACGTCCAACAACCCCGAGGGGTCGCTTCTCCAGCGGCTTCCGGGGTTCAGTCGTTCTAGCACTGTCGTGGTAGCCCGCGAGAGTTGATTTACGACGTTCCCGCCGCACGCCGATTTGGTCGGTGGCATCCCGTTTCGCGCCGACGGAAGGCGACGGGTCAGGGCAGGATCTCGAGCCGTTCGCAGTGCAGAGGCCGGACCACGCCGAAGTGGCGGCGGTCGATGGTGGCCACGGCCTTCGCGCCCAAGCGCTCTGCAGCGGCAATGACGGAGGCATCGACCGTACCCAATGGCAGATCGGCGTAGGTGTGAACCAGTTCGGCGATGCGCAGCCAATCACTCGCTGCCACGGGCTCCACGAACAGGTCGCCAGAAGCGAAGTCGCCCAAGAACCGTACTTCGGCCCGAGAACCCAGTCGCGTACCGACGAGGTTCGCGACTTGGGTGACCACCAGGGTCGGCACAATGAGCGGTCCCGGATGCTGCGAGAGCAGATTCAAGCTGGACGCGTGATGTCGATCGTCTGCGTCGATGTAGGCGTAGAGCGGCCCAGCATCGACGATCAGCGCGATGCTGGGACCTCGCTTGCCAGGATCTCCTCGATGCGTTCGGAGATGTCTGAACGACCGCTGCGACCGGCCGCACCTCGACCGTCCTGGTGCGGTCCAAGATCGCCGCGGCGAATCTCGGGTTGAGCGAGAGCACCAGTGCCCGGGCCGCTCTCGAGGAAATGCTCGGTCATAGGCGGCAGGCCACACCGCAGGCGTACTGCCGTGCGGTCGGGTCCTTGGTTCGAATCAAATGGGACCGATCAACGGGTCCCTGTCATTGGAGAATGCGGTGCGGCGAGCCCTTCGTGATGACGAAAGACACGAACACATTGGCATCCACCACAACTCGCATCGGTGTGGGTCAGCGCGTGCGGCGAGCTTTGCGGACCCGCCGAACTTCCTCGACGGCGAGATCGAGTGCCTGGTCTTCATAGAGGTCTGAGTTGTTCTCGGCGCTCGCGGCGAGGTCAGCGCTGACGGCAGCAGCCTCGGCAGGCTCACATGCAGTCGGGGCCCTTCGTGTCGTGTGTGACTGTGACAAAGCGCCGAGAAACCGGGTCTGTCCTGAGGCACGAATTCGGCATCCCTCTGCGCGACTGCTTGCAACACCGACTGCGTAGGTTCGGAGTATGGCCACGCGGCGCACACTGAGCGGTCCTTCGAAGCAGCGGCTCAGAGAAGACGTGCACTACATCCAGAACGGCAAGTGCAACAACCGTCACTGCTTGAAGCCGAAGAAGAAGTGGCGCTTGGAGGACTTGGAGCTCGACCACATCAAGCCCTTGGGCGACGGCGGCACCGATGCCGACGACAACTTGCAGCTGCTGTGCCGCGACTGCCACACCCGCAAGACACGCCGCGAGAATCAAGCGCGGGCGAAGGCCAAGAACGCACCCAAGTCGAGATCTCGCCGGCAACAGCGCAAGCGCGGCAACCAGCCGAAGCTCACGGCGCCACCAGTGAGTAATCCACACCGTGTTAGATCATCCGGCACCATGTCTGGTCGCCCACATTGACAGCGTGCAGGGTGATGACGACGACCGTGAGCGGTCCTCGTCGCCGCAGGGTGATCACTGCTGTCAGGCGCTGAGAGCGATTCGGCCGCTACTGACGGTGTCGGTGATCGATCGGCACGCGACTGACGACGAGGGTTTGGGAAGTCCTGTCGTGCCAGGCGCGTCCGTGTCGATCCCAGATGGCCGAGAGATAGGTGAGGCAGTACAGGGCAATTGCGACGAGTGTCGCTATCGGGGGGTTGGCTCCCCAGATGAACACCATTCCGCACACACTGACTGACAGTGGCAGCGCAGCGCGGACGAATGACGCAGCGACGCCCGGCTTGTGTCCGTCCTGTAGACGCACGACCTCCAGTCCCTTCAGGCGCTTTCCTCGTGTCTGTCCAGTGGCGGTTGTCGCCCAAGTCTCATACGCAGCGGTCAAGAACAGCGCGGTGAACACGATGACCAGCGGCGTGAGCAGCCACCCATAGGGCTCACGTTCGTCTTCCATGATGAGCCGGGCGTACGCGAGGCATCCCATCAGCGCAGTTGCGAGCACCAGCACAAGACCGGCGAGTATCAAGTCGATTCCGCGTGCCGCGACCCGTTCCTTGAACGTGGCGAGCGCCACATCGCGACCCGAGCGGAGTGTGATCTCAGGTTGACGCGGACCGTGGCGGGAAGGTGTCCGCATCTCAGTGGCAGTACTCCTCGGTTCGCCCAGGAATGCTGGCGGTCGGGCTGCGGCGAGCTGGCGTCGGTGCCGAGTCCCGGTCGGGCGATGGGTGACTGCCACGTCCCCGAAAAACCGTGCCCGTCCACCCGAAGTCTGGCTCTACGGTGCCACCGGAGCTTGCATCGAGCTCGCAGCGGAGGGTACCCGCCTGGCGGTGCCCGACATGTCGAATCCTCAAAAGACGTAACCCCGGCCGTTTGCCGAAGCAGGGACGGTTCCGGGGCTTTGACGAGGCACTCTACTGACGTGCCGGCCCTCGCATCGGCGTTCCCGCACCACCCAGCCCAAGGTGACCCACGCCGCATCCGTGCCGATGTTGAGCACCGGATGGAAAGGCTGCACTTGCTCCGCAACCGGATCGCTCATCGCGAGCCGATCTTCCGCCGCGATCTTGCGCGTGATCACGCTCAACTCCTGGAGCTGATCGGTTGGATGTGTGCCGACAGTCAGACATGGGCCGCCGGCGGCAGCCGCACCCCCGAGACCATCGCCGAGCGATCAGGCTGAGCCCTCTGGCTCCCGTCGCCCAGATCGAGGGCACCGAGGTGCTCAAGGGCACAATGGGCTGTCAAGGAGACACGTCGTGGCGCACGCATTCTCTGTCGAGGAGATCATTGGTCAGCCGGTTCCCCACGTGTGGGCCGCTCTCACCGACTGGCCCAACGCTCACCGTTGGATGCCTGGGATCGGCAAATTCACCGCCGACGGGGAGACCGCAGAGGGCACCCAGTTGACGTTCCGTGCTCGTGGCAAGGATCGCTCCAGCACCATCGTGCGATGCGTCGCCGGACAGTCGATAATGCTGCGTTCAGTTCAGGGCGGCGTGACCGCGGACTGCACCTACGAGGTCCACGAGCACGGCGACGGCACCTCACGAGTCATGCTGACCGCGGACTGCCAGAGCACGGGCGTGCTGTGGCGTGCGATGTCGCCCTTGCTGCGCATCGCCATCCGAGCGTCCGATGGCAAACAGCTCAGGCTCCTCAAGGCCATGATCGAACAGGGCTGACCACCGCATCTGGCCAAGTCGTCGCCGCCGCCCGCGTTCGTGCTGATGGAACGCGAAGAGATTCTCGTCGCCGCGCTGGCGTCAGGCCGAAATCGGTTGGATCGAAGTGCAGGGCTACCGTTACGTTCGTGGCGGTGAAGAAGCTGTCGGTCTCCTTGGACGAATCGGTCGCCGAACGTGCGGCCAGCGCTGCTGCGTCGCACGGGGTGAGCTTGTCTGCGTGGCTCAACGCTGCTGCGGAGCGGGCGATCCGTATCGAGGACGGGCTTGCGGCCGTGCGTGAGTGGGAAGCGGAGCACGGCGAGCTCAGCGTCGAGGAGCTGGCCTGGGCTGATCAGGTGATCGCTGCCGACATGCGGGCATGAGTCAGAGAAGTGCCCGGATACAAGTACGACACCGGCGCGTTGATTGCTGCCGAACGCAACGATCGGCGGGTGTGGGCCTTGCATCAGGGGTGCTCTCCGAAGGCCTGACGCCGACGGTGCCCGCGGTCGTATTGGCCCAGGGTTGGCGCGGCGGCCCGCAGCCACAGATGTCGAGATTGCTGTCGGGATGCCGGATCGAGACCCTCTCTGAGGCGGTAGATCGTTCTGCGCGCAGCGCATGTGCTCTGGCCGGCACCAGTGACGTCGTCGATGCCGCAGTTGTGGTTGGGGCATGTGCTCGGGGGGACATTGTCGTCACGAGCGATGAGCGAGATCTCCTGCACATCGCCGCCGCTCTCGGAGTCGCACTGCGTACACGGCAGGCCTGATTGCCGCCAGACCAGTTGCCGGTGACCAGATCAGGCTCCTCAAAGCCATGATCGAAGAGGCCTGACGACCGCATCCGGCCAAGGCGTCCGCTGCTGCCTCGGCTCAATCGGGGGATTCGGGCGTGCGTTCGTAGAACTGCACGTAGAACGCGGCGTCGTGCGCGGGTTCGATGTGATGGCTGACGCCGGGAATGATCGGAACGCGTTCTCCCGCCGCTGCGCGGACTCGCCGCGGCGAGTCATCGACGAACAGCACCGAGCCGTCGAGTACGACGAGTTCGGCCCATGTCGAGGTCACATGGGACGTGGTCAGCGCCGGGGGGACAGTGGCGGCGTCGAACGTGGGTGTTCGGCGAGCCGGCGTGGCTCCAGCGGGAATCCTCGGACTGTCTGGCGTGATGAGTCGAAACTACGCGACCAAGCGCTCATGAACCGCAGCCACATCGAGTTTGTCAGCGAATGGTCACACGACCGGCCGCTCCCGCCACCGTTCGATCCGCCGCGTCTGCGGAACTGCGGGTACTTCCACAGCAGCTTGAGGAGCACGCGTCCGTAGCCCGGCGTCACGGCAAACAACGTAACCAACGGCGTTGCCCGCCATCGTGCTGTCGACTGGCGGAACTGCCGCCAACGGGCGCTGCCGGAGCCGCATCATCGTCTTCGGCTCGTTCGCTCGCCGCGAGGCTGACCGGACGAGCGACATCGATGTCGTCGTGGTGCGCCCCGACGAGGTGGACCCCGACGACGACGCATGGATTGAAGGGATCGACCGGTGGCGCCGCAACGCCGGAGCGATCGCGGGGAACGACATCGAGGTCATCGAGGTCGGGCTGACCGCAGCCGTCGAGAAGCTGGCGGACGGTGGGCCGGTGTGGGACGAAATCTCTCGTGACGGCGTAAGCGTCTTCGGTGCGTCTCTCGACCGGCTCCAGGACCTGATCAATGCCTAAGTCGCCTCGGACAAGACCAGTGTCAGCCGCTCAAGTGCGTGCATACGCCCGCAAGGCTCAAGAGTTCGCCGACGCCGTGGCTGCCGGCTTGGGCTAGCAAAGTCCGACCGTCACGAGATGCGAAAACCGTCGCGGCAACCCAGATTCTCCCGAATGGACATCGAATGGACACTGAGCAGCCACGCATCATCCTGCTGACGGGCGTCCCGGGCGCTGGCAAGACATCGGTCGCGGACGCTCTCGCCCCGATGTTCCCCCGGAGTGCGCACGTCGAAGATTCGAAGGCGCGCCGTCAGGCGGCTATGTAGCGAGCGCTTGGTCGGATGATCTTGTTGTTGGCGGCCTGCTCGAGAATGTGAGCGCCCCAACCGACGACCCGGCTCGCCGTGAACGTTGAGGTGAACGCCTCCTGGGGCAGTCCGGCCAGGTGCAGCACCACCGCGGCGTAGTACTCCACGTTGGTGACAATGACGGCGTCGGGTTTGCGGTCGGCCAGGAATGCCAGCAACTCTGCTTCGATCGCCACCGCACGCTCCACGAGTTCGCCGCCGAAATCGAGTGCTACGTGCTTCAGCGTTTCCGAGCGCGGGTCTGCCGCCTAGTACACGGCATGCCCGAACCCCATGAGCTTGCGGCCGGCGTCGAACTCGGCCGCTGCCCACCCACGAGCCGCTGCCGGGTCGTCGATTGCGTCGAGCATGTCGAGCACCCGGCTCGGGGCACCGCCGTGGAGCGGGCCTGCCAGCGCACCGAGCGCTGCGACGAATGCGCTTGCCACCGACGCACCGGTGCTGGTGACGACCCGGGCGGTGAACGCCGAGGCGTTGAACCCGTGCTCGGCGGTGAGGCCGAGGTAGGTCTCGACGGCTCTCGCGTGGGTCGTCGGCGGATTGTCGCCCAGCGTCGATCTCAGGTAGTGCGCTGCGTATGGCAAGCCTCGTTCGGGAGCGATCGGCTCGCCGCCTGAGCGGATGCGGTTGACCGTGCCGAGCACGGTCGGTGCAGCGCCGACGGCTTGCAGCACCGCCAGGCGGCGTTCGTCGCGGGTCAGGTCGATGGTCGGGCGCCCGTCGACCACCAGCGGCAGCACGCTGGCCAGTACAGCCAGCGGGTCGAGATCCGTTCGCGACAGCTTCACGACTAGGTCGAGTGCATCCGCGTTCAGCTCCCGGAACGCAGCTAGCTCGGCGGTGAATCCGGCCAGGGCTCCGTCTTCAGGCAGCACTCCGTCGACCAGCAGGCAGGCAAGTGCCTCGAAGGAGACTGACCGAGCGAGTTCGGTGGCGTCGCGGCCTCGGTAGTGGTACCAGCCTTCGTCGCCTCGGACGGTGCCGACGGACGTCTCGGCCACGATCAGGCCCTTCAGCCCGGGTGGGGCAACAGATCCTGCGGGGAAGGCATTGGTGCTCATGTCGGCGAGCGTAAGTGCGCGAAGGTATATTGACAACGTTGATCAATATCAACGTTGCTTTGGTTCACACTGAGCGAGCGCCGATAGCAGCCGACGGAATCCAGCAACCAAGAAAGGGCGAACCAAGCGCATGGACGACTGGCTGACGACCGAGCAAGCGGCTGTCCGCCTCGGTGTCAAGCGCGAAACCCTCTACGCCTATGTCAGCAGGGGACTGCTGCACCGGGCGCTGGATGCGGACGGCCGCAGGTCGCGCTTCGATCCAGCGGAAATCGACCGACTCCGCCGGCGGCAACGGCCCGAGGGTGAATTTGCCACGCTCGTGTCAACACGGATCGCACGGCCGAGCGATGAAGGCGTGTGGGTACGCGGCCGGGATCTCGTGGCCGAGGCAGCGCTGTCGACGTTTGAAGATGCTGCCGACCGGGTGTGGCAAGCCGGCCCTGGGGAGATCTGGCCGCCGGTCACCGATCCCGACGAGATTCATGACGATGTGCTCGCCCGAGTCCCGAAGCAAGCGCCGCTCATGGACCGGCTCCAGATCGGCGTGGCGCTGGCCTCTGCAGCAGACCCACTGCGTGACGATCTCACGCCGACCTCGGTCCGCACGGCGGGCCGTCGAGCCGTGTGCGCGATGGTCCGCTCGCTGCCGCGTCGCTGCAGGCCGCAGGGCGACCGCATCGTAGATGCATTGTGGTGCCGCCTGTCACGCCGCCAGGCCAGCCAGCGGCGCCGGTCGGCGTTGAACCGGGCGCTGGTGCTCTTGGCCGAGCACGGCATGGCAAGTTCCACGCTCGGCGCCCGAGTAGCGGCTTCGGTTCGCGCCGATCCCTACTCGGTCATCACGGCCGGTCTCGGCGTGCTCGGCGGGCGATTGCACGGTGCAGCGAGCGCTCCCGTCCATCTGCTTCTTGCCGAGGCGGCGCGCAGCGGCGATCCGGCCCGTGCCCTCGGCGACGCGCAGCGAACGCTGAGCTTCACGCCGGGCTTCGGGCACGTCACGCTCAAGCGACGCGATGCCCGGTTTGGGGCACTGATGGAAGCCCTGACCGGTGCCTGGCCGACAGACGACCGGCTCGGAACCGTGCTGGAGGTGCACAACCTCGCAGCCGACCGAACCGAGGGCGTCGCCACCGTCGACTTCGCACTCGGCGCCATGACATTCCTGGCCGATATGACGCCCGAAGCCGGCGAAGCCATCTTCGCCATCGCCCGAACCGTCGGCTGGGTCGCTCACGCCCTCGAGGAATACGGCGAAGAGCCCCTCCGCTTCCGCTTCCGAGCCCGTTACGTCGGCGACTGAGCCGCACTACGGCGAACATGCAACTGGGTAGCTCCGTGAAGTGGCGCAGCCGAGCCGCCGACAGCGGCGATTGTCTCCTGGCCGGAAATTCAGTTCCGCGCAAGCGGCCTCACCGGCTAGTCAGGTGCCATGACGTACTACGACACGACCGAAGACCCACGAGACTCGGCCTTGATACTTCGCTTCGACGCCCACGTCGGCGCATTGCCCCACGCGTGCGGCTGTGGCTACGCTTGTGGTCACAAATCGATACACCGGTACGGGAGGCAGATCAGATGAGGTCGGTAGGGGTGCGGGAGTTCCGCGACCACGCGACGAAGCTGATCGGCTCCGGCGAGACGCTCGTCATCGAAAAGCACGGGGAGCCGGTTGGCTTCTTCGTGCCGATCGTCGCCAAGGACCGGCGCGCTGGGGCGCAAACGCTCGAGCGCCTGGACGTGCTCGTCACCGAAGTGATCGAAGGGACTGGGCTGACGGAGGACGAATTGGTGTCCGAGATCGTGGGCGCCGTCGACGGCCGCGACTGGAGAGACCAGCTGCAGTCGGCTCGAGGGAGCCGCAACCCGTCCGAAGGTCTGGTCTCTACCGCCACCCCGTGGCCGCGCGAGCCCGATGAGGCTGGTCGTTGACACCAGCGTTCTCGTCGGCGAACTCTTGCGGCAGGCCGGGCGAGAGCGCCTTCGTGACAACCGCCTGAATCTCTTCCTGCCCGAGCAAATGTGGCGGGAAACGCAGTGGGTGCTCCCCGCCCGAATAGAGCAATTCGGACAGCGACGCGGCCTCTCGCCGACGACCCAGCATGACTTGGTGATGACCTCTTTGGAAGCGGTGACGGGAAACGTCGACGTCGTCGCCGAGCCGATCTACATGGCGCGAGAAAACGAGGCCCGGGCTCGCTCGCTGCGCGATCCAGACGGCTGGCCAGTCGTGGCGTGCGCGCTGTCGCTCGACGCTGGAGTGTGGACCAACGACAACGACTTCCTCGGCACCGGCGTGCCGACGTGGACCACGGCAACGCTCGACCTCTGGCTGCAACGAACAGATTCGACGGACGAGATGTAGCGCTGCAACACCTGTGCTGCCCAGCCGCGCGTCAGCTCATGCGTTGATCTCGCGCCGAGAGGAGAGCCAGACGATCGGAAGCGCGGCTCGTTGTTCCATCTTGATCTAACTCCACTTAGAACAACTCCACTTGTATTGAACTCAGTTGACATAGGAGGGCGATTAGGGCCCCAGCTCGCCCGCATCCAGCCTCTCGGCCGAGGGCAGGTTCGACACTCGTCGGCGTCCGTCAGTCGAAGTCGCCCGGACTCGGGGGTCTCATCAGCGCGTCTATCGCTGTCCACAGCGTGCGTGACACCGGGTCGAACAGCACTGGAACCCCCACGCCGACAGGTGCCGCGAGCCCCAGCAGCAGACCGCGGCTGACATCAGTGCCCCAGACGAGCATTGCCGCAACGACGGTTGCAATCACGGCGGCTGCGGACACAACCGTGTTGACCGCCACTGCGCCCAGCCAGTGGCCCTCCATGCGTTCGAATCTCAAGCCGCAGCTTGGGCACCGCTCGCGTATGGCATACAACGCCCAACGCCGAAACAGACCGCGACCCCCGCAGGACGGGCAGGCCAACGTCAATCCGCGCCACAGCACCCGCACGCCCGCAGTCTGCCCTCGAACCCCGCCGTTCACTCACGGTGTATGACGAAACGTGATACGTTGCTCAAGTGGCGCACGCTATATCTGTGAGGCTCGACCCCGAAGCACTGAGGGCTCTTCGCAGGGTGGAAGCTCAGGGGCTGACCCAATCCGAGGCGGTGCGCAGATCCATCGTGAACGAGGCCGAGCGACTTCGTGACCGTCGCGCACTCGCAGCCGAGGTCGCTGCCTTGGAATCTGATGAGGCCGACCAAGCTGAGATGGCCGCCGTGGCCAGCTTGATGGAAGAGCTTCGTGCGCCGGGGTGAAATTCACGAATTGCGTTTGCCCAAGGGTCTGGGGCACGAGCAGCAGGGTCGCCGCTACGGCGTCGTCGTGCAGTCCGATGCCTTGCTGCCGAGGTCGGTCGTCTTGGTAGCGCCGACGTCGACAAGCGCACGGGCAGCCTCGTTCCGCCCCACCGTCGACATTGCAGGAAAGAGCACACGGGTCCTGGTAGAGCAGCTCGGAGCGGTTGACGTCAGCCGCCTCGGCGATGTCGTCGGACACCTCACACCCGAAGAGCAGTGGGGTGTGGACGTCGCCTTGGCGACAGTGCTTGATCTCTGATCTCGAGCTTCCTGCTTAAGTAGGAAACTCGTATGAAGATCAGCGTGAGCATTCCTGAGGAGGATGTCGCAACGCTCGACGCGTACGCGCAAGCGCACCGACTGCCGTCCCGGTCGGCAACGATCAGGCAGGCGATCCGCCTGTTGCGCACGTCGGACTTGGTGCTCGACTATTCCGCGGCGTTCGAGGAGTCGACGGAAGCAGACTTAGAGCTGTGGGACACCGCTGCGGCTGACGGACTCGAGATTGCCTGATGCGGCGCCGCGCCGAACGAGATCCGCCTGACCGTTAGGCCTCCCCATCGCAGGACGCTCCGACCGCCAGTCGCGCCTCGATCTCCTCGTTTTCGGAAGAGACCAGCACTTCGACACAACCCGGCTCGTTCACCCAGATGCCGCCTGCCCAGACAAGCCACTCGCCGCGATCGGCTCCGCACGGCCAGCCTGGGGCGTTCCCGGCCGAGTCGGGCTCACAGAGGGGACCATGCGTGTCGCATGGCCCGACGGTCAGCGCAGCCGCAGACCCGAATTCACTCTGCCCGTAGTCAAGAAATGCGTCGTCGGGGGCGCTCACGATCTTGAGCGATGCTTGGTGGGAGCGACGCACCAGCAGCCCGAACTTTGCGAACCGGTAGTCCTCGTAGCCCGAGTCCCCCGGCCCCGACCGCCCGAGCTGCAACGCGCCCGAGGGCAGTGCGACGAACCCGCCGCCGGAGCCATATGCCGTGTACCCGGAAACGAGCTCCTCGATTGCATCGATGACCCCGAGGCACTTGAGGACACGGTGAGGGGCCTGATCTTGAGCTTCAGGCGGGTCGGCAGCGCGTCCGGTGCAGCTCAGGACAAGTCCGACCATCAATGCCACAGCGATCATCCGCACCAATCCGGAACTGTGGAGACCGCGTGACGAATCGACTCGCACTCCAGCGGCTCCTTCCAGTCCAGGGCCCCGTCCGGGTTGCCTGCGGCCGACGCTCCAGACTGCGCTACGCGGCGCCGTTGGTGAATCGATGCGCCTCGAGGTCGCTCCGGCTGGCCCACTCGAGGGTGCGCGCGTGGGTCGCTTCCAGCACCACCGGGGGCGCGCTTCCCGCCTCGAGCGCTTCGGTCCAGCGCGACGCGCACAGGCACCACCGGTCGCCGGGAACCAAGCCATCGAAACCGCCGGCCGGCTGCGGAGTCGACAGGTCGTTGCCTGCCGACTTGGAGAACTCCAAGAACTCCGCCGTCATCACCGCGCACACGGTGTGAACTCCGAAGTCGCCCGAGTCGGTGTTGCAGCAGCCGTCGCGGAACCAACCCGTGAGCGGGTCATAGGAGCACGGCTGCAATTCGCTGCCGAGAACGTTCTGCGCCACGCCGCCCAGTCTCTCAGGCCGTCCGGGCGATGCGGGCTCAGCCGACGATGAGCTCTCGAAGCGGGTCGAAGATCGACGGGCTGGCGGCGTAGACCATGTCGTCGTTGAGGTCGCTCGGGAGTTCGACCTGCGCCCCCGCCTCGGTAGCAATGAGCGCGCCGGCGGCCCAGTCGTACACCTTGAGGTCGTGTTCGAAGAAGGCACCGCAGCGGCTGTTGGCGACCCAGCACAGATGCAGCGCGGCTGAACCGAAGACCCGAACGTCGCGGGCTGCGGGAAGCACACGCCCCAGCGCAGCCGCCTGAGTGCGACGCCGGTCCGCGTGGTACGAGAAGCCAGTTGCCACGAGGGCCTGCGCCACGCTCTCCGGTGCCTGAGTTGCGATGGGGGAACCGTCCAGGTGAGCCCCTGAACCGAGTGCTGCAGAGAACACCTCGCAGCGCAGTACATCAGCAACAGCGCCAGCCACGACCGTGCCGTCGCGGGTCGCAGCGATGCTCACGGCAAACACCGGCAGGTCGTACAGGAAGTTGACGGTGCCATCGATGGGGTCGACGATCCATCCGATGCTGCTGTGACCGACTTCTTCAGCCAGTTCCTCGCCCACAATCGAAGAATCGGGACAGCGACGCAAGAGTTCGCCACGAATGAGTTCCTCGGACTGGATGTCCACGGCGGTGACGACGTCGGTCGGGGAGGATTTCGTGCGCAGCGCCTCGCCGGTTCCGGCCGCCCCGCGCAGGAACGCGGCCGCAACCCCGGCGACATCGACGGCGACAGTCTCTAGCTCTGTTGGTGTCATGCGTCGATCACCTTGCCACGTCTGCCGTCACGCGGTGCTGACGCGCCGAGGTCGCCGTGGGCATCACACCGACGGGCAGTCAGTACGGCGCCCGGTTGAGCAGCGGGCTCGTTGCAGCGGCCCGATCGCCGACCGCTAGACCGCAATCTCGCTGCGGATGCCCCGCACGTCCATCTCGAAGTCGAGGTCGTGCACGGGCGGTCGCGACCGGTACCAGCGCAGTCCGTGACGAGTCGCCGGCCCCATCTGCCCGATCACGGCGTCTTCAAGCAGACCCTCGTGCATGAACACCGTGTACACGTCCGTAGTGGTGACCTGATCCCAATCGGCACCCATCGCTGCGAGGCGCGAACCCATGGTCGCCACCACGTGACCGGCCTTTTCTCGCATGGCCTCAGGTCCCGTCTCGCCCCTGCGGATGATCTCGTTGTCGTCGAGCGTCGCCTCGGGAATCTCCCCCGCACCCGACACCACGAACGTCGTCGACGCGCCCACCGGAGCCTCGACGGTGTAGGAGAACGCGTGCAGCACCGGCTCGGAGGGCGGATCCTCCGCCGGGGCGACGTTCGTGCGTGCCAGCGGGTTGTGATCGCCGACGTACAGGTCCCATGAGCGGATGAGCTCGACGTAGCCGGCGTTGAACTCGATGAAGCCAGGCATCGAGTACGGGACGGGGCAGCGCAGCTCGATAGCGCACAGCGCCGGGCGACCTCGACCGACATCGGCCAGGTGAGCGTCGATCAGCTCGAAGCCCTCGCGCCACGGCCGGTGGGCGCTCAGCGTGGCGTGCACGACCTCGTGGCCCTCAGATGCGACGACCCCGCTGGAAAAGGGGGATATGCCGGTGAGGAAGCGGTACCCGCCTCGGGGATTGTCAATCAGCATGAAATGTCTCCTTGTGTCGACCCTGGGGAGCTATCTGTCCACGAGCTGTTCGCGCAGGCGGACCTCCCGGCGGCTCGACCTCGTTGAGTCTTGCCTCTACTTAGCAGAGCATTGACTTCGGCCGGGTTGCTCGACTCAGCCGGCGGGCATGCTCCAGCTCAGGATCAGCAGGCACCCGGCGAGTGCCACCGCTATCGCCAGCAGCCAGTCGCCGGTGCGTGATCGAGTCTCAGTTGATGTGTTCATTGTGATTTCTCTGCCTCTATCCACCATGCATTACCCGTGCATGTCGTCTCCCATGCAGTGCACCAAGGGGGTGTGACAGTTGTGATCTTGGGGTCAGCAATTCGGGCCTGGGTCTGGCCCTGGGAGCGAGGGTGTGCCCGTCGCGGTGTCTCTCGTCGCCGAGTTCCGGCGCGACGCGGTCCAGGCTCAGCCGACGCTGATGTCGGGCGGGATCGGGTCTAGGCCGAGCAGGTCTTCCAGCACGGCCACGGTCTGCAGCACGCCGACATCGTCGGTCTGGTGACCGAGCACGCTCAACCCGATGGGCATCCCGTCGCCGGTGAAGCCGCTGCACACCGTCCCGGCCGGGCGCCGGGTGAGGTTGGCCAGCGGCGTGAAGCGCACCCAGTTCTCGATCTCGACGCCGTCGATCGTGCCGTTCCCACCCACGACAGGCGTCTGGCCCGCCATGGTTGGCATCAGCACAGCGTCGAACCCCGACATCGCCTCGCCGAGCTGCATCGACAATTCGGCGCTCTGCTGGCGTGCCTGCGCAAGGGTGTCCACGGTGACGGTCTCGAGGGCGTCTTCCAGTGCCACGGCCAGCCAGTCTGTGACGTCATCCCACGCGGGGGTGCCAAGCAGCGCCCGGAACGCGGGCGCTATCGAGCCGCCGAGGAACAGCGGCGCGAACGCCTGCGAGACGAGGTCGGCCGGGTCGAAGAGCGTCGTGGCCTCGACGACGTCGACGCCCTGCGTTGCCAACCGTTCGATCGCCGCAGCGCACGACGCGACGATCTCGGAGTCCACTGGCCCTCCGTCGAACGAGGGCATCCACAGAACACGCCGGGGAAGCGGCGGATCGTCGAGTGCGCGGCGCCACGACTCCGTTGGGGCGGGCAGGCTGCGAAGGTCCGAGGGGTGCGGACCGATCACGGCATCGAGGCAGTACGCAACGTCGCGGATGCGGCGAGCCATGGGCCCCACGCACGACAGGTCCAGCAGCCCCAGCGGAGGCGGACCGCTGGGCACGCGGCCGTGACTGGGCTTGAGGCCCGACATTCCGCACATGGCCGACGGAATGCGGATGGAGCCGCCGCCGTCGGAACCGGTTCCCGCCGGAACCATGCCTGACATGACCGCCGCCGCCGTGCCGCCCGATGAACCGCCGGGTGAGCGACCGAGGTTCCAGGGATTCCATGTGGCGCCGAAGACGTTGTTGTAGGTGTCACCCATGCAACCGAACTCGGGCGTATTGGTCTTGCCGACGATCACGGCCCCGGCGGCTCGCAGGCGTGCTACCTCGGTGGAGTCCGCAGCGACCGGAGGGGTGTCGCGAAGGTGCATCGCCCCCCGTGTCGTCACGAACCCCGCGGCGTCGGCGAGGTCCTTGACACCGACGGGGATGCCCGCCAGCGGCCCCACGTCGTCGCCGGCATCGAGCCGTTCGTCGATGGCCGAGGCCTGCCGGCGAGCGCCGTCGGCGTCGAGCGCGACGAAGGCGTTGAGTTGCGGATTGAGCGTCTCGATACGTTCGAGCGCATGCTCGGTGACTGCTGCCGCGCTGAGCTTGCGGTCCTGCACCATCGACGCCAGTGCCTCGACCGACACCGTCCGAAAGTCAGGTACATCCACGGCTGCCTCCCGCTGGCTCACTCGGTCTCGCTCGCCGCGGGACACTAGCGACCGGTCAGAGCGCCCCCGTCACGCTGCCTTCAGCGGGACGATGCGCCGCCGTCGATGGTGACCGAGGTGCCGCTGACGTGGCTTGCACGATCCGATGCCAGGAAGGCCACCACGTCGGCCACCTGCTCGACGGTGCCCGGCGCGGGATCGGCGGGGATCAACTCTTCCCAGCGCGATTCGTCGCCGAGTTCGTCGATCGCTTGGCGGCGGAGCATGTCTCCCATCCGGTCGGTGATGATGAGGCCTGGGTTGACGGCAACCACGCGCACGCCCTCGCTCAGGCTCCGGCTGCCGAGCGCAGCGGTCATTGCAACCAGGCCGCTGTTGCCCACACCGCCAGCGATGTAGGACGGCTGCGGCCTCAGCGACGCCACGCCGATGACATTGACGATGACGCCGCTGCCCCTGCCGGTCATCAACGGCAGAACAGCCCGGCACAGGTCGATGTAGCCGAAGACTTTCAGGTCCCAGGCATCGCGCCACGTCGCATCGTCCACGGTCGCGATGTCGCCGGCCGGAATTGCGCCGGCGTTGTTCACCCAGATGTCCACCAAGTCAGCACCGCCGCCACCGGCGCAGCCCGTCTCGGAGAGCAGCATCTGCCGACCCTCCGGCTTCGACAGGTCGACGGCATGCGTCGTGACGGTCACCTCGGGCGCCGCTTCCTGCACCTCCTTGGCGGCCCTCGCCAGCACATCGGCTGACCGGGCGGCCAGTGCCACATCGCAGCCCTCACGGGCCAGCGCCACGGCGCAACCGAGCCCGATGCCCTTCGATGCGCCCGTGATCACCGCGCGCCTGCCTGCAAGTCCCAGATCCATCGGCTCAACGTAACCCCGGCGTGCCAGACGTGCGCCAGCAGCGTCCGGGCCATGGCCGTGCCGGTGCAAGAGAAGTCGTTCGGACGGCGCCTGGGCTGCGGTTCTACGCTGCGCTCATGGCGAGCGCCGACGAGATTCGCGACGAAGCCCGGACGTGGCTGGAAGAGCACTGGCACCGCGAGCGACCCCTCATTGAATGGCGCAACCTGCTGGCCGACACTGGCTGGGGCACACCCTCGTGGCCCGTCGAGTGGCACGGGCGAGGCTTGCCGCCAACCATGGATGCGGTCGTGGCCCGCGAATTCGACGCCGTCGGAGCGGTGGGCGTCGCGGCCGGCGTCAGCATGTACCTCGTCGCGCCGACGCTTCTCGCGCACGCCAACGACGGCCAGAAGCAGCGCCACCTGCGGCCGATCCTGACCGGCGAGCACAAGTGGTGCCAGCTGTTCTCCGAGCCCACCAACGGCTCAGACCTGGCCGGGCTGGTGACCCGGGCCGACCGCGACGGAGATGAGTGGATCGTCAACGGGCAGAAGGTGTGGAACTCCGGGGCGCACAAGGCCCGCTTCGGCATCTTGATGGCGCGCACCAACTGGGACGTTCCCAAGCACCAGGGCATCTCGTACTTCCTCATCCCCATGGAACAGCCCGGCGTGGAGGTGCGCCCGCTGCGCCAGATGAACGGCCATGCCACGTTCAACGAGGTGTTCTTCGAAGATGCCCGGGTGCCGGGCAACGAGCTGGTCGGCAACCCCGGCGACGGCTGGCGCATCGGTCTCACCACGCTGACCCACGAACGGGCCGCGGTCGCGACACGCCGTCCTCGCTACCCAGCCGACGGCGGCCCGACGGTCGAGCGGGCAAAGCGAGAGAGCGACGAGTACTTCGCCACCTACAAGTGGTACCCGCAGCGGGCAGGGAGGGCGAACCTGGTCATTCCCGAGGCAGAACGAACCGGCCGGGTCGACGATCCCGTGGTTCGCCAGCAGATCGCCCGCGTCGAGACGCTGCGACGGATCTCGTCGTGGACCACCCAGCGCGCCCGAGCCGCACGTGCCGCGGGCAAGCCGCCCGGTCCGGAAGGCTCGCTCACCAAGCTCAACATGTCGGTCACCGCCCGGGCCTGCCACGTTGCCCACACGATGATCGCTGGCTCGATGGGCATGCTGGTCGGATCCGGCTCCAATGCCGATGGCATCGTGTCGGAGATCCTGATGTCCACACCGGCCATGTCGATCGCCGGCGGCACCGACGAGATCCAACGCAACATCATCGGGGAGCGCGTGCTCGGCCTGCCCAAGGAACCCGACGACGCCAAGGAGATTCCCTACAAGAACGCCCGCCGCAACTGAGGCGGGTCGCTCGATACGATCCGTCACATGGCCACGCTCGGCATCCGGCACGCAGTGCTGTGGGTCACCGATCCGGAGGCATCGGCCAGCTTCTACAACGAGGCGCTCGGGCTTGAAGTCGTGAACCGTTACGGCACCGCTGTTTTCATGGCATCGCCCGACTCAAACACCGACCACGACCTCGGGCTGTTCGACGCAGCCGGTGAGGGCGCACCGCCGCGACATGTCGGGCTGTACCACGTGGCCTGGGAGGTGGCGACGCTCGCCGAGCTGGCCGAGGCCAAGGCCCGGCTGGCCGAGATGGGCGCGCTCGTGGGCGAGAACAACCACGGCGTCAGCCGCAGCCTGTACTGCCACGACCCCGACGGCATCGAGTTCGAGGTGATGTGGGAAGTCCCGCTCGAGCTCTACGACCCCGACGCCCCGAGCAACATTCCGCTCGACCTCGAAGCCGACATGGCCCGCTGGGGTGCCGACCGGCCCGGCCGAGGCGCCCAACCCGCCGCCTAGGCGCTTGAGTCGCAGGCGCCGATCGGTGCCTGGCGCTACACGTCGATCTTGTAGAGCTCTGCGGCGTTGTCCTGCAGGATCCGCTTCTGCGTGGGGGCGTCGAGGCTGCCGATCGCGTCACGCACCCGCTCGACACTGCGGGGATACAGACACGTCGGGTGCGGGATGTCGGTCTCGAACATGATCTGGGTGGCACCGATGTGGTCGATGGCCGGCGCCAGCGTCTGCGACTCGAACCAGAAGCAGCCGTAGAACTGCCGGCGGAAGTAATCCGAAGGCTTCATCGAGAGGTGGGCCAAGTGCTCGGGGGCAGTCTCGCCGCACTGGTAGTCGAGCGCGTCGAGCAGGAACGGAATCCAGCCGACGCCGCTCTCGACCGACACGAAGTTCAGGTTCGGGTAGCGCTCGGGTACGTCGCTGACCAGCAGGTTCACCATCCAGCGCAGCTGACCCAGGAAGATCGCCGCCCCGCCGAGGGAGATCTTCACATCGCCCGACCAGGTGTCGTAGGGCACCTTGCCCGACCAGTCGATATCGCCCTCCGATGCGCCGATGTGGAAGTTGACGGGCATCTCGAGCGCTTCGCAGATCTCCCAGAACGGCCGCCAGTCGGGCTGGGCGAAGTTCGGCATGCCCGAATCGTGCGGGTTGGAGCACATCACGATGCCCTTGGCACCGTTGCGATGCGCCCGGTCCACCTCGAGCACGCTGGCGTCGATGTCCCACCACGGCACCAGCGCCATCGGCAGGATGCGACCGCCTGAGCGGGCTTGCAGGTCGGCCATCCAGTCGTTGTAGATCTCGACGCATGCGATGCGCAGCGCCCGGTCTTCCACCTTGAGGAAGTTCTGATTGCCGAAGCCGCCGACGTTGGGGTAAACGATGCCGTGGCTCACGCCCATGGCGTCCATGAGCTCGAGGCGGGCGTCGCAGTCGTAGGACGCAGCGTGCACCATCTCGATGTCGTGCTTGAGGAATTTCAGCCCCAGCATCTTCTCGCCGTCGGGCCCGATCGCGGAGACCGCCGAGTCGCCGGCGATCGGGATGTCGCCGTTCACTACCCACTTGCGCTTGCCGTTGTGCTCACGGATCTGCGGCACTAGGTCGCGGTACTTGGCCGGTGCCCCGCTGGTCCACAGGTCGTGCGGCTCCGTCCAGTGTGTGTCGGAATCAACGATCTTGATGCCCGGGAAGAACTCGGTGATTGCCATGGTGTGCGCCCCCTCGCTGCCCGACGGCAGCCACGTCGAAATTATCAGGCGGCCCCCCAGCGATCCGAGGCGGGCGCTGGATGTGTCCATTGGCACGGCACCCGGCGGTCGCCGAATGGGGCTGGAACTAGCCTCGCCGCAAGGCGAACTCGCCCGAGGCTAGGAGGCTGAGCCGATAGGCGAAGCCGTGGCCCGAGCGGCCCGTGAGCGACAGCGAACAAGAGCGGGAAACAACTGGTGCGACAGCGGGAAGGTTCACCTATCCGCGCATTATCTAAGGAGGCGAACGATGCTGCGACTGACGTTCTTGCTGCGGCGCAAGAAAGGCATGAGCCGGGCCGAGATGCAGGACTACTGGCTCAACGTCCACGGCCCGCTGGTGGTAGCGCACTCGGCGAAGGCGAAGATGCTCCGTTACGTGCAAGTGCACACGACCGACGACGATCACAGCCGGCTGCCGGGCCGGCGGGGTCAGATGGAAGAGCCCTACGACGGGGTGGCCGAGGTCTGGTGGGAATCGAAGGAAACGATGCTGGCCGCCATGCGCACCGATGCCGGCCGTGAATTCGACCGGGTGCTGGTCGAAGACGAGCTCAACTTCGCCGATATCAAGAACTCCAGCGCGTACTACTGCTACGAGTACCCGCAGGTGAACCCGACGCCGGAGAACATCGTCGCCACCGACCGCTCCAGCCTGGTCAAGCTGTACTTCAGTTTGCGCCACCTGCCGTCGCTGAGCATCGACAAGGCGCAGTGGTACTGGCGCACCCACCACGGCCCGATCATCCGCCGCCAAGCTCAGTCGTCAGGGATCCTGCGGTACCAGCAAGTGCACGCCGACGAGCACTCGTTCACCGCGGCCGTCAACCGCTCACGAGGCTCGACAGTCGAGCCCTACACGGGCCACGCCGAGGTCTGGATGGACCGCAGCGCCATGGGCAACGCGATCCCCGAGAACCGGGCCGCATCCCGCCGGGCCTATGAGGACGAGGCCAACTTCATCGACTTCGGTCGCTCTGTGATGTTCTTGGCCAAAGAGCACGTGATGGTCGACCACCGGTGAAGCTCCCGCCCGCCGACGGCAGGTATTCAACAAAAAAGTTCTAGATATACCTTAAAAATGAACAAAATATTGGTTTAGAACGAAGCTGGCAGTATTCTCTTAGCCATGGCATCGCCCACCGTACTGCCGTGGCCACGCGGCGTCCGAACGGTCTTCTTCGACGATGACGATGGTGTCGCGTCGACGGCCACGCTTCGCCAGGCAATTGCCGAGGGACATCTTCGCCGACTCGCGCCGCGGCTGTACACAGCGGACACCAAGAGCGATCCAGCCGAGATAGTCGCCCAAAATCTCTGGCGCATCTTGGGCCGTGCGATTCCTGATGCCGTGATCGTCGACCGTTCCGCTGCCGGGGACGGCAAGGTCATGGACGGCGTTCTCTACGTCGCCACGGACCAGCGGCACACCGCGCTGCGGCTGCCCGGCGTCGAGGTTCGAGTGCGTCCTCACCAGGCAGGCTTCGATGTCACCGATGACCTGCCGTGGCCGCACGGCCTGCGCATGTCCCGGCCTGCCCGCATTCTCGTCGACAACCTGGTTCCCTCACGCGGTCGCGGCACCAAGCCTTCGCGGACGCTGACACTTGCAGAGCTAGAAGACTGGGTGGCACACAAGGCCTCCTTCATGGACCGGGCGCGCGCACTGCGGCTGCGCGACGAAGCAATCGAACTGGCCGAACACATTGAGGCTGTCGACCGTGTTCGTGAGATCGACGCGCTGTTCGAACGGCTCGACGGCCGAGCGCCGTTGTCGCCAGACAGCGGAGAGTTGTTTGCAGCCTTCGTTCAGGGCGAAGCGTGGGATGAGCAGCGTCTGGAGATGTTCACCGTGTTAGCGGATGGTCTGGCCTCCTATGACGACCCCGACCTGCCCCAGCACCTCCCTGCGGGGCTCTACAACCTCGAGTTGCCCTTCTTTGAGAGCTACTACTCCAATTACATCGAGGGCACCGTCTTCGAAGTGGATGAGGCACGCCGCATCATCGAAACCCAGCAGCCGCCAGCGGCTCGCCCAGCCGACGGCCACGACATCTTGGGCACCTACCGGTGTGTTGCAGATGCCGTCGGTCGCCGGGCCGTGTCCGACGACCCCGGCGAGTCGTTGTTCTTCCTGCGGGAACGACATGCATCCATTCTCCAAGGCAGGCCCGAACTGGGACCCGGTGAGTGGAAGCGGGTGAACAACCGCGTCGGCAGTTACCACTTCGTCGCACCGCATCTCGTCGAAGGCACTTTGCTCAAGGGGCTCGAGCTGGCTCAGACTGTGCCGGTCGGATTCCGGCGAGCGCTGTACATGATGATGATCGTGGCCGAGGTTCATCCGTTCACTGATGGCAACGGTCGGGTCGCACGCGTCATGATGAACGCAGAACTCTCCGCAGTCAACGAAGCGCGTATCGTGATTCCCACGGTGTTCCGCAACGAGTACCTCGGCGGCGTGAAGCGCACTTCGGCAACTCAAGCACAGGATCTTTCCTCGGTCGTGCGAGTGATGAGCTTCGCTTGGCGCTGGACCGCCGCGATGCCGTGGGAAGACAGGGCGGCAACCGAAGGACAGATGGTCGCCACCAATGCGCTCAGCGAGCCCGACAACGCGCCATTCGGCGGCATCAAGCTCCGACTGCCGTGAGCGACATCGCCAGCGCGAGCCGCCGCCGCGACACCGGTGTGGTCGCGGCGGCTACGACAGCCGCCGCAGGCCGGGTCATTCCGAAGCTGATACCCGTTCTTGCCGGCGCACCACCAGGAACCAGGTGAGCACGAACGACAGGACCACCAGGATCACGCCCATCAGCCCTGCTTCGGCGATGAACGCATCTTCGAATGACCCGTAGATGCGGGTCGTCAGCGTGGAGAAGCCGAGGGGCGACACCAGCAGGCTGATCGGCAGCTCCTTCATGACCGAGAGCAGCACGAGGCCAGCACCTGCCGCGAGTGCGGGGCCCATGACCGGCAGGTCCACGGTGAAGAGGCGGCGCACCGGTCCTGCGCCGAGCAGGCGGGCCGAGTCGTGCAGCTGGCCGGGCACGCTGCGGACCGCCACGATGCTGACGCCCATCGCGAGCGATCCGAAACGCACGATGTAAGCAAAGATCAACAGCACGGTCGTGTCCCCGAGCAGCTCCAGCACGAGGTCGGTACGAAGCGTCCAGAAGCGCATCGACAGCGCGATGAGCAGGCCGGGCAGCGCAAAGGTGCTGATCACCACTGCGTGCGCCAACGACCCGGTGCGTGAGCGGTGACGCCCTACCAGCATCGCGATCGGCAGCACCGCGGCGACAGAGATCAGTGCCGCCACGACGCTCACCCACAGGGTGTTGAACGTGGCATCGGCGATGCTCGGATAGTCGACCGCGAGAGCTCGCTCGCCGGTGATCGAGCGAAGCACGCCTCGCTGAGCCCAATCCACCAAGGCGATGAAGGGAGCGCCCACGCTGGCGAAGACCGTGATCATCACCGCCGCCAGGGCCGCGGGCCGCCAGCGGCCCAGGTCGTAGTCGAGCGGTCGTTGGCCACCCGAACGTGCCCCGTCAGGGAGGCGGCGGGAGAACCATCGCTCGGCCAGCACCACCGTCGCAGCCAGGACCAGCAGCATCAGGCTGAGCGCCAGCGCTACGGGCGGGTTCGCGAGGTAATTCGTGGCGATCGCCCGAGTCAGCGTGTCGTAGCGCATGAGCTGGACGGCGCCGAAGTCGCTCAGCGTGTACAGGAACACCAGCAGCGTTCCCGCGCCGATAGCGGTGCCCGCATGAGGCAGGCAGATCCGCCGGAACACCGCAAACGCACTGTCCCCGAGCAGCCGGGCGCTCTCTTCGAGGCTGCCGGGGAGCTGGCGCAGCCGGGCCGCGACCGGCAGGTACACGTAGGGATAGGTCATGAGCACCAGTACCAGCCAGGCCCCGAAGAACCCCCGCAGTTCCGGCACCGTGGTGATGCCCAGGCGCGCTGCCAGATCGTTGGCCAGCCCGCCCGGGTTGAGCGTGCGGATGAATGCCGCGGCACCGACGAATGTCGGATACACCAGCGGCAGCGGCAGCAGCACGCGCCACAGCCGGCGCAGCGGCAGGTCGGTGCGCATGGTGAGCCAAGCAAGGCCGGTCCCAAGGACCAGGGCGCACGCTGAGACCGAAACCGCGAGCCGGAGCGTGCGCCACAGCGGGCCGAGGGTGCGAGCGCTCCACAGCAGGCCCTCGGGACCAGTGCCGTCACGCAGCGCCCGGTACACGAGATACACGCCGGGGAAGGCGAACAGGAACGCCAGCACCACGCCGGCGACGCGCAGCGCCGAAGGTGCGGTGCTGCGCCCCCGCCGGGCTGCTGCGATCATCTCAGCGACCCGTTCGGGCCGGCATCGGGATGGGTGTCACTCGTTCAGGATGCCGCTGGCCTCGATGATCTCGGTGGAGCGTGCAAAGCCATCACCGAGTGAGTCGGAGCTAATGCTGCCGATCTCGGGGCCGCCCAGCGCCGGCAGGACATCGGCGGGGGCGACTCCGGCGGCGAGCGGGTACTCGAGCGTTTCCCCGCTGAAGTAGTTCTGCGCAGGCTCGCTCAGCAGGTAGGCGATGAATTCGCTAGCGGCGTCGCCGTTCGAGCTAGAGGCGGTCACCGTGGCGGCCGTGATGATCAGCAGCGAGCCGATGTCGTCGCCGGCGAATTCCCAGTTCGCAGCACGGTGGTCGTCACCGGAGGCCGCCGCAACTTGGTACTGGTAGTAGTGGTTCACGAGTCCCATGTCGATCTCGCCCCGACCCGCGGCCTCCACGATCGACCGGTTATTGGGGTAGTAGCGGCCACCGTTGGCGACCATCTCATCGAGCCATCGGGCTGCGACGTCGTCGCCGTGCTGATTGCGGAACACCGTGAACCAGTCGACGAACGAACCGTTGGTCGCGGGGATTGCCACCCGACCGCGGAAGCGCTCACCGGTGAGATCGAAGACCGACGCAGGCAGTTCGCTGTCGGCGACGTTGTCGAGGTTGTAGACGAGCACGCGCTTGCGCCCGGTGAAGCCGACCCACGTCCCCGAAGCCGAACGGTTCTCCTCGCTCACGAGTCCTAGGACGTCGCCGTCGATCGTCCTCAGCAGCCCCTTGCCTTCGAGGAATCCCACCGGTCCGGGCGAGCGCGACAAGAACACGTCAGCCGCGGTGCGGTCGCCTTCTTCTGCGAGCAGCAGGGCCAGATCGGCCGACGAACCCCAGCGGACCGCCACCTCGATGCCGGTCTCGCATGCAAACGCATCGAGCACCGGTCCGATCAGATTCTCGGTGCGGCCGGAATAGACGGTGAGCTGCCGGTCGGTCTCTGAAGCGCAGTCACCGTCGAAGATCTGCGCAGCGGGTCCTTCCAGCGTGCGCGCCGAGCCGCACGCGGCGGCAATAGTCGCGACCGTCACGGCGAGAACTGCCCAACGAAGACGTCGCGGGCGCGCTACCCATGATGTCGGTCGGGTTGAGAGGCAGTGCGGGTCCGTGTGCATGGCGCAGCACTATAGCCAGAGTTTCCGCTGAATGTAAGGTATCCCTAACTAAGACCGTGCGGGGGGCCGACTCATTGCCGGACCTCGTGCCGCGCTCAGGCGAAACGCAGGGGCTCGTCGGCGCTCCAGTCGACGGGCTGCTCGTCGAGGTTCAGCGCCAGCCGATGCCAGACCAGCTCGACAGCGGCCTGTGCCGAAGCCGCAGTTTCGCCATCCTCCTCGGCGGCACTCACCATGAGCTCGTACATGGCACCGTCGGTCTCGCTGGTGGGGCGGGCCAGCAGCGCCATGAACGCCTCGGCCATCTCGCAGGGCTCCAGCATCCGTGGCTGCCAGCGCCCGAAGACCCGCTCGTTGCCGGCGTAGGAGTTGGTCATGCCCGTGCGCACGAACGGCAGCAGCAGCGTGAAACAGCTCACCAGGTCGGCGCTGCGGCCCAGGTTCACCTTCAGCACCTTGGGCAGCTGCAGCACTGCCCAGTTGCTGAGCGCGTAGCCCGGCACTGCGGGGCCAGGGTCCACGGCTTGGCGGGAGGACACATACACGAACTGTGCCGTCTCGCCCGCGTACACCGCCTCGCCCGCCCACAGATGCGTCGAAGCCAGGAAGCCGTCGACCTTGGTGTCGAGCACCAGCCGCGACTGCTCGAGGTTGTCGATGAAGTGCTGACGCACCCGTGCTCGCCGCAGCGACGATGACTCGCCCTCCACCTGGCGCAGCGTGCGTCCCAGGTTGTAGCCCGTTTCGGTCAGCCCGGAGTTGCAGATCACCAGGTTCGGCGGCAGCCCGCCCATCTGGTCCATGACGTAGCTGCGGATGGCCCACAGGTCGCGCAGGTTGGTCACGTCGGCCTGCACCGGAAAGGCGCGCACGCCTTCGTGGCGCAGCTGGTCGACGAGGTCGAACCCGTCCTCGTAGCTGCGATGAAAGTGGATGCCGACTGAGTCTGCGCCGTTCAGCCCGGCGCTGAGTGCGAACGCCTGGCCGATGCCGCCGTCCTTGCCGGCACCGGTGATGAGCACACGCTTGCCCTCTACGCCACCGCGCAGCGCTTCGAAGCGAAACCTGTCGGTGGGCGCGGTGTAGGCCATGGCAATGCTCCTCATTGAGCGACGGGCCGAACTGCCGGTCGATGTCCGGTCGAACGCTCGGTGCCGACCGCGAGTCTGCCCTACGTAGCCACGGGGGTGAGACCCGCGCATTCACGGGCCGCTCGGCCCGCAGCTCAACCTTTCAGCGGCCGGTCCACACTGGGTCGCGCTTCTCGACGAAGGCGCGCGGTCCCTCAAGGAAATCCTCGGTGCCCAAGATGTTGCGGAAGTGATCCTTGGTGATCTCCCAGCCGTCCTCCTCGGAGCGTGCGTGGCTCTCGAGCACAACAGCGCGGCTCTCGCGCACCGCCTTGGGGGCGTTCGCGATGATCCGCTCGGCGAGCTCCATCGCAGCAGGGACCACCTCGCCTTCGTCGGCCATCTCGTTGACCAAGCCGAGCTGGTACGCGCGCTCCGCGGAGATCGGATCACCGGTCATGGCGAGTTCCAGCGCGACATTGCGGCCCACCACCTGCGGCAGCCGGAACAGCCCGCCGGCGGCGGCCACCAGCGACCGCTTCACCTCGGGAATGCCGAAACGGGCCCGGGGCGAGGCCACCACAAGGTCACACGACAGCACGATCTCCAAGCCGCCGGCCAGCGCCGCTCCGTCCACCGCTGCGATGAGCGGCTTGGTGCGGGGGTAGCGAGCGAGCCCGGCGAAGCCGCCCTTCTCCGTCTCGATCGGCTTCTTTGCTGCGACCGACTTGAGATCGGCGCCAGCGCTGAACACGGTGCCGGTTCCCGCAAGAATCCCGACCCAGACCTCCGGGTCGGCCTCGAAGGTGTCGAGATGGGCTTCCATCTCCGAGGACACCTCGTGGCTGATGGCATTGCGGGCTTCGGGCCGGTTCAGCGTGAAAATCGCGACCCGCCCCTAGACTTCATAATCAACAACCATCGCGCCAATCTAGGCATGGAACTACGCGACAATCTCGACAGACATCTCCTTCCAACGCTGTGCACGTGCGGCCTCCTGTGGCTGCTCTCGGCGATGCCAAGTGACTCAGCCGAAAATGCGAGTCCCGCGCCCCTCACGCATGGCATGATCGGCCCATGGAGTCCAAGGCGTGGCGGGTGCGACCGGATCCGGTGCTGGGCCGGCTGGAAGCGCGCTTCGACCGGGCGAAGAGACGGCTCTTGCGCACCGATGAAGGCCGCTGGGCACTCGTGGTGCAGGGAACACTCCAATCTGAGATTGAGGTGTTCGACACTGAAACGGAGGCCGCTCACGCCGGGTTCTTGCACCCGTCTCGGAAGCGCTTCTGCGTCAAACCCATTGTGAAACGCGAAGAACCCATCGTGATCAGCGCGGCTCTTGGGCCTTTCCTGCACGAGCCTGACGCAATCTGAGCCGAGTGAATCTGCTCTTTGGGCGTCATTTCAACGTTAGAGCGCTTTGAGATTCGCTGACCAATGGAACGCTGTGGTTCTGACGGCGCATATCGGCCGAAACGGGGCTTGTTTCAACGTCGAATTGGCGCTCACGGCCTACGAGGCACATCGGCGCCAAGCTGGCCTCGTACAGCTTCCGCTGACCTTCCCGAAGCGCGGAGACGGTTTGGTCGACGCAGGTTCGGAAGTCTCGGTGATCAGTGATGAGGCGGCGGAGGCCTTAGGACTCGAAGCCATCCGCACTGTGCCCGTCGTCACAGTCCATGGTGAAGAGCCCGCTGAGGTCTGCGTGGTGCAAGTCACGTTGGGGCCCGGTCAGCGGCCACGCCCGCGGCCGGTCGAAGTTCATGCTGTTCGACGGCCGTTGCGAGCGGTTCACATGCTCATCGGCCGAGACATCCTCCGGCATGGACAGCTGACGTGGGACGGGCCGTCGTCGAAAGCGACACTGCGGTTTCCCGCTGCCGGGAATTAGCGGCGGATGTCGGGGGCGCCGAGGCGTGCGGCGTCGGCGGTCTGGTCGTCGGGGTGGGTTTGGCTGTCTCGCTCGGCGTCGACTCGTGCTTGGTAGTGCCAGACCTCGCGCTCGATCGTGTCAGGCGACCAACCGAGTTCGGCGCCCATCAACTCGGCCGTGTCCTGGGCAACGTCGACGCCGCGGTCCCATGACTCCACCGACAGCCGTGTGCGTCGGGTCAGCACGTCGTCGAGGTGCAGGGCGCCCTCGCTGCGGACTGCGTGGGTCACCTCGGCGCGCAGGTAGGGCAGATCCGCAGCCAGCGGCTCGCCCAAGTCGGGCTGGGCGGCGATCAACTCGAGCACCTCGGTGATCCGGTCGCCATGGCGGTCCAGCAGGTGTGCAGCCGCGGCACGGCTCAGTCCCACGCGGGCGCCGAGTTCGTCGTGACGCTGCCGGAGCTCCCCGTAGCCAGCGGCGCCCACGAGCGGGGTGCGCAACGTGGCGGATCTGCGCGCCGCAGCATCTCGACGGCGACGGCGCAGGATCGGCGCAGCCCCGCCCCGGGCCTCCATCACCTCGTCGAGCGCTCGCTCGACCGTGTCTGCTGCCATGACCCGGTAGGTCGTATATTTCCCGCCGGCCACAGACACCAGCCCGGGTGCCACGCGGGTGATGCTGTGCTCGCGGCTCAGCTTGGCTGACTGCTCGCTCACCGACGGATCGTCGCCGGCAACCAGCGGCCGCAATCCCGCATAGACGCCGCAGATGTCCTCACGGCTGATCGGGTTGGCCAGCACACTGTTGAGGCGCTCGAGCAGCAGCTCGATGTCGGCGCTGCTCGCAGCGGGGTGGGCGTAGTCGAGATCCCAATCGCTGTCGGTGGTGCCGACGATCCAGCGCTCGCCCCACGGCACCACGAACAGCACGCTGGGCGGCGTCGGCACGATCAGCCCGCAATGCAAGTCGATCCGGTCCTTGGGCACCAGCAGGTGAATCCCTTTCGAAGCGCGGATGCGGGTCCGCTCGAGGTCGGGAGCGTCGGCGCCGCACTCCGCCAGTTGCTCGATCTGACTCGTCCACACGCCGGTGGCGTTGATCACGGCGTCTGCATTCAGCTTGAACGTGCGACCGGTCTCGCCGCAGTGAGCAATCACGCCGCGGACTGCGCCGCCGGTGACGACCAGCTCCTGCACTCGGGTCGAGGTGAGAATGCGGGCGCCGTGTGCTGCCGCCGTCCGGGCGATGGCGACGACCAGCCGAGCATCGTCGGTCTGGCCGTCCCAGTAGGTGATGCCTCCGCGCACCACACCGGCATCGAGGCCGGGGGCAAGGCGCTGCGTTGCGCGGGCACCGAGGTGGCGGTGCGAGCCGTTGCTGTGGCGGCTGCGGCCTGCCAGGAAGCTGTAGAGCGCGATGCCGAGCCCGGTGCGCAGCCGCTCGCGCCACCCTCGCCGGATCGGGTAGAGGAACTGCACCGGCCGCACCAGGTGTGGCGCCAGCTGACCCAACAGCAGCCGGCGCTCGCTCAGCGATTCGGACACAAGACCGAGTTCGAGGCGCTGCAAGTACCGCAGACCCCCGTGGATCAGTTTCGACGATCGGCTCGAGGTGCCCGATGCGAGGTCGCGCTGTTCGAGCAACACGACGCTGAGACCTCGCAGTGCCAGGTCGAGGGCGCAGCCGGCGCCGGTGACGCCCCCGCCGATGACGACGACGTCTACGCGGCCGCCGTCCCGCTCGCCGCTGAGCTCGTCAAGCCAGGCGGCACGCTGGGAGGGTCCCAGCCTGCTGTCGCCGCCAGTGCCGCAGGGAGGTGCAGCCGTGCCGGTCGCGGCCGGGTCGCTCACTGGCCGCTCGCGCCGTCGGCGAACTCGTCGGGCAGGTGGCGGCGGATCGCCCAGCCGAAGAGGTTCCAGCCGAAGTCGCCGCGGGTCAGGTCGTCTTGGGCGATGCGCGCTGCTTCGGCGGAGATCGGGATGGCGTTGCGGGCCTTCATCTGCACTTCGGCTACCCGCTCCATCAACACGAACCAGCCCACAGCATCGGCGGGGCTCGTGCCGACCGTCAGCAGACCGTGATTGGCCAATATGGCGGCTCGGCAGCCGCCGAGCGCGGCAGCGATGCGCTTGCCGCCGTCGGTGGAGAGGACCTGCACCTCTTCGTCGTCGAACAGGACATGGTCGTCGAAGAAGCAGGTCGCTTCCTGATTGATCGGCTCGATCATGCGCCGCTCGGCCGAGAACGGCGTGCCCCACCCGGTGTGCGTGTGCGCCGCGGCGCCGATGTCGGGGCGCGCCTCATGAATGGGATGGTGGATGTAGTAGGCGCTGGCATTGACGAATGCGGGTCGGCCATCCTGATCGGCGGCGGTGCCGTCGGGCGCGACGAGCACAAGGTCCGCGATGCGCGCTTGTTCGAAGGGCACGCCGTAGCGCAACAGCCACATGTGGTCGGGCCGCAGCGGATCGCGGCAGGTGATGTGTCCATCGCCCAGCTCACCCCAGCGCAGCGTTCCCAACAGTCGGTATGCACGGGCCAGATCGTCTAGCAGGCGGGCGCGCTCAGCGTGCGGATCAGCCTCGAACGGCTCGACGGCTTCTGCGGCAAGGTCGCGAGCATTCACGCGGCGAATTCTGCCACGGCGGCATCACAGCGAGTCGCCCGGCTCCGTCGAGGCGAAGTAGTGTCGGCCAACCGGCCTGAGCAGGCTTGCACATGGGGGTCTCATGGCGACGGTCACCCTCGACCGGCTGACGAAGAAGTACCCGAACGGCTTCGTCGCGGTCACTGAACTGAATATCGACATCGCCGATGGCGAGTTCCTGGTGCTGGTCGGCCCCTCGGGCTGCGGCAAGTCCACCGCGCTGCGCATGGTCGCCGGGCTCGAGGAGATCAGCGACGGGGAGTTGCTGATCGGCGGCGAGTGCATGAACGATGTGGAGCCCAAGGACCGCAATATCGCGATGGTCTTCCAGAGCTATGCGCTGTATCCCCATCTCGACGTGGCCCGCAACATCGGCTTCCCCCTCAAGCTGGCAGGCATCCCCAAAGCCGAGGTCGAGACGCGGGTGCGCGAAGCCGCCCGCCTGCTGGAGCTGGAACCCCTGCTCGGCAACAAGCCCGCACAACTCTCGGGCGGCCAGCGCCAGCGGGTGGCGATGGGCCGTGCCATCGTGCGTGACCCTGCGGTCTTTCTCATGGACGAGCCGCTGTCGAATCTGGACGCAAAGCTGCGGGTGCAGATGCGGGCAGAGATCACGGCCCTGCAGCACCGCCTCGGTGCCACCACCATCTACGTGACCCACGACCAGGTCGAAGCCATGACCATGGGCGACCGTGTTGCCGTACTCAAAGACGGCCTGCTGCAGCAGGTGGACGACCCGACCGACCTGTACGAACGGCCCGACAACCTCTTCGTTGCCGGTTTCATCGGCGCGCCTGCGATGAACCTGCGCTCGGCGCGACTGGAACGCAGCGCCGACGCTTGGCAGTTGCAGCTGGGCTCGCAGACGCTCGTGCTCAGCAACGAAGTGCTCGCCGCGAATCCCGCTTTGCAGCGATATGACGGCGCCGATGTCGTGGTCGGCATCCGCCCCGAAGCGTTCGAGGACGCAACCGTCGCGGACGAGGGCGGACCACGCCTGCGGGCGACGGTGTCGCTGACCGAAGCGCTGGGCTCCGACTTGCTGCTGCACTTCCCGCTCGACGCCCCGTCAGTGGAGGCGGGCGATCCCGATGCGCTCGAAGGCATCGAGGATCGCATGGTCATTGCCCGGGTTCATCCTCGCAGTGCCGCCCGGCCGGGTTCGACGGTCGAGCTGAGCGTGGATGTCGACGGTCTGCACTTCTTCGATCCCCAGACCGAGGCTGCGATCCGCTCCTGAGCCCTCGTTTACGGATTCCAGAGCTTGCGGTGGGGCATGGATTGCAGGACGAGCTGTCCGAACAGGTCGCACTCGGCCATGTGGGGGTAGCCCGACAGGATGAACGCATCGATGCCCACCGTTCGATAGGCGTCGAGCTTTGCGGCGACCTCGTCGGGATCGCCCACGATGGCTGCCCCTGCTCCGCTGCGGGCACGGCCGATGCCCGTCCACAGGCCTTCCTCGGCAAAGCCGTCACCGTCGGCGCTGTCTCGCAGCTCGGCTTGGCGTCGCACGCCGACCGACGCCGAATCGAGTGCCCGAGCCCGTATCGCGGCACCGGTGTCGTCGTCGAGCTGGCTGACGAGCCGCTTGGTGGCCGCTATGGCCTCTGCGTGCGTGTCCCGCACGATCACATGTGATCGCAGGCCGAACGTGAGCTCCCGCCCGACCGCGGCAGCGCGATCTCGCATCTCGCTGACGGTGCCCCCAACGCCCGCCACGGTGTCGGGCCAGGTGAGAAAGACGTCGGCTGCGACCGCGGCAGTGTCTTTCGCGTCGTCGGAGAAGCCGCCGAAATAAAACGGCGGACACTGCCCGCTGACCGTGCGGACGCGGGGAGGGTCGAGCTGGACAGACACGAATTCACCGTCGAAGTCGACGGGCTGGCCGTCGAGGAGCGTCCGCAGCACGCTCATGTACTCGCGGGTGCGCTGGTAGCGCGGGGCAGACGGGAGCGGCGCGCCGGGAAGGTCGCTGGAGATGATGTTGATGGTCAGGCGCCCCGCGGACATGCGGTCGATGGTGGCGAGCTGGCGCGCCAGCTGGGGCGGCCACAGTTCGCCCATGCGCACCGCCAGCAGCAGGTTGATGCGCTCGGTCTGTGTGGCGATGCCAGCGGCGAACGAGGTGGCGTCGATGCCGAGGTCGTAGCCCGAAGGCAGCAGCACGTTGTCGAATCCGTTGCGCTCCGCGGTGGTGACGATGTCGGCACAGTGCTCCCAGGTGCTGGCCAGGTTCGGATCTGGCACCCCCAAGAACTCGTAGTCGTCGTCGCACAGCGCCGAGAACCACGCAACCTCCGGCGGCACTGTGGTCATGGCCGCGGCTCCGCGAGCTGCGCTGCTGTGGTCATGGCCGCGGCTCCGCAAGCTGCGCCGCGGCGCTCACGAGCCCAACTCCGCCGGGGCGAGCAGCTCGCTCATCTGCACTGGCCTGCCCTCGTCGATCGAGATGTGCGCAGCTCGGCCGATCGCCACCGACCACAGCCCGTCGGTCAGCGTGCACTCGGCCGGGCTTGATGTCAGCACAGCGTCGCGAAAGCGTTCCAGCTCGATGTACGACGAGCCGTGGTGATGGCCGACGACCGGGGCGGTGCTGGTGATCTGTCGTTCTTCGACATTGCCGATCCAGTCACGCTCGCGCACGCCGATCCTCAGCACGTCGTCGGGGATCAGCGCTTCGAGCTTTCCGCTGTCGCCCACCACCGACAGCTCTTCTTGGTTGCGCGTGGCGTCGGCGAACATGCACAGGTCCAGCAGTGCCCTCGCCCCTGAGGTGAACTCCACGATCACGAAGGCATTGTCCAAGATGTCCGGTGTCTCGCCGTCGTAGCGCTCGTCGAGGTGATTCACGTCCTGTGCGCCCGATGCCATCACCCGCACGGGTTCACAGCCCACGATGAGCCGCATGAGATCGAAGAAGTGGCAGCACTTCTCCACCAGTGTTCCGCCGGTATTGCGGTTGAACCGGTTCCAGTCGCGCACCTTGGGCTGGAAAGGGAAGCGGTGCTCGCGGATGGTCACCATTGCGATGCGACCCACCGCGCCGGCGTGGGCCTGCTCGATCAGCGCAGCCACCGGTGCCATGTAGCGGTACTCCAGTCCGACCCACACCAGCGGTCCTGTATTCCCCAGCGCCTCGATGCCGCCGATGATGTGTCGGCAGTCATCCAGCGTGGTGGCCAGCGGCTTCTCGACTAGCTGGGGAACACCAGCCGCGGCCACGTCCAAGACGATGTCGGTGTGCAGGTGGTTCGGCGTTGCGATCACTACGGCATCGCACAGCTCTGCGTCGAGGAGTTCCCGGTGGTCGTCGAAACACGGCACCGGATCGAGACCGTTACAGGCCAGTTCGTGCTGGGCTGCGGTGAGCGATGGTTCCCAGTTGTCGCAGAACGCCGCTACCTCAACCCCGTCGAGTGCGATGACATTGGCGATGTGCTCGATGCCCATCATGCCGGTGCCGATGACGCCGAAGCGCATCGGCCGGTCGCCGTCCGCGGCCGTCTCGCTCACCGCGAGTGCGCGCTGGCGGAAGTGCCATGCGAGCTGTCGCCGGTGCCCGTCACGGCAGCGGCACCCCTTCGGAGGCTTCGACAATGTCGTACACGTCGTTGCGATCAAGCTGGACGGCGAGCGTGGCCTGCAGCGCTTCGAGACGCTCGAGCCGCTGCGTGCCGACAATGGCGATGGGTGCAGTGGGGTGAGCCAGCACGAAGGCCAAGCAAATCGCAGCCCGGTCGACGCCTTCCCGCTCGGCCAGCCGATCCAGCGTGTCGAGCAGATCCGGTCGCACGCCGCTGTCCTCGTCCGCTTCGGCCAGCAGTCGCTCGCCGGTGAGCGACTGCTGCGCCATGAGAGGCCCGCCGTCGAGCGGGCGCTGCGTCATGAGTCGCCCGCCTGCTAGCGGACTCCATGCCAGCGGCACCATGCCCACCTCCGCGCACAAGTCGAGCGTGCCGTCGCGCAGAGGGTCCAGGCAGGCGGCCGAGTACTCAGGCTGGGTGCTCACGAGCGGCGCCTCGAGATGGGCTGCCAGCGCCCTGGTCTGGGAAGGCGAGTAGTTGGAGACGCCCACAGCACCGACGAGACCGTCAGCGACCAAGCCGTCGAGTGTTTCGGCCACCTCGGCGGGATGGGTGAACATGTCGGGCCGGTGCACTTGGTAGAGGTCGATCCGGTCGGTTCCGAGCCGTTCCAACGAGGCCTCGCACGCTGCTCGCAGAGCTGCCGCACCCGAGTCGTACGGCACCGGCGGCACGATGCCACCCTTGGTGGCGAGCACGATGCGGTCGCGCAGTTCCGGCCGGGCCCCCAGCACCGCTCCCAGGTTCTCCTCGCAGCTGCCGAAGCCGGTCCCGCCCCAGTCCAGCCCGTACACATCGGCGATGTCCACCAGATTCATGCCGAGCTCCAGCCCGGCTTCGATCAGCGTTGCGTTCTGGCCGACGTCGGTGCCGGTGAAGCGCCACAGGCCCAAAGCCAGCGGTCCGACCTTCGGCCCGCTCGATCCGAGACGCCTCGGAGCAGACCGCACCAGCCCGGTCGGTACATCGGAACTTGACACAGTCACCTCGGCCCAGACGTCAGATGGACTAGGGCGCAGTCTGCCGGGGCGGCGCCGATGCCGTGCGCCGGTTCTGAGCCCGATCGTGTCGTTGCGATGCACGCATTCAGGACTTCACAGAGCCGGCCAGCAGACCGCGAACGAAGAACCGCTGCAGGAAGAAGAACACCAGCATCGGCACGCCTGCCTGCACGAACGCACCGGCCGACAGCAAGTGCTCCCGCAGGCCGAACTCGCCGGCCATCGAGGCGATCTTGATGGTGGCCGGGTAGTTCTCGCCCGCGGCGCCGAGCATGGTCAAAGCAATCAGGTAGTCGTTCCAGGTCCACAGGAACTGGAAGATGGCAAAGGCCGCCAGGGCAGGCACCGAGAGCGGGACGACGATCCGCCAAAAGATCGTGAAGTGGTCGGCGCCGTCGATGCGGGCCGCCTCGAACAGCTCTCCGGGCAAGGTCGAGATGTAGTTGTGCAGCAGGAAGATGGCGAATGGCAAGGCGAATGCGGTGTGGGTCAGCCACACGGCCGTTGCGGTGCCGGCGAGGCTGAAATCGGGAATGAGCGTGACGACGATCTCGGTCCCAGGAAGGGACCAGTGCGCGCCGCCGGAGAACATCTGCAGCAGCGGAAGCAAGGCCACCTGGTTGGGCAGGGCAAGCAGCGACACAGTCCCGATGAAGATCCACTCGCGGCCTCGGAACGGGATCCATGCAAAGGCGTACGCCGCCAAAGCAGCGATGGCGATCGGAATGATCGTTGCCGGAAGGGCGATCGCGAACGAGTTGAGCAGCGCCTGCCACAGCCCGCCGGTCTGAGCGCCGGAGGACAGCACATCGCCGTAGTTCTCCAGCGTCCAGTTGCCCTCAGTGAACGACGTCCACCAGCCCGAGGCGCGTTGATCGTCACGATGCCGGAACGAGTTGAGGAACAGGCTGCCGGTGGGAACGCTCCACACGATCACCATCAGCCACAGCACCCATACCGGAATGGAGCGCAGGAAGCGGTACACGGCTCGCCCGACGCGGTCGGTGCCTTGACGCCCACCCGATGCCGGGCCGGCTCGGGTCGGCGGCGCAGCCTCTTCGGCCTCGACGGCGCTACTCACCGCGTTGCATCCGTCTGACGTTGAGGCCCATGACCGGCACCACGCCCAAGAACAGCACCACCGCCAAGGCCGATCCCAGCCCCAAGTTGAACTCGGTGAAGCTGCGCTGCCACATCTCGTTGGCGATGACCTGCGTGCCGAAGTTGCCGTTGGTCATCACTCGCACGATGTCGAACACCTTCATGACCAGCACGATCATTGCGGTCATGACCACCGTAATGGTGGGCACGATGGTGGGCAGCGTCACTTGGAAGAAGACCTGGCGCTCGTCTGCGCCGTCGACCCGGGCCGCCTCGATCAAGTCCGCGGGCACCGCCTTGATCGCTGCGGACAGGATCACCATGGCGAACCCTGTCTGGATCCAGATCAGCACCACCATCAACCACACATTGTTGAAGGGGGATTCCTGGACGAACAGGATCGTTCCCGCAATCGGTTCGCCGTTGGGGCCCATCACCGAACCGCCGACGCCCGGACCCATGAACCGGTAGATCAGCCACAGCAGCGGGATGGCCGCGGTCGCCGAGCCGATGGCGAGCGCCGACTGCCGTCGCCGCACGCCGAAGGCGCACAGTGCGGCCAGCATGGCAGTAACTGTTGCCAGGACGGCAACCGCAATCCACGCCCCGCCGGTGGAGGGCCTCAGCGTGCCGAGCCAGACCCAGATGGCGTTGAGCAGCCCGGTCTGAGACTTCTGAGGCGGACGGGCGATGTACATGAAGCGCCAGATGATCCCCGCTCCGACGAAGGAGATCGCCATCGGCAAGAAGATCAGGCTCTTGGCGAAGGATTCGCGCTTGGTGCGGTCGGCGATCACCGCGGCCAGCAGGCCCAGTGCGGTGGACAGGAACGTGACCGCCACCACCCACCACAGGTTGTTCATCACTGTGCCGCGCAGATTGGCGAACACGGCGAAACTGAGCAGCAGGCCTCCGCCGATCCCGATCCCGACCGTGCTGGCTGAGATGTCTGCCTTGACGCCGCGACGTCGACCCCGAACCAACGCAATGACCGCCGCAAAGGCAAACAGAATGACGCTGCCCCAGAACAACTGACTGCCGAAGATGCCGGCCCAGCCCGACAAATCCAGACTCTGTGCGTTGGTGAAGATGTCGCCGTAGTTGGCAAGCCCGCGAAACCCGGTGCCGGCCTTGTCGAACAGCGACAGGTAGATGGTCCGCAGCAGCGGGATGATCAGCCCCAGTGCGACGAACAGCATGGCCGGTCCCACAAAGGTGAGCGCTCGCAGCCGGCTCTGCATGGCCGATGTGCGTTTCGCAGAGGGGGGCCGCAGCATCCCGACGGCTGCGCCTGCCAGTCCGAATACCGCAGCACCGCCGACAATCCATGAGAGCTGTGAGCCTCCCAGCAACGGCGTGGAGTCGGCCCCACTGCGAAGACCTGAAGCCACAGCACCCGCAGCGCCTCCGGCGAGCACGCCTGAGGTTGCGGTCACGACGGCCCAGCGCCGCTCGACGAGTCCGAACAGGCGGTGAGTGACCCAGAACACTGCGGCGCTGGCACCGACGGCTATCACCACTCCTGCAAGAGCCCCCCACAACGCCGCCATGGTCGCAGTCTTGCAGTTGGCGCTGGGCAGCGGCGCACCTCGGCTCCGGCGATCGGCGCGCCGGAGTCACGACGAAGGGCCGCCCCGCACGTGCGGAGCGGCCCTTCGCCTACGAATTCGACCTGGCCGGCGGGTGCACCTCGCGGCGCAACACCGGCCATGTGCGGCTCAGTCTCAGCCGGGCCAGCTGTCGTCGATGGCCTGGGTTGCCTCAGCGACGCTCTTGTCGCCGTTGACCACCGCGGTTCCTTCGGTCCAGAAGGTGCCGGCGCCGACCTCGGCAGGCATCAGGTCTGAACCGTCGAAGCGCACGACGTCGGCGTTCTGCAAGATGCTGAGGAACGACTGCTCGAGCGGTTGGTACACGCTCGGGTCCTGATTGGTCGCAGCCGACAGGAAGCCGGACAGGCCGCCGCCCTTGCGCTCGGTCTGGGAGCGCTGGCGGACCTCGGCGTATTCGGAGCTGCCGAAGTACTTCATGACTTCCCACACCTCGGGAGCGTCGCGGAAGGCGCCCACCAGGGTGCCGGCGCCCAGTACGGGCTGGTCGCCCTTCACCGACGGGAAGTAGAAGGTGTCCACGGCGTCGGCCGAGCCGTCCGCGAACACGGTTCCCTCGGGGATGAACGCGGCATAGAAGGACGCCTGGCGGTGCATCATGCAGTCGTTGTCGACCAGCGGCTGGCCGTTGTCGCCGAACGGCGTCGCGGCGATGGAGCCACCGGCGGCGAACACCATTCCCGGCGTGTTCCACAGGTCAAGCACCTCGTTGAACACACCGCTGACCTCGTCGCTGGAGAACGCCAGATCGCCGGCGACCCACGCGTCGTAGTCCGCAGGCGTGTGGAAGCGCAGCATCAAGTCCTCGACCCAGTCGGTGAAGGTCCAGCCGGTGGCCGGACCGCTCTCGATGCCGATGCAGAACGGGGTATCGCCGTTCGCGATCATCTCGGCCGACAGTGCCTTGAGCTCGTCCCAGGTACCCGGAACTCCATAGCCCTTCGACTCGAACAGCGCCGGCTTGTACCACACCAGCGACTTCAGGTCGGACTTGTTCGGAATGCCGTACTGGGTTCCGTCGACGTCACCGAAGGCCGTCCACGCGGGCGTCCAGTGCTCGTTCATCGAGGCAATGACATCGTCGGGCAGCGCAATGACGTGGCCGTCGCGTGCGAAGTCGGCCAGCTTGCCCGGCTGCGGGAAGATGAAGATGTCCGGCGGGTTGCCGCCGGCTGCTTGCGCATTGATCTGGTCTGCAGCGTCGCGGGCACCGGTGTAGGTGATCTCGATGCCTGTCTCCGCCGCGAAGTGGTCCAGCGCATCCCGCAGGGCACCGGCCTCCTCGTCGCTGGACTCGGGACCGAAGACGGTGACCTTCGTCCCCGACAAGTCCATCATGTTCTCAGCCATGTCGTCGCTCATGTCGTCTGACATGTCATCGGACATGTCATCTGACATCTCGTCCGCCGCAGCCGGCGCCTCTGTCGTCGCTGCTGCCTCGTCCTCGTCGTCGCCCCCGCATGCAGCAGCGATCAGCGCGAACGCGAAGAGCGCGCCGATCAGCTGAGTCACACGGCGTCCCCGTCGGGTTCGCTTTTCGGATGGGTGTGCCATTGAGTAATTCCTCCCTGAATGACGCAATACCAACGCAGTGCCGCGTCTTGTCGCGCACACCGTGCGACCATGGGACGGTCGCTGCTGGCCAGTCGTCTCGGCGATTTGCCTGACCGTGCAGGCTAACGAGCGTGGGTAGCGCGCCGTGAATCCCGCAGTATGACAGTCGCGTGACGCACGCACCCGCCTAGTTCAGGCGGCAGACGATGGCACTGCGGGGCGCCAAGTTCAACTCTGCTGGCAGCAAGGCAGGCGCGACGCGGCCCGCAGCCGGTGTCGCATAAATCAGCTCGCTGCCGGTGGGGAGATGCACCGCGGCCTCGGCGTCGGCGGTGTTGACTGCTGCCACTACCGGTCCGCGGCGCAGCACGATGACTGCTCCGCCGCCGTCGCGCGCCCACTGCACCTCCTCGTCGGCCAAGCCGTCCGCTTCGAACAGTCGCCGCCGAGCCTGCAGCAGTCGCCGGTAGCTGTGCAGCTGCGAGGTCTCGACGTTCTCCTGTGCTTCGGCAGTGTGCTCGTCGGGTCGCTGCTCGCTGGCCAGCCACGGGCGGACCGCCGAGAAGCCGTTGAACGGCCCCGGCCGCCACGGCATCGGCGTGCGGCAGCCGTCGCGGCCCGCAGCCACGTCGCCGTCGGGTCCCACCGGGTCCAGCTTCGATTCCGGTGCCACCAGCCCGTCTTCGAGCCCTAGCTCCTCGCCTTGGTACAGCACCGGCACGCCGGGGGCGAAGGCGAACAGCACGTTCATGGCCAAGGTGCGTTCGCGGCCCGCTTCGCCGCCGCCGAAACGTGTCGGTGCGCGAGGCATGTCGTGGCTGCCCGCTGCCCAAAGCAACCGGTCCGAGAGTTCGCCCGGTCCCGTCAGCGTCTCCCACAGCTCGTCGACGCTCCATTCGATGTGCATCGGCGCAAACCAGTAGCCGCCGTGCATGCCGTCGGGCGGCAGCAGGCTGTCCATGCCGCGAGGGTCGAGGTGGTATGTCTCGCCGTGCAGGAAAGCGCCGTAGCTGTCGCAGATGGTGCGCCATCGGCGGAACACGTCCTGGCTCTCGGGCTGAAAGACGTCGTGGAGGTGTTCGAAGCAGTCCCACTGCTCCCAGCGGCTGACGCCGGGGGGGATCGGCTGCAACTGCGGATTCGAGCGCAGCGCGGCGTCCTTGACCAGACCGCCGGCTACGTCGATCCGGAAGCCGGCGACACCTCGGTCCAGCCAGAACCCCAAGATGGCGTCCCACTCGTCGGCCACCGCGCGGTTACGCCAATTCAGGTCTGGTTGCGAGGGCAGGAACAGGTGCAGGTAGTACTGGCCGGACTCCGGCTCCAGTGTCCAGGCCGGACCTCCGAAGTAGCCGACCCAGTTGTTGGGCGGCCCGCCGCCGGGTGCCGGGTCGCGCCAGATGTAGTAGTCGCGATAGCGCTCGCGGTCCGCCGCGCCGGCGCCGCCGAGCGCTGCTTGGAACCAGCGATGGCTGCTGCTGGTGTGATTGGGCACCAGGTCGGTGACGATGCGGATGCCGCGGTCGCGCGCTTCGTCAGCCAGCCGATCGAATGCCGCCAGGTCGCCGAAGAGCGGATCCACGTCGCAGTAGTCGGCTACGTCGTAGCCCCAGTCATCGCCGGGCGTGGGATAGAACGGGGTGATCCAGATGAAGTCCACACCGAGGTCGCCGAGGTAGCCCAGTTTCGATCTGATGCCCTCGAGGTCTCCGACGCCGTCGTCGTTGGAGTCGGCGAATGAGCGGATGTAGATCTGATAGCCGGCAGCGCCCGCCCACCACCGCCTCGAACTGCTGCTGGTCACAATGGAGTTCTAGTGCAGCCGGTCGGCCAAACCAAAGACCGACCCGCAGAAGCGGGCCGGGCCGTGCAAACCAAAGACCGACCCGCAGAAGCGGGCCGGTCCTTGGTCTGTCAGTTTGGGTTATGTGATGTGCTGCCCGGAGTTTTCACCCCGAGCGGTGAACACGTCACGATCGTAGCGCGGGAGAAAATGGCATGCGCCACACTTGGGGCACACGATCGACGACCGGACGACAACTGAAAGGCAACAGCCATGCCACAACCTCCCAGTCCCTACGACTTCCTTCCCGCCGTTGCGTCGTTCGAGGTGCGAAGCGACGACGTAGCTGAGGGCCAGATGCTGGCAATGCCGCAAGTTTCGGGCATCTTCGGTGCCGGCGGCGAAGATCGGTCGCCCCACTTGGCGTGGTCGGGTGCGCCCCAGGGCACCCAGAGCTACGCCGTGACGTGCTTCGACCCCGACGCGCCGACCGGAAGCGGGTTCTGGCACTGGGTGGTGTACGACATCGGGGCGTCGTGCACCGAACTCGCCTCAGGTGCCGGCGACGGGGAGGGCAGCGGGCTTCCCGACGGTGCCAAACAGCTCCGCAATGATGCCGGGCTGTACGGCTATCTGGGCTCCGCCCCGCCCGCAGGCCACGGCCCGCACCGCTACATGTTCGCGGTGCATGCGCTGAGCGTCGCCACGCTGCCGATCGACGACAGCGTTTCGCCGGCAATCTGCGGTTTCAACATGTTCGGCACGACGCTGGGCCGCGCCCTCATCACGCCGGTCTACGAACAGAGCTAGCCATGACGGCCGGACCGGCGGCCGGCGGTCGCGACCATCTCGAAGTGGTCTACCGGGCTATGTGGGAAGACGGCCGAGCTGGCCTTCACGAGCTCGCCGCTGGCACCTTTCGCGGCTGGGCGCAGTCGCAGCACCCCCAACTCGACGTGGCCCGCGGCGGCCCCGGCGCCGACGGCGAGGCCGGCGCAGCTCGTGCCTCGGTTGCTGCTGCTGCAGCCGATTGCCGGCTGGACCTGACCCGCGAGACGAGCACCGACGGCGGTGTCACGACCACCGCGCTGGAACTCGTGCGGCAGGCATCCGCCGGCGCGACAGTGGTCTCGACCCGTGTGCTCAGCGACGCCGACTCGGCTTGGCTGTGGGTAGATGTCGAGGTCCCTGCTGCCGTGCTGGTGGCCGGCGACCGCACGCCGGATGCGGACCGGTCGATCCCGATGCCGACGTTTCGCGCAGAGCACGCGTCCTCGCAGCTCGCTTTGCTTCGCGAGACCGGGGTTGAGGCGCTTGTGCACGAACTGCTCGAGGCCGGCATCCGCGGCGGCGGACGGCCCCATGTCGGCCGCGAGCCGTTGTCGGTCGATCCGGTGCAGGTGCGCGACGCCGCACACACCGAAGCGATTCGAAACGCCATCGTGTCGTCCCTGCGGCCCGTTCCGTACTTGGTGATCGCGTGGGATCCGATCAACCCCGACACGGCAATGGGTGACATGACCCGCCGGGCACACAGCGCCGCATCGCAGCTTGCCGGACTTGCGCGCGTGTTCGTCATGCCGCTGACGCTGCTGACCCGGTTCCAACGTCTCGTCGGCGGCGAGCTCGACTTGCAGCCCGGCGAAGCCCGGCTGTACCTGACCGGCTCGCAGGATCCTCACCGGCACCGGACGCTGTCGGCGGAATTGGTGCGCAGCGATCCCCATCAGGCGGGCCGGTGGGCATCGCAGCTGCTCCGCCTCGCGCTCACCGAGCGGGAGCCGCCGCCGCTGTACGGGCAGGCCCGCGCTCGGCTGGGCAGCCAGCGCCGAGCGCCGATGCTCGAAGCAGGGCCCAGCCCCGGCGAGCGCATCGCCGCGCTGGAGTCCGAGCGCGACGACCTGTGGGAGGCGCTGTTCGAGACGCGCGAACAGCGAGCAGCAGCACGTCAACAGCGAGAAGAGATATCCCAGCAAGTCTTGGACATGGGCGAAGAGCTGCAGCTCGCACAGCTGCGTGCCGACGATCTGCAGCGCCAGCTCATCGATGCCCAGGACCAGATGGTGGAGTGGCTGCTGCAAGCGGGCCAGAGCGCCGAGACGCCCGAAGCTGATGCGTCCAAGCGCAAATACCAGCAAGTCACATCGATCCGTCAAGCGCTGCAGCTCGCCCGGGCGAACCTGTCGAAGATTGAGATCCCGACTGCGGCCGAACAGCGGATAGCCGACTTGGACAGTGCAATCGAGTCCCAGTCATGGGCGCTGAGCGTCTTCGACGGACTGCTGGCCTTGGAGGCCTATGCCAACACGGGGGCCGAGTACAAAGACTTCCGTGACTGGTGCCGCCGCAGCAAGCATCAGCGGGTGTGGTTCGCCAACGCCAAGAAGCTGGCGATGAACGAGTCCGAGGAAGTGATGCGCCAGCCCGAGCTGCGCAAGTACCGGTTGCTGCCGGTGTCAGCCAGCGTCGATCCGGCAGGACGCATCGAGATGCAAGCGCATCTCAAGCTGTCGAACGCCTCGTTCGCGCCGCGGCTGTACTTCCATGACGGAACCCGAGGCCGCAACGCCACCGGCAAGGTTCACGTCGGCTACGTCGGCCCCCACCTGCCAACCAAGCGCTTCAGGACCTGACAGCACTCACCCAGCAGCGCGCCAGGACCGCTACGGACTCTCGGCGGTGCCGACCGAGTCGAGCGTTGACGGGAGAGCTGCAGCCGGACTGCAGGTAGGCGGACAGGCGCTCCTGAATTTGCTCAGAGTCTTCGGAGACGCCCACGACGTTGCCAAGGCTGAGGCTCAGCTGGCCCCTTGGGCGGTTTGGCGATCGCCGTGGGGGTCACGGCGTGACACGAAACCGTTGAGGTCGCAGGCCTCGCGTACCGGTGCAGACATGTCGTAGGTGCCCGGGTCCAGTGGCGTGCCGGTGCCGTCGGCGACCCGGGTCATCATGTGGAAGTTGGCGCTGACCGCTACGGCATCGACCATGACGTCGGCGCCGGCGGCATCGACCACCGCAGCACGCGCCGCAGCGGTGGCCTCGCGGTCGCCTTCCCACATCGCCTCGGCGAGGCGGGCCAGCAGGGCGCCATGGGGAACGCCGCCGTCACCTCCATCGGAACCGTTGACGGTGTCGTAGCCGACTTCCATGTCCTTTTGTTGGCCGCTCAGACCGAGCAGCAGCGCGTGAGCAGACGTTCAGTAGAAGCACTCGTTGAGCTTCGACGTCCGCGCTGCAAGCACCTCGATCTGGGGCCGGGTCAGCGAGTTGCGGTCCGACACCACATCGCCACGCACCCGCTCCATCGGCACGTACTGCGCGTCGGACAAGATGAACAGCGCCTCGTTCTCTGCCGGGACGGCGCTGAGGGCCTTGATGACGTTGGGCATCTTGAGGTCGGCGGTGGGCACCCAGTGGTACTTGACCGCTGCGGGTGCGCCTTCGCGTCCCGGTGGGCCGTCGCCGGGCTCGTCGAGTTCGATGCGCGGCAGCTCCAGCGCATCGGCGAAACGGTCGACACAGTTGGCCTGCGCCACAATGCCCACCAGCTCGACGTATGCCAGCGGATCGACGCCGCGGTCGATAATCGAGGTGTACCAGTCTTCCGTCAGCGTCCCCGGATGGTTGGTAATGCGCCAGACCGCGTCGACGGCGGCAGCGGGCAGCGGCCCTTCGGGATCGACGAGCCCGTCGATGCTGCTGGGCTGCACCCAAGGGGGCAGCACGTCGCCATCGTCGGTTCGGTGGTCACGCGCCGCCCGAACCTGTTTCACGATCTCGGAGCGCTGCGCCGCCGTCCACCACGTGCCCGGCCGGGCCCAGCGTGCGGCAATCTCGCCGTGGGCGGCACCGAGATCATCTCGGATCGGCAGCTCGGTGTCGTACGTGCGCTGTGGTGCTGCGATGCTCATGGGTGCCCCTCCGCTCGTCCTCATGTCGACGTGTGCGGGTCACGCCGTTCACGTCGCAACGTTGTCGGGCGCGGCCCAATCGACATCGTCGCACAGGTGGCCGCTACGCGCTGTGGGCGCAGGCAGTGAGACGCATCGGGCGGGGAGCGCCCGCGGTGCCGCTCTACGGGCGCCCGGTGCCGGTGCGCGGGTGCGCGCGGGGTGCCGATCGGCCTACGATCAGCCCCGCAATCTCGCCGTCTCGCCGCGTGCGGCGCCCAGCGGGGTCGCTCTCGCTTGCACCATCGAATCCCTCAAGGAGCAAAGATGCCAACGCCTCAGAAGGCAATCTTCAACGACATGGGCGCCAACCAGTGGTACGTCCACCTGAGCCGCGTCGAGGGCGCCGACCTCGGCGTGATCAGGTCCGCACTCGCCGACCTGCGCGCAGCGTGTGACGCAGACGGAATCAACCTGACGCTGGGCTTCGGTCCGGGACTGCTGCCGGAGCTGAGCGACGACACGCCCGACGACTTCCAGGCCTACGTGACCGTCCAGTCCGAAGACGGCTCGGGGCGCGAGGCCAAGGGCACTCAAGAAGAGCTGCTGCTGTGGCTGAACCACGACGACAAGGACAAGGTGTGGAAGGCGCAGTACGACGCCCGCACTGCGCTGGCCGGCCACATGGCAGTCGCCCGTGAGACGCCGACGTTCATCTACGGCGACTCGCTGGACATGACGGGCTTCAAGGACGGCACCGGCAACCCGGCCGATGAGGACCAGCCGGCCGTGGCGATCGTGCCCGACGGCGATCCCGGCGCAGGAGGCAGCCACATCATCGCCCAGCGCTGGGTGCACGACCTCGACGGCTGGAATGCCCTGTCGGACGACCAGCAGGAGAAGAACTTCGGGCGCAAGAAGTTCCCCGAAACCGACAAGACCGACAGCCAGGAGCCCTACAGCCACCTGAGCCACGTCGAACTTCGTGCAGACGGCAACCACGGCAACGAGGGCAGCGACAAGATCAACGAGATCGCTCGCCGCTCCACGCCCTACGCCTTCCACGACGGCACCGTGGGCCTGTACTTCATGGCGTTCTGCAAGGACCAGGCGCCGCTGCGTCGTCGCCTGCGCCGCATGTACGGCCTCGACGACGCCAACGGCGTGCGGGATGCCATCACCGACTTCTCGAACCCGGCCTCCGGCTCGTTCTACTTCGCTCCCAGCGAGGAAACCCTCGACGCCATCACCGGCTGACCAAGAATCCCTCGACGACCCGAATCGGGGGAGTTACAGGGCTGTTTCCCCACAGTGTTCATGGGTGCCTTGCCGATGCGCCCCGCCAGCGACACCTGGCCGGTCTCGGATCACGGCGTTCCAGCAGAGGAGTAGCCTGTGGCAATGGCTGCCGTCCATGCTGACGCGCTGATCGTGCCGACGGTTGATCATGCGCGTACGGCGGCGGAAGCGTTGCAAGCCGAAGGCGTGGCGATGGTGCTGCTGCACGGCTCCGTCGCCCGCGGCGCAGCTCGCCCGGGCAGCGACGTGGACCTGGTGGCAGTGTTCGACGACATCGACTACGCCGAACGATTTCCGCTGCGTTGGCGGCTCGAGGCGATATGCAGCGCTGCAGCCGGCGTCCCAGTCGAAGTGCATGTCGCCGACTGGCCTGAATGGCGACACCGCACTGAGCAAGTGTCGTCGTCGTTCGAAGCCGCAGTCGCGGCCGGTGGGCACGCTCTGTACGAGCGTGCCCCGCTGCCGGGGACGGACTGGGGCAAGGAGATCGGCATGCCCGACAGCAACCTCGAAGAAGCCCTCGAACGGCTGAACGACGTACGGCAAGCGCTCGGAGCAATGGCTCGCAACAGCCGCGTCGATATGAACGAGACGCACTATGTCGACGGACGCCGCGAAATCGACATTCCGCGCCGCGAGGAGCGTCTGCGCGACCTGTGCGCCGCCGCGTCGATGGCAATCGAAAACGCGCTCAAAGCGTGGGGTGCCGCGAACGGCGTCCCCTCCGAACGCACCCACAGCATCGCGCGTCTGCTCGAACTCGCCCGGCCGCTGCCCGACTCACTCGAAACCGTCCTCGCCCCGTTGGAGGCAAACACCATCCGGCCGAGCCGCGAACCCTGGGACGACGTTTCGTGCTGGCGCATCGGCGGCTCCTACCCGTCCGCGTTGCCGCAAGCAGCATCAGAACGCATGCCAACACTTGCGCGCCTGCTTGCCGTCGCGGCGGCCACAGCAACCGAAACGGCGACCGAACGGGTCCACGCGGACGGCGCGGACCCTGAGGACCCGCGGCTGAGTCGCTGCCAGGAACGGTTGAGCGAAGTTCAAGCGATCCTCGCGTCGGGCGATGTCGTGGCGGGAGTCCCACCCGCAGCGCCTCCCGTCCCGCCGACGCCTACGGTTCCGCCGTTGGTCGCTCCAACTGGCAGCAGCGAGCCGTAGACGGACAGCAAGCGGAGGTTCACTCCAGCGACAGCGACTTTGCGCGGTTCGGCGGCCTCCGCCGACGCAATCCGCCTTTGACGGGCCGCTAGTCCGAGGAGCGCATCTCAGTGCGATGGTCGCGGAACGCCGGTCGGCGAGGACCAGGGAGACCATGGGGCGGGCCCGTCATGGCAACGGACGGTTCTGAGGTCCGCTGACTACGTCGCGGTCTCGGCCTGGTCGCGGAACCACTCGCGGGCCGACATTGAGGCGATCGCTTCAAGCGCGAGCCCCGTGTGCAGGTCGTCTGCCATGGCGCGGCGCAGCGGGCGCACCAGGGCGTGACGGGTGTTGCGCAGCAAGATCGGGTTCAGCTTGGCCAGATTTGCGGCGATTTCTTGGGCGCGGTCCATCAGGCCGCCGGCAGGCAGCACTTCGCCCACGATGCCGAGATCGTGGGCTTCGGCGGCACCGATCTGCTGACCGGTGAGCAGGAAGTAGCGGCCCCGGTTCGGCCCCAGCAGCAGCGGCCACACGATCTGCATGCTGTCACCAGGCACCAATCCGCCCGGAAAGTGCGGGGCGTCTTGAAAGTAGGCGCCATCGGCAGCCAGCACGATGTCGCACAGCACGGCCAGCTCGGAGTGAACCGTCACGGGGCCGTTGACAGCCGCAATCATGGGCACCTCGATGTCGAGCATCTGGTCCACGAGCCGGTTGCCTTCCCAGATGATGCGGTCCCACACCGTGGCGTTGGCCCGCCCCTCGGCCAGCGCATTGACCTCGTCGGGCAGTTCGATGAACGAGTCCCCGGTGCCAGTGAGGATCACCACCTTGATGTCCCGGTCTGAGGCCAGCGCCATGAACAGCTCGGGAAGTTCCCGGTGCGGGCGCCCGCCCCACTGCAGCGGACCGCCACGGGTGTGCATGCGGACGGTCACGACCCCCGCGTCGTCGCGGGTGACGTCCGCGGTGCGATATCGGTCTGCGTATTCGTCAAACTCCATGGGCTCATGCTCGCAGAGCCGGCGCGCCAACGGGAGAGCTGAGGGGCCAGCCGATTACCATCGTTGAGGCGAGGGACTTTGCAGGGGGCTTGCGATGACTGACGTGGCGGATCCAGTGCGGACGGCTGACACGCCGACGAGAGAGCAGCATCTCGCCGAGATGGCCGACTATCTGTCCGGTGGTGTGCAGCGCGCGCACGAGACCGGCAACCGCGGGCCGGTGCGATTCGGCCCCGACGGCAAGCTGCACCCCGACATCTTGGATGACTTCTGGAAGCACGGCTTCTACGTGTTCACCGACGTGGTGGGCGCCGATGAGATTGCTGAGCTGCGGGTCGATGTGGCCGAAGTCATCGAACGGGCGCCGGTGCGCAAGGGCGCCGAGGTTGACCGCCACGGCCGACCTGCGCTTGGGCGAGATCGCGCCGTAGAGCCCTACATCCACATCGCGCCGCTGTCGGACCCGTTTGGCGGCACCAGCGCCCTCGGCGGTCGTCACCAAGTGCAAATGGACCAGCCCACGCCCGACGACGACGCTCCGCCCGATGTCGTCTACCTGATCTTCGGGATGTGCCAGTCGATGCCCTCGGCGCTGCGGCTGTACGGCCACCCCGACCTGATGTCGATAGCGGAGAGCATCAACGGCCCCGACTTCGTGCCCTACAACGACGCCATCTTCGTGAAGGAGCCAGGGCTCGGCGGCTCCGTGTCGTGGCACCAGGACGGCGTCACCCACTGGGACAACCCCGATTGGGACATGGGCATCCACGGCTTCAACTTCCAGGTGCAGCTGTATGAGACCACCGCGGCGAATGCGCTGTGGGTGGTGCCGGGCACGCACACAGCCGGCCGCATCGACCTGCGTGCGAAGGTGGCCGACAACGGCGGCAGCACGATGCTGCCCGACGCCATCCCGCTGCTGTGCGAACCAGGCGACGTGACGGTGGTGAACCGGCACATGGTCCACGGCTCCTATGCCAACACGTCCCCGGACCCGCGCATCTCGGTCACGTTCGGCTTCCATCGCCGCTCGTCCGTGCTCGGCGTGACAGGTCAACTGCGGGTGCACGAGCGTGACGCCTTGGTCGTCTACGACGAAGAGCGCGTGTTCAAGCGGTCGTCGGTGATCGCCGTGGCCATCGACGCCAGGGCACAGCACCGACCCGACGAGCGCCGCTACACCTACGCCCCCTTCGTCGGCCTCGAAGACGACTTCCGCTACAACGACGAGACGTTCGACCGCGTCATCCGCGACTACAACCTGAACGACCTCGCCATCTGATCGCCGACGACGAACGCGCTCCGGCAACACTGTTTGTCGCGCGATCGCGGGCTCAAACGGCTGGCGATTCCCAAGGGTTGATCAGGTGGAGGCCGAGCCCCTCAAAGTCACGGACGTTGCGCGTGGCCAGTCGTAGACGCCGCAGGCCGGCGGTCGCTGCGATGAGAGCGTCGGCCAGATGCAAGGTGCGGCCGCTGCGCCGAGCGCGCGCTCGAAGTTCGGATGCATGTTCGGCTTCTGCCAAACCGACGGGAACGATCCTCCGAGAGGTGGCTACGAGCGCCTCGATGAGGTCCGAGGCCTGATCGCGGCGACGCCCCGCGGGCCGAAGATGGATTCCGAGTTGCAGTTCGTGGATCACCACCGTGGAGAGCCAGAGATCGGGCTCGCTCACCAAGTACGCCACGACGCCCGGGTCCGGCGCGACTCGTGTCGTCTCGGAGACAACGTTGGTGTCGAGCAGCACTCCGGTCATTGCATATCGCTGTCATCAATGGCGTAGTCGATGAAGGGGATCGGCCGATCCGAGCGGCGATCGGGGAGTTCGATGTCGAGACCGCGCGGCATGTTGTCGACGAGCCACTTGCCCAGATGCACTTCAGGCTCGGCTCGCTGCTGCCATTCGTGCTCGGGGACGACGACGAACGTCCTGCGGGTACCGATGCGCTGGGGACCCTCCTCTTCTGCGCAGCGGAGAATGTGCGAGAGGCGCGACTTGGCCTCCGCCACCGTCCAGATGTGAGATGAATCCGCCGCGTCCGCAGCCACAAAGCCTCCCGCCCGATCCAAGACTTATCGAAAAACTAGTCCAATATAGACTAGAAACGCAGCGGTCTCACGCCGTTGCGCAGCGCAGCCCCACTCGGGGAATCAGGACGAGAGCGGCGAGTCGCAGAGTTCGGCGACTGCGGTCAGTAGAGCCTGGCGACGACCTGGAGGGCGTGGGACACGAGGGGAAGCGGCTCGCCTGCTGCGATGCATGCGAGAAAGGCGCATAACCTGCACGTTGATGACGGGTCTCACGCGCCGGCTCCGGAAGCGGCCGCCGAGGTACTCGGCTGCGGCGCTGGCTTGGAAGGGCCTCCGGGGCGAGGGGTGGCCCCGGGTGTGGCGCGACTGCGACCTAAAGCGTTCCTATGACGCAGTGGTCATCGGCGGCGGCGTGCACGGCCTCGCCACGGCGTACTACCTCGCTCGCAATCACGGCATGACCAACGTGGCCGTGCTGGACAAGGCCTACCTGGGCAGCGGCGGCTCGGGACGCAATACCGCGATCGTGCGCTCCAATTACCTCACTCCCGAAGGCGTGGCCTTCTACGACCGATCAGTGCACCTGTATGAGCGGATGGCAGTCGAGCTGAACATCAACGTGATGTTCAGCCAGCGCGGCCACCTGACGCTGGCCCACTCCGACGCCTCGCTGCGCACGATGCATTGGCGTGCCGAGGTCAACAAGCTCGGCGGCGTCAACTCCAGCGTGATCGGCCCCGACGAAGTCAAGAAGGAGTGTCCGAGTCTGGACACCTCCGACCACCCCCGTTACCCGATCCAAGGTGCCCTCTATCACCCGCCCGGCGGCGTCGTTCGCCACGACGCGGTGGTGTGGGGCTATGCCCGGGCGGCGGATCACATGGGCGTCGAGATGCACCAGAAGACGGAGGTCACCGACATCATCTGCGAAGGCGGTGACGGTCCCGACGGCAAGGGCGCCGGCGGCCGAGTCACCGGGGTGCGCACCAACCGGGGCGACATCTCCACGCCGATCGTGATCAACTGCACCGCCGGGTGGGCGTCGCTCATCTCGGCAATGGCCGGGGTGCGGCTGCCCATCACTACCCACCCGCTGCAGGCCGCCGTCACCGAACCGGTGAAAATGTTCCTGCCGACCGTGGTGGTTTCAGGCTCGCTGCATGTCTACGTCAGCCAGACCGACCGCGGCGAGCTGGTGTTCGGTGCCTCGGTCGACCCGTATGCCAACTATTCGGTGCGGGGCTCGCTGGAATTCACCGAGGGACTGGCCGGACACGTGCTCGAGTTGATGCCCGGCATTTCGCGCATGCGGGTGCTGCGCCAATGGTCCGGTCTGTGCGACATGACTCCCGACTATTCGCCGGTGATGGGCTTCACGCCCGTGGACGGTTTCCTGGTGGATGTCGGCTGGGGCACCTACGGCTTCAAGGCCGCACCGGTATCGGGTGAACAGATGGCCGAAGCCGCAGCGACGGGCCGCACGCCCAAGCTGATCGAGGCCTTCGCTCTCAGCCGCTTCGACGAAGGCGATCTGGTGGGCGAAAAGGGTGCAGCGTCGGTGGGCCACTGATGTTGCGTTCGTCTGCTGCCCGCTGTGCCACCAGGCTCACCGACGCCATTGCGACTGTGGTGGGCCACTGATGTTGCTCGTACCTTGCCCCAACTGCGGCCCACGCAATTCGACCGATCTCCGATATGGGGGCGAGTCGCATGCTCGTCCCGACCCCAATACGGCCTCGCCACAAGAGTGGCGGGCATACCTCTATCTGCGCGACAACCCCGCCGGTTGGCTGCGTGAAACTTGGTATTGCGCGTCGGGATGCCGCCGCTGGTTCTCGATCGAACGAAACACCGCCACCAACGAGTTCCGCGACCCGCCGCTGCCGGGCGACAAGCGAGGCGGTGCGGCGTGAGTGCGTGTGTGCCCGGTGCTGGCTGGGGTTGGCGGCCCGACGGCGGGCAAGGCGGTGCGGCATGACCATGAGCCGGCAGGGCGTGCAGCCCACCGAGGTGATCGACCGGGCGGTCAAGCTCCGGTTCAGGTGGAACGGAAAACGATTCAGCGGGTTTGAGGGCGACACGATTGCCTCCGCCTTGGCCGCTTCCGGCGAGCACATTTTCTCCCGTTCCATGAAGTACCACCGGCCGCGGGGGATCCTCACCGCCGATTACTGGGATCCCAACCTGATGGTCCAGGTAGGCGACGATCCCAACGTCCGAGCCGGCCACCGCTTGCTGGAAGACGGCATGAATGTCCGCTCGCAGAACGCATGGCCGTCGCTGAACCGCGACCTCAAGGCGGCAAACGGTCTCCTCGGGCGATTCTTGACGGCCGGCTTCTATTACAAGACCTTCATGCGGCCGCAGTGGCTGTGGCCCACCTACGAGCGAGTGCTGGCCACCTTCGCTCCCGGCGGCAAAATCGACATCGACACCCCGCACGCTTATCACGACAAGCGCTATGCGCATCCCGACGTAGTGGTGGCCGGCGCAGGCCCGGCCGGCGTCGAGGCGGCGCTGGCGGCGAGCAGCGCAGGCGCCAGCGTGTTGCTCGTCGAGCACGAGCATGCGGTGGGCGGCCATCTGCGCTACTCCAGTGACAGCACCGACCGGGCAGCACTGGCCGAACTGCGGGCTGCGCTCGACGCTTCCGACGTCGAGGTGTTGAGCAATTCCACGGTGACGGGTCGGTATGAGGACAACTGGCTCGGCATCGTCCAGCGCAATCATCCGATCGCAGTCGAGCGGCTCATCAAGGCCCGGGCCAAAGTGCTCATCGCAGCGCCCGGCCTGATCGAGCGTCCCTACGTCTTCGGGGGCAACGACCGGCCCGGCGTCATCACTTCAGGTGCGGCCCGACGCCTCATCAACCTCTGGGGCATCAAGCCGGGCGAGCGGGCAGTGGTGTTCAGCGCGAATGCCGAGGGCGACGCGGCTGCTGGCGACCTGGAACGTGCCGGCACCGAGATCGCCGCCGTCATCGACGCCCGTTCGGGCGGCCAGATCAGCTCGACGGCGGGCTCGTCACGGGCTGTCGAAGCCGTGATGTCGGGCGGCGAACGGATCGAGGCTGACGTGGTCGTCATGGCCCCAGGGTGGACGGCGCCGACTTCGCTGCTCAACATGGCCGGCGACCGGCCGGTCTATGACGCGGCCGCGGCCCGGTTCTTTCCATCTGACCCCCCCGCCAATGTGCTGGCCACCGGCGGACTCGCGGGCGACGGTGAGCTCGACCAGCTGCGTGCTCATGGCGCCGAAACAGGTCGTCTCGCCGCAGCCCGTGCTGCAGCGGTACGCCATCGCCTGCAGGCCCGCACGGCGAGAGCGCTGCCGGTCGTTGGCGACGAGCCCGCATGGGCGCCCGACGAGCGGGAACCGCTCGGCCGCGATCAACATCCCGAGCTCTACCGCGCCGATACCCACGGGATGGTCGACATGTCCGAGGACATCAGCTCCAAGGACCTGGTCGCCGCCGCGCACGAGGGCTACGACTCAGTGGAGCTGGCCAAGCGCTACACCACCGCCACCATGGGGCCGGCGCAAGGCAAGCTCGAGACGGTCAATACCGTCGCAGCCATCGCCGAAGCGCGAGGCGAGACGATCAGCGACGTGGGCACCACCGTGTGGCGGCCTCCGTACGCACCGCTCACCTTGGGCGCGCTCGCCGGTCGCATGTTCGAACCGGTGCGCGTGTCGCCCATCCATCCTTGGCACGAGGCCAACGGTGTGACCACCATTCAGGCGGGCCAGTGGCTGCGCCCCGATCACTACGGCGATCCGCAAGCCGAAGTCCGCAATGTGCGCCGCAACGTCGGGCTCATCGACGTCACACCGCTGGGCAAGCTCGACCTGCGCGGCCCAGACGTTCCCAAGCTGCTCAGCCTGCTGTATGTCAACAAGTGGATGAAGCTCGGCATCGGCCGGGTCCGCTACGGGATGATGTGCGCCGAGGACGGCGTGGTGCTCGACGACGGCGTGACCGGGCGACTCGGCGAAGACCACTACATGATGTCCACCACCAGCTCGGGCGCCGGCGGCGTGTGGGAATGGGTGGAGAACTGGCTCCAGACCGAACGCCCCGACTGGCAGGTACACGTCACCCCGGTGACCACCGCATACGCCAGCATCAACGTGGCCGGGCCCAAGTCCCGAGAGCTGATGAGCAGGGTCTGTGAGGGTGTCGACCTCGACGCTGAAGCGTTCCCGTACATGACCGTTCGCGAGGCCACAGTGGCCGGCGTGTCGGGCTGCTTCATGTGGCGCATCGGCTTCACCGGGGAGCTCTCGTTCGAGCTGCATGTGCCCGCAGGACACGGTTGCCATGTCTGGGAGACACTGATGGATGCCGGCAGCGACCTCGGCATCGGCGCCTTCGGCCTCGAAGGCCAACGCATCATGCGCCTCGAAAAGGGACACTTCATCGTCGGCCAGGACACCGACGGCCTCACGCTTGGCCCCAGCACCGGCATGGGATCGCTCATCAAGCTCGACAAGGACGACTTCGCCGGCAAGCCAGAACTTGCCTGGGCGGCCGACCGGGCGCTCCCGCTGATCGTGGCGATCCAGCCCGACGATCCCAACGTGGTGCCCGAAGAGGCCGCACAAATTGTGCGGGGCGAATCGAATGAGATCCTGGGCCGGATCACCTCCTCGCGTTTCTCGCCGACGCTGAACCGCTCGATCTGCCTCGGGCAGGTGGAACCGCACTTGGCCGCCGGCGGCACGAAGCTGACGGTGCTGCTCGAATCAGGGGAGCGCATCAGCGCAACGGTGATCGACCATCACGCCCACTTCGACCCGGCCGGGGAGCGCCTCCGTGGCTGAGACTGCATCACCCCAGAGTTCGACACCCCAGAGTTCGATATCTCAGAATTCGCCAACCCAATCCCCGGCGTTCGAGAGCCCGGTCGTACGGAGCTATCCGACGTCGCAGGCTGGCGACTTGACGCTCAGCGACGAGAGCGCCATCACCAAGTGGCTCGTACGCGCCGACGCCGACGGGCCCACCGCCGACACGCTCGGTGCTCGATTCGCATCGTCGCAGACCGCGCCCGCCGGCGCACTCGTGCTGGGCGTCCGACCGGGCGAGTGGATCATCGTGGGCGCAGCGGGCGAGGTGGCCGCAGCGACAGCCGACCTCGACGGGCTCGATTCAGGCGAGTTCACCTCGGCGCTCGACTGGACCCACGGCCGGGCGATGTACCGGGTCACCGGCCACGAGGCGACGCGCATGCTGGAAAAGGTGTGCGGCATCGACTGGAGCGACCACATGACGCCCGACGGGGCGGTGCTCTCGGCCTCAGTCGCCCTAGTCACCTGCGACATCGCCCGCAACGACGTCAGCCACGACGAAACGGCCAGCACGCCGTCATACCTGATCCTCTGCGACCGGTCCTTCGGCCAATACCTCTTCGACGCGCTCATCGACGCCGGCAACGAATTCGGCCTGACCGTCCCCGCCGGCGGAGTTTCCTGAGCCTTCGTCCTCTTTTGGGATCCGGGCGGCTGAGCGAGGCGGCGCTCAGGCGAGCACGATGACGGGGGTGCCGATCGACGTCCAGGCGTAGAGCTGCTCGGCCTTGTCGTCGCGTTGGCGCACGCAGCCCAGCGACAGGGTGTCGCCGAGCTCTGCTTCGGACTGCACGGGCGTGTCGCGCCAGCCTCGGGGAATGGAGTGGAAGCCGATCCAGTCGCCTTCTTCGTCGGTCGTGAATCGCACCATGTGCTCCATGGTGACCAGCCAGTTGTACGAGATCGCATCCTCCGACTTGGAGGTGATCGCATAGCGACCCGGCAACGGCGACTCGGCATGCCCGCTGACGGGATAGTTGTCGACGACGCTGCCGTCGGCGTCGATCAGCCACACCCACTGGCCGCCCCGGTCGTAGATGACGTGAGGTGACCCCGCCAGCCCGACATCGGGCGCCTTGTTGCCGCTGTGCCACAGCGTCCGGCCGTCTGGTGCCACCACCGACAGTGCACCGTCGTCGCCGAGCCCGAGCACCGCGCCGGTCGCGCTGCGGGTGCCGGTGCTCCACAGCTTGGCCGATTTCCCGTCCGACGAATCGTCGGGAAAGCCAGGGCTGGCGGCGTCGTAGAGGGCAAGTTCTCCCGTGGTGCGCATCACCAGCAGCGGTGTCGTCGCCGCCACAGGCCCGCTCGTCCACAGCGTGCCGTGCAGGCCCAGTCCGTCGTCGGTGTCACGCAGCACCAGACGGCCGTCGGGTTCGAGCGTCAGCCGGTACCAGCCATTCGGCGAGCCGACCGACTGACCGACTGACAGGTACTCGCCAGCACCCAGCACCACGGTCGATCGCGGCGCGGGGCGACGCCGATCGGAGGGGTCGGCGACCCCGACGGGGCTGCCGGTTCGCCAAGAAGCGTCGTACTCGGTGTGCCAGTGCCAGCTCGGCTCGGTGCCCAGATCGTCAATCGGGCCCGCAGCCGACACCGGCCCCGCCGCCAGCAAGGCCGTCGCCACAACGGCCGCGACACCGATCGCCGCCGTGATTCGGCGTCGCGGCGGCGTCGTGGCAAGCACGTAGTGCGAGAGTACGGCAGCATCTCCGCCCGCGGCAAGATGCTTCTCGACACAACGCGCAGCGGTGTTCAGACACGTGGCGACAAGCGTGACATGCCGGTGCCGCGATGCCATAGGGTTCGGCCGTCGGCCGAATCGAGCGGGGGCAACGGCACCATGTCGATGAAGGGAATGCAGGACAGCCAAGTGCTGTCGTTCAACGAGCAGATCGTCGCGGAGTTCCGGGAGAACGAGGGACGCTGCGGCGGCATGTTCGAGGGCAACCCGATGCTGCTGATGACCATGACGGGGGCACGCAGCGGGCGCCGGCTCACCAGCCCGCTCACCTACCACCGCCACGGCGACGACTACGTCGTGATGGCCTCGGCCGGCGGCCATCCCAGCCATCCCGCCTGGTACCACAACATTGTGGCCAACCCGCAGGTGACGCTGGAAGTCGGCACCGAGTCGTTCGGCGCCGACGCCGTGGTTCTCGAAGGCGACGAGCGGGCAGCGGCGTTCGCTGCGATGTGCGAGGCCATGCCCCGCTTCGGCGACTATCAGGAAGCGGTCGACCGTGAGATTCCCATCGTGGCCCTGCGCCCTGCCGGCTGAAGCCGGCTCAGCATTTCGAGAGCACCTGTACTGAGGTGCGGGAGGCAACGATGATCGAGGTTCCGGTGTGTGTCATCGGCTGCGGGCCGATCGGGCTCACCGGGGCGCTGCTGCTGGCGCGCCACGGTGTGCCCTCGCTGCTGGTGGAACGGCGCAGCGAGCTCAACACCCATCCCCGTTCTCGCTTCGTGGACACCAACACGATGGAGCTGCTGCGCGAGTTCGGCCTCGACAAGGCGGTGGAAGACACCGGTCTGGGCCCCGACTGGACGGCCTTCAACCGATGGTCCGACAGCCTCGCCGTCGAGCCGTACGCGAGCATCCCGAGCCCCACGTTCTTCAGCGTGCCGGGGCCGAACAGCCCGTGCGTGCCGGTGATGACTGCCCAAGACCAGGTGGAGGCCGCCCTGATGTCCCGGGTGGTCGAAGAGCCGATGATCACCGTGCGGTTCGACACCGAGGCCATCGAGCTCACCCAGACCGATGACGCCGCCCGGCTGACGCTGCGCGACACCAACACCGGCGAGCGCCAGTCGGTGAGCGCGCAGTACGTCATCGGGGCCGACGGGCCCGGCAGCGACTCGCGCGACGCGATCGGCACCAATCTGGAGGCCGAGCCACGGCCCATGCATCTCCAAGACGTGATCTTCCACGCCGACCTCGACGCATACGTGGGGGAGCGCAAAGGGTCGCTGCTGTACACCACCACACCGTTGGGCGTGGTGATCTTCCAGCCGCTCGACGGGCGCCGACGCTGGCGCTGCCAGATCGTGGTAGGCGACGAGCACCTGATCTCCGAGGAAACCGTCGGCGTGCGCATCCGCGCAGCGCTGGGCACCGAAGACGACGTCGAGCTCGAGATCGTCTCCATGCGCATGTGGCAGCCGACGCCGGGTTGCGTGACGAAGTTCTCCGGTGGCCGCATCTTCCTCGCCGGCGATGCCGCACATGTCTCGATTCCCACAGGCGGCATGGGCAACAACGTCGGGTTCGCCGGCGCTCGCAATCTGGCGTGGAAGCTGGCCTATGTGGTGCGCGGCCTGGCGCCCGCGTCGATTCTCGACACCTACGAGGTTGAGCATCGCCCGATCGCGCTCGAGCGGATCGCGTACGGGGTCGGCACCACCGATCACATGGCCGAGATGATGGGCGGCCACATGCGAGGCGAAGACATCGACGCCCACGTCGCGGCGACCCACCAGTACGCCGACTACGACCATGTGCTGCTCGGCTTCGAGATGTCGTCGAGCCTTATCGCCGCCGAGGCCGATCCGCCGCCGCATCTCGACGACCCCCGTACCGAATTCGTCCCGCTGGTGCGGTCGGGCCGGCGCGCACCCCATGTCTGGGTCGACGCCGACGCCGGCGAGTCGGTGCTCGACTGGTACGGATCGTCCTACGTGCTGCTGGTTGGCTCGCAGTGCTCTCGTGCCGCTTGGGAGGCCGCAGCCGCCACCCTGCCCGCCGGCGGCGTGCCCCTCGAGGTGCGCCAGCTGCCCGCCGATGTCCCTGCCAGCCCCTATGAAGCCGATGCGGTCGTCCTCGTCCGCCCCGACGGGATCATCGCCTGGCATCGCCGCCACTCTGACGGCCCTCCCGACACGTCCGAGCTCGCCGCCCGCCTGCCCAGCCACGCCCGCTGAACCACGACCCACCGGCCGCCCAGGCCGAAGTCGCCGCACGCATCCGGGCTGCCTTTGAGCGCACCCGCACCACCCAAGCGGAGTTCGCGGCACTGGTGGGCACCAGCGCGTCGCGGCTCAACACCTACATCAACGCCAAGGTCACCCCTTCAGCGGCGATGCTCATTCGCATCGAGCGCGCCGCGAACTCGTCGTAAGAGGCAGAGCCGATAGGCGAAGCCGTGGCCCGAGCGGCCCGTGAGCGACAGCGAACAAGAGCGGGAATCAACTGGTGCGACCGCGGGAAGGATCATCTCTCCGCGTATCTGTTAACGAAACGCGCGGACAGGTGAGCCTGTCCGCTGCCGTGCAGCCACAGCGGTCTGTGGCGGTGGGCTATTGCTCGGTGCTGTCGGCGAGTTCGCTCAGCACGGCGCCTGCCACTTCGGCGACGTCCCAGCTTGAGGTGTCCACGGCGGCGAGCCGGTCGAACGCAGCGTCGACCTCGCCGGCGCGGCGTTCGGCGTAGTCGCGAGCGTTGTAATGGGTCGGGATCACGAACTGCCCAGCTGCCACGCCGTCGAAGGCACGCTGCGCCACGACGGCGGCCGGCATCCCCCGTTCGATCACGGCCCGGGCGAGGGGTTCGGGCTCGGTCGGGCCGCCGAAGGCGCTGGGCCGATGCCCGCCCGATGCCCACAGGTTGCTGGCTGTCAGCCCCGGACACAGCACGCTGATGCCCAGATGCGGCGCCAGCTCTGCCCGCATCGCCTCGCACATGCCCAGCACAGCGTGCTTGGAAGCGGTGTAGGCGCCCGCACCGGCATGGGGCAGGCCCAAGGAGTGCTCTGAGCCGGTCGCCAGCAGCCATCCGGGCGTCTCGTCGGCGGCCATTGGTTGCCCGAATGCACGCAGCGTGGCCAGCACCCCGAAGAAGTTGACTTCCAGCACCCAGCGGGCATCGCTCATGTCGCCGTCGAGCAGCGGCCCGCCCGAAGCAGACACCCCAGCGTTGGCGCACACCAGGCCAGGGGTGCCGTGCGCTGCACGCAGTTCGCCGGCCAAGGCCCCCAGCGCATCGTGGTCGGTCACGTCGCAGGGCATCGCCAGCACCTCGGCGTTCGGTGCCGCGCCGGCTGAACGCACCTCGTCGGCGGTCCGCTGCGCCGCAGCGGCGTCGATGTCGGCGATCGCCACCGTCGCAGCACCTCGCCGGGCGGCTTCGTGCGCCAGTGCGGCGCCGATGCCGTTGCCCGCGCCGGTCACCACCACCAAGCGTCCCTCGACCACCCCGGTCGCGCCGCTCACGTCGGCCGCCCGGCGCGCATCTCGCTCGCCGTCATCGCCGAGTCTTCGGTGCCGGCCTCAATCTCGTTCACGATGAACTCCCCTCCGAACCGCTCCCGACACCGCTCGCCGCAGCGTGCGGGCAGGTGAGCACCGGCATCTCGGTGATGGCGTTGAACCACACGCTGCCCATTGGCGTGTACGGCTCGGCGAGCGTCAGGTCGGGCAGCCGCCGGTACAGCTCGCTGAGCAGGCAGCGCAGCTGGGTGCGCGCCACCGACGCCCCCAAGCAGAAGTGCGGCCCGGCGCCGAATGCCAAGTGCGACGACGCGTTGGGCCGCAGGATGTCGAACCGGTTCGGGTCGTCGAACACCTCGGCGTCTCGGTTGGCCGAGATGTACGACAGGTACACCTTGTCGCCCTTGGTGATCGTGGCGCCTTCCATCTCGACGTCTTCGGTGGCGGTGCGGCAGAACTGCATCACCGGCGGCGAGTAGCGCAGCACCTCCTCGATGGCGTTCGGCAGCCGCCCGTCGAGGTCTTCGAGCAGCAGCGCCTTCTGGTCGGGGTGCTCGTCCATCAGCCGCACGAAATGGGCGGTGGTGTTGCGGGTGGTCTCGTGCCCGGCGATCGACAGGGTCACGAAGAACTGCGTGATCTCGTCGGGAGTGAGGCTGCGGCCGTCCACCTCGCCGTGGGTGTACTTCGACAGCATCGTGTCGCTGTCGAGATCGCCGCTGTTCTTCACCAGGTCGTCCAAGAACAGGTACAGCTCGAACATGGTGTGCTCGAAGTTCTCGGCGAACTCGACGTTGGCGACGTTGTTGGCGATGCGCAGGTACTCACGGCGCTGCTCCTGGGGGACGCCCATCATCTGGCACAGCAGGATCATCGGCAGCTCTGCCGCGGCTTCGAACACGAACTCGGCGCGGTCTTTCGCGGCCAGCTCGGCGACCACGTTCGCGGCTTCGGCCTCGATGAACGGCTCCAACGCGGCGATGCGCCGCGGCGTCATGCCCGGCTGCAGCAGCCGCCGGTACGAGGTGTGCTGCGGGGGGTCCATGCCCATCAGGCCCGAGCGCTGCGCCTGCAGGGCGATCGGGTTCTGCTGCACGTCCACCCACAGCACCGAGTTCTCCCAGGCCGAGAAACGGGCGGGATCCTTGGAGACGGCATCCACGTCGTCGTAGCGGCTGAGCACCCAGAAGCCCGTACACGGAACGTGCATGTGCTCGACAGGCGGTGGCGGGTTCCACCACACCGGCGCTTCGCGGCGCAGCACCTCCAAGTACTCATACGGCGCCTCGCCGATGCTGGCCATGTCGGCCTGGCTTGCCAGGTTCAGGTCCCCCGGTCGCAACCCCATGACACCTCCCGTGTCCAGTCGTCCGCGTTCGGCCGCGGTGCATTCCGATGCGGTGTGCTGCGGTGACCCTACGCCACCGCTACGGCCGCCTCGGTCCGAGGCTCAGTTTCAGGGTCCAAATGACAGAGATGGCATTTCGGTGCATCTATCTTGAGATCCGTGGAAGTGATTCCGCCATTGACAGGGGCGGCCACTCGCGGTACTCGTCGTAGTTTTGCCAAGCCCTGATCGTGGATCGATTCGAGGTACTCAGCCCATGACCTTCGCCCGAACCCGATGGCGCGTCGCGCAGCACCGGCTAGTTGCCGTAGTGGCCCTCGCGACCGCCGCGTCGGTGCTAGTGCCGCTCGCCTCGCCCGCCGGGGCCACCACCACCTCGGCCGTCACGGTGACCAGCGAAGCCAGCGAGATCTTCGAAGGCGGCACCGCCGTGTTCACCTTCCACGCCGATCCGCCCCCCACGTCGCCGCTCACGGTCACCTACGACGTGAGCGAAGGCAGCCACAACACGCTGCGGGACGACCAATCTGGCACCAAGACGGTCACGATTCCCGCGAACCAAGCGAGCTTCACCGTCCAGTTCACGGTCCGCGACGAAACCCGCTACCTCTGGGCCGGCAAGGAGACGTCCAAACTTCAGGGCTACGGGGAGGAACCATATTGCCAGAACGACAACAGCAACGGGCTGCCATTCCTACCCCCCATTAGTGAGGCAGGCGCGAATCAAGACGACCCTCAAACCGGAGAGAAGTTCGATATAGCGAAGCATGGCGACAAGCAGTGCGCCCGCATTTTGGGGGACTTGTCAAATCCGAGCCAAGAGCCGAACACACGCGGGAAGGTATGGGTCCGAATCACTGATGTGGAAACGGGCGGAAAGATCGGCGACACGAAATCAGGTCTAGTTCAGGTGCGGGATAGGTCCCTGTGGAAGGACCGGCTGGCCATCGTCCAGACAGGCGGCGGTATCTCGGTGGCGGAGAACGGCGGCACCGATACCTACACGGTTGCGCTCACCCGGAAGCCCAGCAGCAACGTGACGGTGACGGTCAAGTCGGCGAAGCCGGCGGCGGCCACCGTGAAGACCACCGGCGCGGCCAGCGCGACCGCGACGCTGACGTTCACCCCATCGAACTGGAGCGCTCCGCAGACGGTCACCGTGACCGGTGTCGATGACAGCGTCGTGCAGAGCTCGGGCAAGCGAACGGCAGTCATCAACCACACTGCCAAATCGTCGGACAGGAACTACGAGGGCGCCACAAAGCAGCTCACCGCAACGGTCACCGACGACGACGCGGCGAAAGCCGTCATCAATCTGAGCACCGATGTCACATCAGTCAACGAAGACGTGGCCTCCGCTCCGACGGTGACCGTCACCGCGACCCTTGCCAACGGCCTGACCTTCGAAGCCGCCAAGACCGTGGCCGTGAAGGTGGCCGACACCGGAGCGCAGAACGCTGTCAAGTTGACGGCGAGCCCGGACCCGTTCGATATCACCATCCCGGCGGGTCAGAACTCCGCTACGGGTTCCTTCGCACTGACCCCCGCCGACAACAACGCCGAGAACCCCGATGGGGTCGTCACCGTCAGCGGAACCTCCGGCGGTACTACCGTGAACTCCGCAAAGATCGCGCTGGTCGACGACGAGACGAAGCTGGTGCCTCGGGTCAGCATCTCGGTCGATCATTCCGCGATCAAGGAGAACGACACGCCGAACGAGGCCCTCGTGACCGTCACGGTCAACAAGGCGCCCTCGCAGACCATCGATGTCGGCTACACCGTCTCGTCTGACAGCGCCGTACAGGACCAGGACTACCAGGTCTCGGGGCGCTTGGACAAGAAAATTGAGTTCGAGAGCACCTCGTCCAGCCTCACCGCCCAGGGATCAATCATCGCACTGAACGACACCTTGACCAACGAAGGCGCCGAGACAGTCACGATCACGCTGAACGCCGGCGACGGCTACCGGCTTGGCGCGAACAAGAGCGTCACCATCACCATCGAGGACAACACAGCGGCACCCTCGGAACCGGTCGTCAAATTCGGCAGGGCTGAGCCGAGCGACTACGGCAACGGGGCGGGTCGCCTCGCCGAGAACTGGCCTACCGAAGACGTACGGGTGATGCTCGACCCAGTGCCCGCATCGGCCACCACGCTCAAATACGGATTGTCGGGTACCGCCACGTTGGACAGCGACTACAGCATCACGGGCGTCACCAGCGCCACGGCAACCCTCTCGGTGCCTGCGTATGCCCGAAATGTTGATATTCCGGTCAGCATCACCGACGACTCCGATGTCGAATCCGACGAAACGGTGGTGCTGACGCTGACCACGGGCCCCGGCTACACGCTCGGCACCACCAAGGTGTACTCCATGACCATCGTCGACAATGACACGGGCGTGACGGTGACCGAGTCGGGTACGCCTGCGGGCACGACGGTTGCCGAGAATGGCGGCACCGACACATACACGGTCGTGCTGGACAGCGAACCCGCGGCCAATGTGGTGGTGACGGTGACCGCGGACACGCCGGGGGCGGCGACGGTGAACAAGTCGGGAGGCACGGCGGGCGCGTCGCAGACGCTCACGTTCACACCGTCGGACTGGAACCAGGCGCAGACGGTCACGGTGACCGGCGTGAACGACAACGTCAACAATGACGGTGACAAGCGCACCGTGACCATCAGCCACGCGGTGACCACCGGCGACGGATCGAAGTACACCACGTCGATGTCGGTGCCCAGCGTGACGGTGACCGTGACCGACGACGACACCGAGAGCACCAGCGCCACACCGGGCGTGACGGTCTCGCCGTTGCAGGTGAGCGTGACCGAGACCGAGATTGTCGGCGACGCGAACTACACCGTCGTGCTCAACAGCCAGCCAGCGAGAAGCGTGACCATCCGCGCCACCAGCTCCCTCCCCGACGGGAGCGTATATGCACTGATTAAACGCGCAGCAAGCCCGCATGGCTTCGGGTCCTTCGCGGACCTGACGTTCACGCTTGCAAATTGGGATAAGCCGCAGACCGTGACCGTCCGCGGCGTGCATGACCATGTCGACAATTCCGGCGACAAGCGCACCGTGACCATCAGCCACGAGGTGAGGAACGGCGACGGCGCCGGCTACCCAACGACTCGCGAGATCGACGGCGTCACCGTCGATGTCACTGACATTGACACTGCGGGTGTGACGGTGACTGAGTCGGGTACGCCTGCGGGCACGGCGGTTGCCGAGAATGGCGGCACCGACACGTACACGGTGGTGCTGGACAGCAAGCCCGCTTCCGATGTGGCGGTGACGGTGACCTCTCCCACGCCGGGGGCGGCGACGGTGAACAAGTCGGGAGGCACGGCGGGCGCGTCGCAGACGCTCACGTTCACACCGTCGGACTGGAACCAGGCGCAGACGGTCACGGTGACCGGCGTGAACGACAACATCGACAATTCCGGTGACAAGCGCACCGTGACCATCAGCCACGCGGTGACCACCGGCGACGGATCGAAGTACACCAAGTCGATGTCGGTGCCCAGCGTGACGGTGACCGTGACCGACGACGACCCGGCTCCACCGCGAACCACGTCGACGCCGACCACGCCGCGTGCGAGTTTCGGTTCGGGGTCGCACTCAGGCGGCGAGGCGTCAGGTTCGCGCAGCGTGAGGGTGCCGGTGCACTTGTCGGCGGCGGCCCCCGCAGGCGGGCTGACCGTGAGCTACACCGTGGAGGGAACCGCTGTGCCGGGCTCCGATTACACGGGGGTGGGCTCGTCAGTGTCGGTCAGGGCGGGTCAGATGTCTGCGACGATCCCAGTGACGATCCTCGACGACGCTGTCGATGAGGATGCCGAGACGGTGGTGCTCACCCTCAACGAGCACGCCGACTACACGCTGGGCAGTCCCATGAGCACAAAAGTCATGATCACCGACAATGACGACCCGGCGCCGAGGCAGACGCAGACGCCGTCGACGAACGGCAATACCGGCACGACGTCCAATTCGGACACCTCCCAGCGCAGCAGCAATAGCGGTACGTCCTCGCAGGGTGCCCCGTCGGCGCCGCCCGAGGTAGAGCTGCGACTCGGCCCGGCGTCGGCGGGGAGCATCTCGCTCGGCGAGTCGAGCGAGATGACTGTCGAGCTGGAACGTGCGGTGCGCCGATGGGTGCGAGTGTTCATCGAGATCGACAGCACGGCCAGTCTGACCGACGACTACACCGTGGATGCCGATGTGGGCGACGGCTGGGTGTCGCTGGGCGAGAATCCTCGCCGGCTGACATTCGACCTGCCACCCGAAGACACCGACGCCCGAGTGCGGGTGACCTCGCGGGACAGCAGCGGACCCGACACCTCCGTCACGCTGAGCGTCACGATCGGCGACCGGTCGTTCGCCGCAAGCTCGGTCGTGACGATCGTCCCTGTCGGCGAAGCCGAGATCGTCTCCTCGGGCGACCCCGATGCCTCCGCCACCGACGACGACGGCGCCGATGGTGATGGCGACGGAGAAGACGGAGAAGTCGTTGACGGCGATGGCGCTGACGGCGACGGCGATGGAGCTGACGGCGACGGCGACGGTGATGGCGATGGAGCTGACGGCGACGGCGACGATGATGGTGCCGACGGTGACGGTGACGGTGACGACTCTGACGGCGACGACGAGGCCGAGGATGACGGCGATGACGCTGAGGATGACTCCGCCGACGTGGATGACAGCGGGCACGCGGTCGAGCCGGAATCGCTCGGGAGCGTTGTGCGCACCGATGACGGCTGGTTCGTTCTCTACACCGTCGAGCCCGGCGACACGCTCCGCGGCATAGCGCTGACGTTCTACCGGGACGACGAGGCCTGGCAGCGCATCTACGACGCAAACCGAGGGCGCCGCATGAGCGACGGCTACACGCTCACCAGCGCCGACATGATCCGCGCCGGCTGGATTCTGCGTGTGCCCCTGCCGATCTCGGCACCCAGCACGGCTGCCGCAGCCGACGCTTCCTACGTCATCTATTGCGTCATGCAAGGCGACATGCTCGGGACGATCGCGCAGCGCATCTATGGCGACAGCTCGCTGTACAACCGCATCGTGCTGGCCAACCGCGGCCAGCGACAGGCAGACGGCCAGACGTTCGTCCACGGCGATCGGATCGACGTCGGCTGGCTGCTGCGCATCCCCGTCGCGGGCGCCTAGCGCGCCATTTGTAGGCTTCGGCTTTGGTCGACGCTGCTGACGCGGCCATCCGCATCGACACGGACAACCAATTGGGAGACCGAACGTGAGCAAGCTCTTTGGGGTCTATGGGCGCTGGGTCGGGAATCGGCCGTGGACGGCCCTTGGGCTGATGCTGGTCATCACCGTCGTCGCCGTGTTCGGCTTCAGCCGCACCGCCGACACCGCGGATGTGCAAGATGCGTTTCTGCCCAGCGGCAGCGAACTGGTCACCGCCATCGACAAACTCGGCGAGAGCTTCCCTGCCTCGGCCGAGTTGGAAGCGGTGCAGGTAGTGCTGCGCGGCGACGTGCTGAGTCCCGCCGGGGCTGCCGATTCGATCGCAGCAACCGAGACCGTGGCCGCCCACGCCGATCTGTCGAACTATCTGTTCGCCCCCCGCCCGCCGGTCTCGCCGGGCCACGTTCTGGCAGCCATGGTGGCTGGGCCCAACGGCGACCCTCGCAGCGTCGATGTGGCGGCGATGTCCCAAGACGATCTCGATGCCGTCATCGCAGCAGCCACCGCGGCCGATCCCGAGCTGGCCGGGTTCCTGGACGAGCTAGTGGCACGCGATGGCGACGGCACTGTGGTCGGCGGCATCGGCATCGTGACCGTGAACGCCGGGGGCGACCCCGACGGGCTGGCCGAGGCGCAGCTGGCCGCCGACGAGAGCGTGCAGGCAATGCCGCTGGGCGGGCTCGACTCTGTGCGAGCGGCGTCGGGCGGCAAGAGCGACCAGGAATCCGACGACTCCAGCCAGGCCTCCATGATGCTGCTGATGGGGGTTGCGTTCCTGGTGATCGCGATTCTGCTGACGCTGTTCTACCGACAGGTCTCCGACGTGCTGCTGTCGATGGGCGGCCTGATCCTGACCATCTTGTGGGCGCTGGGCTTCCAAGGGCTGCTCGGGCCCAACGGGCTCGGCGTGATCGGCGCGCCCAGCGTGCTGGGCCAGATGGTGCCGGTAATGCTTATCGGCCTGTGCGTGGACTACGGCATCCAGGGCACGTCTCGCTACCGAGAGGTGCGCAGCGAGGGCGGCGCCGCGGCCGACGGCATCGCGAAATCGGTCGCCGGAGTGATGCTGCCGCTCGGGCTCGCGGGAGTCACCACCATCGTCAGCTTCCTCACCAACCTGCTGGGCGACATCTCGGGCCTGGGCGACTTCGGCGTGGTGGCCGCCGTGGGCGTCCTCAGCGGACTGACGGTGTTCCTCACCGCCGTCCCCGCAGTGCGGGCCATTCTGGACCGCCGCGGCGAAGCCAAGGGACGCCTGCCGCAGCTGCGACCGATCGACCAAGCCATCCCTGGCGCGGGCACGCTGGTGCGCGCCGTCGGCGGCGCCACGGTGCGGCGCCCGGCGGTCATCCTGGTGGCGACCGGGGTGGTGACGGTGATCTTCATGGCGCTGTCCACCCAGCTCGGCACCGAATTCAACTCCAACGACTTCATCCCCGACGGCACGCAGAGCAAGGAAGATGCGCTGTTCATGTCGGAGAACCTCGGCGGCAACACCGAGCCGGTGACTGTGCTGGTCGAAGCCGACCTGTCCGACGACCGCACGCTGCGCAACCTGCTCGACTTCTCCAACGCCATCGAGGACTCGTCGCAGCGACCGGCTGCGGTCAGCAGCGACATCACCAACTCGCTGGGCGTCTACGTCCAGAATCTGCCCCCGGAGCTGCAAGCCGAGATCGGGGCCGAGCTGGCCCTGGGACAGGTGAACCCGCTCTCGCTGGACGGTGCAACCATCGACCGGGTGCTGGGCATCATGCGCGACCACAACCCTGCGCAGTTCGACTCGCTGGTCGCGTTCGGCGAAGGCGGTGCCGACGATCGCACCATCTTGCAGTTCAACGCGCTCACCGGCGACGCCGACCGCACCCGGGAGCTGTTCGCCGACGTGGACGGCCTGTGGTTCGGCGACGACTCCGAGATCACCCCGGTCGCCACCGAGATCACCTCCCTCGAGGTCACCGACAGCCTCACCGAGAGCCAGGCGTCGTCGATCCTGTTCACCATCATCGCAGCGCTGATCGTGCTGATCCTGTTCTTCTGGATCACCGAATTCCGGCCCATGCTGGCGGTGCTGTCGGTGCTGCCGATCCTGCTGGTGCTGGTGTGGGTGCTGGGCACCATGGTGCTGCTGGGCTACAGCTACAACGTGATCACTGCGCTCATCACAGCGCTATCGATAGGCATCGGCGTCGATTACACCATTCATGTCACCCATCGATTCATCGAAGAAGTCGACCATGGCAAGTCGATCGGCGAGGCCATCAACATCACCATGGGCACCACCGGCGGGGCGCTGATCGGCTCGGCGCTCACCACGGCGCTTGGCTTCATGGTGCTGGTATTCAGCCCGATCGCGCCGATGGGTCAGTTCGGCCTGCTCACTGCGATTACGGTCACGTACTCGCTGATCGCCGCAGTGGTGGTGCTGCCGCCGATGCTGGTGACGTGGGCTGCCTACCACCAGTGGCGCAAGAACAACATGGGCGAGCTGGAGTCGGCCTGAGCCGCGGCGGGCATCGGGCGCCGGGCTGGTTCTTGCGGCCTGGGCTTGCGGCCTGTGCTCACCGGCGTCGGCTTGCGGCTTCGGGTCAGTGAGAACCACCTGATGAGCAGCGGGCGATGACATCGGTGCTGGGCGCGCTTCGCAAAGAGCGCTACGACGTCATCTTGACGATCAGCGTGGCCGTCGTGGTGCTGTCCGCCTTCGGTGCCGACGTGCTGAGTTCCATCGGCGGGCTGATCGGCTTGGTGCTGATCGTCGGCACGCTGATCGAGTCTTCTGAGCATCGGCCTCGTTGGATATGGGTGCTGCTGGCCACAGTGGCTGCGGCAGTCGCGGTCGAGATCGGGTTGGTGAGCGCTCCCGATGCCGTGGTGGGCCCGATCGCGTTGACGTTGCTGGGAGGCGCCGCCGCGGCGGTGGTGACCCGCCAAGTGCTGTCGCGGCCGTTCGCCGGCACCACGTCTATTGCTGCGTCTGCGTGCGCGTACCTGCTCATCGGCTACGCCTTCGCTGCGCTGTACCTGGTGATCGACCGTGTCGGGGGGGCACCGTTCTTGAACTCGGGCGAGGCACTCACGCCCGAGTCCGCGGTGTACTTCAGCTTCGTCACGCTCACCACGCTGGGCTTCGGCGATCTGACGCCGTCGGCGGACGGCGGACGGGTCATCGTGACGCTCGAAGCGATGGCAGGCGTGTTCTATGTGGCCATCGCCGTGGCCCGCCTCGTCACCGGTTTCACCGCCCCAGCCTCTGGCTCTGCCTCCACCCCCGCCGCCACCCCTGCCCCCGCCTCTGGTGTTGCACCCGCCCCCGGCGCCGAACCGTCCAGCGCGGGCGAGGCTGTCGGCGAAGGCATGCCAAACACCGACTCAAAGCGGCAGCCATGAACGAGACATCAGCATCAGGTGCTCGACGGGGCTGACGGGGACCCGCCAGTCGGTCCCGTCGCCACCGCACACACTTCCTGCTCATTGGAGCGTCAGCCGTATGCGAGGTGGTGCCTCATTGCTCGGCGGACTACGGAACGGCGTTGTGGTCGGACACCGTCCGCACGCATCGAGCAGGGATGGGTCAGCACGATGCCGAGTCCTTCGGATTCCGGCGATAGCCCGGGAATGGTGATCCCATCGAAGACGTCACCGGTCATGTACGGCCGCGCCTGCTCCACTTCCGCAGGCGAGGACGCGAGGTACAGCTCCGACGGTGAGCCAGGGGCTTCGAGCGCTTCGGCTGACAAGCGAGGCGGCCTAGCTGTCCGGACCGGTGAGTCGCAGGCCCGGCAGTCCGTCTGGAGCGGTGAACACCTCCACATCGGAGCGGTACCGGGCGCGCCAGTCGGGTTCGAACTCGTCCAAGACCCGCTCGGGGTCACCAGACTGCTCGTGGGCGAGTGCGAGAACGAGATCGAAGCGCTCAGACGCCATCAAGTCGAGTCCGTTGAGCGGCGCCTCAGGGTGCAATGGTGTTTCGAGCCATCCTGCGACGTCAGCGATGATGAAGCGCTTCGCTGCTATCTCACAGAGCGCGACGATTCGGGCGACGCGCCGACGGTTGTCGCCGGTGGCTGACTCGCCTCGCCGCCACTTGCGCACCGCAGGGACCGACACTCCGGCGATCTTGGCGATGTCTCGCCACGAGAAGCCCAGTGTGCTCAGCCGGTCCAGCAGCGTCGGCAGCTGTTCCCGCGCGTGACGCACCGTCAGTGAGCGCAGTTCCTCCTCGAGGCTGTCCGAATGCAACTGCCCGATGGACTCGTGAAGCTCCCGAGAATCGTGGATCAACGACTCGCTGCGGTTGCGCAAGTAGCCGATGTCGTCCACGACATCCTGAATTGTTCTGGTCCGTTCCAAGCGGGGCGGGGCATGGCCGACCGAGGCTCCGGTGGGTGCGTCATCAATGTGTCGAATAGCGCTCATGTCGGGTCCTTAGTGTGCTGATCGAACACTTCCGCGCGGAGTCTGTCGGTGACGGCAATCTTGAAGAAGTCGCTCGCCGCCTGATGCACCTGATCGCAAAGTTCGAGGATGCCGTCCGCCGCAAACTCAGGGATCTCATCGTCGCCACTCCAGAACGCATCGGAGTCGAGCAGGAAATACGGCCCGGCGGGTGCAACCGACTTGCGACGGGTCGGTCCCTGCGGGTCCACGGCGTAGCCCTCCTGAGGCCCGTAGCGCACATTCAACGCGCAAGAAGCCTCTGTCTGATACTGGATGAGGCCCTGCCAGGTCGTCGGATTCATCCCATCTGGCCTCAAGTCGGCGGCGGCCGCTGCCAGCAGGCGCGGGTTGATGTAACCGTCCCAGCCGTCGGGCCCGCCGCCGGCATCCGGCACCCGAATCTCGTCGATGTACCGCAGGCCGATCCGCAGCAGGCCGTCAGGCGCACAGATGCGCTCCAATGCCTCAGTGACCTGCTTCGCCAGCGGCCGAAAGTGCTCAACCCACCCCGCGTAGACGGTCGTCTCCAAGACCAGCGCGTCGCTCCTCACCACCAGTGCAGTCGCCTGGTCACGGGCACAGAACCTCGGCGACGAGCGCTGCTCCACCTGCGGAGGCATTGCAGAATTGATGGGCACACCGATCTGGTGCTCGATCTGCGGCGCCATGACCGGCAAGCTGTCGCGCACAGCTTCCTTCATCGCCGCTACGGCAGCATCGGTCAGGCCACCCGCAATTTCGGGGTACCGAATCTCCAGCACAGTCAAGACGAGCGGCGGGTTCAGGAACGGCGGCGTGCTACCGGCGCGACGGTCTGCGATAACCAAAAGTATAACCAAGTGTGTTACACAACCAGTCCGTCAAGAGCAGCGCAACGCCGTAGCCCCCACCTCTGGTCTTGCATCCGCCTCCGGTGCCGAGCCGCCCGGCGTGACGAGCCCATCGACCGATTAACGCCCGGCACGAGCGCAACGCCGTGACGCCTAGCGTCAGTCGAGGCAGCGGCGAGCGAAGGAGAGAACGGGTGAACGACACGCAGGCTCTAGGCGACGACGGCGCGAGCCGGGACGAGAGAGATCGGCTGGACGCGGCGTCCGGCGGGACGCAGCACGCACTGGCCGAGCTGCCGACACCTGAGGCCTTCGCCCGAGTGTGTGCTGCGGATCCCGAGTTGGCGTTGTCGTGCCGATTCTGGAACGGCGGCATCCGATTTGGCATCGGTGAGGCCTGGTTGGGCTTTGCCGTTACCGACGGCGAGATCGTGCCCAAGCTGCCGGCCGCAGCCGGAGCGGGGATCATCACCGTGACCGGTTCACCCGAAGCGTGGGCGCCGCTGCTGGAAGTGCCCCAGCCGCGGCTCGCCCGGCTCGTGCCGATGATGGCGCTGGGCGTACTGGACAACAGCGAGACCGAGCAGTTGACGCTGTGGCAGTACCTGCCGGCACTCGAGCGGGCGGCTGAACTGTTGCGCGAGCTAGCGGGTGCGGCGATATCGGGCGCTGCAGGCGAGGCCGACGAGACTGCGGGGGCGCACAGTGCAAGGCCGAGCGCCGTGGCACCTGCGGCGAACGGGGGAGATCCGCCGTCGGGGGCCGGCGCCAAGGATGCGACGGGTGACCGGTCGGCTGCGCATGTGTCGTCTTTGGGCGCACCGCAGGCTCGCCACGACAGTCCCGTGGGCCGCTTTGTCCATGTGGATCTCGTAGATCCGCAGGGGCGCAGCGCCGACTACCGGATCTACTACGAGGAGGCAGGCAGCGGCATCCCGCTGCTGGCACAACACACAGCGGGCGCCCAGAGCCTCCAGTGGCGCCACCTGTTCGAATGCACCGACATCACCGACCGGTTCCGCCTGATCGCCTACGACCTGCCTTATCACGGAAAGTCGCTGCCTCCCCAAGGCGTGCCGTGGTGGCACGAGCAGTATCGGCTGGAAGGGGCATTCCTGCGGCAAGTGCCCTTGGCGCTGAGCGCGGCGCTGGATCTGGACCGACCGGCCTTCGTGGGCTGCTCGGTGGGGGGCTTGCTGGCGCTGGACCTGGCGCTGCGTCACCCCGAGGCATTCCGCGCGGTGATCTCGGTGGGAGGTGCGCTGCATGTCGGCGGCGACTGGGAAGGATTCGCGGCTGCCTCACACCCGGCCGTCTCCAGCAACGCCAAGGCTCGGCTGATGGAGAGCCTGTGCGGCCCCGATGCACCCACGCCGTTCGTCAAGGAGGTGTCCCATGTCTATTCGGCTGCGTGGCCGCCGGCCTTCTGGGGCGATCTCTACTACTACATGGTCGAATTCGACCTGCGAGAGCGTGCCGGCGAGATCGACACCGGCCAAGTCGGGGTACACATCCTCAACGGAGAGCACGACTGGTCGGGGCTTGCCGAGTACGGGCAGGCGGCCCATGAGGCCATTGCGGGCTCGACGTTCGCCGTGATGGACGGCATCGGCCACTTCGGCATGCAAGAACACCCAGAGGCATTCATTCCGCATCTGCTGGACGTGCTCGACCGCATCGAAGCCGACAGCACGCGCTGAGGCAGCCGGCCTATGGACCTGTGGGGTCGTCGGTCTCGCTGGGGAGAGGGCGACCGTTGATATCGAGTGTCGTCTCTATGCGTGCCAGACGGTCGGTGTGGTCCATGAGCACGCTGTTGACCTGATCGAACCTTTGGTTGACCTGGTCGAACCTTTGGTTGACCTGGTCGAACTTTCGGTCGGTCTCGACGAAGCGGGCGTTCATCTCGCTGCGCAGGCTGCTGATTTCGCCTCGCAGGTCGCTGATTTCGCCGCGGATGCTGCTGGTTTCGCCGCTGATTTCGCCTCGCAGGTCGCTGATTTCGCCGCGGATGCTGCTGGTTTCGCCGCTGATCTCGCCGCGCAGGCTGCTGACTTCTTCGCTCATCCCGCTGCGCAGGCTGCTGATTTGTTCGCTCATCTCGCTGCGCAGGCTGCTGACTTCTTCGCTCACGCGGTCGAGAGCGGAGACAATGAACAGGAACATGCCGCCGACGAGCGCTGTGATGACGGCGCCGAGAACCGTGGCGAGCAGTGTCGTGGAACGCTGATGGACGCCGTGCCGATGTTCGGGTGCGATGGTCTGCGCCCTGATGGGCGGGGGCTCGGCCTGCTGAGCAGTCGCGGACTCGACGGCCTGTCCGCCGTCGTGTTCGGTCACGGTCTCGATGGTAGCCACGCCTGTCCCTCGGTTTGACTGCGGACGGATTCCCGTGGGGGTGAACGTAGGCAGGCGTCCGGCTCGGTGCAAGCGGATTTCTCGCGGCAGTTGAACCGGCCGGGGCTGGGGCGGTTCAGCCGTCGAAAGGAGCTGCCCAAGCCTCCGGGCGGATGACGGTGTTCATCTCGGTGCCGGTGCCGGTGTCGGTGTCGGTGATGGCCTTGACGGCGATACGCCGCCATTCGGGCAATCGCTCCGGACGGCCCGAAGCCATTGCCGATGTCAGTCGCTCACGTCGAATGCTGTGTGCAGGAAGTAGGCGAGGTCCAAGCGCGTTGCCGGATTGCAGCGCAGGCTGCGACCAGCGGCGCACGCTGCGGCCACAGACTCAGTGCCGATAGGTCCATTGTGGCGGCGGGTTGCGGCGAGCAGCACCCCGCCGGCCGCCTCCATCTTGCTGATCGCCATGTCGGGGCAGAACCTCCGACTGACAGCGTCGCAGTAGCTCATCACACCGGCCGCGAGGGCGGCGTCGATGGCATCGCCATGTCGGTGGCCGGCGCTGTCGACGGCACCGCGCAGGCCCGCTGGCGCTGCCAGATCGGCAGCCGCGGTCAGCGTCGCGGCGAATTCTGCACGTGAGACGGTGTCGTCGGGGCAGAACCTCTCACCGTGTGCATCGCAAGCGCTCATCAGCCCCGCATCGGTGACGGAGGCGGCGACATCATCGGCGGGTCCCGGTGTCATGTCTGCGAAAGCCGGCCGGATCGGCGCGTAGGTGAAGCGAGCCGCAGCGGTGATGGGGATGCGACGCAGCGCAGCGCAGCTGTTGCGCAAGATGAGATTCGGCGCGTTGGAGATGACCGCGAAACTCAGCTCATGCCTGCTGCGGGCGTCGACGCGACCCGCAACCGCCATGACGTCGTTGAGCCCGCCGCTCTTGGACCTGACCGGATTCGCCTCGTCACCGCCGGCACCCCCCCACGAGGGACTGCACCGAATCAGCGAGCCTGTCTTGCCGGCTACCGAGAGGCCCTCGAGCAGCGGGCCGTCGCGCTGTGCCCGCTCGAGCAGTGCCACCGCGGCACGGCAGGACATCTGGTTGTGCACCGACAGACCTGAGCCGTCGACCATCTCGATCTCATCAGACACCGGGCCCAGCGCCTTCGACAGCACCGCTGCTGCACCGATCACTGCCTGCGCGCGGGCTGAGCCTGTGGTGCGATAGCCGATCTCTTTGAGGAGCATCTCCGCTGCGGTGTTCTCCGAATATGAACCCGTGCGTTCGATGATGGTGCCCAGCGCGGGTGAGCTGATCGACGCCAGCTCGACACGGCGAGTGCCGCCGGGCGCGACGCCCGATCGTGGCCGGTGCCGGATCACCAGTCCGCGGGCTTCGAGCAAGTCGTCGAACACCGACGCGGCACCCTGAGCGGGATCCGACGATCGGGTGTGGGCCTGACGCTCGCTGCGATGGCGCAGGTAGCCGTCGTTGAGCGTCAAGCCGCCGAGCGGTCCGGCGAGATTGGTGTAGCGATACGACGGCTTCCACACCGAGTCGTCGGCCCCCTCCGCTGGGCGGTCGACGGTGTGGGAGACGTAGTCGCGTTCGTTGTCGGGGTACCGGCTGCCGTCGCCGACGATCGCGCCGTCCACGATGCGCACGCCATGCTCGGTGAGTGCCGCTTTCACCGACGCAGCCAACCGGTCGGCATCGGTGAACGGCCGCTCTCCCCACAAGCGGCGCATGTAGCCCTTGGTCGCAAGCACCGGATCGCCGCCGCCGACCAGATGCACATCGCCGCGCAGCACGCCACCACGCACCGCGGCCAGATCGCCCGCATCCACCACCACCCGGGTCTCGAAGCGGTGGTCGGCGCCCATCAATTCGAGCGCCGCAGTGACGGTGGCCAGCTTCATCAGCGACGCAGGGACCATCATCTCGGTGTGGCGATGCTCCACGAGCGGTACGCCGTCCACCGACACGCTCATGCACGTATCCGCCGGAGTGTCGTTGCGTGACAGCAGGGCACTGAAGTCGTCGGTGAGCCGATCCTGCCACTGCTCAGTCTGCGCACCTGCCGGTACGGCATGGGCCAGTGCCAAGACTGTTGCGAGAACTATCGCCACCGCCGTGCGAATCCAGCGGCGTCGATGCTCGGTCACAGGGGTGGGGCTCAGTGCGGGTGGCTCGGCCGGCCTCGCGCTGCCGAACGAGGTGCCGACCGCCCAGCTCACGCCCCCGTCGAGCGCTTGTTGATGTCGGCAGCCACGTCGGTGTCTGCGCCGCTCATGCAGCCACGGTAACACTCAGCAGCCGGCTCGCCCCCTCGCGATATTGTCGATCTGCGCCCGCGTCAGCACAAGATCGGCTGGGCGATTTGCTCTACTGTGAGGAAAGAGCCGCTACCCAGGTTAGATGTGCCCTCGGATTCTGTGCTAGGTTGCGGCGGGGTCCGCGCGCGTTCGGGAGCGCGGGTTTCGGGGGCGTTACGGTTCGTATGGACCTGACAGCCGCCCAGACAGGGGGAGCAATGGCAACCGACCTTGAGAACTTCGTCAACGCAGACCGACGCGAGGAGCAGATCGCCGAAGTCGAGGCCCAAATCGCGGCCGAAGGCATCCAGTACCTGTACTGCCAATTCGTGTCTGTCACTGGCCGGATCATGGGCAAGGGCATACCTGCCAAGCACTTCGGGATGATCGCCCGCAAGGGCTTCCAATTGGTCTATGGCTCCACCGCCAATCTCTTCATCGATCGTCATGGCAACTACATCGGCTATGGCCCCGAGGCCCGCGAGCTCGTCGGCATCGGCGAGCCCGAGACGTTCATGCGGCTGCCGTGGGACCCCAAGACGGCCCGCGTGTGGTGCACCCTGTTCCGGGGTCGTGAGGAAGAGGTGGACGGCGGCGCCTTCCTGACATCGGACTGCCGAGGCAACCTGAAGCGGCTCCATGCCGACTTCGAGGCCAAGCACGGTCTGCACCTGCGGGCCGGCTGCGAGCCCGAGATGATGTGGCTCAAGGCCGACGCCGACGGTAAGCCGACCGTGGAGGGCATGACCAGGCCGAACTGCTACCACATCGACCAGTTCGCCGAGCTGCAGCCGATCATCCACAAGGTGATCGAGTACTGCACGGACATGGGTCTCGAAATGATCCAAGGCGACCACGAGGACGCCCCCGGCCAGCTCGAGCTGAACTTCCAATTCGACCGGGCCGAGCTCACCGCCGACCGGCTCACCACCTACCGCCAAGTCTGCAAGCAGGTCGGCCGTGAGATGGGCGCCTTCCCGTGTTTCATGCCGAAGCCCTTCATGGGAGTGTCGGCCAATGGCTGCCACCACAACATCTCGCTGTGGGACGCAGACGGCAACAACAAGTTCATGCCCGAGGGTGACGACCCGCAGTTGCCCGGCCCTGTGGGCATGAAGGCCATCGGCGGCATTCTCGAGCACGTCCGAGGGCTCACCTGCCTGAGCGCGCCGACGGTCAATTCTTACCGGAGGCTGTGGGATACCGGCTTTTGGGCGCCTGTCTTCGCGGACTGGGGCTTCCAGAACCGCACGACTGCTTTGCGGATCAGTGCGCCGGGTCGCTTCGAGTACCGAACGGCCGACAGCTCGGTCAACCCGCACCTGTCCTTCGCGGGGCTCTTGATGGCGATGGACGACGGCCTCGACCGCGGCCTCGACCCAGGCCCGCCCGAAGAGCGCAACATCTACGAGGCCGTGGAGTCGGGCAAGGACGTGCAGAAGATCCCGCTCACCCTCGGCGAGGCCCTTGAGGCGTTCGACGCAGACGAAGTCGTCAAGGCGGCTCTGCCCGGCGAGATGTACAAGGTGTTCATGCATTACAAGACCGACGAGTGGGAGCGGTTCCTGCACACCGTCTCCGACTGGGACGTGGAGGAATACCTCGACATCCTGCCCTGACCGCCTGCCGACGCTGCTGATTGCAGGGCCGGCGCACCTAGAGCAACGAATTTTGCAGACCAAGAAAGAACAGACGCACCCACGAAGGAGGACACACCATGTGCGGCATAGCCGGAGTGATCCACCGCGACGGATCCGCCGACATCGGAGCAGAGCTCACCGCGATGCTCCAGTCCATGAAGCACCGAGGACCGGATTCCACGGGTTACGCGGTGTACGGGCCAGCCGACGACCTTGTTGTCATCCGGTTCGTGCTGGCCGAGCCCAACAAGAGCACGGGCATCGGCATGGCCGAGCGGCTCGAACGGAACCGGGCCGAGGTCGAGAGTCGCCTCGCCAAGATCGGGGCCGAGGTGGCCACGGTCACCAGCGACACCGGCTATGCATTCCGGGCCACCATCCGCTACGGCGGTGATCTGAAGGCCCTGGCCGACTATCTCGAGGACGTTCCCGGCTGTGAGGTGCTGTCGCTGGGCAGCTCGCTGGAAATCATCAAGGACCTCGGCGACGCCGCCACGGTCAGCGACCAGTACAACCTGGGATCGTTCCACGGCACACACGGCATCGGGCATGTGCGCATGGCCACCGAGTCCGAGGTCGACCTCGCCAGCGCGCACCCCTACTGGGCGTACCCGTTCGCCGACGTGGCCGTGGTGCACAACGGCCAGCTCACCAACTACCACCAGTGGCGGCGCCGGCTCGAGCAGCACGGCCACCGCTTCCAGAGCGAATGCGACTCCGAGATCATCGCGGTGTACCTCGCTGAGTTCATGTCGCGGGGGCTGTCGCTGGAGACGTCCATGAAGCACAGCCTCGACGACCTCGACGGCGTGTTCACCTATGTTTGCGTCACCGGTAACCAGCTCGGTGTCGCCAAGGACGAGATGGCAGCCAAGCCGCTGGTGCTGTTCGAGTCAGAGCCGCTGGTGGCGGTGGCCACCGAGGAAGTGGCCATCCGATCGCTGGTGAAGCGTGAAGTGGTGACCCGCGATCCCTACGAGCGAGAGGTGCTGGTGTGGCAGGTATAGGTTCCCGCAGCGGCATTTCTTACGATGCCCGGGGCTTGGTCGAGCCCCATGCCGAGATGCCCGACAACATCGAGGTGGACGGCGAAAGGGCGCGCTTCGACGCAACTGACCTGACCATCCGGCAGATCAACATGGCGCTGCGCAAGCTCATCTACGACGACGGCATCACCGACGTCACCATCTTGAATCCGGCCTCGAAGCACTCGCTGGCGGTCGGGATCCTGAAGCGCTGCCGCATTCACTTCGAAGGCAGCCCAGGCTGGTTCGCCTGCGGGCTCATCGACGGGCCAGAGGTGACCATCAATGGCCGTGTCGGCTGGTCGGTGGCCGAGAACATGATGTCGGGCGTCGTCACCATCGAGCGCAGCGCCGGTTCGCTGACCGGGGCTGCCATCAGGGGCGGCGATCTGATCGTCAAGGGCGATGTGGGCGCGCGCACCGGCATCGACCAGAAGGGCGGCACGATCATCGTGCTCGGCGATGTCGGCATCAATACCGGGTTCATGATGCAGCGGGGCCGACAGATCATCTGCGGCAACGCAGGCATGAACTTGGGCGACTCGATGTACGACGGGGAGATCTACGTGGCCGGCAAGGTGGCCTCGCTCGGCGTCGACTGCGTGCCTGGCGACTGGACCGACGCCGACACCGAGCTGATCGAGCGCAAGTTCGGGCTCCACGGGCTCGGCAATCCGCCCGAGTTCCAGAAATTCGTCTGCGGCAAGGTGCTGCACAACTACGACCAGCTTGAACCGTCCGAGCGCAAGCTCGTCATCCACTAGGGCAGGGGGAAGAACAGTCATGACCGACGACAACCCGACTATCGACAGCGCTGTCAATGCGAGCACTGACGTGCTCGGCAAGAGCCGGATCTTCACCCGCGAGGTGATCAACGACATCCACGTGAAGTCCGAGCTGGGCCGCTACCGGATGCGGGGCTTCTCCATCTTCAAGAAGATCCCCCACTGGGACGAGCTGGTATTCCTGCCGGGCACCCTCACCCGCTTCGTGATCGAGGGCTACCGCGAGAAGTGCGAGACCAAGACGGTCATCGGCGCCCGCTTTGCCGAGAAACCGCTCGAGCTGGAGATCCCGGTGTACATCACCGGCATGAGCTTCGGAGCGCTGTCGCTCGAGGCCAAGATGGCCCTGGCCAAGGGCGCTTCGATGGCCGGAACCGCCACCTGTTCGGGCGAGGGCGGCATGATCCCGCCCGAGCGTGATCTGTCGACCAAGTGGTACTACCAGATCATCCAGAGCCGCTACGGCTTCAACCCTCACCACCTGATGCTGGCCGACGCGGTGGAGTTCTTCATCGGGCAGGGCTGCAAGGTGGGCCTCGGCGGCCACCTGATGGGCCAGAAGGTCACCGAGCAGGTAGCCGAGATGCGGTCGCTGCCGGCGGGCATCGACCAGCGCTCACCGGCACGTCACCCCGACTGGCTCGGCCCCGACGACCTGTCGCTGAAGATCCAAGAGATTCGCGAGGCGACGGACTACCAGATCCCGATCCAGCTCAAGCTGGGATCGGCCCGGGTGTACGACGACGTGCGGATGGCGGCCAAGTGCGGCCCCGACGTCATCTACCTCGACGGCGCGGAGGGTGGCACGGGTGCCGGGCCGCACTTGGCGACCGAGGAGACCGGCATCCCGTTGATGGCAGCGATCCCCGAAGCCCGCCGGGCGCTCGAAGACGTCGGTCTCGCCGACGACATCGATCTGGTCGTGGCGGGCGGTATCCGCAACGGCGGCGACGTCGCCAAGTGCTTGGCGCTCGGCGCCGACGCCATTGCCCTGGGCACGGCGGCGCTGATGGCGCTCAACTGCAACAAGGAAATCCCCGGCGTCACCGACTACGAGGGCACGATCGGCGTTCCGGCTGGCGAGTGTTACCACTGCCACACCGGTAGGTGCCCGGTGGGCGTTGCCACCCAGGACGTGGAGCTCCGCAAGCGTCTCGACGTCGACGAGGCCGCCCTGCGGGTCTACAACTTCCTCATCACCTTGACGATGGAAGTGCAGATGCTGGCCCGGGCCTGCGGCAAGACCAACATCCACTCGCTCGAACCCGAGGACCTGGCGGCGCTGACCCACGAGGCCGCCGCCATGGCCAAAGTGCCCCTCGCCGGCACCAACTACATCCCCGGCGTCACCGAGGAACGGACGCTCCAAGAGATCCGTGACCTCTTCGACAAGCACGTGATCGACGGAGGTCTCTAGACATGGCTGCAGCATCAAACGCAGGAGCAGCAAGCACGGGCGAGAGCACGCGCGAGACCCGCACCGTCGCCATCGATGCAGAGGTGCTGGCAGGCAAGCGATTTCCGTACCAAGAGGACATGTCGCTCGTCGAAGACATCGACCTCTTGGCGCTCACGCCTGGGCCCGACATCAACTGGCTCGAGGACATCACCCTGCTCGCCGAGGACGGTGTCCCGGCGGTGTTCGACCGGTACTCGAACTCGTTCCTCAAGATCTACTTCGAGATCCCGGTGGGACGCGAGGACGAGATTGCCCGCAAGGTGCTCATGAAGCACCTCATCGAGGGCAACAGCTACGGCATCACCCTCAAGGACATCCACTGCAAGTTCCCCCAGGTGGAACTCGGACCGTGGGTCGAAGACTCCCGAATCGTCGGCACCGACTGGCGCGCGCCAGTGCTGGAGGGGTGGTCAGCCCCGACTGCCCACTGAGCCGACATTCTCCACAAGCCACACCACGATCAGCTTCAAGCAGCCAATCATCAAGAAGACCCTCATGGCACTACCGACCAGCGCTCGTTACGTCATCATCGGTTCGGGCATCCACGGCCTGTCCACCGCGTGGAACCTCGCCCGCGACCTGAGGTCGTCGGGTCGGGGTTCGGGTGCCGACATCGTCGTGATCGACAAGTCGGGTGTCGGCGCGGGCGCCTCGGGCATCGCCTGCGGCGTCATCCGCAACAACTATTTCCAGCCGGCCATGCGCGAGCTCATGGCTCACTCGGTGGACGTCTGGGACAGCGACCCCGAAGCGTTCTCGTATCACCCCGTGGGCTACATGCAGATCAGCCACGAGGCCATGCGTTCAGACGTGGCGTCGATCCACGCCCAGCAGCAGGCCATCGGCTACTCGTCCACGTTCGTCGAAGGTGCTGAGGCCTCGGCCAGCTACATGAAGGGCATCTTCGACGACTGGCAGGCCCAAGGCATCACTAGCGTGCTGCACGAGCACCGTGGCGGCTACGCCAACAACATGGCCTCGCTGAAGGGCCTGGCGGGCAAGGTCTCCGCAGAAGAGGTCGAAGTGGTCGGGGGAGTGACCGTCACCGGGTTTGACCAGGAAAATTCCGGGGCAGTCACGGCCGTGCTGACTGACCAGGGCGCCGTTCGCTGCGAGCACGTAGTCGTGGCCGTGGGGCCGTGGGTGCAGAAGATCTGGGCGATGCTCGACCTGCCGACCACTACCGACATCTTGGGTGCCGACGGCGAGCTGCACAACGTGCCGACCTGGACCTACATGTGCCTGCAGGAGGGCACCCTCACGGTCGATCCCGGCTATCTGACCGACAACGAGGGCAACATGCCGCCGGTGGTGCACGTCGACACCGACGCACCCCTCTACGACGCCGACGGCCTGGTCACCGAGGGGCCGTGGGGCATCTACTACAAGCCCGACTTCAATTTCGGCGGCGTGCAAGGCGGCTACATGCCCTACGTGGTGGACAAGCCATCCGACCAGGTGGCGGTCGATCCGTACGGCCCCGACTCGCCCGACTTCGTGGTGGGAGGTGACTTCTACCGCACCTGGACCGCGGCACTGGCGCACTGCCACAAGCGCTTCGAGGGCAAGACGCATCTCATCAGCGATGAGCCCTCCGGGGGGATCGGCAGCTTCTCGCCCGACAACTTCCCGGTGTTCGACACGTTCTGCGACAACGTCTTCTTCATCGCCGACTCCAACCACGGCTACAAGATGATCGGTGTCGGTGCGCTGGTGGCCCGCGAGCTGCTCGGCGAACCCCAGGCGTTGCTGGAGCCGTTCCGCTACTCGCGCTACGCCGAGGGCCGGCTCCACCCAGTGAGCAACTCGCCCTACCCCTGGAGCTGAGGGGCCGCGCGGGTCGGTGCGCCCGCTGTGGAGGCGGCAGAACTCTCTATGTCGTCAGTGTGCAAGCCGTCTGCTGTGCTTTGAGGCGTGGGTCGGTGCGCCCGCTGTGGAGGCGGCATGACCCTCTGCTCCCGCGATCCGGCAGGTCGCAACGTCGCAGAGTCTCCTGCCGCCTCCACAGCTATGGCATCTGTGCCTACAGGCTTGAGTGTTAGGCGCGGGCGCTGGGACCGTAGGAGAGGTGCATCAGGTCGCCATCGGCGAAACGTGAGGGCCGCAGTGCGCTGGTGTCGATGGGAGGTGCGTTGCCCACTTGGTTGACGTTGAGCACGTCGGCGGCGACGATCTCGCCTAGCGCCGGAGAGAGCTTCAGCCCGTGGCCTGAGAGCCCGACTGCCAGGTAGAGGCCATCTACCGGAGCGATCTCTCGGGCCCAGCCGAGGATGGGGTGGTAGTCGGGCGAGACGTCGTAGGCGCCGCTGGTGGTGGAGACCGTTGAGGCCACCGTCAAGCTCGGCAGCCGCTCTGCGATGGCGGCTTTGAGGCGCACGTCGTGGGCTGCATGGTCTGCTGCCGACGCGTCGGCCAGCGGATCGATGACTGCGGGCATCTCGGGCGGGTAGGCCGCCGCGACGATGTGGCGTCCCATGTCGGGGCGGATGACCAAATTGGAGTTCCCGTCGGTGATGCAGGTGCCCAGCGCCCGGGCTCCGGCGTCTTGAGAGAGCACCGCCATGTCCAGTCGCCGCCGCTCGACGGGCACTTCTACGCCCAGCGGGTCCAGCAGGTCACGCGCCCATGCGCCGGTCGCGGCGACAACGGTGGGGGCCCTGATCTCGCCGGCGGCGGTGCTGATGCCGGTGACGGCTCCGCCCGAGGTCATGATTTCCTCGACGGCGACCGGGGCAAGCACGGTGGCGCCGGCTGCCGTCGCTGCCGCAAGCCAGCTCAGCACCATCTTCGTGACGTCGATATAGCCGCCCTCGGGTTCGTAGGCACCGCCGGCGAGGCCGTCGGCGTTCACCAGCGGCTCAACATCGGTGATCTCGCTGGCCACGACGAAGCGGGTGTCCACGCCGAGACTGCGGCCGAGATCGATGTTGTACCGCAGCCCGTCCAGTTGGTCCTCGACGACCAGCAGCATGTAGCCGAATCGGGCATAGCCGGGGTCGCCGACGCCGACTTCGGTGCTCCAGTTCTGAATGCAGTGGAAGCCCCGCTGCGCGATGCGCACCATGAGCTCGTTGGAGTAGTGCTGACGGATCTGTCCGAACGTCCGCCCCGAAATGCCGCCGACGGGTGCCCGAGCATCGACGATTGCCACTCGCAGATCTGAATGCCGGGCGAGCTGGTAGCCGATGCTGGCGCCGGTCACCCCCGCGCCGATCACGACGACGTCGACTTCGGACGGAACACGCGCTGCTGTGGGAGCGCCGCTCACGCTCGCTCGGTTCGTTCCATCGGCGCTCCATCGGTCGACTCAGGCGCAGAATGGGCGGATTGCTCGATCACGCGGGCGAGTTGCGCGCTCACGGTAAGAAGCCGCACCCCGAGCATCGTCCGGATTGTCAGCCTGAGTCGGCCAGGTACGACTCCAGCGAGTCGTCGAGGGCGAGTTCCCACGACGTGTGGTGTACGGGCGCCTGCGCGCCTGTCACGGGCGAGGTGTGGCCGTGGTCGCGGTAGCCGATGATCGACTGCTTCTTGTGCTTCTTCCAGTCCTTGAACATCTTGTTGATGAGCGCCGTGTTGGGGTCGGGACAGTCGGTCTGGTCGATGAGGTCCTGGGTGTAGTCGCCTTGGAAGTCGATGGCGGCGTAGTCGTCGGGCACCTCATCTTCCGCGGCCTGGAAGTCGTCGATCCAGCGGGCCTGGGTGTCGGCGTCTGGCAGTTCGATGCGGCCCAGGATCACGTCGCGGGCGTACCAGGCCTGGGCGTCGAACATGTTGAACGTGTACCACTGGTCCTGCATCCCCAGATAGAGAATCCGGTTCTCCGGCTGGAACACCACGCCTCGGTAGAGCATCGACGACGCGAGGCGGTTTGCGGTCACCAGACGCAGTTCGTCGTCCATGAACGGGAAGTGGTGGAGGTAGCCCGTGCACGACACGATGGCATCCACCTCGGCGCTGGTGCCGTCGGCGAAGTGCACCGTGCGGCCGTCTACGTGGGTGAGGATCGGCTTCTCGGTAATGCCCTCGGGCCAGTCGAAGCCCATGGGCCCGCTGCGTGACGAGCAGATGACCGCCGAGGCCCCGTACTTCCACAGCTGCGATGCGATGTCCTCGGCCGAGTAGCTCGATCCGATGACCATCACGACGTCGCCCTCGAACTGCACCGCGTCGCGGAAATCGTGGGCGTGCAGCAGGGTGCCCCCGAACGTCTCATAGCCCGGGTAGTGGGGCATGTTGGGGGTGGAGAAATGCCCGGTGGACACCACGACCCAGTCAAAGTCCTCGCTTGAGGTGGCGTCGGTGGCGTGGTCGTGTGTCGTCACTGTGAAGCCGTCGCCAGAGGCAGACCGGCTGACATTTCGCACAGCGTGGCTGAATCGGATCTTGTCGCGGATCCCGCTTCGGTTGGCGCGACCGATGATGTAGTCGTAGAGCACCTCACGGGGTGGGAACGACGCCACCGGCTTGCCGAAGTGCTCTTCGAAGCCGTAGTCGCCGAACTCCAGGCACTCCTTGGGGCCGTTCGACCACAGGTAGCGGTACATCGAACCGTGGCAGGGCTCGCCGTGCTCATCGAGGCCCGTGCGCCACGTGTAGTTCCACAACCCGCCCCAGTCGTCCTGCTTCTCGAAGCAGACAAGCTCGACGTCTGCAGCCTCCGACGAGGCGTCGCTGGCGAACGCATGCAGCTGCGACAACCCGCACGGCCCCGCGCCGATGATGGCTACCCGTGTCATCTCAAGATCCCCCCTGTGAGTAGACGTGTATGCAATGAGAGTAGAACACCGCTCAGTCTTGCACCTGCGTGCAGCGGCCCGGGACACGCCCGTCAGGGGTGCTGGATTAGGCGAGGCCTCGGACTCGGGACTTGTCGGGATCGTAGAACGGGTAGCGCACCACCTCGGCCGCGATGCGTTTTTCGTGGCCGTCCAGCTTGCCCACCTCGACCGCCGTGCCGATCTCGTTGTACGGCAGCGTCATGCGGCACAGGGCGATGTTCTTTCCCAAGATGGGGGAGATCGTGCCGCTGGTGATCTCACCGACCTGGTTGCGACCCACGAACACGCCGTCGCCAAGCGCCCCAGGCTCGCCGCCTTCGAGTTCCAGCCCTACCAGCCGCCGCTGGGGGTTGTCGCGCCGGTCGAACAGGGCATCACGACCGATGAAGTCGTCGTGCTTGGTCTTGAGCGGGACGGTGAAGCCGATCCCTGCCTCGTAGGGGTCGGTCTGGTCGCAGAACTCGTGGCCCGCGAAGACCAGCCCCGCTTCGATGCGCAGCATGTCGAGCGCGCTGAGGCCCATGGGCACGAGCCCATGGGGCGTGCCGGCCTCGAAGACGGCGTCCCACACCGCCGGGGCGTCGGAAGGGTGGCAGAACACTTCGTAGCCGAGTTCGCCCGTGTAGCCCGTGCGCGAGACGACGATCGGGATGCCGTCGTAGTCGCCGATCCGCGCGATCGCGAACCGGAACCAGCCCAGCTCGGACACAGTCGGCTGATCGGGTCGGGTCCAGATGACCTCGTCGAGAATGCGGCGGCTGCTGGGACCTTGGACCTGCAGATTGTGGAGCTGGGTGGTGGAGTTGCGCACCCACACACTCAAACCCAGCCGCTCGGCCTGCTCACGCAGCCAGACGCCGCTGTAGCCGAGCTGGCCGCCGATCCAGCGGAAATTCTCGCGCCCCAGCCTGAACACCGTGCCGTCGTCGATCATCCCGCCGGTGGGGTGGCACATGGCGGTGTACACCACCTGCCCGTCGGCGAGCTTGCGGACGTTGCGGGTGACACACGTCTGCATCAGCAGCTCCGCGTCGGGTCCTGTCACCTCGAACTTGCGCAGCGGTGACAGGTCGATGGCGGCTGCGGCCTGTCGGCACGCCCAGTACTCCTCGACTGCACCGTGCGCGGTGTAGTGGTCGGCCAGCCAATAGCCGCAGTACTCACTGAAGCTGCGCGTCGCCGCCGAGGTGCGGGGGTGGAATCCGGTCTCTTGGGTGAGCTGGGCTTCGGAGTCCGCGGTCATTCTGATCGCCGTCGCTTTCTTGAACATGTTGGCTGCGGGGTACACCCGGACCGCGATGTCGGTGGGGTTCCAGCCGTTGGCAGCGTCGACATCGCACGGGCACGCAGTGCTGACGCACACCAGATCCTCCAGCGCCCGCAGCAGCACATAGTCGCCGGGGCGCGACCACGGCTCGTCGAGGTAGATCTGGTTCGCGTCGTCCACCTGGGTGTTGTAGAAGAAGTTGATCGCCTCCCAGCCTCGTCTCGCAGCAACGCCGAAGGGGTCGAGGACCTGGTTCATGTTGTCGGTGCAGTTGACGTGGCCGGGGTAGCCCATCTCGTCGTAGTAGCGGGCGTTGCAGGCAGTGTTGAACGTGTCGTGGCGGCCCACGGTGTCCTGCACTACTTCGACGAGCGGCTGCATCTTCGCGTTGAAGAACTTCGAGTACAGACCGGGTGCGGGGCAGCTTGCCCCCATGAGGGAGCGGGTGATGGTGGCGTCGAGGCAGAGATCGGCGCCCGCTTCGAGATCCGCCACCGCGAAGCACTGGAAGTCAGAGCACTGGCGCCCTTCGGGATCCACGACTTGAAACCAGTCGCCCGCCGACACCTGGTAGGCGCGAGCCGTGCTGGCAAGCACGATGAAGTCCTGGCTGGGATCGGCCAGCGGAGTCGGCAGCAATGGCTCGGCTTCGATACCGGTCTGCTCGCCGCGATGGACGTAGGCAATGAGGTCAGTCGGCGGGACGCCGCCATGAGCCGACATTGCGGCGCCGGGTGCCGCGACAACACAGACGAGATCGTCCAGCGCGATCACCCGGCCCGAGATGTTCGCAGGCGTGTCGCCGTCGAGAAGCTTCAGCGGGCTCGCTGCCTGCACGGCAGACATGTCGATGCCGACGCGCTCGAGACCGGCTCGCACTCGGCGGGCGTCAGTCAGCGGCGCCGAGAGAATGCCGACTGCCGCCGGAGCTGGCCCCGCCGACATCCGAGTGCTGCCGTTGATGACTTCGAGCAGGCCAAGGTCGAAATGTCCGCCGACATCGAAGGCAACCAGCTCGCACGGTTGGCGTCCCTCGGGATCGACGACTTCCAGCTCGTCTCCGGCATCGAGGGCCAGCACGGTGGCACCGCCTCCGGCCACTCGATAGCGCTCCACACCCGGCTCGAGCGTCGTCAATCCGGGCACAGCCATGGACCCCTCGAGCGCCAGCAGCGTCATCGCCGGCGGCCGAGCGGCCCCGACAGCCCCCGCCTCGGCGGGTCCTCATCGTCGCCGGTCCCTGATATGTCGACCAGCATGTCCCACACGAGCAACACGGCAGCGATGCCAGCAGCGATGACTGCAGTCCAAATGCCGATGCCTGGATCGGGCGGGCGGCCGGGTGGCCCGATCCCGGACGGGGCGAAGACTTCACGTACTGCAATGGCGCCGGCGAAGCCGGCGCCGATCCACGCAGGACGCCAGTCGATGTGGATCAGACCGATCGTTACCGCGCACGCCGCGATGATGAGCCGCCCTTCGGTGACCTCGATGCCGAGCACCGTCTGGTTGCCGCCCAGCCCGGCATTGACATGCCACGGCAGCAGCATCGCCGCGCCGGCTGCTGCGGAGCACACCTGAGCGGTCCGCTTGCGTGGAGTCTTCACGACACCCATCTTTGCATTCTGCGGCGATCCATCGTCACGGTTCCTGCTGCAACAGATGTCAGCAGGAACCGTGACGATCGATGGTGTGAGGCCGAGCGGTCCTCGTACCCGACCAGCAGCGACAGTTCATGCTTGCGCCGCAGGCCGGACCAGGAGTCAGCGCAGAGCGCCTCCGCCGACAACCTGTATGGCGATGATGACAAAGACAATGCAGGCGGCGCAGAAGACCACGACAGCCCTCTCGACGTTCTTGCTGTGTCCCTGCAAGCCCTGAAACTCGATTTGCTTTCTGCGAGCCATGTCAGTCCTAACGGGTGAGCTCTATGAGCTAGTTGTACTTCTCAGCGAGCCGGTCGGCTGCGTGATTGAGCAGGGCGTTCTCGCGGACAGTCACCATCACTGCGGAAATCACCGAGATGGCGATGCCGAGGAGGGCGAGGGCAACCATCGTGCCGTTGGTGCCCGCGGGCGCGCCCCAAGTCGAGTAGCCCCCCGCCGCCTCCACGGCGGCGTCGAAGCTCTCGTAGGGAAATGTGTTCATGTGGTTCTCCTTGACCGATTCTGAGCTCTGTGCTCAGCGTCTCGTGTGCCTTGGCCGGCGTCGCGCGCCATGGCTCGCTGTCGCTTCGCCCACAGTCCTGCTGCACCTACGACGAGGTACATCAGCACGAGAGCGCCGATGAACTGGAGCCATGCGCCCGACACCGTGCGCTAGCGGTTGTCTCGGTAGGCCCCCTGCAGGACCCCTGCAGCGGACTCTTCGGAGCCGTCGGCATGGACGATGGACTCGTCCGCGCGGCCGAACTCGGGGAAGAAGTCTGTCTCGAACTCGGCCATGTCGAGGCCTTCGAGCTCGACTTCCGGTGGCACCCTCAGCAGGTTCAGCTTCTTCAGTATCCACGAAGCGATGTAGCCGGTGAAGAAAGCCAGTGCGATGAGCGCAGCGGCCCCCACGGCCTGACCCAAGAACGATGTCTTCACGTCTGACACGCCGCTGGCGGGGAAGCCGCTGGCGAAGATGCCGAGCAGCAGCACGCCCCAGAATCCCATGACCCCGTGGACCGCGACGGCGCCTACGGCATCGTCGATGCGCGCCTTTTGCTCGATCCAGTTGCCTGCCAGGTAGGCAAGACCCGCGGAGAAGAACGCCAGGATAAACGTCAGCGACGGACTGTAGATGTCGGCGCCGGATGATACCGCGACGACCCCGGCCAGCCCGCCGGACAGCGTCCAGAACGGGTCGCCCTTGGCGAAGATGTAACCGCCTGCAAAGCCTCCCGCGAACGCCATCGTGATGGTGAACGTGATGGCCGACAGCGTGGTCGGGACGAAGTAGATGTTGACGTAGCCACCGGTGGTGTCGGCCTGGATGTACAGGCATGCGGCGTAGAACGCGTAGAACCCGGTGAAGATGATCATCAGCCCCATCAACGTGAGATGCAGGTTGTGGGGCTTGAACGCTCGTGTCCCGCCGTTGGCGTCGTATCTGCCGATTCTCGGCCCGAGATTGAAGAGCACCCCGAGGGCGAAGATCCCGGCGATGCCGTGCACCACGCCGGATGCGGCGAAGTCGTGGTAACCGAAGTGGATGGTCAGCCAGCCTCCGTAGCTCCAGCCCCAGGCAGCGGCGATCACCCAGACGATGCCGCCCATGAGTGCCGTCAACCAGAGATAGGCCGAGATCCGGATTCGCTCAAGGACCGAGCCCGACATGATCGAGCCGGTTGTCCATGAGAACAGCACGAACGCCGCCCAGAAGACCCCCGTGAGGTTGTCTCCGATGTGCGGTGCCATGCTGGCGTCCCACGGCAGAACGTAACCGTCGCCGCAGAAGTACGCCGCTTCACCGGCGTTGCCGTTGCCGTCGGCCGTCCCCGTGAACTTCAGTCCTTCCTGCATGCAGAAGTACACCCAAAAGCCGACGTAGTAGAACGTCGGCGTCACCACTGCGATCGTCATGATGTTCTTCATCGCCGTCGACATGATGTTCTTGCGACGGCTGACGCCGGCCTCATAGGTCATGAAGCCGACGTGCAATAGCCACATGATCGCGACGGTGAAGTAGTAGTAGGCCTCGGTCAGTATCCCGTCCGTGGCCACGGCGACAATCCCCATTGCGCCTCCCCCCGTTTTCCAAGTGCGCTTGGATGCCGAGGATCCGGCTCCAAGTCAGTTGGGTAAAACCGTAACAGGTTTGCAATCTTGCGTTTGACATCTGCCGCCAGATGGGCGGATGTTGAACCCGGCGGGCGGTTCGGACCCGAAGTCGGCCAGCCTGGCGCGCGGCGGATGATCGCGATCGATTGGTGCCGCGAAGCCAGGCGACGCGTTGCGTGCGCCGGTCAACTGCCGTCGGGCTCGATGAACTCGATGTCGGTCACGACACCCGTTCCGGCATCGACGACCACCGCGGCCTGTCGCAGGAAGTCGTCGCGACCTCCTGCGGGATCAGTCAGGGTGAATACGACGGCCCATGACGGCCGCGGCGGGAAGCCTCGGCGGATGAGCCGGATTTCGGACCGGTCAGGCTCGAAGCTGCCGGGTGTCGCATCGAGAGCAGTTCGCGCCACGGCGATGGCGTCCTCCTGCTCGACCTCAATGCCCGAGCAGCCGTCGAAGAAGATCAGAATGATCGCGAGCAGAACGCCGGTGCCAAGCAGCAGCCACTTGCGATTTCCCAGTGTGCGTCGCGCTGGCGGATCGCCGGCGGGAGACTCAGCCATGTCTGTCCATCATGTCGCAGTCTCCTCGCGTCGGGCGTCTTGGTCGCAACGCCCCCGCCCCCCAGGTCCTCGGCACGCCTGCCGCGCTGTATGCCGGTGCTGCAGGCAACTCACGATTCGATCTCGGGCCGCGGAACGAACCGGAGCACGATGTAGCCAACCACATGGGTAAGCGCAACGAACGACATCCACCACAGCAGCACCTTGAGCCGGTAGCCCCGTTCGCGGCATTCCCAGAGGGTCAGCGCGAGCGCACCGGCGAGCAGCAGCCACAGCGCCAGACTCTGCGCGGCACCTTGGCGCTGACTGATGAACTCGATCAGGAGCAGGAAGCCCATCGCTTCACCCGCCCCCTGCGCCGCGCGATTCGCTGGCGGGGTACACCTTGATGGAGATGAAACGGACTGGCAGCTCGACGAGCTCGACCGGTCCGTGGGCCACCTCGCCGTGGATCTGCATGGTGTCGCCAGTGTTGAGCAGGTAAGCCCTTCCGCCGTAGCCGTAGCTGAGCGAGCCTTCCAGGACGTGGAGAAACTCGACGCCGGGGTGCTGGTAGAGCGGGAACACGCCGCCCGGTTCGGTGATGGTGGTGATCATCGGCTCGATGATCCGGTTGGGTCCTCGCAAGCTGCCAAGATCTTGGTACAGACGGTCCGGCCCGCCTCGGTCGTGGTGGATCTCATGGCCCTCGCCCGCCCGCACGATGACCAGATCGTGTTCCTCGTCGAGGCCGCGGAACAAAGCGGTCACCGGCACCTTGGCCGTTGCGGCCAGGCGCGCCAGCGTCGACAGGCTGGGCGCGCTCTGGCCGTGCTCGATCTTGGAGAGCATCCCCAGCGAAATGCCCGCGTCGGTGGCGAAGGCCGACATCGTCATGTTCAGTGCTTGGCGCAGCTCCCGCACGCGGCTGCCGACGACCCGGCACAGTTCGGCAGTGGTGATCGGCGATTCGATGCCCCTGTCCGCGGAATACGGTTCAGTGAGACTCAGCGAGTCGGGCACATCTTCGTCGGCACCTTCGTCGGCACCTTCGTCAAGGTCAGGGTTCGTTGCCCCGCCGTCCGTCGTCGCCGTCATCGCCCCGATAGTGCCAGATTGCGGATGCGAACCGGTACGCCAGCTGCGCCGGCGGTAGGACCCTCTGCTCCAGCGATCCAACAGTAGAGAGATTTGTGCCGCACCGCATTTCTTGCCAACGTCGTAGACGCATCACGGTGCATCCACTCTGGAACCGGTCGCAACGTCGCAGAGTCTCCTGCGGCTTGCGCAGCTATGGCATCTGTGCTTGTCGGCTCGCGTTTTCCGTCGTTCACTTTGAGAGGCCGGCGGCTGCGGCGAAGGCGCGTAGCTCGCGCTCGACGCCGCCCATGGGCTGGAACGACACCTCGGTGATGCCCGCGGCGGCGAGTCGTTCCATGCGTTCGGATACCTCGCCGGCATGGCACACGAATGGGGCGATGCGCAGCGACTCGGGGGTGAGCACCCGGCGGTCGATGGAGTTCAGCTGGGTGAGGTGGCCTTCGTGCAACGACAGGTGCAGCGTGTTCGGGTCCATGTCGCCGGTGATCTCGGCGAAGCGGTCGGCATTTGGAAACGTGTCGAGCCGCGCATCTCGCTGTTCCAGAAAGGCGTGGTAGGCCACGCTGACACCAGGGCCCGCTGTGTCGAGCACGCGGGGCGATTCGATCGACTCGTCCTCGTCCAGGATCGTGCCGAAACCCAGGAGGATCACGTCATCGATCCCCGCGTAGTCGGCATCGGGGCGGGGCCGCGAGGTGAACACGCCGCAGCCCATCTCGGCTGCTGCGGCGAGGCCTCTGGGGCCGTTCACCGCCACGATCCACGGCACCTCGATGGGCCGCTCGACCGCCTGGCCCGGCCAGTGCAGCATGCGCGCCGCCCGCCCGTCGACCTCGACGATCTCTCCCCGCAGCAGCGACTGGACGTCGGCGACCATGCCTGGGAAGTCGGCCCAGCGAAGAGGCTTCTGACCCATAGCTCGACGCCCCGTGAAGCCGGTGCCGGCTCCAACGATGACTCGTTCGGGTCCCACCAGACCGACGAGCGTCGCGATGGCCGAAGCGGTCGTCATCGGGTGGCGCAGAGTGGGAATGAGCACGCCGGTGCCTAGACGGATGCGGTCGGTGCGGACTGCGGCCAGCGCGAGCGTCATCCAGACATCGAGTTGCAGGGCCGGGGTGTCATACACCCAAGCGGTTTCGTAGCCCAGTTCCTCGGCAAGCACGATGTGGTCGGGGGTCTGCGGAACTGGCGGGAACGCAGCGGAGATTTTCATGGCGGCAGTCTCGCGGACCGAACCGAAGTCGTCACGATCTGCTGGCCTGATGGGATCGGGTGTCATGTGCGAGGCTGCGCCGATGGAAATCTCCAAAGCGCTCGACTATGTCCGCAAGAACGACCGCGCTGTGCTGGCTACCAAGGCGCGTGACGGGACACCGCAGCTATCGCCGGTGACGCTGGCGGTTGTCGACGACACGGTTGTCATGAGCACACGCGACACAGCCTTCAAGGTCAAGAACCTGCAACGCGACCCGCAGTCGTGGCTGTGCGTGTTCCCCGAGAAGTGGCTGGGACGCTGGGTTCAGCTCGAGTGCGAGGCCGAGATCATCTCCGGCGAGGCCGCGCTCGACCCGCTCGTGGAGTACTACCGGACGCTGCAAGGCGAGCATCCCGACTGGGACGACTACCGCCGCGCGATGGTCGAAGACCAGCGCTGCCTGGTCCGCTTCCACATCACCAAGGCCGGCCCCGACAAGCACGGCTGAACCTGGACGGCTCAGCGCGGCGTTCGACGCGCAGGCAATCGCTGGCGTTCGCTCCCAGTTGAAGGCTACGTCGTGCCGCCCCAGGTCTCAGAAAGTGGTCCGAGTGGGGGAGCTTCCGGCGACGTGCGCCGGGCAGCTCTGATTTGCCGCATGCGTTTGAGAACGAGTTCTTCGGCTTCTTGCAGATCAAGCGCCTGCGTGCGTGTTCGCAGTGCCCGCAGACACTTTGGCCCGTCGCCCGGCACCAGGCGCCTCGACCAGTCGTCGATACTCTTGAATACGAGCAAAGCGAGTGCTTCCCGACGGAACTGGCGGCCGTACGGATCGATCCAGACGACCGACTGTTGGCTCTCTGCGCACAGCAACACCATGTCCAAGTTGGAAGTGACGATGACTTGATTCGTCCGAAGGGCGTGTTCCAGTACCTCTTCGTCCGTTGAACCACGTGGTGGGCTCGGCGGGCTGGCGTTCTCATCGCCAACGAACGTTGTTCTCAACTCGAGAAGCTGCAGGGCGGCGGGCACACGCCAAGGAAGGTTCTCGTCGAACAGAAGCCGGGTGCGCGCTCGCTGCTTCGACGTTGACATCGATCCGCTGGCTCAGGCAGCCAGTTCCAGTTCAAAGTCAACAGCCTGTTGTACTTGCATCTGGGAGAGCTGATAGTCGTCACATGCTTGTTCGATCTCGGCCGACGGGTCATCGCCTCCGGCTGCGACCAGCCAAGCAAGCAACCCCGTTGGAACTCGCGTGCCGTCGACGCACGGCGCTCCCGCCTGTACCGCCGGATTAATCCACACCCCGGTCGCCGGTCGCCAAATCGCCGCCATGTGCGCCTCGTTGAAGGCGATCGGGCGCAAGAGCGGTTCGACCATGCTGGTGAAGGCCCGCTGACCGCCGAGGCCTGCATCGACCCAGGCGCCACCAATCTCAGCGAAGAAGCCGGACCCTACGGTCGCTAGATGCTCATGCGCGAACGGTCGATCCGTACCTAGCTCCTCGGCGAGATGCCTCGCGCCTTCGGCGATGTGCTGGCGCGAAACCCTTCGACTAACGAGCTCCGCGATGACCCGGACGCTGACGAGGTCCCAAAAGCTGAACAGGTTGTGTAGCTCTGCGGTCAGCAGCGGAGAAAGGTGTGCACCAGGCCGCGTCCAGCTCTCGACACGCCCCCGTCTGCATCGGATCAACCGAGCGACCTCGGCGACGTCGTAAATTCCTCGCCCGAGGTAGCGCGCTTCTCCTGCAATGCGCTCGCGGGTGGTTGCCGCTGACATGTCCGCAGAGTAACTGCGATCCAACCCGACGCTCGTGGAATTGCGCAATCAAATGGGTGGGGCGTCACAGCAAGGCGCCCCACCAGCCGAAGTCGAAGACTTCCGCCGCCTGCATGAATCCCGGTGCGGTTCGATCAGCTGACCGAGACCTGCCATTGGACGAGGGTGAAGGGCGGGCTGCCGTCGTCGTGGTCTTCGAAGACGGCATCGACATCGCTGCCGATGACAATGTCCTGCATCGGGTCGCCGAGCAGGTTGCCGAGCATCCGCAGGTCATCGGCGTGGGGCAACTCGACGAGCACGACGATGTAGGGGCCGTGGTCGGCCAGTGCCGGATGCACTGGGTGGTGCACGCGTTGCCATGAGTAGATACGGCCCCGTGGCTCGACTGTCACCCATTCCACCTCGAACGACTGGCAGGCGTGGCACATCCAGTCCGGCCCCCACTGGTGGGTGCCGCAATCGGCGCATCGCTGCACCCGAAGTTGGTGTTCGCGGGTGCCCTCCCAATACGGCAGGTCGAGGCCGTCACGCATCGGTGCTGGCTGCGTCAAGCCTTTCGGCAGGTAGGTGCCCTCGGCCAGCGCACTCATCGCAGAACCTCAGCGGTGCCGTAGATGGCGGTTGAGGCGATCTCGACCATCGGACCGGCATTCGACAGCGACACCTTCACGTCGCGCACCTGATTGGTCGAGTCGCCACGCACCTGGCGCACTGCTTCGATCTGCATGCCGAGGCCGTGCATGTAGCACTCGGCGAGGTTGCCGCCGCTGGTGTTCAGCGGGAGCGAGCCGCCGTCAGCCCGCAGATTCTCGAAGGTGAGCACCTCATTGGCGTTCTCGTAGGTGCACAGGCCGTGCTCGATCAGGCTCATCACAACGGCGCCGGTGAAGTTCTCGTAGCTCTGCACCACATCGACGTCCTCGGGGGTCACACCCGCCTGTTCGTAGAGGTGCTGTGCCGCGAGTTTGAAGCTCGATGTCGCGTAGTCGGTCGGGTTGTGGACCCATGCGCCCGAGCGATGCCCGCCGCTCTGCTGAGCCGCCAGCACCATTACGGGTGTGTCGCTCAGATCGGCGGCTCGCTCGGCCGAGGTGACGATCATGGCGGCGGCGCCGTCGTTCTCCAAGCAGCAGTCATACAGGCGGAAGGGTTCGGTTATCCAGCGTGACGAGTCGTAGGTGTCGGCGTCGAGCGGCCGGCCGTGCATGACCGCCCGCGGGTTATTCTGCGCGTGGTGATATGCGGCCAGTGCCACGGCTCGCATCGTCGACCGGTCGATGTCGTGCTCGTGCATGAGCCGGGTGGTGCGCATTGCGTACACCTGGGCCGGGCTCATCACACCGTAGGGAATGGTGTAGGCGTACTCCCCGCTGATCGCGGGTCGGCGACCGCCTTGGCCGAACCGTCCGTACTGCCCTTGGGCGAGGCCTCGGTAGGCGACCACGACGTCTGCCGAGCCGGCAAGCACGGCACTGGCGGCATTCTGCACAACTCCGGCCGCCCCGCCGCCGCCGCCGCCCCACTGCATGTTCGAGTACCGCAGCTCCGACAGGCCGAGAGCGTTGGCGAGCCGGGCAGGCGTGTTGCGGTCGCTGCTGTAGGAACAGAAGCCGTCGATCTCGCGGGGGTTGATGCCGGCGTCTTCGCAGGCCGCCAGGATCGCCTTCAAGACGAGCACGAACTCCGGATCGGGCGACTGGCCCCGCTTGAAATAGGTGGTCTCGCCGACACCGGCGATGGCAGTTCGGCCCCGCAGCCCGCGACTCGATTCGCTCACGGTCGCAAACCGTAGCCAAGCGCCACCCGCTTGCGCCTCGTGGTGTCAGACACGCCCCCGGGGTTTGCGGGCCGCCGAGCCGGTGCCGGTAGCCGTTCGACGGGCTAGAAACAGAGCCGATGACCGATGAAGAACTCGCTGCATTTCGCCGCGGCATCGACAAGGTCGATGCGGAATTGGTGCGCCTGCTGGCGGAACGCTTCCGTATTACTCACGACATCGGCGTCTACAAGGCTGCGAACGACATGCCGCCGGTTGACTTGGTGCGCCAGCATCAGCAAGTGGATGGGCTCCGCCGTCTCGCCTCGTCTGAAGGTCTCGACCCTGATTTCTGTGAGAGATTCGTCCACTTTGTGATGGACGAGGTCATTCGCAATCACCGACGCATAGCCGAGACCTCCAGCGAATTCACCCTCGAGCAGGAAACCCTCTAGACGGGCGAAACCGCCTGGCTGCCGCAAGGGCAGCTCAGCGCGAGGCGATGATGTCGATGCCGACGTTTGCGAGCTGATTGCGCGCTGCCGCTTCGGTCTCGGGCGCCACCGAGGCGGAGAGCGTCTCGATCACCGTGGTCGCGTAGCCATTCGCGGCAGCGTCCACCGCGGTGGCGCGTACGCAATGATCGAACGCCAGTCCCACGACGTCGACCTCGGTCACGCCGGCAGCTGCGAGCACTTCGTTCAGGGACCGACCGTCGTCGTCCACACCTTCGAAGCCCGAATACGCCGCAGCGTGCATGCCCTTGCGAACGCAGGCGTCGATCTGATCGGTCACCGGTTCGAGGGCGGGGTGCAGCTCGGCCTCCGCGGTGCCGGCCACGCCGTGCGGCGGCCAGGTCTCGACGAAGTCGGGCTCGTCGCTGAAATGATCGCCCGGGTCGATGTGCCAATCCTGCGTGGTCACCACCAGGTCGTAACCATGGTCATCGGCGAGTAGGGCCGCCACGCCTGCTGCCACGGCATCGCCGCCTTCGACGGGCAGTGCGCCGCCCTCGCAGAAGGTCGGTTGCACGTCCACGACGAGCAAGGCCGAGCGGGCCGTGTCCTGTCGCTCGTGCCGATCGGTGTATTGAGTCATGTCTGCTCTCCTGCGCCGTAGCTCGTGTCGCCGGGCGCGGCTCCCGCAGCGCTGTGCAGCTCAATTTACCGCTGGCCTAAGCGAGCCCCAGCAGCCTCAGACGCCGAGCAGGAACGAGGCGTTGCCGGCCCAGAACGGCGCCGTGACACCTTCGCCGAGCCCGGCAGCGCTGAACGATGCCTGGAACTCGGCGATCGGGTCGCGGCCGCCTTCGGGGTGCGGCCAGTCGGACGAGAACAGAAACAACTCCGGTCCGGCGTTCGACACCAGCCATCCCACGTCCTCGAAGTGCCAGGGTGTGAATCGCACCTGGCGGCGGATGTAGTCCGAGGGCGCCATGGTCAGCTTCGACAGCTCCGGCTCGTGACGCCCGAATGCCTTGACGCTGTTATCCAGCGAGCGCAGCAGGTTCGGCACCCAGCCGGCACCCAGTTCGATCAATCCGCACCGCAGCTCGGGGAACTTCTCGAAGATGCCGTCGAGCACCATGCACGCCAGCAGGTTCTCTGCGTCGTGGTACAGGTTCAGGAAATCCTTCGAGCGCAGGTTCTCGCCGCCGCCCACGAAGTCCTTGCCGGGGTTCCGACCGTTGTTGTGGTACGTCATCGGCAGCTGATTGCCGCCGTTCGGCCCCAGGTGCAGCAGCACCGGCACGCCGGCTTCGCACAGCAGTGCCCACAGCGGGTCGAAGTCGGGATGGGTGGGGCTCACCTGCGTCGGAACGCCGTGGGGGATCCACGCGGCCCGGCAGCCGACCTCGATGGCTTCGCGGGCGCATTCGACGGTGCGCTGCGGGTCTTCGAGCGGTATGAAAGCCACGCCCAGCAAGCGCGGATCCACCGAACAGAAGTCGGCAATGCCGCGGTTGTGCGCCGCCGCGCCGCCGTACGCCAGATCGACGTCGCCGCGTGCGTGAAACTGCGTGTGCGCAAAGGTGGTGAAGACGAGTTGGCTGGCGAAGCCCAGCTGGTTCAACGCCCCCACCCGCTCGTTGGCATCCATGGAGCCGTACGCGAAATAGCCCTTCGGCCCGCCCACGACATCGGCTGCCAGCTTCGCCGTTTCCTCAGGATCGTCGCGGCGCGCCCAGCACTTCTCCACAAGATCGAGCGTCGCGGCATCGCCGCCGCCCGCCAGGCTCAGATTCCGGAGCTTGCTGGCCGTCGCCCCGTCGGCATAGCTGGCCAGCCAGTCCACCGGCTCCATGAGGTGACTGTCGGTGTCGTGAATCAGCCGCTCACCGGCATACGTCGTCATGATTCCCCTCCACAGCTTGAGTTGCCGGATTGCTGATCCGGAATGCTCAGTCTCGCAGCCGAAGATTCGGAAGTCTCGCGACGTCTCGCTTAGTCGCCCGTCGTCTCGGGCGCGTTCGGCGCTTCCGCCGCTGGAATCGCGGCGACCAGCCTTCGATCAGTGGACAATATGGGTGCGCGGAGCCGGTCGGCGAGCGCGGCGTACAGCGCATCTGCCAGCCGCAGGTTCTCGCGGTAGTTCCATGCGTCGGAGAGCAATGGAGCCAATTGGTGCCGCTGTATGGGCATTCGCTGCAGGATCCCCAGTCGTAACGAGACGGCGTCGGCGCTGAGAGCACCGGCGCGATGGTGTCGGCCGATGGCTGACAGGACTTCGGCATCGAGGTGGGCTGGAGCGTGTAACTCGTTGTGACTCAAGCGGGTTCTGATCGCGCTGGCCGCCGGAGCGCCGATCAGCAAGTCGACGACGGCCGACGCATCCACGATCAGCGACTCACTCACCGAACTCGAATTCGTCCCTGACGGCCGTGATGGCTGCTTGGGCCGTCTCGTCGTCGATGCCCGTCGGGGGCAAAGCCGCCACTTCGTCGAGCCACTCGTCGAGCGCGCATCTGTCGAGCTCGCGCTGAATGGCGGCTTGCGTCAGCCTGGAAACGTTCAGGTCGGCTGCGCGCGCTCTCGTAGCGAGATCGTCCGGCAGGTAGACATTCACGCGTGCCATGCGCATAGCGTACACACTCGCTCCTGGTCGGTCGGCCGTAGACATGCACCGCCAGCATGGAGTCATCGTGGGATGACAGGCAAACGGATTTCGGCATGCAGCTGATGCTCCTGCGAGCACCTCATCCCGCTGCCGACACCGGTCCGTTCGCCACCGTCTGGCAGGGCGTGACCCTCAGCTATTCGACATCGAATCTGAGGTGATGCCTGAGTTCAGTCAGCCGCCGTGGCACCGACTGGGGCCGCCGCGGCACCTGTCGGGATCGTCAGCTGGCCGGCGCTCGGCTGGGGCTCAGTGCGGCCCCGCAGTGCCGGGAGCGCTGGTTCATGGCGACGGTGAGCGCTTGCACGATGGGGGAGGCGCGCATGGCATCGGGCAGTTCGTCGGCGGCTCGGTTGAACGCCGGGCCCACGGCGGCTGAGAGCTGTGCGGCGCGTTTTGGCCCGTCGAAGTTGCGCAGCCCGATCGTTGACGCGGTCGTGGTCCATGCCTGGGGGTTCTCTGCGGCGAGGATGCGCCGGTCAGCCAGGGCAGGCATGGCCAACGTGTGCGACCGGCTCAGATCGCCCTCATAGGGCAGGAGTGACCAGATGTCATAGAGCGGTGCGAGGCGACATTCGCGGGGGCCGAGCAGGATGCTGTAGTTCTTGGAGTGGGCGTCGCTGTTGCACACGAGCCAGTTGAACACGAGGGCGTCGAAGAACCTGCGAAGGTCTGCGTCGGGATCGGCGCTGTTGTCGGCGAGCAAGCGTGCGAGACGGCTGAGCGGGTGGCCGCGATTCTCGGTCCTGTAGATGAAGGTGCCGGGCTCGCCGCACGCTTGCTGGAAGTCCTCTTGGTGGACTCTGGTGACGGTGCCGTCTGCTGCTGCGGAGCGGTCGAAGCGGCGCACGGCGATGACGCTGTGGTCGCCGACTCGCAGTGCATGTGAGCGGGCGACGGCGAGTCCGCAGTGGCGGGCCGCTGCGAGACAGAGATGCTCGTTCACGGCCTGGTCGGCGAGGTCGCGCATGGACGGCTTGAGGATGTGTGTGGAGGGGATGTTGCCCCAAGGTTCGCCCCAGCGGTCGCCGTTGCGCACGAGCGCAGTCTTGGACTGGGCGCCGGCAAGGCTCCACGCCGATCGTGCATGGCTGCGCTGCCATCTCTGTTCGCGGACGAGTTCGTCTACGAGTTCTTCGAACTGCGGCGTGCTGAGCCAGTCGATACCCGAGGGGCGGGAGGCGATGTCATCGAGGTGGCCGAGGGGGCATGTCTGCACGGCACCGGGTAGGTCCAGCCCCAGCGGAGTGCTCAGCAGGTCGAGCGGGGAATCCGACAGCGCCCCGTGCTTCGCGGCCCAGCGGCTGCGGACCATGTCGTTGCCGGGCAGGACGCCGTCGAGCCAGCCGCTGACGCGTGGCCCTTCGGCGACGGGGTCGTTGAGGGGCAGTGACAGTGACAGCGGGGATGCGGCCGGGTCGGCGGCATATGCGGGGTCGTAGGTGAGGCGCAGCCGACGGCGGAATCGGTCGATGACAGCGGCGTGTCGTCCGGCGATGAGAACAGCGAGGGGTTCGGAGGGCATGGCTGCGGCCGGGTCAGCCGTCGGGCGGTTCTGTGTGGGTGGCGAGGACTGCGTCGATGGCGGTGACCGGGCGGGCGTGGACTGCGAGCGAGAGCCCCAGTGCTGTGAGCACTGCGGTGACACGGTCGGCGCCGCCGGGTGTGCGGCCAGTTTCAAAGTCGCTGAGCCATTGCACCGAAACTCCGGCTCGACTGGCGACATCGGCTTGGGTGAGCCTGAGGCTGCGGCGGTGGTTGCGCAATGTGCGTGCGAGGCGACGCGGCGTGCGGATGTCGAAGTCGATGAACTCGGTGGGTGTCGGGTCTGTCATGGCACAACATTTCGTGATGAGCAGCAATTTACCGCAGAGTCGCGAGATTATAGCTCATGGCGATATTTTGGTTCCCAGGAAAAAATACAGGTATCACCGAAATTGTGTGCCAACACACTGATCTACGTGTTGCGACGAAATGGAGCAGCCCTTCTCATGACCCAGAGGATCGGTCAGTTCCTACGGCCTGACTCCTGAGCCTCCGATCTCAGACGAAAGCGGATTGCTTCGGCCGCGAGGGCGTCGATGTGCACGTCGACGACGGCCGAAGCGTTGACGATCAGCAACTCATTCACGGAATTCGAGTTCGTCTTTCGCGGCCAAGACTGCTTCCATCACGGCTGACACTATGTGTCGCTTGGTGCAGTTGATGTCCATCCGATATCGCGCAGTTCTTCTGCCGCCGTGTCCGGATCGCGCCGGACCATCGCCCGGAGTTGCTGAAAGTGGAATCGAGTACGCGATGCCTCGAGCGTCTTGTGCCAGTCTGGCCGCGGTGTCACCAAGTCTTCAAGGATGCAGAACTCGATCAGGTCTTCGAGACTTGGTCTGAATCTGCGTCCGCCGACCGGCAGATGCAGGTCAACGGGACGCCGCCGCTCATGGCCACAGATGTTCAGGATGTGTTGACACCTCTGGACGTCTCCATGTACGTGCAAGTGTGCTGCCGGGTACTGATTGGTCGGCACTCGTACGTAGTCGTATGTCAGCACAGGGAGGCCATCACCCGCAGAAGCGATCGTGTACGCACTCTTCGTCGTGGTCAGGTAGCGGCGTTCAGGGTCAAGTTCAAGGGTCTGGATGATCTTGAGGCTGAGACGCGCTGCCGATCTTGAGATCGTCAGCGGAACAGCCTCACCTCTCGGATGTTCTTGGCTGATGCGGAACCCTACGAAGGCCCGGCCATCCTTGTGCATGATTGCTCTGATGCGTATGCCGTCCGTGACGGTGCCGTTCAGCAGGTCAGAGAGTTCTCCCGCGAAATCTTGGGCCTGACGGCGCAGGTCAGGCTGGGAGCGGCTCAAAGGAAGAGACCACGAACCAAGCTTCGCGGGCAATGTGGCTCTCGAATCGCCCGTCGGCCGCCTGACGCTGAAGTTCTTCCCAGGTGCAGCCAGCCTCGGCGAGCGCGTTGTCAATCATGACGCGCACCTCGTCGTCATCTAGCACGATGACCTCAATGTCGTCGTACCGGTCTGCTTCGTCGCTCATCGGTGCGCCTTGTCGTTGTGCCAAACGTGCTGACTCACGCTGACTGCGTTCTCTGGATACAGGTCGTGTGAGACATGATGATCAGGTGGGTGTGACATCAAGATAGCGGCAGTGTCGCTATGGGCCGCGGCGCAAGCAGGGCTCTGGGTGCGGTGCGTCAGCCTCCGTGGCGGAGGAGGTGGCCGCTGTAGGTCTCGGTCTGTGTGTCCTCGGAGATGGTCTCGGCGCCGTTCACGATGACGCTGCGATACCCGCTGGCTCGTTGGATCCGGCGCCACTCGCCGCCTGGCAGATCGTGGACGACCTCGTTGGGACCGATTTCCAGATTCTCGGGGTCGTACACCAGCACGTCGGCGGGGCCGCCGTTGCGGATCAGTCCTCGGTCGCGGAACCCGGCGAGCTGTGCGGGCAGCGCAGAGAGGCGACGGTGGGCTTCCTCGTAGGTCACCCACTGGTTCTCGCGTACATGCTCGGTCAGCGTCTCAGTCGGGTAGCGCCCGGCCGTGAGGAACTTGGTGTGCGCACCGCCGTCGGACACACCGAACAGCATGTGCGGGTACTGCACCACATCTCGCAGCAGGTCTGAATTGCCCTGCGGCGGCGCCACGAAGAACAGCGTGTCGAGCCCGTCGGTGACGGCGACGTCAAGCATGAGGTCTACCGGGTCCTTGCCAGCCATCTCGGCTGCCTGGCCGACCGACATCTCCCGGTACTGCTCGGTCGAGGCGCTGCGCGGCGACAGGATCGTCACCGTCTCGAGCGGCGCCGTCGCCGTGCGAGGAAGGGTGTCCTTGAGGGCCTGCCGGCGGCTGGGATCGGACATCTTCGCCAGCCGTTCGGCCTTGTCACCCATGCAGGCTTCCATCCACGCTTCGGAGTCGTCGTAGAGGTTCCAGTCTTCGAGGGTGAAGGTGAACCCTGCATCGCTGGTGACGCCTTGGCCGTAGACCGGCACACCCTGCTCGCGGCAGCGCTCCAGCCACTCGATCTGGCGCTGGTGGATGGTGGGCTTGTCCTCGAAGGCCTGCACCACGTTGTGCAGCAACGGGCGGCCGCTGATCGACGCGATCTCCTCGAGATGAGCGAGGTCGTGAGTCACATTGCCGCTGGTCAGCGTCATCTGCACGACGCCTTCGTTGCGCTCGGCCAGCACCCTGGCGAGGACGAGTGCCGTCTCGTCGTTCATCATGTCGGTGGGCATCGGCGTGCCGTCCCAGTCGCGCTGCACCGCAGCGGGACCGGTGGGAGGCAGCCGCTGGGCCGACCAGCCGCAGCCGCCGGCGTCCATCGCCTCATGCACCAGCTTGGCCAGCATCTCGTGCTCGCCCACCGTCGGCATGCGGCCGTCCTTGGCGTCGTCGAGGCCTAGCACCATCACCAGCATCGGGCCGATCGGCACGTACGGCAGGATGTTGAGCGCCTTGGGCGTGCGCTCAAGGCTGTCGAGGTACTCGGGGAACGTCACCCAGTCCCACGGCATGCCTTGGCGCATGGACTCATAGGGGATGGCCTCCACCCGGGTCATCGAGCGCATGGCGTACTCGCGCATGTCGGGGTCGACCGGGGCGAAACCGAAACCGCAGTTGCCGATGGCGACCGACGTGATGCCGTGCCAGCCCGACAGCGTGCAGTACGGGTCCCAGAACACCTGGGCGTCGTAGTGGGTGTGCAAGTCGACGAAGCCCGGCGCGATGTGCATGCCCGAGGCGTCGATGATCTTGGCGCCCTCGCGAGCATCCACACGTCCGACGGCGGCGATCCTGCCCCCGGCGATGCCGACGTCACCGCGCACTCGTGGCGCTCCGGTGCCGTCGAAGATCATTCCGTCCTTGATGACGATGTCGTAGGTGCTCATGGCGATTTCTCCCGAGGTTCCATCGTTCGGCGCGGTCGATGCGATCGATCGCGCTGCGTTCGCTGTTCTGATTGTGCCCGACGAGGCCTATGGCGTGCTTGCCGGCGACGGGACGCTGTCGGGTGTGAGGCTGTCGGACGCGGCCCCCTCACATCTGGCGCAGCCTGATGAGACGCCGTCAGACGCCGAGGTCCCAGCCCATTCGCTGTGCCGCATAGAGCGTGTCGGTGTACTCCTCCATGTGGGCGATCAAGCCGCCGCGGCAGTCGTACACCCAGCAGTACTGGTTGTCGTACTCGCGACCAGTGGCCTTGGCGGTGGCTGTGAGCCGCTGCTGCACGACGGCGGTGCCGCCGTCGACGATCATCCTGCGGACCTCGAGGCTGATCGGCTGGGAGATGTCGAAGGTCTGGCGGACCACGCGGCCACCCAAGGCTTCGACTACTTCTTTCGCACCGGACATCGTGTCGACGGCATTGCCCTGCGCGGCCGTTTCGGGCAGCACCCAGGTGACCTCCGGGTCGAGACACTCCAACATCGCGTCTCTGTCGGCCGTGGTCAGCGCCGCGTAGTAGCGCTCCAACAGTGCCCGCGTCTGCGCAGATTCCATGGTCGTCACTCCTTCGGAGATGGTCGCTCTAGGGCGCTGTGGCTCGCAGTGCGTCGTCGAGCCGGTCGAACATCAGCCCGATCTCGTCATCGGTGATGATGAGCGGCGGGCAGAAGCCCAGCGCGTTGCCGATGGGCCGCGAGATCACGCCGCGCTTGAGGAAAGCCTCGCGAGCTTCGGTGGCGTCCCTGCCGATGTCGCAGGCCCAGATGCCGCCAAGGCCCCGGTAGCTGTCGATCATGCCGTCGCCCTGCAGCGCCAAGAAGCCTTCTTCCATCCGCTCGCCGATGTCGCTCGCTCGTTCCACCAGCCCTTCGGACTCGATGACACCGATGTTGGCGACACCGGCGGCGCACGCCGTGGGGTGGCCCGAATAGGTGTAGCCGTGCATGAACTTGTTCTGGTCGGCTTCGAGCGTGTCTGCGATCTCGCGTGACACCACCACGCCCGACAGCGGGAGGTAGCCCGAGGTCACGCCCTTGGCGAAGGTGAACATGTCGGGGACCACGCCGAACGTCTGGCCGCCGAACCAGCTGCCGGTACGCCCGAAGCCGCAGATCACCTCGTCGAAGATGAGCAGCGCGCCGTGCTCATCGCACAGCCGCCGCAAGCCCTCGAAGTAGCCAGGCGGGGGCGGGATGACGCCGCCAGCGCCCTGGATCGGCTCGGAGATGACGGCGGCGATGCGCTCGCCGTGTTCGGCGAACAGCTGCGCGGCAGGTTCGACGTCGTCGTTGGGAATCTCGACTACGTGCGGCAGCAGGTCGCCCCAGCCGTCCCGGATCGGCTCGAGACCCTGCACGCTGGTGCCGCCCACGTTCACGCCGTGATAACCGCCGGTGCGGCGCACGATGATCTGCCGGTCTTCGTCGCCGCGCAGCCGGTGGATCCGCCGGGCGAACTTCAAGACGGTGTCGATGGCCTCGGAGCCCGAGCAGCCCAAGAACACCCGGCCGTCGGGGTGCTGGGAGCGCGCTCGCACCATCTCTGCGACTTCCACAGCAGGTCCGTTGGAGAATGGCTCGAAGGTGTTGTACGTCTGCAGCCGGTCGAGCTGCGCGGTGATCGCGTCGATGACGGTGCGATTGCCGTGGCCGATCTGGCACAGCCACAAGCTGGCGAGCGCGTCGATGTATTCGTTGCCGGCAGCGTCGCGCAGCATGACGCCCTCGCCTGAGACGATCTCGATGAACTCGTTCTCGTCGCGGCTGAGAATCGAGAACGGATGGATGAGTGCGTTGCTGCCCATCTCGGACACCCCCATGTGTGCGCTCCCGTGGCCGTGAGCACCCTCATCGGCACAGGTCTCTGCGCAGCCTACGCAATCGCTGCTGGTTCAAGGGTGGGACGGCCGGGGGTGCCCGAGGACTGCGCAGCGCCTGAAGGGCATGGGAGCGGACGGAGCGCCGCGCTCACGGGCCGCGGTGTCCACTGCTTCGCCCATCGGCTCAGCCCCTACGCCAATGCGGGCGAATGCGATGGGGTTTCGTAGGCTGATGGCGTTTGGCGGTGCGCTGGCAGGCGCGGTCGCTGAAGGGAGTATCGATGTCGCTGCGACACGGCCGTCCGCTGGTGATGATCCCCGGCCCGTCAGTCATTCCCGATCGCGTCCTGAACGCTATGCGTCGACCGATTCCGAATATCTACGAGGGCGAGGTGGTGGATCTCACCTACTCGTTGCTGGACCGGCTGCCGGCGCTGGCCCGCACCGAGCATCGGGCCTACATCGCTGTCTCGAACGGTCACGGCGCTTGGGAGATGGCGATCACCAACACGCTCTCTCGCGGCGACAAGGTTCTCGTGCTCGAAGTCGGGCACTTCGCCACGAATTGGGCCGAGATGGCTGCGATGAGCGGCGTCAAGTTCGAAGTGCTGCACGCTGCGGATCGAGCTGCCATCGAGCCCGATGCGGTCACCGAACGTTTGCGGGCCGATGTCGGGCGGGAGTTCGCCGCTGTGCTCGTCGCGCAGACCGACACGGCGTCATCAGTTCGCAACGACATCGCCGCAGTGCGTCGCGCCATGGACGAGGCTGATCATCCGGCACTGTTGATGGCGGACTGCGTGGCCTCGTTGGGGTGCGAGCCGTTCGAGATGGACGACTGGAACGTTGACGTCACCGTGGCGGGCAGCCAGAAGGGCCTGATGGTGCCTCCGGGCCTCGGCATGGTGTGGGTCTCTCCGAAGGCGTGGGAAGCCCATCAGCGAGCCGACCTGCGCACCGCATATTGGGACTGGACTCGCCGCACCGACCCCGATGCGCACTACTGGATCTTCTGCGGCACGCCGCCGGTCCAGCACCTGTGGGGCCTCGCTGAGGCGCTCGACATGATCGACGAGGAAGGCCTGGAGAACGTCTGGGAGCGCCATCGTGTGATGGCGAGCGCCATTCACGCAGCCGTCGACGCCTGGTCTGCGCCAGGCGGTCTCGAGCTGAACGTGGTGGACCGGGCACATCGCTCAAACTCGGTCACGATGATCCGCACCGGCGAGGTGTCGGCGCAGCAGCTGCGCGCCACCTGCGAGAGCGAAGCGGGCCTCACACTGGGGCTCAGCATCACCGGCAACGCCGACGCCGAATTCCGCATCGGCCACATGGGTCACCTCAACCCGCCGATGCTGCTCGGCACCCTCGGCACCATCGAGGCCACCCTGTTGGCCGTTGAAGCGCCGATGGGCGCATCGGGAGTGGCCGCTGCGGCGCAGATCATCGCCGAAGCCACCACGCCAGCGCCCAAGCCGCCCCCCACCCCCGAGGACCCTTGGTCCTGATCCGGCGACGCGCACCGGTGAGCGCAGCAGCTCGGTCTGCTTGCCGAGCGGATGCGTTGACATCACGCCGAGCCGACCGGCTGGTCGGCTGTGAACTCAGCCGATGATGCCGAAGGTGTCGAGCCAGATCGGCGTGGTCGCCGCAAGTATCACGCCCATCTGCCAGTAGTGGCGGTGCTGCGCGGCGCGCCGGTCCTCGGCTCGCTGGTCTGTAAATTCGCGCCGGTCTTCTGATCGCTGGTCTGTAAATTCGCGCCGGTCTTCTGATCGCTGGTCTGCGAGTTCGCCGCGGTCCTCTGCGCGTTGCTCTGCGTGTATGCGACGGTCCTCTTCGCGTTGGCGCTGGTCCTCCGCGCGTTGCTCTGCGTGTATGCGACGGTCCTCTTCGCGTTGGCGCTGGTCCTCCGCGCGTTGCTCCGCGAGTGCGCGACGGTCTTCTGCGCGTTGTTGCGCCTGAATGCGCTGGTCCTCCGAGCGTTGCTCTGCGAGGACGCGATGATCTTCGGAGCGTTGCTCTGCGAGGACGCGATGATCTTCGGAGCGTTGCTCTGCGAGTGCGCGACGGTCTTCTGCGCGTTGCTTCGCGTGTGCGCGGCGGTCTTCCGCGCGTTGAGCTTCGTACTCTTTGCGCATCTCGGCAAAGCCGGCGTACATGTCTTCCTTGGTGGCGAAGCGCGACAGCTCGGCCGTCAAGCATTCCTTGGTGACGAGTTCAGACACCGGCGCTGGTGCCAAGCAGGACATCAGATACTCCGCCGTGGGTTGGTCGTGCAATTCGCAAATCCAAGCATAGATGCGGCTTCGATGTTGTTCGGACATGGGAGGCTCCACGGAGTAGCGGGCTACGGGAGCAAACAATAAAATATCCTTTCAGTACAAGCCAACCATTTACAATCTCTCCCGCGTCTCGGATGAGGCGCGGTGGCAGCGACGCCGAAGCATCCCCGACCGCAGCTTTCGCCGGAATGCGGGTGCCACGCCTGCAGCTCGCCGTAGCCCTCGCCGCCGTTGGCGAGACGGCGATGGCCGACTGGGCGGAGTTGTTCGTTCTCAACGCAGTGGATGACGATGCCGCTCACATTCAAGTGAGCCTCAGCATTGCCGCGGGCGCGATTACCAAGGACAAGCTGATGGACGCCGCCCAGACCGCCGGCATCCATTGCGACGCCGCCGAGTTGTGATGGCCCGTCAGGTTGTCAGCGCCTTGCAGCCGTCAAGAACCGTCATCGCTGGCGGCGCGGCGACGGCGTGTGCGCTCACCTTCGTCGTGCGCTTGGCGAAGCTGGGCGATGCGGTGGTCGTCGGGACCCTCTAGCAGTTCTGCGACGAGCGCTGTCATCTCTGCCAGATCGATCGAGCGCGCTTCGAACATCTCGCTCAGGTCGAACCAGTCCCTTCGACGGTCGAAGAATGCCTTGAACACGGCGAGGTCCGAGCAGCACAGGAACGGCATCTGCTCGCCCAGGAACGGATGCCGGACGACGCGTGTTGCCACTTCGGTGTGAAACGGATCATTCGTGAGAAAGATGTCAACCGGAATGGTGTCGCACATCAGACGCGTTTGGCCCGATGTGCGCAGTTCGGACTTTGCGGAATCGGTGGCGACGATCTCGAGGGGCAGTGCAGCGAGCGCAACCTCCGCGGATTCAGCTTCGATGAAGATGTTGAGATCCACATCTCGGGTTGTACGCGGCTCAGGAATGCACCAGGCCAAAGCCAATGCACCGCCGAAGGCGTACGGCAGACCTGAGCACTGAAGGGAACGGTGCAACCGCCGGATCAACCCCAATATGTCGGGAGCGAGGACCTCAGCTGGCTGGTCGCTCATGTCGGCTCCTGAACACGGGATATTCCAGCTCGGGCGAACTCTGCCTCGGCAAATGCATGGCGAGGCAGAGCAGGCTCGCCAACACCTCGCCGCGCTCCACCTCGGTCATGGCTACAGGCGGATACTCCTTCAGCAGAAGCCTGGGGCGCTGAGCTGCTGACATGAGGCCAGTGTGCCCGATCCCAGCGGCGGGGCAAAGTTCAGGCGCTGACGAGCTGGCGGATCAGCACGGCGGTCGCACTGGTGGCCGCTACGCCGAGCACGATCATCCGAAAACGCGGTCCCGCAAGGCGCGGTCGCAGCCACCGGCCGATCGGCAGCCCGAGCACTACTGCGGGCAGCAGGCCCAGCCCGAGCCACAGTTGGCGCAGTCCGAACTCGCCGATGATGGCGAGGGCCACGATGATCGCGGTGCCGACGACCAGCATGTAGGTCGCCATGGTGGCTCGCAGTGCCGCGGGTGGCCAGTGGCTGGCGAATACGGCATACACCGGACCGGGCACGGCCGCCACGGACGACGAGAAGGCCGTTCCGGCGCCGGCCGCGTAGTCGGCCAAGCGACCTTCGGGTGGCCGCGTGCCGACCGCTTGCACCGCGACTGCCAGCAGCACGAACAGGCTCACGGCAATGGCGAGGGAGCGATCGCTCAAGGCGGCAAGCAGTGCCACGCCCCCTACCAGACCCAGCGGCGCAGCCATCAGTTGTCGCCGCATGGCTGGTGCGTTCAGCGACGCCCGGTCGGCAATTGCGTTGCGCACATTGATGCCTCCCGCCACCATCAGCATCGGACCCGGCACGAACGTGGGCTCCATGACGACCAGGATCGGCCCGGCGATGAGGCCCATGCCAATGCCGATGCAGGCCTGAGTGCCGGCGCCCACAGCGATGAACAGGGCTGCGATCACGTACTCGGCGATGCTCACTGTGCGCTCCTCGCGCGGCTCACGGCGAGATGTCTGGCTGAGCAAGGCCGTGGCCGAAGAGTCTTCGCAAACTGCACGTCACGGGCAGCCACCATCTCGTGACGCCCATGCGGTGCCGTTCATGCGGCTCAACGGATGCTCATCGGGCGACGACGGCGTTTGCCATGTCTAGATGGGCAGGTTGCCCGTCGCAGCCCCGGTGCCGCCGGTGTCGGTGTACGCGGCGATGGTGCGCTGCGCAATCCGCATCTGGTGCACCTCATCCGCGCCGTCGGCGAAACGGGCCCAGCGGGCGTGCTGGTACATGTGCGCCAGCGGCGTATCGGTGGAATATCCGAGCGCCCCGTGCACCTGGATGGACCGGTCGATGATCCGGCCGAGCATGTTTGCCACGAAGTGCTTGGCCATCGACACCTCGGCCTTGAAGTCCTCACCGGTGCCGGCTTGGGCCCGGTCGACCTTGTAGGCGGCATGCAGCACCATCAGCTTCGCCTGGTACAGCTCCATCGTGCTGTCGGCGATCATCCACTGGATGCCCTGCTTCTCGGCGAGCAGCGAGCCGTGGGCGTACCGGTTCAGGGACCGGTCCACCATCATGTCGAGCGCCATCTGGGCCTGGGCGATCCAGCGCATGCAGTGCGCGAGCCGAGCCGGGCCCAGCCGATACTGACCCAGCAGGTGACCTTGGCCGCGCCCGCCCAGCATCTGACCGGCGCCGACCCGCAGGTCCTCGATGAGGATCTCGCTGTGGCCTGTGCCCCCGTGCATGGTCTCGATCTGGCGGACCTCGGTCCAGCCGTCGGCCGGCAAGTCCACGATGAACGCGGAGTTGCCGGCTTGAGGGATGTCGGGATTGTCCTCGGTACGGGCGATGAGTATGGCGAACTTGGACCGGTGCGCGTTCGAGATGAACCACTTGTGGCCGTTCAGCACCCACTCGTCGCCGTCGGGATAGCCCCGGGTCTGAATCAGCGTCGGGTCTGAGCCAGCCACCTCCGGCTCGGTCATCGCGAAGCACGACTCGGCACGGCCCTCGCACAGCGGCGCCAGGTAGCGCTGCTTCTGGGAGTCGGTACCCCAGTGCAACAGCGTGTGCATGTTGCCCTCATTGGGGGCTTGGCAGTTGAGCACCCACGGTCCGAACCTGGTCTTTGCAGCCTCGGCCTGCACCATGGCCATCTCGACGTGGCCGAGCCCCATGCCGCCCCACTCGGCGGGCATGTGCGGCAGCCACAGCTGCTCGTCGCGAGCCCGCTGGCGCATGCCCAGCAGCGCCGCCACATACGCGTCGCGGTCGGTCTCCTCGAGTTGCTCCGCATCGATGCGGCCCTCGACTGGCCGCACTTCAGCGTCGATGAACGCAGCAATCCGCTTGCGGAGCTCTTCGAGTTCGGGGGTCAAGCTGAAGTCGATAGCCATCGTGGGACCTCTCTTGGAAGCGATTGCCGCTGCGTTAGTCGTCCGACGCGCCCGTCGCGGCGCTAGATCGTGAAGGGTTCCCCGTCGCCGCGCTCGCGAACTGCGATCTCCTCAACTGGCTTGCGGTTCAGCTTGGTGAGCTGCTTGGTCGGCTTGCCGATCGGCAGCAGGGCGCAGACTGCCTCCCAGTCCTCCAGCCCGAGGAATTCCTTGGCTGCGGGCTCGTTTGCCGACAGCAGCGTGGTCATTGCTCCGCCCAAGCCCTCGTTGCGGGCGCCCAGCAGGATGTTCCACGCGAACGGGTACACCGAGGCGCCGCTCACCACGCCGACGCGGTCCTGCTCCTTGTCGATCGAGGCGACCACGCGCAGATCGACCGTGACCACCAGCACCACTGGCACCTCATCCATGCGCGAGAACATCGGCAGCGGGAACTTCAATGACTCGTCGGCCATGGCCTCTTCGATGTTCACCGATGAGGGGTTGTAGCTCTGCCAGTAGACCTCGCCGGCTGCGACCTGCGCTGCGGCGACGCGCATGGCCGGGAAGCACATCTCGCCGAGACGCTTCTTGCGGGCAGGGTCGCGCACCACGATGACCTTGTGGCCCTGGCGGTTGCCGCCGCTGGCCGCGAACCGGGCATTGTCGAAGATGCGGTACAGCACCTCGTCGGTGACTGCGTCGTCGGTGAAGTCCCGAGCGGCGAAGGTGGTGCGCATGACGTCGTAAATCTCCATCGCGCCAGTCTCGCATCGGCAGGTCAACTCCGCGCTCAGCCGGTGCGCACCGCGGCCGGCGAGGTGTCGCCCCAAGCGCACGCTCCGGCAGTGCGACACAATCGACACCATCGAGTCCCCGCCGGTGCCACCTCGACGTCGATGACGCCGCGGCAACGGCCGAAACTGCCCCGACCGGCGGAGCAACGCCATGAATCTGCATCGTGTCCTCATTGCGAATCGCGGGGAGATCGCTATTCGCATCGCCAAGGCTGCCGTTCTCCTGAACATCGAGACCGTGGCCGTCTGCTCGTCTGCCGACGGCCGATCACTGCACGTGGCGACAGCTGACGAGGCTGTGGAACTGCCTGGGACAGACCCCGTGGCGGCGTATCTCGATATCGAAGCATTGGTCGAAGCGGCGCTGCGCCACGGATGCGATTGCGTCCATCCTGGCTACGGCTTCTTGGCTGAGAGTGCTGCGTTTGCGCGTGCGTGCGCCGATGCGGGACTGACCTTTGTGGGTCCGCCTCCAGAGGTGCTGGAATTGTTCGGCGACAAGGTCCGCGCCCGCGCCTTGGCCGCCTCCCTTGATGTTCCCGTCGCCGAAGGCTCGCCTGGCGCTGTTGCCGACGCCTCCGCGGCGGTCGAAGCCGCCGAGGCGATCGGACTTCCGGTGATGCTCAAGGCTGCTGCGGGTGGGGGCGGACGGGGTATGCGCGCCGTGGAGCGCCTTGAGGACATCGCTGAGGCGTTCGAACGGTGCTCCAGCGAGGCCGCAGCGGCCTTCGGTGACGGCACCGTCTTCGTGGAGCGTCTCGTGGAGCGGCCGCGCCACATCGAAGTACAGGTGCTAGCCGATCAGGACGGACATGTTGCTCACCTGTGGGAGCGGGACTGCTCGGTCCAGCAGCGCAATCAGAAGGTCATCGAGATTGCTCCTGCGCCGCGCCTGGACGTCAGGCTGCAGCAACGGCTGCATGCCGACGCCGTGCGGCTCGCGGCTCAGGCCGGCTTGACGAACGCAGCCACGGTGGAGTTCCTGGTGTCCCCCGAAACCGGGGATCACTTCTTCATCGAGTGCAACCCACGCATCCAGGTCGAGCACACCGTCACCGAGCAGGTCACCGGTGTCGACCTGGTCGAAGCTCAGTTCAGGATCGCTGCGGGCGCAAGCCTGGAGGACATCGGCGTCGTCCCTGCCAACCAAGATCGGACCGCGGCAGAGGAATTAGGCGCTGCCATGCGGTTGCTTGCTGGCGCTCCGCGCGGCTATGCCGTGCAAGCGCGAGTGGTGGCAACCGGCTCTGGCGCCATCTCCGCTTACCACGAACCGTCGGGCGCAGGGGTGCGGGTCGATGCTGCCGGGTACGCCGGCTACACACCGCCGCCGCACTACGATCCGCTGCTCGCCAAGGTCATCGGCGCCGGCAGCACTGCCGAGGCTGCAGTTGCCCGTACATCTGCTGCTCTGGCCGATTTCCACATCGGTCGGCTGCCCACGAACATCGACGAGCTTCGCCAGATCTTGAGCCACCCGGCCGTGCGCAGCGGTGATGCACGCACCACGCTGCTGACGGAGATGGCGGTGCTGCCCGGCGACGGTGCGACGAACACCACGAGCACCGACGGGATCTCGGGCGACATGGGCGCCAACGCATCGCGGCGTGCTGCGATGTTGGAGCCCGCATCAGCATCGCCTGTGTCGCCTGCCGCGGCATCGCCTTGCGCAGTGCCGGCGTCGACTTGGCCGGATCGCTCGCTCGACGACGGTGAAGTTGCCATTCGCAGCCCGTTGCCGGCCAGCGTTGTCGAGGTGCGGGTGGGCGCCGGCGACGCTGTGGCGGCCGGACAGACCATCGCGGTGTTGTCGGCCATGAAGATGGAGACCGAGGTCACCGCACCCAGCGCCGGGACGGTCTCGGCCGTGCGTCAGCTGCAGCCTGGAGATCAGTTGGCTGAAGGCGAAGTCTTGGCAGTCGTGATGACCGGCACAGCCGCCGGCGACGCTGGCCCGGCAGGTACGAGGCTCAGCGGCTGGGAGCCGCTGCTGGACGAAGTGCAGACGCTGCAGCGCTTGGCCGATGAACGCCTCGGCCCGGATTCTGTCGAGCCGGGAGTGGTGCGCCAGCGCGACCGGGGGAAGCTGCACTGCCGGGACCGGATCCGCCTGCTGCTCGACGAGGGCAGTTTCCGAGAAGTCGGCAGCCTCGCCGGCTTCGCCTCCTACGACGACGAGGGCGAGATAGCGGCGTTCACGCCCGCCAACCACGTCGGAGGGACCGGCAAGATCGAAGACCGCGACGTTGTGGTCTGCGCCGACGACTTCACTTCCCGCGGCGGCCACGCCGACGGCGCCATCGGCGCGAAGAGCTTCTACCTCGATCTGCTTTCTGCGGAACTGGGCGTGCCGTCCATCCGGCTGCTCGATGGCTCCTCAGGAGGCGGCAGTGTTGCTTCGATGGTGCCCGAGCAGCGCACCGAGGGGGAGAGCACCGCCAAGGAGAGCACTGGTGCGATCAAGGCCGGGCGCCCGCGGGTGACCGGCGGAGGCGGTTCGTTCCTGCCATCACATCTGGGCAGCACTGAGTACGCCGAACAGCTCGCGACGGTGCCGGTGGTCAACATGCTGCTCGGCAGCGTGGTCGGCATCGGCGCGGCGAAGGCGGTGCTGGGCCACTTCGCGGTGATGGTGCGCGACATCTCGCAGCTGTTCGTGGCCGGTCCGCCCGTCGTCAGCCACGCGATGGGCTACGACATCACCAAGGAAGACCTCGGCGACTGGCGGATCCACTGCACCAACGGTTCAGTCGACAACCTGGCCGAGACCGAGCAGGAGGCAGCCGAGCTTGTCCGACGCTTCCTGTCGTACCTGCCGTCGTCGGTGTACGAGACGCCGCCCGTGCTGACGCCCGACCCCGACGACCCGCCCGATCGGCGCGACGACGAGCTGCTGACGCTGATCCCCCGCAAGCGAACGACGACCTTCGACGTCCGCCGCGGCATCGAGCTGATCTGTGACCGAGGCTCGTTCTTCGAGATCGGCTCGCTGTGGGGCACCGACCAGGTGGTCGGGTTCGCACGCATGAACGGCCACCCCGTCGGCGTGCTGGCGTCGGACAGTCGACATCCCAACGGCGGCGCGCTCACCGCCGACGGCTGCGACAAGCTGACCCGCCACATCGACCTGTGCGACCTGTTCCACCTGCCGATCCTGAACCTGTGCGACAACCCCGGCTTCGCGGTCGGCGTCGAGCATGAGATTGCCGGCACGATCCGCAAGGGCGCGACGTGGATGACGGCATTCGCCCAAGCCGCCGTGCCGATCTTCACCGTGCTCATGCGGCGCAGCTTCGGCGTGGCCGGAAACAACTACGCGACACCGCGCCGCCAGCACAACGCCCGAGTGGTGTGGCCGGCCGCCGATGTGGGGGGCATCCCGCCCGAAGGCGGCATCGAGGCCGCTTACAAACGGCAACTTGCAGAGGCCGCGGACCCGGTCGCATTGCGGGCCGAGCTGGAGGCACGCATCGAGGCGGCCCGTGGACCGATCGGGCCGCTCAACCGCTTCCAGATCGAAGAGATGATCGACCCTCGTGACACCCGCCGACTGATCTGCGAATGGATCGAGGGTGCCTACCGAGTCGTCAGCCGACCGGTTCAACTGGTGCCGCGCCCCATCGCCTTTCGTCCCTGAGGAGGGACGCTCTGGCTCGGCTGCGTTGCCCGCGTCGGGGAGGAAATCGTGAGGAGCCGCGCGGGAATCGGAGAACGTCCCGCTTGTCAGTCGCCGCTCGTCAACTGCCGGTTTCAGGTGCCGGATTGGCTTCGGCCCACGAGGCGGCGCGTTCGGCAAACACGTCGGGGTCGTCCACCCAGTCCGCGAAACCGACAGAGCCGTCGTCGGTCAGCCATCGCAGGGCTCGGTTCATTCGATCTGCCAGATCGGTGTCGTCCGCCGCGACCGTGCATCCTCCGATCTCGACTTGTTGGTCGACCACGCTGACAACCAGCTCGTCGCCGGAAGCGGCTGCTGTGGCGGTCGTTTCCACGATCCCTTGAGCGATGGCATCGACCGTGCCGTTGCGCAGTGCTTCGAGCTGGGATTCCGACGTGTCTGCGGTGTCGAGACCTGATGCGCCAAGCCGGTCGAGGTACACCACCTCGGGCTTGGATGGATCAGGGGGGATCAGCCGCACCCTGCCGGCCAGCTCGGCCGATGAGCCTCCCGGATTGATCCACAAGCTGTTGGCGCCGGTGGCTTCCACGGTGTGCTGGTCGCCGCTGCCGTCGTCAGCCTCGATCATGACCCGGGTGCGGTCGGCGAGCCGTCCGTGCTCGTCGGCTGCACCGATGAGCTGCAGCAGGCGCGATTCCCCGGTGGTTGCGGTCTGCACACCGACCGCATCGCCGCCGTCGAGCGATTCGTACGCAGCCAGCCGGTCAGCGTCGGCTGCTCGCACCAGCAGCGACTGGCGGAACTCGATGTGGCCGTCAGTGAACCGAACGGCGGGTTCTCCATCGGGGCCGCGGGTGCGTTGTGGGTCGATCGTGATGCCGCCGCATGCGATGTCGATGCCATCCGCGGCGGGCAGCAGCCAGATGTCTGCCCAATCGTCGATGCCTCGCCGTTGGAATGTCAATCCGAATCCCGGCATCGCTTCGACAGCGTCGAGCAGGTCGGCTTCGTAGCCAAGATGCTGGTCGAACCCTGCGGTGCCCAGATGCGAGTCTGCCGAACTGCTGACCGGCGGGTAATGCGCATAGAACGCGAGGTTCACGTTGCGCTCGATGGACTCTGGCGGCTCTGATGCCACGTCGTCGGCAGCTTCAGGGCCTGTGCAGCCGACGGTCAGCAACGCGACACACAACAGAATGGATGCAACACGTCGAAGCGGCCTGCACGTCATCGCACTGGCTCGATCGCCCAGACGGCGGGAGCAGTCCGGTGGTGCATCTCGTCGAGCTCGACCCTCTCGTCGTGGTCGCCGTTGACGCCGTTGCCGACGAGCGCCGGCTGGCGCACTTCCTTCGGAAGGTCACGCATGACGGCCAGCACCGGCGTCGGCCTGGCTGCCAGGGGTCGCACCGCAGCGGCCCGCCCCTGCTGAGGCGCTGGTTGGAGGTACTCGCGAGCGGGATTGCCGGCGAAGCTGTAGACGGCCAGACCCGCGACAGCGACGACTGCCAGGGTGAAGAACGCGGACCTGTAGCTGTATAGATCGTGCAGGACCCCGGTCACGAACGGTCCCCCGGCCAGGCCCGACACCATGAGCAGCGAACCGAAGCCGTAGATGCGCGGGTAGTCACGTACGCCGAAGGCGTCGGCCAAGATCAGCGGGTGCAGCATCAACAGGTTGCCCATGGCGCTGCCCAGCACCAGTATTCCGAACAAGATGGCGAGGCCGCTGCCAGCAACTGCCAGCAGGCAGAGCCCGACGACCTGTACCACCATCAGCACCATCGTGAGCCAGCGCAGCGACACCTTCAGCGCTGCGATCCCGCCGCAGATTCTGGCCACCACGCTGGCTCCAGCCAGCACCGCAACCGCGGTCGAAGCAGCAGCGTCTGAACCGAGCCGGTCCCCGGTGAGCTTGTACATGTGCTGAATGGCTCCGACCTGGCTGCTCATCACCAGTACGAATCCGATGGCGGTGAAGATGAAGAACCGTGTGCGGATGGCCTGCTGGTAGGACATCCCCGGCGGCGCAGAATTGGGAGCTCCGACCGAATCGCTGGCCTGCCGCGCTCCGTCGGGCTGCAGTCCCACGTCTTTGGGCCATGCTCGAATGAAGAACCATGTCGAGATCAGCAGCAGGACGCAGTACACCGCGGCGAATCGGGGCGCCCAGTAGATCAGCGAATCGGTCTCGATGCGTTGACTGAGCTGCGGCAGCAGGATGATGCCTCCGAGCGACAACCCTGTCGACGCGATCGCCATCGCCACGGAGCGACGCCGCTCGAACCAGCGCGTCACCAAGGTGGTGGTCGGCACAAGGCCGCAGAGCCCGAAGCCGATGCCGAAGATGCTCATCACGACGAACATCTGCCAGCCAGATCGCACTTGTGCGAGCAGCGCCATGCCGACGGTGCTGACTGCGGTGCCCGCCGTGATCACCCAGCGAGCATCGAAGCGATTGACCAGCTTGCCCGTGTAGTACCCGCACAGACCTGATGCCAGCAAGAAGGCGCCTACACCTGCGCCCGCGAGACCGGTGCTGAAGCCCTGCTCGTCGACGAAGGCATCCAGGAAGGCGCCGAGGGCATAGAAGACCATGCCCGAGGTGATCATCATCACCCCGAAGACGCCGGTGAGCACCACCCAGCCCCGAAGCGACCGCTGGCTGCGTTCATCAGTAGCCAGCGGCAGATTCATCGCTGCACAGCCTGCCAGCTAACTTGCCCCGATGCCTCTGCCGCGGCCGGAATGCGCGTCGGTACCCCGGACGGCCGTGCGTTCATGAGCCAGTATTCGCGGGACCGATGAGAATGACCTGCAGCCAACCGGCAGGCGAGGAGCGAGCAAGCCGATGGACATGATGAAGGCCGGCCGGATGGTCGATGTCGGGCGCATGGAGTGCGAAGAGATTCCCGTGCCCCCGCTGCGCGAGGCTTCCTCGGATGCCGCTCCGTCGTCTCGGCCCGACGCAGCGCTGGGCATGACTGCTGTCAACTACGACCTGCTGATCCGCTCCGAGATGGCGTCGATCTGCGGCAGCGACCTGCACATGGTGATGATGGGCGCTGGCCTCGCGCACCGTCCGCCGTGCCCGCATGGCTTCCCGGGCCACGAAGGCATCGGCATGGTGGTCGAGAGCCGAGCGCCGAGCCTGCCCGAGGGCACTCATGTGCTGACGTTCCCGAACCCGCCGGTCGGCGAGTGCTTCAACGCCTTCCAGCGGATCAATTCTGCGTACTGCGTGCCGCTGCCGGCGAGCGATGTGCCTCGCTCGCATCTGCTGATGGGCCAGCAGCTCGGCACGGTCATCTACGCCATGCGCCAGCATCCCCGCGACGTCGCAGGCGAGACCGTCGTCGTGATGGGCCAAGGCTCCGCAGGGCTGTTCTTCACGTACCTGTTGAAGCGCGCCGGGGCGCAGCGGGTCATCGTCTCGGACCTCTCGCCGACTCGCTTGGCGGTCGCGGAGGCCTATGGCGCGGATGAGTGCCTGAACGCCGCCGAGCTCGGCAACCTCGGCGTGATCGAAGCCGTCAAGGACATGACCAATGGTCGTGGTGCCGACTATGTCGTGGAGGCAGTGGGCCGCTCGGACACGTTCTTGGACTCGGTCGAGTTGGTCCGCATGGACGGCCAGCTGCTGTGGTTCGGGCTGCCGTCGACTGACGACAACATTCATGTGCGCTTCCAGAAGTTCTTTCGCAAGCGGCTGTCCGCGGCGAGCACCTACGGCGCCCAGGACGAGCCCGGCTCGATGTCATTCCGCCAAGCGCTGCGCCTCATCGCCTCCGGCGAGATCGATGTGTCGCCGCTGCTCAGCCACGTGTTCGACGTGAGCGACATCGGCGATGCCTTCCGGCTCGCTCACGAGCCCCACGACGCGGGAGCGCTGAAGGTCTCGGTGGGCTTCGGCTAACGGGCCGGGTAGCGCGACACCGGCTGCATCCTTGCCGAGGCCGACGTGTCGGTCAGGCTGCGGTTGCTGGTTCGTGGTGCGGTGTGCTGAGAGGTCCGGAAGATCGGGGTGGTCGAGCGTTGGGCGGTTTGGTGTTGCTGTCGACCGGTGGTGTTCGATCGGTTCGGTCGTCTGGGCTGCCTCGAGCGGCTTGGCCGTCGGGTGGTGTTCGGTCGGGTCGGTCGTCTGGGGAGCGTCGGCCGGGTGGGCCGGTGTTGCGGTCGGCAGGTGGCGTTGCGCCGGGCTGGCGGTTGGGTGGTGTTCGGTCGGGTCGGCCGGCGGGTGGTGTTGTGCCGGGTCGGCCATCCGGGGGTGTTCGGCGGGGTCGGCCGTCGGGTGGGGTTTCGATGGGCCAATGGCGTTGGTGGTGGTCGGTGTGGCAGGGCTCGCACAGGTTGGCGAGGTTCGGGATGTCGGTGTTTCCGCCGTTGTCGTAGTGGTCGATGTGGTGGGCGTGGCAGCGTTCGGAGTGAGTCGCGCAGGCGATGCAGCCGCCGTCGCGGATCGCGAGGATGATCTTCTGTACTTCAGAGGCGCTGCGTACCCGCCCCAGGGCGAGCTGGCTCCAGTCGCTGCTGAAGATGGCAGGCAGGATCGTGGCGTCAGCGGCCGGCTCGGCAAGCTGCGCTGCCGACAACGGCGTGCCGTGGTCGAGGCGGGCGTTGGCGAGCTGCCCTGACGCGATGTCGTAGTCCGCGGCGATCAACAGGCTGGCTCCGGGACGCTGACGGCCCAAGATGAGATCGGACAACGCGTCGGCGTTGCGCTGGGCGAAGGAGTCGTCGGCTGATTCGTCGCGTTGGCGCACGGCCCGCTCGGCTGCTGCGAGCTGCATGCTCACCTGCCGTCCGGCGAGATAGTCCAGGTCGGCGCGCAGATGCCACATGCCGTCATCGCCGAGCACCAGCGAGCAGCGGCGTTCGGTGCGCTGGAAGGCGAGCTCCGTGTCGGCGGGATCGACCTCGCCGCTGTCGGCCTGAGCCTGCATCTCAGCAATCGCCTGCTGACGCCGGGACTCGAGCGTGCGGCGGGCGACCATGTCCGACGGATAGGCCTCGCACAGCTCCAGCAGATCGCCCTCATCGAGGCTGTGCTCCTTGGGGACTTCCCGGGCGACTAGCCGAGCGTGAGACACATGAATGTCGCCCGCTGCCAACGCGTCGAACGTGTCGGCCAGCTGATGCTCTGTGAGCGCTTCAGCGAGATGAGCTTCGCTGCGAGCCTGCGCTGTGCTCATCCGGGTGTACTCGCGCAGCTGCCACGCAGCCGACCGCGCCCCGTCACGGGCAACCAACTCGCCCACCGCAGCCAGAAACCGTGCTTCAGCACGAGACCGCTCAGCCGCCAGCTTCACGACACGATCCACCAGATCGCCATGAGCCAACAGCTCCAAACCCATCTCCGACACACAGCCAGATTCCATGAACCCGCCACGCTCCGCACCCGCCGCAGCAGCCCGCTCCCTCGCCGCTGCCCGATTCAGCTCAGCCCAATACTCCAGATCGTCAGCGACGATTTGACCGTAAGCGTCAGAAGCACCGGCCGAGTTTCCGTCAATAACGGCCGAATGACCGCTGGGCGAGTCCTCAAAGCGCCGCTCGGTAAACATAAGAGAAACATACACACGTACGCTACTAATTGCAACGACATAATCGCATCAATTTCGGTCGATTTCTGCTGTGGAAGGTAGAGAGAATCAGGGGCGTGGGTATGGAACAGATGAACATAATGAAGGCCCGGTGTAGTGCTCAATCACAGTAGTCGGCAGGTACTCCCTGCGGACCTTTCTTGCCGCATGGGTGGCACGTCTCGACGTCGTAACAGTGGTCATGATTTGAATGACGACACTCCTGCGCGTGCGGGTCCGAAGACCAGCCTCGCGGATTTGAATGCCGACCAGAGTTCGCTCTCTCTATCAATTGTGGTCACAGTGGTCAGCGCGCACCCCTTGAGGATCTGCCTCCTCGGCAGGATGGTATGCATATCGGCTCAGATACAGAGGGTGTTCAGGGTGGTGACACGCGTTTCCGTATTGAACAGAAATATCAAGAGACCAACCTTTAGGGCAGGCCCTCCGCGCCTTCAGGGTTGTGGCATCCTCCGTACCCGGTTCTGCTCTCGTTGGTTTCATAGTAACCGCATTCATTCGCAAAATCGCCAATCGCTTTCCACTCTGCTGCCCAAATCGGATTGGGGTCAATTTCCAGAACGAATTCTGCGGGATCATCTTCCCCAGACGTCTCTTGCGCCTCCTCATTCACGTCTCAGTTGCGGTGCTGGTGCCCGCAGTGGTGTCGCCGCTGACGCGTCTTCTCACGAGCTGCGCTGTGTCCCAACGAGTCGTGCCGCCCAGACGCGTCATGTCAAGGCCGGCAATCTTCGCCACCGGCGAGATACGCGCCCCCGCTCTGCGCACCCGCCATCAACAAAGCGACCCCAAGCACCGCGGCCAACAGCACGGCGAGCCAACCGCGACCACTCGCACGCATGTGTTGCGTTCCGTCTTCGCCGCCTGAGACCATCCGGCGTTGATAGTTGTGACTGACCACAAGGTCGGTGGGCGGACGTGCGTGAATCCGCCGGAAAAACAACTCTGATCTGCGACGATGCGCGTTGTCGATGGATGCGGCGGGCCGCCGTGCAGGCGTCGACGGTGCCCAACGGGAGATTGCGGTGTGTGTGCACCAGTTCGGCGATCCGCACTCCAGCCTGTGCGGGCTAGGGGGAATCGAGGTGGCTCAGTCGAGCGACTCGATGGCGTCGACGAGGATGTCGAGGCCTTGGTTGAGCTCGGCCTCGGTGACGTTCATCATCGGCGTGATGCGGATGACGTTGCCGTAGAGGCCTCCCTTGCCCACGAGCAAGCCGTGGTCCTTGGTGGACTCGAGCACTGCCGAGGTGGCCCCGGCGTCGGGCTCGATGCTGTCGGGGTGGTAGAACTCGATGCCTTGCATGAGCGCCTTGCAAGGCATCGATAGAGCTGGTGCGTGGATTGAGGCGGCCGCGGTGCAGCCAAAGGTTCTGCGCCGTCCTGAGTTCAGATCCGGACTTCACTGCCGATTCGAAAGCTCAGGAGCGCTTGGAGCTTCCTGCCTTATCTCGTTCTGGCCAGAGATACAGCGTCGCAGCGATGAGCACCAGGAGCGCCACAGGTAGAACGCTGGGTGAAATGAAGAGCTCAGCGACGGCCCCTAGTAGGAAGAGCGCAGCGAGTGTTCGGCGAGCGCGGCGCGAGCGGAGCACGCGCACGAGATCGAAGCCACTCGGCCACCTAAGCATCCGACGACTCTAACACGTTGCTAGGAGAGCCAATTTCGGGGGCATCCCGCCAATGCGCCGATCAGCAGCTTTGAAATCTGATCGCGACCGTCCGCGATTTCGGGATCTGTTGAGCGTGCTGCTAGCCGGGTCAGCTGACCACATGACATTCGATCTATGAGCCCAGCGAGCCGATGTAGAACAGGATTTCCCACACCAGCGACTCTGGATGATCGTGCGGCAAGTAGTGGCACCAATACACGGGTTGTTCGTACTGCTGGTAAGGCTGGCTGCCCCATTGCACGGTTTCGTACCTGACGATCCAGCAAAGCTGCTCGCCTGGGTGAGCGGAAACATCATCGGTATTGAACGCGAGCGTCACGCCGATCGATCCGAGCAACAGCAGTGCTGCTGCAGTCACCATCGACAGCTTGCGGCCTACACGGCCGAGTGCCGTTGGGTTCTTACGCCACGTATCAGCATCGAGCCGCAGTTGGTCTGTTGACATGAGTGATTCTCCTTGTTGTATCGGAATTATTCATTTCAGATACAGTCGTCCTATGAACAATCATTCGTATTCCTCCGATCCCGTCCGTGTCATCTCCTACGCGCGTGTGTCCTCCGGAGCTCAGGCCGAGTCGGGGTTGGGCACCGACGCCCAGCACCACGCCGTGGACCGCGGAGCCGCAGTGCGCGGCTGGCGGGTGATCGACCGCATCACCGACGAGGCGGTATCAGGCTCGGTGCCCACCCAGCGACGGCCGCGTCTGCGAAGCGCTCTGGAACAGCTCGCCCGCGGTGATGCTGAGGTGCTTGTCGTGGCGCGCAGCGACCGCCTCGCGCGCACGATGCTCGAGCTGTTGAGGCTCTACGAACGTGCCGAGTCCGAAGGCTGGATGCTGGTTTGCCTCGACGCCCCTTTCGATGTCGAGAGCCCTGAAAGCCGCCTGTTCATCGGGGTTCGCGCAGCCATCGCGGAGTTCGAGGCAGCCATGGCCAAGGCGCGCACCGCCGAGGCGCTCGGAGTCGCCCGACTCAGAGGCGTGCGCTCGGGGCGCCCCAGCAAGCACTCCGAGGCCACCAAGCAACTCGCCGCGCAACTGCGCGCCGCCGGGTGCAGCCTCGCCGAGATTGCCGCCGCTCTCACCGACGTCGGCGTTGTCACGCCCGCCGGCAATGACACCTGGAGCCGCTCATCGGTGCAGTCCCTGCTGCGCACCGTCAACCTCGACAACCAAGCCCGAGCCAACGCCGAAGCGCACCGCCGCGCCCATACCGGTCGTGACCCTGACACCGAAGCGCCCCAACAGCGTGCCGCTTGATCTCGACCAGCGAATCGGCTTGACAGGCCATCAGGGGCTGCATACAATACGAACGTTTCCCGTACACCCTATGAACCAACACTGACCACCAGGTTTGTGGATGTGAAATAACGCTCCGGCTCAAGTATCGGGTGGGAGAGTCGATTCAGTCGAGCGCTTCGATGGCGTCGACGAGGATGTCGAGGCCTTGGTTGAGCTCGGCCTCGGTGACGTTCATCATCGGCGTGATGCGGATGACGTTCCCGTAGAGGCCTCCCTTGCCGACGAGCAGGCCGTGGTCCTTGGTGGACTCGAGCACTGTTGAGGTAGTCCCTGCGTCGGGCTCGATGCTGTCGGGGTGGCAGAACTCGATGCCCTGCATGAGCCCCTTGCCGCGCAGCTCGGCGACGTGAGGCGACGCATCGCACACGGGCGACAGGCGTTCGTGCATTTGCGCCCAGCGAGCGGCGGCGTTGCCCTGCAAGTCGTTCTCAAGCAGGTAGCGCAGGGTGGCCCGGCCCGCCGCCGTCGAGAGCGGATTCCCGCCGAAGGTGGTGATCGAGTTGCGCGTCAGGCAGTTCATCAAGTCGGCCCTGGCGACGATCCCCGCCAAGGTGATGCCGTTGCCGACGCCCTTGGCGAACGTGATCGCATCGGGTGTGATGCCGTGCGCCTCGTAACCCCAGAAGTGCTCGCCGGTGCGACCCCAACCCGATTGCACCTCGTCGGAGATGAACAGGATTCCCTCTGCGGCCAGCACCTTGCCCATCGCCCCGAAGAACCCGTCGGGCGGGGTTGCGAATCCACCAACGCCCTGGATGGGCTCGGCAATGAGTGCCGAGAATCCTCCCGAGTCGGTCATGTCGATGAGCTGGACGAGGTCCTCCACGCACGCATTGGTGAAGGCGTCGTCGTCGAGGTTCCTGAAGGGGCTGCGCAGCCGGTAGCCGCCCTGCACGAACTGCACGTCGAGCCCGCTGAAACTGCTCGTCGACCAGGCGCGGTGGCTGGTGATCGCCTGGGCCGTGAGCGAGCGACCGTGGTAGCTGTTGCGCATCGCCAGCACCTGGTTGCTATTGCGGTAGTTGGTGGCCAGCAGGATCGCGGTGTCGTTGGCCTCGCTGCCTGAGGTGGTGAACAGCACACGGGGGTCTGCAATGCCCGAGACAGCCGCAACCTCCTCGGCGAACGAGATCATCTCTTCATTCAGGTACAGCGTGGAGGTGTGCATCACCTTGGCTGCCTGGGCCTGCACGGCCTCGACCACGACGGGGTTGGCGTGCCCGATCATGGTGGTGAGAATTCCGCCGAAGAAGTCCAGGTAGCGGTTGCCCTCATTGTCGAAGACATAGCTCCCCTCGCCGCGGTCGATCGAGATCGGCTCGGCATACAGCGGGCTGATGAAACTGGGCAGGATCGCGCGGTAGCGCTCCGCGAGATCGGGCGTAGTGGCCATGGCGGACATCGTAGAGTTCGCGTTCATGGCGGGGTTGACGAATTGGGTATCGCAGGCCTACGAAACGGCCCGCAGCGTCATGCAATTCGGCGAGTTCGAACACGACGCCGACAAGCGGCACTTGATCCGCGCAGCCGACGTATCCGACTTGCGCCGCATGGCGAAGCGTCGAATGCCCGCAGGCTGCTTCGACTACATCGACGGGGCCGCTGAGGACGAGGTCAGCGCCGAGCGCAGTGTCTCCGCGTATCACCGCTGGCAATTCCGGCCGCGTGTGCTGCGCGATGTGAGCGAAGTGGACATCTCGGGCAGAGTCCTGGGCAAGACCGCGCCGATCCCGCTGGTGATCGCTCCGACCGGTTTTGACCGCATCGCCCATTCACAAGGCGAGCTGGCCGTGGCACGAGCGGCCGAGAGAGCCGGCATCCCGTACTCGCTCTCGACGATGGGAACTCGCTCGGTCGAGGAAGTGGCCGACGTCTGCGGCGGCAGGAAGTTCTTCCAGGTGTACGTCTGGCGTGACCGCGAGCTGATGGCCGACCTGCTGAAGCGTTCGGCTGCGGCCGGCTACGAGGCGATCATGATCACCGTCGACACCGCAGTGCTGGGTCGCCGCGAGCGTGACGTGCGCCGCGGCTTCAGCCTGCCGCCCAAGCTCGGGCCCGACACGATCATCGACGGCTTGCTGCATCCGCGATGGCTGCTGGATTTCCTCAGCAACGAGCCAATCAAGTTCTCGAATTGCGAGGGGGCCACCGGGGGCGACGGCGGCGACGCGGTGGCGCTGGCCGACTACATCAACAGCCAATTCGACCCGTCGCTGTCGTGGGACGACATCGAGTGGTTCCGCGAGCGCTGGGACGGGCCGGTGATGCTCAAGGGCGTGCTGTCGCCCGACGACGCCAAGATTGCCGCCGACATGGAGCTCGACGCCGTGATCGTGTCCAACCACGGCGGGCGTCAGCTCGACGGGGCCCCCGCCCCCGTGGAGTGCGTGCCTGCGATTCGTGAGGCAGTCGGCGACCGATGTGAGGTCATCTGCGACGGCGGCATCCGGCGCGGCAGCGACATCGTCAAGGCGCTGGCACTGGGCGCCGACTCGGCAATGATCGGGCGTGCCTACCTGTACGCGCTCGGCGCTGCGGGGGAGACCGGCGTGGATTGGGTGCTCAACTACTTCGTCGAGGGAATGACCCGCACCATGCGCCTCAACGGCGTCCGCTCCACTGCGGACCTGAACCCCGAACTGCTTGCGAGAGTCTGAGGTACTCGTGGCAGTTCAGACCTTGCCTCAGCGTGCTGGGACGAATCGCACGATTCCCGACCGGGCGGAGGTGGTCGTCGTGGGCGGCGGCATCGTGGGCTGTGCCATCGCGTATCACCTCGTTCGCCGCGGCATTACCGACGTGCTGCTGCTCGAGCAGAATCAGCTCACCGCCGGCACGACGTGGCATGCGGCCGGGCTGGCTGCACAGCTCAAGGCGACCTACAGCCTCACCAAGCTCGCGACTTACTCGGTGCGACTGTTCGAGGCGCTGGAAGACGAGACCGGTCAGGCGACCGGCTTCCGGGCGCCGGGATCAATCTCGGTGGCGTCCGACGCGCAGCGGTGGGAGGAGATCCTGCGCGGCGCGTCGATGGGGGCCGCCGTCGGCGTCGAGTCGCGCCAGATCGACATGGATGAGCTCTCCGAGATGTGGCCGCTGATGCGGACCGACGACCTGGTGGGAGCGCTGTACTTGCCCGACGACGGCTTGGTCTCTCCCGTCGACGCCACGATGGCGCTGGCCAAGGGTGCCCGAGCCCACGGGTGCCGGATCATCGAGGGCGTGGCGGTCACCGGGTTGGAGACTCGCAACGGCGCTGTGTGCGGTGTGCGGACCGAGACCGCTGGCGACACCGACGGCGACGAGGGAGATCATCTCGTTGAAACCGAGACCGTTGTGCTCGCGACCGGCATGTGGACACGCCACCTGGCCGCGCGGATCGGCGTGAACGTGCCGTTGCAGGCCTGCGAGCACTTCTACGTGGTCACCGAGCCGCTGGCGGGGCTCGACACCTCCACGCCCATCTTGCGCGACCCCACCAACTACACGTACTTCAAGGAGGAGACTGGCAAGCTCATGGTCGGCTTCTTCGAGCCCGAAGCCAAGGTGTGGCGTCTCGACGGCATCCCGCGCGACTTCAGCTTCGGCACGCTCGACGAAGACTGGGACCACGTCGGGCCGGTGTTCGAGCGGTCCTGCCACCGAGTTCCGGCACTGGCCGACTGCGGCGTGCAGCTGTTCTTCAACGGCCCCGAGTCGTTCACTCCCGATGGCACCTACTACCTCGGCGAGGCGCCTGAGGTGGACGGCTGTTTCGTGGCGGCTGGCTTCAACTCCGTCGGCATTCAGTCTGCCGGCGGGGCCGGCTGGGTGCTGGCCGACTGGATCGCCGACCGGCACCCGCCGATGGACCTCTGCGCGGTCGACATCCGGCGTGCCATGCCGTTCCAGGCCGACAACGGCTACCTGGCCGAGCGCATCAGCGAGAGCCTCGGGCTGCTGTACGCGATGCACTGGCCGTTCTTCCAGTACACGAGCGCCCGCGACCAGCGACGCTCGGTGTTGCACGACGCGATGGATGCGGCGGGAGCGGTCTTCGGCGAAACGGCCGGCTGGGAACGGGCCAACTGGTTCGCCGAGCCGGGTCAGGAGCGCGAATACCGCTACAGCTACGGCAAGCAGAACTGGTTCGAGAACTCCGGCCGAGAATGCGACGCAGTGCGCAACGGCGTTGCGCTGTTCGACCAGTCATCGTTCGCCAAGTTCACGGTGAGCGGCCCCGATGCGCTCGACGTGCTCGACACGCTCAGCGTGGCGTCCATCGATGTGCCTGCCGGCCGTGCTGTCTATACCCAATGGTGCAACGAGCGCGGCGGCATCGAGGCCGACCTGACGGTGACCCGGCTGGGCGACGACGACTTCTGGGTCGTGACTTCTGCGGCCAGCCAGACCCGCGATTGGGCGTGGCTGCGCCGCCATTGCCGCGGCCGCGATGTTGAGATCGCCGACGTCACCGACGAGTGGGCAGTGCTCGGGCTGATGGGTCCGCGATCGAGAGATTTGCTCGGCATGGTCACCGACGCCGCACTGGACAACGAATCGTTCGGCTTCGGTGATGCCCGGCACGTCGACGTTCGGACGTCGGCTGGTCCGGCGACGGTCTTGGCGGTGCGCATGAGCTTCGTGGGCGAGCTCGGCTGGGAGCTGTATGTGCCCAACGAACAGGCGGTGACGGTCTACGAGGCGCTCAGAGACGCCGCAGCAGACGCCGACGGCGTGGGCCTTGCACACGCCGGCTACCACGCCATGAACACGCTGCGCCTCGAGTGCGGCTACCGCCACTGGGGCCACGACATCAGCGACGAGGACACGCCGCTGGAGGCCGGCCTCGGCTTCGCGATCGCATGGGACAAAGACCGTGAGTTCATCGGTCGCGGGGCCTTGGAAGCCCTGCGCCACGAGCCGCGCACCCGTCGGCTGATCCAGTTCCGACTCGAAGATCCCGATCTGCTCGCCTACCACGACGAGCCCATCCGCCGCGACGGCGAACTCGTCGGCCGGGTCACCTCGGCGATGTGGAGCTATACCCAGGATCGCTGCCTGGCGATGGGCTACGTGACCCACCCGTCAGCCGCCGACCCCGAACCGCAGGCCGTCACCAAGTCCTGGCTCGAAGCCGGCTCCTTTGACATCGAGATCGCCGGCCGCCGCATCGCCGCCATCCCCTCGATTCGCAGCTTCTACGACCCCACCAACCAACGAGTCCGCATGTAACTGCACAACGGAGCCTGCTCTGGGCACGGGGCTCCGAAACCGCAGCGCTGACCAAGCCCGGTTTCACCGTTCAGTGAAATTTGGGTTCAAGAGCGAACGGTTAGATTTGTCGGCATGGATGCCGACGAAGACTTGACGCCCGGGCCTGTTCTGCTGCGCCCGTTCGACCTCGGCCGCGCCTTGCGTGGCCTACGGGCGGAGAGCGGGATGACCCAAGCCCAGTTGGCTGCCGCTGCCGGCGTGTCCGCGAAATGGCTGTCCGAAGCCGAGAACGGCAAGCCGACAGCCGAAGTCGGAAAAATCATGGACGTCTTGGAGCATCTGGGGTTCGGGCTGGCTGTCGCACCCCGCAAAGAGCCGACATTCGATCTTGCCGCCCACATCGAATCCTTCGCAAAGCATCGATGAGCACCGTCCTGAGCGTGGCCCTCAACGGGATCCATGCAGCCGACGTCGATCTCCGCGGCGGACGCGCGTCGCTCAAATATCGGTCCGAATATGTTCGCAGCTCGTCGGTGCCGCTCTCCGCGCGATTCCCGCTCAGCAGACGAGAGATCAAAGGCGCAGAAGTGCGAAGGTGGCTACTGAACCTCCTTCCCGACGACGACAACGTGCTGAATTATCTGAGATCCGAGCACGGGGCTTCCGGCCGCGACCCATTGAGACTGCTCGGGACGGCCATGGGATTCGACTGCGCCGGCGCCGTTCAGTTCTGCCTGCCAGATCGCATGGACGAGATGCTGTCCCGCGGCGGCGGCATCATGCCTGTCGCGCCCGAAGAGATCGCGGCATGGCTGAACGCATATCCCGTGCTGCCGTCGGTTATCGACCCGACCGGTGAAGAGTTCCCTGTCACGTTCAGCCTCGCCGGAATGCAGCCGAAGATCGCATTGAGGCGAACCGGCGACGGATCATGGGCGCGCACATGGGGGAGCCTGCCCACGACGCACATCTTCAAGGCGGCGCGTGCCGAATACCCCGACGAATGCGTCTTCGAACATCTCACGATGTCCGCGGCCGGCCGTCTCGGAATCCCGGCCGCGAGAACCGAAGCGGTCGACATCGACGGGACACAGGCGATCATCGTCGAACGGTTCGACCGAACCGACGACGGTCGGGCGCGCATTCACCAAGAGGACTCATGTCAGGCTCTCGGCAAGCCGCAGTCAGAGAAATACGAGAGCCTCGGTGGGCCCGGCGCGGCTGCTCTGCGGCAGATCGCGCAGAGCAGCGGAGCCGCGGCGTCGCGCAATGTCGACCGTTTGCGCGACATGCTCATCTACCGTTGGCTCGTCGTCGACAGCGACGCTCATGCGAAGAACTACAGCTGGCTGTTCGACGACGCCGGACAAGTTCATCTGGCGCCGCTCTACGACTCGTGCAGTTGGCTGCCGTACCGGCGCGGCATGAGGGTCGGGGACATCTCGCTTGCCATGCGCATGGGTTCTAGTGCTCGGATCGGAAGTTGTGACACGCCCGAAGCGCTCATGAGCCTCGCCGACAAGCTCCGTCGGCCGCGACCGGAGGTATGCGAACGGGCAGCGGAGCTGGCTGCTGCGCTGCCGGCGGCTGTCAGGGGCGCCGCGGAGGCTCTCCCGCCTATCCCGTTCGACTGGGGGCGCGTCGATGAGCATGTCGCAGAGCTGGACGTTCGGGCAAGCGAATGCGAACGAGTTGCGATGAAGGCATCGGAATCTCCTGCGGCGCGCACGGCCGGCAAGCCGGCTGACAGCGGCGATGCTTGACCAGGCCGAACGGTTCGTCGCGCCAGACGGGTCTTGATGACGGGGTTCGTCCGGCCTTCGGCTCGCGACCGGCCTGCTCCGGACGAGTCCAGCAACCCGAATCCCAACAATGACGAAGGCTCACCTACTTGGCAGCGGCGGTTAGTCGCCACGGTCTGACCGAAGGCCCATGCTGGCGACGATATTGGGTTCGACGTGGTCGCCTTGGGGGGCGGGGGGTACGCAGAGTCGGTCGTCGTTGTGGAGGTCGATGATGAGCGCGGCGAGGTCGTCGTCGCTGCGTTCTCGCAGTGCGCGAGCGAGCCGTTGGGTTGCCGACTCGGAGAGGGGGCGTGCGTTGATCGCGTCGAGCGCGGCTTCGAGGTCGGCTTTGGTGACCCAAAAGGTGTCGGTGAAGTTTTCGAGCTGGCCGTCGTAGCGGTTCCATATCTTGCTGCGAACGCCTTGCAGGGCGCTGCTGGTGCGGCCTGTCGGGGTGCGCAGCGCGCCGCTCAGCGCAGCTGCGACCAGATCGTGGTGTCCGTTGAGGCGTGGCGCCGACGGCGTGGACGGCTCGGACTCGGCGAGTCGCAGTGCTTCTTGGGGGGTGGCGCGCCGGCCGGTTCCGTTGGGACTTATGAACGCGAATGCGTCGGCGCCGGTGTGGGTCTGGGTGTGGATCACCACGCCGGGGCCCGCTTCGGCGGGACTGTCGTCGAGCGCTTTGGTCGCGTACACGACGTTGGGCAGCGAGGCGACTCTCTCCGCAAGGTCAGGGTGAGCGTCGACTGCGTGGCGCCAGATTTCGTATGCCATAGACACGGGGTCCACTTCGTCGACGCCGGCGCCGAGCCCGAAGCCCGACAATTCGTCGAAAACCCCTGAGATCATCTGCTGCTCGGAGTGGTGACCGAAGAACGCCTCGTCGGAGCCGAGCAGCTGCGCATTCTCTCCGAGCCGGCGCAGCACGCGCCCGCGCAGCTCTATCTCCTTCTCCACTGAGGCGTCAGGCATGAGCGACACCACCAGCACTTCAGCGGCGCGCTGCCCGATTCGGTCGACTCGTCCGGCGCGTTGCACCAGCTTGACGATCGCCCACGGCAGGTCGTAGTTGACCACGATGTGCGCGTCTTGGAGGTTCTGGCCTTCCGAGAGCACATCGGTCGACACCAGCACTCGCAGCTCGTCGCGCACCGGCTTTCCGTTGCCGCCGAAGCCGTTCGACACCGGCGAGAACCGTTGCGCTACTGAGGTGGGGTCTTCGGTGTCGCCGGTGACAAGCCCTGAGTCGCTGACACCGCGCCGGACGAGCTCTGACTGCACGTAGCGGGCGGTGTCGGCGGCCTCGGTGAAGATCAGCACTTTGGCGTCGGGGTGCTGCACGGTCAGCAAGTCCGTCAGAGCTGCGATCTTGCCGTCGCGATCTGCGTCCCAGTTTCCGAAGCGGTCCAGCAGGCTGCTGATGATGTCCGCATCGGCGCGCAGTTCGTGGATGAGATCGGTGCTGAACATGTGCGGCGGCGCCCAGCGGATCGCTTTGGGGTTCTTGGCGCTCAGCTTGTCGTATGCGCTCGCCGCGGTCTCTCCGCCGGCTCCGAAGAGCCCGGCACCGTCGCTGTCGTCGTCTTCGCCGCTGTCCTCGGGTTCTTGGTCGGTCTCGGCTGCCCACAGCGCGTTGTCCACGGACCCGATCGGCATGGGAAAGCCGTTCTCGAGCGCATAGGCCGCCACCAGGTTCCGCAGTCGATGACGCCGAAGGGTCGCCACGAACGCCGGCCCCGACGACGACAGCCGCTTGAACATCGTGATCCTGGTGAAGCCCGCCAGGTTGCCTTGCACCGAGTTCGCGAGGTCCTCGGCCAACTGCCGCTCGCCTTTGTCGCTGGGCACGAAGTCGTCGTCGATGTAGTAGCCGAGTTGGTAGCGGGGCAGCTTCAGGTCGCGGATCGCGTCGAGGGTGCGGTCCGAGGTCATCTCGAATGCCGGGTCTTCGGGGGTGAGGTCCCAGTCGACCGGCAGGGGTGTCCGCTTGGGGAAATAGAACGGCTTGCCCGTGCCGAACTCCAGATAGCGCCGGCCTCGCTCGTCGGTGAGCGCGTAGTTGTCCTCCACGAAGCGTCGCGTGCGGCGCACCATGTACTGCGACATGAGCGCTTGCCAGTCCTCCACATGCTCCGACCGTCTGAACGCAGCCAGCGAAGATGTCTGACCGTCGCACAGATAGGAGAAGTCGCCCTCGCCGATCTCGGCGATCGCCCGCTCGGGCCGCACACCCAGATCGGCGTCGGGACGGATGAACAGCGACAGCTGCGACGCGAGATCGCCGAGCTGCTTGTTGTACGGGGTCGCGGTTAGCAGCAGCGTCCGCGAGTCGTTGTTGGTGACGTAGTCCTTGATGACCTGATGGTCCCGACGCTTGTCGCTTCTCAGATTGTGCGCCTCGTCGACGATGACCAGCCGGTAGCGGCGGGCGTCAGGCAGGTTCCGGTGAACCATTGACAACGACTCGACCTTGCCGCGCACCTCGTAGCGATGCAGGTATGACTCCCACATCTCGGTCAGGTTCTTCGGGCAGATCACCAGCGTCTCGAAGCCCTGTTCCTCTTGGAGCAGCCGGGCGATCGCGGTGCCCACGAGTGTCTTGCCGAGTCCGACCACGTCGCCGATCATCGCCCCGCCCTTGCCCATCACGATCCGGGCGGCGATCTTCACGGCAGCCGCCTGGAAGTCCAGAAGCTCGTTCTGCATCGACGCCGGCAAGCCGTACTCGACAAGCCCCTCGCGTGCCTCCCGCGACAGGTGGTAGGCCATCTTCAGATAGACCAGATACGGGTCGAGCGGCTCCTCCGAAACCCACGACTCCTTGAGAATCTCCGCAAGCTGAGGCGCTGCGTCGGCGCTGAGCGGGTCGTTCCAGCGATCGTCGAACCAACGAGCAAGCTTCTCGGTGGCGTCGCCGTCCACCACGTCCACATTCAGTTCGCCCTGCCCACGCAGCCCCGAGATCGTCAGATTCGACGACCCGACATACGCCACACGAGGCGCCGCGGTGTCGCCGCGATGGCAGAGATACAGCTTGGCGTGCAGCCGATGCGCCAGATGCACCTTGACCTCGACAGCTCCCGACTCGATCTGGCACAGCAACGTTCGCAGCGCTGCCTCGTCGCCATAGGTCGGCAAGCCGACCTGCAACTGCTCCCGGTACTCCCCGACCGTCTCATTCCTCAAGCGAGCAGCGCCCGCGTTGTCAATCGGATCGCCCCGCCCAACGCGAGCCAACCGGGCCATCTCATCGGCCGGTGCCTCGTGCATGCCGACAAGAATCCGCGCCTTCGGACCGTCAGCCCGGTCCGGCAGGGCATCTACGGCCGCGGCCAACAGTCCCCAGCCACGCAAATTGAAATAGCCGATCGCCGCATCCAACCGGTACGACGCCGACAGCGAATCAAGCAGCTCGCTCTCAGCATCAAGAACGATGTTGTCAACGATCTTCGGCACGACGCCTATTCCTTGTTGCCGAACACCATGCGGTCACGCAGATTCCCCGCAGCTTCGAACGCGTCCTCGATGCCCCACGCCTGCGCCAGCAACCAGTCAGCCCTATCGGTCAGATACCGCAGCTTGGCCATGTTGTAGCGGTAGACCTTGATTCCGGCGTTCAGCTTCCAGGCTAGGTGCTTCGGCATTTCGCTCTGAAGCGATCTTGACAAGCTCAGTAAACTGTCAAATTCCATGTCACCCGGGGCTGGATTGCCCGCATGAACCGCGTCGCGCGCAAGCCATTCAATGTCACCCGGAAACGCTGCAAGCGTGCCCCGGGTGACATTGAATTCGTCTCCGTACATCATCCACCAGAGATAGGCCCAACGCCCTACCAGCGTCACCAGTGCGATGCCTCTTCGGTGCTCATCTCGAAAATGGAGCACACCGTCATGTGGTGAGAACGTTTCGCTGCCGCTCTTGTCGACGATGGGCGGCCGGTCGACATACGCACTGAGGAAGTACTGAGCCACCTTTTTGAAGTAGAGGGGGTAGGGCGACGTGGCAACCAAAGCGTCATCCACAGGTCGACGTTCACTCAACGCGGCGAAGCTACGAGACATGACACTTGGGTCGGCGAGCGGCCATTGAGCGTCGCTCCGGCGAGCGAATAGATTCGAATCTGGCTGCCCGTATTCAAGCGAGTCGAAGAGTCGGCCGCGCGCCTCTGAGAGCCAACGACGGCACGACGATGTATGAAAGCCCGGCGTGACACTGACGACGCCTGTGAGAATGGAGTTTCTCACCCTGACGGACCCGCTGAATAGACCGTCGGGTATGCGCGAATACGACGACACCCATATCGAGCCGAACTCCGCTTCACAGAATCGGCGAAGGCTCGCAAAGTTCTGGCTGAAGGCGAGCGAGTGCATCACGATCATGGCGAACCGGCCACGTGAGTTGAGCAGGGTGGCTGCGCGTTCCATGCAGACGGCGTAGAGGTCGGGGCACTTTTGGGTCGCGTAGCCGAGCCAACGGTAGCTGGTGACTCTTGACGTCTTGATGTACGGCGGGTTGCCGATGATGACGTCGAACCCGCCTTTTCGCCACACGCTGGGGAACTCGACGAACCAGTGGAACGGCTGATGCGAGTTCACCCAGTCGTCGACGTCGCTGACTTCGTCTCGCATCGCGTGCAGCAGCGTGTCGGCCATGTTGCGGGCGTCCTGCAGTTGCGCTTGGAGTCCTCGTTTCGCGTCTGAGTGGTCGAGTTGGCCGGTGTCGTCCGCCTCGGCGGCGATGTAGGCGTCGAAAGCGTCAGCGATGTGCTGAGCCGTGTCCTCGACTTGCTGGAGCTGGGTCACATGGTCGAGCTTGTGGCTGAACAGGCGCCCCCCGGCGTCCTCGGAGTCGGCGATGCCCACGAGCAGATTGCCGCACTTGATGTTGAAGTCGAGGTCAGGCAGTGGTTCGAGGTGCTCGACGTCATCAATCTGGGCGGCGAGTTTCAAGAACAGCCGGAGCTTGGCGATCTCCGGCGCGTCACGCATCAGGTCGACGCCGAACAGGTTGTGCAGGCAGATCGTCTTCAGCAGCCAGTACCGGCTGCTGGGGTGCGTTCGTGCTTCGGCGAGGAATGACGGCACCGCTTCATTGCGCGCCTCGAGCTCGACGGCGCGTGCCAGCACTTCGCTGTAGAGCGGTTCGAGCACGTCGAGCGCTGCGAACAGAAACGCCCCCGAACCCACCGTCGGGTCGCAGATGGTCAGCGAGCGCAGCACCTCGAACGCTGTGTCGCACTCGGTGGCGCTCGACAGCTGGCTCAGGTAGTCGCGCAGCAGCTCCGGGAGATCGAGATTCTCGGTGATCGCGTCATCGACGGTCCATGTCCGCTGTGGGTCGGACAACATTTCGACTTGGTGCCGGTAGCGCTCCCGCCGGTGCACCACGTCGCACCAGCGTTCTCCGGGCAACGCAAGGTGCTCGCCGGGGGGCGGCAACTCCACGTACTCGGCTGGGTCGCCGCTGTGCCACTGCCACGGCCAAGTATCCCCGACAGGCGGCAGGTCGCCGACGCCGCGTCCGTGCGTCCGTCCGTCCGTGCGTCCGTCCGTCCGTCCGTCCGTCCGTCCGTCCGTCCGTCCGTCCGTCCGTCCGTCCGTCCGTCCGTCCGTCCGTCCGTCCGTCCGTCCGTCCCGAGGTGGGCAATTCTACGCCGTGAGCGTTGCTGTCATGAAGGTAATCGTCGTCGGAGCCGGACAGCAGGAGCGCCGGGTCGTCCATCCCTGCGGCGACAAGACGATCAGCGACCGCTGGCAGGATCGTCGATGCTGCCATGTAACCGGTCACGTCCGGCTTGGTGTAGTACGCCCCATTCTCCTTCTGGCCTGCATCTGTGAAGTTGATGTACTGCTCGAATATGAAGCCGAGGATGTCCGGGTTGATCTCGTCCGTCGCGCCGGTGGGGGACTCGTCGAGATGCCAGCGCCAAGCGTCGAAGAAGTCGAACAGGGACTCGAATGCGTCGTCCTTGATCTCGATTTCGTAGGTCTTCTCGAGTTCGTGAGGCTCGAAGATCCCACCGTTGACGTACGGCACATCACCGATGATGCGTTCGATCTCGGGGTCAATATCCGAGCGTGATTCGCGCGGGCTTCCGAGACCTACATGGAAGAGCGGCACGAGGAACTGCTTGTAGAACGCGAAGAACTGGTCGGCGCCGTAGTGCTGCCGCACCATCGCCAGGCGGCTGCGGAGATAGCCCCGATCGCTGTCGAGGAACCCCTTGCGCTGGATGAAATAGATGAACATGACCCGGTTCAGCAAGACCGACGCGTACCACCTGCGATCCTCGTCCGCATCAATCCCCTCAACCGTCGCGGCGAAGTTCTTGTGGTGCTTCTGGAACTCCCGATAGAACGACTTGGTCACCTTGTCCGCGTTGAACGAACGCCGAATCCGGGCGAGCACCGACGTGGCGGTCAGCCCGTCCTCCTCGTCAAGGCTGAAACTTGCTTGAACGAGCCGCTGCAGCAGCGCCTCGGTAGGCGCCTTGGGGTCGTATCCATAGTCCACAAGGCGGTGCCCGACACCGCTTGGCCGCTGCTCGGGCCACAGCCACAGGTGCTCATCCGGCGACACGAACACGACGAGCTGGTCGCGGCTGAACCGCTTGACCCGCCGTACAACGCGGTGCTGCTCCGAACGCTCCGGCATCCCAGCGGGGCACTCCACCAACCAGGCGGTCACGCCCCGCTTGTCGGCGACCGGCACCGGCCTCAGATCGCTGCCGTCCACATGCGCGGTCTCGATCGCGCCGGGGTTGCCCCACCCCATCCTGCGAAACAGCGCACCGAAGTCCCCGCGCCGCAGCAGCGCTGCCAACTCCTGCTCACTCACCGTCGGCACCGTAGTTCGTCGCCAAGTACTGGCCCGGCGCTGGATCGTTCGACATCGAGGTAGCCGGGCACCACCTCGGCGCCGCGGCCTCGATCCTCTCGAAGCCTGCGTGGTAGTCGATGTCACGCGTGTGGTATACCCTGCCGACATATCCCCCCAGCCGCTTCCGGTGGCTGGGTGCAGGGCCCGCTTCGGCGGGCCCTTGCGCGTTTACCAAGAAGCTGGCTTTCGTATGGTGCCGCGGTCGTCATGGAGCACGGCTGGCAGTTGGCACTGTGCCAGCACATTCGGCCGCAGCTGCTTGAAGAAGGTGCCTCGCAGCAGCTGCGAGCGGTACCTCGCCGGGTGTGGATTGATGATTCCTACCTTGACGCCGGCATCGATGCGCGCGATGCGGACGGCCTCGCGAAGGTCCGAATCGTTGCTCACTACGACGGCTGTCCCGCAGCGCCCCGTGAACGCATCGCGTAGCAAGTAAGCAGCCAAGTTGACGTCGGAGCCCTTCTCCTCCGTCTTGATCACCTCGACAGTCCGGGGCCCATTCGACGTCGGGCTAGTCAGCGGAAGTCTCACCTTTCGCTGTACAAAGTGCCCGAAGTGGATCTCCAACGACGGCAGCGTCGCGAGAGCCCGAAGGTAGGTGTCCTGGCGGTCAGCCTGCTGCGGGTCGTCCGGGCGAGCGCTCACGCGAGCCGTGAAATAGCGGATCTTGACGATGTTGTCTCGGGGCAGCAGTCGCTGGCACAGCGCAGTGAAGTCGAGCCACTTATGCGGCGTCCCTTTGACAGCGCCGTAGTAGAAGTTGAATCCGTCGATGTAGACGATGGTCTCGCCCGGTCGGCGTAGCTCGCTCGTTCCACGGTCGCTCATGGCTCATCCGAGGCTAAGGCTTCACCGCTGGGGCACACCGCCGCGGCGCTTGCCAGATTCGACACCGACGGGCAGCTGTAGGCCGGGCGTCTGCGAACGATCTGACCCGACGCTCGCGTGCAGGGCAGAATGCGCGCACCGGCGCGCGGTGGGGTGGTAATTTGCGCGCACCACGTCGGCATGCCACGGGGTCCGAACCGGGGGGTTCGGCTCACCGCTGGCCCGGATCAATGGGGACCTGTGTATGGCTGAGCAGGCCCGGCATGGCTGAGCATGCCTGAACAAGCGCGCTGCGTGATCGTCGGCGGCGGGGCGATGGGCGCCGGCCTGCTGTATGCCCTCGCGCACGAGGGCTGGACCGACACGATCCTCGTCGAGAAGGGCGAGCTGACGTCGGGTTCGACCTGGCACGCCGCGGGGCTGGTTCCGAACTTCATCGGCGATCTGAACATGGCCAAGGTCCACCAGGCGGCTGTCTCGCTGTACCCCCGCATCGAGGCCGAGACCGGGCTGTCCGCGGGGTGGCACGGCTGCGGTGCGATCCGGCTGGCCCGCACGTCCGAGGAGGTCAACTGGCACCTCTATGTACACGCCATGCTCACCCAGATCGGCGTGGAGTCGCACCTCATCGGCTGGCGCGAGATCGCGGAGCGGCACCCGCTGCTGAGCGACCTCGATGACGTCCAGCTCGGCTTCTACACGCCCCACGACGGCTGGACCGACCCGTCGAGCTGCACCAACACCATGGCCAAGGGCGCTCGCGATCTCGGATGCCGCATCATGCGTCACACGCTGGTGACCGACATGTGCCAGCGCCCCGACGGCAGCTGGGACGTCACCATCGTGCGCGGCGGCGCCGACCCGGCCCGCCGCCGCAACGGATCGAACGGCGACGACGATCGCGACACCATTCACTGCGAGCACGTCGTCAACGCGGCGGGGCACTACGCACCGCAGCTCGGCGCCATGATCGGGCTCGACGTGCCGATCGTGTCGGTCATCCACCAGTACCTGGTGACCGAGACGGTGCCCGCTGTGGAAGCACTCGATTTCGAATTGCCGGTCGTGCGCGACCCGCGGGCCTCCTGCTACTACCGCCAAGAGATCGACGGCTTGCTCATCGGCCCCTACGAGATGTCCGGTGCCCGGCCGTACGGCATCGACGGCATCGACTGGGATTTGCACTTCCACCTGCCCGGTCAGGATCTCGACGTCCTCGAGGAATGCCTCGACTTTGCGCAGCAGCGCATCGGCGCGCTGTCCGAGGCCGGCATCAAGCAGGTGGTGTCGGGGCCGATCACCCACACCCCCGACTCGGGCTATCTCATGGGGCCGGCGCCAGGCGTGCGCAACTACTGGCACTGCAACGGGGCGTCGATCGGCATCACCCAGGGTCCGGGCGCAGGGAAGTTCCTGGCGCAATGGATGGTCCACGGCCAGACCGAGATCAACGTGCGCGGCATGGACCCGCGCCGCTTCGGCGATCACACCGGCCCCAAGTCGCCATTCGCCTTCGAGAAGGCCATCGACGAGTACCACGAGATGTACCAAGTGCGGCTGCCGGGGGAGCAGCGCGCGGCAGGCAGACCGGTCAAGACCACGCCGCTGTGGGGCCGCTTCGACGCGATGGGCGCGCAATGGCAGGAGATCTACGGGTGGGAACGCCCGCAGTACTTCTCGCCTGACGGCAGCCCCGAGGCCCACTCGTTCCGCCGCTCCAATGCGCATGACGTGGTGGGCGCCGAGGTGCGGGGCGTGCGCGAGCGGGTCGGCGTGGCCGATCTCAGCGCATTTGCCAAGTTCGAGGTGACTGGCGCCGACGCCGGTGCCCTGCTGGATCGGCTGTCGGCCAACCGGATGCCCGGCCGCGACGGCGGCATCCGTCTGACGCACATGCTGACCGCCCTCGGCGGCATCGAGTGCGAGATGACCATTGCGCGCCTCGCGCAGGACCGATTCTGGCTGGCCTCAGCGATCATGGGCCAGAGCCACGATGTCGACTGGCTGCGCGACCACATCGCGCCCGGCGAGCGGGTCGAGGTGCGCGACGCCACCGACGACACGGCCATCTTGGGCGTGACCGGGCCGCGTGCACGCGACGTGCTGTCGCCGCTGACCGATGCCGACTTGGGCAATGACTCGTTCAGCTGGCTGACAGCCCAGGAGATCACGGTGGCAGGGGTGCCCGTGATTGCGCTGCGGGTCTCCTATGTCGGCGAATTGGGCTGGGAGCTGCACGGCCCGATGGGCGAAGTGGCCCGCGTCTACGACGCCGTCGCAGATGCAGGCGATCCCTACGGCTTGGTGCACTTTGGCAGCTACGCCATGAACGTCATGCGCATCGAGAAGGCGTACAAGGCGTGGGGCAGCGAACTGACCACCGAGATCACACCGGTCGAAGCCCGCCTCGGGCGCTTCGTGGACTACAGCCGCCCCTTCATCGGGCGCGACGCGGCGCTGGCCCGCCGCGAATCGGAGAAGCAAGGCGAGCCGCTTTCGATGGTGCTCGTGTACTGCGAGGTCGACGCGACCGACAACGACGTGCGCGGCAACGAACCCGCCTTTGCACCGGGCAGCGACGAGCCCATGGGCATCGGCACGAGCGGCGCTTGGGGACACTCGGTGGGCCGCAGTCTGGCGTTCGTGTACGTCGATCCCCGATTCGAGGCGCCCGGCAGCACCTTCGAGCTCGACCTGCTCGGCGAACGGCGCACCGCCACCGTGCTCGCCGAGGCCGCCTACGACCCCCGCAATGCAGCGCTGCGCGCATGAACGAATAGGCGCTGCGCGATCGCATCCCTGCCCCTGCGTTTTGAGAACCCAGGGCACACCGCTCCCCACAACACCGATTGCCAACCGAGGTGCTCATGTCTGACACCGCCGCACCGTCACCGGAGACTGCCGAGGCGCCCAGGCGGCGTCGCGGCGGCGGCCGGGCCGGCCGCATCGCCGTGCGCGAGGCAGTTCCTGATCGCGACCGGCGACCGGTGCGACCAGGCCTGCCCGCAGGCCGCTTCAAACCGCTCACCGACAGCGACATGGGGCAGGTGTACGACACGGCGCTTGGGCTGCTCGCCGATGTCGGCATGGGCGACCCGCTCGACGAGTTCATCGAAGCAGCGACGCCTCACGGCGGGTGGGTGGACGACAACGGCCGCCTCCGACTGCCCCGAGGCGTGGTCGAGGGTGCCATGGAGACCGCTGCCAAGGAATGGATCTGGCACGGCTTCGACGACGACCAGTCGGTGCACGTGGGCGGAGAGCACGTCTACTTCGGCACCTCCGGCGCCGCTGTGATGATGTACGACCACGCGACCGGCACGTTCCGCGACTCGCTGGCAACCGACGTGTACGACTGCGGCCGTCTGGTCGACACGCTCGACAACCTGCACTTCTACGTGCGCACGGTGGTGGCCCGAGACATGGTCGAGACCCGCGACCTCGACATGACCACGGCATACGCCGTGATGGCCAGCACCACCAAGCCGGGCGGATCCTCGTGGTTCGAGCCTGAGTGGGTGTACGAGTCGGTCAAGATGTTCGACTTGGTGCTCGGCGGTGAGGGCGAATTCGCGAAGCGTCCGTTCATGGCGGCCAACAACACCTTCGTCGTCCCTCCGCTGCGTTTCGCCCACGACTCGGCGAGGTGCCTGGTTGCACAGGTGCGCACCGGCATGCCGATCAATCTGCTGTCGGCCCTGCAAGCCGGCGCCACCGCGCCTGCGGCGCTGGCCGGTGCGCTGGCCCAAGCGGTGGCGGAGTGCCTCGGCGGCTTGACCGTGGTGAACCTGCTGTCGCCGGGCCACCCGTGCCTGCTGGGCTTGTGGCCGTTCGTGTCGGATCTGCGCACGGGCGCCATGAGCGGGGGATCGGGCGAGGAAGGCATCCTCAACGCCGCTGCGGCCGAAGTCGGCCATTGGCTCGGGCTCCCTACCGGCGTCGCGGCCGGCATGACCGACTCCAAGGTGAACGACGCCCAGGCCGGTTACGAGAAAGGCCTGAACGTGGGACTCGCCGGGCACGCGGGCGCGAACATCGTCTATGAGTCGGCGGGGATGCTCGCGAGCCTGCTGGCGTGCTCGCATGAAGCGTTGGTGATCGACAACGACATGCTGGGCGCCATCAACCGCACCGTGCGCGGCATCGAGGTGAATGCCGACACGCTGTCGGCCGATCTCATCGCTGAAGTCATCGCAGGTCCAGGCCACTTCTTGGGCTCGCCGCAGACGCTCGAGCTGATGGAAACCGAGTACCTGTACCCGCTGGTGTCCAACCGGGATACGCCCGAAGACTGGACCGAGGCGGGCAGCCGGCCCGCCCACGACGTGGCGCACGACCACGTCGTTGCGACGCTCGAGAACCACTGGCCCTCACACATCAGCCGCGCCGTCGACGCCGCCATCCGCGACGCCTTTCCCATCGGTCTGCCGCCCCAAGGCCCCGCCTAGCCCCGACTTACGCGGGCGTTGCACACGGGCTCTCGAAATGGTCATCCACCCGCGAATTCGTGGCCTACGGTTCCGACACGCGGCCGGCGATCAGCCCAAATCTGTCGGCTCTGAGACACAGCATCTGCAACAGATCGGAGATTCCCCATGGCCCGTCACGTCGCTCGGATCTTCCCGCACCTGCGCTTGCGAATCTGGCGCTCCCTCGCGCTGGTCGCGATCATCACCTCCGCGCTGGTCGTCGCCCCCGCCTCATCGGGCGCCCAGCAGAACTCGGAGCAATCGATCGCCGACTGCATCTCGGACAGCCTGGTCGCAACGGTTCGCGGCTATTACGAGGCGAACAAGAACAAGCCTCCCGGCTACGGGGAGAACTGGAAGCGCGTCCTGATCGCTTTCGGCGATGTCTCCGATGGGAATCTGACTCCGTTCACCGAAGCTGAGGCACGCGCGGAAGTGCAACGCTGGTATGGCTGGAAGCCGGTGCAAGAGGCGCTCAAGTGCATCGAGACAGCGAATCCGCCGCCGCCCGATCCCGAGATCAGCATCGCTGCGGGCAGCGGTGTCACCGAGGGGACTGCTGCGTCGTTCACGCTCACGGCCAGCCCTTCGCCGGCGTCAGCCCTGACGGTCAGCGTCGCCGTCGCCCAGAGCGGCGATTTCGGCGTGACGACCGGGGCGCGGACCGTGACGATCCCCACCGGCGGCAGCTACACGCTGACGGTGGACACCACCGGTGACAGCACCGACGAGCCCGACGGGTCGGTGACAGTGTCGGTGAGCAGCGGCACGGGCTACACCGTCTCGTCGAGCAACAGCAGCGCCACGGTCTCAGTGTCTGATGACGACGACGCGCCTCCGCCACCCCCGCCGCCTGCGGATTGTGTTTCTGATGAGACGTTGGAGTCGGCGCGGGACTATTACGAGCTGCATCGTGATCGCGCTCCTGGTTATGGCCGCAACTGGCGTCGGGTGCTGATCGCGTTCGGCGATGTGGCCGACGATCAGTTGACTGCGTTCACTGCGGCTGAGGCGCTTGAGGGTGAGCAGCGATGGTTCGGGTGGAAGCCGTTCCGCGAAGCGTTGGAATGCATCGAGGCAGCATCGCAGAAGCCGCCGCCGGTGCCGGAGGTCAGCGTCACCGCGGGCATCGGCGTCACTGAGGGCTCGGCGGCGTCGTTCACCGTCACCGCATCACCGGTGCCGACTGCTGCTTTGACGGTCGATGTGACGGTGTCGCAGTCAGGCGATTTCGGTGTGGCGACTGGGGCGCGGACCGTGACGATTCCCACCGGCGGCAGTTACACCCTGGCTGTTACCACCACCGGTGACAGCACCGACGAGGCTGACGGGTCGGTGACAGTGTCGATCGACACCGGCACCGGCTACACGGTGTCGTCGAGTGCGGGATCGGCGATGGTCGCTGTTGCCGACAATGATCCAGCGGCGCAGCCGGCCCAGACAAATAGTCAGCCGACGGTCAGCATTGCCGATGCGTCGTCGAATGAGGGCGATGGCGTCGGCTTCGTGGTGTCGGTGAGCCCGGTGCAGAGCTCTGCGATCGCGCTCGACTACCAGACTGCCGACGGCACGGCAATCGCCCACTCCGATGTGGACGACTACACGGCTGCAAGCGGCACAGTGACGATCCCTGCAGGCAGCAGTTCCGCCACGATCACGATCTCGACGACCGAGGACTCCGACATCGAAATCGACGATGAGTTCACCGTCACCATCTCGAACCCCCCGGCTGGTGTCACCATCAGCGATGACACTGCGACAGGCACCATCCGAAATGACGACACAGGCAGCAAGGGTGCCGCGTATCACAGCGATAACAAGTACATCCGCTTGGATCTGGCGCAAGACATATTTCTCACAGTGTGGGAGGACGGTCAAAAAAAACCGTGGCAGTTTCGTCTGAAGGACCAACCGCCGCATGCGATCACCGTCCGACCAGTGATCCAAGGCGCCCGCAATGCACGATCTTTGGATATTTCACCCGACTATCTCGTGTTCACGCCGAGCAATTGGAACGAATACCAAACCATCAGGGTGCTTCACCTGGGAGACTGGGGCAGTATCATCGCCACGGCGCAAGTGTCGCTTGAGTTTGTCGAGTACCCCGGCTACGCGGCCATTTCCGACTTGTGGCTGAGCATGTACGGCGTCGACCGCAGCAATCCGATTACGCAGCGCAAGCCCAATCCGAATCTGTTGGCGGAAGGCGATCCCGCATCGTCGCTTACCTATCAGCTCAAGCTGGGCCGGATTCCCCGCAATCCCGTCACCGTGACCATCACCAACCCCGATCCGGGCGCGGTGACGGTGACCCCGACCAGTCTCGTCTTCAACCACGAAAATTACGACGAGTTCCAGGACGTAACCATCACTCCAGTTGCTGACAGCGACAACGACGACGAGGATGTGGTGATCACCGTCACGATCCCGGTGCCGCATCCGGAGAATGCTCAAGTGAAGGTTCGAGCTCTCACGGAGACGTTCCGTGTGGCAGTGGAGGATCGCTCGCCCGGCGTCCTCGTCGACCCGCAGAGCCTGACGGTCGACGAGGGCACGACAGCTCACTATGAAGTCTGGTTGAGAGCCGATCCCGGCAGTGGCAAGAGCGTGATCGTCACGCCGACGTTCACTGGCAGCGACGTCACCGTCAGCCCGACGACGCTCACCTTTACGGGCGGCTCGACCGGCAACTGGCAGACCCGCCAGCGCATCACCGTGACGGCGGTCCGGGACCCCGACGGCACCGACGAGATCGTCGCGGTCAGCCACGTCATCTCCGGTGACGGCGATGGCTACAGCGCCCAATCGCCGTCGCAGACGCTCACCGTGAATATCGATGATAACGAGGCAGTCGAGATGACATTGTCGGCGTCCACGGTGGCGGTCGATGAGCTGTCCTCGACGACATACGACCTCTCTCTGAATGCCGACCCGGGCGATGGCGCGAGCATCGTGATCACACCTGTGTCGAGCGACACCGACCGGCTGACGGTGAGCGGCCCGCTGACGTTTACCGGCGGCTCAAGCGGCAACTGGAACAGTGCGCAGACCGTCACCCTGAACGCGCCACTCGACGACAACTACATCAAAGACACCGTCACGATCACCCATGCAATCAGTGGTTTCGCTGGGGTGTCAGCGATGCCGAGCGTCACCGCGACCATCGCCGACGCCAGGCCCGTGTACGTCACCTGGACGCCCGATCCAGCAGGAGAGAAGATCGCCCCGAATTCCACGCTCAATCTCACCGAGGGCACACCCGGGGCTGTCTACCTGCACTTCGATCCGGCGCTGTTGAAAGAGGGGAAGTTCAAAGACGATTGGTTCGACCGGATGGCCAAGGGCTACCAAGGCCTGACCGGCGACGGCATCGGACCCTATATCGCGATCTGGGTAGGAGGGGTGAAAAATTTCTACTTCACAGCGGCTTCAGCTGGCGAGAACTGCGACGGCAAGTATCCGAGACCAAGATCGATCAACGCGAAATACTGCGACACCATTCCGGTCAAGAGCGACATCGACGCAGACACGAACGATGAGACCCGGTGGCTCGAGTTTCGTGTCGACAACTTCCCGGGCCTCAGCTACGCGGCGCCGCGGCGCTTGACCGTGAAGATCGAGGACACGTCGATCTCCATGCAGGCTTGGCCGTCCGCGCTGTTTCCCATCGAGGACGTAGCAGCAAGCCAGGACGTCTGGGTGCGGCTGCGGCAGAAGCCAGAGCCGGGCGTGACCGTCACTGTCCAGCCTGAGATCAAATCGTCCGACAGCACCAAGTTGAGCGTTGCGCCGGGCTCTTTGACGTTTGACGCGAGCGACTGGGATACGTTCAAGAAGTTCACGGTCACTGCATTGAGCGACGCGGACACCGCGAACGAGGACATCAGCTTCAAGCTGAAAGGCACCGCGTCCGACAGCAAAGTCGTCGTCCTTGACGCGAATATCGGGGTAACAGTCCTCGACGACGATTAGAGGCTGAACTCATGACGCGAGCCTCTGTCCGCAATATCGTGCTCACGGGCTTCATGGGTTCGGGCAAGACGACCGTGGGGAAGCTCGTTGCTCGCGAGCTCGGCTGGACGGTCGTCGACACCGACGACGTGATCGTGTCTCGGTACGGACCGATCGAGGAGATCTTTGCCGAGCGGGGCGAGGACGGGTTTCGGGCGCTTGAGCGGGAAGTCGCGGCCGAGGTAGCCGCAGGCCAGCGTCAGGTCGTCGCCACGGGCGGCCGGATGCTGCTTGACCCGGCGAACGCCGAGGCACTGTCTGGGGCAGGCCGGGTCTTTTGCCTGGTCGCCGATGTCGACGAGATCGTCCGGCGTTTGGAATCCGATGTCGAGGGCCCAGTGCGACCTCTGCTTGCGGGCGAGGACCCGGCGGCTGAGGTGGCCCAGCTACTGGCCGAGCGGGCAGAGGGCTACGCGCAGTTCGAGCAGGTACATACCGCGGGCCGAACGCCGCACGCCATAGCAGCGGACATCACCAGCCGCCTCGACGTCTGATCGGCATCGAGGGCGGCTCAGTCGCTGGCTACGACGCCGCGTTGGGTGAGATCGGCGATCTCGTCTGCGTCGAGACCGAGCAGGTCCGACAACACTGCGGCCGTGTGCTCGCCAGCACGAGGTGCGGGACCTCGCACGCCCACATCGGGGGAGTTGTGCATCCGGAAGGGCGCCGCAACCGTCTCGAATTCGCCGGCCTCGGGATGGTGGATGGTCTCGAAGGCGCCTGTTGCACGCACTTGCGGATCCTGGACCGCCGACGCGGTGTCGTTGATCGGCGCCCAGATGCACCGGTGCTCGTCCAGCCGGGGCATCCAGTACCCCGACGGCTTCGACTTCAACGTGTCCGCGATGTCGGCGACAAGGGCGCCCATCGCCCGGAACCGCTGCCGCCCGGTCTCGTAGTCGGGGTTCTCAAGCAAGTCATCACGCTCGATGGCCTTGCAGAATCGTTCCCACGCATTGCCCGTGTCGGGCATCGTGAAATGGATCCATCGGCCGTCGCCGCATTCGAACGCCTCGAGCATCGGAGAGAGCCCGCGATCCCGAGGGCGCTCGGTGTTGGGGCGCCCGTCGACCAGCGAGGTCGACAGGTCGATGGCAATCGTCCATGCCGCTGTGCGCAGCAGCGACGACTCCACGACTTGGCCTTCGCCGGAGACGTCTCGTGCCCGCAGCCCCGCCATGATCGCGCCGAAGAAGGCCAGGCTCGTGGTGTGATCGCCTTGGCCTGGTCGGGCGTGAGGTGGCAGACCGTCCGGCGGTGTGGATGCCCCGTACAACCCTGAGCGGGAGAAGAACGCAGTGACGTCGTAACCGGGCCGGTCGATCTCGTCGCCCACCTCGCCGTAGCCCGACAGCACGCCGATCACCAGGTCGGGCTTCAACGCCAGCAACTCGTTGGTGCTCAGGCCGAAGCGCTCACGGCGCTCAGGGAGCAGATTCATCACCACGACATCGGAAGCTGCGACCAGTCGCCGGGCGATGGCTGAGCCGTCGGGGTCCTCCAGGTTCAGCTGGATCGACTGCTTGCCCCGATTGATGAACTGAAATGCCACATCGGGGTTGTGCGCACCATCCGGCAGCTTCGCCTGCTTCATCAGCCCACGAATCGGATCGCCGCCGATGGCCTCGACCTTGATCACCTCGGCGCCGAGGTCGGCCATGATCGCAGCGGCCGACGGCGCCGCGGCGAAATTGGCGAACTCGACGACCCTGATGCCCTCCAGCGGTGATGTCATATTGGCTGCCCCTCGCTCGTCGTGATCCCGATGGTCCTGGTCTGGCAGATCACGACTCCGAAAGGCTAGATCGCACGGCTCACAGCTGTCCCGACGAAGGATCCGCCGGCGCCCTCAGTGCTCTCGAACGTCGGTGACGACGAACTCCGTCGACGGCTTGGCCGGCAGGCCTCCGAGTGCCCTGCACGAGATGGTCGGCACGGTCCGCCCTGCCTCCACCGACACTGTCCACGCTCGATTCGCCGCATCCGCCACGACCTCGACTGCCCAGCCTTTCGCCGCGGGTCGGAAGCTGACGGTGCGAGCTATGTCCTCGAGCGGCCATCCCACTTCTGCGAACACGGCGCGCTCGCCGACCTGCGCGGGACCCGTGGCGCCTCCCCACCATCCTCGACAGCGAGACGCCACCGCCGTTGCGTCGGCGGTGCGGTCCAGGATTGCGGCGATTTCCCCCGCCTCGATGTTGGCCCACATGCGGCCGTCGGGAAGCGTCATTGCAGTTGGAGCGAAACGGTGTCCCCCGGTGTGGCTGACGCGGTACACGGTGACATGCCCGCCTGCGGTCGGCGCACCGGCATATGGCTCGTTGACATCTGCAGTCCGGTAAGTGCGCATCACTGCCTCGAAGTCGGCGGCGAGGCGTGTGCCCTCGCTGCCGCAGCACACGTCGTGGCTGCCTTGAGTGCAGATGAGCACGACCCGCTCATCGGTGGCGAAACCGACCGGCACAAAGCCGGCGTCGTCGGGCTTGGGATCTGACGGCTGGCGCTGCGTGAGATGGGAGAACAGCTGCCGCAATCCAGCTGGGCCGTGTGCGTCGAAGTGTGCCGAGTGGGTGGTTGCGCCGACACGCCAGTGCAGCGCAACGGGAACTGTGTCGGCTCGGCCGCGTTCGCCTGGCGGCACGACGGCGAGCACCCGCGTGAATCCCACCTTCAACTCCATCATCGACGTGAAGCCTTCGAGCAGGCCGCTGGCGAAGACGGGCTTGGACCACGGCAGCGGCACTTCGACCAGCGCCACAGCGTCGGCGGCGATGGCGGTGCCGCCGGGATCGGTGCCGAGCGCGGTCGCGTGGGCCGAGCAGCGAGGTGCTTCGTGGGAGGCCGGCATGAGCGTGAGCACCTCGGGCGCGAGCGCGGGAATTCGGGCCGGCGGGGCCGTTGGGGGCGTATCGCCGTCGGGCACCGATGCCATCGGGCCAGCATAGGAAGCCCGTCGCGGCCGGGTCGCATGACACACGGCACCCTCCCCAGGGGAGGGCCTTGCGGGTCGCCGACGGCTCGCAGTCGGCCGCGGACATGGCGTGTCGCGTGCCCGCGGTAGTTTCGGGATCGTGCCGTGGTGGCTGTGGGGGTTGATCATCGTCGGGACATTTCTGGTGTTTGTGTTCATCCACGACAGCATCCAGAAGCGCCACTCGATCCTGCGCACGTATCCGGTCATCGGTCATCTCCGCTTTCTGCTGGAGAAGATCGGCCCTGAGCTGCGCCAATACATCGTCGCCCACAACGAAGAGGAGCGGCCCTTCAACCGCGATCAGCGTCGCTGGGTGTATTCGACGGCCAAGCAGCAGAACTCCTACTTCGGCTTCGGCACCGACGACGAGATCGAGAAACCGGGCCACATCACGTTCCGCCACAGCCCCTTCCCGCTCGGACGCTCTGTGCCCGATGATGCGCCGATCCCGTGCGGCAAGGTCATGGGCGCCTGGCGCAGCCGTGCCAAGGCCTTCCGCCCGGCGTCGATCGTCAACGTGTCTGCGATGAGTTACGGGTCGCTGTCTGGCCCCGCCATCGAAGCGCTGAACCGTGGGGCGAAAGCCGCCGGGTGCATGCACAACACCGGCGAGGGCGGCGTGTCGGCATTCCACCGCAACGGCGGCGACCTGGTGTTCCAGATGGGGACCGGATACTTCGGCTGCCGCAACCCTGACGGCACGTTCTCGATGGATCGCCTGCTGGAGACGATCGATTCCGCGCCGGTCCGCTCAATCGAGGTGAAGCTGTCCCAGGGCGCGAAACCGGGCGTCGGCGGTCTTTTGCCTGCGGCGAAGGTCAGCCCCGAGATTGCAGCTGCACGCGACGTCCCCGTCGGCCAGGACGTGGCGAGCCCCAGCCGTCACTCGGCTTTCGGCTCTGTTTCCGAGCTCGTGGATTTTGTGGAGGAGGTGGCGGGGGCTACCGGCCTCCCAGTCGGTATCAAGTCGGCGGTCGGTCAAGAGGCGTTCTGGACCGAGCTTGCGCAGCACATGGCCGACACCCATCGAGGCCCGGATTTTGTGACGGTCGACGGTGCCGAGGGCGGCACCGGAGCGGGACCGTTGGTATTCACTGACCACGTGGCGCTGCCGTTCTGGCGGGCGTTCGGCGTGGTGCATCACGCATTCGGCGAGGCCGGCCTCACCGACGACATCGTGATGATCGGTTCGGCCAAGCTCGGCTTTCCTGCCCCGGCAGCGCTGGCCTTCAACATCGGCGTCGACATGATCGGCGTCGCCCGCGAGCCGATGATGGCGATCGGCTGCATTCAGGCGCAGCGCTGCCATACCGATCACTGCCCGACAGGTGTGGCCACCCAGAACAAGTGGCTGGCGCGCGGGCTCGACCCGACCAACAAGAGCGTCCGGCTGGCGAACTACGTCATCGGCCTGCGCAAAGAGCTCTTCCGCCTCGCCGATGCGTGCGGGGCGGAGCATCCGGGGCTGATCGGCGCCGACAACGTGAACGTGATCAGCCCATTCGGCGATCTGGTGCCGGCCCATCACGCGTTCGGCGTGCAGCGCGAGCGCACCCACAGCCCGGCTCGCATAGCGGGCCTGCGAGAAGCCGTACGCGTCGGCGCAGGCGCCGACGGGTGACACAGCCAGACAGGGAGAACCGATGACCAAATCAACGTCCCATCACGCAGCCGACGCCATCACCGCGCAGCACAGGGCGGCGTACGAGGCTGACGGGGTGGTGAAGATCGCCGGGGCAGTGTCGGGGGATTGGATCGGCCGGGTCCTCGAGGTGGCCGACCAGCAGTTGAGAGATCCAGGCGAGTGGGTGTCCGACACCAACCCGGGCGCGTCCGAGAACCGGCTGTTCACCAGCCGCTACCGATGGGAGGTCGATCCGGTCATCGGCGAATTCGTCCGCAACTCGGGCACGGCGCAGATGGCGGCGGCGCTGATGGACTCAAAGACTGCCCGCCTCTATTTCGACCACCTGCTCATCAAGGAGCCGCTCACGGCCAACCCGACTCCGTGGCACCAGGACATCGGTTACTGGCCGTTCTTGGGCCGCCAGATCTGCTCGGCTTGGGTGGCGATGACCCCGGTCACGGTCGCGGAGAGCTCGCTCGAGTTCGTCCGCGGCTCGCACAGCTGGGACGCTTACTACGCGCCGGAGTCCTTCGACGGCAAGAAGGGCTTCATGGCCGACTTCGAGGGCGACAAGATGCCCGATGTCGAAGCCAACCGGGCCGACTACGACATCGTGGGCTTCGATGTCGAGCCCGGTGATGCGCTGTTCTTTTCCTCGTGGATCATCCACGGATCGCCGGGCAATGCGGGCGACCACCGGCGCGTGGCGCTGTCCACCCGATGGCTGGGCGACGACGCTGTCTGGTACCCACACCCTGGGTGCGATCCCATCATCACCGACGACGACACCGTCGCAGTGGCCGGTGAGTATCCTGCCGACGACGACCGGTTCCCGCTCGTCGCCGGGTAGCGCTTCGAGCGGCAATAGGATTGACCCGGTCTGCGACTGCCGACGCGATAGCGTCCGTGTATGGACTATCCGGCCTCCGCCTCCGTCGAAACCACTGATCGCATAGCCAATTGGCGACCGCTCGTGCATTGGATCATGTTGATCCCGCACATTGTGATCAATCTGGTGTTCATCTGCGTTTCGTGGGTGCTCACGATTCCGACCATGCTGGTGATTCTGTTCACCGGCAAATTGCCGGCTGGCATCGCGGGTTTCCAGATCATGCACATCCGCCACTACCAACGGATGCTCGCCTATCTGCACCTCATGCACGACCAGTACCCGCCGTTCGAATTCTCGATGTCGTCGCAAGACCCAGGCGGAACACCGATGGCGGTCAACGTGGAAGCGCAGCTGGAGAACCGCAATCGCTTGTCCGCACTGTTTCGCATGATCATCGGGCTGCCGCAGATCGTGTTCGTGCTCGTGTACTCGTACTCGGTCATCGTCGTGGTGACGATCGCCTACATCATCATCTTGTTCACAGGTCGCTGGCCCGCAGGCATGCGCAACTTCGTCATCGGGTTCTACCGGGCCCACACGCGGTATTTGGCCTTCATTCAGTTGCTCAACGACAAGCACCCGCCTCTCAGCGGGGCCGCGTAAAACTCCACCCCGCCTCTGGCGAATTTGCTGCCGCCGGTCGCACGCCCGGCCGCGGGGCTACGGTTCGGGCGATGAGCGATGCCCGGGGTGTGTGACGACGATGACTGAGATGACCGGCGGCGAGGCCGTTGCAGCGACGTTGGCGCGCTTGGGCGTACGGCATGTGTTCGGAATCGTCAGCGTGCACAACCTGCCGATCTACGAGGCGTTGTCGGTACGCGACGACATCGAGGTCGTCAAGGTCCGCCACGAGCAGGCTGCCGCGCATGCCGCCGACGCTTACTACCGAGCCACCGGGGAGATGGGCGTCCTGCTCACCTCCACCGGTCCTGGTGCGGCCAACGCGGTGGCGGGTCTGTATGAGGCGTCGTTCACGAGTTCGGCCGTGCTGATGGTGACCGGGCAGACCGAGTCGCGTTTCTACGGCAAGGGCAAGGGCTTTCTGCACGAGAACGACCAGCAGGCCGACATGCTGCGAACGGTGTGCCGCAGCGTGGCCTCCGTGCGGCATCCCAGCGAGATCTCGACCGAGATCGCCCGGGTCGCCGACGATGTGCGAACAGGTCGTCCACAGCCCGGCGCTGTGGAGATTCCGATCGACTTCCAGTACGCCAAGGTCGGCGATGCGCAGCTGGAGGGCTCGCCCGACGTGCCTCGGCTGCGCCCCGATGCAGCGCTGCTCGACGACGCAGCCGAGCGATTGACAAACGCTCAGCGTCCGCTGATCTGGGCCGGTGGCGGTGTCGTCAGCGCTGATGCGTCGGCGGAGCTGACTGCACTGGCCGAGCGACTTTCTGCTCCCGTCGTGACCACTATCGAAGGGCGCAGCGCCCTGAGCGAGCTGCATCCGCTGTCTTTGGGCTTCCGTTCCGACCGGCCGCAGATGGCAGATGTGTTCGCCGAAAGCGATCTGCTGCTCGCGGTCGGCACACGGTTCCAGAACTACGCCACACGGGTCTGGGCGCTGCGCCTGCCTGAAGAACTGATCCATCTCGATGTGGATCCTGGCGTGATCGGCCTGAACTACCCGGCGTCGCTGGCTGTCGTCGGAGACGCGAAGCTCAGCCTCGCGGGGCTGCTCGAACGGCTGGGCGACGGCCGTCCCACGATCGACGACGGCTTCGTGGAGCGGGCCCGCAAGCACCGTGTTGCTGACATTGAGGCGATGCGCGAAGAGATCGGCGCCGATCACGCAGCCATCTGCGACACGATTCGGCACATGCTGCCCGACGAGGCGCGCATCGTGCGCGACACCACCGTGCCGGGGTACATGTGGGGCAACCGGCTGTTGCCGATCGTGGCGCCGCGCACTTCCATCCGGGCGGCGAACGCGGCCATTGGCCCCGGCGTGCCGATGGCGGTCGGTGCGTCACTGGCCAGCGGGCAGCCGACGGTCGTGATCCAGGGCGACGGCGGCCTCATGCTGTCGATCGGCGAGATCTCGACGCTCGCCGAGCACGGCCTGCCGGTGATCGTGTGCGTCTTCAACGACGGCGGATATGGGGTGCTGCGCATCATTCAGGACGCCCTGTGGGACGAACACCACGGCACCGAGATCGGCGGCATCGACTTCGTCGGCGTCGCCGAGGCCATGGGCGTGCCGGCGCAGCGCGTGACCAGCGCTGCGGAGTTCGAAGGGGCGTTCGGCCGGGCCGTGGCTCGCGCCAGCGGCGAGTCCGGGCCGACGGGACCGACGCTCATCGACATCGATCTCACCGCGCTCATCCCGATCACCTTCCCGCTTCCCGCCCACCAACGCCGCCGCGAGAACTGAGCGTCGCGGCGGGCGTTTCACAGACCGAGGCGCACCGCAGCGGGCCGTCGATGTCGGCCGGCTGCGGCTGATGAGACAGAATCTGTCGGTTACAGGCCGGACGTGTCCGCGTCGGCGTCGAAGAATGTGCGGCCGGCCAGTTCCATGACCGGCATCGCCACCATGAAGTGGGCCGACGCGGTCTGCGCATCGCGCAGGTGGCGCTGCAGCGGCGACGCTTCGAACACGGCCGTGCCCCCGACGGCAGAGTTCATCGACTGCGCGACTCGCAAGCTTGCCTGCATGGCGTGGGTGGTGGCGGTGCGCAGGTTTCGCCGGATCTCCAGGTCTGCCAGCCCGTGCTGCGCTCGTTCCCACGCGGCGTCCATCTCCGCGTACAGCAGCGTGCGGGCGGCCCGCACCTCGGTGTCGGCAACTGCCACTGCCGAGTGGAGCGACGGCCGCCGGCCGAGCGTTCGGCGGGAGCCTTGTGGCACCTTCGAGGTGGCGACCTCGATGACCTCGTCGATGCAGGCGCGGGCCATGCCCAGGGCGATCGCACCGATCGGCAGCGCCAGCAGACCGAACAGCGGCATCCGATACAAAGGCTGGGCTGCGTACGGAGACTTCAGGATGGTGCGCTCATACGCAATGCGGTTGGCAGGAAGCCAGATGCCGTCGGCTTCGAAGGTGCTCGACCCCGAGCCTCGCAGCCCGTTGGTGTACCAATCGTCGTGGAGCACGATGTCCTCGGGACGGAAGAAGACCCGTCCCAGCGCCGGTTGCGCAGAATCGGTCGACTGGCTGGTGTCGATCTGCACACCGCCGGAAATCCACTCGGCGTTGTGAGAGCCCGACGCCCATGCCCAGCGGCCCTTCACGATGTACCCGTCAGCGCCGTCCGGCCCCGCGGCAGCGGTGGCTGTCCCCGAGGGCGCGAACACTCCGGCGGTGATGACGTCGGGGTTTGCCAGAACCTCCGCAAGCTGGGCGGACTCCAACGCAGCGAACATGATCTGCGACGTCGAACCGATAAAGGTGCACCACGCCGCCGACGCGTTGCCCATCGCCAGTATTTCGCTGATGTTTGCGACAACCGGTGGGGCGAGGCCCATTCCGCCGAGTTCTGGCGGCACCAGGGTCCGGTAGAAGCCGTCAGCTGCGAGCGCCCCCGCCAGGTCTTGGGGGAGTTGCCGCAGCCGGTCGATCTCGACGCTTCGCTCGGTCAGCGTGGGAATCCACTCCGCTGCGAGCGACAGCATCTTGTGGCCCTGATCAGCCGGCACCAGCTCGTCAACCCGGTCTGGGTCGGCGCCGCTCATCACGAGCTTTCTGCGGACTCGGCAGAGGGGCCGACTGCGGGGCTGGCGTCTAGCACGGCATCGCACTCGAACGGCACGCCGAGCTCGTCGCCGACTCGGCTCAGCGAGCGGACCACCGACGCCGGGTAGCTCACCGTGCCGGCGGCGCTGCGCCGGTCCATCTCGCGCTGTTCCAGCTCGCCCGGCAGGTACACGGTCTGGCCTGGCAGCACGTCCTCTTCCCCGGCGGCGCGGATCTGGGCGACCATGTCCTCGATGTCGTCGTAGTACTCGTCGCGGTTGCGGAACACGCCGGGGTCCATCAGCAAGAAGAACTGCCCCCGCCGTCCCACAGCCACATCGCCTGTGTGCGCCGAGCCAGCGAGGATGCCCGCTGCGATGTTGGAAGCTGTGATCATGCCGATGCCCTTGTAGCCGCCGATTGCGGGCACGATGCCGCGCATCGCCACGTCGGGATCGACCGTCGGGTTGCCGTCACGGTCCAAGAACCCCCATTCGACGGGAATGTCCCTTCCCTCCGAGCGGGCGCGCAGCACCTTGCCGAGCGCGACGGGTGTGATCGCCATGTCGAGCACGATCGGGGGCTGGTCTCGGCGCGGGAACGTCCACACGATGGGGTTGTTGCCGAACAGCTTGCGACGGCTGCCGAACGGTGCCAGGTTCGGCACCGAGGTGGTCGTTCCGTAACAGACGAAGCCGGCTTCGGCGGCGTGATAGGGGTAGTTCGCCCCGCAACCCCAGTCATTGGAATTCCGGATCACCCCGACCACCAAGCCGCTTTCGGCGGCGGCCTCGATGAGCTGCTCCATGAAGCGGGTGATGACGAGCTGGCCGAGTCCGTGGTGCCCGTCGGCCACCAGCACCGACGGCGTTCGGGTGACGATCTCGCACTGGGCCGTCGGGTCGGTGGTGCCGTCGCGGATCCAGTTCACGTACCAGCTCACCCGCTGGAAGCCGTGCGTGTCGACGCCCCGCCGGTCCGACCAGAGCTGGTTGTCGACGACAGTCTCTGCGTCGTCGGCAGCCATGCCGGCGGCCACGTACGCAGCGATGCCCCAGGGCCGCAGCTCGTCGAGCCGAAACGACACCGATGCACTGTCGTCGCCGTCCGCGGGCCGATCATCAGGTATGCCCCGCGGCAGTGTCTCTTGGGGTCTGCTTTGTTCGCTCATGTCTGTTCGCTCACCGTTCCGCTGAGTTCGATGCGTTTGTCTATCTGCCGTGGCGCCGGGCGTCCGCTAGAGGGCCTCGATGACTGCGGTTGCGAAGTCTTCGGTGGCTGCGGCGCCTCCCTGGTCGGCCGTGAGGTGTTCGCCGTCCTCGTAGACCCGGGCCAAGGCACGCTCAAGACGGTCGGCCGACGCGTCGAGCTCGAGGTAGCGCAGCATCATCTCGGTTGACTCCAGCGTGGCCGTGGGGTTGATGATGCCCAATCCGGCGATGTCGGGCGCCGTGCCGTGCGCCGACTCGAAATAGGCCCAGTCGTCGCCATAGCAGCCCGACGGTGCCAGGCCCATGCCGCCGATGGTTCCCGCGCCCAGATCGGAGAGGACATCGCCGTAGAGGTTCGGCAACAGCAGTACGTCCAACTCGTGGGGCCGCACCACCAGCCGGTGCGCCATGTCGTCGACGATGAACTGCTCGTACTCCAGGCCCGGGTATTCCGAAGCCACTTCGCGGGCGATGTCGCAGAACCAGCGATCAGTCGCAGGAAGCATGTTCGTCTTGGCCGAGACGGTCAGTTTGCCGCCGCGGCTCAGCGCCAGCTCCGCGGCGAAGCGGGTGACCTGCTCGGTACCGGGCCGGGTGATGATCTTCGCCGCGAATCGGCCCTCGGCGGCGTCGGGCGGCACGCGCGAGCGGCCCTCTGTCAGCCCCGCATCCACCAATGCCTTGGCAGGGCCCATCACGCCGACGTACATGTCTTCGAGGTTCTCCCGCACGATCACGTAGTCGATGCCTTCGGGTCGAGCCATCGGCGAGGCATAGCCGGGCCGCCAGCGAACGGGACGCACATTCGCGTAGGTGCGCTTGCCCCAGCGCATGTGGAGCGCGCCGGGCGTGGTGCCATTGGAGGCGCCGAACAGCACGGTGTCGGCAGCATCGATGCGCTCGCCGACCTGTGTTGTCCGCTCGTCGGGCGTGAGCGCCGCCAGCTCATCGCCGGCTGGCACATGGTCCCAGTCGATGGGCAGGTCCAACGCGTCGAGCACTCGTAGCGACGCCGCCATGGCCTCAGGTGCAGCGTCATCGCCGGGGATCACGCACACCCGGTGCCGCCGTTGGTCGGTCATGCGCGCTGACGCTACGTGGCTGGGTCGGCAGCCGCGTAGCGTCGCCCAAAAGAGTCGGAAAATGTGGCGGGAAACTGCGACGGCTGCGTGATGATGTGACCATGAGTTCGGCGTCAGCGGTCGGATCCGTTCAGCTCCGTCTCAGCGGGATGTCGCCAGACCCCTTGCTGGATCCAGTATTTCTGCGTCTCGAACGCCGATTCGACCGGCTTCGGGCCGAGTGGTCGAGCGAGCTACAGGCTGGGCTTGGTCACCATCACGGCGATGGCGGCCACGATGACCAGGTTGCTAACCATGGACCACAGCTCGGCCCGCTTGCGCAACCGTTGCGCGTCGGCGGACAGTTCGGGTTCCGCGTCCAAGGCTTCGGCCAGCTTGGCGCCGGTCGGACGCAGAGCGCCGTGGTTGATGCCCGCCCAGGCGAAATACAGGACGAACGCAATCGTCACCCAGTCCTGCCGGAAGTTCCACGGCCCGACGATCACGGCGACGATGCCGGCGATGCCGGCTAGGTATGCCGCGATGTCGATGAGACGGTTGGAGGCGAATTCAAACGAACGCCGGACGGCCGCGGCCGCGTCGGGTCCTTCGGTCCAGGCACGACGCAGCATGACGGTACCCATGGCGCTCCCGCCGAAGCCCACCACGGCGCCCGCCAGGTGAATGATCAACACCGTCTGGTACCAGCCGGAACTCGTACTGACCGCCAGCAGCGAGTCGTCTATGCCAAGTGCCATAGCCCTGAGTATCGCGCCGCACTACCGATGTTCGGCCGCGTCGATCTCGCTGTGTATCGGTATGGCCGCTTCAGCGCTCTCTGTTCCCGGCGATGTGTCCGAGCCGGGGCTGCATCCGGTTGGCGCGGAATAGCGGATCGGGGCTGACCTGCGCAGGCGATGTGCCGATCGCGGTCGGCTCTGATGCCAAGGCGCGATCCGAGATCTACAGCGCTACCACGCTTGCCAGCGTCGCGGAAGACGAGCCAGTGGCGATACCACTGCGGGCACCAGCACTGCAGCCGAGCCGATCCATGAGGAAGTAGATGGCGAGGGTTCCGAACCCGAGAATGCCGACTCCGAAACGGAGGCCGTAGTCGAGGAAGAGGAAGAACGATCGAGAAATTAACTCAATGAAGCGAAACGTTGAAACCTTAATTGGCGTTCGCTTCGCCTGATTCTCGCCAGCTTGACGGCTGCCGCCGACGGCATCGCACTCACAACAATGGCTTTGAACAAACACCATTGAGGTCTTGGGGTTTGCCGCGGGTCAAGTCGCGCGAACGATGCTCTGATTACCAAGAGTTACGCATGATTTTCGAGCACAAATCGCATGAACTGGTTTCTGGCGGACCCTTGCAATTCCGATCGCGCTGCGCCGATAGTGATAGTTGAATTGGGTCGAAAGTGGTGCGAGCGAACGTTTGTGATTGACCACATTTGTGTGTATACTTCTCTCATGCTCATCGAGCGATACCTTGAAGGCTCGACCTCCGGCCATTCACCCGTCATTGATGGAAACGATTCTGGCTTTTCTGGCGAACGATCCTCCCACGGGTGCCTCGCCGAGATCGATGACGTAATTGATCTGAATCCGGCTGACGCTTCTGACACCTCTGGCTCTTCGGCGGTGGCGGTTGATGATCAGGCCTATTGGGTTGAGTTGAACCGGGCGGCGGGCCGGGAGCGGGCTGCTGCGGCAGGTGCGGCAGGTGCGGCGCGTGGCGCGTTCATTGATGCTGATTGTGTGTCGGAGATGGGCTTGGAGTTGTTGGCGCATGACGATCTGGTGGATCGTGTCGTGGAGTTGGCGGCTGAGCGGTCTCGTGCTGAGGCGCGGTTCTTGGCTGCGGTGGGTGAGTTGGTGTGTCGTGACGGGGCGCGGTCGGCTGCGTGGCAGCTGCGCGAGTACACCCGGATGAGCACTGCGCAGGCTCGCAGCGAAGCTCATCTCGCCGAAGCGCTCACCGAGCATGCACTGGCCGACACATTCGACGCGTTGGCGGCAGGCGACATTCACGCATCTCACGCGAGGCTCGTCGCCCGGGAGGCGCCCAAGGTGCACAGTCTTGGTGAGGGCGATTTGCTGGAGCTGTGCGAGGTGTATCCCTCGGACATGATTGCTCGCCGCACCCTCGAGCATCGGCGCCAGCAGATGGCCGCCGAAGTTCAGGCCCAAGCTGATAGCGGCGAAGTCGACTCCGCCGACGCGGAGATGGCTTTGCAGCAGATGGAGCGTCGCTGCTCGCTGGTGCTCGGCGATGACGGAATGTGGCATCTGCGTGCCGACCTGGACTACCTCGCCGGCCGCCAGGTGAGCATGCAGCTCGCCGCGGCCGAGCGAGCTGTGCGCCGGCGCGACGACGCAGCCGGCGACAGTTTCGCCCAGCGCAACGCCGACGCGTTGTGCGATCTGATTCTGGGTCGTCAGCGTCCGGGGGCCAGCTTGGTGATCGCCGCCGATTACGACTTGGTCACCGGGCAGGTCGCGAATGCCCGCCTCGACGACGGCACGCCCCTGTCAGCGGCACAGCTCGCCGGGCTGGCTGTTGACGCCAGGATCCTGCCTGCGATCTTCAGCAGCGACTGGAGCGAGCTCGCCTTGGGCCGGGTGCGCAGCGCCTCTGAGGCGCAGCGGATCGTGCTGGCCATCCGCGACGGCGGCTGCATCGCGTGCGCGACCCACTCAGAACGCTGTCACGCCCATCACATCGACCACTACGAAGACGGCGGCGACACCGACGTTGCGAACCTCGCCAACCTGTGCGAGCCGTGCCACACCGACCACCACCAACGCCGCTGGCCCATCGAAACCCCGCCCGACGGACGACCCCGACGGGCACCCCCCCTACAGCGGCCCGACCCGACGCCGCCTGCCGACCACAACCCCGAACCGCTCGGCCGGCCGCCGCCTGGCGACCGAGTCGGCCAAGCACCGCATGGTGACCGAGTCGGCCGGCCACCGCATGGTGACCGACCCAGCTGGCGACCCCCTGACGACCGGCTCGACCGAACGGCACCCGCCGACCGCAGCACCGAACCGCCCCATCGAGACCCGACCCGATCACCCGGACCTCTCCGCGCACCGCACCACGAACCAGCAACCGCAGCCTGACTGACTCGTGCGAATCCGAACACGGGGCTGTTGGCGGCTGCGCAACCGGGTTCGTTCTGAACGTCCGGGGGAGCGGTGGTAAGTTCGCTGTGCAGCAGACACGGCCGGATCTCCGGGGGAAGGGGTATCCATGCCGATCGAGTCATCAGGCCACAGTGCTGGCAACCCGAGGATGTACGAAGTCATCGAGGGCGCGCCCAAAGAGGGCGCCAGCCCGACGGTTTGGGCGTGGCCGCAGCTCATCGACTATCTCAAAGTCGCAGGTCAGCCGGTCCAAGGCCCGTGGCCGCCGCACCAGGAGCTACGGCCGGATCCCGATGACGAGTCGATGCCGCGAGCCGTGCCGGACCCACAAGGGCCCAGCGGACCGTCGACAGGAGGCTGAGGCATGTACCCATCCCGCTTCCGCTATGAAGCCCCCTCGACAGTCGCCGAGGCCATCGCCCTGCTTGCTGCGGCAGACGGCGAGGCAAAGATTCTGGCCGGCGGCCAGAGCCTCATCCCGATGATGAAACTGCGGTTCGCTGCACCGGCGATGATCGTGGACATCAACGGCATCGGCGGTCTCGACTACCACCGGGCTGATGGCAACGGCACCTACCGCATCGGTGCGCTGTGCCGCCACGCCGATCTCGAGAAGTCGACGACGCTCGGCGACCATCAGCCCACCATGGCGGCGGCGGCACCTGTCGTAGCCGACCCGCTCGTACGCACACGAGGAACGCTCGTGGGCTCGGTGTGCCACGCCGACCCGCAAGGCGACTGGGCTTCGGTGATGGTGTCGCTGGAAGGCGCCATCGTGGCCCAAGGCCCGAACGGGCAGCGCACCATTGCGGTTGACGACCTCATCGACGGCCCGTTCCAGACAGTGCTCGCTCCCGACGAGATTGCTGTGGAGGCGGTGGTTCCCACAGCAGGTGGCGCCCGGGCCGGCGGCTACCTCAAGCTTGAGCGCCGTGTCGGCGACTTCGCCACCGTCGGCGTCGCGGTCTCGGTGGAGATGTCTGGCGACAGCGTCGCCAAGGCAGGCATCGGGCTGACTGGCGTCGGGCCCGCCACCATCAACGCTTCGAGCGCGGCGGCGGCTCTGGTGGGGACAACGCTCGATGCCGACGCCGTCGATGCCGCAGCTCAGCTCGCCGCCGAAGCGGCCCAGCCGCGCTCCGACCATCGGGGAAGCGCCGACTACAAGCGCCACGTCGTCGCAACGTTCGTGCGACGCATCGGGGCGCAAATCCAGCGGTCTGACCAGAAGGCGGCCTGACATGAGCACGTTGTTCGAAGAAGTCCGGCCGAGTCTCGGTGACCAAGGCGCCGATGACGCAGTGCCGGTTCGCCGGCTGGAACTGACCGTGAACGGCGAACGCCGCGCCGCCGATGTCGAACCGCGGCTGCTGCTGGCACACCTGCTGCGCAACGGCTTCCGCCTGACGGGCACCCACACCGGATGCGACACGACCAACTGCGGCGCCTGCACGGTGCTCTACGACGGCGTTCCCGTCAAGAGCTGCACGATGTTCGCCGTCCAAGCCGACGGTCACGAGATTCTCACCGTCGAGGGTCTTGCGACCGCCAGCGAGCTGCACCCAGTCCAGGAGGGATTCTCCGACGAGCACGGCCTGCAATGCGGCTTTTGCACCCCTGGCATGATGCTGAGCGCCAAGGCCCTGCTGGAGGAGAACCCGAACCCAACCGAGGACGAGATCCGCTGGGCACTGTCGGGGAACCTGTGCCGCTGCACCGGCTACCAGAACATCGTCAAAGCGGTGATGTGGGCGGCTGAGAAGTTAGGCGGCGGCGCCCCACCCAGCGAGGGCGGCGATGCTGCCGACGATGGCGAGGAGGGCTGAGATGGCGCTCGACGAGATCAAGATCGGCGGCCTCGGTGCCAGCCGGCGCCGGGTCGAAGACAGCCGTTTCATCCGCGGCAAGGGCAACTACATCGACGACATCGCTCTGCCCGGAATGCTGCACATGGAGATCCTGCGCAGCCCGCTCGCCCACGCCCGCATCCGGTCCATTGACGTCAGTGCCGCCTGGGCCGTTCCCGGCGTTCGCATGGTGCTCACGGGCGAGATGCTGGCCGCCCGGAATCTGGCATGGATGCCGACGCTCTCCTATGACACCCAGGCCGTTCTTGCCACTGACAAGGTCAGATTCCAAGGCCAAGAGGTGGCCTGCGTCGTCGCCGACGACCCCTACATCGCCAAGGACGGCTGCGAGGCCATCGTCGTCGACTACGAACCGCTGCCGCCCATCGTCAACCCGATCCAGGCAAAGGCGCCCGACGCCCCGCTGATCCGCGACGACAAGACCGGCCAGAACGACAACGTGGTGTTCGACTGGGAGGTCGGCGACCGCGCGGGCACTGACCGTGCCTTCGCCGAGGCCGACGTGGTCTCGGCCATCGAGATGCACTACCCGCGCTCGCACCCGTCACCCATCGAGGCGTGCGGCTCGATCGCGGATTTCGACCGGGCGACCTCGAAGCTCACCGTGTACATGACCACCCAGGCGCCGCACATCATCCGCGCTGCGGTGGCACTGGTGGCTGAACTGCCCGAGCACCTGATCCGCATCGTCTCGCCCGATCTCGGCGGCGGCTTCGGCAACAAGGTGCCGGTGTATCCCGGCTACGTCGTGTCGATCCTGGCGTCGATCTTGCTCGAATGCCCGGTCAAGTGGATCGAGGACAAGAGCGGAAACCTCATCTCGACGGGATTCGGCCGCGACATCTACCTCAAGGGCGAGTTGGCGCTGCGTAACGACGGTCGCATTCTCGGCGTGCGCATGCACACCGACTCCGACCACGGTGCGTTCTTCTCCGATGCTCAGCCGAGCAAGTTCAAGGTCGGCTTGATGCACTCGGCTTTCAGTTGTTACGACATCCCCACCGCTCATCTCACCGCTCAAGGCGTCTACACCAACAAGGCGCCGGGTGGGGTCGCGTACCGGTGCTCGTTCCGTGTCACCGAGGCCATGTACTTCCAGGAGCGCATGGTGCAGGCCGCCGCCGCCGACCTCGGAATGGACCAAGCCGAATTTCGCCGCATCAACTTGGTGCGAGACGACGACTTCCCCCATCGCACGCCGTGGGGGATGCTGACTGACTCCGGCCAGTACGCCAAGTGCCTCGACCTCGGCCTCGAAGCGATCGGCTACGAGGATTTCCTGGCCCAGAAGGAGGAAGCCCGCCAGCGGGGCCGGCTGCTGGGCATCGGCATCTCGACCATGACCGAGCCGCTGGGGGCCGGCAACAGCCGCGAATACGACATCTTGGGCATCAAGATGTTCGACTCCGCCGAGCTGAAGGTCCACATGACCGGCAAGGCGTTGCTGCGCACCGGCGCCAAGACTCAGGGCCAAGGACACGAGACCACCTGGGCGCAGATCGTCGCTCACGAGCTGGGCATTCCCGCGGAGGATGTGCTCGTCGAGGAGGGCGACACCGACACCGCCCCATTCGGCATGGGCACCTATGCATCGCGCAGCACGCCGGTGGCCGGCGCAGCGGTGTCCATGGTGTCTCGCAAGATCCGCGCCAAGGCCCGCAAGATCGCCGCCCACTTGCTTGAGGTGTCCGAAGAGGACATCGAGTGGGAGCTCGGGCGGTTCTCCGTCCGCGGCGCCCCTGATCGAGGCGTGACGATTCAGGAATGCGCCATCGCCGCATACAGCAACATGCCCGACGGCATGGAACCGGGCCTCGAGAACAACGCCTACTACGACCCGCCGAACCTGACGTGGCCGTTCGCCTGTTACATCGCGACCGTCGAAGTCGATCCCGAGACCGGGGTGTGGGACGTCCTGCGGGTGGTGGCGGTGGACGACTGCGGCGTGCGCATCAACCCGATGATCGTCGAGGGCCAGATCATGGGCGGGCTCACCGAGGCCTACGCCATGGCCAACATGCAGTTCATCACCTTCGACGAGGATGGCAACTGCATCGGCTCGAACTACATGGACTACTTGTTGCCGACTGCGTGGGAGACACCGGGTTTCGAGCTCCACGAAGTGGTGACTCCGTGCCCGCACCATCCCATCGGCGCCAAGGGCATCGGGGAGTGCGCCACGGTCGGCGGCCCTGCCGCATTCGTCAACGCCGTGATCGACGCCATCGGCGACGCCGGCGTGCGCAACATCGATATGCCGCTGTTGCCCGATCGGGTCTATGAGGCCATCACCCAGGGCCACGACGTCTCCGGCGCTCCGCCGGTAAAGACCGAGCCATGAGCGGTCCCAGTCTCTTCGGGCCCAGTGCCGTTGAGTCCCGCTCCGTCGAGGGCTGGGGCGTGCTTGAACGCGCCACAGAACTGGCTCGCGGCGGTGAGGCTTTCGTGCTGGCAACGGTTGTCTGGCGGGAAGGTCCGACGTCGGGTCACCAGGGGTCTCGTGCGATCTACACGGCTTCGGGCGAGCTCTACGGGTGGATCGGAGGCGCGTGCGCCGAGCCCGTGTTCATCCGCGAGGCCGTGGCAACGCTCGAAGCAGGGATGCCGCGTTTGCTGGCGCTGGGCGCGAGCGATCGATTCGGCGATCTCCCCCAGGGCACGACGGCAGTGCCGATGTCGTGCCGCAGCGATGGCGCCCTGCAGATCTACTTGGAGCCGGTCGTGGCCACACCCCACATTGTGATCGTCGGAAGCTCGCCCATGGCGACAACCCTCTCGGTGCTCGCAGCCCAACTCGACTGGCGTGTCGAACTTGTTGATCGTGCCGAGTTCAGCGAAGGGCTGCTCACGCCGCAGTCGATCGTCGTCGTTGCCACCCAAGGGCATGGCGACGAAGAGGTGCTGGCGGCTGCGTTCAAGGCCGATCCGGCCTATGTGGGCCTGGTGTCGTCCGCTCGGCGATCCGCAAGCGTCCGCACCCTGCTGGCCGACCAAGGCGTGCCCGAAGCTCAGCTCGGCGCACTGCGCGCCCCCGCCGGCCTTGATCTCGGCAGCACCTCGCACAAAGAGGTTGCCGTGTCGATCCTGGCTGAGCTGGTGCAGCTGCGTGCGGCGGGTGCGTTCGCGGCGACGGTCACGGCTCAACCGCCTGTGGCCCCAACGGCAATCGACCCCATCTGCGGCATGTCAGTCCAGATCGATGCGGCAGCTGCCTCGCTTGAAGTGGGAGACGAGGTCTTCTATTTCTGCTGCGCCGGATGCCGCGCTGCCTATGCGCGCGAACAGGGAGTCGCCTGATGCAGATCACCAACCAGTTCGAGGTGGCGCAGCCGCTCGGTGCGGTGTGGGACTTCTTCGGCAACGTGCCGCAGGTTGCGGCGTGCCTGCCCGGTACCGAGCTCACCGACGAGCTCGGAGACGACCGTTACGGCGGCACAGTGTCGATCAGCCTCGGCCCGATCAAGCTCGACTTCGACGGCGGTGCCGAGATCACTCACCGCGACGAAGATGCACGCACGATCTCGGTCGCTGCCAGCGGCGCCGATCGCAAGGGCCGGGGCCAAGCCACGCTTGAGCTGACCGCAAGCCTTGCCGAAGCTGCGAGCGGCACGGCAGTCGAGGTTGCGATGGACCTGCAGCTCTCCGGGCCCGCAGCGCAGTATGGACGCGGCCTGGTGGGCGACATCACTGCGGTGCTGCTGAGCGATTTCGCCGCCAACGTGCAAAATCGGCTCGCTGCGATCGCGGCGGGCCGCGACCCCGACGAGATCACCCCAGCCCAAAGCGCCGGCGGCGTCGCCATCGGCGTGCGCGCCGCGCAGATGGGGTTGGCGCGCGTGGTGCGTCGATTCGTCATGCCGTACCGCCCCGAGGCCGTCTGAGGAGGCTGCTGTGCTCTGGTGGATAGGAAACCTGATACTGCTGGCCGTGGTCGTGCCGATTGCGGTCGCACTGCTGAACCGGGTCCTGGCCGCCATCGAGCGGATCCGCAAAGCCAGCGACGACATTCTCGCCGGGGGCGTGGGGGTCATCGGCGAGCTCGACTCCACACGCGATCTGCTCGCGACCACTGACGAGACGATCGAAGAGGTAGCGGACGGTGCGGTGCGCTACGCCGGTTCGGTCGGGAAGCTCTTGGGCTGAAGGGAGATCTGATGCCTGCTGTTGCCTGGGTCACCGTCATCATCGGCGGACTCATCATCGTGGCTGCTGCGGTCGGGCTGCTGCGAGTGGTGCTCCACTTGCGAGCAGTCCACGCCACGCTCGCGCAGGTCGCGGGCGGCGTTCGGGTCATCGCGGAGCAGACCTCGACTGTCCCGACGGTGCTGCCGTCAGTCAATTCGACGCTCAAACCCGTCAGCGACTTCTGCGAATCGATCTGAGGGAGGCCATGCCGTGATGCAGCTACTCGCTCACGAATCCACAACCGGATGGACGATCGGCTACGTGATCGGCATCGTCGTGGTGATCGCCGTGGTCGCACTCGTCGTGCCGATCCTGATGCTTGCCCGTTCGATCGGCAATCGGGCTTCGGAGATCAACGACGCGCTGGAAGACGCAGCGACCAACACGGCGGCGCTGGCGGAACTGAACACCACGATCGAGGCGGCATCGACGATCGTCGCCGGCCTCAAGCGTGGTCGGGCCCGGTTAGGAGGCTGAGATGGGACTATTGGGGTTGACCGACACCCAGGAGAACCTGTGGTGGGGTGTCATCATCGGAGGCTTCGTCGTGATCGTGGCCGTCGTTGCCCTGCTCACCATGCTGGTGCTGCTCGTGCGCACGATCGAACGCCGGGTGGAAGTCATCAAGGACACGCTTGAGCGTGCCGCCGCCAACACCGGTGACACCGCTCTCATCGCGCAGACTGCCGAGCAAGTCGATGCGGTCCTGACCGAAGGCCTCGAACACCACCTGTTCTTGGGCCGTGTGCTCGACAAGGTGCGATCATGACGACACTCGTGGTTCTCTCGGTCATACTGATCGGCCTGCTGATTGCGGGGCTGGCCTTCTACCTGTTCATCGTCGGAAGTCAGTTGACCCGCATCGCGGGGCTGCTCGAAGAGTGCTCGCAGATCGTCTGGAAGATCAAGGCCGACGCTGAGGCTGTCGAGCCAGGCGTCGAGCGCATCAACAGCACCAGCGGCGTCATTGCGGGCGCGCTGCCGCTGCTGTACGGCATGGCCGAAGGCATCGTGGTCGGCGCCACGTACGAGCCTGAACCCGAGCCTCGCGAGCCAGTGCCGGCCCGCCCAGCGATGGGCACGCGCCGCAGCCGGCTGCACGACGCCGTCGGCTACCACCCCGAATAAGAGGCTGAGCCGATAGGTGCGCCCGCTGGAGAGGCGGCAGGACCCTCTGCTCCCGCGATCCAGCAGGTCGCAACGTCGCAGAGTCTCCTGCCGCCTCCCCAGCTATGGCGTCTGTGCCGACTGGCTCGCGTCCTCCGCGTCAGCGATCAGCTCTCGTCGGGCTCGGGTCTTCGCTCCGTCGAGCCGCTGGGATCGCGTGTGGTGGTGAGCGGGCCGGCGGTGGGGGCCCGGTAGCTGCCGATCCACTCGTCCTCCCACACCTGGTCGAACTGTTCGGGCGCGCAGCCGGGCCGATAGACGGCGATCAGCTCGCGGACTATCTGTTCGCGGTGCGAGGGCAGCCCGCCGGGCACCTCGTAGGTGCAGATGTGGAGATTCCACTTGTTGCCGGCGCGTCGCTCCCAGCACTTGGCGCGGGTGTGACCGAACGGCAGCCGGGCCTCAGCCAGGTTGTCCGCGTGGTCGACGTCGAGCACGGCGTAGTCGTACGGCTTGCCGTCAGGGTCGGCCCGGTACAGGATCGCGAACACGGCAGCGATCGCCGGCGGCGTCCAGCCGCCAAGCACCCGTGGCCCCTCGAAGGGATAGCCCGCGAGCGAGCCAAGCCGAATCATCGGGACTGGGTCATCGGGGGCGGGTCAACTGGTCCGCATCAATCGTCGATCCCAACTTCGCCTACCTCGAACTCGTCCTCCCCGATCACTTCCGCACGGGTCACCGGCCAAGCCGGCAGGTTCGCCGTCTGGGCAGCCGCGGCGAAGGCCTCCATGGCCGCCTCGACGGCGCTGTCGGCGGTGTCGGCCTCGATCACGATCTGAGCGCCGTACGCCGTGGCACCGACGCCCGATGCGATGCCGTCGAGCGGCGCCACCGCGTCGGCCAGCGCCACCACCTCGTCGAGTTCGACGGGCCGGTCGCCCTCTGCCTGGATGGAGACGCTCCACCTCTTCACCGGGCTCAGCTTCATCAGGCTCAGCCGATCTGGGGCAGCTTGAGGGCGAACGACTCGAGGCTGTCGAGGTCGTGGCCGGACTGGAGCGAGTCGATGAACGGGCCCGCCACCGACATGGCGAGGGTGTTCGGCAGGGTCTCGACGTCGTCGCCGGCGAGCGGGTTCATCCACACGATCCGGTGGCAGAGCCTGCTGAGACGCTCCATAGCGTCCGCCAGCACAGCTGGGTCGCCGCGGTCGAGCCCATCGGAGCAGACCACAACGGTGGCGCCCCTGCTGAGGCCATTGCGACCCCAGCGGCGCACGAAGGTGTCCAGCGATGCACCGATCTGCGTGCCGCCGTCCCAATCGAGCACGCGGGCCGCAGCAAGCTTCATGGCATCGTCGGGGTTGCGGCGGTCCAACGCAGGCGTAATGCGCGTCAGCCGGGTGCCGAAGCAGAAGACTTCGACTTTGCGGGCTGCCCGACGCATCGAATATGCGAACTGCAGCAGGTTGCGCGAGTAGTCGGCCATCGACCCCGAAACGTCACAGATGAGCACGAGTGGCCGGGGTCGCTGTGATCGTGACAGTCGGCGCAGCTCAGGTGCCGCGTGGCCAAGGCGCATGGCCTCGCGGGCCATCCGCCGGATGTCGAGCCGCGCACCCGAGGGATCCGGTTGCCGCCGTCGTGTTCGGCGTTGTGGCGGTTCGAGTCCGATGCGCGCCATGATCCGCCGCAGCGCCGCCAACTCTTCGGGGGTGCACTCAGCGAATCGTTTGTCACGCTGGATCTCGACACCCGAGGCCTGCAGGCCGAGCACCATCGGCCGGTCGTCTCCGGTTTGTTCGCCCGGCTCGCTATCGGGCACGTTCACGGTTCCGCTCAGTCCCTGGGCGACCGGTTCGGTCGAGACGGGTTCGGGTCTGGCCGGGGCCGGGTGGCCCAGGAAGTACTGGCGAAACATCTCATCAAAGACCGCCAGGTGCTCGCGGCGATGCACGAGCGTGGAACGGCCGCACCAGTAGACGTCAGCGAGGTCGCTGGGTGTGAGCTCGGCGACGGCTGTGCAGAACGTGACCACGTCGTCGGAGCCGACCGGCAGGCCCTCGTGCCGCAGAGCGTGGCCGAAGCCGACGAGGCGTGCCACGATCTCCATGGCATCTGCGCCGACGTCGTCTCCGGGCGCAGGCACTCCCTCAGGCATCGGCGTCTGCGCTGTCAAGATAGGGCGTGCTGCGGTCCTCAGGCATGAGCGACGAAGCCGATGTCAGACATCGCGTCACGCACCGGTCGCAACCCTGTCGAGTTCGGCGCCGACGAGTTCGAGGTCGTCTCGGTCCTTGATGACCGTACCGAGCGTGTCGGCTGCGGTGGCCGCGTCGAGCTCGGTGGTGCCCAGCACGCCCAGCGCATCCACCCAGTCGAGCGTTTCTGCGACGCCGGGGGGTTTGGTCAGGTCCATGTCGCGCAGACGCTGCACCGCAGCGACGACCTTGTGCACAAGCGTTTCGACGGCATCAGGCACGCGCAGCCGCACGATCTCGATTTCTTCTTCGACGCTCGGGTAGCCGATCCAGTGGTACAGGCACCGCCGCTTCAAAGCGTCGTGCAGTTCGCGTGTGCGATTCGATGTCAGCACCACGGTCGGCCGGTCGCTGGCTGCCACGGTGCCGACCTCGGGAATCGTGATCTGGAAATCCGACAGCAGCTCCAGCAGGAACGCCTCGAACTCGTCGTCGGCACGGTCGATCTCGTCGATGAGCAGCACAGCGTCGCTTCCGGCCCGGATTGCCGCGAGCAGCGGGCGCTCGATCAAGAACTCGGGGCTGTAGAGGCCGCTGGCCGTCGAGGCATCGGACAGCTCGCTTTCCGACAGCGCCCGGACGTGCAGCATCTGCCGCGCGTAGTCCCATTCGTACAGCGCCTGATGGGTGTCGATGCCCTCGTAGCACTGGAGCCGGATGAGCTGCCGCCCACCGATCCGCGCCAGGCACTTGGCCATCTCGGTCTTGCCGACACCGACCTCGCCCTCGAGCAGGATCGGTCGACCCAAGCGCAGCGCGATGAGCGTTGCCGTGGCCAGGCCGCGGCTCGCCAGGTATCCAGACGACAGAAGCTGCGCCTGCAGGTCGGCAACGCTTGCCGGTGTTTCGTTGCGGGGCTGTTCGCTCACCGTGGAGAGGCCGGGATATCTCCGGCCTCAGTCTCCTGAGCTTGGACCGAGGACCAAGTCGCGCACCGAGGTGCCGTCTGGGGATGACTTGCCCTCGCGCTCGAGCAGCTTCCGCCAAGACGTGGCGACATCGTCTGCCCCTTCGGAGAAGCCATCGAAGGTGAAATGGCGCGCGTTCCGGCAGACCTTGGCATTGCTTCGGTCCATGTCGAGTTCTGCGTCGTCGCCTCCCTGCCAGACATCCGTCAGAACGGGCTGTCGGTCGGGGGCCGCGTCAGTTCGCGCAGGCATCGGATCGGTCGATGTCACCGCCTCGATAGTAGCCGCGGGCGCGTAATCCCGATCAGCGCGAGGAGGCTGCGGGCCCATGCGCCGACTGCTTGGCTCTCGATGGCGCTGACCCGGGTCGCCGATGGCTGCGATGCGCAGATCCCACGGCTCACGACATAGAGGCATCGCGACCGGTAGAGAAACATCAGCTGCTGAAAGCAGAAATCACCGCCTACTCGGCGAGCGTTTCGGCCTGATCCCGCAGCCGGAACGGGCACCTCACGACACTCGCTCGTAGGATGCCGCGCTGATGCGCAGGGGGGCGGCCGCCACTGAGGCGCCGCGCCTCGAGTCCGAGTTCAGCGGCGGTGGAGCCTTCGCAGCGCGCGGGTTCGCGCCGCTGTGGTTCAGCGGCCTGTGCTGGCACTGGGGACGCTGGGCGATCGCATTCCTCGCGAGCTATCACGTCAACCAGATCACGGACTCTCCTCGGATGGTGCAGCTCACCGGCGCGGTCATGTGGGCGCCGCTGCTGCTTGGCGGCGCCATCGGCGGTGTCATCTCGGATCGCTTCGACCGCCGCCGCACGGTGCGGCTCCAGACGGCCTTGCTCGTGCCGTTTGTCGCCATCATCGGCTTCGCCGAGAGGTCCGACCAACTGGGCATCTTGCTGTTGTTCCCGTTCCTGCTCTTCGCCGGCATCGGCTGGGTCGTCGACATGACCAGCCGTCGTGCTCTGCTGCTGGACATCGTTGGCCCGTACCGGCTGCACAAGGCGATGGCGTGGGAGACGATGGCGCTGGCGTCCGGCGTCGCTGCGGGGCAGTTGTTGGGCGGTGCCGTTGCTGACCGTGCCGGCGTCGGGACGGCCTTCCTCGGTGTCGCTGGCATGCTCAGCGTCGGCCTGTTCCTGCTCATGTGGGTGCCCCGGGTGCCGCCAGCTCGACCTGCAACCGTGGCGACAGATCGATGGTCCGATGCCCTCAGGGACCGCATCTTCGAAGTTGTGCCCCTCGGCCGAGCCGGCGAGGCGCAACAGCACGGCGATACGTCTCGACCGCCGGTCGCCGCCCGCTCTTCGACGCTTGCAGAGCTTCGTGACGGCCTGCGGCTGGCTCGCACCAATCGCAGCCTGCTCAGCATCCTCGGCGTCACCGTGATGGCGAACTTCTTTATGTTCGCCTATTTCCCTGCAGTTCAGCTCATCGGAGACGAGGTCAACGCGACGGCGTCGCAGATCGGGATCATCGGTTCGATGACCGGCTTCGGGATGATCACCGGATCGCTGGTCACTGCCCGGTGGGGCGCCGGCCGCTGGGGGCTTGCGTACACATTCGGCGTCTTTGTGGCCATGGCGACGCTCATCGTGTGGGCGATGTCGCCGAATGTTCTCGTTGCCGTAATCACGCTGTACGTCGCCAGCTGCGGCAGCGGGCTCTTTGCCGCGACGCAGTCGACCTTGGTGCTCACCGCCGTGTCCGAGGAAATGCGGGGCCGCGCGATGGGCTTGTTGAGCATGGCGATCGGCGCGCTGCCGGTGGGCACCTATGTGCTCGGCGAAATCGCTCAGCAACTCGGTGCTCGCGCCGCAGTCGTGCTGATGGCCTCACTGGGCCTCGCCGGCATGACGCTGTGGCTGCTGATCCGTCCCGAGGTCGTCCGGCGCACCGGCCCCACAGCCTGAGCTTCCGCGTCGCAACGCTGTGTCTCACCTTCCGCGGCCCAACTCTTGCTTTGCGCTCTTGTTCGCTGCGCTCACGGGCCGCTCGGGCCACGACTTCGCCATTCGGCTCAGTCTCTGGGTCTGCCTACGGGTGACTACGCTGCGGCGTGGCCAAGTTGCGCCGCAGACGTGCGCGACGGAGGGGAAGCCGAACATGAAAGCTGCAGTGCTCAACGAGATCCCGGGTGAACTCGATATCGAGGACATCTCGGTCGATGCGCCCGGTCCCAACGAAGTCCTGTTGCGGGTTGTGCACGCGGGCCTGTGCCACAGCGATCTGCACTTCATGGATGCGCACTGGCCGTACCAGCTGCCCGCTGTCATGGGTCATGAGAGCGCCGGCGTCGTCCAAGCGGTCGGCGACAACGTCTCCTACGTGAAGCCCGGCGATCACGTCATCAGCTGCCTGTCCGTGTTCTGCGGCCACTGCGAACGCTGCCTGACCGGTCGCCCCAACATCTGCCAGAACCACGCCGCGGTAGCTCGCCCTGACGGAGCGGCGCCCCGGCTGTCCAAGCATGACGGCACCGAGGTCGGGCAGTTCGCGCGGCTCGGCGGATTCGCCGAGGAAATGCTGGTGCACCAGAACGCTGTGGTGAAGATCCGCGACGACATGCCGCTCGACCGTGCCTCGCTCATCGGCTGCGGCGTCACCACCGGTCTGGGCGCGGTGTTCAAGACCGCCCGCATCGAGCCCGGGGCCACCGTTGCCGTCTACGGCGCGGGAGGCATCGGCCTGTCCGCGGTGCAGGGCGCTCGTATTGCGGGCGCTGGTCGGGTGATCTCGGTCGATGTGGAGGACTCCAAGCTCGAGACGGCCCGCCAGGTGGGTGCGACCGACACCGTCAATGGAAGCGAGGTTGATGCCGTCGAGGCCATTCAGGAGCTGACCGGCGGTGGCGTGGACTACGCGTTCGAGTGCATCGGGTTGAAGAAGACCTGCGAGCAAGCCTGGTCGTCCTCTCGCCCGGGCGGCACCACTGTCATCGTCGGCATGATGCCGTTCGGCGAGAAGATCGAGATCACCGGCTACGAGGTGTTCATGCTTGAGAAGCGGCTGCAGGGCTCGATGATGGGCTCGAACGCCTTCCGGGTGGACATGCCGCGCTACGTGGACATGTATCTCGACGGCCGGCTGATGCTCGACGAGATGATCTCGGCGCATATGCCTCTGGAGGACATCAACGCCGGCTACGAGCAGATGCGCCAGCGCGTCGGCACACGCACCGTCATCGACTTCGACTAGCGCCAGGCACGGCGCGACGAGATCGTGGCAACGCACGAGACACACATCGACTACAGAGGCGAGTGAGGAGCTATGGAGGTCGAAGGCAAAGTCGCCGTCGTGACGGGGGCGGCAAGCGGGATGGGCCGAGCCATGGCGGACACGTTCGCCGCGGCGGGTATGAAGGTCGTGCTGGCTGACATCGAGGAAGCCCCGCTGAACGATGCTGCCGCCGAGGTGCGCGCGACCGGCGCAGAGGCCATCGCGGTGCGCACCGATGTGGCAAAGCTGGCTGAGATCGAAGCGCTCGCGGAGGCGACTGTTTCGGAGTTCGGCACGGCTCACGTTTTGTGCAACAACGCCGGCGTCGGCATTCCGGGCCCGGTGGGGGACATGTCCATTGAGGACTGGCGCTGGACCCTCGACATCGACCTGTGGGGTCCGATCTACGGATGCCACGTGTTCCTGCCGATCATCGAAGAGGCCGGTGAAGGCCACATCAACTCGACTGCATCGGTAGCGGGCCTGTATGCGGGTGCCTCGTTGGGCGCCTACAACGTGGCCAAGCACGGTGTCGTGGCGCTCATGGCCACGCTCGAGCGCGATCTGCGGCTGCGCAACTCGCCCGTCCGTGCCTCGGTGCTGTGCCCGGGACCGATCAACACCAACATCGTCTATAGCCAGCGCAACCGCGACCCCGAAGATGCCTCTCACCACGTCCGCACCGAACAGGGCGAGAAGTTCTGGGACATGATGAAGGGCTTCTTGGCCGAGGGCATGCATCCGGCCGAGGTGGGTCCGATGGTGCTCGACGCCGTCCGTACGGAGCGCTTCTGGGTGCTGACTCACCCCGACATGGGCAAGATCGCCCGCTATCAGGCCGATGCGATGCTCGAAGACGGTCATCTCACTCGCTGACTCGCATCGTTGTGCGCCACCGCCAACCATGGTGACGCTGAGGCAAACGACGCGGGAGGGCGTTTACTGAAACCGTGACGTCGACCGCGCGGCCCACAGGGGAACGCCCGCCCAGAACGCTGCCTTGTCGTTCCTGAGAACGTGAAGCCCGCAGGACCGGTTTGGCGCGTCCCGACGCAGTTTCCGACGGCTCGGCCGTCAGTGTTCACCGTCGTCCCGCAGGTGCTCGACGCGGCCGGGCGGCCGCTGCACCCGACGATCGCTCCGGTACCCGCTCGTTCTGAGGGTGGGCCTCCGCTCGCGACTGCTTCGGCATCGGACCGTTACCAGTGGCGACTGCTGGGGGTGATCGGGATTGCCGTGCTGGGATTTGGGTCGCTGATGACGCTCGTCAACGCTGCGTTGGTGCCGATTGCGGACGAATTCGGCACCACGGTGTCCACAGCCGGCTGGGTTATGACGGGCCTCATGTTGGCGATGGCGGTGTCGACCCCGGCGGGCGGGAAGCTCGCTGACATCTACGGGCATCGCCGCATGTTCATGGTCGGAATGGCGGGCATGACCGCCACGATGATCGCCAACTTCTGGGTCTGGAACATCGGCTCATTTGTTGCCGTGAGGGTCCTGTTCGGCCTGTGCGGTGGTGTGCTCATGCCCTCGGCCATGGCGCTGCTCATGCACGCATTCGGGCCCGGACGCCGCGCCCAGGCCGTCGGCTGGTTTCAGTTCGCCATGACCGGTGCGCCCTCAATCGGCGTCGTGGCAGGCGGGCCGCTGCTCGATGTTGTCGGATGGCGTGCCATCTTCATGCTGTTCGGCCTGATTGGCCTCGCGGGCACCGTGATTGCTGCGTTCGTCGTGAAGCCGATTCCTAAGGGCCAGCGAATCCCGATCGACGTGCTCGGCGCGCTGCTGCTGGGCACCGGGACACTGCTGGTTCTGCTGGCCATCACCCGAGTGCCGACCTTGACGCGTGCGGGCACGCCCGTGCTGTCGGATCAGACGCTGATGCTGATGCTGGGCGGGGCGATCGCGGCATTCGTCGTGTTCGTGCTGTGGGAGCTGCGCGCGCCGTCCCCGCTGCTCGATGTCCGCTTGTTCCGGTTGCCGAATTTCTCCATGCCGCTCCTATCTGCGGCATGCAACCAGTTCGCATACATGGGTGCGTTTGTGATCGTGCCGATTGTGCTGCAGGAGCGTTACCTGTATTCCGTCGGCATCGCGGCCTTGCTGATGGTGCCGCGACCGGGCGCGTTCGCGCTCGCGTCGCCATTCGGCGGCACATTGGTGACCAAGATCGGCGCTCGTATTCCGATGATCTTCGGGTCGACTGCCATGATCGGCTCGATGCTGGCCTTCGCAGCGGGCAGCAGTCCGGGTAACTGGGGACTGACGCTCGTCATCGTCGGACTCGTGCTGTCGGGGGTGTCAGCCGGTGTCGGTTCACCTGCGTATCAGATGCTCGTTGCCAACTCCGTGGAAGACAAGGACCTCGGCATCGCAAACGGCATGAATCAGACCGTCATGTGGATCGGCATCATCTTCGGCATCCAGTCGATGCTTGCATTCTCGGGCCAGGATCCCTCGCTCGGCCGCACGCAAGCCACCTTTGTCTTCGGCGCCATCGTTGCGGCGTGCGGCTTCATGGCACCGCTGTTCGCAACACGCCGCGCCACCCGCGGCACCTAACGCGTCGGGGTCTCGCCAGTCGCCAGACGTGCAGCCCAGCGTCGCGCTAGAGCGCGGCGAGGAATTCGAGCAGTTCGGCGTTGAGCTCGTCGGCGGCTTCCTGCTGCACCCAGTGGCCGATGTCGTCGAGGATCACTGACTTGTGCAGGTTGGGCATGGTTTCGGGAAACTTCGCGATGGAGCCGGCGCCCCACACCGTTGGTCCGTCTACTTCGCCGCCGACGAACAGGCTCGGCTGGGTGATCGCGGCGCCGTCGAAGGCGGCCATGTCCTCCCAGTCGCGGTCCACGTTGCGGTAGCGGTTCAGCCCGCCGGACATGCCAGTGCGCGTGAACTCTGAGGCGTAGTAGCCGAATTCAGACTCGGACATCCAGTGCGGCCAGCTGCCGGATTCGGGCCAGATGAAGTTGTCCGAGAGCTTCCCGCCGGGCACCACGCCGAAGCCCCCGCCAGATGCATCGCCCGACGCCACCCGGGCCCGCACACCGTCGCCTGAGGCGGCGTAGTACATGCCCAGCAGCCAGTGGGGCAAGTCGACTTCCATCTCGGCCTCGGCACGGCCCGGCTCCTGGAAGTACTCGATGTAGAACTCTTTGTCGCCGCCCATCATCCGGAATGCCGCGCTCGGCCTGAAATCGCTCCGGGCGTTGTAGGGAACGCTGACCAGCGTCAACGCGGTGAAAATGTCGGGCCGCAGCAGGGCAGAGCTCCAGGCGATGGGCGCCCCCCAGTCGTGCCCGACGATCACAGCAGAGTCTTCGCCAAGCGCCCGCACGACGCCGACGTTGTCGGCGACATGGCGCACCATGCGGTAGTCGTCTACGGCGGCGGGAGCGGAGGAGCGGCCGTAGCCGCGCACGTCGATAGCCACTGCCCGGTACCCAGCCGCAGCCACCGCGGGGAGCTGGTTGCGCCACGAGTACCACGACTCCGGGAAGCCGTGGACGAACAGCACCATCGGTCCCTCGCCCAGCTCGGCCACATGGATCCGGGTGCCCAGCGCATCCACGTCGTGGTGCTTGACCTTTGACAGGTCCTCGGTGACAGTGCCGTTCGATTCGCTCATGGCCGACATTCTGGCCCGTGATCGACCTGGGATGTCAGGCTGCAGCCCTCGAGTCGGTGGGCAAGGATGGGTGGCATGAGTTTGTTGTCGTTTGAGCTGCCGTCGCTGGAGACGATCGAGCTGGAGCCTGATGGGGAGACGCTGCGGGTCTGGCTGAACCGGCCGGAGTCGCGCAACGCGCACAACCAGCTGATGATCCGCGAAGTCGGCGACTTGTTTCTGGCTCTGAACGGGCAGACGCAGTACCGGGTCGTAGTGCTCGGCGGGCGGGGGAAGTCGTTCTGTGCCGGCGCTGACCGCAAGGAGCAGCCGCCTGCCGCGGCGAACGACCGCGAGGCTCGCTACATCAACCAGCTCGGGCGACGTGCGGCACGGGCCATCGAGGACTGCGAAGCCGTCACCATCGCACGGGTGCATGGCCACGCCATCGGAGGCGGGTGCTGCTTCGCCACCAGTTGCGACTTCCGGGTCACCTGCGCGGACGCACTCTGGTACGTGCCCGAGGTGGAACTGGGTGTGCCGCTGCCATGGGGTGCCACACCACGGCTGATTGCCGAGATGGGCATGTCGCGCGCCCGCCAGTTCGTGATGACCAGCGAGCGCATCGACGGGCGCAAGGCTGCAGAGTGGGCGCTGGCACACGAAGTGTGCGATGGAGAAGACGAACTCGACGCCGCCGTGGAACGCTGGGTGGCCCGCCTGCTCGACCTGCCGGCGCTGTCAGTGCAGATGGCCAAGCACCAGCTGCGCGGCTACGCCCAAGTCGCCCGGCTCGGCGACCTGTCCGAGTTCGACGGCGACGCCTCGGCCCGATCGATCACCAGCGAGGACGCCCGGGCCCGCTTCGGCACCTTCTAGCTGCGGGCGTCGATCTCGTCGCAGCTTTAGCTGCGAGCATCGTTCTCGTCGCAGCTTTAGCTGCGAGCATCGATCTTGGTGAAGGCCTTCTTCATGGCCTGGTAGCCCTCCACGGCACGGGGGATGCCGCCGTAGATGGTCATCTGCACCATGATTTCCTCGATCTCGGTGCGCGACAGACCGTGGTTGAGGCCAGCCGGCACATGGAATGCCAGCTCGTCGGTTCGGCTCAGCACGGTCAGGATCGATATGACGACGATGCTGCGATCGCGCCGCGACAGTTCCTCTCGCGACCAGAGGTCTCCGAACGCCCAGTGATAGGCGATGCGTCCGACTTCGCCGAGGTGTTCCACGAGACGCGCCATGTCTTGGGTGGGATCGGTTGATGCGCGGCCTGCCGTGAGGGTGCCGCGCACCTCCGCAGCGCGTCGCTCCCGCTCGTCGTCGTCGAGCTCAGCGGCGCCCGAACGCTCTGGCAACCGTTCGACCCCGTCGAGCGTGCGAAAGCGGTCGTCGACCACGCGAGACGCCGCCATCGCCATCGGGAAGCCCGCGTAGGCGGCCACCTGGATCAGGATCTCCTCGATCTCGGTGCGCGTCAGCCCATGGTTCAACCCGACGTCGGTGTGCAGCGAGAGTTCCTCGCTCGAGCCGATCGTGGCAAGAACGGTGATGACGATGAGGCTGCGGTCGCGGCGCGACAGCTCGTCCCGAGACCACACGTCGCCCATGACGACGTCGAAGGCGAACGTGCCCAAGGCGCCGAGACGCTTGGCCATCGCCCGCTGAGCTCGCTCAGCGTCGAACTCACCGTTGGTGAAGCGCTCGAACACCTCGAGTGCGGCGGCGCGCCGTTCGGCGTGCGTGCGTGATCCCGTCGTCGACATCGTTATCTCCTTGCGCAAGATCGTCAGATCATCCATGTACCAGCGCAGGTCATCATCGCCGCGATCGCGCTGGTCGTGCCCGGCTTGCGGGAGTGGCGCAATAGGCCCGCCGTACCAAACGGGCCCGAACCGGGCTACAGCTCGCCGGGCTCTCTGCCGGGAAGGTACGTGACTGGCAGTCGCGTGAGGCGGCGCACGCGCGACGGCAGGTCGGCTCCCACCAGCCGCGACGCCCCGGCGGGCAGAGTCGACAGGATGATGCCGTCGAAGCTGGCACGCGACAGCACCGCCTGGATCGCCCGCAGCGGATCAGGGTCACCAAGCTCGCCGCTTGCCGCGTATGACGCCGCCGCGATCTTCGCAAGCTGTGCGTCGAGCCGCTTTTGAGCCTGCTCCATGCCCAGCGTGTCAGGCCCCAAGTAGTCCGCAGCCGGCACATGCTCAGAGGGGATGCCCGTCACCGGATCGGCTGCCAGCATCGACAGTCGCCGGGCCCGGGCGTAGCTCTTCGAATGGGTCATCGGCACCAGCAGGTGGAATTCACACGGGCCGTGGGAGTTCAGCCGGTCGATCTCGGCGACGACCTCACCGGTGCCCAAGGTCTGGTTCGCGACGATGAGCCAACGCGTGACTTCTACATCGGGTGCACCCGGTGTCAGGCCAGGCCGCATCCGGTCGACGCGGAACGCCACGCGCAGCTTGATGCGGTAGAGGGCGATCTCGCCTTCCACAATCATCACGTCGCGCTCCTCGACGTGTGCCACTGACAAGTCCCGGATCGTCTTGGTTGCTTCAGCAACACCTCGACGTGCCGCGTCCTCCCAGGAAATCCGGCTTGCCGCGACCAGCACGATGACTTTCTCGACAGCGTTGCGGTTGCGCTGAGGTGATTCGTTCAAGATCTGGACCTGTTCGGTGTGCGGTTCGTTCCTGCGAGCGGGAAGCGATGTGCTCCGGTGGGGCAGACTGTAGGGCACACCGTGTTCGTGCGGCACACTGCGTGCCGGCGGGCGAGCAGAATCGGCAGTGGCGTCCTGCGGCGCCGGACTCGACGGCCCAGCAGTGGGTCGGGACGTAATGTCGGACCCCAAGGAGAAACCAATGAGCAGCGTCTACAACGTGATCGAGCTGATCGGTACGAGCGACGAGTCATGGGAGAAGGCAACGCAGAATGCGATCACCGAAGCCTCCAAGACCCTGCGAGATCTCCGCGTCGCCGAAGTGGTCGAGCAGGACGTGGTGATCGAGGCGGGCGCGATTTCAGCCTTTCGCACCAAGGTCCGGCTGTCGTTCAAGCACGAGTCGCCTTGAGCCGCACGGGTTCGGCCACGTTCGGCCAACAGCGCAGCCGTAGCGGCGCCCGCGGCTCGGGAGCGACCACAGGTCGCGCCCTCCGACGCTGCGCGCTTCGATGATCGCGCGCGGTCTCGACGGCATCCGTGTCGTCGAGCTGGGACAGATGGTGGCGGCGCCGTGGACGGCCAAGCTGCTCGCCGACCTCGGCGCCGACGTCATCAAGGTCGAGCCACCGCAGGGCGACGCCGCACGCCGCCGCGGTCCGTACCCTCCGGGCACGACAGATCGGGATGAGTCAGACCCCGACCTGATGGGCGGCCTGTTCGCTGCCATCAACACCAACAAGCGCAGCGTCGAGGCCGATCTCGACGATCCCGCCGGCCGCTCCACGTTGCACGACTTGCTCGCCGATGCGGACCTGTTCGTGCATGACCTTGTACCCCGGTTCGCGACAGAACATGGTTTGGTGTCCGAGTCGCTGCGGACGCAGCATCCGTCGCTCGTGACGATGTCGATCACGCCATTCGGGCAGACCGGTCCGTACGCAAACTGGCGAGCCACTGAGCTGCAGGTCGTTCACGGCGGCGGCTGGGGCTGGCTCACCCCCGGCTGCGTGGGAGACCCCGAGCTGCCCCCGCTGAAGCCCCACGGCCACCAAGCCGCGTTCCAGTCCGGCTTCGCTGCAGCGTGCGCGTCGCTCGCTGCGGTCGACCGGGCACAACGCACCGGTTACGGCGAGCACATCGATTTCGCCCAGATGTCCTATGTGGTCGGGATGCTGGAAGCGGCCTTCATCAGCTGGTCCTACCGGGGCGAGAACCCCAGCCGTCTGGGTGCTCGCATCCTCAACCCGTGGGGGATCTTTCCGACCAGCGACGGGCACATCTTCTTGGTGTGCGTCGAAGCCGACCAGTGGGAACGCCTGAAGGACTTCATGGGACGGCCGGAGTGGGCCGACATGGACATCTTCGCCACGCTCGAGGGCCGATTCGAGAACGAGGACCTGCTGCGGATGTGGCTCGGCGAGTGGATCGCCGCCCAGCCGGTGATGGAGCTGTTCCATCGGGGTCAGGCACAGCGGCTGGCATTCGCGCCGGTGAACACCGTCGCGCAGATGGCTGCCGACGAACATCTGGCTGCCCGCGACTTCCTCGTCACCTACGACCAGCCAGGACTGGGCGACATCACCGTGCCCGGCGCGCCGTCACGGCTCACGAATTCATGGTGGTCCATCCGTCGACCGGCGCCCGCTCTGGGCGAGCACAACGGCGCTGGCTTCGAGGGTGCAGCCACATCAGCACACGCGAGGCCAGCCCCCGCAGCGCCTTCGGTGACACCGCCGGATCGCCCGCTTGACGGCGTCACGGTCGCCGATTTCACGTGGGTCTGGGCGGGCCCGTACTGCACGCTGCACCTGGCGCACCTTGGCGCGACGGTGATCAAGGTGGAGTCGTCGGCTAGACCCGACCTGGGCCGCCGCCTGCCGACACAATCGGGCCGTCACAACCCGACGCTCGACACCAACGGTTACTTCAACCAGTACGGCCAAGCCAAGCAGAGCATCAGCATCGACCTGAGCACATCGCAGGGCCGAGCGCTGGCGAAGAGGTTGGCACTGTCGTGCGACCTAGTGGTGTCCAACTACGCCACCGGTGTCATGGACGAGTGGGGTCTCGGCTATGAGGCGCTGGCCGCGGAGCGTCCCGACGTCATCGTGGGCGCCATCAGCGGCTACGGCCAGCACGGCCCCTACCGGTCCTACATGGGCTATGGGCCCACCACGGGGCCGCTGTCGGGCTTGGCGTCGATGACCGGCTACCCCGGTGCGGATGCAGACGAGCTCGGCGTGTCACTCGGCGACCCCGCGGCGGGGATTGCCACGGCGTATGCCTTGGTCGCCGCGCTGGTGGCGCGCCGACGCACCGGCGAGGGCCAGTTCATCGACACGTCCATGTGGGAGGCCACCACGGCGTGCACCGCCGAGGGCTGGATGGAATGGGTGCTCAGCGGCACCCAACCGGCTCCGACGGGCAACCTTGACCCCCTGTGGTCTCCGCACAACCTGTACCGCTGCGCTGGCAACGACGATTGGGTTGCCATCTGCTGCGTCACCGAGACCGAGTGGGCTGCGCTGGCGAGGGTCAGCGGCATTGACCCGGCCGATGAGCAGTTCGCGACGGCCGCCGATCGCAAGACCAACGAGGCCGCGCTGGACGAGCTCCTGGGCGCGTGGACCCGCGAGCGCGACCAGTGGGATGTCACCGAGCTGCTGCAGGCCGCCGGCGTGCCCGCATTCCCGTCGCTCAGCTCCCGCTCGCTCGAAGCAAACCCGCACTTGGCAGATCGCGGTCTGATCGAGCGCCTGGATCACCCCGTGGTGGGCCAGATGAGCCACGTCGGCATCCCATGGCGCCTAGCTGCCGGCACCAACGGCGTGCGAGCGCCGGCTCCCACGCTGGGCCAGCACACGCACCAAGTGTTCGCCGAGGTTTTGGGGCTCAGCGGAGACGAGATCGCAGCACTTGAAGCGGCCGGCGCCCTGCGCTGATCGCGCCCCGGCAGCGCTGTCATCGATTCGGGCGAACCGGCCGAGTAGGTGCCCCAACGCCGTTTCGGCGGGGTGACCAACAGCCCACGAGGGGTGCCAAACCGGGTTAAGGGGTTCGTCGAGACTTCGAGTGTGCATGTCTTGTGGCAGCGCGAACCGATGCCGACGAAGCCTGTGTCATGGCACCTACTAAACGTCCGCTAAGGTCGCATCAGAGGAAGGCTCGCGGCGGGCCGTCGCGCCCGAGTCCGCCATCAGCTCGAGAGGAGACAGCCCATGCGACACCACACATACCGCCAAGCCCGCGGAGACCCACCGCACTTCAAGCGGTGGCGAGCCGTTGCTGCGTCCCTTGCCGTGTGCACTCTCGGGGCGTTGACGCCGGTGAGCGCTCATGCCAGTCCGACGACGGACGGAGGGCCAGAGACCAATCCGGTGGTTGCGTCGTATGCGTCGGATTACTCGGTCACGCTCGCCGAGGCACAGCAGCGGCTGGAGCGCATACCCGAACTGCAGGAAATCATTGCAGCTCTTCATGAGGCCGAGAGCGAACGTCTCGCCGGGTGGGGAATCGACCATCACGGCCCGATGATCGCCTGGGTGTGGCTCACAGGTACGGAACCGCCCACCAGCGCAGCCACCGCAATCGCGGCCGCGCACGACGACGTTCAGGTCCGAACAGGTGCCACGGTCACGTTTGCGGCGCTCGCCGCAGCCCAAGACCGGTTCGGCATCGGCGAAGGCATCGGTGCAGTCGGCAATACGGGCGCGGTAGGCGGCACCCAAGTCGACCTGAGCGACATGATCGCTCACACCGCCGTGAACCTGAGAGCCAACGCTCTCGAAATCGGCATCGACACCGCCGCAGCGGCACCCGAACCATCCGGAGCACTCGACTCAGCAGACGAACGAACACCGATCGGACCTCTCGGAACCGTCGACGACCTCGACAGCCCAGACACGACACTCGCCCATGTCGCGCAGCTCATCGCACCGCACATCAACGTTCCCTTCAACGTCATCGAAGCCGATCCAGTCGAAGATCAAGCCGCTTTCGAAGGCGGCCGGCGGATGGGGCGTTGCACATCAGGGTTCGCGGCGCAGCATCGCGGCACCGGCCGATACGGAATGATCACTGCCGGGCATTGCGACAGCACGTCTTGGTCAACACAGGGAGTAACGTTGACTCGCGCCGAGCATGCATACAACAGCACCATGGACGCGGCCTTTTATACCATTCCGCAGGCGCAATCCCATCAAGTGACCAACCAGGTGGTTTGCGTCAACGACTATGCAACTCAGGATACTTGCAGCATCCGTAGCGTCGGGCCGAGTCGTCTGCGCATGATGGATGTGCCTGTGTGCCACTCGGGCGACAAGTCTGGGGTGTCCTGCGGAACAGTCGACCACATTCGCTATCGTCCACGTCTTGAGAATGGATGCGATGGACACGGCGGGAATTGCAGTGCGGTATTCGGCCGCGCCGCGGGACCCGGGATGAAGGCCTGCAAAGGCGACAGCGGCGGGCCGGTGTACAGCTTTTCTACTGCCTATGGCATACACAAAGGTGGGCCGAAAGACAACCCGTGTACTGCCGTGAACTCTTGGATCTCCTTCAGTGCCATCCGCGACGTCCGTGATGATCTCAACGTGAATGTCATTACTTTTGGCCCGATTAACGTGCCGTAATGTGAATTGTGAATGGCGTTTTCCGCAGCGCTTCAATGGAGTCGCTAGCAGGCTCTCGTTAGCGACAACAACCGCCTTGCTGCTTCTTGCTTGTGCTGACACTCACATAGAGTCGGTAACATCTCATGTAGTCGCCGCCACAACCGCGGAGGACATGGGAGAAGTGTCCCCACAGAGTGGACCCGCCAGATTGAACGCAGCGAAACCGCAAGGGTCGTTAGATTCAGTCACAACAGCCGCCTATCCGCAAGCACCGCCGTCAGAGAATGTTTTGCCGTTCCCTTGGGCTGATTTCAACGAGATGTGGGACCCGCGTCCGTTTACCGACTCAGACTTGATGTTTGGTACTGGCACGCTTCATATCGAGGATAATTGCCTCTATATTGTGGTAGAAAACGAGATCCATTACGATCCACGTCATGAGGAACCACGGTACGTTCTTGTATTGCCGCGCAATTGGGTACAAGTCAACCCAACCACCAATGAGCTTTGGATTCATGGTGTGCATGAATCTTATGGTGCACGTTGGGGCCCGATTGCTATGGGAGAGCGTGTAGAAATCGGTAACCAACCGAGAACCCAGCGCAGTGAGAAATGCGACAATAGCTATCTCTGGTTCAGTAGCTATATCTTACCGTGCATCAAACACTTTGACCCAGGGCGGATTCTGTGCCCTGTCGAGGAATACGCCCGCGAATATGGAGTGTCGCGATCCGAAGCCGAGCGGCGGATTACGCGGTTGCCAGAGCTTGAAGAGATTTTGGCCGGCCTCAGAGCGGCCGAGCAAGAACGCTTGGGCGGCTGGGGAATCGACCACGACAGATCGCTTGTCGCATGGATTTGGCTCGTCGGCGACGAACCACCGAGCGCGGCTGCTCAGATGCTGGCTGCGAGGCACGCCGATGTGGAGGTCCGAAGCGGAGCTACGACCAGCTATGCAGCGCTCAAGGCTGCTCAGCAGAGTTTTGCAGAGGGGCGCAGCACCTATCTTCCGAATGGCACGCTTGGCGGCACTGTCGAGAGATTCGAGTTGTCTGGGGCAGTCGCGGGGACATGGATCGACCATCGTTCCAATCTGCTGGAGATCGAAGTTGACACTCGCTGGATCCCATATGAGGTTGCGTCTGTCCTGCTCACTGGCGACTCGGGTTCCTACGATGACGACCGGTGGCCTCCACAAGACGAGCTCTACGGCAAGATCGCCGAGGAGCTCCAAGAACACATCGACGTCCCATTCTCGGTCGTCTACGGATGGCTCGACCACAGCGACCGCTGACCGCACAACCAACGAGACCGAACTGGGCAGGCTCATCCCACGCGCAAATGATGCTCCAATGAGTGCGAAGCGCCGGAGATGCTCAAGGCGAGCCTTAGCATCGACGAAGCCCGCCGGATCTCCGTGCGAGTCATCGGCGTCACGAAGTCCGAAGGCGGAGGAGGCCCGTCGATCGGTCAACCTCGTAGTTGGCGTCTCGAAGGAGTCGCGTGACAGCGCTCAGATCGATGGCTGACAGGTCCCATCCTTGCCGAAAGCCTTCGCGTACCAGCTCCACGTAGCACTGGCTCGGACTGACGTCGGCGCTCGACGAGGCGATATCGCGAACAGCAGTCGCCACGTCTGCAGGCGCTGGCGGTGCAGTCTGCGCCGAGGGGCAGCCAGCGGTCATGGTCAGCATGAGATCGACCGTCGCGACGTGCTCGAACCCGGACGCGAGCCCTTTGACCGAGCGCTGGCCTTTATCGAGCGTCGCGATGAGTTCGGGCACGACCACGAGTCCGGCATCGGCAATCGCCCGCTGCAGCAGGCGCCAGACGGCACCGCTGCTGTTGCCGAAGAGCAGCGTGATGTGGCCATGAGGCTTGAGCACACGACGGCACTCGCGCAGTGCTTCTGTCAGGATGTGCTCGTATCGATCTGCCGACCGGTAGCTGCCGGTATCGGTCCGATCGACGACTGCTTCGAGCCCCGTTTCGGTGAACTTCCCGCTTGGCAGCCAGGCCTCTTGGAACAGGTTCATGTCGGAGTAGAAGATGTTGGACCCGAAGGGCGGGTCGGTGAAAACGTAGTCAACTGATCCGTCGTCGAGCGGCAGCGACGTGGCACTCGCGATCTCGTAGGTGACCTGTTCAGCTAGACCATCCTCCGACAGCCGTCGTTCGAGGCGGCGTTCGCGTATCCACGCGTCAGAACGGGCCACTGCTTCGACCTTGCGAGAGAACAGATCGAACACGTTCCATTCGTAAAAGACTGGTGCGACGTAGTAGTTGGCGTTGGCAGCGTTCAGTGGCCGCTGGCGCGACCATTGATACCGCTTGCTGGCGCGGGTCAGGATTGCCGTGAACGCAAAGCGGAGCTTGCCGCGAATCGCTTCGTCGCCGGTTGCTTCGATGGCGTCACGCAATGCCGCAAGTGCGCAGAGGTTCCGCCGACTGTAGAACGCCGCCGTTGACGTGAGGCCGTGACGACCGAGCGCCGATGCTTGGTACATCTGGCGAGACGGCTCAATGGGGACATCGGGCCACGTCAGCCCGTCCGCACAAGGTGTTACCGGCGGTTCGGTCCATGGCTGTTCGCGTTGTTTCGGCGAGCACGAGCAGGCGATTGAATTCAGGACCGGTTCCTCGCCGACTCGGGATGAACGGCTGCTGATCGATGCTGCGCAGCGGCTGCATTGCATCTGTGGTTTGTGCCAGTCGGCGTCTCGAAGCGCCTCGTAGTAGTTGACTTCATTCCCGCACGCATCGCATCGCATCACGGCTGACCAGATTGACTTTGCCGTCTCGGCGGGCACACCGCAGTCAGCACACGGCACGCGGTAGAGGTCACCAACGGTCGCGCGCGCCCGCTTGATGGCCGCTGCCCCCTGGCACCGCAACGTGTCGGCGTCGACAAGGTTGACGTAGTTGCGACCGATGTGGTGACCGAGCACGGACACGTCGAATAGACGCGCCTGCCGTCCCGCCGCGAGTGCGGCGACGCCAGTCATACCCGATCCTGCAAACGGGTCGAGAACCACATCGCCCGGTGCTGTCATCGCCTCGATGAACGGAATCACTGCGGTCACCGGCACTTTCGTCAGGTACGCGTGGGCCATGTAGACAGGGTCAGAACGCTTCACGGCGACAGCCGTGGGCAGCGAGTGCGCCGCCCCGCTGTCGAGGCGGAAAAGCTCCGCCTGCCCGTTTGAGGCGGCTCTAGCGTGAGCGTGTGCGGGCATGTGTCACATCATGCCGGAGAGAGCAGGCCCAACGATGGGATTCAAAGAAGACGCCGACTTCGCCCGTTTCGTGGCGATGGGTGCCGTAGGGGCAGCCGCGGCGGCCGATGATCTGCGCGATCGCTATGGCCATGAACCCATCGAGTTTGAGCGGTACGCCATGGCCAACAAGGTGTGGCAGTCCAAGGTGAAGCGTCTCCGGCTCCCTGATCTCCTCTGCGCGCGCTGCGGCCTTCGAGTCGAAGCCCGAGCGAAGTCGAAGTTGGCGATTGTGCTCTCGCACTCGGACGTCCCAGGCCGCGGATGGGATGACGGGGGGATGCGCGACTCAGACCTGTTCGCGTTCATGCGCGTCGATTCGTCGTCGGGCACTTTTCCCCCCACCGTTGCCGAACCGATGTGGTTCTCCACGGCGGCGCTGCGCGCAAGCACGGACCACACCCGCCGGTCCAATCCCAATGCTGCTTCTGAAGGCTCTGAGGTGACGATGACTTGGCCCTGCTGGGTGCCGAGTTCAGGGGGCACGTTTGAAGGAGTGGACGACGATGACCGCATCGTGTGGAGCAACGACGCAGGTCAGCGAAAGCTCTACTGGCACTGGAGATACTGGACGGGTCAGCGCCATCTCTACCTCCGACCCGGTGACACGTTCGAGCCTGGTGCCCACATCGTCGCTGGCATCGTCGAGCCGCCTACGTCGTTGATTTGCCCGGGTCAAACGTGGAACGTGGCAGATGCACTCCAGGGGTCGGATGCTGTCGAGCGCCTCGCGGCAGTGCGGGCAACCAGTGCCATGCACGAAATCGATGCGTCCGCGCGGCTCGTCGCGGTGGCGCTGGATGACGGGGAGGATTGGCGCGTCGCCCTCGAGGCCCGCGTCGCTCTTGCCAGGCGCGAGCCGGAGCGCTGGGTACCGCTGCTGGCAGCCGGTGCTAGCGCCGACACCGAGCGGGAGCAGTCGATGGAGGCCGTTCTCGCCCTCACCGAGGTGAACGCGTCCGAAGCACTCGACGCTCTCTGTGACATCGCTGCACGAGACAGCCTGCACTCCGATGTGCGCGCCGCTGCTGCGTGGGGCATCGGACAGGGCGCTGCCGCCAACCCAGAACGCTTGATGCCGATGGTGTTAGACACAGACCCACTTGTTGCGTTCCACGCTACGGGAGCCGTCGATGCCGTCTCCGATGCAATGAGCGTGGAGTTGCTGGCTTGGCTGGGCAGCGGCGATCAGCGGAGGGCAGCGGCTGCTGCGAACGTGCTCGCGCGAAACAGGAGGGTCGATGTACTGCTCGATGCGTATGAGCAAGACGAGGAACCGACCCGGAAATGGGCCATCTACGCGCTCGGAGGCATGGAGGCGTCCATCGTGAGATCGCGAGCCCAAGCTCGCATGACTGAGGAACTCCGCGCCGCACTGGAGCCGATGTGGCTCAGAGAGCTCGACTGGTTGCAGACTGACGACGATCCCCTCGCAGCCCTCGACCTACAGAAGGTCAGGTTCGATCCGCTGCGCCCGTCACTTGACGACATCGATCGGAACAGACCTGCGAGTGCGTGAAGGAGTCTTGCGTTGCGCTAGGCAGGCCAGTCGGTGAGGGTCACCAGGTCAAAAACGGCACTGGCGGGGTCGGCCACGGTCGCAGCACGGCCCGGTCCGAAGTCGAACGGCGGCACGATCACGTTGCCCCCGTTGGTCGCTGCGGTGGCGCATGCGGCATCTACGTCGGCGGTGCCGAGTGAGACACGCCAGTGCGGCGGCACGCCCGCAGGCAGCGGCGCCATCGAGGTGCTGGCGACCGGTGCTCCGTCCAGTGTGAACAACACAGGTCCGTCGGGTGCCTCGTCCATCGCCCCGGCCTTCCAGCCGAACACCTCGCTGTAGAAGGACGCTGCGGCGTCGTTGTCGTGGGTGGAGACCTCGGCCCAGGTGAAGGCACCGGGGGCGTTGACGATCCCTGCACCGATGGCACCCAAAGGTGTCCACGTGCAGAACACCGCACCGGTCGGGTCAGCGGCAATGACCATGCGGCCCGCGGCGTTCGGACCCGGCTCAGGCACGTCGATGGCGGGTCGCATGACCGCCCCTCCCGCTGCAGCAACTTGGCCGGCGAACCCGTCGGCATCGTCCACAGTGATGTAGACGTTCCAGCAAGGCGGGACGCCTTCGCTGACCATCTCGGGCGGCATGTCGAACACCCCAGCGGCCGGGCGCCCGTCCACGACAGCCATGACGTAGTTGATCTCGCCGGTGGGGTCGCGCTCGTAGTCCCAGCCGAGCACCGCTGCGTAGAAGTCGAGCGCGCTCTCAACATCGGTTGTGGCCAAATCAATCCATGAGGGTGTTCCGGCCCTATGGCTCTCCCGAATAGGCATCGCGGCACTCCTTTCGATAGCGACTACTGGGTGGGCGCGAGCGCACGGCGCAAGGCGATGGCGGTGAATTCTTGCGCTTCGTGGGCCTGGCTCACGAAGCGGGTCATGCCGAAGAAGCCGTGGAACTGTCCCGGGTACTCGAGCAGCGTCGTGGGAACGCCAGCGTCGGCGAGCTTCTGCGCGTACTCGACGCCTTCGTCGCGCAGGGGGTCGTGGCCGGCCACGATGACGAGCGCGGGCGCTGCCCCAGACGGGTCGTCGACTGCGAGCGGAGCGGCATAGGGGTTCTTGCGCTCTGAGGTCGGGCAGTAGTGATCGTCGAACCAGGCCATGGTGGCGCGGGTCAGCAGGTAGCCCTCGGCGTTGGCGATCATCGAATGAGTGTCACGGTCGAAATCGGTGACCGGGTAGATAAGCACCTGCAAGGCCGGCTGGCCGCAGGCCTCGCCGTTCGCAGCGGCGTCGCGGCACATCAGCGCCACGGCTGCGGCCAGGTTGCCGCCTGCGCTGTCGCCGCCGACCGCCACCCGTGCCGGGTCGATGCCCAGCTCCGCCGCGTTGTCGATCGCCCACTGAGTGGCAGCGCAGCAGTCATCGGATGCCGCCGGGAATGGGTGCTCGGGTGCGAGGCGGTAGTCCACCGATACGGTCATCACGCCGGCCAGCATCGTGAGGGCTCGGCAGGTGCGGTCGTGGGTCTCGATGCTGCCGACGACCCAGCCGCCGCCGTGGAAGTACACGAGGCAACCGAGCGTCCCGTCGTCGGAAGCTGTCGCCGCACCGCCACCGGGCCGGTAGATCCGCACACCGATGTCGTTGCCGTCGGGGCCAGCGATCGTCCGGTCTTCGGTGCTGGCAACGTCGACGAGCTCCCCGGAGGGGGGCATCTCTTCGAATCCTTGGCGGGCACGTTCATGGCCGACCTGTTCGAACGTCGGCCGGCCCAAGGCGTTGAGTTGGTCGATAACAGCTGATGCTTCGGCTTCGAGAGTCACGGCGGCGAGCATAAGAGGCCGCGCCGAATGGTGCAGCAGACGTCTGCGTGCCAGGGGTCGGGAACGCCGCGGCCCGCTGTCGTACGCTGAGACAGGCACGACGGCTCAAGCTGGCGGCTGCGACGACGGGGGCACGACATGGGTGATCTGCTGATCTCAGGCGGAACGCTGATCGACGGAACAGGGGCCGCGCCGCGCCGCGCCGACGTGCTCATCAGCGACGGTGTCGTCGCCGAGATCGGCGAGACGCCCGCAGCGCTGTCAGGCCGCCGGGCCGACCGCACGGTCGACGCCGAAGGCCACGTCGTGACGCCCGGCTTCATCGACGTGCACACCCACATGGACGCCCAGATCGCCTGGGATCCCATGGGGGAGAGCTCGTGCTTCCACGGCGTGACCACCGCCGTGATGGGCAACTGCGGCTTCACGCTGGCGCCGGCCCGATCTGACGCTCGGCATCTCGTTGTCCGCAACCTGGAGCGGGCCGAAGACATTTCCGCCGAGGCCATGGCTGCGGGCATCGACTGGACCTGGGAGACCTTCCCCGAGTACCTCGACTTCGTGGATGCCACGCCCAAGGGCATCAACTACGCCGGCTATCTCGGCCACTCGGCACTGCGGACCTGGGCCATGGGCGAGGCAGCTTTCGACCGCGGCGCCAACGACGACGAGCTCGCGCTGATGCTGGGTCAGCTGCGCGACTCGCTGCGCGCCGGTGCCATCGGTTTCACCACGTCCATCTCGTACAACCACGAGACCGCCGACGACCGCCCGGTTGCCTCGCGCCTTGCCGAATGGTCAGAGATCGATGCGCTGGTCAGCGAGATGGGCGTCATGGGCGCCGGCATCTTCGAGTTGGCGAACCACGGTGACTTGCGCTCGCGTGACGCCGAGCGCAACGACGCCTATGTCGCCAAGATCGTCGAGCTGGGCGCTCGCACTCGCGTGCCGATCACCTACGGCATGCTTGCTCCGTCCAGCGAAGACCACCACTGGAAGCCGGTGATCAAGCTGCTCGACGGCATCAATGCAGCCGGCGGCATCTCGTGGGGACAGGCGCACTCACGCTGCCTCGGCACGCTGCTGTCGTTCAAGACCTCGCTGCCGTTCGACGCCCTGCCGCTGTGGCGCGAGCTGCGGGCAGGCTCACGGGGCGAGCAGTGGTCGGCCCTTCGAGACCCCGCGATTCGCGCTCGTCTCGTCGACGAGGCCGAGCATGGCGACTACGGGCGCGCTCTCGGGCCCGAAGCCCGCAAGCCCATCTGGTCCCACATCTATCCGCTGACCCGACCGTTGCCGCCATTCCGGACGATGGACGTGATAGCAGCCGAGCGTGGCGTCTCGCCGATGGAAGCGTTCGTCGATCTTGCGCTCGACAGCGACTTGGAGATGTTCTTCGTCCAAGCCCTCGCCAATCAAGACCAAGACTTGGTGCTGCACCTGCTCAAGCACCCCCGGGCGATCCCCACGTTCTCCGACAGCGGTGCGCATGTCACCCAGATCATGGACTCGTCGCTGCAGACCCACCTGCTCGGCCACTGGGTGCGTGACCGTCAGGAATTCACGCTCGAAGACGCCGTGCACCGCATCACCCAGCTGCCCGCGGCGGCGTGGGGCTTCGATGACCGTGGTGTGCTGGAAGTGGGCAAGGCGGCCGACGTGAACGTGTTCGATCCCGACACGGTGTCGCCGGACATGCCCGAGCTGGTGCACGACCTGCCCGCAGGCGCCTCACGTCTTCGTCAGACGGCCACGGGTTTCGCCGCCACCATCGTCAACGGCGAGATCATCACCGAGCACGGCAAGGTGACAGGTGCCGTTCCCGGTCGCCTGCTGCGGGGCCCGTTGGCCCGTTAGGAAACCGGCTCTGGTCGGTTGGTGATTCGGGACAGCACTTCGTCCTCGGGCAGCAGGCGACCGATCAACATAGCGGTGTCCTTCTCGACTGCCATCACAGCGCGCCGCAGCTCGGTGCACTCGGCCTTGAACTCGGCGCGTAGCTCGGCGATCTCAGCTCTCATCTCGGCCTTGAACTCGGCCATCTCGTTGCGCATCTGGTCAAGCTGTCGCCGTTGACTCACGAACATCGCTATCAGCAACGCGATGATGACGCTGCTGAAGATGCCGGTCACGAGGGTTTCCACTGCACTCATCATAGGACTCCCTGCGATTGGCTCTCGATGCGGATGGATCGTCGCATCGCAACGTTACACAAAAACTATTGAAACACACTGTAATGTATCAAAACACTGCGGCTCGCACAGGTGATCCGGCGCCATGCGGCGCTCTGTGCACTCAGGCGACGCCGGGATTGGGGCGGTTGCCGACGTACGCGCTGCCGTAGTTGGGCTCGCTGAACCAGTCGATGTCGGCAAGAGCGTTCGCAAGATCATCGCGGGCGTCAATCCATGCAGCGACCAGCCGGTCTTCGGCTTCGTAGTCGAACGGGTCGCCCAAGCGCTGCTCGAGGGGTCCGCCGCGTTCCGGTGGGTTCTCGGCGAGCCATCGGGTCGCTGATCGCCAAGCGTCCACCGGCGCCAGCACGTCGCGGTAGCCGAGATCGCGCATGGTCGGCCCGATGTCGAGCACCCGGTGCGTCGTCGACCAGCTGCCCACCAAAGGCCGTGCCGGCGCTGCGAGGTCGTAGGGCAGTGACACCAGCTCCCAGCTGTGGCCGAGTTCGTCGGCGACAACCTCGGCGATCTGCGCAATCGACAACGCAGAGGAATCCGCCACGTTGTAGATGCCGCCCAGTGCGGCGACGGGCGCCTCGCACGCCAGCAGCGTGGCGTGAGCCGCGTTGCCAATCCAACCCTGGCTCTTCACGGTCAGGCCGCCATCGGCCACGATCACGTGCGGTCGGCGGTCAAGCGCCCGCCGCACCAGTGGCCACTCGCGCGGCAGCGGCTGGCGGGGCCCGTAGAGCTGGGGGTAGCGCAGGTGGATGGCCTGCGGGTGGTGCTCGAAGACGGCCTCTTCGGTCACCCGGATCATCCTCAGCTTGCGGAACTCTTCCCCGTCGCCGACCAGGGACGCATCATGCGCGAGCGGCACGGTCATGCCAACGGGGAACAAGTCGTCAGGACTGCCGAAACCCCGGTACACACCCACGCCTCCTATCGAGACGAAGTGCCCGCAGCGGCCCGCGAGCAGCGGCGCCAGCATTCGCAGCCGTCCGTACATGACTACGGCGAGGTCGAACGACTCGTTGCCGAGCGCTTCGGCGGTGGCGGAGCCGTCAAACGGATCGGTGTGGATGTGGCGCACTTCGGGGCCGATCAGATCGGTCTCGTGCCGGCCCGTGTGCACGATGGTCACCCCGAAGCCGCGTTCGATGAGCCCGTTGACGACGAGCGGGCCCGTCGGGCCGGTTCCTCCGATGACCAGTGCCGTGCGCTGTGCGGTCATCGACTCATTCTGTCCGCCAGCCGGCAATTTCATCGTGAGGTAATGCAGCGGCGCGACGTGTAGCTTCATGCGGACCACATTTCGCATTGACACGATGAGACCAGGGGGATGCTGTGGCGACCAAGGCTGGAGAGCGTCTGGACTTCGACGGCGGCGTACAGGTCATCGTCACCAAGGGCGGCGAAGCTGACATTTCAGCGTCTGCCGGTGGCGAGGGACTGAAGGTCGGCAAGCGCTACCAGGACGAAGACTCAGGCATCGAAGTGCTCGTCACTAAGCCGGGCGCGGTGACCTTGCAGTGCGACGGCAAGGACATGGCGCTGCAGGAGCCGAAGAAGACCAAATCGGCCGATTGAGGCCGATTGTTGGACACAGGGGCCGATTGAGGCCGATTGTTGGGCACGGGGCCGACTGAGTCCGACTCGAGCGACCTGCGCCGCCCACCCGAGGGGGTGGTGGCACCCTGAACCGCATCGAGCACATCCTGAGCGGCGGCGAGTTGGATCACGCCGCCGCCCGTGCGCTGGTCGACCTCTGCGCGTCCGCGCGCGAGGCGCGAGAGCCAGCAGTGCTTGTCCTCCGCAACGAACCCGGCACCGATTTCTGTTCGGGCATCAGCTTCGATCCCCTCGAGCTGCAACCTGATCCGGCGTCCGCGCTGGCAGCGGTACGGGGACCGGTCATCTGCGCCGTCAGCGGCGAGTGTTCGGGACCGGGACTGGAAATTGCACTCGCATGCGATGTCCGGCTGTGCGAGGCCGGTGCGCGCTTCGCTCTGTCTGATCCGCTGGAAGGCCGTCTGCCGTCATGGGGAGGCACGCAGCGTTTGCCTCGAGTGGTTGGGGCTTCCCGAGCGAGTGCCATGCTGCTGCTGGGACCGACTCTTGACGCACCGACGGCTCTGGAGTGGGGACTCGTCCATGCGGTGCCGGAAGATCTGGACGCGGACATCGACCAGTGGCTCGACGACTTGTCGGGCGCAGGTCCGTTGGCGCTCGAATTCGCCAAGGAAGCCGTTCACCGAGGGTCAGAGCTGCCCCTCGCGGACGGCCTGCGGCTCGAAGGCGACCTGAATCACCAGCTTGCCGCCACCGAGGACCGCGCTGAAGGCCTCGCCGCCTTCTTCGACAAACGCCCGCCCGACTTCGCAGGGCGTTAGCCATGCGAAGCATCAGATTCGGTGCAGGGCGTTAGCCGTGCGAAGCGTCAGATTCGGTGCAGGGCGTTAGCCGTGCGAAGCGTCAGATTCGGTGCAGGGCGTTAGCCGTGCGAAGCGTCAGATTCGGTGCAGGGCGTTAGCCGTGCGAAGCATCAGATTCGGTGCAGGGCGTTAGCCATGAGCGATTGGCTGCCGCCGGGTCTGTTCGCCTACGGCGCTGAGCTGGCTGCGGAAGTAGATCGTCGTCTGGGCCGCTCGGTCGTGGGCGACGGCACTTGGTGGATCGACATGCCCCGCCGGCTTGGCACCGCTGACGTGCCGAGCGAACCCGTCCCGTGGGTCGATGGTGCTCTGTGCATCAACCTCGGTCCTGACGACACCGCGACATGGCAGCGCTTCGCCGAGGTGCACCGGCACGAGCCTGATCCGGAAGCCATCGCCGTCGCTGCGCAGGAATGGCGGCTTCCGGTCACGCCATATCGCCGGCTGCCCGGCGCGCCCGCGCCACCGGTTGGGATCCCACAGGGCGCGGGGCAGCCCGCCACGTCCGGTATTGACGGGGTCTCGGTCGTCGACCTCACCTCGATGTGGGCGGGCCCGATGTGCACTGAACTGCTGGGCCGCTCCGGCGCCGAGATCCTCAAGATCACCTCGGCTGCGCGACCCGACGGTCTGAAAGGCTCGCCGATGTACGCCGAGCTCAACGAACACAAGATCGTGAGGAGATTGGACCTGCGGCAGCAGGCAGCTCGCGAGAGCCTGGACGCGCGGCTGGGCTCAGCAGATCTGCTCGTCACATCGCTCTCACCGCGGGCCCTCGCAAACCTCGAACTACTGCCACAGCAGCTCTGTGGCCGCCACCCGCACCTGCGCACCTTGGCAATCACCGCGTTCGAGCCGGACGCACCTGAGCGCGACTGGATCGCGTACGGCACCGGTGTTCATGCGGCATCGGGCTTGGGCTGGCTGACCGACGAACCGCAGGCGCCCGCGTACTCCTATCCGGATCCGCTCGCCGGACTGTGGGCAGCGTGCGTCGCGGCGGATCAGCTCGCCGGCGCCGCGGCCCAGCACACACGGGTGTCGCTGGCAGGCGCAGTGGCGCCGCTCGCAGGCCGCGCCGCCTGCAGCCGCGCCGGAGACTCAGCGGCTACCGCGGAGGGATCTGGTGGTGATCGGCATGGCTGAACGGGTCCGCCTCGACTTCGGCCATGACGGCGTAGCCACGATCACGCTCTGCCACCCACCGCTCAACATCTATGACCTAGAAATGCGCGACGGGCTCATCGAGGCGATCACCGCGGTGCGCGATGTGCCCGACGTGCGCTGCGTAGTACTCGTTGCGGAAGGCAAACACTTCAGCGTCGGTGCGGACCTGTCGGAATTCGGCACTGCCGAGGGGATCTTCGACGCCCGGCGGATCCGCTGGGATCGTGACCCGTGGCTCCCGCTGCTCAATCTGCCCGTTCCGACGCTGTGCTCATTGCACGGTTACGCCCTCGGTTCGGGCCTCGAGATGTCGCTGCTGTGCGACCTCCGCATCGCGAGCGCCGATGCGGTCTTGGGACTGCCCGAGACCAAGCTGGGGATGCTCCCCGCGGCCGGCGGCACCCAGAGCCTCACCGCAGCCATCGGACCGGCTGCCGCGCTGCCGATGGTGCTGAGCGGACGCAACATCAACGCAGCCGAAGCTCACCGACTGGGCATTATCGCCGAGGTGGTGCCAACCGATGATCTCGACAGCCGCACAGCCGAACTAGCCGGCCAGCTAGCCCGCATAGGCCAGCCGTTCGCCCGAGCGTTGCGCCGCTGCCTTCGCGCCGCCAACGACCTGCCGCTCACCGAAGGCCTAGCTGTAGAGCAACGCTGCGCCCGCCTTGTTGCCACCGGCTCCGAGGCCCAGGCACAGACGCCATAGCTGGGGAGGCGGCAGAAGACTCGGCGACGTTGTGACCGGTTCCCGAGTGGATGCACCGTGATGCGTCGATGACGTCGGCGAGAAATGCGGTGCGGTGCGCATCTCTCGCCTGCCGGATCACTGGTCGCAGAGGCTTCTTCCGTCTCCCCAGCGGGCGCGTATTCCGGCAAAGACCCTCAGCGGGAGACGACGCAGAACTCGGAACCCTCAGGGTCAGCCATGACGGTTGCCCGGAAGCCCAAATGTCCGGCCGTCTCTTCCGCTGCGGGCACCAGCAAGCTCGCGCCCAGGGCCACCAGGCGGGCGACTTCGCTGTCCATGTCACCGGTGAACAGGTCCAGATGCGCCCGCAGCTTTGCTGTCTTGGCCTCGGGCACTCGCTGGATGGTCAGGTGATTGAGCATGCGACTGCTCCCGCCGCCGTCGGACAGCGTGATGTACGGGCGGCCGTCGCCGACTCGTCGCGCAAATCCGAGCGCTGCCTGCCAGAAGTCGGCGATGCGTTCGGGGTCGGCGCAGTCGATCGTCACGCCCACCGCCCGCAGCTGTGGGTCAGCCTCGGCAGCGCCGCCAGCTGCGCTTGCCGTGTCCTCAGGGGCCAATTCGCTCATGGCAGCGGAACCTACTGCACCCGTTCGGTGCCATCAGCGGCGGGCAACGCAGGATCACAGACGAAGCGGATGGCTGGAATCTCGATGTCCCCCAGCGACACCGAGCAGCTCACGACCCAATAGGGATCAAGCAGCGGCTGCCCCCAAGCGCCGGCGTCGATGGCGTCGATTCGGGCGGCGAGCCGCTCGACTCGCGACGGATCGTGATGGGTCTCGACCTGCACGAGCCGGAGCCCCAAGGGCGTGTGCGCCAGGTTCATCGAGCCGACGTGTTGGAGGTCGCCGACCGACAGCGGATCAGGGTCGAGTGCATTCACCACAAGCATCGGCCCCGCACCGTTGTGAGCCGCCGTGACGCGGTCGGTCTCGCCGGCCGGTGCGACAGCCAGATCGACACCGTTGTAGTGGCGGCGCATCGCGACCTCGGCTCGCCGCGCGGGAAAGCCCAGCTGTGACCGCAGGCCGGCGACAGCATCGTCGGTGGATGCGGCTGCGCCCACGCAGAACGTCCGGGCGCGTGCACCGCTGCGACACACGATCCGGACGAACGCTGCGCTGAACGCTCCCCACGGGCTCTCGGACACGTTCCATGCCTCCAGCGACATGGCTGGCGGCACGATGGGGTGCAGCCCCGGCGGCAGCACGGCTTCACGCGCCGGGCGCCGCAACTCAGCGACCAACGACAGGCTGGTCACCCCGGCAAGCCGGACCGGCTCGGAGCTGAATGCTGAGATCTGTGGCGCATCTGCGGCCAGCTCGTCGACGGAAGCGGTCCCCGAGATCATCGGCTCACCCCCGCTGTTGCTGTCGACGGCTCGGCCGCGCCGGACGGGCCGACATCGGGCACGGTGGTCGGTGCCTCCACGCGGGCTGCTCGCTCGGCCGGAGTCTGGAATTGCGGGATCACCTCGGCGGCAAACAGCCGCAGGCTGTCGAGGACCTGCTCCTGGGGGATCATCTCCATGGCGTTGAGCAGGAAATTGATGCCGCTGACCCCGACGTCCTCCCACTTGCGGATCGTCCGCACGAGATGGTCGGGGTCGCCGATGCCGACGCCCTCGGGCAGACCTTTGGCCACGCTCGGATCATCGGCCGCCGCGTTGCCATTCGGGGCGCCGCGGCTGCGCAGCGCCGCGCCTGCGTTGCCGAGCGTCTGATACGCCCGTGTCGGGTACGCCTCACGGGTGAAGTACAGGTGCGCGTTCGACATGGAGAATGCGCCCACCATCGGCAGGCCCAGCGCCGCTGCTTGGCGGTAGTCCTCGTGGCAGTACAAGAAATTGAGCGTGTGGACCTGGTCGTTCACGAAGCTGCCGACCGGATCGCAGTCGGCAATCCGACGGTGGTACTCAGCGGTGCGCCGTTCCTGCTCGGCGAACGGCGCGGCGCTCACGCCCAGGCAGCCCAGTCCCCGCTCGGCGGCGTCCAGCTCGGTGCCGGGTGTGGTGACGGTCACCCACATCGGCGGGTGCGGCTCTTGGAACGGCTTGGGGATGACGTTGCGTGCCGGCATCTCGAAGCGGGCACCCTCCCAGCCGAAGTCGTCTTGGGTCCACATCTGGGGGATCACCCGCACGAACTCGTCCCACGTCTTCTTGGTGTCGTCGGGGTCGGCGCAGAATCCGCCGAGCTCGGTCCACGTGCTCGACCGAGCGGTGCCCAGCTCCAGGCGACCGTTCGAGATGATGTCGAGGGCCGCGGCCCGTTCGGCCACTCGGATCGGGTTGTTCATCTCGGGCACGCACACCACCGCGCCGTGGCCCACCCGGATGCGCTGAGTCTGCGCGGCGACAGCCGTCAGGAAGACCTCGGGAGCGGGACAGTGCGAGTACTCCTCCAAGAAGTGGTGCTCCACCGCCCAGACGTGATCGAACCCCAGCTCGTCGGCCACCCGGCACTGTTCGAGCGCGTTGTGGTACGTCAGCCACTCATTGGCCCGGCTGAACGGCCGCGGCACCGACAACTCATAGAAGATCCCGAACTTCATTGCGCTGTTCTAGCCCAGCAATGTTGTCCACCGTCGGGCCGGGATCCGATCGCCGGGCTGGGCTGCGTCAGATTTCGATGCGGTAGAGCTCGGCGGCGTTGAGGGACATGATTCGTTCGACGTCGGCGGTGGGGATTCCTTCGAGGGCTTTGGCCAGGTCGTGGTCGTCGCGGGGGTAGAGGCAGGTGGGGTGGGGGAAGTCGGTCTCGAACATCAACGACTGTGCACCGACGTAGTCCACGGTCGGCTTCACGGTGGACCGCTCGAACCAGAAGCAGCCGTAGAACTGCCGGCGGAAGTAGTCGGAGGGGAGCATCGAGAGGTCGGACAGCTCGTTCGGCGCCGTCTCGGCCATCTGGTGATCGAGAACTTCGAGGAAGAACGGCAGCCAGCCGACTCCGCTCTCGACGGACACGAACTTCACGTTCGGGAAGCGCTCAGGCACGCCGGAGTAGATCATGTTGCCCACGACCCGGGCGTTGCCCATGAACAGATTCGCGGAGCCCACCGCGAGGCGACGCTCGGGCCCGAACGACGGCCACGGCGCCTTGCCGTAGTAGTCGAGGTTGCCCTTCGACGAGCCGATGTGGAAGTTGACCGGCATCGCGAGATCCGAGCAGACCTGCCAGACCGGGTCCCAGTGGGGCATCGCCATGTCGGGCAGCCCGGCTTCCTCGGGATTGGAGCAGGTCACGATGCCGCGCAAGCCGTTGGCGTGGCATCGCTCGATCTCTCGCACTGCAGCGTCGAGATCCCACCAGGGCAGCAGCGCCATGCCGAACACCCGCTGGTTCGTCGCGTCTTGGAATTCTGCCAATGCATCGTTGTAGATCTCGACGGAGATGAGCCGCAGCGCATCGTCGGGCGACTTCAGGAAGTTTTGATTTCCGAAGCCGGCGACGTTGGGGTACATGATCTGAGCAGCGAGACCGAGCTCGTCGAGCATCTCGACCCGAGCCTGCGCGTCGTAGCTGGCGCGGTGCACCATCTCGTTGTCGAAATCGAAGAACACCGTGCCGGTGACCTTCTGGCCGTCGGGATCGACGACCGACGACGCAATGGGCAGCCCGATGGGGATCGAATCGTCGAACCACCAGCGGCGCTTGCCGTCGCGCTCGGTCATCCGCGGGACACGGTCGCGGTACTTCGCAGGCGCTCGCGACGTCCACAGGTCGTAGGGCTCGGACCAGTGGCTGTCGGTGTCGATGATCTTCAGATCGTCGAGGATCGTGCCGCTCATCGTCCTTGTGCTCCCCTTGCCCCTCGCCTCATGTCGTGTCGGGGAATCCGGACACGCTTGCCGTCGCCGTTTCGTGAAGCGGGCCGACGGCTGCGGCACCGCCGACGCGTCGATCTGTCAACCAGCCGCAGTCGCTGTTACCGGGCGGTCGCCGAACTCGGGCCGCTCGGTGCGGGTCTTCTTCAGCTCCCAGAAGCCGTCGATGTCCATCATGGCAGTCATCCCGTCCCACAGTTTGAGGGCGTCTTCGCCCTTGGGGGCTCGGGTGATCACCGGACCGAAGATGCCCACTCGCTCGCCGTCGCTGCGGTTCAGCGCGATGATCGGCGTGCCGACGTCAGTGCCGACCAGCGCCAAGCCTTCGTCCATGCGTGTGCGAATCTCGGCATCCCACTTCTCGTCGGTGGCTGCCTTGGCGTGTTCGGGATCGATGCCGAGTTCTTCAAGGGCCTTCGCGATGTCAAAGTCGCGGTCGCCGTCGTGGTGGATGCGGCTCGCAAAATCCCAGTACACGCCGAACACGGCGTCGTCGCCCTCGGCGGCCCGAATCGACTCCATCACCCGCAGCTGGCCGTGGGTGCCCACGACCGCGTCGTAATAGGGGCTGTCTGTCGGCGGCTCATTCTTGAACAGCAGGCTGATCGGCTGCCACTTGACCTTCAGGTTGCGCTCGGAAGCGACATCATCGACGACCCACCTGGCCGTCACCCAGCACCAAGGTCAGATGGGGTCGACCCAGAACTCGATCTCGGTCTCTGTGCCCGTGTCAGTTGCCATGCGGGCAATCTACCTGTGACGGGCACGAGCAGGCTGAGCCGACCGGCCAAGCCGCGCCCAGCGCCGCCGGCGAGTCGCTCGGCGCTGGGATCCGATGACGAGAGCGCGTACTGCGAGGAATCGGCAGGTTCAGTGCACATGTCGCCCGCGACGGCTACATCGAGGTGCCGTCGGGGTTCAGGTAGTCGCGGGTGATGTGACCTTCGTCGCACAGCGCCTGCCATTCGGCGTTGTCGAGGCCCAGGATTTGCCGGAACACGTACTCGTTGGCATCGCCGAGGATGCCGATCGGGCGCCACGGCATCTCGGGGCCGTCCCAGCGCCATTGGCGCCCGGGGAAGCTGTACCAGCCCTGCTCGACCGAGCCGTTCTGGCGAAACCAGCAGCGGTCGCCCATCTGGGGGTCGGTGCGCAGTTGCGATTCACGCATCACCGGCCCCGCGGGAACCCCGGCCTGCTGGCACCGGTGAAACACTTCGTGGGACGAACGGGCCGACGTCCAAGCCTCGATGCGCTCATCGATGTGGTCGTGGTGGGCAAGGCGACCGGCGAGCGTTGCCAGGCGTGTGTTTTGAGACAGCGGCGGGATGGTCGTGGCGGCACGGTCTGTTGTGGCACGGTCTGCGGCGCTCTCTGGCGGGCGGTCGCCGTCGATCAATCGAGCCAGTGCCAGCCAGTCTTCGTCGGTCTCACACGTGATCACCGCCCATTCGTCGACCTGGTCGGGGCGGGCGGTGTCGATTGCACAGCGATAGCAGCCTTGGGGGGCACGGGCCACCGAGCGATTGCCCAGCGGCTGGTGACGCGTGCCGTTGGCGGCGGCGTCGATGAAGTACTCCCCGATGTGCTGCATCACGTTCTCGGACTGCGAGAACTCGATGAGCTCGCCGACGCCGGTACCACCGGTGCGGGCGACGCCGTCGCGGCGGCGCAGGACCGCCAGCAGCGCAAAGGCGGCGGTGGCCGCGCTCGCAGGGTCCATGTGAAATACCGACGTGAGGCTGGTGGGGTTGTCGTCGTCGTAGCCGCGCAAACCGGTCAACCCGCACAATGCCTCGAAGTTGGCACCGAAACCCACCCAGTCCGAATACGGGCCCTCGAGGCCCATGGGCGGCATCCGCAGCACGATGGTGCGCGGGTTGACTGCGTGCACGGTTTCCCAGTCGAGACCCAGCTTCGGCAGAACGCCCAGCGAGTTGTTCTCGACGATCACATCGCTTTCGCGCACGAGCCGGTGCAGTGTCGAGCGGCCGAGCTCGGTCCGGGGATCGAGTGTGCAGCTCAGCTTCCCGCGGGCGTGGGCGCTGAACAGGTTCTGGCGGTTCCACGGGCGCCGCCCCGGATCGTGATCCGGATAGCCCGACAGCGGCCCCAGTTCGGGAGCGATCTCCCGTGGCGGCCGGACCATGAGGCCCCGCGTCGCGGTCGGGAACACATAGGGGTTGTCGACCCGGATCACCTCGGCGCCGAGATCGCCCAGATACATGGTGCAAGCCGGACCGGCCCATACGACGGTCAGATCGAGCACGCGGATGCCCGTGAGCGGCAAACCCCCGGGCGCCCGAGACGTTGGATCGGCGTCGACTCGGCCGACGCCGGCCGTTTGGCTTGTCGCTGCGTGGAAACGCGGATCGGCGAGTGCTCCCGCGGCGGCGCCTGTCGTCTCCTGCTCGTGTTCGCTGCGCTGCGTGGCCGGTGCGGCCACGGCCTCGCCATTCGGCTCAACTTCTGGGTCTGGGCTGCCGTTCGACTGACGGGCGAGGGTGGCGAGAGCGGCGCGTACCTCCGCATCGTGCTCGCCCAACAGCGGCGCGGGACGCGGGGCCGCCGATGCCTGTTCGGCTGGACCTGTCGGAGCGTCGCGATGGATGCGAAACGGCGCGCCGAGTTGATGGACCGTTCCCGCTGCGGGATGCTCGACGGGCACGAAGAAGCCACGAGCGGCGAAGTGCGGGTCGTCGAGCAGGTCGATCGGCGCGTTCAGCGGGGTGACGCCCCATTTGTTGACCTGTGCTGCGGCACCGACGCTGCTTTGGGTATGGCCGGCCAGCCACACGTACAGGGCCGTCTCCACCATGTCGGGAAGATCGGGATCGACCAGCCACGCCGGACTGGCGAACCGTTCAGCCAGCGAATCACCGCCGCCTGGTTCGCCGCCCAGTCCTGCGTCGGTGAGCGTTTGCACCATCCGCGGGGCCCACGAGGGCAAGGTGAACACCAGCGCCCATCCGTCTGCGGTGGGGTAGAAGCCCACCGGCGACGCACGTTGGGGCTGGCGCGGGTCTCGCCCGACATCAGTGCCGGTCCACGCCTCGTACAGCAGGTAGGACGCGCGCCGGTCGATGGTGCCGGCTTGGGCCTCGAATGCCGACACGTCAATGTGGCTCGGGCGACCGTGGCGCTGGCTCATCATGAGCGCAGCCAACGTCGGCACTGCTGCCAGGTTGCCGACCTGGTAGGAGGTGACGTCACCGCTGAGCTTCACTGGCTCGCGCTCATCGATGCCGGTGCCCCACATCGGGCCGCCCATCGCATAGGTGACGATGTCGCTGCCCCGGTAGCCGGCGTCGGCGTAGGGGCCGGCTTGGCCGAACGGGGTGATTGAGGTCAGCACAATGCCGGGCCGCAGCGTGCACATCACCTCGTAGCCGAGCCCGATCGAGTCGAGGTGACCCGGTGGGAAGGCCTCGACCACGATGTCGGACTCCGCCGCGAGCGACCCGACGAACTCGATGTCATCGGCGCTGGGTGACGGGCTGCCGATGTCGGCGACAACGCTGCGTTTGTTGGTGTTCAGGTGTAGGAAGAGCGGTGATCGTTCCAGGCTGTCGGCACCTTGCGGCGCTGTTGCGCTGTCGCCCCATGGACCATGACGTCGGGCCGGGTCCCCGCCGGGCGACTCCACCTTGATGACGTCGGCGCCATGGTCGGCGAAGAGCTTCCCGAGGTAGGGACCTGAGACGCCGGTCGCCAGCTCGAGTACTCGAATCCCGGCCAACAACTGGCTCACGGCTGCCTCCTCGGTGTGCCGTTTGCGATCGTGAGTTACGAGGGTAGGTGAGCCTTCTGCTGTTGTCGCCCGCGGTTGCCAGCGCTTGTTCCCGATCGCGATGCAGTGGGGCTCACGGATCGGCCGGTCGTGGCCTCCGCGTGCGGGCGCGCCCGCACGCCGGTCAGGCCATGGCAGCCAGGATCGGGGCGAGACGCTCGAGCAGGTCGTCCACGTCGTCGCCCGCCTCGAGGCCGAGCAGGTTGGTCGTGAGGGCGATGCCGAGGTCGGCGTCAGGCGCGTAGGCCGCAATGGTGCGAAAGCCCGGCACGCCGCCTCCGTGTGTGTAAATCGTGAGACCCAAGACGGCATCGGTGGAGATGCCCAGGCCGTAATCGTTGCCAGGGTCGGGGTGACCGGATGTCATCACAGCGACCTGTTCCTCATTGAGGATGTCGGTGGCGAAGAGGCCGCGGATCATCAGTGCCACATCACCGATCTGAGCTTCGATGCCGCCGCCGGTCCATCCGGCGGAACGGGCGAAGGCGTCTGGGAAGGTGCTGATGTCTGCGAAAATCGCTCCGTTGTGGGTGATCTGGTTGTCGCTGCTGAGCCCGAGCAGGGGCCCCATCAGGTAGCCGAGCGTCCCGCCCACGTATCCGTTCGCCGTCGGGGAGGGCGGGAATTCCTCCGGCGTCAGGTAGACGTGCTCCAGGCCGAGCGGCTCGAACACGCGAGACCGCAATTCGGCGGCTGCGGCGTTGCCGGTGACCGCCTCGATGAGCAGGCCCGCTGCGACATAGCCGGTGGTGTTGTAGTGGAATTCGGTCCCGAGCTCTGACACAGGTCCGTACTCGGCGGCAAAGGCCAGGATCTCTTCCGGAGCGATCTGCTCATCCAGCCGAGGAGCGGCGAGTTGATAGAAGCGCGGGTCGAACGCGTACTCGACGAAGCCCGAGGTATGCCCGAGCAGGTCACGCACCGTGACTGCCGCAGCGTGCTCGTAGCCCGGTGCCCAGCCGTCGCCCAGGTACTGCGCAACCGGAGCGTCGAGTTCGATTGCACCTTCGGAGACGAGCTGCAGGACCACCGCAGCGGTGACTGACTTGGTGACCGAGCCGATGCGAACGTGATGATCGACGGTCATGGCCGTGCCGGTGGCGATATCGCTCAGTCCCCAGGCGAACGTCGTCGGCTCGGCACCGCCACGTGTGATGGCCAGCACGATGCCGGGGGCACCGGTGCGGTCCATCCAGTCGCCGATCTCGGCATCGAGCAGATCGAGCGGTTCGCCGTCTGGCTCGCCGCTGGGCTCAGCGTCTGCGTCCGATTTCTTGCCATCGTCGGCAGGCTCGTTGCCTGTCCCCGATTCGTTGCCGCCCCGGCCAGGGTCGGGATCCGCAGCGTCTCCTGTGCTCGGCGCGGCGGTCGTTGTCGTCGGTGCAGCGGTGGTGGCCGGCGCCGATGCTTCGGTTGCAGCGGGCGACACGGTGGTCGTGGCCGATGCTGCGGCGTTGGAGGGTGCTGGGGCTGCATCATCGGCACCGCTGCAGGCCGCCGCCAGCAGGCCGAGGCCTAGAAAGGCCGATGCGAGTCGCTTCATGCGGGCAGCGTAAGCGGCCGAGCCCAGAGGCGGCACCCGGGCGGTGGGAGACGGCAGGCGAGCCATTGGCCCTGCCGATGGGCAGACTGTGGCGCTGCTTGCGCCCGAGTTGGCGCGAGGGCCGCGACATTTGCGAGTATCTGCCGCGACATCTGCTTGAGCGGGCCATAGGGGGTCGATGTGAATCTCGGAATGTTGCTCTTCATGCCGGCGACGATCGCTGGCGAACAGGTCATCCTGATCGACACCTCGACGGAGGCCGGCGGAGGCGCCGCACGCGAGGTCACCTATCAGGAGCTGCTCGACAACGTGTCGCGCACCGCCGGAATGCTGACGATGCTCGGCGTCGGCGTCGGCGACCGTGTCGGCATCTTCGCTACCAACAGCGTGGAGTGCGTCGAGGCCATCTTCGGCGGCGCGTTCGTCGGCGCCACGGTCGTGCCGATGAACTTCCGCGCCGGCGCGGAGGAAACTGCCCATCTGTTGAGCGACAGCGGCATCAGCGTGCTGTTCACCGAGTCTCGCTACAGCGACCTGATCTCCGACAGCAAGCCTGACGACCTCGCACACGTGCTGGTGCTCGACGACCCGTCCTCGTATGCCGCTGCCCGCGACGAGGCGTTCGAGCTGCCGGTGCCTGAGGATGTGGACCCTGACGGGCTGTGCTCGCTGTTGTACACGAGCGGCACCACGGCCATGCCCAAGGGCGTCAAGCTGACCAACGGCGCCATCACGGGCTATGTCATGGGCGCAAACGACGCCGCCACCGGCGAGGACATGGGCCGCATGGCGGTCGCAGCGCCGCTGTATCACATCGCCGGGCTGACCTCGATGCTGAATGCGCTCTACAGCGGGCGAGTGGTCGTGCTGCTGCCGCAGTTCGAGGCGTCGTCGTGGATCGACTGCGTGCAGGCGCACGCGGTGACGCACGCCTTCTTGGTGCCGACCATGCTCGCCCGGGTGCTCGAAGCACCCAACTTCAGCCATGAAGCGTTCCGCGGACTCGAAGCAGTCACCTACGGAGCAGCACCGATGCCGCCGTCGGTCATCCGCCGGGCCATCGACATGTTCCCGCCGAATGTGGCGTTCGCGGGCGCCTACGGACAGACCGAGACGACATCGACCGTTGCCGTTCTCGATCCCGACGACCATCGCATCGAAGGAACCGACGAGGAGAAGGAACGCAAGCTGCACCGGCTCTCCTCAGTGGGCCAGGTGCTCGAGGACGTGCAGGTCCGCGTCGTCGATGCCGACAGCGGCGAGGTCGTGGCACCCGGCGTGATCGGCGAGGTGCAGCTACAGACCTTCCGCGCCATGGACGGCTACTGGGGCAACGAGGAAAAGACCCGCGTCACCATCGACGACGAGGGCTGGGTGCACACCGGCGACCTCGGCTACCTCGACGATGACGACTACCTGTTCCTGGCCGGTCGCACCGGCGACATGATCATCCGGGGCGGCGAGAATGTGCTTCCCGATGAAGTGGAGGGTGTGTTGTATGACCACCCGTCGGTGCTCGAAGCAGCGGTGGTGGGTCTGCCCAGCGAGGAATGGGGCGAACGCGTGGCCGCAGCGGCCGTCGTGCGCCCCGGCAGCGGCACAACGGGCGACGATCTGGTTGCCCATGCGCGTGAACGCCTCGCGCCGTTCAAGCGTCCCGAGTTCGTGCACCTGATGGACGAGCTGCCGCGGACATCCACCGGCAAGCTGCTGCGTCGCGACCTCATCCCCATGCTCGAGGAGCTGGGCGTCTGAGGCAGAGTTCGGGGCTCGGCGTGTCGTCGCTGGGCCCACACGGATCGTGAGCGCCGAGACCACGCCGGGGTATCGGGACGATCACCTGCATCTGCTGGCGTGCGCGGCGGCGCGCAGGTCGGTTGATGTCCAGGCCGCGACGTCGGTGCGGGAGCTACTGGACCTCATCGGGCACGCCGCAGGCGGTCCTCTTGGGTCGGCGCCGCCGCAGGACCGTCACGACGTCGCCGCACGCGACCGGGGCGAATCGCGTGGATGGCTTCGAGCCTGGGGCTACGACGATGTGCTGCTCGCTGAGCGTCGCCATCCGACCATTGTCGAGCTGGATGCCGTGACCGTGGGCCGCCCGACCGTGTTGCACCACATCACCGGTCATGTGGCCGTGGCGAACACCGCTGCGGGCCGGGCACTCGGTCTCGGGGCGGGCGAGGTGCTCATCGAGCGCCACGACGTGCTCGCAGGGGTGCCTCGTCCTGAGCGCGCCGAGATCGTGTCGGGAGTCGCTGCCGTGCTCGGCGACTTGGCTGCCGCAGGCATCATCGCCTGCACCGACGCCACCCACACGAACGACCTTGATGCGCTGGAATTGCTGGCTGATGCGGTCGCTGCGGCGCCAGCGGTGTCGGTTACGGCGATGGTGGGAGCGGACCGGCTCGACTCGCTGGGAGGCCTCCGGTTCGGCGAGGTAGTCCTGTCCCCGGAGACCGCGGCCGATGAGGTGTGTGGGGCGTCGTTGGTGCCGCCGTCGGGATCGTCGGTGCTGTTTGCGGGCGCCACAGCCGATGACGTGGGGGTGCGGATCGGGCACGCGAAGGTCATGCCGCCGCACGACGACGACAGCGCTATCGCCGACCTAGTCGCGGAGGCGCGGGCGCACGGATTTCCGGTCGCGATCCACGCAATGGACATCGACACGCTGCAAGCGGCTCTTGACGCGCTCGAAGCTCATCCGCCCCCGCCGGCTGAGGCGGATGCGAGCAAGCCAAGCGCTGTTGAACCCGCCGGCCCTGAGCTTGACCGCACCGGGCCTGGCCGCACGGAGTCCGACCGCATTGAACACTGTGCGTTGGCGTTGCCGGAGCAGCTCGATCGGATCGCCCGCCTCGGCCTCACGGTGGTAACCCAGCCCAGCTTCGTCACCCGCCGCGCACAGAAATACCGGGAACAGCTCTCACCAACCGAGCAGGCATGGCTCTGGCCGCTGGCGAGCCTTCTGCGCCGCGGCATCCGCGTCACGCTGTCGTCGGACGCACCGACGGTTCCCTCCGATCCTGCCGAGTGGATGGAAGCGGCCGCCTTTCGGGACCTCGCTCCCGCTGAGCGCATCGACCCCGAGCGCGCTCGTGAGCTCTGTCTCTATGACCGCTGAGTACCCTGCCGCATCGCCGCTGTGCCGGCATGGCACAGCCAACACTTCGTGAGCAGGGGAGCAGCGATGGCCGGGCCGATGGAGGGCATCCGCGTCGTCGAGTTGGGCGTGTGGATCGCTGGACCAGCCTGTGGCGGGATCTTGGCTGACTGGGGTGCCGATGTCGTCAAGGTGGAAACGCCCGACGGGGACCCCTTCCGGTCGCTGGACTGGTTGTACCAGGGCGACGGCAACCCACCGTTCGACCTCGACAACCGCGGCAAGCGCAGCATCGCCTTGGACTTGCGGCAGCCGGAGGGGCTCGCCGCCCTGCATGGGATGCTGGCCGATGCCGATGTCTTCCTGTCGAACATCCGGCCCGGCGGGCTTGAGCGCATGGGCCTCGACTACCCGTCGCTCGCCGAGCGCTACCCACGCCTGATCTACGCGAGCGTGACGGGCCTCTCGCTGCGAGGCGACGAGCGGGATCGCCACACCTATGACGTCGGCGCGTTCTGGTCTCGATCAGGGATCGTGCGGTCATTGACCCCCGGGGATGCCGACCTGCCGTACCAGCGCGGCGGCATGGGCGACCACATGACCGGCCTGGCGGCAGCCGGAGGGGTTGCGGCCGCCCTGTTCCATCGCACAAGTACCGGCCGAGGCCAGCTTGTGGAGTCGTCGCTGATGCGCCTGGGGACGTACATGCTGGGCTGGGACCACAACGTCACCGCCATGACGGGCGCTGAGACCGAGGCTTGGGGTCGTGGCAGACCACCCAACCCGCTCATCAACTGCTACCGATGCGCCGACGGCGAGTGGCTCTGGATGCTGGGTCTCGAAGGCGACCGGCATTGGCCCAGCGTCGTGAGCGCGCTGGATCGCCCCGAGTGGCATGACGATCCCCGCTATGGCGACATCGAGCTGCGCCTGGCGAACGCGAAGGCCCTCACCGCAGACATGGACGCCGTCATGGCCACTAGGACGCGCGCCGAGTGGGGCGAGATCTTCGACGCGAGCAATGTCTGGTGGTCTCCGGTGCAGTCCACCTTGGAGTTCCGGTCAGACCCGCAGGCGCGCGCTGCGGGCTGCTGGGTGGAGGTGCCGACGCCTGACGGCGGCGCAATCGAGATGGTCGCGACACCGGTCGATTTCTCCGAGAGCGCGTGGGCCCCGAGCGGACCACCGCCAGAACTCGGTCAGCACACCGAGCTGATCCTGCTCGAGCACGGCTACGACTGGGACGACATCGAGAAACTGAAGCAAGCAGGGGTGATCCCCTGACGAGACTCCCGCTGATTGCGTTGACTTGTGGCAGGCGAGTCACGGCGCGGGAATCAATGTGGCGGTTCCGATTCTCCCTGACGCCACAAGCGGGCAGCTGATATCGGGACGGGATGTCTTTCCGTAGAATCCGTCGAACACGACACGGCTACCTTCAGCCATTGGGCCGACTTGGTTCACCCACAGAGCGCGTGCGATCGGGTCGTACCGGGTACGGTTGTAGCCGAGCCTGAGGAGATAAACCGGCTGTGAGTCTTCATCCAGTGTGCGATCCATGTCTTCGCCGTAGTTGAAGATAAGAGCGGCGGAAACCCTTTTCGCGCTGCGCGTGGGTTCGCTCTGGACCACAGCCTCACCATGTTGGAGGGCAAGCGAATGCACATACGCGCACGCTCCGTCAAATGCGAGTATGCCGGTGCCCTTGACGTTTGGCAGCGCGCGCATACCGTCTGACTCGTCACCGTGGAACGTTCCGTCGGGTTCGACATATTGCATTCTGGCGAGATTGCGCGTGAACGCCGGCTCGGCAGCCGATGTCGGGACGGGTTGTTCTAGTGGCTCGTTGGTGGCGGTGCAGGCCGAAATTGCGAACAGCGAAGCGGCGAATGCGGTAGCGATGCGGAACAAGCAGTGACCGTGACCTGTCAAGCGGGCACGTCTCGCCGCCATGGGAGCAATCTGATCAGACACAGGGCTGCTCTTCTCCGGCCCCGGGCACCCAGCCGGAGATTCCGTGACCGTCCCCTCGGCACAGAATCTCTGGCAGGCCTGGAACCAAAGATCCACTGATCCGCCCGCGGTTCGCCAACGGGCACATATCGAACGGGCGGATTGACTCGTCCTCTCGTCCGGCGACCGTCGCTTTATCGCCATTCGCGATTGGTCCGCCCCGCTCAACCCATAACGACCGAGTCTGCGAATCGTAGCGAGTCATGGTGTACGGCAGCGCGAGGAGATAGGTATGGATCGCCCCGGAGCCGTCCCTGTGGAAACCGCCGTCTCCCCAGTTCTCAAGCTGGTGAATATAGAGGCAAGGGCCGTCGATCTCTACAATGCCCTGCACGACGGAGTCTGCTATGTCGTGCCCTTGTGGCCTCGTGCCGGGAGCGAGCAGTTCGAACGCCTTGCTAGGTGGAGTGTAGTACATCTCAACAAAATTCGCGAACGGAATTGTTGTAGTCGTCGTGGCCCTCGGTGGCGACGCGGTCAGCGTATCGTCAGATGCACAGGCCGAAGCGGTGACGAGTGCGGCGACAGCCAGTGTCAAGCCCAGCGCAATCGCCGAACGGTATCGCCACGTCGTTGTTCGCATCGAACGCATCGACGGACCTCGTGGCTAGCCGAGGAACCGCACCGTCATTCGGTGCAGGATATCGACGCCCAAGAACTGCTCTACCTCGCCCACCGATGAGAAACTCGCGTAAACACCAGTCTTATTGCAGTCGTTTCCGCTGTTGCTGCCTCGGTGGATGCCGTAAGCGATTGATCCCCGGTACCAAGGTCCACCGCTATCGCCGCTGCACGCCTTCAGCGAAGCACCGTGTACACGCACGAAGACTGCGTTGCGGGTTAGCGGCACATCACTTGAACTTGTGCAGGGCGGCCGATTGTTCGCCCACCGACGGGACGTCAGTGTCAGCAGCGCTGACGGCGGTCGGCGCGAGCGCCGTTGCCGAGACCGCCAAGACCGCTAGTACGGCGACGAGGCGCAGCGGGCCTGCGCGGCATCGCCGGTTTCGTGATGTGAGCATGAGAGTTCCTTTCGGTTCTTGGGCGCGTTGATGACCGGACTCGACTGGGCGTGTCCGGTCCTGCGCCTTGCCCGTGACGGGCACGAGGGGCGACTCGCTTTGGTGCTGGCCTTCGGAAGAGAGAACCAACGGAGCGCATCGCCGCCTCCGAAAATGACCGTACACCCATTTCTGAGCGCCTCGGAACCCTGCTGTCGAAAACCACGGCGGTGCGGCCATGGGTCGAAACTGCTGCTGGACGTGAGATAGCTTCGATCCGCCGTGTCGCCGTGCGTGCAGAGTTCAACGACGCGGTCGACCGGGATGGAGCGGCGGGGAGGGAGAGCGGATGATTGAGCCCGTCAGCGCCCGAGTGCTGACCCCTGAGTGGGCGCCGGCGGTGATTCCCGCGCCGTATGACTCGCTGACGCCCGCCGAGCACGCTCAGCATCTCGCGGACAATCCCGACTCCTTCGCCCACGTCGCCGGATTGCCGGCGGACAGCTTCGGCCACCCCAGCGAGCACCGCCAGCACGCTACGCGCAGCACCCAGGCCCTCGACCGGCTCATCGGACTGGGGGCATTCGGCGACACTCGGGAACCGCGCCTGTACGTGCAGCGCGTCGAGGCAGACGGGCATGCCCAACATGCTTTGCTGGGCGGGGTCCGACTCGCATCGCACGAGCTGCGTCCCCACGAGGACACCCAGCCCGGCCGTGTCCACGGCCTGGCAGTGCATTTCACCGAGGTCGGCCGCATGTCGAGCCCGGTGGTGGTCACCGCGCCGAGGCTGTCGGTGGTCTCCGAAGTCATCGAGGCGACACTCGACGCGGCGGTGTCCACCACACCACCCGAACCGCTGCTCGACACCAAGACCGCCGACGGCGCGCGGGTGACACTGTGGCCCGCCCTCGTTCCGGGCGGCGAGGGCGCAAGCGTCGGTCTCGATGGCCCGCTGTACATCGTGGACGGGCACCACCGCGTCGCCGCTGCTCGGCAAGCGGGCTTCTCCCATGTGCTTGTGGCATGCGCTCCCACCGACGAACTTCACCTGGGCAGCTTCGACCGGGAGCTGAGCGAACTCGACATGATGCCTAGGCGCGTCGTGGAGCTGATGAGACGCCGCTGCGACATCACCGAGGTGCCCGACGCTGCTGCGGCGCGACCTGCCGAACCCGGTTGGATCGGCATGGGCGTGGCCGACCATTGGTTCAGGATGCGCCGTCTTGACACGGTGCCATCCGAGGATGCCTCACCGATCCTCAACCCGGCGACCCTCCTCGATGCCGCATTCGTGCACGACTTCGTTCTCGGCGAAATCTTCGGCGTGACGAGTGTCTCCGATCCCAGAGTCAGCTTTCGCCCCACGACCGTCGCCGCCGTCGGGGGACCCGTCACGATCATGCTCGCACCAGTGCCTCTCGGCTCGGTGTTCGAGGTTGCTGATTACGGTGGCGTGATGCCGCCCAAGACCACCTATTTCCTGCCGAAGGCTCGCTCCGGATTGCTGCTGGTCCGTTGCTGACCTGCTGTTGATTGGCGCCCCAGCCATGCTGATTGCCCAGCCATGCTGATTGCGCTCACCGGTGGCGCCCGCAGCGGGAAGTCCACCGCAGCGTTGAGTGCAGCGACATCTATGGAAGCACCGGTGACGTTCATCGCCACGGCCGAAGCCGGCGATGCCGAGATGGCCGCACGCATCGAACGACACCGAACCGACCGGCCTTCGGATTGGACGACGATCGAGGCCCCGATCCGCTTGGCCGCGGCCGTCCGCAGCGTCGATGCCGGGGTGACGATTGTCATTGATTGCCTGTCTATGTGGGTCTCGAACCGGATGTTGGCCCAGGGCAGCGGTGCTCCCCTGGGCCAGCGTCAGGGTCAAGCGGCAGCAAGCGGCGGCGAACAGCACAGTGCCGAGTTCGTTCGCTCCATGGTGAAAGAGGTCGGCGATCTGGGCGTGCGTTTGCGTGAGCGCAGCGGCATGGCCATCGTCGTCACCAACGAGGTCGGCTCGGGGATCGTTCCGGCCAATCCGCTCGGGCGGGCGTACAGGGATGTGCTCGGATCGGTGAACCAGGCCATCTTCGCGTCGGCGAACCACGCCTACCTGGTGGTGGCGGGCCGCCTGCTGGAACTGCAGGACCCCAGCGATGGCCTCTGAGACTGCTCCGCGGGCTCAGAGGCTGAGCCGAATGGCGAAGCCGTGGCCCGATCGGCCCGTGAGCGCAGCGAACAGGAGCGGGAAGTAATGGCGGAGCGACGCAGAGGCGACCTAACCAGCGCGCCTTCTGACTGCGTTCGGTCGCCCGCACCCCAGACCAGCGGTTCCGGCGACCTGCTGGAACGGATGCTTGACGATCTGCCGGGTCCCGACGAGGCCGCTCGACGGGCGGTGGCTGAGCGAGCGTCGCAGGTGCTGCGCCCTGCTGGGGCGTTCGAGCGGCTCGATCGCGTTGCTGAGTGGCTTGCCGGTTGGCAGCACACAGCCGAGCCCAGCGTCGGGCGACCGGTGGTGCTCGTCTTCGCGGCCGATCATGGAGTCGTCGTCGAAGGCGTGAGCGCGTATCCCGCCGACGTGACTGCCGCGATGGTGTCAGCGATCGAAGGCGACGTCGCCACGGTGACCGCCGTCGCCCGCCAGGTGGGGGCAGTCGTGCGATGCATCGACGTCGGCGTCGGCGCACCGACCCGAAACATCCGCACGCACGATGCGATGAGTACCGACGAGTTTGACGCAGCGGTCAAAGCCGGCGCGCACGCTGTTGAGCGTGCTGTCGAGTCTGATGGGGCCGACCTGTTGGTGCTGGGCGAACTCGGCATCGGCAACACCACTGCTGCCGCGGCCGTGTGCGGAGCACTCTTCGGCACAGGCGCTCGCGTCGTCGAGACCGACGGAACCGGCCCTCGCGTCACGCCCGCGCCGGCGGAGTCGCCCCACGGCTCGCCATCGGAGCCGGCGATGGCCGCGGCATCGATGTGGACGGGTCCAGGTACCGGCGTTCGCGGCGAATCACTGGAGCACAAGACCGCAGTGGTGGCCGAGGCATTGGAGCGTGTCGGCAACGTCTCGCCGCCCGAAGCGCTGCGACGGCTTGGCGGTCGGGAGTTGGCGGCGATCGCAGGCGCGGTGGCGGCGGCGCGGCACCGGTCGATGCCCGTGGTACTCGACGGGTTCATCGGAACGGCTGCCGCAGCGCCGCTGGTGCTGGCTTCGCCGGGTGGCCTCGACCACTGCATCGCCGGGCATTGTTCAGCCGAGCCCGGCCATCGCGAGCTGCTGAACAGGCTCGGTCTCGAACCGCTCGTGCATCTGGACCTGCGGTTAGGAGAAGGGACCGGCGCACTCATAGCGGTGCCCCTCGTGCGGATCGCAGCGGCGGCCGTAACCGACGTCGCCACCTTCGCCGAGTGGGGCATGGCGTGAGCTTGCGATTTGCGTGGGCCTTTCTGACCCGGCTTCCGGGAGGCGCGCACCCGACCACTGAGCGCGACCTGGGGCGCAGCGTGCCATGGTTCCCGTTCGTCGGAGCAATCGTGGGCGCCGCGAGCGGGGGCCTGTTCTGGGCCGTCTGGCTGCCGCTCGGGGCTCCGCTCGCGGCGATCCTGGCCGTCGCCACCGGGTCAGTCATCACCGGTGCGTTTCACGAGGACGGCTTGGCCGACACCGCAGACGCGCTCGGCGGCACCACACCCACCCAGCGTCGCGAGATCATGAAGGACCCCCGCCTGGGAACCTTCGGGACGCTGGCGCTGGTGCTGGGGACGCTGGTGCAGGTCTTCGCCGTCATGCCGCTGGCATCACGCGACGCCGTGATCGCCTTGGTCCTCGCTCATGGCGTCGGCAGAGCGTTCGCTGTTGCGGCAATGGCCACGGTGCCGGCTGTCGCTGGCTCGGGTCTCGGCCACTCCTACGCCGCACATCTTCGGGGCGTGCCGTGCGCACTGTCTCTGCTTGCCAGCTACGGCGTTGCGTTTGCGCTCGGACCCGTGGGCGTGTTCGCCGTCGGTGCGGCAACCGGCGGTGCCGCGGTGGTCAGTCTGATCGCCTACCGCCGATTCGGCGGGCTGACCGGCGACGCCGTGGGCGCGATTGCCCAAATCAGCCAGATGGCTGCGCTGGTAGCGGTGTCGCGACTCCTCGATGACTTCGGCTGGTTCTGGACCTAAAGTCCTGGCCGAACACCTCGCCCTCCAGTTCAAATGAGCCGAATGCGGATGCGCAAGCCGACCGAGTCATCAGCAGACGACAAGACGAATCGCGACGGTTTCGCGGCGATGGCGATTCTCGCGTTGTCCATTGCGTTCATCGTCTCGATCATTGTGTTCGCAATCGCCTGAGACTGCTCACGGTCCGCTGTCGGCATCGCCGGCATGCCTCGACGGTCGCAGCGAGCCGCCTGCGCAGGCACTAGAAATTGTTGCGCTCCGAGCCCGGAGAGGCAGGCGACGGCCGCATGGGCGTGCCTTCAGGCCTGCCGCGTCCCTAGGGAGGGGAACTACATGAGAACCGGTGAACACGTGATGCCGCGACGAACGAAACGGCGCCGTTGGCGCGTGACTGCGGCACTTCTCGCCGTCTTCGCGCTGACCGCTGCTGCATGCGGCGGCGATGACGACGATGACGACGGCGCGAGTGCGACCGAAGCCGCACCCGAGACCACCGAGGCGGCCGCTCCCGAGACCACGCAAGCGCCGGCGCCCGCGGATACGGCCCCGAGCGGCGAGCCCATCAAGGTCATGACGGTCACCACCCTCAACGCAGCGGGTCCGACTTACCACAACATCGCCAACACCGCCCACGCATACGCCGACTACATAAACGCCCGAGGCGGCATCGGCGGCCGGCCGCTGGAGGTCACGGTCTGCGACGAGATGTTCGACCCCGCCGTGGCGGCGTCGTGCGCCCGTGAGGCTGTCGAGGAGAACATGGTGGCCGTCGTCGGCTCGTTCACGTTCTTCGCAGAGAGCATCGTGCCAGTGATCGCCGAGTCCGACATCACCTGGTTCGGCCCGTGCTGCCCGATCACGCCGTCTGAGTTGACCAGCCCGCATTCGTTCCCCATCGGCAACCAGCCGATGTACGCCGTCGGCATCGTCAAGCGAGCAGTGGAGGACGGCTGCCGCTCGATCAACGCCGTGATCATCGACGGTGCCCAGATCTTCATCTCGCCGATGGAGAATGCGATTGCAGCCCTTGGCCAGAGCTTCGGGGACATCATCATCCTGCCGCCGACGGCGCAGGACTACTCCTCGGAGGTCGCCCAGGCGACGACCGACGCCGATTGCGTGATCGGCATCGTGTCCGAGACGCCGTACATCACGTGGAACACTGCGTGGACCCAGTCGGGCACCGATGCTCGCCAGTACGGCCCGCAGGGCAACCTGAACGAGATCTCCGCTGCCGGCAACGAGGAGTCGACTGACGGCGACATCATCGGCGGCATGTACCCCGACATCTCCACCGCGCCGTGGGACGAGTACCGGCTGGCCCTCGACGAAGGCGGCTGGGACACGACCGAGCACGACTACAACAGCCTGGGCGGCATGGGTACGTGGGCGGCGTACGCAGCATTCGCACAGATCGCTGAGACCATCGACGGCGAGATCAACGCGAGTTCGTTCTTCGAGGCTGCTTCGGGCACCGACCACCTCGATCTGGGCGGCATGGTGCCGGTCTTGGACTTCACCCAGGAATGGACGGATGGCCTCGAGGGCTACCAGCGACTGTTCAACCGCAGCGTCGTGTTCAGCGTGCTGCAGGACGGCAAGGTCGTGCCGCTGACCACCGAGTTCGAAGACGTCGGCGATCTCGCCACCGGCAACGCCGGCTGACCGACTTCTGAGTTCAGACGCCTCGTGCTGGGGTGGTTCGGGTGAGTGATCGCCCGCCACCCCCGCACCGGGGCGAGCCGGCCGAGCGCTGTTGCGACGGGGGGATCATTGGACGAGATCATTCGGTTCGGCCTCTTGGGCCTCGGTGTCGGCGCCTTGTACGCCCTGGCCTCGCAGGGCCTGATCGTCGTCTACCGCGGGACCGGGGTGCTGAACTTCTCCCTCGGCGCCACGGCGATCGCGGGTGTGTTCCTGCAGTGGGAGCTGCAGAACAAGGCCGGCTGGCCCTTCTTGCTTGCCGCGCTCACGGGAGTCGCGCTCTCAGCGCTGCTCGGTGCTTTGACGCACTGGGTGGTCATGCGGCCGCTGCGGCGCGCCAGTTCGCTGATCCGCGTCATCGCGACCCTCGGGGTGCTCATCTTGATCCAGGCCGGCGTCGTCATCCGGTACGGCTCGAATGCCCGTCAGGTGGACAGCTGGCTGCCGACCAACCGAGTGACGCTGTGGGGCGAGGTTGCGATCACCGTCGACCGGCTGATCCTGTTCGGAGTGGCATGGGTGTTTGCCGTGATGCTGTGGTCGATGTATCGACGGAGTCACTTCGGCCTCGCCACCGAAGCAGTGTCGGAGAGCGAGCGAGCCGCATCGGCCATCGGCTTGTCGCCGAACACGATCGCCATCCAGAACTGGGCGCTGGGCTCGGCCATCGCTGCTGTCGCAGGCATCTTGGTGGTGCCCATCATCACGTTGCAGGTCACTGCCATGACATCGCTGGTGCTCGCAGCCCTGGCCGCGGCGCTGGTCGGCGACTTCCGGTCGTTCCCCATCGCCACCGCCGCCGGCCTGGCGTTGGGCATCGGCCAGACACTTGTGGGCCGCTTCGTAGACCAGCAAGGGCTGGGGCAGTCGCTGCCCTTCCTGGTGATTGTTGCTGTGCTGGTGTTCAAGGGCCGGTCGCTGCCGCTTCGGGACTACTTCTTGCGCGAGCTGCCGATGATCGGCAACGGCCGCATGTCGTGGGACTGGACGATCTTCGGCATCGGCACGGTGGCGTTCCTGATGCTCACCAAGCAGGCCAAGTGGATCGACGCCCTCACCGTCACCATGGGCGTTTCGATCGTCCTGCTGTCCATCGTGGTGCTGACTGGCTATGCGGGCCAGCTGTCGTTGGCGCAGTACACCATCGCGGGGTTCGGCGCGTACGTGTCAGGTCGCCTCGTTGCGGTGTTCGACATCCCGTTCCTGTTGGCGCTGGTCGCCGGCGTGCTGGCCTCCGTGCCACTGGGATTCATCTTCGCCTTGCCGGCTGCACGAACCCGCGGCATCAACCTGGCAATTGTCACGTTGGGACTCGGCACCACGATCGAGCTGATGCTGTTTCGCAACCGCGAGTACACCGGCGGCGTGCAAGGCACTCAGGTCGGTAGTCCTGACCTGTTCGGCCTCGACATCGGCTCCATTCGCTACCCGGAGCGATACGGCCTCTTCGTGCTGGCAATGGCCCTGTTGGCGGTGTGGGTGGTATCGAACGTCCGTCGTGGGCGCAGCGGGCGGCGCCTGCTCGCCATTCGAACCAACGAGCGGGCCGCTACGGCGCTCGGCATCGACGTGCCCAAGGCGAAGCTGTTCGCCTTCTCGCTGAGCTCGGCAATTGCGGCGCTGGGCGGGATAGTGCTGGCGTTCCGGCTGACTTCGATCAGCTACACGTCGTTCACCAACCTCACCTCGATTCTGTTTGTGGGCCTGGCAATCGTGGGCGGCGTCGGACATCTGCTCGGTGCGTTCGTGGGCGCGACCATGGCGACCGCAGCGTTCAGCCAGGAAGTGCTCGAATCGACGTGGGATGGGGTGGGCCGCTGGACCCAGCTCATCAGCGGCATCGCCATTTTGCTCATGGTCCTCGGGTACAAGGACGGTGTCGCCGCCGAGTGGGTGAAGATTTTCCGGCTGGCGAAACGAGCCCGCAAGTGGGGCCGCTCATATTTCGTCGAGCTGGAAGACGTCTCCGATCCGAACGCCTCTGAGAGCGAACAGTCACCGGTTCCGGCTCGCGTACTGAGCATCGAAAACATGACGGTGCGCTACGGAGCCGTCGTAGCGGTCAACGATGTCAGCTTCAACCTCACTCCGGGCACCGTCACGGGGCTGATCGGCCCGAACGGCGCCGGCAAGACCTCGCTGATTGACGCCGTGTGCGGCTTCGCACCGGCGGAAGGTCGAGTGGCGCTCGACGGCGAGGACATCTCGCGTGTGTCGCCCTCCAAACGTGCCCGCCTCGGCATTGCTCGTTCGTTCCAGACGCTCGAGCTGTTCGAAGATGCGACGGTGTTCGAGAACATAAGCGTTGCCGCGGACCCTCAAGACATGCGGTCGTACTTGCGCGATCTGGTAGCGCCGTCGAACCCTCCGTTCCCGCCTGAGGTCGTGCGGGCGATCATCGAGTTCCAGCTCGACGGCGACTTGCACCGCGACGTGAAGGATCTCTCATACGGAAAGCACCGGCTGCTCGCTATTGCCCGTGCGGTTGCGATGCACCCGAGCGTGCTGTTGCTCGATGAGCCGGCCGCCGGCCTGAGCACCGCCGAGAGCGAAGAGCTGGCCGTGGTGGTTCGCCGCCTGGCCCAGGACTGGGGCATGGCGGTGCTGGTTGTCGAGCACGACATGAACTTCGTCAACGAGGTGTGCGACGAGGTGGTGGTGCTCGACTTCGGCAACAAGATCGCAGTCGGGAGCCCTGAGGCAATTCGGCTTGACCCAGCCGTCGTGGCCGCATACTTGGGAAGCGAGACCGACGAGCACGACAGCGAACCCGAGCCTCGGACGACGCAAGCTGCTGGAGGTGGCCTATGAGGCCGCTGCTGCAAACGCGAAGCCTCAAGTGCGGGTACCTCAACCGGGCGGTCGTCCAAGGAGTGAACCTGAAGGTGCACCAGGGCGAGGTGGTCTGCCTGCTCGGGCCGAATGGCGCCGGAAAGACCACCACGCTGCTGACCATCGCCGGTGAGCTGACGCCGGTCGACGGAATTGTGATGTTCGGCAACACGCCTACCTTCACGCCCATGTACCAACGCATCCGGCGAGGGGGAATCGGGCTGGTGACTGAGGAGCGCTTGGTGTTCACCAAGCTGTCGGCTCGGGACAATCTGCGAGTGGGCGGCGGTTCGGTGGAAGCTGCGCTGGAACTGTTCCCCGAACTCGAGCCTCGGCTGGGGGTGCGCGGCGGCATGCTCTCGGGCGGCGAGCAGCAGATGCTTGCGCTGGCACGGGCGCTCAGCCGTCAACCGTCGATTCTGCTTGCCGACGAGCTGTCGCTCGGGCTGGCGCCGATCATCGTCGACCGGCTGCTGGGAGCGGTCCGCAAGGTCGCCGACACGACGGGCACCGGCGCCTTGATCGTCGAGCAGCATGCTCGCAAAGCACTGGCTGTGTCTGATCGGATGTACCTGATGGCCCGCGGCCAGATCCTGCTGGAACTGCCGGCTGCCGATGCCCTCGGCCGCCTCGACGAAATCGAAGAGACGTACCTGAGTGGCACGTCTGAGACTGAGGAAGATCACATCGAGCGATTGCGGCGCAAGAATAAGAGAAAGGCTTGGAGGCGCCTGCGGGTGCGCGAGCGCGAGCTGAAACGGCTGTCCGGCAAGCTTGCCTCGACCCGTACCGCCGCCGAAGACGACTTCTATTTCGAACGCGAACGACAACGACGACACGCGGCGATGGTCCGTCGAAAGAGGTAACCACCATGGGGTATCGAACAGCAGAGCTGCCCGACGTGGATCTGGACGAATTCGCAAAGATCCCGTTCTTCGAACGGATGAAGCTGCTCCAGCTCCACTGGGTCGAACACGGCTTCGGGACGCCGAAGCAGACCGGCACGTTCTACGCGTGGAAGATCTTCCTGTACGCACTGTTCGGGCTCATCGTCGCCGGCGCCTTCACTGCGGGGCTCGAGTTCAACGACATCGGCGGCTGGTGGGACGAGCCGATCCTGTATCAGAAGCTGATGATCTGGACGATCCTGCTGGAGGTCACGGGATTGGCGGCCACCTGCGGCCCGCTGGCGTTCCACTTCGATCCGCCCATCGGCGGAATCCTCTACTGGTGGCAAAACGACACGCTGCGCGTCCCGCCGTACCCCAACCGCGTGCCGCTCACCAAGGGCAACCGACGCACGCCATGGGACACCGGCCTGTACAAGCTGATCCTGGCCAGCCTGATTCTGCTGCTCGTGCTGTCGCCTCAGCCTGTTGACGGGTTGCCCGAGGGCAGCGCCGGGGTACTGCCGCAGTGGGCGGTGCTGATCTACTGCGGCCTGATCTTGTTGATGGGCCTGCGCGACAAGATCATCTTCCTGTCGTCGCGAGCTGAGCAGTACGTGCCCACGCTGCTGTGCTTCGCGCTGTTCTCCAATTTCGTCGACATGGTCATCGCGGCGAAGGTGTTCATCGTCATCATCTGGATGGGCGCTGGATTCTCCAAGATGCAGCACGGCTTCTCTTCGACGGTGTCGATCATGGTGCAGAACACGCCTTGGGTCGTGTGGGACAGGTTCCGCAAGGCAACCGTGAAGGACTACCCGAACGACATCCGACCGTCGAGAACGACGCACCTGCTGGCGCACATCGGCGGCACCACCTGCGAGCTGATCATGCCGCTGGTGCTGCTGTTCTCCCCGTGGGGATGGGCGACGTGGATAGCGATCATCTCGATCTGGATGCTGCACACGTTCATCATCTCGACGTTCCCCTTGGCGGTTCCGCTGGAGTGGAACGTGTTCTTCATCTTCTGCGCCGCGTTCCTGTTCTCGAACTTCCATGCCAGCGACGGCTACGCGCCCTGGGACATGGAGCCGGTGTTGCTGGTCACGGTGCTGGTTGCTGCCCTGTTCCCCATCGTCCTCGGTGCGCTGGCGCCCCAGCACGTGTCGTTCCTTGTGGGGATGAAGCAGTACGCGGGCAACTGGTCGGCGGCCACGTTCTCCTTGCGCAACAAGGAGATCGAAGACCGGATCAACGACAAGATCGTGAAGTCCGCGGACAATCAAATCGACCAGCTCGAGCCCCTGTTCGGCCCCGAGATTTCCGAGATCTTCATTCAGAAGGCTGTTGCGTTCCGCATGATGCATCCCATGGGCCGGATGCACATCTCGGGTCTGATGTGCCACGTTGACGATCTCGACAAGCGGATCCAGCGCGAGGGCGAGTTCTTGAGCAACGTGCTGACGGGCTGGAACTTCGGGGACGGGCACTGCCTCGACGAGCGGCTCATCGCCGCCTGGCAGGAGCGCTGCGAGTACGAGCCCGGCGACGTCATCGCGGTGTTCACCGAATCGCGGCCGGCGTTCACCAACATCGTGCAGTACCGCGTCATCGACGCGGCGCTGGGCACCGTGGAGAAGGGTTTCTACCGTCACGACGACGCCTACAACAGCCAGCCGTGGCTGCCCGACGGTCCGATCCCCCACACGGTGACGTGGCGCCAGGAGGGCTATGAGCCCCAGGGCGTGCCCCATCCCGGCAATGCGCGCAAGGTGCCGTCCATCGCCCACGACGGGACCTGGCTCATCCCTCGGCGGAGTGCCGTAGACAGCGGATGATGCAGTGACATCGGCCATAGTCGTCGGCAGCGGACCCAACGGGCTCGCCGCCGCGGTGCACCTGGCCCGAGCCGGCGTCGAGGTCACGGTGCTCGAAGCGGCGCCCGAGATCGGCGGCGGCGTCAGGAGCGCCGAGATGATTGTGCCGGGCCTGGTTCACGACCAGTGCTCGGCCGTTCACCCGATCGCTGCGGCGTCGCCATTCCTGCGCTCGCTCGACCTCGCAAGGCTCGGCTTGCGCTGGCGAGCGCCGATCGTCGATTGTGCCCATCCCCTCGACGACGGCTCGGCCGGCTTGCTGTACCAGTCCATCGACGACACGGCCGCTGGTCTTGATGGCGACGCGGCGCATCGCACAGCAGGACGCAGCGGTGCCAGTTGCGCTCGGAAGGCGGGGCGACTGAGCGGCGACGGGGCGCGCTGGCATCGGCTCTTCACTTCGCTGACCTCCGACTTCGACCGCCTCTTCGCCGACATCAGCCGGCCCTTGCTCGAGGTGCCGCGCGCTCCGGTGCTGACAGCGCGTTTCGGCATGGCGGCGCTGACCCCCGCAGCCGTTGTGGGCCGACTGTGGCGCGGCGAAGCGGCACGAGCACTGTGGGCGGGAGTTGCTGCACATACGTTTTGGCGTCTGGATCATCCGATGACGAGCGCGGTCGGCCTCATGATCTTGGCCGCGGGCCACACGCATGGATGGGTCGTCGCCGAAGGTGGATCCCAAGCCATCGCCGACGCGCTGGCCGCAGACTTGGCGGCGCACGGCGGCCGAACCGAGACCGGTGTGCGGGTCGGGTCGGCGGCCGAGCTGCCACCGGCTGACTTGCTGTTGCTCGACGTGTCTCCGTCGGCAGCCGCCGACATCTTGGGAAAGCGGCTGCCGCCTCGAGTCGCCCGCGCGTACCGGCGTTACCGCCACGGGCCCGGAGCATTCAAGGTCGACTTCGCCATCGAGGGCGATGTGCCTTGGCGGGCGCCGGGCGTGGCCGACGCCGGCACGGTGCACCTCGGTGGGGATGCAGCCGAAGTGATGGCCGGAGAACTGGCCACCCACCGCGGCCACATGCCCGAGCGGCCCTTCGTATTGGTCGGCCAGCAGTACCGAGCCGATCCCGGCCGCTCGGTCGGGAACATTCATCCGCTGTGGACCTACGCCCACGTTCCCCACGGCTACGACGGCGACGCCACCGAGGCGATCATCGCCCAGATCGAGCGGTTTGCGCCCGGCTTTCGGGACCAGGTAGTGGGCATGGCAGTGCGTTCGACCACTGAGATGTCGGTGTACAACCCGAACTACATCGGCGGTGACATCCTGAGCGGTGAGTCGTCACCCCTCCAGCTGCTGTTTCGACCCCGTGTCGCTCGCGATCCCTACTTCACCGGCGTGCCAGGCACCTACCTGTGCTCGGCGTCCACCCCGCCAGGCGCAGGCGCACACGGCCTCTGCGGTGCCAACGCCGCCACCCGGGCTCTGGCCGCATACAACCCGCCCTCGCGCCGACCGGCAGAGCCTTGATCCGAGGACCGCAGCGGGTCACATCGCCGTAAGGGCCATCAACCACCTCGGTGACGAAGTCATGAAGGTGTGCCGCGTCCCCAGCACCGCCTGACGTCGCCGGCGCCTATCGGCGACGGGCCGGCAGCTGCGTCAGGGCGCGATTCGGAGGGCTTTGCGTCGTCCGGAGCCGTACCGGTAGATCCGAAAGTCTCGGTCGAGCGAGACCGCCGCGGTGATGCCCAGCCGCTCCATGACAGCCCAGCTTGTCCGGCCCGAGAGCGAGAAATCCTGATTGCTGACCCGAGTTTGAACCGCGCTCTCGCTGATCGCTGGCTGCCGTACTGTGAGTAGGCATGGTGCATCGGACCGATGGTGGGGTTCCGAATGCGCGTCGAACACTGGCGGCTGCGCTGTTGGCGGCTGTCTTGGCCGGATGCGGCGGAGGGTCGCCTGACGGTGGAATCGGCCAAGACCTATCAGTGCGGGCCGAGGCGACGACGAGCGGCACAGCCAGCACCGATGGTGAAGCCGTCGCCACATCTGCTGACGGCCCGGACGTCGGCGGCGCCAAGTCCGTTCCGGAGGGCATCGACGGATCCGGGCTTGAGAACTGCGACAACGTCGACCAGATCACGTCAACGATGCCAGGCCCTCTGCGTACCACTCAGAACTATCCGTCTGGGTTTCCGGCAGCGGTCACCGACTATGGCAGCCAGTTCGACACGTTCGGCGGCTATTGGCTCGACCGCGACAACGGCGGAACGATGATGGTCGGCTTCACCGACGACACCGAGCAGCACACAGCGGCGTTGTCGGCATTACCGCCGTCTACCGAGTACGGCGACGTCGAAGACATGACCCCTCTGGGACAGCGTGACGATCTTGTCCTCGAAGTAGTGCAGGTCACATTCAGCGAGGGCGAATTGATCGTCGCGGAGGAGCAGATCAGCAGCGCGACGTGGGATCAAGAACTCGGCATCTACGGCTACGGCATCGACGTCAAGCGGAACCGGGTGAATCTGGATGTTGTGAACCCGCCTCCGGGTGCGTTGGCCGAGATTGCAGCAACAGTGCCGCCAGAGTTCGGACTCGGTGTCGTCTGCGTCGAGTTGACGATCACGGCCCCGCCGCCCACCGGATCGCTGCAGGTGCTGCCCGACTTGAACGACCCCGATCCCGTGGTCAGGTGCTGGGGAGCGCCCCCGATGCCGTACTCGGAATTGACTGCATGGCAGTCGATCGATGAGGTCGACCACCCTGCCGTCGACGTGCTGCGGGCCGAGCTCGAAGCACGCCTCGTCGATCCGTCGCCCCGACCGCTGGCCCAGGGCGACTGGGCCGTCGTCCACATCGGCGAGGACTTGGTGCGCTTCGTACTCGACGGCGGCGAGTGGGAAGAGAGCGCAGCGGTCGAGCGCCGCGGCGACCGGTGGCTGTGGGCGGGGGAGGGCTCCGGGCCGCGCTGCGAGCCTGCTGTAGTCCTGCCCGAGGGCCTCGGCCGTGTCGAAGTGCAACTGGACCCCGACAATCTGCCCGGCCCGGACGGCACTGAGATCATGCTGCTCGTCACCGAACAGGGCTGTGCCAACGGTCGTGAGATGGGCGAGGCGCTGCGAGGCCCCGAGGTTGTCGAGACCGACGATGCCGTGGTGGTGTCGTTCGCCGTGGTGCCCGTCGCCGGCGGCGCAAATTGTCCCGGCAACCCGCCGACCTCGGTGACGATCACCTTGAGCGAGCCCCTCGGCGACCGTGCCATTCAGGACGGCCTGTACTTCCCGCCCAAGACGGTCACCATCGAATCGCCGTAGGCCGGTGCTCCTTGCATGAGCAGGCGGCCAGCCCTACAGGTCGAACACGCGGCGGGCGTTGTCTCCGATAAAGGCCCGCTGTCGCTCCGCAGGGAACATGTCGACGAGCTCGTCGAGGTCGAGCACGTATTCCGGCGTGTGGTCGGCGTGGGGGAAATCGCTGGCCCAGATGAACCGGTCGTACCCGTAGCGCTGTGCGAGCGAGGGGATCGAGCGTTCATCGGGATCACACGAGATCCACACCTGCCGCATGAAGTACTCGCTGGGCTTCATCTCGAGCGGCACCCGAGTGCCCGTGTAGGTGTGGCCGTACACGGCGTCGATGCGATCCAGGCAGTAGCCGAGCCAGCCGCCGCCTGACTCGAGCACGAGCACCTTCAGCTCAGGGAATCGATCGAATACGCCGTAGTCGAACAGCGACACGAATTGGTGCCGCACACCGTCCGACGCCGTCATCGACGCCGTGAGACGCAGCTCGCGCACATGCTCCCAGGTGCCCATTCGAGTGCCCTTGGTCCACTGGGGCTCGAACGTGGGATGGATGGCGAACGGCACGCCGAGATCCTGCGCAGCTTGGAATACCGGGTCGTGGTCGGGGTGGCCGAGCGGACGCGTCGAATGGGTGAACGGCGCCACGAAGCAGCCGCGTGCTCCGTCGGCTACTGAGCGCCGCAGCTCGGCCGCTGCGGCGACAGGATCGGTAAGCGAAATATGGGCGACGGGAACGAGCCGGTCGGAGTGATCCCGGCAGAACTCGCAGATCCACCGGTTGTAGGCACGTGTGTACGCCTGGCTCAGCTCGGCGTCTTCGAGTTCGGCTTCCCACAGCAGCCCCATCGTCGGCAGCAGGACCGCGATGTCGAGGCCTTCGGCATCGAGCAGCTCGATTCGCTGGTGAGGGTCCATGGCGCCGAAGGGGATCTCTCCCGCGTATGTGCGATCCGGGTTGAACATGATGTCGGGCAGATCGGCTGCGCCCATGGCGCCCAGCGTCGAGACCATGCCGGGACGGGCCAGCTTGCTTCGCTGGTTGTCGATCATGAGCACTTCGAGGCCGCGCTCCGGCTCGATCTCGATGCGCAGCGCCCGGTCCTTGTAGCGATCCTCGAGGTACTCCTCCCACAGGTCGGGCGGCTCGAGGATGTGGCCGTCGGCGTCGACTGCGCCGGCGTGCGCGATCTTGTGCACCTCGTGCATGTGGCGCTGCCCGCCTTCGGCGGTGATCTGTTGCTGGACGGTCGTGGTCATGATTTCCCCCGTAAACCCTGATACCCGTTCGGATTCTCTCACGTCCCGGCTCGGCCGTCAGCGGAACGGCGGCGAACCGGCACCGCTCGGCGATTCCTAGGCGCAGCGACGTCACATCGGCCACAATCGCGGCGTCACATTCGGCATCAGGGGAGGACAGCACGATGAGCGAGAGCAGCGGCAATCCCGCAGGACGGTTGGCTGGAAAAGCCGCAGTGATCACCGGCGGCGCGAGCGGCATGGGACGCTCGACAGTCGAGCGATTCCTAGCCGAGGGGGCCTCGGTCGTCATCGGCGACCTCAACGCCGACGCGGGGCATGCGTTCATCGAGGAGCTGACCAGCGCCGGACTCGGCGATCGCGCCCGCTTCACACGGACGGATGTTTCGGTGGAAGACGACGTGGCCGCCATGACCGAATTGGCGGTCGAGGCATTCGGCCGGCTCGATGTCGTGTTCAACAACGCCGGCATCGGTGGGGCGTTTGGACCCATTACCGAGCTGGAGGTGGACGCTTGGGACGAGACGTTCGCGATCTTGGTGCGGTCGGTGATGTTGGGCACCAAACACGCTGCGCGGGTCATGGTTCCCCAAGGCACTGGCGGCTCGATCATCAACACGGCATCGATCGCCGGGGTAGGCGGCGGCGCTGGCCCGCAGGCCTATTCGGCGGCCAAGGCGGCCGTCATCAGCCTGGCTCAGACGACCGCGCTCGAGCTGGCGCCACATCGCATACGGGTGAATGCCATCTGCCCGGGACTGATCTTCACTCCGCTGATGCACAGCGGCAACGAGGCCCAGGCCGAAGAGGTCATGGCCGAGTTGCAGCCATGGCCCGACCGTGGCGAGGGCACCGACATCGCAGCGATGGCCTTGTTCCTCGCCAGCGACGACAGCGAATTCGTGAGCGGCCAGCAGTTGGTGGTCGACGGCGCGATGCTCGCCGCCGGACCGCGCGTCCACGGCAAGATGCACAACTCCCGCAACCTGCACCGCATGTCAGGCATGGCCTACGGCACCACCGGCAAGACAGCATCCGTCCGCCGCCTCTGACAGAGGGCTCAGCGGGGACGGTTCTCGTTCAGCTCGTCACGAAAATCAGGGTGGGCAATCGAGATGAGCAACTCGGCTCGCTCGCCGAGCGAACGCCCCCGAAGCTCTACCGCGCCGAACTCGGTCACGACAATGTCCGCCACATAGGAGGGCAGCGTCACCGGAGCGCCATGTTCGAGGTGCGGCACGATGCGCGAGATGCGCCCGCCTGCCGCCGTGGACGGCATCGCCACGATGGCTCGGCCGCCGGTCGCCACGCAGGCGCCGAATGCGAAGTCCGGAGCCCCGCCTGGTCCGGAGATGTAGCGGCCGCCGATCATCTCGGAGTTGGCTGAACCGTCGAGCGCCATCTGCACGGTCGATTGCAGCGCCACGAAGTTGCGTACTTGGGCGATGCCTTCGATGCCGTGGCTCAGTGTTCCGTTCACCAGATTCACCGCCGGATTGCGGTCGACCCAGTCGTACAGCCGACGGGTGCCCATCACCTCTGCGGCGACACTCACGCCATCGCCCAGCGGCCCCTTGTGGCGATTGTCGACCGCGCCGCTGTCGATGAGGTCGATGCAGGCGTCGTTGATCATGCCGCCGTGCAGTCCGAGGTGCCGACGGTCGGTCAGGCTCGAGAGCACCGCATCGGGGATCGAGCCGATGCCGAACTGCAGTGTGGTCCCGTCGCCGATGAACTGACCGACGTGGGCAGCAATGGCCTCAGCGGTCTCATCGACGACAGCGGGCGCCAACTCGGCGAGGGGCTCGTCAACCTCGACGAGCACATCGAAGTCGGTTCGGTGACATTCGCCCTCGCCGCAGACATAAGGCATCTGCGGATTCACCTGTGCGATCACCAGCGAGGCGGATTGCAGCAGTTCGACATGACCGCCGACCCCGGTGCCGAGGCTCATGGCGCCATCTGCATCGGGTGGGCTGGCTTGGCACACCAAGACGTCGGACTCCAACCCGCCGCCGGGTCCGACGAGCCCGGTGATGTCGGAGTATCTGGCCGGGACCACGCTGAAGTTCGGGTTGTCTCCCACGTCGCGAAACGCACCGCTGGGCTGCAGCGACGTCCAGCGGAATGGATTGCCGAGATGATCCAGTGGGCTAGGGCGGTCGAGCAGGAAGGCGCTGACGAACTCGATGTGCTCGAAGCGGTCGTGTGCAGCGTCGATTGCGGCGAGCAGGCCGAAGGGCGTGGCCGAGCCCTGCGCGACGTAGACGCGTGACCTGCGCCCGATGCGCCCGATCGCATCGTCGACCCCAATCTGGGTGCCAGCACGACTGCCGGCGTTGTCGAGACGACTCTTCGAACTCATGGCCGTGCTGCTCCTCTTGCGTTGGGGATATCCGGACGAACTGTAGGAGGCGAAGCGCTCCGGGAACGCTGCGAACGAGAGCGGAGACGTGCGACCAACGGTGGCAAGATTCCTGCTCATGACGACCCAACCAGCCGATCTCAGCACGATGCCCGCACTGGAACTGGTCGAGGAGCTCACACCCGATGTGGCCGACGCCTCAGTGGAGGCGGACGATCGAGCAGTAATCGATCGTGCCGCGTCGTGGGCTCGCGACTATGTCGCGCCGCGCGCCGAGTCGTGGGAGCGAGACCGGCGCTTCGCGGTCGAAGCCTTTGCGAGCGCGGCCGACCACGAGCTGTGCGGATTGCTGGTGCCCACCGGCGACGGCGGATCGGGCATGACCCAGATCGGGCTGGCGCGTGTTCTCGAGGAGGTTGCCGCCGCGGATTTCGCCGTCGCCTTCGCGCTGGTGTGTCACAACAACTTGGCGGGTGCCGTCAGCCGGCGCGCTGGGGCGGATTTGCGAGATCGGGCGCTGTCGTCGCTCACCAGCGGGGAGCAGCTGGGCGCCTTCCTGCTCACCGAGCCAGGCGTCGGCAGCGACGCTGCCAAGATCACCACCTCGGCGCGCCGAGACGGCGACGAATGGGTGCTCGACGGCGAGAAGGCCTGGGTCAGCAACGGCACCGCAGCAGAGTTGCTGTCGGTGTACGCACAATCTGATCCTGATGCGGGTCATCGAGGCATCCTCACCTTCCTCGTCGACGGCAGCACCGACGGCATCGAGCGCTCGCAGGGTTACGAACTGAGCGGCGCACACGGCATCGGCACCAACGGCATTTCATTTGACGGCTGCCGCGTGTCCGACGCAGACGTGATGGTGCCCGTCGGCGAGGGCTTCGTCGCTGCGATGGAAGGCATCGACATTGCCCGGGTGCTGGTTGCGGCTATGTGCTGCGGCATGCTGCGCACCGGGCTGGCTACCGCAGTGTCCTACGTGCGCGAGCGCCAGGCATTCGGCGGGAGAATCGCTGACCTCCAGGGGGTCCGGTTCCGGCTGGCCGACGTGGCCACTGATCTCGAAGCGGCTCGCCTGCTTGCGTATCGAGCGGCGCTTGGGATTGCCGAGGGTCGTTCCGCCGGGGTTCACGCAGCTCATGCCAAGAAGTTCGCGACCCGAGTGGCCGAGCGCAGGCTGGCCGACTGCATGCAGGTCATGGGCGCCGTCGGCGCGCGCCGGGATCATCCCCTGCCGCGCCACCTCGCCGCCTCGAGGCTGACGCACTACGTCGACGGCGCGACCGAGATCCAGGATGTCGTGATCAGCAGGTCCCTGCTCGACTGAGCAATGGGTTGTGCCGTTGAGCGAAGCTGCGGCGCGGGAATCTCGGTGTCTTGATCAGCGGCGCATCGCGGTGCCTTCAGGATCCCAGAGGCAGCCGTCGACAAGACGGGCGGCGCGTCGCTCGCCAACGATCTCTATGTCAAATTGGACGCCTTCATGAGCAAGTTCGGCTGGCACGTAGCCCATGGCGACCGACACGTTGCTGTGATGAGCGAAACCGCCCGAGGTAACCCAGCCGACCGGCTCTCCGTCGCAGTAGATGGGCTCGTCACCGGCAGCGTCGAACCCTGACTCATCATCGGGCCCGTCGAGCGCCCATGTGCGCAGCGCCATCGCGTCAGCGGGAGCGTGCACGTACCCGCTCGGCACCTCGCCGAGGCCGTACTTGTTGATGAGGGCCGCCCGCCCGACGAAATCTGTTCCGTCGTCGGAGGCCCGTGCGAACCTGACGAAGCGGCCCAGACCTGCCTCGAATGGGTCGTAGGTGGGCCGGTATTCGCGGGCCCAGCTGCCGAAGCTCTTGTCCAGTCGGAGCGAGTTCAAGGCATGAAGGCCGAACAATCGAAGGCCGTGCGCAGCGCCGTGCGCGACCAGCAGGTTGAACACGTGCTGCAGGTGGCCTGCATCCATCCACAGCTCGTATCCGAGTTCTCCCGTGTAGCTCAACCGTCCGCACAATGCGCGCGCCCAGCCGATGTCGAGCTCGGTGAAACTGCCGAACGGCATCGTCTCGCCGCTGACATCGGCGTCGGTGACCTCTGCCAAGAGCGCCCTGGACTTGGGCCCGGAGATCGCCACCCCACACAGCGAAGTGCCGAGTGTGCGAAGCCGCACCGGGTCACCTCGTGCTGTGGCTGCCGAAGCCGGTCCATCTGGCGCCGTGGCTGCCCAATCGAGGAGGATTGCGTCGAACCAGCGTTCGTAGTACCGCTCGGCGACGCCCGAACCGAAGATGATGAAGCGTTCACCGGTCGACGCGTTCCCCGTAGCGCCGCCGGTCACGGTCCCCCACGGCCCGTCGGAGGATCCGTGCGCGGCGGGCAGGCAGGCGATGGTCAGGTCGCCGGTGAGATTCCCGGTCTCGTTGCACATGGGGGCGAGCGCGATGCGGCCCGGCCGCGGCAGTCTTCCCGCGGTGAGGTGCGTGAGCCACGCCCGCGCTCGGGGCCCTTCGACCAGGAACTTGGCGAATCCCGACGTCTCCATGAGACCGACGTCGTTGCGGACGGCGTACACCTCGGATCGCACATGGGGCCAAGCGTTGGAGCGCCCGAAGGTGACGTCCTCGACAGCTCCCGCTTCGGGTGCGAACCACAGGGGCACTTCGAGGCCATAGGCATCGCCGAAGACTGCTCCGGCCGCCCGCTGGTCCTCGTATATGGAGGTGGTTGCGAGCGGGCGGCCCTCTCCGAGGAATTCGTTCGGGAACCGGATGCTGAAGCGCCGCCGGTAGTTCTCGCTCACCTTGGTCGCGGTGTAAGAGCGGGTGGCCCAGTCGCCGAACCTGGCGATGTCCATGGCCCACACGTCGAATCCTGGATCGCCGCCGGTCATCCAGTTGGCGAGCGCGAGGCCCACGCCGCCGCCTTGGGACAGGCCTGCCATCACAGCGCACGCGGACCAGAACCCCGGCAAGCCCCGGATCGGGCCGACGAGAGGGTTCCCGTCGGGAGCGAAGGTGAAGGGCCCATTGACGACGCGGGCGATGCCGACATCTGCAAGCACCGGAAAGTGCCTGAACGCGGTGTCGAGCGAGGGAGCGATGCGCTCCAGATCGGGCGTCAGCAGGCGCTTGTCGAAGTCCCACGGCGTCTGCCGGCGCTGCCAGGCGACTGCAGCCTGCTCGTAGGTGCCCACGAGCAGGCCCTGTCCTTCCTGTCGGGTATAGATCTCGCCGCCGAAATCGATCGAGCCCATCAGCTCTTCGCCCGTTCGCTCGTTGTGAGCGACGATCTCCGCGACGGGCTCGGTGATCACGTAAGTGTGCTCCATGGCGAGCACAGGCAGTTCGAGGCCCACCATGCGTCCGACCTCGCGCGCCCACAAGCCTCCGGCGTTGACGACGTGCGTCGCCTCGATCCAGTCGTCACAGCCGTCGGGATCGGTCGTCACCGATGTGCCGGCGAGATCGCCGCGGGAGGTGTCGTACAGCCCGACCCGCCAGGCGCCATCAGTGGTGCGTTCGATGCGCCGAGCCCACGTGTGTCGGCGAACTTCTGCTCCCGCTGACATCGCGGCTCTGGCGTAGGCGTACGTCACTCCGGTTGGGTCGACGTGGCCATGGTCGATGTCGTGCATCGCGCCGACGAATTGACCGGGATCGATGATGGGCATCAGGCGGGCGGCTTCGTCGCTCGAGATCATCTCCGAGGAGATGCCGAGGTAGCGACCTCGCGCATCAGTCATCCGGAGCCAGTCGAGACGCTCGTGGGTGTCAGCCAGAAAGACGGAACCGGTCACGTGGATGCCGCAGTCCTGGCCCGAGAGCTCTTCGATCTCGCGGTACAGGTCGATCGTGTACTTCTGCAACTGTGCAACGGTCGGGTCGGAGTTGATCGGGTGCATGCCGCCAGCGGCGTGCCACGTGGAGCCCGCTGTCAGCTCAGAGCGTTCCAGCAGCACCACATCGGTCCAGCCGGCACGGGTCAGGTGAAAGAGCACCGACGCGCCCACGACGCCGCCGCCGATCACGACGGCCTGCACTCGGTCGGTCATCGCTGTGGAGTCTCGCGGACTGGGAAAGATCGCATCGATTACGTCGAAGCGTCGCGTTCCGCGGCGGGCGGAAGGGGGTTCGGCTCGCCGCCGTAGAGGTCGACGCTCCCCGGGCGGTCGCCTGCGGGCACCGGCAGGTCGGCGACGCAAGGGAGCGTCATCAGGTCAGCAGTCATCTTGTGAAAGCGGTTCAGTGGTTCCTCGAATCGGGGGGCCAGCGGTCCGGGCGGCGCTCCGCCCGCTGAAATGCCGCGCTGGGCCCGTTCGCAGATATCGATGTCCTCATCGTTCACCTCGATCCAAAAGCGTCGAGTGATCTCGAACAACTCGCGCAGCTCGGCAGACGGCTCGCCCGCTGTCATCGGACCTGGAGGAAACAGGAACGTGCAGTGCTCGAGGGTGCGACCTGCGCTCAGAGGTTCCAGCATCATCACGAACATGTGGCTCGGCAGCACTGCGAGCGTCACGTTGGGGAACAGGGCTAGGAATCTGCCGCTGGCGGCGTCGGAGTCGTCAAGCCCCGCCGCGGGGGGAAGCTTCAGCCAGTCGTCACGCTCGTCTCCCGACACCGGCGTGGTGGTCTGCCCGCAGTACATGCCCGGTCCTTGGTAGCGGTAGTGGTCTGCCACCCGCGACACCTTGGCCAACTCCGGGTGCACCCAGGCCAGGTGGTAGTACTCGGCGAAATTCTCGGCGAGGAGCTTCCAGTTCGCAGCGACGTCGAACGTGCATGACGCCCCCTCGATCCCCGCCGGTTGCCATGTGTCGAATCGGTACGCGGCCATTCGCTGGGGAAGGTCGCCGAGCCACTCGCCGAGCGGCGGAGTGTCCTCGCAGAGGCAGGCGAACACCACCGGACCCCACGTCTGGGTGCGCACCCGAATCAACCCGTAGTCGGCCATGTCGAAGTCGTCCCTGGGCACCGTGTCGAATAGCGGTGCAGCCACGAGCTGGCCGTCCGCGCTGTAGTGCCAGCGGTGATACGGGCAGCGGATCGTGTTGGCAATGTCGCAATCGGCCTCGGCGAGCTCGGTGCCGCGGTGACGGCAGGAGTTCAGGAAGCCACGCACTCCGGCCTCGGACCGGGTCAGCAGGATGGAGCGTCCGCCGATCGAGCGCACCAGCAGCCGGCCGGGCTGTGCGACCTCTGACGTCAACGCCACTCCCACCCATCCGCGACCGAACAGACGCTCTTGCTCGGCTGCGAAGAAGTTCTCGTCGGCGTACACGGTCGGCTGCATGGCGAACGACGTTTCCACCGGGTTGCGCTGGGGTGCCCAGAATTCGGATCCAGACTGGGTCCAATCAGCCCTCGGCTGTGCCAGATCAGCCTCCGGCTGTGTCCCATCTGCTGCCATGCCGTTGTCTTGCCCCGTTAGCCCTGATTATTCATGAGAATGCCGCGAGTCGTCTTTTGGGCATGCCGGTTGGCCTGATTTGTCGTGTCGAGGTTGTCGGGGTGCGGGCCGGGGCTCGGCCGGGCTGTTTTTGGCTCCGATTTGGGTGTGGGCATGCTGTGGGGCGTGTTCGGGGGCGCGGCGGAGCCGGCCCGCTGGTGCGGGCATCGTCGAGTTCGGGTGCCGCGGCGGGTCAGCGGGGGTGGGCGATGGCGAGCAGGGCTCGGGCGCCGGGGTGTTGTTGGGGGAGCCGCAGCAGGACGCGTCGTGCGCTGTGGCACACGACCGCCGGGAGGTGCCACAGCTGCCAGCGGAGCCGTTTGGGGGCTGCTCGGCGCAGCGTTCCGGTGAGGCAGCGGGTCTGGAACCATCCCACGAGCGCGAGGCCGGTCATGGCCAGGGCCGCCCAGGCGCTGTTGGCGTGCCAGTCGGTGAACGGCATGCGGGCCAGGCCGCTGTCTTTGAGCCGGCAGATGGCGTTCTCGACGTCGGCGTGTGAGCGCATGAGACGGTCGAGCTGGGCTGTGTCGCCGGTCCGGTCGGTGAGGAATCCCCAGTATCGGTAGTTGTCGCTTCCGAACAGGCTGCGCTGCGCGCCGGGATGCAATGGTTCGCGGCGCACTATCAGCCGGGTTCGAGCGGGCCAGCCCGGCAGGTCGACGAGGTCGGTGAGGTCCGCGACCTGAGCGCGGCCGGGCTTGCGCTGGCGGGGCCTCTTGGCGGCGTTGTGCCAGCGGCCCGGGTCGCCCAAAGCGCCGCGGATCGCTGCTTGGATGCCGGGCGTCGAGCGTGCTGACACCATGAACCCGATGTTGCGGTCCCGCAGTCCTTTCGCGAGCTTCGCCGAGCAGCCCGCCGCGTCGATGCGCACCACCAGCGAACGCTGCGCCAGCTCGCTGTCGTCGCCTGGGCGGTGCCCTGCCGCGTCGGGCTCGGGCAGCATCGACACCGCGGCGTCGATGACTTCGAGATGATCGGCGATGTCGTTCGCGGCGGCGTTGCCCGCCCGCTGCTTGACCCACAGCGGCTCCCCGTCCGCGGTCGAGCACACCATCGGATGAAACCCGTAGCCGCCCTTGAAATGCGGCGCTGCGCCCTCTTTGTTCTCCGAGTGGATCTCCACCAATGTCGAGTCGACGTCGAGGACCAGCGGGCGACCACGATCGTGACCGGCCCACAACCCGGAGCGCACCGCTGCCGCTGCGCTCATCAGCGCCGCACCGCCGCCGGGGCCCAGACCGGTGAGAGTGCGATACAGCGTGGAGTCCGACGCCACCTCGCCGAACAGCTCACGCTGAGCGCGCAGATACTCGATATCGGTGCACGCCTCACCGCCGCCCGCCAGCACCAACAACGCATGAACCAAAACCGCGCCGCGGTCATGAACCGGAGCACGCTCCCCGCGTGCGGGCACCGCCGCCGACAGCGCTTCAGTCAGCCCCACACGGTCCGCGAACCGCCCCAGCGCGAACAGGCCCGCACCCCAAACAACCCGGTCCCCGCCGCCTGTCAACTGCGCGTTCGTGACACTGGTAGGTTTCACCTCGGAGATGCCCCCCTGAACTCGCTGATGCTTGACTCAACGCCATGCATCGTCGCAGGTCAGAGGGGCTTTTCCGCGGACCCACACCGCACCGACCCACAGCCCCATGAAGAATCAGGGTTAGTGTGCCCATTCCGAACATTACTGCGCGGACATGGGCGGGATTCTCGGGTCGCAGCGGCGGGAACGCCACGGCCATGATCTTGCGGCGGTCCTTCCCCGGCCGTCTTCCCCGTGCTCATGTGACCGCGCTGACGGACCGCTCGTGCTGAGGTCTCGTCTCTCGGCTCAGCCTCAAGTGTCGTGCTCGGTCTCCGGGCTTCCCGAGCGGCCCGCAGGGCGGATCTCGGCAATGAGATCGCCGGGTTCGAGCAGAGCCCCTGGCGCTGCTGTGATCGCGACGACGGTGCCTGTCACCGGCGCCGAGATCGACGACTCCATCTTCATGGCCTCGATCACCGCGATCACCTCGCCGGTGCTCACCAGGTCGCCCTCGGCCACAGACACATTGATCGAGCCCCGGAACGGTGCCGCCACCTGGCCGGGCACGCTCGGGTCGGCTCGAGCATGGGATGGGCGGTCGGCGGCCACTGTGCGATCCAGCGTGTCGATATCCCGGGGTTGACCGTTCACACGGAAGCTGACCATGCGAATGCCCTCGTCGTTGGGTTCGCTGATGGATCGCAGCCCGAGCAACAGCCGCACACCTGGGCCGAGCGCGACCGCGGTGTCGTCGGCGTGCGGATCCAGCCCGTACCAGAACAGCAGCGACGGCAGCACCGAGAGGTCGCCGTAACGCTCGGTGTTCTCAGTCTGCGCTGCCGACGGCGTCGAGAAGAGCAACCGGTTCAGCGTGCCGGCACGATTACCGGCCAATCCGGCGATGTCGTCGTCGCTGAGATCGGATGTCTTGGGGGCCCAGTCACGGCCTTCGGTGGCTCGGGAGCGGAACGGCTCAGGGAAGCCGCCAGGCGGTGTGCCGAGTTCGCCGTGCAGGAATCCGATGACACTGTCGGGCAGGTCGGCAGCGGCTGGATCGGCCGCCAACTCGTCGGGGGTGACGCCCGCGGCCACCATGTGCAGTGCCAGATCGCCGACAACCTTCGATGACGGCGTGACCTTGATCGGACGGCCCAGCAGTTCGTTGCACGCCGCGTAGAGCCGTTCCACTTCCTCGAACCGGTGACCGATGCCGAGCGCTTTGGCCTGCGATCGCAGGTTGGACAGCTGCCCGCCGGGAATCTCGTGGCGGTACACGGTGCCCGTCGGCGATGGCAGGCCGGCTTCGAACGGCTCATACACGCGGCGAACTGCCTCCCAGTAGGGCTCCATGTCGCCGATGGCGTCGAGGCTGAGGCCGGTCGCTCGCTCGGTGTCGTCGGTCATCGCCACGATCGAGGCAATCGACGGCTGCGATGTCATGCCAGACAGCGGCGGAGCGGCGCCGTCGATGGCATCCACCCCGGCATCGATCGCAGCGAGGTAGGTCGCGAGCTGACCGCCGCCCGTGTCGTGCGTGTGCAGGTGCACCGGCTGGCTGAACCGTTCTCGCAAGGCGCTCACTAGCGTCGTTGCTGCCGGCGGGCGCAGCAGTCCCGCCATGTCCTTGATGCACAGGATGTGGGTGCCGGCACTGTCGAGCTGTTCGGCGACTCCCAAGTAGTAGTCGAGCGTGTACAGGTCCTCGTCCGGGCTTGTCAGATTGCCCGAGTAGCAGATCGTGCCTTCGGCGACCGCTCCCGCGTCGATCACAGCCTCGATAGCGGGTCGCATCTGGTCGATGGAGTTGAACGCATCGAATACCCGGAAAATGTCCATGCCGCACGCAGCCGCTTCAGCCACGAACTCATGGGCCACCGTGTCGGGGTACGGCGAGTAGCCCACCGTGTTGCGACCTCGCAGCAGCATCTGGGTGCAGATGTTGGGCGCCGCGGCGCGGATCCGCCTCAGCCGCTCCCACGGGTCCTCGTGCAGGAACCGCAGTGCCACGTCGAACGTGGCGCCGCCCCAGCACTCGATGCTGAGCAGCTGAGCCGTGTCATGGGCCATCTGGCGGGCGCCGGCCACGAGGTCGATGGTCCGCAGGCGAGTGGCCAGGATGGACTGGTGGGCATCGCGCAGCGTGGTGTCGGTGACTGCCACGGCGCTGGTTGCCCGCAGGTCGGCTGCGAAGCCCGCCGGTCCGAGTTCATCGAGGCGCTGGCGGGATCCCGCTGGCGGTGTACGCGGTGTGACCCCCAGCTTGGTGGCGGGATCGACGTCGGTAGGTGCGGGACCGTGAGGCTGGTGGATGGTCACGTCGGCCAGGTAGCGCAGCAGCCGAGTGGCGCGGTCGGCGCCGACCGAGGCAGCGGTCAACTCCGGTCGATCGTCGATGAATGTGGTCGTGACCGGGCCGGCCCGGAATTGCGAGTCGGCCAGGATCGCTTGGAGGTACGGCTGGTTCGTCGAGACGCCTCGCACCCGGTACTCGGCCAGGGTGCGCTGCATGCGACGGACCACCGTGTCGAAGTCGGGGCCCCGGCAGGTGATCTTCTCGATCATCGAGTCGAAGTGCGGCGTGATCTCGACGCCCTGGTACACGCAGCCGTCGAGGCGCACCCCGGCGCCGCTGGCGGGACGGTAGGCGACGATGCGGCCTGTGTCTGGCCGGAAATCGTTGGCCGGGTTCTCGGCGGTGACCCGGCATTGCATGGCGACGCCGCGCAGGCTGATGCGTTCTTGGCTGAGACGGAGATCGGCAAGGGTGGCACCCGAGGCGATGCGCAATTGCGACTCCACGAGATCGATGTCGGTGACCTCCTCGGTCACCGTGTGCTCGACCTGGATGCGCGGGTTCATCTCGATGAAGACATGGCGCCCACCCGCATCGACCAAGAACTCCACCGTGCCCGCATTGACGTAGCCGATTGCCTCGGCGAAACGGACGGCGTCCGCGAGCAGCTGCTGGCGCACCCCGTCACCGAGGTCGCGGGCTGGAGCCATCTCGACCACCTTCTGGAAGCGCCGCTGGACTGAGCAGTCCCGCTCGAAGAGGTGCACGACGTTGCCGCCGCTGTCGGCCAGGACCTGCGCCTCGATGTGGCGCACGTCGGTCATGGCTTCTTCCAGAAAGACCGTGCCGTCACCGAAGGCGCTGTGGGCCTCGCGGCGTGCGGCCTCGACCGCCTCGGCCAGGTCGTCGGGGCGCTCCACGCGGCGCATGCCCCGGCCTCCGCCTCCCGAGGCCGCCTTGACGAACAGCGGGTAGCCGATCGCGGCTGCCGTGTTCGTGATGTCGGCTGCCACGCCGTCGACTGGAACCGACTGGCGCAGCACCGGAAGGCCGGCCTCCTCGGCTGCCTCGCGCGCCCGCATTTTGTTGCCGGTCAGGCGCAGTACCTCGGCGCTCGGTCCCACGAAGGTCACGCCTGCCGCAGCACATGCGTCGGCAAGCGCTGGGCTCTCAGACAGGAAGCCGTAGCCGGGGTAGATGGCGTCGGCGCCGACCTCGACAGCCGTGGACACGATGGCTTCGTGATCCAGGTAGGCCCGCACCGGCCGACCCTCTTCGCCGATGACGTATGCCTCGTCGGCCTTGATCCGGTGCAGGGCCCCGCTGCGTTCTTCCTCGACGGGAAGGATGGCGACGGTCCGGATGCCGAGCTGAGTGGCCGCCCGGAAGGCGCGGATGGCGATCTCGCCCCGGTTCGCCACCAGGAGCTTCTTCATGACAACCTCCGGCGTTCAGACTTCATGTTCGCGCCTGATTCCAGTCCCAATTCACGTAGATGCAGCAGCAGCGCATGAGTCCGACTCGCCTGATTCATAACGATCTGCGGCGCTCATAAGGGATTCCGTCATGAACGCCGCAGATCGCCAAGAGCTCGTCGGCACCGCAGCCAATAGCAGCTAGCTCGGCATCGCGCTTGTGCCTGTGCGGTGATGTCACGCCTGGAGGGGTCGGTCGCCCTCGCCTAGTTCGGAGAAGCTCGTGATGGACACGTCGCCGTCGGGGAACTCGGCGACGATGCGCAGCCGGCCGCCGACGGCCTCGATGTAGGAACGGAGACTCGAGACGTAGATGTCGGCGCGGCGCTCCAGCTTCGCCACAGCAGGCTGCTGGACATCCAGTACCTCGGCCACGTCCTGCTGCGTCAGCGAACGGGCCCGGCGAAGCTCGTGCAAGGGCATCTCGGCGGCCAGCTCTCGGCTGAGCTTCTCGATGTGGTCGCGCCGTTCGCGCGAGAAGTGCTCGGTGAGCCCCCGGAATGGTCTGTGCCCCGTCATTCGATCAGCCCTTCTTGGCGTAGCTCGTGCAGGTATGCGTCGTAGAGACGATCCGCCAACGGCACCAAGGTCTCGTAGAACCGGCCGTCGCCGGACTTGTCGCCTCCGAGCAGGAGGATCGACATGCGTCGCGGATCAAAGGCGTAGAAGATCCGTATCGGCCGACTAGCGCTCTGCACCCTGAGTTCGCGCATCGCCCCATGACGTGAGCTGCGCACATCCGACGAGTAGGGGAAGGGCAGCTGGGGGCCGTGGGCCTCGAGCAGTTTGACCCTGGCGGCAACCGCATCCTGAACCGTCTCTGCGAGCGTGTTCCACCAAGTTTCGAACTCATCGGTGAACTCGACCTCCCAAGGCACCGGCGCAACGTATGACTATCTTGGCATATAACGCAAATGGAATACAGCAGCGCCGCGGTACGATTACCAACCTCGGAGTGCTAGAAGCAATCCGAGGCGCGCCGTTAACGTTCGATGCCTGACCGCGTGGCTGTTCGACCCCCACGTTCGGCATCTCAAGAGTGGTTCGTTCGGCGCGACGCCGGGCGTGGTGCTGGAAGCTCGGCAGGCCATCCGCACCTACACCGAGGCCAGCCCGATCTGGGCTGGCGCAGCCTGCGAGCCGCTGGGCTGGATCGGTACGGTTGTGCTGTGCTGGCCTCAGGGTGCGCCATTGCGCAAGCGTGTTCGACAGGGCGCCTGACGGCACATCACTGCCAGAGAGGCAATCGATGAGCGCCGCCAACGTCCACGCTCTTGTCGCCTGCACCAGCAGGAAGCGTTACCGGCCAGCGCCTGGTCTCCGGTTGCGAGACCTCGATGGGCAGGCGGCGCAGCGCGCCGCCGAATGGACGAATCGGCTGGAGTCGGCCGAATGTGCTGTCGCAGCGCTGGACCTGTATACGGGCAATTCTTGGTATGTGGCGCGCGACTTGCGAAGCACTCTGGGAGACGATTGCGTGTTGTGGGCCGTCTCCGCAGGTTTCGGCCTTCTCGGATCTGACGATGACATTGCGCCGTATGGGGCGACGCTGACGGGCGGCCACGCCGATTCCGTAGTCCGGCGGGCCGATTCCGGCCAGGCCTCACGTATCGCCCGCGCGTGGTGGCGTGCACTGTGTGACTGGCGGGAACTCAGTTCGGAAAGGAACAGCCATCGGGATGTCGCTTCAGTTGCAGCAAAGCGCTCAGACGATCTGTTTGTTGTATGCGCGGGTCGATCCTACGTGGATGCGATGGCTGACGATCTGGTTCTCACGGCATCCCGACTGGCCGAACCTGAACGCTTGATTATCTTCGGCTCGGGCGAATGCCCCGACGATCGTCTTCAACGCTCGTGGGTGCGTGTGCCGGCACGAGTTCGCCTCGCAGTTGGCGGAGCGCTGAATTCTCTGTTCGTACGAGTGGCTCGTTGCACGCTGGTCGACGATGGCCCGTCGCATGCAGACGTACCCACTGCGCGCGCGGTTGTTGACCGATTAGCAGCTTCAGTAGAGCGACCAGTTGAGGTTCGGCGAGATAGCGCTTCCGACGAGCAGATCGCGACCTGGATCACCGACGAACTACACAAGGAGGAAGAAACCTCGAAGTCCGCGGCACTGCGTAGATTCCGGGACAGCGGACGGGCATGCGAACAGAACCGGTTCGGGCGTTTGTTCGACGAAGTGCAGGTCTCGCTTCGATGAGTCGATTGAAGTTCTATTTTCCTGATAGTCAGGATCAAATAGATCCGAGCTTTGATTTCTATTCCGAGGAACGCTCACCTTTTCGCGTCCGGCAGCGAGATGATCGATACGCTCACGAGGTGCTGTGCCCTGCTCCCTATGACGGTTTACTCGTTTCTAAACCCATTGTGGACGGCATGCCAGGCGTGCCAGGTAAGTACACCGAAGCACAACGGCATCGCTTGTATCGGGAGGGAGTCCGGCGTTTCTTCCGACTTGAGCAGCAGGGCAAGAACCTCGAAATGATGGGTGACTGCGGCGCATTCACCTATGCCCGTGATGATCAGCCTCCGTATTCGGTAGATGAAGTCGTCGATTTTTATCAACGCTGTCGCTTCGATGCAGGCGTTTCGGTTGACCACGTAGTTTTTGGCTATGACCCCCTCATGGATACATCGCCATCAGCCGTGCCCGAGGAATGGACGCGCAGACAGCAGTTGACGCTCTCCCTAGCAGCGGAGTTTCTGCGCCAGCATCGGAGAGAACGATGTGACTTCGAACCAATTGGGGTGGCACATGGATGGAGCCCACAATCATATGCCGCATCAGTAAGGCAGTTGCAGAGCATCGGGTATCGTCGGATAGCAATGGGCGGAATGGTGCCATTGAAAACGCATGCAATAATGGCGATCTTGTCCGATGTCAAGGAAGAGATTCGCTGCGACACGCAACTTCACTTACTGGGCGTCACGAGGCCCGCCTACATGCACCAATTCGCGCAGTGTGGCGTGACCAGCTTTGACAGCACTTCACCCTTCGTGCAAGCGTTTATGGATGAACGAGACAATTATTACACAATCAGTGGTTCGCACGTTGCTATTCGCGTGCCACAGGTTGACGGCAATACGCGCTTGCGTCAGTTGGTAAACGCTGGCGAAGTGGACCAGCGAGTCGCAAGACGACTTGAAGGCGATTGTCTCGCAGAGATCCGCCACTATGCGGCAGGTACAAGTCCCCTGTCAGCAGCAATTGAGGCCATTGGAAGATACTGTGCTTTGATCGGCGACAAGAAGGATCGGATGCCACAATATACAGAAACACTGGAATCTAGAGCTTGGGAAACGTGCAAATGCAACGTGTGCCGCGCAATCGGAGTTGAAGTAGTGCTCTTTCGAGGCGCTGAGCGCAACCGCCGACGCGGTTTTCACAACCTACATGTGTTCGAACAACGCTTAGCGCGGGAGTTGTCACCAGCCACAGGGCAGTCGGTCTGATGGTTCCCACTGAAGTACCTGCTGGCCAGGAGATACTGCGTTTGCCTGCGCTCGAGGTGCAGCAGGCCCCGCAGAGCTGCTTGTATATGTTTGCTGTCGATGGCAAGATGCTGCCCCGCTTCACTACCGTGTCGCGTGTTCGACGTGAAGATGGTGTGCTCGACGGTTACCAGCGACCGGAAATCCTGTCCCATGTAAATGCGATTCGCAGCTACATCGAGTCGGAACAACCCATGATTCCAAACGCGATGGTAGTTGCATTTGATCGGCGCGTACGGTTTGAACCGGACCACAGTTCTTCTGCGTCGAACTCGACAACACGAACAGGCCATCTGGTTATTCCCATCGACGAATCGCAAGCCGACGAAGAGAAACCGGGCTGGGTCGTGGATGGGCAGCAACGTTGGGCTGCGGTGCGCGAGGCCAATGTAGAGACCTTTCCTGTGTGTGTGACGGCATTCGTGACGGAGGATGAAGGGAAGCAGCGAGCACAGTTCATTCTGGTCAATTCAACCAAGCCACTTCCAAAGGGCCTCATCTACGAGTTACTGCCATCAACATCGGGTTCGCTACCGCCGTTGCTGTTGCGCAAGAAGTTCCCGTGTCTCCTGCTCGAACGACTGAATCTCGACGAGGACTCACCTTTCTTCGGGATGATTCGCACTCCCACTACGCCCAAAGGCGTGGTCAAAGACAACTCAGTGCTGCGGATGCTGGAGAATAGTCTGACCGACGGCTGTCTATACCACTATCGCCATTCTGAAGGCATGGGTGGCGATGTAGAGCGCATGCTGAAATTGTTGCGGGATTATTGGTCAGCGGTAAGCGAGGTCTTCTCAGATGCTTGGGGATTGTCGCCGCGGCAGTCGCGTTTGATGCATGGCGCTGGGATTGTCAGTATGGGCTACGTCATGGACGCCATCGCAGAACCAGACATCGATTTGGGTGAGGCGCCCGATCAAGATTTGTTTCGACATGAACTCGAGACTCTACGAAACTGCTGTCAATGGACACAGGGGACTTGGTATTTTACGCCCGATACAGAGCGCAGTTGGAACGATATCCAGAACACGACGCGTGATATACAGTTGCTTAGTCGCTACCTACTCGATCGGTATCGGAGCGCTGTAAGTGATCAAGGGCAACTGTCGGTTTAGCGAATGGAGAAGAAGACTGTCGGCGCGCTAGTTGACACCGGCATGCCCTATGGAATCGGACGAGTCACTGCGATCGACCCCGAATGCGCGAATGTGCAGTTCTTCAAAGGTCCATCTCAGCATCCGTATGTAAGTAGATCGATTGAATGGGCAGCAATAGAATCGGCATCACTGATGCCGCACACTCGGGTGTATCTGCGTGACGACGTCAGATGGAAGATCGGACGTATTGACAGCGAACACCCCGACAGAGATGGACGATACGCGATTAGCTTTCCGAGGCAGGAGGGTGCGATCCTCTCGGTTGAAGACTTCGAGGTGCGTTGGCTGCAGCCTGTCGATGATCCATTCGAATGGCTCGCAGTGCTGGGCGGCGACAATCCCGTCATCTACAGGTCGCGGGTAGACCTCATTGCGCGGTGGCAGCGCCAGTCCGCAGCGGCACGCGGGGTCGAGGACCTGTTCCTGTCGTCTGCGGAACTGCACGACCATCAGATGACGGTGGTGCGAACGGTGTCCGCTGATATGACTCGGCGCTATCTCTTGGCCGACGAAGTGGGCTTGGGCAAGACCATCGAAGCGGGTGCGCTGATCGCACGCTGCGTGCGTGCTGAGCCACGTCAGTCGGTGTTGGTTCTCGCTCCGGAGCACCTGCGCGAACAGTGGGCGAGCGAACTGAGCAGCAAGTTCCACCTCGAAGCTGGCCTCCGCAGCACCGTGATGATCGGGGCCCACGATGACTGGAGTGCATGGCCGCACAGCGGCGTTCACATGCTCGTCGTCGATGAGGCGCATCGCCTGACTCGCCAAGCTGGTGGCTCTGGGGAGAGATTCAGTCGTCTGCGCGAACTGGCTCACGGTGCCGCATCGGTGCTGCTGCTGTCAGCAACGCCGGTGAGGTCGAATGAGATTGCATTCCTTGATCTACTGAACCTGCTGGACCCCGCGAACTACGCGCTTGATGACAGCGAGTCATTTGTCCAGAGGGTGCGGATGCGAGACCAGGTTGCGCTGATGTACCAAGCGCTGGCATACGAACTGGACAGCTTCGATGTCTCGTTGTATGCCGAGCAATTGACAAAGATGCTCCCGCACGATGCCGCGCTGGGTGCGCTCGCACAACGCGCCGTCAAGTGTGCCGACGGCGAGCGCTCACCAGCAGTGCGACGCCTCCGCGACCATCTGTCGCAGACCTACCGATTGCACCACCGTCTGCTGCGCACACGGCGCTCGCGCAAGATCGAAGAGCACTTTGAGGTTCGCGGACGCTGGTGCGCCGAGTCCTTCGTTCTTGAGGTTCCCGACGAGACCGATCGGTTGCGTGGCAGTCTGGCGGACGGGTTCCGCATCTTCTTGGCGGAACAGGCAGAGTCCGGCCTCATTGACAAGGCGCAGGCTGCAGCTGCGTTCGCGAGCATGGCTGAGGCTTGCGGTGCGCCGCCGACGGCACTGCTGAAGCTCGCTGGTGCGGCCCGATCCCCGACGCAGGTATCACCGGATTCGCTGTTGGGCGCGTGGCTCTCTACTCAAGGAGATCACTGGAGACGAGAACTTCAGGCCTATGAGCCCGCAGTGGTCGATCGCCTCGCCGTGGCCCTGGATCGTCTGGCCGTCTCTAAGGACCGCGGCAAAGTCGTGGCGGTGTCCTCGTTCTCGTCGGTTGCCAATGCTGTCGCGGATGCCCTCGTGCGTCGTCGCGGGGGACACCGCGTTGCGGTGCATCTTGATCACCAGTCGCGTGCCGAGCAATTTGAGGCGGTGGAGCGGTGGAGATCACAACCTCATTGTCGGGTGCTCGTATGCGACTCGAGCGCCGAGGAGGGCATCAACCTCCAGGCAGCGAGTGTCGTCGTTCATTTGGACTTGCCGTGGCAAGCCTTTCGAGCAGAACAACGCATCGGGCGATGTGATCGCTTCGTCACGGTCAACGACCTGCCGGTGGAGTCGGTGGTGGTGATGTACGGCGAGCAGGCGCTGGCCCGCAACTGGTTGGTTCATCTGCGTGACGTGTGCGGCGTCTTTGATCAATCGGTGTCGTCGCTCCAGTACGCGCTGGCAGATGAGGAAGCGTCGATGCTGCAGCGAGTGCTGCGCGATGGTGCCGATGCGCTGACCGCAGACGCATCAGAGCGCAAGCAGGCGCTGGCGGAGGAGTCACGGCGCATCGCCGCGCATGATTCGCTCGATGCTGCCGTGGGCGAGCACGGTCACGTGAACAGGCTGGTTCGTTCAGCGGATGCGGACCGCACGATGACGTCTGCGCTGACGACGTGGCTCGAGGGAGTCGGCGCACGGCTGACGAGACCCCACGAAGGCACGCTCCGCATCGCCCGCAAACCACGGCTGCAGGTGCCATTCGAGGTGGAGCGGGCAATGGCGCAGTGGTACGGAGAAGAACTGGCGCTGACGCGCGCGGCTGCTGTATGTCATCACCGCCCAATCGTGCGAGCGGGCCATCGCCTGCTGGACGCCATAGTCGAGCATCTGCGACGCACCGACCGGGGCGTATCGTTCGCGTTCTGGCGGCCGGCAAGTGGGGTCTGGCCTCCGGTACCGCTGTTGCGGACCGATTTTCTCGTCCGAGCGGGGGATAACGCCCGATTGCGGGACGTGGCGGCCGAGGATGGCCTAGCGAATTGGCTGACGGCGACCGTCGAAGCGGCGATGCCACCGGTCGTGGAAGGCGTGGTGGTGCGAGTCGACGGCGCCGAGATGACAGACGCAGAAGGCACGCGCCCCTTCAGCCACACGCGAGGTGATCGCAACCTGATGTCGGATCCCGAGCGGTTTGCGGCGCTGACTGCCCACCTCGACTGGGGAACGATCTGTTCGAGGGGCCTTGAACACGCGAGAGCTGTGCTGCAGCGACGTTCGACTTTCAGCGACGTGCCCATCGTCGCGGCTGCTGCCGTGTCGGAGGCAGTCGAGGATCGGTTGACGGTGGTGCGCGCACGAACGGCTGCAGGCCACAGCGGCGTGGCCAGTCAATGTGCCGGCTTCGAGCGACTGGCCTCCGCGGTACCGGAACGACTTGAGGTCGTCGGGGACGTATTGGGATGTGGCGTGATCCTCTGCGGTGATGCAATCAGAATGCGATCTGTCGGTGCATAGCGTCGCTGCAGCTCAGGAGGCGCTGGAGCGGTGGTCTGACCAGGCTCGCGCTGCACCCTCGGAACGGCTTTCGAGCGCCCTTGCGGGCATTACGACGGGCCGGACAGGTTTGGCGGATATAGCTGTGTTGTTGCGCCAGGTGTTGCGTTGCGACGATGTGAACCGAACTACGGCACTCGATAGCTCACTTGGGGCGGTCGGAGGCCTTCCGACAGCACGCGCATGGCTCGACGTGCCACGCAGTCTGACCTTTGGGCAGGAGTTCGACTGGTCGCTCTTCGGGCTGAGCGCGTCGTACTCGCAGCCCAACGAAAGGACGCGCATCTGGGCCGAGCCGTGGTCACCCGTTTGGCTGGACGGAGCATCCGAGCACCCAGTCGACCACGAAGTCTCAGGCGCAGCGCAGGTCCGACTCGACGAGTCGGTACGCGCCGACCCTTTCCTGCAACTGCTCGACAGTGACTTCAAGACTTACCGCTCACCCGGGCAGCGGAACGCGGTACGCAGCGCTTTGGTAGCGCCACCTGGGAGCACCTTGGTCGTGAACCTGCCCACGGGAGGTGGCAAGACGCTGGCATTGCTGGCGACCGCGGTACATGCGGCGCAACGCGGTCAGACATCGGCGGTTGTGGTGCCAACGGTGGCGCTCGCGCTCGACCAACAGCATCGCTACGAGCAGCAGCACCCTTCGGCACCGCCCACGGCGTACTACGGTGATCTGCCTCCTCAGGACAAGCGGGCGTTCCGGGACCGGTTGCGCAACGGTGACCAACCAATTCTGTTCACGAATCCTGAAGCGCTGGTGACATCGTTGGCAGACGCGCTCATCGGCCTGGCCCAAGGCGGTCGGCTCGCTGTGCTAGCGGTGGACGAAGCGCACATCGTGGCGTCCTGGGGAGACGACTTCCGCCCGCATTTCCAGTTGCTCGCAGGCTTGCGGAACCGCCTCGTTAAAGAAGCCCAGGCAGGCGGCCATCCACCGGCGCGAACGGTGCTTGCCAGTGCCACCATCACCGAGTCGACTATGCGCCTGTTGGAGTCGCTGTTTGGACAGCCAGGCCCGTTCCTGCAGGTCGCAGCACCCGTCGTGCGGGCCGAACCCGTCTATTGGGCAGCACGGACTGCGTCGGCAAGTGCCCGTACCGACCGTGTGCTGGAAGCTCTGCGGCACTTGCCTCGCCCAGCGATCGTCTACACCACCTTGCGGGACGAGGGCGCCGCACGGCCGGGGGCACTGACGCCTCGCCGTCTAGAGAGACTCAGTCTGCAGCACGGCTTCAAGCGCACGGCTGTGGTGGACGGGGGGTCGCCATCGTCTCACCGTGAGCACGTGTTGCGAGCCCTACGCGACGATTCGCCGGAACCGGCATCCGTCGATGTGGTGTTCGCCACATCGGCGTTCGGCTTAGGAATCGATATTCCTGACATCCGTACGGTGGTGCATGCGTGCATGCCGGAGACATTGGACCGGTACTACCAAGAGGTAGGGCGCGGCGGGCGTGACGGCCGTCCGGTGGTGTCCTTGGTGCTACCCACCGAGGCTGACCGCGAAGTGGGTGCACGAATGGCGTCACCGAACATCTTGACTGTCGAGAAGGCTCGCGACAGATGGAACAAGATGGCGGCCGCCGCGGTTTCGCGCGACAACAACGTGCTGCGAGTACCCACGACGGCCGTGCCTGGCAATGTGTCGAAGCACAGCGACTACAACGAGTCATGGAATCTTGCGGCGCTGAGCCTGATGGTGCGAGCGGGTGCGCTGGAATGGGAATTCAGTGCCGTCGACGCTGTCGGCGGCGAGGACGGGAAGACTGGCCAAGCGCAGGGTTGGTTGCCGGTCCGGTTGTTGCGCGGCGACCATCAAACCGACGGATTCTGGCAGGTCACCGTGGAGACGATTCGGCAGGAGCGGCTGTCAGTAGGACGTGATGGATGGGCCGGCCTCGTGGCGGCGTTGTCGGGCGATCACTGCACGGGCGAGTTGATTGCGAGGAACTACACCATCGAGTCACCGGATGAACTGGCAACGGCGTGCGGTTGGAGTTGCGGCAGGTGTCTTTCTTGCCGGCGCACCGGGCGTCGCCATACGCCGCCGACATCGACAATTGCTCGGGCGATCCGCATCCGCCATCCGGGTTCGAGACTGAGCGATCTGGCGTCGCCCGGACGATATGGTCCTCGGCTGATCGTCTGGGCTGATTCTGCTGAGCTTGAGTCGCCGCGCAAGCTCAGGCGGATTGTCGGGAGACTGGCTACCGCAGCGGGCATCGGCCTGGCCGTAGTGCCAACTGGCCGCGCCGACGAGTTGGCTGACGCCGTCTCGCAGGTGTCGTCAACTCAGTGGCCCGTGGCGGTCAGCACCGACGACGACTTTGAGCCGCTGTGGGAAGTCGGCGTACCGACGCTGCTGATTTGCAACAGCGAGACCGTGCCCCAAGCTTGGTTGGATGGGAGCGATCGGTCCGATCTATACGTGGTGCTCGGTCGCCGGAACGCGCGGGCTGGCCGAACCGGTCTGCAGTTGCACGAGTGTGACGGCGCGCGATCGGTGTCAGAGATAGAACGACTGCTGTAGGAGGCGAGAACGTGGCCCTGCTGAATCCCCCCGCACTGCGCGTGAGCGTCTTGGTGATCATCACTGGCCATTTGGCGGCGTGTCGCGGGCAGCGTGAGCGGCGGGAGCGATTGCTGGATGTCGTGGCACCTGCTGGCCTGTCGAAGGATGGCAAGCACCAGGACGATGTCGCATTCAACCTGACCTGTGCGCGTGAGTTGGGCCTTGTCACCAATGAGGGTGGCGACATTCGGTTGGTACCCGAGGCGCGGAAGCCAGCGGGCGACAGCGCGGAGGCGATGGTCTCGCACATTCGTCGTCGCGTGTTGGCGCCGGAACTCAACACGGCCGACTGGGGCAGCCAGAAAGGCGCCCGCGACCTGACGAACGCGTTGGCTTGGTTTCTGCAGTTTCCCGCCTCAGCCGCACCAACGGGTTATGAGGGCGGCAAACGCAACGCCGCCGAGTTGCAGACGGCCGATTTTGGCAGGCGTCACTCTGCTGGCAGCGACGCTGATGATGAAGAGAGTGATGGCACGGCCGGTTGGCCCATCGCCAACAACGAACGTTGGGGGACGTTTCGCCGCTGGGCCTGCTCGCTCGGCTTTTGCTGGCTGTCGCCTTCGGGTGACCTGATACCGGACCCGACGCGTGCGGTACGCGATGTGCTTGCGGACGTCTTCGAGGGGGCGAAGGTGCTCGACGGCCCGGCGTTTGTTCACGCGCTGGGTCGGTGTTTCCCCGTAATGGAGACCGGCGAGTACAGAGATTTCGTCAATGCCCACCGAGTTGACCCGCCTGAGGGCGACGGGAGGCTCAGCTTCGCCACCTCCGAAGTCTTGAAGCGGCTCGGATCAGAGGGTCGTATCCGGTTGGAGGACCACGCTGATGCAGAGAAGCTGACCCTGTCTGACGGCACGACCGTTTCGCACATCAGCTTGGAAGCAATGTCGTGAGTGATTTCGTCAATTTCGTGTGCTGGTCGGACGCCGCTGTTTTGGCATCTGCGCCTCGAGATGCCGCAGCGCTTCAACCGGGCCACTTTCGGGCTGTCCATCACCCACTGCGGGCTAGGCGCGGGCGGATCGAAATGGGAAGGGTGCCAGAAGGCCTGCTGGTCGAGGAGCACGAGGTGGTCGATGCGTTGCGCGGCGCTATCGGCCCGGATGGCTATCGGCTCATACCGGTCGTCGGTGGATCTGGCACCGGCAAGTCGCACCTGGTCCGCTGGGTGTACGAGCAGACTCGTGACACTTCGGAGTGGGTTACCCGTTATCTCCCCAAGAATCAGACCAGTATTCGGCGCGTAGTGGAACTCGTAATTGCGGGGATGCAAGGGCCGATAATTGATGCAGCGCGTGAGGCATTAGAGCTCGCGCCCGCGCATTCCGAGAGTGACACGACGCTCGGGCAAAGACTGCTGGATGAACTCGCGCTGATCGTTGCAGAGGAACGGACCGATCAAACCAATCTAGACCCGCACGATGCCCAGTTGCGAGACAAACTTCGTGCAACTCTGCCAGATGTATTTCACGACCCGATAGTCCGGCAGCGGTTCACTTCCCCGGGTGCTGTCATCCCGCGCTTGATCGGACTCGCGCAAAGCGGGCGACAAGATGACGACGGTCTCGATGACGATGCCGTGCATATTGCAGGAAGCGACCTGCCATTGGCGTTTGACGATATCGGCAACGTAACTCCTACCGCGAGAACCACGCTCTTGAGCATGGGCAACCTACCTGATATGCGTCGCGTGGCATTGGAGATTATCAATGATGCGTTGCCGCAGGCCGTCAAGCGAGTGTTCCTGTCGAACAATATTGATCTTGTTGCAGTATTCCGAGATGTTCGGCGAGCGATACGCCAACAAGGCAAACAGCTGGTACTGTTCATTGAAGATCTTACGGTGCTGCACGGTGTCGAACGAGAGTTTCTCGACGCGATAGTGGAGCCGGCGTCGTCTACTGGCGAGGAACTCTGCAACTTGAGAGTTTTCTTTGCTATTACCCAGGGTCACTTTGACAACCTTGACACCGTGCGCACGCGCTGTGATGACGCGTACTGGCTGGATTTCACCTACGGGTCTGACGGAATCGAACCAGTTGAAGTTCTCTCGTTCTTGGGCCGCTACCTTAATGCATGCCGAATGGACCCTGAGAAGTTGGAGGCTGATTGGGCGCGGCACACTGATACTGTCCCGCTGGCGAACGCATGCCATACATGCGGCCACCATGAGATATGCCATGCAGGTTTTGGGGCGAGCAGCGAGGGTTACGGATTGTACCCGTTCAATCAGATCGCCATTGACCGACTGGTCGGTTGTCTCTCGACACAGCGATTTGATCCTCGCCAAGTGGTCAAGGTGATAGTCGAGAAATTCCTGCCGCTCAGTAGGGTGGAATTGAGGTCCGGATCGTTTCCCTCCGAAGAACTGTTGGCCGATTTCAATAGCAGCAGCACGCCAGTGCGTTCAGAAATAGTGCAGCGCCTGCGGTCTGAGTACGGTGGCGAAGCAGAAAAATATGCCACGTTACTGCGCTACTGGGCGGAAGATCGAGTTGAAACTGAGTCTATGGTACTCAATGCCTTCGGCTTAGCAGCGCCCCTAAGTCACCCAGAAGTGCGCAGCAAGCGGCGAAAAACAGCCCCGAAACCCAGTACTGAAGCGGGTACAGACCGTAGTAGATCGGACAGGCCGAGCCTCGAGATACTCGAGGAACGACTGAAGCCGAACAGGTTGCGTGCATATCAAGAATTAGAGGCCTGGAGCGGTCAGCAGAAAGACCTCAGTCTTGGAGTTACGAATGATCTGAAGAAGTTCATCCACAGTGCTGTCTTGAATGCGGTAGGATTTCACGGGGTACCATTTCACCTCGGTGGTGAACTAGTCGACCAGCACTTCAAGCATGAACGCGCCATCTACATCGAGGGAGCGCTGACTGCGCAAGGAGACCCAGCGGAGGCGATCATCAGGGTGAGGCGCAACGCAGCGACGGCGGTCGCTCTCACTGGACTGATCGTTCATGGCGCAGATCTTCAAGCGGACGACCCGTACGATGACGAGCGCCGTCGCGCCTTAGCACAGCATCTCGAAGAATGGACCGAGTCCACAACAACCGCGCTACACAGAATCGCTGCGTCGGAATCGCCCGCGGCTGTGGAGGGTCTCTTGGTGGCGTCGCTCATGCTCGGATACTGTGCTGGCGCCCGACGATCAAGTGATTACTTGAGTCTCATGTTTTGCGAACCGCTGGAGTCCACTGATCGTGACCGTCGTTCGCCTGAGTGGGTGAAGGCAATCGCCAAAGCTGAAGAAGAATACTTGAGGCTGCGGCCAGTGGTAGAAGCCTGTTTTGGCGAATCTCGTGGGACAACAGGTGCGGTCCGAGCATTGCGAGCAGATCGAATGTTGCCGCATGTCCAGAAGGTGGTGGAACGACTGGAGGGCGGAGACATGACCTCATCGGATGCAGCAGTCTCCCGATTACTACGAGCAGTCAGTCGCGCGATCGACGTGGAATGGGAACACCTGTGTGACAATGTGAAGGGTGCCGCGCCGATGCTCGAGGGTGACCAGTCACTTGAGCAGCAGGCGGAACTGGTGAACGAACTCCATGTCGCAGCGCTGCGAGCGGGCCACTTCGAAGATCTTGACGCTCTCGCCGATATCGGGATACTCAACGCCGAGTCTGACCAAGTGTTGCGTTCACTTCGTGATGCCACCAAAACGATCGAAGCCGAGTGCACTTTCACAAAACGCATTCAGATCCTCTCCGGAGAGAAGCCGAGCGACGTGAGTGTCGCGCGTCAATTCGTCAAGCGAGCGATACGTATGATGAACACGATCGAGAGAAGTCTGTCCACACGATCAACTGATTCAGATGTTTCCGATGATCTGACAACGATCGTTGCGGCCATAGAACAAGAACTGGCGAGCCTGCTCAACGCTGCCAGCGATATCACGCAATGAACATCTATGAGCGTGCTGGCTCGCTGAAGCTACGTGTTGAGGCTTCGCAGATTGACGATCAACACTTGGAATTACAGCAGCAGGCATCGGAGCTTCTGTCGCAACTGCGTGATCGTGTTGTCTTCCTCGAAATGTTTGCCATGCTGAGCGATGTGCTCGGACTGGACGAACGGCCGAAGTTGGACAAGGCACGCCTCCACCAAGCGGTCGACGGCTTCAGATCAGCACTGACGCAGCACAACGCTGCCGCCGTGCAGCAACAACCTGCTGTGACTCTGCTCAGTTCGGCACAGAAGATTGAAGAAAGCCTTGCGAGGTGGGCACTATCGGCGTGGAAGGCCGAATTTGAAGATTTGTCGGCGCTGATCGGCGAGGACGGCCTGCAGGGCTTGGCCGGGCCTCCGGTCAAAGTAGCCCGAGCGAGGCGCATTGCGTCTCAGATCCAGACTGCAATCGGCAGGAACCCGATGCGTGATCTCGGATCGATACAGACAGGACTCGAAGCTGACGGCCTTGAGGCTTGCGTGGTGCGGATACGGGAACTCGGCGGTGAACTGCGATCAGTGCTCGAAGAACTGAAGCGAGCGCAAGCGGAGTTACCGCCCCAAGTGCAGATGGTGCTCGAACGAACGGCTTCCAAGGACGGCTTTCCCTTGGAAGACTTGACTGAGGAAATGCTGACCTCATTGCGAGAGGCGGGCGTGCTGGGCGAATTCGTGGTCCGTCGGTACTGATGAGGCAGTGCAGATGACCAGTGAGCGCTTGTTGGCCGTTCTCAGTGATCTGGAAGCCAGTGAGTTGCCGCTGCTGTCGTGGGGCGTGACGACCGGATCGTTGGCCGAGGATGAACTGCTCAACCTGCTCGAGAAGTTCGATCCCTCCGTTGATCCCGAGGACCTTCTCGACGAGTTGGAACGCTCAGGCTTGGTATTCGGACACGGGATGATCCACGCGCAATATCGCACGCGCATGGCTGAGACTGTGCGCTTGGCCGCCAGTTTGCGACAGTGGTTCCACGGACGCGACTGGCGCAACGCGCCGAGCCTTGTGTCGGATCTGAGGTTCTTGTCTCGTGCCCGGTCGGTGCCGAGACGCGAACTCAGTGTGGACAGCGCTGTGAGCCGACTGGCTGGTCGGCTCGTAGATGCTTGGCGGCCTGAGCATGAACGAGTCGTCCGGGCGATCTTCGGCAATCGCCACGCGTCGGAATTCCAACTGGAGGCGGCCGCGGGGCTCTTGGCACGCGCCGGTCGGCGCGGGGGCACCTGTATTGCTGCTGGTACGGGTGCTGGCAAGACGTTGGCGTTCTATGTGCCCGCACTCGCACACATAGTTGCCAACCCTCGACCCGTCGGTGTGCCGCGCGTCGTGGCCATCTATCCGCGTGTGGAGTTGCTGCGTGACCAGTTGCGCGCATGCTTGGAGACCATCGCTGCACTCGATGAGTCAGACGCGGGGCAGATAAACGTCGGGGTGCTCTACGGCGCAACACCCGACGGCCGTAACGATGCGCGGCGGAACCCTAGACGACAGTGGAAAATCCGCGAGGGCGGCTTGGTGGCACCGTTCTTGAAGTGCCTCCGTGATGGCTGCGACGGCGAACTTGTGTGGCCCGAGACGGACAAGCGGGGCCGTTTGCTCCGCTGTGTCAAGTGCTCTGCTGACGTGACACGTCTGGTGTTCACTCGCAACGAACTTCAATCACGGCCTCCGGAAATCCTGTTCACCACCACGGAGATGGTCAACAGGAACCTTGGCGACACCCGCCGCCGCAAACTGTTCGTGGGAGATGCGCGCCGCTCACCGGAGTTCGTGTTGCTGGACGAAATGCACACCTACTCCAGCACCCATGGCGCACAAGTGGCAAACCTGATCCGGCGCTGGCTTGCAGCGATGGAGGATCCCGGACATGTCGTGGGCCTGTCGGCCACGCTGGCCGATCCCGCCGGCTTCTTCGCTGAGCTCATCGGGGCTGAGGCAGGCAATGTCCACGTCGTGCGCCCGGCCGAGGATCAGATGCAGGAGGCGGGGCGCGAGTACCTGTTGGCGCTGCGAGGTGACCCCGCATCGCAGACAGCGCTGCTGTCCACGACGATTCAAGTCACGATGCTGCTGCGCCGAATGCTTGACCGCTCGCCCGGGCAGCCGAGTTCGGGTGCGTTCGGCTCGCGCGTCTTCGTCTTCACCGATCATCTCGATGTGGTCAACCGCCTGTATTCGCAGTTGACCGATGCTGAGGGCTGGACCGCGAATGGCGTTGACCGCAAGGCTCGCGGTAGCTTGGCGCTGCTGCGATCAAGCGAAGGCGCAGACGGCGGCCGCTACGACGAAGGCCAGATGTGGTCGGCGGCGGAGGCACTCAAGACGCTCGACAAGTTGGTGCAGGTGGGGCGAACCACCTCGCAGGATTCCGGGGTGGACCAGGACAGCGATGTCGTAGTGGCGACGGCGTCGCTGGAGGTCGGTTTCGACGACCCTGAAGTGGGTGCCGTGATACAGCACAAGGCACCTCGCGATGGCGCACAGTTCCTGCAACGTCGCGGACGGGCCGGACGCGACCCGTCAATGCGTCCGTGGACTGCCGTGGTGCTGTCGGACTACGGACGGGACCGTTTGGCCTTCGAGTCCTACGAGGCGCTGTTCGACCCTCGACTCGAGTCGGTGCGCCTGCCGCTGCGAAACCGTGTCATCCTCAAGATGCAGGCCACCTGGTGGCTGCTGGACCATCTGTCGATGGCCTGCGGCGGCGTGGCGATCCGCAACCTGCTCAAGCATGGGCCTAGCGATTCGAAAGCCAGCCAGGCAGAGCGAGTGCTTCGCGAGGCACGCGATCTCCTGAAGCCGGATCGAATCGAGCAGATGGGCAGGGAACTGGGCCGCGCGCTGCGCTTGGACGATGCCGAGGTGCAAGCGGTGCTATGGGATCACCCCCGCGCGATCGTCACGACCGTGCTGCCCACGATCATTCGACGCCTTCAGGCTGCACTCCATCCCGCTGGCGACACGCACGGCCGGCAAGCGACCGATCCGATGAACGACTTCTTGCCGCAAGCCCTGTTCTCGAAGCTCCAGACACCGGAGGTGCAGCTGCGGCGACGAGAAGAGAATGGGGAATCAGGCGAGGTCGGCACTGTGCCGATCGCACAGGCGATGCGAGAGCACGCACCTGGACGCGTGAGTTATCGCTACGCACTGCGGGGCCGCTTCCAGCGCCTGTGGGTCAAGCCGCCTCCCTCCGCGGAACGCTCATTGCCCGTCGAGGACTTCTGCGGCGACTGGTTTGAGGTGGATGACGCGCCGGGCGTGAAGCACGCGATCGTGCAGCCGCGGGAGATCGCTTTGACGACGCCTGCGGGCAACACACCTGACACTGCCTACGGACGTTGGCACTGGAAGGTGGCATTTCAGGCCCATGGAACTCCCGCGGTCCTCGACATGCCCGAAGGGAACCAATGGGCACAGCATGTCGCTCGAGTGGAAGCGCACACTCACCGTGGCCGCTCGCCGTTGACCGTCTGGCGATACGGGTGCACATTCGAAGTCGAGCGACGAGACCCAGCCCAGGTTGCTCCCACGAAGCACTCAGTCACCGTCGACGGCAGTGATGCCGCGGTCGGGTTCGCCATGGATGTGGACGCTGTGCGAGTGAGGCTTCGGCTGCCGTCTGAGATGCCGCATGGCGGCGACCTTGGGCTTGATCGGGCGCTCCGCACCGCATTCTTCGAGCACTTGGTATGCACAGACCCAGCCATCATTGCCGGTGCACCGTCTGTGTTTCTCCGGAAATGGCTGGTGCAGTTGGCTGTCTCGGCGGTGGTTACTGCGAGCGCGGGCAGTGGCCCAGCCAAGCTTCGCCTGCCACAGGCGCGGCGACTTCGATCATCGATGACAGAAGCGGCGCGTTCGGTATTCGGCGCTGTCTATGCCCCGGAGTACTCGGATTCCGATGACGAAGCAGCCGCAGGAGGGACTGAGAACGGCACTGAATCGGTGGACAATGCGCCGCGCTTGGTCGCCGATGTCGAATCGGCGCTCGATGATGCGGCGTTGCTGGCGAGACTGTGCCAACACCTCGCGGCGCTCGCTCGACCGGTGCCCGCCACCGCTCTGACATGGGTGCAGGGCCGGTTCGCATCCACAGTGGCTGCCGGACTCATAGAAGCGATGCAGGCGACATGCCCAGACCTCGATGTGGAAGACCTGCGGCCTGATCTGGACCTTGAGGCGGGGCGGGCAGATGAACCGATTGCCGAGATCACCATCTCCGAGGATCAGCCCGGCGGCACTGGGGTCATCGAAGCGGTGGTGGATCGCATCAACGAGGATCCGCGCAGCTTCTGGGCGGTGGTCTCGAGCATCCTCGGGCCGAGTGAAGGTGAGCGTGTCGACTCGAACCTGCGTCTCTTTCTCGAAGAACGGCGCCGAGGCGGGTTCCGAGAGGAGATTGGCAGCATCCGCAGCGCCGACGGTCTCCGGTCGGTGACTGAGGCATGGGCGAGTCTGCGGTTGGCGCTCTTCGCGCACGGTATCGATGTCGACCAGTCGACTCTGGGGGCGCTGGCAACGCGGCTACTGCGCCCCGGCAGTGACGAAGCGGTGGAACGCCTGTGCACGGACCTTCTGGAAAGGTGGGATCGTCTTGAGTCGGACCTCGGGATCGAGATCGAGCTGCGAGTATTCGCCTTCTTGGCGGCTCAGGAGCGCAACGTTCGGGTCGCGCTCGCCTCGATTGTCACCGGAGGCTCCGATGGCGACGACTGGGCCGTTGGCCAGTTGGTGGGGCTGTTGTGGCCACGCGGTGGACGGCTTCGTGCAGCCAGCCTCGCGGCGTACAGCCCGTACATGGAACTGCCCTCGACCGAGCGTCTGCTGGTGGAGCATTTGGTGGTGGTATCGCCACCAGCAGTCGATTTCGACGAGGAATCATGGCGGGATCGGCTGGATGGCCACCTGCGGAAACTCGGCGCAGCCGTAGTGCACTGTGCCGACGATCAAGGTGCGGCGCAAGCCATCGGTCAGTTGATGGCTGCGCCGACGGTGGTCGGCGTGCTCGAGTTCTATCCGCGGGTGGTGGGAGTCGAGCGCTCGGCCGCCGGTGTGCGGCTGATGGTCGACCTGCGGGAGGCGCAGCAATGACCGTAAGGAGCATGAGAACCGCTGCGTTCGCGTCGCGCGAGGAACTGGCGGATGCACTCGCGAGCTTCTTCGTGGCGGAACTGCTGCTGCCCAGTCGGCCGCTGTGGATCGTGACGCCATGGATTTCCGACGTCCAGTTGATTGACAACCGCTCCGGGCGGTTCCGCGGTCTGCTGCCGACGATGGCCAAGCGATGGCTGCGGCTTGGTGAAGTGCTTGAGCTTCACTTGGTCCGGGGCGGCGGGGTAGTGGTGGCGTGCCGACCAGATGCACACAACTTGGCGTTCGTGGACCAGATCCGCGGCAAGGCGCAGAGCATCGGGGCCGAGCGACAGCTGCGAGTCTGCGAGTCAGCCGAGTTGCACGAGAAGGGAATACTTGCCGACGAGGTGCTGCTGAGCGGATCGATGAACCTCACCTACAACGGCCTGCGACGTCTCGAGGAATCGGTCCATCTGAACCGCGACCCCGACACGGTCGCTCGCACGCGCGCCGCCTATAAGCAGCGCTGGGGCGAGCCGCAATGGACATAAGCAGCGACGTAGCAGCGTTCTATCGGCCGCCCAATGAGGTGGATCTCGCTGCGCTCTCCGAGGAAGCGGCTGGCTTGGTGCGGACGCTCGCAGCGAGGTTGGCTGCTGGCAAGCGAACACTGCTACCGGCGATGGCCGCAGGAACGACCCGCTGGTACGGACTCGCGCCAGACTCACGGGAGGGGCGGCTACTGGCCGAAGAGGTACAGGCATGGCTTGCGCCACCGGTCGGGAGTCGCGCAATTCGGGTGGGACCCGGCGGCGACGCTCTGGACGAGGCCGCTTGCCGTACCACGCCGGACGGCGTGTGCCTCAGGATCGATGTCGAATCGACCTGGCGCAGCGAAGCTCGCACCAACGTCCGTTCGATGCTTGACGTGTGGCAATCCGCGCCGGAACGCGAGATGGATGTGCCACGTCCCGTGGGGCGCGTATTGCGAGATTTTTTCGCAGCCCTGGGGGCGCGTGACAGGACGGCTGCGCAGGCTGCGATAGACGAGATCAGGACGCGGAGTCTGCTTTCGGCAACCAACGTCAAGTTCCTGAGAGTGCACCTCATCGGGACGCTCGGTTCGCCGCTTGAGATGCGTGAAGATCCGGATCTGAAGGACATTGCGAAGTTCCGGCGCCCGCCTGCGGTTACAGGGCACTTGGCTCGGGCCGCCGATGCGCTGTTCATTTCCCCACGGCTGAGTGGCGACGCGGCTTCCGTAGTGGATTGGGCGCAGGTCGCCGGGGTTGTCGAGGACGAATGGCCAGGACTCGTGTCGCACCCCAGCCAGGTCGACTCGGTGGCCGCAGCGCGTTGCTTGGCGTTGTCTGAGTCGCTGGCGGCAGAACCCCGACATGCCGTGTGCCAGGCGTTGGAGGCCGAGTGGAATGCCGATCCCGTCGTCGCAGCAGTCTTGGCTCGCCTCCCCAGTGTCGCGTCCACGCCGGCCCAAGCGACGATTACGGGGCTCTACCTGCGTGGTGACTTCGAGGCTGCATTGGATCTTGCTGGCGGTGCATCTCTGAACGACAAGGATGCGGTCTCGGTCCTGCATGCCGCGTTCAATCTGGGAGACGCGCAGTCGGCGGCACGAGCTGTCGCTCTGGTGGACGGGCTGGACGGCGCGGCGCGACACTTGCTGCTTGAACGTGCCGTAGAGCGGAACCTGTACCAGCAACTGGTGGACATCAACGCAGGCCAGCATGTGCCTCGCGACTGGCACGACTGGCTGACAGGCGACTGGCCCGACCGGCCCGACGTGCTGAGCGAGTGGGCAGCTGGCTGGGACCGAACTTCCATGCTGGACGAAGGCTGGGCCGACGGCATGGTGCTGGCTTTGGTGGACGCTCTCGCGGGTGATCAGCGTGGCCGGACCCGTAACGGGCTTCCGATTCTGGTCGAGTGGCTCTGTGACCCGGATGGTCTGCTGCCCGGAGCTGTGGAGCCGGCCGTCACCGTCCTGGACGTGATGCTGGAAGGCGACGGCGGTCGCAGCGAACGGCGCGCTGGATTGCGGCTGGCTGAAGAGATTCTGCGTGCCGGTTGCTCAGCAGGCGAATTCGCCGAGATTGCGACAGCGCTAGACAGGGTGCTCTCGGGTCTCGGAAGCCGCGAAGCCGACTGGCTGATCGAGGCGTTGGATGTCTTGCTCTTCTCGACCGTGCCGGACGAAGTGCTTCGACGCGATCTGGTGGCGGCTGCGCACAGCGTTGCCGTGCAGTGGTTCGACCGCCTGACGGGAACCGAGGTGATCCTGCTTGCAAAGCTGTTTACCGCGGCGGGATTGGACTTCCCGGTGCCGGCGCCTGACCCCGTCAGCGGCGAAGGCCGCCGCCGCCAGCGTCCATTCCGTCGTGTTGGGATCTACTCACTGGCGGAGTCGGCGGCGATGCGAGCGAGCCAGTGGATTGAGGAACAATGGCCTGGTACCAACGTCACGCTTGCGCATGACCACGTCAACAGCGACCGACTCGAAGCCATGGCCCGCAACTGCGATGTGGTCGTTGTGCAAACCAGTCATGCGAAGCATGCGGCCGTCGCAGCGCTGGAGACAGCGGCAGGACCGGGCGACAAGCTGCTGAGGGTGAACGGCCGAGGGGCGACATCGCTCGTGCGTGGCCTCCTCGAGCGTGCTGCCGACGCTGATTGAAGTCCATGGAGCACGGGCAGCGCTGCGTCGCATGCCCAACGATCCCGACTTCATGTTCGGCAAGAACGTGCCGAGTGGCGGTGTCTGCGCCAGCGAAGTCAGCATCTGGCACACCCAGCACGAGGTCGCGGTTGACTTCCTCGCGCACGGCTTCACCCGAGTCGGCGTAGCCGTCCCTTTGGAGGCCAGCCCGAAGTGCGTCTCCTTTGGCGGCGAGAATCAAGTGCTGCTGGACGATGTGTGGGCGTTCGGGCCGAATTGCTGGGCGAGAAGCGGCTTGAGCACCTTGCCCATGGCATTGCGGGGCAGATCGCCGACGACCATCAACTCCCGTGGGCACTTGTAGTGGGCGAGCCGGTCGCGCACGAAGGCAATCACCTCAACCGGTTCGGGCCGGCTGCCCTCGTGAGGCACCACGGCCGCGAGGACGCGCTCGCCCCAGCGTTCGTCGGGCAGTCCGACCACGGCCGCTTCGGCAATGTCCCGATGCTCGACGAGCACTCGCTCAACCTCGGCGCAGTACACGTTCTCGCCGCCGCTGATGATCATGTCCTTGACCCTGTCCACAATCGCCAGCCGGCCGTCGGAGGCCATGATGCCCATGTCGCCCGAGCGGGCGAATCCATCGGGGGTGTGCGCCGCCTCCGTGGCCTCGGGCCGTCCCAGGTAGCCCTCGAAGGGCACCACCGACAAGGCGACCACTTCCCCGGCAACGCCGTCGGCAACCTCCTCGCAGGTCTCGGGGTCAACCACCTTGATCACTGAGCCCGGCGTCGGCCCTCCCACACAATGGGGCACGAGCGCCGAGCGGTCCTTGATGTCGTAGGTCACCCAGCCGGCTTCGGTCCATCCATAGCCGTCAGTGATCTCCGCATTCGGGAATATGTCGAACGCCTCGTCGAGCAGGGACATCGGTCCGGGTGCACCTGCGGAGAGCAGGTACCGCAACGCTTTCAGCGGCGGTCGCCCAGCTCCCCGCCATACCTCGGCAATTGCGGCGGTCATCGAGGGCACGAGGAATGCCCACGAGCTACGGCGGGAGTATTCGGCAAGTGCGGCCTGCGGCTCGAATGCAGTCATCACCCGGGCACGCCCACCGGCCACGAGCTGCGCCAATGTCAGTCCGCCGTAGGACAGATGGAACATCGGACCCGGCGTCGACACGACCTCGCGGGCAGTCAACCCAAATGTCCAGCTCCAGTGCATCAGGCGTGCCAGGAACCCCGCGTTGGTGTTGATGCTTCCCTTGGGAAAACCGGTCGTGCCCGAGGTGTAGGCAATCATCGCTGCGCGTTGGTCGGTGGTGACCTCGGTGGGCGCAGTGCTCGGCACCAGCCGGCCACTGCGGCGATCACTGTCGGCGTACGGACCGATCGGCCGTGACCACCTCATCGGTGCTGAGGCGGGAATCTCGGCAGTGTCGATCAGCTTGATGCCGAGGTCGCCAGTGACCCGGCGAGCGATGTCGATGAATGGCTCGGCCGAGAGCAGCACCGAGGCACCCGAGTCCTCCAGCACGTAGCGGATCTCCGGCTCGGCGAGCCGGCTGTTGACCGGCACTGCAGCAGCGCCGACGAGCTGGCAGGCGAGGTAGGCGGCAGCGTGGTCGGCGCCGTTCGGCAGCAGGAGTCCGGCCATCGGCCCGTGAGCGCCTGCGGACACGGAACCCAGCGCATCTGCCAAGGCCTCGGTGCGGCCCCAGAGCGCGCCGTACGTCCACGACTCGACCGGCTCTACGTCTCCCGTCGTGCGGGGGTCGAGCACCTCGATCGCACACCGGTCCGGAAAGGACCGGGCGTTGGTGGCGACGCCGTCGGCAACGGTGATCGGCTGCAGCATGTCGCTGCGGAAGTTACCGGCGATGTCCAGACCGTGTGGAAATCGGCCCGGAGCGCGCCGTAGCGTGCGCTGCGTGACTGCATGGCTGTTGGACCCAGAAGTGCTGCATCTCAACCACGGCTCGTTCGGGGCTACTCCTGCTGTCGTACTTGAGGCCCAGCAACGCATCCGCACTCGCATCGAGGCCAACCCGACCCGGTTCTTTCTCGAAGGCGAGTACCAGGAGCGTCTCGACTGCACGCGCCATGCGGTGGCGCAGTTCGTCGGTGCTGACCCCGCTGGACTCGTCTTTGTCTCGAATGCCACCGCAGGCGTGAACTCGGTGCTCCGCTCCCTGGAGCCGAGCTTGATGCCGGGCGATGAGATTCTCGTGACCGATCACGAGTACAACGCATGTGCCAACGCTGCGGTCGTGACCGCTTCCCGGGCCGGTGCCGTCGTCACCACGGTGGCAGTGCCGTTCCCGCTCGAGAATCGCAGCGAGGTGGTCGATGCCGTGCTCGGGGCTGTCACCGACCGCACTCGCGTCTTGCTGATCGACGCGGTCACCTCGGCGACGGGCCTCGTCATGCCAGTGGACGAGCTGGTGGCCCAGCTGGAACCCGACGTGCGGGTGCTCGTCGACGCAGCGCATGCCCCCGGCATGGTCGATTTCGACGTGACGGAACTCGGTGCTTCCTACGTCACGGCGAACTGCCACAAGTGGATGTGCTCGGCCAAGGGCGCCGCGTTCTTGTGGGTGCGACCCGACCGGCGTGACGGCGTGCACCACGCAGTCGTCAGCCATGGTTGCAACGGCGGCTGGCCGTCGCAAGGCGGGCACCTGCACGCGCAATTCGACTGGACGGGCACCCATGACCCGAGTGCCTGGTTGACGGTTTCCGATGCGCTGGCGGCAGTCGAGGCCATGCACCCTGACGGCTGGCCGGGAGTGAAGGCTGCGATCCGCGAGCTGTGTCTCGGGGGCCGCGACGTGCTCATCGAGGCACTCGGCATCGACCCGGCGGCGCCTGCGGACATGATCGGCGCGATTGCGAGCGTGCCGCTGCCACCTGCCGACCATTCGGGCTCGGCGATCTTCGACCCGCTAATGGCGGCGCTGCGGGAGCGGCACGGCATCGAGGTACCGGTGTTCACCTGGCCTGCGCCGCCCGATCGCGTCCTGCGAATCTCGGCCCACCTCTACAACCGGCAGTCCGACTACGACCGTCTGGCAGAGGCCCTCAAAGCCGAACTCCGTTGACAGCCTCCGCGGTGTCCTTATAGGTTGCTGCTGAGCGCTCACGAGTGCGACGGCCCGCACGCCGAGTCTGAAGTGTTGAAGGATGCGGACCGTCGCACCGAGCGCCAACCTAGATTTGGGCAGCACTTCCGCCAAGCGGATTTTCGGTGGGAGAGTTTGCCCACCCAGACTCGCCGTGATCGCCAAGGAGGCATCCATGTCAGACGCAATCGCAGCAACACTCGGCGCCAAGATGATCTTCCTCATCAAGCGCCGACCCGAAGCCACCCGCGACGAACTGGTGGCGAATTGGTACAAGAACCACATGCCCGCGGTGATCGCCGGGCAGGCGCGCGCCGCCGCCGAGGGCAAGGTCCACGCCACGAAGTACATAGCGACGCTGTTCGACCAGCGGCCCGGCCGCGACGTACCGTGGGACGGCATGGCACAACTGTGGTTCGATCGGGCAATCCCGAACCCGCCGCAGCCGCACGGCACAGTCCCGGCCGACACGTTCCAGCAGAAGGCCGAGCCATACGTGGGGTGGGCGACCACCGAATATGTGGTGATCGACGGCGAGCTGCCAGTGGTGCCGAACACGCTGAACGAACCGTTTCCGGTGACACGATCGGGATTCTTCAAGGTGTCGTTCTTGGTTCCCGGCCGCGACGGCGTCGACTACGACGCGGCGTTCCGGCACTGGCTAGACGCACATGCGCCCAACGTGCGCAATGTCATGAACGAGATCGGCGGTTTGCGCTACGTGGTGAACCACAGCCAAGATCCCGCCAACGAGGCCTACATCGGCATGGCCGAGCTGTACTTCCGCAGCCCACAGGGCTGGGATGACTACAGGGCCACGATCACCGAAGACGGCTTCAGCGAGTACGTCGATTTCAGCCGTCTGGTGAATATGCACGCCACCGCGCAGATGATCGGAATCCCGGGCTAGACGGTTGCCTGGGGCTCGGCGCTAGGCCTCTACGGCCGCCTTCATCGCTGCGAGCGTGGCGCGGATGCCCGCACGGGCATTGCCAGCGCGGTAGTCGAGTTCCTTTTGACCGAACTCGACCATGCGCGGCGACAGCTTGCGCAGCGTCCAAGTCTCCGTCAGCGTGGTGCCGGCGCCGTTGGGCGTGAGCTGGTAGCGCCACAGGACGATGTTGTGCTCCAGGCCGCCCGTCACGAAGGCGAAGTCTTCGTTTTCGACACGTCGGATGATCTCGACCGGGGCCTTCCACTCCTCGTCGTCGAGCCGGTTGATGCCGACGAACATGTCGCCGACCTGCCCGGTGCCGGGCACGCCGTCAGGACCCTTGCGCCAGTACCCGCCGGTGTTCTCGTTGCTCCACTCGCCATAGCGATCCAGCGCAGTCACCATCTCCCACACCTTCTGCGGTGGGGCGTCGATATCGACCGACTCGCTGTGGGACATCACCGGGTCGTCAACGTGTCCAGGCAGTTGCTCGCTCATAGGCCGCAGCCTTGCAGATGCCGTCACTGGTTGGCGGGGTACAGCTCCCGCCAATCGATCTGGTCGTCTTTCGGCAGCACTGCATTGAGCGGAGCCATGTCGGCCAGCAGCCGATCCGCTGCCTCGTCGCCGATCGCAGTCCAGTGCGCGCCGTCGAGCCGATCCGTCATCGCCTCGGCTTCGGCTCGCCCGGCGAAGCCTGCATTGGTGGCCCGCCCCTCGGCATCGATCCAGCCCCGTTGCCGGAGCCGCTCGGATGCGGCCGCGGTTTCAGTTTCTGACCAGCCGGCTTCTTCGTGAATCCACTCGCGGGGCGCTTCGTCGACGGCGACCTGGGAGACCACCGATTCGCAGCCGTCTAGGCCAACCGCTGCCAGAGCGATCAAGTGGCATCCGCTGCGGTATTCCCGCAGCAGCGTGCAGCCATGCCACAGGGCGAGGTGCGGCTCGTCGGGCCAGTCCAGCGATGCCCAGCCGGCGAATAGCGTGCGGCCGGCGGGGTCGGCGGCATCGCATGCAGCCCGCACGACCTCGGCGCACCGGCGAATAGCGTCGCTGCCGCCAAACTCGCCGAGTTCTCGCAGCAGTGCCCGATCCATGCCCAGGTAGCGCGCTGCCAGCACCTTCTCGGGAGTCGAGTACGTCCAGGCATCCGGGATCGCCCGCCGCACCCGCGCAGGTGCGTAATAGAAGAACAGCGACTCCACGACGAGCGCTGGCACGGGTCCCAAGGGCGCTGACCGGGTCGCGAAGTAGTTCATCCAGAAGCCGCGCAATCCCGCCGCAGTGCCCGTTTCGCGCACTTCAGGCGCCCAGTAACAAAGCTGGTGGTAGCGCTCCACGCACTCCCACATCCGCCGCGCCCGGCGTGTGGTCGTCTCAGCCATCGCCCGACGTTCTACCCCACCTGACGGATCAGAGCCTGGGTCCGAGCGGCCAGCGCGCAAAGCGAGCTAAAGAGGGAAACAACTGGTGCGGCAGCGGGAAGGCTCACCTCTCCGCGCGACTTGTCAGGAGGGCTGGTTGATGAGGTGGGTGGCGGCGTTGTCGAAGTGGGCGAACATGGCCTGAGCGATGTCGGGGTCGAGCGGCGAGCCGTCGGGCAGCTTCGCGGTTGCGAGTGAACTCATCATGTGGCGCATCCAGGCGTCCCGCTCAGCCTGACCGATGGTGAAGGGCATGTGTCGCATGCGCAGGCGCGGATGGCCGCGCTCGGCGCTGTAGTCGGCGGGACCGCCCCAGTACTGAGCCAGAAAGCCGGCCAGACGCTGCCGGGAAGGCGTCAGATCGCCGGGGTACATCGGTCGCAGCAGCGGGTCGGTTTCGACGGCGTCATAGAAGCGGTCCACCAAGTCGTCAAAGAACCGCTGACCGCCGACCGCGGCATACACCGTCGGCGGCTGTGGCACCGCATCGGCGAGGCTGCCTCCCAGCGTCAGTCCTCCCGCACCCCACGCCGAGCCTTCACTGCCTGGCGGGTTCTCGCTTGGCTCGCTCGTGTCGGCGTCTGTCACGACGCTCAGGCTAAGAGGCGAAGCCGTGGCCCGAGGGGCCCGTGAGCGCAGCGAACAAGAGCGTGAAACAAGAGGTTCATCCCCGAGAGGCTCACCGACCGGAGCGGCTCGTCAGTGCGGCACCGGGCATCCGGCAGGGTCGGGCGCGTACAGTCTTGAGGCGCAACCGGCAGGAGAGACACGATGGCGTTGACGGAACGGACCCAGGACAAGACCAATGGCCGGAAGTCGGGCGGGCGGCGGGCACATCGGTCGTACCTGAGCTACATCGACAAATCGCGCGAGTACTACGCGGCGAACGGCTACCCGCAGCCGTACCAGTGGGCGTACAACCACGAGGTGGCGTTCACCCCCCTGTCCAAGCCGTTGTCGGAATGCACAGTCGGTCTGGTCACGACGTCGTTCTTCCGCGCCGGCAGCGAGCCGGCTGGAGTGCCTGCTGCGCGTCCCAAGCGGCCCTATGCGGCCCGCTGTGACGACGCGCTCGAGGGGCTGTACAACAACGATCTCTTCTGGGACAAGGACAACACCCACACCGAAGACCTCGACACCTACCTGCCCATCAACCGGCTGCGTGAGTTCGCCGCTGAGGGCCGCATCGGTGCGGTGTCGGAACGCTTCTACGGCATTCCCACCGACTACAGCCACCGTCGCACTCAGCGCAACGACTCGCCGAGCATCGAAGAGTGGATGCGCGAAGACGGCGTCGACGTGGCGTTCCTGGTTCCGCTCTGACCTGTCTGCCACCAGACCGTGGGTCTGGTTGCACGACACCTCGAAGAGGCCGGTATCCCGACCGTGGTCGCCGGCAGCGCGCGCGACATCGTGGAGGAGTGCGGCGTGGCGCGCTTCGTGTTCACCGACTTCCCGCTCGGCAACCCCACCGGCAAGCCGGGCGATGTGGCGATGCAACGCGACATCGTGGGCACCGGGCTTGACCTGCTGGAGCGTGCTTGGCTGCCGCGCACGACCGTGCAGACGCCCTACGTGTGGGAAGCCGACAACAATGACGGCTGGCGCGATCACTTCATGCGCGTCGACGATTCAAACCGTGCCGCTCTGGCAGCCGCAGGCGAGGCGCGTCGGCGCGACCAGGCCGCGGCCAAGGCTGACGGCCGCGCTCGGACCACCTAGCCAGCTTGGGCACCGGCGGCTGAGCCAGCCGGCGATGCTGCGCGTGGTGACCCTGCGAACGAAAGGCAGGCGATGAAACAGCAAGCATCCGGTGGGCCGGGTCGACCCTTGTTCGACGCGGCCGACGCCGATGCCCCCGACTTCGTGCCCTCTGAGCCGGCCGGAGCCGATGTGTACTCCCATCCGTCCGAGCACGGCGAACGCATCACTGACACGCTCATTCCTGACCTGATGATCGAAGCGTCGGGGGACGTCAAGGTCGCCGCCGATCTCTACGGCGACGACGGCCCGCTGGTCCTGCTGCAGCACGGCGGCGGCCAAACCCGCCACGCCTGGAAGGGAGCGGGCCAGGCGCTCGCCGACGGCGGCTACCGGGCCGTGTGCCTTGATGCTCGAGGCCATGGCGACTCGGACTGGGCGCCCGACGGCGACTACACGACCGAAGCGTCGGTGGCCGACCTGGTGGCGATTGTGGAGCACTTCGGTGAACGGCCAGTGCTGGTCGGTGCGTCGATGGGCGGGGGAACCTCGCTGACTGCGGTCGGCGAAGGTGCCGTGGATGCACTTGCGCTCGTGCTTGTGGACACCGCGCCGCAGATCGAGGCGGCTGGCGTGCGCAAGATCCGTGATTTCATGGCCCAAGGCGCCGACGGGTTCGCATCGCTCGAGGAGGTTGCCGAGGCCATTGCGAATTACCAGCCACACCGCAAGCGGCCGAGAAATCTGGATGGGCTCGCCAAGAACGTCCGTCTGTGGCCAGACGGCCGCTACCGCTGGCACTGGGATCCTGCGTTCATGCACCGTCCGCGCAGCTTCGCCGAACGTATCCCGCGCCAGCAGGCCGCCGCGGAGAACCTCACGCTGCCCACGCTGCTGGTTCGAGGCGGCCTGAGCGACGTGCTCTCGGAGGAGGGCGCGCAGTCGTTTCTTGAGGCGGTGCCCCACGCTCACTACGCGAATGTGGGCGGTGCCGCGCACATGGTGGCCGGTGATCGCAACGACATTTTCGTTGAGTCGACGCTGAAGTTCTTGGCCGAATTCGTGCCGGGCGCGCAGGCGCGGGTCTGAACGCGGCCTTCCCGCCGTACCCTTGCGGTCTTCGGCCGGACAAGCCGGTCTTTGAGAGGCATAACATGCGCGGAACAGTGAAGTTCTTCAACAACGAGAAGGGCTTCGGCTTTATCTCCCGTGAAGGCGCCGATGACGTCTTCGTCCACTTCTCCAACATCGTCGGTGAGAATTACCGGACGCTGGAAGCAGGGCAGGAGGTCGAGTTCGACATCGGACCCGGCCGCAAGGGCGACGAAGCGCAGAACGTCAAGCCCGTCTGAGCCCCGGCGGCGTCTCACGCCGTCTGCGTCTTCAACACATCTGGGGCTGTTCGGCTGCAGAGTGCTCGGTGAGCATTGAGCAGCGCGCGCCGGTACCCTCCCCGGCGTCCGGCCGACATGATCGGCCGACGGGTTCGCAGGCTGGTCTTGGTTCTTCCTGTCGACGTGGACCAAACCCCTGTTATCTCCGACCTCTTCCTCCCCTGTTGAGGCGCAACCGAACCCTCAGGAGCCCGCGCGTCACGCGCGAGGAGACATATGCCCCCCACCTTTGCCCAGCTGGGCGCGCCCGACTTCATCGTCAGCGCGCTCGCTCAACGAGGCATCAGCCAGCCGTTTGCCATACAGGCGGCCACCGTGGCCGACGCCTTGGACGGACGCGACGTCTGCGGCCGCGCACCCACCGGATCCGGGAAGACGCTGGCATTCGGGATTCCGCTCGTGGCCGGCGTCGGCAATGCCGAGCCGCACAAGCCGCGAGCACTCGTGCTCGCGCCGACCCGCGAACTCGCCGATCAGATCAAGACAGAGCTGCGAACGTTTGCAGGCAAGCGCCGCGTCGGCGTCGCCTACGGCGGCGTGGGCTACGGCGCCCAGATCGGGTCGTTGCGCCGCGGGGTCGACATTCTCGTGGCGTGCCCGGGTCGCCTTGAGGACCTGATCTCCCAGGGTGAGGCCAACCTGTCCGCTGTCGACAAGGTCGTGATCGACGAAGCCGACCGCATGGCCGACATGGGCTTCATCCCGGCCGTCAGGCGCCTGCTCGACCAGACGGCCACATGGCGCCAGACCATGTTGTTCTCCGCCACGCTCGACGGAGATGTGGCAACGCTGACGCGCGATTATCAGCGCGATCCCGTGCGGCACGAGGTCGGCGACGAGACTCCCGATATCAGGGCTGCCGACCACATGTTCTGGAATGTGGCCAAAACTGATCGAACCGAGATCTGTGCCGAAGCGGTCGATGCTGCAGGTTCGACGGTTGTGTTCTGCCGGACCCGGCACGGCTGCGACCGCGTGGCCAAGCAGCTGAATGGCCGGGGTATCCGAGCGGCAGCGCTCCATGGTGGGCGCAGCCAACCCCAGCGCACGAGGGCGTTGGCCGAGTTCGCCGCCGGCGAGGTGCAGGCGCTGGTCGCAACTGACGTTGCTGCGCGGGGCATTCATGTCGAAGGTGTCGGCGCCGTCGTCCACTACGACATCGCTGCCGACCATAAGACCTACCTTCACCGGTCAGGCCGCACTGCCCGTGCCGGCCAAGGTGGGGTGGTGGTCTCGCTTGTTCAGCCCGAGCAGGTCAAAGAGCTCAGGTCCATGCAACGCAAGATGGGATTGGAACAGCCCATCACCGACGCCGACATCGCTGCGATCCGGCAGCCCTCACGTCGCCAGACGCGGCATCGCACGCTGGAGCGTCCGGCAGCCAAGCGCGCGGCCGCCGATCACCCTGAGGCGAAGCGCCCGGCGGCCAAGCACCGATCTCGGCACCGTCGAAGCAACAACAATCGATCGAGGTCCAAGGGCCGCCAACGCTCGTCACAGCGCTGAGCTCGATCAATCGTCTGGGTCGTCTTGGGGCTGGTTCAGCGTTTCCAGGCTGGACGGAGCGAGGTTCGAGGCGAACTTGGACATATTGTCGCTGAGCGCGCTAATGAGCTGCTCCACGAACTGCGGCGACATGTTGACCCGCTGCACGACGACGCCCCGTCGCGGCGATTGATTGCCGCTGAAGTCCAGCCTGATGAAGTCGAGCGTGAACTCATAGGGCGAGTGGCGCACCACGGCAAAGTTGGACCACACGCCGGCTTCGAGTTCGGGCGGCAGACGGATCTGCAGCTTGGTGCCGTCAGGCAGGGCTTCGTGGGAATTGCCGTCTGTCACTCGTCGAAACCTACTGGGCGTATGCGTCAGGACGCTCTGGGATGCTTCGACGAACTCAGCCCCGTGCCGTCAGCGTTCCTCGCGGCGGTAGGGAAGCGTGAGTGCCGCAGGGGCAGGACTGGGTCGGTGCCGCGCTCGGAAGCTGATCGCGATGAGCACCAACACCGTCAGCAAGAACGGTAGGACGCCGAGCAGCGCAGGTGAAATCGTATTCACCTCCAGCCCGAAGATCGACAGGTCGAAGGTCTGGACGCGTGGCTGCAGCGCCAGGGTGAAGCCGAACAGCAGCGAGCCTGCCGCGAGGCGCCCTGGACGCCATGCACCGAAGATGACCAACGCGACGGCGATCCAGCCCCTCCCCGCGATGAGGCCTTCGGTCCAGCCTGCTGCCATGTACAGCGACAGGAATGAGCCGGCGGCGCCGGCGAAGGCCCCGCCGACCAGCACCGCCCCGGAGCGAAGCAGGGTGACTGAGTGACCGACGGAGTCCGTGGTGGAAGCCGACTCGCCGACGGCCCGCAGCGCGAGGCCCAGCCGGGTTCGGTTGAGCACAAACCACGCGGCGACGCCGAGCACACCCGCGAGGTACACCACTGGGGGCTGGTCGAACAGGATCGGTCCGGCCCACGGGATGTCGGCCAAGCCGACAATTCCTAAGTCGGTGAATACGGCATCGGCCCGTTCGCGCACGGCGTCCTGGCCGATGAACGCGGCGAACCCGAGGCCCCCGATGGTGATCGCCAGGCCCGACACGACCTGGCCCGCCCCCATGATCACGCTGACAAGCGCATGGACGCCTGCGGTCGCCATGCCGACGATCGCCGCAACAGCGAATCCGATCCAGGGACGGCCGGTGGCGATCGCCGCCATGAATCCGGTTACGGCACCCATGGCCATCATTCCCTCGACGCCGAGGTTGAGCACGCCGGATCGCTCTGCGATGAGTTCGCCCAGACCGGCCAAGTAGACCAGCGTGGCGAACTGCACTGTCGCCACGAGCAAGCCGATAACCGCGTCTTCAGACATCGGACGGCTTCGCGTCTGTTGCGTCTGCGGTGCTCTCGGGGCTGGGGGAGTCGTCGGTGCCGCTGCCCACTGGACGCACCCAGCGCAGCCGGTAGTTCAGCAGCACGGCCACCACGAGTGTGCCGATGAGAATCATCGCCTGCAGGATCGTGGCGATCGAGCTGGTCACCCCGAGCGTCTGAATGGACTGACCGCCTCGCAGCACCGCCCCGAAAACGAATGCCACCACGGCAACGCCGGACGGCCGCATCAGCGCGAGTGCCGCCACGATGATGCCGGCGAATCCGTAGCCGCTCGACAATCCCGGTTCGAGACGGGTGGCGTTGCCGGTCAATTCGATCGCGCCGGCCAGACCGGCAAGCCCGCCTGACAGCAGCAGCGCAGTCAGGATCTTGCGCTGCAGCGAGATGCCGGCATATCGCGCCGTTGCAGGCGACGAACCCGCCATGCGCAGCTCGTAGCCCCATGCGGTGCGCCCGACGGCCAGCCAGAACGCCAGCAGCAGCGCGGCTGCGAACAGGACGCCAATGTGAACGTGCCCGAACAGGCCCGGCAGCGATGCCTGCTCGGGCAGGGGTGCGATTTGGGCGAAACCGAACGACTCAGGGTCCTTCCACGGTCCCACCTTCAGCCATTCCACGATCCGTATCGCCACCTCGACCAGCATCAGCGTGGTGATGATCTCGCTCACACCGAGGTAGGCACGAGCCAGCGCCGGTCCCACCATGAGCAGCATGCCGCCCACGACGCCCGCGATCAGCATGACAACGATCAGCAGCGGCCCGGGCAGGTCGCCCGCAACCATCGCGCAGCCGGCCGCAACGGTGGCACCGGCCATCATCTGACCCTCGGCGCCGATGTTCCACAGTCCCATCGAGCCCGCCACCGCGACGGCGAGTCCCGCGATCGCCAGTGGAGTGGCGCGCAGCAACGTGCGCGAGATCGCGTCGAAGCCGCCGAGCGACGAGTCGGCCATGCGTTCATAAACGGCGGCGGGGTCGTTGCCCGATGCCCACAGCAGCAGCGCCCCGGCGGTCAGTGCCAGCACGATGCCGACGGCGAATGCGATGGCCTGCGATCCCGGCGCCACCCGGGAGCGCCGCTGCAGCACCGGCCGCACCAGCCCGCGATGCCACCGTGCCCGGCCGCGGGCCACGGTATGCAGCGGAGCGTGGGTCGGGTCGGTCATGCGGGCACTGTCCCGGCCATGGCGGCGCCGACTTCGGTCCTGGTCACCTGCGTCGGATCCATGCGCGCCGCGACACGCCCCCCGTACATCACGAGCAGCCGGTCTGAAAGCGCTAGCAGCTCGTCGAGGTCCTCGGAGATCAGCAGCACGCCCACGCCGGCCTCCCGCTGCGCCACGATCTGCGCCTGGATGGCGGCGATGCCTGCAACGTCCAGCCCGCGGGTCGGCTGCGCCGCTACGAGCACCTTGGGCTCGCCGGTCAGTTCGCGCCCGAGCAGCAATCGCTGGAGGTTGCCGCCCGAAAGCACACTCACCGCGTCGTGAACGCGTCCGACCTGCACGCCGAAGCGGTCGATGAGGCGTCGGCAGAAGTCTTCGCAGAGGCGCAGGTCCAGCATCATCCGACGCCGCATCGACGGGTACGACCGCACAACCGAGTTGTCGACGACCGACATGGCGGGCGCGAGGCCCATGCCGAGTCGATCCTCGGGTACGTAGGCCAAACCCGCTCGGGAACGAACTCGCGGTGACGCTGCGGTGATGTCCTCGCCGGCCAGCTGTACCGTGCCTGCAGTGGTGGGACGCAGGCCGGCTATGGCTTCGGCCAGTTCTCGCTGCCCATTGCCCGAAACGCCGGCGACGCCGACGATCTCGCCGGCGTGCACATCCACGTCGATTGCGTGTAGCGCTGGCAATCCGCGGTCGCTCAAGGCCGAGATCCCCTCCAGTTCGAGCACGACATCGCCGCCCGGCTGGTTGGCGGGCCGCGGGATCTCAGCTGCCGTCTCGCCCACCATCATCTGGGCGAGGTCCGAGCGATCGACACCCGCCAGGCTGCGGGGCTGCGCGACGGTGACGCCGCCGCGCAGCACGGTTGCCTCGTCGCAGACTGACAGCACCTCGTCCAGCTTGTGGCTGATGTAGATCACCGATCGGCCCCGATCGGCCATGGCACGCAGGGCGAGTCCCAGATCTGCTGCCTCGGCGGGGGTGAGCACCGCTGTCGGCTCGTCCAGGACCAGCACGTCGGCGTCGCGCCAGAGCGCTTTGAGGATCTCGACTCGCTGGCGCTCTCCCACTGACAGCTGCCAAACCGGACGGGTCGGATCGGTGTCGAGGGAGAACGAGGTCGCCAGGTGGGCGACTCGCTCGACGATCTGGCGCATGTCGAGATACCTGGGCGCCGAGCCCAGCACGACGTTCTCGGCAACTGTCAGCGTCGGCACCAGACGGAATTCCTGATGCACCATGCCGATGCCCGCAGCTATGGCATCGGCAGGCGAATGGAATTGGCGCTGGGCGCCATGCACCCAGATCTCGCCGGCATCGGGCAGATACACGCCGCTGAGCACGTTGACCAGCGACGTCTTGCCGGCGCCGTTCTCGCCGAGCAGCGCGTGGATGGTGCCCGCCCGGACGCTGAGATTCGCGCCGTCGCAGGCGACGACACCGGGGAACTCTTTGCGGATGCCGCGAAGATCGACGACGAGACTGCCGCCGGGGGGCACATCGGCGTCCCCCGGCGGCGGCATTTGGTTCAGTGCGGTTCGATCAGCCGGATCAGGCGCCGGCGTCACCCACGACGCCTTCGACGAACCAATCCATGCCCAGCATCGGCCCGTCTTCCATGGTCTCGCCTGCTGCGACGCGCTCGGTGCCGTCCTGATCGCTGATCGGGCCGGTGAAGACATCCCAGGCGCCGGTGCGGATCAGCTCGGCGGTTTCGTCGATGCGGTCGGCTATGTCGCCGGGCACATCCGCGGACAGCTCAGCGAGCTGAACGATGCCGTCATCCATGCCGCCCCAGTACGCGTCCGGTGTATAGGTGCCCGCTGCCACGGCCTCGATGGTCGCGGCGTAGCGCGGGCCCCAGTGCCAGACCGGGGCCGTGATGAATGCCTCCGGCGCGAAGTCGCGCATGTCGGAGTTGTAGGCCACCCAGCGGGCCCCTGCGCCCTGTGCGGCGACGCCTGCGGCTGTCGAGTCCTGGTGCATGGCAATCACATCGGCGCCGGCCTCGAGCAGCGCTGACGCGGTGTCGCCTTCGACTGCGGGGTCGAACCAGGTGAAGGTCCAATTGACGTGGACCTCAGCGTTGGGATTGATCTCGCGCACGCCCAAGGTGAAGGCATTGATTCCCCGTATCACTTCAGGAATGGGAAATGCGGCGACGTAGCCGATCTGGCCGCTCTCGGTCATGGCACCCGCAGCCATGCCCGACAGGTAACGCGGCTGGTACATGCGGCCGAAGAAGTTGCCGAAGTTGGTGTCGTTCATCTTGTAGCCCGAGGCGTGCTCGAACACGACATCGGGATACTCGGCGGCCAGTTCCAGCATCGGATCCATATAGCCGAACGACGTGCCGAAGATGATGTCCGCCCCGTTCTCGATGAAGTCGATGGCGACTTCCTTGAAGGCTTCTGGGGTCTCGGGTACGTTCTCCACGAACAGCGTGTTCGCTCCGGTCTGCGACTCGGCAAAGAGTCGGCCCTGGTCGTGGGCCCAGTTCCAGCCGGCATCGCCGACCGGACCGACGAGCACGAATGCGGCCGTGATGTCCGCGGCGGATACCTCGTCCATCGCGTCCATCGCGTCGTCTTCGACCGCTGGTTCGGGTTCCGCTGCCTCTGTCGTGGGCGCAGGAGCGGCGGATGTGGCCGCTGCGTCTGCCTCGTCGTCGCTGCTGCAGGCGCCGGCCAGCAGAGCCACGCCGAATAGCGCCGCAGCGAGTCTTGTCACGGTTCTTGAGCGCATGTTCTCCCTCTCCGCTCACGCCGCGAGACCTACTCGGGGCGGACGGACCGAGCCTAATCTCGCAGGCCTGAGCGTGATGCCAGCGCGCCCCTCGGTGCTCGCCAGCCTCCAAGCAATCTGCTCAGGCGCTCATGCGAGCCTCAGGACAGCTCAGAACGGGTTGAGTTCCAGGCCGAGAAGGTGGCGACCGAGTTGGTGGGTCACGCGGTCTTGATGCACGTTGATGTGCACCGGCATCGCCCGGAAGTCGCGGTAGCGACGGTCGAAGGCGCCGCCTTCTCGCAGCGCAGTGCCGCCTTGGGTGCGATGCAGCAGCGACATGGCCTTGTCGAGCTGCTCGACTGCCATCGTTGTCACCGCCATCTGCCGGAGGTAGTCGGCTTCGTCGGGCACGATCCCGGCGGCGATGCGACGGTCCACCTCGTTGCACGCGGCCTCGGTAGCGGCGGCCGCGGCGGCCACCAGCGATGCTGCCCGGCCGAAGTTGACCTGCACCGTGGGCCGGTCGACCATCTTGCCGCCGATGATCACGCGCCGGCCGCCGGCGGCGTCAGCCGCTTCGGCGAGCGCCCGGCGCACGAGACCCACTGCCATGAACGAGAGCCATAGATCCGAGATGCCTACCCAGTCCTCGCGGTAGCGATGATCCACCACCGGCACGGTGCGCAGCGACTCAGCACGGTTGGCGCCGAACCAGTCCACGCAGTCGCTGAGGTTGACGGGAACGTCGGTGTAGTGGACGTCGTCGGTGGCTGACGCTCGCAGCCCGGCGCCATCCCACGACGGGTCGATCTTCAATCCCTCGGTCGAGGTCGGCACGATGGTGAAGCGGATGTCCATCGGCCGCACCGGCCTGCCGTCGTCGCCGCTGATGGCGAAGGCAACGCCGCAGTAGTCGGCGTAGCGGGCGCCGGTGCCCCACCTGCCAGTGCCGTTCAGGATCGCTCGGTCGCCTTCCACCCGGCCATAGACCGAGCTTCGAGCACCGCCGGGAAATGACACCCAGTGGCCGTTGGCAACGATGTCGGAAAGGAATTCCTGCTGCTCGGGGCCCATCGACCCGACAAAGAGGTGGAAGACGCACAGGTGGTTCCACAGGCACCACGCCAGGCTGGGGCAGCGAGCAGCGACGGCTTCGAGCTCGCGGCCCATGTGGAGCATCGTCTCCTCGACGCCGCCGATGTTGCGAGTGGCGGACATGCGCATGAAGTCGGTGCCACGGATGGCCTCGATGACCTCGGATGAGACCGACCGGGTCCGATCCGCCGACTCGGCCTGTGCCTCGATCGCGTCGAGGAATGGTGCGATCCGCAGGCCGTCGGTGGGTGCGGGGGCGAAGTGCTCGACCAACTCAGCGCCGGATGGGCCGGCGTCATGAGATACAGAGCTGGATGGGCCGGCGTCATCAGATAAAGCACCGGACAGCCCGGCATCGTCGAGGTCGGCCCCGCCCGCCTTGGGGCTCAGCTCGTCGGTCTCAGGTGCTCCCGCCATCGGGCCACAGTAGGCCGCGGCGTGCTCAGTCGCCCAGGGACTTAGCCGCAGTGGCCGTTCGACGAGGGAGGCACGTCCAGCATGGGGTTGCGGTCGAAGAAGCCGTCGGGCACGAGTCCGAAGCTGACGTACTCAGTGGGCATCACCGGGAAGTCCTCGGGGCGAGCATCGTGGGTGATTCCGAACGTGTGCCACACCGTGATGTCGGTGCCGACCACTGGCCGGTCACCCGCCGTATAACGCTCCAGCCCGTCGCCGGCGTTGCGTTGCGTCGGGAACCGTCCGGCGCCGTAGCGCTCGTCGGGTCGTGTGGGCGACACCCACAGGTTGTGACGGGCAAACGTGGCGCGCTCGGAATGCGGGCTGTCGTGGGCGGCGAACATCGTCGCGGTAGGCGGCGGCAGCAACCGGAACGCTGTCGGCCGCCCCAGCCGGTTGATGTGGTCCGCACTCTCGATCCGCCAGTACCGGCTCGACGCGGAGTTGGCGTCGCGGCGCGCAGCCAATTCGCTCTCGAGCACCGTCTCGCGTGCAGCGAACGCTGTGCCATGCGGGTTGTTGGAGCCCGGCGGCAGCGCTTCGGTGTTCACCTCGACCACGGAGTTGGCGTTGCCGTCGATGGCCATGTCCAGACGAACGCAGAAGATGTGCTGGTGGATCGGCGCCGACACATGCGGTGCGACTTGGCGGGCGAACGTCAAGTCGTCACCGTCACGGTGAGACCGTGTGGTGAGGATGCCGGTGAGCTTCACTTCGTAGCGGATCGTGCCGTCGAGGTAGAAGTACCAGAAGAATCCGTATTCGTAGTTCCCGACGGTGTGGATGGCGCTCACCACCAGCCGGCGCGAGCGGCGCACCTCGGTGGTGTCGGCGTTCCAGTCGAAGTGCTTCCAGCCGATGCCGAAATCCTCCTCGTGGATGCAGATGGCGTTCGGCGTGGTGACCACCGAGCCGTCGTCGAACACTTGGGTCGAGTCGAGGTAGACGATCTCGCCCAGGCAGTCGCAGCCGAGTTGCAGCGAGTTGTTCATCAGGCCCAGGCCGAACTCGCCCGAGTCGAGTGCGTGCTTGAACGTCTGGGACGGCCGGGTGTCGCCGTAGGGCACCACCATCTCGGCCAGGGACGCCCGGTCAATGATCGGCCGCACGCGCCCGGCGTCGTCATAGGCGATCCGGTGCAGCACCAGGCCTTCGGTGTCGTCCATGACGAGCCGCATCGACCACTTCTGCCAGCGCAGCTCGTTGTCGTCGAGCGTGAAGCTGGTGCCTTCGGGCTGGGTGATCTCGATGGGCGCCAGGTCGGTCCGCATCGGGCCGAAGTCTTCGGTGACGGAATTGACGTCGTAGTTGCCTCGCTCCGACGCCAGTGGCCACTGTTCGAAGTCTTCGATGTGCAGCACTTCGAGCGTGTCGACATCGATGTGCACCATGAGCCCGTCGAGCGGGTAGGCGTAGCCGTTATCGGTGGGGTTCGGGCGCCAGAACGCGATGCAGCGCTGCACCCGCCGGCCGGCCTCGAATTCGAAGCCGTAATCGCCGGTCGGCCAGGGGTCGATCTGCACCTGCGACGGATCGGCGATGCCCCGCTTGGCAATGGCCTCAGCGAACCCCGGGTCCTTGCGGCAGGCGTCCATCACCGCGAACAGCTCGACTTGGCCGACACGTGGCACGACATCGGGGTGATGGGTCCACGAATCGACCTCGCCCCGGGTCGCCGACACCACCGCTGTGTGCACCTCGCCGCTCTCGCGTACGACGATCTCGAAGCGGCGGTCCGTGCCGACGGCAGGCGTCCATGCGGCAACCTCGGCCTTGGGCGGCTCCCAGAGGCAGAATCCGTGGAAGCGGGCATCGTCGCCGATGCGCCCGCTGCGGCGCAGCACTTCGATTACAGCGTGGGCCTCTGCCTCGGTCATCATCGACAGCGGATGACGCGACGGCATGTCAGCCCCGCCGCTGGGCCGTTCGAGCAGGGTCTCGGTCATGGGTTCACGCTAGGGGGTGACTGCGAACGTCCGGGTCGTTCAGGGTGCTCGTCGCTCAGCCGCTGGGAGTGGCATTTCTGAGCGTGGCATGAGGCCGGTGCACTAGCTGTGCACGCTCGCCGCCGGAAGCGGCATTTCTGCCCACAGCATGAGGCCACAACTAATCCTGTGCAGACTTGCCGCTGGGAACAGCATTTCTGCGCACACAATGGGGCCGGAAGCTGACGCACCGACGACGGGAGTCCGAACGCCGTGTCTGATGGGGAGCTGTATCGGCGTGTCGAGCGACACCTTGAGGTGATCTACCCGGCGCGGGCCGGCGCGCCGCTCGTTGAGGAGGTGCTCGCGGCTATCGGACTCGGGCCCGACGATGAGATGCCCCCCGCAGCGTCGCATTGGGATCAACACGACGTTGCGGTGATCACCTACGCCGACTCAATCACCGAGGCAGGGAAAGTGCCGCTGCGAACCCTGCATGAGCTGCTCGACGATCTGACCGGCGACGTCATGACCGTTGTGCACGTCCTGCCCTTCTATCCGGCGAGCTCAGACGGCGGGTTTGCCGTCACCGACCATCGAGCAGTCGATCCGCGGCTCGGCGGCTGGGACGACGTCGCCGACCTCGCCGAGACCTACACAGTGATGGCCGACCTCGTGGTGAACCATGTCAGCGCCGACCATCCGTGGATGGAACAGTTCTGCCGCGGGGAGATGCCCGGCAGCCGCTTCCTGCTCAGCGCAGAGCCCTCCGACGACTTGTCGAGCGTGGCGAGGCCGCGCACGACCCCGCTGCTGCGGGAGGTCGAGACATCCGATGGCCCGCGGCTGCTGTGGTGCACCTTCAGCCACGACCAGATCGACCTGAACTTCGGCGAGCCCGATGTCTTGGTGGACCTGCTGCGCACGGTCAGGTGCCTTGTCGATGCCGGTGTGCGCTGGTTCCGCCTCGACGCGATCGCCTATCTCTGGAAGGAACTCGGTACCTCGTGCCTGAACCTGCCCCAGACCCACGAGGTCGTCAAGCTGCTGCGGACGTTGCTCGACGCACGTTGCCCTGACTCGGTCATCATCACCGAGACCAACGTGCCTCACGACCAGAACGTGGCCTACTGGGGCGATGGTGACGAAGCCCACCTCGTCTACAACTTCAGCCTGCCGCCGCTGGTCGCGCACACGATGATCTCGGGCTCTGCGGTCGCGATGCAGCGGTGGCTTGCGCAATTGGAGGCCCCGCCGCCGGGCACGTCGTACTTCAACTTCATCGCCAGTCATGACGGCATCGGACTCCGTCCCGTGGAAGGGCTGCTGAACAGTGCCGAGCTCTTCCGGCTCATCGCGGCAGCACACAGCGCGGGCGGCACGCATTCGGAATTCGACACGCCTGAAGGGCCCAAGGCGTATGAGCTGAATGTCTCGCTGTGGGATCTGTTCGCTGGCGACTCCGACGCACTCGGCATTGCCCAGTTCCTCGCCGCGCACACGATCATGCTGAGCCTCGCCGGCATCCCTGCCTTGTATGTCCATGCGCTCTTGGGCACGCCCAGCTACTGGGCGCCGATCAGCGAGCCCCCGCGCATCGTCACCGAGCACGGGCTGCCGCCCGTCGAGCAGAACAGGCGCACGATCAACCGACGCAAGCTGACGCTCGACGAGGCAGTCGATCTGCTCGGTGCCCAGGACGGCGTCCGCCGCAGGGTGCTCGTGGAACTGGTGCGCCGGATGCTGGTACGGCGCGGCCAGCCGGCGTTTCATCCCGACAGCGCCCAGACGTCGCTGGACTTGGGGTCGCGGGCCTTCGGCGTCATTCGCGGCGGACTCGACTGGGACCAGACGATCGTGTCGATCACCAACGTCACGCACGGCCGGCTCACCATAGACATCGAGGTGTTGTCGCAGCTGTGCTCGCCGGACAGCGCCGGGATTCGTTTCGCCGCCGAAGGCTGCATGGACCTGCTGGACGATCGGGTCCACGGCCCCGGTGCGCACCCATCGCTGACGGCGGGTCAGACGATGTGGCTGTGCCTGGAGTCTGAGCGCCGCGAACCAGCGCTGGCCTCGAGGCGCCCGAGGCGCAGTCCGCAGAGATAAGCGAACAGCCAGATCATCAGCGTCTCTGGTTGCTCTGGCGAACGGCGGCCGCAGCGCTTGCCGCTCTCGTAGGCAATGCCGGCGGCGGCGATGCCGCCAACGGCAACTGCTGCCTGCTGCCATCCCCACAGTGGCCAAGTGAGCCAATCGACAATCCGAACCCACACGAACGCGAACGCACCCAGTGCCAAGATCTCGCCAATGCGCTGCTTCCACGAGGTGCGCGCCGCCACCGTTCCTAACGGTAGGACGGTTCCGTCACGGTGAATCACTGCGTCGCGCTAGGCGTTGTCGAGTTCGACCGCGTCGTGGAGCTGGTCGAGCACGTCGGGCACCGCGCTCTGCACCCTGGACCAGTTCGGGATGAACGGCGTGCCCATGGGATCGTTCAGGAACTCGTCGCCGGCTTCCATGATCGCCGAGGCGAACAGCTCGACGGCGGTCTCCTCGGCGTGGAGGTCGAAGTCGAAGCCGTTGAACGTGGCGTCGTTGCGGTAGTGACTGACGAGGTCGAGGGCGTTGCGGTAGTAGACGGCTTTCACGGTGCGGAAGGTCTCCGTGCCCAGGACCGTGCCGTCGATCGCAAGCTTGCGGTAGATGGCCTTGGCGATGTCGCGGGCCATCTTGTGCAGGCCGCCGTCGGGATCGTCGACCGAGAGGTCCTGGTGCTTATGGTCGTACCGCCCGCACAGGTCCACCTGGCAAATCCGCCGCCCCTGGTAAATCCGGTATACCTCCGACAACACGCCAATCTCGAGCCCCCAGTCGCTGGGGATGCGGATGCTGCGTGTCATGTCGAGTTTCATCGCGAACTCGCCGGCCAGCGGGTAGCGGAATGCGCCGAGGTAGCGCAGGTACTCGTCCTCGCCGATCGTGGCCCGCAGCGCCCGCAGCAGCGGCGTCACCAGCAGGCGCACGACCCGTCCGTTCAGCCGCCCCGACGGTCCCTCGCCGGCGCGGTAGTAGTAGCCCTTCGAGAACGAGTAGCCGAAGGTGGGTTGCAGGATCGGGTAGAGCAGCCTGGCCAGCAGGCCCCGGTCGTAGGTGACGATGTCGGCGTCGTGCAAGGCCACGTTCTCGCAGCGCCCCGAGGCCAGGAAGTAGCCGAGGCAATACCAGACGTTGCGGCCCTTGCCCGGCTCGGTGGGGGCCAGCACCCGGTCGGCGAGCGCCTCATCGATCTTGCGCAGCCGCGGGCCGTCGTTCCACAACAGGCGGGTGCGCTGGGGCAGGCGGGAAAAGAACTGCCTGGCGTTTGCGAATTGGGATTGGTCGGCCCGGTCGATGCCCACGATGATCTCGTCGATGTAGGCGATCTTCGCGATCTCGTCGACGATGTTGCCGAGCGCGGGGCCCTGCAGCTCGCTGTACAGCGCCGGGATGATCAGCGCGATCGGCCGGCGGCGTGAGTAGTCGTACAGCTCGCCTTCGAGGCTGTCGACGGATCGGTCGGCAAGGCGATGAAGCGTCGCGATCGATTCGTGCTGCTGGAAATCGCCCACGTCAACCCGCTCCACTCGCCTTCCACTTGTGAAGCTACTGCGATCGGGTTGACCGGCTCTTTTGGGGGCGCGCGGTAGGGTGCGCCATGGCCCAGTCACCGCCCCCCGCAAAGGGCCGATTTCCCTCGTTGGACAGCAAGTTCACAGCCGACGGGCTGACCTTCGACGATGTGCTGTTGGTGCCTGACGCGTCCGACGTGCTGCCCGACGCGGTCGACACCTCAACGCGGTTCACCAAGGGCATCACGCTCGCCGTTCCCTTGGTGAGCGCAGCCATGGACACCGTCACCGAGGCGCGGCTCGCCATCGCGATGGCCCGCCACGGCGGCATCGGCGTGATCCATCGCAACCTGTCGGTCGCCGATCAGGCCGCCGAGGTCGACAAGGTGAAGCGCTCCGAGTCGGGGATGATCAATGAGCCCTTCACGTTGCGCCCCGACAACCTGGTCTCCGAAGCTGAGGACCTGATGGCTCGCTTCAAGATCAGCGGCGTGCCGATCACCGATCCGGCAGGTCGGCTCGTCGGGATCCTCACCAACCGCGACCTGCGCTTTGAGACCGACTGGACCCGACCGATCCACGAGGTGATGACCGCGGAGGGACTGGTGACAGCTCAGGCGCCGATCACCCTCGACGAGGCGCAAGTCATCCTCGCTCGGCACCGCATCGAGAAGCTGCCGATCGTGGACGACGACTTTCGGCTGGTGGGCCTCATCACCGTGAAGGACATCCAGAAGCGCATTCAATTCCCGAATGCATCCAAGGACGCCCAAGGTCGGCTGCTGGTCGCTGCTGCGGTCGGCACTGGGCCCGACACCATTGAGCGTGCGGCAGCGCTGGTCGAGCGTGACGTCGACGCCATCGTCGTCGACACCGCACACGGTCACAGCCGCGACGTCATCGAGACCGTCGCGAAGATCAAGGCCAATCATTCCGCGGACGTGGTTGCAGGCAACGTGGCCACCGCGGATGCGGCTCGTGCCCTCATCGAGTCCGGTGCCGATGCGATCAAGGTCGGGATCGGCCCCGGCTCGATCTGCACGACCCGCGTGGTGGCCGGCGTTGGGGTGCCGCAGATCTCGGCGGTTTTCGACTGCGCGGCCGAGGCTGCCGCGGCTGGCGTGCCGGTGATCGCAGACGGCGGCATGCAGTTCTCCGGCGATCTGGCCAAGGCCATCGCCGCGGGGGCGCACAGTGCCATGGTGGGAAGCCTGCTGGCGGGCACCGACGAGTCGCCCGGCGAGGTGGTGCTGTATCAAGGCGAGCGCTTCAAGGAGTACCGCGGCATGGGCTCGGTGGGCGCCATGAAGGGTCGCAGCTACTCCAAGGACCGCTACTTCCAAGACGGGCGCGACGTCGAAGAGCTGGTACCTGAAGGGATCGAAGGCCGGGTCGCCTACAAGGGCCCGCTCGCCGGGGTGCTGCACCAGTTGGTGGGCGGTCTGCGTCAGGCGATGGGCTACTGCGGCGCATCGAGCATCGACGGCATGCGGTTGCGCACCAGATTCGTGCGAGTCACCGCGGCCGCCCTGCGCGAGAGCCACCCTCACGACATCATGATCACCAAGGAGGCGCCCAACTATCGGGCGCCGACCTGATCGATTGCCTGGCTCAACTGCTCCAGGCGTTCCCATTCGTCGATGAGGCTGCTGTCTGTGTCGCGCACGAGCTCACCCAGCCAGCGGGTCAGCTCCACGATGTCGTCGGTACGGCGGTGCTCGGGCACGTTGCGAGCGAGCGCTTTGTAGGCGTCGCTGAGGTAGCGCAGCAGCACGCCTTCGGAGCCCTTGATGCCGTAGTGGTTGACGTACTCGCGAAACGTCATCGCCCGCTCATGCATGTCGCGAGCCACCGATTTCGGGCGGATGTTCTCGTTGCGCAGCCAAGGGTGATGGGTCGACCAAGCATTGAAGCTGTCATACAGCCAGTCGCGCAACGGCTTGGGCCATTCGACTTCCTCGAGGCGCTCCATGCGCTCGTCGTATTCCACGCCCTCGGCCTTCAGCTCGGCCAGCAGGTCGGTGCGTGCTATGTCCCGCTGGCGCTCGAGCACCACCGTGGGATTCTCCAGCGTGGCCTCGAGCACGCTGAGCACGTCGAGTGGGTGGGAGGGCTCGTCGGGGTCGAGGAATTCGATGGCGTCGAGCGCGAACGGAGACAGCGGCCGGGTCAGGTCGAACTCGAGTTGCAGGTCGACGTTCACGCGAACCAGGCGATCGAGCTCATCGGGCTCGTCGAGACGTTCCACCACCTGCGTCTCGGCCAGCGAGCGGTAGATGGCGATGGCTCGTCTGATGTGGGTGCGGTTGGCCGCACGGGTCTCGTGATTGTCTGTCAGCAATCGGCGCAGCGCTGCGCAGCCGTCGCCCGGCCGGTCGAGCACGTTCATCAGCATCGAGTGCGAGACGTCGAACTGGGAGCGAAGCGGTTCCGGCTGGCCGGTTGCGAGCCGCTCGAACGTGTCGCCGGTCCAGGGTGCGTAGCCGCGCTTGGGCGGCGACGGGCGACGCACTTTGCGCAGCTTGGCTGGGTCATCGCCGAACTTCTCGCGAGCTTTCTCCAACGCCATCGCATATTCGACTTCGTGCTCGGGGGCCTGGCACCACACAAAGCCGTCGCTGTCGAAGCCTCGGCGTCCAGCCCGGCCGGCGATCTGCTGGAAGTCGCGTACCGACAGCACCCGGGTGTCGCGGCCGTCGTACTTGCAGAGCTGAGTGAACACCACGGTGCGGATGGGAACGTTCACACCGACGCCGAGCGTGTCGGTGCCGCAGATCAGCTTGAGCAGGCCCGCCCCTGCCAGCCGTTCGACGAGCAGCCGGTACTTGGGCAGCATCCCGGCGTGGTGCACGCCGATGCCGGCCTTGACGAACCGTTGGATGTCACGGCCAAACGGCGAGTCGAACCGGAATTCGACGATCTCGGCCGCTACTTGCGCCTTCTCCTCTTTGGAGAGGACGTTCAGGCTGGTGAACGCCTGCGCACGCTCGGTTGCGGCCTTCTGGGTGAAGTGGACGATGTAGGCGGGAACCCGCCGCAGCTCCAAGAGTTCTTCGAGCGACTGGTGCAGCGTGGTCTCTCGGTAGGTGAAGGTGAGCGGCACGGGTCGTTCGGCGCCCGTCACCGTGGCGACCTCGCGGCCGGTGCGGCGGCGCAGATCCTCGGCAAATCGCTGGGTGGGCCCGAGGGTGGCGCTCATCAGGATCATCTGGGCGCGGGTCAGCTCCAGCAGCGGCACCTGCCAGGCCCAGCCCCGATCCCGGTCGGCATAGAAGTGAAACTCGTCCATGACGACGCTGTCGACCGGGGCGTCGGCACCGTTGCGCAGCGCCAGGTTCGCCAGGATCTCTTGTGTGCAGCAGACGACCGGAGCGTCGGGGTTGACGGCACCGTCGCCGGTTACCATCCCGACGTTGGACGCACCCAACTCGGCGCAAAGAGCAAAGAACTTCTCCGACACGAGTGCTTTGACCGGCGCCGTGTAGTAGCTGCGCCGGCCCCGCGCCACCGCTTCGAAGTGCGCAGCGAGGCCGACCAGCGACTTGCCCGAGCCCGTCGGCGTAGTGATGATGACGTGGTTGCCGCCAAAGATCTCGAGGATCGCATCTTCCTGGGCGGGATACAGCTCCAAGCCGATCTCGGCGGTGTAGGCCAGGAACCCGTCGAGCAGCGAGTCGGCGTCCGGCTCGCGGGGCCGAAACGGCGCTAACCGTCCTGCCGCCGCCTCGCTCGCCATCGCTACCGGAGGCTAGGTCCGGAGTTGACGAGTCGGCGGAATGCAGCGGCGGAGGTGATGCGCCGTCTCAGGCGTTGCGGCCTGGCCAGGCTTGGGGGTTGAGCATGTTGGGCGGCTGGCTTCCCCCCAGCGCTGCCATCACCTCGTCCACAGCGTGGGTGAAGATGCGGGTGCGACCGGCGACTGTGGCGGAAGCGACGTGTGGGGTGACCACCACGTCGGGGCGGCCCATCAGCGGGTGATCGGGCGGCAGCGGCTCGGGCTCGCTGACATCGAGCGCGGCGCCGCGCACATGTCCTGAATTCAGAGCGGCCACCAACGCGTCCTGATCGACGAGGCCGCCGCGGGAGGTGTTCACGAAATACACGCCCTCGCGCATCGCCGCCAGCAGCTCCGCGTCGACCAGATGACGGGTCGCTTCGCTCAGCGGTGCGTGCACCGACACCACATGGGCCTCGGCGATGGCCTCGGCGGGCGTGGCTGCCCGCCGGGCGCCCAGCTCGACAAAGCGCTCGTCAGCGGCGTAGGGGTCGTAGGCCACGAGATTCATGCCGACGGCGGACATCACTCGTGCCACGTAGCCCCCGATGCGCCCGAGACCGAGCAATGCGAGCGTCGAGCCGTCCAGTTCGAGGTGTCCGTGGCGGGCCCAGTAGTTGCCTTCGCCGGCTTCGTGACGGTCGACGGATTCGCGCACGCCCTTGGTCGCCGCGAAGATCAGCGCCACGGCGTGCTCGGCGGTGGAGATCGTCGGGCCGTCGGGGGTGTTGCACGCTGCGATGCCGAACGCGGTGGCGTCGTCGAGGTCCAGGTTGTCGTAGCCGATGCCAGCGCGAGCGATCACGCGCAGGTTCGGTGCGCGTTCATAGACGGTGCGGTCATAGCGGATCGCAGCGCCGACGATCGCGCCATCTGCTTGGTCGATGCCTTCCAGCGGGTCGTCGCCGCGCACGTCGAGAATCTCTGCTCGGCCGTCGAGCAATTCTCGTTGCAGCCTGCCGGCGGGCCGGTCAAACCACACGAACGGCAGTTCTGCCGGTTGATCTTCCATGGCGTCAGTATTGCGCCGCTGGCGGAAGGTCATCGGGTCTGAACGCCCCGGCATCGACTCCGGCCGGCTCGCTACCGTGGACCTGATTGATTCAGGTGCCCCCGATGGTGCCGGTCGGTGAGCGAGGCGACTTCCATGCACGTTGACGAGGCGGTCATTCACGACACCGAGCGCTATGCCGCTGTGGGCTACCCGTGGGCCGAGTGGGATCTGCTGCGCGACGAGGCGCCGGTGTACTGGTACGTGCGCGACAACATCGTGCCGTTCTGGGCGATCACCCGTTATGAGGACGTGAAGTGGGTGTCGGGCCAGAACAAGACCTTCATCAACGGCGGAGGCCGCCTGCGGCTGGCCGACGCCGACCGAGATGCTCGCTTCTGGACGAAGTACCGCCAGCGCGCCATCGAGATCGGCTGGGACCCCGACGAGCCGCCGGATTTCATCTTCAAGGACCGTCCCGACCATTGGGACCTGCGCCGGCTGGTAGTGCCGGAGTTCACCCCGAAGGCGATGCGCGCACGGTCCGAGTCACTGGAGCTGCATGCCCAGCGTTTCGCGGACGAGTTCATTGCGAAGGTCACCGAGACCGGGACCGCCGACGTGGTGGAGGACCTGGCGGTGAAGCTGCCGCTGGCAGCTATCTGCGAGATGGTCGGCGTGTCGGCCGACGACTGGGAGCAGGTGCACGCTTGGACTTCGGTGCTGTTCGACGATCCCGATCTGGAGCGGTTCTGCCGGCCCGGAGAGCCTCGCGACGAGATGCGTGCGCGCATGATCCGCGAGTTCGACACGTGGATCGGCGAGCTGATCGCCCAGCGTCGACGCGACGGGACCGAGGGCCGGGATCTGGTGAGCATCCTGCTTCGGTCCGAGATCGAATCGGGGCCGCTGACGCCCCAGCAGCTCGTCGGCTACCTGCGGCTGATGATCGCCGCCGGCAACGAAACCACCCGTAATGCGGCCAGCGGCGGGGTCATAGCGCTGCTCGAGCACCGGGACCAGCTCGACCTGCTGAACGCACGCATCGACGACCCCGATGCCGTTGAGACCGCGGTCGAAGAGATCCTGCGCTGGACATCTCCGGTCATCCAGTTCGCTCGCACCTGCACCAAAGACACCGAGCTTCGGGGCCACACGATCAAGGCGGGGGAGCACGTCGGCGTGTGGTACCCGTCGGCCAATCGGGACGAGCGCCAGTTCCCCGAGCCCTACCGCTTCGACATCCAGCGCACTCCCAACGACCATGTCGCCTTCGGCCACGGCGCTCACTTCTGCCTCGGCGTGCATTTGGCCCGCTGGGAGCTGCGGGCGTTCTTCCGGGTCGTGGCGCCACTGTTGGACGGCCTGCAACTTGATGGCATCCAGTCTCGTATCGGCCACCTGCACGTCGGCCCCATCAAGCACCAAATGGTGGCCCCGCTGAGCTGACCGGGCCCGACGTCGTTCAACCGTCGTTGCCCCAGCAGACGAGGCTTTTGTTGTCGAGCGTGCCGAGCAGTCTCGGCGGCCTGCAGCAGGCTCACACAGGCGGATCGACACTGACCGGAGCGATGCTGCCGCCCTCCCAGCAGGCGAGGCTGCCGTCGTTGCGCAGCCCGCATCCGTCCCAGCCGTCGCCGATGACGGCAGTGAACGCGCCTTTCGCGGGCAAATCGACTTCGCCGCTCGGAGTCCAGCAGGCGAGGCCGCCGTCGTCGCGCAGCCCGCACCCGCGCCAGTGGTCGCCGGACACGGCGGCGAATTTGCCCGTCACGGGCGGATCGACGCTTATCGGACGATCGCTGTAGAGGTTGTAGTCCCAGCATTCGAGGGTGCCGTCGTTGCGCGCCGCGCACCCGTAGTCGCCGTTGCCGGACACGGCGGTGAAGGTGCCTGTCACGGGCAGATCGACTTCGCCGCTCGGAGTCCAGCAGGCGAGGGTGCCGCTGACGCGCAGCCCGCAACCGCTGACGTTGCCGTCGCCGGACACGGCGGCGAACTTGCCCTTCACAGGCGCATCGATGCTCGCCAGAGCGCTGCTGCCGCCCTCCCAGCAGGTGAGGCTGCCGTTGTCGCGCAGAGCGCATCCGTCCCACCAGTCGCCGGTGACGGCGGTGTACCTGCCTTTCGCGGGCAGTTCGACTCCGGCGCTAAATCCCCAGCAGGCGAGGGTGCCGCTGACGCGCAGCCCGCACCCGCCGACACTGCCGTCGCCAGACACGGCAGTGAAGGTGCCTGTCACGGGCGGATCGACGCCCACCGGACGATCGCTGTATCGGTCGTTGTCCCAGCAGGTGAGGGTGCCGTCGTCGCGCAGCCCGCACCCGCCCTGGCCGCTGCCAGACACGGCAGTGAACGTGCCCGGCGCGGGCAGTTCGACCCCGCCGTTCCAGTCCCAGCAGGCGAGGTTGCCGTCGTCGCGCACTGCGCACCCGTAGTCGCGGTTGCCGGACACGGCGGTGAAGGTGCCTGTCACGGGCGGATCGACTTCGCTGTTTTCGTCCCAGCAGGCGAGGCTGCCGTCGATGCGCAGCCCGCACTCGACGCTGGCGACGGCGGCGAACTTGCCCGTTACGGGCGGATTGAAGCTCCGCTCAATCCCGCGCGTTCCGATGCTGAACCCCTCCCAGCAGGTGAGGGTGCCGTCGTCGCGCAGCCCGCACCCGTCCCGGCTGTTGCCGGTCACGGCGGTGAAGGTGCCTGTGACAGGCAGATCGAAGCTCACCGCAGCCCCGCGCGCTCCGATGTCGGGGTCCCACTCCCAGCAGGCGAGGCTCCCGCTGTCGCGCACCGCGCACCCCCACCCGGCCCTGCGGATGTCGGTGACGGCGGTGAAAGTGCCAGACACGGTCAGAGCTACGTTCACCGCCGTTCCGCTGCCGATATCCCAGCGCCAGCAGGCGAGGCCGCCGCTGATGCGTAGCCCGCACCCTTCGTCGCCGTCGCCGGTGACGGCGGTGAACTTGCCCGACACGGGCAGATCGGCTCTCACCAAAGCACCGCTGTAGCGGTCCCAGCGCCAGCAGGCGAGGCTGCCGCTGTCGCGTGTTGCGCACCCATCGTTGCCGTTACCGGTGACGGCGGAGAATTTGCCTGACAGGTCGGCAGGCTCAGCAGCCGTCGTGCCGGATGCCGAGCCGTCGGTCTCGCCGTCTTCGGCCAGGTCGCCGTGGTCGGTCGCTTCCGCAGCGTTGTCCGGCGGTGCCGAGCCGTCTCCGGCTGGGGGTGTCGTGTCGGTACCGCAGGCTGCTGCGATAAGCGCGGCTGCTGCGAGCACGGCTGCGGCGACGCGGGCGACGGTCGCGGAGGTGTCCTTCTCCGGATGAATCATCTGCCGTGCTCTCGGGGACAGCGTTTCGGATTGCGCCATTTCCTTGCGCGGCTAGGTCACGGCGCGCCGTCGAACTGTTGGCTTTGCATCCAGGCTGGAATGCAGGAAAGGCGTCAGTTCAGGGTAGTGCGGGAGGCTCATTCGCAGAGCCGTCTCAGCAGTTTGACCGCGGCCTCGGTGTTGGTGCGACACCCACAGGCTGCTTGATGATCCTGAGACGCTGGGCCTGCTCTTCGGATCGCTGGTGGTCACGGCAACCGGTTACAGCTGTCGGCGCCCTGACGGAGTCTGTGTGGTCCCTGTCGCGGCGCTCGCCCGGTGAATCGACTGCGCCTGTCACAGAGCAGACCAGATCCCCAGGTCACCCGACCTCCACCTGATCCTGCCGAGGCCGCGCAGTAGCGTCGGCGGCTATGACGACGACTGATGTGGTGGTGACCGGGCTGCGATTCGGGGAAGGCCCACGCTGGCGTGCCGGCAAGCTCTGGTACTCCGACTTCTACCGCCAAGGCATCTTCACGGTCACGCCGGACGGCCACGAGGAGCTGATCCACACCGTGCCGACCCAGCCGTCTGGGCTGGGCTGGCTGCCGGACGGTGACTTGCTGTTCGTCTCGATGCTGGACCGACAGCTGCGACGCCTCGATACTGACGGCAACGAGTCGCTGCATGCCGACTTGTCTCCCATTGCAGGCGGCCCGTGCAATGACATGGTGGTTGCAGCCGATGGCACCGCGTACGTCGGCAACTTCGGGTTCGACGACGGAGCGGGGGAGACATTCGCGCAGGCAACCCTCGCCATCGTGTCCGCCGACGGGACGGCACGGCCAGGACCAGATGGCTTCGACTTCCCGAACGGCACAGTCATCGATCCCAGCGGGCGCCACATGGTTGTCGCCGAGAGCTACGGCCGGCGCATGACCGCTTTCGACATCGAGCCCGACGGCTCGCTGACCGGTCGGCGCACCTTTGCAGAGCTGGGCGAACGCGTGCCCGACGGCATCTGCTTGGACGAAGCCGGCGGCATCTGGGTCGCCGATCCGCTCAATGCGTCCTGTTTCCGCGTGGTCGACGGCGGCGAGGTCACCGATGTCATCGAGCTGGAACTGAACTGCTTCGCCTGCATGCTCGGAGACGATGATCGCCGCACCCTGTACATGGTCACCGCACCGACGTCGCGGCCGGCAGCCGATCAGCCTCCACAGGGTCGGATCGAGACCGTCCGGGTCGACATTCCCGGCGCCGGCCTGCCCTAGCGCCCTGGTTCTGTCGCGCCGAGGCGGCGGAGGTGGCCCGCTCGGATGTCGGCCGTCTGTCCTTGCACCAGCAGGAACAGGGCCTCACGGGCGAGACGCTGTGCGTGATGGCCGATGGTGATGGCCCGCCCGCCGACCGACGACACCAGCGCGCTCGTGGCACGGATGCCGACATAGCCGACCTGTGCGCGGCACTCAGCCATGTCGTCCACGTCGGCGGCGTGCAAGGCGACGCGCGCCGCGTCGACCTCGGCGTCGAGCGGGGACGGGCCGAGCAGCGTGAGTGCTCGCGACGCCACACCCAGCATCAGCGCGCCGTTGGTGCGCAGCCCCTGGCGGTAGACAGCCAGCCAATCGTCGTAGCGGACCACCTCGATGACCTGTTCGTCGCCGACGGCGTGACCGTCGAAGCGCAGCTCGACCGTGACCGACGAATCCACAGCGGCAAGCCGCAAGCGGTGTGAAGTCAGCGTGCGTGCCTCGATCGCAGGAATCAGCATCCACACCAGCCGGTCGGCGTCGTGGGCGGCAACCAGCACCGCGTCAATGTGGCCCCACCCAGTGACAAACGGTGCTAGTCCCCGCAGCAGCCAGCCATCGCCGGAGCGCTCGGCAAACAGGCACGGTTCGGGACGCAGCACATGCGCGAAGGCCACGCCGCTGCGTCGCTCGCCGGTTGCCAGTGCTGCGGCCCACTGCTCATGCAGAGCCGAGCCAGGCGGCGTCCGTGCAGCATTCGCCGAGCCCCCGCCGTGCTGCGCCCACACGAACGCCGTCGTGAGGCAGCCGCTCGCCAGAGCTTCGAGCACCGGCAGCCGCTCGAGTTCGTCGAAGCCGCAGCCGCCCACATCGGCAGGCGCCCACAACCCGTAGAGGCCCGCGTCGCGCATGAGATCCAGGTTCGGTTCGGGCACTTCGCCGGACGCGTCCACATCCAGGGCGCGCTCAAACAGCACCTCATCCGCGAGTCGTTGTGCGCTCGCCTGCATCGTGCCCGGATCCGGCGATAGGCGTGAGCCCATGGCGTTCACGAGTGAACCAGCCGCGCCCCGGCCGCGTCCCACGCTGCCGCCGCTGGGTGCTCAGCCGTCAACTGCAGGCACGGATTCCGCGGGCTGGCACCACATGAGCGCGTTGCGGCGCATGATGGCCACGAGCGTGTCGTCCTGGTTGTAGGCGCGGTGCTCGAACAGCACGATGCCCTGGTCGGGCTTGCTCTTCGAGGCGCGAGCCGACACGACCTCGCTCTCGACCCGCAGCGTGTCGCCATGAAAGACCGGCGCGGGGAAGTCCATACGCTCGAATCCCAGGTTGGCGACCGTGGTGCCGTGAGTTGTCTCGTGGACCGAGATGCCAACGACGACCGCCGCAGTGAACATCGAGTTCACGAGCGGCTTGCCGAATTGCGTTTCGGTGCGGGCGTACTCGAAGTCGAGATGCAGCGCCGCGGGGTTCATCGTCATGGTGGTGAACATGACGTTGTCGGCCTCTGTGATGGTGCGGCGCAGTCGATGGTGGATCACCAGCCCCGGCGTCAGCTCCTCGAACCACAGTCCGCCATGGGGGCGGGGCGCATCACTCATCAGGCTGGTCCTCCGGCGACGTCGGCTGTTTCCAATTGGCCGACGCCGAGCGTCTCGGCCCAAGGCACCTCGCAGGCCTGGTCGAGATCGATCTCGGCGTGCACCACCGGGTTCTGGTGGGGGCCGGCACACCATGACGGCATCACCATCGTGTAGAGGCCCTTGCCGCCCGCTTGGAACACCACAATGCGGCTGGGATCGGTCAAGATCGGGATCAGCTCGTCAGACGGCCTTTCGTGGTCGACGTGGAAGACCGAACCCACGTGGGCAAGCGTGGCCACGGTGTTGGTTGCACGGGCACACAATTCGGCCTGAATGTCCTCGCGGGTCAGCCCCGCACGGGCCAGCACCTTGGTGTGGTCGGGGTTCATGATCACCGTGATTGCGCCATGTCGCAGGTGTGCGTTGTTGCTGCCCGGATTGGCCATGACGGCAGCGATCACGTTCAGCAGATGGCTCGCCGATTCAGGATTGTCCGCATCGCCGGTGAACAACGTCGAATGCGGTGCTTCGGCACCCACGACGATCGCAGCACTGTCATCCTCGGCGTAGCCATATGTGGTGTGCAGCGGTGGGAACGGGCTGTTCTCAGTGTCCTCCGCGAGGCAGTAGGTGAACTTGCCCGGATGACCGTGCAGCGCCATGTCCGACACGCCCGGCCGGGCACCACCGATGTTCATCATCGCCAACCGCAGTGCCCGGCCGATGGTGGCGTTGGCCCGGTGTCCAGGACCGAGCGCCCCAAATCCCGACGCCACCCCTCCGCACTGGTGCCGAGCGGGTCCGCACACCACGATGAGCGGCGCGGTGCAGTGCGTGGTGCTCTGCATCTCGGTGAGGTCGAACTCGGGCTGGCACACAGCCCGGACGGCCGCAATCACGACGGGAATGTGATCGGTAAGACAACCGGCCATCACCGCGGCGGTGGCCACCTTCTCGACAGACGCCACGCCGTGCGCCGGCCCCATGACGCCCAGTTCGAGATCGGGGTCGAGACCGGTGGCGAGCGCCATCATGGCCACCCGCTCAGGGGTGGGGATGACGACCGGCAGGCCGTCGGTGAGCCCGAGCGCGTGCAACTGCTCGAGCGCATCGGCCTCGCTGCGGGCCTCCAAGAGGGTCACGGGCGGATCAGTTGGAGGCTGCGCCGGTCAGGATCGCAATGATCTGCGGCGCGATGTCGTTGGCCACCCGGGTCATGGCCTCTTCGCCGCTGCCGGCCACCGGGTGCGGCAAACGGACGCGGGGAACTGCCAGCATGCCGGTGGCGGCGGCCACAAAGTCGCCCTGGGGCCAGAACGCATCGGTGACGAGTGCAATGGAGGGAATGCCCGCTCGGGCGGTGGTGATGCTGTCACGCACGGTGCCAGATGTGCAGCTGCCTCAATGGCCGTACGCGGCGATGACCGCACCGCACTCGGATCGAATGTCGTCGAGCATCGCTTCGCCGACGACCGAGGAGGCATCGCCCTTGTCGAAGCGATTGAACGACGCGGCCGGAAGCCGCTCAGCCAGCGCCTTCTCGACGTGGTCGAGGAAGCGGACGCTGTCGGGGAAGCCATTGGCGACCAAGCCGATTGTGATCGGCTGATCGAGTTGCGTGCTCAAGCCGTACGGCTCAGGAGCGGTCTTGGCCTCGCCCCGCGGATCGTGGAACGTGAGGGTGCTCATGCACACAGTCTGACACCCGCGCGGATCGCACGCGTGCGGCGCGCTCAGTGGTCGTGGCCCGATGGCCGTTCGGCGTACTGGGCGGCCCGATCAGCGAGTGTTCTTCGCTCCACAAGCCCGCTGTCGGTGACCGCCTGCTCGAGTGCGATAAGCCAGCACTGGTAGTAATTCCACGCCTCGGAGGTAGCACCGTTCGCCGCGGCAGTCTCAGCGGCGGCGATGGCTGCGACGAGCTGTTCGCGGAACTCATCCCAGGTGAAGTGACCTTCGTTGGCAAGGTCTGTTGCGAGACCGAATGCCCGGGCTTGCCAAGGCTCAGCGAAGACCAGTTCGCCGTTGTCCCGCGGCGGCGCGGCCATGGTTCCTTCGAGCAGGTCGACGCTCATGACCGGGTCACCGAATTGCGGGCTCTCGCTACTCGCTGCGGGTCGGCGGCACGGGCCACACCGATCATCGAGTCCCGCGTGACGAGTCCGGCCAACTGTTCGATCGGCCAGTCATCGGTGCCCGCCGGCCGCTCAGGCAGCACCAAGAACCGTGTTTCCGAGCTCGAGTCCCAGATGCGCACTTCGGTGTCCGGCTCGAGTTCGAGTCCCATCTCGGCGAGCACCGAGCGGGGTTCGCGCACCACTCGGGCCCGGTACTCGGGGCTCTTGTACCAGTTCGGCGGCAGCCCCAGCAGCGCCCACGGGTAGCACGAGCACAGCGTGCAGACGACCACGTTGTGGATGCGCGGCGCGTTGGCCTTCACTTCGATGTGCTCGATCTCGGGACCGCGCAGGCCCATCTCGGCGACGACTGCGTCGGCATCGGCCAGCAGCCGCTGCCGCAGTCCGGAGTCAGTCCATGCTTGGGCTACCAGCTGCGCTCCGACCATCGGACCGATGTCGTGCTCGAAGCGCCGGATGGTCGCATCGATCCGCTCGGGATCGGCAAGTCCCTTGGCGACCAGCAGGTCTTCGAGCGCCTCGACACGGATTTCTGGCGAGGACGCGTCGTGATGATCGTGGTGGTGGCCGTGGGTGTGCTCGTCTCCCATGTGTTCTGGTTCCTCCATTGCCTGTCGCTCAGACGTCGGTCTACGCGGCCGTCAGGTAGCACTCGTAGAGGTCGACGTGAACCGTCGCGTTCGGATCGGCTCCGTCGCCCCACAGCGTCGCGGCGTCATATCCCACGCAGTACACGTGCTGTGGCCGCTCGCCGAGGTCGTGCGCGGTGCTGTCGGGCAGCACTTCGGCGGGATGCAGCTTCACCACGGTGCCCGTCTTGCCCACGACGTAGCCGGGCAGCCGCGTGTGGCCTGGTTGCGTCGGCGCTGGGGCCATCACCTGATCTCCAATGCTGAAGCGGGCGGCTTCTGCCAGCTCGCGCCGCACTGTGCGATGCTCCGGAACCACAGTGGGGCGGTCTGGGGGCATCAGTGCCGGGTCGCGTCGAGCCAACGGAGCCGCTCGCAGGGCCGGGGACGCCCTAGACGCCTCGTCGGGAGTCAGTCGTGCTCGGGGAGCCACCGCGCTGTTCATCTCATCGGGACTGATCACGCCGTGCTCGACAAGCAGCACTTCGAAACCCGCGAGCCAGCGGCCGTAGTAGCCGTGGTCGAAGTAGTCGTCTGGGTCGAGGCGCTCGAGCGCGTGGCGGAACACCCCAGGCCGGCGCGCCGTTGAGGCGGTTACGGTGCCGAACAGCCCGAAGACGCGCCGCTCCCAGTCGGCGTGGAACGGCAGCTCGTCCGGTTCGTGTGGCACCGGTCCGTGACCGGGGGCGCCGCCGAGGTCGTGAATGCCGAGTTGCATCGACCACAGCTTTGCATCTGCGGCGGCGCTCGCCGCAGTTCGACACGGCGAGCCGTAATCACCCGAGTCTGTGCCGACCAGGTTGTTAGCTTGCGGGGGTGCCCGAGTTCGTACTGGCCGTCGATCTCGACGGTGTGTGTGCCCAGCACACCGAGGCATTCCGCCGGGTGGTGGCGCGCGAGCGGAACGTGAGTGAGGACACCCTGCCCCTCGTGCGCAGTTGGAGCTTCAAAGAGTGGGGCCTCGACGATGGCGACTTCGAGGAGTTGCACCGCATCGCGGTGCTGGACTACCGCATGTTCCGCGACATCGATCCGATGCCGGGTTGCTCGGAGGCGCTGTGGCGCCTGTCCGATGCCGGTGTGTGGATCCGGCTGGTGACGCACCGGCTCTACACGAGCTGGGGCCACCGGGTGACCGTCAGCGACACCGTGGAGTGGCTCGACCGCTATCGCATTCCCTACCGGGACATCTGCTTTCTGGCAGACAAGTCGGTGGTGAACGCTGACGCGCACATTGAGGATGCGCCGCACAACATCGAGGCCATCCGGGCTGCTGGCGGCCATGCCATCGTGTACGACCAGCCGTACAACAGCGATCTGGCCGCCCCTCGCGCCCATGACTGGGTCGAGGTCGAGGAGATGATCGTCGAACTGATGGCGGCGGCCGGCAGTGCGGTGGCCCGTCCGTTGCCAGGCATTGACGCGGGCTCAGACCGGCTGGAACGGCGCACCCTGGATACGGCATGAGCAGTGCCCAGACCGAACCGGTCACGCCGCCCCCGCCGATCGACGCGGCGACAGTGGTGGTCCTGCGCGACGCCGCCCCCGCCGCCGCCCCCGGCCACGGCTTCGATCGCGCCCCCAGCGATGTTGGGGCACACATCGAGGTGCTGATGCTCAGGCGCAATTCGCGGGGCTTCTTCGGCGGCATGTGGGTGTTCCCCGGCGGCCGGGTGGATCCTCCCGACCGGGCTGCGCCCGGCGACGTAGTCGGCCCATGCGATCCCCGGACCGCCACAGGGTCCGCGGGCCTGCATTCGGGCGACATGCGGGGGTACCGCACCGCCGCAGTACGCGAGGCCGAAGAGGAGGCAGGCATCGACTTGTCGGGTGCTGAGCTGACTCACTTCGCCCACTGGCTGCCGCCGCCGATCCGGCCCAAGCGATTTTCGACGCACTTCTTCGTCTGCAAGGCACCGTTGGAACTGGAAGAGGTGCGCGTCGATGGCAGCGAGATCCTGGACCACGCTTGGGTGTCACCTGCGGCGGCGCTGGAACGGCGGGCAGCGGGCGAGATCGAATTCGTCACGCCCACATTCGTCACCCTCACGTGGCTGTGCGGCTTCAGCACTTCTGCCGAGGTGCTGGCCGCCGTGAACGGTCACGAGTGTTTTCACACTGAAATCATCCCGTCGCCGGAGACTGACCCCGGCAACGTCGCCGTCTACGTGGGCGACGCCGCCTTCCCCGACGGCGATCTGGATGCGCCCGGTCCGCGGCGCCGCTGCATCATGGTCCGCTCCGGCTGGCGCTGGGAAGAACACGACGGCACCGCTGCTGCTGCGGGCTGAAGGTGAGGTCAGTCGAATGGGATCAGGCGGCGGGCCCGATCGATGAGACGCTCGATCTGGTCCTGCTGGGGCGGTCCGTCCGGGCCGCCGCCGGGGCGAGCGGCGCGGAAATCCGTGGGCGCCTCAGACGGGTCAGCGCCGAGGGAGATCATGGTCAAAATGCCGAGCACTGCCGTCCGCGCCATTCCTGCACCGCAGTGCACGAGCACGTTGGAACCCCGGTAGAGCGCATCGTTGGCGTAGGCGACAGTTCCCATCAGCGCATCGTCGAAGGTGACGTACCCGTCGGGCGTGGGGAGCCACAGCGCTCGAGCGTCGAAGTCGCTGCGGAACCGCACCTCGTCGAGGTCGAACTCCCCGAACCGCTCGGCATGCTCTGCGAGCGTCGCTGTCAAGTCGTCCTGGTTGACCTGCGACGCCAACCACGGCGGCATGTGGGTCAGCAGCCACGGGATGTAGTCGGGATAGCGCAGCCTGATCTCATCGGGTGTGAGCAGGCAGACCAGCGACGTGGCTTCCACACGGTCGAGAGCGGACTGGGGGTCGGGACCGACGGCGGAGAAGTTGGTGACGAACAGGCGGCCGCGGGCCGGCGGAGAGGGCAGCGGAATCTCGTCGATGCGGTGCTGCACGGCCCTCACGCACCCTCTTGGACGTCAGCGCCACCGCCCTTGCGGAACCGCGCGAAGCGGCGCTTCGGTTCCTCGGGCGGTTCGGGCAGAGGCGGCCACGCCTGCGGCAGCTCCTGCTGCCCGCTGCGACGTACCTCGTCGAGCTCTTCGCGGCTGTAGGGCTCCGAGCGGGGATCGAGCGCCCGGTAGCGGGCCTCGGCACTCGCGAAGTTCTCAGCGGTGATGAGGTCGTCGATCAGGGTGCACGGTTCCCAGTCGGCGCGAGGCCCGAGATATACGTAGCCGTCGGCCACGTCGCGCAGTCGCAGAGCGGTGTCGACACCGTCGAGGGAGCCATGCACCTCCGTCATCGCGACACTGCCGAGCGTCGAGGCCACCACGTCCAGACCGAATCGGATGTCGGCGCGGCCACGTCCCTCCGGCGAGCGTGAGATCAGCTCCTCGACGCGTTCTGTGGCCCCGGTGTCGGACAGCGCGCCGTGAATCACGACTCGCCGACAGCCGTCGCTCATCCAGCGCCACAGCAGGTTGCCCGCAGAGGTTGTCGGCGAGCAGTCGACCCACTCGACAAGATCTGTCGTGGTGGCGGCGACATTCATGTACACGAGCGCCCGCTGTCCCCGGCGCAGCACTTCCGCAGTAAGCACGCTCGCTGCGTGAAACGCGGACATGTCCCGGTAGTGCCCGCCGAGCGACCAGTTCCGCAGCCCGAGTTCGGCGGCTGAGCGACCGTCGAGCAGGTCGGGATCCTCCACGTAGGTGGGCAGGCCGAGCGCGATCACGCGGATGGGCCGGCGGTCGTCGTCTCGGCGGCGTTCAGCGTCGTTGTGCCTCCAGACTGCGTGCAGCACATCAGCATATTCCTGGTAACCGAATCCGATCCCGAGTAGATCGACGAACAGATCGGCGCACGCCCGGCTGTCCCAGTCGGGCCCATCGACCAGCGCATCGAGCTCGGCTTGCCGGCGCGAGTTGGTGAACTCCCAGGCGAGGTTCTCCACGCCGTTGTCGGCGAGCTCGGAGAGGCTGCCTGCCAAGAAGCGCAGATGCTGGCGCACCCCGATCTGATCTCCCAGCAACACGATCTGGTGACGACCGCAGATGCCGCCGAGGTATTCCTCAGGCGAGTGAAGCGCGGATGGGGACCGCTCGTCGTCGGTGGTTTCGGGCGGCACCGCCTATGAGTCTGCCCGCTGGCGACGTCGAATCTGACGCCAAGACGGCCGACAGTCGACTCAGAGCACTTGTGTCCAGGCCAGTTCTGCCGCTGCAGCCGACTCAGAGACCGCCGCCGCGAAGTCGTTTGGGGTGGATTTGCGATCTCTCAACTCTGGATCGAGGGCATACCGCCGAGCGTGCTCCACGTGGACCGCGGGCACTGGTTCGGGCAGCGGGGTCGGCGCTCGGCGTTGGTAGTCCGGTTCGAGGTAGATCCAGCCGCTGGCGAGCGTGCCAAGCGGTTCGCGGTCAAGGCTCGTCTTGCATACGAGCCGCGCTGTGGGACCCCGGTCGACATCGAAGGCGAGCGGCACGGCCAAGTCGGGGTGCATCGCAAACGTCGCATCGAGTGCGCCGTCTGCCACCAGCGCGTAGTCGCACAATTCGCCGTCGGCAGGCAGCGGCTCGTGTATCAGCACGGTGACGGCTCGGTCGGCCACAACTTCGTATACGCGGTTCGCCGCGCCGACCACGTAGCCGCCGACGACCTCGGCGTCGATGGCATCCCATACTTGGTGCGGCACCCGCCGCGCTCGGGTCATCGCATGTGCTGTGCGTGTCAGCACGAGCGCTCGATGCCCGGGCTCGATGACCTCAGTGAGCAGCACGTCGCACATATGCGCCGACACCGGGCCGCGATTTCGCAGATGCGGCCACGCGTACGACGTCCGCAGGTCGGCCGTGTCGGTGACGGCATCGAGGTCCAGGTCGTAGTCGAGCCCAAGCACGCGCATGGGCGGCCCGCTGACGACGAAGCGGTGGTTCACCTCCCATACCGCTCTCAGCACATCGAGGTACTCGCGGTAGGCGAAGTTGTGACGGATGCCCCAGCGAAGTAATGCCTCGCGTGCAAGCTGCTCGTCGAAGGTCGTGCCGGTGACCACCGCATCCAGCCGTGCTTGGTCGTCGACGCACGCGTATTCCATCGCGACGATGCTCACGCCGGACCGGTACGCCGCCGCAATGAGATCCTGCAGGAACAGCCCCGCGCGACGTGTGGGTGTGTGGTGGCCAACGAAGACGACTTGGTGACGCTCAAAGAGCTCGCAGACGTAGGTAAGCGGGTCGGTGCCGTGTGTTGCGAGCCATTCGGCAAGCTCTTCGATGAGCGCCGGCTGGATCGGTGGAAGCTCGCGACGATGCCGGTACAGAGCAATCCGCTCGAGCAGCGCACGATCGTCTCGACGCCCGTCCACCTGCTTCGACAGTACCGTGTCGGGCCGTGGGAATGCGCATCTACGACACAGCGCAAAAGGCGGTCATCGAGCTCGAGCTCGGCGACCACGTTGGCATGTACGTGTGCGGCATCACGCCTTATGACGCCACCCACCTCGGCCATGCCGCCACCTACCTGGCGTATGACTTGATGATCCGGCGTCTCGAAGACATGGGCCACTCCGTCACGCTGGTGCGCAACTACACCGACGTGGACGACAGCATCCTGCCCAAGGCGGCTGAGCTCGGCGAGCACTATCTGGCACTGGCCGAGCGGGAGATCGAGCGTTTCGAAGCGGACATGATCGCCCTGCAGGCACGGCCAGCGGCGCACGAGCCGCGGGCCACCGGGTCCATCGACGCCATGATCGCCATGATCGCCAAGCTGCTTGACGCGGGCCACGCGTACGTCTCGGCTGATCGGGTGTTCTTCGATGTCGCCACCTTCCCGCAATTCGGGAAGCTGTCGGGCTATAGCGCCGACCGTATGACCGAGCTCGCGGCTGAGCGCGGCGGCAGTCCCGACGACCCCCGCCAGCGCAACCCGCTCGATTTCGTGCTGTGGCAGGCCAGCGCAGACGGCGAGCCCTCATGGCCGTCGCCGTTCGGCCCGGGACGTCCTGGCTGGCACATCGAGTGCTCAGCAATGGGTTACGCAGCGCTGGGCCCCACGATCGATATCCACGGTGGCGGCGGCGACCTGGTGTTTCCCCACCACGAGTGCGAGATTGCTCAGAGCGAGGCAATTCATGGCGCTCCGTTGGCCCGCTACTGGGTGCATGCGGGGCTCGTGGCGTACCAAGGGGACAAGATGTCGAAATCGCTCGGCAATCTCGTCTTCATCTCGGATCTGCGTGCCCGCGTCGACCCGCGAGCCATCCGGCTCGCGTTGATGGCACACCACTACCGCACCGAGTGGGAATGGTTCGACTCGGAGGGCCTCGCGGCCCAGCGCGACCTCGACACGTTGGTGGGAGCTGTGGCGGGTGCGCCGCCAGCCGCCGGATCCAGCGGAGGGTCATCGGGCTTGCTCGCTGAGGTGCAGGCTGTGCTGGATGACGACCTCAATGCCCCGATGGCCCGCGCCGCACTGCTCGACGCGGCCGCAGCCGTCGATCGCGGGGCGGCGGGCACCGCTTTGCGAGGCGAGTTGGCAGCCGGGGCGGCGCTGTGCGGCATCGACTTGTCCCGGCCGCCTGCTACTGCTGCGCCGTGACGCGGTGCGCCCGGAGACAGGTGCAGAGGCTGAGCCGGCAGGCGAAGCCGTGGCCCGAGCGGCCCGTGAGCGCAGCGAACAAGAGCGGGAAGCAATCCGCTCAACCGTCCGAGAATGCGCCAGTTGGCGCTCGTTCGTAGGGCAGTAGCGATGGCGACGCTGGCTGTGGTCAACCAGAAGGGCGGCGTGGGCAAGACGACGGTCGCGCTTGGCATCGCCGAAGCTGCGTGCGCTGGCGGGCTGAGCGTCCTCGTCGTGGATCTGGACCCCCAGTCGAACGCGTCTGCCGGTCTTGGCGTGTGGAATGGCTCGCCGAACGTTGACGACGCGCTCGCCGACCCGACGCCCGGTGCAGTGCTCGCGGCGGTCACCGACGCCCGCTGGCCCCCCGACGGGCCGTGTCCCCAGCTGGCGCCTGGTAGCTATGCCTTGGCCAGCCGGGAGCCTCAGATGGCTGCCGACTTGGTGGGCGCGCAGGATCGCTTGCGTATCGCTCTCGCAGGTGTGAACCACGATCTCGTGCTCATCGACTGCCCCCCGTCGCTGGGACTGCTGTGCATCAACGGTCTGTTCGCAGCCGACCGTGCGCTCGTGGTGACCGAGCCGGCCGCTTGGGCAGCCGACGGAGTCGACCTCATGCGGTCCACCATCAAGCGAGTCTCGCAGCGCCAGGGCACTCCCACGATTGCTGGCATCGTGGCGAACCGCGTGGGGCGCACACGCGACAACGCCTATTGGGCCCAGCAGCTCGCTGAGCGCTTCGGCGCCGACATGTTGCCGCCCATCCCGCAGCGGGCCGCCATCGCTGAGGCTTCCGGGCAGTCTCTGCCGCTGCGGGCGCTCGGCCGCCGGGCTGGCGCACCAGAAGCGGCGCAGGCATTCGACGAGCTCTGGGCCGACCTCGAGCGCCGCCTGGGCTGAGAGCTGGCGGTACGCTCGAATTGCGCGCCGCTGCGGGGTTTCACTATGGCCAACTACGACCCGAACCGACCACGGCCGAGCGTCGAACCGACGGTCGCGCTCCCGGGTGACCTGCGGTCGGCCGAGGCTGCGGACGCACCGCCTGTCTCACCCGCCGACACCGATGCCGACCCGGCTCCTGCGCCCGCGTCGCACCTCTTGCCGCGCCATGCCGAACCGGTCGACCGCCGCCTGCTTGCGGCATTCGGAGGCGCTCTCGCCGCCGGATGGCTGGTTGCGGCAGTCGTGGCGTGGTGGCTGTGGCGGCGCTGGCGCCGTCGCCGTTGAACCATCCACGCTTGCGATGTTGAGATGGGCCACGCTGTGAATGTGGAACCCCGCGCCGGCAGCGTCATTGCCGACGATGCTCGAGTGGTGGAGGCTCCGAAGAGCTTGAGTCCTTCGGGCGCGTCGACCTTCCGGCAGTGCGCGAGGCGCTGGAAGTTCCGCTACGTCGACAAGCGGCCAGACCCCCCGGGAGAGCCCGCGTTGCGCGGCACGTTTGTGCATCACGTGCTGGAGGAGCTGCTTGCGGTCGCACCCTCACAGCGAACGCTTGAGCGTGCGCGTGCAATCTGCCGAGACCTGTGGCCGCAGCTCGCTGCAAATTCCGATTTCATGGCGCTGGAATTGCCCGAAGACCAAGAACGGGCCTTTCGATGGAATGCGTGGACGGACATCGAGGGCTACTTCGCGTTGGTGGATCCCGTCGAGGTCGACGTGGTGGATCGTGAGCGCGATGTTCATACCTCGCTCGAAGGAGTGCCGTTCCGGGGCATTGTGGATCTTGTCGACCGGGTGCCCGCCGGACTGCGCGTCACCGACTACAAGACGGGCCGTCCGCCCCCGCAGCGCTTTGTCGACAGCCGCCTGTCGCAGGTCTGGTTATATGCAGCTGCGCTTGAGTCTGTGGGCGATGACGTCAGCGACGTGCGGCTGCTGTACCTGGGCGAGACGGGTGCCGGCCGCGGGGAACGCCGGCCCACTGAGATCGCCCGCCCGTTCGACCCAGAAGCGGTCTCGGCGGCGGTCGACCAGCACTGCAGCACATGGGATCGCATCGCCGAGGCCACAGCGACGGGCCGATTCGAACCCACCCCGGGCCCGTTGTGCAGCTGGTGCCCCTATCGCGACGACTGTCCCGAAGGCCAGCTCGAGCACCAGCGGAGGAACGGCATCGCTGCGTGAGCGATGCCGCATCAGACATCGCATCGCTGCGTGAGCGATGCCGCATCAGACATCGCATCGCTGCGTGAGCGATGCCGCATCAAACACCGCATCGCTGATCGCTGCGTGAGCAAAGCGGTGCAGGCACCGGCCATGCTGTAGGCCGATCTGGCGAACCGGGGAGCATCAGATGGACTACGAGCAGATCACTGTCAGCGACCACGACGACGTGCGGGTGCTGACGCTGAACCGGCCCGAGAAGCTGAACGCGTGGACACCGCGCATGCAATCGGAGCTGACCCACGCTGTGACGAGCGGCAACGACGATCCGTCGGTCGGCGCCTTCGTCATCACCGGTGCGGGTCGCGGCTTCTGCGCCGGCGCAGACATCGCTGAGGTCTTTGCCGCCCGGATTGATGCCGCAGACGAAGCGGGTGGCAGCGTGGGTGAAGCCGCCGCCGGTGATGATGCCGCGGCAGACGACTGGGTCAATCTCGTGCGCAGCTCCAAGCCCATGGTGGCGGCCATCAACGGCGCCTCGATCGGCGTCGGCCTCACGATGGTCTTGTCCATGGATTTTCTGGTAGCCCACAGCAATGCGAAGCTTTCGTGCCGTTTCGTCAAGATGGGCGTGACGCCGGAGCTGGCGTCGTCGCACATCCTCATCCAGCGATGCGGCTGGGGAGCGGCCTCGGATCTGGCACTGTCCGGCCGGATCGTCCTCGGAACCGAGGCAGCCGAGCTGGGCCTCGTCGACGAAGTCACCGACGGGGACGTCTTCGAAGCAGCGCTCGCCCGCGCGCGCAGCTACGCGGAGAATCCGCCGACCATGCTGCAGTTGACCAAGCAGCTCCTGTCCGACAATGGATCCGACACCGATCTGCGGGCCGTGCAGCGTCGTGAGATGGAAGCGCTGAATGTGGCTCGCGCATCGGACGATCACCGTGAGGCAGTCGCTGCGTTCCTTGAGAAGCGCCCGCCAAAGTTCCGGTAGGCCAGTCCTGCCGAAGCCCCGGACCGCATCGCTGCTCGCTGGTTGCCGACGGGCCAGCGATGCCTGAGCTTCCCGAAGTCGAAGTCGTCCGGCGACAGTTGGAACCGTCTCTGGCCGCACGGCGGATCACCGATGCCTGGGCTCATCCGTCGCGTAAGTTCGCATCCGGCGTCGATGCGGTGGGTAGCGAAGTCGAGGCATTGCGACGGCGCGGCAAGTACCTGATTGCCGAGCTGGACTGCGGCCGTGACTTGATCACGCATCTCGGCATGACCGGGCGGCTGTGCTTTGCCGACACGTCCACTGCGGCACGCGACGACTTGCCGCCGCCTCGGCCCGTCGATGGATCGGCGGCGGAGGCCATGGCCCCAAGAGCAGTCAGCGCTGACGACCCATATGTGCGTGCCTGGTGGCGTCTCGACAGCGACGAGGTGCTCTGCCTGCATGATGTTCGCCGGTTCGGCCGGATTGCCGTCTGCGACCGGGGCGACTACCGCGATCTGCCCACGCTGGCGGCAATGGGTCCAGAGCCGTTGGATGAGGGCTTCGACGCAGCAGCGTTCTGGCGAGCGAGCCGGAGGTCGAGCCAGCGCATCAAGACACAGCTGCTGCACCAGCGCCTCGTCGCCGGCATCGGGAACATCTACGCCGACGAAGCGTTGTTCTTGGCGTGCATCAACCCGTCAGCTCGCGCGATCTCGCGGCCGCGAGCGGAGCTGCTGCTGGCAGCGCTGCGCGATGTGCTGGTCGCGAGCATCGAGCGCGGCGGCAGCACGCTGCGCGACTACTACAGCCTCACCGGCGCCGGCGACAATCAGAAGTACTTCGTCTGCTACGGCCGCGCGGGCGAACCGTGCGTGCGCTGCGGCACCGAATTGCGCCGCCGGGTGCTAGATCAACGCTCGAGCACGTGGTGCCCTGCCTGCCAAAGGCGTTAGCGCGGCAGCGGCCTCGCTGCAGCCGGGCATACTTGCAGCACATCCAACGATGCACGCGGGGGTTCGGGTGGACAACGAACTGTGGCGATGGGTCTGGGTTGCGGTAGCGATGGTCATGGGCATCGGCGAGATCTTCACCGCCGGTTTCTTCTTGCTGCCGTTCGCCTTGGGCGCCGTGCTGGCTTCGGCCGCCGCGTGGATCGATCTTCATGGCGGCGTGCAGTGGCTGCTCTTCTTCGGCGGCACCGGCGTATCCATGCTGATTCTGCGCCGTTTCATGCGCCGCCAGGACCGGCCTGACGATCTCCCGGTCGGCGCGAATCGGTACGTCGGCATGGACGCCCGGGTCATCGAGGACATCGACCTCGTCGAGAACACGGGACGCGTCCGAGTTGAGTCGGACGAGTGGCGGGCAGTCGCCGATTCCGGACCGATCGAAGAGGGCTCCCTCGTACGGGTCACTGCATTGCGTGGCACCAAGCTGCTCGTCGAGCTTGCCGAGCCGCCACCCCCGGACTACGTGCGTCATAGTGACCCAATGGTCGCGCCCGCCGCGGAAGCAAGCCCGGAAGACAGCGCAGAAGCTGACACGAGCGAGTCGGGCTCTGACAGCGGCGACCAGAACGAACACTCAGACACTCCGAGGAGCGATTGATGGACAGCATCGAACCGGGAGTCATCCTCCTGGCAATAGTCGCACTGGCGATCTTCGTGATCGCCGCGAAGGGCTTGCGCATCGTCCGTCCCTTCGAACAGGGCCTCGTTGAGAACTTGGGCAAGTACCGATCCACCGTCGAGCCCGGTCTGCGCTTTGTGATCCCGTTCATCCAGCGGATCTTGAAGGTGGACATGCGTGAGCAGGTGGTGGACGTGCCACCGCAGGAGGTCATCACCAAGGACAACGTGGCGGTCACCGTCGATGCTGTCATCTACTACGAGCCCACCGACCCGGTGAAGCTGAAGTATGCGGTCGGCAACTTCATCATCGCCGTGACGAAGCTGGCCCAGACCAACCTCCGCAACGTGATCGGCGATCTGCAGCTCGACGATGCGCTGGTGTCACGCGAGGTCATCAACTCCAAGCTGCGACAGATCCTCGACGATGCCACCGACAAGTGGGGTACTCGTGTGGTGCGCGTCGAGATCCAGCGCATCGAGCCGCCAGCCGACGTGACCACGGCGATGCACCGTCAGATGAAGGCAGAGCGCGATCGGCGCGCGGCGGTCACCGAGGCCGAGGGCGAGAAGCGCGCGGCGATCCTGCAGGCGGAGGGTGTGAAGCAGTCCCAGATCCTGCGGGCAGAAGGCGAGGCTGAGGCGATCAAGCGAGTCGCCGATGCCGACAAGTACCAGAAGCTCACGGTCGCCGAAGGCGAGGGCCAAGCCATCGAGCGGGTCTTCATGGCGATCCACAACGGCGATCCCACCGACGACCTGATCGCCATCAAGTACCTCGAAGCGCTACAAGGCATCGCGGACGGTCAGGCCACCAAGATCTTCCTGCCGCTCGACACCAGCGGTGTGCTCGGTGCCGTCGCGGCCATGGGCGAGATGTTCCGCGAGACAAACAGCCCGGCCGCCAGTTCCAGCGGCGCCCAATCCGGCGAGTAGCGCTCGCCGCAGCTTCTCCGACAGTCCAGCGGATCAGTCGGAGCGGAGCGCTTCGGTGGGCGACACCTTGGCTGCCCGGATTGCCGGATACAAGCCGGCGATTGCTCCGATCAGCACGGCAGCAGCGATCCCGCCGATCGGCGCAATGGGCGGAATGATCACGCGCCAGCCCTGCGCTGTCGCGTAGACGTATGTCACGGCCACGCCCAGCAGGACGCCGACGGTGCCACCCAGCGAAGCGAGCGTCAGGGCCTCGATGAGGAACTGTCGACGGATGTGTGCCCGGGTCGCTCCGATCGCCCGGCGCAGTCCGATTTCGCTGCGCCGTTCGATGACTCCGATCACCATGACGTTCGCGACGCCGATCGCACCGACGAGCAGAGCCACCGCTCCCAAGCCCAAGAACAGACCGGTGAAGGAACTCTCGGCAGCCGATTGTGCCTCGAGCAGGTCTGACGGACGGCTGATTTCCACTTCCTCGGGGTTCTCGGGATCGATGGTCCCAGCGAGCACATCACGGGTGGCGTCGATGTGAGCTTGGTCGACGCGGACGTACACGACCGTCGGGGCCCCCTCGGTGTCGAAGTAGTCCTCCGCCGCCTGATCCCCGATCAACACGGCGCGGTCCAGATCTGCTGCGAGCGCGAATGGCTCCAGCACGCCCACGACCTCGACCCAGTGCTCGCCGATGTACAGCTCGACGGGAACGTCAAGGTTGCGAATGCCGAGACGCTCAGCTGCTACCGAGCCGACGACGGCGACCGGATGCGACCTGGTCCCCTCGGTGAGGAACGAGCCGTCCTTGACCGTGCCGTGCAAGGTCTCCAACAGACCCGGATCGGTTGCGAACACCCTGATGCCCCCGGTTTGGTCCGCAGGCACAAAGTCATTTCGGTAGACGCCGACATCGACGCTGTACACCGCTGCAGTTGCCTCGACGGTGGCGACACGCCCGACGGTCGCAACTGCGGTCTGCGGGAGCGCCGAATCGCCCGCTCCGAACCCTGACCCGGCTTCGACGGTCAGCAAATTCGTGCCGAGCGCGCCGATCTGGTCAAGCAGAGCCGATTTCGAGGAATCCGACAGGCCGAGAACGCTCACCAGCGATGCGATCCCGATGGCTATGCCGAGTGCCGACAAGACCGAACGGAGCTTGCGGGCCGCCAAGGAACCGAGACCGACCCGAATGACCTCGGACAACCGCAGCCGGCTGGGTGCGAGCGGCGCGGTCACTGCGGCCCGATCACCGGGAATTGGGCCGGACGTCACGTTCGAGCCGTCCATCGAGGATCTGCAGCTGACGAGGCAGCGCGGCTGCGATCTCTTCGTTATGGGTGACGACGACGATCGTGCGGCCTTCGGAGTGGAGCGACTTGAAGAGTTCCATGATCGACGCCGACGTCGCGGAGTCGAGGTTGCCGGTGGGTTCGTCGGCCAGGACGAATGCTGGCTCGTGCACCAGTGCCCGTGCGACGGCAACCCGCTGCGTCTCGCCGCCGGACAGTTCATTGGGGCGGTGCCACATGCGATCCCCGAGGCCGACGCGTTCCAAGACCAACTCCGCTGCCGCGCGCCGCTGCGGGCGAGCAGCGCCGTGGTACAGCAGGCCGTTCGCGACGTTGTCGATGATGGGAATCCCAGCGAGCAGAAAGAAGCGCTGGAACACGAAACCGACGCGCCGTCCCCGGACTGCGGCGAGATGATCATCGCTGAGCACCGAGCTGTCGATTCCTTCGATCAGCACGCTGCCGCTCGTGGGCTGGTCGAGCGTGCCCATCACGTGGAGCATGGTGGACTTGCCGCTGCCGGACTGACCGACGACGGCGACCATCTCGCCTCGATCGATTCGCACCGAGACCCCATCGAGGGCAACGACAGGCGGCGATCCCGGATAGCTCTTGGTGACGTCACGCAGTTCGATCGCAGGCGCCGATGGATCGGGTGCGGCCAACATGTGCTGGCTGGCGCGGACGCGGCGCGATCGTCCCGGCGTCGACGATCGTTCCAGGGCATTGGCGTCGAAGTCGTGTGACGCGGGGCTACTCACCGGGGAACCACGACGTGCATTCCGGCTGCCAGCTCCCCGCTGGCGACTTCGACATCACCGTCGACGAACAGTCCGGTCTCGATGCCGACGAGACGCGTGGTTCCGTCCTCGTCCAGCACCTCGACGGCGTAGCCGCCCTCGACGAGGGCCAGCAGGGCGGTGGCGGGTACCACCAATGCGTCCCGAATCAGCGTCTCGGTGACCTCCACCGTCACCGTCGCGCCGATCCACACCGGCGACGCAGGTTCGGTGAGCAGGATCGTGACCTCGACGGTGTTCTCGCCGGACTGAGCGTCGAGTGCAGGCGTCGGGTTGATGGCGGTGACCGAACCCGCCACGTCGGTGTCGTCCGGCAGTTCGACGTTGACGGCGATTCCCACTGAGATCAGGTCGCGATCGCTGAGCGGCAAGCTGGCGATGACCCGCTGCGTGGTCGCCATACCGCCACCTCCAGGCGTCTCGATCACGGTGAGCGGCGCGAGTGTCGCGCCGACCTCGCTGTCTTGGCCCACTTCGACGCCCTGGCCCCACGAGCCGATCTGCACGGGCCCAGCGGTGAACAGCACATCTGCGGTGCTCACTGTGCCGTCGACGTGCTGGTCGGTGTGCTCTTGCCAGCTGCGCACCGCCGCAGCAGTGTGCAGGTCGAAGATTCCGTCGACCTCGAACGCTTCGTCGTCGCCGAATCCCAGTTCGGCAAGGTTTGCTTCGAGTTGGGCAACGTCGGCGCCTTCGAGGCCAACAGTCATGTTTCGATAGGCCGGAATCCCGCCGTACATGACGAACAGCGGGCGGTAGGTCTCGGCGTAAGCGGCCGCGTCGGCTTGAGCGCTGCGAAGAGCTGCTTCAGCGCTTGCCAACGAAGACTCGAGAGCGGAGAGTTCTTCCGCAGACGGTTCGGCGAGAAGATCAGCAAGGGCCTGCTCGGCGGCCAGGACTGCGGCGTCCGCTGACTCGAGTTCCGCCGCCGACGCACCGTCGACCAGATCAGCGAGAGATTCTCTGGCCGTCGCGAGATCGGCACGAGCCTGCTCGAATCGGACATCGGTCGGATTCTCGAGAAGTTCCAGGCGCTCTTGGGCGGTGAGCACTTTGGACTCGGCGTCGTCGATCTCGGCTTGGGTCGGGCCTGCCAGGAGTTCGGCGAGTGCCTCTTGGGCGGTGAGCACTGTGGACTCGGCGTCGTCGATCTCGGCTTGGGTCGGGCCCGCCAGCAGATCGGCGAGGTGTTCTTCGGCAGTCAGCAGTTCCGCACGCGCCAAGTCGATCTCGACCTCATTGTCCGAATATTGAAGTTCGTCGCGGAGCCGTTCCCGGGCCGCGCGCCGTGCCGCTGTGGCCGTATCGATTTCTGCTTGGGACGCCCCAGCGTTCAGGGTGGCGAGAGCTTCTGAGGCGGTCTGCACGGCGGCTCGTGCGGAGTCGATCTCGGCTTGCGATGCACCCGTCTTCAGCGTGGTCAGTGCCGCTTCGGCGTTGGCGACCTCGACACGGGCCGCCGCGAGGTCGGCGGCGGTGGGATTGCCGAGCGCCTCAAGTGCCTCCGATGCGGCCGCGACCGCTGCTTGTGCGCTGTTGAGGTCCGCAGTGCTCGGCGGTTCGAGCAGGTGGTCGCGCTCCTCGATGGCCTCGGTGACCGCAGCTCGTGCCGTAGCAGCCTCAGCATCGCTCGGCCCCGACATGGCTTCGCTCAAGTTGTCCGATGCCGTCGAGAGCCCATCTTGGGCCGATGCCACCTCGGCGAGCACGCGAGCTGTGTCTTCATCGGTGGGCTCGTAGACGACGAGATAGAGCTGCTCGCCCTGCCGTACAACGGTCCCCTCGCCGGCGAGATGCATGAGTACGCCGTTGCTGCGGGCTGTGAGCGTGACCGTTCCCTCATAGTCCAGCGTTCCGCTGATCTCGGTGTACTCGGTCAGGTCGCGCTGGCTGATGAGCGTTGTGCTGAGGCTTGACTCTCCTTGGGAGTCCGCATCGTCGTCGGCGCCGTTCCCGATCGCGACCAGTGCGGCTGCGCCGACGGCAACGATGAGAATTGCCGCTGCCGTTGCTCGCAGCGCCCGGCGCTTGGACCGCACGGTCATTGCCGGCCGCCGAAGCGCCCTGCAGTGGGCAAGTGCTCGCTGCAGAGCTCGAACGCAGCGCTGTCGTCGCCGTCGTCGAGGTCAATCCCGCCAAATGGCCCCCCAGACCCTGGGCCGCTGCCTCCTCGCCCGAAGGCGTTCGGATCCGGGTCGGCGATGTCGATGCCGTTGTCGCGCATGCACTGAGCAAACTCGAGCAGGCGGTCGAAGAGCTCAATCTGCAGCTCGTCGAAATTCTGCCCGCCTGGGCCCAAGGCGAGGCCCTCGATGAGTCCGTCGCATGCGGCTCGCGCTGCGGGCAGGTCCGGATCCCGCCCGATTTGGCTGCGATTCTCGTCATCTTGATCGGCGCCCCCTGGGCCGAATCGACGGCCGAACGCGATCGTGCCGTCGGCTTCCACGACCGGATCGGGGAAGTCCACGCCGTTGTCGCGCATGCACTGGGCGAAGTCGAGCAGGCGTTCCTCGTCGGTGATTTCGGCGGGTGTGCCTGGGTCTGAATCTGAGGTTGAGTCTGCCTCGGCACTTGCGTCCGCGGCGGCGACAGTCGTCTCGCTGGCGTCGGCTGCCCCTGATGCCCCGTCCACGCCGGCGGCGGTCAGGGAGTTGTCTGGGGTTGTGGTCGTCACCGATTCGAGCGTGGCGAGACCGCTGGAATCACTGCTGCCGCAGGAAGCTGCGGCCAGCGCGGTGATCGCCACGACTGCCATCGGCACGGTCCAAGAAAGCTTGCGCATGCGAAAGATCCTCCACGTCGGGCGAATTGCAACGTAGGGACTCCAAGTGAGAGACGGCTAAGAACGGTCCGGATCGGCACCGTTGCGGATGTAGACGCACACGCCGCAATTGCGCCTAGGGTGCGCGGCCATGGCGTTGGGGTTGCCGTCGGTGCTGGTGGGTTCGTGGACCGATGACGACGCCGAGACCGGTGTGACCGTCGTGCTCCCGCCCCCAGGCACCCTGGGCGCCATCGCGGTGCGGGGCGGGGCGCCCGGCACTCGGGAGGCCGCTGCGCTCAGCTCGACTGGCGCCGGCGTCGAATGTCACGGCGTGGTGTTGTGCGGCAACAGCGTGTTCGGCCTCGCAGCGGCCGACGGTGTCGTTCGCTGGTGTGCCGAGCAGGGCCGCGGTCTCAACATCCGCGACAGCATCGTGCCCGTCGTCGGCGGAGCGGTCGTGTACGACATCCAGTCGCCGGACAGCGAACGTCCGACTGCGGCGGCCGGTTGGGCCGCCTGTGAAGCCGCCAGTGCCGCCGAGCCCGAAACCGGTCGGGTCGGCGTCGGGCGTGGCTGCACGATCGGCAAGGTCGCCGGCCGAGATTTCTCGGTGCCCGGCGGGTTGGGCGCTGCGGTGGAGCGTTCGGGCGAGGTCGTCGTTGGCGCTGTGGTGGCAGTGAATGCCCTGGGCGATGTCATCGACACTGATGGCACCGTGCTGGCCGGGTGTACGGCGCCTCCTGGTTCTGAGCGGTACCCCTATGCAGCGATCGACGCGATACCCGGATTCACCGGGCGCGGCACCGAAGAGCCCGAGTCACCCGAGCGCGGCAATACCACCATCGGCTGCGTGGTCACCAATGCTCGTCTGACCAAGCCGGAGGCTTGCCGGGCAGCCGACCTTGCGCACACGGGCATCGCCCGGGCAATAGAGCCGCCGCACACGAATTTTGACGGCGACGCCTTGTTCCTGCTCGCCACAGGCGAAGTCGACACCCAAGCTGATCTCGTCGCGATGCTCGCAGCGGCGGCGGTCGCACGGGCGATCCGTTCAGAATTCGTCACCTGAGGCTGAGCCGATCGGCGAAGCCGTGGCCCGAGCGGCCCGTGAGCCCAATCGCATGAGAATGGGGAACAAGGGCTGAACGCAGCAGGCGGCACGATGCGGAGGCTGGATTCCGCGCGTCTTCCAAGCTGGCCGCGACTGTGGCAATCTGGTCGCACCAGAGAAAGGGGGTGGTCCACACAATGCCGAAACGTAAGAGGACTCTGGAGGTGGCCGGGCGCTGAGGCGACCCGCTTCCGAGAAGGGGACGTCTCCATCAGGTGGCGACTCCAACCCGGACCACCGAACCCCACAAGATCCGCGTGCTGGTCCTCATGCGGCCGCAGCTCCGCCCCAAGGCGGTGGTGCGAACATGATCTTCGGGTAAGCGCAGGCCCCGGCCAACGGGCCGGGGCCTGTTCGCGTCTGCGGAGTGCTTTCGACGGGGCATGTTCGGCCTTGCCCAGCGTCTTGCCCGGACCCGGTCACGTCGAGCGAGGCACCGCTATGGTCGGCCCATGGATTTCGACTGGCCCGACGATGACGATCCTCGCCGCGTCGCGGTGCGTGACTGGCTCGACGACCACGACGGCGATCCGAGCCAGGAAGCGCTCGCGCACGCAGGATACGTGGCACCTCATTGGCCGAAGCCCTACGGCCTCGACGCTGACCCCATCACCCAGCTGCTGATCGACGAGGAGCTTGCCAAAGCCGATGTGAAGCGGCTGGCAGGCGGCATCGGGCTCGGCTGGGCCGGTCCGACAATCCTCTACGGCGGCACAGACGCGCAACAGGACCGCTACCTGTGGCCGATCCTTACCGGCGAGGAAGTGTGGTGCCAGCTGTTCTCTGAGCCTGACAGCGGCTCCGACTTGGCCAACTTGGCGACCCGGGCCGTGCGCGACGGCGATCGGTACATCGTCAACGGTTCGAAGATCTGGTCCTCTGGGGCGCATCGCAGCAAATTCGGCATCCTCATCGCCCGCACAGACCCCGATGTGTCCAAGCACCGCGGCGTGTCCTACTTCATCTGCCCGATGGACGCGCCCGGCCTCGAGCTCCAGCCGATCGTCGACATGACCACGGCTCACTCGTTCAACCAGACGTTCTTCACCGATATGGAATTGCCCGTCGAGAACCGGATCGGGGACGAGAACGACGGTTGGCGGCTGGCAAAGATCACGCTCGGCAACGAGCGGGTATCGCTGTCAGGCGAAGGGGCGCTGTGGGGCAGCGGCCCCAGTGCTGCCGATCTGCTCGACGTTGTGCGATCGGCTGGCGGCTTGGCCGACCCGGTGATGCGCGACCGGGCGGCGCGCCTGCACATCGAGGGAGAGGTGCTGCGTCTCATCCGTCTGCGGACGCTGAGTGCGCGTCTGGCAGGCCGCCAGCCGGGACCCGAAGCCAGCGTGCGCAAAGCGCTTGCTGACGATCACGGCCAGCATGTGATGACGCTGGCAAAGGATCTCTCAAGTGCCCACGGGCTGCTCACAAACACCGGCCCGCTCGGCACATCGCCCGATTTCCCGAAGACTCAGGCGGTCGTTGAAGGATGGAACGGCTGGCACGGCGGCTACCTGTTCAGCCCTGCGCTCACGATCGGCGGCGGCACCTCGGAGGTGCAGCGCAACATCATCGCCGAGCGGGTGCTGGGCCTGCCCCACGACGTCGACGTGGATTCCGGCAAGACCTGGGCCGAGTCCCGATCCTCGCTCGCCTGATCCGCCGCCCCGATCGGGCTGCGGCTAGCGGCCGGTGAATGTGGGAGGGCGCTTCTCCAGGAACGCCTTGACGGCTTCCTTGGTGTCCTCGGTGGTGAAGTTGAGCGACTGAGCCATGCCCTCGCCCTCGAGTGCGGTGTTGAAGTCGGCCGAGGCGTTGAGCGTCAGCAGGCGCTTCGTCATTGCGACAGCAATTGGCGGCCCGGCGGCGAGGCGATCGGCCCAGTCATCGACGAAGGCGTCGAGGTCGCCGTGGGGCACCACCTTGTTGACGATTCCGAAATCCTCGGCTTGTTTGGCATCGGTCACGTCTGCGAAGAAGGCCAACTCCTTCGCACGGTGCAGGCCGATGAGCCGCGGCAGTATCCACGTACCGCCGAAGTCGACACTGAGTCCGCGGCGAGCGAAGATCTCGCTGAAGCGAGCCTGATCGGAGGCCACGATCAGGTCGCAGGCGAGGGCCAGATTCATGCCGGCGCCCGCAGCGACGCCGTTCACCTTGGCGATGACCGGCACCATGATCGAGTAGAGCGCCGAAACCGTCTGGTGAATCACATTCAGGTCTTGCAGCGCGTGTCGCTTCGGCCCGTCGTCGTCACCGCCGGCGAGATCGGCGCCGCTGCAGAACGCATCGCCTGCGCCGGTCATCACGACGCAGCGCACCGTGGGGTCGCCGCCGATCTGGTTCCACGTGTCGCGCAGCTCGGTGAACATCTGGGTGCTCGCCGCATTGAGGTGGTGGGGCCTGTTCATGGTGATGGTGACAACGCCGTTGTCTGCCGCGTCGATGATCAGAGTCTCGAGTTCTGCCGATTCCATGAGCAGCGACGCTAGTGGTGGGGGGCGCGCTGCGCCCGTTGGCTCAACGACGCTGATCGGACCAACCAGCTAGGCGTTCGACCGTCTGATTCATGTCGTCGTTGCTGCCGGCGAACGAGAAACGGATGTAACGGTGCCCCTCGGCAGGGTCGAAGTCGATGCCGGGTGTGGTGGCGATGCCGAGTTCCGCAAGCCACTTGGCTGCGAGCTCGGCGCTGTCGTCGGTGAGATGGTCGACATTGGCGTAGATGTAGAAGGCTCCGTCGGGCGGGGCGATGCGATCAATGCCCGCCGAGGGCAAGCCGTCGAGCAGGATTCGGCGGTTGGCGGTGTAGCGCGCCACGTTCGCCTCGAGCTCGCCGATGCTGTCGAAGGCGCCCACGGCGGCGTACTGAGAGACCGTGGCCGCGGCGATGGTGGCGTTCTGGGCGAGGCGCTCGACTGGCGAAACGAGGTCGGGTGGAAGCAGCAGCCATCCCAGCCGCCAACCGGTCATCGAGAAGTACTTGGAGAAGCTGTTCACGACGACGGCACTCGGGCTGTGAGCCGCCGCCGTGGCCGCCTGCGTTCCATAGGTGATGCCATGGTAGATCTCGTCGGACACGAGCCGCACGCCGGAGTCGTGGCACCAGCGAGCAAGTCGGCCCAGCTCGTCGGCCATGAGCATGGTGCCGGTGGGGTTTGCGGGACTGGCGACGACCAGCCCGTCGAGTGAGCCGGCGCACTCAACCCCCTCGGCGGTCAGCCGGAACCCGGTCTCGGGTGTGACCGCAATCTCGATGACCTCGATGTCCAGCGCTTCGAGAGTGTTGCGATAGCAGGGATAGCCCGGTGACGTCACCGCCACCCGGTCGCCTGCCTCGAAACACGCCAGGAAAGCGAGCGTGAACGCCCCGCTGGCACCTTGGGTGACCACGATGCGATCTGCATCTGTGTCGTGCCCATACCAGTCGGCGTAGTGCTGAGCGAGGCGCTGCCGCAGTGGTTCGATGCCCACGGCCGACGTGTAGCCCAGCACGTCACCGTCGATGGCAGCCTTTGCAGCGGCACGCGCTCCCGCGGGGGCGGGCGTGGATGGCTGGCCGACCTCCATGTGCACGACTTCGCCGCCAGCGGACTCCCGCTGCGCAGCAGCTCGCATCATCTCCATCACGAAGAACGGCGCGATGTCCGCCCGCTCCGAGATCTTGAGGCCGCTCACGCCCGGGCCCATTCGCGCATGGCCTCAGAGGTTAAGCAGCTGCGCGGATAGGCGCGCCTGCTCATCTCTGGCATCTGTGCCTACTGGCTCGAGTCCTCAGAGCCCGTCTCGGGCGACGGGGCAATCTGGGGTGTTTGTACGCTGCCGCGGTGCCCGGCCACGCCACAGATGTACTGGCGCCTGGCCTGATGGTGTGCGGGACCGCATCCAACGCCGGCAAGAGCACGCTCGTGGCAGGTCTGTGCCGCTTGCTGGCACGGCGTGGCGTGCGAGCGGCTCCGTTCAAGGCCCAGAACATGGCGTTGAACTCCGCGGTTACTGCCTCGGGTCACGAGATTGGCAGGGCCCAGTTCGCACAGGCGCAGGCTGCGGGCGTCGAAGCGACAGTCGCCATGAACCCGGTGCTGCTCAAGCCCACCGGTGACGTCGACGCACAGGTGATTGTGGAGGGCCGCCCACTGGGTTCGATGAGTGCGGCGCAGTATCACCGCTACAAGCCGGAACTGTTCGAGCTTGTCCTGAAGTCACTGCTCCAACTGCGCTGCGAATTCGACGCTGTCGTGCTGGAAGGAGCGGGAAGCCCCGCAGAGATCAACCTTGCCGACAGCGACATCGTCAATCTGCGCGTCGCCGAGCGGGCGGGCGTGCCAGCGATCGTCGTCGGTGACATCGACATGGGCGGGGTCTTCGCCTCACTCGCGGGCACTGTCGCGCTGCTCCCTGCCGCACAGCGGGACCTTGTGCGTGGCTTCGTGATCAACAAGTTCCGCGGCGACCCGAGCCTGCTCGGCGACGGCCTCGTCGATCTCGAGCGACATAGCGGGGTGCCCACGCTCGGCGTGATACCGATGCTCGACGAGCTGCACATCGACGCCGAAGACTCCGTCGCGTTGGCACAGATGCCGCCGCCACGGGCCGATGCTCATCTCGACGTGGCCGTGATCGCACTTCCGTACCTGTCGAACTTCACCGACCTCGATCCTCTCTTGGGGGAATCCGATGTCGCCGTGCGTCTCGTTCGCTCGGCGCGCGAGCTGGGTCGTCCTGACCTGATCGTGCTGGGAGGATCCAAGGCCACGGTGAAGGACTTGGCATGGATGCGCTCACGGGGCATCGCCGATGCTCTGCGCGAAGCCGTCAATGAACACGGCGCAGTCGTGCTCGGACTTTGCGGCGGCTACCAGATGCTCGGCGCGAGCATCCATGACGACATCGAGTCGCGACAAGGGAAGGTGCAGGGTCTGGGCTTGCTCAGCGTCGAGACCATGTTCGAGGCGGACAAGGTGCTCGCCCAGCGCCGAGGTAAATCCTGCGGAGCTGACGTATGGGGCTACCAGATCCATCACGGCCGGGTCCAGCCCACCTCCGGCAGCGGTGAGGAGCCCTGGTTGTGGCTCGGCGGCGAGCTTGAGGGCTGGCGCAGCGGTCGGGTGATGGGCACGTCGCTTCACGGCGTCTTCGAAAGCGACGAGTTCCGGCACGCGTTCTTGGCCCGGGTGGCTGCCGACCGCGGCTGCCCCTACACGCCGGAACCCTGCTCGTTCGCCGAACGCCGCGAGGCGCAGTTCGACGGGGTCGCCGACGCCATCGAGGAGCATGCCGACGTGAGGGCGCTCCTCGAGATCATGGGCGTCGAAGCGTGACCGAGACTTAGCCGCAGCCGTCGCCGGTCGCGGAGAGCCTCAGTAATCGATGCCCTTCTTGGCGCGGATGCCTGCGTCGTAGGCGTGCTTGGTCTTCGTCATCTCTGTCACGGTGTCGGCAAGCTCGATCATCCATTCCGGGGCGTCGCGGCCGGTCAGCACCAGCGACACCCGCTCTGGTCGGTCACGGAAGGTGGCCTCCACTTCGGTTGCATCGATCCAGCCCCAATTGAGGGGATAGGTGATCTCGTCAAAGATGACGAGACGGTGATTGCCCGATTCCACCAGCGCCTTGCCATGCCGCCAAGCCTCGCGGGCCTCGGCCTCGTCCCGGGTGAGGTCTTCGCTGTCCCAAGTGAAGCCTTCGCCCAGCGACCAGAAATCGATGCCGAGCGGCTCGGCCATCATCTGCTCGCCGGTCACCCAGTTGCCCGATTTGAGGAACTGCACCACCGCGACAGGCCAGTCGCGCGCACGGGCCCGCATCGCAGTGCCGAACGCCGCTGACGACTTCCCCTTGCCGTTGCCGGTGTTGACCACGATGAGGCTGCGCGCCACGCGCAGGCCGTCGGGGCGAGGGTCGTCGGTGGGCGGCGCGTCGGTGGGTGTCGAGCCGTCTGGTTGTGATGCATTCATGAGTGGTCTCCATTCTGTGCGGTGCCGCGCCCTGCGTGCACCGCGTTGGTCGTGTGTGCTGTTGTCGTTGCTGTGGGGACGATGACGGGGCCGTCGCAGTCGCGCAGCACCCTGACGTGTGCTCCGAAATGGCGAGCGATGCTTTCTACGGTGAGTACGCCCTCGGGACGCCCGCACGCCGCCACGCGCCCCTCAGACAGAATGGCGACCCGGTCGCCATAGCGGGCTGCGAGAGTCAGGTCATGCAGGGTGGCAATGACCGTCAGGTTCCGCTCGCGACGCAGCCCATCGACGAGATCGAGCACATCTTGCTGATGGCCCAGATCGAGTGCGGTCGTCGGCTCGTCGAGCACCAAGATCGGTGACTGCTGCGCGAGCGCCCGAGCCAGTACGGTTCGCTGCCGCTCGCCACCGGAAAGTGATTGGACAGCCCGGTCCTCGAAGCCGCCGAGATCAAGCCGTTCGAGCACTTCAGCGGCGATTCGACAGTCTGTGGCTGTCTCGGCAGCGAAGATGCCCCGGTGCGGTGTGCGGCCCAGCAGCACGTAGTCGCCTACGAGCATTCCCTGAGGGATGACGGGCGACTGGGGTACGTAGGCGAGGTACTGGGCCCGCACGGAGCGCCGCTGGCTCGACAGGCCGTCAATGCGAACCTTGCCGTCAAAGGCGACGAGCCCGAGAAGGGCCCGCAACAGGGTCGTCTTGCCGGCGCCGTTGGGGCCCACGACGTTCACCCATTCGCCCGCCGAGACGCTGAGGTCGACTCCCTGCAGGATCGGCGTTCGGTCGAGGCTGACCTCAAGCGCCTCCACTTCGACGGTGGCGCTCACCAGATCTCCCGCCGGCTCGTCCGCAGTACGAACACAAAGAAGGGCGCTCCCAAGAACGCCGTGACCACGCCGATCGGCAGCTCAGCCGGGGAGAGCACCGTGCGTGCGGTCAGATCGGCAAGCACCAGGAACGCCGCGCCGAACAGCACGGAGAGCGGCAGCAGGACGCGGTTGCTGGTGCCGAAGATCAGCCGGATTGCGTGGGGCACGATGATGCCGACGAAGCTGATCAGCCCGCTCACCGACACTGCGGCGGCCGCGCCGAGCGATGCCGCAAGCAGGACTATCAGCCGGATCCGGCGGGGTTCGAGGCCGAGCGCCGCAGCTTCTTCGTCCCCGACCGCAAGCACGTCCAGCGCCCGCCGGTAGCGCAGCATGATGGCGGTCGTCACCAAGAAATACGGCAGCAGCAGTGCCGGCTCGGCCCAGCCCGATGTGGCGATCCGACCGAGGAGCCAGGCGAGGATCCTGCGGAACGCGTCGGCGTTGGCTTGCAGCAGATACGTCTGGCAGGCAGCGAGAAAGCTCGCCACTGCGATTCCCGCGAGAATCAGCGATGCAGTCGAACGGCCGCCGATGTGTCCGGCGAGGTATGCCACGGTCACCGCGCCGAGCGCCCCGCCGAACGCCGCGATCGGAACGAGGTCGAACACGCCGGCGCCGTCACCGATGTCGTTGACGATGGCGATGGTCGCGCCTAGCCCGGCGCCGGCGGCAATGCCGAGCAGGTAGGGGTCGGCGAGGGGGTTACGAAAGGCCGCCTGATAGGTGGCTCCGCTCGTGGCGAGCGTTGCGCCCACCAGCAGCCCGAGTACAACGCGGGGCAGCCGGATGTCGGTGACGATTGCTTTGTGCGCGTCATTGAGGCCCGACTCGACCGCAATGCCAGGCAGCAGATCGGCCAGCTCCATCAGCACCCGGTGCGTTGAGATGCCGACCGGGCCAATAGTCAGCCCGGCGCCGACAGCGATGACGACGGCAACGATGCCGGCAACAAGCGCTCGGGCTTGCAGTCGCGATGCCTGAAGTTGGACATCGTCGGCACTGGTGGCGCCAGATGCGCCGATAGCGCGCATCACGACCTCACCCTCCAGTCACCAGCGCCGCACACGACGCCGCGACGCAGCGCTGCGGGTACCGGTCAGCTCGCTGCCCCGATCGAGATGACGGCGTCGGAGATTGCCGCGATGAACTCCACGAGGCGGGGCCCCCAGCGCGAGACGATGTCGTCATTGAGCTCGACGACCCGGCCGTGCCCGACGGCACTCAGGGTGTCCCAGCCTGTGCGGGCAGCAACCGTCTCGGCATTCTGGTCGCAGCACAGCGTGTCCGCCAGGAAGATCAAGTCGGGATCGGCGTCGACGATGTACTCGTTGCTGAGCTGCGGATAGCCGTACGAGCTTCCGTCGGAATCGGCGGGATCGGCAATGTTGTCAAGCCCGAAGAGCGAATACACCTGTCCGATGAAGGTGCTGCTTGTCACCGAGTACAGGCCGTCGGTGAGCTCGTGGTAGTAGGTGAGCCCCGAAGCGTCGGGTGCAGCGGCGATGAGAGCGTCAATCTCGCTGCGCATCTCCGAGATCAAAGCGGCCGCTTCGTCGATCTGCCCGGTGGTCTCGCCGAATTGTGCGATCTGCACATACACCTCGTCGAAGGTGGCGGGTGCGTCGATGCCGAGCACCGCAATCCCCAGCGACTCGAGGTTGGCCTCGATGTCGCCGTCGCTGCCCATGACGACGAGATCGGGGTCGTATGACGCGATGGCCTCGACGTTCGGCTGCCAGCCGCTCAAGTCGGTGACGGGTGCCTCGGGCGGGTAGTAGGAGTAGTCATCGACGGCGACCACCCGGTCCCCGGCACCGATCGCGAACAAGAACTCGGTGCCGGTGGGGGAGATGGAGACGATTCGCTGATAGCGGTGCTCCGGTTCGTCGGGCGCCGGTTCGGTGTCTTCAGTCGCTTCGGCCGACTCTGCCGTTTCGCCGGTCTCCTCCGCCGTCTCGGAGGCGGCTTCGGCCGTCGTCGTCGGCGCCTGTGTTGCGGCCGGTGCCTCGGCGCCGTCAGCAGCCTCGGTGGCCGCCGCGGGCGTCGGAGAGCTGTCGGTGTTGTCCCCGGTACAGGCTGACGCCCCCAAGAGCACGACTGCCAGTGCCCACAGCAGCCGCGTCAGCGGCATTGCCCGATTGGTCGTAGGACGGTTCATGGTGTTCTCCCTTGCGCTCGAGTTCAGGGCCGAGCAGCGGGAGCACCCACCGCACGAGCCGCTCCTTACCTCGAGGAATCGGTTCGTGGATGGCAGACGGGAGGCGACCGGACTCGTCCCCCGAAGGGGCATCACCGTTGCGGGACAGTGCCGGGATCTCACCGGCTTCGCTCACGACAACCGGGTGCGAGTGTAGAGGCTGAGCTGCATGGCGAAGCCGTGGCCCGAGCGGCCCGTGAGCGCAGCGAACAACATCTGGATACGACGAGAGACGCGCCGTGCCGGCTGCGCCCTAGGGCGAGACCGTCGTCGAGCGGCCCTTGCGCATGCGCCAGTAGCTCGCCGTGATCGGCACCGTCAGCGTGACGAGGATCACGAGGTTGACTCTGCCATTTATGCCCGGCGGATACACCGGTTCGACGAGGTAGTGCGAGACAAAGCCGGTCTCATACGGTTCCTGCCCGCCGCGGCGAAGCAACCACGTCTCCCACACGGTCAGCGGGCAGTCCGAACCGGTGAGGTTGACCACGCCGGCGGCACCAATCGCCCCCAGGTGCCACTTCATCAGCCTCGGCCAGCGCCTCGCCATGAACCCGCCCACCAGCAGGAACACGATGTAGCTCAGGTGCGATGCCGCCACAAGCCGCGCCAGCCCGACAGCAACCATCGCTTCGCTCCTGTGTCAAGCCGCTGCTGCGACGCTATCGAGCGCTTACGCCGCGTGCGGCGCCAAATTCGTGGGCGTGACCATTGTCGCGGCGGCCGGTTGATTCGACCGCAGGTCGGTCCAGCGGGCAGACTCTTGACATGGGCTCAGCGATGTTGACCGATCTGTATGAGCTGACCATGCTCGATGCGGCCCTGCAGTCGGGGGTCGCGTCCCGGCGCTCGTGCTTTGAGGTGTTCGCCCGGCGGCTGCCGCCTGGCCGTGGCTACGGCGTGGTGGCTGGCCCGGGGCGCCTGGCCAAGCTGCTGGCCGATTATCGCTTCGAGAGCGATGATCTCGAGTATCTCGCCAGCTTGGGCCGCTTCAGCGACGCGCTGCTGGAGCATCTCGCCACGTTCCGGTTCGACGGCGATGCCTGGAGCTACCGAGAGGGCGATATCTACGTGCCGGGCAGCCCGGTGCTGCGGGTGGACGCCTCGTTCGGTGCGGCGTTGCTGGTGGAGACGCTCGTGCTGTCGGTGCTCAATCACGACTGCGCGGTCGCCTCAGCAGCGGCACGGATGCACGACGCCGCGGTCGGACGCCATCTCATCGAGATGGGCGGTCGCCGCACCCACGAGCTCGCCGCCGTGGCCGCAGCGCGAGCGGCCTGGCTGGTCGGCTTCGATGCCACCTCCAATCTGGCTGCCGGCACGCGGTTCGACATTCCGACGGCAGGTACCGCGGCGCACGCCTTCACGCTGGCCCATCACGACGAGGAAGCAGCGTTCGAGGCGCAGATGCGCGCGCACGGCCTCGAGACCACGCTGCTCATCGACACCTATGATCTGCGCACCGGGCTCGAGCGCGGGCTGGCTGCCGCGAAGCGGCTCGGCGGCGTTCCCGGCGCTGTGCGCATCGACTCGGGCGATCTGACCGTCGAGGTGCCGCGGGTGCGTGGATGGCTCGACAATGCCGGCGCCGAGTCGACTCGCATCGTGGTGTCGGGCGACCTCGACGAGTACCGCATCGCCGACCTGGCAGACCTGCCGGTCGACGGCTACGGCGTGGGCACCCAGCTCGTGGTGGGCTCGGGTCACGCCACCGCCGGCATGGTGTACAAGGCAGTGGCCATTGCCCGATACTCCGGCACGTTTGAGCCGGTCATCCCGGTGCAAAAGACATCGGAGGGCAAGGCCACGCGTGGCGGCGTGGTGCGGCCGTACCGGGTGGTGCGCGACGGCGAAGCCGTGTCTGAGACGCTGGTGGAGCAGGACCGCCCAGGCCCAACCAACAGCCGGCCGCTGCACGTGCCGCTACTGCGATCTGGTCAGGCCGCGTACCCCTACGCCCTCGCGCAGGATCGCGTCTTCCATCAGCGAGTTCGCAGCGAAATGCCCGCCACGATGCGCAGACTCGACGGCGCTCCGGCGTTCGAAGCCGAAATCGCCGCCGAATCCCGCTTGAACTAGCTGCCCGGCTGCGGCACCAGGCGCAGGTACGGCAGCGGCGATTCCCAGCCGTCGGGGTACTTCTGGGCCGCCGCTTCGTTGGAGACCGCGGGCACGATGATGACGTTCTCGCCCTGTTGCCAGTTGGCCGGCGTGGCGACCTGCTCAGCAGCGGTGAGCTGGCACGAGTCGAGCAGGCGCAAGATCTCCGCGAAGTTGCGGCCGGTCGTCATCGGGTAGGTGAGCGACGCCTTGATCTTCTTGTCAGGGCCGATGATGAACACCGTGCGAGCCGTGGCATTGTCGGCCGCCGTGCGGCCTTCGGAAGTGTCGCCGGTGTCTGCGGGAAGCATGTCGTAGAGCTTGACGACGTTCAGTTCAGGATCGCCGATGAGTGGGTAGTTGACTTCGTGGCCGGTCGCGGAGGCGATGTCGGCTTTCCAGTTCGTGTGGTCGCTCACCCCGTCGACGCTGATACCGATGATTTTGCAATCGCGGGCGGCAAAGTCGTCCTTCAGCCCGGCGACTGCTCCGAGCTCGGTGGTGCACACCGGGGTGAAGTCTTTCGGATGAGAAAAGAGCAGTGCCCAGCCGTCGCCGATCCAGTCGTGGAAGTTGATCTCGCCTTCGGTGGTGTTGGCGGTGAAGTCGGGAGCGGTGTCGTTGAGGCGCAGTGCCATGTTCGTCCTCCATCGTGGGCAGTGCCGGCCGCGGCACGTGTCGGGCAGGTTAGCGCCATATTACGATAAATCCGACCTGATTAGTCGGGAATTACCCGGCCGCCTGGACGCGGCCGTCTGGCGCTCTCCACCGGATGCCGCCGCTCAGCAGCAATCGCGAATCGGTGTGCCGTCGGCGTGGTGGTAGTGGACATTCGACGACTCGTTGAGTGCGCGGTCGCCTGTCCGTGCCTGAGAGGTCTCGAACACCCCGGCTGCGGCGCCCAGCTCCAACGCCCGTTCCACATCCACCACCCGGGGCCCTCGGCGCTGCACTTCAGCAGTCGCCGCTTCGTCGGCGCCGATCGTGCGCTCCCGGTCGCCGTCAAGCGACAGCACCGTCGGGCCTCGTAGCTCCACGGCTTCACCCAACTCGACGCGGCGGTGATCGAGCACGGGCACAGTCCGGTACAGCCCGGGTGCCAGCGCGACGCGCATCGGCCGACCGCCCGGTCCGCACTCCACCAGCACGCCCGCGTCCTCGTCGAAGGGGCAAGGCCGTAGCAGCCCCGCCAGTGAGCTCAGCCCGATACTTGCAGGATGGGCGCGCGACACCAGGACCTGCCGCAGTAGCGCCCCGTCCGCTGGCATCCGATTGCCGACGAAGTCATCGGCCAGCGTCACGGCGTCGACCAGCGCGATCTCGGTCCAACCGTCCGGCAGCACCCCGGTGTGCAATCCGACTGTGATCAGCTTCGAACGGGGGGCGCACGCCGCGGGGTCGACCACTCCGCTCGCCAGGAGCCCGGCGGCGGCACCGGCCACTGTGGGCTCGGTCAGGCTGGGAAACACGTTGTTCGTACCGGTCGACATCGGCACCACGACGGCCTCGGGCCACACCCCGCAGACCGTGCGGTTGGTCCCGTCACCGCCCAGCGTGACCAGCACGCTGACATTGCGTGCCCGCATAGCCTCGACGGCGCGCACCGTGTCGGTGGGCGAGACGGTCGCACCGACGTCGACGATCTCGATCTCGGCATCTATGCGCAGGTCGGTGAGTGCCCCGGTGGCGATGCCGAACGGTTCTGCCATGGCCACGATTCGCGTCGCCCCGGCGGTGACGGCGCCGATGACTGCCCGGGCGATGCGATTGCGCTTGTCCTCGGTGGTGGACACAGCGCCTCGCGCCGCAACCCGGCGAACGTCGCGCCCCGAGACCGGGTTCGCAATGATCCCGACTGTGCCGTCGGCGGTGTTTCGGCCGGAGCAGTGCTCGTTCAGCCTTGGGGCAGATCCGACCATCGCTCGATGACGCTAACCACCCGCGGCGCCTGACTGCCGCGCGGTGCTCTGAACTGTTGTACTGGGGACATGGCCGGTGGAGCAAAGACAGGCGACCTCACTCCACTCGAAGCGCACACCTGGTCGCCGGCTGCATTGACCATTGCGGGGGCAGATTCCTCCGGCGGAGCCGGGCTCGCAGCGGATCTGCGCGCGTTCGCCGCATCCGGCGTTCACGGCGCCTTTGCGCTGACGCTGGTGTCGGCACAGAACACCGCCGAGTTCCGAGCTGCGCAACCCGTCGATGCCGAGTTGGTGGCGGCGCAGATTCACGCGGTGCTCGACGACATGCCAATTGCGGCTTCCAAGACGGGCCTGCTGCTCACTGCTGACACTGTCGCTGCCGTCGCATCGATGGCGGCCCGGCGGCTCCCCCAATTGGTGGTGGATCCGGTGCTGGTGGACGGTGCCGGCGAACCCATGCTCAGCCCCGAAGCCGAGCGATCGGTCGCAACTCGCCTGCTGCCGAGCGCCCGGGTCGTGACACCCAACCATCTTGAGGCGGGGCGATTGGTCGGCAGCGATCTGGGCGACGAGATTGAGGCGTGGATCGACGCCGCCCATGAGCTTGCGGCCGCGGGTCCCGAGGCCGTGATCGTCACCGGCGGCCGACTCCAGACTGGCGAGACGATCACCGATGTCGTCGTCTGCAACGGCAAGGTGCGTCTGCTGTCGGCTCCGCGCATAGACACCCGCAACGTTCGTGGGTCGGGAGACATTTTCTCGGCGGCCATCTGTGCAGAACTGGCCAAGGGCGCAGAGTTGGATGCTGCGATTGACCGTGCCCACGATCTGACAACACGCGCGATCTCCGTGGGGGCAACTCGCCGCCTCGGCAGCGGCCGCGGACCCGTCGACCCCTTCGCCGTCTGAACCCGGTCCCGTTCGGACCAGCCTGCCTACACTGCGAACGCTGAACGTGGCGTCGAGCCCGAGTTCGCCTCGAGGTCGACGGAGGCGCACACCCCAGGAGGCACACGGTGACACGCGAGCGCTGGCAGGCAGAGTTCGAGGCCACCTCGGTGCGCGACGCCGATTTCGAAACGATGAGCGGCCTCGACTTGGAACCGCTGTACGCGCCTGCCGACGACGAGCCCGATTCGAACGTCAGCTGGCCCGGCCAATACCCCTACACGCGCGGCGTACACGCCAGCGGCTACCGCGGCCGGCTGTGGACAATGCGGATGTTCGCCGGTTTCGGTACACCGGAAGACACCAACAAGCGCTTCCACGAGATCCTCGAAGCGGGCGGTGGCGGTCTGTCGACTGCGTTTGACATGCCCACCCTCATGGGCCTCGATTCCGACGATGTCATGTCGCTGGGCGAGGTGGGCCGCTGCGGCGTCGCAGTCGACTCGATCGAGGACATGGCAGCGCTGTATGACGGCATTGACCTTGAGGCGACGACCACGTCTATGACGATCAACGCGCCCGCCGCCACGATCTGGGCGATGTTCGTGGCCAACGCCGAAGAACATGGCGCGCATCGCAGCAAGCTCGGCGGCACGCTGCAAAACGACATCCTCAAGGAGTACCAAGCCCAAAAGGAATGGGTGTACCCCCCGCGGCCCTCGATGCGTCTCGTTGCCGACACCATCGAGTTCGCCACCAACGAGATGCCCCGGTGGAACTCGGTGTCGATCAGCGGCTACCACATTCGCGAAGCCGGTTCGACGGCGGCCCAAGAGCTTGCATTCACCTTGGCCAACGGGTTCGCCTACGTCGAGGCCGCCGCCCAGCGGGGCCTGTCGACCGACGAGTTCGCGCCGCGGCTGAGCTTCTTCTTCAATGCTCACATCGATTTCTTTGAAGAGATCGCCAAGTACCGAGCGGCACGCCGCATCTGGGCTCGGTGGATGCGCGACCGTTACGGCGCGCAGAGCGAGCGGTCGATGATGCTGCGGTTCCACACCCAGACGGCGGGGGTGTCGCTCACTGCGCAGCAGCCGGAGATTAACATCGCTCGCACGGCGATCGAGGCGCTCGCCGGGGTGCTGGGAGGCACTCAGAGCCTGCACACCAACTCGATGGACGAGGCACTGGCGCTGCCGACCGACAAGGCGGCCCGGATTGCGCTGCGGACCCAACAGATCATCGCCCACGAGACCGGGGCAGCGAACGTCATCGACCCGCTCGGGGGCAGCTGGTTCATCGAGGAATTGACCGACAAGCTCGAGGCCGAGGCGGAAGAGATGTTCTCCCACATCGACGACTTCGGTGACGGCTCGATGCTCGAAGGCGCATTCCGCCTGATCGACGAGGGCTGGTACCAGTCCGGGATCGCCGACGCGGCCTATGACTTCGAGAAGAAGGTGAATGCGGGTCGCCGGGTCGTGGTGGGGGCCAGCGCCTTCACCGAGGGCAGCGAGGACGACGACATCGACCTCCTGAAGATCACCAGCGACGATGAGCAGCGTCAGGTCAAGCGGTTGCAGCAGGTTCGAGCCGACCGGAATCAGGCCGCTGTCTCCGAAGCACTGGTGTCGCTTCGCCGGGCGGCCGAAACCGACGCCAACCTCATGCCGCACCTGATCGAGTCTGTCCGGACGCGGGCCACGGTGGGAGAGGTGACCAACGCCTTGGCCGACGTCTTCGGGCGGTACACCGAGCGGCCATTCATCTGATCGGAAGCCAGTCTCGGGTGCGACACGACGTGTCGCAGACGGCACGAATGACCTGCGGTTTCGCTGTTTGAGCGAATTGCCGGCTCCCCGGCGGGGTTGGGCTAATGTCCCGTCATTCCGACCCGGAGGCCGTCACGTTGACCACACTGCCCGCGCCGCAGTCAACCCGCGCGCGAGCGTGGTTGGCGGGTTCGCGCTGTATCGGTCGATCCGGGCGGGTCGTCTCAATGGCGTTGCTGGCGGCAGGGGTGCTCGCAGCTTGCGGAGGCGGGACCGAGCAGACCCAAGTTGAGCGCGAAGTTCAGGACTACCTGCAGGGCGTGGTGGCGCCTGCGGAGATTGCTGACATCGACTGTCCCGAAGACGCCCCCATCCGTCCGGGTTCGACGTTCCTGTGCGACGGCCTTGTCGAGGGCGCCTTCTATGAGGCACAGGTGACGATCATCGACGAGCAGGGACGCCGCGAAATCCGGCCTCGTCAAGCAGTGATGCAGGTCAATGCCACCGAGACGGCGCTGGGCGCCGAAGCGGCGACGGCGCTGGGATTCAATGTCCAGGCCAATTGCGGCGACGACCAGTACCTGGTGGTCTCCGTCGGCCATACGTTTTTGTGCACGCTCGAGCGATCCGATACGGCGGCCACGCAAGACATCGAGGTCAAGGTCCAGAACGAGATCGGTGCCATCGAGTGGAGGCTGAAGGGCTAGGCCCAAGTCGTGGGCGAGGATCAATATGGCTCGGCATAGATATGACGCGGCGGGGAACTTGCGCCCGTTGCACCAGCGCAGCCCTGGCCTGTGGTGGACCGCAGTCCTCGTCGTGGCAGCGATGCTGCTGACCGGCTTCGCGGCAATTGCCTCAGTGCTCTAACCAGTAGTGCGCCGGAGGCGCGCAGATCCACCGACGCGGCGTCAGGCGCGCACGTCAACCACGGTGCGTCCTTGCACCTCGCCGGCCAGGATCTTCGGGCCCAGGTCGGCGAGTTCGCCCAGGCCCACCGTCGTCGCCATCGACGCCAGCAGATCGCGGTCGACGAGTTGGTCCAGCCGCTGCCATGCCGCGGCGCGCGGCTCATATGGGCACATGACCGAGTCGATGCCAAGAAGGTTCACACCGCGCAACAGGAAGGGAATGACTGTCGTGTCCAGTCCGTTGCCCCCCGCGAGGCCGCACGCTGCCACGCTCGAGCCGTACGACATCTGGGTCAACGCATTCGCCAGCGTGGTGCCGCCGACCGCGTCCACGCATCCGCCGAATCGTTCACTGCCGAGTGGCCGCTGGGGCGGTTCAGACAGCTCCGACCGGTCGATGATCTCGGAGGCGCCGAGGTTGCGCAGGTAGTCCGCGGTCTGCGGCCGACCCGTCGAAGCAGCGACCGCATGGCCGGCCGCCGACAACAGGTGCACTGCGACACTGCCGACCCCGCCCGCTGCGCCCGTGACGAGTACTGGCCCCGATGCAACGCCGTGGGTCTCCAGCGCTTGGGCGGCCAGCATCGAGGTGAACCCCGCCGTTCCAATCGTCATCGCTTCGAAGGTCGTCAGTCCATCGGGCAGTCGGACCAGCCAGTCGCCGCTGACTCGTGCTCGCTCTGCGTATCCACCCCAGTGCGCCTCGCCGACCCGCCAACCGGTGAGCACCACGCGATCGCCTGCGGCGAAGCGGCTGTCGTCGGAGGACTCCACGACTCCAGCGAAGTCGATGCCTCCCACATGCGGGTACATGCGAACAAGCCGTCCGATCCCCCCCAGGATCATCCCGTCCTTGTAGTTCAGGGTGCTGTACTCGACAGCGACCGTTACGTCGCCGTCGGGCAGCTGGCCGTCATCGATGTCGGCCAGCTTTGCCGTGACGGCCCGATCCTGCTCGTGCAGCATCAATGCGCGAAATGCCATGGATGTCTCCTCGTAGCGTGTTGCCCTCGACCCTGCAGGCCCAGCGAACCCGCGGGACATTACCGCCCAGGTGTCCGGCACCACCGTTGAAGGCGCCTACGGACCCGCAGGGCGCCCTCAGTAGGCTGCCGTCATGGCCTTGAGCGACCCGATGGCTCCCCCCAACGCAGTGCGTGAATCGATGATGGAGACGCGGCGCGAGACATTCGACGTCACGCCGGCAGCTCTCGACAAGGTGATCGAGCTGCGCGACAGCGAGGTCGACGGCGAACAGCTCGCACTGCGCATCGAGGTGACCGGCGCTCAAGGCGTCGACTACACCTACGACCTCGCGTTCGAGTTGCTGACCGAGGCCGACCCAGCCGACGTTCCGTTCGGTGTGGGGGGCGGTCTGACGGTGTTGATTCCCGATCGCGACGTGCCGAAGCTCGACGGTGCCTCATTGGATCTGCCCTCGAATCCGAACCAGCCCGGCCTGGTGCTGCGCAACCCGAACCGACCCGATCTGGGGCCCAATGCCCAGCTCGACCTCGACGGATCGGTGGCGGACAACGTCCGCGAAGTGCTGACCAAGCGCATCAACCCTTCGATTGCCGCTCACGGCGGGTTTGCCGAGTTGGTTTCCGTCGAAGGCGACACAGTGGTCGTCAAGCTGGGCGGCGGCTGCCAAGGCTGCGGCATGGCGAATGCCACCGTCACCGCAGGCATCGAGCGCACACTGCGCGAGCTGATCCCCGAGGTCGAGCGGGTCGTCGACCTCACCGACCACGCCTCGGGCGAGAACCCTTACTTCACCTAGGCACGGCATCGCAGCTCGTCGAACCTCGGAGGCACCGGCTGTGGGCGTGATCCTCACCGACCAGGGCGAGCTCGCAGCGCCGGAGCGCGCGATGGTCATCGTCGCCCATCCCGACGACATCGATTTCGGCATGGCGGGAACCGTTGCAGCGCTGACCTCAGCCGGCTGCCATGTGGCCTACTGCCTCGCCACGAGCGGGGAAGCCGGCGACGATGACATGTCCCACACGCCCGACGAGCTGGCCGCCATGCGGCAGGCCGAACAGACCGCAGCAGCGGCGAGGGTGGGTGTGAGCGATCTGCACTGGCTCGGCCATCCCGACGGCATGGTCGTGGCCGATTTGGGTTTGCGCCGCGACATTGCTCGGGCGATCCGGATCTCGCGCCCCGACGTGGTGATGTGCCAGACCACGGTCCCCAACTGGGACCACATCTACATCTCCCACCCTGATCACCTGGCGACGGCTACGGCCGCATTGGCGGCTGTCTATCCCGACGCTCGCAACCCGCGAGCGTTTCCGGAGCTCCTCGATGAGGGCCACAAACCCCACAGCGTCAGCGAGATCTGGCTGACAGGCACGGAGCCAAACCGCTATGTCGACATCACCGACACGTTCGAGCGCAAGATGGCTGCGCTCAAGGAACATCACAGCCAGGTCGCTCAATTCGATGAGCTTGACGAACGGGTCCGGGAATGGTGCACCAGCACCGCTGAGTTAGGTGGCATGAGCGAAGGACGGCTCGCCGAGGCGTATCGAGTCGTCCCGGCCGGCTAGGCGACACGGACGCCCGACGCCGTAGGCTCCTGCGCTGGCTGGCGTGCGCCAGGCTCGGCCGATTCGATCGCTTGAGATTCGAAGACCACGCCGACGGCGACTCGAACGAGGGGAGACGAGACGATGGGACGAGGGGTCATTGCGTACGGGGCGTATGTGCCGTACTGGAGACTGGACCGCTCCAAGATCACTGCGGTGATGGGCTCCGGCGGTGGCCGCGGGCACCGTGCGGTGGCCAGCTACGACGAGGACACCACGACGATGGGTGTCGAGGCAGCGCGCAACGCTCTGCGCGGCACCGACATCGTTCCCGATTCGGTGCTGTTCTCGACCGCCAATCCTGCCTACATGGACAAGACGAACGCCTCTGCGATTCATGCGGCGCTGGATCTGCCCCGTTCCTCATGGGCTGTCGACGCAGGTGGGGCGCCACGCTCGTCAGAAGCCGTCTGGGCGCTCGCGGCTGCGAATCGCGGTACCAACCTGGCGATCGCCTCTGATCTGCGTACCGGTCGCCCTACCAGCAGCGACGAGGCCGGCGGAGGCGACGGCGCTGCCGCGTTCGTCTTCGGTGACGACTCGGTTTCGCCGGTGCTGTGCGAGTGGCTCGGCGGCGCGGTCGCCACGGCTGAATTCACTGATCGCTACCGGCAGCCCGGGGATGCGTTCTCGCGGATCTGGGAGGAACGGTTTGGCGAGCAGGTGTACCTGCCGCTCGCCAACGACGCCATCGAGCGTGCGCTCGTCGACGCGAGCGTCGGGCTTGACGGGATCGACAAGATCGCGATCGTCGGCATGCACGCACGCGCTGTGCGCGGACTGTCCCGTGTTGCTGGTGACAAGCTCGTCGCTGATCTCACCGGCGAGATCGGCAATACCGGCTCGGCGCACCCGGCCGTCGTATTGGCGGCGATCCTCGACGAGGCCACACCTGGCCAGACGATCCTGCTCGTCCATCTCGCCGACGGTGCCACGGTTGATGTGCTGCGCACGACCGACGCCATCGCCGATTACACGCCGTTTGCGTCGGTTCGGTCCCAGATCGATCGAGGCAACGACGCGCTCGATTACAACAAGTACCTGACTTGGCGCGGCTTCTTGGACCGCGAACCGCCCCGTCGCCCAGACCCTGAACGCCCCGGCGCGCCGCCGGCGTTCCGTTCCGAGGACTGGAAGTACGCCTTTGTCGGCTCGCGTGACCGCAGCACTGGCGCGATCCACCTGCCGCCGATGCGAGTGTCGATGGAAGGCGGTGCCGTCGACGACATGGAGCGCGTCCGCATGGCGGACATTCCCGCCACGATTGCGACGTTCACCGTCGATCGCCTGGCCTTCTCGCTGTCCCCGCCGATGGTGGCAGTCGTCATCGACTATGACGGTGGGGGTCGCTTCCAGGCCGAGATGACCGATGTCGATCCAGATGAGGTGAGGATCGGCGACCGCGTCGAAATGACGTTCCGGCGCCTGTACAGCGCGGAGGGAATCCATAACTACTTCTGGAAGGCGCGACCGGCTGCAGGGTGACGCAGCATGAGCCAGTCTCCAGCGGCCATAATGTCGCTGGGAGATGAGGTGCTTGCGCGCTCAACGCTGCGCCGGCCGAGCATCCACCAGTCCATCACCCAAGACAAAACCCACCACAAGGCAGGCACACATGAGTTCACATGGCATTCGCGACAAGGTCGCGATCGTCGGAATGGGTTGCACCCAGTTCGGCGAGCACTGGGACCGCAGCGTCGATGACATGCTCACCGACGCCGCGCACGAGGCGTACGCGTCTGCGGGCGTCGAACAAGACGACATCGACGCCTTCTGGCTCGGCACGATGGGTTCGGGAGTCTCCGGCCTGACACTGTCCAAGCCGCTGCAGCTCGACTACAAGCCGGTCACCCGGCTCGAGAACATGTGCGCCACCGGATCCGAAGCGTTCCGCAACGCTGCCTACGCAGTCGCATCGGGCGCCTACGACATGGTGATGGCCATCGGCGTCGAGAAGCTGAAGGACTCGGGCTACTCCGGTCTGACGGGCGCTCGTCCGCCGAGCGACGGCACCGACTCGTCGATCACCGCTCCGGCCACGTTCAGCCTGCTGGCACCGGCCTACGCCCACAAGTACGGGCTCGATGAGGACACCATGAAGGAAGTCCTCACCCGCATCGCCTGGAAGAACCACCGCAACGGCGCACTGAACCCCCGGGCTCAGTTCCGCAAGGAGGTCGCCAAGGAGACCATCGCCGGCTCGCCGCTGATCGCTGGTCCGCTGGGCATCTTCGACTGCTCGGGCGTGAGCGACGGTTCGGCCGCTGCAGTCCTGGTACGGGCCGAAGACGCCCACAAGTACTGCGACAACCCGCTGTACATCAAGGCGCTCAGCTTCGCTTCCGGCCCGGCGACCGGTGCCCTCGACAGCACCTACGACTACACCACCTTCCGTGAGGTCCAGGCATCGGCAACCGAGGCCTACAAGCAAGCTGGCATCACCGACCCCCGCTCGCAGATCGCGATGGCTGAGGTGCACGACTGCTTCACGCCGACCGAGCTGGTCCTGATGGAGGATCTTGGCTTCGCCGAGCGTGGCCTGGGCTGGAAGGAAGCCATGGCCGGCACGTTCGACCTCGATGGCGACCTCCCGGTCAACCCAGACGGCGGTCTGAAGAGCTTCGGCCACCCGATCGGTGCATCCGGCCTGCGGATGCTCTTCGAGTGCTGGCTGCAGCTGCGTGGCCAGGCCCCGCCTGAGCGGCAGATCCCCTCGGTGACCGAGCACGGCAAGACGCTGGGACTCACCCACAACCTCGGCGGACAGCCTGGGGCGGCAGTGAGCTTCGTCTCAGTCGTCGGTTCCGAGCTGGGCTAGTCGTACAACCCAACGCTTGACGGCCCGGGGCGCATGCTCCGGGCCGTTTCGCGTCTGGACTCTCTCGTGCACCCGGGGTGCGAGGGGGTGGGCGCACCCATGCTCGGACAGGCGCAGCGCCGCCCGTTGCACGGTGGATGGGCTTCGGCGCTGCGAACTGCGCGTGGGCACCCCCACCCCCTCACACTCCTACCGTTCGAGGCCTCTAGGCAGTGATGCGGGCGAGGGTCTTTTGTACCGCGGCGGCTATGCCTTCGGCGTCTAAGCCTAGTTCGGCGTGTAGTTCTTGGGCAGTGCCGTGGGGAAGGTAAGCGTCGGGGGTTCCCAGCTGCGCGATGCGTGGGACGCTCGGGGTGTCGAGTTGTTGCAGGGCGTCGCTGACGAGGCTGCCGAAGCCGCCTACTCGTACGCCGTCTTCGACAGTGACGACGAGAGGGTGGGCCGCGGCGTCGAGCACCATGGAGCGGTCAAGCGGCTTCAGGATTCTTGGGTCCCATACGGAGACCTCTACACCTTCGGCGCTCAGGTGTTCGGCTGCTTCGAGGGCTGCGTTGAACGTCTGACCGGCGGCCAGGATGCAGGCATCGGGGCCCGAACGGTGTTGGCGGGCTTGTAAGCGCGTTACGCCCGCGACGAAGCCTGGTTGGCGGACCGATGCATCCACTGGGCCTTTGCCTCGCGGCCAGCGAATTGCTGCAGGGCCATCGGTGATCTCGAGCGCTTGCGCGAATGCAATGGGCAGTTCGTCAGGTGACGACGGGGCGAACACGGTCATGCCCGGAACTCGGCTGAACATGGCTATGTCGTAGAGACCGTGGTGGGAGGCGCCGTCCGGTCCGGTGACGCCAGCCCGGTCAACGCAGAGGATGACCGGCAGACGGTGCAGGCCGATGTCGTACAGCGCTTGGTCGAAAGCTCGCGCCAGGAAGGTCGAGTACACCGCAACTACCGGCCGGAGGCCGGCGCGCGCCATGCCGGCGGCTGAGGTCAGCGCATGCTGCTCGGCGATGCCGACGTCGTAGAAGCGATCGGGGAATTCACGCTGGAATGGCAGCAGCCCGGTGGAGCCGGGCATGGCTGCGGTGATCGCGACGATGTCACGGTCGCGTCGCGCCGCTGCGATGAGTGTCTCGGTGAACACAGCGGTGTAGTCGCGCACGACGGGCTCAGCAGGCTCGGCTGCCTCTGCATCGGCATCGGGGTCTGCTGGTGCAACTGCGAGATTGGCAGGTGGCCCGACGTCTGTGCTGAGCGGCGGTGCACCACCGGTGGCGGGATCGAACAAGCCGATGTCGTGAAGGTGCTTCTCGGTGTCGTGCTCGGCAGGTGCGTAGCCGCGTCCCTTCTGCGTCACCACGTGGACGACGATCGGGCCGTTCACATAGGAGGCAGCGTCCCGGAAGGCCGATTCCATCGCCGGAATGTCGTGCCCGTCGACGGGGCCGACATAACGCACGCCCAGCGTCTCGAAGAATGCCGGGGGTCCCCACATTTCGCGCATTGCGGCAGCGGCGCTGTCCAGGCTCCGGCGCACACCGTCTCCCAGTGGCACCCGTTCGAGCAGGTGGTCGACTGCTCGACGGCCCTGCACGTAGTGAGGCGACTGCCGCAGCCGGGACATCACGGTAGAGAGCCGGCTGACGGTTGGTGCATAGGAGCGGCCGTTGTCGTTGAGCACGATCAGCGCCCGCTGGGCGTAGTGGCCGAGGTTGTTGAGTGCCTCGAATGCCATCCCGCCGGTCATGGAGCCGTCGCCGATGACTGCGACGACGCGCCGGTGCTCGTGGCCTGTCAGCTGGAAGCCCGTAGCGAGACCGGAAGCCCAGCTCAGCGACGTCGACGCGTGGCTGTTCTCGACAATGTCGTGAACGGACTCCTGCGCGCTGGGGTATCCCGACAGACCGTGCCGCTGGCGCAGTCGCTCGAAGCCGTCCTTTCGGCCGGTAATGAGCTTGTGCACGTACGCCTGGTGCCCGGTGTCCCAGATGATGACGTCGCGCGGTGATTCGAAGACCCGGTGAAGCGCCACGCTGAGTTCGACCGCCCCGAGATTCGAACCGAGATGGCCGCCGGTCCGCGAGACGGCCTGCACCACGAAGTGCCTGATCTCCGCGCAGAGCTCGTCGAGCTGCGCGGGGTCGAGCGCCCGCAGGTCAGCCGGACTGGTGAGCTTGGCGAGGTGCATTCGCGGCCCAAGGGTACTCAGCGCCCAGCGGGCACTTCGGCGGCCGCCTCGGCGCGCTCGCGATGTCCGCCGAGCGCGAGGGTCGGCGCCCCCGAAAGGCTGACGAGCAATGTCAGGGCGTACAGCAGCAGGCCGAGCAGCACGGCCTGGCCTTCGTTGACGCCGTGTGCGTCGAGGAACAGCACCAGCGCTGTCTCGCGGACCCCGAGTCCGCCGATGGCAACGGGCAGGTTCTGCACGATCAGCACCATCGGAGCGAATGCAAACCACGCGAGCAAACCGGGGTTCGCACCGATGGCGGCGCCGGCGAGAGCCGTGGCCAGCACGAGCAGGAACTGGTAGGCAAACCCGATGCCGAGGAGACGCCCGGCCGCACTGCGGTGCCTGCGAAACACGGTCAGGCCGGTGTGCACCGCACCGAGCCAGTCCCGGATGTGGCTGCCTCCTGACAGTCGGCCGAGACCGCGGGGATGTTCGGCGAACCAGACGACAAGCGCCAGTATCAGCAGCGTCCCGAGCGCCAACGCACCGGCGATCTGCCCTCCCGAGTGGCGCAGCAGGCTCGGCTGCAGCGTCAGCGCAGCGAGCGTGAAGATGGGCAGCACGATCCAGCCGGTGAGCCGTTCGATGATGACGGTCGCGAAGGCGTTGGCACGACTGCCGCACATGCGGCCCAGCCGGTTGATGCGCAGAACGTCGCCGCCGATGGCGGTGGGCAGGAAGTTGCCGACGAACTGCGCCGCCAAGTAGATCGACAGCATGGAACGGCATGACACTCCGACACCGAGGGTGTGCGCTACATGCCACCACCGAGCAGAGGCCATGAAGAACGCGATCGCAATTGCCGCCGTCGCAGCAACCAACCAGGCTGCGGCGGCGCTCTTGGATCCCAGATCGAGCGAGGAGATCTCCTCTCGGCTGACCGAAATCAGCCACGCGAGCAAGCCGCCGCTGACGCCCAAGCGCAGCACGATGCGCACCAGCGGCACGGCCAGAAAGCGCAGTACCGAGCGCACCAGCGGCGACCGAGCGATGCGCCGCGCCGCGCTCGTGCTGAAGTGCAGCAGCCGTCGCTGCAGTGGCGGGACTGGTGCTTCGGTGTCGCGCACTGCTGTCAGGCTGCCATGGCGCGGCAGCGCCGCGGCTGCATTCCGCAGCGCTGGCTCGGCGCGTCGCCCCAGTGGGCACGGCGACCCACGTCGATCCGGAAGCGTTTCACGTGGCTTCGCACAATAGTGTTGCGGACGCGCAGTTCACCCGCAGCTGTGGCCCGGTGGTCCGGTGCCGATGGCGGCAGTCGAATCATTGCGGCGCTGTGACCATGCTGTGTCCCAACGTTGGCGGAGAACATGACACTCACATCTGACACGACAGCGACGGCGAAGCCACTGGTGGAACTCGATGTCGTCGACGCGACGCTGCGCGCGGCGCTGGACGCAGGCGGCGAGTGGGCTGAGCTGTTCGCCGAGGATCGCGAATCGGCCGCGGTGGTCTTCGACGAAGGCCGCGTCGAGGAAATGAATTCGGGCCGCGATCGCGGTGTCGGCATCCGGGTGACTGCGGGCGACGTCACCGGCTATGCGCACACGTCAGACCTGAGCGCCAAGGGGCTCGCTGAGGCCGCACGCACGGCCGCAGCCGTGGCGAGACGGCAGCCGCACGGCGGCACGGTCGACATGATGTCATTCTTCGGAACGGGTCTCGCTGAGCCACAGGTCGCCGTCTTGCCGGCATCGGTCGGTGCGGAGCACAAGGTGGCATTGCTGCGTGCTGCGGACGATGCTGCCCGCTCCAACCACGAGGCCATCACCCAGGTGACTGCTCGTTATGGCGAGAGTCGCCGCCGGATCATGGTGGCGAACACCAGTGGCGTGTGCGCAGCCGACGACCAGGTGCGGACGCTCTTCTCGGTGGGGTGTGTCGCGAGCGGCGACGGCGGCTTGCAGACCGGACGCGAGACAGTTGGTTACACGGTGGGATGGGAACTGTTCGACGACTATGACCCAACCGAGCTCGCCGTGCGTGCGGCGCAGCGCGCCGTCACCAAGCTCGCAGCTCGCCCCGCACCGAGCGGCGAGGTGCCCGTGGTCATCGCTTGCGGCGGGGGCGGCGTGCTCTTCCACGAGGCCTGCGGTCACGGCCTCGAGGCCGATCTGGTTCGCAAAGGCGCATCGGTGTTCGCCGGCCGGGTGGGCTCCCAGGTCGCAGCCAGCGGCGTGACACTGGTCGACGACGGCACGATGGGACCCGAGTGGGGAGCGTTGGTCATCGACGACGAAGGCCATCCCACCCAGCGCAACGAGCTGATCAGCGACGGTGTCCTGACCGACTACATGTGGGACTGGCTGCGCAGCCGCGACGAGGGCCGTGCGCCGTCGGGCAACGGTCGCCGCCAGAGTTATACGCACCTGCCGATGGTCCGGATGACGAATACATTCGTCACCAACGGCGACACCGATCCCGCAGACATCATCGCTGATACTCAGTCAGGCGTCTATGTGGCGCACCTCGGCGGCGGCCAGGTCAACACCGCCACTGGCGATTTCGTGTTCGGCATGACCGAGGCGTACCTCATCTCCGACGGTGTCATCACCGAACCGCTGCGCGAGGGCAACCTGATCGGCAACGGTCCCCAGGTGCTGGCCGACATCGACGCCATCGGAAACGACTTCGCCATGGGGAGCCCCGGTACGTGCGGCAAAGACGGCCAGGGCGTGCCTGTCGGCGACGGCCAGCCCACGTTGCGCGTCCGGGCACTCACGGTGGGGGGCACCGCCGCGTGAGCGGCGGGGTGTGACAGCGCGTGAGCGGCGGGGTGTGACAGCGCGTGAGCGAACAACGGCAATTCGACACCGACGAGCTAGCCCAGCTAGCCGAGCGGGTGTGCGAGCAGGCCCAGGGCGACGAGCAGATCGAGGTTTGCGTGTCGACGGGGCGCTCCACCACAGTGCGCGCCTACAACGGCGACGTCGAGTCCTTGCGTTCGGGCCGCACCGCAGCGATCGGCGTCCGGGTCGTCGCGCTAGGGCGCCAAGGTTTCGCCTCCGCTGGTTCGCTGGACGCCGACGTGGTGTCCGACACGCTTGCTGCTGCCCGTCGCAACGTGACGTTCGGCGAAGCCGATCCCCATCAGGGGCTCGCTGAACCCGATGGTGCGGTGCCACCTGGCCTCGATCTCAGCGATACCGCGGTTCTGCGCATCAGCGACGCCGAGAAGATTGCAGCGGCTATCGATCTTGAGCGTCGCTGCTTGTCGGCGGATCCGCGCATCTCCGGCGTGCGCGTCGCGGCCTGGAGCGACGGATGGTCGCAGTCGGCTCTGGCGTCAAGCACCGGCATCAGCGTGCAGTCTGAACACGGAAACTGCTCGGTCGGCGCTCAGCCGCTCGCCACCGACGGTGACGAGACGCAGATCGGCTACGCCGGCGATGCTGCATGGCGGCCCGACGAGCTCGACATCGATCGCGTCGTGACGGAATCGACAGCGCTGGCCACCGGGCAGCTCGGCGCGACAAAACCGCCGAGCGAGCACTTGCCAGTCGTGCTTGCCCCGCCCGTTGCGGCGGCGTTCATCGGCGTGGTTGCCAGCGTGCTTGCTGCGGACAGCGTGCTCAAGGGCCGTTCGCCGTTCGCCGATCGTGTCGGCGAGCAGATTGCCGACGAGCGGTTGCATCTCATCGACGACCCCACCGACCCCACGACGCTCGGCGCAGCGAACTTCGACGGCGAAGGTCTCGCAGCGCGCCGCAACGCGCTCATCTCCGCTGGCGTTCTGCGCGGGTTCCTCCACAACTCCTACACCGCGCGCCGGTCAGACACCACGTCGACGGGCTCGGCAGTGCGCGGAACGCGATCTCTCCCGGGCGTGGGCACCCATGCTCCCGTGGTAGCCACGGGCGACATCGCCGCCGACATGCTGCACGCGTCCGTCGGCAACGGCGTGCTCGTACGAGGCGTCAGCGGCCTGCACAGCGGGGTCAATCCCACGAGCGGTGATTTCTCTGTCGGCGCGTGGGGACACCGGATTGCGGGCGGCGAGATCGCTGAGCCATTTCGCGAGGCCACCATCGCTTCCACCTTGCAGCGGATGCTGCTGGCGATTTGCGGCATCGGCGCCAGCGCTGAGCCCCTTGCGGGAGGCATGTCGATGCCGCCGCTGGTGATCGCCGACGTAGCGCTCTCGGGGGTCTGAGCGATGCCACGCGCGCCAGCTTCAGCGGCCGTCGAGAGGCATCCGCACTTGGCAGACGACTGCCCGGCGGGCTGGGTGCGCGTCGACTTTCACACGCACACGATGTGGTCGGGCGACTCGACGACGACGCCAGACGAGTTCGCACAATGCCTGTCCGAGAGCGGCATCGACGTGGTGTGCATCACCGACCACAACGCGGTGCGTGGCGCCCAGCAGCTGCAGGGCGAGCTGGATGCCCGCGTCGTCGTCGGCGAGGAGATGAAAACCCACGCGGGGGAGATCATCGGGCTGTTCCTGACCGAGCGCGTGCCGCAGGGCTTGGCGCCTGTTGCGGCTGCACGAGCCGTCAAATCCCAGGGCGGGCTCGTCTACATCCCGCACCCGTTCGACCCGCTCCGCAACAACCTGCGCCACGACGTCCTCGATGAGCTCGTCGCCGAGGGCCTCGTCGACGGCATCGAGGTCCTGAATGCGAAGACGAGCCTCAACAGCCTCAACTCGCGTGCTGCGCGCTACGCGGGCGAACACCGCTTGGCGCCGGGGGCAGGCAGTGATGCGCACGTCGCCGAAGCGCTCGGGGGCGCATACCTCGAGATGCCCGACTTCGACGACGACGATCCCGCCGGCTTTCTGGCATCGATGCGCCGAGGCTGGGCAGTCGGCCATCACTACGACCCACCCCGTCGCTGGAGGCCGCGCATCGTCCCATCGGTGGGGAGTGACGACTAGGGGCGATTTCAGTGCCGGACTTTGCCGTGGCGTTCCTCCTCGGCTTGCTGCAAGGAGTGACGGAGTTCTTCCCCGTCTCATCGAGCGCCCACCTCGAAGTCGTGCCGTGGCTGGCCGGCTGGGACCTCTTCGACGGCGACACCGAACTCGAGAACGCCTTCGATGTTGCACTCCACGTGGGCACGCTCGGAGGGGCAGCGTTGTACTTGCGCGCCGACATTGCCCGCTATGCCGCAGCCCTGTGGCGCGGCATCCGCGGCCGTGCTGAACGAGACACGGCGATCGCGGCGAGCTTGGCGCTGTCGGCGATTCCTGCCGCAGCGGTGGGGGTTGCCCTCGAAGATCGCCTGCTCGATCTCGCAGAGGAGCCGTTGCTGATTGCGACGCTGTTGGCGGGCTTCGGCTGGTTGCTGTGGCGGTCTGACCTTGCTGCGGGCGAGCGCGGTGCGCAGCGACCGCAGGACTCCTACCGGCTGCGGGACGCCGTCGGCATGGGTCTCACACAGGCAGCGGCGTTGCTGCCCGGCGTGAGCCGCTCGGGAGTGACCATCACCGCAGGCCGCTGGCTCGGCTTCGACCGGGCTGCGGCTGCGCGGCTGGCCTTCCTCATGAGCCTGCCGCTCATCGCAGGGGCGGGTGTCTATCGCGCCATCACGTTGGCGGACGCTGTGCCGACGAGCGAACAGCTCCAGCTGTTCTTCGTCGGGGGTGTTGCTGCTGCGGTGTCGTCCTGGGCGGGGGTTGCCGCCATGGTGTGCCTGCTCGGCCGCGTCGGCAGGCACCCGCCGCGATCCCCGTTCGCGCTGTTCGCCGGCTACCGCCTGGCCTTGGCAGCGGCAGTGGCGATCGTGGCTATCACCGGTTTGCGCTGAGCACGATCGGTACCACGACTCCCGTCGCGCTGGCGCGGGCCACCTCGTCGATGTGAACGGGCTCGATCTCGACGAGCCAGCGATCTCGCGATGCGGCGAGGACGTAGGCAGGCACGCGAGCTGCGCTCATGTCTACGTCGCTGGGATCAAACGGATCTATGTCGGCGAACAGCATCAGTTCCACCTCGGTGCCGGGCTTCACGTCTGGAGCGTGGGACACCACGCTGATCCCGATGCCGCTGCGCCCCGGGCTCACGCCGGACGCGGGGTCGAAGTCCAACTCAGTCAGCAAGCCGCCACGCGGGACCGCCCGAGTCAGCTCGCCAAGGCCGATTGCACTGGTGAGGGCTCCCGCGGGCACGAGGTGAGCGGGCACCTCGACGAGATCGACGTGGTCTTCGGGCGAACTGCCCACCGCCAGCGGGATTTGCGCGGCCAGCACGCGCACCGAGGTGCCCCATGCAGCAGCGGCCGAGCGCGCCCGGCCGGCCATGCCCGCGACGAGCATGAGTGCCACGAGTGCGACGACTCCGACAGCGGACCAGTGCACCAGGTTGGGGCGGCGTCGCCAGAGATCGCCGAGTTGTGAGATGAGCGCCATGAGAGCCTCCGTCGCGAAGCCATCGCAGCGGCTGGGCCGCTGCGGGCTTGTCTCGATGCTGGAGGCGTCAGCCTGACGCCGAGGCGGCCCCCACGGTTGAGCTCGACGAGCCGTTCGACGAGCTGCTGTCCGAGGAGGCCGATTCCTTGCTTGCTGAATCGTTTGTTGAATCGCTTGGCGAATCGCCGGATTTGGTTGACGAAGATGAGCCGGACGACGACGAGCTTGACGAGGACCGGCTGTCGTTCCGGTAGAAGCCGCTGCCCTTGAAGCTGATGCCGACGTTGGAGAAGATCTTGCGGACCTCGCCGCCGCAGGTCGTCTCGTTCGGGCTGTCGGTGCCGTTGACCGCCTCGTCGTCACGAGGTAACGGGCACACCGTGATGGGATCGTCGGAGAAGCTCTGGTAACGCTCGAAGGACTGACCGCAGTCGGTGCAGCGGTACTGGTAGGTGGGCATGAGGCCTCCGTCCTGTCTCGAGCCAGCAACTGAGCCGAGAGCCTGAGCTTGAGCCGCCGAGCAGTGTAGTCACCCGCCCTATGGACGTGTCTACCCAATTGATCACACCGGTGCGCACCGAATCGAAACGTCCCCTAGGTTCGGGCGCCGTGCAGCGCCCCGATCTCGTTGATCGTCACGGCATCGACCAAGAGGCAGCCGAGACGCTTGCCGCCTTCGGGTTCGATGCGGACACCTTTGACGAGCTGCGCGAACAGCTGGTCAGCAGGTCCCGATCGAGCCGCGACACAGTCGCCGTCAACTGGGTGCGCGCGAGCATCGAGCCGCCGCAGCACGGCGACCTCGTTCCGTTGCCGCCGCTGGGCTCAAGCGAACGTTCCCAGCTCGCGCGAGCAGGCTGCGAGGCAATCGCCGCCGGGCACGTGGGTGTCCTGCTTCTGGCAGGCGGTATGGCCACTCGATTCGGCGGCGGCGTCAAGGCGCTGGCGGAGTTGTTCGGGGGACTGACCTTTGCGGACGCCAAGATCGCCGACTTGCGGCGTCTGTCGAGCGAGATGGCGTGCGCAGTCCCGTTGTGGCTGATGACCAGCTTCCAATCGGATCGGCCGCTGCGAGAATGGGCTGCGAAGGCATCCGAGAGCGCCCACGTGCACGTCGATTTCGCTCCCCAGGGTGTGTCGATGCGCATGACCCCCCGCGGCGACTTGTTCCGGAACCGAGCCGGACTTGTGTCATTGCACGCGCCGGGTCACGGAGATGCCCCTTGGGCGATGCGCCGCAGCGGCCTGCTGGGCCGGTTCGCCGATGCCGGCGGACAGTGCGTCTTCGTCACCAACATCGACAACGCCGCAGCAACGCTGGATCCGGCCGTCATCGGCGCGCACCTCGCCGGGCAGCGACCGCTCACCTGCGAAGTCGTCCGGGGCAGTGCGTCGGGGGGTTCACCGTGGCGTGTGGATGGACGGCTGCAGATCGTGGAGGCGTTCCGCCTGCCACCTGAGATTGACCCGATGGCGCCTGGCGCGGTGAACACGAATTCGCTGGTCGCCGACGTGGAGGTGTTCTCAGCAGAATGGCCGCTCACGTGGTTTGAGGTGCGCAAGCAGGTTGATGGCACCGAGGTCGTGCAGTTCGAGCGTCTCATCGGCGAGCTGTCGGCGTTCGTGGACACCACGATGCTGCTCGTTGAGCGCGATGGCCCCGACGGTCGATTCCAGCCGGTGAAAGACCCAGCGGAGCTCGAGAACCGCCGCCCCGAGATCGCGCGCATTCTCTCGGCTCGGGGCATCGTCACCTACCGCTGAGCTGCGCCCGCGGCGCAGACGGCAGGACCCTCTGCTCCAGCGATCCAGCTGGTCGCAACGTCGCAGAGTCTCCTGCCGTCTCCGCCGCTGCGGCATCTGTGTCTGCTGGTGCAGGTCCTCAACCGTCGCCGCTACATTGCTCCCGGTGTTGCCGCTGGAGACTGCGCGTGAGTTCGTCTTGGACCGATGTGCAGCGCGCAAGCTCGAGCGTGTCGCAGTCGCCGATGCATTGGGCTTGGTGACTGCCAGCGAAATCGTCTGCTCTGAAGACATCCCGCAGTTTGCGAACACGGCCATGGACGGATTCGCTGTTCGATCTGCCGATGTGGCCGACGCCCCATGCGAATTGCGGGTCGTCGAAACGATTGCGGCGGGGCATGCACCGCAGGTGACGGTCGGACCGGGGGAGGCCAGCCGCATCATGACGGGCGCGACCATTCCCCCGGGCGCTGATGCAGTGGTGATGGTGGAGCGGACCAGCATGGCGAAGCCGGCTGGCACCGCGGCGGGCGGGGCCGACAACCCCGAGACGGTGCGCGTGGAGGTGGGCGTCCCGCCGGGCAATCACGTGAGGCATGCGGGCGACGACCTGCAAGCCGGTGCCCACGTCTTCGGCGTCGGCACCGAGCTCACCGCTGGACATCTCGGGGTGCTGTGCAGCCTCGGGATGACCGAGGTGGAAGTGTTCGGGCGGCCGCGGGTCGGCGTGTTGTCCACGGGCGACGAGCTCGTTGACGACGGCAGCCCGTTGCAGCCTGGTCAGATCCGGGATTCGAACCGCCGAACGCTGCTGGCGTTGGCACATCGGGCCGATGTGGACTGCGTCGATTTGGGACTCGTCCGAGACGATCCCGATGCAATAGAGGCCGCCATCCTCACCGGCGTCGACACGTGCGATGCCATCGTCACCTCCGGCGGCGTCAGCATGGGCGACTTCGATTACGTGAAGGCCGTGCTCAACCGCATCGGCGATATGCGCTGGATGCAAGTGGCGATCAAGCCTGCCAAGCCGCTGGCGTTCGGCACCGTGGGCGATGTGCCGGTGTTCGGCCTGCCGGGCAATCCGGTCTCGTCGATGGTGTCCTTCGAGCTTTTCGCGCGGCCGGGTCTGCGCTCGATGATGGGCCATCCGGATCCGATCCGAGCGACGGTCGGGGCCACCGCCGCGGAAGATCTTCCGCGACGCGTCGACGGCAAGACGCACTTCATGCGGGTGCTTGCGACACCCAAGAACGGTGGCATCGAGGTTCGCTCCGCCGGGGGGCAGGGCTCGCACATGCTGTGGGCCATGGCGAACGCCAACGCGCTGGCGGTCGTGCCCGACAGCGACGGTGTGCGTGCCGGCGAATCGGTCGACGTGCTCTTGCTGGACTGAACATCGTTCGCCGCTTCGGAGAGATCGATCAGTGGTCGGTACGCTCTGGCCAATGAATGGTGCAGCAGGTGTCGTTGCCCCGGCCCGGGCGGAAGACCTCGTCGATCCATTCGGCCGACATGTCGGCGACTTGCGCATCTCGGTCACCGATCGCTGCAACTTCCGCTGCCAGTACTGCATGCCGGCCGAGGGCATGACGTGGCTGCCGCGTTCAGAGATTCTGAGCTTTGAGGAGATCGAACGCTTCGCCGAGGTGTGCGTGGAACGCTTCGGCTTCGAGAGCATTCGGCTGACAGGCGGCGAACCCCTGGTGCGAGCGCACCTGCCGCGCCTCGTGGAACGACTGGCGGGTCTTGGCGTCGATGTTGCGCTGACCACCAACGGCGCCACGCTGCGCTTGCACGCCAAGCCGCTGGCCTCGGCCGGGCTGTCGCGCATCAACATCAGCCTCGATTCGCTACAGCGCGACAGATTCTTGGAGCTGACCCGCCGCGACGAGCTCGACCGGGTTCTCGACGGCATCGACGCAGCCATCGACGCCGGGCTTGCCCCGGTCAAGATCAACACGGTCATGATGCGCGGGATCAACGACGACGAAGTGGTGGACTTCGCGCGCTACGGCCGTGAGCGAGGCGTCGAGGTCCGCTTCATCGAGTTCATGCCGCTCGAAGCAGGCGACGTGTGGAACGCAGACGTGGTTGTGCCGGCCGACGAGATCCTGGCGGCCATCTCTGCTGAGTATCCGACGGAGGCCGTCGTACGTGCCAACGAACCTGCCGAGCGCTACCGATACCTGGACGGGGGCGGTCACGTTGGCGTCATCGCCAGTGTCACCAAGCCGTTCTGCGGCAATTGCGACCGGGTGCGGCTCACCGCCGAAGGCCAGTTCCGCACGTGTCTGTTCGCGCTCGACGAGTTCGACATGCGATCGATCCTGCGTAGCGGTGCGACGGGTGCCGAACTCGATGATCGGCTGGCAACCGCCGTCCGCGATGCAGTGGGCACCAAGTGGGCCGGCCACTCGATCGGCCAAGTCAACTTCATTAAGCCCAAACGGACAATGAGTCAGATCGGTGGCTGAGGCCGCCGATCCATCAGACACAGAGGTGGCTGAAGCATGACCGAGTCACCGTTCACCCACTTGGATCCGCTCGGCCGGGCGCGCATGGTCGACGTCACTCCGAAGGAGGCGTCCCACCGGCGGGCGATCGCTCGCTGCCGAGTGCACATGGCGAACGAGACGGCGTCGCTGGTTGCTCGCGGTGCGATCGCCAAGGGGGACGTCATCGCGGTCGCCCGCGTGGCGGGCATCCAGGCTGCCAAGCGCACCCCCGATCTCATCCCGCTCTGCCACCCTTTGCTGGTCGGCGCTGTCTACGTGAACTTCGAGATCGCCGATACCTGGATCGAGATCGAGGCCCAAGTGGAGACGGTGGATCGCACCGGCGTCGAGATGGAAGCGATGACGGCGTGTTCGGTCGCCGCGCTCACCATTTACGACATGTGCAAGTCAGCCGACCGTTCCATGGTCATCGGCGACCTGACCCTGTGGGAGAAGACGGGCGGTAAGTCGGGCACGTACCGTCGGACAGACGCTGGCCAAGATTGATCGCGTTCTCTCGCGGGAACGACAGGAAGCTCTGAACAGACGCGCGATGGCTCGGTCGGTTCGGGAAGATTAATCTTCGGCGACGCACACGCAAGGGATATGCGGGGTTCGTGCGGGATGAAGTGGCACCCTGTGTGGGCAGGCCCGCTAGCGAGGCAGGTGATGCATGACACAACTGGTCTTGGTGTTGTTGGCCATCGCTTGGATTGTGGTCTTGGCCCCCGATGTTGCGCGCCTCGTTCGACCTCGTCGCGCGGCCACATCATCAGTCGACCAGTTCCGTCAGCAACTCGACTCGCTCGGCCGATCCGCTCCGGCCGCGGCGCAGATTTCCCAAGCGCGCGCGCGCAGGCAGTTCGGCGCGCCGCAGCGGCGATGGACGAGCCCGACCACGTCGATGCCTGCCACGCCCAAGCAGGCGGCGATCCGACGACGCGATATCGGCACACTGTTGGGGCTGTGCACCTTGGTGACGCTCGCTGGCACACTCGCCACGGGCTCGGTGTGGGCAGCGGCAGCGTTTGCCCTGATGCTCGCTGCTACCACGGCGTTCGTGGCCCTCGTGGTTCACCGACGCCGTGTAGCGCCCACCGCTGAGGTGCACTATCTGCCGCTGCGGGATCCCGACAATGCCTCGACAGTGAAGATGATTCGCCGTACGGCAAACCAATAGGAACAACGCCGGAGGTATATTCGACGGCCGCCCGATTCGGGGGTGTAGCTCAGTTGGTAGAGCGCTTCGGTCGCATCGAAGAGGCCAGGGGTTCGATTCCCCTCACCTCCACGCTGAGGAGGCTGTGTGTGGCCGTTGCCCGGATCTTGACGGCGTGCTCTCCCTTCTTTCGTCGGGTTGCCGCTCTTGGCGTGGCTGCCATGCTTGTGGTAGCTGCGTGCGACAGCAACGGCGAGGCCGAGTCTCGATATGACGGATTGGCAGTTCCCGAATCGCAGTTGAAACAGGTGCCCGACATGGTGTTCAGCGACACCGACGGCAACGACTTCCACTTGGCAGCCGACACACAGGGGCAGGTCCGCCTCGTCTACCAGATGTTCACCAACTGCCCCGACATCTGCGGCGTGCAACTCGCTCAGCTCGCGAGCGTGCTCAACCGCCCAGGTGCGCCGGCGAATGTGGCGGTGCTGGCGGTGACGGTCGACCCAGACCGCGACACGCCTGAGGTGCTGCGCGCCTACCTCGATCAGTTCAGCGACGACTTTGTCGGGCTTATTCCCGGCAGCGAACAGCAGTTGACCGATCTGCAGAACGCGCTCGGAGCACTGGCCTCGATCAAGATCTTCGAGACCACCACGACCGAGACGCATCAGATGGCATCAGATGGCGGCGACATGGGCGACACAGACATGGGCGACATGGATCACGGCGATGTCGACTACGACATCGCCCACGATGCCCGGGTGTTCGCCTATGCGCCGAACGGATACGGCTATGCGCAGTACCCGCACCCCACGCGCCAGACGCAGTTCGACCACGACCTGCCGATTCTCGCGGGCATCCAGCCGGACGCCCCAGCCCCCGCAGGCTTGTAGCGATGCGCTTTTGGTGCTCGGCTCTCGAAGTGCCGTGGAGTTGGTCGTGGCGGGCTTACCCAGGCGTCTGGGCAGCATCACTCGCGATCGCCGTCCCGTATCTGGTGGCCCGTCGCCGCGCACGCGACATGCGCCCGGGGCCGCTCGCGCCGTCCGATGCCGCCGCCGAACGACGGCAGACGTGGCTGTTCCTCTCAGGAGTGTTGGCGTTCTGGGTGGCATCGGATTGGCCGCTTGGCGTCCTCGGCGCCGGATACCTCGCGTCGGCCCACATGGCGCAGTTCATGCTCTACACGCTGGTGGCCGCGCCGTTGCTGGTTCTCGGCACGCCCGAACCGATGGCGCGCAGGATCTTGGCGAAGCTGCGTCTGTACCGCTTCATGACCCGCCTCACACAGCCGGTGTGCGCTGGGCTGGTGTTCAACGGCTGCCTGGTGGCGACGCATTCGCCGTGGGCGGTGGACACGCTGCGGGCAAACCAGTTCGGGTCCTTCGTGATGGACGCCGTGTGGCTTGTCTCCGGTGTGCTCGTGTGGCTGCCGATCTGCTCACCGCTCACCGAGCACCGGCTGCGCGCCTACCCCGGCAAGATGGTGTACCTGTTCCTGGCGCTCGGGGTCGTGCCGGCGGTGCCGGCAGGGTTCTTGACCTTTGCCAGCTTCCCGCTCTACGCCACCTATGAGCTGGCACCCCGGTTCTACGGTCTGGATGCGGCCACAGACCAGCAGACGGCCGGGCTCATCATGAAGCTGGGCGGCATACCGATCGTGTGGGGAACCATCGTCGCCATGATGATGCGGTGGGCCGACGAGTCGAAGAACCTGAGCCCGGTTCAGCCGCCTAGTCCACGATGATCAGCGCCCAGTAGATCACCACGGCAATCAGCGCTCCAGCGGCCGCAAGCGCGCGCAACGACAGCCACAGCTCATCTCCGGGCCGCATCGGTCGCCGGGGCGGGCGGCCGAACATCAGCCCCAGCCCGGCGGTGCGGCGGGGCTCATGACGTCGGTGCCGCGTCCGCTTGGCCGATGCGTGCGCCCTCACGCTCGCGCAGCCGCACGTTGACCCACATCTTCTCGACGTGCTGGGCCACCGTCAGCGCCCCCTGCGGCACTTCGTGCTCCGAGAGGAACGTCTCGACCTCGGTGGCCAGCTCATGGGTGTGCATCCCTCGGATACCGCCGACCATGCGCGAAATGGAATTCTGGGGGAAACGATCGGTCAGTTCGTCCCATCGATCCCGGATGAAGGCCCACGCCAGCGGGCCCCAGTCGAGGTGGGTCATGGCGGCGCCGAGCAGGTACGGGGCATTCTGGGTGCGGACTTCGGCTGCAAACAATTCGAGCGTCCGCTCGAACAGCCCGCGGTCGTCGAACAGCAGCAGCGATTGCAGGTATCGCAGCTCGCTTTGCGGAGTTTCAGCCGACCGGTACAGCTCCAGCATCTGTTCGTAGTCGGTCTCGTCGCCGGCCGCTGCGGTGACCTGCACGATCGCGGCGGCCAGGTTCGGCTCGACAGAGGCGCTGTTGCCAACGGCCTCCTCGAAGAGCTCCCGCGCGCGGGCCCGGACCAGCTCGTCACGTCCACGGCCCCCGGCCGCCTCGAAGAGCACACCGCGCAGCTCGCGGTCGAGATCGGGCTCACCGGGCTGGGGCTCGAAGCCCAGCACGCCCAGTGCGGTCGTCGCCAGGTCACGGATGAGCACAGCCAGTGCCTCGCGCCCGGCCGGTTCGGCGATCGCGTGCAGTCCCTTGAGCCCCCAGATCATCCGCTGCCACACGTGCAGGTCGGTCTCGGAGCCCAGGTCGGTCACCAGCCCGATGAATTCGGCGGCGCTGGCATCACCGGCCACGACGGCCGCGTAGGTGTCGTCGACGAGCCCGTATCGCTCGATGGGTTCGAGCACCTCCAACGCCTGCCGTGCCACGGCGGCGAGCAGCTCTGCGCTGTAGCGCACCCGGTAGTAGCCGTGCCCGCCCGAGTTGACGATGACCCATTCCACAGACGCGCCCAGGTCCAGCGTTGCCGAGGCATCGGTGAGCAGAAGTTGCCGCTCGACGGTGCTGCCATCGACCAGCCGGGCCCGCACCATGACCGGCACGCTCCAGATCGCAGCATCGGGTGCCTCAGCGCCAGCGGAATCTCCGGATCCGTACACGAAGCGATGCTGGGCAATCCTCAGGCCGTCGTGATGCGGTTCGACCGACACGATCGGGTAGCCGCGCGTGAAAATCCAGCCGTCCATGACCGACCGCACCGGCTCGCCGCTGGAGGTCTCGAGGGCATCCCACAGATCGGTCGTGGTGGTGTTGGCGTAGCTGTGACGCTCCAAGTAGTGCTGCACGCCCGCCGCGAAACGGTCGGGGCCGAGGTACTGCTCGAGCATCCGCACGACCGCCGCGCCCTTCTCGTAAGTCAGCACGTCGTACATGCCCTCGGCATCGGCCGGGGAGATCACCTCGTACTCGACGGGACGGGTGGTGCTCAGCGCGTCTACGTCGAACGCCGCCCCCCGCTCGATCGAGAACTCGTCCCAGCGCTTCCATTCCGGCCGGAAGGCATCGGTGGTGGCCACCTGCATGAAGGTGGCGAAGGCCTCCTTCAGCCAGATGCCGTTCCACCAGTCCATCGTCACGAGATTGCCGAACCACATGTGCGCAAGTTCGTGTGCCACGACATCGACGATGCGCAGCAGCTCAGCGGTGGTGGCCTTGTCGGGGTCGGCCAGCAGCAGCGTCTCGCGGAAGGTGATGGCGCCCATGTTCTCCATGGCACCGAATGCAAAGTCCGGCACGGCGATGAGGTCCACCTTGGTGCCTGGGTAGGGAATGCCGTAGTAGTCGACCAGCCACGCGAGCGCGAACGCCCCGGCTTCCAAACCGAACCCGGTCAGCGCGGACTTGCCGCGCACGTGAACGATGCGCAGCGGCACGCCGCCGACATCGACCGGCTCGGTGGCTTCGACGTCGCCGACGATGAACGCCATGAGGTAGGTCGACATCTCCATGGTGTCGGCGAAGTCGTCGCGGCGCCGGCCGTCGGCCAAGATTTCCGACGACACCACCTCGGAGCAGCTGACCGCCATGAGATCGGCCGGCACGATCATCGTGACGCCGAAGACGGCCTTGAAGTCGGGCTCGTCGAAGCACGGAAACGCTCGCCGGGCGTTGGTGGACTCGAATTGTGTCGTGGCGATGGTGCGCAGCTCGCCGTCCTCGTCGACGAAGGTGGACCGGTAGAAGCCGCGGAGCTGATCGTTCAGCTCGCCGGCAAACGTGCAGCTGATCCGGAGATCGCCGGGTTCGAGCCGGCGGCCGTCGACGGGACGCAGCGCCATCCGCTCCGTTTCGGCGTCGAACGTCACTTCTGCGGCAATCGCGGACCCGTTCTGTTGCAGCGTCGCTTCGCCGCAGTCCAGATCGGCGGCATTGAGCATGATGCTGTCGACGGGCGCCTGCACCGTTGCCGCGATCACAACCTCCCCGACAAAGCGGGCCTCGGCGATGTCGGGCTCCATGAGAATGTCGTAGCGACTCGGCAGTACATCTCGTGGCAGCCGGTACGGGTTGGCATCGGGCGAGCCATCAGTCAGAAACGTCACGGCGCGCACACTACCGAGGCCTTCCGATCCCACACAGATCGTGCGAACGGTTCAGTCGAGGTGCTAAGCCCACGGGCGTGGAGCCTGGGGATGTTCTGGATGTTGGCAATGCACCCGATGCCGCTGTCGATGAGGCGGCGCTGGATGTGGTCGGCATCGGCAATGCCATGGTGGATGTGCTGCTGCGCGCCGATGACGCCGTCGTCGATGGCCTGGGCATTGTCAAGGGGGCCATGACGCTCGTGGACACCGAGCGAGCGACCGAGCTTGCCGCGATGGTGGAATTGCTCGGCGGCGCCGACGAGATGACTCCTGGCGGCTCGGTGGCCAACACCATGCTCGGCATCGCCGCGCTCGGCGGGCGCGCCGGATACATGGGCCGAGTCTGCGAGGACGGGCTTGGCGATCTGTTCGTCGCCGACATGGCTGCTCACGGCGTTTTTCAGTCCACCGCGAGAGCGCCGCGTGATGACCCGACCGGGCGCTGCACGGTGGTCATCACACCCGACAGCGAGCGAACGATGAACACGTACCTGGGTGCTTCGGCCGGGTTTGCTCCAGCCGATGTGGACTGGGACATGGTGGGCCGTGCCCGCACCGTGTTGCTGGAGGGCTATCTCTGGGATCCGACGGCCGCCCGAGCGGCACTGCGCGAGGTGGCAGAGCACTGCGCTGCACCTGGCAACGACTGCCAGGTCGCGCTCAGCTTGTCGGATTCGTTCTGCGTCGAGCGCCACCGGCGCGAGTTCATCGACATGGTCGACCGTTGCACCAACGTCCTGTTCGCGAACGCGGCTGAGCTCAAGGCGCTGTACGACACCGATGATCTCGACGAAGCGCTCGGCGAGGTGCAAGGCCGTGTGGACATCGCATCTGTCACGCTCTCGGCTGCAGGCGCAGTGCTCGTCACTCCCGACGAGATCGTGAACGTGCCGGTCGAGCCGGTCGACGAGGTGATCGACCGCACCGGTGCGGGCGATCTGTATGCGGCCGGTGTGCTGTACGGCCTCGCGAACGGTTATGACCTGGAGCTATGCGGCCGACTGGGCTCGGTGGCAGCCGCCGAGGTCATCTCCCACGTGGGCACCCGGCCGCTGGTGCCGCTCGACGAGCTGGCCGCCGACTTGATCTAGAGCCCGTCGTCGTTGCTGCTGCCGGGCCGTGCCTGAATTCCATCGATGGCCCGAATGTCCCGTGCAGCGTGGGAGGGCATCGCTGGTCCCTGCTCACTCGGCCGTGAACAGTGACGCCAAGGTCTCGTCGGCGATGGCGTCAAGCAGAGCCTGCAGGCGGCGGCGTTCGGTGCTGACGTTGCTGGGGTTCGGCGTCACCGCCTCGAGATAGATCTTGGCCTTGGGTTCGGTGCCGCTCGGCCGGATGCAGATGCGTACCTGCGTCGTGGGGTCGTGGTGCGGGCCGTCCGTCGTGGCGGGAGTCAGCTCCAATTCCAGTAGGTCAGCTCGGTGCGGCGCACTCGAGTCGAGCCAGTCGGTGATCTTTGTGATGGGGCGGTTAGCGATCATGTCGGGCGGATCGGCCCGCAACCGCGCTATGGCCGCAGCAATCGCTTCGGTGGCGGCGCGCACCGACGCCGCGGTCGTGACATGGAGGCCGATTTCGGCAGCCAACTCGTCGAGGCGCTCCAGTGGCCCGATGCCGCGGGCAGCCAGCGCCCCAGCCAACCGTGCGAATTCGACGGCGGCTGAGACGCCGTCCTTGTCCAGCACGGCGTCGGTGACCGAATAGCCGAGCGCTTCCTCGTAGCCGAACACCCAACGGGCTTCGCGATGCGCCAGCCGCGGCTCCATGATCCACTTGAAGCCGGTGAGAGTGCGGTGGTGAGTGACGCCCCGGGCGCTGCACAGGGCTTCAACCATCCGACCTGACACCACTGACGACGCCGAGATCAACGGCCGCACATTGGCCTCGACGTCCTCGCCGTCGCCCGCCAGGCCGATCAGCCAATCGCACAGCAGCAGGCCGAGTTCGTCGCCGCTGAGCCGGCGCCACGCACCGTCCTGTTCGCGGACGGCCACCGCCAGGCGGTCTGCGTCTGGGTCGTTGGCGAGGACCACGTCGACGCCGACCTCAGACGCCAGTGCCGTCGCATCATCGAGCGTGCCGGGCTCCTCGGGATTGGGGAACGGCAATCCGGGAAATGAGCCGTCGGGATGTCGCTGGTGTTCGACATAGATCGGCGGCGGCAGCCCCGCGGTGGCGAACGCATGACCCAGGGTCTGCGAGCCGACGCCGCACAATGCCGTGTAGACGATCGGCGTCACATCAGCCGGATCGACTGGTCGGCTGTCTGAATCGAGGACGGGGCGGCGGACCGCAGCACCGACGTATTCGGCGATTACCGAGCGCACCTCGAGGCTCTTCACCGCGTGCCGGGCAGCCAGATCGCCGTCGACGGGAAGCAACGACAGGTCCATGCGAGCTTCGATGCGGCGGTCGATCGGAGGCCGGATCTGGGTGCCGTCGGACCAGTACACCTTCAGGCCGTTGTCGGGACGGGGGTTGTGGCTCGCAGTGATCATCAGTCCCGCACCTGCGGATCGGGCGAGCAGCTGCCGCGCGAGCAGCGGCGTCGGGGCCGGTGCGTCGATGATTGCCGTCGGGATGCCCATGGCGGCGAGTAGGCGCGCCGCGTCGAAGGCCATGTCCGCGGAGCCCTGCCGGGCATCGAAGCCGACGACGGCGCCTCGCCGGCCCAAGTCGCACCCGATCAGTTCGTTGCCGATGGCTCGGGCGGCGACACGGGCCATGACGCGGTTCATGCAGGCCGGCCCCGGACCCCACGACGCCCTCATTCCGGCCGTGCCGAACCGCAGCCGGCTGCCGAAGTGTGCCTCCACCCATTCGACGTTCGAACGATTGGCCTCGATGTCGCGACGCATCGCTTCGTCGGGTTCGACCGCCAGCCAGGAGTCTGCGAGTGCTTCGGGGGTGGTCATAGGGCAACGCCTCCGCCTACCGCTGTCCGTGCTCGGAGGCTGAGCCGGCAGGCGAAGCCGTGGCCCGCGCGGCCCGTGAGCGCAGCGAACAAGAGCGGGAAGCAATTGGTGCGACAACTGGAAGGTTCACCTGCGTGTCCGTGCTTGGAGGCTGAGCCGGCAGGCGAAGCCGTGGCCCGCGCGGCCCGTGAGCGCAGCGAACAGGAGCGGGAAGCAATTGGTGCGACAACTGGAAGGTTCACCTGCGTGTCCGTGCTTGGAGCGAGGGCGCAAGTATGTTCGGCTTGTCATGTTGTTCCCGACGTTCGTCTTCGGCGCATTCTTCTTTGTCGTCTTCGTCGTCAACTGGCTGACCCGGCCCCACCCGGCGCTGTGGAAGCCGCTGATGCTCGCTGCCAGCATCGTCTTCTATGGCTGGTGGAGCTGGCGCTTCGTCTTCCTGCTGCTCACGACCATCGTTATCAACTGGGTCGCGGGGCACTTCGCGGTCAACAGCACTGCGGACGGGAAACGCTGGTGGGTCGGACTCGGCGTCACCGCCAACCTCGTCATTCTCGGCGTCTTCAAGTACTGGGACTTCTTCGCTGTCGAGATGTCCAACCTGCTCGAGCGATTCGGCATCACGGGCGCGCTGCCAGTGCTGGAGTACACGCTGCCGGTCGGCATCTCCTTCTACACGTTCCAGGCGATGAGCTACATCATCGATATCGGTCGGGGGAACATCCGCGAGATGACGCCGCTGGACTTCGCGGTGTACCTGTCGTTCTTCCCCCAGCTTGTGGCTGGCCCGATCGTGCGGGCGTCGGAGATGGCGCCGCAGCTCGCTGCCCGGCCCGACCCCCGCTACGTGCCTGCCGCCGAGGCCTTCGGGCTGATCCTGAACGGGCTGTTCAAGAAGGTCGTGATCTCCAGCTTCCTGGCGAGTGAGATCGTGGACGGCGTCTTCGCCGATCCAGGCGCGCACAGCGGCCCCGAAGTCGTGCTCGGGGTCTACGCCTACGCAGTCCAGATCTACGCGGACTTCTCCGGCTACACCGACATCGCCATTGGCGTGGCGCTGCTGCTGGGCTTCCGGTTCCCGCAGAACTTCAACAATCCCTACCGGGCGCTCACCCTGCAGGATTTCTGGCGGCGCTGGCACATGACCCTGTCCCGCTGGCTGCGCGACTACCTCTATGTGCCGCTGGGCGGCAACAGGAAAGGCCGCGCCACCACTTATCGCAATCTCATGGTCGTCATGTTGCTCGGCGGCCTGTGGCACGGCAGCACCTGGAATTTTGTCATCTGGGGCGGCATCCATGGTGTCGTTCTGGCAGCGGAGCGGCTCGTGCTTGAGCAGCGAGAGCGCAGCGGGGCCGGTCCCGTGCTCTCTCCGGCAATCGGCGAGGTCGTGCGCTGGCTCGTCACCTTCCACGTGGTGTGCCTGGCGTGGGTGTTCTTCCGGTCCGAATCGCTGTCCGCTGCTGTGGAGATGCTCGGCGCTGTTGCCAGCTTCGACAACTACGCCGGCACTGCGACACCGCTGGTGATTGCCGTGACCTTCGGCGCGCTGGCATTCCAGTTCATGCCCACGGACTGGTTCGACCAGCTGCGCGACGGCTTCGCCAGCCTCGGCTGGGTGGCCCAAGGCGCTGTGGTGGGCATCTCATTGGTGGCAATTGACGTACTCGGCCCCACGGGCGTCGCCCCGTTCATCTACTTCCAGTTCTGAGCAATGCCGGCCTCGCACGTTCCGCCTGATCCCTCGACCGCTCCAGCGGCATCGGGGCCGCGCCTCGACGCGACAGACCGCCATAACGGCGTGGCGGCCGGCAGAGTCTTGCTGGCTGGCGCGCTCGGGCTCGTGCTGGCGATCGTGGGCAACTCCCAGCAGCTGCTGCGTGAGGCGCAGCAGAAGCCGTTCGGCTGGGAGCGCGACGCTTCGGTAGCGGTTTGGGAACCGATCGAGGGCGCCTCCAGCGCGGTCGGGCTGCACCTGCCGCGCTTGTGGGTTGACGAGGCCTTCGGTCGATCGGTGGTCGATCCCGGGGCAACATCCGATGAGTTCGCCGTTGCGGCCGAGCCCGATTCGACCGCAACGGCGACGCCGACGGAGCAGACCTCATCCGAACAGGTCGTAGCGACCCCTGGCATCGAGGCCGACACGCAGCCCGGGGGCACAGCGCCGCTGGTGGCCCCGGGGCCCCGGCCGGCGCCGGCCGACGGCGCGTCGTCGGAGGCCGGAACTGCCACGGGCGACGAGCAGCCCGTCACTGGGGCCAGCGACGGCGCAGACAACACCGGGGAGACCCCCATCAGCGCACCGCCCACGACCGTGGCGTGGTTTCCCACACCGGACGATCCGCTGCGCTTGCACATCATGGGCGATTCGATGGTGCAGTTCTTCGGCCACGTCATGGTTGGGCTGGCCAATGACACCGGCGTCATCGAGGCTTCCTCTGAGCATCAGCTCTCGAGCGGCCTGAGCCGTCCCGACTTCTACGACTGGCCCGCTCGAATCGTCGAGGTGATTCCTGCCACCGATCCCGACGCGGTGGTGATGATGTACGGCGGCAACGACGCACAGGCGCTCGTGGTGGACGGTCAGATCGCCCGCCCCTTCTCGGAGGCTTGGGTGCAGGAGTACTCGGCGCGGGTCGCCCACGTCATGGACCTGGTGACGACCGACCCCGACCGGGTGTTGATCTGGGTGGGCCAGCCGATCATGGAGAGCCCCGACTACGACGAGCGCATGCAGCAGGTCAACAAGGTGTTCGCCGCCGAGGCCGCCAAGCGGGATCGGGTGATCTATGTGGACATCCGCGACCTGTTCCGGGGACCGAACGGCGGATTCAGTCGCTACGTCGCTGACGCAGACGGGCAGCTCGCCGATGTGCGTCTCTCCGATGGCGTGCACCTCAGCACCGTCGGGGGGCGCTGGCTGTCACAGGTGTTGCTGGATGAACTCGGCGGCTTGGTCGATCTGACGTCGGGCGCAACTTCGTGAACCTGCGGGTTGCATCCCGCCCTCGGCGAACGCCGGGGGCTGCCGCCGCAATTGTCGTGTGCCTACTGGCATCGGGACTGCCGTCGGGTCCGGTGGGCGCGCAGTCCAACGACGATGCCGTTGAGGACGCTGTTGAAGACGCCGCCGATGACGGCACCTCCGATGACCTCGCCACCGGTGGGTCGTCGGCGCAGGTCCCCGTGCCGCCGCCGAGGCATACCGACGACCCGTGGGCGGATCCCGTGTTGCGGTGGCCCGACCCGCTCGCCGAGTCCGGGCTGGGCACCGAGCCCACCTACTACTGGTTTGCCCGCGAAGACCGGCGGTCGCTCCTGGCGGCGGCAACGCCCGATCGGCCGCTGCGGGTGTGGTCGGGGGGCGATTCGATCTCGGGCGGTCCTGTCTATGGCTTCCGGCAGCTGATCGGCGACGATGAGCGATTCCGCTTTACCGAGGACATCATCACCTCGACCGGCGTGGTGACCGACTGGTATTTCGACTGGATCGCCTACGTGACCGATGAGATCACCGAAGGCCCATACGACGTGATCGTGCTGGCGATGGGTGCCAATGACAAGCAACGTTTCCGCGACCACCCCGAGCGACCCGGCGAACCGGCCTGGGTCCAGCGCTACCAAGCCAGGGTGGCCAAACTCGTCTCCGCAGCGGTGAGACCGGGGCGCCTCGTGATCTGGGTGGGGCTTCCTCCCTTGGGAACGAGATTCCTGTCTGACTTGCCCGGCATTGTCAACCCCTTGTCCGAGGCTGCGGTGAGCGAGATCGACGGAGCCATATTCGTGGACGCGTACGAGACGTTGGCCATAGATGGGGGCTATACGGCGTGGCTCGACGCCGATCAAGGGCGCCGCCGCATCCGCACGCAGGACGGTGTCCATTACACGCTGTATGGCGGCCTGGTGCTGACCGAGCCCATCCTGGCCGAGATTCACCGACGCAGCGGCTGAGACCCGCGGGGCACGTCACCGGCACAGCGGCTTGAATTCCAGTCCGCTGCCGCTGAGCCGCTCGAGCGCCATGTCGAGCCCGCGTACCGTCGCCCTGCGAGCGCCGCCGCCATCGTGCAGCAGGATCACTGCGCCGGGTGCGGTTCGCGCCACGATGCCATCGGCAACCTCCTGCGCGGTGGGCTGCAGCCAGTCCTGCGGGCTGTACGTCCAAGACGCCAGCCTCAGGCCGAGGTCGGCAGACCATTCCCGGGTGGAGTCGCCCAGATCCCAGTACGGCGGCCTGAGACACGAAGTGGCGAGGGGCCCCAGGAGCTCCTGGGTACGCCCGACCGATTGCTCGAACGCCGCCCGCGAGAGGCGTGCAAGAGATGCGTGATCCCATGAGTGGTTGGCGAGCGTGTGGCCCTCATAGGCGATCCGTTGCACGAGCAGCGGGTAGCGCTCTGCGAGCGAGCCCACGACGAAGAACGTCGCCTTGGCGCCATGGCGCGCCAGCACGTCGAGCACCTGCGAGGTATAGGCGGGATGGGGCCCGTCGTCGAAGGTCAGGTACGCCACCGAGCCATCGTCGGGCAGAACCGGCGGGGATGTGCGTGTGCTGGACCAGAAGCCGGTGAGGTCACGAGTTGCGATGGCGCCGCTGCGCGAGGCCCCGAACACCTCCACCGCGAGCCGGTAGTCCGCCGGCTCCAGCAGCGACGACGCGACAGTGACCGTCCACTCGCCGTCCGATGGTGCCCGGATCGCGAATCTCTGGGTTCGCTCGCTGATGGGCACCAGCAACGTTCCGTCGCCGAGACGGAATTCCAGCCAGACGCCCGCCGGCGCATCGAGCGTCGCCACTACCACTTCGTTCTCCGCGACATGCCCGGCATACCCATGCCGCTCGCGCAGCTCGATGCGGTCCGACATGGCCGTGCCCACGCCATCGAGCGCCAACGCCACTGGGGTCGCGGGACGGCTGATGTGCAGCGTCGGCGTGTAGTTGATGGGTTCGACGCTGGTGGGGGTCACGACCGCGGGGCCTGGTTCGGGGTCTGCTGTGTCCGGGCTGCCGACAGCGACGGACAGCGTCGTACGCCGTGTGATCACCGTCAGCGGCTCGCCAGGTGAGCGGTCGAAGAGGGACACCTCGATGGTGCCGTCACGGATGTCGATCGAGTCGATGATGATGCGACGCCCGAGGTTGACTGGCGGCCGCATATCGAATGCCTCGCCGGTGTTGATGACGGGCACGAGCAGTTGCGCCTGGGGCGAATCGGCGGACCGTGCCTCGACATGAAGAGCGGCGTCATTGTCGCCGTCGCCGTCGAGGTCGCCTCGGGCCCCCTCGGGGTGCAGGACGAACATGCGATCCGGGTACCGTGCGCGGAAAGCGGACTCCAGAGCTGCCGGCAGCCAGCTCCGATCGGCTCCTTCCGCGATCACCGGGTTCGGATCGCTCTCCTGCTTGGGCTCGTCCAATGGGGCCACCGCGGCCGACTGCGCGGGACCGTCATCGTCAGACGGCTGGTTTGGCGGCGGTGTAGCAGCGGACTGTGTCGCGGTTGGTATCAGGGCCGGCGAGGGCAGCGTCGTTGTTGTTGACGTGTCGTCAGCGTCACCGGTGTGCTCAGCCTGCGCTGATTCGCCGATGTCGGCACCTGCTGGCGCCGCGTCCCGGCCTTGTCCGATGTGGCACGCGTTGACGACCAACGCCGTAACGATCAGCGCACTCACCGATGCCGAGGTGCAGAGCTTGCGCACTCCTCGATAATCGCCGGTCTACCGGCGTATGCAGCGGCAGCTGAGCCCGCTCACGATGGCCGCTGCCGCGGGCGACGCCAACGGGCTAGCCGCGACCGCAGTTAGGGCGCTTGCCGTGGTTGGCCTTGCTGCGGCGCGCCCGGAGCTTCCGCTTCTTGGTGCGCTTCGACATAGACGTTGCAGGCTACCGAGGCCGCCCCTGAATCAGTCCGGCGGCGCTGGTTCGGGCTGGTGGGCGAGCGGGGGAAGATCGGCTCAGCCGACTGCACCGACCTCGTGGAGCTTTTCGATGTCGTCAGCGTCGAAGCCCCAGTCGGCCAGCACCTCGTCGGTGTTCTCGCCCGGTGACGCCGGCGGTCGGGCGACCTCGCCTGGGGTGCGACTGAAGCGGGGTGCAGGCGCTGGCTGCATCACACCCTCCACCTCCACGAAACTGCCGCGGGCCACGTTGTGCGGGTGGTGGGGCGCCTCGGAGAGGTCGAGCACTGGCGCATAGCAGACATCTGAGCCGGCCATGATGTCGTCCCACTCGTCGCGGGTCTTGGTCTTGATGACCTCCGCGAGACGCGCCCGTTTGTCTGCCCACGCATCGCGGTCGTTGCGGTCCACAGTGGGAGCGTCGGCCAGGCCGGTCTTCTCGAGCAGCTCATCGTGGAACTTGCCCTCGATCGACCCGACTGAAACGAACTTTCCGTCGGAGGTCTCATACACGCCGTAGTAGTAGGCGCCGCCGTCGAGGAAGTTGGACTCCCGCTCGTCGGCCCAGCCGCCCGAGCCGTAGATGCCGTAGATGGCCGCCATCAGCGACGCCGCGCCCTCGGTCATGGCGGCGTCCACGACCTGGCCCTGCCCGGAGTCGCGCGACTCGAGCAGCGCTGCGCACACGCCGAATGCCAAGTACATGCCGCCGCCGCCGAAGTCGCCCACCAGGTTGAGCGGCGGGCTCGGCGCCTCGGCCGGTCCGATGGCGTGCAGAGCGCCCGTGAGGGCGATGTAGTTGATGTCGTGGCCGGCGGCATGTGCCATGGGGCCTTCCTGACCCCAGCCGGTCATGCGCCCGTACACCAGTTTCGGGTTGCGAGCCATGCACTCGTCGGGGCCGAGGCCGAGTCGTTCGGTCACACCTGGGCGGAATCCCTCGATCAGCGCATCGGCCTTTTCCACCAGCTTCAGCACCGTCTCGACGCCGTCAGGTGACTTGAGATCGACCGCCACCGAGCGACGGCCGCGGTTGAGCACGTTGAACTTGCGTCCACGGTCGATGCCCAGGTCTTCGGGCGTCATGCGATCGACGCGGATGACGTCCGCGCCCAGGTCGGCGAGCAGCATTGCGCAGAACGGCCCGGGGCCGATGCCCGCCAGTTCGATCACCTTCAGTCCCTGCAGCGGTCCCATGGGTTCCTCCCGGTCAGCGGGCGTCGCGGCCGCACGCCCGTGCTGGCGAAGTCTTGCACGCAGCGCACCTCAACGCCCGAGTGAACGGGCACGGGCCAACCGTCGATGCCGCGTCGGTCCGAGGGAGTCGGTGCACTCACTAGCCTCGCCCGGCGATGGAACGCTTTGGGTTCGTGGGTCTGCCCAACGCGGGGAAGTCGTCGCTGTTCAATTCCCTCGCTGGCGGCGGCGCCTTGGCTGCTCCGTACGCATTTGCCACCACCGATCCGAATGTCGGCGTGGCTCGCGTGCCCGACACTCGGCTTGATGCTCTGGCCGCCATGAGCGCCAGCCGCAAGGTGGTGCCCTCGACCACCGAGTTCATCGACATCGGCGGGCTGGTGGAAGGCGCCAGCAAGGGCGAGGGACTCGGCAATCGATTCCTCGCCGGGATCCGCGAGGTCGATGCAATTGTCTTTGTCCTGCGGGCCTTCACTGATGCCGACGTGCCCGGCCCTGCGGATCCGCTGGAACACCTGCGCATCGTCGAGACCGAGCTGACGCTCGCAGATTTGGAGTCGGTCGAGTCACGGATCGACCGTCGGCGCAAAGCGGCACGCAGCCAACCTTCCGATACCGCGCTCGCCGATGAGGCAACGGCACTCGAGGCTGCGCTCGAGCACTTGGAATCCGGCACACCGCTGTACCGGGCATGGCCGCTCTCGGGGTCGTGCGACGGCGCCGACGAACATCCCCATCGCGTCGCCCTGCGGAGCCATTTCCTGCTGACCGACAAACCGGTCATGGCGGTGCTCAATATCGGAGAAGATCAGCTCGACGAGGCCCCCGGGCTGGCTGCGCCCATCGAGGCTGAGCTGCCGGGCGCCACCGTGCTGCCGCTGAGCGTGCAGCTCGAGGCGGAGGCCGCGCAGCTCGCCGGCGAAGAACGAACCGAGCTGCTCGAAGGGCTCGGCCTGGGGGAAGGCGCGCTGGAGCGATTTGTGGCGGCTGCCCATGGACTGCTGGGCTTGCGGACTTTCCTGACCACGGGTGAAAAGGAATCGCGGGCGTGGACGTTCCGAGCCGGGTGGCGGGCACCTCAGTGCGCCGGGCGGATCCACACCGACTTCGAACGCGGCTTCATTCGGGCCGAAGTGATCGACTGGGCCGAACTGCTGGACTTGGGCTCGTGGTCTGCGGCGCGTGACGCCGGCCGCCTGCGCGTCGAAGGCAAGGACTATCCGATGCGCGACGGCGACGTCGTGGAGTTCCGTTTCAACGTCTGACCATGCCGTGGCTGGCGTGCGGGGACCGAGTGGTGGCAAGCCTCGAAGTCGCTCGCACCCGCGCTGAGCGTCGCCGTGGCCTGCTCGGGCGCGACGACCTGACCGGGGCGCTGCTGATCGAGCGGTGTCGCTGCGTGCACACGATCGGGATGAGCTTCGACATCGACGTGATGTTCCTGGACGCGCGGCGGCGGGTGGTGGACATGGTGACGATGCCGTCGGGCCGCATCGGTCGGCCGAGGCTCCGTGCACGATCGGTCGTCGAGGCCCGGGCGGGCGCGTGCGAGCGCTGGGGCCTAGCGGTAGGGGACGCCCTCGAAGTCCGGCTCGACGCGTGAGCGGAGGTGCTTGCATCTGGTTGTGCGGGGTGTGTAGGTTGCTGCGCTGTTTGCTCTGAGGAGGAGTGCGATGTCGAATTTGTCCCCCCCCCCCCGTTGATGCGGTTGGTCTGAGCCGCGGCGGCGGTGCTGTTCCCCGGCGGCGATCGGTCCCGTTTTGGCGGGCTGTCGCGGCGGTGGTGTTGTTGGGTTCGGTCCTGGCGGCGGTGTCGGGTTCTGCCGCGGTGGGGGCGCAGACGAGCTGCAACGTCTCGGACGCCACAACGCAGGCGACAGACGCCTACCACTTTCACCGCAGCAACGACATGGGGAACGCGGAGACTGCCACAGCGGCCTACCGGGTGCTGATCGCGTTGGGCGCCACCCTTCCGGCGTGGACGGGCAGCCAGATTTCGGGTGCCGCGCCGACAACGCCGATCACTGAGGCTCAGCTACGTGCCTTTACCAGCGGCCGTAACGACACCTGGGCCGGTTGGAATCCGATTTACACCGCGTTGAATTGCCTTGAGTCGGCATCTCCGACGGTCACGGTAGGTGTCGCGGAGCCGGCGGGGCATAGGCAGCCGGCGTTGACCGCAGTGGTGGCCAACGAGGGAGCGAACAGCGTGATCATGGTGAGGTTCCCTGAGGGGTTGGAGGGTGTGCGTTCCGTCCGTTTCGCTCCCGCGACTTTGATACGGGATGACCTCAAGACCTTCGCGCCGCCTGGCGCGACTGCCACGGCGAGCGGCGGAGCGAGTTGCAATACCGGCGCCGACATTATTACTTCTGAGCATTACACGTTCCGTGCCATAAAGAAGGTTTGGGATCCGAACAAGGGCGGTCCGGGAATCGGCGGGTTCAACGAAGTTTGGTCCAACAGCAATATCGGCACGAGGTCGATTGGCGGCCCGACGATCGCAAAGCGGTCTGGTGAGGTGGCGAACGTGCCGGTGACGTTGTGCCCGGGTTCTGAGGGCAAAACGTTCGGGCTGAAATGGGACCTGGTTCCCCGCAACGGCATTGCCGAGTCTGATTCGTTTGCTCACGACGCCGCAAACTGCAAGGACCGCACCTACAGGCGTAACGCCTATTACAGGGCTAGCAGCGCCCGCACGTCTCCGCAGACACGGGCCAAGGGCGAACTTTACAGGGCCGGCGGCGCTTACCCGGGCTCGCCCGAAGAAGCAAGCGACACGTTGGTGTATCCGGCGAAGACGGTCAATCAGGCGCACCGCTGTTGGACGACGGTGACGATCGTCGGTCAAGGCCAAGGCGGTCAGCCCGCTGTTGAGGAGGGTGATAGCCAGCCCGCCCAGGATGAGGGCCAGCCGGCCCAGCAGGACAGCCAGCCGGCGCAAGAGGAGCCTGTGGTGGACCCTGAGCCAGGGCCGGTTTGTGTGTCGGATGCGTTGTTGGCTGATGTGGAGGGCTACGCCGCGGAGACTTGGCGTAAGTCCGCAGATCATGTGCCGCGCTGGTCACGGGTGCTTGCAGCGTTCGGGCAGGCCAACAGCTACAGCGCCAATCCGATGACTGCCAGCGAGGCGCAGACTTACGCTGATCGCAGCTGGGGCAGTCGCTGGGTGCCGGTGACGGCCGCGTTGCAGTGCCTGGAGGCAGAGGCGTCGTAGCTCCGGTCGCTGCCGCACACGGGTTCGGGGCAGGCCGCCGCACACACGGCGGCCTGCCCCTACGCGCTACCGGTCTGCCACGACGGGTGAAAGGGCGCGTGCTGGTTCAGCGTGCTTGGCTAGGTGCATGACCGATCGTGTGGGCGAGGCCGCTGCGGTGCAAGCTCGGTTGTGGCTGGTGGCCACGCCCATCGGCAATCTCGCGGACATCGCCCCTCGGGCGGTCGAAGTGCTGACGGCGGTGTCGTTCGTGGCATGTGAGGACACCCGACGCACCGGGTTGCTGCTGGGGCGGCTGGGTGTCGGCGGGCGGCCGCTGGTGGCGATGCACGAGCACAACGAAGCCGCCGTTGCCTCACAGATCGTGGAGCGCCTGGCGGCGGGAGAGACCGCTGCCTACATCACCGACGCAGGCATGCCGACGATTTCCGATCCGGGGCAGCGCCTGGTAGCGGCGGTCGCGGCTGCAGGTCTCACTGTCAGCGTGGTGCCCGGGCCTTCCGCACCGGTGGCCGCGCTCGCTGTTTCGGGCCTACCGACGCAGCGCTGGGCCATGGAGGGCTTCCTGCCCCGCGGCGGGAACGCCCGCTCGATGCGACTGGCCGAGATCGCTGATTCACCGCGCACGGTTGTGCTGTTCGAATCGCCGAAACGCCTGGGCGCAACACTTGCCGACCTGGTCGAAGCCTGCGGCGCAGAGCGGCCCGCGGCAGTGGCGCGCGAGCTCACCAAGTTGCACGAGGAGGTGGTGCGCGGCACGCTCGGCGGGCTCGCCGCTAGGTTCGCCGAGCCGCCCAAAGGCGAGATCGTCGTGGTGGTCGGCCCAGCGATGCCCACCGCCCCCAATGACGCTGAGATCAGCGCCGAGCTGGAGCACGAGCTGGCCCAAGGCGCTACCACACGCGATGCGGCCGCCGCGGCAGCGCAGCGGCTCGGCGTCAGCCGCAACCGCACCTACCCGCTGGCAGTGGAGCTTGCCCGCACGACCGGCGGTCCGCGGCGGCGGAGTTGAGGGCCTGGGTACCTTTGTCCTGACGAGCAACCGCGATGACATGTCACGCTGGAACGCCCGCATCGGGAGCTGCTGACAACAGATGCCGCCGCCCGCAACATCGACCTCGTCAAGCTCTGATGCGCACTGGGACGTTCCTATAGATGTCAAGTGCGTGTTTTGAGGGTGGCGAGGTCGGCTCGGAGTGTGCGGTAGATCTCTCGTGGCTCTTCGCCGAGCCGGAGATCTCAGGCGATGGCGACCACGCCGTACATGGCGCCCACGATTACGCCTGTCAGCGCGATGAAGGTGCCGATCAGCCAGCGGAACTGACGCGCGGACTCGGCCCGGTCGGCTTTGCGCTGAGCGGCGTGCTCGGTGGTCAGTGCTGCCAGTGCGGTCCGGTCGTCTTCGCGCTGCGCGGCCTGTTCGGCCTGGTCGGCTTTGCGCTGTGCGGCAATTTCGGCCCGGTCGGCCTCGCGCTGTGCGGCAATTTCGGCCCGGTCGGCCTCGCGCTGCGCGGCAATTTCGGCCCGGTCGGTCGCGCTGTGCGCGCGGCGGCCAGCGCGGCTAATGCGCCGGTCGTCTTCGAACTGTGCGGTCCGGTCGTCTTCGAACTGTGCGGCAATTTCGGCCCGGTCGGCCTCGCGCTGTGCGGCAATTTCGGCTCGGTCGGCTTCTCGCTGTGCGGCGTGTTCGGCTCGGTCGGCTTCTCGCTGTGCGGCCTGTTCGGCCCGGTCTGCCTCTCGCTGTGCGGCGATCGTCAGCGCGAACTTCGAGAACTCGGCCGACAGCACTGCTTCGAGGTGCAGCTTGGTGACCAGGTCTGTCACCGGTGCGGCCGGCAGGCACGACATCATGTACTCCGCGACCTGCTCGTCGGCGTGCTCACACAGCCAAGCGTAGAGGCGAGAGCGGTCGTTCTCTGACACTGCGGGCTCCTTCGTCGAAGGGGTGGCGCTGTTGACCGTAGATGCCCGAGCCGACGCATCAAACTGAATTTCAGTGCTTTTCGTTGCTGCGCGTGTGCGCGTAGGACGAAAGAACCGGATTCCCGTGGGCAGCCCGTTCGACTTGCGCGGCACTTCGCTGCACTTGTGCTCCCATCGGGCGACGCCGACAGCTTCGGTATCGTGGACCGACGGCTGGTCCGTATCTCGCAGCTGCTCGCCGCGCTGCGGACGGGCTGGTCAGCGCCGGTGTGGGCACCGTGCTCCTGTTTGGGTCGCTCGCCAGAGGCGACACGGCCACTCCCGGCGACATCGATCTGATCGCGATCGACGACGGCTTGGGCGATTACGGCCGACGGGCGGAGCTGCAGCAGCGAGCGCAGGCGGTGTCAGGCCATGCGGTCGATGTGATGGTGACTGACGCCCCCGAGTGGGCGACGCGCACTACCGGCGTGCCGTGCTCGATGGAGGCGCTTATCGCCAAGGACGCGGTCACTCTCGCCGGCCCGTTGCGCATCCGACCTGAAGTGCGGCCTGGCGCAATCTGAACGGCGCTGCCGCGGCATCTGGGGCCTGACTGTGCCCGATCTGCTGCGTCAACTCCACGAGGAGCATTGCTGCCCCTCACTACCCTGCAGGCGTGGCTTCCTACTACGTCACGACGCCGATCTACTACGTGAACGACGCCCCACACATCGGGCACGCGTACACGACGATCACCGCGGACGCGATCGCCCGCTGGAATCGTCTGCGCGGCAACGACGTGATGTTCTTGACCGGCACCGACGAGCACGGTCTCAAGGTGCAGCGGGCGGCACAGGAAAACGACTGCACGCCCATCGAGTGGGCCGACCGCACCGTGGTGCGTTTCCAGGAGGCTTGGCGGCAGCTCGACATCTCCAACGACGACTTCATCCGCACCAGCGAGCCCCGACATCACCACGCGGTCCAGCAGCTCTTGCAGGCTTGTTACGACAACGGCGACATCACCCTGCAGACCTATGAGGGCCTGTACTGCGTGAGCTGCGAGGCCTATTACACCGACGACGATCTCGACGACGGCAACTGCCGCATCCACCGCCGGCCCGCCGAGCATGTCACCGAGGAGAACTACTTCTTCGCGCTCAGCCGCTATGAGAAACCCCTGCTGGACTGGTACGAAGCTCATCCCGACTTCGTCGTGCCGGTGACCAAGCGCAACGAAGCGCTGGGATTCATCCGCGGCGGCTTGCAGGATTTCTCGATCAGCCGCACATCGCTGGACTGGGGCATCCCCATTCCTTGGGATCGAGAGCATGTCACCTACGTCTGGTTCGACGCGCTGACCAACTACATCACCGCGGCGGGATACGCCAGCGACGACGCTCAGTTCGCGCATCGCTGGCCGGGCGTGCATCTGATCGGCAAAGACATCCTGCGCTTCCACTGTGTGTACTGGCCGGCGATGCTGATGAGTGCCGGAGTGCTGCCGCCCAGCCGAGTCCACGTGCATGGCTTCCTGCTGGTCGGCGGCGAGAAGATGGCGAAATCAGCGCTCAACCAGATCGCCCCGGGCGACTTGGTGAACGACTTCGGCAGCGACGGCGTGCGTCACCACTTCTTGCACGATCAGCCCTTCGGCCCTGACGGCGACTTCTCCTATGAGGGGATGGTCGCCCGCTACAACGCGGACCTGGCCAACAATCTGGGCAACCTCATGAGCCGAGTCGCCACCGTGGTCGCTCGAAAGTGCGACGGCATCGGTCCGACGCCCCGCCCCGACAGCCCGCTGGCCGCCGCGGTGGCCGAGTGCTTTGCCGACACAGCGGAGGCTTGGGAGCGGCTGGCGCCTTCAGAAGCTCTCGTCGCCACCTGGCGCATCATCCGCGAGACCAACGCCATGCTCGAAGGGGCTGAGCCGTGGAAGCAAGATCCCGGACCCGAGGTAGATGCCGTGCTCGGCGATGCGCTCGAGGCGCTGCGCATCGTGGCGGTGCTCGCATCGGTGGCGACACCGCGGGGTTGCGAGGAAGTGTGGCGGCGCATCGGCATGGAGGGCTCGTTGGCCGATCAGCGCCTGCCCGAGGCCGCTACGTGGGGGGGCTATCCCGGCGGCCTCGCTGTGTCGACCGGCAATCCGCTGTACCCGCGCTTGAAGTGATGCCAGGCGATGAGCCACCGGCGATGAACGCAGGGCCGCAAGCCGAGGTCTGGGTCGACAGTCACTGCCACCTGTGGGACGGCGGCGCCGAGTTGGTCGCGGAGGCCCACCGAGACGGCGTCGCGTGGCTGGTGGACATCGGCACTGATGTCGAGCGCAGCATCGCTGCACTGGAACGGGCCCGAACGCTGACAGGTGTCGCCGCCACGATCGGGCTGCACCCCCACGATGCAGACGACGGCCCCGCGACGCTCGACGTGCTCGAGCGGCTCATCGCCGACGCGCTGGGCGGCGGCGACGCGGGCGTTGGCGGCAGCGCTCGGCTCGTCGGTGTCGGGGAGTGCGGGCTCGACTACTTCTACGAGCACTCCGACCGGGCGAGCCAGCGTGAGGCGTTCGCTGCGCAGATCGCCATGGCGCATCGCTACGGGCTGGCGCTGGTCATCCACAGCCGCGACGCCTGGGAAGACACCTTCGACGTGCTCGACGCCGAGGGCGTGCCCGAGGGCACGGTGTTCCACTGCTTCACCGGCGGGCCCGACGAGGCGCGCGGGGCCCTCGAACGGGGCGCATCAGTGTCGTTCAGCGGCATCGTTTCGTTTGGGAACGCGGGCGAGATCCGCGACGCCGCAGCGCTCGTGCCTGCCGACCGCTATCTCGTTGAGACCGACGCGCCATATCTGGCGCCGGTACCGATGCGGGGCAAGCAGAACCGTCCGAGCTGGGTGCGCTTGGTGGGCGAGGCAGTCGCTGCCGCGCGCGGCATCCCAGCGAGCCAGGTGGCCGCAGAGACCACCGCAAATGCGGTGCGCATCTTCGGTCTCGGCGAGGCTGATACCTCGTGACTGACGGGCTGCTGACCCTGCCCGCGGTCAAGGAGCTGCTGGGCAGGGCCGACGCGGCGCCGCGCCGCAGCCTGGGTCAGAACTTCGTCGTCGATCCCAACACCGTGCGCCGCATTGCCCGACTGGCGGGCGTGGGGCCAGGTGATCGCGTCGTCGAGATCGGCGCGGGCCTGGGCTCGCTCACGCTGGCATTGGCCCAGACCGGCGCCGAGGTCGTGGCGGTAGAAACCGACGGGCGGCTAGTGCCGTTGCTGCAGGAAGTGGCGGGCCAATCGGCCGGCACAACGGCCGGCGAAGCGACCGATGGGGTGGCCGGCGACCGGAATGGCTCCCTCACCGTGGTACATGCCGACGCTCGCCGAATGGACTGGGACGCCCTGCTGGCAGGGACAGGCTGGCATCTCGTCGCGAACCTGCCCTACAACATCGCCACCTCGCTGGTGCTCACGGTGCTCGATGATGTGCCTGCTGTCACCCAGATGCTGGTGATGTGCCAGAAGGAGGCGGCCCAGCGACTTGCGGCGGCCCCGGGGGGCGGCACGTACGGAGCGGTGTCGGTGCGAGTGGCAACCCACGCCGATGCCGAGCTGGCCGGCACAGTGCCCGCCACGGTCTTCTACCCCCGCCCCGACGTGGAGTCCGCGCTGGTGCGCATCACCCGGCGGGCGCCCGGGATGGATCCGGTGCTGCGCAGCGAGATCGACCGCCTGGTCAGCACCGCGTTTGCGCATCGCCGCCAGATGCTGCGCCGAACCCTGCGGCGTGCCTTTGACGACGCTGACGAGACACTCCGTGCCGCAGGCGTGGAACCGACCGACCGCCCGGAACAGCTCGGGCTCACTCAGTGGACGCGCCTCGCAGAGGTGTCCCTCGCAGCCCAGACCCAGGGTTGAGGCTGCCGTGGCGGAGCGTTCGGCCTCCCACGTTGAACCGACTCGGTTGCTGGCGCCGGCCAAGCTGACGCTGCGGCTGCACATCACCAGCACCCGGGCCGACGGCTATCACCTCATCGATGCTGAGATGGTGACGCTGGACCTGTGCGACGAAGTCATCGTGCATCCCAGCTCAGCGTCGTCCGTGGAGGTCGTGCGGCTGCCCGGCGCCGAAGGTGCCGACGCAGGTCTGCCGGCTTGGGAGATTCCCGCCGACAGCTCCAACCTCGTCATCGGGGCGCTCAAGCTGGCCGGCCGCACCGCCCATGTCGAGATCCGCAAGCGCATACCGCCCGGTGCCGGGCTGGGCGGGGGATCGGCTGACGCCGCGGCAGTGCTGCGCTGGGCCAATCGCCTCACGGCCAGCGAGCGTCCGCGTCCAAGCGCCATGTCTGAAGCAGCCGGCAGCCCGTCATCTGTGCAACCGAACGAGTCTGCGGACCCGTCGATTGATGCTGGCGAGCCCGCGCTCGTCACTCCGCGTCAGGCAGCGTCGCTGGGCGCGGACGTGGCCTTCTGCCTCGTCGGCGGTCGTGCCCACGTCACGGGCATAGGCGAGTTCATCGAGCCGCTCCCGTTCCGCGACCAGTCCTTCGTGCTGTGGACGCCGCCGATCGGCGTGGACACCGCCACGGTGTACGGCGCATGGGATGAACTGGGCGGACCGGCTGGCCAGAACTCGAACGACCTCGAGCCTGCAGCGCTGGCCGCCTATCCCGAGCTCGCCGCCTGGCGCGATGGGCTCGCTGCCGCCAGCGGTCGCACGCCGCAGCTAGCCGGCAGCGGCGGCACATGGTTCGTCATGCCACGCTTCGGTGCACGCCTGGGCTTGCCATCGCGCGACGGTGCCTGCACCACCGAGGCGCGCGCCATTGGCCGGCTTTAGCCCAGATCCACCGGTGTCGCTGGGTTCGGCGGATTGAACGTCTGAGCGTTCAGATGGTACCATTGCTACATGTCGGCGGCGGCGGTTTCTGTGGCTGGTTCACGGCCGAGCATGTCCGCTGCCGCCCGTGGATGGATCGAGGAACTGCCGGCCGGCACATGGTTCCGCTCAGGCGCTGTGCCAGGCCCGAGACATGTCACGAAGAACGTTCTCAGTCGCCTCATGGCAGCCGCCTGGCCGATCATCGGCAGAGCTGCGCGAGGTATCTACTGGCGCCGGCCGCCGCCGGCTGATGCCAGTTACGGATCGATGCCTCTGCTGCTCAGCGATGCGAAGTCGATCATCGGGCCGCCCGGTTCCTGCTATGCGAGCTACGGGGCGCTTTCGCTCATCGGCTGGTCGACGCAGGTGCCGTACCGCACGATTCTGGCGGTGCCGTACCGCAACCTGACGCCCCCCGTCTTGCCGGTCGGCCCGCCGGTGACTTTCACTGAGAGATCGAACGCACGGCGAAAGTCGTTGAACTGGAACGAAGCGAATCTGCTCGAGGCAGCCCGGTCCGCTCTCAGAGCCGACTACCACAACTGGGATCACGCCATGTGGCTGCTCACCGAAGCCAACGGATGGATGAAGCAAGGCGAACCCATCCGTAAGGAGATGCTGCTGAGGGCCGCTGAGACTGAGCCCCCCGAACGCGGCTGGGCAGGCCGCTGCGGCGGAGAAATGTCGTTCGGGGCCGTGATCGGCCGTCTCTCTGACGATCTGCCCGATCTAGTGCAAGCACCGTGAGGCGAGCCTGAAAATGCGGTGCGGCGACGTTCGGAAAGTTCCGCTCATCGAACGGCGCGACCTGTTCGATGCCGTCGTGAGCCGTTCTGCTGACGTCTACGGCATCGAACCCTCTCTGATCATCCGCGACTACTGGCTCATCAGCACGCTGTGGGCATGGCAGCGCGCTGTCGGCAGCGGATATGTGCATCGCGCTTATCCGAACCCTGAGCTGTCCGATGTAGACAACCGAGTCGGACGGTTCGTGTTCGGCGGAGGAACTTCTCTGTCGGCTGCGTGGGGAATCACGCAAAGATGGTCCGAGGACATCGATCTGGCACTCAGCCTGTCCGACCGTGCGACCCCGAAGCATTTCACGCAGGCTTGCCAGCAGGCATTCAGAACGACGGCGCTGAGCCTCTCCGCTGCACACAACGTCACCGACCAAGGACCATCGCACTGCTTTGCTTCTTTCCTGCGCGATCAGCAGGCGGTCGCACGCGTCGACGTGACGTCCAGACCGCTCGACGCAGCCCCCGTCTGGACGCAACACGAGACAGTCATGTCGATGATGGGACGCATGTGCGACGACGACGTGCTTGAAGCCCACCCTGAACTCGGCGGCTTCGAAGTCGACACATTGGGTCCCGGGACGACAGCGATGGACAAGCTGCTCGCCCAGACGCGGGCAAGCATGTCCGGGGATCTGAAGCGCATCAACGAACGGGCCCGCGACCTGTACGACCTCGCCTGCGTCGCCCGCGACAAAGACAGGTTCGAAGGACACCTCGGTCGAGACAGCAAAGCGCTGCTGTATCACTCCGAGTGGTGGCTGCCGCCAGACGACCCGAAGCGGCCACCAGACGGATTCGCGTCGTTGCGGTCTTTCGACCCGACAACACATGAATACGAAGCGCTCGCCGGCGGCTACGACGATGTTCTCAACGGCATGGTCTGGGGCGAGAAGATCCCGCTGAACGAAGCGATCCGGCTCGCCGTCAGCCTCGACCCCGGCCCGTCAGAACCGAACCGACCGCCCGAAGCCAACCCGCTCGTTGCGTACCCGCGGCGCTGAGCGAAACTGCGCGACGCCCCAGCGCGGCCGACTGCTCGGTCAGCGGTTGCGGCGCTGGTAGCGCGTGCGCCGCAACATCTTGCGGTGCTTCTTCTTGCGCATCCGCTTGCGGCGCTTCTTGACCAGCGATCCCATGAAGGCTCGCACGCTAGCGCCTTCGCGACGGCGTGCCACGAGCCAGCGCAGCTGGAGGTCGCGACGCGTGTGCCAGGCCGCCGTGTTCGTTCGGTCCTCGGACACGTTCGGCTACTGGCGGGCTGAACCCGAATTCTCGGCGGTGGCGTTCCAGCCGGTCGCTACGCTCGATCCTGAGCCGAACCGACCGGTCCGGCAGGTGCCATCGGGGATCGTTCAATTGGCAGGACATCGGGTTTTGGTCCCGGCAATGGAGGTTCGAGTCCTCCTCCCCGAACCACGACGTCAGCGTTGGCAATGAAGCCGGCCTGCGCAGCGATCGTGCTGGCAGCCGGTGCCGGCACTCGCATGGACTCGGACCTGCCCAAGCCGCTGCACCCAGTTGCCGGCCGCGCCATGGTGCTGCGTGTGCTCGACGCCTTGGCCGAAATCAATGCCGGCCCGATCGTCATGGTCGTCGGACATGGGGCAGTTCAGCTGCGAGCCGAGGTAGGCGCGTGCGCGCCCCAACCCGACCGCGTCGTGTTCGCCACGCAGCCGGACCAGCTGGGCACAGGCGATGCGGCCCGTGTCGGCCTGTCCGCGCTTGGGGAGCGGCCGGCAGCCAGCGATGTTCTCGTCATTCCTGGCGACACGCCCCTGCTGCGGAGCGCCTCGTTGTCCCGGCTTATCTCGGCGCGACGGCAACGCGACGCTGCGGCGAGCCTGCTGACGGCTCGACTCGACGATCCGACCGGCTATGGGCGCATCGTGCGCACCGGCGGCACGGTGAACATCGTGGAGCAGCGGGACGCCTCGGCGGCGCAAGCCGCGACCAACGAGATCAACGCCGGTGTGTACTGCTTCGACGTTGCGCAGCTGCGCGCGGCGCTGCCGCAGCTTCGCCAAGCCAACGCGGCATCCGAGTACTACCTCACCGACGCGATCGGGCTGCTCGCACGCGCAGGTCAGCCGATCTCGACGGTGACGCTGCCCGACCCGGCCGAAGCTATGGGTGTCAACGACGCCGAGCAACTCGCGGCGTGCGAGGCCGCGCTGTCGGCGCGCGAGCCTCGCTGAGCGTCGGCGGCTCCATGGCGGCACGCCTCTTCGAGACGCGGGTGCGGTCGGATAGCCTCGAATCGTCGCCCGACTGCCGAACATGCCGCCAAAACCCATTGCCGAGCGTTCCGCCCAGCCCTCAGCTAGTGCTGCTTCGAGCGCGTCTGCGTCGAGCACGTCGCCCCCTGCACCGCTGAGAAAGGAACACGCAATGGAGCTGGTCACCAAGAAGCGCTTGCACCTCTTCAGCGGCAGAGCAAACCCTGAGTTGGCTACCGAGATTGCCTCCCAGCTCGGCGTGGAGCTCGGCGACCCCGGGCTCATCGACTTCGCCAATGGCGAGATCAAGTGCAAGTTCGCGGAGTCGATTCGCGGCGGCGACGTGTTCATCATCCAGAGTCACGCCGCCTGCGAGACCATGAGCCTCAATGATGCGATCATGGAGCAGCTCGTCATGGTGGATGCCGCGCGGCGTGCGTCAGCCAAGCGCATCACCGCGGTCGCGCCCCTGTATGGCTACGCCCGACAGGACCGCAAGGCCGCGGGCCGCGAACCGATCACCGCGCGACTGCTCGCGGACATGTTCACCGTCGCAGGCGCAGAGCGGCTGGTGTCGATCGACCTGCACAGCGGCCAAATCCAGGGTTTCTTCGACGGTCCGGTGGATCATCTGACGGCGGCGCCGGTACTCATCGACTACCTGTCCGACGTCATGGGGACCGACTCGGTGATTGTGTCGCCCGACACCGGCCGTGTGAAGGTGGCTGAGCGCTACGCGACCCGACTCGGCTGCGATGTGGCGTCCATCTACAAGCGCCGCGCGACCGACAACGCCAACGAGTCCGAGGCGCTTGGCATCATGGGCGAAGTAGCGGGCCGCACCTGCGTGATCATCGACGACATGATCGACACGGCCGGAACCATCTGCTCGGCCACCGAGACGCTGCTTGCCAGCGGCGCGTCCGACGTGATGTGCGCGAGCACGCACGGATTGTTCTCCGAACCCGCCGTGGACCGCTTGAAGAATTCCTCGCTGAGCCAGGTCATCGTCACAAACACGGTGCCAATTCCGAGCTCCAAGCAGTTCGACAAGCTCGTCGTGCTGAGCGTTGCCGGCGTGTTCGCCGACGCTTTGGAGTCGGTGTTCGAGGACGCGTCTGTGTCGGAGATCTTCGACGGCCAGAACCTCTTCTGAGACCCGTAAGCTTCCTCGTCGCTGATCGACTCGACGCCCGTCGCCCAAGAGTTCGTGAGCTGGCGGGGCCCAACTGCCGAAAGGGCCAGCATGGAACAGCTGAAGCTCATCGCCGAGCCTCGTCACATGACCGGCACGGGCCACTCGAAGCGCCTGCGCGCTGCCAACAAGATCCCCGCGGTGATGTACGGCCACGGCAGCGATCCCGTGACCATCACGCTCGACCGCCTGCGGTTCCGGGCTGCTCTGAACGCTGCAGGCCCGAACGCGATCATCACCCTTGAGGTCGACGGCAAGGACCATCTCACCATCGTCAAGGACATGCAGCGTGATTCGATCGCCAACCGCGTTACTCATGTCGATTTCCTGCTTATCTCCCTCGACGAGCGGCTGGTGGTGGACGTGCCGATTCGCCTCGTCGGCGAGGCGGCGGTGGCCGGCCGCGAAGGTGCGGTGGTACAGCAGCAGCTGATGTCGCTGCACGTCGAGTCACCTGCGGGTGTGATCCCGCCGGCATTCGACGTCGACGTGGAGACGCTCTCGCTGGACAACCCAATCCGCGTCAGTGATCTTCCCCTGCCTGAGGGCATGGTGAGCCTGTTCGAAAGCGACACGCTCGTGGCTATTGCGCAGCGGACACGCGCCGCCGTTGCTGCGGAGCAGATCGACGAAGCAGGCGAGCCAATCGACGCCGAGGAAGCCGCCGCCGACGACGCCGCCGACGAGGACTGACCGACCCGGTGTCTGTGTTCCGCCGGGCGGCCGCGCGGCGGGGAACAGCCGCAGACTGGCTGGTGGTGGGTCTCGGTAACCCTCCGGAGCGCTATGGGGGAAGCCGTCACAATGTCGGGGCCGAGGCCACCGAACGTTGGGCATCGGCGCTTCAGTGCGACTTGGCGGTGCAGCGGCGCGAGCACGCTCGCGTCGGCGAGACGACGGTGGGCGAGCGCCGCGTCACGCTTGCGTGCCCGTCCACATTCATGAACGAGAGCGGCCGCAGTGTGGGCGCGCTGGTGAGACGTCATGGCATCGTCGAGCCGTCGCAGCTCGTAGTCGTGCACGACGAACTCGACCTCGACCCCGGGCAGGTGCGGTTCAAGGCGGGCGGGGGGATCGCCGGCCACAACGGCTTGGCGTCGATTGCCGACCAGCTCGGAACGCGTGACTTCGTACGTCTTCGCATCGGCATCGGCAAGCCGCCACGACCCGAAGCCGGCCGCAAGTGGGTATTGCAGCGGCCGGCGCGCTCGGACGCGCCGCTGATCGATGCGGCACTGGACCGTGCGGTGTCGGGGTTGGAAGTGTTGGTGCGCGACAGCATCGAGGCGGCCATGAACGTCGCGAACGCCCGACGGCGGGGACCCGATCCCCACCCGCAGTGAGCGCGGCAGACTCGGCGGGCGCAGCGCCGCTGCGGGTGCTGACCGAGCGACTTGCCAACGACCGCGGCTTCGTGTCGATGCTGGGCCGCGCGTCGGGTTCGATTGCCGTCGCCGAGGGAGCCCGCCCGTTCGTCGCCGCCGGCTTGGCGACATTGGGATCGAGGGCACCGGTCCTGGTCGTGACTGCGACGGCCCATGAATCCGAGCGCTACGTCGAAGACCTCCGCACCTGGCTCGGGCCCCAACACGTCGCACTGTTCGGAGCGTGGGAAACGCTGCCGTTCGAACGAGTGAGCCCGGCGACCGAGACGATGGGCCGCCGGCTGGCAGTGCTGGAGACGCTGAGATCCCCCACCGACGCCAGCGAGAGCAATCTCAAGGTGATCGTCGCCCCGATTCGAGCGCTGCTTCAGCGGCTCAGCCCCGACGCAGTTGCCCCAGCAGTGTCGGTGATGCGCGTGACACGAGGCGATCGGTGCGACCTCGGCGAACTCGTGTCGCAGCTGGTGACTTGGGGATATCGCCGTGAGCATCAAGTTGAGCACCGCGGCGAGATCGCAGTGCGCGGCGGGATCGTGGACGTCTTCTGCCCGACGGTCGAGATGCCGGTGCGCATCGACCTGTGGGGCGACGAGGTAGACCGCCTCACGGAGTTCTCCATCGCCGATCAGCGTTCGGTCGCAGAGCTTGCCGAGACGCAGATGTACCCGGCGCGCGAGATGCGTCCCGATGCTGCCATGCGGGAACGTGCCGCAGCGCTGGCGATCAGCGAGCCGTGGTGCCGCGAGCACATGGAGCGCCTCAGCAGGGGTGAGCTGTTCGACGGGATGGAGTCGTGGCTGCCGTGGCTCGCTCCCGACGAGATCGTGCTGCCGGACCTGCTTGGCCCCGATGCGCTGGTGTTGCTGTGCGAGCCGCGGCGCCTCGCAGACCGAGCTGCCGACATCACCGCAGAAACCGACGATCTGACCCGTTCGCTGGCGGTCACGTGGGGCCTGCGGAGTCTTGGCGACTCGGATGACCACCACCCCAATGGCCCCGACGCTGCTGGCGCGGCATTCCCCCGGCTGCACGTTGCGTTCGACCGGTTGCTGGCCCGCTGCGAAGCCGCGGTGTGGTCGGTGGACTCCACCGCAGCGCCCACAGCGCAGGGCGATCGGGGGCCGCAGATCTCCACCGAGCCATGGGTGCCCGCCGCCGGCGATCCCAGCCGCCTGGTGTCCCAGCTCCGCCGCCTGGTGACCGGAACGCAGCGACAAGTCGGAGGCAGCGCGGAGCGACAGGTCGGAGACAGCGCGGCGCGATCCGTTGTCGTCGTGGCGGCCGAAGGCGACGGTTCGGCTGCTCGGCTCGCTGACGCGCTGGGCGCGGAACAAGTCCCATTGCGCTTGCATTCGGGGCCCTCAACCTTTGCCCCGCTGCCAGGCGGTCACGTGGTGGTCGCGCCGCTCGAACAGGGTTTCATCGCGCCCGCCGCCGGGGTCGCGGTGCTGCCCGAAGCAGAGTTCACCGGTCGCCGCCGAGTCCATCGCGCAGCTCGACGTCGCACCGGCGTCACGTCGTCGTTCGAAGATCTCAGCGTCGGCGACTTCGTCGTTCATCACCATCACGGCATCGCCCGCTACGCAGGGCTCGTGCGCCGGGCCTTCGGCGACGACGAGCGCGACTACCTCGAGCTGGAATTCCGGGGAACCGACCGGCTCTACCTGCCCACCGAGCAGATCGACTTCATCCGCCCCTACATCGGCGGGGAGACGCCCCGGCTCAGTCGCATGGGCGGCAGCGACTTCCAGCGCCAGAAGGCCAAGGTGCGCGCAGCGGTCGCCGAGATCGCCCAAGAGCTGGTGGTGCTGTACCAGCGGCGGATCACCACATCGGGCAACGCGTTCGATCCCGAAGGCCTGGGCATGGCCGAGCTGGCCGAGAGCTTCGCCTACATGCCGACGCCCGACCAGCGCCGCACCATCGACGAGGTGCTGGGGGACATGTCCGAGCCCACGCCGATGGACCGCTTGGTGTGCGGCGATGTTGGATTCGGCAAGACGGAGGTGGCGGTGCGGGCTGCCTTCTGCGCCGTGAGCGCCGGCAAGCAAGCAGCCGTGCTGGTGCCGACGACGCTGCTGGCCCAGCAGCACCACCAGACATTCGCAGAGCGTTTCGCCGACCATCCCGTCCGCGTCGAGGTGCTGAGCCGTTTTCTCACGCCCGCCGAACAGCGAGCGGTGGTCGCCGGTGTGGCCGATGGCACGGTCGACCTGGTGATCGGCACCCACCGGCTGCTGTCGGGCGACGTGAAATTCGCCAACCTGGGCCTGCTGGTGGTGGACGAGGAGCAGCGCTTCGGCGTGAGCCACAAGGAGGCGATCAAGTACCTGCGCGCCGAGGTCGATGTGCTGACCCTGACGGCCACCCCCATTCCCCGGACGCTCGAAATGGCACTCACCGGCATCCGGGACCTGTCGCTGCTGCAGACGCCTCCTGCGGAACGCCAGCCGATCCTCACCCACGTCGGCCCTTACGACGAGCGTGCCGTCAGCGAAGCCATCCGGCGAGAGCTGCTGCGCGAGGGTCAGGTGTTCTTCGTGCACAACCGCGTCGCCGACATCGGCGTGGTGGCGGCAGGCCTGGCAGAACTGGTGCCCGAGGCGCGCATCGCCGTGGCGCACGGTCAAATGGACGAGGGAACGCTGGAACAGGTAGTCATCGACTTCTGGGAAGGTGCCTACGACGTGCTGGTCTGCACGACCATCATCGAGTCGGGCATCGACATGCCGAGCGTCAACACCCTGGTCGTGGATCGCGCCGATCTACTGGGCCTCGGTCAGCTGCATCAGATCCGTGGGCGTGTGGGCCGTTCGGGTCAGCGCGCCTACGCATACCTGTTCCACCCTGAGGGCCGTTCGCTCTCTGAAGAGGCCTACGAGCGCCTGCGCACGATCGGTGAATCCACCGAGCTGGGCTCGGGGTACCGCATCGCGATGCGCGACCTGCAGCTGCGCGGCGCCGGCAACCTGCTCAGCGGCGTGCAGTCGGGCCACGTCGCCGCCGTTGGCTACGACCTCTACTGCGAACTTGTCAGCGAGGCAGTTGCCTCCCTGAGCGGCGAAACGCCCGAACAGCCGACCGAAATCGTCATCGATCTGCCGCTCGTCGCACACCTTCCCGACGACTACGTGGCCGACGCGACAGGCCGCCTCGAGGCGTACCGCCGACTCGGAGCAGTCACCGAGCTCGTCGAGGTGGCCGACATCGAAGCTGAATGGACCGACCGCTACGGACCGATCCCGGATGCCGCGCGGACGTTGTTGCACATTGCACTGCTGCGCGCCGAATGTCACCGGCTCGGCATGCGGACCGTGGCGTTCGCTCCCGGCCACGACGGCGGGCGGGTGCGCTTGGGGCCGCTCACACTGACAGCGAGCGAGGAACTACGCATGCGGCGCATCTGTGCAGGTACGCCCTTCAGCGCAGCGCGCTACAAGGTGGACGCAGGTGCAGGCGGCAGCGAGGTGCAGCTGTCGGTTCGCGCGTTGAAGCCGGCCATGGTCGGGCACCTGTTCTCGTTCTGCCAGCAGTTGCGGCCCCCCGGCGACTGAGGCGTGCAAGGTTGCCGAAGCGGCAACCACCTAGCCTGCCCGCAGTGCGTGCCCGGGGGAGTTCCATGATTCGACGAACTGTGTTGCTGGCAGCGCTGGTGGGGGCGTCGTTCGCGTGCAGCGACGACGGAAACGTCGTCACCATCGAAACGGGGCTTGACCCCGAACTCGTCGAGGCAGCCGACACCGATGGCGATGGTGTGGTGTCACGGGATGCGGTCGAGGCTGCTGAACGAGAAGCGCAACTCGAGGCAGAGCGGGTCTCCCAGGAAGCTCAGCTTGAGGCCGAGCGGGCTGAACGCGATGCAGCGCGGGCAGTCCAAGAAGCCGCGTACCGAGCACTGCTCTCCGACGGCGCCGCCGTCGCCGCGAGCTTCCCGGGCGGGCAGGTACTGGTCGGCGACGTCCTTGCGAACATCGTGGAGTCACCGGTCACGCTGATGGACGACCCACAGAACCCGACCCAAGAGGAATACGTATCCCGACTGACCTCCATGGTTCAGTTGCGCCTCGCGGGCACCGCATTGAACGGGCTGGGTTTCGCGGTTGATATCGGACTGTCGGACGCGGAGATCAATGGGCAGGTCCAAGCGCACCTCGAAGGCCCCTTCGAAGAGTTCGCGCAGCAGCGCGCCATCGAAGAAGACCCAAGCATCGAGCGGCTGGCGACGCCTCACTGTGTCAGCGCGCTGGCAGTGGCGTCCGAAGCCGATGCATATGCAGCCGCCGGTCGGGTGCAGGACGGCGAACCGCTCGGCGATGTCGCCGCTGCGGTCAACCTGCCCGGACTCACCGCGGTCGATGGCACCCTCGGCTGCGACCAGCCGTTCGGCTTGTTCGGCGGCGGCGAGCTGGCACTGGCGCTGCTCGACCTTGAGCCCGGCGAGTTGAGCGATCCGCTGACGCTGCCGTCCGCGGCGAGCCCGACGGGAGAGCTCTGGGTGGTGCTGCACCTGGATTCGCTGCGCACCGATGCAACCGACCTCTCCTCGATCGGACCGTTCGCGGGCCACGTGCTGACCGAGATCATGTCGTCCTATGAAGTGGATGTCGCCCCCGAACTCGGCGACTGGATCGCGGGCAACCTGCGGATATCGATGCCGCTCCTGCCGTGAGCCGTCGGTACGGGGATCGCGATGGCTGCTGAGCGTCGACCCGACGTCCAACCGGAGGCTGAGCCGGCAGGCGACGCCGTGGCCCGAGCGGCCCGTGAGCCCGTCTCGAAAGAGACGGGTGAACAAGAGCGGGAGACTACGGGCGAAACATCGGCCGGGTCGGCATCTGCGCGCCGTCAGCCGGATCTTGGGCCGCGCCTCGTCTCGCTTCATGAGGTGATCACCCGGCTGCGTCGGGAATGCCCGTGGGACCGGACGCAGACGCACGCGACGCTCGCCTCCTACGCGCTCGATGAGGCCTCGGAGCTCGCCGAGGCGTTGCACGCCGCCACCGAGGCTCAATCCGGTGACGCAGCCCAGTTGGCCATAGCGATCGAGGACTTGGTCGAAGAACTCGGCGACGTCCTGCTGCAGGTCATGATGAATGCCGCGATCGGCGAGCAGGCCGGAACGTTCACCTTGGCTGAGGTGCTCGAGACCGTTGAGGCCAAGATGCTGCGCCGCCATCCGCACGTCTTCCTGCGTGACCCCGATGCTCCCGAACCCAGCGATGACGCGCTCTCGGCGCAGTGGGAGGCGATCAAGGCGGCCGAACGCGCTGCTCGCGCAGACCGCATCAAGGCTCGCGAAACGCGCAACTCCTGACGCGGCGTCGTCTGGCGCGCTGGTCGTGCCTGTCGCACGCTTCGGTACTGTGGCATTGCGTGACAGCACGCGCGTCCACGCAGATCGTTCAGGTGACCGGCCGGGAAGTTCTGGATTCCCGCGGCAATCCCACGACCGAGGCCGAAGTACGCACCGCAGGCGGCGCTGCGGGAAGGGCGATCGTGCCTTCAGGCGCCTCGACGGGCCAGTTCGAGGCCGTCGAATTGCGCGACGGCGAGCAGCGATACGGCGGCAAAGGCGTCGCCGTTGCGGTGGGGCACGTGAACGGCGAGATCGCTCAGGCGCTTGAGGGTCTCGATGCCGTGGATCAGCGACTCGTCGATCACACCCTGATTGAGCTCGACGCCACCATGAACAAAGCGCGCTTGGGGGCGAATGCTGTACTGGCGGCCTCGCTGGCAACAGCACACGTCGCCGCGGCGGCGCTGGGCGTGCCGCTCTACCGCCACGTCGGTGGTGCCAACGCTCATGTGCTGCCGACGCCGATGATGAATGTCATCAATGGCGGCGAGCACGCCGACAACAACGTGGACCTGCAGGAGTTCATGATCGTCCCCGTCGGCGCGGCGTCGTTCTCCGAGGCGCTTCGGTGGGGGACCGAGACGTACCACGTCTTGCGTGGTGTGCTGCGCTCGCGGGGGTTGTCGACGGCAGTCGGCGACGAAGGCGGATTCGCGCCCGACCTGTCCTCGAACGAGGCCGCGCTGGCACTGCTGATCGAAGCCATCACCGAGGCCGGATTCGAGCCGGGTGTCGACATGGCGCTCGCGCTCGACGTGGCGTCCACCGAGTTCTACGCCGAAGGCCTGTACACCCTGGCCGGCGAGGACCGCCAGCTCGACGCTGCCGCATTCGCGGGCTACCTCGCCGACCTGTGCGACCGCTACCCGATCTGCTCAGTCGAGGACGGCATGGCCGAGGACGACTGGGCCGGCTGGTCCGCTCTCGGCGAGCTCCTGCGTGACCGGGTCCAGCTCGTCGGCGACGATCTCTTCGTCACTAACATCGAGCGGCTCGGGCGCGGCATCGATGCCGGCATCGCAAACAGCATCCTGGTGAAGGTCAACCAGATCGGCACCCTGACCGAGACGCTCGATGCGGTCGAGTTGGCGGGAAGGTCTGGTTACACCGCAGTCATGTCGCACCGTTCAGGCGAGTCCGAAGACACCACCATCGCCGATCTGGCTGTTGCGACCAATTGCGGGCAGATCAAGACTGGCGCGCCGGCCCGCTCCGATCGTGTCGCCAAGTACAACCAGCTGCTGCGCATCGAGGATGAGCTCGGCGACGATGCTGCCTACCGGGGAGGCAGCTCGCTCGCCAGAGGCTCATGAATCCACAGTCCGTGAACGAGGCACCCATCGATGCACCGGCGCGTTCCCGCCGACGGGAGGGGCGGCCACGGGTCATGGCGACGCTCGTCGGCTTGGCGATCTTGGTGAGTGTCGTCGGCCTGCTCGCAGTGCTGCTGTTTCCTTGGCAGTCGCTGAATTCGCAGCGGCGCAACATTGACCATGCCGCCGACACGCTTGAACGGCTTCAGGCGGAGACTGCGCACCTGGCCGACCAGGTGGCCGATGCCCGAGACCCAGTGGTCGTGGAGCGGATCGCACGTGAGCAGCTGTCGCTCGTGCGTGAGGGTGACACGCTGTATCGCCTGAACGTGAATCCTGCCGAGGTCATCACGCTGCCGTCGGCGTGGCCGCTGCCAGGCGTGGCACATCTGCTCAGCGACGGCGATCGCTGACCGATCGGCTCAGCCCCTAGTCAGTCATGATGCGCAGGGCGCGTCCGATGATCGCATCTCGATGAGTGTCGGGATCCACGCCGCTCTGCTCGAGCGACAGGCGGATCGTGCCGACGGCGGCTGCCGCACGGATCCGATCCCCGACTTCGGGAGAAGATCCGGTGAGCCAGGCAAACAGGTCTCTCGCTTGGGCTCGCAGCCGTTGACCGACTGCGCTGTGTTGAACGTCGACATCGCCGGCGACGAACCGGAACGCCACGATGTGGCGGGCGAGCAGGTCGAAGTACCGATCGAGCACCTCGCGCAGGGCTTCCGGCGTTGGCTCCAGTTCGGCCATCCAGGCGATGATCGTCTCGCCGTCGCTCTCCATCGGATCCAAGACCTCAGCGAGCACCTCCTCCTTGCCGGTGAAGTGGTAGTAGAGCGCAGCCGGTGTGAGGCCAAGTCCCGAGGTGAGCTGCCGGATCGAGGTGCCGCGGTAGCCCTGCCGGGCGAACAGGTAGCGCGCCCGCTGCAGGATCGCGCCGTGCGTGTCCGGCGGTACCGCTTCGCTCGCGCGTTCCGACGTGCCGTCAGTACCCGCTGATGCCCGTTCGCTGGCCACATCGCCAAACTACTGCTGTGCTTGCGGGCCGCTTGTCCTCGTGTCTGCGCGTAGCTGCCGCATGGTGCATGATGGTGCGCGCTCGGCCCTGCGGGCCGTGTAGACAGACACTCGGCTTGGACCAAGAGATTGCTCGGCCAGACGGCCGACGAGAAGAGGGGTCATTGTGGAGATCAGCGTCACGGTGAACGGCGAGACTCGCAGCGGCGACGTCGAACCGCGCACGTTGCTCGTGTACTGGCTGCGGGACGACCTGCGGCTGACTGGCACCAACGTGGGCTGCGACACGTCCTCGTGCGGAGCTTGCACGGTGCACGTGAACGGCGAATCGGTGAAGTCGTGCACGATGCTGGCGGTGCAGGCTGATGGCGAAGACATCTTGACCATCGAGGGCTTGGCACCGTCAGACGACGAGCTGCACCCGATGCAAGAGTCCTTCCGCCAGAACCACGGGCTGCAGTGCGGCTACTGCACTCCCGGCATGGTCATGGCGGCGGTATCGCTGCTCGAGGAGAACCCCGACCCATCCGAGCGTGAGGTGCGTTTGGGTTTGGAAGGGAACCTGTGCCGCTGCACGGGGTACCACAACATCGTCAAGTCGGTGCTGGCATGCGCCGCCGGCGAGACATCGGACTGAGGGGGGTACAGCAATGATTCCTGCAGCATTCGACTACGCACGAGCTGGCTCCGCGCAAGAGGCGATAGCGCTGCTCGGCGAGCATGGCGACGAGGCCAAGCTGCTGGCGGGCGGCCATTCGCTGCTGCCGATGATGAAGCTGCGCCTAGCGGTACCCAGCGTGGTTGTGGACATCGGCCGCGTCACCGACCTCAGCTACATAAACGACGGCGGCGATCACATCGCCATCGGTGCGCTGACCCGTCACCGCGCGCTGGAGACCAGCGACCTGCTTGCCGCCGAGTGCCCGTTGCTGGGGCATGTGGCCGGTGAGGTCGGCGACCCGCAGGTCCGCCACCGCGGCACCATCGGCGGTTCGCTGGCGCACTCCGACCCGGCCTCCGATCTGCCGGCAGCCGTGCTGGCGCTGGGCGGCACGCTCGTCGCGCAGGGTCCGAACGGCAGCCGTGAGATCTCCGCCGGCGACTTCTTCACCGGCTACTTCGAATCGGCACTGGCCGACGACGAGATGCTCACCGAGATCCGGGTGCCCAAGGCGCCGGGCGACGGCTGGAACTATCAGAAGTTCAACCGACGGGCCCAGGATTGGGCGATCGTGGGCGTCGCCGCAGTGAATGTGAACGGTGGGACCAGCGTTGCGCTCGTGAACATGGGCTCCACGCCGCTGCGTGCGGGTGCGGTCGAATCCGCACTGGCCGGGGGAGCTTCAGCCGCTGATGCAGCCGAGCAGGCCGCTGAGGGCACTGAAGCCCCCACCGACCTGAACGCCACGCCGGACTACCGCAACCACCTCGCCCGGGTGCTCACCCGCCGGGCACTCGAAGCCGCCGGTATCTCCTAGCGGCTTGGGCCCGGCTCGACGAGCCTGGTGGCCAGGCCGCCGTCAATGAGCAGACTGGTGCCGACAAGGTATTTAGTTTGCTGCAGCGCACGCGTGCGTCTTGTCGTGCTGAGCCATGACATGAGGCCGCCGCTGGTCTGTCATCGCTGCGAGCGTAGCCAGGAGCGCATCTGCGGATAGCCGAATCTGACCTTGCCGCGACCGGCAGGCTCGATGGCCCCGACATCGATGAGACGCCGCCGATAGGTCTGCGCGTAGTTGGGAGAACGTTCGATCCGTTCCGCTATGAGGCTCATCTCTGAGTCGGCTTCGTCAAGAGACATCGCCCACAGGAATGAGCGATCCATGTCCGACAGACCGCTCCAGATCGGCTTGACGATCTGCTCCAGCAACACATGATCGGCTTCCATGGCGCCGGCGGCTGCGTGGGTGGCAATGATGCGGGCGCCGGGGGTTGCCATTTCCCAGGTGTGATAACCGAGCAGCTGAATGGTGAACGGATGGCCGCCCGAGGCGCCGACCAGATGCCCGAGTGCAACGTCGTCGATGCGACCGCCGGCTTGCTGTATCGGCTGCCTGAGCGCCGCTGCTGTGTCGTCGGGCAGCAGCGGTGTGAGCCGAGCGCGGGCACAGCGTTGGAAGAAGGTCATTCCGCGATCAACCAGAAGCGTCTCGTCAATCTCGGGCAGAGCCGCGCCGACGAATGCCACAGGCAGCAGCTCGCGGCGGGTGATGTGCTGAACGGTGACAGCGAGTTCCGTCGCCTCGGATTGCGACACGGCTTGCAGTTCGTCGACCGTAAGAAGCAAGCCGGTCGAATCGGCGGCGACGTTGGCGGCCAGCGCGGTGAGTGCGGAGCGCAGGTCGACCTCGGCGATCTGAGTGGCGGGTCTTTCGTTCCATTCGACACCGACGCCCATCACCGAGACGGACGAGACTCGCCGTGACGGCTCGCCATTGTCTGCCTCGCGGAGATGTTGCAGTGCTGCGTTGGTGACGAGACGGCAGAGGTCGCGCACCGATGCCGACATGGAGATCACACGCCAGCCGAGACGCAGCGCCGCGTCCTCGGCCTCGTTGAGCAGCACGGTCTTGCCAGAGCCGCGCACACCCGTGATGAGCATGGTGTAGTCGGGGTGTTGTGGGCCCCGCGCGAAGGCGTGCTCAAAGCGGGCAACGACATCGTCTCGGCCTGCCAGCATCGGCGGTGAGGTCCCGAATGTCGGCAGGAACGGGTTGTCAGCAGCAGTCATGCCGATGTCCAAGACGACGAGAAAATGCGGCGTTCACAACCTCGGTGTGCATCTGCCAGCGTCACTCAACCCGGATTCCCTCGCTTATCCGACGGCATGCGACAAGGTATCACGAGTTCTCACCTTTTGTTTAGTTCTCACTTTTAGGTGAAGTATCACTTTCAGCGGAGCGTCTCGGATTCACACCGGAGTCGCGGCCGACTCAACCGCGGTCGGCCGAGGCGAGCTGCGCAGGCGAGGTACTCAGTCCAGCAGCCCGGTGGCTTGGCCGCCGTCGATGAGCAGGCCGGTGCCGGTGACGAACTTGGCTTGCTCGCTGCACAGGAACGCCACCGCGGCGCCGAAGTCGTCGGAATCGCCGCAGACGCCCATCGGGTTGCTCTGCCCGGCCTGTTCTTGGTCCATCATCTTTGACACCCGGTCGGTCCAATGCGTACCGGGCTGAGCTGAGTTCACCGTCACTCCGTCGGCTGCCACTTCCCGGGCGGTGAGCTTGAGGAAACTGGTCAAGCCGGCCCGTGCGACCGAGCTGGCGAGCAGGAACGGGATCGGCTGCTTCACGCCGACGCTGGTGATGGCGCACACCCGCCCCCAGCCGCGCTCACGCATTGGCGGGATGGCCACCCGGCACATCTCGATCATGGCCTTGCAGTTCATGTCGAATGCCATCTGGTAGGCATCCATCTCGGTGGTGTCGAACATGCCCGGCGGCGGACCGCCTGCGTTCGTCACCAAGATGTCGACGGAGCCGAGCCCGGCAATGGCCTGCTCCACGAAGCTGCGACCGTCGTCGGGGTTGCCGAGATCGGCGGTGATCGAGAGCACGTCGCCATCGATCTGCGCAGCCGCCGCGGCCAGGCGCTCAGAGTCCCGGCCGCAGATGGCCACGCGTACGCCTTCGGCCGCGAGCGCCTTGGCCGACCCGAGCCCCAATCCTGCTGAGCCCGCGGCCACGGCCGCGGTGCGTCCTGAAATTCCCAAATCCATCGTCGATTCCCCTGTCTCAGCCGGCTGTGAACGGGTCCAGCCACTCGGTGGTCGCCCGGAACCGTAGCTAACGACCGGCGCTCCCGGCTGGCCCAGGCCAGTCGGTACGCCTGCGGACGCGGTCTGGACCAGCCCTGTGCCGTGACGACTCCCTCGTGCTGTGCGAGCGCCGTAGCATCAGGGCGTGAGCGTGACCGGCGCGCCGCCGACCCACGACGAGCTAGTGGCGAAGATGACGGGCGGCATGACGCGTCCCGATCTGCCTCGGTTCGAGGGCTCGGAGCGGCTTCGCCCGGACGGCCGCCCTCGGCCTGAGTTCCGAGCAGAGCTGCGCCGAGTCCCGAACGTGATCAATGCAGTCGAGGTCATCGCGACCTTGGCAGCGCCGGTGGCAGTCATCGCTGCGGTGATCGCCACCGGCCACCCGCTTGCAGTGGTCGCAGCGGTGCCCGTGATCGGAACGCTGCAGCTGCGGTGGTTCATCCTGCACCACGAAGCGGCCCACCGGTTGTTGTTCTCTCACCGCTGGCTGAATGACCGCATCGGCATCAACCTGCTGGGCTGGCTGCCGATGGGCACCGGCTCGCACTTCTACCGGCGGGGCCACGCCAACCATCATCGAGACGAATTCGGACCCAAAGAGCCCGACTTCCTGCTGTATTCCTTCTACCCGATCTCTGCAAGGTCGCTGCGGCGCAAGCTGTTGCGCGACCTCGTCGGCGTGTCGGCGTGGCGCATCACCAAGCCCCGCTTCACCGGGCTCGTGAAGCTGAAGTACGTGCCGCTCAGCCTGCGGTTCTTCGCCGGGCAGGCGATCGTGTTCGGGCTGTTCTGGCTGGCCGGCCACCCATGGCTGTACCTGATGGCGTGGGTGCTGCCGTGGTTCACCTGGTACCAGTTCATCAACCGCCTGCGAGCCGTCGCAGAGCACGGCGGCATGACCCGTACCTCCGATCGCCGCAATACCACGCACCACATCCGCCAGAGCTGGCTAGCGCGTGTGCTGTTCGTGCCGTACCACGTCGGTTATCACCTGGCCCATCACGTCGACTCGGGCGTGCCGGCCCGGAACCTGCCGCGCTTGCAGCGCGCACTGGAAGAGGACGGCTACCTGCCCGCCGCGGCATCGTGGCCGACCTACCGGGCGCTGTGGCGCTCCCTTGCCGCCGGCTCGCCCGAGCCTGCGTAGCCCCCATCTCCGATCGCCGGCGAGGCAACCCGACGGATGAGGGCCGCCGTCGAATACGTTTCGGGGCCATGTCGCGACTGAAATCTGCCCAGCTCGGTTCGAACTGCGGACTCCAGGTCTCCGAGCTCTGCTTGGGAACCATGAACTTCGGGGTCCCCGGTCGGGGACACCAGGGCGACTGGACCCTCGGCGTCGACGAAGCGCGCCCAATCTTCGAGGCCGCCATCGAGCGCGGCCTCTACTACTTCGACTGCGCCGATATCTACGGCGTCGGTGCCTCCGAGGAGGTCGTGGGGCAACTGCTGAGGGAATTGCTGCCACGTGAGCAGTACGTGCTGACCACCAAGGTCTCGATGCCGATGGGCCGCAACCCCAACGAGGGGGGCTTGAACCGCAAGCACATCATGGAGGGCATCGACAATTCGTTGCGGCGCCTCGGTGTCGACTACGTGGACCAGCTGATCATCCACCGCCATCCCCACGGCATCCCCGGCACCGTCGACACGCCGATCGTCGAGTCGATGGAGGCGCTGCACGATGTGGTCAAGGCCGGCAAGGCGCTGTACCTGGGCGGTTCGTCGATGTTCGCCTGGCAGTTCGCCGAACTGCAGTTCACTGCGCAGATGCGGGGCTGGACCAAGTTCGTCTCCATGCAGAACCACTACAACCTCATCTACCGCGAGGAAGAGCGTGAGATGAACCCCTACTGCGCTAGCACCGGGGTGGCGCTCACCCCGTGGTCGCCTCTGGCACGTGGCATTCTCACCGGTTCCTACCGGGGCAGCCTCGATGCTGGCACGACCGACCGCTCGAAGGGCCAAGACCGCGCCCGCACCGAGAGCCTCTATCGGGGCGAGCGCGACTTCGACATCGCCGACCGGGTGTCTGAAGTTGCCGAGCGGCTCGATGTGCGCCCCGCCCAGATCGCCTTGGCGTGGCTGGCGAATAAGCCCGAGATCACCGCCCCGGTCGTCGGTGTGTCCAAGATCAGCCAGCTGGACCAGCTCGTCGAAGCAACGACCATCGAGCTCAGCGCCGACGACACGGCCTACCTCGAAGAGCTCTACCAGCCCGTCGAGAACCTGCTCTCGCTCGGCACAAGCTGAGCAGCAGGTCCCCACGGTGAACACATGAGCGTGCTCGTGACCGGCGGAGCGGGCTACATCGGCTCAGTCGTGGTCGATGCACTCGCAGAGCGCGGCGAGCGCGTTGTGGTTGTCGACAACTTGTCGCGATCCTCGCAGCCAGTGCTGCCTCCTGGGGTCATCTTCGAGTCCGCCGGCGTAGGCGACAGCGAGGCGATCTCCCGACTCGTACGTGGTCATGGCATCACTTCGTGCATTCACCTTGCGGGGCTGATCGCTGTCGGAGAGTCCGTGCGGGACCCGGGTGCGTACATCGAGAACAACTTCGTTCAATCGGCACGGCTGATCCGGGCGCTCCTCGACGGTGGTGTTGAACTCGTGGTGTTCTCCTCGTCTGCCGCGGTGTACGGAAACGCATCGACTCAGCCGATCACCGAGAGCGCTCCGCTTCAGCCGACGAGTCCGTACGGTTGGACGAAGCTCTGCGTCGAGCAGATGCTGCGCATGCATGACACCGCCGATGACCTTCGATCGGTGTCGCTGCGGTACTTCAATGCTGCTGGAGCGACATCGAACCGGACCGAGCAGCACAATCCCGAGACGCACCTGGTGCCCTTGGCCGTGCGCGCAGCATCGGAGCGTCAAGAGCCGTTGACAGTGTTCGGTTCGGACTATCCCACGCCCGATGGCACCGCAATCCGGGATTACATTCACATCTCCGATCTCGTTGACGCTCACTTGCTGGCGCTTGGGTACCTTCGCGATGGCGGTGCAACCACGGCGCTGAATCTGGGTGGGGGAACTGGTCACTCGGTGCTCGAGGTGATCGCGGCGGTCGAGCGCGGACTGGGCCGCACCGTTCGGTACAAACTCGGGCCGCGCCGCGCCGGTGATCCAGCCGAGCTGATCGCGTCGCCGCAGCTGGCTCAGCGCACCCTGAACTGGGTGCCGTCGCGCTCGACGCTTGCGGAGATTGTGGCATCGCTGGCCGCGTTCGACCGATGAGACGCGACGCCCACGCAAGATGCCACTCGGCTCAGTCGAGGAGCGAGGCTCCTGCCGCCGGCCGTGACAGCCAGACGCGCGCGTCGAATCCTGTGGTGACCCGATAGCTCTCTTGAACGGCGCTGGCAAAGGCGTTGGCGGCCTCAGTGTCAACCAGAGCCACTGCGCATCCGGCGAAGCCTCCGCCGGTCATGCGGGCACCGATGCATCCAGGACTGGTCTGCGCAATCTCCACGATTGCATCGAGCGCAGGTCCCGAGACCTCATAGTCGTCTCGCAAGCTGACGTGGCTTGCGTTCATCAGCGCCCCGAGAGCCTCAGCGTCGTCCTCGCACATGGCTTGCGCAGCCTCAAGGGTTCGCTCATTCTCCGTCACGACGTGGCGCGCTCTCCGTCGCTCATTGGCGAGTTCGTCTGGCATGCGCTCGACATCATCGAGCCGCGCGTCTCGCAGTGCGGCCACTCCGAGCCAATCCGCCGCCCGTCCACAGGCGGATCGGCGGTCGGCGTAGGCCGAGTCGACCAGTTCTCGCCGAGTCGTGGTGTCGAGGATCGCCGTCACAGTTCCCTCAGGAAGCCGCCGAGGCCGGACATCGAGCAACCGGCAATCGATCAACGAAGCGTGACCTGCGATTGCACAGGCGGAGATCAGGGGATCCATGATTCCGCAGGGCATGCCGACGACTTCGTTCTCGACTCGCTGACACAATTGGGCAGTTTCCGCAGGTTCCCAGCTCTCGCCTGCGAGTTGCAGCAGTGCTGCGGCCAGAGCGACTTCCAGAGCCGCGGATGACGACAAGCACGCTCCGATCGGGACGTCCGTTGCTATCGAGCAGTTCCATGAACCGGTTGAAATGCCGTGTCCATGCAGCAGATGGCTGACGCCGAAGACATACGAGGCCCAATGCGTGGAATCGATCGACTCGCGTTTGCTGTCCAGTGCTGCCTTGCCGAAGTCTTCCGAGATCACTGTGCTGCGGCGACCGCTTCGAGTGGGACTCAGTGCGACGACCGTGTCGAACTCGATCGCCATCGGAAGTACGTACCCGCCGTTGTAGTCGGTGTGCTCGCCGATCAGGTTGACTCGACCCGGGGCCCTGCTCACCACAGCCGGTTTGCCCCAGCTCTCGCGGTGCAGCGCAATAGCGCGCTGAGCCGCCGGCGTTCGATTTGTCACGCCGACTCGCGGACAACCAACTCGACGGGCAGCTCCACGGTCTCCCTCTGCGCACCCGGCGATCCGATCAGGTCGCTGAGGGCAGCCACGGCCTCTGCGCTGAGCCGTGAGCGATCGAGTCGAATGGTCGTGAGAGCTGGCGTCACGTAGGAGCTCATCTCAATGTCATCGCAACCCACGACGGCGATGTCCTCGGGCACTCGACGACCGCTTGCGACTGCCGCTCGAACGGCTCCGATGGCGACGAGGTCGTTGTACGCAAAGACACCGTCTAGGTCTGGCATTTGGGCTAGCAACTCTGCGAGGCCTGCTTCGCCCCCTTGCACAGTCGGATCGGTCTGCGCCATGGCCGGTGGCCGATGGTCGCCGCGGGTGTCCGCCAAGGTTCGCAGGAAGCCGCGCTCGCGGTGACGTCGCCGGGGCGGGGACACCGTGGCACTGATGACGCCCATTTGCTGGCAACCACGCTTGAGTAGGTGTTTCGCAGCGAGCCCGCCTCCGCCTTCCAGATCGAACGACACGCATGCGACGTTTGGTGCCTCCAGAAAGTCGTCCACGACCACGATCGGCAGCCCGCGCTCGCCGTAGTCGGTGAGTTGGTCGATCGAGTCGAGCGCGGGAAAGACGATGACACCGTCCACGGCGCGCACCCAGAACGACCTGAGTACCTCGGCCTGCCGCTCGGGGTCGCTGCCAGTACTCGCGAAGAACATGGTTTGCCCGGCTCCACGGGCGCGCTGCTGGATCCCTTCGGCAAGGGCGGGGAAAAACGGGTCGGTCATGTCGCCCCCGACGAGACCGACCGTGCCGCTGCGCTTCGTGATGAGTGCTCGGGCAACCATGTTGGGCCGGTAGCGCAGTTCTTCGACGGCCGCCATCACCCTGAGGCGCGTCTCCTCGGAATAGCCACCTTCGTCATTGACGACGCGCGACACGGTGCGCGGCGAAACGCCAACCTTGCCGGCCACGTCGTGGAGTGTTGCTTCCCGATCCATTGCGCTCCGCTGGCGAATTCTTGATCTGATCTGTTCCGTCGAACATCGCCGGATCAGTGCCAGCGCGAACCTACCGGCTCAAGCGGAGCGGGCACCGGTGCCAGGTCATCGTTGACGTCAACGTTGACGCCAACGTTGACGTATAGTATTTTGGCTGGAACGATCGACCTTGCGGCAGACGGGAGCCTCGGCCGCCGAACACCGCGGCCGGACGATCGAAGCCAGCAAGGGGGGCAGATGGCCGCAGTCGCATTCATCGGGGCGGGGAGCACGGTGTTCTCGCGCAATCTGATGAGCGACCTGTTCGCGTACCCCGACCTGCGCGATGACCTCGACATCCGCCTCCACGACATCGACCCCGATCGACTGCGCACTTCTGAGATCGTCGGCCATCGGCTGGTCGAGGCGGCCGGCGCGCGCGCCAAGATCATGGCAACGACGGATCTCCGAAGTGCCGTCGAGGGTGCCGATTTCGTCGTCACGATGTTCCAGATCGGCGGTTTTGAACCGGCGACCGTCCTGGACTTCGAGATCCCTGAGCGATACGGCCTCCGCCAGACGATTGCGGACACCATCGGAATCGGCGGAATCATGCGCGGGCTCCGGACCGTGCCTGCACTGCTGGAAGTGGCCGGAGCCATCCGCGAGTTCAGTGCCCACGCACGGTTGCTCAACTACGCAAATCCGATGGCGATCAACATGTGGGGCCTGTCGTCGATGACTGATGTCGAGGCGTACGGGCTCTGTCACAGCGTGCCGATCACGGCGCAGCACCTCGCTACCGACTTGGGCATAGGCGTCGACGAACTGGACTACGAAGCTGCAGGCATCAATCACATGTGCTTTTTCTTGCGGCTGGAGCACAACGGGGAAGACCTGTACCCGAGGCTGAGAACTCTCCATCGGGCGCCGGAAGACTCGCCCAGGCGCGGCGAGTGGGGATTGCATGATGCTGTCCGCTACGAGATGCTGCGGCGTCTCGGCTACTTCGTCACGGAGTCGAGCGAGCACTTCGCCGAATACACGCCTTATTTCTTGAAGGACGGCCGGCCGGACCTCATTGAGCGATTCAAGATTCCGGTGCGCGAATACGTGCGGCGTTGCGAGGAACAGATCGCTGAGTGGGAGGAGCTTCGGCGACGTCTCGAAGACCCCGAACACCCATTGGAAGTTCCCCGCAGCGACGAATACGCACCTCAGATCATCCACAGCATCGCGACAGGTACCGAGCGCTCGGTGTACGTCAACGTGCCGAATCAAGGCCTGATCGACAACCTGCCCGCTGGCTGCACGGTCGAAGTACCGGCCACGGTGGGAGCCACTGGGATCACGCCACACAGGATCGGTGCGCTGCCCCCGCAGTTGGCTGCGTTGATGCAGACCAATATCGGTCCCCAGGAACTCACGGTCGAGGCGCTTCGGACGGGTCGCATCGAGCACGTGTTCCACGCTGCGATGCTCGATCCGCACACCGCCGCTGAACTCGATCTTGACCAGATCTGGTCGCTGACCAGCGAGCTGATCGAAGCTCACGGCGAGTTCATTCCGGAATCACTCCGGTTCGAGCATCGGTCCGCCGGAGGCGGACGCGTGACGCAGTCTGGGGGGGCAGTCGCGTGACACAGACCGCGGCGCCGTCGCAGGTGTCGCGCCGACGCCCGCTGTTCGGGTCGTCCAGCCTGCATGGAGGATGGCGGTCAGCGATCTGGTTCCTGCTCCCCGCTTTGGTGGGGTTTGTGGCGTTCTACCTCTATCCGGCGCTGCGGGGCGTGTACATCAGTTTCACTGACTGGAATCTCATCGCCAACCGGGGCAGTTGGGTGGGGGCCGACAACTACGACCGTCTGTTCAACGACCGTCAGGTCTGGGAATCGCTCAAGATCACGTTCAAGTACACCGTCATCAACATCGTCTCGCAGACGATCCTTGCGGTCGCCATAGCGGTGCTCATGGACCGACTCACCAAGTCGGTCACGATCCGGGGAATCCTGCTGCTGCCGTGGCTGATCCCGAACGTGATCGTGGCGTTGCTCTGGGTCTGGATGCTCGACGGGAACTTGGGCATCGTCAACGATTTCCTGGGGCTCTTCGGGATGGATCCCGTCAGGTTCTTCACCGACACCGGCAAGGTCATTCCGAGCCTCGCAGGAATCAACACCTGGCGCCATATGGGCTACACCGCCTTGCTGATCTTCGCCGGCTTGCAGACGATCCCTCGCAGCCTGTATGAGGCAGCGGCAGTCGACGGCGCAACCGAGCGTCAGATGTTCCGTGACATCACGATCCCGCTGCTGCGCCCGATTCTGGCCCTGGTCTTGGTCATCACGATCGTCGGCTCGTTGCAGGTGTTCGACACCGTGTTCGTTGCCACCGGCGGCTTCGGCGGGCAGCCGGGAGGACCGGCCAACGCCAGCCGCGTGATCTATCTGTACATCTACCAGAACGCCTTCGACTTCAACCAGCTCGGCTACGCGGCTGCGATCTCCGTACTGCTGGTGGCCATTTTGCTGACCGTCACCTTCTTGCAGCTCAAGCTCCTGCGGGCCGGCGAGAGCGACCTGGCATGAGCACGCCAGCGGTCGAAGATGTGGCGGCCGACGTAGCGGGACCGCAACCGCCCGCTCAGCCCTCCGCCAGGGTGAGAAAGCCGCGGATCGGACGTGCCGCGGCATGGGCATTCATGGTCGCCATCCTGATCGTCAGCGTGTTCCCGTTCTGGTGGGCCTTGCGCACTGGCCTGTCCACCAACGGTGAGCTTTTCGCCGGTGAGCAGAGCCTGCTGCCGGTCGGGTACACCGACAACAACTTCGAACGAGTCCTCGGCACCGCCAGCGACGAAGAGATCCTGGAGAGCCTCGGCCGCCAGAACACCGGATCGTTCGACTTCCTGCAGTCTTTGAAGGTCAGCGTCATTGTGTCGACGGCGGTGACCGTCGGGCAGGTGGCGTTCTCTGCCATGGCGGCCTATGCATTCGCTCGCCTGAGGTTCCGGGGCCGCGACAAGCTGTTCTTCCTCTTCCTCAGCGGGCTCATGGTTCCGCCGATCTTCACGCTCATTCCGAATCTGATCCTGGTCAAGAACCTGGGCTGGCTGAACAGTTACGCGGGAATCATTGCGCCGTTCTTCTTCATGACGCCATTTGCGGTGTTCTTCTTGCGGCAGTTCTTCCTGGGCATCAGTCGCGAGGTTGAGGAGGCGGCGCTGCTCGATGGCGCCGGGCACTTCAGGACGTTCTTCGGGATCATCGTGCCCATCAGTGCCGCTCCGCTCGCGACGCTCTCGATCCTCACCTACATCACTGCGTGGAACGAGTTTCTCTGGCCTTTGGTGGTGGCTCGGGACCCGGCGCGCCAACCGCTCACGGTGGCGCTGGGCCAATTCACGGCTCAGCAGCCGGGGACCTCCCCGGACTGGTCTGGCCTGATGGCGGGCACATTGCTCGCCGCTCTGCCGATCATCGTGATCTTCTTGGCCTTCGGCCGGAAGGTCGTCGACTCGATCGGATTCTCGGGGATCAAGTGATCCCCACCGACAGTCGGGGACCCGATGTGGGTCGCCGCTTACTCCTGGGAGGGAGAACCAGATGACAAAAGCGCTATGGAGGCTGCTCGCAGTCCTTCTCGCATTTTCGCTAGTCGCCGCAGCGTGCGGCGGCGACGACGACGAAGCCGACGCCCCTGCGGCGACTGAGGCCCCGGGGGCGGACGACTCCGACTCCGACGCTGGCGACGACATGTCCGCAGAGCCGGTCGGCATCGAGTACTGGCTCTGGGACGGCAACCAGCAGCCCTTCTACGAGCAGTGCGCCGCTGACTTCGAGGCCGCCAATCCCGGCATCGACGTCGAGATCACCCAGTTCGGCTGGGGCGACTACTGGACCAATGTGACCGCAGGATTCGCTTCCGGCTCCGGTCCTGACGTCTTCACCGATCACCTCGCCCGCTACCCGGAGTTCGTGGCCAGCGATGTCCTCGTTCCGCTCAATGACTTCGTCGAACGTGACGGCGTCGATACCGGCGCCTACTTCCCGGGTCTTGCTGAGCTGTGGGTAGACAACCATGGCAACCGTTACGGCCTGCCGAAGGACTTCGACACGATCGCGCTCGTGATGAATGCCGACCACGTTGCCGGCACAGGCGTGAGCGCCGCCGACTTCGCAGCAGCCCAATGGAACCCCGACGACGGCGGTTCGTTCGGCGAGCTCATTCGCAAGCTGAGCGTCGATGCCAACGGCAACACTGGCGACTCGGCGGACTTCGATCCGGGCAACGTCGAGGTGTACGGCCTCGGTCTCGAGGGCAACTTTGGCGCATTCGGCCAGACAACCTTCTCGGCATTCGCTGCGTCGACCGGGTTCGAATTCCTAGACGTGAATCCGTTCGGAGACTCGGCGAACTACGACGACGCGCGCTTGGCGGCCACCATCGACTGGTTTGCACGGATGATTGAGGCCGGATACGTCGTGCCCATCGAGGACGTCGAGTCGCTCGGCGGCACCACCGTGTTCCAGAACGGCTCAGCCGCTGTCATGGCAGACGGTTCGTGGAAGATCGGAACCTACGTCGGCGCCGATACGCCGTTCGACGTGGAGTTTGCTCCGCTCCCGGTCGGACCGAGCGGTTCGCGCGCCTCGATGTTCAACGGCCTCGCCGATTCCATCAACAAGCACTCCGAGCACCAAGAAGAGGCATGGCAGTGGGTCAAGCACATGGCGTCGGCTGAATGCCAGAACGTCATCGGCGAGGGCGCAGTCGTGTTCCCGGCCATCCCCTCGGCTGCGGAGATCGCGATCGCTGCGCATCAGGGCAACGGCGTGGACGTGACTGCGTTCACCGTGCATGTCGACGACGGCACCACGTTCCTGTTCCCGATCACCGACAGCGCCAGCCAGATCGAGGCCATCGTCGGCCCCGCCATGCAGGAGATCCTGCGCGGCCAGGCCGACGCTGCGGAACGCCTTGGACAGGCGTCCGACGAGGTCAACGCGGTCCTCGGTTCCTGATGGTTGTCTGCCCTCTCAGCTGAGTTCGGATCGGAGGTGCCGGTGATGTCGAGGAGTCGCCTTCCGTACTTCTCGACGCGCCGGCGGCCTCCGGTCCGCCTCCGCGCTGGCGGCGATCGGAGCACGCCTTCCCAAAGGCCGATCCGCACAGCCGGCGTCAGTGTGCTGCTGGCACTGGCAGCACTGATCGGGAGCGCCTGTGGCCGGTCCTCAACGAGCATGGGCGTCTTTGGGATGACTGTCGAGACGTCGCCGCACGCCGAACGCGCGACTTGCGCTGAGCAATTCGCATCGCTCGACCTCGAACACCATACGCGCGGCCCCGGCGCCAGTCGTTCCATGTTCGACGGCATGGGCGCCGGTCTTGCCGTCGGCGATGTGGACGCCGACGGAGACGACGACATCGTGTTGGCGAATATCAGCGGCGCAACCTCCCTGCTGTGGAACGAGGGCGACCTGCGTTTCCGCCGCGATCCCCTCATCGAAGGCCGGTTCCGGCAGGTGTCGATCGTCGACAGCGACGGCGACGGCAGCAATGACGTCGTACTCACGACCGGCGTCGGCCGTCCCCTCGCCATGCGCAATACCGGGGCGGGATCGACAGCTGCTGAGCGCTTCGAGCGGCATGAGATCGTCGGATTGGATGCCTACACCTACTCGATGGCGTGGGGCGATCTCGGCGGGGACGGAGATCTCGACGCCGTGACCGGTGCCTACAACGCAGAGCTCACTGCTGAACGACGCCTGAACCTCGGAAACAAGGGTGGTGTGGGGCTCTTCGAGCGCAGCGGGAGCACGTTCGCCCACACCCAGCTCGCAACCGAATCCCAGGCACTCGCAACTCGCATCGGTGACATCGACGGCGATGGCCGGGTCGACATCTTCGTCGGCAACGACTTGGCGACACCCGACTACGTGTGGTTCGCAGGCGCTGATGGTGCGTGGGAGCAGGCGTCGCCATTTTCCCAGACTGCCTTCAGCACGATGGGAGTCGACGCCGGCGACATCGACAACGACGGCGACCTGGACCTGTTCGCCACCGACATGAAGCCGATGGACGATCGCCCTGAGACCCTCGACGCGTATGCGGGGGTCCAAGCTGACATCGACGCCTCGCCCACCGACGACATCCAGAAGCCGGAGAACGTGCTGCTGCTGTCGAATGACCACGGCTACGACAGCGATGCGCCCTCATTCGGTGTCGAAGCCACCGGCTGGAGTTGGTCCGGTCTCTTCGGTGATCTCGACAACGACGGATTCCAAGACCTCTACGTCGTCAACGGCATGGTGGCCGAGAATCTGTTCGGACATCTTCCCGACGCCAGCCTGATCGAGCCCAACCAAGCGTTCCGCAACGTGGGAGGCGAGCGATTCGAGCCGGCTTCGGGCTGGGGACTCGACGACACGACGGGTGGCCGAGGCATGGCGTTCGCCGATTTCGACCTCGACGGAGATCTCGACATTGTCGTGAACAACCTCAACGCACCGTCGCGTCTCTACGAGAACCGGCTGTGCGCAGGGAACTCTGTGACCGTGGCGTTGCGATGGGCCGGAACGGGCAACACCGCGGCATGGGGCGCCGCCGTCAGGTTGCGCGACAGCGACAGTGGCACGCTCGTGCGCACCGTGGAATCGTCACGCGGCTACCTCTCGGGCGCATCAGCGGTCCTGCATTTCGGCGTGGGCGAAACCTCCGGTCCTGTCGAGATCGAGGTCACGTGGCCCGATGGCGAAGTCGACAAGATCGGCGACGTTGACGTGAACCGCCATGTCACGATCACCCGGACAACAGGGACAGGCACCCGGCTGACGGGGACAGCGCCGCAATGAGTCCTGAGCACCCCGTGCAGCCGGGTTCACCGGTCGAGCGTCGTCGTGACGCTGCGGTGCACCTGACCCCGCTGCTTCCGGCCGCGGCGGCGGTGACAGTGATCGGCCGACCGGCGGTCTGGGCTGCCCCAGCGCTCGTGCTGGGGCCGCTCGTCGGCGGAGTCCTGACGCGGGGCCGCGATGTCGGCAGGAGGCATCGGCTTCGGGCCATCGACTTCAACGCGACCGTCGCGCTCGCTGCACTGGCCTTGTGGGGAATCTTGGAATTCGGTGCGCGGTTCGAGTTGGCCGGCGTCCTCGTGCCCGTCGGCCTGCTCTTGCTCGTCTTGCTGTGGCTGAACTGGCTCTTGATGATGGCGATCGCCGCGAACCGGGCGAGGTACGGAGAGCTGTTCGAACCGCCGTGGGTCGTGCCGTTCTCGCGCTGGCTGGTTGCCCGGGGTGGACAAGGCACACGATTCTCGACAAAGGAGTGCTCACATGGCGACGGTTGAGCTTGCAGAGCTGACCAAGGTGTACCCGGGAGGCGTCACCGCCGTGAACGCCATGAGCCTGAGCATCGACGACGGCGAGTTCGTCGTGTTCGTTGGCCCATCGGGCTGCGGCAAGTCGACGGCGCTGCGCATGGTCGCCGGTCTTGAGGAGATTTCCAGCGGGACCCTGCGAATCGGGGATGCCGACATGACCAAGGTGCATCCCCGCGACCGGGACATCGCCATGGTCTTTCAGAATTATGCGTTGTACCCGCACCTCACGGTCCGCAAGAACATCGCCTACCCGCTGAAGCTATCCAAGACACCGAAGTCCGAGATCGAGGAGCGAGTCGCGCGAACAGCCGACGTGCTGCATCTGACGGAGTATCTCGACCGCAAACCGGCGGCGCTGTCAGGCGGGCAGCGCCAGCGCGTCGCCATGGGACGGGCGATTGTGCGCGAGCCGGCGGTGTTTCTCATGGACGAGCCGCTGTCGAATCTCGATGCGAAGCTGCGCGTGTACATGCGCAGCGAGATCTCCCGGATCCAGCAAGATCTCGGCGTCACCACCGTCTATGTCACCCACGATCAGGTCGAGGCGATGACCATGGGTGACCGGGTGGCTGTGCTCAACGGTGGTGTGCTCCAGCAAGTCGACAAACCCTCCGTGCTCTACCGCCGGCCCGAAAATATGTTCGTCGCAGGATTCGTCGGGTCACCGGCGATGAACCTCTTCGAGTCGGCGATCTCGATCGGCGACGCCGCGATCACCGTGGAAATGGCTGATCAAGCGGTTGAAATGCCACTCTCGTTTCTTGATGACTGTCCGGCCCTGCGCGCCCACGAAGGCAGGCGTGTGGTTTGTGGCATCCGGCCCGATGACGTCTACGACGCTGCACTGGCCCCGGAGGGAGGGCAGCGGATCAGCGCCAATGTGCAACTGCTCGAGGAGCTCGGATCTGAGATCGTGGCGCATCTCGACATCGGAGTCCAACGTGTCGAGGCGGGCGGTCCGAAGACCGATGCGGATGACTCCGAAGACCTTGGCAGCGCCTTCTTGGGCCGGTTTGCCCAGCAGAGCGAGGCGCGCGTCGGTCAGCGCATCGAGATCGCCATCGACGTGTCGGCAATGCACTTCTTCGATGTGGCAACAGGCAGCGTCATTCGCGACTGAACCGTCTGCAACGGCCAACGGGCCGCCCGAGACGCGCTACTAGCGTGCGAATGGCGTGCCGGTCCTGCTTCTGCCACTTGGAGACCGCTGCATCGGGGTGAATGCCAGGGCGTAGCCTTGGCGCTCGTGTTTACGGTGCCCAGTAACCCCGCTGAGGTCTCAGCGGCGCTGTCCGAGCACGGCTACCTCCCCGATGAGGGCCTCTCGACTGTCGTCTACCTCTCGGTCACCATGGGTCGGCCGCTGTTCCTCGAGGGCGACGCTGGAGTCGGCAAGACCGAGCTGGCCAAGGTGCTTGCGGCCTGGATCGGAGGCGATTTCATCCGCCTGCAGTGCTACGAGGGCATCGATGCTGCGCAGGCGCTCTACGAATGGGACTACACACGCCAACTCCTTCACCTGCGCACTGCGGAGGCAGCAGGGCGTGCGGCGGCCGACGCCGAGGCCATCGAGGACGAGCTGTATTCGGAGCGTTTCCTGATTCGCCGGCCGCTGCTGCGCGCCATCGACCACGACGACGCCACGCCCGCTGTGCTGCTGATCGACGAAGTCGACCGCGCGGACGACGAATTCGAGGCATTTCTGCTTGAGGTGCTGTCGGATTTCACCGTCACCGTGCCCGAGCTGGGCACGATCACGGCCTCCCAGCCGCCGCTTGTGGTGGTCACCTCTAACCGCACCCGCGACGTGCACGATGCCCTCAAGAGACGCTGCCTGTATCACTGGGTGTCGCATCCCTCGGTGGACCGCGAGGTTGAGATCGTCAAACTCAAGCTGCCCGATGTGGACGGCACACTCGCACGGCAAGTGGCGTCGGCCGTGTCGGTCATGCGCGAAATGCGGCTGTACAAACCGCCCGGTGTGGCCGAGACCATCGACTGGGCAACGGCCTTGGGACGTCTCGGAGCTGCCGAGCTGGATATCCCCATGCTGGAAGCCACGTTGGGCACGGTGCTGAAGTATCGCGAGGACACCCAGCGAGTCACATCGGTGGGCATGGAGATGATCATGGCCGCCGTGGCTGAGGCCTGATTGAGCAAGCCATGAGCGTCGCCGGCACTGAACTGGGTGCCCCCGCGTCGACAAGCGACGGTCACGTCAACGAGCCCGAGCGCTTGGCCTCGGCGTTCTCGTCCATCCTGCGCGGCGCGGGGCTGGTGGTCACGATCCGGCGGGTCATGGCCTTCACCGAGGCGCTCCGGCTGCTCGGTGTTGCCGACCGTGAGGACGTGTACTGGGCAGGCAGGGCGACGCTGGTGGGAAGTCCCGCCGATATCGGCGTCTACGACCGCGCATTCGCCGTCTTCTGGGAGGGCCGTACGCCCAGCGGGATCGTCGTGGAGCTGCCGCCGATCTCGGTGACGCTGGCTACCGACACTGAGGACGACAGCGACGCGGCGCCGCCAGCCGATGGGGATGAGCCCGACACCGGCCCCACGCTGCGCGTCCGCTACAGCGACGTCGAGACGCTGCGTCACAAGGACTTCGCCGACTGCAACGACACAGAGCTGACTGAGCTACATACGCTGATGGGCGAACTGCGCTTTCGGGCGGTCACCCGGCGCTCGCGGCGCGCTGTTCGGGCAAAGCGCGTCTCCCGGCGACCCGATCTTCGCCGCACGATCCGCCGTGCCTTGCGCACGGGAGGCGAGGCCATCCGGCGCGAGTTCCTGACCGGCGACCGCAAGCCGCGGCGTCTGGTGCTGCTGCTCGACATCTCTGGCTCCATGGAGCCCTACGCCCGTGCACTCGTGCGTTTCGCTCATGCCGCGGTGGTCGGGCGCACCCGGGTGGAGGCATTCACGATCGGCACCCAGCTCACCCGGGTCACCCGAGAGCTGTCATCCCGCGATCCCGACGCTGGTTTGCGGGCCGCCTCCGACTCGGTACTGGACTGGTCGGGCGGCACCCGGCTGGGTGCAACACTGCACGAGTTCAACGATCGTTGGGGAGTGAGAGGCCACGCTCGCGGTGCGATCGTGGTGATCTGCTCGGACGGCTGGGACCGTGGAGCTCCTGACGAACTGGCCGAGCAGATGGCGCGATTGCACCTGGTCACCCACCGGCTTGTGTGGGTCAACCCGCTCAAGCACACTCCCGGCTATGCGCCGCTGGCCCGTGGCATGGCCGCGGCGTTGCCGCATGTCGACGAGTTCATCGAAGGTCATTCCTTCGATTCGCTCGAACATCTGGCCGCTGCCATCGCGGCCTGAGTCGGGCAGCATCGCGACCTCACTCGACGGATCACTCACCGAGAAGGCGAGACTGGACAGATGGACGAGATCCTGAATGACATCGACCGATGGCGGGCCGCAGGCCAGAGAGTGGCCGTCGCCCGGGTGGTGGACATCGAGGGCTCGGGGCCACGCGACCCAGGGGCTGCGATGGCCGTGAACGAAGAAGGCGAAGTCGCCGGCTCGGTCTCGGGCGGATGTGTCGAGGGCGCCGTCGTAGGCGAAGCGCTGGAGCTGCTGGGCGGACGACGAGACCCGGGTATCACCACCTTCGGCTACAGCGACGACGAGGCATTCTCCGTCGGTCTCACCTGTGGCGGCACGATCCACCTGTTCGTCGAGGAACTCAACTGGTGACCAGCATCTACGAGGAGTTCCGCGACGCCATCCGGGCTGAGGAGCCGGTTGCACTGGCAACGATCATCGAAGGCCCTGATGCGCGTGCGGCGTCTGATGTGCGCCCGCACCCGGGTGCCAAGTTGCTCGTGCGGCCCGACGCACCGACGCGTGGCACGCTCGGCAACTCCGAACTTGACCGGGTTGTCGAACGCGACGCTTTGGGGATGCTGGATGCCGGCATCAGCGAGGTGCGCCACTACGGTCGGCACGGCGAAGCACGCCAGATGGATCTCAGTGTGTTTGTCGAGTGCCATGCACGTCGACCCCACATGGTGATCTTCGGCGCAGTCGACTTCACGAGGGCACTTGCCTCCCAAGCAAAGCTGCTCGGCTACCGGGTCACCGTTTGCGATGCGAGAGAGGTGTTCGCCACCAGGCGACGCTTCCCGATGGCCGACGAGGTAGTCGTGGACTGGCCGAATCGCCTGCTCGACCGCATCGGCGACGACCTGGGCCCGCGAGATGCCGTATGCGTCCTCACCCACGACCACAAATTTGATGTCCCCGCCATCGTCGGCGCTCTGCCCACCCGGGTCGGCTACCTCGGCGCCATGGGCTCTCGAACGACCCACGAAAAGCGAACAGAACGCCTCCGAGAAGCCGGCGTCACCGAGGAAGAGCTCGACCGCGTCATGGCCCCAATTGGCCTGGACATAGGCGGTCGCACCCCGGAAGAAACCGCGGTCTCCATCGTCGCCGAGATCATCGCCGCCCACACAGGGCACCAAGCCCCCCGCCTAAGAGACGGCCAAGGTCGCATCCACTGATCGAACGGGCGCGACGGTGTGAGGGGTGGGCAGGGGCAGGGGTGCCCACGCGCAGTTCGCAGCGCCAAAGCCCATCCACCTTGCAGCGGGCGGTGCTGCGCCTGTCCGAGCATGGGTGCGCCTGCCCCGTCCATCCCGGGCTCGGATTCGCACCACGACCGACAGGTAGCGTCAGCGCGATGGACTTCACAACAAACGAGGACCACGAGGCGATCCGCGAGGGCGTGCGACGCGTCTGTGCCGACTTCCCCGACGAATACTGGCGCGAGCGCGACGAGCAGCACGAATTCCCCTGGGACTTCTACAACGCCATGGCCGAAGGCGGCTGGGTCGGCATCGCCATTCCAGAGGAATACGGCGGCGGAGGCCAAGGCATCACCGAGGCGTCGATCGTGCTCGAGGAGGTGGCCGCCAGCGGCGCCGCCATGAACGGCTGCTCGGCCCTGCACCTGTCGATCTTTGGCATGGAACCGGTGCGGAAGTACGGCTCTGAGGCTCTGGCCAAAGAGATCCTGCCGGGAGTGGCCGACGGCTCGATTCACGCTGCGTTTGGAGTCACCGAGCCCGACGCCGGCACCGACACCACATCGATTCGTACCCGCGCTGAGCGTGACGGCGATGAGTACGTGATCACCGGCGCCAAGGTGTGGACCACCAAAGCGCCCTACTGCGACGTGTGCCTGCTGCTGGTGCGCACCACGCCCAAGGAGCTGTGCGACGGCCCGACTCAGGGCATGACCCTGCTGCTAGTGGACTTGCAGGACCCGGCGGTCGACATCACCCCGATCCCCAAGGTGGGCCGCAACGCGGTGGTGTCGTGCGAGGTCCGCTACGACGGCCTGCGGGTGCCGGTCGACCGCCGCGTCGGCGAGGAAGGCGAAGGCTTCCGCTACATCCTCGACGGCCTGAATCCCGAGCGAATCCTGATCTCCGGTGAGGCGTTGGGCATCGGCCGCGTCGCGCTGCGCCGCGCCGCTGAGTATGCGAAAGGCCGAGTGATCTTTGGGCGCCCGATCGGTCAGAACCAGGGCATCGCCTTTCCCCTGGCCGACAGCCACGCCCGCCTGCACGCCGCCGAACTCGTGGTGCGCGATGCGTCGTGGCGCTACGACAACGGCCTCAGCTGCGGCGAGCAGGCCAATCTGGCCAAGTACTTGGCCTCGGAGGCGGCGTTCGAGTGCGCCGATCGGGCAATGCAGACCCACGGCGGCTTCGGCTACGCCAAGGAGTACGACGTGGAGCGCTACTGGCGAGAGGCGCGGCTGATGAAGATCGCTCCTGTCAGCCAGGAGATGGTCCTGAACTTCGTGTCTTCCAAGGTGCTCGGTTTGCCGCGCTCGTACTAGTCGAGCTCGGGGTTGTTGGCCAGTGACGACGGCGGGGGTGCTGCTCGCTGCAGGTGCGGGGACCCGGTTCGCTGGGTCGGAGCACAAGCTGCTGGCCGTCATTGAGGGCCGCAGTGTCGTCAGCCGTTCGCTCGACGCGCTGTGCGACGCGGGGCTTGACGCAGTCGTCGTCGTGACCGGGGCGGTGGATCTCTCCGAAGTGCTGGCCGAGGCCGGCGGCGTCATTGCTGTGATTGCGAACGAGCACTGGGAAACGGGCATCGCGTCGTCGGTGCACTGTGCTGCTCGCTGGGCGAGGGATGCAGGCCACGAGGCAGTGGTGGTGGGGCTCGCCGACCAGCCGTTCGTGACGTCTGCCGCGTGGCGAGCTGTTGGGGCCAGCGAGGGCCGCATCGCCGTTGCCACCTACGGGGGGCGGCGGGGTAACCCGGTCAGGCTGGCACGCGAGGTCTGGCCGCTGGTGCCGCGCGACGGCGACGAGGGCGCACGGACGCTGATTCGGCGATTTCCGGAAATCGTGGTGCCGGTAGCCTGCGAAGGGTTACCCGACGACATCGACACCGTGGAGGATCTGCGCCGATGGAGCTGAAGAGTGAATTCCGTGTCGGCATACCTGTCGAGCAGGCGTGGAGCACGCTGACCGACGTCGAGTTCATCGCGCCGTGCATGCCGGGCGCGCAGCTCACCGAAGTCGACGG
>NZ_CBDCBD010000002.1:0-526738 GCF_965214215.1 Candidatus Poriferisodalis sp. | reverse complement strand
CTCGTCGAAAGTGCCGACCAGCGCAATGGTGCGCGACACCTCCGCAGAGTTCCCGGAGTGGACGGCCTTCCAGCGTTCCATCGACGATGCCACTACGCCCGAGCGCAACATCTACTTCGACGCAGGCACGCTGTCGGACAACTTGTTCCGTTCGCACATGCCGGCCAACGTGCTGGTCCTCGGCGCCGCCTACCAGTCGGGCGTGGTGCCCATCAGCGCCTCGGCGATCGAGCGGGCCATCGAGCTCAACGGCGTTGCCGTCGAGATGAACACCCAGGCGTTCCGCATCGGCCGCAAGATCGTGCTCGATCCCGACTTCATGGCGACGCTGCACGTGGAGCGCGGTGGCCGTGTGAAGCGCGACAGCGGTCCGTCGAAGCGGGAGCAGAAGCTCATCGACTCGGTTCCCGATCAGTCCGAAGAACTGGCCCGGCTGCTGCGTATCCGTGTGCCCGACCTGGTCGGGTACCAGAGCGTCGACTACGCGGCGGACTATGCCGAGTTCGTGGCCAAGGTTCGCGAGGCCGAGGCTGCTGCGGGCGACGACACCGCACTCAGCGAGACCGTGGCCCGGTACCTGCACAAGCTGATGGCCTACAAGGACGAGTACGAAGTTGCCCGCCTGCATCGCAACAACGCCTTCCAGCAGGCCGTGCGCGACCAGTTCGGCGACAAGACCGAGGTCACCTACAAGCTGCACCCGCCGATCATGCGGCGCATGGGTGTCGAGAAGAAGATCGGCCTCGGCCGCTCCGGTGATGTCGCATTCGCGTTGCTGGCCCGGATGAAGGGCCTGCGCGGCGGGGCGCTCGACATCTTCGGCAAGACCGCTCATCGCAAGATGGAGCGAGAGCTGATCGACGAGTACCGCGGGATGATCTCGCGGGCGCTCGACACACTGGCGAGCGGTGACAGCGCCGCGTACGCCCGTGCCGTCGAGATCGCACAGCTTCCCGACATGATCCGCGGCTACGAGGACATCAAGGAAGCCAACGTCGAGCAGTTCCGGGCCCGCGCCGCCGAACTCGGCGCCTGAGCGCAACTCGCCGAGCGGCCGCCGCAGCATGACGGCACCTGCTGGCTGATGGCAGCGAACCGGCCCGAGGGGCATACGCCGAGCGCTCCGGCGTGGTGCGTCGTCGATTTTCCCGAGCTGACGGCTTATTCGATGATCTTCTCGAAGGGTCCCGGCAACGATGAGACCCTGGCAGATCTGCAAGCGGCACTGACTGGTGGCGACGACCGGCCCGATCACGTGGAGCGTGCTCGCATCGTCAACTTCACCGACGAGGGCGATGACGCAGCCGAGGCCGAGGGTGATGTCGAGACCGTATTCATGGCCTACTGGGTCGATCCGGCGGTCTACGAGCGTTGGCGGCAGGACTGCGATGTGCTCCACCGAGCCGGGGTCTATTGCGAGACGGCCGCCATTCCGGCAGATCGCTGGGAGACCATCGCGGGGACGAAGCGACCGCTGCCGGGCGTGCGCAACCTGACCTCGGTGGACCTCACCGAGTTGCACGACTACTGGGGCGCAGCGCGAGACCGCATGGCGGACAGCGCTGAGGATCCATTCGAGGCGGCGCCGGGCTCGCCGCTGCCCGCCAACCTGTGCCTGATCCGCTCAGGACAGAAGTGGGACGAATGCCTTGACGACGAGCGAGAGATGTACTTCACCGACATCGAACCGAAGCTGCGTGCCGGCATCGACTTCCTGGCCAACAACCCCGACACCGGCTGCATCTCCAGCCGCTTCCTGCGGGAGCAGACCATCGACGGCGAAGACCTCGAATCGACCAGCTTCGTCGGATGGTTCGAAGACCTGGCCTCGCTCGAAGCGTGGTCGCGATCGCACTCCACGCACCTGGCGATCTTCCACTCGTTTCTCTCAACGGTTCAGCTCCTCGGCCGACCGCCGAAGTTGCGCCTGTGGCACGAAGTCTCGGTACTGCCCGAAGGCGGTGTCGAGCTGCTCAACACAGACCTCTCCCCGCTCGCCAGCCTCGCCGACCCCGCCTCCTGACCCTCCGGCAAATCTGCGCAGCGAAGGTGGACCTTTCGTTCCGTGTGCAGGCACGCTGTTCTGAGCGGCGTGCCCGCACAAGTCTCGACGCAGCGGCGCGCCGAGTTCGCCCTTCGTAGGCTGTGACGCCGTGACTGATGCCGGTCCGATGCCCGGGGCCCTCGAAGGCTTGGACATAGCGTCTTCGGTGCTCGATCTCGTCGGTCAGACGCCCTTGGTGTGGCTGGGTCGGGTCGCGCCCGACATCGCTACCCCGGTGGTAGCCAAGCTCGAGACCGCCAACCCCGGTGGATCAGTGAAGGATCGTGCCGCGGTCGCCATGATCGACGCCGCCGAGGCTGACGGGCGCCTGCAGCCCGGCGACACCATCGTCGAACCCACTTCTGGCAACACCGGCGTGGGCCTGGCCGTTGTGGCCGCCCAGCGGGGCTATCGCTGCTTGTTCGTGTGCACTGACAAGGTGGCGCCCGAGAAGGTGGCTCTGCTGCGTGCCTATGGCGCCGAGGTCGTGGTGTGCCCGGCCAAGGTCGATCCCGAAGACCCGCGCTCGTACTACTCCACTGCGGCGCGGCTGCGCACCGAAACACCCCGGGCCTTCTCGCCCGATCAGTACTCGAACCAGAACAACCCTCAGGCGCACTACGAGACCACCGGTCCTGAGATCTGGGCTCAAACCGGTGGGCGGGTCACCCATTTTGTCGCCGGCGCAGGTACTGGAGGCACCGTCAGCGGTGTCGGTCGCTTCCTCAAAGAGCAGAACCCGGCGATCGAGGTCATCGTGGCCGATCCGCCCGAGTCGGTCTACGCAGGCGGCGACGGGAGCCCCTATCTCGTGGAGGGCATCGGCGAGGACTTCTGGCCCACCACCTACCACGCCAAGATCGTTGACCGGGTGTTGCCGGTGACCGACGCCGACTCGTTTGCCATGGCCCGGCGAGTGACCAGCACCGAGGGCCTGCTTGTCGGGGGCTCTGGCGGCACTGCGGTGACCGGCGCGCTGCGCGTCGCCGCCGAGCTTGACGCTGCGGGCCTCGCTGGCGTGTCGCTGGTGGTCACGCTCATTCCCGATTCGGGACGCGGCTACCTCAGCCGCGTCTTCGACGACGACTGGCTGAAGTCCCGCGGATTGCAGCCGGGCGACGAGGTCGACGTCAGCCCGCCGGGTGAACTGGGGGAAGGCTGATGTTGGGCGGCGATCCACAGGTGTCGGGATTCGAGGATCCCGACGAGTTCGGCTTCGAGACGCGGGCGATTCGGGCGGGCCAGCCCCACGATCCCTACACCGGTGCAGTGGTCACACCGATCTCGCTGGCCACGACCTTTGCACAGGAAGCTGTCGGCCAGCCCCGCCACGGCTACGAGTACGGCCGCACCGGCAACCCGACCCGGCACGCCTACCAGGTGTGCGTCGCGTCGCTGGAGGGTGCCCGTCACGGGTTCGCCTTCGCCAGCGGGCTGGCGGCATCGGATGCGCTGCTTCGGGTGCTGCGACCGGGCGACAGCCTGCTGCTCGGCGACGACGCGTACGGGGGCACCTTCCGGCTCATCGACACGGTGTTCGGCAACGCAGGCGTCGGTATGGCGGCAACCGATCTCACCGCGCCCGACAAGATCCGCGACGCCTGGACGCCCAGCACCCGCATGGTGTGGCTGGAGACACCCACCAACCCGCTGCTCACGGTCTTCGACATCGAGGCCATCTGCGCCGTCACGCACGAATTGGGCGGCGTCGTCGTGGTGGACAACACGTTCGCCACGCCCTACTTGCAGCAGCCGCTGGCGCTCGGCGCGGATGTCGTCGTGCATTCGGCCACCAAGTACATCGGCGGGCACAGCGACGTTGTCGGCGGCTTCGTGGCCACCAACGACGACGGGCTGGCTGACCACCTGGTGTTCACCCAGAATGCCGTGGGCGCGGTGCCGAGCCCGTTCGACTGCTACCTGGCGCTGCGAGGTGTCAAGACGCTCGGCGTACGTATGGACCGTCACAGCGCGAGCGCGCAGGCGATCGTCGAGCTCCTCGAGGCGCACCCCGCTGTGCGCTCGGTGCTGTACCCGGGACTACCCGATCACCCTGGCCACGACGTCGCCTGCCGGCAGATGAGCGCCTTCGGCGGCATGGTGTCGTTCCGGCTGCACGGCGGGCGTGACGCAGCCGAGCGCGTCGTCACTTCGACGAGGGTGTTCACGTTGGCGGAGTCACTGGGTGCAGTCGAATCGCTGATCGAGCATCCAGGCGCCATGACCCATGCCTCGGCCGCCGGTTCGGTCCTCGAGGTGCCCGACGACTTGGTGCGGCTGTCGGTCGGGCTCGAGACGGTCACCGACCTGCTGGACGATCTCCAAGCGGCGCTCGATGCTGCATCCTCCGGAGCCCCATAGACCCTCGGGCCGAGGCGTGGGCAGTTCTGCGGGCCACCGCAGAACACAGTGTCGGGGCGGTTGACCTGCAATGATGTTCGGATCAGCCTCTGAACTGTCCACTGGCGCGTCCATGCGCGACGAGGAGGGATGTGATGGAAGGCAATATTGCTTGGATATTGACGTCCGCGGCGATGGTGCTATTCATGGTGCCGGGTCTGGCGCTGTTCTACGGCGGCATGGTCCGTGCCAAGAATGCACTGAACATGCTCAACATGAACATGTGGTGTCTCGGCATTGTGCCTGTCATCTGGGTGCTCGTGGGCTACAGCCTCGCGGCGGGCGAAAGCGGCCTGCCGATCATCGGCGACTTCTCGCTGGCTGGCATGGCTGGCATTCACGACGCCGAAGGGCTCGCCACGTTCGGCTTTCTGATGACGTTCGCAGCCATAACCCCGGCCCTCATCTCGGGCGCCGTCGCAGACCGCATGAAGTTCTCTGCCTGGATGGTGTTCGTCCCGGTGTGGTCGCTGCTGGTGTATTCGCCGGTCGTGTACTGGGTGTACGGCGCTGACGGCTGGATCTTCAACCTGCCGGCGCACGACTTTGCTGGCGGCACGGCGATCCATGTGAACGCCGGCGCGGCAGCCATGGCGCTGGCGCTGGTGGTCGGCAAGCGCTCAGGTTGGCCCGACAACCGGCCCGTGCCCCACAACGTGCCCTTCGTCATGCTGGGCGCGGGCATCTTGTGGTTCGGCTGGTTCGGGTTCAACGCCGGCTCGGCGCTGTCAGCCGACGGCGCTGCGGCGCAGGCGTTCGTCAACACGTTCATTGCGGCAGCAGCCGGCATGGTCGGCTGGGCGTTCGCCGAGTACGCACGGCACCAGCGAGTGTCCACCATCGGCATCGCCTCGGGCGTTGTGGCGGCGCTCGTGGCCATCACGCCGGCGGCGGGTTTCGTCGGCTCGATGCACTCGCTGGCGTTCGGCGCAATCGCCGGCGTCATCTGCTTCTTCGCGATCGAGGCCAAGTTCAGGGTCGGCTTCGACGACAGCCTCGACGTGGTCGGCATTCACTGGGTGGGCGGCGCCGTGGGCGGCATCCTGCTCGGTTTCCTCGCCGACTCGTCTGCGGTGCCCGCCGCTCCTGGAGAGACTCAGGACTTCATCGACGGGGTGTTCTTCGGCGGCGGCGTGCTGCTGTGGAATCAAGTCCTGTCGATCGCCGTGGTCACCTTGTACTCGTTTGCGGCCACATGGATCATCGCAACGGTGATCAAGCTCACCATGGGCATCCGGGTCTCGGCCGAGGTGGAGATGGCCGGCATCGATGTCAGCGACCACGGCGAAGCCGCCTACCAGATCGAGTAAACGCCGTCACGGGCCGATAGCGCACTGATCACAGGCCGCGGCCGGACCTTGCGTCGGCGACGGCGCTGCCGGGGCTAGCTTGCCGCCGTGACCCAATTCGAAGACGGCCTCGCACCCTCCGGCGAGGCATACGACGACGACGCCGCGGCCTCCGACACCGAGGTGCGCCAGTTTGAGCAGCAGCGGTGGATGCGGCCGCCGGGTGCCACCGAAGTTCTGCTGGTACGCCACGGCGCGTCTCAAGCGTTCATTCCCGGCGAGCCCTTCCCGATGCTGGGCGACCAAGGCGATCCCGCGCTGGCGCCGGCGGGGCACAGCCAGGCTGCGATGATGACCCGCCGGCTGGCCACCGAACCAATCGACGCCCTCTACGTGTCATCGCTGCAGCGCACCCAGCAGACCTTTGCTCCGCTGGCCGAGCGGCTGGGCATGACTCCCACCATCGAGCCCGACCTGCGCGAGGTGGCCCTAGGGGAATGGGACGGCGGGAAGATCCGCCAGTACGCGGCCGACAACCATCCGCTGTACGAGCGGCTGCACATCGAGCGGCGATGGGACGTCATTCCCGGCGCTGAGTCGAACGAGCAGCTTGTCGGACGGTGCATGGGCGCGCTTGGGCGCATCGCCGCCGCGCATCCCGATCAGCTCGTGGCCGCATGCGTTCACGGCGGGGTGATCGGGGCCGTTCTGGCGCACATCACGGGGTCGACGCCGTTCTCGTTCGGCGGCTCCGACAACTGCTCGGTCACACAGGTCGTTTGCTGCGACGGCGACTGGGTGCTGCGCCGCTTCAACGACTGCTCACACCTCGACGACTACTTGCACCACGCCTGAGGCGAAGCCGGGGCCTGAGCGGCCCGTGAGCGCAGCGAACTAGAGCGGGTAGCAAGGCGTTGGGCATTCTGAGGTGCGATAGCTTGCCCGTCGCCTGAGGCGAAGCCGGGGTCTGAGCGCTGGGCCGGCTTCAGCCGTTGGCGAGGAAAGCGCCGAGCGCCGTAGTCAGCATCGCGGGGTCGTCGCTGCCGCCGAGTTCGCGGGCCGAGTGCATCGACAACTGCGGCGAGCCGACATCGACGACGCTCATTCCCAGTCGGGAGGCCGTGATCGGCCCGATGGTTGAGCCGCACGCCAGATTGCCACGGTGGGAATAGACCTGATGGGGCACTCCGGCGGCGCCGCATGCTGCCACGAAGCGAGCATGAGTGCGCGCGTCAGTGGCGTAGCGCACGTTCGCGTTCGTCTTGACGACTGGGCCGCCGTTCAGCGCCGGCAGGTGACCGGGTTCGTGGCGCTCGGGATAGTTCGGATGCACGGCATGGGCTCCATCGGCTGACACGCACAGCGAACGAGCCACCGAGCGCAGGTACTGCTCGCGATTGGCACCGAGGCCTTGAGCGATGCGCTCCAGCGCGTCGGCCAAGATCGGGCTGCTGGCGCCGGTAGCAGAAGAGCTGCCGATCTCCTCGTGGTCGAATAGCACGACGACGCCAGCGGTGTCGTCGTGCTGTTCTGCGCACCCGGCCAGCGCCTCGATAGCTGCATGGCACGAAGCGAGGTTGTCGATTCGAGCGGCCGCGTACATCTCGCCGTCTTGGCCGAGGCGGGCCGGCGGGGTGAGATCGTGTGCCATGACATCCCACGCCAACACTGCATCGGCTTCGACCGCAAGTTCGGTTGCCAGGAACTCGCGGAATCCGTGCGCACTCGGTTCGCCGAGCCCCCAAACCGGGGTCATGTGCTGCTGGCGGTCCAGCTTCAAGCCGTCGTTCGCCTCCCGATCGAGATGAACCGCGAGCTGCGGGACTCGTAGCAAAGCCCGGTCGCAGCGCCACAGCACTGTTGACGTGTCACCCGACATCGCGTCGCGTACGACGACTCGGCCCGACAGGCCCAGGTCGCGATCCAGCCACGAATTCAGCAGTGCACCGCCGTAGACCTCCACGCCGAGCTGGCGATAGCCGAGCCTGCCGCTATCGGGTTGCGGGCGAATGCGCAGGTTTGGGCTGTCGGTGTGGGCGCCGATCACGTTGAAGCGCAGCTCCTGCGGGTTGACGTCCGGACTGGCACGTACGGCGAACACGGTGCCGCCGTCTCGAACTGCGAATCCAGCGGTGAAGTCGAAGTCGCTCCAGTCGTCGCTGCGCGCGGCTTCGGCGAAGCCAGCAGTTCTCAGCCGATCCACGGCAGCAGCAGCCGCGTGGAATGGCGACGGTGACGCCTCGATGTAGTCGAACAGGGCCTCGAGCACAGAGTGAGCTTCAAGCACAAGTTGAACCTCGCTTGCAGGTTCAGGCGTCGGCGTATGCGGTGATGATGTCCCGGCTGAAGTCATCGAACTTGGACCGCGACATCGGATTGGTGATGAGTCGGGTCACGCCGATCGTCGCGTATTTTTCCACCCACTCGGGAGTAGCAGCACCGATTGTGGTGAAGTCGAGCCTGTCGGGGTCTCGCCCGGCCGTCTCCGCGCAGCGCTTCGCATGGTCGAAGAGCATCGCCATCTCGTCGAGGTCACCCGAAACCGGGAAGAAGCCGTCGCCGAATTCGCCCGCCCGCCGGGCGGCGCGCTTGCTGTCGCCGCCGACGATGATCGGGATGTCCCCTTTCGGCTGGGGACGGCAGTACACGCGGTCGAACGAGACGTGCTCGCCATCGAACGAGCAGACGTCTTGTTGCCAAAGCGCGCGGTACGCGCCGAGATGCTCGTCGGTGATGTAGCCGCGGTCTTCGAATCGCACGCCAAGCGCGTCGAACTCCTCCTTCATCCACCCTGCGCCGATGCCGAGCAGTACCCGGCCGCCCGAGAGCCGATCAAGCGACGCCACGGCCTTTGCGGTAACGGCGAAGTTGCGTTGCGGCACGATGAGAATCCCGGTTCCCAGCTTGATCTCTGAGGTCACCGAGGCGACGAAGGCCATCCACATCAACGGGTCTGGAATGTCGATGTCGTCCCGCTTGCCGGGCATCTTGCCGTCTTCGGAGTACGGGTACGGCGTCTGGTAACCCTCCGGCACCACGACGTGTTCGACCGTCCACAGCGACTCGAAGCCGGCTGCCTCTGCCGCTTGCGCATACGCGATCGCCGAATCGCCCTCGACGTTGGGGCCCGTGTTGGCCAGTGTCATTCCGAATTTCACTGTGCACCTCTCTTCACAATGCTGCAGGTCCTAGTCTGCCCCTATGCGACGCATCTGCGCTTTGTACGTTGTGCTTTCCCTCGTAGCTGCCGCGTGCGGCGGCTCTGACGACGGTCCGCCTCCTGTCACCGAAGCGGCGGCGCCGGACCCGGTCGCGACGACCGAGGCGCCGCCGCCCACGACCGAGGCGCCGCCCCCGACGACGACCGAGGCGCCGCCGCCCACGACCGAGATGCCGCCCCCGACGACTACCGAAGCGCCGCCCCCGACGACCGAGGCTGCGCCGGTGGCGAACGCGCTACCCCCCGCGGTCGAGGGCGTCCTGCTTGAAGGCACTACGCCAGGCGGCTTCGACTCCCTGCAAGTCGCTAGCAACACACCACGGGTCGAGACCTGTCCGGGGTTCCCGGCCTACGGCGGGATCGGGCCAGTGGCCTATTCCGAAGCCATGTGGGCGGCCGATCCGCTGACGGGGCCATTTCTTGATGTCTCGGTCGCTCGATTCGAGTCACCTGAAGCGGCCTCGGAAGCCTTTATCAACTACCGCTCCGAGCTGGTCGACTGCGGTGAGTTCCCCGAGCCGACGACCGGCGCGGTGGGTTCGTTCAGCTACGGCGAAGACCCGGGCCTCGGGGACGAGTCCTTCGGCACCGACTACGTGGCCACCTTCCAGGGGCTTCCCGTCAACCGCTACGGCGTCCTGGTACGCATCGGAGACTCCCTCTACAGCTCGGGCGCGACCCACGTCTTTGTGGACCCTGACAAGGCCACCGTCTTCGCGGCGTTGGACACCTTCATCGGCCAATAGCCCGGCGGACGGCCTGAACCGGCGTTGACATGCCAGCGCTGAGAACGCGGAGGCTTGATTACAGCGGGGAACAGATGCGCGGGGACGTCTTCGGCGGACTCACCGCAGCGGTGGTCATGCTGCCGCTGTCGCTGGCGTTCGGCGTGGCCTCGGGCCTCGGCGCGATCGCTGGCCTGTACGGCGCCATCGCCGTCGGATTGCTGGCGTCGGTCTTCGGCGGCTCCAGGACGCAGGTCTCGGGACCGACTGCACCGCTGTCGGTGGCGATGTCCGTTGTTGTCATCGACTACGCCGGCGAAGACCTGGGAAAGGCGCTCGCGATCGTCGCCTTTGCGGGAGTCATCCAGATACTGCTCGGAGCGTTGCGTCTTGGCAGCTACGTGGCCTATACGCCCTACCCGGTGGTGTCAGGCTTCACCTCCGCCGTCGGCGTCATCATCGTCGTAGTCCAGTTGGTGCCATTCCTCGGAAGCGACGTGGCGCTCGGCGGGGTGTCGGCCTCCATTCGCTCGCTTCCCGACGCCATCGGAAACATTGAAACCGGTGCCCTGGTGCTCGGCGTGCTGACCATCGTCGTGTGCATGTTCTGGCCGCGGCGACTGCGTCGGATGCTTCCCCCTTCAGTAGCGGCATTGCTCATCGGCACGCTGATCAGCGTGCTGTGGTTCGGCGACGTCGACGTCATCGGCCACGTACCTTCCGGGCTGCCTGAGTTCGAGATGCCCGAGTTTGGCTGGGGAGACCTCGGAGGTGCCTTGGCGCCGGCTGTGACGCTCGCGCTGCTCGGTTCGATCAACAGTCTGTTGACGGCGATGGTCGCCGATTCGATGACGCGAGACCAGCATCAGCCGAACCGTGAGCTGATCGGCGTCGGCTTCGCCAACGTCGTCGCTGCTTTCTTCGGTGCTGTGCCCGGTGCGGGCGCCACCTCAGCCACGGTCGCCAATGTCAAGGGCGGCGGACGTTCACGGGTCTCGGGCGTGCTGTGCGCATTGGTGCTGCTCGCGCTGGTGCTCGGTCTCGGCAGCTACGCCGAACTCATCCCGCACGCAGTGCTCGCGGGCATTCTCATCAAGATCGGCTTCGACATCATCGACTGGCAGTACCTGACTCGCGTGCGCCGAGTTCAGCTTGATCAGTACGGCGTGATGGTGTTGACGCTGGGCCTGTCGATGGTGGCTGACCTCGTCGTGGCGGTCGGTGCCGGCCTCATCGCAGCGGCGATGACTGCCGCCCGACAATTCGAGCGATTCGAGCTCGACACGGTGGTCTCCACCCCGTTGCTGGACATGACGTTCCTGAATGCTCCGGACGAATCCGAGAACGACGGCGATGATGCCGGGGCCGGCGGCTTGCCCAGATTCGACCTCGACGGCCCAGATCCGTTCGCTGCGCGCACTGGGTTGCTGTCACTGCGCGGCACCTATACCGCCGCGTCCTCGATCAAGCTTCTCAAGTCGATTACCACCGATGTGGCCGAACATGAGGTGGTGATCTTCGACTTCACCGACACGCGCTACATGGACGACAGCGCCGCCTACATGGTGGGCAATCTGGTCGATGTCGCCGTCGAGGGGGGCGCGAAATGCATCGTGATGGGCATTGAGGTGTCGCAGGCGGCGAGCATCAGGGAGCTGAACGTCCTTCGCTCGGTTCCTGCTGAGCATTTCGTGGCCGACTTGGACGAGGCCCGGATCATCGCCCGGCGACTCCTCGACGTGCGTGACTGCGGCGACGGAAGCTAGGGGCTGACAGGCGCGAAACAGTCGGTTCCGGCGACAAGGGCTAGGCGATTTCCTTCGCAGCCGCCTTGGCCGCAGCCTGTTGGGCCCGCCGCTGCGCCATCTTGCGCCGATGCGTCAGCGTGCGGTCGATGTAGGGAGCGATGGCTGGCGTCTTGCAGCCCGTCTCGCCGTGGTCCACCACGATGGGGCCGATGCGGCTGTCCACTTCGAGCACCGAGCGTCGCAAGGTGTCGTCTCGCAACGCAATCGCGATGAGTACGCCGTTCATCTCGTGCCGCACCCGGTTCGGTCGCTCGCCGATCTCCGATTCGATCTGGGCGACGAGATCTCGCAGCTCGCTGATCGACCACACGTCGGTCTGCTCGGCGGTGCAGGTCACGATGAACCAGCCCACCGAGGCGGGCCACTCACGGGGCGAGTCTCGCCATTCGTCGCTGAGCCCGCGCGCGTGCGGCGACTGCGCGAGCAGCCCGCCGAGCGCCTCGGCCAGGATGTAGTTGTCGACATCGCGCAGCCAGCGCCGCGCCCGCGTCTTGGTCATCGCAGCGGCATCGGCGATGCGCAGCCCCAGCACGCGGGCGTCGTGATTGCCCGAGTCCCACAAGTCGATGGCCAGCGACTTGTCGGTCCCCAGCGGCTTGGCGATGCGGCCCAGGTCCTTGTAGCTGACTCCAAACATCGGCTCAGCGGCGCCGTGGCGGGCGTACACCTTGCGATTCTGCGCTGTTCCGGCGAGCTGCAACTGCGCCATGACATCCTGCAGCGTCGACACAGTCTCTGGTCCTTCGGCGAACCCGGACGAGCTTCCCGGCCAAGATCAAGCTAGTGCGGCCTGCACCCGTCTGCGCCGGCCAGCATCAGCCGGTGTCTGTATGCACCCGCCTGCACTGGCTCGCACCAGCGCGACTCGTAGGGTTCAGGGCCGTGCGCGGGCTCGGAGTAGGACGCGGCGGGCAGCCGGCGGCAACGGTCGTGCTCGGCGCCGTCTCGGTCGTGGTCTTCTTCGGGACCCACGAGCTGGCGCGCGTCCTGCCGTTCTCCCGCAGCTCGCTGCGGTACTCGGTGCTCGACGGTTACGGCACTTTGGGCCCCTACATCGCCGAGTTCGGGGAGTGGTGGCGGATCGTCACCGGCACGTTTCTGCACGCCGATCTGCGACATCTCCTGTTCAACATGTTGGTGCTGTACCTGCTGGGCAGACGCCTCGAGCGCTCCGTGGGCCCGGCGCTGCTGACTGGCACCTACGTCGTGTCCCTGCTCGGGGGATCAGCGGGCGCATTGCTCCTGCGGCCCGACGCCTTTGTCGTGGGGGCTTCGGGCGCCGTGTACGGCCTGATGGGCGCGGCCTTCGTGGTGGAGTACCTCCGCGGCGGCAAGCCGTGGCAGGACGGGCTGGGCAGCCTGATCATCATCAACGTCCTCATCTCATTCCTCATTCCGGGCATTTCCATCGGCGGGCATCTCGGCGGCCTGGTGGCGGGCGTGCTGGCCGGTTTTGCCATCGGCGACGCAAGCCGGCGCCAGCACCTGCCCACGCTCGCCGAGCGGCTCTCGGGCGAGCCTGTCGACACACGTTCGCGCCGCTCGCCCCTGGTGGTCTGGGGCTTGCTGGCGCTCACCGGATCGGCGTCATTCGCTGGGGCGCTGGCGGCGGCGTCGACGTGGCGCAACCCACTGTTCTGAGACGGCCGCGCTGTTCAGGGAATCACGTCGCGCGGCGTCGGATCGGACTCGCGGTTGATGACGATGGCGGCGATGACAGCTGCGATGCCCGCCACCTCACGCAGGCTCGGCACCTGGGAGAGCCACGCCAGCCCGATCAGCGTCGCCGTCACCGGCAGCAGCGCCTGCAGCAGCGCGAACCGTGCCCGTTCGAGACGCTGCATCACGAGCTGGTCGATGCCATAGGGGATGACATTCGACAGCACGCCCGCGGCGACGCCGCCCGCCAGCAGCAGCGGCGCTCCCACCCCGGCATCGAGGCCGCTGAAACCAGCCGGGCTGATGACGACGGCACCGATGAGCATGCCGACGCCCAGCCCGTCCACTGCCATGCCCGAACGGGCCACCCGGTGCCCCAGGATGATGTAGCCCGCCCACAGCGTGCCTGCGATCAGTGAGAACAGCGCGCCGAGCTGTGCCTCGGGAGGCGCGAATCCGGCCAGCACCACGACCCCCGCGATTGCCAACGCCAGCGCCCAACCTGATCTCAACGTGCGGGTGCCGAAAGCTGCGACGGCAATCGGGCCGATGAACTCGATGGCGACGGAGTTGCCGAGCGGCACCCGCTCGATGGCGAGGTAGAAGAACAGGTTCATCGACGCCAGCGCGGCGCCGAAAGCGGCCGTCCACGCCAGCTCGATGCGTGACCAGTGCCGCCGCCACGAGCGCCGCAGCACGACGAGCACGGCACCGGCGCCTGCAACCCTTAGCAGTGCGACGGTGCCGGGCCCCATCTCGTCGAACAACTCGAAAGCCGTGGCGGCGCCGAGATACTGCGACACCGCGCCGACGGCGAACAGCGCCTCGGGCGAGATCCTGCCCGCCCGCCAATTGCGTTCGACAGAGGCGCTCACTGGGTACCTTCCGACGACACGTGTCATCTATGCTCAGGAAGAGACGCATTCAGCTTGGCAAACCATGCTGGCACTTGTGCAAGAAGCCGACGGCTGAGGCCGCAAGTGCTGGAGGCGCGAGCGCATTGCGCAGGGTCCTCAGGCTGACGTACCGGGGAGGATTTGCGCATGAAACGAAAGCTCTTGACGCTGGCAGCGACGCTGTTCGCGGTATCGCTGTTCGCCGCTGCGTGCGGCGACGACAGTGACGATGCGGAGACCACGACGGCGCCCCCAGCGACCGATGCGCTGGCGGTCACGGAGGCTCCGTCAGAAGAGATGATGGACCATCTCGGCGACGGCTCCCTCGGTGTCGTCACGGTTGAATCGGGCGGTGCGGTCCAGATCCGCTCGCTCAACGCCATCACCGGAGATGTCGCGTTCTTCGGTCTGCCGCTCGAACGTGCGGTCATGCTGGCGATCGAGGACTACGGACAGATCCACGGCTTCGAGGTCGACTTGGGCACCGGGCTCGACGATCTGTGTTCCAACGACGGCGGTCAGGCAGCAGCCCAGATCATCGTTGCTGACGAAGACGTGCTCGGCGTCATCGGCACCTCGTGCTCGGGCGCTGCCGTCGCAGCGGCGCCGCTCATCACCGACGCCGGCATGGTGCTGATCTCAGGCGGCAACACGTCGCCTGCGCTCACATCGGACCTGGCGGGAACGCCGGGCGAGAACTACAACGTCGGCTACTACCGCACAGCTCACAACGACTTGTTCCAGGGCGCTGCCATGGCGAAGTTCGTCTTCGGCGAGCTGGGGCTGACCACGGCCGCGGCGATCCATGACGGCGACCCCTACACCCAGGGACTTGCGCAGGCCTTTGCCGACGCCTTCGAGGCCGAGGGCGGCACCATGACCGGGTTCTCAGCGGTCAACAAGGAAGACACCGATATGGTGCCGGTGCTGACCGAGATCGCTGCGGGCGGTCCCGAGGCGCTGTTCTTCCCGATTTTCCAGCCGGCAGGCGACTTCATCGCCGACCAGGCGCCGGGAGTCTCGGGACTGGAGAACACGGTGCTGCTGGCCGCTGACGGGCTGCTCAACACCAACTACCTGGCGCTGTCGCAGACCGCGGGCATGTACTTCTCGGGTCCGGACACACGCTTCGGCGAGAATGTCAACCAGAGCACCGGTAAGACGGCGCAAGACTTCTTGGCCGTCTACGAGGAGCGCTGGGGCGAGTCTCCGGCAGCACCGTTCTGGGCGCACGGCTACGACGCAACAACGTTGCTGTTGGACGCGATTGCGGCGGCCTCCTATCTCGACGGTGACACGCTCGTAGTCGACCGCCAGGGCATCCGCGACCACCTCAACAGCGTCGAGGGTTACAGCGGCTTGATCGGCACGATCAACTGCGACGACTTCGGCGACTGCGGTGCGGCTCGCATCACCGTCGTGCAGAACATCGGCGGTGAGGACAACGCCGAGGCCAGCATGGACAACGTGGTGTTCTCCTTCGCACCGTGAGCCGAGGAGAAAAGCTCTAGGCGGTGCGCGCCCGACTGCTGCGGCCCCGCACCCGGGTCGACTGGTTGCTCACCGTCATCCGGGCGGCGGTGCTGATTGTCCTCGCTGTCGGCTTTGCGGCCTTTATTGCCCAGGAGATCAACCCCGACAATCCGTTCGCCCGGTGGGCGAATCCCGATGCGACCGGCCTGACCGGCGCCCAGTTCCGGGGGCTGGTCGTATCGGGAATTGCCCAGGGCTCGATGTACGGGCTGATCGCGCTGGGCTACTCGATGGTGTACGGCGTTCTGGGGTTTATCAACTTCGCCCATGGCGAGGTGTTCATGGTGGGCGCCATGACCGGCATGATCACCTCGAACAAGCTGGCCGATGCCGGGCTGTGGGAGTCGAACTTCATCGGCTCACTGGTGTTCATCGTGGTCGTGTCGATCATCGTGTCGTCGCTGACGGCGGTGATCATGGAACGGGTCGCGTACCGCCCGCTGCGCGGCTCGCCGCGGCTGATCCCGCTGATCACTTCGATCGGCGTGTCGTTCTTCCTGCAGAACGCTTCCGTGGTGCTGCTGGGGCCCGCCAGCAAGTCCTACCCCGACGTGCCGGACTGGGTGAAGGCCAAGCACACGTTCCTGCAGATTGAGGGGGCGAAGATCCTGGTGGTGGTCGTGGCTGCGCTGTCGATGGCAGCGCTGTGGTACTACGTCGACCGCACCAAGACCGGCAAGGCGATGCGTGCCGTCGCCGAAGATGCCGAGATAGCGGCGCTCATGGGAATCGACGTGAACCGCACCATCGTGAAGGTGTTTGCGGTGGGCGGTGCCATGGCGGGGATGGCTGGGATCCTGTGGGGGATTCTGTTCCGCAGCGTCATCCACACGACGGGTTTCCTGCCGGGCATCAAAGCGTTCAGTGCTGCGGTGGTGGGCGGCATCGGGCATCTGGGCGGTGCGATGGCGGGCGGGCTGTCGATCGGCGTGGCCGAGTCGGTCGGGCCGCTGCTGATCCTCGAGCCGCTGGGCGTGAGCGGTGTGTCGCAGCTGCGTGACGCAGTTGCGTTCTCGATGCTCATCATCGTGCTGCTGGTGAAGCCGGCCGGCCTGTTCGGCGAGCGGTTGCCTGCGGAGGATCGGACATGAGTCTCGCAGTGCCGCCCGAAACTGGGTCGCAGCCGACGCCCGCGGCGAGCACAGCCAGCAATGACTCGCCGCCGCGCCCGCCGTTCGCGCAGGACTGGGGCCGCATCGCCCGCATGGGTGCGGTGGGCGCCGTCGGGCAGATCTTCATCTCGCTGTCCAACATGCCCGTCAAGCTCGACGGCCGGGCGATCATCGAGGGCATCCTCAGTTTGGGGTACCTGTCGCTTGTGGTCCTGCCGTTCGCTGTGGGAAGCCGCGTCGGGTATCAGGTCCGCCGCGAGGGTGTGCCGTTCCACCGACCCGGCACCTATGAGGTGGTCGGCGGGGCAGCGTGCGGCGCGGTGGTCGGCGGGGGGCTGTCGCTGCTGGCGATCCTGATTGCCAACTTCGATCTGCGCGAGCCGCTGGTCAACTGGAGCCCGATCCTGGCGGACCTGTTGGCGTTCAACCGCGGCACCGTGTTCGCGGTGGTGATCTGGCTCGCTGTGGGCGCGGTGATCGGTGCCTTGGGCGGGCTGCTGCGTGTGATACCGCCGCTCGCCAAGCGGATTCTGTGGACGGTGGTGCTCACGCTGTTCGGCGCTGCGGTGCTGGAATCGCTGACCACCGACCTGGCCGAGGGGATGGGTCTCGAAGGGCCGGTCGAGTGGTTCTACGCCCCCCGCGGCGGGCTGACCGTCACCGGCGTGATCGCTTTGGCGATCGGGTCAACCGTGCTCGCCGTGGTCGGACGCGGTCGCGTCAAGGGGGCAAAGGCCCGTATCGACTCGCTCGAAGGCCCGGCCCGCACCCGAGCGCATCTCGGGCTGATCCTGGCTACCGGAGCGGTGTTGGTGATCCTGCCGATGTTCGCGGGCAAGCTCACCAACGAGCTGCTAGCCAACGTGGGCCTGTTCGTATTGCTGGCGTTGGGTCTCAACGTGGTGGTCGGGCTCGCCGGCATATTGGACCTGGGTTACGTGGCGTTCTTCGCCGTCGGCAGCTACAGCGCTGCAGTCCTCACCGCTGCTGCCTCACCGCGTATCAACCCCGAGCTGCCATGGTTCGTTGCCCTCATCGGCGTCGTGATTCTGACCGGGCTGGTCGGGCTGTTCATCGGCGCGCCGGTCATCCGGATGCGCGGCGACTATCTCGCCATAGTCACGCTCGGCTTCGGCGAGATCATCCGGCTGCTGTTCCTGTCGGACTGGCTGTCGGGCTGGTTCGGCGGCTCGCAGGGAATCACCAACATTCCCGGTGCGGAGATCTTCGGCCTCGCTGAGGTGTCGGGCACCGATCCGCGCAGCGTCTTCTATCTGGTGCTGGCGTTCTGCGCGATTGCGATCTATGTCTCGTGGCGGCTGGAGCGATCGCGCATCGGGCGGGCCTGGATGGCGGTGCGCGAGGACGAGACGGTGGCCGAGGCGATGGGCATCAATACGGTCAACGTCAAGCTGCTGGCGTTCGTAGTGGGGGCGGTGCTCGGCTCGTTCAGCGGGGCGATCTTCGCGGCGAAGGTGGGCTCGGTGTTCCCCTCCAGCTTCCTGATCTTGGTGTCGATAGTGATCCTGGTGGTGGTCATCTTCGGCGGGATGGGCAGCATCGTCGGCGTCATCGCCGGTTCGGCAGTGCTGATCGGCGTGCTGGGAGGGCCCAAACAGCCAGGCCTGCTGGCAGAGTTCTCCGAGTTCAAGCTGCTGATCTACGGGGCGCTGCTGGTGTGGATGATGCTGGCCCGGCCCGAGGGGCTCATCCCGAGTGTGCGCCGCACTCGCGAGCTGCATCAGGAGGAGATGGCCCAAGACGCCTGGCTGCGAGGCCAGACCGGCGACGATGAGAAAGCAGACGACGACAAGGGTGCCACGGCCGGCCGGACGGTTGCGGGGGAGTCATGAGCCACGACGCCCCGCCAGAGCAGCCGCTTCTGGAAACGAGAGGCCTCAGCGTCGACTTCGGCGGCCTCACAGCGCTCGACGGGCTGGATCTCGCCGTGTATCCCGGCGAGATCGTCTCGGTGATCGGGCCGAACGGTGCCGGCAAGACCACGCTGTTCAATGCCATCACGGCCACGGTGTCGGCCTCGGAGGGCGACATCCGCTTCGAGGGCGAGTCGCTCATCGGCCTCGACCCCAACCGGGTGACCGCACGCGGCATCGCCCGCACATTCCAGAACGTCCGGCTGTTCGCCAACATGACCGTGCTCGAAAACGTCATGGTCTCCCAGCACTGTCGGACGCGCCAAAGCGTCGTGGGGGCGCTGCTGTGGACGAAGGCCTTTCGTCGCGAGGAGGAGGAGATCGCCGAGCGAGGCAAGCAGGTGCTGTCGTTCTTCGGGAGCCGGCTCACGGGCTACCGCTTCGACCAGCCCGCGTTCACGCTGTCGTACGCCAACCGGCGACGCCTCGAGATTGCCCGGGCTATGGCCACCCAGCCCAAGCTGATCCTGCTGGACGAGCCCGTGGCGGGCATGAACCCCACCGAGTCGGCCGAGCTGACCGGCCTGATCGGGCGGCTGCGCGACGAGTGGGGATTTGCCATCGTGGTCATCGAGCACGACATGGAGGTGGTCCGCGAGGTCTCGGACCGGGTGATCGTGCTCGACCATGGGGTCAAGATCGCGGAGGGCGACTACGCCGACGTGTCGGCCGACCCCCAGGTCGTCGAGGCGTACCTGGGCCACGGGGCGTCGGCATGAACGACGAGCAGAGCCCCGAGGCCAAGCCGGGCGCAAGCTTCGTCCCCAGCCCCGACGCACATCCCGGCGTGCGCATCCCGCTGCTGGAAATGCGCAGGGTGAACGCGCACTACGGGGCGGTGCATGCGCTGCGCGACGTGGACTTGTTGATCTACGAGGGCGAGCTGGTGTGCCTGCTGGGCGGCAACGCGAGCGGCAAGTCGACCACGCTCAAGACACTGCTCGGCATGCTCAAGCCCACCTCGGGCGAGGTGGTGCTCGACGGCGAGGTCGTGAACGACCGCCCGACCAGCTACCGGGTGGAGCGCGGCATCACGATGGTCCCCGAGAACCGGCGCCTGTTCAAGCGCCTGACGGTGCGCGAGAACCTGCAGCTCGGCGCCTACCTCCGCAAGGACAGCGACGCCATCGCAGCCGACTTGGAGCGCGTGTACGAGCTGTTCCCCCGCGTCAAAGAGCGTCTCGGCCAGAAGGCGGGCACGCTGTCGGGCGGCGAGCAGCAGATGGTGGCCATCGGCCGGGCGCTCATGTCCCAGCCCCGCGTGCTGCTGATGGATGAGCCGTCGATGGGGTTGGCGCCAGCGCTGGTGCAGCAGAATTTCGAGCTGATCTCACAGATTCACGAGGCCGGCATGACGGTGTTCATGGTGGAGCAGAACGCCAACATGGCGCTGGGCATCGCGGATCGGGGCTGGGTGCTGCAGACCGGCCGGGTCGTGCTCGACGACACTGCCGAAGCCCTGCTGGCCAATCCGGCCCTGCGCACGTCCTATCTGGGCGGCGGCAAGGACGGCACCGACTCGTCGTAGGCGCCAAGAAAACCGTAGGGAACTGACACCGCACGGTTCCTAGAGTGCCGGAGGGTCTGGTCCGCTGGCTCTGCCAACGACGACACAGCGGACCGGCCCTCCTGAACGAGGCGACCCAAAATGGGCGATATTCGTTCTGCCGCAATCATACGCCCGCAGGCGCGGTCGGCGTGCTCGCAATTTCGGCAGCGAGGCTGCTAGGACTGGCAGCGTGAGCGAGGCGGCGGGCGGGATACAGGGCACTGCCGTGACGGGGGTGCTGCACCCCGGCGACATGGGCTCGACCGTGGCGGCCGCGTGTTCCGGTACCGTGCTGTGGGCTGGCGAAGGCCGCTCGGTCAAAACCCGGCGGCGGGCGGAAGATGCTGAGCTCACCGATGCCGGCGACCTCACGTCATTGGGCGCCGCAGCGGACATGGTGATCTCGGTCTGCCCGCCGCATGGGGCCGAGGCGCTAGCCCGCTCGGTGGCTGGTGCAGGCTTTGAGGGCTGCTACGTCGATGCCAACGCCGTCTCGCCGGCAACTGCCCGCCGCATTGCCGAACGCTTCGACGACTTCGTCGACGGCAGCCTGATCGGGCCGCCGGCACGTGAGCCTGGAACGACCCGGCTCTACCTGTCCGGTCCGTCGGCCAACCGGGTCGCCGCACGATTCGAAGGCTCCGCGCTGGACGCCCGAGTGCTGGCCGGAGGCGAACCAGGTGCTGCCTCGGCGCTGAAGATGGCTTACGCGTCGTGGACCAAGGGGACGAGTGCCCTCTTGATGGCGGTGGCGGCCCTGGCGGCGGCCGAGGGCGTGTCCGACGAGCTGACCGCCGAGTGGGCTTTGTCGCAGAGCAGCCTGTCGCAGCGGTTGGCGTACACCTCCATCGCCGTTGCCCCCAAGGCGTGGCGCTGGGTCGGCGAAATGGACGAGATAGCAGACACGTTCGCTGCGGCGGGTCTGCCAGACGGCTTCCACCGTGCCGCGAGCGAGGTGTATGAGCGCCTGGAGGCTTTCAAGAACGCCCGGAGTGCCTCCGTCTCCGAGATGCTCGAGGCACTGTTGAGTCCCGCAGCAGCGGTCGAAAACGCGTCGCCCGATAACGCTGGCTGACGCCGAGCGCTTCTGCAGGGTTAGTTCTGCAGCGGGAGGACGGCGTCGGCGACGCCTTCGAGCTCGGCGAACCAGTCCTCGGGTTCGCCGACCAGAATTGGCACAAACTTGGACGCGCCCACCTCGATGAATCGCTGGAGCTGGTCGCGCAAACCGTCCCAGCCGGTCGGGATGATCTCGCTCGGATCGATGCCGGGCGCACGACGTTCGAGGATTGCCTTGTAGCCGGCGGTCATCTCGCCGTGGGTGTAGGGGACGAGAACGCCGAAGTGCTCCGGATCGATCCAGCGCTCGTGCTCGTCGGCGGCTTCGTTCACGATCTTCCAGCCGGCCGCTGCGATGTCGGGCGTGCAGAACGACGGCAGCCAGCCGTCGCCGAAACGGCCGCATCGGCGCAGCTCCACTTCGGCGGCCCCGCCCAGCCAGATGTCCATGGGCTTTTGGGCCGGCTTCGGCAGCAGCGACACCTCGTCGTAGTCGTACCAGTCGCCGTGATGGGTGACCGGCTCGTCCTCCCAGAAGCGCTTCAGCAGCGGCAGAGCCTCGTTGAACATCTTCGCCCGCTGGCGCCGCTCGACGCCGAACGCGGCCTGCTCATGCACATCGGCGACGCCCAGCCCGAAGGCAGGCAGCAGCCTGCCGTCGGAGAGGCGGTCGAGGCTGGCGAGTTCCTTGGCCAGCACCGCGAGGTTGCGGCCGGGCAGCACCAGCACGGACATGCCGAACTTCATGCGCTTGGTGCGACCCGCGGCGTAGGCCAAGCCCACGATCGGGTCGGGGCATTCGCCGCCGAGCCGCTCGCTCAGCCACAACGAGTCGAAGCCGTTGTCCTCGAGCGCGTCCACGAACGGGTCGAAGGTGGCGTGGTCGTTGGTGAAGCTGCGCGTGCCCAGCCCGAAGCCGATCCGGATCTTCATGGCCCACACGCTAGGTCACTTGGCCGCTGCGTGGACGGGCCGGCATTGGGTGCGCACTTCCCATTCGCACATCTCAGAGCCGTACGCTCAGGCGCTGGAGTCCCACCCCAGTGCCAGAAGAGGAACGCCGATGAACGAAACCGCAGCGAACGGGCAGATCGACTTGGTGGCACCGTTCCGGCTCGAGGGGCAGGTGTGCCTGGTGACAGGTGCATCGAGCGGATTCGGCGTTCGGTTCGCCGAGGTATTCGCCGCGGCGGGGGCTCAAGTGGTCGTTGCCGCACGGCGGGCGGATCGGCTCGAATCACTGGCGTCGCGACTGCCCGACGCGCTGGCGATCGCTTGCGATGTCGGCGACGACGATGCCTGCCGCGACCTTGTCGCCCGAACCATCGACCACTACGGCAAGGTTGACGTGCTGGTCAACAACGCCGGCGTGAGCGACGCCATCAACCCCGGCGAGCAGGCCGACGTGGAGAGCTTCCGGCACGTGGTCGACATCAACCTGAACGCGTGCTTCTTGCTGGCGGGCCTCGTGGCCGCCGACATCATCGCCAGAGAAGCCGCAGGCAGCATCATCAACGTGGCGTCGGTGCACGGGCACGTGGCCTCGGCGCCGAATCTGCAGCCCGCTTATGCGGCTTCGAAGGCCGGCCTGGTGAACCTGACCCGTGACCTGGCCGTGCAGTGGGCGACCCGGGGCGTGCGGGTGAACGCCCTGTGTCCCGGCTACTTCGAGACCGAGCTGACCGCGCCGATGTTCGACGACGATCGCTCGATGGCGTGGATCAGCCGAAACGCCCCGATGCGGCGGCCCGGGCACACCCACGAGCTGGACGGGGCGCTGCTGTTCCTGGCCAGCGAGGCCAGCAGTTACGTGACCGGCAGCTCGCTGATGGTGGACGGGGGCTGGACAGCACGCTGAGGTGCGCGGTACAACGGTCTGTTCTGTCGGATGAATCGCCCTATGAGCGGGCGTGGAAGAACCCAGGGGATAGACGATGTACGTGATCGTCGCTGCACTCGTCGCTGCTGGAATCATGTGCTTCGCGCTCGGTGCGCTGTGGGGCGCCAAGAGTGGGCGCACCACCAAGATCGACCCGCTGACCGGAGCCGTCAGCCGCAAGAACGCATTGCGGCATCTCGACGGGCTGCTGCGCCGCCCCCGGCGGGGCGACTACGTCGTCGGCGTCGCGTTTTGCGATGTCGACGGGCTCAAGGACGTCAACGACCATCACGGTCATGCCGTCGGCGATCAGGTGCTGCAGCATGTAGCGGCGCGCCTGCGCAATGCGCTGCGACCGTCCGATGTCGTCACACGTCTCGGCGGTGACGAATTCCTCGTGATCTGCGATGGAGTGCGCACGCGCGCGGACATGGACCGCATCGCGCTCAGGCTGCGCGAAGCCGTGTCGCCGGCGATCCTGCTTGACGGCGCTCAGGTCGGTGCGGATCAGCACGGCTTGGTAGCGGTGTATGCGAGCGTCAGCATCGGGACTGCAGCCTCTGATGCCACCACGCGCGATGCCGAGCATCTCATCGCCCGCGCTGACCGAGCGATGTACCACAGCAAACGCATCCGCGAGGAACTGCCGATCAGCGGCGGACCGCCGTCGCCCGTTCGGCTGCGCGCCCGCCTCGGCTCCCGCTGAGGTCGCCGAGCCGGCAGGGTTATCCCAGGGCGGGAGTGCCTTCGAAGTTGCCCGGGTCTTCGGCGGTGGGCAGCACCGGCCGTGCCCGCCAGTCCATGGCGTCTTCGACGCCGTCGATGACGTCGGACCATTCGGCTGCATTCCAGCCCTGGGCTGAGCCGAGCACGCTGGCGTCCTGGGCGAGGTGTACGAGGGCCGGCAGCTGCTCGAGGCCGAGCGAGCGCACGAACTCGCGCTCGGGGTCGAGCAGCACGAAGTGTTCGTCGGCGAAGCGGCCGAGGAAGCTGCGAGCGCCTTCCGCATCGCTGCACACCACGAAGGCGCAGCGCACGTCGGCCTCCTCGTAGACCACGAACAGCCGTGACGCCGTGGGCAGTATCCAGCCGCTCTGGTGGGTGTAAGGGTCGATGACGACGCCCATGAGGTTGAACACCACCAGCCATTCGCCCAGCGTGTGGGTGTGGCCAGAGAGGGTCTCGAGCTTGATGTCGGTAGACGGCGCGTCAAGCACGGCAGGCAAACTAGCGCTCCCGGTCGGCTCGGCCACGGTCCACCGGGTTTCAGATTGCAGGGCGAAGCAATTCGGCGGCGAGGGGACAGTCGGCGCGCTGCCAGCCGGCGGCGGGCTCGATGCCGTTTGGGCCGACGACGTGGCTGAACAGGCCGAGCGGCACCACCTCCTCGTCGCATTCCCACGGCTCATTTGCGACGGTGCTCGCTGCGGCCTCGAAGAACTGCCGGGGCAGTGCGCGACCCTGCCCGGCAATGCACCAGACGTCGACCCCCGACACATATCCGACAGCGGCGGCAGCGTGGGAGCCGCCCGCAGCGATCACCGCTTCGGGCCCAGCGACGGCGGCCTCCACCAAGATGACGTCTGCGTTCGAGCACGCGGCCGCTAGGCCGGCGAGCGGCACGTCGGTCACGTCGCAGCCGTTGCCGGCGAGCCGTCGCGCCAGGCCGGCACCCTCGCCGTAGGCGTCGATGACGCGCACGCGCACGTCCGATCGTCGCCCCAGCCCTTCGGCGGCAAGGTCGGGCCAGCCCAGCAGGCAGACCGTCGCATCGGCAGGCAGAGCATCGGCAGCGTGATCTGCGGTGGCGTCGGCACGCAGCTCGGAGGAGAACTCGCGTGCCGCCCGATAGGGCTGCGCAGACGTGCACACCCGGGCCGCCATCGACCACAGCGCCCCGGCGACCGGGTACTTGTCGAGAATCCGACGGCACACCGTGACCAGCTCCAGCGGATCAGACGCCAGCGCGCCCAGCGCCGAGGCCGTCTCGCGCACAAGCACGTCCTGGGACAGGTCGCCCGCACGCGCCACATAGCGCAGGTGCTCGATCGGGTGCACGCGCCGAACCTATCCCGTGTTCGCGAACTGATCCGCAGCGCAGCCTCTCAGGCGCTTTGGGTCTGCAGCCGCCGCGCGATCACCTTGAGGCACAGCGTCTCATCTGCGCCCTCGAAGATCGACAGCACCCGGGCGTCGACGAACAGCCGACTGACCGTGTATTCCTCGGCGAACCCGAATCCGCCGTGGATCTGCTGGGCCTCGCGGGTCACCCACTCGGCGGCCTTGCAGACGTACGCCTTGATCATCGATGCCTCGAGCGCCCCGCTGCCTCGCGCCATCATGCGAGCTACCTCGTAGCTGTACTGGCGGGCCGCGGCGATGATCGCGGCCATGCGGCCCAGCTTCGCCTGCGTGAGCTGGTACTCGGCGATCGGCCGGCCGAACACCTTGCGCTCGTCCGCGTAAGAGCGGGCCTCGTCATAGGCCGCCTGCATGACGCCCACAGCCCGCGCCGCGGTCTGCAACCGGCCGTTCTCGAACCCGGCCATCTGCAGGTAGAAGCCCTGCCCGATGCCGTCGTCGCCGCCGATGAGGTTCTCTGCGGGCACGAACCAGTCGTCGAAGGCGATCTCGAAGCTGTGCATGCCCCGGTAGCCCAGGGTGGCGATGGCCCGCCCCTCGATGGTGCCGCCCCGCTCGTCGGTGAATTGGAAGTCGTGACCCTCCGCCTGGGGCTTGGGCACGATGAACAGGCTGAGTCCCCGGTGCGCCTTGCGCCGGTCGGGGTCGGTGCGGGCCAGCAGCATCAGCACATCGGCCCGGCCGGCGAACGTGCACCACGTCTTGGTGCCCGAGATCAGCCAGCCGCCCTCGGTAGGGGTCGCCGACACGACCAGGTTGGCCACGTCGCTGCCGTAATCGGGCTCGGTGACGGCGACCGCAACCATGGTCTCGCCGGTGGCGATCTGGGGGAACCAGTGCTTCTTTTGCGCCTCGGTGCCGCCACGCTCCAGCGCCCGGGTGAGGATCTCGGGCCGGGTGATGAGCGAGCCACCCGCACCCAGCGATGCCCGTGACAGTTCCTCGGTGGCGATGACCATGCCCAGGTAATCGCTCTCAGAGCCTGAGGCAAAGCCGCCGTACTCCTCGGGCACCGACAGGCCGAAACAGCCCAGCTCGGCGAGACCCGCAATGAGGTCTTCGGGGATGTCAGTGTCGCCGCGGTGGATGTGCTCGGCGGCGGGGGCGATCTTGTCCTCGCCGAAGCGGCGGAACGTCTCGGCGACGAGTTCGAAATCTTCGTCGAGGTGGCTGGGCGGTGCGAGCTCGGCGAGCGTCGCGACGTAGGCAGGGTCGCGGTAGGCAGCCATGAATTCGCGGGCGCCGTCGAGTGCGCCCGCTTCAAGGCCCCACTGGGCTTCGCGGGCGAACAGCCGGGCGTAGAAGTCGCCGAGCGCGTCGGCGATGAAGCCGCACGCGAGGCGGGCCTCGGCGTCGCCCAGCGCGCCCCAGTCGAGCAACGATTCGCAGATGCGCAGTGCCGAAGCGGTGTGCGCCAGGTCGTAGAGGAAGCACTGGTGGTCGTCGCCCTTGCCGACTGCGTGCGCGCAGGCTCGGCTCACGGCGTCGGTGCCCGCCGCCAGCGCGTCAGCCGCCGCCTGCATATCCGGCTCGGCAGGTGCCGCAGTCGTCCCAGCGATTGTCCCCGTCGTCGTCACAGCCGCACAGGCTAAAGCCGACTCCCGCAAGCGACCCCGTCAGCCCGGTAGCTGCGAGCCGTGCGCCGTACGATGACTCGACCCACCCACCAGCACCACTGCTCCAAACCACTGCACGGAGGTTGCCGTGACCGTCCATGACCGCCCGTTCGGGCGCTACTTCGAGGATTTCGAGATCGGCGACGTGTACCGGCACTGGCCGGGCAAGACGATCACCGAGGCCGACGATCACCTCTTTTGCATGATCACCATGAACCACCACCCGCTGCACACCAACGAGTGGTTCGCCCAGCATGAGACCGTGCACGGAAAAAACGTGGTGGTCGGCAACCTGGTGTATTCGCTGGTGCTGGGCATGAGCGTGCCCGACGTCAGCGGCGCCGCGATTGCCAACCTCGAGGTCGAGACACTGACGCACTCGCGCCCGACATTCCACGGCGACACCATCTATGCCGTCACCAAGGTGCTCGACAAGCGGGAGTCGAGTTCACGGCCCGACCGGGGTGTGGTGACGGTCGAGACTCGGGCGTTCAATCAACGATCCGAAGAGGTCTGCTACTTCCGGCGCAAGGTGATGATCTGGAAGCGGGATGCATCGCCTGAGCGACGCTTCCCCTACAGCGACGAGGCAGCAGTCGGGCAGGGCTGAGCCGCCGCTCCACGCCGAGCTGGGATGAGCGTGGCGTGATCCGCGCTGAACGAGATGAGCGTGGCGAGCGCTACACGGGACTGGTCCAGTGGTGGGCGACCGAGCGACGGGACTTGCCGTGGCGGTTCACCCGCGATCCGTGGCTCGTACTGGTCTCGGAGGTCATGCTGCAGCAGACCCAGGTTGATCGCGTGCGGCCCTACTTCGAGTTGTTTGCTGAGCGCTGGCCCACGCCTGGGCACCTCGCGCAAGCGGAGCTGTCGGACGTTCTGGCTGCCTGGCAGGGTTTGGGCTATCCCCGGCGCGCTCGCAACCTGTGGCACGCGGCGAAGGTCATCTCCTCCGATCATGGCGGTGAGCTGCCCGTCGATCTGGACAGCCTGCTGAGGCTGCCTGGCGTAGGTCCCTACACCGCTCGGGCCGTGCAGGCGTTCGCCTTCGGCATCGACGCCGGTGTGGTTGATACCAACGTGGGCCGCATCTTGGCCCGTTGGACGGGCCGCCGGCTCGGCGGGGCGGAAGCCCAACAGCTCGCCGACAACCTGGTGCCGGCGGGCGAGAGCTGGGTATGGAACCAGGCGATGATGGATCTCGGCGCACGGATCTGCACCAAGCGAGAACCCAGATGTCGCGGGTGCCCTGTCGAGCAGTGGTGCGCTTGGGCGCGGTCGGACGCACCTGATCCGGCTGATCGCAGCGCTGGGGTCAGTGCGCGGCAAGCGCCATTCGAAGGCAGTGACCGCCAAGCGAGGGGCCGCCTGCTGGCTGCGCTCTCTGGCGGTGCTATCGAGCGATCCCAAGCTGGCGAGGCGATGAGGCTCGGACGCGATGAGGCCCGGGCTTACCGGCTCATCGATGGATTGATTGCGGAAGGCTTGGTCACCGCAGACGGCGACCAGCTCCGGCTTGGCTAGTTCAAGCAGCTACGAGCTGTTCAATCAGCTCGTCGAAGGCTTTGTCGGCGATGGAGACCATCTCATCGTCGGTGCGGTCTTGGATGGGATGCTCCACCCACACAGCGGCGGGGTCGAAACCGAGCGCCTTGCCCTGCACCTCGGCCCCGTCAACGAATTGGACGGTGGCCACGAAGACAGACGGGATGCCGCGGCGTTCCAGATCAGCGATGTCGTGCACACTGCACGACGTGCAGCTGCCTCAATCGGCTAGCGCTTCGATCACCACGTCACACTTGGTGGCAATCTCGTGGCGCAGGTCGACAGGCGCCGGCTTGGTGAACGTGGGCTTTGAGAAGCGCTCGACCCGCAGTCCACGCTCAGTCAGCCGCTCCTCCAGCCGATTCAGGAAGCGGTCGCCGCGGGGCTTGCTGATATCCAGCAGCCCGACGGTGAGGCCGTCCAGCTTGTCGGGTCGGGCCACACGCTCGCGATGCGAAGGCGCTGCTTCGTTCGTGGGGTCCAAGACAACAGTGCTCATGTGGTTCCCCCTGGGTTGGATCCGGTGGGCACGTTCCGACCGACTGTAGCCGCCCCAGGCCCGAGCGGCCTGTGAGCGCAGTGAACAAGAGCGGGAATCCCAAGCCGGAGCGCTTCGGAGGTGGGCGGCCGTGCTAGCGCCAGGGATCGATCTCGACGCAAACCGGCTGAGCGCCTACTTCGCCGTTCACCCAGCCGCCGATGACCGCCGAGAACAGGCCCGCGCCACCGCCGCAGTGCACCAAGTGCAAGCCGCCGTCACGGAATTTTGGTAAGTCGGCCTCAGCTAGGAACTCGGGAACGCCCTCGGCGATACCGCCAGCACCCCGCACCAGTTCGGCGCCCGGTCGGGTGGTCAGTTCGTTGATGCGCTCGGCCGTTTGCTGGCGTGACCAGCCGCTCTCGACGAAGACGCGGGAGTGATCGGGGGCCACCGCCAGGATCGCATCGAAGCCCAGCACGAGCTTCGGGTGATGGATCGCATTTAGCGCGGCGGCCATGGTGCGGGCCAGCGACTCGGGATCCCGAGAGAGCTGGTCGACCACCGAGCGGGGCGCCTCGCCAGGGAAGGCCGTCACCGTATTGGTGCCGGCTTCGAAGCCAAAGTCAGTGCACAGCGGATCCCAGTCAGTGGCGGCACCTCCATCGCCATTCGCCGTCGCAGCTTCGTCCACGCCTTCGATCTCGGCGAAGCAGAAACCCACCTTGCCCGGCTGGCCCAGGGCAGCCCGGTCCACCTCGCCGGGGCGTCCGCCGCCGACGTTGCGCACGATCAACTGCACGGCCCGCCCGATCGTGCTGTTGGCGCGGTTGCCCTGGCCGAACACGTTCATCCCGCTGTTCATGCCGATCTGGCGGGCGATCGGGCCGTTGACGATGAACACCGGTCCGACCGGCATGGTGGTGGCCAGCATCCCGTGCATGTTGAACGTGTCGTTGCAGACGGCGGTTAGCGCTGCGAGCACAACGGGGAAATACTCGGGCCGGCAGCCCGCCATCACGGCGTTGACGGCTGCTTTTTCGACGGTGCAGTCGGCGAGATCCGGTGCGACGCAGGCCACCACCTCGTCGGTGCCGCGTGATGTTCCGGCGAGCATCGCCGCTACCCGCTCGGCCGTCGGGGGCACCAGCGGCAGGCCGTCGGACCAGCCCCGATCGAACATCGCCTCGTGGATGTCTTCTTGGCTGCCGAACTCGACGCGGCAAGCACTCAGCCCTGAACTCCCGAAACGAGCTTCCAAGGCGTCGGCGTGGGCTGGATCGACCGACAGCGAGCCGCAGCCGGGGCGATGTTCGGGCAAGTCGTTGCCAAGTGCGGTCAGCCCGGTGAAGGCTTCCCATTCGGGCCGTGACCAACCCAAGACGCGGCCGGCCTCATCGCCGTCGGCAAAACGCATGAGCGTCGGGACTGTCTCGATGTCGTGATGCCAGGAGAATCCGAGGTCGGCGTCGTGCACCTTGGCGGCGACCGCCTCGGGGAAGGCGGGATCGTCCTGTGTGAACACGGTGAGCGAGCTGCGGGCCTCGATGTCTGCAAGCACCGGTTCGACGAGCTCGCACGTCGGGCAGTCCCGCTTCACCACGGCCACCAAGCCGTCGTGCGGGGCGCTTGCCGCCTCGCCGTTTGAGGTGTCGCCGCCAGCGCTCGAAGTCATGGCCGGAGGCTACATACGGCCATCGCAGCCCGACCGAGGTCGGCAAGCGCCTCGAGGCGGGGAAACTGCCCCAGCGCCGTGTCTAGGGTTGCAGCCGTGACTGACGCAAGCGACCAGCCGACCATCGACAGCAGGCTCTTCCGGGATGTCTTGGGACACTTCCCGACGGGTGTCACTGCGGTGACTGCCGTGAACGAAGGCCGGCCGGTGGGCATGGCCATCGGTTCGTTCACGTCGGTGTCGCTGGACCCGCCGCTCGTGGCTTTCCTGCCCACAAAGGACTCTTCGTCGTGGGAGGAGATTCGGGCTGCTGGCAGCTTCTGCGTGAACATCATGGCCCAGGACCAGATGGCCACCTGCGGCGTCATGGCCAGCCGGGCCGACGACAAGTTCGCCGATGTCGAGTGGCACCCTGGTCCGACTGGTGCACCGATCATCGACGGCTCGATCGCCTACATCGACTGCAATGTTGAGGCCGTGTATGACGGCGGTGACCATGACATCGTGATCGGCCGGGTGGTCGAGCTCGAAGTACTCGATGCCAAGGACCCCCTGCTGTTCTGGAAGGGCGGCTACGGCACGTTTGCCTGAGAGGCCGCGGATCGGTGCACCTTGGTGAGGTGGTGGCAGTCGCTTCACGCTCTTGTTGGCTGTCGCTCACGGGCCGCTCGGGCTCGGGCTTCAGGTTCTGAGGGCGGGCCGATGTGCCGGACACGGTGATCGAGTGATCGGCACTGCCGCTCGCATTGCGCTGGGAATGCTGTTCCTGCTCTCGGGTGCGCTGAAGCTGCGCGATCCGTCGTGGCCGGGTGCGGCGAGAGCAATGGGTGCGCCCCGCTGGTCAGTGTCGCTAGTCGCCCCGATCGAGATTGTGCTGGGAGCCTGCGCAGCCGCGGGCGTTGCCGAACCGTGGCCCGCATGGCTGGCGCTTGCGCTGCTCGCGGCGTTCAGCGCAGTGCTGACCCGATTCCTGCGGAATCCAGTCGCCGAGCGTCCGGTGTGCGCCTGCTTCGGCCGCTGGTCTGCGAAGCCGGTGGGCGCCGGCTCGCTGCTGCGCAACGGCGGGCTGGCGGTGCTCGCTGTTACGGCCCTGCTCTGAGCGGGTCACGCCGACGGTCTTGCCTGCGCGTGGCGTACGCCGCCCGTGTTGCCTGCGCGTGGCTTACGCCACGTCGAGCACGTCGCAGATGAAGGCGAGAATGAAGGCCTCGTCACGCCAGGCGTCGTAGCGCCCCGACGGTCCGCCGTGGCCGGCGCCCATCTCGGTGCGCAGCAGGATCGGCTTGGTCGAGGTTGTCGTCGCTCGCAGCTTGGCGACCCATTTCGTTGGCTCCCAGTACTGCACCCGCGGGTCGTTGAGCCCTGCGGTCACGAGCAAGGCCGGATGGTCGACGGCTTCCACGTTCTCGTAGGGCGCGTACGACCGGATCGTGTCGAACGCGTCCGGATCGTTGGGGTCGCCCCACTCGTCGTATTCGGTGACTGTCAGCGGGATGTCGGGATCGAGCATCGTGTTCAGCACATCCACGAACGGCACCTCGGCGACGATGCCGCAGAACAGCTCCGGGTGGCGGTTCACCATGGCGCCCATGAGCAATCCGCCGGCGCTGCCGCCACGGGCGACGATCCGCGCAGGGTCGGCCCAGTCGGTTGCGACGAGGTGGGCGGCGCACGCAGCGAAGTCGTCGAACGTGTTCGACTTGTTGGCCAGCTTGCCGCCTTCGTACCAAGGTCGGCCGAGCTCTCCGCCGCCTCGGACATGGGTAATGGCGAAGAGGACCCCCCGGTCGAGCAACGACAGACGTGCCGCGGAGAACGACGCCGGCATCGGGATCTCGTACGCCCCATATCCGTAGAGCAGGCACGGGGCCGGCCAACTGACGGCACTCGGCTTCCACACCACGCTGACGGGCACCGCCGTGCCGTCGGGAGCTGTCGCCTTGATGCGTTCAGTTCGGTAGGCCGTCAGATCGACGTCGCCGAGCACCGGGAGTTGATCGAGCAGTTCCTGCTCGCCGCTGCCACGATCCAGCTCGAAGATGGACGGCGGCGTGACCATCGACGTGTAGCCGAAGCGGTACTGCGTGGTCTCGTATTCGGCATTCGAGCCGCCTCCAGCCTCGTAGACAGGCTCGGGCATCTCGATTTCGACGCCCGGGCCCAGCGGGAGTTCCTCGCTGGCCGTGCTGGTGTCGTGAACGCGCATCGTCACCAGGCCGTCCTTGCGCTCGTGAACGACGATGAAGTCGGCGAAGCAGTCCACGCCGTCGAGTCGGATGCCTGGCCGGTCACCGATGAGTTCTCGCCACGGCGGGGGCTCGGCCTCCGAATCGTTCGGCAGCGGTGCTTCCAAGAGACGGAAATCCTTCGCGCCGTCGTTGGTCACGACGAGCAGGCGATCTCCCTGGTGGTCGACGCCGTATTCGATGCCTTCTCGGCGCTCCTGCACTAGCACCAGCGCTGAGGTCGGATCGTCGGCGTCGAGCAGCCGGTGCTCAGAGGTGGTCTTCGATTCACACCCGATCCCGATGTACCGCTCGCTGCGAGAGGCGCCGACACCCACCCAGTACCGTTCGTCGTCCTCGCGGTACACCTCGACGTCGTCGTCGGGGTCGGTGCCGACGACATGGCGGATCACCCGGTTCGGGCGCTGGGCCTCGTCGGTGCGAACGGCGAACAGCGTCGAGTTGTCGTTCGCCCAGACCAACCCATAGCTGAGCTCGGTGAGGCCGCACCGGGGCGCGGGCACGCCGGGGCCGTCCAGCACCCGGCCGCTCGCGATGTCGACGACCGTCAGCGTGTACTTCTCGTCGCCGTCGGTGTCGACGGTGTAGGCGAGCAAGCGGTGGTCGGGGCTGGCAGCCAGGTCGCCGACGGCGAAATAGTCGTGGCCTTCGGCCAGCTCGTTCTCGTCGAGCAATACCGTTTCGGCGTCGTCGGCGCCGCCACGCGGACGCCGCACGTGGATGACGTATTGCAGTCCCTCGACCGTGCGAGCCCGGTACTCCCAGTCGTCCTTGGGCGTCGGCAGCGATTGGTGGGTCTCCTTGGTGCGCGACTTGATCTCGCCGAAGATGGCTTGCCGCAGCTCGGCCAGGTGCGCCGTTACTGCGTCGGTGTAGGCGTTCTCGGCCTCGAGATACTCCCGCACGGCGGGGTCGTCCCGGTCGCGCAGCCAGTGCCACGGGTCGGCGGTCTCGGTGCGGTGAATGCGCCGGATGTGGGGCCGCTGCGGTGCCACCGGAGGCTGTGTCATGGAGTGCGCACCGTACCGGCCGCTGTGCGCAGCGGCTCCATGAATTCAGAGGCCGACCACTAGCGTGACGACGTGCCTATCTATGCGCTTGGCGACTATAAGCCCGACATCCATCCCGACGCTTTCGTGATGCCCGAGGCGATCATCATCGGCAGGGTGACGATCGGCGCCGAGGCGTCGATCTGGTCGGGCGCGGTGCTGCGGGGCGACGACAACGACATCGTCGTAGGCGCCGGCACCTCCGTGCAAGACAACGCCGTGCTGCACGTCACCGCGGAATGGTCGACGACGGTGGGGGAGCGCTGCACCATCGGCCACCTGGCCCACATCGAGGGCGGCGTGGTGCACGACGAGGCGCTCATCGGCACCGGAGCGATCGTGCTGCACGACGCCGAAGTCGGCGAGCGGGCGCTGGTGGGTGCCGGTGCCGTGGTGCCAGGAGGCATGAAGGTTCCACCGGGAACCATCGCCGTCGGCACCCCCGCCAAGATCCGCGAGGGCGTCGACACCGCCCCGCTCATCCTGCCTGGCGTGCAGAACTACCTCGACCGCCGCGTCCGCTACATGGGCGACCTGCGCCGCCTCGACTGACCCGGCATCTCGCTTCAGGCACAGATTTGCCCTGACGCGTCTTCAGCGGCGGGGGTAGCGTCACGGCCCATGAGCATGGGAAGCATTGATCTGGGACGTATCGGCATCTGGACGGGGGTGCTCGACGCACTGCCGTCCGCGCAAGGCGTGGAATTCGTCGCTGAGGCTGAGGAACTCGGCTACGGCGCATTCTGGGTTCCCGAGGCCGTCGGGCGTGACCCGTTCGTGGCGGCTGCCCGCCTGCTGGAAGGCACCAGCACCATCAAGATCGCGACCGGCATCGCCAACATCTACGCCCGCGATCCCATGACGATGGCCAACACGCTGCGCACCATCGACGAGGCCTACCCCGGGCGCTTCCTGTTGGGCCTCGGCGTCAGCCACCACCACTTGGTGGAGTACATCCGCAAGCACGACTACTCCCGACCGCTCAGCTACATGCGCGAGTACCTCGAGCGCATGGGCAAGGCCCGCTTCATGGCCCACGGCCCCCAGGAGCTGCCCGAGATCGTGCTGGCCGCGCTCGGCCCCAAGATGCTGGAGCTGTCAGCCACCGCGACCGCCGGCGCACACCCCTACTTCGTGCCGCCCGAGCACACCGCAGTCGCCCGGGAGACCATGGGCCCCGACGCAGCGCTCTACCCCGAGCAGATGGCCATCCTGGACACCGACGCCGACTCGGCCCGGGCACTTGCCCGCAAGAACATGGCCATCTACCTGGGCCTGCCGAACTACGCCAACAACCTGCTGCGGCTGGGCTTCACCCAGGCCGACGTCGACGGCGGCCCAGACGGCGGCCCGTCCGACAAGCTCGTCGACGCCATCGTGGCCTGGGGCACCGAAGACGATGTCAAAGCCCGCGTGGACGCTCACTTCGACGCTGGCGCCGACCACGTCTGCGTGCAGGTCCTGGCACCCGATCCCGCAACCGCATTCGACGGCTGGCGCCGTCTCGCCCCCGCCCTGCTGGGTTGAGCTGCGGAATTGGGTCAGTAGTCGTAGTAAGGCCAGAGGTAGTATTCACCGGCTGTGAAGATGCCGGCTGTTGTCCACTCTGCGGAGAATCTGAAGTCTTTCAATATGTCGCCATAGTCATCGGGGTCGTTCAAAACCGGTTTGCCCGGCTCGGTAGCTGCGTAGATGTCGTAGATCCCGAGCAGAGCGCCGTCCCCAGTGTCATGGAGCAGCACTACGCCGGCCGTAGCCCGGTCGCTGTGAATCACCTGCTGGCTGTCAGGCGAGAAGCCGAAGTACCTCGGGGCGTACTCGAAGACCTGGCGCAATTCCAGTGGGATGACCTTGTCGCTTGCAATGTCGGCGATGGTCATGCCATGAGTTCGGTTGCCGCGGGCCCCGATTTCGACGTGATAGAGAAGTCGTGAGCTGTCAGCAGTCCAGGCAACGACGTGTGCCGTGGATTCGGGGCCGAAAGACTGCGACAATGGCACGTTCCAAACGGCGCCGCTTGCGGTGTCCAGCAAGGATGCGCCGAGGTTGTCATAGGTGGAGTAGCTGGGGTTCTGAACGAATTCGTAGTTCGTGTAGTGCAGGTAACGGCCATTTGGCGACCACAGTCCGCCTGATGCGGAATTGCTGTTGATTCTGGCAGCTTGCGGATCATCGGTACTGACGTCATAGAGGTAGAACCGCAGATCGTTCCACCCACGATACGTACAACCGCCTTGAGCGTTGTAGTAGTCGTAGAACGAATGGGTTTCAAAGGAGACGTGAGTTCCATTTAGAGGCACGTCAAATCCTGCGCGGTAGTAGTCACCCACGATGAACCCCTCGTACGCGAGCTGCGTCGAGTAACGATTGGCGAGGCTGACAACGTGGGCTTCCAGGTGTGGAACGCCTGTCCGACGCCCTTGTGCTGGAGAGACGTGATGACACGGCCCCTCGAGTTCCTCGATGCGCTGCACGGTGTAGAGCAACTTGCTCCCGTTCAGTAACCACACTTGCGCGACGTGATGATGCTCGTCCGACTGATTGTGGGTGATCTGAGCCACGTCCCCGGCCGCGACGTCCAGTGCGAACAGCGAATGACCGTCAGAATCCTCAGTCGATGCTCGAAAGACGAGACTGTCGCTGTCAGGTGACCACATCGGAGCGAAGCCGCTAGCGCTGTCGTCGGTGACCGCACGGGGTTCGGAGCCGGTGATGTTGAACACCGAGATCGATGGTGTACCTAGGCCGTCATGGGTGCATCGCCAGCGAAAGAACCCGTGGATGTCTCGCTCAGGCGCAAACTCGTAGTCCTCGTAGCTCTTGACGGCGACAAATCGACGATCCGGCGAGAGCAGTATCGGCTTGTCGACGAGATGGTTCCCGTGCGGCAGTGGCTGGGCCTGGCCATCTCCGACATCGACGATGTGAGCACGGTGTAGCGGAGTGTTCTCGCATCTGCTGCCGAACTGACTGGAGTCTGGACCGGCGTAGGCACGAGTGTTTGAGGGGCCGTCGGGGGGTACGGGTTCTTCGTTCCGGGCGAATTCGAGGTGCGCGTAGATCAGGCGCCGGCCATCTGCCAGCCAACCGGAGCTCACGACATGATGTGTGTCGTTCGTGGTGTTGTGCGTGAGCTGTCGCACCTCGCCCGATTTCACGTGGAGCGCGAATAGCGAGTGGCCGGCGTAGTCCTCGGTGGGAGCGCGGAACACGATGTACTCGCGACTCGGCGAGGGCGTGGGGTCAACCCAACCGTCCTGTATCAGGGGTGCGTACCAGAACTGGATGCGTGGCTGGGGCCGAACTGCGCCACTGTGAAAGTCGAGTTCGTACGTACTCCGGGTACCGCCGTCCACGCCCTCGCCGTCAATCCACTTGCCATCTTCCCAGTCGCCGTAGGGAAGCGGGGTGCCGTTTCGGACGCCCGTGAAGATGACCGTCTCGCGATCCGGAGCCCATCGAAGTCGGGTGATGCCGTCGAAGCCGGCGTCGGTGAGGTAGTAGCGGGCTTGGTGGTGTTCGTCGAGGACGACGATGTGCTGGCCGTTGCCGTCGGGGTTGTCAGCGACTGTTGCCATGCGCACTGGTGGGCGTTCGATGGCTGAGGGGTCAATGGTGACTCCGTCGCCGATGCGATGCCAGTTTGGTTCGATGCCGGTGCGGTGCCGGTACAGGTACAGGTGGTTTTGGGTGATCGGCGCGAGCCGATCGGTGTCGGTGAACAGCAGCGGGATGCACTGCGGTCCCAGCAGATGGCCAGCGGTCAGCGCGAGGTGCGGTTCTTCGGCGTGGGCGAGGCCGACGCTGTCGATTGCGTCGTCGGCGCAGCGTGGAACCTCGCCAAGCAGGTCCATGGCCAGAGCGGCCGTGTGATGGCGGTTCTCCCCGCTGAGGCGGGTGACGGTGACGTCGGTGGTCTCGATCGCGTTCTGCACGGCTGCGTTCACGGCCGCGGTGCCGCCGACGAGCACCACATGTTCGATTTCGTGGTCGGTGAGGTATGCGGTGATGCGTGGATCGAGGGCGTCTGGCGTGCTGAGCAGCAGCGGGAACGGACCAGCAGCCGCCAACGGCCCGGCCGCCACAGCGTCGGCAACGCTGCGGTCGCTGGTGATGATCACGGTGCGGCCCAAGTCACCGAATTCTTCAGGGGTGCCGATCCGCTCGGCAACGGCGATGGCAGCTCCGACTGGGTCTGCGTCGTGGACCCGTTCGATGTTTCTTGGCAGCATCCCCAAGCCGAACAGCACCGACGGCTCATGATTCGGCAGCACATCGGAGTTGCCCACGATCACCACACGACGCACTCCGGCCGATCGCAGGAACTCCACCAGATCAGGCGGCGCCGTGGACGCCTGCAATCCGCCTGGGGGCACCAGGACGACTGGCGCATCCAGCGACGCCGCAAGCGGACCTGCCGCTGCGGCATCGGTCCACGACTCACCCGACGCCAGCACCGCCCATTCCGAAGAACCAGAACCGGCGTCCACCAGTGCCTGCGCCATCTCGATCGACAGTTCATAGGCATCCGAACCGGCGTACCGAGCGATCTCCACGCCACCCGCCGAGTCCCCTGGGGCAGCCTCGGCCGACGTCTCCGCGGCGCTAGAAGCAGACTCGTCCGCGACGGCAGAATCCTCAGCAGCGCCCGCGCCAGACAGGGGCAGCAACGACGCCGCCAGGCAGGCCACCGCGGCGAGCCACCACATCGACCGCATTCGCCTCGCGTGATCGCTCTTAGCGAGCACGCCAGCGTTGCGCCGTCCGTTCACCGCGGTTGGCCCCATACCGTGAAGCCGGGGCCGAGCGGGTATGGGCACGAGAGAACAGTCCGGTATTCGTCAGCCGCTGGCAGCACCAGTGGTCCTGCCGCTTGGATGTCGGGGACGATGAACTTGGTCGCGGCCGTGTTGGTGCCGCAAGCGAGCATCTCCCCGGTCGCGGCTGCGCTCAGCCACGTCACTCCCGAGAAGCACGGATGATTGGCGGGGTGAACAGTCACAACGAATACATCGCCGTCGTGGCGCGCCTGAATGTTCCACCAGTCCCCCTCGATACGCGTTGGCCTACGCAACACGAAGCGAACCGAGGTGTCAGCGTGGCTGATGCTCACGATGTCGCCGGTGACTTCCGCGTCGGCGTTTGAGGGACGTGACCGGATCTCTGCGAGCAGCGCGTCCGAAGGCGCCTTGAGTCGCTCAGGTGCGCCGCCCCAAGGCACCAAGAACGAGGCGCTCACCGATCCAGCAGGACCGCCTAACTCGATGCCGTCGAGGCCGTGAGATACCAGCCCAACATCGCCGACACAGGCGATGGACAGCTCCGGCAAAGGAATCACACCAACAGTCCATCCCCGGCCGACCCCCGAGTCGGTCCACCGGTAGAACCGCAGATGCCAGCGTCCTTCTTCTCCCCACCGCACATCCGTCCAAGCGAGCTGCACCAGTCCTTCGAAGGGCCACTCGGGCAAGGTCTCGTCATCCGTCCAGGTCACTCTGCTGCCTGCTTCGATGGTCGGCAACGGTTCTCGCGATAGTTCAGGTGCAACAGTGAGAGCGGGTTCCTCGGTGACTTGGGCCGCTCGCTCATCGCGCGCGTACGTCTCCTCCTCGCCCGTCTGGTCGACGTATTCGTCGCCGCTCCGGACGGACGTGTCGCGGGCCGGCTTGATGGTCTCACTGCTCGGGCTGGACAGTGTTGTCGCCGCTTCGGAGCGTGGTGTCGTGGAGGCATTCACGGTGGGCTCGGTTGCTTCGGCGACGCGTTCGGCCGTGGTCGCGCATGCTGTCAGAACGAGCACCAGGCCGACCAGAGGCAGTCTCGACCGCTTCATCACTTGGCGTCGTCCCGCTCGTCGAACTCAGACGGGCCGAGTGTTGCGGCCCGTTGAAAGAACTCATCGGGATGGTCCCCGTCAAGTCGCACGCCACAGCTATCCGCCTCCACAGGCCACATCGCGTTCGGCAAAGCAAAATCGTCCGACACGAAACTGTCTTCGGATGCCACGAATACCAGCGACGTTTGCGCTTCCATCACGTAGTCGTAGCAGGCGACGACCTGGCCCGTGATTCCATCCACCACAAAACTCAGTTCGATGTCACTGCACGCCGGGTGACCCTCGTGGTTCAACGAGAGGCCGTAGTACCGGCCGTCTGAGCCCGTTGTGCCGACGCCCCGAATGGACGCTCGCCCGCCGAATTCCTGGGCCAATTTGTCCATCGTGCCGAGATCGTCAGTAGCCAAGCCCTTTGAGTCGATCTCGACAAATCCGCCGACGGGTGGTGACCACCGTGAAGCGAGAGGCAAGTATGACCTGCTCTCAAGAGCGTTGTGAAGTTGAAACGTGACAACCCGGGAATAGGTAATCTCTGTTTCGTCGCTGTACCAAGAGGATTCTTGCGTGGTGGAACCTATTCGCTCAGCTGTCATACGGATGTTCGTGCGCCTCAAGCTTGACTCTTGAGCTTCCGTATTCGAAGATCGTGTCCTCGCTATGTCGGAATGAAGGACCGGATACGCGACATCACCCCACGGAATCACATAGTGCTTGTTGCCGGGGTAGATATAGGACGCATAGCCCATGCGGATTGACTCTGCATCGACGTCCACATAAATCTCATCACACGCTCCGAATTCGATGCCCTCACTGACATCGTGCACCCTTCCGCGGCCTGTATCCCAGAACCTCCCCAAAGCCGGAGCGAAGAAGCCCTGAAACGGCCACTCAGGAGCGATGCCCCGAATGATCTCAGCCGAGCCCACGGATACAGCGACATCGTCACTCGAATTCGAACTTTGAGAGGTAGCATCCGCAGCGGAGCGCTCGAGGGCTTGGACTCCTACCGCCGGAAACAAGGCCATCAGCGCTGCCAATGTCAAGAAAAATGGCCAGGGTGAGTGGCGCCTACCCGTCTCCAGATACCTAGAAGTCATGGTACACAGCGCAGTTCCCGCGGATGCCAGTCACAGTCCAGCTCAGATCACAGAGTGGAAATCCGTCAGCGGGAAGATGGAGTGGGATTTCTGTATGGGAGCGCAAATCTGTCCATCTATTTCCGATGAGGGCGAACTGTAGGTCGTCAAATATGAATGCCAATTGCGACGCATCGGGAGCGATTGCCGTTGCCAAGCTGTCCTTGACTTGTGCAGATATCTCTACGAGCCGTTCAGCGTCGCCATTTAGCGGATCTACGCCGATGAGGGCGAGCGGATGTTGATCGTTTGGCCTCGGCGGATATTCCATAAAGAGCAACCTGGTACCGTCGCTGTTCCAGCCGTGCACTCTCAGAGTCGCGTTGATGCTGAGGTCGATGCTGGCATTGGCACCGCCGGCGACGTCATGGATGTATTGAGTTTCCGTCGAAGCTCCCGACCCGAAGTACAGATTGCTGTGCGCAATGAACCTGCCGTCCGGAGACCATCCGATCACCCAGCCTAGGCCAAGTTTTTCTGGCCCTACATCTGGCGTGAGCTGTTTGACAGCGCTGCTATCGCTTGCGGCCAAGAATACACGATGATCTTGATAAAGCTCTAGCCCTGATTATTCATGAGAATGCCGCGAGTCGTCTTTTGGGCATGCCGGTTGGCCTGATTTGTCGTGTCGGGGTTGTCGGGGTGCGGGCCGGGGCTCGGCCGGGCTGTTTTTGGCTCCGATTTGGGTGTGGGCATGCTGTGGGGCGTGTTCGGGGGCGCGGCGGAGCCGGCCCGCTGGTGCGGGCATCGTCGAGTTCGGGTGCCGCGGCGGGTCAGCGGGGGTGGGCGATGGCGAGCAGGGCTCGGGCGCCGGGGTGTTGTTGGGGGAGCCGCAGCAGGACGCGTCGTGCGCTGTGGCACACGACCGCCGGGAGGTGCCACAGCTGCCAGCGGAGCCGTTTGGGGGCTGCTCGGCGCAGCGTTCCGGTGAGGCAGCGGGTCTGGAACCATCCCACGAGCGCGAGGCCGGTCATGGCCAGGGCGGCCCAGGCGCTGTTGGCGTGCCAGTCGGTGAACGGCATGCGGGCCAGGCCGCTGTCTTTGAGCCGGCAGATGGCGTTCTCGACGTCGGCGTGTGAGCGCATGAGACGGTCGAGCTGGGCTGTGTCGCCGGTCCGGTCGGTGAGGAATCCCCAGTATCGGTAGTTGTCGCTTCCGAACAGGCTGCGCTGCGCGCCGGGATGCAATGGTTCGCGGCGCACTATCAGCCGGGTTCGAGCGGGCCAGCCCGGCAGGTCGACGAGGTCGGTGAGGTCCGCGACCTGAGCGCGGCCGGGCTTGCGCTGGCGGGGCCTCTTGGCGGCGTTGTGCCAGCGGCCCGGGTCGCCCAAAGCGCCGCGGATCGCTGCTTGGATGCCGGGCGTCGAGCGTGCTGACACCATGAACCCGATGTTGCGGTCCCGCAGTCCTTTCGCGAGCTTCGCCGAGCAGCCCGCCGCGTCGATGCGCACCACCAGCGAACGCTGCGCCAGCTCGCTGTCGTCGCCTGGGCGGTGCCCTGCCGCGTCGGGCTCGGGCAGCATCGACACCGCGGCGTCGATGACTTCGAGATGATCGGCGATGTCGTTCGCGGCGGCGTTGCCCGCCCGCTGCTTGACCCACAGCGGCTCCCCGTCCGCGGTCGAGCACACCATCGGATGAAACCCGTAGCCGCCCTTGAAATGCGGCGCTGCGCCCTCTTTGTTCTCCGAGTGGATCTCCACCAATGTCGAGTCGACGTCGAGGACCAGCGGGCGACCACGATCGTGACCGGCCCACAACCCGGAGCGCACCGCTGCCGCTGCGCTCATCAGCGCCGCACCGCCGCCGGGGCCCAGACCGGTGAGAGTGCGATACAGCGTGGAGTCCGACGCCACCTCGCCGAACAGCTCACGCTGAGCGCGCAGATACTCGATATCGGTGCACGCCTCACCGCCGCCCGCCAGCACCAACAACGCATGAACCAAAACCGCGCCGCGGTCATGAACCGGAGCACGCTCCCCGCGTGCGGGCACCGCCGCCGACAGCGCTTCAGTCAGCCCCACACGGTCCGCGAACCGCCCCAGCGCGAACAGGCCCGCACCCCAAACAACCCGGTCCCCGCCGCCTGTCAACTGCGCGTTCGTGACACTGGTAGGTTTCACCTCGGAGATGCCCCCCTGAACTCGCTGATGCTTGACTCAACGCCATGCATCGTCGCAGGTCAGAGGGGCTTTTCCGCGGACCCACACCGCACCGACCCACAGCCCCATGAAGAATCAGGGCTAACTCCTCGACGGTGCCGATAAACGCAAGATGGCTGCCATCGGGAGACCACCAAACCTCGCCGTCGGACGACGTATATGCGTACACATCGGTGACGGTCCCGGTCATGATTTCAATGATGTGCAGTGACTCTGGGTACCAATATCGCGCGAAGATTCCCATGTCCACGCGGGATTGAGTGAACGCGATTCTTGTACCGTCCGGCGACCAGGACCTAACGGTGTCGTTGATGTCATTGTGTGTCAGGCGCGAGGTCGTTCCCTTGGTCGCGTCATATAAGAACATCTCTGCGGCATGATTCCAGTACGCGCCGTCGCCACAGACGTCACCCATACAGGTTGCGGGATCGTCGATAAATGCGGTGAACGCGACTTTGTCACTGCTGGGCGACCACTCCGGCCAATGCCATGTCGGCAGGTAGCGGAAAGCATGATCGCCAATGGTCGCCTCATTGGCCTCTCCAGTTTCGATATCTAGAACGAACATACGTTTCGTACCGGCGATTGCCAGCCGGGCGCCATCAGGTGACCAAGCGAACTGGCTGGGTGTGAATCTCGAATTCTCGACAGACGTATCTCGACCGGGCGCAACGGCGTAGAAACTTCGCTCACCCTTCTCGTCCACGACGAGGACGCCTGACTCATCGCGGTCCGTGTTGCCGGTGCGCTTACGCGCAACTGTGGCGAGGCGAATCGGCGGAACAGAGACTTCGACGACGGAGTCCGGAATAGCGGCTCGGTCGCTGAATACCTGAACGAGAATCTCCCGTGAACCGTGCTTGGCCAAGTAGAGGGTGTTGCGGATGTCTGCTCGGAGTTGTCCGTGTTCGGTGTAGCGCAACGATGTGCAGGCTTGGGCGAGCAAGGGGCCGGCGGTGAGCGCACGTTCGGGGTGCCGGGCCGGTGCGAGTCCGATGTGGATGGGGCTGTCATTGCAGGCGGCGTTGTCGGTGTTGTGCTGGTCGAACAGGTCGGCCACAAGCCGTGCGGTGTCGATGCGGTCACGGCCGGCGAGGCGCGTGACCGCGGCGCCAGCGGTCTCGATTGCTTCTTGGGCGGCAGGTGCCATGGCGGCTGTGCCGCCGACCAGCACCACATGTTCGATTTCGTGGTCGATGAGATATGTCGTGATGCGCGGGTCGAGCGCGTCGGGTGCAGTGAGCAGCAGCGGGAATGGTCCTGCAGCTGCCAACGGCCCGGCGGCGACTGCGTCAGCAATGCTTTGGTCGCTGGCGATGATCACGGTGTGGCCCAAGCCTCCCAGCTGCGCGGGGGCGCCGATCCGCTCGGCGACTGCTATCGCGTTTGCGACCGGGTCGGTGCCGTGGAACCGCTCGACGTCGCGGGGCAGCGTCCCCAGCCCGTACAGCACCGTTTGTTTGTGGTCCGGCAAGACAATGCCGCTGCCCACGATCAGCGCTCGACGCACGCCCGTCGACTGCAGGAACTCCACCATATCAGACCGCGCTGTAGGGAATTGCAGGCCGCCGGGCGGCACCAGAACCACCGGTGCATCCAGCGACGCTGCCAGCGGACCCGCCATGGCCGCATCAGTCCACGACTCACCCGAAGCCAACACGACCCACTCCGAAGTGCCGTCCTCAGCGTCTACCAGCGCCTGCGCCAACTCGATCGACATCGCATACCGATCCGAGCCGGCGTAGCGCACGACTTTCACGCCACCCGCCGGGTCCTCGGGGCCAAGATCAGCCGACGCCTCAGCGGCATCAGGAGCAGTTTCGTCCGGGCCGGCAGGTTCCTCAACGGCGCCCACGCCCGTCATCGGCAGCAGCGACGCCGCTAGCCAGGCCGCCGCGACCAACCACGACCGTGACTGCCTGCACCCCGACCCCCCATCACCTGAGCGCATGAGTGCTCTTGATCGTCTCAAAGAACCAACCCCGCGGCCGAAGCTACCGCCCTGCCGCGGCCCCGGTTCCCGCGGATCGCCGATGCCGTGTTATTCCAGCGGCGCGATTCCTGCCGGCGCCCGACCGCTGCGCAGCGCCTCCCACGCGGTCCGAAGCTCAGCCCGGTGCAGCGCGGACCACTCGTCGACTATGTCCTGAGCACGTCGAGAAAGCGAACCGCGCAAGAGCTGAGAGTTCTCGACATCGACTAGCGCCTCGTGCTCGCCGTACCGGGCATGGAAGTGCGGCGGTGGATGATCACGTGCATACATCGTGATCACGATGCCGAAGAATCGGCTGAGTTCTGGCACTGCTAGCGGACGGCTGCTGCGTTTGAGTCGCTGCGGAATTCGTCGAACGACTGGCCGGTCAGGTCCAGGTAGAGGCTGAGCGGGCAGACATCGACCCCGTCGTCGTCACCCCACGCCACCGCGCCGCTGTCAGGAACGATGTGAGCGCTGCGCCAATAGCCGGCATCGGACCACGCAGAGAAGATGCCGCCTGTCTCGGCACTGTCCGACAGGTCAACCTCGCCCGCGATTCCGTCGTCGAACCGCACCCAGATGGCGTACGGCTGGCGGACCTCGAGTTCGACGACATACGGCGAGAGCACGAACCCAAGCGTAATGATGACAGGCGCCTTGAAGAAGCCGTTTTTCGCCGTCCTCGGGTCGAGCCCCCTACGCCAGCGCCTGCACTCGGACCCCGGCTGGGGTGGCGTTAGGCTGAACCTATGACCGATACCGCTCAGCCCGCCGTTGGAATCGACCTCGGCAAGTACAAGCTGGGGTGGAGCGACGAGGAAGACTACGTCTTCAAGCCGCGCAAGGGCTTGGACGAAACGATCATCCGCGAGATGTCGGGTCTCAAGAACGAGCCGCAGTGGATGCTCGACTTCCGCCTGCGCGCCTACAAGATCTTCCAGCGCAAGCCCATGCCCAACTGGGGCGGGGACATGTCGGAGATCTATTTCGACGACATCTACTACTACATCAAGCCCACCGAGGGCCAGGTCGACGCCTGGGAAGAGCTGCCCGACTCTGTCAAGGACACCTACGAGAAGCTGGGCATCCCCGAGGCTGAGCGCAAGTACCTCGCCGGGGTCACCGCCCAGTACGAGTCCGAGGTGGTGTACCACCGCAACCGGGAAGACCTCGAAGCCCAGGGCGTGCTGTTCAGCGACATGGACTCTGCCGTCAAGGACTACCCAGAGCTCGTGCAACGGTACTTCGGCACGATCATCCCGCCGGGCGACAACAAGTTCTCGGCGCTGAACTCGGCGGTGTGGTCGGGCGGATCGTTCATCTACGTGCCACCCGGCGTCGAGGTGGAGATGCCGCTGCAGGCCTACTTCCGCATCAACGCAGAGAACATGGGCCAATTCGAGCGGACGCTGATCATCGCCGACGAGGGCGCCACGGTGCACTACATCGAGGGCTGCTCGGCCCCGGTCTACACGACCGACTCGCTGCACTCAGCCGTCGTCGAGCTGGTGGCGCTGCCCGGTGGGCGCATCACCTACACCACCATCCAGAACTGGTCGAACAACGTGTTCAACCTGGTCACCAAGCGCGCTGCCGCCTACGACGAAGCCCACGTGGAGTGGATCGACGGCAACATCGGAAGCCGCCTCACGATGAAGTACCCGGCGGTGTACTTGATGGGTCCGAAGGCCTCGGGCGAGGTGCTGTCGGTGGCCTACGCCGGCAACGGCCAGCACCAGGACGCCGGGGCGAAGATGGTCCACGCCGCCCCCGAGACCACCTCCAAGATTGTGTCGAAGTCGATCTCCAAGGACGGCGGTCGCACCACCTACCGCGGCCTCGTGCGAGTGGAAGAAGGCATGAGCGGCTGCCGCAGCCACGTCCAGTGCGATGCGCTGCTGCTCGACCAGGACAGCCGCTCGGACACCTACCCGTACCAGGAGATTGGTTCCCGCGACGCCGAGATCGGCCACGAGGCCACGGTGTCGAAGGTTGCCGACGAGCAGCTCTTCTACCTGATGAGCCGCGGGCTGTCGGCCGAGCAGGCCATGGGCATGGTGGTGAACGGCTTCATCGAGCCTGTGACGCGCACCCTGCCGATGGAATACGCCGTCGAGTGGAGCCGGCTGATCGAGCTTCAGATGGAGGGATCGATCGGCTGATGCGCAGTCCAAGAGACTTCTTTGCCCCGCTGGCGCTCGGGGCGCCACAACCGCTGCGCGAGATCCCCTTGCGGCCCTCGCGCATGATTCACTTCTTCGACCCGTCGAATGAGCGGATGCGGGCCAAGGTGCCCGACATCGCCCCGACCGTCGACGTTCTGCTGGGCAACCTCGAAGACGCTGTGTCTGCCGACAACAAAGACGCCGCCCGGGCAGGGCTGATCGAGGTCGGCAAGGCCTGGGAACGGGGCCACACCCAGCTGTGGACCCGGGTGAACAGCCTCGACTCACCGTGGTTCCTCGACGACGTGTGGGCGCTGTGTCACGAGATCGGCGACAAGCTCGACGTGATCATGGTGCCGAAGGTGGAAGGCCCCGAGGACATCCACTACGTGGACCGGCTGCTGGCCCAGCTTGAAGCCCGGGTCGGCATCGAACAGCCGCTGCTGGTTCACGCCATCTTGGAGACCGCTCGCGGCGTGGCCAACGTGGAATCGATCTGCTTGGCGAGTCCCCGCATGCAGGGGCTCTCGCTGGGGCCTGCGGACCTCGCTGCGGATCGCCGCATGAAGACCACCAGGGTCGGCGGCGGGCATCCGGGGTACCTCGTGCGCACCGACCCGATGCCCGACACCGACGACAACGCCCGCACCGCCTTCCAGCAGGACCTGTGGCACTACACACTGGCCCGCATGGTGGACGCCTGCGGCACCGCGGGGATCCTGCCCTACTACGGGCCGTTCGGCGACATCGCCGACCCCGTCGGCTGCGAGGACCAATTCCGCAACGCCTACCTGCTCGGCTGCGTGGGAGCTTGGAGCCTGCACCCCAGCCAGATCGCCATCGCCAAGCGGGTGTTCAGCCCCGAGCCTGCCGAGGTTGCGTGGGCGCAGCGGGTGGTGACCGAGATGGGCGACGGCACCGGCGCCGTGATGATCGACGGCAAGATGCAGGACGACGCAACCGTCAAGCAGTGCCGGGTAGTGCTGCAGCTCGCCCGTGACCTGTCTGGGGCCGACCCCGAGCTGGCGGCCGCCTACGGTCTCGAGACCGCCTGAGTAGGCCTGGAATTTCCATGAGCGCTGCCGATGCTTACCCCCGCCCGCGCCGGTCGGTGCTGTACATGCCGGCGGCCAATGCCCGGGCGCTGGAGAAGGCCAAGACCATCGACGCAGATGCGCTGATCTTCGATCTCGAAGATGCCGTGGCGCCCGACGCCAAGGAAGCTGCCCGCGAAGGTGCGTGCGCGGCTGTGGCCTCGGGGGAGTACGGGCACCGCGAGCTCACGATTCGCTGCAACGGGCTTGATACGCCATGGGGGCGCGACGACGTTGCGGCTGCGGGTGCTGTGGCTCCCTCGGCAGTGGTCATACCCAAGGTCTCCGGCGCTGCCGATCTGGCCGCAGTGGCTGGCATTCTCGAAGCCGCGGGTGCGCCCGACACCACGCGCATCTGGGCGATGATCGAAACCCCGGGAGGCATTGCCAAGGCCCGTGCGATCGCTGGCTTCGAACGCGTCGACGCCGTGGTCATGGGCACGAACGACATGGCCAAAGAGCTGCGGGCCACGATCACGCCGGACCGGGCGGCGCTCGTGCCGCATCTGGCGACCTGCCTGGTGGCCGCACGTGAGGCGGGCGTCACCGCACTTGACGGTGTGTACAACGACATCAGCGACGCGGAAGGGTTCGCCGCGGTGTGCCAGCAAGGGGCCAATCTCGGCTTCGACGGCAAGACACTCATCCATCCCAGCCAGGTCGAACCGTGCAACGACGCCTTCTCGCCCAGCTTTGACGAGCTCGATTTCCACCGCCAGGTCATCGAAGCGTTCTCCGCAGCGGTTGCAGATGGCCGCGGGGTGGTGACCGTAGACGGCAAGATGGTCGAGAATCTTCACGTGGACGAAGCTCGACGAGCCATTGCGCTCGCCGACGCGATTGCGCAGCGCTAAGGGAGGCAGCTGCCATGCCGATGCGAACGAACTGCCGCCACTACGAGAGCCGGACGTACCCGAACGGTGACACGGTGCGCAAGTGCAACCTTGATCTCGCGCCCGAAGCTCCCTGGCGTTGCCCAGAGGACTGCCCGTCCTATTCGCCCCGGCGCCTCGATGCCGGCTGGCAGCACGGGTCGCTGGGCGTTCAGAACTTCGCCAAGGAGCCCGCCAGCATCGGCGAGGACGACTCCATCGCGGCCCTGCTGGACGAAGCCGAGGACATCGTGAACACCGCTGGGCCGCGCATCCTCGAAGAGGTTGCTGCGGAGCGGTCGAAGCGCAAGGGGATTCGCGGCAAGATGCGCGGGCGCAGCAACAAGAAGCAGCGCAAGCGGCGCCGTCGGCGCGACCGCGACGACCGCAAAGACGGCGAAGTCTGATAGCGGCCTGGTACGGGCCGTCGCGGCCCGCTAGGCCCTGACGGGCGCGCCGGTAGCCTCCGCAGCGTGTTCACCCCTGATCTCGTCGACGCGCTCGACGGCTCCGACGCGTTGACCAAACGGCGCCGCGCTGCAGCGGATCGGGCGGTTGCCACCGGCATGCCGTCGTTCACCGAAGAGGTGTGGCGCTACACCCCCATCGACGACCTCGAAGCCGGGCACTATGCGTTCGGGGCACCCGGCGGTGCCGCCGGGCCGCCGGGCTTGATGGCAGGCGTCGATGGCGATGCCGCAGCGGTCGTACACATCACCAACGGAGCTGTCGTCGACGTCTCGGTGCGCGCCGATGGCGTCCGCGTGAGCACGCTCGGCGACGGCGCAGACGACCTGATCGGCACGGTGGCGCCCGAAGGCCCCGATGTCTTCGGCGATTGGAACCTGGCACTGACCACAGCGCCGGTGGTTGTCAGCATCGAGCCGAAGGCGGTGCTGAGCGCCCCCATCGTGGTGCACGTCCACACCGACGTCGAGGGGTTGGCATGGTTCCCGCGGCTCGTCGTGATGGCCGGGCGCACCAGCCAAGCCACCGTGATCGAACACCACACCGGCGGTGAGACCCCGGCGCTCATCTGCCCGCTGACCGAACTGAGCGTGAGCGACGGCGCGCACCTCGGTCACGTCACCGTGCAGGAACTGGGCGGCGCCGCGTGGCAGATCGCCAACCTCTGCTCAGATGTCGGCCGCGACGCCAACCTGCGGATCGGCCACGTGGCGATGGGCGGCGCATACGCCCGGGCACGCATCGGCACCGACATGACCGGCCGCGGCGGCCACAGCGAGATCGATGCCGTGTATTTCGGCCGTGACACCTCCACGCTCGACTTCCGAACCTTCCAGACCCATGTGGCGGCCCACACCACCTCAGATCTGCTGTTCAAGGGAGCGGTCGACGACCATGCCCGGGCCGTCTACACCGGGCTGATCCGCATCGAAGAAGACGCCTCCCAAGTTGTTGCCAACCAGACCAACCGGAACCTGAAGCTGTCGCCGAATGCTTGGGCCGAGTCTGTGCCGAACCTCGAGATCGAGAACAACGACGTGCAGTGCAGCCACGCCTCCTCGATCGGCCCCGTCGATGCCGACCAGCGCTTCTATCTCGAGAGCAGGGGTGTGCCGACCGACGTGGCCGAGGCGCTGGTGGTGCGTGGCTTCTTCGACGAAGTCCTTGATGCGCTGCCGTCCGAGCAGATCTCGGCATCGGTGCGCCAGCGCATCGACGAGCTGGTGTCCGAGGCCGACTTCGCGGTGGCGCCATGAGCCCCACCCCAAGAAGCACGACCTCCATGAGCACGACCGCCATGGGGAAGGTGCGATGAGCACGACCGACGAGACCCGCACTGTTGTGCTGTGCCAGCAAGACGACGTGCCTCACGGCGAAGCCCGCCGCTTCGATGTTGACGGCCACCGCATCGCGGTCGCACGCATCGGCGACGATTTCTATGCCATCGGCGACCGGTGCAGCCACCAGAACTACTCGCTGGCCGACGGCTGGGTGTGGCCTGACGAGTGCGCGCTGGAATGTCCCCAGCACTCCTCGAGCTTTGACTTGCGCACAGGGCGGCCAAACTGCTTCCCAGCCACCCAGCCGGTCCCCGTCTACGAAGTACGCACCCAAGGCGAGGGCGTGGCGGTGGTGCTGCCATGAACGACAACTCCACCCACACCTTGCGCATCGAAGGACTGTGTGCCTCTGCGGGCGGCCAGGACATCCTCCAAGGCGTGAACCTCGAGGTGTCCTCCGGGCGCGTGCATGCGGTCATGGGGCCTAACGGCTCGGGCAAGAGCACGCTGGCGCACGTGGTGATGGGCCGGCCCGGCTACGAGGTCACCGGCGGCTCGGTCACCCTCGACGGCGTCGATGTCTTGAGCCTGGCTCCCTGGGAGCGGGCTCAGGCCGGTCTGTTCTTGGCAATGCAGCACCCGACGGAGGTGCCCGGCGTCTCGGCCGCACAGGCGCTGGCCGAGGCGCTTGCGCTGCGGTCCGGCGACGACAGCCCGAGTCCCGAACAGCTCGAGCGCACCCGGGGGCTGCTCGAAACCGAGGCGGCCGCCGTGGGGCTCAAGGCCGAACTGGTGGCGCGGCCGCTCAACGTCGACATGTCCGGCGGCGAGAAGAAACGGAACGAGACGGTGCAGCTCGCGGTGTTGCAGCCGCGCATTGCCATCCTCGACGAGATTGACAGCGGTCTCGACATCGATGCATTGCGCGCCTGCGCCAACCGCATTGAGGCACTCACCGAGGCGGGCCTGGGCGTGCTGGCCATCACGCACTTCACCCGGGTGCTGGAGTATCTCCGGCCCGACGAGGTTCACGTGATCGTGGACGGTCGCATCGTCGACTCCGGCGGTCCTGAGCTCGCCGACGCGCTCGAGGAAGACGGTTACGCGCCCTACCTTCCTGAAGAACCCGACGCAGGGGTGGCGGTGTCGATCGGCGGGCTCGGCGGCCCGCTCGCGGCAGAGGCGGGGCCGTCTCCCGCTGAGGACCCGTTCGCTGACCCCTGGGCCGACCCGCTCGACGAGCTGGGTTGAGCGCCGCTTCATCTCTCCTGACGCGAGTTGCAGAGCGTGTTTTCGAAGTGCCTGCCGCGTGGTGTTGACTGGGCACTCGGCAACGAGAGGGGGATCGATGGCACGTGAGCTGTTGTCCCAAAACGAACTTGCAACGCTGGCTGCCGAGCTCACGGCGTGGGAGGTGTCGGGCAGCGAATTGCGCCGCACCTTCCGCTTCGGGAACTTCGTGGAAGCGTTCGGATTTATGGCTGCTGCGGCTTTGGTGGCCGAGAAGATGGACCACCATCCCAACTGGTCGAACGTGTACAGCACGGTGGACGTTGCGCTCAACACGCACGACCGTGGCGGCGTGACCGAACTGGACGCTGCATTGGCGCGGGCGATGAACGGCCTGGCAGGCAGCGCAGGCTGATCGCTCGTCGATGGCTTGGCTGCGCCTGAGGCGCCGCACGAAGGGGGATCGCCCCGAGCGATCCGCGTCTTCGCCCATGGTGGAGGGCACCGTCGAGTCGAAGCCCGGCGCGCGCCGGCTGCTGCATCAGCTCTTCGAGGTATGGGTGCGCTTGCGGCCCGCACGCGTCACGCTCGGCGTGCGCGGCCTGGCGGTCGACCCGAAGGGTCGCGTGTGCTTGGTGCGCCACACCTACCGTGACGGCTGGTTTCTGCCCGGCGGCGGCGTCAAGCCCCGCGAGACGCTGTCAGCGGCGGCGGCGAGGGAGCTGCGCGAGGAAACCGGGATCGTCGTCACCGAGGCTCCCCGCAGCGTGCTCGGCGTGTACTCGTCACGCCACGGGCACCGCAGCGACCACATCGTCGTGTTCGTGGTCACCGACTGGCGGGTGGAGGAGACGGTCTCACCGGAAATCGCCGAGGTGGCCTTCTTCCCGCCCGACGAATTGCCCCCCGGGACCACGCCGGGAACCTCACGCCGCATTTCCGAATGGATGACCGGTGTCCCCCCCGGCCACCGTTGGTAGTTCCAGTCGCCTGAGCGCGATCTGTCAGAGGCGGGGGGTGCGGGGTGGGTGGCCCATGAGGATGCGGCCGTAGGCCTCGAGCGCTGGGTCGAGGGCGGTGATCGCGTGCATGTTGATGGCCTGCAGGTCGGCTTGGAGGCGGCCGATTCGGTTGGTGTCTCGCACACCTCGGCCGCCCGTGGCCAGGTAGAGCGTCTCGACGGCCTCCAGACAGCGGCGGACGGCGAAGGCACAGTCGAGCCGCACCCGTGCCCGCAGCGGAAGCTCGAGCGGCTCGCCGTTGCGGGCTCCCTCGATGAGGAGCTCGGCGGTACGCCGCATCAATAGTTCGCCTTGGTCCACCAGCGCATGGGCTTCGGCGAACTGACGGTGTGTCAGCGGCCAGTCGGTCTGCAGCACGTCGACGTGGCTGATGACTTTGCCGTCGACCTCCTCGGCGAACACAGCTAGCGCCGCACGCGCGGCCCCCAGTGCCGGCGGGACCAGGGCGTAGGCAAGCGTCGGCATGAGCGAGCTGCGCTGGATCCATCCGACGTTGCGGGCCATGCCCGGTGTGTCGCCTGACGCCAGCACCTCGCCGGGCACGAATCGGTGCTCGGGTACGAAGGCGTCCTTCACCGCAATGCTGCTGCTGCCGGTGGCTCGAAGCCCGTTGGCATGCCAGTCATCGAGCGCCGAGACATCGGTTGCGGGCAGTACGAACATGCCCGAGGTCAGCCCGTCGCCCTCGGGGGACGGGAAGTGCCCTCCCAGGACCACCCAGTCAGCATGATCGATGCCCGAGCCGAACGGCCAGAAGCCGTTGAGCATCCAGCCGCCGTCGACGGGGGTTGCGTCGCCACGGTCGACGAGCACCCCGGCGACGTACTGGTCGGCGCCTGGGCCGTAGATGTCTTCCTGGCAGGCATCGGGCCAGTGGCCCACCAGCCAAGCGTGCGCATTGCCGACGCAGGAATGCCACGCGGTCGAGGGGCAGCCTTCAGCCAGCGCCGCGTTCACCTCGAGGAAGGTGATCCAGTCGAGCTCCTGGCCGCCGTTGGCGCTCGGTTGACCGATGGTGAGCAGCTCAGCGCCTCGCAGCTCTTCGATGACTTCGGGCTCGACCCGGCGGGCCCACGGGTCGGCTGCTGCCCGACCAGCCAGCTTGGGGGCTAGCTGCCGTGCCCGTTCGACGAGCTCGGCGCGGCGATCTATCTCCTCAGGCACAGTCCCTATAGAAGCAGACCCCTCAGACACGGCGCAGGCCGGTGGGCGACCAGGGGTTGCGCTTCACGATGGCAATAGGCCTCTCAGGCACGGCTCACGCCTAGCAGAACGAGTGGGCGAGACGATGCGCTTGTGGTCTCAACTCGCATCGACCGTCTCGTCGAGGCCGCTTGCGAGCGCATTCCAGCCGAGGGTGGCGCACTTGATGCGGACGGGGAACTTCACCACACCTCGCAGTGCTTCCAGATCGCCGAGTCGCAGGGAGCCGCCGTCGCCGCCCCCGGGCTCGCTGGACCCAGCACCGTCATGGGCTTCGCTGCCGTCGCCGCCGATGGTTTCCTCGTGGATCGACATCATGGCCTTGAAGGCCCGGGTGAGCTCGCGGATTTCCTCAGCCGACTTGCCGATGACCGCAGCGGACATCATCGACGCCGATGCCTGGCTGATCGAGCAGCCCTGCCCGCCGACTCGCAGGTCGGTCACAGTGTCGCCGTCCATCTCGAAGGTGAGCACCACCTCGTCGCCGCACAGCGGGTTGAATCCCTCGCAGCGGTGCGCAGGTGGACTCTCTAGCTCGCCGCGATTGCGCGGGTTGCGGTAGTGGTCGAGGATGATCTCGCGGTACAGGTCTTCGAGCCCAGCCATCGGATCTTGTCTCGTCTCGGTCCTGTTGCCTCTAGCGGCCGAACAGTGCGCCGACTTCGTCGAGCGCCTCAGCCAGCGAATCTACGTCTGAAGTGTCGTTGTACACGTACAGCGAGGCCCGTGTCGTGGCAGCGACGCCGAGGCATCGCATGAGTGGCTTGGCGCAGTGGTGACCCGCACGCACGCACACGCCGCTCTGGTCGAGCACTTGGGAGATGTCGTGGGGGTGCACGTCGCGGTAGACGAACGAGAGCACGCCGCCGCGTTGGGCGGGCTCTGAGGGGCCGTGCACGGTGATGTCGTCGCCGTGACGGTCGGTCAGCGTCCGGAGGGCGTAGCCGGTGAGGCTGACCTCGTGCGCTCGCACGGCGTCCATGCCGAGCCCTTCCAGGTACCGCACCGCGGCGCCGAGGCCCACAATTTCCGCGATGGGCGGGGTGCCCGCCTCGAACTTGTGCGGCACGATGTTGGGCCGGAAGCCTTCCTTGGTGACGTCGAGGATCATCTCGCCGCCGCCGAGGAACGGCGGCATGGCATCGAGCAATTCTGAGCGGGCCCACAGCACGCCGACGCCGGTCGGACCGCACATTTTGTGGCCGGTGAACACCATGAAATCGGCGCCCAGCGCGCCCACATCGGTGGGCAAGTGCGGCACGTACTGGCTGGCGTCGACGCTGATCAGCGCGCCGGCGTCATGGGCGGCGGCAGCGAGGCGCCCGATCGGGTTGAGCGTGCCCAACACGTTGCTCATGGCGGTGACCGACAGCAGCTTCGCCCCATCCAGCAGGCGGTCCAGATCGGTGAGGTCCAAGCAGCCGTCAGCGGTGATGGGGATCCAGCGGATCTCGAAGCCCCGCTCGGCCGCCAGGATGTGCCAAGGCACGATGTTGGCGTGGTGCTCCATCTCGGTGAGCACGATTGCGTCCGTGGGGCCCAGGTTGGCGCCACCCCACGAGCGGGCCACCAGGTTCATCGCCTCAGTGGCGTTCTTGGTGAAGATGATCTCATCGGCGCTAGGGGCGGAGATGAAGCGTGCGACATCGACCCGGGCGCGTTCCATCAGCTCGGTCGCAGCTGCGGCGATCTCATACGCGCCGCGATGGACGTTGGCGTTGACGGTCCGGTAGTAGTCGTCCATCGCATCGAGAACAGCGGCCGGTTTCTGCGACGAAGCTGCCGAGTCGAGGTAGACGATCGGGTTGCCGTGGACTCTGCGCTCAAGCAGCGGGAACTGGGCCTTGACTGCCCCGTCGATGTCCCCGCCTACCCCGCCGTTCACGCTGCGGCCTTGCGCTCAAACGGCTCGTAGCCGTCGCGCTCCAGCTCGGCCGCGAGCTCTGGTCCGCCCGACGCCACGATCTGCCCGTCGACCAGCACGTGGACGTGGTCGGGCTCGATCTCGCTGAGCAGGCGTTCGTAGTGGGTGATGAGTACGACGCCCATGTGCGGCCGCTCGGCGCGGACCTGCTGCAACCCGGTCGCCACCACCCGCAGCGCATCGATGTCGAGGCCTGAATCGGTCTCGTCCAGAACGGCCACGTCGGGTTCAAGCAGCGCGAGCTGCAGGATCTCGTTCCGCTTGCGCTCGCCGCCGCTGAAGCCCTCGTTGAGGTAGCGGTCCATGAACGACTCGTCCATGCCGAGCCGTGACATCCACTCGCCCATGGCGACGTAGATCTCGATGGCGGACACGTCCTCGCCGCGCCGTGCCGAGACTGCCTGGCGCAGGAAATTGCGCACCGACACACCGGGGATGTGCTGTGGGTACTGGAACGCGAGGAACAGGCCGGCGTTCGATCGGGCGTCGGGGTCCCACTCGGAGATGTCGTCGCCCCGGTAGCGGATCTCCCCGCCGGTTACCTTGAACTCGGGAGATCCGAGGATCGTGGTGGCCAGCGTCGACTTGCCCGACCCGTTGGGTCCCATGATGGCGTGGCATTCGCCCGCGTTGACCACGAGATCCACGCCGCGCAGGATCTGCGGACCGTCGACTGCCTGGACGCCCAAGTCGTCGATCTCGAAGAGGGGTGTGCCCGACGCTGTGCGGTCCAATGCCATCAAGCGCAGTGTATGGCTGGCCCCAAATGCCCCAACAAGTGCGGCTCGGATCGCGTCCGGCCGATTGGCGGTTGCTCAGTCCCAGAGGCTATTGACCACGTCGAGCCATAGCTGGGTGGTCAGCGCCAGCGATTCGATGTCGATGCGTTCGTCGTTGCCGTGGAAGCGGGCGCCGTAGTCGCCGCCGTCGAGCTCGGGGCTGAACAGGCCGGCGCCGTACGCGACGGCACCCATGTCGCGGTACACCCGAGAGTCGGTGAACCCGATGATGAGCTGCGGCGTGAGTCGCGCCGACGGGAAGCGCCGACCGACGGCAACTTGCAGCGCGTCCCACAGTGGCGTCTCGACCCGGCTCACCGACGCTGGGTCGTTCATGATGATCTCGATCTCGACATCGTCCGCCAGGTCGCCAAGCGCTTCGTCGAGATGCGCTTGCACTTCGGCGGCGCCCTCACCGGGCAGCGTGCGCACGTCCACTTCGATATCGACGTGATCGGGGATGACGTTCGTCTTCATCGTCGTGGGCGCGCCGATGACGTTCGGCGAGAACGAGGTGTGAGTGCACGAGTAAAGGTGCGCCGCTACCGAGGCGCTGGGGTGGGCGTCCAGCCAGTCCTCGACGAGGTTCTCATCGAGCATGATCGCCCGGGTCTCATCGTCGACGCCGAGGGTGTCGACCTGCTCGCGCCACAGCTCGTGGAACCTCGGCGGCGGCCGGTAGTTCGAGATGCGGTGCACCACCGCTGCCGCCTTCACCAGCGCATTCTCCTGCCGGAATGGACGTGACCCATGCCCGGGCACGCCGCGTACCCGTAAGCGCCGCCACGCCACGCCTTTCTCGCCCACATTCATGCCGATGAACGGGGCGTCCGGCGAGCCTGAATGCAGGCCGCCGTTCTCGGTCAGCACGTAGTCGGCACCGATCGCGTCCCAGTGGTTCTCGGCCATCCAGCGAGCGCCGTAGGCCGAGCCTGCCTCTTCGTCGGCGCAGGCGAAGTAGATGAGATCGCCCTTGGGCCGGTAGCCGGTCTCGGCCATGTGCCGGAACGCCACTGCCATTGACGATGTGAGGTTCAGCATGTCCACCGCGCCGCGGCCCCACACCTCGCCGTCGATGAGCTCCCCGCCGAAAGGATCGCGGCTCCAGCCGTCGGCGTTAACCGGCACCACGTCGGTGTGGCCCATCAGGCACAGCGTGGGCGCATTCGGATCGCTGCCCTCGATGCGGGTGACGAGCGACCGCCGGCCCGGTGCGGCGTCGAACACCTCAAGATCCAGGCCAGCCCCTTCGAGATAGGCCTGGATGGTGTCAGAGTTGCGCACTTCGCCGCCCGACTCCGCTGTGCCGTAGTTGACGCATTCATTGCGGATCAGGGTCTGCAGCAGCTCGACGGTCTGGCCGGTGCGACCGTTCTCGTCGCTGGTCCCCGCAGTGAATGACTGGCTCATGGGTTGCAACCTAGAGGCTGAGCCGTAGGCGAAGCCGTGGCCCGAGTGGCCCCGTGAGCGCAGCGAACAGGAGCCGAACACGACTCTTGGCCGGAGGCAAGTCGCACGAATCCCGGTTTCGGTAGGGGTGCCTGTGGTCGAATGGCTCGATGGACTCAGGGTCGAACAATGGGCTGGGCGTCTGCGGGCTGACGGCGATCGAGATGGCCGCCATGCTCGCAACGGGCGAGATTGCTGCACGGGAACTGCTGGCGGCACACCTCGAACGGATCGAGCAGGTCAATCCCGCGCTTAACGCCATCGTCACGTTCACGCCAGAACTGGCGGCCGAGCGTGCGGCGGCAGCTGACGAGGCACACGCCCGCGGTGAGTCGCTGGGACTGCTGCACGGGCTGCCGGTGGCCCACAAGGACTTGGCGTTGACAGCGGGCGTCCGCACCACGATGGGCTCGCCGCTGTTCGCCGATTTCGTTCCCGACATTGACGCACTGGTGGTGGAGCGTCAGCGCGAAGCCGGTGCGGTGATGGTGGGCAAGACCAATACGCCCGAGTTCGGTGCGGGCTCGCACACGTTCAACCCGGTGTTCGGCATCACCCGCAATCCCTACAACGTCGCCAAGACGTGCGGCGGTTCCAGCGGGGGAGCGGCAGTGGCGCTGGCCGCCCGGATGCTGCCGCTGTGCGACGGCTCAGACCTGGGCGGTTCCCTGCGCAACCCTGCGGCGTTCTGCAACATCGTCGGCTTCCGCCCGTCGCCCGGACGGGTGCCGTCAACCAGCTCGATGGACGCCTGGTTCCCGCTGGCGGTCGAAGGCCCTATGGCGCGCACCGTGGCCGACGTGGCGTTCTTCCTGCAGGCACTCGCCGGCCCAGATGACCGCTCGCCGGTGTCGAACCAGGAATCGTCGGAGGTCTTCGCGGGTTCGCTGGAGCGCGACTTGCGGGGCGTACGGGTTGCGTGGTCGCCCGATGCGGGCGGGCTGCCGGTCGACCCTGCCGTGCGCGCCGCCACCGCGAACGTGCCCGACGTCCTCTCCGGTCTCGGCTGCGAGGTAGTCGAAGCGTGGCCCGATCTGTCCGATGCCCCGCAGGTTTTCCAGGCACGCCGGGCCTGGGTGTTCGCTGTCGGATTCGGATCGCTGCTGTCCGAACACGGTGACCAGATGAAGGAGACGCTGGTCTGGAATATTGAAAAGGGCCTGTCGATGTCGATTGCCGACTACGCCGACGCTTGCCGCCGCCACACCCAGCTGTTCGCAGCCGTCGACGATTTCATGTCGCCCGACGGCGGATTCGACTACATGGCGTGCCCGACGACGCAGGTGCCGCCGTTCGATGTCGAGGTCGAGTACCCCACCGAGATCGAGGGTGTCGAATTCGAGACCTACATCGACTGGATGCGCTCATGCAGCGACATCACAGTCACCACCCACCCTGCGATCTCGGTACCGGCCGGCTTCACCCCCGACGGCCTGCCGGTCGGCCTGCAGCTCATTGGCCGTCACCGCGCCGACCGCTCAGTGCTCGAGCTGGCCCACGCCTGGGAAGCGGCAACCCGCCACGTCGACGTGCTGCCCACCTTGCCGTGACCGTTCTGAGCCCCTGAATTCAGCCGTTGGCTCGACAGGCGGGTCGGTAGCCTGCCGCCCGTGTCTGAGGCGGCGTCAAGCGGGTCTGTAAGGGCCATCGAAGCCCATGGACTGGTGCGCGACTTCGGTGCCAAGCGTGCGGTCGACGGTGTGGACTTGCTGGTCCGCGAAGGCGAGATCTTCGGGTTCCTCGGGCCGAATGGCGCTGGCAAGAGCACCACGGTGCGGATGCTGTGCACGCTGCTGAGCCCGACCGCCGGCGAGGCCAGGGTCGCCGGCTACGACGTCGCGAAGAATCCCGGCGAGGTGCGCATCCGCATCGGCGTGGCCATGCAGGAGGCAGCGCTCGATGAGAAGCAGACCGGCCGCGAGATCCTCGACTTGCAGGCCCGGCTGTACGGCCTTCGCCCTGTAGACCGGGCTGCCTCTATCGAGCGTGCCATCGACCTGGCCGACATCGGCGATGCCATCGATGCCCGCATCTCCACCTACAGCGGCGGGATGAAGCGGCGGCTCGACCTCGCTGCGTCGCTGATCCACGCTCCTGAGGTGATCTTCCTGGACGAGCCCACCACCGGGCTTGACCCGGTGAGTCGAACCCAGGTCTGGGACGAGGTGCGTCGCCTCAACAGCGAGCTGGGCGTCACCGTGTTCCTGACCACGCAGTACTTGGAAGAAGCCGATGCGCTCGCCGATCGCGTGGCGATCCTGGCCGATGGCCGCATAGTGCAACAGGGCACGCCCACCGAGCTGAAGCGTGCCGTCGGGGCCGATGTGATCGTGGTGGATCTTGAGCCAGGCGACATCGCGCGGGCAGCCGAGGTGGCAGAGTCTGTGCCGGGCGCAGACGATGTGACCACCGGCCGGCTTGGCATCACCATCGCGGCAGCCGATGGAGCAGGACTGGTCGGTGCTGTCGCCGTTGCTCTGGCCGGCGCGAACGTGCATCCGACTGCCCTTACCGTCCGCACGCCGTCGCTGGACGACGTATTCCTCCAGGCGACGGGATATCGCATGGCCGCAGCCGAAGAGGCTGCGGCGGAGGACGCAGGCGCAGCGGAAGAGGCTGCGGCGGAGGGCGCAGGCGCGGCGGAAGAGGCTGCGGCGGAGGGCACAGGCGCAGCGGAAGAGGCTGCGGTCGATGGCGCTGCTGGCGCGATCGGGACGGACGCACAAGACAGCCACCAGGCTGCATCTGGAGGCGGATCATGACCGACGCTGCGGTAAGCCCGGGCGGCGGCCTCACCCACGGCGTCGGATTCTTCACTGACATAGCGACGATCTCCCGGCGGGCCGTGCGCAGCGTGGTGCGCGAACCCGAGTACATGATCCCGGCGCTGATCATTCCGATCTTCTTCTTTGTGGTGAATACGGGTGCCCTCGAGTCGTTCGTGGAAGGTCAGGCGCCCTCGGGAAGCAATGTCGCTCTCGACTACCGAGCCTTCCAGCTTCCAGTCGCGATCATCTTCGCTGTCACCGGCATCTCGAGGGCGAGCGTGCTCGTGATCGACATCCAGTCTGGCTACCTCGACCGCATGCTCGTGACGCCGATCCGACGGTCCACGCTGCTCTTCGGGCTGATGGTGGCCGACATTGTCATGGCGCTCGGGCTGGCTCTGTTCGTGGTGGTGATGGGACTCGCCTTCGGCGTGTGGTTCGAGACCGGCGTGCTGGGCTTGCTGGTGTTCCTGCTGCTTGCGATCGCCTGGAGCGTGGCGTACAGCGGCATTCCTTACACGGTCGCGCTTCGCACCGGCAACCCGGCTGCAGTCAACTCGTCGTTCCTGATCTTCTTCCCGTTCGCGTTCCTGACACCGTCGTTCCTGCCTCGCGAACTGATGTCGGGCTGGCTTCGCGCAGCAGCGGGGTGGAATCCGGTCACCTACCTCATGGAGGCGATGCGATCGATTCTGTTCGACGGCTGGGACGGCGTCATGATCCTGAAGGGCGCCGCCGCCATCGTGGGGCTCGCCATCGTCACCTTCTACATCGCGTTCAGATCTTTGGGCCACCGGGTAGCCACCGGCTGACCCTTCTGCCGAACACCGGGCGAAGGATCTGGGAATTGCGCCCAGGCAGGGCCGGGCTTACCAGCCGCGGTCGATCCACTCCTGCAGTTGCGGAGACTCAGCACCGATCGTGGTGTCGAGGCCGTGGCCGGGCAGCACCATCGTGTCCCCACCGAACGCCGAGAACATCCGGTCTTCGATGCTGCGGATGATCTGGTCGAAGTCGCCGCCGAAGCCGGTCGCGCCAGGCCCACCAGGGAAGAGCGTGTCGCCGGTGAACAGCAGCGGCGTGCCTTCAACATGGAAGCTCATCGAGCCCGCGGTGTGGCCGGGGTTGTGAATGGTGCGGATCCGCAACCGGCCCACTTCGATGACCGAGTCGTCTTCGAGGATGATGTCGTAGCTGGGCATCATCGACGAGTCCTCCGAAGTGATGCCCACCTCGATGCCTGCATCGCGTATCGCCGGCACGGCCTGGATGTGGTCCCAATGGCCGTGTGTCTCGACGACCTTGGTCACGCCGAGCGTGCGGCACACCTCCAGCAGGCGTTCGTGCTCGTTCGCGGCGTCGATGAGCATCGCTTCGCCGGTCTCAGTGCAGCGGATCGTGAAGACGTTGTTGTCGAAGTCGTCGGGGAAGCCGCTGGGCAGATCGCCCTCGAGCGGGCGCACGACGTGCTTGTGGACTTCGATGCCGGTGGCGGACCAATGGAGAGCCATGGCTGCATCCTAAGAGGACGCCAGTGCTGCTCAGGCGGGGTCCACCCGCACGGCGACCCGATGCCAGCCTTCGGCACCGTCGGGGCGGACGTCCTTGGGTCCTTCGGGTTGGGTCATGCCGGTGCCGTCGATGGCTCGCACCTGCAGGGAGTGCGTCCCTGATGTGGGCGTCCAGGGCAGGTGCCACTGCACCCAGCTCTCGTCGCCCAACGAATCGCCCAGATCGCATTGCTGCCACGGTCCGTCGTCGACGCGCACTTCGACGGCGCTGATGCCCCGCGTCGGCGCCCAGGCGATGCCGGCAATGGCCGTTTGCGTGCCGGCGACGGGGCGGTCGCCGCTGCCGGGCACATCGATGCGACTCTGCGTCTTCATCGGGCCGCGCTTGGACCATCCCCGCGGCACCCAGTAGCCGTCGAAGGCATCCCATGTGGTGAGGTTGATCTCTTCGATCCACTTCACTGCCGACACGTAGCCGTAGAGCCCTGCCACGATCAAGCGTGCGGGAAAGCCGTGCCGAGTCGGCAACGGCTCGCCGTTCATGCCAACGGCCAGCAGCGCGTTGCGGCCGTCGTACAGCAGCGGGGTGGGAAAGCCGGCAGTCCAGTCATCGACCGAGCGGCCCACGAACTGGTCGGCACCTGCCTGCACACCGGCTCGTTCCAGCAGGTCCACCAGCGGTACGCCGGTCCAGATGGCATTGCCGACGAGGTTGCCGCCGACCCGATTGGACACGCACGACAGCGTGACGACGTGCTCTTGGAGGTCCATCGCCAGGATCTCGTCGAAGGTCAGCTCATAGGGATTGTCGACCATGCCGGTGAAGCTGAGCTTCCAATTTGCCGGGTCGACCTGTGGCACCGTCAGCGCCGTGTCGATCCGATAAAAATCGTTGTTGGGTGTCACGTAGCTCGAGATGCCGCTGACCTCGTCGAGTGTGTCCAGTGCAGCAACCCGGGTGGCCACCGAGGGCCCGGCCGCGGTTGTTGCCGTCGGTTCGGCCGCAGTCGCAGCACCGGTGGCGGCGGTGGTGGCGGGAGGTCTGGCCGAACTCAGGTCGATTCCGGCTCGGGCAGTCTCTGCCGCAGAGGGGCCGCGCACCCCTCGACCCAGCGCAACGAGCCCCACGGCCGCCACGCCGGCGCCGCCCACGCTGAGCAGGAAGGCCCGGCGGCTGGAATCCGCAGCTCTGTCGGGAAGCCCCACGGTCACCGGTTCAGGCGGCTCGACATCGCCATCGTCGGGTCGCGCCCGACGGTGAGCGGGGGCGAGCCGCAGCAACACCCGCAGCGTGATGTAGCCGAGCGCGGCGGCGGCCACGGCCACCGCCCACGAGCCCACGAACGGGCTCATCGGGTTGCGGGCGGCAGTCCAGCCGCCGATGACGCCGAATGCGGCGAATCCCGCAACCGGCACCCAGCGACGCCGCGGGGCCATGGCGCACGCACCCAGCAGGCCGCCGATGATCAGCGACACGCCGACGATGCCGATGGCCAGCACCGCTTTGTCCTTCTCGCCGAACAGCTCGATGCTCAGCTTCACGGCCCAGTCGGGCGAGTAGTCGACCAGCGCCTCGCCGACGGCGACGACCAGTGACGGGATCGTATCGACCAGCGCGTCCACGAATTCGCCGAATGCCAGTGCCACGGCGGCCCCTGCGATGCCCGCCAGCAGACCGGCTCCGGCGCCGGGCCGGCTGATCAGCCGGCGCACCGCGCCACGGCCGCTCGTAGCGGTCGCAGAAGTGTCGGTGTCTGAGGTGGGGGGATCTGGGGCCTGGCTGGACCCGTCGCTCATTGATGTACCGCCTTGCCGGCTGTCGTGCTGATGCGCGTCGAACTGTTCACGAAAGCTAACGCCCGACTTGCGCCCGGGCTTCCACCCCTGTTCGTGGTCGGCAGTGACCCGCAGCTGAGCCGATGGGGCCGTTGGGTGATAGAACTTCGCCTGTCCATCGCACCGGTTGCACCGGTGCCCAGGCTGCACTGGCTGCACCAGCCCCGGAGGCACATCCGTGAACTTCGCATTCACCGAGGAGCAGGAAGAGCTCCGCAACTTCGTTCGCTCGTTCCTTGAGGAGAAGTCCCCTGAAACAACCGTTCGGGAACTGATGGAGACCGAAGACGGCTACGACCCCGCCGTGTGGTCGCAGATGGCTGAGCAGCTCGGCCTGCAGGCGTTGATCATTCCCGAGGAATACGGCGGGCAGGGCGCCAGCTACGTGGAGCTCGGCATCGTGCTCGAGGAGATGGGCCGCAGCCTGCTGTGCTCGCCCTACTTCTCCACGGTGGTACTGGCCGGCAACGCCATCTTGCACTCGGGCAACGAGAAGGCCAAAGAGGAGTTGCTCGAGGGCATCGCCTCCGGCGAGATCATTGCCACCTTGGCCTTGGCCGAGGCTGGCGGCACGTGGGATGCCGATGGCGTCGAGGTGGAAGCCACCGACACGGGCGATTCGGCGACCATTTCCGGCGAGAAGATGTTTGTGACCGACGGCGGCACCGCGAACCTGTTCGTGGTGGCGGCCCGGTGCAATGGCGGCATTCACCTGTTCACGGTCGAGGGTGATGCGGCCGGGCTCAGCCGGGAGAATCTCGCCACGATGGATCAGACCCGCAAACAGGCTCGCATCACGTTCGACAACACGCCTGCGAAACACCTGTGCGACACCGACAACTTCGCCTACATCGACCGGGTGCTCGACCTCGCTGCGGTGGCTCTCGCAAGCGAGCAGGTCGGCGGAGCGCAGTTCGTGCTCGACATGGCAGTGCAGTACGCGAAGGACCGTGTGCAGTTCGGCCGCCCGATCGGCTCGTTCCAGGCCATCAAGCACAAGTGCGCCGACATGCTGCTCGAGGTCGAGTCGGCAAAGTCGGCCGCCTACTACGCGGCCTGGTGCGCAGCAGAGATGAACGACGAGCTGCCGTCGGTGGCCTCGCTGGCCAAGGCCTACTGCTCTGAGGCGTACTTCCACTGCGCTGCGGAGAACATCCAGATCCACGGCGGCATCGGCTTCACCTGGGAGCACCCCGCGCACCTGTACTTCAAGCGTGCGAAGAGCTCCGAGCTGATCTTCGGCGATCCGGCGTACCACCGGGAGCAGCTGGCGCAGCGCATCGGCCTGTAGAACCGACAACCCACAACTCAACGCGGCAGGTGAGCCGCATGACACGTGTACAGCCGAGGAGGCAACGGTGATCATCGCGGTCATCGTCATCTCGCTGGTGATCGGCTTTGTCGTTGCCGCCGGCGTGGTGGGCGTGCAGGCCCAGCGGCTGGGCCGCCAGCGACGAGAGCCGGTGTGGCGCCTTGCCGAAGCGGCGGAATTCGTCGCTCAGCTGGTGCCGTTCGATATCGCCGCGGGGCTGAGAGCTGACGAGCTCGAGGCGCTGCTCCGGGCGCATCTCAACCAGCTGCAGTTCGGGTCTGATGCGGCGGCCGACAACACGGAGGAGGCCGGCGACGACTCGGGCCCAACGGTCACCGAGGACCGCTCCTCTGGCGCCGATCTGTACCGCGATGTCCGTCGAGCGGGAGTCGAAGTGACGCTTGAACAGGTCCAAGCCGTCGTTGACGCGCACTTGGAATACCTGCGCCGGATCGGCGCGCTCGCTGCGGTGTATCCCGGCGGCAGAATGTGACCATGGACATCCCCAGGGAGCTAGCCGGCTGCCGGTTCGTCGGCGACAAGCGCAACCAGATCGTCTACGACATGGAGCTGGAGTCCGACGATCCCGCCGTCAGCGAGCAGCTCGCCGCGGCTGTCGCTGACATTGTGACGGCGCAGTCGTATGCCACCTTCGGACCCGACGAGCTGCCCGAGGCGCGCAACCGCGGCTATCGCCTGTCGCGGCTCTGCCATTAGAGGCTGCTGATGCTGTCGGCAGCCTGGCAGCGCGGCACGAGCAGCCTGCCCGCTGCCACCCCGGTTGCTTCCCGCTCTTGTTCGCTGCGTTCACGGGCCGCTCGGGCCACGGCTTCGCCTGACGGCTCAGCCTCTCGGGCGCTGCGCCAGCACCGGCGGCAACTCCGAGCCGAGCTGTGAGCACGACCGTCACCGAAATCACCGTCGAGGGCAGCCCGAATCTTGCGGCCCTGATGGTCCGGCCGTCTCGTTCGACGGGAAGCGGGCCGGCAGTGGTGCTGTGCCACGGGTTTCCCTCCAAGCAGCGACCCGGCATTCCGAATCGCACGTACCAGCAGTTCGCAGAACGCATTGCCGAAGCGCAAGGCTGGACCGTGCTCGCCGTCAGCATGCGGGGCTGTGGGGAATCCGACGGCGATTTCTCCCTGCTCGGATGGATCGACGACGTCGGGCGCTCTATCGAGCATGTCCTGGACGACGGCTGCCGGGGTGTGTGGCTGGTGGGTTCCACGACGGGCGGCTCGGTGGCCATCCTGGCCGCCGCCCGCGATGCCCGGGTGCGAGGCGTCGCCGCGATGGCACCCCGGGCCGACTTCGACGACTGGGCCAGCGACCCCAAGGCGTTCCTGCAGCACTGTCGCAACGTGGGCGTCATCAGGTCCGACAACTTTCCGCGCTCGGCGAGCGCGTGGAACCGCGAGCTGAAGCAGAACCGGGCGGTCGACGCGGTGAAACGACTCACCGACCGGCCGTTGCTGATCCTGCACGGCATCAACGACCGCCAGGTGCCCTACACCGAAGCCCGCCACCTCGCAGAGCAGCATCCCAGTGCGGAGCTTCGCCTCATTGCGGGAGCCGACCATCGCATCCGTCACGACCCCCGCGCCGTCGCCATCCTGCTGGGCTGGCTGGAGCACCAGTCCGCTGCCCAGTACGTCTAAATTCGTTGCCGAGCCGGGCGGCGCGTGTTCTAGCGTGAGGTCATGGCAGTGAGCTTGATGGCGACGACCCAGATTGTCGTCGAAGCGTGGGCGGTACTTGTCGCCGCCGCAGGCATCGTCGCCAGCGTGCTCGGCACCGGTCTGGGCATCACCTTGCATCTGAGCGGACGCATTGACCACCAGTCGGATCGCATCGACCACCAGTCGGATCGCATCGACGGCGTGACCGCCGAGGTCGCATTGGCACGTGAACGCGTGGCACGCCTAGAAGGCGGTTCCAGCACGCCCGATCCGGGTCCGTTGCAGCTCGCCTGAGCGAGTCCCTTTCGACGCTGCCCAGAGCGAGTGATCAGCGCTGGGAGGGTTTCACGCGCGGCGGGCGATCATCATGTTGGCGACCGAACGCACCACCGTGGTGCCGTGCTGGTTGACCAATTCGTGGGCCATCTTGATGATGCCCCGGTCACGCTTGGATCGACTCGGGCGAACCTCCAGCACTTCGACGACCAGCGTCAGGCGGTCGCCTGGATGTACCGGTGCCAGCCAGCGCAGCTCGTCGAGGCCCGGCGAGCCCATGCTGGAGGGCCCCAGCAGGTATTCGCCCAGCATCCTCATCATGATCGAGCCGGTGTGCCAACCAGAGGCGATCAGCCCGCCATAGACAGTGTTGCGAGCGGCATTCGGGTCGATGTGGAACGGCTGAGGGTCGAACTTGCGGCCGAACTCGATGATCTCGGCTTCGTCGATGGTCGTCGAGCCGAAGGTGAAGCGCTCGCCGGCCTCGTAGTCGTCGAACCACCGCTGCGGGCAGGGGATATCACTAGGCATCGGAACAGTCTGGCGGCGCCAAACCGACGGCGCCGGACAGTGATGGACAGCTCCGCCGCCATCTCACCTCGTTTGGACCCTGAGGGAGCGAAGGCTGGCTCAGTGGGTTGCCGATGACCAGGGGTCGGCGCTGTCGGTGGCCAGGCCGTAGCGCTTGATGGCCTCAGCGGCGACCTTGGAGTCGATCTCGCCGAGCTCTGCGAGTCGCCACAGCACCGCCACGGTGATGTGCTCGGCGGTCACCTCGAAGTGCTCTCGCAAGCGGCTGCGGGTGTCGCTGCGGCCGAATCCGTCAGTGCCCAGCGAGGTGTAGTCGCGGCCGATCCAGCGCGACACCTGGTCGGGCACGGCCCGCATGAAGTCGGTCACCGCAACCACGGGACCCCATCCGTCGGCCAGTTGCCGGGTTACGAAGGGCACGCGCGGCGCCTCGTCGGGATGCAGCGTGTTCCAGCGCTCGCACGACAGAGCTTCCTCGCGCAGCGCCTTGTAAGACGTGGCGCTCCACAGGTCGACCGCCACGTCGTGCTCGCTGGCCAGCAGTTCGGCAGCATCACGTGCGGCGCCCTGAGCCGCGCCTGAGAACATGATCGTGCCCCAGTGCGTGCGTCCGGGCGGCGTCGGGGCGAATTGGTACATGCCGGCCAGAAGGTGCTCGACGTTCAGATCGTCCGGCTCTGGCGGTTGGATGTAGTTCTCGTTGTAGATGGTCAGGTAGTAGAAGATGTCCTCGCCCACGCCGTACATGCGCCGGATGCCGTCTCGCACGATGGCCGCCAGCTCATACGCGAACGCCGGGTCGTAGGCCTTGCAGGGCGGCACGACCGAGGCGAGCAGCGGTGAGTGGCCGTCCTGGTGCTGGAGGCCTTCGCCCATCAGGGTGGTGCGGCCTGCTGTCGCTCCCATCAGAAAGCCGCGGCCTCGCATGTCGGCCAGCGCCCAGATCATGTCGCCCACCCGCTGGAAGCCGAACATCGAATAGAAGGTGTAGAAGGGCACCATCGCGACGCCGCGGGTGGCATACGAGGTGGCGGCGGCGGTGAAGCTGGCCAACGCGCCGGCTTCGGTGATGCCCTCTTCGAGGATCTGGCCGTCGATGTGCTCGGTGTAGGACAGCAGCAGGTCGTGGTCGACGGGCTCGTACAGCTGCCCCTGGCTTGCATAGATGCCCAGCTCGCGAAACAGCGAGTCCATGCCGAACGTTCGGGCCTCATCGGGGATGATGGGCACCACGCGGTCGCCGAAGCCCGGCTCACGGGTCATGGCGCGCAGCATCCGTGTGAATGCCATCGTGGTCGACACCGCCATCTCGCCCGAACCCGAGGCGAACTCCGAGAACGGCTTCGAGCTCGGCATCGGAAGGGCCTTGCGACACCAGTTGCGCATGCGCTTGGGCAATGGGCCGTTGAGCGCCTTTCGGCGGGCCATCAGATACTCGTGCTCGGCGCTGCCGGACGCGGGTCGGCAGTAGGGCGGATCGTCGGGATCGAAATCGGCGTCGATCTCGTCGTGCAGCCGCAGCCGTTCCCGGATGGTCATGAGCTGGGTGCGGGTCAGCTTCTTGATCTGGTGGGTGGCGTTGCGGGCTTCGAGGTCAGGCCCCAGCGACCAGCCCTTGACTGTCTTGGTCAAGATGACGGTGGGGCTGCCTTCGTGCTCGACTGCGGCTTGGTAGGCCGCATAGAGCTTCTTGTAGTCGTGGCCGCCGCGGGGAAGCGTCTGAAGTTCTTCGTCGGAGAGGTGCTGGACCATCTCGCGCAGGCGCGGATCGGGCCCGAAGAACTGCTCGCGGATGTAGGACCCGCTCTCCACCGAGTAGCGCTGGTACTCGCCGTCGACGGTCTCGTTCATCTTGTTGAGCAGCACGCCGCCGCGGTCTCGGGCCAGCAGCTCGTCCCAGCGGCTGCCCCAGATCACCTTGATGACGTTCCAGCCCGAGCCGCGAAAGTTGGCTTCGAGTTCTTGGATGATCTTCCCGTTGCCGCGCACCGGGCCGTCGAGTCGCTGCAGATTGCAGTTCACCACGAAGATCAGGTTGTCGAGGCGCTCCCGTGCGGCGAGGTGCAGTGCCCCGAGCGTCTCGGGCTCGTCGGTCTCGCCGTCGCCCACGAAGCACCACACCTTCGATTCCGACGTGTTGTCGATGCGGCGATTGTGGAGGTAGCGGTTGAAGCGGGCGTGGTAGATGGCCGTGATCGGTCCGAGGCCCATCGACACCGTCGGAAACTCCCAGAAATCGGGCATGAGGCGGGGATGGGGGTACGACGACAGCCCGGTGCGACCGATCTCGCGTCGGAAGTGTTCGAGGTCGGTGTCGTCGAGGCGGCCTTCGAGATAGGCCCGGGCGTAGATGCCGGGCGCGGCGTGGCCCTGAATGTAGATGTGGTCGCCGGGCTCGCCGTCGTCCTTGCCGTGCCAGAAATGGTTGAAGCCCACGTCGTAGAGCGCCGCCGAGCTGGCGAACGTGGACAGGTGCCCGCCGATGCCGTCTGCCCACGAGTTTGCGTGGGTCACCATGGCGACGGCATTCCAACGGATGAAGGCTCGCAGACGTTTCTCGATGTCGTCGTCGCCTGGAAACCACGGTTCGTCCTCGGGGGCGATCGTGTTGATGTACGGCGTCGAGACGGTGGCGGGAAAGTCGACCTGCAGTTCGCGGGCCTTCGACATCAGTCGACGGATCAGGAACCGCGCACGGTTCTTGCCCCGTTCCTCCACGACTGCTTTGAAGGACTGCAGCCAGTCGTCGGTCTCGTCGGGGTCGATGTCGGGGATTTGCTCATGCAAGCCGTCGAAGAGCATGGGTCCTAGTGTCGCACTCCGATGAGCCAGAAATCGAACGCGGCAGTGCGAGACGTTTTCACCGATGGGTCGTGCCTCGGCAACCCGGGCCCGGGCGGCTGGGCCTACGTGGTCGACGGAGGGCCTTGGGCATGTGGCTTCGAGCCCAAGACCACGAACCAGCGCATGGAGGTCATGGCGGCGGCACAAGCTGTCGAGGACCTCGACGGGCCGTTGCGGATCGTCAGCGACTCCACCTATGTGGTGAAGTGTTTCAACGACGAATGGTGGAAGGGCTGGCACCGGCGCAACTGGCTGAACACCGCAAAGAAGCCGGTGGCCAACCGGGACCTGTGGGAGCCGTTCATTGAGGACGTGCTGGCACGCGGCGATGTGACGTTCGAATGGGTGAAGGGCCACGCAGGCCAGCGAATGAACTCCGCCGCAGATGCGCTGGCCGTGCACGCTGCGGGGGCAGGCGTCGGCCAGAGCGGCAATCGATTCGATGACGACGTGCTCGAGCGGCTCGCCGACCCGCGGTCGGGGCCGCACCATCCTCCCAAGGGCGCCGTCAGCACCGACGAGCCGACATCGGGAAATCGGGAGATTGCGGGTTACGCAGTGGCCGTGCTCGGTCACCGGCCGCCCGAACTCGGCGGGTACAGCGAGAACCCCGTCTCACGCAAGGTGCTGCGACAGCTGAGCGACGTGCTTGCCGCCAAGCGCGAGATGCACCCCGACATCGTCGTGGCAACGGGCCTCGGGCTCGGCGCGGAAACCTTGGGCGCCGAGGCTGCGCTGGCGGCCGGGGTGCCCTATGTCGTAGTGCTGGCCTTCGAGGGCGTGGAGCGCAGATGGCCGGGACCGTCGCGGCGGCGGTTCGCCGAGCTCCGACAGCAGGCAGCCAAGCAATTCGTGCTCGGCAACCGGACGCCCGTTGACGGTGAGGCGTTCGGCAAGGCGATGCGTCGCCGGGATACGTGGTTCATGCACAACTGCGACGAAGCGGTGTTGGTGCGCCGAGACGATGACCGCACTCTGGCCGATCTGCAACGGCGATTCGAAGAAGCACTCGACGACGTCTGGGTGATCGAGCCTGAGTCCGGACGCACTGGGTGAGCACCGTGCTGCTCGCGAATTGCGCCTCCCCATTGATGCGGCCGGCTCGGGTCGTAACCGGCGCCTGCGCGATCGCTGGTGCGGTCAGTCGTCGTCGGTGATGGTGCCGGTGGCGTAGAGGAAGCCGTCGCGGATGACGATTCCGCTGGTGGCGTAGATGTACACGCGCAGCGTTTCGTCGTCTTCTGGGGTGTCGTCGTCGATGATCGGCACGGTGACGTCGATGGTCGTGTCGCCGGCAGCCAGTGTGAACGCCTTGTATTCGATGCTCCAGTCCTGCCACAGTGTCGCGGTGCGGGCGTATCCGCCGTAGCGGAACGTGATCGGGTCGGGATTGGGTTTCGACAGCGTCACCACGAAGGCGAGGTGCTGCGCGTCCTCGGCGGCTGTGGCGTCGCTGACGGTCACCGTCGGCGGACCGGCGGGGGCCAGATCGTTGTCGGACACCGCGACTGTCGCCGCGTTCTGCGTGGACGACACGGTGTAGCCCGTGCCGCTGTCGACCGTGACAGTCAGCGAACCGTCAGCCTCGTCGGTGCTGTCGTCGTGGGTGCCGAGGCTCACAGTGTGGGTGCCCGAAGTCGCCATCTGGATGGTCATCGGACCAGGCGACAAATGGTAGCTGCCGTTCTGCGAGACCGTCAGGCTGATCGTCAGGGGCGCCGTCGGCGCGGGACTGGCGGTGATCGTGTAGGTCGCATTGCCGCCTTCTGTGACCGCAGTGCCCCCGACGATGCTGATGACCGGCGTGTCCGGCGGCGGCGCCGGGTCGTCGTCATCGGACACCGCCACCGTCGCCGCCCCGGCTGACGACGACACCGTGTAGCCCGTGCCGTCGCTGATCGTGGCGGTGACCGAGCCGTCCGCCTCATCAGTGGTGTCGTCGGCGGTGGCGACGGTGAACGTCGCGGTGCCAGTCGTCGGGATCGTGACGGTCCGCTCGCCGGTCGCAGCGAAGTCGCCGCTCTGGGACACGGTCACGCTGACGTCAACACTTGCCGCGGGCACAGGGCTGGCCGTGATGGTGAACGACGCCGCAGCCCCCTCAGCGACATCGCTGCCCGCCGCGATGCTGACCTCGGGCACGTCATTGTCGGCCACCGCGACCGTGGCGCTGCTGTCGCTCGACGACACGGCATAGCCGGTGCCGGTGCCGATCGTGACGGTCACCGACCCATCGGCTTCATCAGCCGTGTCATCGGCGGTGGCGACGGTCAGCGTGTAGCTGCCCGTTGTGGGGATCGTCACGGTCCGTGCCCCGGTCGTCGCACCGTAATCGCCGCTCTGGGAGACGGTCACCGTCACGTCCAGGCTCGCCGCCGGGTTGGGAGACGCGGTGACAGTGAACGACGCCGCGGTCCCCTCGGTGACGGCGCTGCCCGCAGCGATGCTGATCTCCGGATCTTCGGGCTGCCGGGCTGCCTCGATGCACTCCAGCGCCTCACGGAACGGCTTCCACCCGAACCAGATCTGCTCACCCTCAAGCGCCTCAGCCGCAGTGAACGCAGTCAACTGATCATCGACCACATCACCGAACGCCACCAGCACCCGACGCCAGTTACGGCCAAAACTCGGCGCGCGACCACGATTCAGGTCGAAATAGACACGCGCCGACTCCAACACCTCATCAGAAACACAACCCGCAGGCACAGGCGGTGGAGGCGGCGGGTCGTCGTCATCAGACACCGCCACAGTCGCCGCGCTCTGCGTGGACGACACGATGTAGCCCGTGCCTGTGCCGATCGTGGCGGTGACCGACCCGTCTGCTTCGTCGGTGCTGTCGTTGGCGGTGGCAACGGTCAACGTGTAGCTCCCGCCGGTCGGGATCGTCACCTCGCGCGCCCCGGTGGACACGCCGAAGCTGCCGCTCTGCGCGACGGTGACGCTGACCAACAAAGCGGCCGTCGGCGCTGGTGACGCGGTGAGCGTGAACGACGCGGCGCCGCCTTCTGTGACGCCGCTGCCCGCAGCAATGCTGATCTCCGGATCAGCCTGCGGGGGCGGTGCGGGGGAGTCGTCGTCTGCGACCGCGACCGACGCCGAACCAGCCGACGACGACACCGTGTAGCCGGTGCCGGTGTCCACCGACACGGTCACCGACCCGTCGGCCTCGTCGGTGCTGTCACCGGTGGTGTCCACCGTCAGCGTGTAGCTGCCCGTGGTGGGGATCGTCACCGTCCGCGACCCGGTCGTGACACCGAAATCGCCTGACTGCGACACCGACACCTCCACCGACAAAGCAGCCGCCGGCACCGGTGACGCGGTCAGCGTGAACGACGCCGAAGAGCCCTCAGTCACACCGCCGCCCGCAGCAATGCTGATCTCGGGTTCGGCAGGCGGGGGCGGGGTCTGGCGGGCTGTCTCGATGCACTCCAGCGCCTCTCGGAACGGCCGCCATCCGAACCACAGCTGCTCGCGCTCGAGCGCCTCAGCCGCAGTCATAGCAGTCAACTGATCATCGACCACATCACCGAACGCCACCAGCACCCGACGCCAGTTACGGCCATAACCAGGCTCGCGATCACGATGCAGGTCGTAGTAGTTCCGCGCCGATTCCAGCGTCTCATCAGACACACAATTCGAAGGCGGAGGCGGGTCGTCGTCATCGGACACCGCCACCGTCGCAGCGCTCTGGGTCGCTGACACGGTGTAGCCGGTGCCGCTGCCCACTGTCGCGGTGACCGACCCGTCGGCCTCGTCGATTGTGTCGTCAGTGGTGACGACGGTGAACGTCGCGCTACCAGTCGTCGGGATCGTGAACGTTCGCACACCGGTAGTAGCGAAGTTGCCGCTTTGGGACACGGTCACGCTGACAACGAGACTCGCCGCGGGAACAGGGCTGGCCGCGACGGTGAACGTCGCCGCGGTCCCCTCAGTGACATCGCTGCCCGCCGCGATGCTGATCTGGGGCACGTCGTCGTCGGCCACAGCGACCGCGGCGCTGCTATTGGCAGACGACACGGTGTAGCCGGCGCCGTCGCTGATCGTGGCGGTGACCGACCCGTCGGCCTCGTCTGCGCTGTCATCGGCGGTAGCGACCGTCAGCGTGTAGCTCCCGCCGGCCGGGATGGTCACCGCGCGCGCTCCGGTGGACACGCCGAAGCTGCCGCTCTGAGCGACGGTGACGCTGACCGACAAAGCAGCCTTCGGCGCCGGTGACGCGGTGAGCGTGAACGACGCCGCCGAACCCTCGGTCACGCCGCTGCCCGCCGTGATGCTGATCTCCGGGTCAGCCGGCGGAGGCGGCGGCGGTGCGGGGTCGTCATCGTCTGCGACCGCAACCGTCGCTGAACCGGCTGAAGATGACACTGTGTAGCCGGTGCCTGTGTCGATCGTGGCGGTGACCGACCCGTCGGCCTCGTCGATGCTGTCGCCAGTGGTGTCCACGGTCAGCGTGAAGGTGCCCGTGGTGGGGATCGTCACCGTCCGCGACCCGGCCGCCGCACCGAAATTGCCTGACTGCGACACAGTCACGCTGACCGACAGAGCTGACGCCGGCGTAGGGCTGGCGGTGAGCACGAAAGTCGCAGCAGTCCCTTCAGCGACATCGCTACCCGCGACGATGCTGATCTCCAGTTCGGCAGGCGGGGTCTGGCGGGCGGCCTCGATGCATTCCAACGCTTCGCGGAACGGCTTCCACCCGAACCATCGCTGCTCACCCTCAAGCGCCTCAGCCGCAGTGAACGCAGTCAACTGATCGTCGGCCACATCGCCGAACGCGATCAGCACCCGACGCCAGTTGCGGCCATAACCAGGAGCGCGATCACGGTGCAGGTTGTAATGGTCCCGCGCCGACTCCAACGTCTCATCGGAAACACAATCCGCAGGCGGCGGAGGCAGCGGGTCGTCATCATCAGACACAGCCACCGACGCCGTACCCGAAGACGACGACACCGTGTAACCCGTGCCTGTGTTGACCGTGGCGGTGACTGAGCCGTCGGCCTCATCGGTGGTGTCGTTGGTTGTGCTGACGGTGAACGTGGCGGAGCCTGTGGTCGGGATCGTGACGGTGTCTGCGCCGGTCGTCGCAGCGAAGCTTCCCGTCTGCGACACGGTGACGTTGACAGTCAACGCCGAAGCCGGATTGGGGCTGGCGGTCACGGTGAACGTCGCGTCGCTGCCCTCGGTCACTGCTGAACCCGCGGCGATGGTGATGACCGGTGTTGCCGGCGGTGGATCATCGTCGTCGGCCACGGCGACCGTCGCGGCGCCGTTCGTGGTCGACACGGTGTAGCCCGTGCCGGAGTTCAGCGTGGCGGTGACTGAGCCGTCGGGCTCATCGGTGCTGTCGCCGGACGTGGGCACCGTCAGCGTGTAGGTGCCCGACGTGGGGATGCTCACGGTCTGCGCGCCAGTGGAGGCGCCGTAGTCGCCGCTTTGTGACACCGTGACACTCACCGACAACGCTGTGGTCGGCGACGGAACAGCAGTGACCGTGAACGTGGCGTCGCTGCCCTCGGTCACGCCGCTGCCGCCAGCAACGCTGATGGTGGGGCCTGGTGAAGGCAGTAGCTGCTGACGGGCGAGTCGCAGCACTCTCGCCCGCACGTCGTCTGTGAGACTCGCGAATTCGGGCTTGAGTCCGTCGGCCTCGACCTCCGGGAGAAGCGTTACGCGCTGGTCCTCGCTGAGTTGGTCCCATCGCTGCTTCGCCCGCTCAATGAGACTGTCATTGACCACGGTGAAACGCAGTCTCTCCGTCGTGGTTCCGCCGCGGGTGTCCGAGGCTGTGAGGTCAATCTCGTAGACCCCGTCGTGGTTTGCGTCAGCTGCATGGTTGTACTGCCGTGCGTCCATAACTAGGAGACGGGCAAAGGTGTAGTCGGTGAAGTAGCTGGCGTCAGGCCCGGCGATCTTGTAGGTGATGTCGCCGCCGTTGCCTCTGTTGTTGACCGACAAGATGTAGGTCTTCTTTTCGGGCGGTGCATGGTTGAAGTCGAATAGCAGATCGGGGGGCGGCATTTCGTCATCCTCGATCGTCACCTTGGCTTGGCCTGACCCGTTGATGCCGTAGTCGCTGCCCGCGTCGATCTGGACCGTGACAACGCTTGGGTTCGTCCGGACCGAGTCATCAGAGGTCGGCAGCGATATGGCAGCAGACGCGCTGTTGGCCGCGAAGGTGACGGCTGTCGGCGCGGTGCCCTGCAGCCGACTCCCTGACTCGGTGATGGTGACGCTTACCGTGAGCGCTTGCTCGAGCACGCTGCCTGACCGGGTGAACGTGAAGCCGACCGACGAGCCCTCCGTGACCGTGCTGGCATCACCACGCACTCCGATCATCGGCTGGTCGTCATCGGCGATGGTTGCTGACGCCGAGCCCGCCGCGCCGATCGTGTAGGCGCTGTCAGCGCTGATGCTGACCTTCGCGACGCTGTCATGCTCGTCTTCTTGATCATCGTCAGTTCTGACGGTGACGCTGGCGCTCGTCTGATTGCCAGGGATCGTCACGGCGGCTGGCTTGCTCTTCAGCGCCGCCCCGGTCTCGCTCCAGGCAAGGTTCACTGTGAGCGGTGTCGACTGGATGCCGCCGCTTCGAGTCACCGTGAGCTCCAGTGACTCGCCCTCCGTGACCTGGGCTGAACCGAGAGCAAGGCTCACTTCAGGGCTTGGAATCACTAACGGTTCGGGGAAGATCCAGGGCCGTGCCTGCTTGATGGCGAGCTGGTTTGCCGCCGTGATCTTGAACTCGATCTCGATGGCGAAGTCGTCGCCGTCCTGAACCTGATAGAGAGTCTTGAAACGATTATGGATCGTGTCGAGGTTGCTGCGCAGCTGGGTCATCTGCGCAGCGCTCATCAGCAGCTGATTCGACGATGTCAAATTGGAGCGTGACAGCACCGTCGCTGAGCCACCAGCTCCAAGCAGCAGCTGCTCGGGCTGGGAGTAGGCCTCCGGGTTGGTGACTAGGTCCTCGCCAACTTGGGAGTTGACGTAATGAGCGTTGTCCTGGAGGGTGATCGGGTCATAGCTGACGGCGACACCGTTGACCCGTTCATCTGAGTAGTTCGGATGCACCAGAACGCCCATGGCGACGGTGCTGTGATCGACGCGATGGAAGTCTCGCTCCAGGAAGGCGCGGTGGTTCCAGAGACTGGCCCAGACTGCTTTGATGGACTTGTCGATGCCGTCTGCGGTGGTCTCGTCCGGGTCCTGTGTCTTGGAGTCATACAGGCCGGCGCCGTTGAACGACGGTAGGTCCTCGTTGTTGGTGCTGGACCGGTAGCGCAGGGACTGGCCGTCGGGATAATTGCCGTGCAGCGCGTTCAGCGCTTGGACGACCCATGCAGGCGAGGTAGCGTTCTTGATGGCTTTGCGCAAGTCGTCGAGCATCTCCTCCTGAATGTCAGAATCGCTCTGGAAGTACGAATGCGCGAGCATCGCCGACACTGCTTGGTCTAATGTCGTCTCAGCTGAGAGAGTGATCTTCTCCGCAGCCGGCGCCTTCTTCTTCCCAAGAATCGTCTCAGTCCCGACGGTTGCCTGCTTCATGAACTCGTCGTAGAAGTAGAATGGGACGGCATACCCGACTGGCGTTGTGCCAGTGGGCAACGACAACTTGGTCAACTCCGCTACATTGGCCGCCTTGACGCCGAACGCGTTCCAGTCAGCGAAGTTCACGCTCGCCAGTGAAGTGATAGTTGTCTTCGTCAGGTCTCGCTGCAGTGTCTGCGTCTGCTTAGGACGAAGGTCTTCGAAATGCTTATCTACATCTGCCTTCGTGGCTGCGCGTAGCGTGTATCCCTCGGCACCGACAGCAAAATATACGTAGCTGCCGATCAAGGAGGTGACGGTATCGGTCGACAAGGCGTCGCGAATGAAGGCATTCGGCAGACCATTTTGGATAGCCCGTAAGTTGACATGAGACAGCGGCGTTTGCGGTACGGTGGTTATGGTTCCAGCCACGCGAGGCAGATCATTGGGCAGCGTGTCATAGATGGCTATATCAAAGGGGCTGGGACGTTCACCCTCCTCCATCAATCGCAGGCGGCCGTATCCTTCGGCTTGGTTCAGCGGGATGAAGTCTATATCAGGAGCGATGTCTTCATCCAATAGCACACCAACGCGGGAGCTGTCATACTTGGACTTGCCCGATTTGTAAAGGTCGAGTTGCCCCTTTGTGAACGGGTGATAATAGAAGTTGTTGTCTAGGAATGGCATACTAGCGGCTAGGAGCTGATGCAGGTTTTCGACAAAACTGAAGGATACAGAATTCCAGGGATCAAACTGAAAGGCATAGAGTCCCAATGTTCCGTCTGACGAGATCACGTTGGGATAATAGACAATCGTGCCCTTACCAATGGCTGTAGGTCGACTGACCGACAAGCCAACGGCCTGGTCGAAGCTCGTGTGCATCTTGTGTGTGTTCGAATTGATGAAGTATGTGGTCTGAGTGTCGGTGCCAAGGCCTCTGACCTCGAACTTGACGAACTCCAGGCCGTCAAGATGCTCTAATCCCCTGACCCCTGTACTACCCTTGAATGACAATGTCTGGAATGCGGCTCGGGAGTCAATCGCGACTGCGCCATTGACGATATCGATAGTCTTTGCCGGGTTGATGGGATTGTATTTTCCGAGGTCCGCCAGTTCCGTGATGTCGTCTACACAATCGCCGTCGAGGTCTCCCGGCTGCGCGACAGAGTACTTCTCCACGAGGTACTTCTCAGCGGACAGCGTTCCGAGGTTGTCGGGCAGAGTGGTCGTGCCGTGCTCACCGCGCTTGACCAGAATCGGCTGCGACTTCAAGTACAACACGAAATAGTCGGCGGTGGTCGAGTCGACCGTGATCGGGACGCTAGTCACCGAGATATTGGTGGGAGTGGGCGCGACCCAGCCGTCGTCACAGGGACCGAGCGGCGGGGTGCTCGATGAGACCGGTGGCGCTAGCAGGGCGAAAGTCGCCACGGTGCCCAGCGCGACTGCAAGAATCGCCGACAAGGCGTGGCGGCATACCGTTTGACGGCGTGGTAGCACCATGGTGCTGGGGGGAGGCACCGCCCGATTGGATACCGGTCAACAAGGGCAAATGCAAGGGGTAATTGCACACTGTTTCAGTCAGTTTCGGTTTCTGTGGCACCCCCTTGATCTGCTGGAGCGCGATCGCAGGCAAGTGCTTTGGGCTGGTTTGGTGATGTCCTGGCGCATCGCAGAACACCGGATAGGCCGATTCGCCCCATCGGCAGACCTGGGTTATCGGTGTTCGTGGGCGGTCTCGACGAGTGCAGCCAGTCGTTCGAGCGTCTTTTCCATCGACGGCACGTTCTTGCGGTGAGCTCCGAGGAGCTCAATGCTTCGCGGCAGCTTCGCAGTGGACCAATTGAAGGTCTCACGCACGAGCGTTCCGCCGTCGGGCTGGGGCTCGAGCCGGTAGCTCCAGCGTTGGCCTTGCCAGTGCGCCCAGGTGATCAGCCGATTCTCCTCGAACTCCAGCACCCGGTTCTTCACGGTGTAGGCGATGCCGCCCTTGATGCGCATCGAGAACGTGCTGCCGAGCGCCAGCGGAGCGCTGCTGGTGGTCAGGCGGTTCAGCGTTCCGGAGCCGTCGATCTCGCAATGGCGGCTCGGATCGGCCAGCACGGCGAAGATGCGTTCTGCGGGCGCGTCGATCAGCCGCTCGACGCTGACGCTGCGTTGCCGTGATTTGGCCATGGCCTCCCTCAGGCGGGCGTGAGCGCGTCCTGAACGATGTCGGGCGGCGGGGCGCCGCCACCGCGTTCGACCGACCCGTCAGCCCGTACGAGGACCCACCGAGGCTGTGAGCTGACGCCGAAATGGCCCCACAGATCGCCGTCGGCGTTGGTGACTTGCGGGATGTCGCCAAGCTGGTGCTTGGACACGAAGCTCCGGTAGGAGTCCTGTGAGTCTCCGCCTGGGACGCCCACCATGACGAGGCTGTCCCCGTGCTCTGACTTCAGCGCTGCGACCGCAGGCGCTTCACGGTTGCACGCCGGTCACCAAGGCGCCCAGAACCACAGCAGCACGTCGTTGCCGGCCGTCGCAGCCAGATCGAATTGCTGCCCGTCCAGCAATTCGCCCTCGAGCAGCAAGATCTCTGCTCGGGTCTCGGCGGCAGCGGCGGCAGTCGTCGCGCTTGCAGCGGCCGAGGTGGCAGCCGGAGTTGCAGCGCTTGTGGGCGCCGGGGCGTCGGTTGGCGTGGCGGCGCTGGGCTCGGTCGCGCTCGGCTGCTGCGAGGTAGCGGCGTCGTCGCTCCCGCAGCCGGCCAGAACGCCGACGGCGATCAGTCCGGCGACCAAGACGGAGGCGGCTCGGGACATCAGGCGCGTCATCCCGCCGAGCCTAACGCTGGCCCGCCAGACGATTATGCGGGTTGCCGCGAGTTACATTCGACTCGGTGAGCACCCGGACGCTGATCGCTTTGGCTTTCGCCACTGGAGTGTTGATCTTGGTGGCGTTCGCGGTCCGGGTGCTGCTGTGGCTGTGATGCGCTGACCCGCTGGTGACGCGCTTGGAACGCCCCGACTGCGCGCGCCTCGGTGCCATGGGCGCGCCCTGAGGCGTACCCTCGTCGCGCGATGGAAGATGGAGCGAATTCAGGCGAAGCGAGCGGCCCGGTTCGTTACGACCTCGTTGTGATCGGCGGCGGCCCGGCAGGCTACGGCGCGGCTCTGTACGCCGGTGCCGCGGGAATGAAGGTTGCGCTGGTCGAGCGGGACAAGGTGGGAGGCACATGCCTGCACCGGGGTTGTATTCCCGCCAAGGAGCTGCTCGAGACCGCCGCGGTGTGGCGCACGGTTGGCGAGGCAGCCGAATTCGGCGTCAACGTCGAGCCGCCCGAGCTGGACTTCGGTGTCTCACAAGTCCGCAAGCAGCGCATCGTGGACGGTCTGGAGACTGGGGTGAAGGGGCTGCTGCGACATCGCAAGGTGACCGTGTATGAGGGGACGGGCTGGCTGTGCGCCGACCGTTCCGTCGAGGTTGACGCAGGCGAGTCCGACACGCTGAGGCTGCAGGGAGATCACGTTCTGCTCGCAGCAGGCTCGGTTCCGATCACGCTGGGTGGCTTCGACCGCGACGGGACGCTGATCATGACCTCCGACGAGGTCTTGGCGCTCGACGAGGTGCCCCCTCGCGTGGCCGTGATCGGCGGGGGGGCCATCGGCTGCGAATTCGCCTCGATGCTGTCCGATCTGGGCGCTGAAGTCACCGTGCTTGAGTACGCGCCCCAGATCATCCCGGGCGTCGACGCTGACATTGCCAAGGCCTTGGCTCGGGCTTTCTCCAAGCGCGGCATCACCGTGCTGACCGGCTGTCAGGTCACTGGCCACACCCCGACCTCGGGCGGCGGAACGACGGTGCAGTACACGACAGCTCCCCGGTCCGGTGGCGACAGCGGGGAAGCTGCGCTGGACGTCGACGCCGTGGTGGTGTCGGTGGGACGCCGGCCGTACCCCGATCATCTCGGCCTCGACGACACCGAAGTCAGGCTCGACGAACGCGGTTTCGTCGTCGCCGACGAGCTGTGCCGCACGTCGATGGCGGGTGTGTACGCGGTCGGCGATCTCATCAACACCCCCCAGCTGGCCCATGTGGGGTTCGCCGAGGCCATCGTGGCGGTGAAGGACATGCTCGGAGAAGAACCGGCCCCGGTCGACTACGGCAACGTGCCCTGGGCGATCTACTGCCATCCCGAGGTGGCGTTCGCAGGGCTCACCGAGGCGGCGGCTCGTGAGGCTGGGTTCGATGTGGCGACGTCCAAGCATCGCTTCACCGGAAACTCGCGGGCGATGATCGTCAACGACACCGAGGGGCTCGTCAAGATCGTGGCCGAGCGTGAGGCCGACGGCGCCGCCGGGCGCGTGCTCGGCGTTCACATGATGGGTCCCTGGGTCACCGAGCAGCTGGGTCAGGGCTACCTGGCGGTCAACTGGGAGGCCACAGTCTCGGAGGTGGCGGCCCTGGTGCAGCCGCACCCCACCCTGTCGGAGTTGTTCGGCGAGACGATGCTGTCGCTCACTGGACGAGGTCTGCACGGATGATCCCGGAACCCGGTGCCGTGTACCGAGGTGAGAGGCTGAGCCGACATGGCTGATCTGGTGCTGCCGCAGCTCGGCGAGACGGTCACCGAGGGGACCATTACCCGCTGGTTCAAGAACCCGGGCGACTCGATCGCGGTCGGAGAGATGCTCTACGAGGTGTCCACCGACAAGGTGGACAGCGAGGTTCCCTCGCCGATGGAGGGCGTCATCAGCGAGATTCGCGTGCCCGAAGGCGAGACCGTGGACGTCGGAACGGTGCTCGCGATCGTCGAGCTGCCTGAAGGTGCCGTCGCCCCGCCGCCTGACGCTGCCGTCCCAGTGCCCAGCGCTGCGCCCCCAGAACCTGCCGCTGCGCCGGCGCCGACCGATGCACCGGCGGTGCCCGCCGTAGCACCCGCCAGTGCGCCTGCCGACGCTGCGCCGACCAATGGCTCGGCGAACGGGCCGGCGACCGACCACGGCAGTCATTTGCTTTCGCCCGTCGTCCGGCGTCTGGTGCGGGAGCACGGCCTGGACCCCGCCGCGCTCGTGGGAACCGGGGTCGGCGGCCGCATCACGCGATCCGATGTGCTCAACGCCATCGACGAACGGCAACGCGCTGCCGCAGCAAGCGCAGCTCCGGCAACGTCGCCGGCGAGTCCGGCGGCAGGCGAACGTCCGTTAGCACCGAGCGCGCCGTCGGTGCCTGCACCGGTCGCCGCCGCGGCCGCTGCTGATTGGACCGACGGCGACTCGCGCTTCGAATCGTTCAACAACATCCGCCGCCGCACGGGCGAGCACATGGTGAACTCCGTGGCCACCTCGCCGCACGCCCTCACCGTCGTTGAGGTCGACTATGAGAACGTGGAGCAAGTGCGCAGAGCGCACCGCGAGGCGTGGCGGGCATCGGAAGGCTTCAGCCTCACCTATCTGCCGTTCATCGTGGTCGCAGTCGCGGATGCCTTAGCTCAATGGCCGCGGCTGAACGCATCGGTGGAGGACGGAGGCCTGCGCCTCTGGCGCAGCCGCAACGTCGGCGTCGCGGTCGACCTCGACTACGACGGGTTGATCGTGCCGGTGCTGCGCGATGCTGACTCGTTCAGCTTGCGCGGGGTCGCTCGCACCATGAACGAGTTCGCTGCACGCGCCCGGGAGCGACGCCTGACGCCCGACGACATCACCGGCGGAACGTTCACCATCTCCAATAACGGATCGTTTGGCACCTACACGACAGCGGCCATCATCAACCAGCCCCAGGTGGCCGTGCTCTCGACCGACGGCGTCGCCAGACGGCCAGTCGTCGTCACGGACCGGTTCGGCAACGAGAGCATCGTCGCGCACTCGGTCGGTCACCTGGCGATGGGCTGGGATCATCGTGCGTTCGACGGCAGCTACGCCGCAGGATTCCTGGGCCACATCCGCCAGATGCTCGAACAGCACGACTGGGGAGCAGAGTTCTGAGGCCGAGCGGACTTGCAATGACCCCTGGGCGTGCCAATACAGCGACAGCGAGACCGGGGCCCGAGCGGCCCGTGAGCGGAGCGAACAAGAGCGCGAGACACAGCTCGATGCTGCAGGCGCGCTGGCTGGGGCGGGTCGGCTTCCGCGAGGCGCTCGGCCTCCAACGCCGCCTGTGGAAACACAGCGCGGATGACTACTTGCTGCTGCTCGAACACGATCATGTCTTCACTGCCGGTCCGAGTGCCGACGAGGCGAACTTGTTGGTCGATCCGACTGCAGTCGGCGCCGACTGTGTGCGTATCGACCGCGGCGGCGACTTCACCTATCACGGTCCCGGTCAGCTCGTCGGCTACCCGATCCTGACGCTGCCGGGCCAGCGAGGCGGTGGCCTGGCCGAGACCGCCGCCTACGTCTGCGATCTGGAACAGGTGCTCATCGACGCGCTGGCCGACGTTGGGCTGTCAGGCTGCGGCCGGCTGCGGGGCTATCCGGGCGTCTGGCTCGACCTTGAGGGCACGCCTCGCAAGCTCGCTGCGATCGGCGTTCGACTCAGCCGCGGACGAACCATGCACGGCTTTGCGCTGAACGTCGACACCGATCTGGCGTGGTTCGATCGGATCATCCCGTGCGGCATCCGCGAGTATCGACCCACGTCGCTGCGGGCCGAGGGCTGTGAGGCGACGATGCGTGAGGTGGTCGACGCAGTGCTTGGTCGAGCCGCCGAGCGCTGGTCAGGCACGGCACTCGAACGTGCCGATGTGGCGTGGCGACACCGGCCATCCGATCTGAGCGCCTTCAGCCGCGGTCTCGGCCCCGGACAGGCGCTCAAACGGCCGTCTCGGGGCTCCCGTTTCTCGGCACCCGCCAGCGCAGACACACAAGGCGGACACGACTCGGGCCTCGTGCCAGTCGCTCCGCCGCGCAGCCGCGCCCGCCTCGCGGAAGCCGGCGTCGGGAACGGCCTGCAACTCGCCGAGCGGAAGCCCTCGTGGCTGCGTGCCCAGATGGACCTGAACGAGGGCTACCTGCGGCTGCGCCGGGTGATGCGCCAGCACGATCTGGTCACCGTGTGCGAGGAAGCCGGCTGCCCGAACATCTTCGAGTGCTGGGGCGCGGGCACGGCAACTTTCATGATCAACGGCCAGCGATGCACGCGGGCGTGCGGTTTCTGCCTGGTCGACACGAGCAAACCCGGCCCACTCGACATCGACGAACCCCGCCGGGTCGCAGAGGCAGTCGCAGAAATGAAGCTCGACCATGCGGTCGTCACCGCCGTGGCCCGGGATGATCTCCCTGACGGCGGCGCTGCTGCGTTTGCAGACACCATCGCTGCTATCCGTGCTGAGTCGCCCGGCACGACCGTCGAGGTGCTGGTGCCCGACTTCGGCGGCGACGCCGGATCGCTGCAGACGGTCCTCGACGCAGGCCCCGACATCGTGAACCACAACATCGAGACCGTCGCCCGGCTGCAGCGGGCTGTGCGCCCGTCCGCGGGCTACGCCCGCAGCCTTGCGCTGCTGGCGCGTTGCGCTTCAGGGGGCCACGTCACAAAGTCGGGCATTATCGTCGGCATGGGCGAGGATGATGCTGAAGTCGAACTGACGCTCGCTGACCTGGCGGCGGTCGGCGTGAGCATTGTGACCATCGGCCAGTATTTGCGGCCGACGGACAACCACATCCCTGTCGCTCGCTGGGTGCCACCAGAGTCCTTCGGGCGATGGAGGGACATCGGGTCCGCGCTCGGCTTCGCCCATGTCGAATCCAGTCCGCTGACCCGCTCCAGCTACCACGCCGCCGAATCTGCCGCAGCCGTAGCGCTCGAAGCACGTGCCCGGCCCGCCTCGGCCTAGCGCGTCGACCAGGCAGCGCAGTAACTCGGGCGCAGAAAATGCTCCGCGAAGCAAACCCGGTGCCTACCTATGCTGCCGACAGGTATCGAACTCGACTTGCTTGGTGAGGACGCGTGGCAGCAGTTGTTGATGATCTGCTTGCGGCCGGGCCGCTGACGCGTGCCGAGCAGCGCCGCGTCGCCCATGCCGATGGGTCATCCCCGGATTCTCGTTCTGAGCTTGGGCAGTACTTCACGCCCGCCCCGATAGCGAGGTTGCTAGCCGACATGTTCGAACCGCCGGAGGGACCCGTGCGTGTCCTGGATCCCGGTGCCGGCGTAGGGTCACTCTCGGCCGCGCTAGTCGAACGAGCAGCCCGCGAGGCATGGCGATGCTCGCTGGATGTGACAGCAGTAGAAGTTGATGATCGCCTGCTGGATGGTCTTGAGGCGACGCTCGGCGAGTGCTGCGCAGCGATGCCTTCGGCGCGTAGTTGTGCCGTGAATTCAGACTTCTTGACGTGGGCCGCGGCCCAAGCGGCACCGGAGATGTTCCGACAAGAGCCTCAGCAGTTCGACCTCGTCATTATGAATCCGCCCTACGGCAAGTTGCGCACCGCTTCGGCGACGAATGAGCGGCTTCGGCGTCTTGGTGTCCGCACGAGCAACCTGTACTCGGCCTTTGTCTGGCTCGCCAGCCGTTTGCTTGCTCCGGGCGGTCAGCTGGTGGCGATCACCCCGAGGAGTTTCTGTAACGGCTCATACTTCAGGCCATTCCGACGGGCGCTGCTGGACGACTGTGCGCTACGGGACATCCACGTCTTCGAATCCCGCGACACCGCCTTTCGCGACGGCGCAGTGCTCCAAGAGAACATCATCTTCAGGATCGTTCGGTCCGAGCAGCGACCGCCGGTGCAGATTGCCGTCAGTTCGGGTTCGGGCCTCGACGCACCCCGCCGGCACGAAGTCAACGCCGATTCCGTCGTCCACCCAACCGACCCTCGTCTCTTCATCCGCATACCCGAGGACCGTGCCAGCGTCGAGCTGGCAGAACACATGGGAGGACTCCCGCAGACGCTGGCGGGACTGGGCGTCACCGCCTCAACCGGGCGAGTCGTGGACTTTCGGTCGCGAGAGCACCTGCGCGAAGACTGCGGCGGCGATGCGATCCCGTTGATCTACCCAGGACACTTACGGCGAGGCAGGATCGACTGGCCAGGCAAATCCAGCTCCAAGCCGTGTGCGATTGCGGCGGCACCGGCAACCGAAGGAATGTTCCTTCCTTCGGGCGAGTACGTATTGGTCAAGCGCTTCTCATCGAAGGAAGAACGCCGACGGGTCGTGGCCGCAGTGCTGGAGCCCGCGGACCTGCCGAGCGATGTCGTCGCGATGGAAAACCACGTCAACGTGCTTCACATCGCGAACCGTGGCATGGAACGCGATCTCGCATGGGGATTGGCGGCATACCTCAATTCGACGGTTGTCGATCAATTTTTTCGGCAGTTCAACGGGCATACACAAGTGAACGCCGCCGACTTGGAGTCACTCCGATACCCAGACACTGAATCCCTGCTCGCCTTGGGCGCCGAAGCACGCTCAGCCGACTTGGAGCAGGCAGCGACGGACTTGCTGGTGGAACGCCACGTCCCGGACCTCGAAGGGCTCCGGTGAGCTACGAATCCACCCAGCGCATCTCCGAGGCCCAGTGGATACTCACCGAACTCGGGTTCCCGCCTGCACAGAGCAACGAGCGCTCCGCGCTCGCATTTCTCGCACTTCTTGACTTGAAGCCCGACATGCCGTGGACGACGGCGACCACCCCGCTGCGGGGCATCACCGAGATGATGAAATTCATGAGCGCCCACTACGACAAGGATTACGCTCCCAACACCCGCGAGACAGTTCGACGGCAAACAATCCACCAATTCTGTGCAGCTGGATTGGCGACGATAAACCCGGACGACCCCGACCGCCCCACCAACAGCGGTAAGACCGTCTATCAGGTCAACGGCATCGCGTGGACGCTTGCAAAGGCGTACGGCACCGACGCTTGGTCAGAGCGCCTCGCGACCTATCTTGAGCGGGTCGGCACGCTTGCCGACCATCTTGAGCGTCAACGCCAGATGCGTCGGATCCCGGTGCGTTTGCCTGATGGCACTTCAGTCGATCTCGCACCAGGAGGCCAGAACCCGCTCATCAAGGAGATCATCCAAGCGTTCTGTCCAAGATTCACGCCCGGAGGCGGCGTATGGTACATCGGCGACGCCGACGAGAAGTTCGCGGTCTACGACGAGCGTGCATTTGCGCATGCCAGTATCAATGTCCCCCATCACGGCAAGATGCCCGATGTCATCGTCGAGCATTTGGAAGAGCCGTGGCTCGTCGTTGTCGAGGCAGTGACATCTCACGGACCCATCGACCCGAAGCGGCGAGCTGAGCTGGACCAGCTTCTGCAATCGCCGCGTCTCGGACTCGTCTATGTGACCGCGTTCTCAGATCGCGCAACCTTCCGTCAGTACGTCGCCGACATCGCATGGGAAACCGAAGTCTGGATTGCCGAATCACCTGACCACCTCATTCACTTCGACGGATCCAAGTTCCTGGGTCCGTACAACTGAGGCTGGCCGCCCGTGGGCGAGGGTGCTCCTGTCGATGTGGCAACGGTGCTCTGCCAGTGGGCAACCGGGGGCCTCGCGTACTTGTGGGTGACCACCCGACGGGGCGAAGTCGGGCTCGGGTATGGCTGGCTCCTGCGGTCGCTGTACGGGGCGATTGCCGTCCTCGCGGCCGTCACGGGACTTGTGTTTCAGCCCAATGCTGTTCGCGATCTCGCCTGTATCGCGATGGCCGTGTGCGCAGGCGTGACCCTCGTGCGATCGGCACTGCCCAACGTGCCCGCAGCGGGTCCCCGAGTGGCTGCGGCGGGCATGGAGGATGACGATGTAGCACCATCTACATCGTCCCCGCGGAGGACGACTGAGGGCTTCGATCCGCGCTGGGATCTTGCCGCACCCCTGGTGGGCATGTTGGGCGTGTTCGCTGCGGGACTGGGTGCCAGTGGAGACGTCAACCCGATTCTGCACCTAGCGCGTGTCGTCGTCGGCGCCGCGTTCCTCGGCGCCGTCAGCAACTCGATGCTGCTGGGCCACTGGTACCTCGTGCAGCCCGGTCTGCGCCGGGAGCCGCTGCGTGAGCTAGTACGTCACCTCAGTGCGATCTGGCCGGTAGAAGTGGGACTGCTGCTGGTGCCCACCGGCATGCTCAGCGTGCTCTCGGGCAGCATCGACGACGGCTACGGCGGACTATTGGGCTGGTTCTGGATTGCCTGCGCCGTCACCACCGTGGCGCTTGCCGCCGTCGCCATGGCAGCGTTGCGCGAGCGCCAATATGCCGCCGTCATGGCCGCAACCGGGCTGCTCTACCTGGCGATCTTGACCGGGTTCGGCACCGACCTCGTAGCCCGTCTCACCCTCGCCGGTTGACCGGGCCTCGCAAGTGCCCGGATCGGGCGAATTGATCCCTTCTTGGGTTGGATTTCCGGCATGGGCAGGAGGAAGCGGTGGGTCTCGATATCGCTTGACGAAGTGCTCGAGGAGTCCGAACGGGGTCGGACCAGAGAGCTCAGAGAGCCGAGTGCGCCTGTTGTCTTGCCTCGATGCGGGCGAGACGGTCCGAGTGGGTGTCCTGGGTGGCTTCGATGCGGGCGAGACGGTCCGAGTGGGTTTCCTGGGTGGCTTCGATGCGGGTGAGACGGTCCGAGTGGGTGTCCTGGGTGGCTTCGATATGGGCGAGCCAATCGGTGTGGTTCAGCAGGATCGCATTGACCTCTGCAAAGCGCTCGTCGACTCGGGCGAATCCGGCTTGCATGTCCGAGCGCAGTGTGTCGATGTCAGAGTCGACGTCGTCGCGAAGTGTGTCGATGTCAGCGGTGATGTCGGCGCGTACTTGGGCTATGTCGTCGCGCAGCGTGTTGAAGCCCAGCGCTGCGAGCACGAACAGGCCGCCGATCAGCGCCACGATCACCGACACCACAGCAGGCACCAGCAGCGAACGCCGCACGCCGCGCCGGGCGTCGGAACGGGACCGCGGCTGCGAGGCGGCGACTTCGCTCGCTGCGGCGCGGCCGGTCGGCGGATCGGCGGCATCAGACCGGTCGTCGTCGGTCACGGTCGCGATCGTACTTACGGCATTTCCTCCCGCCAGTCACCGCCGAAGCGGCACCCCGTGCTGAGGGCCAACGTAGGTTCAGCGGGCCCCGCCGCCAAGCGAATTTCGGGCTCGCACTACGTGGCCAGGGCTCGCCGCCAGCGCAGGGCTTGATCGGCGCACGCCAGTAGTCACTGCCCACGATCGCCCTCGAGCCCTGTGGCGGCGACCACGACCGAGTCAATCTCGACGTGTGGCGGGCACTGAGCCCGGCTGTGTGCCGTGCGGTCAGTCGTTGTCAGTGATGGTGCCGGTGGCGTAGGTGAGACCGGAGATGGCGGTGATTGACCCGTCGGCTTCGTCGGCGGTGGCGACGGTGCGGGTGTGGGTGCCGCTGGGAGGGATGGTGACGGTCTGGTTGCTGGCGGCGGCGGAAGAGGAGGCTGAGGCTATTGGGCTGCTTCGATGCACTCCAGCGCTTCGCGGAACGGTTTCCACCCGTACCAGATCTGCTCGCGCGCGAGCGCTTCGGCCGCTGTGAACGCGGTCAGCTGATCGTCGGCGATGTCGCCGAACGCGACCAGCACCCGACGCCAGTTGCTGCCGTAGCCCGGCGCGCGATGACGGTTCAGCTCGTAGTAGTCACGCGCCAATCTCAGCGTCTCATCAGAAACACACTCGACAGGCGGAGGCGGAGGCGGAGGCGGGTCGTCGTCGTCGGCCACCGCGACCGTGGCGGTGCTGTTCGCGGATGACACGGTGTAGCCGGCGCCGGTCGAGACGGTGGCGGTGATCGACCCGTCGGCTTCGTCGTCGCTGTCGTTGGTGGTGGCGACGGTGAGGGTGTAGGTGCCGGTGGCAGGGATCGTGACCGTTCGGGTGCCGGCGGCGGCGCCGTGGTCGCCGGTCTGGGTGATCTCCACGGCCACGTCGAGAGCTGTGTGCGGCAATGGGTCGGCGGCGATGGTGAACACCGCGTCGCCGCCCTCGGTGACATCTGTGCCGGCGGTGATGGTGATCTCGGGTATGTCGTTGTCGGCGACGGCGACGGTGGCGGCGCCGCTGCTCGTCGACACGGTGTAGCCGGTGCCAGTGCCGATAGCGGCGGTGACCGAACCGTCAGCCTCGTCAGCGCTGTCGTCGGCGGTGGCGACAGTGAACGTCTCGGTGCCGGAGGTGCCGATGGTCACAGTCTGGGTGCCAGTGGACACGAACGCGCCGGTTTGGGTGATCTCGACGGTGATGTTGAGATCGGCTGCGGGTGCGGGGGCAGCGGTGACAGTGAAGGTGACGTCGCCGCCTTCTGTCACGTCTGCGCCGGCTGTGACAGCGATCTCGGGCTCGACGGGCGGTGGGGCCGGATCCTGCTGGGCTTTCTCGATGCATTCGAGGGCTTCGCGGAATGGGCCCCATCCGGCCCAGCGGGTTTCGCTTTGGCGTGCTTCCGCGGCGGTGAACGCGGTCAGCTTCGAGTCGGACACGTCGCCGAACGCGATGAGGACTCTTCGCCAGTTGCGGCCGTAGCCAGGCGTGCGGTGCTTGTTGAGGTCGTAGTAGCCCCGGGCCAGCTCGAGGGTCTTGTCGGGGACACAGCCCGGCGGCGGAGCCTCCGGGCCGTCGCCGTCGGCCTCCTCCTCTTGTGCGGTTTCGCCCGCATCTGCGGTTGTGCCGGTGTTGAGGGTGGCGGTGGCGGCGAGGCTGTCGAGATAGGTCACCGCCGGGGCGCCGCCGTCGCTGTCGTCGTTGTCGTAGCCGGGGGTGACCGTCACGGTGACCGTCGCGGGCGCGGCGATGCCGTGGTCGAACGGGTGGCTGGTCGCCGTGATGTCGTCGAACGCGCCGGCGGTCTGGGTCAGCGACCCGTCGTTGGCTTGGGCGCTGTAGGCGACGCTGTATTTCGTGGCGTGGGGCACCGCGTCCCAGCTAGCGGTTGCTGTGGTGCCGCCGCCGTCGGCGACAGCGAGACCGGCGACTGCCGTGGTCGGCACTGGCGCTGCCTCGACTGGCAGGCGGGTGTTCTGCGGGGCGGGCAACGTGTTGGCGTACAGGAATGGGCAGGCGGGGTTGTCATGGACCCGTCCGGAGTCGAACCCCAAGCTGTGCATCCGGATCGTGTCCACGGTGACCTTGCGCACCCCGCCGCCGGCGGCGGTGTGGGTGATGTCCGCGCACAGCGACCTGTTCGGGTTCTGGTGCTCGCGTTTGTTGTGCACCCAGATGAACCGGTAGCACTCCCATGACGTGTCGGCGTTGTTGTCATAGCTGTCCGAGATGCCGTTACGCAGCCGGCTGCTGGAGTCCCGATAGGTGCCGTCGGGCTGCACCAGCCATCCGCAACCCGGAGAAGGGCTGCGTTCTTCGAAGGTGACCTGCAACGACTGCACCGGCGTGCCGCTACGGGTCAGCGAGATGCCGGTGATGCTCGACGCGGTGGTGCCCCCGAAGTCGCCGACGCTGATGTCGACGGTGACCGGGCCGCCCAAAGGCTTGTTCGACAGACGAATGGCGTACTGCACCTCACAGCACGGCGTGACGTTGCGCATCGGGGTGATCCCCGGCGCAGCGGTGATCGTCGAGGGACGCAGCTTCCCGCCGTTGCCGTTCACGAACCAGCGCCACCTGTTCTCGTTGTCATAACGCACAACACTGAACACCTCCACCTCCGGCGCATCATCCACCTCGACTCGGACGTTGCCCAGACTCTGGTTCGAGTAGCCGCCGCCGTTGGCTGTGTGGGTCAATTGCATGTCGGGCCGGTTGCGATGCGTGCCGGGCTCGTCCGCGCCGGTGACCGTCACCTGCTGAGGCGTCTGATAATTCGAAGCAGTGAACGTCAACGACGACGGGCTGAAGTTCGCCGCGTTCTGGTTGCCGCCGGCCCTGCCGATCGCGACCGTCGTGACCCCGCCCGACGGCGCCGTGGCCAGCCGCACGCAATAGGTCGTCTCGCCGGTCTCGACAATCCGAAGACTCGTACCGCTGAACACATTGCTCTGAGCAGAACACGCCACCGGGGCGGCCTCGTCGTCGGCCAATGTCAGCGTCGCCGCGTTGTTCGCCCCATCTGCGGTGACGCCGCCGCTGACTGTGGTTTCCAGTCCGGTCACGCCGAGGCTGGTCAGCGTCGCGGTGATCGTCTCGTCAGTGCTGTCGGGGTCGTCGCGGTTCGCGACCGGCGTCAAGGTGACGGTCGCGGTCTGCACCGCCGAACCGGAATCAGAGCCGGTGAGGATGACTCGCGGCGTGGATGCAGATGCGTTCGCCAGCGTCGCGCCGGTGCCGCTGGCCGCGACGGTGAAGTCGTGATTCGCGGTGCCGCTGCCCGGCAGCCGCGCCCCGGTCGAGGTCGTCAGCGCGATGGGCGCTGCGATGACCTCGCCGGCATACAGCCGACGCGACAGCGACACCGTCAATGTCGCGGTGTCGGTCGCGTCGCCCTCGGTCATCGTCATGTCGCTGCTGGTGAGCGACACCGTGGTTTCTTCGTCGTCCTGGATCAGCACCTTGTCCGACCCGTCGCTGGACGACACCGTGTAGCTGCCGTCGTCCGCCGAGCACGATGCGGTGTCGGGCGGGACGATCTCGACGGTGACGCTGCTGTCGCGGTCGTCCGCCGCAGTGTTCGTCCACGTCAGCGTGTGAGTGCCATCCCCGACGTTCATGCCGCTGCTGGTCAGGCTCACCTCCTTGAGGCCCTCGTCGCCCGACGCCACCCGGGCGCCGACGGTCTCGGTGACTCGCACGCACACCGTCAAAGCCGTCGCCAGTGTCTGGTCGGCTTTCAGCGGGAAACCGATTCCGACACCGCCCTCGCTCTCATCGGCCTTCTTCTCGCCGGCGTCGGTGCGGCTCTCGCCCTCTCCGGTCGGCAGCTCCACCGAGATCTCCGGCGGCGCCACCACGGTGAACACCGGCGACAGGCCATAGAAGCTGCGACTGTTCGAGCCCGCGAGCGTGACAGCGGTGAACGGGTCGCTGCCGGTGCCCACAGAGCCTGCCTGCACGTTGTTGTTGCCCAGATAGTCGGTGGCGTGCTTGGTGCCGTCGTCGTTGCTGCCGGTGAACACCCGAACGGTGCCCCCGATTATCGTGCCGCTCTCGTTGCGCGCGGCGTGGCTGTCCCAGGAGCCGTCGTAGAAGTCGGCGTAGTCGTCGGCGGCCTTGTCGCCGCCGAGCCAGTAGATCGGCACCCCCGCCCCGGTGGTGGAGGTGTTGTCGCGGGCGTCCACCGACGACGTCGACGCGACCGCTGTGAACGCGTCGCCGACATCGTCGCTGATCGCCATGTGACCGGCCTTGGCGGCCGTCTGCACAAAGCTGTTGTACGTCGCGATGTCGGTATCTGACGCGTTGCGTGTCGTCGAAGAAACGAACAGCAAACGGAAACTGTCGCCGCCGGACAATCCCGAAGGCGTCAACGGCCAATCAGGAGCGACCGAGACCTGCGTTGGGGTGTCGTCGTCGAGGATCGTGTGGGTCGCTGTGGCGGTGCCGAGGGTGACGCCGCCGAGGTTCGGATCGCGCAGGGTCAGCGTCGCGGTCACCGTCTCGTCAGCTTCGGCGTCGGTGTCGCCCTTCACCCGGATGCCGATTGCGCTTTCTGTGGTCTCACCAATACCGAAAGAGCCGTTTAGGCAGTTGGCGTTCCATACGAAGAAGTTCCCGCCGCCTTGGTCTCGGACGAGCTGGTAGTCGGAGTCGGCGGGAATGTCGGGGTACGGGGCACTGAAGACCGCGGAATCGGGCGTGTGGATGGTCGCCGTGCCTTCGAAACAGACTTGATAATTGGTCGCACCGTCGTGCACCGCTTCGGACAGGGTCACCGTGAAAAAGAGGTTGCGCGTGCCCGAATCGTCCTCCGCGGCGTCCGCAGGCGCGCTGATCGATATTGTCGGCCCAGTTTGCGCGGCGGCCTCGCTGGGCAGAACGACGAGCAGCGGGCTGGCCAGCACAACCGGCAATGAGCCCCACAGCGCACGCCGAATGCCGCCGCCGGGGCCTGAGGGGCTGCGGCTGGCTCCGTGTGTTGCGACGCGCGCCGTCGAGCGCCGTGAGCCCGAACCGTTCCGACCCGAACCGTTCGAGCCCCAATCGGCGCGGGCGGGCGGAAGGCCGAGACCGTGCGAACCAGAACCGGGCCGACGGGTACCGCCTCGCGCGCCGGCGAGAGAAAACTCAGCCCCGAACGCGCCCTGCGCTAAGCGACGCCGCCGCGAAGACGACCGACACCCCGAACCGCGGGGGGGGGGTCACAGCAGCCGACAAGAACCTCCGCAAGCCAACGCGCGCACCGACAAGCGCTGAACCGATCGCGCTCAGCCCGCGAGCCAAACGCCGTCGTTCGTCATTCCTCGAAGACATCATTGCAGCCTCCAACCCGACGCCCGGCCCCGCCGCGCGCGAAGCGCACCCGACCGCCGGACGCATCGCATCCGATCTGCCCCAAGCGTACGCCCCAGCCAGCGCGAGACGCGCCGACACACACTCGCAGTATCTGACGCCCGCCGAGTTGCCCGGTGCCCGAACGCGTAGAGCCCAATTGTTCTTGTCTGACAGGGCCGTGAGGATCGTATGGGGCATCCCCGGCGCCGATCCCCGGCGCGACCCCTGAGCAGCTGAGCCAAAGAGCCAGGCGCCTGAGAGAACCAGCGGCGCCTCGCAGCTAAGCGCCCGAATGAACGAGGGGTGAGCGGGGGCAGGTGTGCCCACGCGCAGTTCGCAGCGCCACAGCCCGGCCTACTGGTTACGGGCGGCGTTGCGCATGTTCGAGCATGGGTGCACCTGCCCCCGATCACCCCGGCTCCGGCTCGGGTCCCGATCACCCCGGCTCCGGCCCCGCATCGCCTCGGCCCTGCTCCCGATCGCCCCGATCAACAGTTCTGGTTGCGCACAGCGCTCGGGTTCAGGTGCCGGTCCATTCGGGCGGGCGCTTCTCGGCGAAGGCCCGGCCGCCTTCTTTGGCGTCGTCGCTGTCACCGACGATCCTGCGGATCGATTCGCCCATGCGCAGGGCTTCGGTCCAGCCCATTCGCTGGCTGCGCCACGCCACTTCCTTGACGGCGCGAACTGCGAGTGGCGCCCCTGCGCAAAGTCGCTCTGCCAGTGTTCGGGCTTCGTCCATGAGCGTGTCGTGCGGCACGACCTTCCACGCAAGGCCCAGATCCCGAGCTTGCTCGGCGTCGAAATTCTCGCCGGTCAGCAGGATCTCCATGGCGTTCGCCCAGCCGATCTTGTGCGGCATCCGCATCGAGCCCACGATGGTGGGCACGCCGATCCTGACCTCGGGCATGCCGAAGATGGCGCGGTCGGACGCGATGAGGAAGTCGGCAACCAATGCGCCGGTGAGCCCGTAGCCGATGCATGCGCCGTTGATGGCCGCAATGATCGGCTTGTACAGCTCGAGACCGCTCTCGAGGCTGTTGACGGTGGGAATCTCGAAGTACGACCCCGACCACGTCCCCGCCGAGCCCTTCGTCGGGTCGCGCAGATCGGCGCCGGCGCAGAACGCCCGGCCCTCCCCGGTCATGATCGCCACCCACGCGTCGGGATCGTTGTAAAACTCCATCCACGCTGCGTTCAGGCACTGGCGCATGTCGCCGTTGATGGCATTCATCGCCTCGGGCCGGTTGTAGGTGATCGTGGCGATGTGCCCGTCGAGCTGGTAGGTGGCAGCTGCGTCGGGGCTCGAGATGTCGGGTACAGGGCCTTTGTATGAGGGGTCCGTCATGGACGCCGTTCTAGCGCACACGCCCGCGCCGGAACCGCTGACTTCGGACGTTCGGAGGCGAAGCCATGGCCCAAGCGGGCCGTGAGCGACGGCGCACAAGAGCGAGAATCGACTGGTGCGACAACGGGAGGATGCAGCTATCGGCGCGGTCTGCGGGGCAGCGCGCCACTAGCGTGACTGCCGCTCGCATTGCACTCGCGACCAATGGGGGAGCCCACAATGCGCACCGGCCAGCAATACAAGGAATCGCTCGCAGACGGACGCCTGACCTACTTTGAGGGCAAACAGATCGACGATCTCGAGACGCACCCGATCTTGGGCCAGACCGTGGATGCCACCGCCGCTGGCTACGACCGTTTCTATGACCCGGCACCCGATGCGTCCTCGCCACTGATGACGGTTCCGCGCAGCGCGGACGATCTGCGCGAGATGATCCCCCTGCTGCATTCGGCAGGGATGATGGCCCACGTCACCTATACCTCCATCCAGACGCTCAAGACCGCGGCCGGGCGGATGGTCGACACCAAGCCGGAGAACATCGAGCGGATCGATGCGTTCATCGACGAAGCGCAGCGTGACGACGTGCGCATTACCCAGTGCATCACCGACGCCAAGGGCGACCGCAGCCGTCCGCCGGCCCGCCAGGACGACTTGGACTCCTACGTGCGGGTGGTGGACCGCCAGCGAGACGGCGTCGTGATCCGGGGAGCGAAGCTGCACATCACCGGCGCTTCGTTCGGTCACGAGCTGCTGACCATTCCCACCAAGGCCATGAAGCCCGGCGAGGAAGACTGGTCGATCGGCTGCTCAGTGCCGGTGAACGCTCCAGGCGTCAAGATCATCAACACCACCTATGCGCCCCGCCATGAGGACCCACGGGCGTTTCCCGTTTCGGGCGAGCACCACTATCCCGAGGGCTTCGTGATCTTCGACGACGTGTTCGTGCCCCACGAGCGCGTCTTCCTCGACGGCGAGACGCACTACGCCGCAGTGTTCGCCCATGCGCTGGGCCTGTGGGAGCGTCTCGGCGGACTGTCGGCTTTCGTGGAGGAAGCAGATGAGCTAGTAGGGCTGGCGCAGCTCGTCGCCGAGGCCAACGGCACTGCTGGCATCGGCCACGTCAAGGAGAAGATCTCCGAGATGATCATCCACGCGACGCTCATCAGGGCCACGCTGGAAGCTGCCATCGAGCACTGCTCGATCGGACCCGAAGGCGCGGCGTTCCCCAACGAGCTCTACACCAATGCAGGCAAGTTTCACGCAGCAGCGAACTACAGCGCCATGGTGCGCCACCTCCACGACATCGCCGGGGGCGCCGTGCTGACCTCCCCGGTGCCGGCCGACTTCGAGAACCCCGATGTTGGTCCGCTGGCCCGCAAGTACATGGCCACCCGTGCCGATGTCGAGGGCGAGTACCGCGCACGACTGATGCACACGATTCGCGACCTCACCGCCGATTCCTATGGCGGCTGGAAGTTCGTGACCAATCTGCAGGCCGGGGGCGGCTTGTACGCGCAGCGAATCGTCACCCGCCGGCACTACGACCTCGAAGGAGCCAAGCAGAAGGCCCTGGCTGTTGCCGGGCTCGCCGACGCCGACCACTAGCGGCCCGTCTCACGGCCCCAGCAGCGACCGCAGCGACCGCCGCTGCGTGCGCTCGGGCGACTGAGCTGCAAGCGGCGCAGCGACCCGCGAGGCTGCACCCCGTAGGCACCCCGAACGAACGCGGCGATCACATGCGACGTGGCGCGAGCCTGCACACTGCGGGGGTTGGCCTAGGTTGAGCGCGTGAGCGATGCTGCCGCAGATCCCTCGGCGATCGTTTCCACGGTTGCGCTCACGCAGCGGTTCGGGTCGACAGTGGCGATCGACGCCTTGGACGTGTGCATGCGGCCCGGCATTACCGGCCTCGTCGGCGCGAACGGCGCGGGCAAGACCACGCTGCTCAGTGCGCTGCTCGGCTTGCGCCCTCCGACGTCGGGCTCAGCGACCGTGCTTGGACTCGATCCGCGCAGCCAAGGCGCCGCTCTGCGGGCCAAGGTGGGTTTTGCCCCCGAGCGTGACGTGCTTCCCGACGAGATGCGCGCCGTGGACTTCGTTCGCCACCTGGCTCAAGTACGCGGCCTGCCGCGCAGCGAGGCACGTACCCGCTCATCGGACAGCCTGTGGCTGGTCGGGCTCGGCGAGGAGCGCACACGCACGCTCGGCACGATGTCCACCGGTCAGCGCCAGCGGGTCAAGCTCGCGCAGGCCATCGCGTCCGACCCCGAACTGGTGCTGCTCGACGAGCCGACATCGGGACTCGACCCCACGCAGCGCAGCGAGATGCTGACGTTGATCGGCGAGATCAGCAGCGAGTACTCCGTCAGCGTCGTGCTGTCGTCGCACCTGCTTGAAGAGGTCGAGCGGGTCTGCGATCACATCGTCGCTCTCGACGCGGGTCACCTAGTCGCTGACGGGCCGATCGAAGAGCTCATTGGCGACGGCGACGGCATCACGCTGGAACTTGTCGACATCGCCGAGCCGGCGGGAACGGTCGACGTGGTCGAGAGCACGCTGCGCCTTGGCGGCATCGAGGTGGAGCGCGTGGGCACCACGCTCCGGCTCGGCGGCAGTGACCCTGATGAGCTGAGCGATCGGGTCCGCGACGCAGTTGCGGATGCGGGAGCGCGCATCCGGCGCCTTGAAGCCCGCAGGCGCACGCTGGCCGACTTGTTCGAGGTTTCAGCGGTATGAGCGACGCAACGGGAACTACCGACCTTCGTGAGCAGGTGACCGAGGCTGACGACGGCGCTGCACAGATACTCGACCATCGCTACCGGCCCTACAGCGGCAGCCGCCACGGTCTCGGCGGCGCCATGCGGGCCGTGATTGGCTCGTCATTCAGATTCACGCTCGGCTTCGGGCGTCCCGCACGCCACAAGTTCTTGCCTTGGCTGGCCGTTGTCGTCGCCTTGGTTCCCGCAATTGTGTTCGTGGGCATCGCGACGGTGCTCGACATCGATCTGATCTCTGAGAACATCCTGCCCGAATACCACGAGTACTACGGCCTCATCCAAGCGGCGTTGTTCTTTTTCTGCGGAATCGTTGTTCCCGAAATCCTGGTCGCTGATCGCCGTAACGGGATGCTGCCGATGTATCTGGCCACCCCGCTGCGATTGTGGAGCTATCTGGCCTCGAAGGCCGCCGCTGTCGCGGCGACGCTGGCAGTGATCACTGTCGGGCCGCTGCTGTTCCTGCTCGTCGCCTACACCATCGAGGGATCCGGCCCTGCTGGGCCGGGCGACTGGCTGATCGTGCTCGTACGCATCTTGGGCTCCGGCATCGCTATCGCCGCCACCATCACCGCTGCCAGCCTGGCCATCTCGAGCCTGACCGATCGGCGGGCGTTCGCCGTGATCGGCGTCATTCTGCTCCTCTTGGGCTCACAGCTCGTCACCGGGGTGCTCGTCGAGGTGGCCGAGATGGACCCCCGCATCTATGCGTTCAACCTCGGCGAGATCGGCGGGGCGCTCAAGGATCGGATCTTCGGCGTCGGACCACCGATGCCGGGCGGCGGCGAGTCGTCGCCGGGGCAGCGCATCGGCGAGTTGTCAACGTTGTTCGTGGTGGCCGTGAACGCCGCGTGGGTGGCGGTAGGCGGAGCCGTGCTGTGGTGGCGCTACCGCCGGATCGAGGCGAGCCAATGAGCGCCCGCCCCCGCCCGGTGCCCGCACCGAGTCTCGACGAGCGCGGTGACGCTGCGGCCGAGTCGCGTGCTGAGGCCATCGAGGCCGCTGCGCCACCGTCCGGCATGGTCGAGGTGCGCGGTGTCTCAAAGTTCTTCGGCGACGTCGTGGCGGTGTCGGGCGTGACGTTCACCGTTCGCGCCGGCGTCACTGCCCTGCTCGGCCCCAACGGTGCAGGCAAGTCGACGCTGTTTCGCATGATGTGCGGCCTCACCCCGCCGTCGAGGGGCACCGTGCGTGTCCTGGGCGCCGATGCCCGCACTGACCGCGACGTTCGGGGCCGGATCGGATTGTCGCCCCAGCAGGACGCCCTGTTCGACCGGCTCGACGCGCTCGATTTCGTGAAGATCGCAGCCGCTACTCACGGCGTCGTGGATCCAGGCGCGGCTGCACGAGCGGCGCTCGGCATCGTCGAACTCGACCCAGACGACGATCGACCGGTATCGGGCTACTCCAAGGGCATGCGCCAGCGCACCAAATTGGCCGCGGCACTTGTCCACGATCCCGAGGTGCTGATTCTGGACGAACCGCTCAACGGGCTCGATCCCGTTCAGCGGCGGCGCATGATCGACCTGCTCGAAGATCTCGGCGCGCAAGGGCGCTGCGTGCTCGTGTCGTCGCACGTGCTCGAAGAGGTCGCCCGACTCGGATCGCGAATTCTGGTCATTGCGCAGGGCCGCCTCGCCGCCAGCGGCGACTACCGCGAACTGCGAGAGCTGATGGACGATCGCCCGCACCGCATCAGCATTGAGGCCGACAGGCCACGCGATCTGGCCGCGTCGCTGGTCAGCTCGGGCACTGTCGTCGGGGTGCGCATAGATGGGGATGTGGTGGTAGCCGACACGCTGGAAGTGGACCGGCTGGGGCGCGAGATCGCGCCCCTGGCGAAGGGCCTCGGCGCTCGACTCCGGCAGGTCATCCCGCTGGACGAAGACCTCGAATCGGTCTTCCGCTATCTGGTGGAACGACGATGAGCGCAACCCTCGACACCGCGTCGCCCCCGCCGCAGCGGCATCGTGTGGGCGTCGTCGCAGCGACGGCGTTGTGCTACCGGGTCCTGATCCGCCAGATCGTCTCGGTTGGTCGCCTGGCGGCGCTCGGCGCGCTCGGCGCGATCATGATCGTGGTCGGCTGGGTAGTGGGCAATTCGACGAATGGCGGGGAGTCCGCCAGCACCGGCGCACTGTTCAACGGCGCCAACTATGCCGACGGCTTCGGACTCATTGTCATCGTGCCGATCGTGTCGCTGGTCTTCGCCTCGGCGGCGCTGGGCGATGTTCGCGACGACGGCACCCTCGTGTACTTGTGGCTGCGCCCCATCGGCCGCGCCCCGTTGGTGATCGCCGCAGCGGCTGCGGCGGTGACGGTCTCGCTGCCGCTGTGCGTCGTGCCGACTGCGTTGGGCGGCTGGTTCGCGGCTGACTTCGTGGCCGACTCAGGGGGTGTCGCGCTGGGTGCGCTGGCCGCGGCGGCGCTGGGGACCGTCTCCTACTCGTGCCTGTTCGTGCTGCTGGGGCTGCTGTTTCGCAAAGCCGTCCTGTGGGGGATCGCGTATGTGCTGCTGTGGGAAGGCTTGGCGGTGGGCCTCGGCGATTTCGCCGAACGCCTGTCGCTGCGCGGGTATGCCCGCTCGGTGCTCGCACAGATCTCCGATGTCGATCTTGGCTTCACGACGTACGGGCTCATCACGGCGATCGCCGTGCTCGTTGGCGTCTCCGTGGTCAGCACGGCGTTCGCCACGGTTCGACTCGGCCGCCTCAACGTGGACTGACCTCACTCGCTGGGTCAACCCGAAACTGAGTTCCCGCGTGTCGGGGATACCCGACACAATGGGCGGGTGCGGCTGGTCATCCAGATTCCCTGCCTGAACGAGGCGGAGACACTTGGGAAAACACTGGGTGTGCTGCCGCGCGAGGTGCCCGGCTTCAGCGAGGTCCTGTGGCTGGTCGTCGATGACGGCTCAACTGACGACACGGCAAGAATCGCCCGCGACCACGGCGCCGACGCAGTCGTCAGCCTCACGCAGAACAAGGGACTCGCAGTGGCCTTCGCCAGCGGCCTCGACGCCGCGCTGCGCATGGGTGCCGACGTGATCGTGAACACCGACGGCGACAACCAGTACGACGCGGCCGACATCGCCAAGCTCACCGAGCCGATCGTCGCCGGCCGGGCCGACCTGGTGATCGGCTCGCGCGACATCCGCAACCACCCTGAGTTCTCGCCGCTCAAGAAGCGGTTGCAGCGGCTCGGCTCGTGGACGGTCCGGCAGGCCTCGGCGACCGATGTGGCCGACGTCACCTCCGGATTCCGTGCCTACAGCCGGGAGGCAGCGCTCGCAGCGAACGTCGTGTCACGGTTCACCTACACGCTTGAGACGGTGATCCAGGCCGGCAAGTCAGACCTCGCAGTCACCGATGTGCCGGTGCGCGTGAATCCCACGACTCGCCCGTCCCGCCTCTTCAAGTCCAAGCGCCAGTACGTGCGTAGGGCCGCGGGCACGATCGTCCGCGTCTATGCCATGCACGAACCGCTGCGGGTGTTCGCAGTGCCTGCAGCGCTGTTCGCCGCAGTCGGTGTGTTCCTGTTCGCCCGATTCGGATGGTTCCTGGTGACCTCAGACGGCTCAGGTCACGTGCAGTCGCTCATCATCGGTGCCGTCTCGCTGCTGGTGGCCATGCAACTCGTCATGCTCGGCGTCCTGGCAGACCTGCTGCGCGCCAATCGCGTGATCGCCGAGCGAACGCTGCGCCGGGTCCGCACCATAGAACTCGACGTTGGAACACTTCTGAATGAGCGACAGGCGGCGGAACGACGACGCTTCGAGAACGTGTCCGGCGAGGGAACAGATCACTGAGCAGTGAAGGCGGCAGGGGCATCTGCGACGTTGCGACCCGCCGGCACGCTGGAGCTGGAGACCCTGCCGCCCTCACCGCGGGCGCGCGCCCAGCTCCAGCCGAGTTCAGGAAATAACGACGACCACGTCGCCGGCGCCGACGGTGTCGCCCGGCTCGACCTTGATCTCGCTCACGGTCCCCGAGCGGTCGGCGTTGATGCTGTTCTCCATCTTCATGGCTTCGAGCACGACCACGCCCTCACCGGCCGCCACCACTTGGCCGACCTCGACGAGGATCTTGACGATCGTGCCCTGCATCGGGACGGTCACCTGGCCCGTCCCGGCGCTGGCCGAAGCAGCACCGCTTGCGCGCCGGGGGCGAGCCGCCGTGTTGGCGGCGCTGGCTGGCGGTGCTGAATCGGGCACCCATGCGCTCACCGAGAATCGCTTGCCGTCGACTTCCACCACCACATCTCGCCGCACGAGAGGCACGTCTTCGCCGTCGGACCCCCCGGTGGGCTCGGCGTCGATCTTGCCGCTCACGCCGCTCAGATCAAGCCGTTCCTCCACCCACTTGGTGCTGTGGGTGCCGGCCTGAAAGTCGCCTGAGGCCATGATCTCAACGTGGGCTGCCGCGGTCGTTGCGACGCCGCCGACGCTCAGCTCGCCGAGGGCCCGCTGCATGCGGCCGATGGCGGTCGGGCGATCTGAGCCCCACACGACGAGCTTGCCGATGAGGTTGTCGTAGTACTGGCTGACGGTGTCGCCCGCTTCGTACCCGCCGTCCCAGCGGACGCCGAACCCGTCGGGCACAAGCAGCGATGTCAGCGTGCCCGGCGACGGCAGGAATCGGCCGTCTGCGGGATCCTCGGCATTGATGCGCGCCTCGATCGCGTGGCCGACCGAGGTCACTTCCGACTGTGTGAACGACAGCGGCTCTCCGGCCGCAACGCGGATCTGCTCGCGAACCAAGTCGATGCCGGTGACCATCTCGGTGACCGGGTGCTCCACCTGCAGCCGGGTGTTCATCTCCAGATAGAAGAACTCGCCGTCCTGGTACAGGAACTCCACGGTGCCGGCGTTGGTGTATCTGCAGCCACGGGCCACCGCCACCGCGGCATCGCCCATCGCCTTGCGTACGGCGTCATCGAGCAGCGGCGCGGGGCTCTCCTCCACCAGCTTCTGGTGCCTGCGCTGCGCGGAGCAGTCGCGCTCGCCCAGCCACACGGCGTTGCCGTGGCTGTCGGCGATGATCTGCATCTCGATGTGGCGCGGCCAGGTGAGGTACCGCTCCATGTAGCACTCGCCCCGTCCGAAGAAGGCTTCGGCTTCACGCTGTGCGGACGCCAAGGCAGCTTCGATCTCGTCGGGTCCGTTCACGACCTTCATGCCGCGGCCGCCGCCGCCATAGGCCGCCTTGATGGCGATGGGATAGCCGTGGTCGGCGCCGAACGCTTCGACGTCATCGGTCGAAGCGATGACCTCGGTGGTGCCGGGAACGCCGGCGACGCCGGAGCGTTCGGCGGCGAGGCGTGCGGAGATCTTGTCGCCCATCACCTCAATGGCCTCGGGCGGCGGTCCGATAAAGGTCACGCCTCGCTCGGTGATGGCGCGGGCGAAGTCGGCATTCTCGGAATAGAAGCCGTAGCCGGGATGAACTGCATCGGCGCTGCACCGCGAGATGACATCCAGAATTGCCTCGGTGTTGAGGTAGCTCTCGGCTGCTGTCTGGCCGCCTAGGGCGAACGCCTCGTCCGCGAGGCGCACATGCAAGGCGTCTCGGTCCAGTTCGCTGTACACGGCGACCGTTGGAATGCCCAGCTCGCGGCAGGCCCGGATGACTCGCACCGCGATCTCGCCCCGGTTGGCGATGAGGAGCTTGCTGAACACGAATGAAGTCCTAACTGTGAGGTCCTGGCCGCAATTGCCTGTCGGTGCAGGCCGACCGCTGCCAAGTCGGGCCAGTCGGCATCACTTCATTTTCGACCGGCAGCGGGCAAGTCTGTCGGCTGTCGCCGCGAGTGCCACCGCTACGCTCGGTGTGTGCCTGGTTCACACGACGCCAGGGCCATCGAGTCCCCGCATTTCAGCTCCGTACCCCGCACCCGCTTCACCCACATCGAGTGGTACGACGAGATCGGTTCGACCAATACCGAACTGCTTGATCGGGCCCGCCGGGGAGCGCCCGAAGGGGTGGTGCTGATCACCGATTTGCAGACCGCCGGACGCGGTCGCCGCGGTCGGCGTTGGACGGCGCCGCCGGGGACATCGTTGATGATGTCGGTGCTGCTGCGACCGCCGCCGGGTCCGCTGCCTCCGACTCGAGCGGCCTTGGTGACGCTGGCGGTTGCGCTGGCCGCCGCTGACGCCTGTGAGCAATCCAGCGGCGTCAGGCCGCGGCTGAAATGGCCCAACGACCTCGTCATCGCTGAGGGTGCTGGCAGTAGCAGTGCTGGCCGCGATCGAAAGCTGGCGGGCATATTGGCCGAGTCGATGAGCACGCACGGAGCGCTCTCCGCGCTCGTGGTGGGCATGGGCCTCAACACCGGCTGGCCGCAGGTCCCGCCAGAGCTGGAAGGCGTCGCGACAAGCTTGAACCTGGAAGCAGGCGCGGAGGTGGACCGCACGGCGCTGGCCCGCCGGGTGCTCGAGGGCCTCGAGGCCCGCTACGAGCTGCTGTGCAGGGCCGATCACAGCTTGAGCGGCGGTTCGGGCGCTGCCGCTGTGCTGGACGAGGCGCGCTGGAATTCCGCGACGCTCGGCCGCCGGGTGCGCATCTCGTTCGATGCGACGGCCGACAGGCCCGCGACCGATGACCTCGAGACTGGCTCCCCCATCCTCGAGGGGCTTGCGAGCGATCTCGATGCGCACGGGCGGTTGCTGGTCACCGACGATGCCGGGGCGATCCACACCGTTGCGGTCGGCGACGTCGTGCACCTGCGGCCGGCACCCGGGCCGCAGTGATCTCCCATCGGCGCTTCGCCGAAGCGCCGATGGGTGAGCCCTTCCGCTGTCGCACCAGTTGTTTCCCGCTCTTGTTCCCGATTTCCATTGACTCGGCGGCCACGGGCCGCTCGGGCCACGGCTTCGCCTATCGGCTCAGCCTCTTCGCGAGAATCCTCAGCGTCGGGTGCTGCCGTCAGGTAGAACCGCACTGCGGGCGCTGCTCACCGCCGTCCGCGCCCTATCTCCGACTAAGCGAGGACGCCGTGCCGCTCACTGTTTCGCCTGATGCCTTCGAGGTTGTCACCGACCCCGCCGCTGCGATGCCGACTGCCGCCGCCGACCGGCCGGTGCGCAGCGATGCCCTCGACACGCTGGGGGCCACGCCGAACTACTTGGCGGCCAGCGGCTTCGATGGCTCCGCGGGCAGCACGGCACTCATGGCCGGCATCGCCGGCACTGCAGACGACACGATGCCGATCGCGGTTGGGCTCGGCGCTGAAGGTCTGACTGCCGCCGATGTCCGCACAGCGGCGGCGAATCTGTGGCGGGCAGCGTCGAAGGTCGACTCGCTGACTTCGGCGTTGGCTGCAGTCGCGGCCGACGACCTCGGCGCCGATGTTGCCCTCAGCGCGGTGGCCGAAGGAATGCTCCTCGCCTCCTACGGGTTCAACGAGCACAAGGGCGATCCGCCCGATGATGATGCGCTCGATCGCATCGTGCTCGCTGTGCCTGACGGCACCGACACCGCGGCTGCTCTCGCTCGGGCCGCGGCGGTGGCCGGCGGTATCGCCCTGGCCCGCGACTTGGTCAACCAGCCGGCCGGAGCGCTCACGGCGAGCGGACTCGCCGATGCTGCCGTCGAGGCCATCGAGTCGGCTTCCGCAGCCACTGATCCGGCGGCGGGCACTGCTTCAGTCGAGGTGTGGGACCGCGAGCGGTTGGCGTCGGAGCGATGCGGCGGGCTGCTCGGCGTCAATGCGGGTTCCACGGAGCCGCCGGCGCTCATCCGCATGCGCTGGCAGCCGACTGCCACGCCGCGCGCCACGGTTCACCTGGTCGGCAAGGGCATCACGTTCGACACCGGCGGGCTCAACCTCAAATCCTTCGAAGGCATGGAGTGGATGAAGATCGACATGGGAGGCGCCGCTGCGGTCATCGGGGCGATGAGTGCCATCGTCCGATTGGCACCCGACATCGCGGTGACCGGCATCTGCTGTTGCACCGACAACCAGCCCGGCCCTACGGCCACCAAGCCCGGGGACGTGCTGCGCATCCGCAACGGCAAGACGGTCGAAGTGCTCAATACCGACGCCGAAGGCCGGCTCGTCCTCGCTGACGGACTGTCGCTCGCCGTCGAGGAGGAGCCCGACCTGGTCGTGGACCTCGCCACGCTGACGGGTGCCTGCATGGTGGCGCTGGGCGACAAGTACGCCGGGCTCATGGGCAATGACCCGGCGGCGATCGAACGCGCCCAGGCTGCGGCGCACGCTGCTGGAGAGCGTCTTTGGCACCTGCCGCTGCCTCCCGAATACCGCGAGCAGCTCGACTCGCCGATCGCCGACCTGCGCAACATCGGCAAGAACCGTTACGGGGGCACGCTTCACGCGGGATTGTTCTTGTCGGAATTCGTAGGCGAGACACCATGGGTGCACTTCGACATCGCCGGACCTGTGCGCACCGATGCCGACGCCGGCGAACTGGCCAAGGGAGCATCGGGCTTCGGCGTGCGCACGCTGGTGGAGCTGATCTGCGGCTGGTGACGCGAACCGCCAGGCCCCTGGGCCGGCGACGGCGCGCGCACAGCCGGAGGGGCTAGGCGCGGCGAGGGGCGCGCGGCCGCACGCAGCGCTCGGCCCACGCCCATGCCGTCGCCTCGTTGGCGGCGCTCGGCGCCAGCCCGAGCGTCACGAGCCGCTCGGCAGACTCGTGCAAACCGTGGCCGAGCGTCAGCATGCAGATCGCGAGCAGCCGCGTCTCGCCGACGGAGAAATCCGCATGGCCGTCGGTCCGCGACCAGTGGTCGACTTCCGAGCGCAATTCCGGCGGCATCCGCATCTGCAGGCGGCGGGGCACCGGTGGCACCCGCGTGCGGACGATCAGCACCGCGTCGTCGTCGAAGTGCGCCATGTCGAACATGCCGCAGCGTTCGATGGTTCTCATGAAGGTGCTCTGACGGCCGCCGCGGTGCTGCAGCCCCAATCGCCGGGCGGTGGAGTCGAGGTCCAGGTGGAGCTCCTCGCCGGGCGGCAGCTCGTCGAATTCGCGAGCGAGCAACCGCAACAGCCACACGGCGCTCGGGCCGAGAATCGCAACCCAGAATCGCTCCACGTAGATCGAGCGCGGATCGTGGCCTCGACGCCGCAGCTTGGGATCGTCCCACGGCCGCACCCGCAAGACATGCACTGGATCACCTGACGAATCGTCGAACGCTGCGGGGCTTGGCTCGGTCTCGGCGCCGCCAACCAGCCTCAACGCGGCCGCAGCGGACGGATCAGGCGCCGTTCGACGTTGGGGGACGGCGTGTATCTCATCAGCTCGCACGGGGGCTCTCCTTCTCGACGGCGTGCCACGTTGGGCCGCGGTTGTTGTTCGTTGCCGAACACAATCTTGTATATCGAAAAATACTAATACAACATGAAAGATGCTGTAAAGTGCACATCGTTCGTCAGATCAGGTCGCTTGCCATCAGTCAGACTGTGATCGATGAGCCCAGACGAGAAAGTCCCAGCGTCCGATTCGAGCCCCGACATCGATGACGACGTCCGAACAGTGGCGCGATGGATCGACGAGGCGAGCGCCATCACGGTGCTCACCGGCGCCGGGATCTCCACGGATTCGGGAATCCCAGACTTCCGCGGCCCCAATGGCGTGTGGACCAAGAACCCAGCCGCCGAGAAGCAGGCGACGCTGCAGAACTATCTGGCCGATCGCGAGGTGCGGGTGCTGGCCTGGCGGGCCCGCATGGATCACCGAGCGTGGGGCGCCGAGCCCAACGACGGTCATCGAGCCCTCGTGCAGTTGGAGCGTCGCCGCAAGCTGGTGTCGCTGCTGACGCAGAACGTGGACGGGCTGCATCACGACGCCGGGTCCGATCCGGACAAGATCGTGGAAGTGCACGGCACGATCCGCGAGGTTGCGTGCCTGGAGTGCGACTACCGCGAAGAGATGGGTACCGTGCTCGACCGGGTTCGGCTCGGCGCCGACGACCCGCCCTGTCCCGACTGCGGGGGGATTCTCAAGAGCGCCACGATCAGCTTCGGCCAACAGCTCGTAGCGCGCGATCTCTTGCGAGCCCAGATCGCAGCCGAGAATTGCGATCTGATGCTGGCCGTGGGAACCACGCTGGCCGTCTATCCGATCGCTGCGGTGGTACCGACGGCTAAGTCCGCAGGCGCGCGAGTGGTGATCGTCAACGCCGAGCCCACCGAGATGGACCACCTCGCCGACATGGTTCTGCGCAAGTCCATCTCGGAGGTCCTCCCCCGAATCTGCGGCGGCACGCCCCGACCGCGTGCTGTGTGACCAATTCCTGACCAAATAGGTAGGATTTAGGTCCTGAGTCTGGTCTGATGACTGGGCGCTCCCGAATGCGACGACTTGGGAGGCCTCTGATGCCCTCGTTCCGCGAACTGCTGACAGCGACAAAGCGCGAGATCACCGAGATCGACACCGCCACAGCGGCGCAGTGGATCGCGGACCGCGAGCCCGTCGTGCTCGATGTGCGCGAGCCCGACGAGTACGAGCAGGGTGCCCTCGCCGACGCGATCCACATTCCGCGCGGGCACCTCGAGGCTCAGATCGAGAACCGGCTGCCCGACCACGATGCGGAGATCATCATCTATTGCGCCGGCGGCGTGCGTTCGGCATTCGCTGCGAAAACGCTTGCCGAGTTGGGCTATCCCAACTCTGTGTCCATGGATGGCGGTTTCGGCCGATGGAAGGACGAGGGCCGCCCCTGGTCCACGCCGGCCTCGCTCGGCCCCGAGCAGCGAAACCGGTACCAGCGTCACCTGCTGCTGCCCGAAGTGGGCGAGGCCGGGCAGCTCAAGCTGCTCGACGCCAAGGTGCTCATGCTTGGCGCAGGCGGCCTCGGCTCGCCCGCCGCGCTGTATCTGGCTGCCGCCGGAGTCGGCACCATCGGCATCATCGACATGGACGTGGTGGACGAGTCCAATCTGCAGCGCCAGATTCTCCACAACGTCGACCGTGTCGGCGATCGCAAGGTCGACTCGGCCAAGAAGACCCTGACCGCGTTGAATCCCGATGTCAACGTGGTCACCTACGACACGCGGCTCGGCGCCGACAATGTGCTCGAGATTCTCTCGGGCTGGGATGTGATCGTGGACGGAGCGGACAATTTCCCGAGTCGTTACCTGCTCAACGATGCATCGGTGAAGCTGGGCATTCCCGTGGTGCACGGCTCGATCTTTCGCTTCGAGGGTCAGGTCACCGTGTTCGACCCGAAGAACGGCCCGACCTACCGCGATTACCTGCCCGAGCCCCCGCCGGCTGAGCTGGCACCGTCGTGCGCCGAGGCCGGCGTGCTGGGCGTGCTGCCGGGAATCGTGGGCTCGATCCAGGCGCTTGAGACCATCAAGCTGATTCTCGGCACCGGCGATTCGCTGTCGGGCCGCATCGTCGCCTTCGACTCGCTCGAGATGACCTTCCGCGAATTCCGGTTGCGGCCCGACCCCGCCAACGAGGTCACCTTCGCCAATCGCGAGCGCATCACCGTCAGTGAGCTGGACGGCCTCTGCAGCCCCACGCTGAGCTGACCCCAGGGGCTGTGCCCCGCGCCCGCCCGGCTCGTGGGCCCAATCGCACGAAGACTCAGGATCAGAGCGGAAAGCACTGGGTGCCGCGACGAAAGTGAGGCCGGGGGGCACCGGTACGCTGCGGATCCATGGCCCAGAAGCGCTTCGTCGTGATCGGCGGTGGCCCGGCGGGCCACTCCGCAGCCACCTACGCAGCCCGTTATGGCGCCGACGTCACGCTTATCGAGCGCGACATCGTGGGCGGCTCCGCGCACCTTCGCGACTGCGTGCCGTCCAAGACCATGATCGCCACCGGCTCGGCGCTCAGTTTTGCTGGTCATCTCGACGAGCTGGGGCTCGCCAACGTGTTCACGTCGGTCGACACGCCACACCTTCGCCAGCGCATCGGCGACATCGAGGAACGTCTCGCGGAGGTCGCACGGCAGATGCTGATCAGCCAAGGCGTGCGCATCCTGTCGGGTTCGGGTCGCTTGCTGGGGCCCAACGAGGTCTGTGCCGACACGGCGGACGGCGCGATCGAGCTGTCGGCCGACGTCGTGGTGCTGTCGACCGGCAGCCGTCCCCGGATCCCCGACTGGGCGCCCATCGACGGGGAGCGAGTCCTCACCACGCGCGACGCGTACCCGCCCGCCGAGCTTCCAGAGCACCTCGTCGTCGTGGGCTCTGGGGTGACCGGCGTGGAATTCGTGCACATGTTCACCTCGCTGGGCTCGCAGGTCACGCTGATCGTGAGTCGCCAGCAGGTGCTGCCGCATAAGGACCCCGAAGCCGCTGCGGTGCTGGAGCAGACCTTCAGCGACCTCGGCGTGGCCCTGCTCAAAGGGGCGCGTGCGGTGAGCATCGAGCGCTCAGGCGACGCCGTCGAAGTCGTCTGCAGCGATGGGCGGACGGTGCAGGCGTCGCATGCGCTGATTGCGATCGGATCGATCCCCAATAGCGACGGCTTGGGGCTGGAGAACACCGATGTGGGAGTCGACGGCGAGGGGTATGTCGAGGTCGACCACAACCTGTGCTCGTCGGTGCCCGGCATCTACGCAGCAGGCGACCTGTCGGGCAAGCTGCCGCTCTCATCGGTCGCCGCCATGCAGGGCCGCAAGATCGTGGAGCACGCGGTGGGTCTGCACGAGTCCCGCCCTCACCGCCATCTCGACTACGACAAGGCGGCATCGGCCATCTTCACCGAACCCGAGATCGCCGATGTCGGGCTCGCGGAAGCCGAGGCATTTGCCACGGGCCGCAAGATCCGCGTCACCAAGGTGCCCTTCGGCGCAAACGCCAAGGCACTGATCGAGGAGAATCCCCGCGGCTTCGTCAAGATCGTCTCGGACCCGCTGACCGGTCAGGTGTTGGGCGGCTCCATCGTGGGCCGCCACGCAGCGGAGCTGATCTCGGTGGTGGCTCTCGCCGTCAGCGCAAACCTGCGGGTCCAGGACATCGCCGAAAGCTTGTTCGTGTATCCGTCCCTGAGCGAGGCCCTTTCCGAGGCAGCTGAGTGAGCCATCGCAGCCGGCGGACTCGCCTCGTCCTTGTCGCGCTGGCAGTTCTGACCCTCATGGGAGCAGTCGCGACTGGTGCATCTGCATTTGTGCTGCTGCAGCTCGGACGGATCGAGCGGCACGAGTTGGCCGATGTGCTGACCTCCGCCCCCCGCCAGCCCGTGACTGCGGCCGACGTGGTGATCGACCAGCCGATCTCGATCGCTGCGAATCCTGACAGCGAGACAGCCGTGGGCGATGAACGCAACAGCGAGGTCACCCGAGGCGACGGCATCACTTCGGTTGTCGACTCGAATTCACCTACGGACTCGCTTGACGCCGTCGACCTCTCCGCCGGTGAACCCGTTCTGCCGGGCGGCTCGACTGGGGAGAACTACTTGCTGGTCGGTACCGACAGCACCCTGGGACTCGCGCCCGACGATCCGCTGCGCAACGGCCACTCGGATTTCAGCCGGCTGGCAGACGTGATCATGGTGATTCGCTTGCGAGATGACGGCACGGCGGCGATGATGTCGATCCCGCGTGACCTAGCGGCGGAGATCGCGGGCACGAGCGATATTGCCGGAACCGGCGTCGTCGCCAAGATCAACAGCGCCTACAACCGCGACACCACCACGGCGGCGCGCGCTGCCCGTCTGATCGACACGGTCGAGAACAACCTCGGCATCACGCTGCAGCACTACATCGAAGTCGACTTCCAAGCGTTCCTGCGGCTGGTCGATGCTGTCGGCGGCGTCACCATGAGCTTTGACCGGCCGCTGCGCGACCAGCTCAAGGAAGACGCCACTGATCCGGCGGACAGCCGCAGCGGGTTCTTCACCCCCGCAGGCACTCATCGCCTCGACGGCAGGCAGGCACTCGCCTATGTCCGCAGTCGGCATCTCGAAGCCCAGTCGGATGACGGAACCTGGCAGCGCTACGGCGCTTGGAACGATTTGGCCCGCAACGACCGCCAGCGGGCGTTCATGCGCATCGCGGCTGGGCAGGTTGCACCCGCCTTGTTTGCAAACCCGCTCAAGTTGCTCTCCGTGCTCGACATAGCGGCTGACCATGTGTCGACGTCGGACACGCTGGGCACTGTGAGCGACGGCCGCAGACTCGCATCGGAGTTCTCCGGCATCGACTTCGACGCCGACGTTGAGGACTACAAGCTGAGGCTGGTGGATGTCCACGAACCCGTGAGGTGGTCGCTCGGGCTGGACCCCGAGCGCGCCGAGCACAACCAGCGCGTGCTGGACGTGTTCGCAGGCATCGGCTGGGACGACATTGTCGAGTCGCGCGTGACAGTGCAGGTCACCGGCACCGGACGGCACCGGCTAGCAGCAGAGCTGGCCGAGATCGGCTTCGACGCGCAGGCTGCTGGGGCGATGCCAGAGGGCATTTCGGAACCGCCGGGGACCACGGTGGTCTACCTGGCCCCGGTGGGACGGCTTGCCGCGGGCCTGCTGGCCAGTCACCTGCTGCCTGTGCCAGAATTCGCCGGCTATGCCGAGCTCGACGCAACCACGGTGATCCTGCACATCGGTGACGAGCCGCCTCGCACTGACCCCGGTTACCGGAGGGTCGATGTGCCTGCCGCCGAACAGCTGGTGCCGTGAGCGCGGCATCGCCCCAGCACCGCATCCTCGTTGTCGGCGCCGGCTACGTCGGCCTCACGACGGCTGCGTGCTTCGCGCACCTCGGTCACGACGTCATCTGTGCCGACATCGACCGTGCCAAGGTGGCGTCGCTGTCGGCGGGTGTCGTGCCGATTCGCGAGGCCGAACTTGATCGACTCGTTGCTGAAGGCATCGCCAAGAGGCGCCTCCGCTTCGTGATCTCGGCCGAGACGGTCGCGGCCACATGCGACTTCGCCTTCATCTGCGTGCCGACGCCGCTGCGGGACGACGGCGAGACCGAGCTCAGCTACTTGCTGACAGCGCTCGATTCGGTGGCCTCCCGCCTGCAGCCTGGCTCTGTCGTGGTGACCAAGTCGACGGTGCCGGTGGGCACCGCTCCCAAGATCGCTGCGGCGCTGGGGCGAACCGATGTGGCGCTGGCGTCGAATCCCGAGTTTCTGCGAGAGGGGTCGGCAGTCCACGACTTCCTGGCACCTGACCGCATCGTCATCGGGGCCGACGACACCTCAGTGGCACGCCGGGTGGCGGCGCTGTATGCCGGTGTGGAGGCACCGGTGATCCTCAGCGATCCGACATCAGCCGAAACCGTCAAGTACGCGGCAAACGCCTTCCTGGCCGCCAAGGTCTCATTCGTGAATGCGCTCGCAGCGGTCTGTGAAGCCGTTGGCGCCGATGTCGACACCGTCCTCGCAGGGGTAGGCACCGATCACCGCATCGGCTCGGCATACCTCCAGCCCGGTCCCGGCTGGGGCGGATCATGTCTGCCGAAGGACACTCGTGCATTGGTGTCGGTCGCCCATGACGCGGGGTACGTCTTCGACCTGCTCGAAGGGGTCATCACCGTCAACGAGCAGCAGCTCGAGCGTGTGGCCGACAAGGTCGCTCGCATGGCCGCCGACGGACCAGGCGGTCGGTCCGATCCGGGCGCTGATGAGATGGATCTGCGTTCCTGCGATCTCGACGGGGTCACCGTGGCCGTGCTGGGCCTGACCTTCAAGGCCGGGACCGATGACCTGCGCGGTTCCCCGGCGCTGCGGGTTGCCGAACGGCTCAGTGCTCGTGGAGCGCGTCTCGTGGCGTACGACCCGGCGCTCGCCGATCTCGATAATCGTCCCGACATCGCCGCGCAGCTTCCGGCGACCCTCACGGTGAGCGGCTCGATGTACGACGCCCTCGCGGGTGCCGATGTGGCCGTCGTGCTCACGGAGTGGCCCGAATTCGCCGACCTGGACTGGGAGCGGGCGGCTTCAGTGATGGATGCAGCTCGCATCGTGGATGCACGCAACCTGCTCGATCCAACCAAGCTGCGCGCAGCGGGCTTCGTCTACGAAGGTCTCGGCCGCCGCTGACCGCCACAGCGAAAGCGCACCCGCGTCACATCTGCGGGGGCGGCAGGGAACTCTGCGACGTTGCGACCTGCCGGATCGCTGGAGCAGAGGGCCCTGGTGCCCCCGCCGCGGCGGCATCCGCGCAGCGCACTCACTCATAGTCGCCAAGCGCCGGTAGCTTGTCGCCCCGTATGGCGAGATCAGCCGCTGCCAAGAAGGTTGCCAAAGCAGCGAGCGCTGGCGGAAGCGGTAGGAGCTTTCGCCCCCGGCGCGACATCCTGTTTCCAGCGGCGATGCTCCTCGTCGTCGCACTCGGTGTCGTGCTGATTTTGGTGGCCCGCAACGAACGCTCTGCGAATGCTCCCGCAGGCCCGCCGCGCTTGGGCGATCACTGGCACTCGCTCTACGCGATCTACGACTGTGACGAGTTCATCTTCGACCTGTACCCCAACGACGTCGATGACCAATCGGGCATCCATACACATGGTGACGGGCTCATCCACATTCATCCGTTCCACACCGGCGTGACAGGCCAGTTCGCCACCGTGGGAGCGTTCATGCGCGAGATCGAGGTCGAGATGACCGACTCGAGGCTCGAGCTTCCCGATGGGACCATTCTCGATGAGTCCGGCGACGGATGTGCCTCACCTGACCCCAACAGCGACGACCCCGACATAGCCGAGCCGGGAGCGGAACTGCGCATCATGCGCTGGGAGACTCTCCAGGCCGAGAAGGCGCTGGCGTTCACCGATGATCTGCGCGACGTGCGCTTCCTTGGCGATGGCCAGATCTTCGTGTTTGCCTTCGTCCACCCGAGCATCGACAACGCTGACGTTCCACGACCCGACGACGCCTTCCTGCGCGCCTATCTCAATCTGCCTCCGGAAGATCAACCGTTGATCGACGACTTGAACCAAGAGGGACCGATTCCCGACGGGGGCGAGAACGAGCCAGCCGAGGGCGATCTTCCCGAAACGTCCGAGCCCGCCGAAACGTCCGAGCCGGCCGAACCCCCCGAGCCCGCTGCCGAGGAGAACTCGATGGGCAACGAACAGTCGAGCGCCGCATCCTGAGTCTCCGGCACGAGGATCTGCAGATGAAGGCGATCCTGCTGCTGGGCGGATTCGGCACCCGGCTGCGTCCGCTGACCAACGACACCCCCAAGCAGATGCTGCCGGTGTGCGGCCGTCCGATGATCGAGTGGGTCTGCGAGCACCTGTACCGGCATGGCGTCTCCGAGGTGGTGCTCTCGCTGGGCTACCGCGCTGAGGCGTTCACCACTGCCTACCCCCACGGGCGCATCGGCCAGCTCGCATATGAGGTGGCAGTCGAGCCTGAGCCGCTCGGCACGGCGGGAGCTGTGCGATTCGCCGCCGAGGCGAGCGGCATAACGGGACCGTTCTTCGTGCTCAACGGCGACGTCCTGACCGACCTGGACTTGGGAGCCCTCGCGAGCTTTCACCGCAGTTCGGGAGCCGAAGCCACCATCGCGCTGCAGCCGGTCGCCGATGCGACGCGGTACGGCCTCGTGGTGACCGATACGTCAGGGCGGGTGCTGTCGTTCTCCGAAAAACCGGACCAGGGCTCGCTGCCCGCCGCGCAGCCGCATTCCGAACGACCAACGATCAGCGCTGGCAGCTACGTGCTCGTTCCAGCGGTGCTCGATCGCATCGCGCCCGACCGGTCCGTCTCCATCGAGCGGGAGATCTTCCCCCAGATCGTCGCGGACGCAGCATTGGCTGCGCTGGTGTCCGACACATACTGGCTCGACACAGGTACGCCGCAGCAGTACCTGGCGGCAAGCCTGGACATCGTCGAGGGTCGCCGCCCTCATGCCCGGGTGCCGAACGGCACGACAGTGGCATCAGCGGGCGTCCATCCGACTTCGCGCATCCAGACGTCGGTCGTGGGATCCGGGTGCCTGATCGGACCCGATGCCGTCGTCCAGCGCTCAGTCCTGGGAGACGGCTGCCACCTCGACGCTGGAGCCGTCGTAGTCGATTCGGTGCTCGGCCCCGATGTCGTCGTCGGTGCTGGAGCCCTGCTCAGTGAATTCGCGGTGGTCGGCAGCGGCGAACGGGTTGCTCCGAGTGCCGTACTGCGCGCCCAGCGCCAGCCGCCCCCTGGCCTGGAGCGATAACGGAGAGGACCAGATGTCATAGCTGCGGAGGCGGCAGGAGACTCTGCGACGTTGCGACCTGCCGGATCGCGGGAGCAGAGGGTCCTGCCGCCTCCTCAGCGGGCGCGCCTATCTAGCGGAACAGGTCTTCGGCTGGCTCGCGGATGATCTCCGACCGCACCGAAGCGCGCCTCAACCAGCTCGGGTCGACGCCCCGCACGATCGCAACTGGCACACCCCGAGCCTTGCCGCACACCAAATCGGCAGCGGAGGCGATCTCGTCGGCCACGCACACTTCGGTGACCATGAGCTCGCGTCCCAGTGCATCGTTGGTGCCTTTGAGATCGACGACCGCAGCGATGCCCGCGCAACCGATGGCCACGTCGGTGACGCCGCGCCGCCACGGACGCCCGAATGTGTCGGAAATGATCACCCCGACGCTGCACCCTGACAATGCCCGGATGCGGTCACGGATCTTGTTGGCGGAACGGTCGCTGTCGTCGGGCAGCAATGCGGCGTAGCCCCGCTCGACGTTGGACAGGTCGATTCCTGCGTTGGCGCAGATGAATCCGTGTTTGGTCTCGCTGATGATGAGATCGCCACGCCGACGCAGGATGCGAACCGACTCGCGCTCAACCAGGGGCTTGTGCGACAACGGATCGTCGGGATCGATCTGTTCCATTGCTCCCTCGGCCTTGGAGACGATCTTCTGGGTCACGACGAGCACGTCGCCCTCAGCCAGACCGGCGGGTGACGTTTCGCAGGCACTTGCGATGACCGCTCCGAGATCGGCGCCGAGCGTGATCTCGCCGATGCCTTCGACGGGGTGCAATTCGATAGTCATGTGATTCCCCTCGCGCCGGCGGCGTCCAGCGTTGCCCGGGCCAGCGAGGCGGCACGGTCCGGGTCGGCCATGATGGTGTCGGTGACGACCGGCGTCATCCCTGCTTGCGCCACTTCGCCAGCGAGCAAGGCATCAGCGTGGTCGATCACCAGGGTGCTGGCGAAGCCGGCGTAGAGCCGTGCGACCCCGACGACGCTGGGTTCGTGACCCAGTTCACTCATCATCGCGCCCGCGGGCCCCTTGATCGATGCGCCGCCCACGATGGGCGATACGGCGACGACGTGGTCACGGCGGCTGGCGAGCGTCTCGCGCACCTGTGGCACGCCGACGACCGGGCCGATCGAGACGAAGGGGTTCGACGGCGCCACGACGACGGTCTCTGCGTCTTTCAAGGCATCGAGCACACCCGGCGCTGGCTTGGCGGTGTCGATGCCAGCGAAGCGAATCGAGCCCACAGCGATGCCGTGCTGGTGGGCGACGAAGTATTCCTGAAAGTCGATCTCGGCGGCCCCGTCGGGCTCAGCGGGGGTGATTCGGGTTGCGATGGCGTCGTCGCTGACCGGCAGCAGTGTCAGCTCGAGGCCGAAGCTGGCAGCGATCTCAGCGGTCACCTGTGACAGAGATGCGCCCTCGCTGCGGCGCTGTGTGCGGAAGAGGTGCAGGGCAAGGTCCAAATCGCCGAGCTTGAACCAGTCCTGCCCGCCCAGTCGCCCCAATTCGATGAGCACCCGCCACGTCTCGCCTGCCCGCCCCCAGCCGGTCTCAGGGTTGATCTGGTCGGCGAGCGTGTAGGTGACGGTGTCGAGGTCGGGACTGATGCTCAGACCATGCAGCGTGAAGTCGTCGCCGACGTTGACGATCGCTGTGACGTCGGTCGCTGGGCGGACGCGCAGCAGCCCGTTCAGGAACCGGGCTGCCCCCACACCGCCGGCCAAAACTGCCACATGATCCTTCGGCACGGGCTGAGACGTTAAGCGGTCCGACACGCAATCGCGCCGGCCGCTCGGTGTTGCGGCGTCACCGGGTTCGCGTCGGCTCAGGCGAGTTTGCGGCGTTCGATCTCGAGGTCGTGGGCCACCATCGAGGTGACCAGAGTTTCAAAGGGCATCTGGGGCGCCCAGCCGAGAACGCGATGCGCCTTCGATGCGTCGCCGACCAGCAGGTCGACCTCGGCTGGGCGGAAGAAGCGAGGGTCGATGCGCACATGCCGCTCCCAGTCGTCGATACCCGCAGCAGAGAAGGCGAGCTGCACGAACTCTCGAACTGAGCGCGCCTCGCCGGTGGCTATCACGAAGTCGTCGGGCTCGTCCTGTTGCAGCATGAGATGCATCGCTCTCACATAATCGCCGGCGAAGCCCCAATCACGTTTGGCTTCGAGGTTGCCCAAAGCGACCTCGTCTTGGAGGCCAAGCGCGATGCGGGCAGCCGCGTTGGTGACCTTGCGGGTCACGAATTCGAGACCGCGGCGAGGCGATTCGTGGTTGAACAGGATTCCGCTGCAGGCGAAGAGCCCGTAGCTCTCGCGGTAGTTCACCGTGGTGTGGTGGCCGAAGACCTTCGCCGAGCCGTAGGGGCTGCGTGGGTGCAGCGGCGTCAATTCGTTCTGCGGCGTCTCGCGCACCTTGCCGAACATCTCGCTGGAGGAAGCCTGGTAGAAGCGGATCGGATTGTCCTGGCCGCCTACGAGGCGGATCGCTTCCAGCAGGCGCAGCACGCCGAGGCCGTTGACGTTGGCGGTCAGCTCGGCTTGCTTGAACGAGAGCGCCACGTAGCTGATCGCACCGAGGTTGTACACCTCATCGGGCTGGGAGTACTCCAGCGCGGCAATGAGCGACGGCAGGTCGGCCAGGTCGCCTCCTACCAGTTCGACGAAGGGCAGACCGCTGGCCAGCGCATCGGCGTGCGGGTTGCGCTGGCCGGTGACCACGCCCACCACCCGGTAGCCCTTGGCGTGCAGCGTCTCTGCGAGGTATTGGCCGTCCTGACCGGTGATGCCAGTGATGAGCGCCGTAGACACGGAGGCGGCTCCGGGAGCTGATGTCGGTCGTGGTGATGCCGTCGTAGCGTACGTCGAGTCGGGCGGAGTGCCCGCGTGTGCGAGGCAGTGACCGGTACCGTGCCATAGGTGGCTCTTTGCGGTCGTCGGGGGCGTTGCGCGCCTCGGCGCTTGTCCAGTCTGCGTCTTGGCGCCGGCTCGTTGACAGTGCTGCTGATCAGCACGATGCTCGTGCTGATCGCTCCCGTGGGGGGGGATGCTGCCGCCACGACGTCCGAACGCCTTTGGGGGCCTGATCGATATGCCACCGCAGCTGAGATTGCCGAGGCCTACGAGAGCGAAGCGGGCCCACTCGACGCAGTGATCGTGGTGGGCGGGCTCGGGTTCGCGGACGGGTTGGCAGCTGTCCCGCTGGCGAGAGTGCTCAACGCGCCGATCCTGTTGACGACACCGAACGAGCTGTCCGACGCGGCGCGCGGCTTCATCGGCAGCCGCAGCGTGTCGGAGGTGGTGATCGTCGGGGGCCCGGTGTCGGTGTCGTCCGATGTGGAGGCCGAGCTGGCAGCCCTCACCGGCGTCGCTGTGCGGCGGCACGCCGGCGCGAACCGTCATGCGACTGTTGCCGCGGCCGCCCGTGCCGTCGGCCGAGAGCGTGTCGGCGACTACTGCGGCGACGGCAGGCGCACGGCGCTGCTGGCGACGTCGTCGAACTTCGCCGACGCCTTGGCGCTCTCTCCGCTGGCCTACTCGGGCCCCCATCCCGTGCTGCTCACCGAACGGGACACGCTCGCTGAACAGACGCGCAGTGCGCTGGTCGAGCTCGATATCGGCCAGGTGATCGTCGCTGGCGGCCCCGCTGCAATCTCCGAGCACGTCACCGACACGCTGCGGCAGGACCTGGGTCTGGCAGTGGTGCGGCTGTGGGGCGATGACCGGTTCGAGACGGCCGTCGCGATTGCCGAGGCGCTCACCGCGAACTGCTTCGACACCGATTACGTCGGCCTCGCCGACGCTTGGAATTTTCCAGATGCGCTCGTGTCGGGGCCTCTGCTGGGCCACCGTGCGGCGCCCCTGGTGCTTACGGCGCCCCGCGGCGACGCGAGCACGCGACGCTTCTTGGCCGGACTCGCACCGCGTCCCGACGCCGTGCGGCTGACCGTTCTGGGCGGCACCTCGGCGGTCTCGAGGGCATCAGTGCAAGCTGCGCTCGACGCACTGGGTTCGGGCACGACGCCGACGCCGACGCCGACCCCGGGATCGGCGTCTTGCCCCATCGACGATGCATCGCACGACGGTGCCAGTGGGGGAAAGAACCTGCAGATTCCGCGATCCGATGCGGTCCCCGGCGGCGCCGTCGCACCAAGCCTGATTGTGGTGGAAGGACGCGGCTTCGGGCATGGCAACGGCCTGAGCCAATGGGGAGCGTTCGGCTACGCCACCGAGTACGGCTGCAGCGGTGAGCAGATCGCACTGCACTACTACGGCAACACCCGCCTCGTCGACACTGACCACCGCGAGATCATCGTTCACCTCGCCCGCAACGCTCGCAAGGACATGGTGGTGACCTCGGCGGCGCCGTTCAGCGTGGCATCGCAGTCGTTCGCGGCCGGTGAGATTGCCCGTGTCAGCATCCGGGACAACGCCTTCGCTGTCCACCGCACCACCGGATGCGAGCCCGAAGGCGATGTGGAGTTGGCCGCAGGCATCGCCGGCAGCGTCGGACGCAACGGTGATCGCTACGTCGAGGTGCTGGCTGCGAACGACGATCCTGCGGTGGACGATCTCGCGCAGATGCTCACGATGATCTACTGCTCGGCGGGGCGCGGCGGCAGCGAGAACATGCGCATCGCCTACCGGGGCGTCCTCGGCATTGTCAAGCAGTCCGGCCGGGCGTACTCGTTTAATCGGCTCCCGCTCGAGCAGTACCTGCGTGGCGTGGTGCCCCAGGAGTCCCGCCCGGAGTGGGGCGCCGCGCAAGGGCCCGCGGGCACGGGCCTGGCGGCGCTCGAAGCCCAAGCCATCGCTGCGCGTACCTACGCGCTCTACTGGTCCGACTACCAAGTCGGGCGTGACCGTTTCACAGACATCTGCGACTGGCCCAATTGCCAGCTCTACAATGGCGCGGCCGACGGTCGCCGCAACGTGCTGCAGGCGAACGACTTCGGGGCGAAGCTGGCGCACTCGAACGAGGCGATCCGCAATACCGCCGGCGAGGCGCTGGTCAACAGTGCCGGTGACTATGCGTTCACCGAGTTCAGCAGCGCCAGCGGCGGCTGGACCGCCGGACCCCCGGCCTCGACGTTTCCTGCGGTCAAAGACCTCGGTGATGCGGTGTACGCGGAACGCGGCAATGGGGGCCACGCGTGGACGCTGTCGCTGCGGCGCGTCGACATTGAGCGGGCCTTCGCGCCGCTGTTTCGATCGGCAGGCAAGGAACTCGGTCAGCTTGTGAGCATCGACGTGGTCGAGCGCAACGGATACGGGGAATGGGGCGGCCGGGTGCGTGCGCTACGGGTAGTGGGCACGAGCGGCGAGCACACCTTCTCATTCGATCGCTGGGCGCGCGATCCGTTCCGCAGGGCATTCCCGGCACTCGTGCTGTCGGACTGGTATCGCTTCCCGCAGTTCGACGGCGGCCAGTCGCCGCGTGAGCCGGCGCCGTCGATTGCCGAGGCGCCGCTGTGGGTGCTCAAGGCCGACGGGACTGTCGGGGCACATGGGCTGGCCCGCCACTACGGCGATGCGTCGGAGCTTGAGCTTGACGCGGACTTTGTCGACATCGCGGCAACCTCGACCGGTAAGGGCTATTGGCTGGTCACCGCGTCGGGATCGGTGCATGCATACGGCGACGCGCGGCACCATGGCGATACAGCGGGGACGGATTTCGCGGGCGACGTCGTCGCTATGGCTCGGCACCGGACGGATGGCGGATACTGGCTGGCGACTTCGGGCGGCGACGTGCTGCACTTCGGCGACGCGCCCCATCACGGCGACGTCACCAACATCAGCGAAGCAGCCGTCATCGTTGACGTCGAGGCGACCCCGTCGGGCGATGGCTATTGGCTGCTCGCCGCAGACGGCAACGTGGCGGCGCTGGGAGGCGCCTCCGATCTGGGCGATGCGGAGATGGTCGCGGTCAGCATGGCCGCCACGCCTGATGGTGAGGGTTACTGGCTCCTGAGTTCGGCCACTGAGGTTGCAGCTTTTGGCTCGGCGTCGCGGCTTGGCTCTCGTGGCAACGAGCCGAACCGCCTGAATTCGGTGTCGATGGTGTCCTCTGGCACCGGCGACGGCTATTGGCTGGTGTGGAGCGACGGCACCAGCTTCAACTACGGAGATGCCCCGGATTACCGCACGAGCCGTGCCGGTCCGGGAGTCGTAGCCGCTGATTCGGTGCAGTAGAGCATCGTGGGAGTTGTGACCCGCCCATGAGCTCGCCGACCTCGCAAGAGGCAACAGCACCCGCTGCGACCGAGCCGGTGGCCCCCGCACCCCAGCCGGCGGTCGCTGCAATCGTCACGGCGGGGTCGAAGTGGTCCGACACCGAATTCACTTTGCGGGCATTGGCCGCTCAGGACTACCCGCGGCTCGCCGTTCTGGTGCTGTGCGACGCAGACGGTGTTCAGCGCGAACGGGTCCGAGAGCTGTATCCCACCGCCGCAATCGCCGATTCGGTGTCGTCTCGGACAGGTCGCGGTCGCCGAGCCCAACGCGGGCGCATGGGCGCTGTCAACAATCGGGGAGCTTCGCTGGTCCGCGGAGCGGACTACCTCCTTTTCCTTTCCGGTCGCGTCGCGCTCGCGCACGACGCCGTCAGTCTGCTCATCGAAGATGCCGAGAACGTCCCGGGACGGATTGTCGGCGTCGCCGGCCCCAAGCTGCTCGACGCCGAGGACGGCTTGACGCTGCGCGATCTCGGTGGCACCGCGGATCGCCTTGGAGTCCGGATTCCGGTTGCCGGCCTCGACGAGCTGGATCAGCAACAGCACAACGAGGCCCGTGACCTGTTTGTGGCGCCCACCGAGGCGATGCTCGTGCGCGAAGACATCTTCCGCATCGTCGGCGGATTCGATCCGGCGCTCGAAGGCGACGGCGCCGTGGTCGATCTGTGCTGGCGCATCCAGCTCTCGGGCGCACGGGTCCGGATCGTGCCGTCTGCTACCGGGACCCTGCGGACCGGTCCGACCGTCCAACGCCATGGGCCCTCGGCACGTCAGCACGAGCACCGGGCCCGGCTGCGTACCATCTCGAAGTGCTACGGGTGGGTGCACCTGCTGCCAGCGGTGGCGCTCGCAGCCGTACTCGCCGCAGGCGAGGTGTTGTTCGGGGCGCTACGTGGCCGGTTCGCTCAGGCCTCCGACGTGGCGCTGGCGTGGCTGTGGAACGCCCGGCACATCGGGGGCACCTTCGCGCTGCGAGGCGCCGCCAAGAGGTACCGGCGGGTGCGAGACGTGGATCTGCGGCGACTGCAACAGGGCGGCTCGGTACGGGTCGCCGACTGGTTCCGCTACCGCCTGAGTCCCGAAGGAGGACTGGCCGCGCGGACCACGATCGATGAGAGCATCCTGGGCACCTGGCGACGCAACGCGCATCGAACGGTGTGGGTGGTCTGGCTGGGAGTGATCGGCCTGATCACGTTCGGTTCTCGTCACCTGCTGACCGGCGGGATTCCCGCATACGGCCAGTTCACGGCATTTGCCGATGTCGGCACGATGGTCGGGGCGTACCTGGATGGCTGGCGCGACAGCGGGGTCGGTGCAGCCGGGATCGGTCATCCGGCGATGGGCTTGCTGGGCCTCGGTGGAACCGTTGTCTTGGGCGCAGTCGGTCTGTTGAGGAACATTGCCATCTGGGGTCTGGTGCTCACGGGCCTGATTGGCATGTGGAGGCTCTGTGACACTCGGTCACCCCGAGACGGACCGAACCGCAATGGCCGATTGGTCGCTCTGGTGCTGTACGCCGCGTGCCCGCTGCCGTACAACGCGTTGGCCAGCGGCCGCTGGGACGTGTTGTTGGCCTACGGAACCGCGCCGGCGATCGTGCTGCTCGCAAGCCGACTGGTCGGCGCTTCGCAAGCGCCGCAACCACGCGACGGAAGCCGGCGTGCCACCGTCGCCAGGGTGGCGTCGCTCGCCTTGCTCCTCGCGGTGGCGGCAGCATTCGAGCCGTTCATGCTGGTGCTGGCGTTGGCTGCGGGGCTGGGGCTCGCAGTCGTCGAGTTGGTGCGACGCGCGGTACGCCGCGAGCGGCTCGGTGCGCCGGTCGCTGGCTTGCTGCAGGTCCTGGTCGCGGTGGCGCTCGCCGCAATTGCGCACCTTCCCTGGCTGATCGAGTTCGATTCGCTGCGGGAATACCTCGATGTGTCGCTCGGCAGCCGCACGCCGTCGACACCGTCATCGCTGTCCGAGCTGCTGCGTTTCCAGACGGGCCCACTCGGCGAATTGCCGCTCAGTTGGGGTCTGATAGCTGCCGCAGCGATACCTCTGCTGGTCGCGCGCGGCGGGCGGTTGTGGTCGTCGGTCCACGGCTGGGCGGTGGCGCTGGTCGGTTTCGCCTTTGGATGGGTCATCGTGGCTGGTTGGGCAGACACCCTGGCGGACGGTGTGAGCCTGCGACACTCGCTTGCCGAGGTATCGCTGGCGTTCGGCGCCGTCGGCCTGTGCTGGACAGCGGCGACGGGTCCCGCAGCTCTCGCCGCCGGCGGCGACGCACCACCCCGGACGCGCAGCGCGATGGTTTTGCTGAGCGGCATTGCTGTGGGCGCCATGGTGCTCCCGACCGCGTGGGCATCGATCGACGGCAACTGGTCGGCACCGAGCTTCGACCACCGAGTGCCGCTGGGACTCGTCGACGACCGCGGTGTCGGACCTGACTACCGGGTCCTGTGGCTCGGCGCTCCGGAGGTCTTGCCGCTGCGTGGTACCGATCTCGGCGTCTCCGGACTCGCTGCTGCGACGTCAGTGCGGGGCTATCCCGATGTCCGGCATGCGTTTGCGACGCCGCAGACGCTCGGCAGCGAACGCTTGGCAGACGCCGTTCGGATCGGGCTGGCGGGTGACACGCTGCGACTGGGACGGCTGCTGGGATCATTCGGCATCAGGTATGTCGTGGTGGTGGAACGCTCGGGGCCCTCCTATACCGACGGCTGGGACCGGCCGGTGCCGCCTGCGGTGTCCGAGGCGCTCGCTTCCCAGATCGATTTGCGCCCGCTGGCAGCAGATCCGTCGGTCCAGGTGTTTCGCAATGAGGCCTGGTGGTCCTCGCGGTCACAGTTCGAAATGCCGATCCCGACGGGCTTCGCCACCGACCCGGTGGACCTCGTGGTCAGCGACTTGACCGACGGCATCGGCGTGTTCACCGATTACCGGTCCGTCACAAGTCAGCTTGGACCGGTGGGCATCGGCCCGGTGCTGGTTGCCGAGACCTACGACCCGGGATGGCACCTCGAGATCTCCGGTGAGCGGACTGAGCCGACCCCGGCTCTCGGCTGGGCGATGCGCTTCGACCCACCCGAGGGCGGCCAGGCCGAATTGCACTTCGAGCGATCGAGCGCCGCGGCCTCCCGGATCATCGCCCAGGTGCTGATCTGGCTAGCGCTGATCTGGGTGGCGATCGGCCAGCCCACCCCGCTCGCAGACCGCTTCTCTGCCCTTGTGCGAAGGACGGCGCAGGGGTCTGGGCGGCGCAGCGGTTCCGGCGGCACCGTGGTCGACTCATGAGGACGGCGCGGCCATGAACATCTTGCGGTGGCTTCCTCGGCTGCTGATCCCGCTGGCAATCGCGGCGGCGCTGGTGATCGACGCGCTCGACGACCGAACGCCGCTGTCAGCCGTCGTCGAAGACCCCGAAGCGCTGACGCAGGTGGTGGTTCCGCCCCCCGATGCGTTGACGTCGAGCTGGTTTTGCGCCGTCGTCGGCATGCGGGCACCCGTGCAGGGCTTTGGAGAGGTCACCTCAGAGCTACTGCTGACGAACATGACCGCCGAGACGGCATCGGTGTCGGTCGAATTCCGTGGTCGCACGACAGGCCGGCAGTTTGTGACCGCAGACGTGGCACCTCACAGCACCGGGGTTGTCACCACTTCGGATTACGTGCGTGACGAGGTCATCGGGGCCTTGGTGGAAGCCACTTCGGGCGGGCTGGCCGTGACGCGGCGACTGGTCTCCCCGCTGGGGGTCGACGAGGCTCGCTGTTCGAGCACGCTGGCGCCGAACTGGTTTGTCCCCGTCGGCGACACCCAGGCCGACGCGTTGGGCGTGTTGGCAATCATGAATCCGCTGCCGCGCGATGCGATCGTCGACGTCACGTTTGCTTCGGAAGCGGAGTTCGGACCGTTCGTGGCGCCCGCGTTGACCGGTGTGGTGGTGCCGGCGTGGAGCACGGTTGTCGTCGATGTCGGCGAGCATGCCCGTCGCCGAGACGTCGTGGCCGCATCAGTCAGTGCCCGTACCGGCCGCATCGCGGTGGATTCGTTCTTGGCCTACGACGGGAGTGTCGGGCGACGCGGCCTGGCTGCGGAGTTGGCCTCTGTGGCCTCTGGCGACCGGTGGCTTGTGCCCGTGGCCGGCATCGATGACCGGACACATCTGTGGTTACGGGTCTTCAATCCCTCTGACGACGTTGCGGAAGTCTCGGCGTCGGTCGCGTCTCACGACTCTCGCAGCGACCGTGTGGCGTTTGCCGTTGCATCACACGATGTCATGGAGCTGCAGGTCGAACCTCCAGGCGAACTTGCACCCGGACTCGCGACACTGCTTGCGCCGACCGGTGCCCCCTTCGGAATCGCTGTCGAATCACAGAACGGCGTTCCCATCGTCGTGTGGGCCGAAACACTGGTCGGCAGCGCTGCCAGCCCGCTGACCGACATCGGTGCCGCATCCGCCAGCGTCTCCGCCGCTGGGAACACCGAAGTTCCCGATTCTGGCGGCGAGTCCACCACGGTGGTTGCGCAAACGGGCGGTACTCAGGGTGCTGACGCGCCGGTGGGCGACGCTGCATCCGACGAAGGCGATGACGAATCGCCAGTCGAGATACTGCCCCCGGTGCACCGAGCACAGTCGGGTCTGGCGTTCGTGCCCGGCATCGTTCGCACCAGCGACCGGTGGCTCGTGGTCATCGCTCCCGAATCGGGAGGCGAGGCACTGCTGACGATCATGACCGATCCACTCGCGGCAGCCGACGCGGATGGCTCGCAGGACGATGATTCATCGGTCTCGACGAACAGCGATCGCCGCGTGGTGGTCGAAACGCTGGGCCGCGAGACCGTCGCCTTCATCGACGTGCCAGCATCGGGCGTGGTCACGCACCGGCTGGCGAGCGGTACGACCCGTCTGCTCGTCTCCGACACGCCGTTCGCAGTGCTGCTGTGGCAGGCACGGAGCGGGACTCAGGGGCTGAGCGTGGCTCACCCGCTGGTGTGGTGAGGGGCTGATGGAGCGCTTCATCATCGCTGCGCTGCTGATCGTCGCTGCGATCGCAGTCGCCTGGCTGATCCAGCGTCGCCGCGGCGCACATGGCGCAGCGGTGCCACGGTCCGAACTGCCTTCGGCCGTTGACCTCGGTGCGGTGGGCATAGCGGTCGGCCCGGCGTTGGTGGCCTTCACCGAAGAGACCTGCCGCACGTGTGCGGCAGTGCTCGCTGTGGTGCGCGGCCCCGCGGGTGCGGGACTGCCTGTCGCCGAGGTGTCCTTCGGCAATGATCGAGAGCTGCATCGTCGCCACGGCATCGACACCGTGCCCACGACGGTGGTGGTCGATGTCACCGGTCAGGTCATCGACGGCTGGGTCGGCAGCGTGGATCTGTCCGCACTGGCCGCGGCACTCGCGCAAGTGGCGCGCGGCCCTGAGCCCTCGCCGGGTTAGTCGGCTACGTGAGGCGGGGGCGCCGTTCGCTCGATGAGCGGGACGTCGGGCGCAGCGTTGTCGTCGGCGACCGGATCGTCTGCGTCCGATTTGGCTGGGGTCTCGAGCTTCCCGTTGCTGGCCCCGTCTGACCCATCGGGCGTCGGCTCGGCTACGAGCGCCCCGATCTGGGAACCCGTGACGGTCTCGTGTTCGAGCAGGGCAGCCGCGATCCGGTCCAGCGCAGGGCGGTGATCGACGAGCGCTCGGCGCGCACGATCCTGCTGCGTACGCAGGATCCGTTCGACTTCTTCGTCGATGACCCGGGCGGTCTCATCGGAGTAGTCACGCCCCGACACGAGGTCCTCGCCGAGGAACACCTGTGCGTGTGATCCCCACGCCATGGGCCCCACACGGTCGCTCATGCCCCATTCCGAGACCATCTTGCGGGCCAGCTCTGTGCCCTGTACCAGGTCGTTCGCGGCGCCGGTCGAGGTCACGCCGAACACTGTCTCCTCGGCCATGCGGCCGCCGAACAGCACGGCCAACCGATCTTCGATGTATTCCTGGCTATAGGCGTGGCGTTCCTCAGGCAGCTGCATGGTGACGCCCAGAGCCTGGCCGGTCGGCAGGATGGTCACCTTGTGAACGGGGTCGGCATGGGGGAACAGCGTGGCGATCAGTGCATGGCCGCCTTCGTGATAGGCGGTGACTTCCCGCTCCCGCTCGGAGAGCGCCACCGACTCGCGTCGCTGGCCCATCAGCACTCTGTCGCGCGCTGCCTCAAAGTCTGCCTGTGCGATCGTTTCGGAGTCGCGCCGCACGGCGTGCAGTGCCGCTTCGTTGACCAGATTGGCCAGGTCGGCACCGCTCATGCCAGGAGTGCCCTTCGCCAGGGCCTCGAACAACACGTCGTCGTCGGTCTTCTTGTCCTTGGAATGCACAGCCATGATCGCCAGCCGCTCTGAGTACTCGGGCAGCGGCACAACGACCTGGCGGTCGAACCGACCGGGGCGCAGCAACGCGGGATCCAAGATGTCTGGCCGGTTGGTCGCAGCCATCATCACGATGCCGCCGCTCTCCTCGAATCCGTCCATCTCGGCCAGCATCTGATTGAGCGTCTGCTCGCGCTCGTCGTGCCCGCCGCCGAGGCCTGCCCCACGTTTGCGGCCAATCGAGTCGATCTCGTCGATGAAGATGATCGCTCGGCCCATCTTGCGGGCGCTCTGGAACAGGTCGCGCACGCGGCTGGCGCCGACGCCCACGAACATTTCCATGAAGTCTGAGCCGGTCACGGACAAGAAGGGCACCCCGGCCTCTCCTGCCACAGCCCGGGCAATGAGCGTCTTGCCGGTGCCGGGAGGACCGACCAGCAGCACGCCCTTGGGGACCTTGGCCCCGATCGCTGTGAAGCGCTCCGGTGTCTTGAGGAAGTCGACGACCTCGGTGATCTCCTGCTTCACGCCGTCGTACCCGGCAATGTCGTCGAACTTCGTCGAGGGGCGCTCGGTGGTGTAGGTCTTGGCCTTGCTCCGGCCGATCGACATGATCCCCGACATCTGTCCCTGAGCACGTCGCTGCATCCACCAAAAGAGCAGGAAGATCAGGCCGAAGGGCAGCAGGAAAGGCAGCAGGCTGACCAGCAGGTTGGGTCGGTCGGTGTGGAACTCGATGGACACCCCGCGCTCGCGCAACAGGGCGAGATCGGTCTCGGGCAGCTCGAGGGGACCTTCGGAAGAGAACGTCGAGCCGTCGATGTACTCGCCGCTGATCTCTCCGGTGCCGTTGGTGATCGTGACGCTGTCGACGCGTCCCTCCGATACCTGCGCGATCAGACCGCTGTAGTCGACGGGATCGCGATCTTCATTTCGCAGCAGTCCTGGCAGGAACATCACCGACAGCAACACCATGGCGAGCAGCCAGATCGACCAGCGGGGCCAGCGTTCGTTTCGCCGGCGGGTCCCCGTTCCTCCCGACGAGTTCGGCTGCGCTGAGTGATCGCTCGAGCCGTCTTCGACTGGCGCGTCGGGAGACTCGCCGACGCGCGGCTTGCGCGCACGGGAATGCCGCTCGCCCGAGGGCACCTCAGATGCCATGTGCTCATGCTATGGCGGCGCTCCATCGACCAGTAGCCGCGCTGTGTCACCGACACGACAGCGGTACCCCCGAACGCCAACAGCAGACCGCAGCCGAGCCCGCGACAGGCTGACATTCACGAACCGTGGCGGCGGGCATGGGCCGCCTGCGGTAGGGCGCGTGTCGTGATCGTTAGCCTGCGCGCGTGCCGACGGTGACCGTGCGCCCCACTCGCGCGGGGCCGGTGCTGCGGGCGTGGCTTGAAGCTGCGGTCGTCGTGGCGAGCTGTGTGGCCGTGGTGGTGTGGCTCGACCCCGGCGGGTTGGTTTCCACAGCCACGCCCACTGGTGGGGACATGGGCGCTCACGTGTGGGGTCCGGCGTTCCTGCGGGACGAGCTACTGCCGTCGGGCTCGCTGCGCGGCTGGTCGCGCGACTGGTATGCGGGCATGCCGACGGGGCATTTCTACATGGTGGTGCCGTACCTGCTGGTGGTCGTCGCCGACGCGGTGCTGCCCTCCTACAACGTGGCGTTCAAGCTGGTGGCGATCAGCGGGGTCGCCACGATGCCCGCAGCGGCGTGGCTGATGGGCCGGCTGGCGGGCTGGCCACGCATGCTGCGCTCGCTGCTGCCTGCAGCGCTGCTGCTGTTCGTCTTGGACGTGAATTTCACGATCTACGGCGGGAATGCAGCATCGACGCTGGCAGGCGAATTCGCGTTCTCGATCGCGCTCTCGGCGACGCTCGTGTATCTCGGCATGTTCTGGCGCTCGCTGGAGCGGGGGACGGGGCGCGCGCGGGCGAGCCTGCTGCTGGCGTTCGTGGCCCTGTGCCATCCCATCCCGCTGGTGTTCGCCGTCACGGCCAGCATCTTGATGGTGGCCGTGCGCGGCCTGCACGCGCTGCCTGACCGCATCGGCCGGCTGCCGGCGATGGGCGCGGCGGTCGTGGCGATCGTGCTGTGGGCGGCCGTCTGGAATGTCACCGAGGCGCCGTCGGCCCGGCTGGCTGTGCCCGTCGCCGTGGTCGCGGCGCTGCTGGCCACGGAATGGCGTCGGTCTGCTCATGCGCTCGTCATCGGCAGCATCGGCGGGGCGCTGTCGGCCTTCTGGACGGTGCCGTTCGTCGTCCGACGGGCATACCTCAACGACATGGGCTGGGAGCGGCTCGCGTCCGTGCGCGAGCACCTGTTCTTCACCGACGAGATCAGCGGCGACGGGACGCACCACAGCATCACCTGGCTGCTCGTGCTGGCAGGTGTCGGCGCCGCAGTCGGCCTTGCGCGCTGGTATCGCCCGGCGATGATGTGGTCGGCCATCGCTGTCACGATGGCCATGGGTTTCATCCACTGGCCGCAGCACCGGCTGTGGAACGCGCGCATCCTGCCCTTCTGGTACTTGGCGGTGTACGTGCTGGCGGCGATGGGCCTGTGGCTCATCATCGACGGGCTGACGCGTGCAGACTCCAACAGGTCTGACGGCAACGGGATCCACCTCGCTGCCGCGGCGCGCTGGGTGCGCGTGCTGGCTCCGATTGTCGCGCTGGGGGCTGGGGCAGGCCTGCTCGCACTGCGATTCGGCGACCTTCCCGGAACCCGGCTGGACGCAAGCGGGGACACTCGTTGGGGCCCGTTCACGGTGTCCGCAGACGACCGCAACTTCGTCCGCGGCTGGGCGCGGTGGAACTTCCGCGGCTATGAGGGACGCCCGTCATATCCCGAGTACTACGAGTTCGTCACTGCGATGAGCGATGTCGGCGCCACGCCCGGCTACGGCTGCGGGCGCCTGCTGTGGGAATACGACCGTGACATCGTGGGCGCCTACGGCACCCCGATGGCCCCGATGCTGCTGCCGAACTGGACGGACGGCTGCATCGCCTCCATGGAGGGCCTCTACTTCGAATCGTCACCCACGGTGCCGTTCCATTTCCTGATGCAGTCGGAGCTGTCCGCAGCGCCGTCACGTCCGATGCGTGGCCTCCCGTACAACGCTTTGAATTTCGATCTGGGCGTGCCTCACCTGCAGATGTCTGGCGTGCGTTACTACGCAGCCTTCAGCCCCGAGGCCACTGCGGCGGCGGACGAATCGGCAGACTTGCAGCTCATTGCCTCGGCGGCGCCATGGTCGATCTACCTCGTTGCAGACAGCGATGTGGTGTCGGCGCTGCGGTTCGAGCCGGCAGTCGCACCCGATGTGCCACAGGCCGGACGGGCATGGACCGATCCAGCCGCGATTTGGTGGAACGACCCCACGGCATGGGATGTGCCGATTGCGGCAGAGGGGCCGCAGCACTGGTCACGGGTGTCGCTGCTGTCGGCCCCGAATCCTCACGCAGCGCCTCCCGCTTCACTGACTCGATTCAGCGCAGCACCACGGCGTGCACTGCCACCGGTGCAGATCGGCGATTTCGAGTCGGGACAGGACTGGCTGTCGTTCTCGGTGGACCGGACCGAGGTGCCGGTGCTGGTGAAGGTCTCATACTTCCCGAACTGGTCGGTGAGCGGCGCCGACGGGCCCTACCGGGTGACTCCCAACTGGATGGTGGTGCTTCCCACCGACGAACACGTCAAGCTCACCTATGGCGCCACGGCGGTCGAGTACCTCGCCTGGCTGGCAACGCTGCTCGGAGCAGTCGCTCTCGCGCTGGTCGCCGTGCGGCCGCCGGCCCGTTTCGGTCGCTCGCCCGCGGCGCGCGGCTTCGATCCCGAGCGACCGGCAGCGGAGTTGGGCCCCGCGCCGCCCGAGGTGTCGGTCGTTGTGCCGGCCTACCAAGCTGCGCATCTCGTCGGTACCGCCGTGTCGGAGATCAGCGCCGCTCTACGTCGAAATGAGGCTCTGAACGGCCGAATGGAGATTGTCGTCGTCGACGATGGTTCGACCGACGGCACAGCTGAGGCGGCTCGGCGAGCCGGGGCCGACGTCGTGGTGTCGTCGGAAGCGAATCGCGGCAAGGGCGCGGCGGTGCGAACGGGAATGCTCGCAGCGAGCGGTCGTTTGCGACTGTTCACCGACGTGGACCTGGCCTATCCGCCCGGCCAGCTCACCGAGCTCGTCGATGCACTCGACCGCGGGGCCGATGTGGCGCTCGGGAACCGGCGCCATGCGCAAGCGCGCACCATCAGCCCGGCGGCGCCCGCTCGCGCGATCGCGAGCCGGATGTTCAACGCATTCACCCGCCTCGTGCTGCTCCGCCGCTACCGCGACACGCAGTGTGGCTTCAAGGGCTTCACCGCTGAGGCTGCCCAGGAAATCTTCAGCCGTGCCGTCATCGACGGCTTCACCTTCGACGTGGAGGTCCTGTACCTCGTCGAGCACCTCGACCTGACATCGGTCGAGGTGCCCGTCGCCGTCGACCATTCAGCGGACACCACTGTCCGGCTGGTCGCCCAGTCGCTCAAGGTCGTGACCGATATCTGGCGTATCCGTCACCGCGCCGCAGCAGGCGCCTACGACACGCCCCGAGCACCGGCCGTCGACACAACTCCCGATTTGACCTCTTAGGCCTGGGCGTCTTGGACCTCAGCCGCCGGACTGCTGGGCAGGCTCTTTGGGTGCGGCCTTCGCTCGTTGCTCGCGACCACGGCCATGAGCGGAGCGGGCCGTGATGAGCCCGGTGTCCGTTCCTTTGGAGCTGCGCGGTGCCGAGAGCGAGATCGCGGAACCGTCACGCCGCTGGGGCGCTGCTGAGAGAACAGGCCGGCTTCATCTAACAGCACCCGGTCCTCGTACTCGTCGAACCACAGTGCTTCGGGGTTCCGGCCGACGATGGTGACTTTGCCTCGGTCTGGGGCACTGGCCGGATTGCGCAGGACCTTGAAGATCACCACGCCGTCCTCGGCACCCCGCAGACCGGCAATCGGCCCGTCGGTCACCGCCGAGACCTCCGTCTTGCCCTTGTAGTGCACGATGGTCAAACGGGCGTGCGACTCCACGCCCGACAGCCCGCGCTGCGAGTCGTTGAGAAGCTGCCATGCGGTCTCAATGGGCACGTTGAACGCCTTGTAGGCGACGATGTTCCTTCCGCAGAAGAAGTAGTGGTTCTCGACGCCGACGCTCTTGAGCGTGCGCTGGAGGATCCGCAATGCGTCGGCGTCGTCGTTGACGCCTGCGATGATCGGAGTCTGGTTCTCGACGCTGATCCAGCCGCGTTCAACCAGCGAGTCGACCGCTCGCCGGGTGTTCTGACGCCACTGAAGGAACCCCTTGACATCGGCAATGTACTGACCGTCGGGATCCTTCAGCAGGAATTCGTCTGGATGGTTGAAGTGGATCATGAACCGCAGCGAAACATCCGGATAGATCTCGTGAAAGCGATCGATCATCGCAAAGAAGGCTTCGTCGAAGCGGTCCGGGTAGAAGGCCAACTCCTTGGTGCCCACGCGGATGGCTTCGGCGCCCGCCTCTGCCAAGGCCGTGAACCATGCTGCCAGCTTGGAGTTCGGCAGCACCATCGGGTCGCCGCCTGACAAGAGAACCTCACGCAGCTTCGGCCTGCCGGTCTCGGGATGAGATCCCCCATTTGCCGCAACGGCGTCATTGTGCGACCGGATGTACTCAGTGATCTCGCCAACTTGTGCGAGGCCTTTCTTCTTGACTGTGCCGTCGGAGCGCTCAATCTCCTTGCGCCCGATCAGTTCCTCGCGATAACAGAATCTGCAATGAGCTGAGCAAGTGGAAATAACGTAGAGCAGCGCCATTTCATACTTGTGCAGCAGTCCCTCGATTGGGCTGTAGTCAAGTTGGTTCGCTGGGTCCGGATCGCCTTCGAGATCTGTCGTTTCGTCTGGTGAAGCCTTTACCAGCTTTTGTATTGCTGAGCTTGACGTAGCCATTTCAAAGTAGTGGCGGGTCAGCTTGACGGGCATCCTTGCTTCAACATCGCGTTCAGTGCCGCGTAATTTGCCTAAGTTGTTGAGCTCTTCCTTGCTATAGAAATTGCGGAATTCCTCAGGCGCGGAGCCACTCATGAAGGGTTCGAGACCATTAACTATCTGACGGTCGTACCTGGGGTTCTCGACCTCGTCAAGTACCAATTGTTCTCGTTCTGTTGGCTGATATTTCCTCTTGATCATCGCCTCGCTCGCTCGCTTCAGGCAGGTTCGCATCCCACTCTCTGAAGCCACCCTAGGGAAACGTAGGTGCAAATTGCAAGGGCGTTGCCCGCAGCAGCCGCGCACTGCTGCGCGGAACTACCCTCTTCGCGCCGCCAAGTTGCGCGCGAAACGTGAGCTTCGATAGCCGCAGAATCTGGCGAAAGCACGGGTCTCGCGACGGCCGCAGACAGCGTTGCGAGACGCACGGCTTAGGCTTCCGCAGCACTATGGCGGACAGTATCGATCCTGTGCCCGAGGACGTATTGCGTGGGATCTTCAAGGCATATGACATACGTGGCATTTGTCCCGACGAGCTGAGTCCGTCGGCTGCGCGTGGCATCGGACACGCCTTCGCTGAATGGTCCGCAGCCAAGCAGATCGTGATGGGGCGAGACATGCGCCCAAGCGGCGTTTTCCTGGCCGACGCGTTCGCTGAGGGAGTCTTGGCGGCCGGGGTCGATGTCATCGACATCGGACTGGCCTCGACAGACCTGCTCTACTTCGCGTCCGGCCACCTGGACATGCCCGGTGCGATGCTCACCGCTTCGCACAATCCGGCGGCCTACAACGGCATCAAGCTGTGCGGACCCCGAGCCGCGCCAGTGGGTGCCGACAGCGGGCTCGCCGAGATAGCGGTGCGCTCGACGCGGGGTGCCCGTTCGCCCGTCGGCGGGGGCCGACGCGGCAGGGGTGACCTGCTCGACACTTTTGCAGCACACGTCCGTTCGTTCGTCGACGTCGCATCGCTTGCGCCCTTGCGGGTGGTGGCCGATACGGCCAATGGCATGGGGGGCTATGTGCTGCCGGCGGTGTTCGAGCCGCTGCCGTTGGATTGGGAACTGATGTACGGCGAACTCGACGGCACGTTTCCCAATCATCCCGCCGATCCGATCCAGCCTGAGAATCTTTCCGATCTCAGCGAGCGCGTGCTGAGCACCGGCGCCGACGTCGGGCTTGCGTTCGACGGCGATGCCGACAGGGTCTTTCTCGTGGACGAACGCGGCCGTGCTGTCAGCGGATCGCTCCTCACGGCGCTGGTGGCCCAGGCGATGCTGCGTCGCAGCGGGCCGGGGCCGATCCTTCACAACCTGATCTGCTCTCGCGCCGTGCCTGAGGCGATCACCGAGGCGGGCGGTCAGCCGTTGCGCACTCGCGTCGGGCACAGCTACATCAAGTCCGAGATGGCTCGCACGGGGGCGGCTTTCGGGGGCGAGCACAGCGGCCACTACTACTTCGCCGACAACTTCGGCGCCGACTCCGGCCTGATCGCTGCGCTGATTGCGCTCGAGCAGTTGAGCACGGTCTCGGTGCCGCTGTCGGAACTGCTGGCCCCTCTCGACCGGTACGCATCCTCGGGCGAGATCAACACCCCTGTCGCCGATATCGACGAGGTGGTGGGTCGGGTATCGGAGCACTTCTCCGGTCTCGCGCAGGATCGTCTCGACGGTCTGACGGTTGACGGCGGCGACTGGTGGTTCAACCTGCGGCCTTCCAACACAGAGCCGCTGTTGCGGTTGAATCTCGAGGCGCCCGACACTGCGGCGGTGAACGAGCGGGTGAGTGAGATCAGGCCACTGCTGGCATGATCGCCGCATGGATTCGCAACCGACGCCACGCGGCTGGCGCTCCGAGCACCTCGCGGACCCGCATGGGACTTGACCCCGCGCTGGCGCAATTCCTGGCCTGCCCGCAGGACAAGGGACCGCTCTATTTCGTGGCGGACCAAGATCTGCTCTACAACCCTCGCCTCGCGCGTGCTTACGCCATCAACGACGGGATTCCGGTGTTGCTGATCGACGAGGCTTCCGCCGTCGATCCTGCCGCTGCCGCAGCGCTGGATGCGCGCATCGCCAGCGATGAGCTCAGTCCGACGTTCGACCAATGACCGACACCTCGCAGTGGCCGACTGCCGGCACCGGAAGGTGCCTGTGATGACTCCGACGACGGGTTCAGCGGTATCTGGCATCGACACGATGGGGATGGCGGCTGCGGTGGCCGGACTGCCGGCTCAGATGCAAGACGCCTTGGCCGCGGCGCAAGGCGTGAGCGGTCTAGCTCGCAGCGGCCCGAGCGACGATGCGTCGATTTCGAACGTGATCGTCATGGGCATGGGCGGATCGGGCGTGGCCGGAGACATCATCTCGGCGCTGGCGGCGCCCCAGATGCGCGTCCCGGTAGCTGTCGCCAAGGGTTACGAGTGCCCTGCGTTCGTCGGCCCGCAGACGCTTGCCATCGCGGTCTCGTTCAGCGGCAACACCGAAGAGACGCTTGAGGCGGCCACGACTGCTCACAACGCCGGTGCCTCGATGATCGCCGTCACTGCCGGCGGTCGGCTGTCTGAACTGGCCGCGCAATGGGGGGCTCCGCTGTACGAGGTGGACGCCAGCATTCCGATGCCCCGGGCCGCGGTGGGCGCCATCTCGGTTGCGCCGCTTGTGGCGCTCGAGCGCGCTGGTCTGCTGACGGGCGTCGCCGATTGGGTGCGCGCCACGGCGAGTCAGCTGCAGGTGCGCCGGGACAGCGCCGGAAGCGATGCTGGCCCTCCCCAAGGCATCGTGCGAGCGATCGGCGAGGGCGAGATGCTGCCGGTTTTCTACGGCGGAGGGGCGCTGGGGGCCGTTGCTGCGGGTCGAGCCAAGGCCCAGATCAACGAGAACGTCAAGATCCCTTCCTACGCCAGCGCGATGCCCGAGCTCTGCCACAACGAGCTCGCAGGATGGGATCTGGCAGGCCCGCCGGAAGACGGCTCGCCGCTGGCGGTGATCGCGCTGCGGCACGGCTTCGAGCACCCCCAGACCCGGCGACGTTACGACTTTGCCCGACGCGTCCTGGAAGGCGCCCGCACAGCGGTGCCGTACTGCGAGTTGTACGCGAACGGCGACGGCGAGATGGCGCAGCTGTTCGACCTTATTTTCCAGGTTGACGTCCTTAGCCTTCGCATTGCCGCAGCAGCCCAGCGCGACCCTGGGCCCATCGGCGTGCTCACCGAACTGAAGGATTACCTTGCCCGACATTGACTTCGAGGTTGCTGATCTCAGCCTCGCGGCAGCAGGCCGCCTGCAGATCGAATTGGCAGAGACCGAGATGCCCGGCCTCATGGCCCTGCGTGCGCAGCACTGCGATTCTCAGCCGCTGCGCGGCGCACGCATCACCGGCTCACTGCACATGACCGTCCAGACCGCTGTGCTCATCGAGACCCTGGTTGACCTCGGTGCGCAAGTGCGCTGGGCGTCCTGCAACATCTTCTCCACCCAGGACGAGGCCGCCGCAGCAGTCGTCGTCGGGCGGGACGGCGGCACGCCCGACGAGCCGCGAGGCGTGCCGGTCTTCGCCTGGAAGGGCGAGACGCTGGCTGAGTACTGGCACTGCAACTACCGCGCGCTGCATTGGCCGGACGGACCCGGGCCCACGCTGATCGTCGACGACGGCGGCGATGCGACATTGATGGTTCAGCTCGGTGCCCGCTACGAGAGCGACGGCGACGTTCCCGAGCTCCCATCCGAAGGCCCCGACGCAGCGTCGCCCGACGAGGTGGTGTTGCACGGCTTGCTCGCTGATCTTCGACAGACCCACTCAGGCCTGTGGACCGAAATCGCTGCCGGCGTCCGCGGGGTCTCCGAGGAGACAACGACGGGGGTGAACCGGCTCTACGAGATGGCAGCGCGCGGGGAGCTGACCTTCCCCGCCTACAGCGTCAACGACTCGGTGACCAAGTCCAAATTCGACAACCTCTACGGCTGCCGACACTCGCTGCTCGACGGCATCAACCGGGCGACCGACGTGATGCTGGGCGGCAAGGTGGCCTTCGTGGCGGGCTACGGCGATGTCGGCAAGGGGTGCGCGCAGGCGCTGCGAGGCCAAGGCTGCCGGGTCATCGTCTCCGAGATCGATCCGATCAATGCCCTGCAGGCCGCCATGGAAGGCTTCGAAGTCGATCGGCTCGAGAATGTGCTGGGCATTGCTGACATCTACGTCACTGCCACGGGCAACCGCGACATCATTTCCGCTGAGCACATGTCGCGAATGAAGCACCAAGCCGTTGTCGCCAACATCGGCCACTTCGACAACGAGATCGACATGGCTGGACTGGCTGCGATGTCCGATGTCCAGCGACGGTCGATCAAGCCGCAGGTCGACGAGTTCGTGTTCCCGGGCGGGAACTCGGTGATCGTGCTGGCCGAAGGCCGATTGGTGAATCTTGGCTGTGCTACTGGGCATCCGAGCTTCGTGATGTCGATGAGCTTCACCAATCAGGTGCTTGCTCAGCTCGAATTGCATGCACGCGCGGAAGAGCTTTCCGCCGATGTTCATGTGCTTCCGAAGCGCCTGGACGAGGAAGTGGCCCGCTTGCACCTCGACAAGCTTGGGGCCAAGCTCACCCGGCTGACGTCCGGACAGGCCTCGTACCTCGGTCTGGATGTCGACGGTCCGTACAAAGCAGACCGTTACCGCTACTGAGTGCCGTTACAGCCGATTGAGCGTCGTCGTGCCCGCGGCGAGGGCGGCAGTGACCTCTGCCCCCGCGATCCGGCAGGTCGCAACGTCGCAGAGTCCCCTGCCGCCCTCACCGCTCGGTGATCTGTTCGTTCGCCTTGTCGCCTCTTAATTCTCTTGGTGGGCGATGTCCGCAGCCGTATGGTCCAGCGGGTGCTGTTTGAGGTTCGGTGCGCTGGCTGTGGGGCGTTGGGATGGTGTCCTTGTGCGAGGTGCATCGCAGCGCTCGCCGATCCTGAGCCGGCGTGGATTGCGGGTGCGCAATCGGTCGCGCTGCTGTTCTCCCACGACGATGTCGGGCGCGAATTCGTTCATGCGCTCAAGTACCGGGGCGAACGGGCCATTGCCCGCTGGCTGGGCGACTCGCTGGCGTTGGCACATCTCGCCGCGCGTGACGGCCCCGCATCGATTGACCCCGCGGCGATTGACACAGTCACCTGGGCGCCGACGACTGCGGCACATCGCCGCGCGCGCGGCTTCGACCAAGCCGAGACACTGGCCCGCAGCACGGCTCGGGCGTTGGGAGTGCGTCCGGCGAAGCTGCTCCGGCGCGTCGGCTCGGCAGCGCAGTCAGGCGCCAGCCGCGATGTGCGATTGGCAGGTCCTCGCTTTGAAGGCCGCTCGCGCGCTGGCGGATGCCGGGTCCTGCTCGTGGACGACGTGGTTACCACGGGTGCCACGCTGCGAGCGGCGACGGCTGCGCTGGTGGGTGCGGGGGCACAGACCGTCCATGTGGCAGCGTGTGCTCGACGGGGTCGTGACCGCGTCCCCGCTGATGCCTAACATGGCACTCCCTTCAGTTCGAGCGGGGCGACAACCGCCGTGCGCCTGCTCAGAAAGCCGAGGCGATGCAAATCACCATCACGGGTCGCAAGGTTCAGGTTCCCGACGATGTACGGGCTGCGGTAGAGCGGAAGATCGGAGCACTGGATCGATTCGTCGCTGGGCTGGATCGTGCTGAAGTGGTATTCCGTGAGGAGAAGAATCCGCGCATCGCTGAGCGGGAGCAGGTGGAGGTGACGCTGCTCGGTCACGGTCACCATGTGCGCGCCTCGGTCGCTGGTGTCGATCAGCACCAGGCGGTCGATCTCGCGGTGGGCAAGCTCGGCAAACAGCTGCGCAAGCTCAAGACCCGCGTCGTGCGACGGCACCGTCCCAATCTGCACCGCGACGAGACCCATCATCCGCTCGCCCGGCTCGAAAACGACCTCGTCAACGGTGCTGCGGCGCCCGAGGCGGCGCCACGGCCTGATGATCCCGAGTGGGTGCCCCGCATCGTCCGCCGCAAGTCGTTCGACTTGGAGCTGATGGATCCCGCCGAAGCCGTGACCCGCATGCAGCTGCTGGATCACGATTTCTTCCTCTTTGTGAACGCGGAGACTGGCAAGCCCGGTGTGGTGTATCTGCGCTCAGATGGCGACGCGGGCCTCATCGAGATCGACGACTGAGAGCCGGGCTGCGACAGAAAACTCTCGGCTCTGGTGTCGGGGGGCAGCGGTAGCCTGCGCTTGTGGCTCTGTTTCAGCGCGTGCTCCGTGCCGGGGAAGGCAAGAAACTGCGCCTGTTGGAGCAGTTGGTCCCCGAGATCAACGCCGTCGAGCCGGAAGCTGAGCGCCTCTCCGACGACGGGCTGAGGGCTCGCACGGGCGAGTTTCGAGCTGAACTCGAACGCGGCGCCGATCTCAACGACATCTTGGTGGATGCCTTCGCGGTCACCCGCGAGGCGGCGCGACGGGTCATCGGTCAGCGCCACTACGACGTGCAGCTCATCGGCGGCGCGGCACTGCACTTCGGCTGGGTGGCCGAGATGCGCACCGGTGAGGGCAAGACGCTCGTGTCGACCTTGCCGGTGTATCTCAATGCGCTTGCCGGCAAGGGCGTCCACATCGTCACTGTCAACGACTACCTGGCCGCCCGCGACGCCGAGTGGATGGGGCGCATCCACCGCTTCCTGGGTCTCGATGTGGGGCTCGTGGTGCCTGGTCCCTACGACGCTGCGCACAAGCGTTGCCAGTACGACGCAGACATCACCTACGGCACCAACAACGAGTTCGGATTCGACTACCTGCGCGACAACATGGCTCCCTCACGGGACGCCCAGGTCCAGCGAGGGCACAACTACTGCATCGTGGACGAGGTCGACTCGATCCTCATCGACGAAGCCCGCACACCGCTCATCATCAGCGGCCGGGTTGCCGACGCCGCCAAGCTGTATCAGCAGTTCGCACGGATCGCTTCGACGATGACGCGCGACGTCGACTACGAAGTCGAGGAAGATAAGCGCAACGTCGCCGTGCTCGAGCCGGGCATATCCAAGGTCGAGCGGGCGCTCAACATCGACAACCTCTACGACGAGGTCTCGGCCAACCTCGTCCACCAGATGAACGCGGCGCTGCGGGCCAAGGAGCTCTACCGCCGCGACAAGGACTATGTCGTCTCGCACGGCGAGGTCAAGATCGTCGACGAGTTCACCGGCCGCATCCTCGAAGGGCGCCGCTGGAGCGAGGGTCTCCACCAGGCGGTCGAGGCCAAGGAGGGGGTGGCGATCAAGGAGGAGAATCAGACGCTCGCCACCATCACGCTGCAGAACTACTTCCGCCTCTACGACAAGCTCGCCGGGATGACCGGCACCGCCACCACCGAGGCCGCGGAGTTCAATGGCACGTACGGGCTTGACGTGGTGCCGGTGCCAACCCACCTGCCCGTGGCGCGAGACGACCAAGGCGACCTCATTTACAAGACCGAAGCGGCCAAGCTCGAGGCCGTCGTCGACGATATTTCCGAGCGGATCGGCACTGGCCAGCCGACGTTGGTCGGCACCGTCAGCGTCGAGAATTCCGAGAAGCTGTCAGCCGCGCTGGAGCGCCGAGGCATCGACCACAACGTGCTCAACGCCAAAGAGCACACGCGCGAGGCCGAGATCATCGCGCAAGCCGGCCGGTTGGGCTCGGTCACCGTGGCCACCAACATGGCCGGCCGCGGCGTCGACATCCTGCTCGGCGGCAACCCCGAGGGGATGGCGCGCCGCGACCTGCTGCGCGAGAAGCTCGATCCCGACGATCCAGCCAACGCAGCAGATCTCGCGGCGCGCGCGGCGCGCTACGAGCCCGAGTGCAAGGTCGAGGGAGACGCCGTGCGCAAGCTGGGCGGCCTCTACGTGCTGGGCACCGAGCGTCACGAGTCGCGACGCATCGACAACCAGCTTCGTGGCCGTTCGGGCCGCCAGGGCGATCCAGGGGCGAGCCGCTTCTACCTCTCGCTGGAAGACGACCTGATGCGCCTGTTCGCGACAGGCGCCGTGAATTGGGTGATGGATCGCACGCTGCCCGATGATGTGCCGCTCGAGGCGAAAATGGTCACCAAGGCCATCGAGCGGGCGCAGAACACCGTCGAGCAGAAGAACGCCGAGGTTCGCAAGAACGTTCTCAAGTACGACGAGGTGATGAACGAGCAGCGCAAGGTCATCTATACGCGGCGGGAGCAGATCCTCGGCGGCGACGACCTGCGCACCGAATCGCTCGGGTATCTGCGAGATGCCGCCGAGGCAGCGGTGCTGGATCACTGTGCGAGCGAGGTCCCTGCCGAATGGGACATCGACGGGCTGCTGGCCACCATCGGCACCTATTGGCCCACCGAGCTCACGTCCGCTGAGCTCTCAGGCGATCAGCTATCGCGCCGGCGCGACTGGAACGTCGACGACGCGGTCGAGTTGGTGTGCGCCGACGGTGAGCACCACTACGAGGCGCGTGAGGCCGAAATCGGGCCCGAAGCGATGCGCGAGGTGGAGCGCCAAGTGATGCTGCGTCTCATCGACCAGCGCTGGCGGGAGCATCTCGCCGACATGGATCATCTTCGCGAGGGCATCCACCTGCGCGGCATCGGCCAGAAGGACCCCGTCGCGGAATGGCAGCGCGAGGGCTTCGACATGTTCGGTGCAATGCTCGAACGTGTCTACCGCGACTTCGTGACCTACGTGATGCACGTGCAGATTGCGCCATCGCCAGTTGACGGTGCAGCAGCTTCCGGGGCGGCGTCGCCGACGGCCGGACCTTCGGCTTCGACACCAGCAGGCGGCGCAAGCCGGACAACCGACGTGCAGTACACGGCACCAGACCTCACTCCTTCGACGGTTGGAGCCGGCAACGGTGCATCCGAAGCCGGTCCCGCACCGTCGGCGCCACGGGGCCCCAGCGGTCCGTCGCAGTCACGACGGATTGCCGCTGCGTCGGCTGGCACCGTGGTCAAAACAGCCCAGGAAAAGCTGGGCCGCAACGATCCCTGCCATTGCGGATCGGGCCGCAAATTCAAGCACTGCCACGGCCGCTAAGAGGCTGAGCCGTCACGATGAGCCGAACCTTGAGCGACCTCGCCGACGCGTTGGCCGACCTCGATCGGCGCGTGGCCGAGGCACATCAATACCTGCGGATCGACGAGGCGCGCACCGTGGCAGACGGACTGGAGACTGAAGCCTCCGAGCCGTCGCTGTGGGACGACCCCGACCGCGCCCGCGCGGTCACGACTCGCCTGTCGCGTGTTCGCGACGACATCGAGCGATGGGAACGGGCGCGAGCAGACGTCGAAGACGCTGCAGCGCTGGTCGAGCTGGCAACCGAGGAGGACGACGCCGACCTGCTCCCCGAAATCGACGAGGTCGTCGAAGCGGTCGAGCGCCGGCTTGCTGACATCGAGCTGATGGCACTGTTCAGCGGCGAGCACGATGACAACGACGCGGTGTGCGAGATCAACTCGGGTGCCGGGGGCACCGACGCGTGCGACTGGGCCGAGATGCTGCTGCGCATGTACCAGCGCTGGGCCGAACGCAACGACTTCAGCGTCGAGCTGACCGAGGCCACCGACGGGGGAGAGGCCGGCATCAGCTCCGCAACCTTTCTCGTCAGGGGGCGGCATGCCTTCGGATTCCTCGCGGCCGAACGGGGTGTTCACCGATTGGTGCGCATCTCGCCATTCGATGCGCAGTCCCGTCGGCACACGGCGTTTGCCTCCCTGAAGGTCGTTCCGTTCTTCGACGAGGTCTCCGACGAGGTGCCGATCGACGAGAGCGAGTTGCGCATCGACACGTACCGCTCGTCGGGGGCGGGTGGTCAGCACGTGAACGTCACCGATTCCGCCGTGCGCATCACGCACCTGCCGACGGGCATCGTCGTGGCGTGCCAGAACGAGCGCAGCCAGCACCAGAACAAGGATCGGGCCATGCAGATGCTGGCAGCGAGACTCGCCGACCTGCAGCGGACCGAACGCGAGGCCGAGGTAGCCGCGCTGGCCGGTGAGCAGCGCGACGTGGCGTGGGGCAGCCAGATCCGTTCCTACGTGCTGCACCCGTACCAGCAGGTCAAGGACCTGAGAACTGGATTGGAAATCGGCAACGTGGATGCTGTGCTTGACGGTGAGCTGAACGGTCTGATGGAGGCGTGCCTGCGCTGGCAGCGCTCTCAGCGGGGAGCGGACTGAGTACTCGGGGTGCCTGAGTTTCGGCGGATTGCTGGCGTACCGTTGGATTCAGCTTGTTCTCACACGGCCCTGCTGAAATTCGACTCGCCGGCATCCAGTGCAGCGATGCCGGCGGGCACAAACCGGCTGCACTACCTGAGGGCGCGCATGATTCGCTTCGACAACGTCACGAAGATCTACAAGGGCGAGACGCGGGCGGTCAACGCCGTGACGCTCAACATCGAAAAGGGCGAGTTCGTTTTCCTCGTAGGGCCGTCGGGCTCGGGCAAGTCCACGATGCTGCGCCTGATGACGTGTGAGGAGAAGGTCACCGACGGCGACATTCACGTGGCAGGCAAAGACTTGTCCAAGCTGAACAGCTGGCGCGTGCCCTTCCTGCGACGAAACATCGGCTCGGTCTTCCAGGACTTCAAGCTGCTGCCGAACAAGACCGTCTACCAGAACGTGGCCTTCGCCCTCGAAGTCATCGGTCGTCCCGAAAATGTCATCCGCACGCAAGTCCCCGCCATCTTGGAGCTGGTCGGCCTCGAGGATAAGCACCGGCGCTTTCCCCATGAGCTCTCGGGTGGCGAGCAGCAGCGGGTCAGCGTTGCCCGGGCGTTTGTGAACCGGCCGCTCATCTTGCTGGCCGACGAGCCCACCGGAAACCTCGACCCTGACACCTCAGAGGAACTTACGTCGCTGCTGGACCGAATCAATCGCACCGGCACCACCGTGGTCATGGCCACGCATGATCAGGCGATTGTGAACCGCATGCGGCGCCGGGTGGTGGCGCTGCGGCACGGCGAACTTGTGCGTGATGAGCAGCGTGGCGCCTACGGCGCCGAGACCGCGCCTGCGAAGGCTGCCGCGCTCGAGGCAGCCGATGGGGACAATTCGTGAGCCGCATCCGCTACTTCGCGCGGGAGACCTGGACCAACATCCGGCGCAATCTCACGCTGACGTTCGCCGCGATTCTCACCGTGGCTGTTGGTGTGATGTTGGTCGGCATGGGGCTGATGGCGGGCTATGCCAGCGGCAACGCGCTTGACCGCTGGGAGGGCGGCGTCCAATTCGAGGTGTTTCTGAACCCCCAGATCGATCCCAGCCAGATCGATGCGCTCGGCATCGAGCTGCAGAGTCATCCCGAGATCGACCGCATCGAGTTCTTCAGCTCTGAAGAGGCCTACGCGCTGGTATCCCAGCAGATGGCCGACCAGCCCGAGCTGCTCGCTCAGGTGTCGCCTGAGGCGTTGCCCGCGTCGTACCGCGTCGTGCCCCGCTCGGTCGAGTCGGAGCTGATCGAGTCGCTGGCTGCACAATTCCGCCAGCGGCCCGGCGTGATGTCGGTCCAGACCGGTCGAGAAGAGGTGGACGCCATCCGGACCTGGTTCACCTCGTTCCAGGGCATCGTTCTGCTGCTGTCGATCGTGCTGTCTGGGGCCAGCGTCATGCTCATCTTCAACTCGATCCGCGTGGCGATGTTCGCCCGGCGGCGCGAGATCGAGGTCATGAAGCTGGTCGGCGCCACGAACAGCTTCATCCGTTTCCCGTTCATGCTCGAGGGCATGCTGCATGGACTCATCGGAGGCATCATCGGCGCGATTGCTGCGGGCGCGCTGCGAGGCCATGTCGAGGGACTGTTCTCGCGTTCGGAGATCTTGGCGTTCTTCCGGTCGTTCGTGGTCACGTCCAGTCAGTTCACGACCGTGGTGTTCGTCACCGTGATCGCCGGCGTCGTCGTCGGGATTCTCGGCTCAGCGTTCGCAGCAAGTCGCTTCCTCGACGTGTAGAAAAGCCGCCTACACCGCCGCCCGCCTCGTAGGGCGGCAGCTAGGACAGGGGGCGAAGTGCCGGAGTTCGAGACGATCCTGTACGAAGTTGACGACCACGTTGCGACCATCACGCTCAATCGCCCGGAGCGGTTGAATGCGTTTAACGGCCAGATGCTTCGTGACGTGATGGACGCCATCGACCTAGTCGATGCCGACGACGACGTGCGCGCTGTGATCTTCACCGGCGAGGGTCGCGGGTATTGCGCTGGGGCGGACCTCAGCGGCGGTTCCAGCACCTTCGACATCGAGAGCCAGACCGACGAGCAGAAGGCCGTGCGGGCGTCCGAACGCAGTTCCGGCGGCGACATGGAATGGATGCGCGACGGCGGGGGGCTGCTGACGCTGCGCCTGTATGAGTGCAACAAGCCGCTGATCGCTGCGATCAACGGGCCTGCAGTCGGTGTGGGCGTCACGATGACGCTGCCGATGGACATCCGGCTGGCGTCCACGAAAGCCCGCATCGGCTTCGTGTTCGCCCGGCGGGGACTGGTGCCCGAGGCCTGTTCGTCGTATTTCTTGCCACGCGTGGTCGGGCTGTCGAAAGCGCTGGAGTGGTGCTTCAGCGGCCGCGTCTTCGATGCCAACGAGGCTCTCGAAGGCGGCCTGGTGCGCAGCCTGCACGAACCTGACGATCTGCTGCCCGCGGCCCGGGCGATTGCGGCCGAGATCGCTGAGAACACCTCAGCGGTTTCCGTGTCCGTGATTCGCCACATGCTGTGGCGGATGCAGGCCGCCGATCACCCGATGGAGGCTCACAAGATCGACTCGCGGGGGATCTACCACCTCGGGCGCGGCGCCGACGCGCATGAAGGCGTGACCTCGTTCCTCGAGAAGCGACCGCCGGAATTCACGCTGCGCCCGACCCAGGACCTGCCCGACTACTTCCCGTGGTGGGACGAGCCCGAATTCAGCTAGCGGAGGCTGAGCCGCAGGCGAAGCCGTGGCTCGAGCGGCCCGTGAGCGCAGCGAACAAGAGCGGGCAACAACTGGGGACGGGTGCAGATTGTTCAAATCCACGCGTCGCCGCCCGGAGGGGGGTCGTCTCCCCAGCCGGTAAGTGCGATGCCGGCGACGCAGGCGGCGACGGCGAGCCCGAAGGCGGGACCGAAGCTGTCGAACCAGTCTGCTGTTGCGCCGCCGAGCGGCGGCCCCGCCGCCAGGCCGAGGCCGAACACGATCGTGGCGACCCCGTAGGCGGCACCGAATTCGTCGCCCGAGAGGTTGTCGCTGACCCGGGCTGCGATCGAGGTGATGATGCCGGTGAACGCCGTGCCGAAGATGAACGCCGAGGCCCACGCCAGTGCCTGCCCGCCCAATGCGAGCAGGGGATATGCCGTCATGAACACGACGGAGATCAACGACACCGCGAACCCGATGGTGGCGGTGCGCCGCCTGCCGAGATGGTCGGCTGAGCGCCCGAAGATCGGACCGCCGGCGATGCTGCCGATGCCGATTGACGAGAAGGCAATCGCAGCGTCCCGAGCTTCGAAGAGATCCGCGTAGCCCTCGAGGTGGTCCACGATCAACGTGAGCACCGTCGTGACCACGAAGGCGTGCAGCGTGTAGGCGGTGATCAGCCGCCCGGCTTGGGGCACTTTGGCGAGTGCAGCGCGAGCGCCGCCGAATCCCGTGCGACCAGGTGTGCGTGACCATCTGCGCACAGCGACGGCGAGGGCGACCAAGACTGCTGCGCCAATGATGAACTCAATCCGGTACACGTTGCGCACATGGCTGAGATCCGCCGCGGCGGGCACAGCCGCCCCAGGTTCAGCGCTGTCGGGACGGCTCAGAAGTCCGTCGATGGCGGCTGCCGCGACCATGCCGCTGCCGACGCCGCCCGTCATCCAGCCGGCCGCAGCACCTCGGCGCTCGGGCCCGAGCAGCTCGGCGGCGAGCCCGGGGGTTCCTACCCACACGCCGGCCGCGCAGAAGCCCGTCAGCGCCAGCGCGAAGGCAGCGACACCCACGTTCGGGCTCCATGCCAGCAGGGCCAAGCCGGCTACGTTCCCGGCGACGCCGATGCGCACAGCGCCGCTCAGGCCGGTGCGTCCCACGGTCAGCGCCACGACCAGCGAGCCCACGACATACAGCAGCAGATTCAGCGAGCCGAGTGCGCCGGCGACCGTGTTGGACAAGCTGAACCCGTCTCGCAGGTCGGCGAAGAGCAGCGAGTAGGTAAAGCGACCGAATGACTGCGACACTCCCGCTGCCGCTGCCAGCGTCAGCAGGGTGACGATCCGTCGCGCGCGACTGAATGAGTCTGCATGGGTCGCAGAGGTCATGACGATCTCGTTCGCGGGCTCATGGCGCTCGGCTGGCCGAGTCTCGCTCGCGGGGATGCGAGCGACCTAGTCGTGCGGCCAAGTGACGGCGGGAACCGGGGGCCGCTGGCGGTAGATCGTCTCTGTCGTGATCACCCGGCGGGGCGAGCGCTGCATGTCCGCGAACTTCGCGACGTCGGCGCGGATGACCTCCCGGTCGTGGTCGTCGCCGAAGAACCGCTCGCGCATGTCCTCCTGCGAGGCGAACGAGACCAAGGCGAAGCCGTCATAGGACGGCCCGTTGAGCGTGGCGACGACGCTGAGCTGGGTGTAGTCCCACATGCCGGGGTGATGCCTCAACGCCAGCGGGGCGTGGGTGTCGCGCCAGTGTCTGTCACCCTGGGCGTGGGTCAAGTCGGGGTGATGGACCATCGGGAAGATGGCGGTCAAACCCGGTGACGGCGCGCCGGGGTCGGCCCCCAGGGGGCGCTCGCGGATGATGCGTGAGAACGCCAGGTAGGTACCCACTGTGCCGGCGCGGGTGAGCGCGTCGGCGGAGTCGGTCATGGCGCGCACCAGCGTGCGAAACGGCAGTTCGCGGCGGTCGTCGGGGTCGGCCGCGTAGCACACGCCGCCGACGCTGGCCGCTACTTCCGCAGCGGCCTCCGGATCGTTCCCCGTGACGACGAGCTCGTGCATGCCTGAAACCTAGTGCTGGCCTTCGGGCACCGCCGAGACCGGCTGCTGGCCTCGAGTGGTGCCCTGCGGGTCGATCCCGGGGGCAGGATGGAGGCGTGCTCGAAATGGACGAGGCGCCCTTCGCCGAATTGGTGGAGCAGGCGCTAGAGGAGATTCCCGACTCGCTGCGCTCGTTGATGGACAACGTCGCCATCTTCGTGGAGGACAGGGGCGACGAACCGGACCTGCTTGGCGTTTACGAGGGAATCCCGCTGACCGAGCGCCACGACTACGGCGGGCTGGTGATGCCCGACAGCATCATCATCTACCGGCTGCCAATCCTGGAAATGTGCGAGACGCCCGACGATGTCGTCGAAGAAGTGCTGGTGACGGTCGTGCACGAGATAGCGCACCACTTCGGCATCGACGACGACCGCCTGCACGAGCTCGGCTGGGACTGAGTTCGACGGCCTCGCGCTCTCAGACGCGGGCCAGCAGTCACACCCGGCCGAGGCCGAGGTCCAACCGGCCGCGTGCAACGTTGGTGGCGAGTACCTCGGTGGGTCCCTCCGCGAGCCGCAGCGCCCGCACTCGTCGCAGGATGTCGGCGAGCGGATGGCCCTCAACCAACGCCGTTCCACCGACGAGCTGCACTGCGTCGTCACAGATCCGGCTCAACGTCTCGGTTGCCAGCGACTTGGCGGCCATCACCTCGTTGACGGCGTTCTCGCCGGCGTCGAGCAGGCGCGCTGTGCGGTAGAGCGCGCTTCGAGCTGCGTAGGCGGCGATCCGCATGTTGCCGAGCGACACCCGCTCAAGGTCGGTTCCGGGGGGTGCTGGGCCGTCGGCATCGCCCCGGCGGTTTGCTCGCTCGACGAGCGACTGCTCCACAAGATCGATGGCGAACCGGCACTGGCCGATGCAGTCGGCTGCAATAGCCATCCGGGTGGCGCTGATCTGACTGAGCGCCCGTCGCAGGCCGCGCCCTGCCTCGCCGATGACGTGGGCGGCTGGTACTCGAACGTCGGCGAACGTGAACACGGCGTGGTGGCTGCCGTCGAGCGTGCCGAATCGCCTCTCGAGCGTCACGCCAGCCAGAGCGGTCTCGATGAGCACCATCGCCGGGCCGATCTGGTCGACCTCGACCAGCGCGTTGATGAAATCGGCATCGGCACCGCCGGTGACATACGACTTCTGTCCGTTGATCACCAGTTCGTCCCCGTCGCGCACTGCCCAGGTGTGCCGTGGCGCATCGGCGGGCTCGGTGAAACCGAAGCCGCCGCGCATCTCTCCGGCCAGGTACGGCAACAGAAACTGCGAGCGCAGTGGTTCGTCGACGTTGGCGAGCACTCCTGGTGAGGGGCCGAAGATTCCCTGGAAGTGGCCCGCATTGCGGCTGCCGAGCGTGTCACGCACGATGGCCAGCGCCAGCGAACCGGCTTCGCTGCCGCCGAGGGCTCTCGGCTGGGTCATGCCGAACACACCTGCCGCTCGCGAGGCCTGCCGGATCGCTGCCGCGAGATCTCCTGGCGCCTGCTGATCGACCAGCGCTGCAATCTCGCTGGCAAGGCGCTCGGCGTTGCGCAGCACCTCGGTGTGCTCGGCGTCGAGGAAGTCAGGCATGACCGGCGAGGGTTTCCGCGCTCAGCCCAGGTTGCGGGCGAAGAGATCAGCGAGCCGTTCGTAGTGCAGTTCGGCGCCCTCGGGCGAGAAGCAGTAGCGCTCGGGAAAGACGAAGCCATGCTCCGTGCCGGGATAGGTCTCCACGGTGTGTCGTACGCCGGTCGTGGGCAGGTGAGCCTTCAGCGCTGCTGTTTCCTCGTCGCTGACGTAGATGTCGTTTTCGGCAATGCCGAAGTACAGCTCGCCCGACACGTCTGCGAGTCTGTGGTGCGGCGAGTCATCTTCATCGGTCACGATGCCTGCGCCGTACAGCGACGCAGCGGCGGCGAAACGATCCGGGTAGGCGCTCGCGGCCGCCATCACGAGTCGCCCGCCCATGCAGTAGCCGACACCGCCGACCTGGTCGGCGTCGATGCCCTCGCGAGATTCCAGCCAATCGAGCATGACGCCGGTGTCGGCGATGATGCGGGGATTGGTGATGTTGCCCGCCAGGCCCATCATGAATTCGCGCACGGGCAGATAGTCGTCGTCGCCGAGCCGGTTGGCGTCGATGTCGACGTGTCGCGCCAGCCGGTAGAAGGAATTCGGCAGAACGACGGCATAGCCCATGGCGGCGATGCGTCCCGCGATGTCAACCAGCTCGGGCCGGATGCCCGACGCGGGCATGTACACGATCACAGCCCGCAGCTGCCCATCACGCCCGGGCGTGATCACGTGGCAGTTCATGGTGCCGTCGGCCGTGGTCAGATCGACCTCCGCGACCGTGGTGGTGTAGCGCTGCTTCGACATTTTGCTCATCCTCTAGGCGGTTTGGGCGTGGACCAGTGGGAAACCCATCAACTCCTCATAGAAGCGGTGCGTCGCCTCCAAGTCCTTGGTTGCGTATGCGACGTGGTGAAGTCCCATGGCTGCTCTGGTGTCCCTTGCCGTCGTTCGCTTGGCGGTTGCCAGTCTCGCAATTTGCGGGCTGTCTGTGTGCAGGCCTGCTTGATCGGCGACTGCGGCCGCCTCAGGCTGTCACATCCCGACTGACAGCTGTGGCCGCTGCGGAGGAGGCAGGGCCTCTGCGCTCGTGCTCTTAGCGGAGCGGGAACGTCGCGACGTCGGCGTACTCGCCCCACGGTGTTGACTCCACCAAGCTGATGTGCGATACGTCGAACGCGTCGTTCAGCTGCGGCCAGTCCGCCGACGGCTGCCGCCTACGGAATCGGGCCACCGTCATGTGGCCGACGAAGGGACGGTCGGGGAGCGGATCGCCGACGAAGCGCGTGGCTTCGCCGACGGAAGCCGCCAGTTCGTCGACTCCTTCGGCGGGCAGCATGAGCACGTCTCGACCGAGTCGCTGCGGGGATGGGCCCAGCGTCACGCGAGCGTTGGGAAACGAGCCGGACGTCAGCGCGCTGAGGACCTCGTCCTGATCGCATTCGCCGAGGAATCGCAGTGTGATGTGCAGCCGGCGGGCTTTCGTCCAGCTGACACCTGGTGCGGCTTGTCGCGGCAGTTGCGCCAAGTCCTCCACGACAGAATCGGGTGGCCACACAGCGACGAACAGACGCGGCACGGCGTGAAGCTAATGGCCAGTCGGGGCATCGAAGTCCATGCCGAGGCGGATTACGCTCGCCACCGTGGGCCGATTCCTGCAGCGTTCGACGGTGCTCTTCGCCTGCTGTCTCGCCAGTGCAGGTCTTGTGGCCAGTTGCAGCAGTGACAGCGACGAGACGCCGCAGACGCTGGTCCAGGACGCGGCGACAACCACCGTCGCGATCATGCCGACGACGGATGCCACGACCAACGATGCGGCTCGTAGCTCGCAAGACGATCGTGACGACGACAACCGCGACGGTGCAGTCGACAACCGTGAGCTGGGCGAAGTCGATGGGGACGATCGTCACCCCGACGATCACGATGACGACGGTGTAGATGAGAGCCGCGACGGCGATGGTGGCGACGACCGTGAATCCGGCGATGACAGTGACGACGGCGACGACAGCGACAGCGAGTCGGGCGGCAAGGACGAAGGTCGGGACGACGACGACAGCGACAGCGAGGGCCAGTCGGGTCGCGGGGACGAAAGCCGGGACGACGACAGCGACGACGACAGCGACAGCGAGGGCCAGTCGGGTGGCGGGGACGAAAGCCGGGACGACGACAGCGACGACGACAGCGACGACGATGCCGGCGACGGCCACGAATCGGGCGATGGTGACGACGATGACGACAGCGACGACGACGACGGCGAATCAGGCGATGACGGCGAGAGTGGCCAAGTAGAGGAAGCCGACCAGGAGAATGACGAGTCCGGCGACGACGAAGCCACCAAGGATGAAGAAGGCACCGCCACGCAAGTCGAGCCGACCGAAGATCGCCCCCGGGTGCTGGCGCTGGCCGTCCCCCAGCTGAACGGAGCGACCCTCGATGTCGGCGCGTTGGCCGGCAGGGATGTGCTGCTGTGGTTCTGGGCGCCGTGGTGACCGACGTGCCAGCGGGAAGCGCCTGCGGTCGCAGCGCTGAAGACACAGCATGGAGACAACCTGGTGCTCATCGGCATTCCCGGGCGTGACTCCCAGTCCGCAATGAACGGATTCGTGAGCACCTACGGGGTCGGCAACATGCCGCACCTGCCCGATGAGCAGGGCGATCTGTGGACGAGGTATGGCGTCAGCTACCAGCCTCGCTGGCTGCTGATCCGCACCGACGGCACCGAACAAGCCGGCGGTGGCGAAATTCCCGCTTCAGTCGTGACCGACGCCCTCACCCCCGGTTGATGCGGGCGTGGGCTGGTCGCACTCGGCATTGGTGAGCAGTTCCCTCAGGAGCGCCGGGGGGTCGTCTGCCACTACCAGAGCTTCCCCGACTAGGGCGGCGTCGTAGCCGGCCTGGGCAATTGCGCTCATCGGTGTCCCGCCTTGGACGCCGATGCCAGAAGCTGCCACGACCAAGATCTCTCGGTCGATCCTGGTGAACCTGTCGAAGTAGCGGCTGACCCGCACCGCCTTTTCGTAGTCGACGGTGAACTTGGTCGACTCGGGGTTGTCACGCTGGTTGATCGCGATCATGTAGGCGCCGAGGTCGATGGCCGCCTCGAACTCAGCTTCGTCTCGGACCTCGGTCAGCACATCCACGCCGAGCGACAGCGCCAGTTCCTGCATGGGCGGCAGCCGTGCCGGGTCGATGTCGGCCAGGATGACGAGCATCGCATCGGCACCCATCTCGTGACTGTCGCGCACGTCGTCGAGCGTGCGCAGAAAGTCCTTGCGAAGCACGGGCAGACCGGTCACCGCCTTCGCAGCCTGCAGGTCTTCAGGCGAGCCGCCGAATCGCTCGCGCTCGGTCAACACCGACAGGCACGCCGCCCCGCCCGACTTGTACTCCGATGCGAGATCCGCCGCGTCAGCATCGGCTCGCAACGCCCCCCGCGAAGGCGACCGCCGCTTGATCTCGGCGATGACTGAGAGCCCCTCTTCCCGCAATGCGTCAGCGAATCGATGCCCGACCGCGACCGAGCCGGTGTTGGTGTCGTCGACAGCCGGATTGTCAGCAGCCATAGGAACGAACACCCTCCACGAGTCGATGGCGTCGGCTTGGTTGGTTCGAGACTCTACGGGTCCCACACAGACCTAGACGAAGAGTTCCAAGCAGTCGGTGTTGGTCTGGGGCAAGCAAGCCGCCAAGTCAGGTTTGCTGCCGAGTCGTGAGCAGGTCGGAGCGGTCACCGGCGCCGATCCGCCCCAGCGGCTGGTAGCGGAAAATGATTGGTTTCATGAAAGAAATAGAAATACATTGACATATCATGAACGATGATCTCATGAATGACGACGGCGGTGAGATCCAGCGACGCCAACTCCGTGCGGCCGGGGTGCTGGTGGCGTCCGATGCCCGTCTGCGGCCGACCACCACGATGGTCGCCGATGATGAGGCCGGCGACACGGTCGCAGTCGCCACAGTGCTGCTCGACGTGACCCGCCCAGATTGCATCGACCGGGTAGTGACCTGGCTGCGAGACACCGCAACCCTGCTCGAGACCATCCGTGAACTCGAACGCTGAGCATGATCGAGCCGTGTGGCGCGGTGCCCGAGTCTCGCAAGGCACGACTGCGGGATGTGCGATGGCAGCGGAATCTGGTCGGGTGCTCGTGACCGGAAACATCGGCGCCAACTGCCTGTGGCCAGGGACGTAGGAATGGTATTACCGAGTTATACTCCGCGTATGAAGGTCGCTGTCTCCATTGTGGACGATGTGTTCCAAGCCGCTGAGGAGCTGGCTGCACGTGAGCAGTGCTCACGCTCGAGCCTGTACACGCGTGCGCTCAGACTGTTGCTGGCCGACATTCAGCGTGACGAAATCACCGAACGGCTGAACGATGTGTACAGCGCAGAGTCCTCCGAGCTTGACCCAGTGCTGCGCGCGTTGCAGGCGCGTGCATTGTCGGGGGATGCTTGATGCGTCGCGGCGACATTCGCTGGGCAGATCTCGGTGAGCCCCTTGGGTCCGAACCCGGTTTCTCTCGACCGGTGGTCGTCGTCTCCGATGACAACTTCAATCGCAGTCAAATCGCAACCGTCATTTGCGTCGCCATCACGAGCAATCTTCGGCTTGCTGCCGCACCTGGCAACGTGGAATTACCTGCCGACGGGTCGGGTCTGGCTCACGACTCCGTTGTCAACGTCTCCCAAGTGACCACTATCGACAAGACGGCGCTGTCTGAGCCGATCGGTGACGTCGATGCCGACACTATGGAACGCATCGAACAGGGCCTCTTGCTGGCCCTCGGCCTGTCTTCCCCACTGCGGCGCTGGTGACTACCGCGTCCGAGTTGGGCGCGGATGGGCAGGTCAGGGGGCGGGGTAGCGTCGCTTTGGTGCTGAGGGATCTGGGGGAGCTGCCTCGTACGGTGTGGCCGAGAGCCGTGGTGTACGGCGCCGTTGCCGCTGTGTTGATCGGCGTCCCCTCAGATGTGATCGACACGCCGATCTTCGGCAGGCCTGTCGAGACGGGGTGGCTCGACTACGTGATCCTCGTGGTGACGTCGGCTTTCATCGGCTTGATCTTTGCGATCCGCCCAGCCGCGGGCAATGACGCAGTGACCGAAGCGGCGGTGGAACGCCAGGGCACCTCCACCATCTGGGGCGGGTTCGTGTCGTTCCTCGCCGTGGGCTGTCCGGTGTGCAACCAAGCCGTCGTTGCGCTCGTGGGAATCTCGGGGGCGCTGTCGTGGTGGGCGCCAGTGCAGCCCGTCGTGGGGCTGGCCGCCCTTGCGCTCCTCGTGTGGACGCTGCGCAAGCGGCTGCGCACGTATCAGGCCGCCGCCTGCCCGCTTCCCACGTCGTAGACGAGGCCTGCGCCGTAGTCGAGCGTCGAGCGCCCGGTCGGTCAGTCGGGTGGTGCAAGCTCAGCCCGAATCCTGTGCCGGGTGATCCACAGTCGCAGGAGGATGAGCGCCGCGAGCAGGAACGCCGTGCCTCCGTAGACCACGATCGGGACCGCCTCCACGAGCACCCCGTAGTAACCCCACAAGATGCCCTCGCCTGCGGTGAGCACCCACGTCAGCGGGGCCACGCCGACCGGCGCATACATACGCCACGCGGCATACACCGACGGCCCGAGGTAGAGACCGTTTGACAATCCGAGCACCGTGCCTAGGTCATTCCAGCCGGCGACACGCTGCAAGACCACGCAAGCCACGCCCACGGCGATGCCGGAAATCACCGCTAGGCGTACGTCGGCGCCGTTGCGCCACAGCAGGTACAGAACCACTCCGAAGCTGATGACCGCCGCGAGGATTGCGGGGATCGTGACCCAGAATTCCTCGGCGATCACGTACGCGATCCAGCCGATGTTGATCACCATGCCGATCGCTGCCCAAGAGGGCGAGGTGCCTTCGGTTCGCTTCAGGCGCAAGAGCCGCACCACCTGCGGCACCACTTGCACAAACGTCACTGCGGTGGCCACGCCGGCGACCAGCACAGCGAACTGATCCTGCGTCATCGACGTTCTCGCAGCCGACGCCGGCTCGACGCCGGTCGGCGTTCGCCATCGTGGTCGGCCGTGTGTGCCCTCGCCATCTTGCGAGTCTCGCACCCGACGCCGGTATCCAGACCACGCCCCGAACGTGCATCCGGGAGTGATTGCATGTTGCATAGTCACTTGTGATCGACGACGACAACGAGCTGAAGACCCGGCGGCGCACGCTGACCGGCGTCGCAGCGGTCGCTCTCATGTCGCTCATCGCGGCCGTCGCACAGTCCTTCGGCCGGTTCACCTACGGGGTGCTGCTCCCCGCTGTCCGCGACGACCTCGGTTTGTCGAACACCGTCGCCGGCTCGCTCGCAACCGTGAATATGGCGGCGTACTTGGCAGGCAGCCTGGTCGTCGCGGCGGCGTCGAGCCGTTTCCGGCTGCTTGGGGTGATGCGAGTAGGCGTGGTGCTCGCAGTCATCGGCCAGGCGCTGGCCGCGATCGCCCCGGGCCCGCTGGTGCTGGGGGTCGCTCTGGCGACCATGGGCATGGGCGGAGCGCTCGCGTGGATCCCCGCCCCCGTGGTGACGGCTGATGCGCTCGCGCCCGACAAGCGAGCTTTCGCGGTGGCTGCGCTCGGCGCAGGCATGGGGCTCGGCGTCGTGTTCGGCGGCCAGCTCTCGGGCTTCGTCCGCTCGACGATGGGCGATGCGTCCTGGCGGAACGTGTACCTCATCCAGCTGCTCATCGGTGCCGCCATCGCGGCCGCAGTTCTGCTGTTCATCGGGCATCGCCAAGAGCGCTTGGCGTCGGGGACTGGCATCGGCGGGTTCTCCACGCTGAGGCGCCTGCCTGGATGGGTGCCCTTGGTAGGCGCGTTCACGACGTTCGGGCTGCTGTATCTGCTGGTCATCGCCTTCTTGACGACTCGGCTGGAAGACGACAGCGGCTGGACGAGCTCACGAGCTTCGCTGGCCTTCACGCTCGTCGGCATGGCGATGATCTTCGGTGGGCCGCTATTCATCGCTCTGTCCGAGCGCATCGGCACACGCGCCACGCTGGTGATCTCATTCGCGGGCTGGTCGATCGTGACCACGCTGGTCCTGCCGGGCTGGTTTGTGCCGACGCTGGTGTTGTGCGTGATGATCGGGCTGCTGTTCTCAGCCATGCCGACGGTGCTGACCGTGTACGTCGTCCAGAACACCACCACCGACAACTATGGACCGGCGTTCGCCGCCACGACGTTCTGCTTCGGCATGGCCCAGATGATCTCGCCGCAGCTCGGCGGCTTCGTGGCCGACGCCGCGGGCTCGTTCACGATTGTGTTCTTGCTGTCGGCAGCGCTGGGCGTGGTCGGCATGTTCGCGTCGCTTGGACTGCCGCGCCGGTCGAGCCCCGGATTCCCGCCGGTGCCGGTGGCCCCTTCTCTGCTCGACTGGCGAAAGATCGACATGACCTACGACGTCGTCCCAGTGGAGCGCGCTGCGACTCACTGAAGGGTTGAGCCCTTGCCTGTGCGCAGGCGGCCGTGCGGGCGGCGTTGCTGCTGTGAGCAAAGCGCAATACACCCCGAAGCGAGAGCGGTACTGTTTGGCGTGTGACGTCACAGCCCGAAACGGCCACTGTGGCCGAACTCAAAGAAATTCTCTCCGACCCAGCCGGCCGCATTGAGCTCCACGAGTTCATCGACGAGGAAACGCTGCGAACTATCGACGCCATTGGGAGCGCCGACTGCGAGGGGTACGACGAATGCATACGGGCATACGAGCACGCTTCGGGCGAGCTGATCAGGCTGCTCGTCACCGGTGCCTACTTCTCCAACTGCGCCGACCATGACAAGGCCTGGGCGCACGCCGTGCGACTGCTGGCCAATCGGATTCCGTACACGAGTTCTGCCGACGGGCCCGCCATCAACCTGCAGCACCACGTCACGCTGCTGGCGATCTACGCCGTCGCGTTCGGCGCCGCTGCTGCAGACCGGATCGACCCCATCGCGAGGATCATCGGGACGGTGCGAGCCGAGGAGGACGGCAGGGTCGGCCGAGTCACCTACCTGGTCAACTGTGATCGGCTCAAGCGTCCCGACGAAGCGCCGATCCAGGCCTCGCTGCGTTTGTGGATGACACTGCGCTCGATCACCGACGAGTTCATCCCCAAGACCACCGAGGATGCCCTGTTCGACGCTGCGCTCGACGAGATCGAGTACTTGCTTGGCGTGACCCACGGCCGGGACGCGGCGGAGGGGACCGGCCCCGTGGGTTATGGAGCGATTCAAGTGCTCGCCACTCGTATTGCGCCTGATCGTCTCGTGCGGCGCAATCTCGATCTGCTGATTGCCCACGACGCCTTCCAGAGCGCAGACGAGTTTTACATCTGCCGCGAGCGCTACAACAAGAGGTACGCCGCGGAAGCCCGAGTCTGACGGCGATGCCGATGATCCAAGGGGACGGCGTTCGGCTGTACGCGGAGGAGGCCGGTTCTGGGCATCCCATTGTGTGGCTGCACGAGTTTGCAGCCGACTACCGCACGTGGGAGGCCCAGGTTCGGAGGTTCGGCCGCAGCCATCGATGCATCACCTACAACGCCCGCGGCTATCCGCCTTCTGAAGTTCCGCAGAACGATGCGGACTACACGTTCGAGCGCGAGCGGGAAGACCTGGGGGCAGTGCTCGACAGCTTCGGGATCGAGCGCGCCCATGTCGTCGGTCTCAGCATGGGCGCCTACACCGGGCTGATGTTCGCGCTGCGGCATCCGGAGCGGGTCACGTCCCTGCTGTTTGCCAGTGGCGGGTCCGGAGCATTCGGCGACACCCGCAAAGCGTTCTTGGGCGAGGTTCGCGCCGCCGCTGAGTCGATAATCGAGCACGGAATGGAGGCTGCGGCGGACGGAATCGCTGTCGGCGCTACCCGCGTCCAGCTCCAGAACAAGGACCCGAGGGGCTGGGAGGAGTTCAAGCAGTATCTGTCAGAGCACTCGGCTGTCGGCTCGGGGCTGACGATGCGCAACTTCCAGGCCGGGCGCCCTTCGCTGTATGACTTCGAAGCCGAGCTGAGCCAGCTCGACGTCCCCGTGCTGCTGGCCGTCGGCGACGAGGACGACCCGGTCATCGAGACCAACGTCTTCCTCAAGAGAGTCCTTCCACGGGCAGGCCTGTGGATCGCCCCACGCACCGGCCATGGAATCAACCTCGAAGAGCCCGCTGCGTTCAACCAGATGGCGGCAGATTTCTTTAGCGCAGTCGAAGCCGGTCAGTGGACCCGCCGCGACCCACGCGCCGCTCCGGCCAACCCCACACTCGGCGGTGCTCAACCCCAGTCGTAGTCGGAGCCAAGGACCTCGCAACCGGCTCAGTCCCAGTCGGCGACGCAGTCGCCGCCGGGACTGTCAAGAAGTTTGTGTAAATGGCGTGGTCTGAGGGTCCGCAGCGTTGGGCTGTGGGCCGGGAAGTATCATGTCTGTGACTGATCAGAATATGTCGGCTGTGCCGGCGGGAGAGGCCGTCGGCGATGGTTGCCACATCTGACGGGCGAGCGTCAGTCGGCGGTCCACACACGCGAGACAGGCAAGGCCATCAGTCGTTCGTCGAGCCGATAGGCGCGCGCGCCGGTATGCAGGACGATGCCGCATACGAAGTCGTCGGGGGCTTTGTTGCGGAGCCAGCGGAGGTGACGTGCATCGGGGATGTCCACATGGGAGGCGGACTTCACCTCGATGGCCACGAAGCGGCCGTCGGCGGCCTCTGCGACAACGTCGATCTCGGGGCCTCCGCGTTCGCGTAGATGGTGCAGCCGGATATCGCCGTCGAGCCATGTGGTCTGGCGGTGCAGTTCGTTCACGACGAACGATTCCAGCAGGTGGCCCCGAGCCGGATCGGTGGGCCGTGCCAAGGACTGCGGGTTCTTACCGAGTAAGTGCGCAGCAAGGCCGCTGTCGGCGATGTGCACTTTGGGGCGGCGGACGATCTTGCTCGACAGGTTGCGCGACCAAGCTGGCACCAGCAGCACTAGGTAGGTCATCTGCAGATAGCCGAGATACGCCTCCAGCGTGCTTCGGCTGCCGAGATCGATGGCTCGATGAAGGTTCGCGAAGACCATCTCGCCCGACGTCCGAGCCGCGAGCAACGCCAGCAGCCTTGGCAGCTCGCGTACGCGGCGAGCGCCCGACAGGTCCTTGATGTCACGTTGAGTGACTGTGCGTACGTAGTCGCGAAACCACGCGCTGCGAGCGCGTGGCGGCATCGAAGCGGCTTCGGGAAAGCCGCCTGCGCAGATTCGTTCGAGATAGGCGGCGAGGTCCACGCCCGATGGCTTGTCGTCGAGCAGGCGCTCATGGTCGTCGAAGGCTGCACCGAGGAGGTTGTCATCGGTTCCGTGCAGCTCGCCTTGTGTGAAAGGCCAGAGCTCGAGAAATGTCGCCCTCCCTGCAAGCGATTCGGAGATTGTGGGCACGGTCAGGAAGTCCGCAGAGCCGTTCAGCAGGTACTGCCCGCGGCTGCTGTCGTCGTCCACGACTGTCTTGATGGCGCGGACCAACGGCTCGCCGGCTCGCTGGACCTCATCGAACGAACGCGGTGTCTCGCCGAATTCGGCAAATGCTGTCGGATCTGCCAACGCTGCCCGAAGCGTCGCCTCATGATCGAGACGCGCGAAGGTTCCCCTTCCGCTGAGCGTATGCCGCACCAGCGTGGTCTTGCCCGCTTGACGGGGACCGGTGATCACCGCGACCCTGAAACTCGCCAGTGCTTCGCGAACCAACGGTTCGAGACGTCTCGGAATCTCCTCCACTCTGGCCCACTCTCGCTTCTACTGAACAAAACGTCGTCTATCTGTTGAACGTTTCGTCCGCACGCTACTGGCAGAAACGTCGGCTGCGATCGCTCACCGCCCCGACCGCTGCTACGGCACATGGCCGGCATTCACGCATGGCACCGAAGCGTGCGAAGGGCTGCGAAACGGCTACCTCGAATAAGTCGACGTCGTCGTGTGGGGCAAAGCGCCACGCTTCGAACAAGCCCTCGAAGCCGCCCGCAGCCTCGACCTCACATGACCGGTCTCGGCTGAAAACTCAACAGCGCCGATAACCCGACTCCGCCTAGCGCACAGTCTCTTCGACGCATTCGCGGAACAGGACTTCGTGCGCGCATGTCCATGCGTGGAGCCTGGCACGGGTAGGGGCATGCGGGGATCCGAACGACGCGAGGATGAGCACCATGGCTTCGTGCTGTATCCATTGCGCTGCCCCCGGGGTTGTCCCGTGGCGTTCGAGCGCTGAACGCAGATTCGCTGCGCGCTCGGCTCGGACCTCAGCAGTGCTGCCGACCAGGCTGAGCACGGCATCCGTCCCAGCGGCGTAATTCTCTTCGGAGGACAGTTCGCGGGTGAGGGGTGTGAGATGCCCGAGCGGCGGCATGATTCCCACTACACGATGCCCATTGGGGGCGAGCGGAGCATCGGCGACGGCTTGCTCTCGCAGGTCTGCCAATCCGGGCGCAGCTGCAGGCGCTTCGAAGCACAGCTTGAAGATTTCGCGCCAGAGCCCGCCCACCGCCGCCGCGTCCAACAACACCCGACCCGACTCCACCGTGCCCTGCATCCCCACATTGTCCCGCGCGCACCCACACCCCACGCGGAAATCGCAGCCAATAGATCAGCAGACGCTAGGGGAGCCGTTCGCAGGCATCCTTCGACTGCGGCTCTGATGCCGGTTGACCGTTGTATCCCGGTGTACGAGGTCACTCGTCTGTACTCAGATCCCGACGTGGAGGTGGCGGGAATCGAACCCGCGTCCTTCAACGTTTCGGTGAGTCTTCTCCGAGCGCAGTCGCTAAGGGATTGTCGGGAGACTGAGGGCAGCGACACCCTGCATGTCTCCGTAGCCGTCTGTGCGTGTCCCTGCCGCCCCGTCGGCACGGGCGGCAGGCGAGCCCTGCAGATGATGGCACCGACGCCCGCAGGACTGGGGCAATCGGGCCGAACTCACAACCTGAGATCAGGCTGCGAGCACCAGATCGTCTTGATCGACGTTGGCGTTTGTATTTTTTTCCGGCTCTTTAGCGTGGATCCGGAGACCACGGCTCGCTTCTCTCACTTCAACCGTCAAAGTCGAAACCGATCACCCCCAAGGCGGTTGCGGAACCCACGCTGTGCGGGCTCCCTCGGCGGGCTACAACCCTAGCGACGGGTTGCGACACCAAACGAACGCCTTGCCACCTCAGTTGCAGAGACCGTTGTCGCCGGTGCCGCGGTGGCTGTAGCACAGGGGTGTCGCCATCACGTTGCGCAGCGTGAATGGGCCGCCGGCCGTGTCGACGTTGTCAGCCCTCCAGTCGCCGGCCGGGTCGGCGGAGATCAGCAGTCGGTAGCCGCGCACGGAATCGTCTGCCAGCCCAACCACATCGACGGTGATCTCCGCCAAGCCGTCGATCGCCCTGGGCGCGGCCGTCACCCGGATGCGCGACGCAGGCTCGTCCGATGCGAACGCAGCAGCGACCACGCTCGCGAGCTCGGTCAGCGTGGGTGCGGTCGGCGTGCTGCCCACCGCACTCTGGACCTGAGCCGTCATGTCGAGCCGCACGCTGGGCGTCAGCGGCGCGAGGTATTTGCTGCTGGCCCAGCCGATCACCGGTCCGACTTGGATTTCGTGCCAGGTGCTGGTGGTGAGATCTCGTGTGCGACCGGTGGCCGTGATGCCGTCGAGGCTCAACGTCGCAATTGAGTCCTCAGCGGCTGGATCGCCGACCTGCAGCTCGCTGTTTGCTGGATCGCCGGGAGCGATGCGCAGCGAGAGCGTGGCCACGACGCTGCCGTTGGGAACGTCACGGACGTTGAGGAAGTCGTCGTGGCTGACGCCGACCACGCCAAGCGGGGTTCCGGCGGCCGGCCCGAATTCGGCCGGCGTGCCCGGCAGCGGCGCCGAGGTGGGCGGCACCGAGATGGTCGGTGGGGGCGCCGTTGTCGCTGGCGCCGGAATCGTGGTCTCTGCCACGACCGGCGGCGAGCCTGTCGTGGCGGTTGTAGCGGCGGTCGCGGTCTCGTCGCTGACCGGGGCGGTGGTCGGAGCGGACAGATCGCTGGTCTGCGGCGTCACTTCGTCTGTGGTGGCGCTCAGGGCGACGAACAGCGACAGCACCGAGATCACCAGCGCTGCGAACGCCATGGCCGCTGTGAATCTGTTCGTCATGATGCCGCCGCTTTCGCCGTCGTGGCCCTTTACCTGTACCGCAGTTCGGCATCACATCGGCGGCACCGGCCGCCGAGTCGAGTGGTCGGCTGTTTCGCGGTGCATTGGGCTTTGACGGCGAGAATGCCGGGGTGAGCAAGCAACGATCGTGGGCGAACCCGTGGGGTGATGCGCGGTTCGGCGGCGCGTGCGTCATTGTCGCCGGCGGTGCCCCGCTCGCGGAGGCCCGTGGCGGCCAGATGCCTCGCGAGGACGGCAGCCCGTTGCTGCCGCATTGGCTGACGGCCATGGCGCTCGTGGTGACCCAGGAAAGGCTGAGGCGGGGGAGGTGGGTGAGTCGGGTTCGGGTGACCGACGATGAGACGGCCCGCGATGCGGTGGCCCAGCTGCGCGCCGACGGTCACGCCGCCGTGCTGGGACCGCCCGACGAGGCGCATGGCGTTGGTTGGCTGAACCGCAACCGGGCGGTGCCTGTGGGGGAGAAGTCGGCCCTGTGCTTCCCGTGGGCAGACGCCGAGGCCCCGGCAGTCGTTGAGATCGATCCTGGCGGAGCATTTGGAGCCGGCACCCACCCGTCCACCCGGCTACTGGCCGAATGGCTGGCGGGGGAGCTGACTGGCGGCGAGCGGGTCCTCGATGTGGGGTGCGGCAGCGGGGTGCTGGCCCTGGTGGCTGCCCGACTGGGCGCGGCTGAGGCGGTGGGGATCGACATCGAGCCAGCGGCAGTTTCGGCGGCGCAGGCCAACGCCCGGCGCAACGGCCTCGACGGAGTGGCCAGCTTCAGCACGGCCCTTGTCGGCAGCTCCGAGCTCGGCACATTCGACGTGGTGGTGGCCAACATCACTGCCGACGTGCTGATGCCGCTCGCCGGCGACATTGCCGCACGGGTCGCACCGGATGGACGGCTCGCCGTCAGCGGCATCTCCGCAGCGCAGACTTCGTCAGTCGCTGCCGCCTATCGCCCCCACGGCATCGAACTGGTGGACCCCGTCCGGCTCGACGACTGGGTGGCTGTAGCGAACAGACGATCGGACGACGCGACGGCATAAAATATGCTCTGCCGCATATGCAGGGGTGACAGTATGCGCACCATGATCGTTCTGACCGACAACCAGCACGCCCTCGCCAAGCGCAAGGCAGCCCAGCAAGGCATCTCCCTGTCGGAGTACATCCGCCGGCTCGTCGACCGAGATCTCGAAGAGGAGGAGGCTCCGGCGCAAAGCATCACAGCCCTCTTCGGGCTGATCAACAGCGGCGGTTCGAACATCCGGAATAACAAGCAGCAGATGATCGGCGAGGCAATCGACAAGTACTACGCCGATAAGGGCTTGTGAGCCCAGGTGGCGAAGTTCGTCGACACCAGCGTCTGGTACGCGGCTGTAGATGAGAGCGATGCCGACCGGGACATCGCTTATTCGCTCCTGACCGACCATGAGTCATCGCTCGTCACCAGTGATCACGTGCTGGTCGAACTGTGGAACCTTGTGAACGTCCGGACTCACCACGTGGCAGCGAACCAAGCAGTGAGCGCGATCCGCGCTTCGCGGACCCGAATCGAGTGCACCACGGACCACGATCTTCAAGCTGCCGAGTCGATCCGGCTCAAGTTTGAAGACCAGGGCTTCTCGTTGACCGACAGGACGAGTTGGGCGCTCATGGAACGACTCGGGATCTCCGAGGCGCTGTCTTTGGACGTCGACTTCCGGGTGTATCGCTACGGCCCCGAGCGGCGTCGAGCGTTCAGGGTGCTGCCATAGTTCGCCGTTCTCGCGGCAGTAAGTCGGCGGGGCGACGGTGAGGATTCATGCCCGCTAGGAGCCCGGCGCTGGGTAGTTGGCCCAGGCGGTGACACCTTGGTAGCCACCGTCGACTGTGATCGTTTGGCCGGTCACGTAGCGGGATTCGTCGCAGGCGAGGAACGCGACCACATCGGCGATCTCTTCGGGCACACCCCAGCGGCCCAGAGCGATGTGGCGCTCGAGGCCGTCGGCGAGGCCGGGGATCTCACGGCCGGCCTCCCACATCTCGGTGATGATCAGCCCCGGCGCCACTGCGTTCACCCGGATGCCGAAGCGCCCGTAGGTGGCTGCCTGCGAGCGGGTGAGCGAGTCGAGCGCGGCTTTGGTCGCCCCATAGGTGGGCAGCTCGCTCACGCCCACCGAGCCGGCAATCGAGGACATATGAATGACCGAGCCGTGCCCGCGCCCGCCCATCTGGCGGGCCAGCGCCCGGGTGAGCTCGAGCGGCGCCAGGTAGTTCAATTGCAGCACGGCTTGGTCGCCGCCGGGTTCTCGAAGCTCGCCCCGGCCAGCGTTGTTCACCAAGATGTCGACTCCGCCCAGCGCGTCGACGGCAGCGGCAGCCAGCTTGGCGCCGGCTCCCTCCGCGCTCAGATCACTCTCGAGCACCATGGGGTCATACGGCAGCTCAGCCGCAATGCGGTCCAGATCGTGGGCGGTTCGTGCCGCCAACGCCACCCGAGCGCCATCTCGTGCCAAAGCCCGGGCGCAGTGCTCGCCGATGCCCCGGCTCGCTCCGGTCACCAGCGCCGTCCGTCCGCTAAGCCGCTCCGCCATACCCGGGTTCCTCCGTCATACACGCTGTCGCGCACTTTGTGCCGCATCAGTCTGCGTCAGACCGCCCGCGCCTGCTCGGTCGACCCGCCAAGGCGCCACGCGGCTCCATGAAAATGAGGTCAACGGACCGTTGCCGATTGCCTAGCGTCAGGGTCGTGGCGACAACGGGAACGGGCGGAGGGACGCTGCGCATCACCGGCGCTCACGTCCACTTCGACCGGACGAAGGCACTCGACGGGGTCGACCTCGCCGTCGGCGATGGCGAGATGGTCGTGTTGCTCGGCCCTTCGGGCTGCGGCAAGACCACGCTGCTGCGCGCAGCCGCGGGGCTGCAGCCGCTCGATGCCGGACGGATCGAGCTCGACGGGCGTGACCTGACCGGCCGTCGCCCCGACCAGCGCGGCATCGGCCTGATGTTTCAGGACGAAGTGCTGTTCCCGCACTACGACGTCGAGGGCAACGTTGCCTTCGGCCTGCGCATGGCCAAGGTGCCCCTTGCGCAACGGCGTCGGCGGGTTGCCGAAGTGCTCGAGTTGGTCGGATTGGCGGGTTTCAACGGCCGCGACGTCGCAACGCTGTCAGGTGGCGAAGGGCAACGTGTCTCGCTGGCTCGGGCGCTCGCCCCCGAACCGAGAGTGCTGCTGCTCGACGAGCCGTTCGGCTCGCTGGACCGGCTGCTGAGAGAGCGGCTCATCAACGAACTGCGGCCGGTGCTCGACGAGGTCGGCGTCACCGCCGTTCACGTCACCCATGACCATCATGAGGCATTTGCCCTCGCGGACCGCATTGCGGTGATGGCGTCAGGCCGGTTGCTGCGGATCGGCACTCCCGAGGAGGTCTGGACCGACCCCCAAACCGCGCAGGTTGCTCGATTCTTGGGGCACACCAACGTGTTCGACTCCGAAGTGCCGCCCATGCTCGTCAGGGCCGCCGGACGCCAGGGAAGCTTCGTTCTGCGCGCTGATCGCATTGAAGTAGTGGCAACTGGCTTTGACGGCACGGGCGTCACGGGCGATGATCGGTTCGCGCGGCTGCCCGCCACGGTGGTCCGGCGTCGCTTCCGCGGCGACCGCTACGAGCTGCGGGTGGAGGCCGACGTCGGCGGGGTCGCTACTACCTTGGATGCCATCACTCCCCACGGCCCAGCAGTCGGTGCCGGCGTTCAGCTGCACATCGGCCCAAGCGCCGTGCTCGCGCTCGTGTCCTGACACGCTGTCTGTCAGGCCGAGGATTTCGCCCCGACGGGCGCACCGTCCCGCCGAGCCAGCACCTCAGCTGATCCAGGGGCGCTAGATGCCGATGTCTTTGAGGTTGTAGTCCGCGATGGCCTCGCGGGCGGCGTCGTTCCAGACGAATTCGTGCTCGCGGCCCGCATTGGGCTGGTAGACGAACGGCGTTTCGGCCTCGAAGCGCTTGGAGCGAGCGTCAATGGCCCAGCCGATCACACGCGACCGCTCGGCGATGTAGGCCTCGTCATAGAGCGAGATCGGGTTGTGGACGCCGCCGCTGCGCACGCCGAACACCGATCGGCGGCGGTGGAAGCCGAAGTTGAGGGTGACCCGGGGCCGTTCGGACGTGTTCGCGAACGAGCCGTGAATGGCTTGGCGGCTGGTGATGGCTACGTCGCCGGGGTCGCACACGACCGGGACTGCGTCGGCGAGGCGGTCCGAGCCGGCGGCGAGGCACATGGCCTTGATGTCCACCTTGCCCATGCGATGAGAGCCGGGCACCACCCACAGGCCGTTGGTGGCATCGCAGCCGTACAGCTGGGCCATGAAGTTGAAGCCGTGGGTGCCCTCGTCGAGTTCGGGATGGTCCCAGTGCGTCCAGCCATCCTGGTGCCACGCCACCGATCCGCCCAATCCGGGCTGCTTGATCCACACGACCTCGTTGAACGGGGTGAAATCGGGGCCGTTCAGTGCCTGCGCGACGCCGAGCAGACCGGGATGGCCGTACAGCCGCAGGCATGCTTCGGAGAACTGCAGCGAGCCGCTGATGACCTGCACGACCCATTCGGGCGCTTCGTCTGGCGCCGAGGGCTCGAACATCTTGAACGGATGACGACCGTGGGCCACATCGGTGCCGCCGTAGGGGTCGGTCAGCGGGCGGACGAAGCTGACGTTGCGACCCTGATGGCCGGCGCCGAGCGCGGGCTGTCCGTGACGGTCAGTGGTGGCGTCGGGCGCAGTAGGGCAGCGGTCCAGCATGTCGATGACGTCGGCCTCGATGTCGGCTAGCTCGTCAGGCTCGAGCACGCCGGTGAAGACGTAGAAGCCGCAGCGCGAGTACGCCGCGACGATCTCGGGGTGCAAGTCGCCGTCGTCGGTGAACCGGATCGGGCCGCGATTGCCGAGTTGCATCGCTCGTTCGGTGCCGGCCGCTCGGTAGGCGACCATCTCGTCCTCGACATCGCCGTAGTTGACGATGGGCACCTCTGCCAGCCCGAGCGTTGCCGCACCTGCACTCATGTCACACCCCCGTACCAGGGTCTGGGGCATGCCGAGGTGCCCCTGCCGTCCCTGTCATTCAACCACGGCGCGAGGCCCTCCTACCGGGCTCGGTCCTGCGTCCCGGGGGTGTCATCGGCCGGTGCTGGCCTTCGCAGGTCCCGCTCGCGGCCGTGTTCGGAGGGCTCCCAGTAGATGTTGGCGGCCACCTCGTCGGGCCGGTGCTGCTGTGGCACCCAACCGCTCGGATCGTCGTGCGGGTACTGGTATCCATCGCTGTGGCCCAGCGATGCGGCGCCTTGGTAGTGGGCGTCGCGCAGGTGAATGGGCACCTCGCCGGCACCAGCGATGCGGGCGTCGGCCTTGGCTCGGCTGAGCGCGACGGTGACCCGGTTCGACTTGGGCGCCGTCGCCAAGCGCACGACGGCGTGCGCCAAGTTGAGCTGGGCCTCGGGCAGGCCGACGTACTCGACAGCTCGGGCAGCCGCTTCGGCTACCAGCAGGGCTGTGCTGTCTGCCATGCCGATGTCCTCGGAGGCGAGGATGACCATGCGGCGGGCGATGAAGCGCGGATCCTCCCCGGCGTCGAGCATGCGGGCCAACCAGTACAGCCCGGCATCGGGATCCGAGCCGCGCAGCGATTTGATGAACGCGCTGATCGTGTCGTAGTGGCCGTCGGCGCCATAACGGACGGCTTTCGCGTCGACGGCGTGCTCTGCATCGACCAACGCGACGTGTGGACTTCCGGCAGTCTCGTCAGGCACCGCATGGGCTGCCCCGCTGATCTCCATGGCTTCGAGCGCCTCTGATCCCCCGCGCTGGGTGGCCAGGGCCACAGCCACCTCCGTGCTCGTGAGGGCGTGGCGGCCGTCGCCTCCGCTGCGGGCCGCGATGTGATCGACGGCGTCAGCGTCGGCGGTGGCACCCTCGGCCGAGAGCGCCCGGTCGATGAGCGTCCGTAACGCAGCATCGTCGAGCGGTTCGAGGCGAAACAGCGTCGAGCGTGACAGCAGCGGCGGGTTCACCTCGAAGTGCGGGTTCTCGGTGGTGGCACCGATGAGCACGATCAAGCCGTCCTCGACCGCTGGCAGCAGCGCATCCTGCTGGGCCTTGTTGAACCGGTGAACCTCGTCGAGGAACAGGATCGTGCCCCGTTCGAGCTCGCCGATGCGCAGCCGAGCCTCCGCTATCACTTCGCGTACATCCTTGACTGTGGCGCTCACAGCCGACAGCTCGCAGAACTCCTTCGCCGTGCTCGCTGCGACCACTCGGGCCAAAGTCGTCTTGCCGGTGCCCGGAGGCCCCCACAGGATCACCGACGACAAGCGGTCCGCCTCGATCAGCTCGCGCAACGGCCTGCCGGGAGCGAGCAGATGGTCCTGACCCACGATCTCGTCGAGCGACCTGGGTCGCAGCCGCGCCGCGAGCGGCGCCCTCCGGTCCAGGCGTTCCCTGCCAGCAGCTTCGAACAGCCCCTCGCTCACGCCCCGACGGTACGCGCTCGCGTCACGTCGCCCATCACGACCTCGGCAGCACGGCTCCGCCCGATGCGCGGATCACAGGTCTGGATGATCCTCCTCGTAGGCACGGATGCGCTTGGCGAAGCTCAGGTCGTGCCCGGCGGGGTCGGTGATCGGGAACATGCGCTCTCCCCAGGGCGCATCGCGGGGCGGTGCCTGGGGAGTGAGGTCTGCGTCGAGCGCCTGCTGGTAGAGCGCGTCGACATCGTCCACGTGGAAGATCACCCTGCCCCAGCCGGTCTCGGCCTCGACAGGGCTGGCCACCGCGATCAGATTCACGAAGCACGCGCCGCTGCGCAAAGTGCTGAACGGCGCATCGTCACCGCCGTAGGTGAGCCGGAAGCCCAGAGCCTCATAGAAGCGCACCGATACCGCCATGACCGAGGTCCGCAATGTGATCGCATTGATCGTCTCGACAGATGCCACAGCCACATTCTCGTCGCCCGATCGAGCTGCGGGCGACCGCCCTCGGCGAACTGCCAGCAGCGGGCCCCTGCCGCCGCGCGCCCGGGCTCTCCGATAACCCGGGAGCACGCGTCCGTAGCATGAAGCAATGAGCGAGTACGCCCACGTGGATCTGCTTCCCACGGGTCCCGCGGACGTGACCTACCGGCACCTCACGTCGGATCACGTCTCGACGGTCACCGCCGCAGGTCGGCGCTTCCTCCAAGTCGAGCCCGAAGCGTTGCGGATGCTCACCGCGGAGGCCATGCGCGATATCGCCCACCTGTTCCGCACGAACCACCTGGCGTCATTCGCGGCGATTCTGGACGATCCAGAGGCATCGCCCAACGACCGCTTCGTGGCGCTCGAACTGCTCAAGAACGCCAACATCGCGGCTGGGGGAGTGCTGCCCAGCTGCCAGGACACCGGCACGGCGATCGTGTGGGGCCACAAGGGCGAGCGGGTGCTCACCGGCACCGCTGAGAATCCCGATTTCGACGATGCCGAGGCCATCTCCCAAGGCGTCGCCGACACCTTCCTCACCTCGAACCTGCGTTACTCCCAACTCGCCCCGCTCGACATGTTCACCGAGCGCAACACCGGCAACAACCTGCCTGCCCAGATCGAGATCTACGCATCGCCGGGCGACGAGTACGAGCTGGTCTTCATGGCCAAGGGCGGAGGCTCGGCCAACAAGAGCTTCCTGTTCCAGGAGACCAAGGCGCTGCTCAATCCCGAGAGCCTCACCGCGTTCCTCGACACCACCTTGCGCACGCTGGGCACATCTGCCTGCCCGCCGTACCACCTGGCGGTCGTCATCGGCGGCACCTCAGCCGAATTCGCCGTCAAGACCGCCAAATACGCCTCGGCCAAGTACCTCGACACGCTCCCCACAGCGGGCAGCGAAGCCGGCCATGGCTTCCGCGACCTCGAATGGGAAGGGCGGGTCCTCGAACTCACCCGCGAGTTCGGCATCGGGGCGCAGTTTGGCGGCAAGTACTTCTGCCACGACGTGCGGGTCATCCGGCTGCCCCGCCACGGCGCCAGCTGCCCCGTGGCGATCGCCGTTTCGTGCTCGGCCGACCGCCAAGCGCTCGGGCGGATCACCGCAGACGGCATCTTCCTCGAACAGCTCGAAACCGACCCCGCCAGGTTCCTGCCCGAGACCGATGAGCAGGAGCTGACCACCGGCGTCGTGCCAATCGACCTGAACCAGCCAATGGACGCGATCCGCAACCAGCTCACCCGCCATCCAGTCAAGACCCGGCTGTCGCTGACCGGAACGCTCGTGGTCGCCCGCGACATCGCCCACGCCAAGCTCAAGGAACGCCTCGACGCCGGCGACGGCTTGCCCGACTATCTACGCGAACGCCCCGTCTACTACGCCGGTCCCGCCAAGACCCCCGAGGGTTATGCGTCGGGCTCGTTTGGCCCCACAACCGCCGGCCGCATGGATTCCTACGTCGAGCAGTTCCAGGCCGCCGGCGGCAGCCTCGTCATGCTCGCCAAGGGCAACCGCTCCCGTCAGGTCGTCGAGGCCTGCGCTCGCTACGGCGGCTTCTACTTGGGCTCCATCGGCGGCCCCGCAGCCCGGCTGGCGAAGGACTCGATCCGCAAGGTCGAAGTGCTGGAATACCCCGAACTGGGCATGGAGGCCGTCTGGCAGATCGACGTCGAGGACTTCCCCGCGTTCATCATCGTCGACGACAAGGGCAACGACTTCTACAGCGAAGTCTCCACTGTGCCTGTGCGAGCGGAAGCGCTTCGCCCCCGCTCGCGACAATAGAAAGCGGGAGGGCTCCGCCCTCGCTCGCGACAATAGAAAGCGGGAGGGCTCCGCCCTCGCTCGCGACGATAGAAAGCGGGAGGGCTCCGCCCTCGCTCGCGGCAATAGAACTCAGTCGCGCCAGGACAGGATCACGTCGAGCGGGTTGATGTCGCCGACGGTGAACCAGATCGATGCAGCGATGCCCGCCGCTGTCAGCAGGACCATCGTGACGATGGTCGAGCGCGGCAGCTTCCCTTCGGCATCGGACGGCAGCCGCTCCCGCACCTTGCGCAGCAGCCGATCCGCCCAGGCCACGTCACGGGCAAGAATCGCGAGGCCGACGGCGATCACGAGCATGCCCGGGCCGGGCAGCGGCAGCATGATGATGCCGAGACCGACGACGCCGAGGCCCACGCCCATCCGGACCATGCGCACCATGACCTGACGCCACGCCTTGCGCCGGGTCGGCTCGCGTTCGCCGGTAGCTAGCTCGGCATCGATCGCCGCCTCGCGGAATCGATCGCTTCGCGTGGGATCGTCGAAGTCTGAGTCAGCGGCAGTCGGTACTGGTTCGTTCATCGGTCTCCTCGCAGAGGGCGCAAGAGCGGCAATAGTGTGGCGCGTCCTGAGCGCCGCGCAACGCCGATTCGTCGTGTGTTCGCAAATCAGCCCTGCAGACCCACTCGACAACGAGGAGCGCCGACTATGCCGACGGTCGACAAGTCCATTCCGATCACCTGGAACGTGGGCGACGCTCGCCTCACCCGGATAGCTGAACTTGAGGTTCACTGGCCGTTCGGCGTCCTGCTGCCCGGCGCCGAGGACGTCATCGACGACTATGACTGGCTGCGGCCCGACTTCGTCACCGACGACGGACGCATGCGCCTGTCGATGCACGCGGTGGTCATCGAGTCCGGGGGCTTGCGCATCATCGTCGACACCTGCGTCGGCAACGACAAGTCGCGGCCGGGAGCACCACCGTTCGAGCAGCTCTCCACGCCATTCCTTGAGGACTTCACCGCAGCAGGATTTGACCCCGCGACCATCGACTTCGTCGTGTGCACCCACCTGCACGTCGATCACGTCGGCTGGAACACGTGCCTCGTCGACGGGCAGTGGGTGCCGACGTTCCCGAACGCCCGCTACCTGTTCGTCCAGGCCGAGTACGACTACTGGCGCTCCGAGCCGCAGGACTACGGGCCGGTCTTCGAAGACTCGGTGCAGCCGATCACCGACGCTGGCCTCGCCGACCTCGTCAGCCCCGACCATCGCATCAACGACGAAGTGTGGTTCGAGTCGACACCTGGCCATACCCCGGGCCACGTCAGCGTCATCATCTCCTCAGCGGGGGAGCAGGCGGTCATCACCGGCGACATGATCCACCACCCGCTGCAGTTCGCCCGCCCCGACATGGCCTCCAGCGCCGACTACTCCGCCGACGGCACCTCCACCGCCACCCGCCTCGACGCCTTCCCCCGCTGGTCCGACGGCCGGCTCGTCATCGGCACCCATTTCGCCGGGCGCACCGCCGGCCACATCGTCGCGACCGACCAGCCAGACAGCTGGATCTTCGCCCCCTAGAACCGGAGCCGGTAGGCGCAAATGCCATAGCTGCGGAGGCGGCAGGGGACTCTGCTACGTTGCGACCGGATCCCTGGCAAATGCACGGCGAATTCGCGGATGACGCCATTTGAGAAATGCGGAGAGTTGCGTATCTCTCGCCTGCTGGATCGCGGGAGCAGAGGGTCCTGCCGCCTCCGCAGCGGGCGCACCTAGCCGCGGGGCTCTCGCGGCAGCCGCAGGATCCGCTCGCCGATGATGTTGCGCAGGATCTGCGTCGTGCCGCCCATGATCGTGTAGGCGGGCGCGTAGGTCACATTGCGCGACACCCGGTTCGACAGCATCGTGTCGGCACCGGCCACCTCGCCCACGAAACGGGAGACGTCCTGCTCGAACTCGGTACACCACGTCTTGGTCACCGCGGAGTACTGCGGGAAAGGAGTCTGGCGCAGCACATTGCGCAGCACCATGTCGCGGCCGATCCGGTAACCAGTCTCGATGCGAGCCATCCGCTGGCGAACGAGCGGATCGGTGGTGTCGGCCCGGTCCTTCATGTCCAGGTACAGCCGCTGGTTCGACGCCAGCCGGTCGATGCCGCCCCGCTCGTGTTCGAGCTGGCGCATCGTCTGGGAGAAGCTGTTGTTGAGTTCGCCCACCAGATTCTCGACCGGCACCTCCACATCGTCGAAGTACACCTCGTTGAAGTGCGCATCGCCGGACGCATCGCGGATCGGTCGAACCTCGATGCCAGGGGCGTCCATCGGCACGATCAGTTCGCTCATGCCCTTGTGCGGCGGCGCGTCGGGGTCGGTCCGGCAGATCAGGTAGCACCAGTTCGCCGCGGCGGCGCCGCTGGTCCAGATCTTCTGGCCGTTCACGATGAACCGGTCGCCGTCGCGCACTGCCGTCGTGCCGATGGCTGCCACATCAGAGCCGGCGTCGGGCTCGGACATGCCGATGCACCAGCGCGACCGGCCCGCACGCATCTCGGGCAGAAACCGGGCCTGCTGTTCTGCGGTGCCGTAGGTCAGCAGCACCGGGCCAATCTGACGATCGGGAAAGAACGAGCTGGCCATCGGCGCACCGCCCAGCAGAAGCTGCTCGGTGACCACGAACCGCTCGACCTCGGGCCGACCGTCGCCGCCGGCCTCGACGGGCCAGCACATCCCGATCCAGCCGCGCGCACCCAGCCGGAGCGTGAACTCCTCCGAGTAGCCGACTAACCAGCTGTCGTCGATGGTGAACAGATCCGCAGTCGCCTCCCGCACCCACTCGGCAGCTTCGTCGGCCAGATCGGTCAGCTCCTGGGGCCAGCGATAGTCCATCGCCGAGACCCTATGGCGCATCGGCCGGGCGTGTTATTTCACCGACCATCGGCGGTCGGCGAGGCTCCACGGGGTCATGGGGGCTGAGTTGTATTCTGCGCGTCCATCCGCTTGCCAATGCGCCCGACGTGAGGATGTGCACATGAAGCGAGCCAGTCACGGCATCTCGGCACGGGCAGTGGCCATCACGCTGGTGGTGACATTGATCTGTCAACTGGCGGTGCCCGTCGCCGCCAGCGAGCACGGCGGCGAGCCGTCGGATCGCGGCGCGCTGATGGAGCTGTACGAAGCGACGAACGGGGACGGTTGGGAGCGCAGCGATCTCTGGGGCTCCGCGGCGCCGCTTGACCAGTGGTATGGCGTCGCGACCGACGGCGACGGCCGGGTGGTGCGCCTCGAATTGACGTCCAACGGGCTGTCGGGCGAGCTGCCTGCCGCAATCGGCCAGCTCACCGGTCTGCAGCGTCTCGATCTTGGCGACAACGACATCTATGGGGAGATTCCTCGGGCCATCGGCGAACTCACCGACCTCCGGGTGCTCGACGTGCAGAACAACCGGCTCTATCGCCAGATCCCCGCCGAAATCGGCAACCTCACCAACTTGACGGTGCTCGACGTCAAACGGAACGCACTGTGGGGCGCGAATCCCGCCGAACTGTGGCAACTCGAGAACCTGCGCGTGCTCGACATGCGAGGCAATCGCTTCTCAGGCGAGTTGCCCCCCGAATTGGGGGAGTTGGCTCAGCTCTCGCGCCTGGCGATCAGTCACAACCGCTTCTGGGGCGAGCTCCCCGCCGAGATCGGTCAGCTCGACAATCTGGAATGGCTCGATGTGAGCTACAACAGCCTGTCGGGCGAGATTCCGGCCGAGATCGGCGAACTCTCCAACCTGCAATGGCTCGACGCCGCCAACAATCAGCTCACCGGCGAGATCCCCTCAGAAATCGGCGACCTCAGTCAGCTCATCGCACTCAACCTGCGAGGCAACCAGCTCACCGGGTCGATCCCGGCGGCGTTGGGAAGCCTCGGCGATCTCGAAGACCTCGACATCAGCGCGAATGGGTTGACCGGGGAGATTCCCGCCGAAATGGGCCAGCTCGCCGAGCTCAGACGGCTGCACCTCAGCCACAACCGCCTCGAAGGGTCGATCCCCCCGGAGTTGGGTGATCTGGACGAACTGCGATACCTGTGGCTGGAAGACAACCAGTTGGCGGGGGAGATTCCCGCCGAAATCGGCCAACTCGCCAAGCTCATAGAACTCCGGCTCGATCAGAACCAGCTCACGGGCGTCATCCCCAGCCAGATCGGCAACCTCAGCAAGCTCCAAGTCCTGCATTTGGCTGACAACCAGCTCACCGGTGCCATCCCCGCTGCCATAGCGAACGCCAAGCGCCTGGCGGAACTGCGACTTGAACGCAACCTGCTCACCGGCCGGATCCCCAGCGGCCTCGGCGGGCTCACGGCGCTGAAACACCTCGACCTCAGCGACAACTCGCTCTACGGGCAGATCCCCTATGCCCTATGGAGTCTCACCGAGCTTCGCCAGCTCCGGCTCGACGACAACGAGCTGTCGGGCCCGTTAAAGACGGCCGTCGCGAACCTCACAAAGCTCACCGAGCTCGATGTGAGCAACAATCGCCTTTCCGGCCCGATACCGGTCACGATCACACGCCTCGCCAACCTGCGCGAACTTCGATTGGCAGGCAATCGGCTGAGCGGTCTCATTCCCTCGCAACTCGGCAAGCTCAGCGCGCTCGAGCACCTGGATCTCAGCGGAAACTCGCTCACCGGGACGCTGCCGACCAGCCTGGCTCGGCTGACGAAGCTCGAGCAACTGGTCCTGCACGACAACCAGCTGTCGGGTGTGATCCCCGCTTGGCTGGGCGACTTGGACCGGCTGATCAACCTCGACCTTTCCAGGAACGCTCTGACCGGCCACATCCCGCCCGCCCTCGGCGACATGGCCAGTCTCGAGCGCATATCGCTCAGCGTCAATCAGCTCGAAGGCCCGCTCCCCGCCGAATTCGGCAATCTGGCGAACCTGCGGATCCTCTTCATCCGCTACAACCGGTTGAGCGGCGAGCTCCCGGTCGAGCTCGGCAATCTCAGCTCGCTTGTGCGGCTCAACCTGTGGCACAACGAGTTCACCGGCCCCATTCCCGCCGAGCTGGGCAACCTGGTCAACCTCACACGGCTCGACCTCGACGACAACGAGTTCACCGGCCCTATTCCCGCCGAGCTGGGCAACCTCGTCGAGCTGACCGAGGCGTGGCTGCGAGGCAACCAGCTGTCCGGCGAGATCCCTGCCGAGCTGGGCAACCTCACCAAGCTGCGGCGCCTCTACCTCGACGGCAACCAGCTGACCGGTGCCATCCCGGCCGAATTCGGCGCGCTCAGCAGCCTGCGGCGACTCTGGCTCCAAGACAACCAGCTGACCGGAGCGATCCCCGCCGAACTCGGTTCGCTTACCGAGCTTGAGCAGATCATGGTTGGCGGCACCAACGAGTTGACCGGCTGTATGCCCGCCGAATGGCGTCAGATCGAGTTCCTAGCCGACGATCTGTCGCAACTGGCCGGCTGCGCAGCCGACGAGTCCGAGGCGTCGAGCGAGATTGTGGACGAACTGCGCCGCAATGCCGAAGACTTCGCCTACGAGATCGGCACCCACGGCGGCGCGCTCACCACATCGACGATCTCCGAGCCGCTCACCCTGAACCTGGCGCTGGCCGATGACGCAGGCACGTCGAACGTGCTGGGCTACCTGTTCGAGGGCCTCACCGAGACCTCGTGGCTGAACGACGAAGTAGAGCCCCTGCTCGCCGAGTCGTGGGAGAGCTCTGATGACGGCCTGCGTTGGGTGTTCCGCCTCCGAGACGATGTGACTTGGCACGACGGAACGCCCTTTACGGCACACGACGTGGAGTTCACCTTCAACCGGGTCATCTACAACGACGACTTCAACGCGCGCGGCCGCGCCTCGTTCGAGTTCCGGCACCTCAATGACGACGGCGATTGGGAAACGTCGAAGATGACAGTCGCAGCGCTCGACGACCACACGGTCGAATTCGTGCTGCCGCGGCCGTTCGCGCCATTCCTCCGTTCGATGGGCACGTCCATCTACCCCAAGCACCTTCTGGAAGAGCCCATCACCGCAGGCACCTTCACCGAGTTCTGGGGTATCGACACCGCCCCATCGGAGATCATCGGAACCGGCCCGTTCACCATCGGCGAATACAGCCCTGGCGAGCGGATTGTTTTCGAGCGCAATCCGGATTACTGGCAGACCGACGCCAAAGGTCAGCAACTCCCGTATTTGGACCAGGTAGTGCGCATCGTGGTGCCCGATTTCGCGTTCGAGCTGCCGCTGTTCCGCGACGGCACCACAGACTTCCACGGAGTGCTCGGCGAAGAATATGCGCTGCTCGAGCCGCTGCAGACAGAGGAAGACTTCGCGTTGCACAGGCGCGGCCCTGGCTTCGGCACGAGTTTCTTGACCTTCAACCAGAATCCGGGAGCTGACGCTGAAGGCGAGCCGTTCGTGGACCCGACCAAACTGCATTGGTTCGGCAACGTCAGCTTCCGTCAGGCCGTGGCCCATACGTTGGACAAGGCGGCCATAATCGACGGTGTCCAGCACGGCCTGGGCTACCCGCAGTGGTCGTCGGTGAGCCCGGCCGCTGGCGACTTCCACAATCCTGACGTGCGTCGCTACCCGTACGACATCGACAAGGCGAACGAGATCCTCGACGGCTTGGGCTGGGTCGACACCGACGATGACGGCATCCGCGAGGACGAACTAGGCAACCCGATCTCGTTCACGCTGGTGACCAATGACAGCAACGCCGTGCGAGAGGCCATTACCGCGATTATTCACGACGGGTTGACCGCGGTGGGTCTCGACGTCACCTATGAGACGATCGATTTCGGAGACTTGGTCTCGCAGCTCACGACCACCTACGACTGGGAGGCGATGTTCATCGGCTTCACAGGGGGGCCTGATCCCTACAGCGGAATCTCGCTGTGGCACAGCTCCGAGTCGCTGCATCTGTGGCACCCGTTCCAGGACGAACCCGCGACTGCGTGGGAAGCCGAAATCGACAGGCTCTACATCGAGGCCAGCCAGGAGTTCGATCACGGCAAGCGAGTTCAGCTCTACCGCGAGGCCCAGGCGATCGCTGCGGAAAATGTGCCGGTGATCTACACGACCCTCGGCGAGCGGCTGGGCGCCGTGCGCAACGTGTTCGGCAACATCACGCCCACGCTGCATGGCTACTGGGACATCCGCTACCTGTACCGAACTGACCTGTAACGGCTTCGTCTATCGGCTCAGCCTCTTAGATCAGCAGGTTCGCCCGCAGCATTTCGAGCGCTGCGGGGTCGAGACCCTGGCCGAGGAGGTATCCCTCGACACCGGTTGCCCTGCTGCCATTCGACAGATGGCCGAAGCGATTGTCGAGTTCTGTCAGCACCGCCGACATCACGCCGCGCGGCGCACTGAGGATGGCCCGCACATCATCGATGGCAATGCCGATCTTTGCGAATTCCGGCGTCAGCTCTTTGATGCGTTGATGCGACCGGAGTTCGTTGGACAGGCAGTAGTCATCCAGCACGGTCTCGCGGTCGACGCCGAGTGCTTCGAGCAGCAGCGCTGACGCGATGCCGCTGCGGTCCTTGCCGGCGGTGCAGTGGAACAGCATCGGCAGATGGTCGAAGTCGGCAGCGATGGCCACGAACTCAGCGAACCGCTCGCCGTAGGTGCCGATCATCTTCAGGTAGAGCTCGGCCATGTCGTCTTCGCTCACCGAGCGCAGTCGACCCTCGAATATCTGGTCCACCATGCTGATGTCGCCGTCGACCGTGTCGCCCACCGGCAGCGAGATGTGCGAGGTCACCCCGGGCCACAGCCGCGAGCGGTCCCGTTCGATTTCGGGCCCGGCCCGGAAGTCCACCACGGTGCGAATGCCGCGGCTTTCGAGTTCGTCGAGATCGTCGGGCGTCAACGCACTCAAACGGCCCGAGCGGAACAGCGCCCCCGTCCGAACGTGACGTCCTCCCGCTGAGGGGTAGCCGCCGAGGTCTCGGCAATTACGAGCGCCTTCGAGGGTGACCACGGCATCTCGACGCACGGGCTCGCAGGCTAACCATCGGGGGGCTACGGTCGCCGCCCATGCGTGCAGTGGTGATCCCTGAATACGGCGGCGTCGAGGTGCTCGAGGTGCGGGACGTTCCCGACCCGGTGCCGGGACCGGAGGAGGTGCTCGTAGAAGTGGCCTGCTCGGCCATGAATCGGGCCGACCTGCTCCAGCGGATGGGCTCATACCCAGCGCCCGGTCCGAAGCCGGAATTCGAGATCCCGGGCATGGAGTTCGCCGGCACGATCGCGGCATTGGGCGAACGAGTCATCGGCTGGTCTGTGGGCGACGAGGTCATGGGAATCGTGTCCAGCGGCGCCAAGGCCGAGCGTGTCGTCACCCATGAACGCATGCTCCAACGCATCCCATCGGGCGTGGGCTTGCGAGACGCAGCAGCCATTCCGGAAGTCTTCATGACCGCTCACGATGCGCTCGTCACCCAGGGCGGGCTGACATCGGGCGGCACAGCGCTCTGCCACGCCGGAGCCTCAGGTGTGGGCACCGCAGCGATCCAGATCGCCAAGGCGCTCGGCGCCCGCATCGCAGTCACCTGCTCGACCTCCAAGGTGGCTGCGTGCACCGATCTCGGTGCCGATCTCGTCGTCGACTACACCCAGACTGATTTTGCCGAAGCGATCAGGGAATGGACCATGCGTCAGGGCGTCGACGTAGTGCTCGATGTGATCGGCGGCGACTACCTGGCCCGCAACATCGCGTCTGTCCGTGTGCAGGGACGCATCATCCAGGTCGGCGTCATGGGAGCGCCCACGGCCACGTTCCCCCTCGGCGCCCTCCTGCCGAAACGAGCGGCGCTCATCGGCACTGTTCTTCGCTCGCGACCCATCGAGCAGAAGATCGACGCCAATCAGCGGTTCTGCGCCGAGCTGCTGCCGCGCTTCGACGACGGCTCATTGCGGCCGGTCATCGACTCGCGATTCGCCCTTGATGACATCGCCGCGGCGCACGAATACATGGCCACTAACGCAAACGTCGGAAAGATCCTGCTCGACGTCAGCTAGCGCCGATCTGCCGGCGCGGCACCCGCCGCGCTGAGCGGCGACTGAACAGCTAGCGGTTCTCGATCGGCACGTAGTCGCGTTCGCCCGGACCAGTGAACTTCTGGCGGGGCCGGTAGATCTTCTGCTCGGGATCGTCGAGCATCTCCACCCAGTGCGCCAGCCATCCCGGCGTCCGCCCGATGGCGAACAATACCGTGAACATGTCCAGCGGGAAGCCCATCGCCTCGTAGATGAGCCCCGAATAGAAATCCACGTTCGGGTACAGCCGGCGGTCCTTGAAGTACGAATCGCTGAGTGCGACCTCTTCGAGCTTCATGGCGATGTCGAGCAGCGGGTTCAGCCCAGTCACCTTGAACACCGCGTCGGCGGTCTCCTTGATGATTTTCGCCCGAGGGTCGTAGTTCTTGTAGACCCGGTGGCCGAAGCCCTGCAGCAGCACGTCACCCGACTTGGCGCGCTCGACGTACTCAGCCACGTTGTCGAAGCTGCCGATCTCGTGCAGCATCCGGATCACCTGCTCGTTCGCACCTCCGTGCAGCGGCCCATACAGCCCGCAGGTCGCCGCCGCCACCGCCGAGTACGGATCGGCCCGGCTCGAGCCGACGGTGCGCATCGTGGTGGTGGAGCAGTTCTGCTCGTGGTCGGCGTGCAGGATGAGAAGCACGTCCAGCGCTCGCGTGAGGACTGGGTCGGGTTCGTAGTCGGGATCGGCCACGCTCCACATCATCCGCAGGAAGTTCGCGGTGTAGCTGAGGTGGTTGACCGGGTATTCGTATGGCAGCCCCATCCGGTTGCGGTAGGTGAACGCCGCCATCGTCGGCATCTTGGCCATCAGACGGATGATCTGCACCAGGCGCGTGTACGGATCGTCGATGTCCTTCGCCTCGGGGTAGAAGGTGGACAGCGCAGCAATCGTGGACACCAGCGTGCCCATCGGGTGGGCGTCATAGCGGAAGCCCTTGATGAATCGCGTGACGTCCTCATGCACGTAGGTGTGGAAGGTGATGTGGTGGACCCACTCGGCGGCCTCGGCCTCGGTGGGCAGCTCGCCGTGGATCAGCAAGTAGGCGACTTCGAGGAAACTGGACTGCTCCGCGAGCTGCTCGATGGGATAGCCGCGGTACCGCAGGATCCCCCTGTCGCCGTCAATCTCAGTGATCTTCGAGTCGCAGTTCGCGGTGGAGAGGTAGGCCGGGTCGTAGAACCACATGCCTCGGTCCAGCTCGCGCAATGCGGCCGCGGAGATTGTGCCGTCGACCACGGGAACGGTCACCGACTCCCCGGTGCGGTTGTCGGTGATCGTGAAGCTGTCCTGCGCCATCAGTCCCCCTCGTTCGCGCCGCAGAATGTACCCAATCGAACGCTGTCGCGCGAGTCCGGCAACCCAGTGGGGACAAATGCGCCCGCTGTGCAGGCGGCAGAACCCTCTGCTCCAGCGATCCAGCAGGCCGCAACGTCGCAGAGCCTCCTGCCGCCTCCGCAGCTATCGGAATTTGGCGATTACAGGGGAGCGTTGTCGTGGCGACGGTGTCGCAGCCGTTCGCGCTTGGTGGCGAGCATGTCGAGCGTGTCGATGAGTTCGCGGCGCGTGTCGGTGGGATCGATGACGCTGTCCACGTAGCCCCGCTCAGCCGCGACGTAGGGATTCAAGTACGTGTCCTCGTAGGTGGAGACATAGTCGGCGAGCTCGCTCTCATCGGCGCCGCGGCGCAGGATCTGGGCTGCCTGCGATGCACCCATGACGGCCAGCTCGGCGCTGGGCCATGCCAGGTACACGTCGTTGCCCATGGTCTTGGAGTCCATGACGATGTAGGCACCGCCGTAGGACTTGCGCAGCACGACGGCGACACGCGGCACGGTGGCGCGTGCATAGGCGAACGCGAGCTGCGCGCCGTGGCGGATCATCCCGCGCCATTCGAGGTCTTTGCCGGGATAGAAGCCGGGCGTGTCCACCAACGTGATGAGCGGCAGGCCGAAGGCATCGCAGAAGTTGACGAAGCGGGCGCCCTTCTGGCTGGCGGCGATGTCGAGCGTGCCTGCGATGCTCATGGGCTGATTCGCGACCACGCCCACGCAGTACCCGCCCAGCGAGGCGAACCCCGTGACGAGGTTCGGCGCCCACTGCGCTCGCAGTTCGGTGAGGGCGCCTTCGTCGACCAATTCGGTGATGATGTCGCGTACGTCATAAGCGCCGGTCGGCACCGACGGCAGCACGTCGCCGGCGCCGGGAGTCTGGCGATCACGCGGATCGCCGGTCTCGAAGATGGGCGGCAGCTCATCGCAGTGCGATGGCAGGTAGCTCAGAATCTCGGTGAGCACCTCTGCCACGCAGTCGGCGGAGGTGACCGCCGACGCCGTTCCTGAGGCGTTGGCATGAATCGGGGCACCGCCCAGCTCATCGGGTCCGATGGCCACCCCGGTCATCTCGCGCACCGGGACCGGGCCGCTCACGAATGCGTAGGCGTCGTCGGACATCACCACAATGTCGGACAGCCCGATCAGCAGTGCGATGCCTGAGATGGCCTGTCCCGTCACGCCGGCCAGGATCGGGACCACTCCAGAGCACCGCACGAGCACCCGCGCGGCTTCCCCCCAGCCATGCAGCGCCGCGACGCCGTAGTGCGCATCGGCCCCGCTGGAGGACAGCATGAGGAGCACCGGCAGACGCTTCGCGAGGGCAGTCTGCAGGCCCGCGACGATGGTCTCGCTGTCGGCTGGCGACAGGGCACCCCGCCGATGGGGACTGTCGGCGGAAATGAGCATGGCCGTCCGGCCGCCGAGGGTGGTGATGCCGGCCGTGACATGGCCGCTTGCCCCGGCGCGCAGCTGCAGGTCCACTGCTGCGAGGCTATGCCTTGATAGGCGCAATAGGGGAGAGTCAGAGATGCCACAGCGGCGTAGGCAGCGCGAGACTCTGCGACGTTGCGACCTGCTGGATCGCGGGAGCAGAGGGTCCCGCCGCCTACGCCGCGGGCACACCTGTGCTTATGCGGCGGTGATGCCGGGGATGCGGCGGGACACGCTCCGCATCACTGTGCGGAGCACGTCGCGGGCCGCCGCTGCGGGGGCAGAGAGCATGCCGCGGCGGCGGATGGCCAGCGCGACTTGGCGGGGCGGCAGGCCCGCGACCTGAAGCACGCTCCAGTCGCCCCGATCGGTCCACACCGGGATCGAGGTGATCGGCACGATCGCCGGGCCGTAGCCCTGGAAGGCGAGGGTGGCAGTGAGCCGGATGCCGTCGAGCTGGGCCATCGTCCGCAGTGTCACGCCATGCCGTGCTGCAGCGGAGTCGATGAGCATGCGCATGACCGAGCCGGGAGGCCCGAGCAGCAGCTTGTGCTGCTCGAGTTCGGCGAAGCTCACTTCACGGTCGCCCAGTGCTGCGAGCGCATGCCCGGTGGGGGCGATGACGACGAATTCTTCGGTGAACAAGGGCGTGGCCACCAACTCTTCGTGGTCGAGCGGGGCGTTCACCACTGCGAGGTCGAGCTCGCCGCCTTCGAGCAGACGGGTCAGCGCCAACGTGGTGGAGTCGACGACCGTGGCGTCGACATCGGGATGCTGCCTGTGCAGTTCGTCCAGGAAAGGCGGCAGCAGCCAACGTCCCGGGGTGCCGATGATGCCGATATGCACGTTTCCGGTCACATGGGAGGTCATCGATGCGACATCGGCCCGCATGGCCGCGATCTCGCCGTTGATGCGCTTGGTGCGAGCCAGCACGACTTCGCCCTCAGGAGTCAGCGACCCCACCGCGCGATCCACGAGCACGGCGCCCAGCTCATCCTCGAGCTTCGCTATATGACTGGACACGTTGGACTGCACCGTGTGCAGCGCGCGCGCCGCTGCGGAGAAGCGACCGTGCGCAGCCACGGCAGCCAGCGCGTCGAGGTATTTCAGGTCCATGCGGTCACGCTAGCGCTCCGCTCTTGTATATCTCCAAAAGAGATGAAAACTATCTGCGCTAACTGCTGGCCCGATAGTGAACTCAGAGGTAGCTTGTTCCTGAGCGGTTACCCCATACCGCTGCACATATCGCACCGCCGCACGGTGTCCCCCCACCCAGGCGGGCGAGTGCCGGATCGGAAGCCCCCGCTCCGACCGGCAGCAGGTCTACAGCGTCCCCCACGCCCAAAGACCTCAGCGAAGAGGCCGGCCCACCCCCCGGGCCGGCTTCCTCGCGTCGTGACCAGCTTCAGAGCGACGCCTTGATGATGTTGAGCGCCGAGCCGGCCTTGAACCATTCCACCTGATCAGCGCTGAAGGTGTGGTTGGCCTCGAACGAGTACGTCTCACCCGACGCAGAGCGCACTTCCACGTTGAGGGGCCGCCCGGGCGCCAGGTCTGCGAGGCCTCGCACCGAGATCCGGTCGTCGATCCCGATGCGGTCGTAATCGGCTGGGTCCGCGAACGTGAGCGGCAGCATGCCCTGCTTTTTCAGGTTGGTCTCGTGGATGCGGGCGAAACTGCGGCACAGCGCGACGAGACCGCCCCGGAAGCGGGGCTCCATGGCGGCGTGCTCTCGGCTCGAGCCCTCGCCCATGTTCTCGTCGCCGATCACCACCCAGTTGACGCCGGCTTCGTGGTATGCCTTCGCGATCTCCGGGTACGGCTGCGTCTCACCCGTCAAATGGTTCTTGCTGTGCCCGACGTCGTAGCCGTCGAACGCATTCACCGCACCCAGGTACAGGTTCCCCGAGATGTTCTCGAGGTGACCGCGGTAGCGGAGCCAAGGGCCGGCCATCGAGATGTGATCGGTGGTGAACTTGCCCTTGGCCTTCACCAGCACCGGGAGGTCTTCGTAGTCGCTGCCGTCCCATGGCTCGAACGGCTCGAGCACCTGCAGGCGGTCCGAGGTCGGCGAGACTCGCACCTCGATGTTGCCCCGATCCACCGGCGGCGCCACGAATCCGCTCTCGCCGGGGTCGAAACCGGCCGGCGGCAGCTCGACGCCGACTGGGGTGGGCAGCGTGACGGGCTCCCCGGAATCGGTATGCAGCACGCCGTCGACCGGGTCGAAGTCGAGCGTTCCGGCCAGCGCGAGCGCCATGACGGTCTCGGGCGAGGTGACGAACGCCAGCGTCGCCGCATCGCCGTCGTTCCGCTTGGGGAAATTGCGGTTGTAGGAGGTGACGATCACGTTCGCCTGACCGGGGACGTAGCTGTCGTCGCCTGAGCGGTCCCACTGGCCGATACAGGGTCCGCAGGCGTTCGCGAGCACCACCGCTCCCAGCGCTTCGAAGTCGGCGAGCAAACCGTCCCGCTCGATGGTGGCACGTACCTGCTCGGAACCGGGAGTCACCAGCAGCTGCGTCCGCGTCCGCAGTCCCTTGGCGGCGGCATCGCGGGCGATGGAGGCGGCGCGGGTGATGTCCTCGTAGCTGGAGTTCGTGCAGCTGCCGATGAGCGCTGCGCTGATCTTTAGCGGCCAGCCCTCGGCCGCCGCCTCCGCACCCAGAGCCGACACCTCGCGGGCGAGGTCGGGCGTGTGGGGACCATTGATGTGGGGGCGCAGCTGAGACAGGTCGATCTCGATGACCCGGTCGTAGTGGGAGGCGGGATCGGCCATCGCCTCGTCGTCAGCCCGCAGGTGCTCGGCGACGGCGTCGGCCGCAGCCGCTACCGCCTCCCGACCGGTGGCTCCCAGGTAGCGGGCCATCGCGGCGTCGTAGCCGAACAGCGATGTGGTGGCACCGATCTCAGCGCCCATGTTGCAGATGGTTCCCTTGCCGGTGGCGCTCAGCGATTCGGCGCCCGGGCCGAAATACTCCACAATCGCACCGGTGCCGCCGGAGACGGTGAGGATTTCCGCCACCTTCAAGATCACGTCTTTGGGCGCACTCCAGCCAGACAGCTCGCCGGTCAGATGAACGCCGATGACCTTCGGCCACCGCACGTTCCAGGGGAAACCCGTCATGACGTCGACGGCGTCGGCGCCACCCACGCCCACCGCCAACATGCCCAAGCCGCCGGCATTGGGTGTGTGGCTGTCGGTGCCGATCATCATGCCGCCGGGGAACGCGTACTGCTCGAGCACGACCTGGTGAATGATGCCGCTGCCCGGCTTCCAGAACCCGGCGCCGTAGCGGGCGCACACGCTCTCGAGAAAGTCGTAGACCTCCTCGTTGTTCTCCGAGGCGGCGAGCAGGTCCCGCTTGCCGTCGACGCGAGCCTGGATGAGATGGTCGCAGTGCGTCGTGGTGGGTACTGCCACCTCGTCGAGCCCCGCGGTCATGAACTGCAGCCACGCCATCTGGGCCGTGGCGTCCTGCATGGCGACACGGTCTGGTGCCAGGTCGACGTAGGAAACGCCGCGTTCGAGTTCCTGGTCGCGACTCGACAGGTGTGCGACCAGGATCTTCTCCGACAGCGTGAGCGCCCGACCCAGTCGTTCGCGCCCGAACGCCACCGCGTCGGAAAGGCTGGCATACACCCCTTCGATCAGCTCGATCGGCGTACTCGCGTGAACTGCCATGGACGACCCCCTCTGCGGTCTGGCGAATCTCAGGGACGGACTTCGTAGTACAGGTTTGCGGCGTCGCTGAAGTCGTGCTCGGTGAAGCGCGTGAATCCTGCGGCTGCGGTCATCTCGCGGGCCTTGTCTGGATAGAGACCGAGGGTGCCAAGCCCCATGCCGTCGGGTTCGCTCAGCGCCGACTGCAGGCAGCTCGTGATCGAGAAGCCATAGAACATGGCCAGCATCGGGTTGCGCTGGTCCTGGTCGAAGTCGCCCTTTGAGCGGATGTCTTTGATGAGCAGCGTGCCGTCGGGTGCCAGCGCCCCCCGGATTGCCTCGAGCGCGACATCGGGCCGGGGCATGTCGTGCAGGCAGTCGAACGTGAGTGCGAGGTCGAAGTCGCCGGTGGCGGGAACATCCGCAGCACCAGCTTCGACGAAGGTCGTGTTTTCCAAGCCTTCGTCGGTGGCACGTTCCTCTGCCTGTTGAATGGCGATGGCCGACGGGTCGAAGCCGACGACCTCGGAATTTGGCCACTTCTGTGCGATCAAACACGCTGACACGCCCGCTCCGCAGCCCACGTCGAGCACTTTGGCGCCGCGTTCCAGCTTGGCTGCCACGCCGTCGAGGCCGCCCAGGATGACCGAGGTGAGGTTCTGACGGCTGAACGGCCCGGTGGTGCGAGCCAAGCCGGCGGCCGCCCGAGGGCCCTGCTGCTCGTAGGTCATGCCGATGCCGGTGCGGAACGAGTCGAGGATCAGCTCCAAGACGTCGTCGCCGAGCCCGCCGCGAAAGGCGCCCATGGCGAAGTGCAGGGAGCCCTCTTCATCGACGAGCAGCGCCTCGGCTTCGGGTGACAACGAGAATGCACCGTCGTCATGATCGACGAGGCGAGCAGCGGCAACGCCGTACAGCCACTCTCGCACGAGCCGCTCGGCCAGGCCGGTGGCCTGTGCGAGGTCATGGCTTGTCGCAGGCTGGGTTTGGGAGAGGGCTGCGAACAGTCCGAGCTGGTCGCCGATGTGCAGCATCGCCGACACCATCTCGCCCTTCTTGTACGTCCACACTTGGAATGCGAGCTTCTTCAGGAGTTCGGGATCGATCTCGCGCCGCTCGGTTGCAGTCTCAGCCATCCCCAAGACGCTACCTGCCAGCGTCTCGTCGCTCCTGAGGGTGCGCACGTTGTCGAGACGTCACGCCCTGAATCACTCCTGGACTCGCGATTCCACCCCGGCTGTCAGCCGTTGCAGAGCGGGTCGTCGCTGTCAGGCGGCTGGTGGAAGCACAAGATCGCCTCGACGCCGACGTAGGTGAACTCCCACGGCTCCGGCACCGGGCCTTGCCGACCGCCGTCGGGCGGGTAGCTGGGGATCCAGCCGTGCTTCTTGGCGTTGGCGAAGTTGTCGGCCGACAGCCACTCATAGGCGGGCGTCTGCCCGAAGTCGCTATACCCGGCCTGACCGATGTCGATTGCGTATCCCGTGTGGTGCTTGGAGTAGCCCGGCGGCGCTGACAGCTTCAGGCGTTCTGCAAGGTCACCGAACTCATAGGGCGCCTGGAGCGGACGCAAGAACAATCGTCGCTGGTGCTGGTGCCCCCGGTACGCGGACCTCAGCACCAGGGCGAAACCGTGCTCAGCGGCGTCTGCTCGCAGGGCCAGCCATGCCGAGGCGGCAGGGCGCTGCAAGGCGAGGCCTTCGTCGATGAGACGCAGTTGCGCGTTGTCGGCCGGCAGCGGTCGGCGCCGGTAACCGCGTTTGACGGCCTCGGCGCGAATCCGATCGTCCAACCCGGCTGAGTCGATGATCGTCGGCGCATTCGAGATCGACGACAGGTTCGGCAGCGCTGCGGTGCTGAACAGCCGGTTGAACTCCGGTCCCGTGAAGTGCGGGAAGTGCAGCGAGTCGATGTCTGCAGGAGCGGGCTCTCGCCAGCGCGATGCGGGCTCGTCCCGGGTTGTCGCGGGCGTCCATGGCCCGATGATCGGCTCATCGATCCGAACCTGGGGTTCGATGACCGCGGCACCGAGCGCGCGCGGTCCCACCAAGGCAGTCAGCCCGAACGTCAATGCTGCGACAGCCCAGCAGCACCGTCGCCAGCGACGGGAACGAACCTCAGGCAACACCGCTGCGCTCATCGGTACGCACGAGGGTGCGGTACAGATCGGCATAGAGGCCCTCCGCGGCGAGGAGGTCGCCGTGACGGCCCGTTTCGACGAGGCGTCCCCGGTCGAGCACCAAGATCTGATCGGCGTCGGTAATGGTCGAGAGGCGGTGCGCAATCACCACCGCGGTCCGTCCGGCAAGCGCAGTCGCGAGTGCGCTTTGCACCAACGACTCGTTCTCGCTGTCGAGGTGACTGGTGGCCTCGTCGAGCACCACGATGGCAGGGCGCTTCAGCAGCACTCGGGCGATGGCCAGCCGCTGCTTCTCGCCACCTGAGAGCCGGTAGCCGCGCTCGCCCACGACGGTGTCCCAGCTGTCGGGCAGGCTGGCGATGAGCTCGTCGATGTGGGCGGCCCGGCACGCCTCGTCGAGTTCTTGATCGGTGGCCTCAGGTCGGGCATAGCGCAGGTTCTTGGCAATGCTGTCGTGGAACAGGTGCGGATCCTGGGAGACGACGCCGATGTGGGAACGCAGCGACTCCGAGGTGACGTCGCGCACGTCGTGCCCGTCGATGAGCACTGAGCCGCTGTCGACGTCGTACAGCCTTGCAACGAGCGCAGCGAGCGTTGTCTTGCCCGCGCCCGACGGCCCGACGAGCGCAACGGTCTGGCCCGGCTCGATGACGGCCGACACCGCTTCGAGGGCTGGTCCCGTCAGCGCCTCGCTCGACGGCGCCCCTCGCGCGCCCTCGACGCCCTCGGCCCCCTCGGGCGTCGCTGGCACGCCGTCGTGCTGCGGGGGCGTCGCTGGCACGCCGCCGAGCTCAGCAAGCACATTGCCGTCGGCCGGCGGGTAGGCGAACGTCACGTTCCGCAGCTCGATCTTCCCGACGAGAGTGTCGAGCTCGACGGCGTCGGGACGGTCCGCAATCGGATTCGGCAGGTCCAGCACGGCAAAGACTCGCTCGAAGGAGACCAATGCCGTCATCACGTCGACCCGGGCGTTCGTCAGGCTGGTCAGCGGCGTGTAGATGCGAACCACCATCAGGCCCAGCGCGACGAGCGTGCCGATGGTCAGCGATCTCGAGATCACCAGATGCGCGCCCACCCAGTAGAGCAGTGCTGCTCCCACGGCGCCCACCAGGCTGAGGCCGATGAAGAACGCCCGCCCGTAGAGCGCGCTGCGCACCCCGATATCGCGTACGGTGCGTGCAGTGCGGCTGAAACCAGCCCGTTCGACGTCATGGCGTCCGAACAGCTTGACCAGCAGCGCACCGGCCACGTTCAGGCGCTCGGTCATCACCGTGTTCATCTCGGCGTTGTGCTCCATGCTCTGGCGGGTCAGCGCCTGCAGCTTGCGGCCGACGCGCTTCGTCGGAGCGATGAACACGGGGAGCAGCGCCAGCGCCAGCAGCGTGAGCCGCCACTCCAGCGCCAGCATCGCGATGAGCGTGGTGGTCAGGATGATCGTGTTGGACACGACCGAGCTGAGCGTGCCCGTGAAGGCCCGCTGCGCGCCAATGACGTCGTTGTTCATGCGGCTGATGAGCGAGCCCGTCTGCACATGGGTGAAGAACGCGACGGGCATGCGCTGGACGTGGTCGTACAGGCTCACGCGCAGGTCGAATATGAGACCCTCGCCGATGCGCGCCGACCACCAGCGCTCGATGAACGACAGGCCGGCCTCGCAGAACGCGGCTGCCACGATGATCCCGGCCAACACGTTGAGCTGCCACCGGTCTCCCGCCGGGATGGCGTCGTCGATGATTCGCCCGAACAGGATCGGCGGCACCAAGAATGCAAGCGCGCCCAGCAACTGCACCACGAGGAATCCCGTGAGCATCCCCTGGTACGGGCGTGCCAACGACGCCGCGCGGCGAACCGTGCCGCGCTCGATGTGACGACCCTTGATGCCAGCCGGGTCGTGCCCCATCGCGCCGTGCGCAGAAGCCATGGTCACCACGCAGCGCACGATACGAGCCGCGAGCCGCGTGGATACATGCGCCCGCTACGAAGGCGGCAGCACCCTCAGCGACCAGCGATCCAGCAGGTCGCAACGTCGCAGAGTCCCCTGCCGGCTCCCGAGCTCAGACATCTGTGCCTGTTGACGTGAGTGCTCAGACGTAGGGCCAGCGGCGCTTCGAGGTTGTCGATTCGGCAGACGCCCCATCGGGCGGCGCTGGCTCGGTGAGCGCCCAGCGGCGGCGCCACGCCGATGCCGTGGGGCCCTCGAGGCCGGGGCTGTCGGCACTGTGCAGGCGTCGGCGGGCCGCGAACCAGTTTCCGGTGGCGGTCTCGTCGGCGAGTCCCTCGACTGCGGCCTGCAGCCGTTTGGTGAAGCGGCGGTTGTTCTCGCCCTCGTCGAAGCTCAGCGGGCGGCCGAAATTGATCACCGACCGGGAACGCCTTGGCCACGCGCGGCCCTTGCGCAGGATGTCGAACGTGCCCCGGATGTGCACGGGCACCACGGGTACACCGGCCTGCTTGGCCAGGAACGCCGCGCCGGGACGGAACTGCTGCCCCCAGCCGTCGCGCGAGCGGCCTCCCTCGGGATAGATCACCAGGCTCCAGCCGCTGCGCAGCAAGGCGACGGCCTTGTCGATTGTGCGTCGGTTCAGTGCGGTTCGCTCGATGGGGATGGCGCCGACGAAGAGTGCAGAGATCGCCGACGTGACGCGGTTCCCGAAGAAATAGTCGGAGGCGGCGCCGACGATGAGCCGATTGCGCCACGGCTCGGGCATCGAGGTGGCGATGACCGCGGTGTCAGCGTGGCTCTGGTGGTTGGCGGCGAACACGGCTGGCCCCTCCAGCTCGCTGAGCCGGTCGACTCCCTTGATGGTCGGCTGGGCGTAGTACCGCACCATCGTTTGAACCACCGTGTCGCGCGCGGCACGGCGGGCGACCCGCGCAGGAAAACGCCGAGCCCAGTCGGTGTCGTAATTGGCCCCCACGTTCGTGGGCAGGGGGGTCTGCCCGCGGGGCGTCGGCGCGGCCCGCAGCGGAAATTCCGTGGTGCGCATGATGCGCGTCACCGAGGCCTTCTTGCGCCCCGAGCGCTTGGCCCCGAGGTGCGTGATACCCGGCTTCTCAGACGACATCGGCCATCAGCATGGGCGGATTGTGAACATGGGTGATCGAGGGGTCGCGCCCGACGACGTCAGTGGCCATCTCGAGCGCATCGTTCAGCGTCGAAGCTGAGCGGAAGCCCAGGCGCCCCACAGCGGCCTTGTCGCCGCCGACGATGATGACCCCGCCGAGGTGCTCCAGCGCGTGCGCGCACCAGTACCACATGTAGAACGGATGAACGCCGTGGTAGGCGTATGACGTCCGGTACAGGTGCCGGTACCACTCGTCTTCGGCGTAGCGCTTCTCGTAGCGATGCTCGATGACTTCGGGATCGGTGGTGTCGGCGAGCACCTCTTCGAAGAAATCGATGTAGCTGGGATGGTGCACCGGGTGGAACTCCCACGGCGTGGGGTGCGTCATGATCACCACACCCCCTTGGCGTACCAACGGGCGGCCCCGGTACAGGTTGAAGAAATACCCGAGCCCCAGACAGGCCACCAGGATCGGGTTCATGATCGAGTTGACGTTGTAGGGGCACAGGTAGGGCAGCCCCATGGTGAGAACGTCGGTCTGGCCCTCCACCCGCACTAGGTGCTGGCGGTACACGTTCTCGAGCGTCTGTCGGTGCACAGCCTCGACCTCGCCGGCTTGCACCGAGGTCAGCCCGTAGGGCGCCCGGATGCCGTGGAAGATGCGTCGGGCCTGCCTGCGAGACATCAGGTCCAGTGCAGTCTTTGTGCCCATCAGCATCATGCGATCCCGCGCGGTCATCTCCCACTCGCGGCGCTGCAGAAATCCGTACTGGGAGGGAAAGGTGTCGTTGTTGAGCGTCGTCTCGATCTGGAACACCTTCACGCCGGCCTCTGCCAGCAGGCGTCCTTGGCGCCAGTTGCGGGTGTGCAACTCGGAGTGCTCAGGGTCCATGAACGAGGTCGAGTGGCGCATCGTGTGCACGTTGTGGTGGTGGCGAAGCGCTGTGTAGGGCGACAGCCCGGTGGCGACGCTCTTGTGGCCGCCGTCCATCGACACCAAGTTGATGTTCACATACACCAGCAGGTCCGATTCGACGGCCCGCTTGGAGATCACCACCTCCTCGCCGGCTTCGGTGGTTCCCAGGTGGGTGAGCGCGTCGGGGTCCTCGGCGTCGAAGTTGTAGAGCTGGCCGTGGGGGGCGAACGCGTCGTACACGCGGTCGCCGACGGCGTGGCGCAGCTCGGCCTCGGTCATGCGGCGATGCAATGCGAGCGCGGCAATGAGCTCGACGTCGTCGACGCCGGCTGAGGCCGCCAGGTCCAGAACCTGCTCGATGATCCGGCCGCGGATGTCGGGGGCGGCCATGGGGGGAAGCGGCAGCGAGATGTCGTCGAAGGCGATGGTCAGCTTCATGCCCGGCTGCATGTAGGCGGCCAGCGGTTCGCGATCGCCCAGCGGATTCGCCAGAGCGTCGGCGATGGCGCGCTCGGGGTCGCGGAGGGGTTCGAGGGGTTCGTTGGGATACACGACCCTGCTGCCCGTCGGCAGCTTCTCCAATCGGAGTCCTTCGCCGTGGTGGAACAGGATCGGCGGGGTCGTGCGGTCCACGTCAAGGACGAGACCCTTGCGGGCAGTCACCACCGGGACTCCTCCCGCTCGCCGCCGCCGACGGCAGCCCTTCGGCGAGACCGGTGAGTCCGGTCCAGCCGATCAGAATTGGCGCGCACGCGCCACGGCGGCGCAATGGGCAGCAGCGGACGTGGGCCGCCTGGAGAGCGTTCCCAGTTCTCGCACAGCCATCCCCGCTTGTCGGCAATGGTCACGAGCCGTGTCTCGGGATTGACCGCCACGGGATAGCCCACGGCCTCCAGCATCGGCATGTCCGAGGCCGCATCGGCATACGCCACGCCCTGGGCCAGGTCGAGCCCTTCGCCCGATGCCCACTCCACCATCATCTGGGCACGCACCTCACCCGTGGGCGGGACATCGATCATCTCGCCGGTATAGCGCCCGTCGCGGCTGTCGATGCGCGCCGCGATGATGTGGTCGAACAGCGGTGCCAGAGGCTGGACTGCCAGCTCTAGCGCGCCGGTGATGAGAACAGTGCGGTGGCCTGCAGCCCGGTGTTCGCGCACCCGCCGCAGCCCTGCGGGAAACGCCTTGGTCAGGATCAGGTAGCTGAGCATCTCGGCTGCGTCGGCATCGAGCTGGCCTACCGGCGCCCCCTTGTAGCGTCGGTAGAAGTGGCGCAAGAAGTCGGTGCGGTCGAGCCGGTCGCGCCGCCACAGCCCTGGTGTCTCGGCCAGGGTGCGCAGAGCGAATCGCATTCGCTGGGGCGTTTCGAGCCTGCGGGTGGCGAGCCAGGAGTAGGTCTCCACCACGTTGCTTGCGATGAGGGTGTTCTCTAGGTCGAAGGCTGCGAAATGGCGGGCGGGGTCGAGCGCTGCGGTCCGCAGCCGCTGGTTGCGGCTCGGCCCTGTGCGGGGCTGGGGCGTGGTCTTGACTCGGGCCTGTGCGATGACGCTCGGCAGATGGATGTCTGCGATGTAGGTGGGCCAGTCGATGACGCGGGGGTCGAAGCCGAACCTGTCGCGGTCGGCAGGGAGAAGCGATTCCCACAGCTCGGTGGTGCGGTCGATCTCATACAGCGCTTCGCACTTGCCATAGGCGCCGTACAGCAGCACGTAGTCGCGGATCTGCTCCAGACTGGAGCGCCGCTGCGCGAGCCGGACGGTGAAGTCGTTGCGGCCGCGCATGGGCAGGCGATGCACGACTTTCTCGGCGGTGTTGAACAACGACATGGCCCGATCGAGCTGTTCTTCCAGACCGCTCGCGCCGGCGAAACGCCACTGGGTGCTGGCGGTGGGATGACCCTTGGCGTCATAGACGGGGTGATCCTGGAACCACTGCATGGTCGTGGTGGTCAGCACCTTGAAGCGCAGCGGGTTCACAGCGCCTGATGCCACTTGGAAGATCTCGGGCTCGGGCGCCGGCCCTCGTGCCGCGACGGCGATGATCGCCGCAGCCACCATGTCGACGGGGATGACGTCGATGATGCCTTCGGGATAGCCGGGGAAGGTGTCGAGCTCACCCTTCGCAAACGACACGAACAGCGGTTCGGCCATCCGGAAGCCGCGGATCCAACCCGGGTACGGCTCGGAGAAAGCAGATTCGATGATGGACGGCCGCACGATGGAGATGGGCACATCGCCCTGCAGCTCCACCAGTGCCTGCTCGCCGAGCGCTTTCGAGTAGGTGTAGACGTCTGGCCATCCCAGCGAGGTTGCGCGGCTGCGGCCCGCGGTGACCATCTCGGCGTCCACCCATTCCCGGCGCAACTGCTCGGTCTTGGCGGCGAGCAGGGGCAAGCCGGCCGGGCCGAGTTCCTCGCGGGCGTCACGATGGAAGCGGCGGAGGCGATCGGGCGTGCGACTGGTGGCGTCGAGGTCGGCTCGAGTGCGCCGGGCTGCCGACACTTCCGCCCGCCAGTCCACGTCCATTGAGAATGGTGTGTCTGCCAAGAAGACTTCCGACGCCGAGCCACGCCGGTTCCCGGCGACATAGCACGTCGACACGGCAATCACGTGCGGTGCGGTGCCTTGGCGCCCGCAGGCTTCGAGCAATCGGTTCGGGCCCAGCAGGTTGATCTCGATCGATGCGTCGAGCGGGCTGTCGAAGCTGACGGTTGCGGCGGAGTGGATGATCACATCGCAGCTGCAGAACAGCTCGAGGTCTTCAGGCGACAGGCCCAGCCCGTCGACGCTCACGTCGCCGGACACGACGGTGATGCGGCGGCTGCAGATGTCGTCGAAGTCGCTGCCCCACGCGGCGCGGAGCCGATCGAACGCGTCGTTGCTCAGGATCTCGCGTTGCACGCGCCGGTGCACATCCCTGCGACGACCCGGGCGCACCAGCAGCACCAAGTCGCAGTCGGGCACCGAGCGCAGCAGTCGCTCGACGAGCGCCGTGCCCAGAAAACCGGTTGCACCGGTGATGGCAATGCGCTTGGCAGCCAGAGCGTCGGCGATCACGACGTGTTGTCTAGCCCCAATGAGTGCCAGATACGCGCACGACCGATTCATCTTCCCGCTCGGGCAGTCGTTCGACTGAGACGGCAGGCGTTACCGAGGTCACAGCGGCGCGTCGGCGGGGTGAGCCAGAACCCCGGAGCGGAGGTGCCGCGGCGGTGAGTTCCGGCTACTGGTCTGTCGGCGCCGTGGCGAGTTCTGCGAACAGCCGGGCGCAGGCTCTCACTGCCCGCCAGCCGCATGACAGGGCGTAGCGCTCGTAGTCGCTTCCGGGTGGTCCGAAGGTGGCCAGGTCGCGGCATGCCGTTGCATCGGCGGCGCCGCAGCGTTCCCATAGCTGATCCAGGTACTCGTCGTTGCCGGGCGGCGGGTCGTGCGGCGTTCGACCTGCGAGCGCAGGCGGAGCGCCGTCGTTGCCTACCAACAGTGCACAGTCGCCCCTGGTGCGGCCGCCGCAGGTCCAACCGAAGCTGGCATACGCCGATCCACCCGGCGCGGACAGCACGAGCTGCGCACAGGCGCGGCTGCTTGCTTCCCCGCACGCCGTCCACCAGCCGTCCAGTTCTGGGATGTTTCCCGGGGCCGGCGAGGCGGGATCAAATTCGACGCCCAGCAGGCCTGCATCGGCGCCGGGTCCGCCGAGCAGCACATTGCAGTGCAGGTTCTCGCGTCCGCCGCAGCTGAAGGCGAAGGCCTCGTAGTCGCTGCCGGCGGGCGACTCGAACAGCAACGCGTTGCACGCAGCGGCCGAGCCCTGCCCGCACACGACCCACAGCTCGTCGAGCGCTTCGTCGGTTCCGGGCGGAGCGTCGGAGGGATCGAAGAGCGCGGGAGCACGCACGAGTGCCGCGGGCAACGCCGCGTCGCGTTCCTCTGCAGGGGTGCGCACGCGGGTGTCTGGCGTCGCTGCGGAGCCTGAAGCGCCGCTGTCGAGCGCGCAGATGTCCCTGGCGATGTCTGCCAGCGGTTCGTCGGCGGGTTCGAGCGGCAGCGACAGTTCTGCGGCATCGATCAGGCCGAGGGCGGCGGCCAGACGGTCGCGCTCGCACGCCGTGAGGTCGGACTCCGAAGCAGTGCCGCCGTCGGCGACCGAGATATCCGATCCGCTGCATCCCAGCAACAGCGTCGCAGCAGCAAGCGTCAAGAGAAGCCGACGAGATGCTGCCAAGCCGACCCGACCTCGAAGGTTGTGTGTGGTCTTGCTGGCATCGCGGCAGGACGGCATCGAATGAAGTCTGCTGCTTCGCGCAGCATGTGCCATCACCCGGTTACCCCGAGGGCATCGTCGAGCCGCGACCACGGACCCGGCACCTCCATTCGCGATGTCTCCGCTCTCCCAACCTGTGCAACTGGTGAGCCGGGTCGCCATGCTTCGAGAGCGCTCCTTGAGCGCCATGCGCAGTTTGGGACCTGTTGAAGGGGTCGCGGTCTGGTTGCTGACCGTAGCTCTCGGAACGATCGTCGTGGTAGCGGTGTTTCTCGTCCCGTGGCTGACAGACGTGTTCGAGGTGTGCGACCCGTACCACGAGTCTGCCAACACACCGTACGGCTGGACCGTCGCGTGCGGGTCGATGGCCGCTTCGCTGGTCTTCGCTCGGCTGATCGGATCGAAGCCGGTGATGTGGGTGGCTTGGGGTTCGCTTCTGTTGCATTGGCTCGCATGGCACTGGCTTCTCACTCCCAATGACCCATGGTGCGTTTGACAGACAGACGCGTGTGTTTAGTGAAGCCAACCACTCCGACAATGCAAGGCTACAATATGCCAATGGCACCGCATCGCGAAACTAAGTAGTCGGCACCGTGTCGATGCGGTCGCGGGTTTCCCGAGCCGCCAAAGGAGTCTTGATCTGTTCGATACTTCTCGTGATGGGTTGCGCTCCAACTCCACAGGGCGCTACGCGCCAACAGGAAGATCAGTACCGATTGGCTGATGATGAGCCCCTTGGCACTGTGATTGCGGAACAGGTCCCGACATCCACGTTCGCAAGCACTACAACACTCGGAACGACTCATGTGATCTTCGCTCCAAATCCTGACGACGTACTGCCTCTGCCGTGGGCCGATTTCCATGAAATGTACGAACTCACCAGCTTCGACAGCGAAGAGATGCTGATTGAGGGCAGGCTAGAAATTGAAGGCAGATGCGCATATATCGGTTCTCAAACTCCCTACTCGTCAACTATAGAAGAGCCGAGCCGCTTAGTCCTTGCCTTGCCTCGCGGGAGATTCCAGTATGATGAGTCGTCAGGCGAACTTTGGATGCACTATGGAGACCGGCAAATTGAAGGACCCATCGATGTCGGCGAACGCATAAGTATCGGGACTGGTGCCGGGTATCTGCGCAGCGAGGCCTGTGGCAATGAGATCATTGTTTCGACGCACTCCATATGGGGTTGCAGGCGCCACTTCTCGGTACAGTATCCTTTGTGCGAGATCGAAGAATATGCCCGCTACCATCACATTCAGCGTGACGAGGCCCGACGACGCTTTGAACTCTTTCCGGTCTTGCAGGCTACGTTTGAGGAATTGAAAGAAATCGAATCGGACCGAGTTGCCGGATGGGGATTTGATCACGGATCGGAATTTGCGGCATGGTTCTCGCTGACGGGTGTTGAATCGCCGAGTGAGGCCGCCCTGGCTCTCGTCGATGAGCATGATGATCTTGAGATCCGAACCGGGGCCGAGACCAGCTACAACCGGCTGCTTGAGGCCCACGCGGCGTTCGCCGACGGGCAAGACTTCTACTTGCCAGTCGACGCCGCGTTGGAAAACATCGCACGCTTCGAACTGGCCGATGCAGTCACCCGCAGTTGGATCGATCCCTCCGAAGGTCACCTCGGCATCGGTGTCGACACCGACTGGATGCCGCGCCAAGTGGCCTCGGCGCTCTTGGCCAGCGAATACGGCAGCTACTCCGACGCTGCCGCTGTTCCAAGCCATATTCCAAGGGAAGAGCTGCTCGCAACCATTGAGCGCATCATCGCGCAACGCCTCGATGTACCCCTGCTTGTGCAGCGTGCCTCGATGCGCCGTTGACCGGGTGTTCTGCGCGATTCACTGCCGCCCGCTGAGGGTCTCGATCCGCTACACGCGACTGACAGCGGTACTGCGGTGACGCAACCGGCGAGCACCCGCCGCGAGGTCACGCCAGCTTTGTGGCGATGGACCCCACCGATCGCAGGGCCGTGCCGTCGGCGCCTTGTGTCACGAATCGGCGAGTGGGCTTGTCTCGCGCTTCGGCGATGAGATCGTCGAGCAGCTCGATGAGGCTGTCGCCCTCGTGGGACCAGAAGTACCAGCTCAGAGAGCCGGGGATCGGGTTGATCTCGTTCACCCACAGCCCGGTGGGGTCGTCGCTGCCGTCCCACAGGAAGTCGATGCGCATGACGGACCGGGCCATCACAAGATGGCTCACCTCGACGGCGGCAGCGCGCAGCGCAGTCTCAATTGCGGGGGGCAGCTTGGCGGGCAGCTCTCGTGGCGCTGTCGCCATGCCGCCGCCACCGGTGAGGTACTTCTCGGCGTAGGTGTAGATGGTGCTGTCGCTGCGCAGCGGACGCTCCACAGCGCTCAACCGCAGTTCAGGCCAGGTGCGCAGCGAGATGTTCAGGTCGATGACGTCGCTGAGGTACCGCTGCACCACAGCCCCGTCACGCAGCAGCGGCGACGACCGGGTCAATGCCCGTGCCGTCGCGAGGTCAGCGACGATCTCGATGCCGATCGACGAGCCGCCGAAACGCGGCTTCACGATGAGCGGCCCTTCCGACAGCTCGGCTGCGGCGGCGTCGCCCCGCAGATCCTCGGTGAGCAGCCAGAGCGGCAGCGTCGAGAGTCCAGCGGATTCCGCGGCGCCGCTGAATGCCAGCTTGTCCATGCAGATTGCTGCGCTGAGCTGTCCCGGACCGGTGTAGGCCAATCCCGCCAGGTCCAGCAGGGCGGGCAAGCCGCCGTCCTCGCCGGGGCCGCCGTGACAGCAGTTGACCACCACGCCGACCGGCAGCGGTCGACGGCGCCGCTCGGCTCGCACAAACCCGCCGCCGGGCTGAGCGGCCAATTCGATTTCCGTTGCTGAGCGCGGCAGTCCCTCGGCGAAGGCCGACGCTTCGATATCAGGCGGCACTTCGTGCCACGTGCCGACCGGCGACCAGTACAGCGCCACCGGATCGCGCCCAGCCTCGGCGAGCGCATGCACGGCCTGCAACCCCGTCAGGATCGAGATGTCGTGCTCGGGGGACGGCCCGCCGAAGCAGACCCCAGGACGGGTCATCGGCGCGCCCTCAGGATTCTCAGCCGTTCCATGCGGGCCATGTTCTCACGGCGGCGCTACTGGTCACGTACTTCTCGATGACGTACGTTCTAGCGGGCCCCGGGCACCGAGGGACGGCCGTCGTCGGCTGATTCGCCTCGGGTCTGGCACAGACTCAGGTTGTTGTCGGAACGCTAGGGTCGGTATGTGGAATTAGACGGCCGCGTGTCAGCAACATTGCACATCGCCGATGCCTGACCAGCACAGCCCCGTCCCGGAGCCCATCGAGGCAGTGAGTGCTGCCAAGCTTGTTCAGGACTATGCGTTGGGCCGCGCGGTGCCGCAGCGAAGAACACTCGCTGGCGAGCCCCGTGCGGACTTTGACCAGCTCATGCCAAAACGTCGGCCAGCCGTCGTGATATTGCAGGTAAGCGCCGTCTTGGCGCTCTGCATCGTCGTTGCGATTGCAACCGCAACGATTCTTTTGTAGCAGGGTGCAGAGCAGGACCCGACTTGAACCACTTGGTTTCGCTCTGGGTTGCCTTCGGGGGAAGCGCCAACGGGCGCTGACCTGCGGAAACGCTCAGCCCGTCCGTTACGGTCACAGGTCCATCACCAGCGTGACTTCAGGTACTGTCGGTCGATGGCGTCTGACGGGGGACTGTCGGACGCTCCCTTGTCAAGCGGCGAGTGCGAGGGGCTGGTTTCGGGCGGTTTCGTCGCGCCACATTCGGCGGATGACGCGGTTGGCGAGTTGGCGTTTGTGGGCTCGTCTGGCTTCGCGTCGAGTCTTGCCTTCGCCGGCTTTGCGGGCGAGGTAGGCGATGGCTTCGGGCTGGGTGCGTTGTTGGGTGACCGACACGATGTGCAGCACTGAGTTGATGCGCCGGTCGCCTCTGAAGTCGAGCCGGTGCTTGACCGGATCGCCGGCGCCCTCGCCTGAGGAGAGCGCGACGGCGCCGGTGCCGCACCAGCGGGCGAACTTGGATTCGCGGTCGAACCTGGTCGGGTCGCCGACCTCGCACAGCAGCGTCGCGGCTGAGATCGGGCCGACGCCCGGCTCGTCGCGCAGGGTGGTGTCGTGGTTGTCGAGCAGCTCGTCGATGAGGCGTTCCAATCGGAGGATCTCGCGGCGAGCTGTGCTGTCCTGGTCGATGAAGTTCTGGAGCCAGCAGAGCCGGTATTTGCCGGCTGGGGTCGTGCATGTGTCGGGGTCGATCCCTTCGAGGCGGCGCAGCCGGGCTTCGATCTTGCCGGTCGTGGTGAGCAGGTCGCGTGTCTCGGTGGGCAGCTTGGAAATCTGGTCCGCGACATGGTGCAAACCCAGCGTGCGTGCGGCTACCAGAGCACGACGATGCTCGAGCACGGCCTCGATCTCGGCCACGGCAGGGTCATAGGCCTCCAGCGTCTGCACGGGTCCCAGCGTCGGCTCGACCAACAACGCGCGGGCCGACGCGACGGCGTCGGTCTTTTCGAGCCGCCGGCTGCGGCGCTGCGCCGCCGAACGCGACGCGGGCACCTAGCGGGCGTCGAACCCGGCCGCTGCGAGTGCGATCGCGGCGTCCGCGCCCCACTTGGCTGATCCCTCGACGCCGACGTGGCGGACGTCGTGGGCGTCGAGCAGGTCGATCGCAGCGCCGTAGCCGACGGCGGTGTTGTCGAACGTGTCGTGAGTGATCGCGACGCCGTGGGCGTCGACGATCCCGACGGTGAAGGTGTCTTGGTGGGGGTCGATTCCCCCGACTCGCGGTGTCATGGGGTGCTCCTGGCCGAAGTGATGTTCCGGTGGGTCCGGGACGGCAGGGGCGCTTCGTCACAACCGAGTCGAGACAGTCAGGCTCCCTTCAAGACAGGAGCGCTCCTGCCGGTCCCATGCTCGACGCGACAGGTCTGACAACAGGCACACGACCAAGAGATTGTGGAGTCATCGCCGAGCGCAGGACCGGACCGTAACCCCCTGGCTGGGAGCCCCGGCGACATCAACAGTGACACTCGAGAGGTTTGTGTAAATGGCGTGGTCTGAGGGTCCGCAGCGTTGGGCTGCGGGCCGGGACCGATCATGTCTGCGGCTGATCAAAATATGCTGGTGGTGCCGGCGGGAGAGGCCGTCGGCGAGACGGCGATGAAGGACTGGGCTGAGCTGTTGGTGGCCCAGGCGCGTGCGGACGGCGTGGAGCTGACCGGCGAAGGAGGCTTGCTGACCGGGCTGGTGCGCCAGGTGCCCCGGGCCGGTCTCGAGGTCGAGATGAGCGAGCATCTGGGCTATGAGCGTCATGCTGTTGCGGGCCGCGGGTCGGGGAACTCTCGCAACGGGTCGACGCCCAAGACTGTCAAGACCGAGATCGGCGAGGTCGAGCTGGCGGTTCCGCGGGATCGTGCTGGGACGTTCGAGCGGGTGACGGCGGCGCAAGCACCGCCGCCGTCTGGACGGGCTGTCGGGCAACGTGATCTCGCTGTACGCGAAGGGGCTCACTACCGGCGAGATCCAGGCTCATCTCGAGGAGATCTATGACACCTCGGTGAGCCGGGAGACGATCTCGAAGATCACCGAGGGGATCGTGGCCGACATGGCGGCGTGGCAGAACCGCACCGCTCGACCCCGTGTACGCGGTGCTGGGTTCGACGCGATCGTCGTCAAGGCCTGCGACTCCCAGGTCGCGAACCGGCCCACCTATGTCGCCATAGGCGTGGATCTTCAAGGAGAAGGCGACGTTTTGGGCATGTGGCTGGGACCCGCAGGCGGCGAGGGCGCCACCCAGTGGGCGACGATGCCGGCCGAGCTGCGGAACCGCGGCCTCGCCGACGCGTCGGTTCGTGTGCTGCGACGGGCTGAAGGGATTGCCCTCCTCGATCCGGGCGACCTGGCCCGAAGCGACGGTGCAGACCTCGTTAGTTCATCATGGGTAGGCCCCGAAGGGTTCGGGGTGTCATCCGCGTCGGCGGAAGAGAACCAGTGCAGGCCGACCCAGGAGGTCCGGACGCGGTTCGCCCAGTTGGCCGGCGACTGGGAGGACGCCTACCCCGCGATGATCCGGTCGTGGCGGCAGTCCTGGGACGAGTTCGTGCCGTTCGGGGAGTTCCGGCCCGAGCTGTGCCGAGTCGTGTACACCACGGATGAAATTGTCAAGTGTTGGTGTGGGGGCGTTGGGGCTGCCAGTGGGCGACGAGGACTTCGTAGGCGTGTTCTTGTTGCTCGACGAGGGCTTTCTCGGCGTCTCGCAGCTGTTTGATGTGGTAGTCCCGCGACGGCCCCGCGTGGGGGCCGGGCCGAGGCGGGGCGCCGGCGGCGAGCTCGAGGCTTCGGCGTTTGTGCGCGACCAGGCTGGGGCGGGCGAACGCGTAGTCCTCGTCTTTGGTGATGAGGTGCCAGCACAGCACCGTCATCTTCCTCGCGGTCGCCACGGTTGCGATCTGAAAACCGCGGCGCTGGTTGATGCGTCGGTGGAACGCTCGCAGCGGGCCCGGGGCACGCGACGCCGAGAACGCGGCCTCGACGAGCATCCCGCGGGCCTGGGCACGACCGGCCTTGGTGATCCGGCCGTGGGCTGCGGGCCGGTTGCCGGACTGGCTGACCCGGGGGTTCAGCCCGAGATAGGACACGAGGCGATCGGGAGACTCGAACCGACAGAAGTCGCCGACCGCAGCAACAATCGACGCGGCGACGACCACGTTGATCCCCGGAACCGTCATCAAACGAGCGATCACAGGGTCCTCCACGGCATCGGCTGCAATGTCGCGCTCGACTTCGGCGAGCTCGTCGCCGCCGAAATCGAGCTGGCGCAACAACGCGTCGACGCTGCGCTGCTCATCGGCGGGCAGCGCCTGGGCTGCGAGCCAGCGGCGGCCGACGCCGCCGAACAGATCAGCGTGAGGGCATGTCGGCACCAGATTGCGCGACAAGATGGCATGCACCTGGTTCTTGAGCCGGGTCCGCTGACGCACCAGATGAGTCCGTCGAGCCACCAGCCGCCGCCGCATCGCGGTCCGCTCGTCCCCCACCCACGTCTCGGGCAGGAAATCGGCCGCCAACAGCTGAGCGAGGATGCGGGCGTCGACCTTGTCGGTCTTCACCTTCGCCTCAGCGATCGCTCTGGTCTTGCGCGGATTGGACACCACCACCCTGGCCACGACGTCGCGCAGCATCACCGCGATCGCATCGGAGTTCGTCGTCGCCTCGAGCGCGATCTCGTCGTCAGGCTCGAGGAATTCCTCCGCCCAAGCTCGCAGGTCCTGCGGGCGCACCCCGATCCTGCCCTCGTCGCGCACCAGCCCGTCCTGCTCGACAGCGATCTGCGCGAACGAGCGATGCACATCCATCCCGATATGACGCACCACAGCAGCGTCTCCTCTCCAACTACGGATCGAGGAACCGCCGGGCGGACACGACAAAAACGGATTCGCGCTCGCAGCGCAGCCGGGCCAGTCGCAGGGGCGGCCAAGTACTAACACGAGCTCGCAGCTCAACGTGTAGATCGGCCTGCCCTAGCTGTTCCTCCTCGACACCCCGAACCCGGCAACCGCGAACCTACGATCCGACAGCGGCCAGCGCCCGAGACACCAGCAATTTCATACCCGATACAAACGCCATAGAAAGCCTCAACGCCAGATTCCGGCGGGCAGTGCGCCATCGAGGGCACTCACCGCAACGAACAAGCCGCCATGAAGTGATTCACCCTGGGTTTTGCGCAGGCTGAATGTTGTGGTTTTCTGTCTTGTTGTGGTCGGTTCTGGTCGCAGCGTAGGCGGCTTCGAATTCATCGGGTGACATGTCGTCGAGGTAGCCGTGGATACGGTCGGTGTTCCACCAGTGGACCCAGCCGAGGGTGGCGAGCTCGACGTCGTCGACGGTGCGCCATGGTCCTTGGCTCGGGCCGCGGATCAGTTCGGTCTTGTAGAGCGCGTTGACCGATTCGGCGAGGGCGTTGTCGTATGAGTCCGCGACCGACCCGATCGAGGGCACCGCGCCGATCTCGTCGAGGCGTTCGCTGTAGCGGATGCTGGTGAACTGGCTGCCGGCGTCGGTGTGCGCGACGAGTCCTTCGAGTCGGGCGCCGCGTGCCCAGCGGGCCATCTCCAATGCGTCGAGCACCATCTGGGTGCGCATGTGAGAGGCGGCCCGCCAGCCGACGATGCGACGGCTGTGGGCGTCGGTGATGAAGCACACATAGGCGACGCCGGACCAGGTGGGCACATGGGTCAGATCGGCGACCCACAGCCGGTTCGGGCCGTCGGCTGCGAAGTCGCGTTCGACGAGATCAGCAGGCCGGTCCGCTTCGGGGTCCGCCCGGGTGGTCCGCAGTTTCTTTGTCCGCCTTATGCCCCGTATGTCCAGCATTTTCATGAGCCGAGCCACTTGGTCGCGGCCGATGTCGTGACCGGCGCGTCTGGCGGCGATCCACAGCTTGCGCGCCCCGTACACGCAGTAGTTGGCCTGCCACAACGCCAACAAGATCGGCATCATCTTCGCGTCGCGCACCGACCGCTGCGACGGCGGCCGCCGTTTCGCGGTCCAATACGTGGAAGGGGCCACCTGCAGCGCAGCGCAGACGGGATCGACCCCGAAGCGGGCACGGTTCGCGTCGACGAACTCGACGATCATCGCTGTCGGCGGTCGAGCTCCGCCCCGAAAAAAACCGCTGCCCGCTGCAGGATCTCGTTCGCCCGGCGCAGCTCACGATTCTCCTGGCGGAGCTTCTTGAGCTCGGCGTTATCAGCGGTCGACGCCCCTGCCCGTGTCCCGGCGTCGATCTCGGCTTGGGCCACCCAGCGGCGCAGCGACTCGGGCCCATAACCCAGCTGCGAAGCCACCCTGGTGACCGTCCCCGCCGAAGTGCCCAGCTCCTCGCGCAACGCGAACACCATCCGCACCGCGTGCTGCTTCTGCTCAGCCGAATACCGACGAGACGTCGCCGCCGGCCCCGCATCTGTGTCCATAGATCCCATGCTCGCTCCAATCCTTGGAGCCTGCGCGAAACCCAGTGCGAATCAAGAGTCATGTGCCGGCGAAGCGAGAGAGTTCAGCACGGCTCGAAGTGTGAACGATTGCCATAGTGCGTGCAGGTGCCGCCACCAGTTGGCTGGCTGTAGAGCCAACGCACGGTACAGCGACTGGTGGCGGCACGCCTGCCTAGTGCTGCCGCTACTGAGGGAATGCGAATGTGCAGGCAATGATGTACGCGTCATTGCCGTAGGGTCCCATGTTGTAGGGCATGTTTGTCACACAGATCTTGTATTCCTCCCTCATGCTGTGCTGGATGGTCTCGCAATCACTCGTCCATGAGATCCGTCTCCGCGTTTCGTATCGGGGAACTTCCTCGACACTTGATGGCCGGCCAAAGCTGTCGTAGTAGGTGACTGTGTCGGTGCCGACACGGACTTGGTATTCCTCCCAAGTGGGCACTCTGCGGCAGCTTTGCTCATGATGGGCCGAAGCGGGTACCGCCATGAGCGCTACTGAAGTGATCGCAAGCATCATTGCGATGGCCGCTGGAGCTAGCCGTTTGGTTTTCATGATTTGTTGGTTTCTTGTAAGGATGAACCAACGTCATGAATGCGGTTAGCGGCCGGTAACGGACCTTGATGTCCGGTGTTTCAGCGGCTGCCGCCGTGCGAACAGCGCCGGATCGCGACCGAGAATCTCGCGAAGACCAGTGTGCAATGATCGCTTGCGTCAAGCGGCTGCGGAGTCGCGGCGCGCTTGGTCTGCTTCGCGGTCGAGCTTTTCGCTGCGCAGGATGCTCGCCACCGTGGAGGGATGCCAGGTGGTCTTGCCGGTGGCGGTCCGATAGCCGTGTTCGGTGAGCATCCTGGCGATCCGGGGCAGGCTGTGGCCCGCTTCGCGGGCTTGCACGCACAACGCGCGAGCTGCTTGGGGCTGCCGACACGGGCGCCCGAGGCGGGTGCCCTGGGACTTGGAGACAGCGAGCGCTGCCTTGGTGCGCTCGCCGATGAGGCGCCGCTCGAGCTGAGCGATCGCGGCCATGATCGTTATGCAGCACTCCCCGAATGCGCTGGCGGGATCCAGCGGGGCGTCGAGCGCGACCAGTGCCCATCCTTCGCGCACCGAGCACGTCAGGATCTCGAGCAGATCCGCGGTGTCGCGTCCGAGCCGGTCGAGCCGCGACACCACCAACGCGTCGGCTTGGGCCGCGGCCAGCATCTCGAGTGCGTGTCTCAGGCCCGATCGCTGCTGCGGCGGCGTCGTGCCCGAAACGCCTTCATCTGCCACAGCGCGGACGAAATGCCAGCCGCGCGCGCGAATAGCCGCATCTGTTTGTGCCTGCTGGGACGCGACCGACAGCCCCGACTCGGCTTGCTCGGCTGTGGACACACGGGCATAGCTGATCGCTCGCGATGGCATGGTCGTGTTCCCCACTGACAGGCCCCCTCTGTTCTTACAAGAATAGTTCCTTTCTAGTAAGAACACCCGATGTCTACCACCAGCAGCAACCCGAACGCAACCCCGCCGGAACATGACTCTGAGCCGAGCACCTCGAAGACGATCAGGGGTAGTGGTCAGGGAGGTCGTTCTCGTACAGGACGGCATCGCCGGCGCCGAGATGCGTCCGCACCCAGCTCACTGCTGATTCGAGGTCTGCCATGCAGCGAACCGTGGCGCGATCGTCCGTGCGACCGTGAATGGGGTTGCGCATGTGGCGGCCTCGGTTTGCTCGCCTGGCGGTGGCCTGATCCCAGCCGGCTGCTCCGCCCAGCAACGCAGTCCGGTTAGTCCGACCGACGATGATGACGTCGTCGGCAATCTGCGCGGCCTGCTCGCCGAGCAGGCGATTCTCGTGAGCTTGGCTGCGGCCGAGTTCGACCATGCCTGGAGTGACCACAACGCGCCGGGCGGCGTCGGTGTTCGCCAGCATGGACAGCGCCGCTCGCGCGCCTGCAGGATTGGAGTTGTAGGTGTCGTCGATGACCATGACGCCGGTGGGGCTCCGTGCGGCGGTGCGGCGGTGATCGGGAGTCGGCAGGTCGCCGAGCCGGCTTGCGATGTCGGCATCGGAGACGCCCAGCACCGATGCCGCGGCCACGGCGCACGCCACATTGGCAGGTGCGGCGCCGCCGAGGGGGCCGACAGCGATTTCCCTGCCGAACAACGTGATGCGGCGCGAAACGGCAGCCTCATTGATCGACACGTCGTGCGCGGCGACGGGAGCATCGCTGCGAAGCCCCGAGCTCGAACCGTTCGTCGCCGCAGGCCCGTCCCTTTCGACATCGGCTGGCAGCACGGTCACGTCCGCGCGCGGATCCTGCGTCGAGCACCGGATGACCCGCAGACCCGAAGCCGCCAACCGATCAGCCTCGGCTCGCAATCCGTAGGCGTCGATGTTGAGAATCGCCGTGCGGCTCGTCGCGAAGATCTCTGCCTTGGCAGCCACGATTCGGTCGAGGCTGCCGAAGCGCTCGAGGTGGACCGGACCGATCGAAGCCAGGATCGACACCGACGGGCGCACCCAGCGGGTCATCGCGGCAATCTCACCGGCGGCGAACGTGCCCATCTCTGCGATGAACACCTCGGTGCCGGGCACCAAGTGCTCGTTGACGCTGCGACATATCCCCGCGGTGTTGTTGAAGCTGGCCGGCGTCGCCACGACGGCCTTCGAACCCTCCACCAGATGGCGCAGGTAGCCCTTGATGGTGGTCTTGCCATACGAACCGGTCACTGCCACCCTCACCGGATCGACGCGGTCCAGGCGTTCCTGGGCTCGATGCACCCAGCGTCGGGAGAGCACCGCTTCAAGCGGCGCCAAGATCGCCAGCGAAACGTCCACCCACAGGGGCAGGCCGAACAGCAGCACCGCCACGATCGGCGGGGCCAACCCGGCGAGCAGGCCGACCCCGATCAGCACCAGGCACAGCAGAGCCAGCGTCACCGCCAAGGTGACCACGCGACGGGTCCACGCCAGGGGGCTGGTGCGGCCTCGAATCGGAAGTCCGCGGGGCCCGACGGCAACAGCAGCAGCGGTGACCGCCGGCGCCCACCAGAACGAACCGCTGAGCACCACGCCGACGGCTGCGATCAGCGCCAGCACGCGGTTGGTCCCGTCCAGCAGCCACCAGCGCCGGGCAAAGCGCGAGGTCCGCCCCACGCCGTAATGCTCACGCTGTGCAACGCGCAGCCAACGCGCTGCTGCGACCACGCCGGCCACCACCGACGCCCACAGCACGACTTGGCTCATCGAAGCGCAGCGGTCGGGCGTCGCGACCGGAGTCCGCGGCGGCGGAGAACTCGATACCGAACGACGTTCACGAAAGAGCGGCGAGCCGATGGCTCAGTCGAGCTGCCAGGGCACCTGGCGCTTCGATGGGCGCCAAGTGACCGACGCCCTCCAGCACGGTCAGATGTGCATCGGCGAGCAGGTCGGATGCGTCGCGCGCCACCGAGACGGGCACTTGTTCGTCTCGGCTGCCCCATACGAGATCGACGGGCTGTGCCAGACGACTGAGCTGGCTCTCGTATGTCTCGTTGACAGCAGCGACCAGCACGTCACGCATGATGCCTCGCGCGGACCGATAGTCGGAACTGCCATGGCGCTGGCGCATGCGCTCCATGGTGTCGTCGCCGAGCAGGCCACGACGATGCAAACCGCGGGCGAGACGGAAACGCAGTGCTGGCCCCCCCGCAGAGCGATCAGTGCGCTGCAGCAGCGGCACACCGCACAGCACCAGACTGGCGATCACCTCGGGCCGGCGAACAGCCAGCTCCACGGCCACTCGCCCACCGAAGCTGTGCCCCAGCACGACCAAACGCGGCGCGCACTCGTCCAGCACCGGCTCGATGAGGTCGGCATAGGCAGCCGCACCGCCGGCTTCGGTGGGCGCGGGACTCGCGCCGAAGCCTGGCAGATCGAGCGAGATGGCGTCGGCGCCGCTCAAGCAGTCGAGCAAGTCTCGATGGGTGCGGCCCCAGCCGTGCAGGCCGAGCACTGATGCGGGCTCAGCACCGATGCGGCTGCCAAAGAGCGCACCGTCAGCAAAGCTGCTCAAAGGGAGCGCCAATGGATGGTCCTTCCCGACGTTGAATGTGTCGCTTCCCGGCCATGTTCCCAGCTGCGGAGGGAATCGGGCGTACGGGCCGCTCGGGCCGCCGGCGCGCTCAGCGGGCGTGCACCTCGGAATCGGGACCAGGGTGGGACCGGTTGATCGCTGACAGCAGTGCCCGGAAGCTGGCCGTGACAATGTTCGGGTGCAGCCCGACGCCCCAGTACACGTCACGCGATGGGGTCTCGATCTCCACGTACGCCGCGGCAGTGGCATCGGCGCCCGTGCCGACGGCGTGCTCGTGATAGTCGACGAGGCTGACCTCGATACCCAACGCATCAGCCAGGGCGGTCTTGAACGCCGAAAGCGGGCCGTTGCCGCGTCCCTTCGCCCGCACCTCGCCGTCGGGCCCCTTGATGGTCGCCGCCACTTCGGACTCGTCGGAAGACTCCGAGTCGAAGTAGCTGCGGTGCCCGACGTAGGCGAAAGGTGACTCCGCATGCAGGTAGACCTCGTCGAAGGTCTTCTTGATCGCCTCGGGCAGGATCTCGCCGCCTTCGTCGGTAATCGCTTGGATCACGCCGCTGAACTCGATCTGCAGCCGCCGCGGCAGGTCGAGGCCGAAGCTGTTCTTCATGACGTAGGCCACGCCGCCCTTGCCTGACTGGCTGTTCACTCGGATGACGTCCTGGTAGGTGCGACCCACGTGCGCGGGGTCGATCGGCAGGTACGGAACCTCCCAGTAGTCGTAGTCGTTGGCCAGCGCTTCGAAGCCCTTCTTGATGGCGTCCTGGTGACTGCCGCTGAACGCCGTGTACACCAAGTCGCCGCCGTAGGGATGACGAGGATGGACCGGCAGCTGGTTGCAGTACTCGGTGATGCGGCGCAGGTGGTCGATGTGGCTGATGTCCAGCTCGGGATCGACTCCTTGGCTGAACAGGTTCATCGCCAGGGTGATGATGTCGACGTTGCCGGTGCGTTCGCCGTTTCCGAACAGCGTGCCCTCGACCCGGTCAGCACCGGCCATCACCCCGAACTCCGCGGCCGCCACGCCGCAGCCGCGGTCGTTGTGGGGGTGCAGTGAGAGCACCACGGCCTCGCGGTTGTCCACATTGCGCCCGAAGTACTCGATGAGGTCGCCGTAGGTATTCGGCGTTGCCATCTCCACGGTGGCGGGCAGGTTCAAGATGATCGGGTCGTCGGCAGTAGCGCCCCATTCGGCGCTGACGGCGTTGCACACCTCGAGCGCGTAGTCGATCTCGGTGCCGGTGAACGACTCGGGCGAGTACTCGAAGCGGATCGCACCGCCTTCGTGGCGCTCGGCCAGTTCCTTGCACAGTCGTGTGCCTGAGATGGCGATGTCTTTGATTCCTTCTTTGTCCAGCCGGTACACCACCCGGCGCTGCAGTTCCGAAGTCGGGTTGTAGAGGTGGACGATCGCCTTGTTGGCCCCGGCAATCGCCTCGTAGGTGCGCTCGATCAGCTCGGGCCGACTCTGGGTGAGCACCTGGATCCAGACGTCGTCGGGCACCAAGTCCTCTTCGACCAGCATGCGGCAGAACTCGAAGTCGGGCGCCGAGGCCGACGGGAAGCCGACCTCGATCTCTTTGAACCCCATCTCGACGAGCACCTCGAACATCTGGCGTTTGCGCGGCACGTCCATGGGGTCGATGAGTGCCTGGTTGCCGTCGCGCAGGTCCACTGAGCACCACAGCGGCGCCTCGGAGATGATCTGGTCGGGCCAGGTGCGGTCAGGAAGGTGCGCGGGGAAGCGGTAGGTGCCGTAGAGGTTGAATGGCATCGAGCTCGGCTGCTGCGTGCTGATGCGCTTGACGTCTGCCATCGGATTCTCCTGGGTCGGCGGGTCGGTTGGGTGTGGGGGTGAGGAATGGGTACTGGTCGGTTGGGGCCACGAAAAAACCCCCTGGCCCGGAGGCGCAGGAGGTTGGGCGAGGACCTGTGCGGTCCTCGCCTAGGTAAGAAGGAGCAGCCCGGTTGCGGAATGCAGTGCGTGGTGAGTCGAGAGGCGAATCACGGTGAAGATTCTACCAACCTGAGCGGAAAACGACCAGACGCGGAGTCAGCGGCGGCGGTCGGCGTGTCGGGCCAGCATCAGCTCGTGCAGATCGGTGCCGCAGTGCTGTGTCCATTCGCCGTCGTTGCCCAGCTTCCAGTGAGCGATGCCGTCGTCGAGATACATGTCGGTGAGCGCGCCCAGCTCATTGGTGAGCGCGGGCGCTTCGATGGGCGCCAGCGCCTCGACGCGGTAGCGAAGGTTGCGTGGCATGGCGTCGGCTGAGCCCAGCAGGATCGTGTAGCCGCGGTCGGGATTGCCGAATCGGTACACCCGGCTGTGCTCCAAGAAGCGGCCCACGATGCTTCGTACCGAAATGTTCTCGCTCATGCCTTCCACGCCAGGAACCAGGCAGCAGATGCCGCGCACGACCAAGTCGATCCGGCAGCCCTGCTGCGATGCCTCATACAACGCGTCGATCACCTCGTTGTCGACGATGGCGTTCATCTTCATGAAGATGTGGCCGTCTGGCTCGGCGGCTTCGGCCTCGATGTGCTTGACGAGCGAATTGCCGAGGCTGTGCGGAGCGACGGCCAGCTTGAGGTAGTCGGTCTTGCGGCTGTAGCCGGTGAGCGAATTGAACAATGCCGCCACGTCGGCTGCGAAGTCTCGGTCGGAGGTGAGCAGTCCGAAGTCTTCGTAGATGCGTGCGGTGTCGGCGTTGAAGTTGCCTGTGCCCACGAAGCAGTAGTGGGCGATGCCACGGGATTCGCGCCGCACCACCATTGCCAGCTTGCAATGGGTCTTCAGGCCCACCACGCCATAGGCGACATGCACGCCCGCACGTTCGAGGAGCCGTGCCCACTCGATGTTGGATTGCTCGTCGAAGCGCGCCTTGAGCTCCACGACGACCACGACCTGCTTGCCGCGTTCTGCGGCCCGGATGAGCGAGTCCACCAGACGGGTCCGCTCTGAGGTCCGGTACATCGTCAACTTGATGGCCAGCACATCGGGGTCGTCGGCCGCTTGGCGAATGAATGCGTCGAGGCTGGTCGTGAAAGACTCGTAGGGCAGGTGCACCAAGACGTCCTGGCGCTTGAGGACATCGAAGAAATCGACTCTGGCTTCGGGCTCGGTTGCCTCCGCACGTCGGCTCCCGGTGCCGCTGGCGAACAGTGCGCCGGCCTCAGTCGTCGCCCGCAGCGGCAGCGGTGTTCTGGGGTTGTGCGGAGGCGTCTTGAGGTCGTCGCGGTCGATGTCGTACAGCTCGAACAGGTCTGACAGGCCGAGGAGTCCCTTCGAGGTGTAGACGTCGTCGGGGGTCAGCTTCAGCTCACGGGTCAGCATGTCGAGGGCGTCGTTGCTCAAGTCCGGGGCAGCTTCGAGCCGAACCGCACCGCCGAAACGGCGCTGGCGCAGCTCGAGTTCCATGTGTTTGAGCAGGTCGTCGGTCTCAGTGTCGTCGATGTCGAGATCTGCGTCCCGGGTGACGCGGAACGTGCTGTGGCTGAGCAGCTTCACCCCGGGAAACAAGTCTCCCAGGTGCGCCGAGATGACCGATTCCAGAGTGATGAATCGGTGTTCGTCGGGCAGTGCCAGAAAGCGGGGCAGGATCGGCGGCACCTTCACACGGGCGAACGACGGACTGCTGGTGGAGTGCTCCACGAACACGGCGAGGCTCAGCGAGAGATCCGAGATGTAGGGAAAGGGGTGTGCGGGATCGACGGCCAGGGGTGTCAGCACTGGATAGACCTGCTCGCTGAACAGCTCATCGACCCAAGCTCGGCTGGCGGCATCAAGTTCGTCGGGCTCGACGAACGAGATGCCTTCGGCGGCGAGCGCGGGGCGCAGCTCTTCCTCGAATAGCGAGGAAGCGACCCGCAACTGCTCGGCTGCCGCTGCCCGAATCCCCTTGAGCTGGGCTCGCGGCGTCAGGCCGTCAGGCCCGGCATGGCGTACGCCGGCCTCGATGGAATCGAGCACCGTGGGAACCCGCACCTGGAAGAACTCGTCGAGGTTCGACGCGTGGATGGCGACGAACTTGATGCGCTCGAGAAGCGGCAGATCACGATCACGTGCGAGTGCCAGGACGCGATGATTGAAGTCGAGCCAGGACAACTCTCGATTGAGGTAGCGCTCGGGTGATCGGTCCCCGTTGGCGGCGGACATGACGGCTCAAGCCCCTGTGCGGTCGATGCACGGCGCCGTGGGGCGCAGCACCCTGCGCTGGTGAGGGTACGCAATCGGCGTCACTGTCCACAAGGGGCGGCGGAATACCGGCAAATTGGCTTGATCTGTTGGGCTCGGCCTGTGGAAAATTTGTGCACTCTGTGCGGGGCCCCTGTGGACAACTGCCGGTGTGGCTGCGAATCAGGCGGGCGCGAACTCGAAGGCATCGTCGACGACAACGTCGGTGCCGATGAACTCCGACCTGATCATCTCGTCCATGAGCGCTGCGTCGCTGCTGCGGGCCCATTGCCTGCCGTTGGGGGTGCGCACCGCCGCCAACGCCACCTCGGGTGCCTCCCGGCCGTGCATGACGGTGTACGCCTCCACCGTGGCGTCGCCGGTGTAGTCCGCGTCGAGGTCGACAGAGGGGAACCGGTCGATCTCGTCCTGGCAATCCTGATGGCGGAAGCCGACCTCCGGAGGTGTTGTGGAGTACACGCCGAATGAGTGCTTGGTGAGGTAGCCGCCATTTGCCGAGCACAGTCCGATGCTGCCGGGGTTCTCGCGGAGCTTTCCGGCCATGGTGGCAATTGAATGGCCGACGTAGTTGTTGAGCGGGCCACCCGCGAACGTGAGACCGCCGGTCAGCGTCAAGTCGCGGTCGAGACCCAGGCCCAGTTCGGTGGCCGAAATCTGCACGGCTGAGGGGAAGCAGGAGTAGAGGTCGACGTAGTCGATGTCGTCGACGCCGACACCAGCCAGTTCCATGACCCGCCGCCCGGCCACGCGGATGGCGGGCGAGCTGTGCAGGTCGCCACGGTTGGACACGTAGTTGGTGTCGCGCCCGTCGGTCCCCGCGTATGGGAACAGCCAGCGATCGGTCGGCACGCCTGCGGCCGTCGCAGCCTCAGCGGAGCACACGATGAGCGCGGCGGCAAGGTCGAGATCCCAGTTGGAGTTCATGCACTTGGTGTAGGGGAAGCCGATGAGCCGATTCGTTTGGCTTGGGTTGCGGATCTCGTCCGCTGTCATCGGTGTGCGTACCCAGGCGTAGGGATTGGCGACCGCAGCCTGGTTGAACTTCTCCCACATCACGGCGACACGATCCCGGTGCTCGTCCATGGATTCGCCGCGGGAGGCCCTGAACGCCGATTCGAAAACGGGATACAGGTTGATGGGATCTCGTAGGCCGCGTTCGACTTCCACCTTGTTGTTCATGACGACGTCGGCGCCGAGCACCTCGTCGGGCACCTTGTCGGTCTGGGAGGTGTAGGGGATGCGCTCGTCGCGACGGCGGGCTCGGCGGCGGCTCCAGATTCCTTCGGCCCCGGCGATGAGCACCACATCGGCTTCACCGGCCGAGATGCGGTTGCAGGCCATATTCACCAGGGATTGCGGAACATTGCCGCCGTCGGTGGACAGCCCGGTCTTGGCGGAGGTGCCGAACCGTTCGTTCAGCAGTGCGGCCGGGTCGGGATACGGCCAGGCGCCCTTCACGACCCAGGTGTGGGTGGCTCGGCTGGTCAGCCCGGGTACGCCTGCGTCTTCGGCTGCTGCAGCCAGCGCCTCGGCCATCATGGCGACGGGCTCGAGCGCTTCGACTGGGACCTCGGGACGCTGCTTGAACTGACCGGCGCCTACGAGGACGGGGGTGCGCGGGTCGATCTGGATGTCGGTCATGGTGATGTGGCCTCGTGTGTGGGAGCTCGGTGGGTGATCGGGTCGCGACGATAGCGAACCGCCCTTTGTCGGGGCCGAGCGGCGGTTCCCCAGTGCGGTTTGCAGCGACGGCATGTGAATTGACGGGCGGCAGTAGCGTCGGGATGGGGAGGCCGACGGTGGCCCAATTGCCCGATCACTACGCAGCGCTCGGCGTGCGTCCCGACGCTGGTGCGGCAGAGATTCGGCGCGCGTGGATCCGGGCTGCCCGGGCCAACCATCCAGATCAACGCGGAGACGTCAACCAAGCGCAGACAGAGCGTTCCGACCGCCGCATGCGAGCAGTGAATGAGGCGTGGCGTGTGCTGGGCCGCGTGGAATCGCGCCGTTCCTACGACGAAGAGCGTGCGGCTGCGGCGTCGAAGCCGACCGAACCGGCTTCCTCAGCCAGACCGGCCCCGCCCGCGGGCGGTGCGACTGGCCCCAGCGGCAACCAAGGTGAATCCGCCGACCCGTGGTTCGATGGCGCTCCGACCACCGAGCCCGGAGGTCCGGGCGGTTTCGTCGTCAGCCACCGCGGCGCGGCGCTGGTGGTGAGGGTGTTGCCGTGGCTGGCGATCACGGTCGTGGGGTTGGTGATCTTCGTGGCGAGCGCGTACATGACCGCCAACAACGACGTCGACCCGTCCAGGGTTGCGTCGCTCGATGTGGGGGAGTGTTTCTGGTCGGCGCCCGATGGAACGCTGCACACAGTCGCTTGCGATTGGCACGAGACCGACGGCGTGCTCGATCAGATCATCACGATGTCACCTGGTGACCGCTGTCGCCATCCCGATGCCGTAGTCCACGAGGCGCCGATTGCCGGTCGGCGGCTGTGCTTGGTGCCTGTGGACCGCTGGGAGCCGCCCGCCGTGGAGTAGCGGCCCTTGCTTCGCTGGGGACTCAGGTGTGTTCGGTGAGCAGGAGGCGGACGCCGAGGTTGTGCTCGGGGGGGACGATGAACATGGCGTCCTGTTGCTCGCCGCCGCCGCATACGCCGACTCGTTGCGCCCCCGGGACGAGGGCGGGGTCGTCGATCTGGAAGTGCAGCAGCTGCAGCCGGCCGGGCCGGTTGCCCATCCAATGGGCGAGGTTGGGCTCGGTGGGCTGGATGAGCTTGAGGTTCCACGGACCCGAACGCAGGTCCGCCCCGACCCCGACGTTGGGGTCCTTCCACTCATCGGTCTGTTCCATGCCGAGCGGTCCGCTGAACAGCGCGGCGGCGGCCTGCACATCGGCCACGAGGTGGACCACCGTTGCCAGCGACGTGGTGCGTTCGTGGCGGGTGGGCGGCAGCGGCGGTGCGTCGTCCCAGCCTCCGCCTCCGTCCCAGGCGATCTGGATGACGATGCCCCAGCTGTCCTTGGGATGCAGGAAGGCTTCCTTCCATGTCGGGTTGTCCTCGTTGACCCCGATGACGTTGTAGCCCGCTTCAGCCAGCGCTTCGACGGTGTCGGCGAAGTCGGGCGTCTTAAACGTGAAGTGGTGCGGGCCCGGGCCGTTGCGGGCCATGAAGCGTCGCAGGAACTCGCTGCCGTCGTGCTCGATCGGCTCGAGGATCTCCACCCGCGCGCCGCCGTCGAAGGCCACCTGGCAGAAATAGAAGTCGTCGCCGGCCTGTGACGCCGGGTCGTTGTCCGGTCCGCCGATCCAGCGACCGCCCAGGTCGCGGCTGTAGCGGATCACGTTTTCCCAGGCACGGTCGCTGACCACGGCGACGTGGTCCATGACGAGGGTGTCGGTCGGCATGGAGTCGCAGGTTATGCCGGAATGAAGGAATCGCTCACGTTGGGCGAGGCAGGGGGCGGGTGCAGGGGCATGCCGCGGGCGAGGTCGTCGGCTTCCATGAGCGCCTCTGCCAACCGCTCGTACATGTCGGCTCGCCGGGCCGGGTCGCTGCGGCCCAGGGGAGCGACTTCGTCGGGGTCGGCGGCGGTGTCGAAGAGCTGCTCGGAACCGTCGCTGTGGCGGGTCAGCCGCAGATCGGCGGTGACCAGCGTGCGGGTCTTTACCGGCGTCAAGATGTCCATCGTCAGCGCACCAGGAAAGTCGTCTTCGATCAGTACCTCATCGCGCACTGTCGCCGAATTGTCGTCCAGCACCGGTGCGAGGCTGCGACCCCCGATGCCCTCGTAGCCGGTCACGCCGGCGAGATCCATCAGCGTCGGGCCCAGGTCGATGCTCCCGGCGAGCGATTGGGTGCGGCCTGGTGAACGCCTCGGGTCGGCAATCACCATCGGCACGGCGAGCGTGCCCCGGTAGTGCAGGAAGCCCTTCAGCATCAGCCCGTGGTCGCCCATCATGTCGCCGTGGTCGCTCGTGAACACGACGATCGTGTTGTCGGCTTGGCCCAGCCGATCCAGCGCAGCCAGGATCTGGCCGATGCCGTCGTCGATCATCTCGATCATGCCGTAGGTGGCAGCCAGAGCCTCCCGGAGCATTTGATGGTCGCCGGCCACTCCGCACGGTGTGACCCAGGCTCGCTGGGCCGAAGGGTGCATCCGGCTGATGGCCTGCACATAGCGGGGGGCGCCGTCCAGCGGATCGTCGATGGAGGCGGGGACCTCCATGTCGTCGGGACGGTGGCGGTCGAACCACTCGCCGGGAGGAGTCATCGGGTGGTGCGGGTCGGGGTATGAGGCCCATGCCAGCCATGGACCTCCCTGCCGAGCGGCGTCGGTGATGAAGTCGATGGTGCGCTCGGTTACGAACGTGCTGGAGTGGAACTCGGCGCTGTAGGGCGGCTCGTAGACCTGCCACCAACGCTCGGAGCGACGACGGGCGGGCGAATCGGCCGTCAGCGGCACCATGAGATCTTCGAGGCGGCCGCCGCGGTCCAGCGCCCACAGCAGGTGGTGTCCGGTGACCCGAGCGCCGTGGTCGATCGACAGCTCGACGTGTTCGAAGCCATAGAAGCTGTCGGGGAATTCGGGTGCCCCGCTCATGTAGCGCTCAGCATCTTCGAGCGTGTCCCAGCCCGAGGGCCAGTAGTCGTCGACGGCACCTCCGGTTTGGCGCGATGGGAACACTGCGTTGCGGGACATGCCGTGTTGGAGGTGCGACTTGCCGATGAGTGCCGTGCGGTAGCCCGCCGCCCGGAACTGACGCACGTGGGTGTTGGCGCCAGGTTCCAGCGACCGGTCGTTGAACACCACCCCGTGAGCGCTCGGCATGCGCCCAGTCATGATCGTCGAGCGATTCGGCATACAGACCGGGTTCGCCACCCATGCGTTGTCGAAAACCGTGCCACGAGCGGCCAATGCGTCGAGGTGGGGGGTGCGTACCACTTCGTTTCCGGCGAAGCCGGTGTGGTCGGCTCGCTGCTGGTCGGTGATGATGAACAGCACATTGGGCTGTGCCGGAGCGCCGTTTGTGGCAGCGGTCATTGCGATCTCCCGTCGATGGCGTGGGCAGTGAGGCAGCGGAGGCTGCGCGGACGCGTCAGCCGAAGTTCATGGCACCGGGGTTGCCGCCGTCCACCACCACGGTCTGGCCGGTGATGGAGTCGGCTTCGCACAGCATCACGGTGGCATTGGCGATGTCGATCGGGCTGCCCACCTGGCCGAGTACCGAGGCCCGCCGGGCGCCCTCGGAGATCTCGTCGGGCAGCCGAGCCGCCATGCGAGTGCCCTCGACGAGACCCGGGGCCACGCAATTGACAGAAACCGTGGGCGACAACGCGACCGCAAGGCAGTGCGTGAGGTGGATCAGCGCGGCCTTGGAGCAGCTGTAGGCGATGCTGCTGGAGCCGGGGAGCAAGCCGCCCACCGAGGCGATGTTGACGACGCGTCCCCCGCCGTCTGCCTGCAGCAGGCCGGCCAGCGCTCGGGTGAGCAGGAACGGGCCGCGCAGGTTGGTCTCCTGCACCCGATCCCAGGTAGCCGAATCGAGCGTTTCGAGCTGCCGGAAGGGGATACCGATATTCCATGCAGCGTTGTTGATCAGCACATCGCAGCGGCCGTGGGTGGCGATTGCCGCAGCTGCTTCGTCGATCGAGGTTTCGTCGCGCTGGTCGAGCTGCAGAACGCTGGCCGAGCGTCCAGCGGCTCGCACCAGGTCGGCGCTCGCCTCCGCCCGCTCCTGATCGCCGACGTAGGTCACTATGACGTCAGAGCCTGCTGCGGCCAGCGCCTCGCAGATGGCGCGTCCGATGTCGCCCGAGCCGCCGGTGACGACGGCCAGCTTGCCTGTCAAGTCCATGAGTTGAAGCCTTTCAGTCGGCGACCATCTCGGCCATTGCTTCGAGCAGCTGCGGCGGACCCGCAATCTGCAAGGTCGTCACCACGGTGTCGTCCCAGCGCCGCAGGTCGCGGGCAATCTTGTCCATCGGACCGATGAGCGCTACTTCTTCGACCAGTTCCACAGGGATTGCCGCTGAAGCTTCCTGCTTGCGCCCCTCGAGGTACAGGTCTTGCACCTCGTCGGCGACGTGCTGGTAGCCCATCCGGCAGAACACGTCGTAGTGGAAGTTGGCGTCACGGGCGCCCATACCGCCCATGTACAGCGCCAGCATCGGGCGCACACGGTCGGCGGCCCGCTCGACGTCGTCGTCGGGCACCACGCTCACCATGCACACCACCTCGAAGTCGGCGTCGTCGGGAATGCGGCCGTCGGTGCCGATCTGGGGCTTGCCCGCGGCGGCGAAGCCCGAGTTGAGGGCGTCGGCGTAGAACTGGTTGTCCTTGGGGGCGAAGAAGATGGGCAGCCAGCCGTCGCACAGCTCACCGGCCAACGCCACGTTGCGGGGCCCTTCCGCACCGAGGTAGATCGGCAGGTCGGGCCGCAGCGGATGCACGGTCGATTTCAACGCCTTGCCCAAGCCCATGCCGCCCGGGAATGGCATCTGGTAGTGGTCGCCGCTGAAGCTGACCGGCTTGTCCCGTTCGAGGATCGCCCGGATGATCTCGATGTACTCCCGGGTGCGTGCCAGCGGTCGGGGGTATGGCTGGCCGTACCAGCCCTCCACCACCTGCGGCCCGCTCACGCCGAGCCCCAGGATGAACCGGCCGCCGCTCAGGTGGTCCATCGTGATGGCTGCCATGGCGGTTGCTGCAGGAGTCCGGGCCGAGATCTGCACGATTCCCGTGCCCAGGCCGATCTGCTCGGTGTGGCTGCCCCACCACGCGAGCGGAGTGAGGCAGTCTGAGCCGTACGCCTCGGCAGTCCAAAACGAATGGAAGCCCAAACGATCTGCAAGCTGCAGCGTCTCGAGCGCGTCGGGCGGAGGCCCTGCTGACCAGTATCCGGCTCCGGTTGCAAGCTTCATGTCACGCCGCCCTGTCGATCTCGGGATTCCTGCGGTGCCCAGTATGGGCGTTCGCGACGAGGCGCACCGGCGCGTGTCTGAGCGGCCGTCTTCGCCGGCCCGGGCCGAACAGGTAACCGGTTCTCACCTGGCAGAGGCGCAAGAAAATGAAATAGATTGAAACATATTGAAAACATACAGTCGCTCGGATGCCGACGGTGCGAGAAGCGATTCGGGTAGTCACCGCCGACGGCTGGCGTCTCAAGCGAATTCGCGGCAGCCATCGCCAATTCGTGCATCCACGCAAGCCCGGTAAGGTGACCGTTGCGGGCAAGTTCGGAGACGAAGTGCCGCCGGCCACGTGGAAGAGCATCTTGAGGCAAGCTGGCATCGCAGGGAGACCCTCAGCATGAGCGACACCGCCACGACCGACACCCTGAACTACACGGTGATCCTCGAACGGTCCCGAACGGGCTACGGCGCATACGCGCCGGATCTCCCCGGCTGCGTTGCCGTCGGCGAAACCCGCGAGCAGACCGTGGCGCTGATGCGCGAGGCAATGGAGCTCCATCTCGAGTCGATGAGCGAAGACGGCGATGAGATTCCTGAGCTGATCTCATCGGCAGTCGAGATCGAGGTGTCCGTCGCCTAAGGCCATGTCGTCGGGCCACACAGGAGAGTTGGCTACCCGGCAGCGGGCGATCCCGTGCGTGCTGATGCGGGGCGGCACGTCGCGAGGGCCGTTTTTCGCGGCGAGTGACCTGCCCGCCGATCCCGAGCGGCGCGACGCCGTGCTGGCGGCCGTCATGGGGAGCCCCACGGGGCGGCAGATCGACGGGCTGGGCGGCGGCACGACCGTGACCAGCAAGGTCGCTGTCGTGGGGCCGTCGGAGCATCCCGAGGCCGATGTGGACTACCTGTTCGCGCAGATCGACCCTGTCTGGGGCACGGTGGACACCAAGCCGACGTGCGGGAACATGCTGGTCGGTGTGGGGCCGTTCGCGATTGAGCACGGGCTGGTGGCCGCTGGCGCTCCCACCACGTCGCTCGTGGTGCGCAACGTCAACACCGGCAGCTTCATCGACGTGGTCTGCTGCACGCCCGGCGGGGAGCCGACCTACGAGGGCGACTGCGCGATCGACGGTGTGGACGGCACGGCGGCGCCGGTGGAGTTGCGGTTCCGCGGCATCGAGGGTTCGGTGACCGGCTCGATGTTGCCAACCGGGTGCGTGAGCGAGCCCATCGTCGCGGGTGGAGTCGAGGTGGATGCGACGCTCATTGACGTGGCGATGCCGATGGTGATGGTGCGGGCCAGCGCACTTCGCCGAAGCGGCCATGAGGCCCCGGAGGAATTCGATTCGGATCCCGATTTCATGGCGACCATGGAAGCGATCCGCCGTGAGGCGGGTCGGCGCATGGGCCTTGGCGACGTGTCGCGCAGCGTCGTACCCAAGTTCGGCTTGCTGTCAGCGGCCCGCGACGGCGGCACGATCACCTCGCGCTACTTCACGCCTACCCAGTGCCATCCAGCCCACGCCGTTTCAGGCGGCATCTGCGTAGCAGCGGCCACCGCCGTTCCAGGCACCGTGGCCGCATCACTCGTCGACAACCCGGCGGCGGCCCCGAGTGTCCCAGGCACCGCTGCTGATTCGCTCGCGCACGAGTCGGCCAGCTGGAGTGCCGGCGACGTTCAACATGACGGCGAAGCGCAACGCGATGTAACCATCGAGCATCCGAGCGGTTCGCTGGAGGTCGCGTTGCGGACGCAATGGCGTGACGGCAGCGTGCGGGTCATCTCGGGCGGTGTGACGCGTACTGCCCGCAAGATCATGTCGGGAACCGTCTACGTGCCTGAGCAGGTGTGGTCGGGCTGAGTCGTTTCTCGGCGTAGCCGCGGTCGAACCGTTCAGTCCCAGTCGAGCCAAAGTTCCTCAGGTCCGCGGAAGGTGATGTTGGGGAACGTCCAGTAGTCCTGCGGCACCAGCCGCAGCGAGGGCACCCGCTGGGTCAGGATCTCCAGCGCAATGCGGGCTTCCATGCGGGCCAGGTTTGCTCCCAAGCAGAAGTGGATGCCCTTGCCGAAGCTGATGTGGCGGTGCGGGTCGGGCCGGGTGAGGTCGTAATCGTTGACATCGAATCGGTCGGTGTCGGCGAACGCGCACGGCTCGCGGTTCGCGGCAGCGAAGTTCAAGAACACCCGTGTCCCCTTCGGCAGGTGCACCCCGCCGAGGTCGGTGTCCCGTGTGGTCACCCGCCGCCAGGCGACTTGGCTGGAATCGAACCGCAGTGTTTCCTCGACAGCCGTCGGGATCAACGATGGGTCGGCGCACAGGGCATCCCACTGGTCTCGTCGAGGCAGCAGGCACCGCAGCGTGTTGCACAACAGATTCGTGACCGGATCGTGGCCGGCGAATGAGATCCCGTAGATGATCGACTCGACCTCCCGGTAGCTGAGGCCGCTGCCGTCTTCGGGGTCCGGGTCGGCATCGTGGGCGTCGAGCAGCTCGGAGCAGAAGTCGTCGGTGCGGTTGCGGTGGCGCTCAGCAACGAACTCACGGCAGTAGCGCCAGTACGCCAGCATCCCCTCGGCCATATGGGCCTGCTCGGCCGCTGTGGGCTTGCCCCAGGCGAATGCCTTGCGGTTGACGCACCACGACTTCAGCATGAGATCGTCGGTGGGCGGGAATCCGATGAAGCGGAACACGATCTCCGCCGGCAGCGGGAACGCCACCGCCTTCACGTAGTCGGCCGGCGCGGGGCCGGCCAGCATCTCGTCGATCAACTCGGTCGCCCGTGATGCCATGTAGTCCTCGAGCGTGCGCAAGCGCCGCACCGAGAACCCGGCACGGGTAAACGCGCGGATGCGTCCATGATCGGGTTCGGCCCGGTTCGACATCACCGCCTGGGGGTCGTAATCGGGTGCGGACAGCACCTCTGCAGCCTCGGGCGCCAGCGGGAAGATCGGGTCCTGCACGTTGGACGAGGCATAGGTGTCGGGGTCCATGAAGACCGCCTCGATGTCGTCCATGCGGGTCACCACCACGTGGCCCATCTCGGCGGCGTAGAAGACCGGGTGGTCCTCGCGCAGCTGCGCGGCAATGGGATACGGATCGGCCAGGTACTCGTCGCTGAGCGGCGACCAGCTCTCGTGCACGGGGCAGCCCGGCGGTGGGGGAGCCAGCCGATCCGGTGCGGTGTGGTACGAGTCTGTGCTCATGGGGCCGTCTCCCTGCCGATGGCCGGGCGCTCGCCAGCGTCGGCAACGCCTATCATCGTCGGCCCGCGGGCGATTGGCTCAGATGGTTAGAGCGCTGCCTTCACACGGCAGAGGTCACTGGTTCGAGTCCAGTATCGCCCACCTCATCAGCCCTGCGTGAGGCGCCCCAGCTCAGCCGTGTTCGGCGAGGTGGCTGAGCAGCAGCTCGGTGAAGACGCCGGGCGCCTCGTCGGTGACGAAGTGGTTGACGCCGTCGATTTCCTCGAAGCGGTACGGGCCGATCACGTGGCTGGCCGTGTTCTCCGCTGCCATGCGGCCTACGGTGACGTCCTCGTTGCCCCAGACGTACATGGTGGGGACGGCGGTCGGCGGGGTGCCGTTGGATTGGATCCTTGAGGGACCCATTGCCCGGTACCAGTTGACGGCGGCGTCGAGGGCATCCCGCTCGCCGAGCGTCGAGAGGTAGGCGTCGATGTCGACCTCGGGAACGCCGTTGCGCGCCATCGCTCGCCTCAGGGGACCGGCGGCGTCGACGAGCAGGTTGTCGGTTGCCTCGGAACGCTGGAACGCCGGGTGATGGCGGGAGCGATGGGGTTGCTCGGGGTCATCCCGCATGGCTGACATGAATGCCACCGGATGGGGCCGCGAGATAACGCTCAAAGAAATGACCCGCTCGGTGTGATGTGCGGCGATGAACCAGCCGAGCGCGCCTCCCCAGTCATGCCCGACGATGTGAAACCGATCCGCTCCAAGGCTGTCAGCGATGCCCAGGGCATCGGCCATGAGCAATTCGACGCGGTAGTTGTCGATGCCCCCCGGGCGGGCGCCTGCCGAGTATCCCCGCTGATCGGGGGCGCAGGCGCGGTACCCGGCTGCTGCGAGCGCCGGCAATTCGGCACGCCAAGTGTGGCGAGTCTGGGGAAAGCCATGCAGCAGCAGGACGGGCTGCCCATCCGCCGGCCCGGCGACGTCGGCGGTGAAGCTGAGGCCGTTCGACTCGATGACTGTGGTGGTGACGCCGTTCGTGCCCGTCATCGCTGCGGCCCCTTTACTGAAATTCGGTGGCGCACAGCATGCCGTACCCGATGGACGCGTCGCTGCGAGCCAGCGAATATGGTCGCCTCCGGTAGCCGGCGGCTCCGGGCACCGCTGAAGCGTCGCTGGGATCGTTCCGGGGAGGTCACGGTGATCATCGACTGCCACGGCCACGACACCACCGCCCCGCCGCTGGCACAGTCGTCTGCAACTGAGGAGGTCTGATGTCTTCGGAACCTGCCCACGGCCGCCACGTTGTGGTCCGCACCATCAAGCGTGCCGAGGCTGCGGACATCGCAGGACTAGGCGATGCCGGCACGGCCACCGTGCACGAGGCCATCGGCCGCCGCGGCTATCTCGGACCTGAGCTGCGCCCGATCCAACAAGGCGTCAAGGTGGCCGGCTCGGCGGTCACCGTGCGCTCGCATCCCGGCGACAACATCATGATCCACGCTGCCGTGGAGGTCTGCCAGCCAGGGGACATGCTGGTCGTCACCAGCACGGCCCCCTCGACTCACGGCATGTTCGGCGACCTGCTGGCGTCTTCGCTGATGGCGCGAGGCGTCGTCGGTCTGGTGATGAATGCCGGAGTACGCGACACCACGGACCTGAGAGCGATGGGCTTTTGGGTGTGGACCCGGCATGTGTCCTGCGAAGGCACCGTCAAGGCCAGCCCGGGTTCGGTCAACGTGCCCATCGGCATCAACGGCGTGATCATCGAACCGGGGGACGTGATCTGCGCCGACGACGACGGCGTGCTGGCCGTGCCTCGGGCGGAGGCCGGGTGGGCGCTGGAGAAATCGAATGCTCGCCTCGCCGACGAAGAAGCCGCGCGCGCCCGCCTGAGCGCAGGCGAACTCGGGCTCGACATGTACGGGTTGCGTCAGAAACTGATCGACATGGGTGTCGAGTGGCGCGACTAGGAGAGCGGCATCCCCCAATACGGCACCTGGCGATGGGCTGCCGAAACATGGAGACATCGTGACGACTGAGGTCATCATCACCGGGACGGGATCGCCGATACCAGACGCCGAACGTGCCGGACCTGGGGTACTCGTTCGCTACGGCGACATCACCATGCAGTTCGACGTCGGCCGTGCGACCGTGCAGCGGCTCGCCGGCGTCGGCATGTGGGACCTGCAGCTCACGGCTGTGTTCGTGACGCATCATCACAGCGACCACCTCACCGGACTCGCCGACCTCGTGCTGAGCCACTGGGTGATGGCTCGGGGCGATGATTTCACGCCGCTGCAAATCGTCGTTCCCAAGGGCCCCGCTGTCGACTATGTGAGCGAAATGACCCATCCGTGGCGCCACGACATCGAGGTGCGCGCAGAGCACTCCGCCCGTTTGAGGCCCGTCGAGATGGAGTTGATCGCGTTCGATCCGCCCGCATCGCCCGCCGAGGTCTGGCGCTGCGAGGATGTCGTGGTCAGCGCCGGCCCCGTCCGACACGAGCCGGTGCTGCCCGCTGTCGGGTACCGGATCTCCACGCCCGACGGCGACATCGCCATCAGCGGCGACACGCGGGTGTGCGACGAGATGGCCGAACTTGCAACGGGTGCCGACGTGGTCGTGTACGAAGCGATGCTCTTCGATGTGATCAGGCAGGGAACGCCACTTCGCCACTTCATCCTCGACTACCACGCCGACACCTGCCTCATCGGCGCCCAAGCAGCCGAACTGGGCGTCCCGACGCTGGTGCTCACGCACTTCATTCCCGCACCGGCGACCGCCGCGGTGCCAGCGCTCGGATCCGCCGTCACCGAGCAGAATTATGTGGACCAAGTTCGTGAAGGCGGCTACGTCGGAGACTTGCTGGTGGCCAGAGACCTGGACAAGGTTGTGCTCGAAGCCGGCTCAGCACCGCGCATCGAGCGCCGGGGCTGAGGACACTCGATGTCCGGCGGCCTCCGCTGCATGGTCATGCGAGGCGGTACCTCCAAAGGTGCTTACTTCGTCGCCGACGAGCTGCCGAGCGATGCCGACGAGCGCGATGCACTGTTGGCGCGGATCATGGGCTCGCCCGACCCGCGCCAGATCGACGGCATCGGCGGTGCACACCCGCTGACGTCCAAGGTTGCAGTGGTGGCGCCGTCGTCAGACCCCGACGTCGACGTGGACTACTTGTTCCTGCAGGTGGGGGTCGACGACGGCGCGGTCAGCGATCGTCAGAATTGCGGCAACTTGCTGGCCGGTGTCGGGCAATTCGCAGTTGAGCGTGGGCTTGTCACGGCCGTGGGCAATGAGGGCCAAGTGAGCATCCGGATGGTCAACAGCGATTCGATGGCCACGGCCACGTTCCCGTTGGAGGACGGTCTGCCGACCTATGACGGCGGCACGTCGATCTCTGGAGTTCCAGGCAGCGCAGCCCCGGTCCGCCTGGACTTCGCCGATACTGCCGGGTCGGCATGCGGTGCCCTGCTGCCGACCGGCGCCGTTGCCGACGTGATTATCGGCGTCGAGGCGACCTGCGTCGACAACGGCATGCCGACGGTCGTGCTGCGGGCGACCGATCTGGACATCGCCGGCGACGAGTCGCCGGACACGCTCGAGGCCGACCGACCGTTCCGGGAGCGCTTGGAGAACATTCGCCTGCAGGCAGGCCAGCTGATGAACCTCGGCGACGTCATCTCCGCGACGGTGCCAAAAGTGACGTTGGTGTCGGCGCCGCGAGCCGGCGGGAACATCTGCACGCGCACATTCATCCCGCACCGCTGCCATGACGCCATCGGGGTGCTGGGCGCTGTGAGCGTGGCCACGGCCCTGAGGCTGGGAGGCGGGGTGGGATCCGAGCTGCTGCGCCCCGGACCCGATCCCGATCTGGTGGAGATCGAGCACCCGACGGGCACATTTGCCGCAAGGGTGGAGTTGACCCTCGGCCCCCAGGGCCCGGTCGTGGGTCGATCCGGCATTGTCCGCACGGCCCGCAAGCTGTTCGACGGAGTCGTTTTTCCCGCGAATCCAGCGATACGCCAGAGCGAGTGATGGACCGCACGATCCCGCCGCCGCACCGCATCCTGTGGGGCACCGATTGGCCCCATGCCAACGTGAGGCACATGCCCGATGACGGCGACCTCGTCGATGTGCTTGCATCATTCGCTCCCGACGAGGTCACCCGCAACCGGATCCTGATCGACAATCCCGATGCGCTGTGTGACTTCTGCTACTGACGTTGATGACACAGACGGCTAGTTCCACGCGCTATCAAATGTGCTATGGCGGACTTCCGCAGGCCCGACGCTGAGTTTCCTGCTTATGACGAAGCGTTTGACCGTGACGGCTCCGTCCGGCCGCTCTACGCAGCGATCGTGGAGCGCTTCTCCAACTTCGATGCGGCCGAGTTGCGGCGCCGCGAGGGCATCATCGAGGAGGAGTTCCGCCGTCAGGGCATCACCTTCACCGTGTACGGCGACTCGAAGGGAACGGAGCGGACGTGGCCGATGGACTTGTTCCCCCGACTTATCGCCGCGGCCGAGTGGCGCGAGATCGAGCGGGGCTTGGCGCAGCGCGTCACGGCGCTGAACCGGTTCCTTGCCGACGTCTACACCGGCGAGGGCGCGGCCATGGCCGACGGCGTCGTGCCCGCATGGCTGGTGCAGTCGTCGGACGGCTTCGAGCGCAACGCGTTCGGTATCAGCGTGCCCCATGATGCTCACTGCGTCATTGCGGGCATCGACCTGGTGCGCGATGCGCAGGGCCAGTACCGGGTGCTCGAGGACAACCTGCGCAATCCGAGCGGGATCAGCTACGTCATCGAGAACCGTACGGCGATGACCAAGGCGTTTCCCCTCGTCTGGGAAGACCACACGGTCGAACCCGTCAGCCAGTACGGCCGGATGCTGCGAACGGCGCTCGAATCAGTGGCGCCCACGGGTTCCGGCGACAAGCCGCTCATCGTGATCCTGACGCCGGGCATCTACAACTCGGCCTACTTCGAGCATGCATTCCTCGCCCGGGAGATGGGCGTGGAGCTGGTCGAAGGGCCCGACTTGGTGGTGGATGAACATGTCGTGTACCTGCGCACCATCGAAGGACTGGTTCCCGTCGATGTGATCTACCGGCGCATCGACGACTCCTTCTTGGACCCGGTGTCGTTTCGCCCCGATTCGACACTGGGCGTGCCCGGGCTGCTCGGCGCCATTCGTGCCGGCACCGTGACGGTGGCCAATGCCGTCGGAAACGGTGTTGCGGACGACAAGGCCATCCACCCCTATGTGACCGACTTGATTCGTTACTACCTCGGCGAGGACCCCATCCTCCCCAACGTCCAGACCTATGTGATGTGGGAGCCTGATCAGCGCGCAGCGGCGTTCGAGCGGCTGGACGAGCTGGTCATCAAGCCGGTGGGGGAATCGGGGGGCTACGGCATCGTCATCGGGCGCAATGCCACCGACGAAGAACTTGCGAATGCGCGGGCAGAAATCGAGGAGGATCCCCGCAACTGGATAGTTCAGGAAGTGGTGGAGCTGTCGACGCTGGCCTCGATGTGCGATGACGTGCTCGAGCCCCGCCACCTCGATCTGCGGCCGTTCGTGATCACAGGAGAACGAACGCAGGTCTTCCCAGGCGGCCTCACGCGAGTGGCGATGCGCAAGGGGTCGTTGATCGTGAACTCGTCCCAAGGCGGCGGTTCGAAGGACACCTGGGTGCTGGCGCCCAGCACCAACTCCGCAGCCGCGGAGACCGCCGGCAAACCGTCGATGGATGCCGCCGGGCAGGAGTCGGCCCGATGATCCTGGCCCGGCATGCCGATTCGATGCTGTGGGCTGGCCGCTACTTGGAGCGCGCCGACACCATCGCCCGGTGCGTATCGGTCGAGACCAATGCCGTGATGCATCGCCCGCCCACGGAGGCCCGGCTTGCGTCGCGTCGGCTGGTGCAGGCGCTCGGTCTGCAAGACGAGTTCGTGGCAGCCCAGGTCGGCACTGGGCCGTACGCAGTCATGGACTTCCTGGTATCCGATGAGACGAATCCGGGTTCGGTGGTGTCGTCGGTGCAGTCCGTGCGGGAGAACCTCCGCATCGTGCGAGACCGCATCCCGGTGGAGCTGTGGGAAGAAGCCAACAGCCTCCACATCCTCATGCAGAGCGCCAAGGCCGTCAGCTCGGGGGCGCGGGAACAGACCGGCGGCGAGGTGTCGCGGATGTCGGTCATCACCGCCCGACGAGGCTGCCGGTCGCTGAGCGGAGTGATGACCGAATCGATGATGCGGGACGAGGGCTACGCCTTCATGGAGGTGGGCCGCCTGCTGGAGCGCTCCATTTTGACGGTCGAACTGCTCAAGTCGGGCCTGGGCACCGGCAGTGATGTATTCGACGGCAACCGGCTGCTGGCGTTCACTCATTCGCTGCAGGCGGCTCGCCGTGAGATCGGCCACTCGCCGAGCTGGGCCGCGGTGGCCAGATTCTTGCTCCAGCACTTCGATTTTCCCCGCTCGGTGTTGTGGTGCCTGGGTCGGGTGGAGCAACGACTGGAAGATCTCGCAGCCGCGGCGGGTGCGGTGGCGGTGCCGCGACGCCGCGCTGGCGCCTTGCGGGCCCGCCTGGAGTACGGCGAACTCGACGGTTCGCTGGCCGCCCAGCCCGACACGGAATTGTCCGAGCTGGGCATTTCGCTGGCCACGCTGGCGACTGACGTGCATGCCAGCACCGTTTCCGGTTCCGGTCAGGTCGAGGTGCAATCCCAGTTTGTGCGCCCAGGTGACGGCGGGGACGCGGCGTCGTGAGGCTCGACATCGCCTACCGGCTGCACTTCCGTTACGCCGCTGCGGTGTCGGAGTCGCAGAACGAGATTCGCGTCCGCCCTCGCGATGACCTCCGCCAGCAAGTGCTGTCGTACCGGCTGACGACGACACCGGCGACACGGGTCTTGCAGACCCGCGACTACTTCGGGACGACCGTCGATCATCTCGGGGTGCGGGGCGCCCACCGTGAACTGCTGGTGGTCGCCGAATCGTCGGTGGAGACTGCGCCGATCCCCGACGACCCACCGGTGGTGAGTTGCGAGCGGCTCGCCGATGTGGAATTCGCGAACTCCCATGTGGAGTACCTGGCTCCGTCCCAGCACGTCCAGTGGGGAGATCTCATCAACGAAGTTGCAACGTGGTCGGTCCGCTCGGCTCCCGACAACGTCAGCTCTCGCGTGATCGCCATCGTGAAAGCGGTGCCGACGGTCTTGACCTACGAACGCGGTTCGACATCGATCGGGGTGACGCTGGAGGAGCTCGTGGACGGCGGTCGCGGCGTCTGCCAGGACTTCGCGCACCTTGCCGTGGGCATGCTGCGCTGTGTCGGCATCCCTGCCCGTTACGTGTCGGGCTACCTGTTCGCAGTCGACGAGACGAGACCCGACGGTGACGGCAACGACGGTTCGCCGACGGCCGCAGCGAGCAGGGCAAAGGACTTCGTGGCAGAAAACGGCATTGGCGAGCAGACGGGCGTGCTGGACTCCGACGGCGAGGCACCCACTGCCGTTTCGGTGCAGACCCACGCGTGGATTGAGGCCGCTGTGCCTGGCTTCGGCTGGTACGCGCTCGATCCCACCAATGGCGGAGCGGTCGGCGAGCGTCACGTGATCATCGGTCATGGACGCGACTACAACGACGTCGCGCCGGTGCGCGGCGTCTTCCACGGTTCGGCCGACGCCCAGGTTGACGCCGAGGTGATCATCGCCCAGCCCACGGCGCCCACCTCGATGGTGACCGAACCGATTCGCCGCCGCTCCAACGTGGCCGTCGCCTCCCCGGCTGCTGCGATGGCGGACCATCAACAGACCGCCCAGCAACAGCAGCAGTAGCGGGGCCTCAGCTACCAGGGATCGATCGGGTGCTTGCGGGTTTCGCGCTGCCGCGGCGGCGGAAGTGTCGCCAGCAGCCGCGCGATCAGGTCCCGAGTCTCGGCCGGGTCCACGATGTCGTCCAGCAAGAACGATCGGGCGAATTCCAGGCCGGTATTGCGTTCCTTCCACTCAGCGACGCGCCGATCTTGAATCTCGCGCCGTGTTGTGTCGTCGGGTGCAGCCTCGAGCTCGTCGCGGAACACGATGTTCACAGCGCCTTCGAGGCCCATGCCGCCGAATTCCGCCGTCGGCCAGCCGACATACAGGTCAGGGTCCAGCGCGTCGGAACCCATCGCGTAGTAGCCAAGGCCATATGCCTTGCGCAGAATCACCGTCAGGATCGGCACATCGGCAGCGCTGAGCGCCACCAGCGTGCGAGCGCTGTGACGCACGAGAGCGGTCTTCTCCGCAGCCGTCCCGATCATGAAGCCCGGCGTGTCGCACAAGAACAGCAGCGGCAGGTCATAGGCATTGCACAGCTCGACGTGTCGCGAGAACTTGGCCGAGCCCTCGGCATCGATGGCTCCTGCCCCGAACATCGGGTTGTTCGCAAGCACACCGATGGGGCGCCCCTCGACCCGGCACAGCGACGTCGACAGGCAGCGGCCGAACCTCGGACGCAGCTCCAAGACCGACCCTTCGTCGGCCAGGATCTCCACGATCTTGCGCACGTCATAGGCACGCCGAGGGTTCTCGGGCACCATCGTGCGCAACGGCGCCTGATCCACCGCGACCGGCGGCGGGGGAGTTGCCACGTCGGTGAAGTACGACAGATACCTGCGAGCCGTCTGCAGCGCCGCTGTCTCGTCGTCGACCACCAGCTCGATCGTGCCGACCCGCTCGTGCATCGAGACGGGGCCGAGTTCTTCGGGTGTCAAGTCCTCGCCGGTCGCAGACCTCACGAGCGGCGGCCCGGAGAGCCCCAGCGTCGAGTCCTTGGTCGCGATCACCACATCGGAGGTGCCGGCGATGTTGGCCTGGCCCGCGAAGCTCGGCCCCGACAAGATCGTGACGATCGGCACCAGGCCTGAGAGCCGTGCGAGCTGGATGAACGTGGTCGCCGTGCCGCTGTCGTAGAACAGCTCAGTGGCGCGTGCCCCGGCGCCTTCTGACCAGAAGATGACCGGCCAGCGATTGCGCTCGGCCACCTCCATCATCCGGTCCACCTTGCGATGATTGGTCGGGCTCTGGCTGCCGCCCATCACGGTGAAGTCGTAGGAGAAGGCGCACACCGAGACGCCGTCCACGAGCCCGACGCCCATCACCAAGCCGTCGGCTGGGGCGTCGCCCAGCGAGCGGATCTGTGGCTGTGCGAGCTGGCCGTACTCGACGAACGTCTCAGGATCGAACAGGGCGGCGATGCGTTGCCGAGCCGTCCACCGGCCACGTGCGTGCTGGCGAGCCACGGCGACGGACCGGGCTGCGTCCAGCGTTGCCTCCTTGGCTGCCATTGCCTTGGCCAGCCGCGGCGGCAGTTCGGGTTCGTCGGGCACAACGTCGTCACTCACGCCGCAAGAACCTACGCCGCCTCCCCAGCACCGGCATCTGTGCCTACTGGCTTGAGCACTTAGAGATCGACGGCTTCTAGGGTTTGGCGATGTCTGACATCATCCGATGCGCAGGAATCACCAGCCAGCACACCAGAGGCGGATCGGAGCAGCCATGACGATTGTGCGGGGCGAGGCCAGATCGACCGGGCCGTCGTACCAGTCGATCCTGCTGGCCGACGCAACACCTCCGCCGGCGCCACTGCTCGAAGAGGCTTACAGCTGGGAGGACACCGATCAGGTCGACATCGACCGCTATGTGTCACGAGAGTTTCACCAGCTCGAGGCTCAACGGCTGTGGCCAAGCACCTGGCAGATGGCGTGCCGGCTCGAGCACATTCCCGAGGTCGGCGACTACATCGTCTATGAGATCTGCAATATCAGTCTCGTCGTGGTTCGCACCGAGACCGATCAGGTTCGGGCATTCCACAACTCGTGCTTGCACCGTGGCACCACGCTCGTCGAGGGCGATGGCAACGCTGCCTTCTTCAAGTGCCCGTTTCACGGCTTTGCTTGGAATCTCGACGGCTCCTTCCGCGGCATGCCCGCGTCGTGGGACTTCCCCCACGTCGATGGGCCAGATTTCTGCCTCCCTGAGGCCGCCGTGGCGCTGTGGGGCGGATTCGTGATGGTCAATCCAGACGGCACTGCCGAACCGTTCGAGCGCTACGCCGCTCCGCTCACCGAGCACTTCGAGCCGTACCGGCTCGACGACCGCTATGTGGCTCATCATGCAGTGCAGGTGGTCGAAGCCAACTGGAAAGCCACCCAGGAGGCGTTCCTCGAGGGCTACCACGTCGCAACGACGCACCCCCAAGCGAAGCGCATCTCCAATGACTTCGCCTGTGCCTACGACGTGTTCGGCCCGAACCTGAGCCGCATCGTGCAGGCCCAAGCGGTGCCCGCCAACGATCTTGTCGGCCAAATCGGTCAAGCCGAGATCGCACGCTCGATGCAACGCCTGCTGCCCGCACAGGACCGCCAGGAGGTTCCCGACGATGTCGACGCCCGCAGCTGGCTCGCCGAGCGCTTCCGGGAGTCACTGGGGCGACGCTGGCGACACGACCTCGCCGGGGCATCGGAGGCGGCCATGCTCGACTCCATCCAGTACTTCGTGTTCCCCAACTTCTGCCCGTGGGCGGGCTACCAGCTGCCGATCGCGTACCGGTTCCGACCTTGGGACGACGACCCGAACCTGTCGCTGATGGAGATGATGCTGTTGCACCCGATGCCCGACGACGGCGAATGGGAGTCAGCTGCTCCTCATTGGCTCGACGTCCGCGAGAGCTGGGCTCACGCTCCCGGGTTCGAGTCGTTGGGCGCAGTCATCGACCAGGACATCGCAAACCTGCATCGGGTGCAGCGGGGCATGCGGGCGGCCCAGCACCGTTACCACACCTTCAGCGACTATCAAGAGATTCGCATCCGCCACTTTCACCGTCGTCTCGACGATGTGATCGGCCGCAGAAGTTAGGGTGCGCGCGTGAAGCCGACTGACGAGGCGTTGGCCGAGCGGCGGGCGCGAGTGGCGAAGCGCTGGGAGCTGACCGACGAGGTAGTGCTCCTGCGGGCAGGGGAACCTGCGAGCTGGTCGGGTACGGATCAGCACTTTGCCTTCCTGCCGCATCCCGACGTCGCGTATCTGACGGCGGTGGGATCGCCGGGCACGACGCTGGCCTTCGATGCCGCGGCCGGCGAATGGGAACTCTTCGGGCCCCGATTCAGCCCCGAACGGCTCGTGTGGGAGCAGCCGCCGACACCCGTGGGCCGGCCGCTGGACGAGTTGGGGGACTGGCTAGCGGAGCGAGGCGATCGCAGCGTCATCGAGTTGGGCGCCGGTGCTGAGATGCCCGAGACGCTGCCGGCTGCGGCCGCAAAGGCTGAGTCCGACACGCCCGCCACCGACGGAGACGATCAGCCCAGCTCGGCACCGGATGACTCGACTCCTGAGCAGGTCGACGCGTCACCAGCGACGATGGTCGTGCGTTTGGGCGCAGCGATTGCGCTTGAACGCATCACCAAGGACCCCGCCGAGCTTGACGACATCCGTTGCGCCGCTGCCGCGAGCGCAAGCGGATTCGACTGGGTGTACGCAAACGCCGCGGCAGGCATGACCGAGCGCGAGATCCAGGTCGGCATGGAAGCACAGTTCTTCGCTGCGGGAGCACCCCGGGTGGCCTACGACAGCATCGTGGCGTCCGGTTCGCATGGGGCCTACCTGCACTACGTCTATGCGGGCGACGACCCCCTGCGGCCAGCGACCAGGACGGTGGAAGCCGGCGACCTGCTGCTCATCGACGCCGGAGCGCAGTTCGGCGGTTACGCCAGCGACGTGACCCGGACCATGGTCGTGGGCGCCGATCCGACCGACGAGCAGGAATTCCTGTGGAAGCTGGTGCTGAGCGCCCAACAGCAGACGATCGACATGTGCCGGCCTGGGATTGTGTGGCGCGAGGTGCACCTGGCTTCCGCCCGGATCCTGGGGGCGGGATTGGTCGAGATGGGCGTACTGCGGGGTGACCCGGCAGAACTCGTGACCCAAGGCGCGGTGGCGCTGTTCTTCCCCCATGGGCTCGGGCACCTGCTGGGCCTTTCGGTGCACGACATCACGAGCGTGCCCTACAGCCGAACGCCGAGCGACGACCCGGTGCTGTCGAGGCTGGGGCCCGAACGAGTCCTCGCTGCAGACATGGTCACCACCGTGGAGCCCGGGGTCTACTTCATCGACGCCCTGTTGTGCGACCCCGCCCGGCGGGAGAAGTTCGCAGACAGCGTGGTGTGGGATCGGGTCGACGAGTTGCGGGGTTTCGGCGGAATCCGGATCGAGGATGACGTGCTGGTGACCGACGCCGAACCCGAAGTGCTCACGGCGGCGATCGCCAAGCCGATCCGCATCGGTTGATTCCGAAACGGTCCGCGCAGTGCTTCACCCATTGTTCGATGGCCACACGGGTGGCATCGCATGAGCGGGCAGCGCTACGACGCCATCGTCATCGGCGCCGGCGTCATCGGCACGTCAGTCACTTGCGAACTGGCACGGCGTGGCTGGCGGGTGCTCGGTCTCGACCGCAACCCCGGCGCAGGCCAGGGTTCCACCAGCGCCTCGTCGGCCATAGTGCGGTTTACCTACTCGACCCGCTCGGGCGTGGCGATGTCCTATGAAGGCCTGCAGTACTGGCTGGACTGGCCCAACCACATCGGCGCGTGCGACGAGGCGGGCTACGCAGGGTTCACCGAATGCGGGATGGCGACGCTCTTCAGCGGCGAAGGTCCCCACTTGCTGCCGGTGCCGCACTTCGAGGCTCTCGGCGTTCCCCATGAGATCTGGGACTGCGACGAGACGGTCGCCCGGCTCGTTCCGCTCGACATGTCCCGTTTCGGTCCGCCTCGCCAACTCGACGACCCTGATTTCTGGGCGGAGCCCACGTCGCGCCTCGAGGGCGCGCTGTGGACGCCCGAAGCCGGTTACGTGGGCGATCCGCAGCTCGCCGCCCACAACCTGCGGCTCGCGGCGGAGGCCGCCGGTGCCGAATTCCGCTTCGGTGCGGTCGTGGTCGCGGTCTCAGGCTCCGGTCGCGCCGAGGGCGTGGTGCTGGCCGACGGCACTGAGGTGTCGGCGCCCGTGGTGGTGAATGTCGCCGGCCCGCACAGCAGCGCCATCAACCGCCTTGCCGGCGTGCTCGATGACATGTCGATCAGCACCCGGCCGCTGCGCAAGGAGGTGTATCACGTGCCCGCGTCGCCGGGCGTCGACTTCGAGCACCGTGGTGCAGCCATGGCCGACGACGACTGCGGCTGCTATGTGCGGCCCGAGGTGGGCAACAACCTCCTCATCGGCTCGCTCGAATTGGATTCGACGCACTTCGAGTGGCTCGACGCCGATGAGATCGACGGCTGCTCGCAAGGCCTCAGCCGCGATCAGTGGGAAACCCATGTGCTGCGGTTCGCCAGGCGGATGCCCGAACTCGGCCTGCCCCACCAGCCGAGGGGCATCGTGGGCGTGTACGACGTGGCTGACGACTGGATCCCGATCTATGACCGCACGTCGCTCGACGGCTACTACGTGGCGATCGGCACCAGCGGCAACCAGTTCAAGAATGCCGCAGTCGCCGGCCATTGCATGGCCGAGCTGATCGGCGCGGTCGAGGCCGGCCACGACCACGACACCGATCCCGTCGTCGTGACGGGCAAGCACACGGGTTTCGACATCGATATGGGCACGTTCTCCCGCAAGCGAGACCTCCACGGTTCGTCAATGTCGGTGCTCGGCTAGTACCGAGCACGCATGCGACAGTGCTCGGCAAGCTCTGGTTGCTGGCTGGCTTGCGGCAAACATCGGCATTGATTCCCTCTCGGGCCAAGCCCAATTTCTGACACGCCGCCGAATCGAATATCTGTTAGAACATTCGTTCTTGACTTGATGCTTGAACATGGCTTACGTTCGTGTGCAGCGGCCCGGTTGTATTCGGGCACCGACAGAACGAAGGAGTTAAGAATATTGAATCAGGAACTGAGGAGTCGGGGTGACCCCTCCACTTCTCACCTTGGTCGGTTTGGCAGACGGTCCCGCGTGCGGGACCGCGTTTGGGTTCTGGTGGCGATTGCCGTCGCAGCAGCGCTGGCTCGTCTGCGTCATCAAGAGGCCGTTGCACCACTGATCGCGAAGTGGCGACAGCAGCATCCAGCGGCATTCGGAGGCGCCTACCACGCCGACGGTTTCGCCACTCGGACGACGGTGCGGTGGGTTGGGCAAGTGCCGGCGGCGATCGCTACCGAGATTGAGCAGTCGGGTCTGGCGATTGGATTGGATGTCACTGCTACCGCTTCGCAAGCTGCGCTGGTCGCGAGGACCCACGCGATAGCGCAAGCACTGCACGATGCCGGTTCGACTGATTTTGCGGTGGCGCCGAATATTCGCACGCAGAGAATCGACGTCATTCTTGGCGTCACCGATGAGAGCGCTGCGAACGCAAGCGAATTCGAACGAACGGTCCGGGAACTGGAGACCTCGACCATCGGTGTAGGCGTCAGCCGTGTCGCTGAGAGTCCGTTCACGCCCGACACGGCTCAGGGCGGTACGGCCGCTAGCAAGAACCGCAACGGTTCGGGTGTTGCGTGCACGTTCTCATTAGGCGTCAGGTCGGGCTCTATCTATGGCCTGTTGACCGCTGGCCACTGTGCGAACACGTTGTATTACTTCGATCCTGTCTCAGGTAGCACGACAGCGCTGACCCTGCAGGACGAGTACGAGGGCTACTACGGCGACTTTGCGTGGTACTCCTACTCGGGCACCGTCGAGCCGAAGTTCTATGCCGGGTCCAGTACATCGAGTCTGCGCACCGTGACCAGTGTCAAGTCAGCAACTTCGATCGCAATTGGCGACTACTACTGCAAGTACGGACGTGCTTCAAACCGAGGGGGCTGCAACAACGTCAAGTACACCGGTGTCTGCCACAACGGTGGCGGCAGCGTTGTATGTAACCAAGTGCGTATGCGCAGTGTGTACGGCGCGTGTGGGGACAGCGGAGGCCCGTGGTTCTCAGGTACTCAAGCCGTCGGAGTCAACACCGGCCGCTACGGCACCGACGGGAATTGCTCCACGACGTGCAGCGAGCACGCATTCACTCCAGTCGCGTCGGCCGCCGAAGATCTCGGCACGCAGGTGTTGACGAGATAGTGCGAACCACCAGTCGCTCACGTCAGCAACGGCAACCATGGTCGGGCCGCCGAGTGCTCTGGGTGTCCGCCGCGGTGATCGTCGGTGCTCTCGCTATCGGGAACGCCTGTACGGCTTTGTTTGGGGAAGCCGCCGAAGGGCCTTCGAGCCGCCTCGTGCAAGTCGAATACAGGCCCGATGCCTGGGACGACGCCCGCTATTCGCCCCGGCAGGTGCTACTCGACATAGGAAGCCGGTGCATCACCGGTACCGGCCGCGACGGCACCAGGTATTTGCTGCTGTTCGAGACTGGCCGCGAGCTCGTCGAAGCCGACGGCTCGCCGGCGATATCGGGCGTGTACTTGCCGAACCTGTCGCTGCTGCGACCAGCGACTAACGTGGCCTCAGTGCCGCAAGCACCGGCGAATCTGCTGGGTGGCGACCCCGAAACGCTGTACTTCGATCCCTACGGTGCGGTTGTCCGAGGCGACCGCACCGGATTCTGGGTAGGGGCACACGGAGAGGAACGGAACGTCGGTAACTTCGCGACTCAAGGCACTGCCGTTGACGGCGAAGTGATGCTTGCCTCCATCAGGGCTGTGGGTCACCCCGGGCTGCGATGGCTGACCACCCCATACCCGGAATGCGAGCAGTACCCCCACGCTTGGGTGCCGAACAACCTTCCGACGTGACAATGCAGCCTTTGCAGTGTGAGAGATGTGCCGGTTCTGATGGTTCGCTTGGTCAAGACCAGGCGAACACTGGCTGTTCGAGTTCGTCGACGCGGATGTCGAGGCCGTCGTAAGCGACCGCTCGGAATTGGTAAAGCACGGCACCGGTGGGGGCGTGAATGAGGTCGCCGCCGATGGGGACCTGCACGACTGGGCGATCGCTCTCGGGGATGCTGACGAAGCGAGGCGAATCGTCCCTGGTCAATTCGCGCATTGAGACACGGTGCACCGAGGCCACCTCGGCAGGGTTGGCCACTGGGTCGCGGTCGTCAGAAAGCCAGAACACGAACGGGCTGATCACGTAGCCCGAGCGGGTCGGGTAGTCGTCGAGCCGGCCGAGCAGATCGTTGCTAGTGAGCCGCAGCCCGACTTCTTCGTCGGCTTCTCGCATGGCTGCTTCCAGCGGCGTCTCGCCGGCATCCAGGCGGCCTCCCGGCAGGGCCCATTGGCCGCCGTGGCCGCGCAGATGCGAGCCGCGCCGAGTGAGCAGCACTGCTGCGCCCCCGGCGGTGCCTTCCACGTCTCCGGTCAGCATCGGGTCGTCGGCGGCGCCGGGAACCGCGGCCAGCATCTCGCGTCGTTCCTCAGCGGTGAGACCGCGGAACGCGGGATCGGCGCCGTGCAGCTCGGCGTCGCTGTCCAGCACAATCACTGCGACCGCGGCGTGCTTGCGGCCCTCACCGGGATGCCGCTGGACGTCGTGTCGAGCCAGGTTCGCCGACAGCCGTTCCCGCAGCGATTCGTCGTGGGCGATCTCGCCGGTTGACGGCTCAGACGACATAGCCCGAGAGTCTGGCACCTCGCCCTTGCGGTCCGCCGGTGAGCGGGACTCTCTACGATCGCTGGACGTGAACGCGCAACGCCAGATCGTTTTGGTGGGTTTCCTGCAGGCGCAGAACTGCACGACGATCCCCGCAGCGTGGCGGCATCCCCAAGCCCGGCACGATGTAACCAGCTTCGACTACTACCGCCACATCGGCGAGGTGCTCGAAGAGGGCCGCTTTGATCTGGGCTTCTTCGATGACCGGCTCGCCATGCCCGACATGTTCGGAGGTGATCACCGCCACACCGTGGAGGCCGGCATCCGCTGCGTCAAGCTCGATCCGGTGACTGTGCTCACCGCGATGGGCATGGCCACCAGCAGGCTCGGGCTGGGCGCCACCTACTCCACGACCTACTACGAGCCGTTCCACGTGGCCCGGGTGTTCGCCACCTTGGACCACCTCACCGGCGGCCGCGCAGCGTGGAACGTCGTCACCTCAGTCAACGACAACGAGGCCCGCAACATGGGCCTGGACCAGGCCCCAGCCCACGACGAGCGCTACGACCGCGCCGACGAGTTCATGGAGGTCGTGCACGGCCATTGGGACACTTGGGAGGCCGGCGCTATCGCTGCGGACCGCGATGCTGGGCTCTACGCCCACGGCGACCGGGTGCACCGCCTCGACCACGACGGCGAGTGGTTCTCGTCGCGGGGGCCGTTCACCGTGCCGCGCACGCCACAAGGGCATCCGGTGGTCATCCAGGCCGGCCAGAGCGGCCGGGGCACTGCCTTTGCGGCCCGCTGGGGCGAGCTGCTGTTCGTCAGCCACGTGCGGCTGGATGCCGCTGTCGAGCATTACGCCGCGGTGAAATCGCAGATTGCCGAACTGGGCCGCGACCCTGACCAGGTGAAGATCACCAACCTCACGTTCCCGGTGGTCGGGCGCACCATGGCCGAGGCCGAAGACCGGCGCGCCGCCTACGACGAACTGCCGACGCTGGTGGACGACCTGTCATTGCTGTCGGAGGGGCTGAACTTCGATTTCGCGGCCCGTGACCTCGACGAGCCTTTGACCGACGACGACCTCGACGCCATGACGGGCATCCAGGGCATCCGCAACCAGGTGCTGCAGACCACTGGTCGCGCCAATCCCACCGTACGCGACTTCGTGCAGATCTCAGGCCGCGGCCGGCTGGCTCATCCGACCGTCGGCGGACCGGTCGAGCTGGCCGACTACTTCGAGGAGTGGTTCACCGAGCGAGCGGTGGACGGGTTCGTGATTGCGGGTACGCACATGCCCGGGGCATTCGAGGACTTTGTCGAGCTCGTCGTGCCAGAGCTGCAGCGCCGTGGCCTGTTCCGAACCGACTATGGAGGCACGACGCTGCGCGACCACCTTGGCTTGCAGGTACCCGAGCCTGGTTCGTGGCGCCTGTCGTAGTCGTCGGCCTGATTTCTGTGCAGAAATGCCGCCGTAGACGGCTCTTTTGCACAGAAAATGCATCGGGCTCAAATCTGTGCAGAAATGCCGTCGCAGACAGCACTTGTGCAGAGAGAACGCGTCGGCCTTAGGTCTGTGCAGGAGTGCCGCCGCCAAAGCTGCGGGTGTGTGCGGCCAACTCGGCAGCGGTTGCGGTGTGGATGTCGCCGAGGGCGTTCACCTCGCCGAGAGCAGCGTCCAGAATCTGGGCACGGAACGGCTGACCGGCGAGCCAAGGACGCAGCGTCAGCATCAGCAGACGCGCTCCCGCCGGATGCTGAGTGCCGTCAAGGTGCATACGGGCTGCGGCTTTCGTAACGATCTCGTGCCAGCCGTTCAGGGACACCCGGCGGTGCCAGAGGGCGAACTCGTCGTCGGCCTCGAGGAACAGCGGCAATGACACCATCGGCGGGGTGCCTTCGGCACGACCCACCCCGGCCAGCACGCCGTCGGTCGTCATCAGGAATGGCTGCTCGTCGTTGGGCCAATCCAGCACTGCGTCGATCCCGGCCTCTGCCAACAGCGCCGGGGTGCGGAACGACTCAACCCCTTCGGCCGAGAACCAGGTGGTCGGGCGGATTGCGGTGGCGGCCTCGATGGCATCGATGCTTCGCGCAATGGCGTCCCGCTCTTCGGACTCGGAGTTCTTGGAGGTGACGAGCTGGGTCGCCGCGATGCCTCGCCCAGCGATCTCGCAGCCTCGCTCGACGAGGTGTCTCACCAGCCAGCCGTAGTGCTCCGCGGTCAACGCGTCGACCGCCACGGTCGCAGCGATGCCGTGCCGCTCGAGGATGTCCAGCAGGCGAAAGATGCCGACCCGGTGGCCGTACTCACGGATGGTGAGCTGCGGGTAGTCAGGAGCTGGCAGCCGAGCCAATCCGCCGCTGCGGTGACGCAACGCGTAGGCGTCCGGCGGCGGGTCCCACTCGACATGCTCAAGGACGATCACAGCGCCCACTGCGAGCGGGCTGCGGTTCGGCCATTCGAAGCGGGCACGGCCCGGCAGCGGCGACCAGTCGTAGTAGGGGTGGTCCATGCCGTGCTGGTGATGGGCCGGGCCGAATTCGTAGGGGGCCTGACGGGTTGCTGCGAGGCCCAGACCGGCGGTGGCGGCGGTGCCGGATGCCGCTCCGACGTTCCTGTGCGCCGGCGGTGCGGCCGGGCGGTGCGGGCTCACTGTCACTCGCGTTGGCGACTGCTGGGGCTCCGGCGGCGCCAGCTCGTGGGCGACGGCGTCGTCGTAGTGATGGTCGAGGTAGTGCTGAGCGATCTGGCTGGCGGTGGTCTGCCACACGTCGTCGTGGCTCATCAGGTAGTCGAGCATCGCCGCGAGCCCGTCCACCCGGTGAGGCATGCCCATCAGGTACGGGTGCAAGGCCACGCACATCACGCGTCCGCCGGCCGAGTCGTCGGCTTCTCGGCGCAGCACGTCGAGCTGGGCACGCGCCATCGCCACAAATTCGTCGGTGTCGTGGTGCTGGGTGAACACTGGCACGTCGTTCAGTTCCATCGAGTACGGCACCGACACGAGTCGCTGCCCGCTCCGGGTTGCCAGCGGCACGGGCTGGTCGTCGTGAAACCAGTCGGCGTGGTAGATCAACCCCGCCTCGGCCATGAGATCCGGCGTCAGGGCGGTGTTTGAAACGGCGGGTCCGAGCATGCCCCGCAGCTGCTGACCGCTGTGTCTGCGCAGTGCCTCGATGCACTCGATGTAGAACGCCCGCTCGGCGGTTTCGTCGACAGAGGAGATGTAGCGCGTGTTGTAGATGCCGTGGGACATGATCTCCCAGCCGCGCTCGACCATGGCCGAGCCGACCTCGGGGTAGTGGTCGAACACGGCGAGGTTGGTGGAGGCCGTTGCGACGATGCCGTAGCGATCCAGCACGTCGACCATGCGCCAGAAACCCACCCGGTTGCCGTAGTCGCGGTAGCCGTAGCCCTGCACATCGGGGTGCGGCGAGCGAACCCACGTGTTGCGCTGGGGATCTCGCGGCGGCAAGAACTCGTAGTGCTCGACATTCGGGGCGATCCACAACGCCACGCGTGCGTCGTTCGGCCACCGGACCCGCGGCCGGTCGGTGATCGGCAGGTACTTCACGCGGTGCGGCGGCAAGCCGCCCGGCAGCGGTGCGATCAGGCCAGATGCCCCGCTGACTGAGCTGGCTTCGTCGTCGGGGCCGGCCATGTTGTGCATACGCCGACGCTAGAACAGCTCGCCACTCTCCTTACGTGGGCGCGGTGGACATAACATCAATTTATGGCAGGAGACAGCACGCGGCCCCGGCCTGCACTGCCGCCGGGAGTTGAGCGGCCCCAATGGCATCACCGACCGCTCGCCCCCGGTGAGCTGCGACGGATCCCCGATCTCGTCCGTGATTCGTTGTCGCTCATCGGTCGGCGCTGGCGGCCGTTTGCAGAATTCACGGTCATAGGCGTCGCGGGCTATCTCGTGGCGTTCGTCATGCTCTTCTTGGGCTTGAACGCACTGCTCGGCGGTCAGTTCTTCTCCAGGATCTCGGAGTTGACCGACCCGACCGCTGACGTATGGGCCGACTTTGACGCCTGGCTCGAGTCGTTCGATGTCACCCCGACGACCGCGGCGTTTGTTTTGCTCTTCGCCTTCGGCCTCGCGTGCTGCGTGGGCTTCCTGGTGCAAGAAATTGCTATCTCGCGCATGGCGCTCGACGATGTCCAGGGGCGACCCTCCGACTTCGGTGAGACACTCGCGGCCTCCGTGCGGCGCCTGCCTAAGGTCTTCGCCTTCCTCGTCGGTCTCGGTCTTGTCATCGGCGTGGCGGGGTGCGGTATCGGCGTGCTGCTGCTGTGGCTCGCACGTCCCCTCGGGATCGTCTGGCTACTGACGTCCTGGTTGGCACTTGTGGTCTTCTTCCCACTGCTGACCATCTACTTCGTGATGGCCTACGTCGAGCCTCGCATTCCCTCGCCCCGCCGCTGGTGGCGGCTGATTCGTGGCCGCAAGGCGGCAATCTGGGGGCGGGTCATGCTGCTGGGGATAGCGGCCAACGTCATCGCTGTCGGGCTTGCCGAGGCGCTGGGTGTGCTGCCACTGCCCGCCTTGTACGGAGACCTCGTCATCAACGCAGTCGTCTTCCCGCTCATTTTCATGCTGAGCGCGGTCGTCCACCTGCTGATGTACGCCGATCTCATCACCCGGGACGACCCGGTCCCGCTTGAGGCCGACTCGCCGAGCTGACGCTGGCGGGTCAGTCTCGACCCAGCGTTACCGGGTCCCAGTCGACCCGTTCGCTAGCGTCGGCCCGTGCCATTGGGGCGGCCACCGCTGCCGGAGACGCCGCAGAATGCCCGCCAGATCCCCCGGGCCGAGCCCGCCGAGGGGGTTGCAGAGGCCGAACATCCGCCGGTCGATCCGCCTGGACCGTTCTTCTGGGCGCGTCCCCCCGAGTCCGAGCCCGGTTACGGGAGGCTTCGGCCGCTTCGAGCCCTCATCGGCGACACGCTCCGATTCGCTCTCCGAGACTGGCGCAACGTCATCGTTGTGTCACTGCCTGCCCTTGTAGCCCAGTCGCTCGTCTGGCTCGCGTATCGCTGGGCGTTCGAGTCGGTTTTCGACGACAGTCGCAACACCGAATACGCATTGCGTCTGACATTGGCGAGCACGCTTGCGTTCGTACTGATGGGGATCGGCAGCCACCTCTTCAGCACAGCCGTGGTTCATCTCGTCGTGCAACGAGAGCGTGATGGGACGTCGAGTCCAGGATCGGCCATGCGCTTGGCGGTGCGCCGACTTCCGAGAGTCATCACCGTCAATCTCGTGTACGGCGTTCCCGTGGCGATCGTCTCCGTGCCGATCTTGATTTGGCCGGTGCCGATGTACCTCTTGGAGCGAGACCAGTTGGGACTGTTGCCTTGGACCTATCTCGCAGCGGGGATCATCGCGTATGCCGCTCCACAGATCAACGTGTATTTCACAGCGATCAAGGTCGAAGATCGGCGGCCGAAGTTCCGGCGGGCACGACAGCTTGTTGACGGGCAGCGCGCGGCCACGTTGGGTCGGGTGCTGTTGTGCCAATTGGTCCGCGTCGCCTTCCAGGCGTCATCGATGTTTCTTGTGTTGACGATCACCTCGTTCGCTTGGTTTGGATTCGCAGTCGTAGACATGGTCGTGACTACGACACTTCTGACGACGGCGTTCACTCTCTTGTACGTGGACCTGGCAAGAGTGGCCGCCGAAGGCCGCCCTCCAGACGATGGCCCGACGCTGATCGACGCGTCAGGATCCCGCGACGCCGGTCCGCTACGCCAGCCGACCTAGCATTTCGGCATGGCTGACGACGACACGCGGCCGCGCCCGGTGCCGCCGCCTTCCGAGCCAGGGCGAGGCGACCGGCAGCGTGATGCGCACCGCCGTGTGGGAGCACTGTGGGTTGGCACCTTCGGAGTGGTGGGCAGGCGCTGGCGCGATCTGGTTGTAGCCGCGACGCTCGGTTCGGCGTTGTGGCTTGTCTCGTTTGTGAGCGCGTACGTGGGTGCGGACGAACTGTTCGGGGGCCAATTCTGGGCAAAGATCGACGTTCTCTTCAGTGGCGAGCTTCAGACGACTGCGCAGATCGATGCATGGTTCGCGTCGTTCGACTTCACCTTCACACCGCAAGCAGCGGGTCTGTTGCTCGTGGCGCTCTTGGCCAGTTTCTTGAGCATTCTCCAGCCCGCGGCGAGTGCCCAGATCGCGCGCCAAGAGTTGGCTGGTATCGATGCCGACGGCAGTACCGCTGTGAGCATCGCGCTCGGTCGGCTGCCTGTGCTGCTGCTGATCAATGTCACGCTCGCTGTCATTCAAGTAGCCCTGTTGGGGGTCGGGCTGGGCCTCGCTGCGGTCGCAGAACCGTTGAGCACCGTGTGGGACATCGTCACGCTGGTCGTCTCGATAGTCATTACTCCCCTGTTAGCCATCTTGTGGGCCATGGCATACCTAGAGCCTGGATTGCCATCGTTGCGCCGTTGGAATCGGCTCATGGGGCGCAACAAGCTGGCGACTTGGGGCCGTGTGATGCTGTTTGAAGTCGTGCGCATGGTTCTTGCGGTAGTCATCTTCATCGTGGCTGTCGCGAGTCCGCTCTCATTTGCGTATTCGGTGGCGATCGTGGTCGTCTTGGTGTGGCCGTTGACCGTCGGGATCGTGACCGTCGCGCAGGTGATTATGTACGAGGATCTCCGCAACGCACCCTCCCCGGCTGGGGGCACGAGTGACGGCAATTGAGGCCGAGGGTTCACCGCTTCCCGTTTCACGTTGGGACGAGGCGTTGTACTCCCCGGCAGGCAGGCATCGGTGGGCGTGCTGAAATGTGCCCATGAGCGGGGAAACGAATATGGACGCAACTGGGGTGCTGGCCGATTACCGCGTGATCGACCTGACCGACGAGCGCGGCCACCTGGCCGGGTTGATCTGGGCCCAGATGGGCGCCGACGTGATCGCGATCGAACCGCCCGAGGGCTCGTCGGCGCGTCGGCTCGGGCCTTTCGCGGGCGATGTCGAGGATCCAGAGCGCTCGCTGCACCATTGGGCCTACAACCGGGGGAAGCGCAGCGTGGTGCTGGATCTGCGCACCTCCGAAGGCGTCGATCGTGCCAAAGCACTCATTGCCGGCGCGGATGTCGTGTTCGAGTCCTTCGACCCTGGCGAGGCTGACGGTCTCGGCTTGGGCCGCGACGTGCTCGCGGAGCTCAACCCGGCCTTGATACATGTCTCGATCACTGCGTTCGGCAGTGATGGCCCGAAAGCCAATTGGACCCATTCGGACCTGGCGTTGCAGGCCTCAGCGGTGAACATGGCGATCACCGGCGACGCGGACCGGGCGCCGCTTCGCGCAGGGGGCACGCTTCCGCAGGCGTTCCACAACGCGGCATCCGAGGGCGCCGGAGCGGCGCTGATTGCCATGTGGGACCGCCAGACCCGCTCGGGACTGGGCCAGCACATCGACACGTCCGCCCAGCGGTCCATGAGCCAGGCCTCCATGTCGTCCACGCTCAACGCGTCGGTGAATGCGACCGTGACGCAGCGCATCGCCGGCGGCGCCAGCCTGCAGGGCATCGACATACAGCTCATGTGGCCGTGTGCCGACGGGCATGCCTCGGTGACGTTCCTGTTCGGACCGGGTTTCCGAGCATTCACCGAGAACCTCATGGCCTGGGTGCACGAGGAGGGCTTCTGCGACGAGGCCACGCGGGACAAGAACTGGACCGAGTACGCCATGATGCTGCTCGACGGTCGCGAGCCAGTCTCGGAGTACGAGCGGGTCAAGGGGATCCTCACCGATTTCTTCGCCACCAAAACCAAGGCCCAGCTGCTGGACGCGGCGATGACCCGGCGGGTGCTCATCACGCCGGTGTGGAACACCGGCGAGGTAGTGGATTCCCATCAGCTCGCTTTCCGCGAGTACTGGGAGGACGTCGATCACAGCGATGTCGTGTCTGACAGCGGCGCTGGTTCATTCGATCCTGCGGCAATTCGCTATCCGGGCGCATTTGCGAAGTTCACCGAGACTCCGCTGGCGAAACTGGGCCGCTCCCCGAGGTTGGGAGAGCACACCGACGAGGTCTTGGCCGGTCTGGATGCCGCACAACGCCTGCCGGCAGTGCCCGCTGCCGCCGCTCCGGTGGCCCTTACTTCGCCGCCACTCGAGGGCGTCAAGGTGCTCGACTTCATGTGGGCGATGGCCGGCCCGGCGGCTTCGAGGGTGCTGGCCGACTACGGCGCCGACGTCATCCGTGTCGAGTCAGCGAACAAGCTCGATGCGATTCGGTCGATCCAGCCGTTCCACGACGATGTCGGCGATCCCGACGGTTCGGCGCTGTTCAGCAATCTGAACGCCGGCAAGCGCGGCTTGGCGCTGGACATGTCAAAGCCCGAAGCGATGGAGGTCATCTGGGACCTCATCGACTGGGCAGACGTGATCCTGGAGTCGTTCTCGCCCAAGGCGATGACCGGTTGGGGCATGGGCTGGGAGCAAGTGCGTGAGCGCCGCCCCGACATGGTGATGGCGTCGAGCTGCCTGATGGGCCAGACCGGGCCGCTTGCGCTGCTCGCCGGCTTCGGAACCATGGCCGCAGCGATCTCCGGCTTCTTCTATCCGGTCGGGTGGCCCGATCGGGCGCCGGCGGGCCCGTTCGCTGCGTACACCGACTACACGTCGCCGCGCTGGCTGGTGGCCGCTGTGATGGGGGCGCTTGAGCACAAACGCCAGACCGGCCGCGGCCAGTACGTCGACATGTCCCAGGCTGAGGCGGCTCTGCACCTGATGGGGCCGGCGTTGCTCGAGCGCACCACCAACGGGCGCATCTGGGAGGCGGCGGGCAACCGGGATCTGGTGTTCGCACCGCAGGGTGCGTACCGGACCGCAGCGGGAAGCCCCGCAGGGGACGACATCGACGACAACTGGATCGCGATTACCTGCGTCGATGACGGCCAATGGGCTGCTCTGGCGGCCGCGATGGGGCGCGATGACCTGGCGTCGCTGAGCATCGGCGAGCGCCATGCGCGCCACGACGAACTTGACGAGGTCATCTCTGCGTGGACCCGCGACCGTGACGGCTACGAGCTGATGGCTGAGCTGCAGGCGGCTGGTATCGCGGCGCACATCGTGCAGAACTCGCCGGAGTTCACGATCGATCCGCAGATCGTCCACCGCCAGTTTCTCACCGCGGTCGGCCACGGCAAGCAGGGCACCACGGCGGTGGAGAACACCCGGTTCGTGCTGTCGCGCACACCGGCATCGGTGACCTATGGCGGCCCGACGCTCGGCGAGCACAGTTTCGAGGTGCTTACCGAGACGCTCGCCTATGACGGCGACCGCATTGCCGAGCTGGCTGTGGCCGAACTCTTGGAGTAGTGGCTTGGCGGTAGCAGACTGTTGTGCGCAGCCGTGCTGAAATGTGCGGATGCCTGACGCCCCCGCTGATTCTGAGACCACGTCGATGCTGAGCCCATTCCGCGTGCTCGACCTGACCGACGAGCGCGGTCACCTGTGCGGGGCGATCCTCGCCCAGATGGGTGCCGACGTGATCGCGGTGGAGCCGCCCGAGGGCTCATCGGCGCGACGGCTGGCCCCCTTTGCCGGCGATGTCGAAGGACCCGAGCGGTCGCTGCACCATTGGGCCTACAACCGTGGCAAGCGCAGCGTGGTGCTTGATGTGCGCACCGACGAGGGCGCTGAGCAGCTCAAGGCGCTGGCGGGCGCGGCAGACATTCTGATCGAGTCGGCCGGTGCCGGGGCCATGGACGGTCTCGGCCTCGGCTACGACGTTCTGTCGCAGCTCAATCCCGAGCTGGTGTACGTGTCCATTACGCCGTTCGGCTCGGACGGGCCGAAGGCGAATTGGGTGGCGTCGGACATCACGCTGCAGGCGTCGGCCGTGAACATGGCCATGACCGGCGACTCCGATCGGGCGCCGGTGCGTACCGGGGGACTGTTGCCCCAGGCGTTCCACAACGCCGCTTCCGAAGCGGCCGGCGCAGCGCTCATCGCCCTGTGGGAGCGGCAGACAGTCTCCGGGCTCGGCCAGCACGTCGACATGTCGGCGCAGCAGAGCATGAACCAGGCTTGCCAGTCGTACGCACTCTCGACGCCGATCGGTGCCACACCGCCGGTCAGGCACGCAGGCGGAGTGCTCGTGGAGGGCCTGCACATCCAGCTGATGTGGCCGTGCGCGGACGGCCACGCCTCGGTCACGTTCCTGTTCGGGCCTGGCTTTCGGGCCTTCACGCAGAACCTCATGGACTGGGTGTGCGAGGAGGGCTTCTGCGACGAAGCCACACGAGACAAGAATTGGACCGAGTACGCGATGATGCTGCTCGACGGGCGCGAGCCCGTCTCGGAGTACGAGCGGCTGAAGCAGGTGCTGGCTGACTTCTTCGCCACCAAGACGAAGGCGGAGCTGCTCGACGCGGCGATGAGCCGTCGGGTGCTCATCACGCCGGTTTCCACCACCGACGAGGTAATCGACTCGCACCAGCTCGCAGCGCGCGAGTACTGGGAGACCGTCACCCAGATCGTCGACGGGGACGGTCAGACCGACGTGACATATCCGGGCCGTTACGCCCGTTTCGGTGCCACGCCGATGCCGCCGCTCGGCCCGCCGCCCAAGCTCGGCCAGCACACCGATGACGTGCTCGCGGAGCTGGAGTCGGCGGTGCAGACTCGTCCCCGGATCGAGGCAACCGGCGCAGACGTATCCGCTCACACGCCCTCGACAACCCGCCCGCTCGAGAACGTCAAGGTGCTCGACTTCATGTGGGCGATGGCGGGGCCCGCAGCAGCGCGGGTGCTTGCCGATTACGGCGCCGACATCATCCGGGTGGAGTCCGAGACCCGACTCGAGGTGGCCCGTTCGCTGCAGCCGTTCCGTGACGACACCGGCGATCCCGAGTACTCAGCGCTCTACAACAACATGAATGCCGGTAAGCGGGGCATCTGCCTCGACATGTCCAAGCCGGCGGCGCTCGATGTCATCTGGGATCTCATCGACTGGGCCGATGTCATCGTCGAGTCGTTCTCGCCCAAGGCCATGGCCGGCTGGGGGATCGGCTGGGAGCAGGTCCGCGAACGTCGGCCGGACGTCATCATGGCGTCGAGCTGTTTGATGGGCCAGACCGGCCCGCTCGCGATGCTGGCCGGTTTCGGGACGATGGCTGCGGCCATCTCAGGGTTCTTCTACCCGGTGGGCTGGCCCGATCGCGCACCGTGCGGTCCGTTCGGCGCCTACACCGACTACACGTCGCCGCGCTGGCTGGTGGCGGCCGTCATGGGGGCGCTGGAGCACCGGCGCCGCACCGGCGAAGGCCAGTACATCGACATGTCCCAGGCCGAGGCGGCATTGCACCTCATGGCCCCCGCACTGCTCGATCAGACGGTCAACGGCCGCATGGCTCAACGGGTGGGCAACCGGGACAGCCACATTGCTCCCCAAGGCGTGTACCAGACCGGCGCGACACAAGCCCATGACGACAACTGGATTGCGATCGCTTGCGTCGACGACAGCCAGTGGCACTCGCTGGCAGCCCAGATGGGTCGCAGCGATCTGGGAGACCTGACGCTGGCGCAGCGTCACGAGCGTCACGACGAGCTGGACGACATCATCGCAGCGTGGACCCGAGGTCAAGACGGCAACGCGTTGATGTACCGCCTCCAGGACGTCGGTGTCGCGGCTCACATCGTCCAGAACTCGCCCGAGTACACCGCGGACCCGCAGATCATTCACCGGGGTCAGCAGGTTGAAGTCGGTCACGCCAAGCAGGGCACGACCGTCGTCGACGCTTCCCGCTTCGTGCTGTCGCGCACACCTGCACAGGTGACCTACGGCGGCCCAACACTCGGCGAGCACACCTTCGACATCCTCACCGAAGTCCTCGGCTACGACAGCGACCGCATAGCCGAGCTCGCCGTCGCCGAACTCCTCGCCTGATTGAACGGACCCAGACAGAGCAGACACACTCGGAAATTCCGAGCATCTTGTGCGCGGCCAAACCGAGTACCGAGTACTCGACGAAACCGAGTGCTACCAGGTGTCGACCATGGGGCGCTTCTTGCCGGTGCGCGGGGGCGGCTTGGGAGCGGCGAGCAGCGCCATGCGGATCCAGTCGCGGCTCTCTGCGGGGTCGATCACGTCGTCGATCTCGAAGAATGTCGCGGTGTTGACGGCTTTGCCTTGGTCGTACAGGCGAGCGACGCGCTTCTCGTACTCGGCTATGCGCTCGGCGGGGTCCTCGATGGCTTCGAGCTCGCGGCGATAGCCCAGTTTCACGAAGCCTTCGAGGCCCATGCCGCCGAACTCGCCTGTGGGCCACGCCACGGTGAACGTCGGCGCCTTGAAGCTGCCGCCCGCCATGGCCTGCGCGCCGAGCCCGTACCCCTTGCGCAGCACGATCGTCATGAACGGCACCGTCACGTTGGCCGCTGTCACGAACATGCGGGCTGCATGACGCACGGTGGCTTCGTACTCGGCTTGGGGGCCCACCATGATCCCGGGCGTGTCGCACAGGAACAGCAGCGGGATGTCATGTGCGTCGCACAGCTGGATGAAGCGGGCGGCCTTGTCGCCGGTGTCAGCGTCGACCGCGCCGCCCAGGTGGTGGTTGTTGTTGGCCACCACGCCGATCGGGCGTCCTTCGACGCGTGCCAGGGCAGTGACGCAGCCGGGGCCCCAGCCGCGACGCAACTCCATGACCGAGTCCACATCGCAGAGCTTGTCGATCACCTCGCGCACGTCGTAGGCCCGCAGCCGGTTCTCGGGAACCACGTGACGCAGCTCGCGTTGATCGTGGCATTCCCATTCGTCGATGGGTCCCTGGAAGTACGACAGGTACCGCTTGGCCGCCTCGATCGCCTCGGCCTCGTCGGCGACGAGCACGTCGATGACGCCGTTGGGCCATTGCACATCGACCGGGCCGACTTCCTCGGGGCGAAACACGCCCAGGCCCCCGCCTTCGATCATGGCCGGTCCGCCGACGCCGATATTCGAGCCCTCGGTCGCGATGATCACATCGCAGCACCCGAGCAGCACTGCGTTGCCGGCAAAGCAGCGTCCGTTGGTCACACCCACCATCGGCACCAGACCGCTGAGCTGCGCGAAGAAGGTGAACGCCCAGCAGTCCAGACCGGAGCCGCCGATCCCGTCGGTGTCGCCCGGTCGACCGCCGCCTCCCTCGGCCAGCAGCACCACCGGCAGGCGGTTGTGCTCGGCGATCTCGAACATGCGGTCTTTCTTGCGGTGGTTGTTCCCGCCTTGGGTCCCCGCAAGCACCATGTAGTCATACGACATGACCATGGCCATGGACTTCTCAGGGCCGAACAGGTCGCCGTTGACGCTGGCCACGCCGGCGACCATGCCGTCGCCTTGGGTGTTGGCGATCAGGTCCTCCATGGAGCGACGGCGCCGCTGCGCGGCCACCATCAGCGGGCTGAATTCCACGAACGTGCCCGCATCGACAAGGTCGGCCATGTTCTCGCGCGCGGTGCGATGCCCCCGCCCGTGGCGCTTGTCAACAGCCTCGGGCCGGTTCTCATCGAGGCCGAAGCCGCGGCGCTCGAACACCTCCGCCAGGTCGGGCCGGATGTAGTCGAGGTCGACCGCTGCGGCAGCCTCAGTCACTTCCACGTCGACTTCGGCTTCCTCGACGAACAGCAGCGAGTGGCCGTCGTACACCGTGTCGCCGGGGGTCACACCGACCATGCGCACGATGCCCGTGACCGTCGAGGTCACCACGTGCTCCATCTTCATGGCTTCCATTACGGCGACCTGCTGGCCCTCGGCCACCGGGTCGCCTTCAGCCACCGACAGCGAGACGATCGTGCCTTGCAGCGGTGCCGCCACCGCGATGCTGGCGTCGGGGCCGGTGACCGTCGCCACCGGCACGCCATGCAGCGACGCTGTGCCAGCCGCCATGGCTTGAGCGCGCACTGCATCCGATGCGGCTCGGTCGGCCGGAGCGTCGTCGATGTCGCCGTGGCGCAAGACCGCCAGCGGGTCGTTGTCGACCACGGCACCCGCTCTGCCGGCAACGCCGGCGGCGGCAACCGCCTCGACTGGCGTCCACACCGTTGCCGTCTGCGCAGCAGCGGCGCACAGTGCCGCGGCGTGGTCGGCCACGAAGCTGGTGGTGAGCTCGTTGGCGACCACTTCGGGCCGGTCGAGCAATGCTGCGAGGAAGCCCAGGTTCGTTGCTACGCCGTCGATGCGGAACTCGCCCAGCGCCCGTCGAGCACGGCGGACGGCATCGGCGTAGTCGCGGCTGGGGCTGTAGGCGATCACCTTGGCGAGCAGCGAGTCGAAGCTGGGATTGGTGCCGTAGCCCACGTAGCCGTAGGTGTCGGTGCGAACTCCCGGCCCGGTGGGCGGCTCGAATGCACCAAGCACGCCGCCGCTGGGACGGGCGGTGCCGTCGGGCTGCATCGTCTCGGTATTGACCCGGCACTGGACGGCGTAGCCCCGCGGCGAGGGCACATCCGGTTGGCGGAGGCCGACATCGGCCAGGCAAGCACCGCCGGCGATTCGCAGCTGCGCGGCCACCAGATCGACGCCGGTGACTTCTTCGGTGACTGTGTGCTCAACCTGGATGCGGGCGTTGACCTCGCAGAAGGCGATCGTGCCCGGGTCGTCGGCGTCGATGAGGAATTCCCAAGTGCCCAGGCTGCGGTAGCCGACCGCGGTGGCCATCTCGACCGCCGCATCGCAGACCGCCTCGCGAGTCTCGGGCCGAAGCGTGGGCGACGGTGCGATCTCGACGATCTTCTGGTTCTGGCGCTGCAGCGTGCATTCCCGCTCGCCCAGTTGGGCAACCGATTCGCCGTCGCCGACAATCTGCACCTCGATGTGGCGGGCACGCTCAATGAGCCGTTCCACGTAGAGATCGCCATTGCCGAATGCGGCGGCAGCCTCGCTGGCGCACCGCTCGTAGGCCGCCTCGAGCTCATCGGCCGACCGGACGACGCGCATGCCGCGCCCACCGCCCCCGGCGAGCGCCTTGATCATCATCGGCCCGTGGTCGTCAAAGAAGGCTTGCGCTGCTTCGACCGATGTCGGCTCGGAGGTGGCAGGTAGCAGTGGCACCTGGTGCTGCTGCGCGAGTGCCCGCGCAGCAAGCTTGTCTCCGAAGAGTTCGAGCTGCGGTGCGGTCGGCCCGACAAAGGTGATGCCGGCGGACTTGGCAGCCAGCGCAAGGGCGGGATTCTCAGCAAGGAACCCGTAGCCGGGATGAATGGCGTCGCAACCGGCTTCCGCAGCAGCGCGGACGACGTGGTCGACGTCGAGGTAGGGAGCGACCCCCCGCCCCTCGAGCGTGACTGACTCGTCGGCGACACGTGTGTGCAGGGACGTGACGTCGTCGCTGCCGGCGATTGCAACTGTGCTGATGCCGAGTTCGCTGGCAGCCCGAGCGACCCGTACGGCAATCTCGCCACGGTTCGCAATCAATAGCTTCTTGAGGCCCATCGATGCCGACTCCCTGTCTGCGACTGTGTCGCCCACCGGCGCAGGCGACCGCGAAACGCTCGAGTCGACCGCTGCGCGCAATTCCCGTCCGCGTGTTTACCGCAGCGCACCCCGTTCGCGTCGATTGAGCGCCGCATCAGCTTGAGATCCATGCGGGTTTCGACTCTCCAACCGCCCGAAACATGAACAGCAGTCCAATCTGGGTGTGCAGTGCCTTCATACAGGGGCACTACCCTCCGGCGGGCCATATGGCCTCCGCTATGACCATTGACACGCTTTCAGGCCTCCTTGCGGCCTATCGCTCAGTGCGGGCGCGCACCGATGCGCTCACCGCACCGCTGAGCGACGAGGATCAGTGCATCCAGACAATGCCCGACGTGAGCCCCACCAAATGGCACCGGGCGCACGTCACGTGGTTCTTCGAGACCTTCGTGTGCAAACCGCACCTCGACAGCTACCTCGAACACGATCCGGCGTTCGGTTTCCTGTTCAACTCCTACTACGAGACCGTCGGCAAGCGGCACCCGCGACCCGAGCGAGGGAACCTGTCGCGGCCGTCGTGTGCGGAAGTGACTGCGTACCGCCGCCACGTTGATGGGGCAATGTGCGATCTGCTCGGTGACGGCGTCGCACCTGAGGTCGCAGACCTGGTGACGCTGGGTCTGCACCACGAGCAGCAGCATCAAGAGCTGATCCTGATGGACATCAAGCACGTGTTGTCGTGCAACCCGGCGTTGTGGCCGGCATACCGCACGCCACCAGCACCACAGACTCCACCAGCACCACAGGTGGCCAGCCGGGTGACGCCATGTACGAGCCAGACCCGCTGGGCGAACTTCGACGGCGGCGAGGCGAGCATCGGTCACGACGGGTGCGGTTTCTCATTCGACAACGAGGTGCCTCGTCACCGGGTGCTGATCGAGCCGTTCCGGCTGGCCGACCGCCCGGTGACCTGTGCACAGTGGCTGGAGTTCATGGTCGACGGCGGCTACGACACGCCGACGCTGTGGCTTTCCGATGGCTGGGGCCAGCGGATGGCCCACGGCTGGGAATCGCCGTCGTACTGGTACGTCGCTGATGACGGCTGGCAGGTGTTCACCCTCGAAGGGCTCAAGGGCGTCGTGGGCGACGAGCCGGTGTGTCACCTGTCGTACTACGAGGCTGATGCATTTGCTCGCTGGGCAGGCGCCCGGCTTCCCACCGAGTTCGAATGGGAGCACGCCGTGCAAGGCGTGGCTCAGGCCGGGAACATCGGAGCAGGCGCCGGCCTGCATCCGGCCCCGTCGCCCGCGTCGCCGGCAGCCGGCGCACCGGGGTCGTCGCCGCTGATGCAGATGTACGGCGACGTCTGGGAGTGGACATCCAGCCCGTACTCCGCATACCCCGGCTTTCGTGTGGCCCCCGGCGCTGTGGGCGAATACAACGGCAAGTTCATGATCAACCAGATGGTGCTGCGCGGCGGTTGCTGCGCGACGCCCGAGGGTCACATCCGTCCCACCTATCGCAACTTTTTCCACCCCCACACCCGCTGGCACTTCTCGGGCCTGCGTCTCGCTGCCGACGCCTGATGACGCACCCGAACCTCGAGACGCTTCCCGCCGAGGGAACGGTGATCGACAACTGGCTCGAGGCCGGATGGGCGGATCGGGAGTTGCGCGCAGACGTTTCGGTCGGCCTGTCGTCGAGCCCGAAGGAGCTGCCGCCGAAGTGGTTCTACGACGATCGCGGCAGCGAGCTCTTCGATCAGATCACCCGCCTCGACGAGTACTACCCGACCCGTCGCGAGCGGGAGATTCTCGAACGGGAAGCCCATGCCATCGTGGCGGCCTCGGGAGCCGACTGTCTCGTTGAGCTCGGATCCGGCACATCGACGAAGACGCGCATCCTGCTCGATGCGTTCGCGGCCGTCGGTCAGCTCAGTCGGTACGTGCCGTTCGACAACAGTGAGGCCACCCTGCGGAATGCGGCCTCGGAACTGGCCGAGGCCTACCCGGGTCTTCGCGTACACGGCGTCGTGGGCGATTTCGAACATCACCTCAGACACCTGCCGCTCGAAGAGCCAGAGCGCCTCGGGGACCCGTCGCCGCGCCCGCCGGCCATGGTGATGCTGCTCGGCGGCACGATCGGCAACTTTGCGCCTGCGCATCGTCCGGCGTTTCTCAATGCCGTCGCTGCGTCGATGCAGACAGGCGACACATTCCTGTTGGGCACCGATCTCGTCAAGGAATCGGACCGTCTTGTTGCGGCGTACGACGACGCAGCAGGCGTGACGGCGCAGTTCAACCTCAATGTGCTGTCGGTGCTCAACCGCTGCTTCGGCGCAGACTTCGACCTCGATGCCTTCAAGCACGAAGCCGTATTCGATGCTGCCAACGAGTGGATCGAGATGCGCTTGTGCGCAACTCGTGACCAGCGGGTCCACATCCCGGCCCTGGAGATGGCCGTCGACTTCGCAGCTGGTGAGCGAATGCGCACCGAGATCAGCGCCAAGTTCCGACCCGAGGGTGTCCGCGCTGAGCTCGGCGCGGCGGGCCTGGTCACCCAACGCATGTGGACCGACGCAGACGGCGACTACGCCCTCACGCTGGCTCGGCGGGTACGGCGAGACTGAACGGTTGGCGCGCTGGCCGCTACCAGCCGTTGAGGTGGACGAACTGGTCGAACGGCTTGCGGCGGCCTGGCTTGAATCCGGTGCCGACGGTGTGAGCCACCGGCAGCAGAGCCACCTGCTGCACGTCGTCGTAGGGAATGCCCAGGATCTCGGCCACTTCCTGCTCGCGGGCCAGGTGCACGGTCGTCCAGCAGGTGCCCAGGCCCCGGTTGCGTGCCGCTAGGCAGAAGCTCCACGCCGCCTGGATGACCGAGCCCCAGCGCAGTGCCTGCAGCCCCGCAGGAGCTCCGTCGAGGCGACCTTCGATGCAGGGAACAAAGATCGCGGGCGCGCGCGGAAAGTTCTCCGCCAGGTAGCGGGCTGAGTCCATCATCCGGACCCAGTCGGCTCTCGCGGCGGGGTCGGTCTCGGCGGCTGCGGCCTTGGCCAGGTAGTTGTCGTCGATGCGGCCGAGCCAGACTTCTTGGTAGATCGCCCCGACGGCGCTGCACTGCTCCGGATCGGTCGAGACGACGAAGTGCCAGTCCTGGCGCAGCGATCCGGTGGGAGCCTGCAGCGCCAGCTCGAGGCATTCGCGCAGCGTTGCGTCATCGACTGGCCGGTCGAAATCGAGCCGGCGCCGTACGGCCCGGGTAGTGGCCAGCACCTCGTCGGCGCCGAGCGAGAGCGTCATGTCGGGGCGTTAGGCGCCGAGGGCAGCTGCGATGGCAGCCACGCCGTCGGCGAGAGCCTGAGCCTCGGCGTCGTCGAGCACGCCATAGATCGGCGCAACGAGGTTGTCGGTGAGGGCTTCGGCGGCTTCCCATTGCACCCGATGCTCGTCGGTGACCTGCGCGTCGTCCGACCAGCCGAACATCTCCACGTCATCGGGTCGGCGCACCCGGTGAGCCATCTCGGTCGACAGGCCCGATGCCACGATGGCAACGAGGTGCAGGCTGCCGCGCAGCTCTCGCAGCACGGCCACGTTCTGAAATGCACGCGCCGCGGGGTCGTCGTTGCGGGGCTCGGATGCGATTGCGGCGAAGAGCGCCTGTGCGGAACTGTCGACGAGTCCGGCGTCGATCACCTTGTCGGCGGCGGCATTGAACGCATCGAGGCCTTCGACGCCGTCGAGCTTGGATGAACCGAAGGTGGCGGCGCACTCCATGTAGAGCCGGCCGCCGTCACGCGGCGCCATCGTTTCCCGGGCCGAATTCCAGATCTTCGCTACGAGACCGGGGTTGAAGTAGCCGAATGCGCTGTGCACCACAGCCGCTTCGACATCGCCGAGCACCCCGCCCCGACCCAGCATGTACAGGCGGAAGCCATCGAGGCCTGCTTCCTTGCCGCGCTCCAGCGTTCCAGGGTCGAAATAGAACATCGAACCCATCGAAGCGATGGGCGGGCATACCTGTTGGACAAGATCTCGTGTTTCCATAGGGCGACAGTGTGGCATCGCGCAGCGTGGCCCGCTCCTGCCGCCTCCGCAGCTATGACGTGTGTGCCTATCCGCTGACGGTCTTAGTGCAGGCGGCGGGCGAACATGTCGAGCAGCAGCTCCCAGTGCCGTTCGGCGGCAGGCTTGTCGAACACCGGCCGCTGGGGGAACACGAAGCCGTGGTGGGTGTCGTCGACCCAATACGTCTGAGCGTCGGTCCCGGCGTCGGCGAAGGCTTTGCAGAGCCGGTCGTAGTGCGCCCGGTCGACGTAGTCGTCGTGCTCGGCGGACATCACCAGCACCTCGCCGTGGATGTCGGGCGCCCGAAGGTGGGGCGAGTCGTCGGCGTCTACGGCCAATCTCACGCCGTGAATAGATGCCGCTGCGGTGATCGTGTCGGGGTAGTCAGCGGCCAGCCAGATCGCCATCGGACCGGTCATGCAGTACCCGGTGGTGCCGACCCGTTCGATGCTGGCAGCCGGGTCAGCGTCGGCATAGCGCATCAGGGCCGCAGCATCACGTGAGACCATCGCGTTGGACAGGTTGGTCATCAGCTCGAACATGAACTGCCGGCTGGCGGGGTCGTCGCGCTGGACAATGAAGCCCGGGATGTCGCGGTAGTACAGGTTCGGCAGCAGCACGTAGTAGCCGACCGTGGCGATGCGGCGGGCCATGTCGTGCAGTTCTTCGCGCTTGCCGGGAGCATCCATCAAGAACAGCACCGTGGGGAACGGTCCCGGCCGGCGCTCGCTCGGCTCTGGATGCACCACGAAGGTGCTCATCTCGCCCTCGCCTGTGTCGATCGACACGTGGTCTTCGAACATCGCTGCCTCCATGTTGCTGAGTTTGTGGCGCGGGGCCTCGGGGCCGGCGCTTCGTTGTCCGGCGGGCGCCATGCCGGCCGCTGCCGGTGCGGTGCCTCTTGTGTAGTGCGTGCGGGGCCGCAGCGCTAGCGCAGCAGTCTCTGACCCACCTTGTGCGGACCTGCACGCCTATCGCCTTGCGGGGGCGCCGAGGGCACATCGCCGCGGCCGGTTGAGCGTCGGCGGCATACGATCCCGGGCCATGCAGGCACTGGACTTCGAACCGCAGTACTTCGTCTATGAGGAGATCCGGCCGCGTGTGGCCCGGATCACCATCAACCGGCCCGAGGTGCGCAATGCCATCAATACGCCGGCGCACAAGGAATGGTCCGACATCCTGGACCACGCCGCGGCCGACGACGACGTGTGGCTGATGGTCATCACCGGGGTGGGCCGCCAGGCCTTCTGCGCTGGCCGCGACCTCAAGCATCTGTCGATGATTCGCCAGTCCGACGAGGCCACCCAGGCTGCGGACCGCGAGCTGATGAGCCAGGTGACCCGGCTGATCGAGCGCTTCGACTATCCCAAGCCGCTGATTGCACAGGTGAACGGCGTAGCACTGGGCGGCGGCTTCGAGGTGGCAATGGCGTGCGATCTCGTCGTGGCGGCCGACCATGCCCAGTTCGGGCTGACCGAGCCGCTGCGCGGCTTGTATGCCGGCGGCGGGGGAGTGCATCGTCTGCCCCGCCAGATCCCGATGAAGCTGGCCATGGAGTACCTGCTGACGGCCCGAACCATGAGCGCGCAACGGGCGCTTGAGCTGGGCATCGTGAACGACGCCGTGCCCTACGACGAGCTCGACGCAGCAACCGATCGGCTGATCGACGACATCATGCGGTGCGCGCCGCTGTCCATCCAGGCCACCAAGCAGGCTGCGATGCGCGGGCTCGACATGCCGCTCGGCGAAGCGTTCCACCACCCCTACCCGGCAGTCGCCCGCCTGATGGCCAGCGAGGACGTCAAAGAGGGCCCCCGAGCCTTCGCCGAGAAACGCCAACCCAACTGGCAAGGCCGCTGATCAGCCTCGCCGTGCACGGCGAGCTTCAGGATTCATCCACGCCGATTACTCAGCTGCGCAAATGTGCGCAGGAGCAAGAGCAGGCGATAGCGCTAAAACAGCGCTGGTAGCGCTACTCCAGCGCTAGAATTGCGCGATGGCGACGATCCAGGTCAGGCACGTCCCCGACGAGGTGCACGAGAAGCTCCAGCAGCGCGCAGCCAATGCAGGCCAGTCGCTGCAGCAATACATGTTGGCGACTGTCTGCCGTGAGGCCGAGTTGACGAGCATGGAGGAATTGCTGGTACGTCAGCGTGCCGACGCCCTGACCTACGGCGAGCAGGAACTTGATCTCGATCTCGTCGTTGAGATCATCCGCGCACACCGTGACGCAGAGTGATCGTTGTCGACGCCAGCGTCGCGGTGCCCGCTGTTGCCGAATTCGGTGACCGGGGCACCTCGGCCCTGTTGCGGATCCATCAAGACCGATCGCTTGCGCCGCACATCCTCGACCTCGAGGTCACACACGTACTGAGGTCGATGTGTACGCGCGGCGAATTATCGGAACGAGTTGCCCGGCGAGGTCTGCAGAAGCTGCTGAGCCTGAAGATCATCCGAGTTGCGCACGAACCATTGCTGGCACGTTGCTGGGAACTGCGTCACAACGTGTCCGCCTACGACGCTTCCTATGTTGCGCTCGCTGAGCAGACCGGCGCGACTCTGCTGACCAGAGACGTGCGCCTTGCCCGCGCCCCAGGCATCGAGTGCGAAGTGGAGCTGTTCGGCTCGGCCGCCTAGACGCTGGCTGCGCGAGACTGCGCCGTTGACGGCGGGGCTACGGGCTGGCACAGCGAGCGGTGGCCCCACGACGACCGGGGTGAGGATGAACGACGCGACCGCACTGGCTGAGCAGGTGCGAGCCGGCGATATCGACGCTGCCACAACCGTTGAGGACGCCATTGCGCGTTGTGAGCAGGTGAATCCGACGATCAACGCGATCGTTGAGCAGACGTTTGATGCTGCCCGTCAACGGGCGGCCGAGCTCGATGCAGGCGGAGCATCGTCAGGCTTGCTCGCTTGCGTGCCGATTGCGTTGAAGGATCTGTTCTGTCCGGCCGAGGGCGAGCCCGGTTACCAGGGCAACCGTCGTCTGGCAGAGCTGGACTTTCGCTATCCCGAGACCGGGGCGGTCGCTCGCCGTTGGGCCGAAGCGGGTGCCATCAGCATCGGTCACTCGCACAGCCCCGAACTCGGCGGCGGCCAGTGCCCCGCCGCTGCCGAGACACATCTCTACGGGCCCACACGCAACCCGTGGAACACCGACCACACGGTGCTGGGGTCGAGCGGGGGAGCGGCGGCCGCAGTGGCGGCGGGCATCGTGCGCATCGCCCATGCCAGCGACGGCGGCGGCTCGATCCGTATTCCCGCCAGCGCCAACGGTCTCGTCGGTCTCAAGCCTTCTCGAGGGCGGATCTCCAACGCCCCCGCCGGGGAGGCCTGGGGAGGCGGCACCACCGACGGGGCCGTTGCCCTCACGGTGCGCGACGCGGCGCTGGCGCTCGACGTGCTCGCCGGCGCTGAGCCCGGCGATCCGTACGCGCCAGCGCACCCGGCGCCGCCCTCTGGCTATGTGGCCGAGGTCGGCCAAGACCCAGGCCGGCTGCGCATCGGGGTCAGCTCGACCATCCCCTTCGAAGACACCGATCCTGCATGCACGCAGGCCACCGAGGCCGCAGCTGGCCTGCTCGACGGCCTCGGCCACCGGGTGGAGACAGCGCGGCCCGAACCGATGGCCACCAACGACTACATGTACGACTACGTGCGCATCATGCGCGCCAGCGCAACGGCAACTCTGCGGTCCCTCGAAGGCGTGCTGGGCCGACCGTGGGCCGAAGGCGATGTCGAGCCGGTCGCGTGGATCAACTACCAGCGCGGTACCAAGATCAGCGCGCCAGACGTGCTGGCTAGCCGGGAGCGCCTGCACCAATTCACCCGCCGGATCGTGCAGTGGTGGAATCCAGCGCCCGGTCTTGGCGACGGCTTCGACCTGCTGTTGACGCCCACGCTTGGCGTCGTCCCGCCACGCGTCGGCCATCTCGTCGAGGGCGACGAACGGACGCTCACTAGGCGGCTGGCCAAGGTCACGCCGTACCTGCCACAGTTCAACGTCAGCGGCCAGCCCGCCATCTCGGTGCCGTTGGGAACGCCTGAAGGCATGTCACCCGAGGGCCTGCCCATCGGCATCCAGCTGGTGGCCGCACCTGGCCGTGAGGACGTGTTGCTGCGGGTTGCCGCCCAGATGGAACAGGCCGCGCCTTGGTCGCAGCGCCGCCCGCCCATCCACGCCGCTCGCTGATTGAACCTGAGCTTTCGCAGCGCCGGCTGCATCCGTCTCCGCCAGTTCTATGTCAGCTTCGTGCGGGACTGGTCGAGCACCACTGCTGCGAGCGCGAACATCACCACGGCCATCCCGACGAATTGCCACAGCGTTACCTGATCGCCCAGGAACACCCAGGCCATCAGCGTGCTGGTGACGGGGATGGCCAGCGTCATCGTGGAGCCCAGCCACGACGGGATCCGCACCAGCGACCAATTCATCAGCATGTGGCTGGCGAGTCCCGGCCCGATGGCCATGATGCCCAGCCACAGCCACGCCCCTGAAGATGGCCAGTCGAACACCTGCCCCGAGGCGAGCGCGAACGGCGTTGCCACCAGCGAGCACACCAGCGCGCTGCCGCCCGTGTACTGCGCTGCTGCGATCTTCTGCGTGCTGAGCTTTGAGCACACGAAGTAGCCCGTCCACGCGAACAGGGCGCCGAAGGCCAGCAGGTCGCCGTACACGCTCCACTCCGAGAGCCCCGAAGAGCCCACCACCACGATCACGATGCCGCCGATCGCCACCAGCGCCAGGCCCCAATGGCGGCGGCCCGGCTGCTCGTCGAAGATCCGTGGCGCCAAGAAGAGCATCAGCAATGGCTGCAGCGATGCGACCACCGTGGCGTTCGCGACCGTGGTCAGCCGCAGAGCGACGAAGAACAGCATGATGTCGAACGCCAGCGAGAACCCGCCCCAGAACGAGATCTTGATCGAAGACAGTCGCAGCGGGGTGCGGTTCGCCCACAGAAACAGCGCGACCAAGCCCGTGTAGAGCCACATCCGCCAGAACACGACGGCCAACGGCCCGAGCTCGGAGATGCCCTTGGAGATCACGCCCGAAGCCGCCCACCCCACCATCGCCACAGCGGCGGCGGGCACACCGAGCGCACGTTCGGACAGCGCGGGTGCGCCGCGCCCCCCGTACGGCACCCCCGGCGCCGACCCCGATCCGTTGTCGGCCATGTGCGTGCTCCAGCCCCGCCGTTCCAGCTAGCAAGTCACGGCCGCGGGCATGCCGAGCCGACCCCAAGAAGTGCTGTGGCGAACACTACGTCTCAGCGAGCAGGCGAGTACGGTGCCGAAATTGCTGATGTCCTGCGCGAGATGCGCGCCACAGCGCGTGCCAGCAATCAGCTGTAGGCCGTGAGCTCTTGGTCCAAGCTCCATACTTCGGCGCTCGTGTACTGCGTCCCACGGAGGAATTGGTCGCGCTCCACGAGAAGGGCGACATCGCCGGTGCCGAGACGACCGTCGCCGATGAGCGTCACCAGATCCGAACCGGTCGAGTTTCCGTCAAGTAGTTCCTGAATGAACTGCTGGTCCATGGTCACCGCACGAATGATCCACGGAGGATCAGCGGCCTGTGCCGCCCGAAGGACTTCTTGGAGTCGCTCAGCGAGTTTCCGGCGGTTGGACGACTGCTGAGCAATCAGATTGCCGACCTCCACAATCGCCGTTACCGGAATGACGAACTGTTGACCGGCTGCAATCCGATCCTCGAATTGTTCCGCTGTTTCGCGTGCCGCAGCGTCGCCGTCCATGCCGATGAGGCGCATCAGCACTGAGCTATCGACAAACACCACTGCTTTGCGGATGGGCACCGATCAGAGCCCAAGTACATCGACGAGCGAACGTTGCTGCGCTGGCATGTGTTCACGCGGTCGCAGTCGATCCCGAATTGCCGAAGTTCCCAGCGGCCCACCGCCGATCACCTCGAAGTAGTCAGAAAAGTCGGTGAGACGCGTGGACTGCGTCCACCCATCCGAATCGCGGCTGCAGACAATGACTCCTTCGTGATCTTCGCCCTCCAACGCATCGAGAATGGCAGGGCTGTGAGTCGTCGCCAAGGTCCGCGCCCCAGTCCGAGCGGCCGACTTGAGGCGGCCTAGCAGCAAATCGACTTGCGACGGGTGCAAGCCGTTCTCAAGCTCTTCGACTACCAGCAGTCGAGAATCCGGTCCCGAGCCTGCCGACTCATCGTCGACAGGTCGAGCCTCGAGCAGTGCCGCTGCAATGGCGAGAAAACGCAGGGTGCCGTCGCTCATGAGGCGCGCAGGGATGGGATACGATGCATCGCCGATCCGTTCGTGAATTGTCGTCATCACATCCCCGAGATCGCTGCTGACGACGCCCAGATCAGCAACTTGAGCCTCGGAGAGGGACCGCGTCATCTCGAACAAGGCCCGACGTGCTCCGTCATCGCGCATCAGGCTCGCGAGTACTGCGGAGAGGTTCTCGGCGTTCCTGCGAAGGCGAGTGTCCTTCTCGGGAACGTACTCGCGCATCTGCTGCGGAATGGGGTCGAGAATGAAGATCCCGCGAAGGGCTGCGAGCATGTGTTCGGCGACACTGTGAATGTGCCGACCCGCCTGCGATGTCGCGGGCACTCGAGTGGCCACCTGTGTCGTCAGTAGTTGCGTCGCCCGAAATGTCACTAATGGGTTTGGACCCTGCTTACGGTTGTCCCAGCGGGCATCGATGTCACCCGAATCCTTCCGGGGCGCATCAGTCTTGAGCAGGTCTTGCACTTCACCGTGGCGCGGGCCGCCGCGGCGCTGCGTCCAGAGCCGCTCTCGCACGATCTGCACGCTTGGCCGAACGGAGATGGCGACGGCCAAGTAGTAGATCTTGTCGTCGATTTTGGCAGCACAGCCGATATTGAAGACGTCTTCGCCGACTGGCGCGCACCCTTCGGATCCGCCTCGCACCAGTGGCCCGTCACGACCGCCATCGAGCGCATCTCGGACGGTCATGCCGCTCGCAAGGGCAGACAGCACCGCAGCAGCGTCGATGACGTTCGACTTGCCGCTGCCATTGCGACCGACAAGCAGTGTCAGTGGCCCGAGACGGACATGGGCCTTCCGCAGGCTCTTGAACGCTGGCAGCCTCAGTTGCACCAGCGTGGCAGCCATAGCCACAAGCGTACTGATGTGCCGAACCGGCGGACTGAAGCTGACGGGGATCAGTTCCTGAATGCGGTGACACCCTGTCCGATTGAAGTTCCCCTCACTACAGTCGCCGACGGGCTAGGCCAGCCCATGCCCCAGCGGCGCGGCCGGAGGATCGAGTGAACGCACAGACTCACGGCGAGTTGGCGAATTTCATCTGGGACATCTGCAATCTGCTGCGCGGCCCCTACAAGCGCAACGAGTACCGCAAGGTGATCCTGCCGCTGACGGTGCTGCGCCGTTTCGACTGCGTGCTTGCTGACACCAAGGACGACGTGCTCGCTGCGGCAAGGGTGCATGCCCGCCAGTCCGAGAACGTGCGTCACCAGCTTGTTTCGGCTGCGGCGCAGCGGCCGTTCTACAACACCTCGCCGTTCGACTTCGCCCGGCTGCTCGACGACCCCGACCAGATCGCAGCGAACCTCAACGCCTACATCGCGGCGTACTCGCCGAACGTGCGAGACATCATGGCCAGCTTCGACTTCGGCACCCAGGTCGACCGCCTCACCGAGCGCCAGCGGCTGTTCCAGGTGATCCAGCGGTTCGCGAACCTCGACCTGTCGCCTGAGCGTGTGGACAACATGCAGATGGGCTACGTGTTCGAGGAGTTGATCCGCATCGGCGCGGAGCAGTCCAACGAGGAGGCCGGGGAGCATTTCACGCCCCGCGAGGTGATCCGGCTGATGGTCAGCCTGTTGCTGTCGCCCGAGCCTGACCTGGGCAAGGCCAATGTCGTCAAGACCATCTATGACCCTGCCTGTGGCACCGGCGGAATGCTCAGCGTCGCGGAGGACTTCCTGCGCAGCCACAACGCCGAGGCGCGGCCGTTCCTGTTTGGCCAGGACATCAACAACGAGTCATGGGCGGTGTGCCGCTCGGACATGCTCATCAAGGGCGCCGACGCCGACAACATCAGGCTGGGCGACTCGTTCACCGATGACGGCTTCAAGCGGCGCTCGGACGACTCGCGCTGGACGTTCGATTACATGTTGGCCAACCCGCCATTCGGGGTCGAGTGGAAACAGCAGCAGCAGGCCATCAAGCAAGAACGCGACACGCTCGGTTTCCAGGGCCGCTTCGGGGCGGGCCTGCCGCGCATCAACGACGGTTCGCTGTTGTTCCTCCAGCACATGCTGTCGAAGATGGCACCCGTCGCATCCGACGGCACCGGGGGCAGCCGCATAGCGATCGTGTTCAACGGGTCGCCGCTGTTCACCGGCGACGCGGGCAGCGGCGAGAGCAGCATCCGCCAGTGGATCATCGAAAACGACTGGCTCGAAGCCATCGTCGCCCTGCCCGACCAGCTCTTCTACAACACCGGCATCTCCACCTACATCTGGGTGCTGACGAACCGCAAGGAAGATCACCGCCGAGGCAAAGTGCAGTTGATCGACGGCCGCGAGTTCTACGTCAAGATGCGCCGCAGCCTCGGCAACAAGCGAAAAGAACTCTCGCCCGACCAGATCGACGACCTGACCCGCATCCACGGCAGCTTCACCGACGGCGAGACACGCGACGTCACCGACGAAGACCCCGTCACCCATGAGCCGCGCACTCGGCCGAGAGTCGTGAGCAAGGTCTTCGACGACTCCGATTTCGGGTACCGCAAGATCACCGTCGAGCGGCCGCTGCGGCTGAACTTCGCCGCCACCTCCGAGCGCATCGCTCGCATCGAAGGTGAGCGTGCGTTCGTCAACCTCGCCAAGAGCAAGAAGCGTGAAGGGAAGGCTCACGACGCCGAAGTCGCCGACGGGCTGAAGCGCCAGCAAGCCATCCGCGACACGCTCGCAACCCTCGCCGAGACCACCGACGGCGTGACCATCACGAACCGCGACGAATTCACCGCACGGCTGCGAGCCGCCGCCGAGGCGCACAGCGTCAAGCTGTCCGCACCCGAGCGCAACGCCGTCCTCGCCGCGCTCAGCGAACGCGACCCCGGGGCCGCCGTCTGTGAAGACCGCCATGGCAACCCCGAGCCCGACACCGGTCTGCGAGACACCGAGATCGTCCCGCTCGGCGAGGACATCGACGACTACATGGAGCGCGAGGTCTTCCCGCACGTCCCCGACGCCTGGGTCGACCATGACAGGACGAAGATCGGCTACGAGATCCCTCTCAATCGCCACTTCTACGTCTACGAACCGCCTCGCCCGCTCGAAGTCATCGAAGCCGACCTGCGGACCCTCGAAACCGAAATCGCACAACTGCTCGCCGAGGTCACTTCGTGAAGCGGCTGGGCTACGCGATACCGTCAGACTTGATTGCCACGACTGCCGGGAGGAACGACCGTGAGCGAGACGTTCTCCGATCGCCGGGCATCGCTGACCGAGCAGGAGGGCGGCACCCGCCGCTCGCCACTCAGGGATTTCTTGCACGGCGCAGCCCTCATCTTTGACTTCGGGGGCAGGCTCGGCCGACGAGGCATCACGACGACGCGCCACCCGTCCGATGCCAGCCGGCTCGAGGCGGACTGGTGGGCTGTAGGCAACGACATGCGGCGGGCCATGGGCCAGCCTCCGGTCAAGCACCCGACGTCGTGATGTCCGACGACCTGCCTGCCGCGGCCGACAGCGACGGGCGGGAGCCCATGCGAGCAGGCCAGGTCTCGGTGGAGCGCTATGCGGCCGCTTATCGCATCGGCCCCTTGCCTACGCCCGAAGACCTCGCGGCATACGGTGACATCAGTCCGGAACTGGTACTTCGGATTGTCGACGCAGCCGATGCTGAGCGGGCCCACCGGCACCGAATGGATGCGGAGCGGGCTCGCCGTTCTGCCATGGGGCTGGTTGCCGGTTTTGCTATTGCCGTCCTGTTCTTGGCGGCCTCGGTGTGGCTCATCCGTGACGGCCACGCTGTCGAGGGTGCGGTGCTTGGGTCGATTGACATGGTTGCGCTCGTAGCCCTGTTCGTCATCGGCCGCCGGGACACCTCTTCGCCATGATTCATCGGAAGAGCGCAACGTGAACGATGAGGCTGCGATTCAACAAGGAAGACGACGCCCTGTACTTCCGGCTCGACGAGTCAGCGGTCGTGGACACATTGGAGGTAGCGCCCGGCGTCATCCTGGATTTCAACTGTGCCGAGCAGGTAGTCGGCATCGAGATGCTGAACGTGTCGTCGAGATCAGCCGACCTCAACCTCGACGCGTCTCAGTCCGAAACCGCGTAGCAGCGGGCCCGCCGCAGCGCCGGTCTCGTGTGGCCGCGCTGATGCTGTCGCTGCGCTGATTCAGGCGCTCAATTCCCCAAGCGGACGAAATAGGATGGCCGTCGTGGATCAAGCGGAATCGGCGGCGGAATGGCCTCCGCTTGAGCCGATCTGGCAGATGGTCGGCCGATTCTGGAAGATCCAGTACGGCGTGGAGAGCCTGCTGAGGAACACCTTGCCGATATTCGCAGACGGGGACTGGACGCAGCTCACCGCCGGTCAACTGAGGCACCGGTGCCAAGAGTGGTGCCGCGATCCGGGTGTGAACGAGTTCGTCCACACCGACAAGGCTCTCGAATGGATCAAGAGGTGCGTGGACAATCGAAACTGCCTTGCCCATGCCGACCTCGACGACGATGGTCGTCTGTGGGGCGGCGAGCACGGGGAATTGAAGGCCATCGAGATCACCCAGCACTGGCTCGAGAATGCATATGCCACCGCGTGGGTCACGCTGCGCATGGTCTACGACCTCGCTCTTGCTGCCAGTGCAGATCAACTCAGCCGGGCTTGCTTTGAGGTTTGGGACATCCCGGAGGACGAGCTTGCGGAAGCAGCACGCACGTTCACGCAGCTTGACCCCAAAGTTCGCTCGGGGTTCGAGCAGTGCGCCGAAGAGATGCTGTTCCCGTGGGGCCGCCCGAAGCTCATTTCGCGATCGTCGTGAGCGTAATTCCGCCAGCAGATTTGGGGCCCGGATGACCGGTGGCTTGATGGTGCCCAGCCGCTTGCGAGCCCTGATGGGTGCCTGTAGGCATCCGCGAAGTGCTGGTGAAGAGCATCACGCTCCTGCCATCCGATCTAGGAGCCCGGCTGCCGCGTTGACGGTACGGCATCCATTCGAGATGGCGGTGGTATGACGCGGCGCTATCAGACCTACTGCGACTCTGGATGCGAGTGGTTGGGAGACCTGCCATCGCATTGGCGCACCACGCCGTTGCATCGGCTGGTTTCCTACCGGACCAGCAGCGTTGACAAGAAGTCCAAAGCCGACGAGATCCCTGTCCGGCTCTGCAACTACACCGACGTCTACTACAGCGAACGAATTCGCGCTGCTGATGGCGAGTACATGGCTGCGACGGCGACTGGTCACGAGGTGGAGCGATTCGGGCTTCGGCCCGGCGATGTGATCATCACGAAGGACTCAGAGGACTGGCGCGACATCGGAGTACCAGCGCTGGTCGAGGACTCCTCCGACGACTTCGTGTGTGGTTACCACCTCGGCATCGTTCGCGCCGGTGCGGAGATCGACTCTGGTTACCTGTTCCGCGCGCTGCTGTCCGACGGTGTGAACAAGCAGCTGCAAGTCGCGGCGACTGGCGTTACTCGATACGGGATACCCAACGCGTCTGTCGAGAGTGCCGTGCTTCCGCTGCCGCCCCTTGACGAACAGCGCGCCATCGCAGCGCACCTTGACCGCGATACCGCCCGCATCGACAGGCTGATCACGTTGCAGGAGTCGCTCATCGAGCGGCTCGACGAGTACCGGACGGCGTTGGTCACGCGGGTGGTGACGAAGGGGCTGCCGCCCGAGGCTGCGGAGGCGGCCGGGTTGGACCCGGAGCCAGCGCTGAAAGACTCGAGGGTGGAGTGGCTCGGGGAGGTGCCGGAGCATTGGGAAGTTCATCGCCTCAAGCACGTTGCCAGCTATCGCACAAGCAATGTTGACAAGACATCCATCGACGGTGAGTTGCCCGTCAGGCTCTGCAACTACACGGACGTCTACTACAGGGGAGTGATCCGCTCCAGCGACGGCGACTTCATGCGTGCCACTGCAACGCCGAGGGAGATTGCTCGGTTCAGGCTCCAACCTGGTGACGTGCTCATCACCAAAGACTCCGAGGACTGGCGTGATATCGGCGTGCCAGCGCTCGTCGTCGAGAGTGCAGACGACTTCGTGTGCGGCTATCACCTTGGGATCATCAAATCGACTCGGCACTTGGACTCACGCTTCGTGTATCGCGCGGTGCAGTCCGAGGCGGTGAATCGCCAACTCCAGGTATCTGCATCAGGAGTCACGAGATACGGACTGCTCAACGCCTCAGTTGAAGACGTGGTGCTGGCCGTGCCACCGCACGACGAGCAAGAAGTCATCGCGGCCTATCTCGATTCGCAGTCCCACCGCATCGACGTCCTGCGCGAGAAGGCCGAGTTGTCAATCGAACGCCTCCGGGAGTACCGCTCGGCGCTGCTCTCGGCGGCGGTGACGGGCAAGGTCGATGTCCGGGATGTCGCGGCGTCAGATGCGGGGGGGGGGGGGGTAAGTGCCTCCTGAGCAGACGTCGGAACGAGCGTTCGAGTCGACGGTGGAGTCGATGCTGGGCCGGGTCGGCTGGATCTCGGTTGATGCCTCGGAGTGGGATGTGGATCGGGCGCTGTTCTCCGAGCGTGTGGTCTCGTTCGTGCGGGCGACGCAGCCGGAGTTGTGGGAGCAGGCCGAGAAGTCTCAGGGCGCGGAGGTTGTGCCGCGGCTGCTGGAACGGCTCTGCAAGGAGCTTGATCTGAAGGGCACATTGGAGGTGCTGCGTCATGGCTTCAAGTTCGTGGGCAAGACATTCCGGCTCGCGTACTTCAAGCCTGCCCACGGGCTGAACCCCGACGCGCTGGCACTGTTCGGGGCGAACGAGTTGACGGCGACCCGGCAGGCTCGCTGTCATCCGGGCAAGAACGACACGGTTGACCTGCTGCTTGCGCTCAACGGCGTGCCGGTGGCGACATGCGAGCTGAAGAACCCGACGACGGGCCAGACGTGGAAGGACGCGACCGCTCAGTACCGCTCCGATCGTGAGCCGGCGGCGCCGTTGTTCCGCTTCGGCAAGCGGGCGCTGGTGCATTTCGCAGCGGACCCTGACGAGGTGCACATGACGACGCGGCTCGCGAAGGGCGAGACGCGGTTCTTGCCGTTCAACCGGGGCAGCCACCCGGGCGAGGTGCGCTGCGGTGCGGGCAACCCTGCTCATCCGTCGGGTCACAGGACGGGATATTTCTGGGGTGAGGTGCTGGAGCGGGACCGGTTCTTGGAGATCATCGGTTCGTTCATGTTCACCGAGCGCCGCGAGGAGAAGGTCGTCGACGCGACGGGCACTCGCACGGTCAAGCGCGAGACGCTGGTCTTTCCCCGATATCACCAACTGGACTCGGTGAGCCTGATGGTGGACGCCGCCCGCACCGAGGGAGCGGGCAACAACTATCTGGTGCAGCACTCGGCGGGCAGCGGCAAGACCAACTCGATCTCGTGGCTGGCTCATCGCCTTTCCAGCCTGCACACCGCCGGTGACGACAAGGTGTTCGACTGCGTGGTGGTGATCACCGACCGGCGCGTGCTCGATGCGCAGCTGCAGGACGCAATCACCCAGATCGAGCACACCCAAGGGGTGGTGCAGGCCATCGACGAGGACTCCGCTCAGCTTGCCCGAGCGCTGGTGGACGACACCAAGATCGTCATCACGACGTTGCAGAAGTTCCCGTTCGTGATGGGCGGCCTGATGCGCATCGCCGGCGCGGACTCCCCGGACACAGCCAGCGAAGCTGAGGGCGCTCAGGCCGCGGAGTGGGCGCAGAGCCTTGCGTCTCGGCGCTACGCGATCATTGTGGACGAGGCGCATTCGAGCCAGACCGGCGACACCGCCCACCAGATGAAGCAGCTTCTCGGAGCCGGCGCGCTGGCCGGCGGCGACGATCCGCAGGACTGGCAGGACGGGCTGAACGCGGTGGTGGAGTCACGCGGCCCGCAGGAGAACCTGAGCTTCTTCGCGTTCACCGCGACGCCGAAGGGCAAGACGATCGAGCTTTTCGGCCGCCCCGGCCCGGACGGCCAGCCGGTGCCGTTCCACACCTACAGCATGCGCCAAGCCATCGAGGAGGGCTTCATTCTCGACGTGCTGGGCAACTACACCGACTACGACACATACTTCAGCCTGGTCAGCACCGCCGAGAACGACGACGACTTCCCCAAGCGGCGCACCGCGACCAAGCTCAACAAGTTTGTCGCCCTGCACGAGCACAACCTGTCCCAGAAGACTGAGGTCATCGTCGAGCATTTCCGTAATCAGGTGATGCACGCCATTGGCGGCAAGGCCAAAGCGATGGTGGTGGCGGGTTCGCGGCTGCACGCCGTGCGGTACATGAACCACTTCACCCGCTACATCGACGAGCACGGCTATGACGACGTGCGCCCGCTGGTGGCGTTCAGCGGCACCGTCACCGACCCCGACACGGGCGCTGAGTACACCGAGCCGAAGATGAACACCGACATCGTGTCAGGCAAACCGATCAGCGAGGCGGCGCTACCGGGCCGGTTCGCTTCGCCGGACTACCAGATACTGCTCGTGGCCGAGAAGTACCAGACCGGGTTCGACCAGCCGTTGCTCGCGGCCATGTACGTGGACAAGCCCCTGTCGGGCGTGCATGCGGTGCAGACCCTCTCGCGGCTCAACCGCATCGCCGCAGGCAAGCAGCCGCCGTTCGTCTTGGACTTCGTGAACTCGCCTGCCGACATCGCTGCGGCATTCGCCCCCTATTTCGACGTGGCCGAGTTGCGTGAGCGGTCCGACCCGTACCAATTGGACACCCTTGCCCACGAACTCAGCCAGGCAGGCGTGTACCAGCAGTCCGAGGTGGACGACTTCGCATCGGTGTTCTACCTGCCCGCGCACCGCCAGCAGCCGACCGACCACGCCCGCCTCGAAGCGGCCCTGCAGCCCGCACGGGACCGCTTCGCCGCCCTCGACGAGGATGCCCAAGAACAACTCCGGGACCGGCTCGCCGCCTACGTGCGCCTCTACACGTTCCTGAGCCAGATCATCCCCTATGCCGACTGCGAACTCGAACGGCTCTACTCCTACGGCCGCATGCTGCTGCCCCGGCTGGCCGCCCCCGACAGCGGCGACCCCGTCGATCTCGGTGGCGACGTCGAACTGGAGTACTACCGCATCCAGAAAATCTCCAGCGGAGCCATCAGTCTCGACGGCGACGACGCCACCGTCACCAGCCCCACCGCCGTCGGCACCGGCACCGCCGAAGAGGAAACCGAGCCGCTGTCACAGATCATCGAGCGCCTCAACCACCTCTTCGGAACCGACTTCGACGACAGCGACCGCTTGTTCCTCGAAGCGGTCCACAACGACGCCATGCAAGAAGACGACATGCTCGTCACCGCACGAGCCAACGACTTCGACAAGTTCTACCTCGCACAGCGCACGCGTCTGCAAGAACTCATGCTTGAACGCCTCGCAGAGAACGAAGCATTCGTGAACCGCTGCCACAACGAAGTCGACCTCGGCGACGTCGTGGACTACGGCATGATGCAAGCCATCTTCGGCAGCGCCAATACTGTGACAGACAACAACGCTGTATCGGACGCAGGATGAGCATTCAACCACTTCGGTTTTGGTGGAGGCTCAGGTGTCTTTTGGGAAGGATGGGGCTACGTCGAACAATGGGAGGTGTCCCGCAGCTTGCGAGGCGCCTGCTCAGGCCCTTTCTATCGGCCGCAGTTCGACGTTGAAGCTGGGCAAGCCGTCGTACCCTGCACCGCTGTGGGCATTCGTCACACCTGTGTTGCCTGCATTGCCGCGGCTGCCGTTGAATGGGAAGCGGTCCGGTGCACCGAATAACCCCGTAACGATCACCGTTCGCTCTCGCACGTGAACTTCGAAGTCTTCGTGTCCCTCCGTGGCCTCTATCAGACGCTTGCAGGTTGCGGCGTTGCGGCGACACGACATGGCGGTGCTCCCGGGAGCGTCGAGCCTTGCGCCGTCGTTATACCGGTTCAGCGCCTCACGGAAACGTCCATTCATCATCTCGCAGTTGCCGAGAGCGAGAGCAGCGTCACTTTCCTCGCGTTCGGACCACGCTTCCTCGAAATCATGTGCAGCCTCATCAAATCGCTTCAGCGCGTACTTCGAGTTACCGCGGTTGACGAGCACGTTTCGCGGAGTTCCGAATCCGTCGTATCGCAAGGATTGATCGAAGTCTGCGATTGCCTCGTCATGGCGCCCACTCGCGGCGTGCACGTTGCCGCGGTTGTAGTAGGTCGCATGAAGTAAATTGTCCTCAAGTTGCGGCGGCCTCGCCCGCAGTCCAACAGGATTCAAGTAAACCGGCCCGCCACTGTGCTGGATGGCGCGCGTGTATGCTTCTACCGCCTCGTCGAAACGGCGCAGTGCGGAGAGCGTGTCACCGACAGCGGCATGCGACTCTGGCACTTCTGGGCGCATTGAGGCGTACGATTTGTAGTGGACTAGGGCATCCTCGTAGCGTTGCTCCTGGAAGGCGCGGGCACCTCGATCTCTTCGCTGTTCGGGTGACACAACGTTCAGCGCCCGTAACGGGCTGCCTCTGCTGTTCGAGCGCGCCAATCCTTCCATGTCCCTGAAGAGGGTCTCGTAGGACACTCTCAGGCCTTCCAGAAACTCGCGAAGACTGTCCTTGGACGCTTTAGGTACATCAACATGGCGGATAGCCGATTCAGGGATCAAGGGTGGATTGCACACGATGAAAACGCTGTGCTGATCTCTGACGCGAGGCCCGAGAGTGTGCTCGGGTTCGTGAAATACGGGCCCTTCCGCGTTGAGCAATTCCTCCTCTCCAATCTCACGGCTATTGACAAACAGCTGGTGATCGTCTACGTCCACGGCAAAGACCTTGCCGTCCTTCTCTGGTTTATCGTCCACCGCAAACCAGAGGGCGACCAAGGGACTGAGCGTGAAGTCCAAGAGGCCCGTCGCTGCTCCGAGATGCTGAAGCACGGCCAGCCGCTGCCAGAACGGCATGTTGTGATCTCCGTCGATTGTCTCTGCCCTTCTGATGAGATCTTTGTGGGATGCGTTCACGAGCCTTCTGAGGCTGCCGTCGTCGTCAAGGACAGTCTCACCATGAGCCGTAACAATGCGGTCGACCGCTCCAGACCGCAGTTGCCAGTCCGAGTCGGCTTGGCCCCTGAATGCGGGCCTGGACATTCCTCGCGCTATGTGCTGAAGCTGCTCAATGAGGCCCCAGGCAGGCATTGGGTCACCTTACTCGAGAGCGCTTCCATGACTGACGGCGCTCGCGCCAGTGTGCGAAGTCGTCGTCGCATTCCTTCTGCAAGCCGCCGTAGCGACGAGCTTTGAATCACCCCGGGTTGTGTAGAGACTCGGGTTGTTGAGTCACGGCCAGGGTGGCTGTGACGGTTTGACTGTAGCGGGCGGTTTCGTGGTCGGATGCGGCACCCGACAGCCGGCGCTGTTTGTGCATCGAGTGCCGTCAGCTTGCCGTTTCTCGCAGATGCCTGACCGTTTTCTCACGCCGGCGAGATTGCCGACCTGGACGGGAGCATCGAAACGGTGTGACATGCGGCGAGCGGTGGTCAGGCTGCGGCAGGCGTAGCCGTTGCTCGGTGACGGCTCGACGAGCCTGCGGCGATGCCGGGATGCCTTCGGGACCGGCGACACGTCGCAGCCTGAGCGGCCGGAGTCTGCTGCAGCTTCCGCAGCGACGTAACAACCGGCGAGTCTCAGCGCACGGCGTAGAGCCTCGCCAATAGCGGTTCGCGGCAGCGCATCTGGGGTGTCGTGCCGCGGGGACTGAACGGCGGCAGCGACGATGCCCATATGCTGCCTGTCGCCTTCGTCCGCTGGTGCGTTATTATGCACAGAACGGACAGCAGAGGTTCGCATGGCGACAGCATCGGATCGTGAAGATGTCGAGACGGCCGGCCGGCACATAGCGCAAAGCCTCGCGGACCTTGCGCCATGGCTTCGCGGCTGGGGATTCGTGCCGTTGCAACTGCCCGCCGATGGCTTCGACGATGCCGAGCGGGAGACGTTGACAGCCGACGAAGGCATCTATCGCTGCCCGGACATGGAGTCGCACATTCTGAACGCCCACCGAGTCCGCGAATCAAGACAAGCGCTCCTTGACACAGGCTCGCTGAGCACCCGAGACATCGCAAGGGGCCGCGGGTGCTCCCTGAACACCGTTCAACGACAGATCCAGAGATCGCGCCGGCGAAACGAACTCGTCGCTGTCGCCGTCTCAGGGGCGCTTCGAGTCCCGGCTGTCCTGCTCGACGACGCCTTCGATGTTCGGACCGTCTGGCGGCCGGTCATCGCCGTGCTGCGCGAGGCGAGACTGAACGACTGGGCTGTCTGGCGATGGATCGCGCGCCCCAACGCCGGTTTGTCGGGAAGAATCGCAGCAGACCTGATCGAAACGGATGCCGAACACGTCTATGGGGCTGCACGCCGGCGGATGATTCAAGCCACTTCATGACTTGTCCGGATCCGGACACGTGCCCCGTCGATCCGAATCTGCCACAAAGCATCACGTCCGCGGCGAAGCTCGCACGGTCTCCGTGGTACAACGTCTCCCGGCACCCCGAGGTGTTCAACAAGTCAGGGCGCGGCGACAGCCGATTCAACCCGCTCTTTGGTGACGACGGCAATGTCCTCCCACACGCATACCTCGCACAGAACCATGTGGCAGCGCTCCTCGAGACCGCACTGCACGACACATGGGGCTCTGAGAACGTAGTGGAGCGCTCCGACCTCGAGGGGTTGAGATTGCGAGCCGTTACACCGCGAGCCGAACATCTGATGGCCGATATCAGAGACGCACAGCTTGCCCGATATGGGCTGGTTCGAGAGAACCTGGTCTCCTGCCCGTCAGCTCACTATCCATGCACACGCGAATGGGCGAGCACAAGAACCCGGATGCAGATCGACGGACAGGCGACGTCCGGGTTCGTCTGGAATTCGAGGCAAGCGGAAATCGCGGCAGCCCACGCCGACGCGCCGATGCGTGTGCTGCTCACCGTCGTTGAGCAAGCCGGGCATATCGCGGTCCTGTACGACCATGACAACGCAGGAGACGCCCTCTTCGAGACACAGACCATCTATGAGGACCTGAGCCGTGGCGACGGCTTCGAATTCGTGCGACAGACAGCCACTCTCGTCGGGCTGACAGTCGCCATATGACAGCACCTGCAGGACTGAATCTCCCCGAGTTTGATGGAGGCTCTGGGGGTCCCTGAGTTACGCGTGAATCGCCCCGAGATTGATGGTGAACGGGTTGAGGAACTGGCGCTCCCACAGTTGCTCTCGTTCTGGGGTGGACAGCTGCGCCAGATCGCATACTTCGCTCCACTCGCTGCGGATCACTTCTATGTGATGCTGGACGATGTCGGCAGCCTCGCTCCGACTGAGGTGATAGCGGCCTGCGTGCTCGACGCAGCCGCTGACCTGGCTGATGCGTTCGCCGTTCGGACCGTATGCCATTGCCTGGAAGGCTTCGCCGCCGGCTCGCAGCTGTGGGCAGATGTCGTACGCCGGCGTGAGCGACAGCATTTCGCCGTCCCAGAAGGCCGCGTGGTTCTTCGGATGGTCGTCGGTGTTGCTGACCAGCATGTTGAACACGATGCGCGAGAAGAGCTCGCGAAGCGTCGCATCAGCCGAGACGAATCGAGCTCGGATCTGATCTGCGAAGTCGACATAGGTCCCGTATCGGCCCGCGATGCCATAGGCATCGTGCAACTTCAACACAGTCTGCGCGGACACCATCAGGCGGCGCCCGCCTCGGGGAGTGCGGTCGAATCGATCGACGAGCAGCACGTCACGGCCGACCGCAGAGATCAGCGTGACCGAGGCGGCGTCGATGCCTGCTCGGCGCGCCAGTTCCATCGCGATGAATTCGGCCTTGACGACCGGGTAGCTGTCGGATGCGGAACTGAACTTCGCAATGACGCGGCGCGACCGGTCGGCAAGCGATGCTTTGGGGCGTGCGCCACCCATCGAGGTGCCTCCCAGCAGCGCCCGCTCTAATGCCGGCGACAGAGGACGGCCTTCCTCGATGGCGGCTGCGGCCTCGGCCAGTTCGGCCACCGACGACTGCTCAGCGACTCGTGGCACGTACTCGGTGGGCGACCGCTGGAAGTCGAGTGCCCCGGCGCGATCAGAACCGGAGTTGAGTAGGTAGCCGAGTTCGGAGATGTCCCGGTCTGCGAGTCGGTGTCGGTGTTCGATCACCCTGCGCCCCCAGGCGTCCGGTGCACTGTCAGCAATGCAGCCCGGCAACGTGCCTGATGCCGGCGGCGTTTCTCCGGGCTCCAGCGGCAGCTCGGGCAGGGACAGCGCGACGGCGTCGGGGTTGTCGAGGTAGCTGCGGCCGTAGGTGAACGTCGCCACCGGCCGCCGGTCGTCCAGGCGTCCCGCCACTACGGGTTCGCTGGCACCGGGGAGCCAGACCCACACGTACACCGTTGGGGGATTCGACGACGGCTCAGAATTGGTCATCAACCTGACGCCTGCGAACTCGTTGGGGCAGGACCGCAAGTCGAGCTTCGACGAGTTCGGCTTCGCGGGCCACCGTCGTCGCGTCGTCGCTGAACAGCGGGACACCGACCAGCGCGGCTGCCTCGAACACGGTGCCCAAAGCCACTGACGGATCGCCTCGCTCGACCTTGCGCACCGTGGTCTCGCTCGATCCGACCCGCTCCGCGAGTTCTGCAACGGTCCATCTGCGCTCTCGTCGGGCGAGCGAGATACGCCGACCGAGCAGTCGAACTGCTTCGGAGGCAGCCCGGCTCAGTGGCTGACCCGTTCTCATGGCATCAGCATATTACTGTTTAAAGGATCTAAAACCCAGTATTGTGTGACAGCAACTCATCCGCCGGTGTCTGGCACTTGCTACGTCGGACGCTCGGCGACCTCGCGTGATTCGGCCGCGGCGGCGCTGAAGATGCCGATCGACATCAGCGACTGCTCGGCGGCCCTTCGGGCCTCGTAGATCTCAGCTCGGATGCCGTGCAGGGTCACCGACTCGGGGTCGGATACCACCGCCAGCTCGATCAGATGGCATGCCAGCTTGAGATCGCCCTCGTCGACGAGTTCTTGCGCGCGCTGGGCGAATGCCTCAGCACCACCGCCGAGGCGCACCAACTCGCCCGCGAGCTCGCCTTTGGGGGAGGGCTTGAGGTTGGCGGGGTCGAGATCCCACCATCCCCCGTACAGGCGCCAGATGTTGCGGATCACGAATTCCGGCTCGTCATAGACCGGCCGCATCCACGGTCGTTCCAGCCATTCCGGCGGCAGCGAGACACTCTGGAGAATCTCGTCCAGCGAAGCTCCCTCGTTCATGAGGTCGAGCGTTTGGCTTACCAGCACCTCCAGCGACTCGGCCAGCGTCAGCAGCACCGTGGCGATGCGCTCACGACCCCTCACCGGCGGGCCGTGCGCTGGTATCAGCAGCTCGGGTTCGAGGGCGTCCATGCGGCGCAGCGCCTTTGCCCACTCCAGCGGGTAGCGCTGCACCTTCTGGGGGTTGCCGGCATTCGGGAACACCCACACCACCAAATCACCGGGACAGATCGCCCGGTGCGAGGGCATCCACGCCCATGTGTGATCGTCGGTCTCGCCCTTGTCGTGATGCAGTTCGAAGTCGAGCCCGCCGACCGACAACGAGTCTGCGGTTGCGTAGGTGCGGGTCGGCCACAACGCATCGGACGGCAGGAAGTTGTCGTCGTCGAAGGCGATGCCCACCCCCCGCCGCCGCAGCCCCAGGCCGAACTGGCGCCGGTTGATGATGAGGTTGTAGCCATTCGTGGCGTTGTAGCGCTCAAAGCGCGGGACCACGTTGTCGTGCCCGACAACCTCGGGCAGCGGCTGACGGCGCTCGGCTGCATCAGCCGCCAGCGCGCCGCTGCCGCCCACATGGTCGACGTGTCCATGGGTGTACAGCAGCGTGTTGATTCGATCGGTGGACCAGCCCCGCAGCGAATCAACCACCGCCGTGCCGCTGAACGGCCCGCTGGCGTCGAAGCACACCAAGCCGTCGTCGGTGCCGAAGGTGACCATGTTGCTGAACGCCTCGATCACTGCGACGTTGTCGTCGATCTCGCTCAGCGCGTTATTGACGCGGACGATCTGCTCGTCGGCTACTCCGGTGTCGATGAGTCGGCTCGACAGCTCGATGGGATCCACGGTCTTTGGCGGTGCCACGACACTCCCTTGTGGTTCGACGGCTTCCGGTTCAGGTGGCGGTCTGTGCTTCGTGTTCATTGGCCGTCTGGATGTGGCCGTCGATAGGTCAGTCCTGCAGCAGGTATGCCGAGTGCAGCACCTCAGGCTGGCGAATCAGTTCCTCCGCGCTGCCGTCGTAGCGGATGCGACCGCCTTCGAGCACATACGCCTTGGTGGCCATCGCCAGGGCGACCTGGGCGAACTGCTCGATCAGCAGCACAGCCACACCGCTGTCGGCCACCTCTGCCAGCACCGGCGTGAGCCGCTTCACGACGATGGGTGCCAAGCCCAGCGAGAGCTCGTCGACAACGAGCACCCTGGGCCGCGACACCAGCGCTTGGGCCAGCACCACCATCTGCTGTTCGCCGCCCGACAGGAGCCGACCGGCGGAGTCCCAGCGGCGTTCCAACTCGGGAAAGAGCGACTGCGCGTATTCCACGCCATCGGCTGCGCTCTTGGCGTCGAGCGAGTAGGTGGCCACGCGCATGTTGTCGGCCACGGTCAGGTCGCTCAGCAGCCGACGGCCCTCAGGCACCACCGACACGCCGGCGTGGCGGACACGCTCCGGTCGCCAGCCGGTGATGTCGGTGCCGCCGACGGTGACCTGTCCTGAGCGTGTGCGGGCCAGGCCGGCAATGGCGGCAGCGAGGCTGGACTTGCCGGCCCCGTTCGGCCCCAGCAGTGTGGTGATCTCACCTGGGGGCACCTCGAGGGAGACATCGTGAACCACGGGTCGCCCGCCTCGATCCACTGTCAGGTCGCTCAGCTCCAGGTTCGACATGGCGGCGCCGTCAGCCGCAACTGCGGTCACGTTGCCGTCGCTGGACTTGCCGTCGGTGGGGGTCTCGTCGGCCACGGTCACGCCTCCTCGTCGCCGACGTAGGCGGCGAGCACACGCTCGTCGTGCAGCACATCGGCAGTCGGGCCCGCAGCCACGAGACGCCCGAAGTCGAGCACCGCTGTCCAGTCGCAGCACGCCTGCACCAGCGACATGTCGTGATCCACCAGGATCGCCGTGGCTCCCGTGCGCTCAGGCACCGAGCGAATGATCTGCGCCAGGTGCTCGGTTTCCTCCTCGGGCAGCCCGGCAGCCGGCTCGTCAAAGAGCACTAACCGCGGCGCGCCCACGATGGCGCGAGCCACTTCGATGAAGCGACGGTCGCGCTGAGACAGCGTGCGGACCACCTTGTCGCGAACGTCGCTCAGCCCGACGAACGCCAGCACGTCGTCGACTGCATCCTGTGCGTCGGATCGTGAGCCCTTGGCTGCGTGCTCATGCACGGTGAGCACGTTTTCGTACACGGTCAGGCTCTCGATGGCCTGCACCGTCTGGAAGGTGCGACGCACGCCCCAGCGAGCCCGCGCGTAGTCAGCCATGTCCAACAGGTCGATGTCGTCGATGACGACGCGGCCCGACACCGGAGTCACGAATCCCGACAGCACGTTGAACATCGTCGTCTTGCCGGCGCCGTTCGGGCCGATCAGCCCGCAGGTGCCGCCCGGGAACGTGAGCGTCACCTGATCCAGCGAGCGGACACCGCCGAACTGCACGCTGAGGTCGGTGATCTCGATCACTCGAGCAGACCCTTCTTCTCCATGGCCTTCGTCGTCTGGATCAGGTTGATCATGAGGCCGATCCCGAAGATGGTCAGCGCGAAGTCATTCCAGAAGTTGTGACCGATGACGTTCTGGGTCAAGAAGGGCAGCATGATCGTGGCGAAGAAGGCCGCCAGCACCGCACCCCACAGCGAGCTGATGCCGCCCATGAGCACCACCGCAATCAGGAACAGCGCAGCTTGCCGGTCGAACTGCGCAATGCTGGAGTTCGACTGCACATGGGCGCCGTACAAGCCGCCTGCGACGCCTGCCATGAAGGCGGCCAGGCCGAAGGCCAGCAGCTTGTAGCGCGTGATGTTGATGCCCGAGGCCAGCGCCGAAGGCTCGCTCTGGCTCACCGACGCCCACGCCCGCCCCGGCTTGGAGGCCAGGAACGCCACAGCAATCATGAACATGACGAACGCAACGATCACGGCGTACCGGAAGAAGGCGACATCACCGTCAGCTACGAATGGGCGTGGCATCGGCTCACGATCACCGATCGCGAACGCAACTCCTCGAAAACCCGGACCGCCGGTGGGGAGCTTGATGCGGTTCAGCGCGATCTCGATGCCCACTGCCAGCAGCAGTGTGACCAGGGCCAGGTAGAGCCCGCTGACCCGAAGCGCGGGCAAGCCGATGAGCAACCCGAAGATGGCAGCCACCAGTCCGCCGGCGATCAAGAGCAGGGGGAACACCCCGGGGTAGGGGACATCGGTGAGGTAGGCCAATCGGATCGTCACCCAGGCCCCGATGCCGTAGGGGGCAACCTGGCCCAGCGACACCAAGCCCACCCGGCCGTACAGCATCCCGACGCTGGCAGCCACGATGGCGTAGATCGCCATCTGGGTGAAGTTGAAGATCCACGTCGCATCGAGGACCGACGGCATGACGAACATCGCGAACAGGAACAGCGCGCCGACGAGGGTCGGTTGAAAGGCTCGGTGGGAGAGCGCCTGAGCGACCCTCACGACATCTCCCTGCCTGCGAGCACCACCGTGCGCTTCCGGGAGATCCACAGGATCGCGACGACGGCGATCACCATGGGGGTCACCTTGCGAATCTGGGACAGGAAGCTCAAGTTGCCGCTGAACGGCGTCAGCATCGATTCCACGACGCCGATCAGCAGGCTCGCCCCCAACGTGATCCACAGCGACCTGAACTGGCCCACGATGGCCCCCGCAAGCGCCGGAATGACAAACCAGGTGAGGGTGACCTGATCCATGCTCTTGAAGAGCGCCGGCAGCAGCAGGAAAACACAGCCGCACAGCAAACCGGCACCGAACCAGGCCATCGCCTCGACGCGCCGGACCGGGACGCCCAGCAAAGCCGCGGTCTCACGATTGTTTGCGATCGCCCGCATGGCGGTGCCGGTCTTCGTGCGCCGCAGGAAGACCCCCACTCCGATCACCACGGCGAACGCGAACCCCAGCGCCAGCACTTGCGTCGTCGAAACGACGGTGTTGCCGATGCTGAACCTCGCGGTGGGGAAGTGCATTCCGCGAGGCTTGGAGGTGTCCCAGCGCTCTTTCATGATGCCCATCAGAAAGAGCGCCAATGCCACGGTTCCCAGCGTCTTCACCAGGGAATCGCGCTTGTCCAGTATTGGCGCGAAGACCCGCCCGTAGATCAGGAACATGACCGCGCACAGCACCACCAGCGCCGGGAACAGCAGAATGCCGAATCCCGATACGTGCGGCTCGGGAACGATGAGCGATCCGCCCATGAACGACCACACGAGGTGGACGCCCATGGTTCCGACAGCGCCGAAGGCCAGGTTCACCACACCTGTGGTGCGGTAGAGGACGACGATGCTCGTCCCCGTCACCGCATACATCGCCCCGAATGCCAGCCCTTGGATGAAGAAGGGCAGCAGTATCGAGCTATCGGGCATCCGACGCGATGTGTGCGGTGACTCGAGGTCTGATGGTTACCGGGCTCAGCCTTGCGAGCCCAGACCGCCCTTCCAGTTGTTGGGCTCGTCCGCGGTCAGACCGCCGCCGGCCTCGGCCTCGCGCACGGCCACCAGGATGGGGTCGATCGCGGCAATCTCGAAGCAGCCGCTGTCGTCCCGCATGGCGCCCACGCCGTCAGGCACCACGTTGTAGTCCCAGTTGTTCGACACGTTGCCCAGTTCCAGGCCGCCGAAGTACCACGGCTTGCACAGGTGGTCGGTCTGGAAATTCTTGATGCCGCCGATTGCTGCGTTCACGGCTGCGCGGTCATCGAGATCGGCCGGGTCCATGCCCAACAGGGCGTGCACCAGGATGCGACCTGCCACGAAGCCCATCTGCTGGAAGCTGCCCAGCGTCGGGTCTTCGTGGAAGTCGGCGGTCACCTGCCGGTACAGCTCGATATCTGATCGAGGATCGTCCAGCAAGCTGAACTCGGCGTTGATGTTGATCTTGCCTTCCCAAGCCGAGCCGAGAGCGACGGCGACCGAGCTGTCATTCAACGGCGTCGACGAGCCCCAGAGGACCCGGTCGATCAAGCCTTGCTCTTCGGCCGCCTTGAGAATCTTGAGGCCCTCGGGCGGCGTGTAGTTGAGCAGCACGCCTCCGCCATCGCCGGCCCGGTTCACGAGGTCGAGTGCGACAGAGGTCGGATCCGAGATCGGCAGGTCTGTCAGGACGTTCTCCCACTCCAGCCCGGACTGCTCGACGAACGCGCCGGCGAGCGACTGCGCATATTCCGCGGCGGGCGAGACGCCGGTGACCGTCACGACCTTGTTGGCGGCACCCTTCGCGACGACGGCTTGGGCTGCACCGAGCAACGAGTAGGCCGGACCCATGTTGGTTGCCGAGATACTGGGCGAGCTGAAGCACTCACCCGCAACGCCCGCAACGATCACGTTCAGGCCCTGCTCCTCGTAGTAACCGGCATTCACCGCGCAATCCAAGATCGAGAAGCCGCCGGCGAGAGCCACGACGCCGTCGGTCTCGATCAGCTTGCGAGCCGCAGCGGCGGCGTCCTCGGGCGTGGCGTTGTCGTTCTCCCAGACCATCTCCAAGGGGCGTCCGTGAATGCCGCCGTTGGCGTTCACGCAGCGGAAGTACGCCTCCATCATGAGCGGACCGGTCGAGAAGTCGATCCCGGGAACCGAGGTCGTCACGTTGCCGATGACGATCGGCTCGTCGGTCGCCTCTTCGCCCGTGCCGAGGCCGCAGAAATCGCCGGCCTGGTCCATGGCCATGTGCTCGTCGGCCATGTCGTCAGACATGTCGTCGTCGGCCGCCGGTGCCTCGGTGGCGGCCGGGGCCGCTGTGTCGGCTGTGTCGCTGTCGTCGTCACTGCCGCATGCCGCGGCGACGAGTACGAACACAAATGCAATTGCGGTCAATTTGCGAAGCATGAGCTTCCCCCCTCTGTGCGGCCGGGCAGGCTGCCCGGCCGGGAACCCAGCCCTCGTGAGCCCGCTCCCCCTGCGGGCGAGATCGGGGACCTCGCCTCGGGCGAGCCTAATCCGGTTCACAGAACTGAGCGCACTCAAATTCAGCGCACTCGGTTGGATACATTGCTGCAAGCGCGATGCGCTCGACGTGCCGTGCACAATCAGTCCTGACGGGCAAAGAAATGGGGATCCCATGGCCGACGCAGAACACCGTCCGGTGGCGCTCACCGACGACATGCGAATGAAGTTCAACGCAGTTTCCACGGCGACGCTTGCGGGTCAGATGCAGCGGCGAGGCATGCAGAACAGCTTCCTCAACGGCTTGCGGCCGCTGAATGATGGCCAGCGAATGCTCGGCTATGCACACACCCTCCGGTTTGTCCCAAAGCGGGAAGACTTCGAGCGACGCCTGCAGGGCCCCAACGCTCAGCGCCGAGCGGTGGAGTCGACCGAGCCCGAAGAGGTACTGATCGTGGAAGCCCGCGGCGAGCCGCACGCCGGCACCATCGGCGACATCTTCACCATGCGTATCAAACACCTCGGTGCGTCGGGGTTCATCACTGACGGTGCGCTGCGCGACACGCCCGCCGTCGCCGACGTCGGGTTGCCCGTGTACCACCAGTCGTCGCACGCAGCGACCCTTGGCCGGCTGCACACTCCGCTCGATCACCAGGTGCCGATCGCCTGTGCCGGCGTCACCGTGTTCCCTGGCGACATCATCGTGGGCGACGGCGAGGGGGCTGTGGTCATCCCGGCGCTGCTCGCCGAAGAGGTCGCGAACGACTCCTACGCCCAAGAGATAGAAGAGGAATGGGCCATCGAGCGGGTCGCCGCAGGTGACAGCTCGATCGGCACCTTCCCGATTGCCAAGGATCGGCGTCCCGAGTTCGAGGAATGGCTCGCCGAGCGCCAAGGCTGAGCCCGGCCGCCCGGCTTGCCCGGGCTCACATGCACCACTCCAGCTAGCCAGCCAACGCGTCGGCGCCGGCCTGGGCGACCTCGGTGTCCTCGTCGGCCGAACCGCCCGAGGCGCCAATCGCACCCACCAACGTGCCGTCAACGAAGATCCCCACGCCGCCGCCGAACACGATGAGCCGCGGCGTGTGCGTGATGCCGTGCACCAGTGCCGGCTCATCCTTGATGAGATTCCACCAGTTGCCGCTGGGCATGCCGCCGAAACCGGCCACGGTGAACGCCTTGTTGAGGGCGATGCCTGCCGACAAGCGCGGCGCGCCGTCCATCCGTGCAGTGGCAATCGGCTCGCCGGAAGGATCGGTCACCGCAATGCAGAACCGTCCGCCCATGTCTGCGGCCTTGGCGAGCGCGGCATCAAGTGCCTTGCAGGCGCCGGCGAGTGTCAGCGAGCGTGCGGGTGCGGTGTCGGCGGCGTCTGTGCTGTCGGCCATGGAGAACTCCGGCGGTGAGTGGGCGAACGGGCCGAGACTACGCTCCGGCTCGCACACGCACCGCTGCGCGTCGCCCCGCCTCGGCGGCCGACCGAGGCGAGGCCACCGGTGCCGCTCAGCAGGGGGAGCGAGCTATGGACGTCGGCATCATCATCGGAGAAGCGACACCGCTGGGATGGGAACGGTGGCGCCATATCTGCCGGCTGATCGAACGGCTCGAGTTCCATTCGCTGTTTCGTTCCGACCATTACTTCAACGGCAAGCAGAAGGACGCCATCGACGTCTATCTGTCGTTCGTGATGGCCGCCGAGGAGACCCAGCGGATCCGTTTCGGCCCCTTGGTGACGCCGGTCACGTTTCGTGAGCCGGTGAACGTCGGGCGGATGGCCCAGCAGCTCGACGCTCTCGCAGACGGCCGCTTTGTGATGGGGCTCGGCGCAGGCTGGTACCCCGACGAGCACGAGATCTACGGGGTGGACTTCCCCGCTGGTCCCGAGCGTTACGACCGGCTTGAAGAGGCCATCGCCCTGATGAAGGAGCTGTGGTATTCCGAATCGGGCACGTTCGATGGCAGCTACTACCGGATTCAGGGCACCAACTCCAAGCCCCACCCGCCCGCGGGGCGCCCGCCCATCCTCATCGGCGGCACGGGCCCGCGGCGCACGCTGCGCATTGCCGCCGAGCATGCCTACGAGTGGAATGCCACCCCGCTCGACGTCGACGACTTCCGGGCCGCGAACGAGGCGCTGGCCCGGCATTGCGAGGACTTCGGCCGTGATCCCGCAGACATCCGCAAGTCCATGCTCATCTTCGCCGCGATCGGCCCCGACGAGCACCAGGAAGAAGTGGTACTGCGGCGCTTCTTGGACATGATGGCCCCCGAAGGCTCAGGCATCAGCCTGGAAGACGCCATCGCTGCGGGCCACGGCCCGTGGCGCGGTTCGGTCTCCCAGCTCGTGGACCACTGCGGGCAACTGCGAGACCTCGGTCTCGACGAGGTGGTGTTCGAGCATTTCTGCCACGAGGACGACACGGTCCCCGAGTGGATCGCAGCCGAGGTCAAGCCGCTGATCGAGGCACTTTGAGCTACGTCGCACCAGTCTCTGAGCGCAGTCAGATTTTTCGTAGCAGCGGCGATTGTGACTATGCTCCGCATCAGTACGCGGCAACCCATTGCAGGCAGTGGGTGCAACGCACCGCAACACACATCACGGGGGTAGCTCATGACCGACACCATTGCGAAGCGCACGACTGCAGTGACGCCACGGGGGATCAATCACCTCGTGCTGAACGTCCGCAACATGGAGGAATCGCATCACTTCTGGAGCGACCTGCTGGGGTTCAAGCAGGTCGGAGCGTTGGACTCGGACAAGTACAACGTGCCTCCCTACAAGATGCAGTTCTACAGCGGTGTCATCGACGACGTGAATCACCACGATGTCGCCTTGGTAGAGATGCCCCGGCTGCCCGAGGCTCCCGAGCAATGGGACATGTTCTCGGGCGCAAGTGCGGTCAATCACATTGCCATCGCGTATCCCGACAGGGAGTCCTGGCTGGAGCAGGTGCAATTCCTCAAGGAAAACGGCGTCAAGATGAACTTGCGGGTCGACCACGGCATGACTCACAGCGTGTACATCAACGATCCCAACGGCTATGGCGTCGAGGTGCTCTACGAGCTGCCCGCGGAGGTCTGGGAACACGACATCAATGGTGCTCTCAACTACGCGGTGACCCTCCCCGAGGAAGATCTGTTGGTCGACACCACCGACTACGAGACAAACTTCGACCCGAGCTGAGTTCAGTTCTGTCCGGTCCTCCTCGTCACGTTCATTCCCGCCACGACTTTGTGATCGTGGCGCGCCCCTAGGAGTTCTTGATGCGCGCAATCCAGGTAACCGAACCGGGCGGGCCCGAAGCGCTCGTCTGGACTGAGGTCGACGACCCGGTCGCCGAGGCCGGAATGCTGGTCGTCGATGTCGACGCCGCCGGGGTGAACTACATCGACACGTACCACCGCAGCGGCCTCTACCCCATGCCGCTCCCGTTCATCGCGGGCGTGGAGGGTGCCGGCACCGTCGCCGAGGTCGGCGAAGGCGTCGAGGGGTTCGCGGTCGGCGACCAGGTGGCCTGGACCGGGCACCCCGGCACCTATGCGGAGAAGGCCCGAGTCCCCGCCCGCGTGGCAGTCGTGCTGCCCGAAGGGGCCAGTACCGAACTGGGTGCCGCCACGATGCTGCAGGGCATGACCGCCCACTTTCTGGCGTGCTCGACGTTTCCGCTGGAACCAGGTCACCGCTGCCTGATCCATGCAGGTGCCGGCGGAGTAGGGCTGCTGCTCATCCAGATCGCCAAGCTGCGCGGTGCCGAGGTCTTCACGACGGTAGGCACTGCGGGCAAGGCTGAGCTGGCGGCGGGCGCTGGCGCCGACCACGTCATCAACTACCGCGACGAACACTTCGGTGACGCCGTTGAGCGCATTGCCGGGCCGCGGCCGTTGGATGTGGTCTATGACGGCGTCGGTGCCGACACGTTCGACCGCGGCCTCGACGTCCTGCGTCCACGCGGGACGATGGCCACCTTCGGCAATGCCTCAGGTCCGGTGCCGCCGATGGCGCCGCTGCGTCTGTCGACCGGCGGGTCGCTGTTTCTCACCCGGCCGACGCTCGGCGACCACACCGCCACCCGCGCAGAGCTCGAAGACCGGGCCAACGATCTGTTCGGCTGGATCGCCGAGGGCCGACTCGATGTGCGCATCGGCGCTCGCTTCGCGATGGCTGACGCCCGCGCAGCGCACGAGGCTCTGCAGGGCCGCGCGACGACCGGCAAGGTTCTGCTCATTCCTTAAGCCCAGATCCACCGTTCGGCTTTTGGCGGTGGTGGGCGTCAGCCAGAAAGGCTTCCAGACGGGGCATTTTGCCGTTGACGATGTATCGGCGTGATGCCGTGACGGGAGGCACCTTCTGTAAGCGATTTTATTCGGGGTTTGGACCGGATCGAGGCAGTGTTTGACGAGGGTTCCTTGGTGGGCGATGCGGGGGTGTTGGCGGGCTCGCTGCCATAGATCTCGGTCCGATGGTCCTGGATCTCCCCGGTCGTGAGCCCTTACCCATACAGACTGATCGCATTGCCCGACAAGCCGTCCACGGTGCCCGTGACGGGGACCCGTTAGTTGGTCCAGTCGTTATGGGTGTTGGGTTGTCGGGTTTTCGTGTCGGTGGCTTGCAGCGTAGGCGGCGGGTGTCAGGCCGCGGAGTGATCGGTGGGGCCGGTGGTGGTTGTAGTCGTGGCGCCAGTCTTCGAGGACGACTCGGGCTTCGAGGAGGTTGGCGAAGTCCTCGATGTTGAGGCATTCGTCGCGCAGGCGTCCGTTGAACGATTCGATCCAGCCGTTCTCCCAGGGGGCGCCGGGCTCGATGTAGGCGGTGTCGGTGCCCGAGGTCTCGCACCAGTCGCGCAGCGCGTCGGCTGTGAGCTCGGGGCCGTTGTCCATGCGCAGATGAGCCGGCGCGCCCCGTCGGGCGGCGACGGCTTCGACGATGGCGACGACGCCGTCGGCGTCGATGCTGTGATCGGCGTGGACGGCGAGCGCTTCGCGGGTGAACTCGTCGATGACGTTGAGCAGCTTGAGACGCCGCCGGGCGGCGGTCTCGTCGAACTGGAAGTCCAGCGCCCACACGTGGTTCGGGTGCTCGGCGCGCAGCCTGGCGGCGGTGCCGTCGCCGAGGCGGCGGCGCTTGTGACGGCGCTGCGGCGGCCGCTGAAGACGGTGGGCACGCCACAGACGCAGCGTCCGCTTCGCGTTCACCACCCGCTCCTCGCGCACGGCGACGTCGTGAGCCTTGCGCCATCCCCAGCGGGGGTGGGCCTGGGCGAACACACACAGCCACTGCCCATAGACCGCGTCCGCGTCCGCGCGAGCTGCAGCCGGACGCCGCTGGGTCGAGCGATGCTGGCCCACCACCGCGCACGCCCGGCGCTCTGACACCCCGAACCGGTCCCGCAGCCGCACCACCGCGGCCCGCCGGCGGTCCGGGGTCACCATTTTCCCTCCGCAAGATCCTTCAGCATCGCCTTGTCCAGCTCCGCCTCGGCCAGCAGCTTCTTGAGCCTGGCGTTCTCGACGCGCAGCGTCTTGAGCTCCTTGACCTGCTCGGCCTTCATGCCGCCATAAGTGCTGCGCCACCGATTCCACGTCGACTCAGTGATCTCCAGCTGCCGCAGCACCGAGCCCAGCTCCTCGCCCGCGTTCAGGCGCTTCTCGCCCTCACGCAGCTTGCGGACCGCCTGCTCGGGCGTATGACGCTTCCTCTTCATCGTGGTCATCCTCCCATTCTCGGGAATCAGACCCACAACTCATGGACCCAAATCAGGGTCCCCTGTCACCCGCGCTCGCGCCGCCGTCACAGGCTCGAACGTGCCCGCACGATCCCGAGGCACCTGCAGGTCGACCTCGCCGATCTCGGTCTTGACCGTCTTGGGAGTCGACCCGTTCCGAGAGTTCGGGGTCCGGCGGCCCTCCACAGCGAGACGCTCGTAGCCCAGATGCTCGCTTGTCTCGACCTCGAGGCCACACTGGAGCACCTGGCGCACCAGCCCCGCGAGCAAGCCGCCGTCGCTGGTCAGCACCCGCGCCCTCAGCGCGTGCCTGGGCCACCAGCTGCTCGGCCCAGTCGGCCATCGCCGTCTCGCCAACGACCTCGCTCGTCGGCACGACCGGCATGTCATGATCAGTCACAGACATGATCCTTCCCGGCCCACAGCCCAGCAGCCCGAATCCCACAAAATCGCGAAGGCTCAACTTTTGGAGTGTCACTGTTGATGTCGCCGGGGCCTCCAGCCAGGGGGTTACGGTCCGGTCCCTCGCTCAGTGCTGGCTCCACACCGAGCCCAGCAGCCCCAATCCCGCAAGATTACGAAGGATGAACTATCCGATTGTCATTCTTGGAGCCTTCGGACAGGCCCTCAGCCTACGAATACGTGCTATCCTACCAAGAATTGGGTCAATGCATGGAGGTCGATAGTGATGCAGACGGGCAATTTCGGAGTTCGTCGAGTCAAGAGACACTTCAATGCGGTAGCTGTTGTACTGGTCGCCTGTTGTGTTCTCTTGGTTAGCAGCATAGGGAGCCATACAGCAGTATCTGCCCTCAGCGAAGGTGACCAGTCACCAGATGCTTCATCTGAAGATGGCCCAGCCTTAGTCTCGGCGACACACACTGCATACAAGATTACGTTCGATAGTAGTGGGCGATTTGATCAAGCTCTTGAGATTGAAGCTGTCATGCCAGCTGGCGCGTTTGTTGACGGCCACATAATCGACATATCTCAGCGATTGGCCAACGCCGTTACTGACCCAATACTTGAAGGCAATCCTCAGTGGTTTATGCAGTTGGAAGCGATTCCCAAGATCGGAAAGAATGTCCAGCTTTCTGGCTCAGCAGTGATTCGATACGACAACACAGCGCCGGGTTCGAGTTCGGCGACCGTTGACGCCGTCCGTGTCGTCGAGCAAGGTAACAAAGATACAATTACGCTTCCTAGTGGTATCGAGGTAAGTGGGTGCAAATTCGTGAGCCGAGGTTCTGCAGGGAGGCAGGTGACGACGGCATTTGTTGAGATTGCATACGACCCGGATACCTGTAGACGTGTCGTCGAGTTAGGCATCATATCGCATGCTGCACCTGCTTCGGCAGCGACAGGCGACGCCGATGATGGTAACTCTACATCTGTCATTTCCGATCCAATAGCTGGTAACTCGGGTCTGCCGGAGAGTTCTACGGCTCCTGATGCAACAGGTCTCAGCAATGACGGAGACGGGAAGAACAATTTCAGACTAGAAATACCCGACTTTAGAGCCAAGACCCGATCCCAGGTTTTAGAACTTGCTTACCCAATCCTGCCTGCCACCTCAGAAGTTCATGCGCAGGTCGAGGTATGGAATCAACAACCTCAGTATTCACCCAGCAAATCGAGATCGTGGTCCGACTGGTTGGATGAAACAGGATGGCGCCGTGACAGTCGTTACATATGGAGTGATCGGAATTCAGACTACATTTACGTGGGTGAGACATCTAGTTTCTCAAATCGGTATTTCGCTAATCTAGTTTGCACTGGAGCTTTCCCGATTCCGATTTCGCCCGGTACCACGTTCGCTGGCCACACTGTGCAGACGGTAGGGTACGCTAATCTGACAAAGGAGCACTATGTCCTCAACTACAAGTATGGTGCGTGCTCGTATCTTCTGCGCACAAGCCAGACAAACAACTTTTGGTGGATAAACCGGAACTGACAGCTGCAGCATAATATTTCGATCGATGACTACGGTAAAGGCGTCGTTCGCCAGAGGATCACGGAACAGTGATTGGTTGATGCCTCGCTCATCTCGGCACGGCCGTGTGTCAATTATGAAATGTGTCGCTCTGCTTAGCGTAGTGGCCGTCTGGGGTATTGTGTCCTGCACTACGGAAGACCGTCAAGCGAGTTCCACACCGGCAACTAATGCTGCTGAGCCAGTGAATGAGTTCGTTCCTACCAACGTCAGTCGAGTTCACGGCGGTCCTGAGATTCCAAAGGGACCTGGATGGCCGCCCAGTATCGCGATCTTGGATACGGGAATCGATGCGACGAATTCGGATCTGAATGTAGTGGATGGCTTCAACTGTGCGACGGATGACACCGAGGACTGGCAGGACTCGAATGGTCATGGTACGTCATTGGCAGGCGTCGTCGGAGCGAAACAAGATGGTAAAGGGATTATCGGGGTTGCTCCAGGTGCGGAACTGTACGCTATCCGGATATTTGCAGACGAAACCTTGGCGTCCGAGGAAAGTGTTCTATGTGGCCTCAGGTGGGTATACCAGAATTCAAGCCACATCGATGTTGTACTGACAGCCTTCAACCGACCCGATGAGACAGCGGCTGATGAGGCCAACTGTACCTCAGATGATCTACGACAAATGATCTGCCACTTGCATGAGTCAGGTATAACTGTAGTCTCAGCCGCTGGAAATCAGAAGACGGACGCGTCGGTGTTTGTTCCCGCCAAACTGAGTCGGGTCATTAGCGTGGGGGCCATAGTCGACTTTGACGGGATCGGCGGCGGCTTGGGATCACCGACCTGTGGGCCCGGGATGGATGATGACATTGCTGACTTTAGCAACAGAGGTCCGAGCGTTGACATATATGCACCTGGTGTCTGCATACAGACAACTAGACTGAAATCACTGCGAAACTCTGTTGCGCCGAGCGGTACCTCTTTGGCAGCGGCGCATGCCGCTGGGGCTGCAGCGATCTATATGGCATGTCATGTACATGCGACGCCGGATGAGGTGAAGGATGCGCTACTGGATTCAGGTGAAATGGTATTGGCTGACGGAATGAGTGTGCCAACAATCGCCGTAGTATCAGAGTGCTAATTACTGCAAAGACCTGACCGTGGCGGCGATGCGATGAAAGTACCTGCTCGCCCAAAAGCAGAACGCTGGATCATCTTGATGGGTCTTGCATATTGGATTTCGTTTTCGATCTTCATATTCGCGCTGCATGGCGATGAACTTGACTTGGACGCTGTGTTCCCACTTTTTGGGCAGAACGGTAGGGCTACGAACTCCTATGAGACAACACCGCTCAATCCGCCAGCTGCAGTGGTAGCCGCATTCTGGACCGTCGGCACCATCGTCGGACTTCCCATCGTGGTACCGGTTCAGGCAATGGTAGCGGTTCTTCGTCTGAGCGCGATAGCCATCGGAATCTGCCTTCTTGTAACCATTCTCCGCCTCGGAATATTCTTGGCACCTGTACTAGCCCTTCAGTTGTGGGCCCTCCAGCGACGGGACTCGGCTGCTTGACTGTAGAACGGCACGACGTACTCCTCGAGTATTTCGGAGCGATTGCGTAGAGGGTGAATGGATGGGCGCAAACCTTCAGTAGGCCCCACTAGCTGCCTGCGGCGACAACATCCTGACCTGTGACTTTCCCTTACCTCCCTATGATTTGCGCGAAATTGGCCAAAGGCAGCCTCTCCTACCCGCGCGCCCTCTAAGCTGCGGCATCAGACTGAACCGGCTCAGTCTTGCGCTGAGTCCAGAATCCCGATCTGCGTCCTGCGTTAGTGTCGGGGCCGCGTTCAGGGGAATGTGACAGGGGGAGCTATGAGCGAATCAGTCGAGACATGGTCGCCGATGACCGGCGACGAGTACGTCGAGAGCCTGCGCGACGGGCGCACGGTGTACTTCCAGGGCGACAAGGTTCGAGACGTCACCACGCACCCGGCGTTCCGCAACAGCGTGCGCTCGATCGCCCGGTTGTACGACGCGTTGCACGATCCCGACCAGCAAGACGTGCTGATGTGCGACACCGACACCGGATCGGGCGGCAAGACCCACAAGTTCTTCCGTGTGCCCCACAGCGCTGATGATCTCGTCGGTGCCCGGGACGCAATTGCCGGCTGGCAGCGGCTGACCTACGGGTGGATGGGCCGCAGCCCCGACTACAAGGCCTCGTTCTTGGGCACGCTGGGCGCCTTCCCGGAGTTTTACGGCGACTACAGCGAGAACGCCCAGTACTGGTACCGGCGCAGCCAGGAAGAGGTGTCGTACTGGAATCACGCCATCGTTCACCCGCCGGTCGACCGCCACCTCGGTGCTGACCAGATTGCCGATGTCTGCATGCACGTCGAACGGGAGACTGACAACGGTCTCATCGTGTCGGGCGCAAAGGTGGTGGCCACGGGCTCGGCATTGACCCACTACAACTTCATTGCCCATTTCGGCCCCGTGCCCCTCCAGGACCCGGCATACGCGATCGTCTGCACGACGCCGATGGAAGCCGATGGCGTGAAGCTCATCTGCCGCAACTCCTATGAGCTGCAGGCAGCAGCCACGGGCAGCGTGTTCGACTACCCGCTGTCGAGCCGGCTCGACGAGAACGACTCGATCCTGGTGTTCGACAAGGTGCTGATCCCGTGGGAGAACGTGTTCCTCTACGGCGACCTCGAGAATGCCAACAACTTCTTCCCTGCGTCGGGCTTCATCCCGCGCTTCACGTTCCATGGGCTGGCCCGACTGTGCGTGAAGCTGGACTTCATCGCCGGTCTGCTGTCGAAAGCGCTGCGGGCGACCGGCACCCGTGGGTTCCGGGGCGTGCAGGCCAACCTGGGTGAGGTGATTGCCATCCGCAACCTGATGTGGGGCCTCAGCGATGCCATGGCCAAGAGCCCCGACCCGTGGGAGAACGGTGCGGTGCAGCCCGCGCTGCTCTATGGCATGGCCTACCGCACGTTCACGCCGTACTTTTACCCGCGCATCAAGGACATCGTGGAATCGGTCGTCGGATCGGGGTTGATCTACGTCAACTCGAATGCGAAGGACTTCAGCTCTGACGAGATCCGGCCGTACTTGGAGCGCTACGTGCGGGGCTCGAACGACATCCCCGCGATGGAGCGGATGAAGATCATGAAGTTGCTGTGGGATGCCATGGGCAGCGAATTCGGTGGCCGCCATGAGCTGTACGAGCGCAACTACGCCGGCAACAACGAGCAGATCCGCTACGAGAACCTCGATGTGGCCGACTTCGAAATCCCCGGCATGGGCTCGATGACGCAGATGCTGGAGGGCTTCGCCGAGCAGTGCATGTCCGAGTACGACCTCGACGGCTGGAACCTGCCGGGCTTCTTCAACCCCGACGACGTCTCCATCGTGGGTCGCGACTGGGACTGAGCCCAGCGCCGTTCGTTGCTGCGCGGCAGCAGCGCCAGCTGCAACGCAGAGTCGAACGCGGAGTAGATTTTTTTCCGACGAGCCGCGCCCGCTGCCTTTCTGCCGTCCAAGGAGCACACCGTGAAGTCCATCTTCTTCCACCTGATGCCGTACCCGGAGCTCCCGCCGGACTTTCCCGAACAGCACCGTTCGGTGTGGGTCGATATCGACCCCAAGCTCTACGACCCCGCTGTCGGCCACCGGACCTATAACGCGTATCTCGATCAGCTCGAATTCGCGGGCCAGTGCGGGTTCGACGCCGTCGGCATCAACGAGCACCACTCCAATGGCTACGGGCTGATGCCGAGCCCGAACATCATCGCCGCGGCCCTCTCACGGAACTGCCCCGACACCAACATCGTCGTGCTGGGCGACTCGGTCGCCTTGTATAACCCGCCGCTGCGCGTGGCCGAAGAGATCGCCATGCTCGACGGCATCACCGGCGGGCGCATGATCGCGGGCTTCCCGGTGGGCTCGCCGATGGACACGATCTACGCCTACGGCCAGAATCCCGCCACGCTGCGGGAGCGCTACCACGAGGGCGTGGATCTCATCCGCCAGGCGTGGACATCAGACGAGGTGTTCAGTTTCAACGGCAACTACAACAAGCTGCGCTACGTCAACGTGTGGCCCCGCCCCGTGCAGCAGCCCCACCCGCCCATCTGGATTCCCGGCGGCGGCTCGGTGGACACCTGGGACTGGTGCGCCGCTGAGGATCTCGTGTACTGCTACCTCAGCTACTTCGGTTACAAGGCCGGTCTGCGCACCATGCAGGGGTTCTGGAAGAAAGTCCAGGACCTGGGCAAGGAGACCAACCCGTTCCAGGGCGGCTTCGCTCAGTTCATCGCCGTGGCCGACACTGAGGCCGAAGCCTGGGACCTGTACCGCGAGCCGGCCGAGTACTTCTTCAACACCTGCCTGCACGTGTATGCCGGCTACGCCGATCCGCCGGGGTACAAGACGCCCAACACTGTGCGTGCCGGCGTGGAAGGCATGGTCGAGCGGGCCGCCCGGGAGGCCACCGCCCGCCGCGAGGCCAACGCAGCCGACGCTGCCAAGGCAGGCGCAGCGAAGGCGTCGTACGGCTCGAAGAAGCTGACCTTCGAGGCGATGGTCGAGAAGGGCTACATCATCTTGGGTAATCCCACCCAGGTCACCGAGCAGGTGCACGAGCTGGCCACCACCATGAACGTCGGTCACCTGATGGTCTTCAGCCACTTCGGCAACATGGATCCCGAGCTGGTGAAGATGAACACCGAGATGTACGCGACCAAGGTGATGCCCGAGGTCGCCGGTCTGTTCGAGGACGAGTACGAGGATCACTGGTGGCCCAAGGCCGACCATCAGCTCGCACCGGTCGGAAGCCGCGCCCAGTGAGCGCAGCCACATCGCTGGCCGGTCACTTCGCGCCGAGCTCGCTGCCATATCGAGACGGGCACATCGGCCTCGTCGAGCTGGGTGAGGGCCCGACCGTGGGCTACCTCCACGGGATGCTCGGCAATCCGGGCCCCCACGCCGTGCTGGAGCAATTGGCCGCCGCGGGGCATCGCGTGGTGGCGCCGAGCCTGCCGGGATTCACCGGCTCGAGCGAGCCTGATGGATTGCGCACCCTGCACGACTGGGTGGTCGCCACCAGTGAGGTCATCGATGTAGCCGGGCTGACCGGCGCCCCGCTGGTGGCCTCCAGCGTGGGCGCGATGATGGCGCTCGAACTCGCAGCGGTGCGACCCGAGGCCTTCGGGCCGATGGTGCTCGTGGCCCCGTTCGGTCTGTGGGACGACAACGATCCAGTAGCCGACCCCTTCGGCACGACGCTGAGCGTGCAGCGCCAGATGCTGACCGAGGACGCCGCGGCATCAGCGGCGTTCTTCGACGACCCCGCAGACCTGCCCGCCGACATGGTGGTGGAGCACGGCGTGCATCGCTATCTCACACGCACCGCCGCGGCGCAGTTGATCTGGCCACTGCCCGAGTGGGGTTTGGCGGCCCGTCTGCACCGCGTCACCAACCCCGTCACACTGGTGCACGGCGCCAAGGACCGCATCATCCCCGCTTCGTACCTCGGGCGCTGGGCGAACGCGCTGCCGAACGTGGTGAGCACCCATCTAGTAGACGACGCCGGCCACCAAGCCGATTTCGACCAACCCGCCGAAATCGCCAAGATCGCAGCCGCCGCGTTCGCCTAGGGACTCCAGCCGTTAGGCACAGATGCCGCAGCGGTGGAGGCGGCAGGAGACTCTGCGACGTTGCGACCTGCTGGATCGCGGGAGCTGAGGCTTCTGCCGCCTCCACCGCGGACGCGCGTTGCTAGGCAGAGCGGTCTCGCAGCGCCCGCTGGGCCTCGCGGTCGGTTTCTCGCTTACGGATGGCTTGGCGCTTGTCGTACAGGCGGCGGCCCCGGGCGAGGGCCAGCTCGAGCTTGGCCCGCCCGTCGCGGAAGTAGATCTCGAGTGGGATGAGCTGCAAGCGGTCCTGCTCGGTCCGTGCCCGCAGCCGGTTGATCTCGGCGCGGTGCATGAGCAGCTTGCGGGGTCGTTCGACCTCGTGGCCCATGGCTGCCGAAGCATGCGTCCACGGGGCGATGTGCAGACCCATCAGCCACATCTCGTCGTCGCGCACACGGGCGTAGGCATCGCTCATCTGGGCGCCGCCGGCACGCAGCGACTTCACTTCGGAGCCGCGCAGGACCATGCCGCACTCGAAGGTGTCGAGCACCTCGTAGTTGCGGCGCGCACGGCGATTCGACGCCACGATGCTGTGGTCGCTCGACGATGCGCGGGTGGGTGAGCCGTCTCGTTGCATCACCATTTTCCTCCCGCCCACATTTGCTGCGCTCATGGGCTGCTCGGGCCACGGCTTCGCCAATCGGCTCAGCCGTCGGCCATGTGCCCGAGGGTACGGCTGGCGTTGGTCGCACCAGCGGTTGAGCCGACGCCCCGCAGTAGGCGACGGCGATCATGACCCCGTAGAATCCTGAGCGAGCAGGTCGGGAATTGCCGTGGCGCCACGCAAGTCTGCCCTGCAGCCGCCCGCCCCAGCGCTACCGAACCGGGAGTTCCGATGGCTGTCACCGTCCGCTTGCCCACCGTCCTGCGCCCTCATGCCAACGGGCAGTCGCAGGTGTCCGCCGAAGCCAAGACTGTCGCCGAGGCGGTCTCATGGCTGGTCGGCGAGTTCCCCGGCATCGCCCCCAACTTGCTCGGCGATGACGGCAGCCTGCACCGCTTCGTCAACGTGTATGTCAACGACGAGGACGTGCGCTATCTCTCCCAGATGGACACGGCACTCGCTGAAGGGGACGAATTGTCCATCCTGCCGGCCGTCGCCGGCGGTTGAGCCGACAGCCTCAACAGCGGGCGTGTGTCGATACCGGCATTCGCCGTGAGCGTGCTGCCGATCCTGCCGTGGCGGCATCGCGTCGAACATTCGAGGCAGACGTGAGTGCAGCGTGACGGTATATCGCTCGGTCGACGAGCTGATCGGCGACACTCCCACCCTCGACGTCAGCCGGCTCAGCCCCAACCCCTCGGTCGCGCTCTACGCCAAGCTGGAAGGGCAGAACCCGACCGGATCGGTGAAGGATCGGGTGGCGCTCGCCATGTTGGACCGTGCCGAGGCCGAGGGCCGTCTGGCGCCGGGATCGGTGATCATCGAGCCCTCATCGGGCAACACCGGCATAGCGCTGTCCATGCTCGGGCAGCGCCGCGGCTACCGGGTGAAGATCGTGCTGCCCGGCAACGTCACAGCCGAGCGACGCCAGATGCTCGAGATCTTCGGCGCCGAGATCATTGCTAGCCCGGCCGAGCAGGGCTCCAATGGCGCTGTGCGTCTCGCATTGGAACTGGCCGAGGCGAACCCCGACTGGACGATGCTCTACCAGTACGGCAATGAGGCCAATCCCGAGGTGCACTACCGCACCACCGGCCCCGAGATCGTGGCCGATGTCCCGAACATCACCCACTTTGTGGCAGGCCTCGGCACGAGCGGCACGCTGCTGGGTGTCGGTCGGTACCTCAAGGAACACGCGCCCGGGGTGCAGGTGTGGGCCGTCGAGCCGCCAGCGGGTGAACAGGTCGAGGGATTGCGCAGCCTCGACGACGGTTACGTGCCGCCCATCTTTGAGCGCTGGGGCGGCGTCGACCTGCTCGACAGCAAGATGATCGTGCGACCCCGCGAGTCGATCGAGGCGACGCGGATGCTGACGGCTGAAGGCGTGTTCTCGGGAATCTCGGGCGGTGCCGCGTTGGCCGGGGCCCGCAAGGCCGCCGCCCGCATCGGCGAAGGCGTCATCGTGTTCGTCGTCAGCGACCATGGTTGGAAATATCTCTCGGTCGGCGCGTGGACTGACGACCTCGACGCTGCGGCCGACCACGCCGCCGACGTCATCTACTTCTGATTCGCTGCTCGGGAAATTCTCCGGTTGCTCGAAGCGGGAACGCGCTGCCCGACGAGCTGAAGCTCAGTGACTCCGGCGCGATGTGAGCCGAGCGTTTCGCTTGCGTAGTATCGGCCTCCGTGAGCAAGCTCTCGGTGACGGTCTTGGGTTGTTCGGGCAGCTACGCCGCGGCAGGCGAGTCCTGCAGCGGGTATCTGGTGCGCAGCGAAACGACGTCGTTGTGGGTCGATTGCGGCCCTGGCACCTTCGCCAACCTGCAATCCCACGTGCCGCTCGAGTCGGTCGACGCGATGCTCGTCAGCCATCATCACCCCGATCACTGTGCCGAGCTGCCGGTGGTCTACAACGCTGCGAAGTACTACATGGGCATGTCCCACATCCGGGTTCTCGCAACCGAGGGTGTGCGGGAGGTCACCGAGGCCTACGGTGACAGCTCTGATCTGTTCGGCTGGGAGATGGTGAAGGATTCGTCGGAGGCACGCGTCGGCGACATCGACGTGCTGTTCTCACGCACCGATCATCCGGTCGAGACACTGGCGATGCGCTTTGAGAGCAACGGCAAGTCCATCGTCTACACCTCCGACACCGGTCGGGGCTGGGCGCTGTCTGCCTTGAGTCGTGACGCAGGACGGCCCTCCCCAGACCTCGTGGTGGGCGAGGGAACGCTGCTGCACGCAACCGACAATCCCGAGATTCCTCATGTCAGCGCCGCATGGCTGGCGGCGGATGCCAACGACGTAGGGGCACGGCAACTCGTCGTGACCCATGTACCGCCCGGATCGGACCCCCAAGATCACCTCACCGAGGCGGGCGAGGTGTTCAGCGGCGATGTGGCGGTCGCGAGCACCGGCGCAACCTTTTGGGCGTGAACGCCGAGCGTGTCGTGAGAACTGAGCCCGAGTCGTGACGCGCGCCGACGGTCGAGTGCCCGGCGAACTGCGCCCCATCACGTTCGAACGCGACTTCACCGACCAAACGCCCGGATCGGTGCTGGTGTCCTTTGGTCGGACCCGGGTGCTGTGCACGGTGTCGATCGACGACGACGTGCCACGCTGGATGCGCGGCCGGGGGACTGGCTGGGTGACTGCCGAATACGCGATGCTGCCTGGCTCGAGCGGCGAGCGTGTCGGCCGTGAGTCCAAGCGCGGCAAGCAGAAGGGGCGCACGCTTGAGATTGAGCGCCTGATCGGACGGGCGCTGCGAGCGGTGTGCGACATGGCAGCGCTCGGCGAGCGCGAGGTCACCGTCGATTGCGATGTGTTGCAGGCTGATGGGGGGACGCGCACCGCATCGATCTGTGGCGGCTACGTGGCCCTCCACGATGCGTGCGCCCGCCTGGTCGCCAAGGGCGCCATCAACCAGCACCCGCTCATCGATGAGTGCGCCGCCATCTCGGTGGGGATCGTCGACGGCGAGGCCCGTCTCGACCTTCCCTACGAGGAGGATTCACGGGCCGAAGTCGACATGAACGTCGTGATGACCGGGCTGGGGCGCTTCGTGGAGGTGCAGGGCACCGCCGAGGGCGAACCCTTCGACGACGCCCAGCTCGCCGCAATGCTGGCGCTGGCCCGTTCGGGGATTACCGAGATCGTCGACCTGCAGCGAGCAGCCCTCGCGACGCCGCCTGCGTGAGAACCCGAGCCGATAGGCGAAGCCGTGGCCGGAGCGGTCCGTCAGCGACAGCGAACAACAGCGGGAGACAACGGGTGCGGCGACGAAGGGGTTCTTCACCCATCCGAGCCAACTCTGAGGCCGCGCACGCCGGGGATTCTGCGCTGAGCGGGGCCTGAGCGGATGCGGCTCGTGATGGCTTCGGCCAACCCGCACAAGGCGACGGAGATGTCCGACGTGCTGCGCGACGCGATGCCGTCCGCTGAGGTCGTGCCGCGACCTGCCCATCTCGGCGATGTGGCCGAGGATGGCGAAACCCTGGCCCACAATGCGCTCATCAAGGCACGATTCGTATGCGCGGCGGCCGGCGAACCGGCTATCGCTGACGACACCGGGCTTGAGGTAGACGCGCTCGGCGGCGCGCCCGGGGTGTACAGCGCTCGTTACGCGGGGCCCGAGGCCGATCCGGTCGCCAATGTGGCCAAGCTCCTGAGCGCGCTAGCGCATGTGCCGCTGGCGCAGCGCACGGCGCGGTTCCGGACCGTGGTCGCAGTGGTGTTCGACGACGGGCGAGAGGTGCTTGCCGAGGGCGTCGTTGAGGGGGCCATCGCGCAGTCGCCGCGGGGAGATCAGGGGTTCGGCTACGACCCGGTGTTCATCCCCGATGAAGCAGCCCACTTGACGTTCGCGGAGATGAGCACGGATGCGAAGAACCGCATCAGCCACCGTGGACGCGCGCTGCGGGCGCTCGCCGAGCATCTCTGACCGCGGCGGCGACCTGTTTAGCGTCGTGCGGCCGGAATCGTCCGGCTGGGCTCGATGGCCCCGTCGGTAACCTGCGCCCCATGAGCGACCTTCCCTCCACACAGCGCCCGAACCCGGCGTCTGAGCGTGCGTTCGAGTCCAGCAGTGTGACCGGTTGGACCCAGATTTCGAACCGGCTGCTTGACGACCGCATCGTGTTCCTGGGCGACGAAGTGGACGACCAGTTGGCCAACGTCGTCTGTGCGCAGATGCTGTACCTAGAAGGTCAGGACCGGGGCCGCGACATCTCGCTGTACATCAACAGCCCTGGTGGCTCGGTCACCGCCGGCATGGCCATCTACGACACGATGCAATTCGTCGCCTGCGACGTGGCCACGGTTTGCCTCGGGCTGGGCGCCTCGATGGGGCAGTTCCTGCTCACGGCGGGAGCGCCGGGCAAGCGCTACTGTTTGCCGCACGCCCGGGTGATGATGCACCAGCCGTCTGGCGGAGTACGCGGCCAGGCATCTGACATAGCCATCCAGGCCGAGCAGATGGCTTACGTCAAGCGCCTGATGGCCGAGCGCACTGCGCTTCACAGCGGTCAGGACGTCGAGCAGATTCTGCTCGACTCCGAGCGAGATCGCTGGTTCACTGCCGAGGAAGCCAAGGGCTACGGCTTGTGCGATCACGTGATCGTCAAGCGCGGGGAGATGATCTAGCCGGGCGCAGCAGTGCTCGTGCGTCTGGTTTATCCAGGCGCAGCAGTGCAATGGCGGGTGACGTAGTTCACGACTCGCTGCGTGGCGGCATCCTGGGTCTCGAGGAAGGGATCCTGCGCTGCGATCAACGCGGCCGCACGGTCGAACGTCTCCCGCGACGCTGTCTCGGCGACGGCATCGGAAAGCGCTGCGGTCAGATCGGCTAGCAAAGCCATGTCGGGTCGTATTTCCATCGGTGCTGCTGCTGCGGCGTCGGCGAACTGCCGAGCAGTGCGGTCCATTGCCTCGCGTGTAGTGGTGTCGTCGTTCGGGTTGACCGTCAGGCTGAGCTGGTCGACGACGAGCAGGTGAGCGAACTCCCCGCAGAACTCCTCGACGGAGGGTTCCCCGGCGTCGCGCCACAGCGTCAAGCGAAGCGCAAGGGCGATCGCTACGACGGCGGCGGCGATGAGGAGCCAGCGCCGGCGAGCTGTCACGGCCATCACGCTCGGGACGCTGCCTCCGCACGGCAGCGCAGGTCCGTGACACCGTGCGCGAGTCCCTCGGAGTAGCGGTACAACGCGCTGCCCGACACGAGCACGTTGGCGCCTGCCGCCGCAGCTCCGCTGATCGTCTCGGCCGAGATGCCGCCGTCCACCTCGATGTCGATTCCCGCGCCTGACGCCCCAGACGACCCGCTGTCGGAGATGAGCTGTCGCAGCGCAGCGATCTTGGGCTCCATCGTTGCGATGTATGCCTGGCCGCCGAATCCCGGATTGACGGTCATGACCAGCACCATGTCGACGAGGTCGAGCACGTGGGCCACAGCGTCGATCGGTGTCGACGGATTGATGGCCACGGCCGGTTGCGCGCCCAGCTCGGCAATCCGGCTCAGCGTTCTATGCAGGTGCGTCACCGACTCGGCATGGACGATCAGCATCTCGCAGCCGGCGTCAACGTAGGCGCCGAGCATCGGGTCGGGGTTCACGACCATGAGGTGGGCCTCGAACATCACGCTGGCATGGGTGCGGCAGGCCGCGATGACGTCGGGGCCGAAGGTCAGGTTCGGGACGAAGACGCCGTCCATGACGTCCCACTGGATCCGATCGACTCCGGCCTCGGCAAGCGCAGCGCACTCGTCGCCGAGGCGCGCAAAATCAGCGGGCAGGACCGATGGAACGATCTCAATGGGTCGCGGCGCCGTCGTTAAGGACGTGTTCACCCGGCCAGTGTTGCCGACGCGCCGCCATGAGGCGCGGCAGTTACCTCGGGAATGTGCCCGAGGGCAGTGGCTTAGTTCAGGCGTTCCACGATCATGGCCATGCCCTGACCGCCGCCGACGCACATCGACTCGAGCCCGAAGGTCTTGTCGCGGTCGGCCAGACCGTTCAACAGGGTGGTCATGATGCGGGCACCGGTCATGCCGAAGGGGTGGCCCAGCGCAATGGCACCGCCGTGGAGATTCAGCTGATCGACGATGTCGATGCCCAGCTCGTCGGCGGACGGGAGCACCTGTGCCGCGAAGGCCTCGTTGATCTCGACCATGTCGATGTCGCTCATGGTCATGCCCGCCCGTGCCAGCGCCTTCTTGCAGGCCTCAATCGGGCCGAGGCCCATGATCTCGGGGTTCAACGCCGAGACCGCCGACGAGATGACGCGAGCCAGCGGTGTGATGCCCAGTTCTTCGGCACGCTTGCGGCTCATCACCATCACGGCGGCCGCGCCGTCGTTCAGCGGGCACGCGTTGCCGGCTGTCACCCGGCCGTCGGGCCGGAACACGGGCTTCAGCTGTGAGACAGCGTCGTAGGTGACGCCTGCACGGGGCCCGTCGTCAGCGCTGACCACGCTGCCGTCAGGCAGCTCGAGCGGTGTGATGTCCATCTCGAAGAAACCGCTGGCGATGGCGGCCTCGGCCTTGTTCTGGCTCATCACGCCGTATTCGTCCATGGCCTCGCGGCTTACGCCCTTGTGCTCGGCGACGTTCTCGGCCGTCTGGCCCATCGCGATGTACAGGTCGGGCAGTCCCGGCGCAGGCGCCCAGTCGCCGTGACCGCCTTCTGACCGCACCTTGGTGCGCTCGCCGGGAGCACGGAACTGCGGGTTGGTGGTGCCGGGCAGGCTGTCGGAGTTCCCCTTGTCGTAGCGGCTGACGCACTCGACGCCGGCGGCGATGAAGGCGTCGCCCTCACCGGCGCGGATGGCATGGGCTGCCATGCGGATGGTCTGCAGCGACGAGGAGCAGTAGCGGTTGACGGTGGTGCCGGGCACCTCCTCGAGGCCGGCCAGGATGGCCGAGGCACGAGCGATGTTGAAGCCGGCCTCTCCGCCGGGCTGGCCGCACCCCAGCATGAGATCCTCGATCTCGTTGCGGGGAAGCTCGGGCACCTTGTCGAGCAGCTTGGTCACGATCTGCGCCGTCATGTCGTCGGGCCGCATCTCAGTCAGCGAGCCCTTGAATGCTCGTCCGATCGGGCTGCGGGCGGTGGCGACGATGACCGGATCGGTCGCGGCGTCAGTGCTCATGGGGGTGTCCCTTCTGCGGGCGCGCCGAGCCCTTCTGTCGAGCCGGTCACGCTGTGTGTGCGAGCACAGAGACTACGTGATTGCTAGGCACTTCGTCCGGGGACGAAGAGCGCGCTGATCCGCCTTCCTCGGCAGGGGACGGCCCGTCTCGTGAGCTCAGGCGTTCTGCAGTGCTCGCCAGACGTTCTGGGGGCTGCAGGGCATGTCGATGTGGTCGATGCCGAGGTGGGCGACAGCGTCGCATACCGCGTTGTGCACCGCCGGGGTGGAGCCGATCGTGCCCGACTCGCCGATGCCTTTCGCACCCAGGGGGTTGCGCGGGCTGGCCGTCTCGGTGTTGGACACTTCGAAGCTGGGCAGCTCCGCGGCCGAGGGCACCAGGTAGTCCATCAGGCTGGCGTTCAGCGGGTTGGCATCGTCGTCGTATTCCACGTGCTCGTACAGCGCTTGTGCGACGCCTTGGGCGATGCCGCCGTGCTGCTGGCCGTTCACGATCATCGGGTTCATGATGGTGCCGCAGTCGTCCACCGCCACGTGGCGCAGCAGTTCGACCTCGCCGGTTTCGCGGTCAACCTCGACGACCGCCACGTGAGAGCCGAACGGGAACGTGGAATCGGTCCCGTCGAAGTTCTCCTCGGCCATGAGGCCCGCCTCGACGCCCGAGGGGCGGGCACTGTCGTCGTTGGCCAGCTTGGCAATGTCGGCCCAGCTCACCGAGCTGGTCGGCACACCGGCTACCGCCAAGCCGCCTTCGGCCACCACGATGTCGTCGGCGGAGGCCTCCAACAGGTGGGCGGCGAGCTGCTTGCCCTTCTCGAGTACCGCCTGGCTGGACAGGTACACCGCCGAGCCTGCGGTCTGCAGTGACCGCGAGCCCAGTGTGCCGGCACCCGAGGGGACCTCGGCGGTGTCGGCGTCGACGTGAGTCACGTTCTCCATGGCGATGCCGAGCACGCCCTCGACGATCTGGCTGAAGGCCGTGTCGTGCCCTTGGCCGTGGCTGGAGGTGCCGACCCGAATCGTGGCCGTGCCGTCGTCGTGAACCTCCGTGCTGCCGTATTCCACGTGCAGCCCCACGGGGGCCGTGATCTCCACGTAGGACGACACGCCGATGCCGATCATCTTGGAGTCGCCGGAGTCACGCCTGGCCTGCTGCTCGGATCGCAGCTCTGCGTAACCCGATGCTTCGAGCACCGCATCGAGCGCCCGCTCGTATTCGCCTGAGTCGTAGCTCACCCCAGTCTGCAACGTGGTGGGGAAGGCATCGGGCTGCAGGTAGTTCTTGCGGCGAATCTCTGCAGCGTCCATGCCGATCGCAGCGGCGGCCTTGTCAAGGATGCGCTCCACCATCTGGGTGGCCTCGGGTCGCCCGGCGCCCCGGTAGGCGCCGATCGGCGTGGTGTTGGTGATCACCGTCGCAGACTGGTAGTCGATGACGGGAATGTCATAGACGGCTTGGCTGAGCATGCCGGTCAGCATCGGCAGGATCGCTCCGATGATCGGATACGCACCGGCGTCGGCGATCACGTTCGCCTTGAGGCCCACGATGCTGCCGTCATTGCGCACGCCGAGCTCGACATTCATGACCATGGCGCGGCCTTGCACCATCGACAGCATGTTCTCGGTTCGGTTCTCGGTCCAGCGAACTGGCCGGGACAGTTCTTGGGCCGCCCTGCCGACCACGATGTACTCGGGGTACACCGCTGCCTTGGGGCCAAATCCGCCTCCCACCCACGGCGCCGTTACTCGCAGCTGCTCGGCCTCGAGGCCGAGCGCGGGGGCGAGCGCTTCGTGCTGGGAATGAGCGTTCTGGACCGACACGTGCAACGTCATGGTGCCGTCGCTGCCCGGCACGGCGACGCAGCCATTGGGCTCCATCGGTGCGCCGGCGAGACGCTGGGTGACGATGCGCTCGGAAACGACATGATCAGCGCCGGCCAGTGCATCGACGCCGGGGCGCTCACCGGTCTCTTCATCTGGCCCGGGGATCGCGAAGGGGAAACACACGTTGGACTGCTGGCCCTCCCATACGACGGGTGAGTCGGGGTCGGCAGCGCGCTCGAAATCAGAGACGACCGGCAGCGGGCTGTAGTCCACGTATACGGCCTCTGCAGCGTCGTTGGCCTGCGCTTGGGTGCCTGCCACAACCATTGCCACCATGTCGCCGACGAAGCGGACACGACCGGCGGCGAGCGGCGGACGGTTGAAGTCCGGCGGCATCATCGGGAAGCCTTGGAATGCGTCCATCGACAGGTTGTCGGCGGTGTAGACCGCCAAAACGCCCGGCATCGACGCTGCCTCGGAGGTGTCGATCGAGGTGATCTCGGCGTGCGCTTCGGTTGAGCGGACGAAGGCAACCACAGCCGCATCGACATCGAGGTCGTCGACGTAGTGGTTCGCACCGGTCAGCAGACCAGGATCTTCCTTGCGCTGGACGGCATTCCCAAGAATCGAGCCCGATGCGGCCATCACTTGCCCCCTTGTGGGTGACGCTGCGCGAGCAGCGTCGACGTACGTTCACAACAGCGTGCCCGACCATGCACGACGGCCCGGCATCAGCCGCGACAGTAGCCCAATGGTGAAGCGGCGCTGTTCGCCAGAATGGCTGTCGCAGCGAGGGCTGCTCAGGTCTCGTTCGACCTGGCGGCGGCGCGGTCGAGGGATGCGAGCCAGCTCGCGACGGTGTGTGCGGCGAGACCGGGTTTCTCGCACATCCACCAGTGGCCGACATCGAGCAGTTCGGTGACCCGGGCACCGGCTCGCTTGGCCATGCGGCGATGCATGATGCCCCGCCGGTGAAGTGGTCTCCCGCCGCCAGGATGCAAAGTCCAGGGCGCTGGCTGGCCGCTGCGATGTTGAAGCCCAAGTCGGCCATGGCCGGTTGAGCGGCGTCGCGGTAGAGCGCCAAGATGCACCGTCCCATGTCGGTGTTGATGTGGGGCACGACTGCTGGGGCCACCTCGGGCCCCATGCCCAAGCCGGCATAGAAATCGACTCGCTCGGCATCAGGACGACTGATCATGCGCGCGATCGAGGCGTCGCCCTGAGGGGTTTGCCACAGCTGGGCCGCGTCGTGCCAGACGTAGTCGGGATCGAACAGACCGATCACGTCGGTGCACCACGAGCGAATCAGATCGGGGCGCTCCATGGCGATGCGCATGACGTGCCCGCCGCCCCAGTCATGGCCCACCAGGTCGATGTGGGAGGCACCTGCGGTGAGCAGCCGTTCCAGCTCAGCCGCGAGCCAGTCCCGATACTCACTCATGGTGGCGCCGAAGCTGTCGGGCGCGGGCGCGCCGAATCCCGGCGGCGAGAGCGCCACCACATCGTCGGCCCCGATTCCGTGACGAGCCAGAGATGCTCGCATGGGCTCCCAGATGGCGGTTGTCTCGGGATTGCCGTGAACCAGCACAAGCGTCATGTCAGGGGCTTTCTCTTTGAACGGGTGGTCAGCGGACGCTGGGACTCAAGCGTTCGGCGCAGCACGATGAGCTGCGGCACGAAATTGTTCGGTGGCAGCGACGTCGATGGTCCGCCCGTCGTCGCCGATGACAACGCCGTAGTCGCGGCGGGCGCCCTCGACACTGACGACATCGTCCATGACGTCGCGCAGCACTGATGCCGGCTCGCGCTCGAAGGCGTCGCCCCAGCCGCCCCCGCCTGGTGTGTCGGCGATCATGCGCGCGGGACCCATCCGCTTGATGCCGTACTTGGGAGGCACGAACGTCGGCCCATCGGCATCGGTGTCGACGGGGACGATCCACTCCAGGCCGACCCCGCCGGTGCCACCGCCGCGCACGCCGTGGCCCGATGGGGTGTCGAGGCCTTCAGCCCTGAACGACCAGATAGCAGGCTCCAGAATGTCGGCTTCATACCGCACACCGGTGCCGCCACGTCGTTGCCCCGGACCGGCGTTGTCGCAGCGCTGTTCGTGGCGGACGTACCGCACGGGGTACATCTGCTCGTGGAACTCCAAGTTCGGCAAGTCGAGGCCGCCGAGCGTGATGAGGTGCCCCATCTGCGCGAAGCCGTCGCGCTCCGCGGTCGCACCTGGTGTGGCCATGGCATGCCACTGGTACATCACCCAAGTGGTGCCGTCGTCGCGGCGCCCGGCGACGTGCCCGTGCATGGTCTTGGACCAAGCTGCGCACGCCCGATCCGGATCGGCCTGTGCCAGTGCCTGCCACACCGCAATCACGATCTCATGTGCGACAAACACGGTGTTCATGGTCATCGGGGCAGGCGGCAGTGCGTTCACGATGCTGCCTTGCGGGGCGATGATCGTCACCGGCCGGTAGGTGCCCTCGTTGCGCGGGATCGACGTGTCGAAGAACGAGGACACGGCAAGGAACACCGACGAGTAGGTGTTCGCCAGCGAGCTGTTCTTGAAGCCGTCGATCTGGGGATCGGTACCGGTGAAATCGAGCGTCATCTCGTCGCCGTCGACGGTCATGTTCACTCGCACGGCGATGTCAGCAGGGCCGAAGCAGTCGTTGTCGGTGCGGTCCTCGCCGTAGTAGGTGCCGTCGGGCAGTGCGGCGATGGCGGTGCGCATGCGACGCTCGCCGTGGGTGAGGACGCCGTCGAGGTAGGCGAGATAGGGCGCGACCCCGAGCTCGGCAACCAGACCCAGGACACGCTCGGCGCCGATGCGGGTCGAGCCCAGCATGGCGAGCAGGTCGCCGTCGAGCAGCTCGGGCGTCCGACAGTTGATGAGCAGCAGTTCCCACAGGTCGTCGCGGATCTTGCCCTCCTCGATCAGTTTCATGACCGGCAGCCGGATGCCCTCTTGCCAGATCTCGGTGGCCTCAGGGTTGTAGGTGCCTGCGATCCCGCCGCCGATGTCGGACTGGTGGGCACGGTTGCAGCAGAACCCCACGAGCGTGGGCTCGCCGCCGCTGTCCTCTGTGCTGTCGCCATGCTCGCCCTGTCGGGCGACGCTGTGCTGCTGCTCGCCCTCTCGGGCGACGCTGTGCTGCTGCTCGCCCTCTCGGGCGACGCTGTGCTGCTGCTCGCCCTCTCGGGCGACGCTGTGCTGCTGCTCGCCCTCTCGGGCGACGAACACAGGCCTCGCGATCACCCAGTCGGGCAGGTGGTTGCCGCCGGCCACGTAGGGATCCGACAGCAGGAACACGTCCTCTGGGTTGATGCGTCCCTCGTAGCGCTTCAAGAGCGCTCGGACCGCAAAGCCGCCCCCGCCAGTGTGGATGGGGATGCCGTCGGCGTTGGCGACCAACGTTCCGTCCGGGGTCGTCACGTAGCAGGAGAAATCGTGGCTCTGGCTGAAGATCGTGCTGCGCGCAGTGCGCGTCATCACCCAGCCCATGTGCTTGCTGATCTGGTCGAGCCGGTTCTGCATGACGGCGAGCACGATCGGGTCCAGCCCGAATTCGTCCGTCGCAGCCGCCGCCTCGCCGTTCGACCCGCTGCGGGATCGACCCGATTGGACGCTTCGGGACACTGCCGCGTCGCCCGCAGTGGAGAGCGTGCGCGCATTGGCGGAACGTTCCTTCGCATCGCCTCTTGTTTCCCGCTCGAGTTCGCTGCGCTCAACGGCCGCTCGGGCCACGGCTTCGCCCTTCGGTTCAGCCTCGAGGCCCTCAGCGGTCTCGTCGGTGGGCACGAGGTCGATGAACAGGTCGCCGTTCGCGTCCACCCACAGCCGGTCACCCGGACGGGCCACGACCGTCGTGGTCAGCTCCTCGACCAGTGCCGGGCCCATGATGGCGTGGCCGCGCCGCAGCACGTCGCCGTCGAAGACCGCAGTGTCGCACCAGCCGAAAGGCCCGTGCCATACCGAACGTGTCTCGATGGGCTCGGGATCACCCACCGCAGGAGCCGTCTGCGAAGTGGCCACGTCGCCCGTCGAGGCGCGTGCCACGAGGCGAAGCGAGGCCACCATGATCGTGCCGTCGGCTTGGACGTGGCCGTACAGCCGCTCGTATTCAGTCTCGAAGGCAGCCCGGACTGCGACTGCGTCGATCCCAGATTCGTTCTCGGAGTAGGCAGGGACGCGGATGGTCCACAGCTGGCCGGGGTGATGCAGCTCCAGATCGCAATCGAGCGTCACGTGTTCGGCAACGAATCCCTCGCCGTCCATCACCTCGAGTGCCTGGGCACGCAGGGCGTCGAATCCAGCGTCGATCTCGACGGGGTCGAGTTCGTTGAGCGAGCCCATCAAGAAGCGGGTGAAGTCCTGGCGAACGTCGGAGTGCAGCATCCCGATCGCGCACAGGGCGCCGGCATCGCGGGGCACATAGACGCGTTCGCAGCCGAGCCCTGCAGCTACCGAGGCGCCGTGCATGGGGCCTGCGCCTCCCGCAGCGACCATCGTGAAGCGCCGCGGCGAATGGCCTCGCTCGATCGAGATGTGCTCGGTCGCGCTGAGCAAGTGCTGCTCGACCACCTCGACGATGCCGGCGGCCGCCTCTTCGATAGCCATGCCGAGCGGCTCAGCGACGTGCGTGCGGATCGCCTCGCGGGCTGCGTCGATGTCGAGGTCCAACGTGCCGCCGGCGGACTTGCCCGGGCGAAGGCGGCCGAGGATCAGCTGCGCATCGGTGACGGTGGGCAGCGTGCCGCCGTGGCCGTAGCACGCCGGGCCAGGGTCGGCGCCAGCGCCCTGCGGCCCGACGAAGAGCAGACCGGCCTCGTCGACGCCAGCGATCGTGCCGCCGCCTGCGCCGATCGTGTGAATGTCGATCGCAGGCGTGGATACGTGATATCCGGCGATCATGATGTCGTCGCGGGTGTCCACCTCGCCGCCCGACATCAGTAGGACGTCGCAGGACGTGCCCCCGATCTCCATCGAGATCAGGTTTCCCGCCACTGCGGAAGTGCTGTCATCGTTGACGAGGGCGGCATCGGTGGCGTCGCGGTACAGATTGAGCGCGCCGACGGCAGCGGCGGGACCGCTGAGCAGCAGGTTCACGGGCCGCTCCGACACCTGATCGACAGAGGCGGCGCCACCATTCGACTGCACCAACAAGATGGCGTGACGCAACCCGGCCGCAGCGAGATCGTCGTTCAGCGAGCGCAAGTACGACACGATCTTGGGCGAAAGCGAAGCGTTGACGACGGCGGTGGATGTGCGTTCGTACTCGCCCATGAGCGGCGAGACAGCGGCCGATGTCGTGATCCACGTGCCGTCCCATTGCTCGCTCACGGCATCCGCGGCTGCTCGCTCGTGGGAGTCGTTCACGAACGAATTCATGAACGCAATGGCGATGGCCTCCACCTCGTGGCTGTCGAAGTGCTCCAGCACCGAGCCGAGGCTCTCGACATCGAGCGGGGCGTGTTCGCTGCCGTCGGCGTCGATGCGTCCGCCCAGCGTTGCCCTCAAGTAGCGAGGCACGAGCACCGGGGCATACGGAGCGCGGTGGTTCCACTGGTCCTCGCGCAGGCCTCGGCGGATCTCCAGCGCGTCGCGGAACCCCTCGGTGGCGATCAGCCCGACGACCGCTCCTGTGCCTTCGAGCATGGTGTTGGTGGCCACCGTGGAGCCGTGGACGAACAGCGAGCAGTCAGCGAGCACGTCGCCCAGGGGCATGCCGAGGTCCACGGCGACACGGGCGAGCGCAGCGTGAACTCCTCGACTCGGATCCGCCGGGACTGAGGGAACTTTCGCCACCCAGGTCGCGCCCTGCGCATCGGCCAAGACCAAGTCGGTGAAGGTCCCCCCGACGTCCACGCCGATCCGCCAAGGCGCCGCGGGCCGCCGTTGGGCGCCGTCGGCGTCGGTTGCGGGCGCTGTCATCTGTTCAGTCTCGCACCCAAGGCTCTGCCATGACGTCTGAAGTCCGCTGCTGGCGGAGAAAACCGGTCCTCTCAGGGGACCGATGCCAGACTTCGCAGATGTCTCAGCAGGCACAGCGAAGCTCACCATGCAGATGACTGAGTCGGGACGATGGCCTACCGAGGCGTCTGCGGCGCTGTATGAGCGCGCGCGGCGCTCGATCACCGATGGCACCTCACGGGACACTCTGCTGCGTACGGGAGGCCATCCGATCTACGTCGATCACGGCGAGGGCGCGTGGGTGACCGACGTGGACGGCAACCGCTACCTCGATTGCAACAACAACTTCGCGTCCATCATTATCGGCCACGCCGATCCCACGATTGCCGCCGCGGTGCAGGCACGCATGGCTCGAGGCACCGCCTTCTCGTTCCCCAATGACTCCGAAGTCGATCTGGCCGAACTGCTGTGCGGGCGTGTCGAGAGCTTCGAGTTCATCCGCTTCTGCAATTCGGGTACCGAGGCGGTCATGGCTGCTCTCAAAGCCGCCCGCGCCTACACCGGGCGGCCGAAAGTCATCAAGGTCGAAGGTGCCTATCACGGCACCTACGACCACGCGGAAGCCAGCCAGTCACCCAATCCCACAAACTGGGGCGATGCGACGGCGCCGTCGACGGTGCGCTACGCCGCTGGCACGCCGGCCTCGGTCGAAGACGAGGTGGGCATTATCTCGTTCAATGACGCTGAGGGTGCCCGCGCTGCGATCCGCCGAAGCGGCGATCAGCTGGCGGCAGTGCTGCTGGATGTCATGCCGAACCGGGTGGGCATGCCCGCGATCGAATCGGAGTTCATCTCAGCGATCCGCGAGACCACGCGTGAGGTGGGCGCGTTGGTGGTGCTCGACGAGGTCATCTCCTTCCGGCTGGGCTACGGAGGGGCACAGACGAACATGGGCATCGACCCCGACATCACCACGCTGGCCAAGATCATCGGCGGGGGGTTCCCGGTAGGTGCCATCGCCGGTCGTCAAGGCCCTATGGAGACCTTTGTCCGTGTGGCGGGAAACCGGGCCAAAGTGCCATCGGGCGGCACGTTTGCTGCGAACCCCATCACGATGACCGCCGGCCATGCAGCGATGACCTTGCTCGACCGCGATGCGTTTGCCCGGCTGGACACCATCGGCGAGAACATACGGTCGGGCCTGCGGTCGATCTTCGACCGTGCGGGCCTGAACTGGCAGGTCACCGGCGCGGGCAGCCTGTTCCGGGTGCACCCGCACCATCGCACCATCCGCAACTACCGTGACTCGCATCTGTCGAGCGACGAGATCGTCGAGATCACTGAATTCGGCCGCCGCATGCAGTCCCGCGGCGTCTACCTCATCGCCGAGGGCCTTGGCTGTGTGAGCCTCGCGACGAGCGACGACGACATCGAGCACTTCCTCGGGGCCGCCGAGGCATCGCTGCCCAGCCCATAAGAGTCCGAACACGGCGTGCGCCATTTCCGTGGGCTCGTGCTGGAGGCTTACCGGCGGGGGGCCGGTGCGGTCTAGGAGCCTCGACGGTCAAGCAGCCAACGCGGTGGCTCTGCGACACTGAGCCGATGGCTCCCTCGACCGGTTCACCCACCAATAGCCAGCGCTCAGAGGCACAGTCCGCTGCGCTGTATGCCCGGGCACAGCAGTGGATTCCCGACGGCGTCTCCCGAGCCACGCTGCTGCGGCGGCCGAACCCGATCTATGTGGATCACGGCGAGGGCGCTTGGGTGACCGACGTGGACGGCAACCGCTATCTCGACTGCAACAACAACTTCACTTCGCTCATCATGGGGCACGCCAACCCCGCCATCGTCGAGGCAGTGAGCGCCCAGATGGCGAGGGGCACGGCGTTCGCACTGGCGTGCGATATCGAGATCGAGTTGGCCTCTCTGCTGTGCGATCGGGTCGAGAGCTTCGAGCTCATCAGGTTTTGCAACTCCGGCACCGAAGCAGTGATGGGTGCGCTCAAGGCTGCACGGGCATTCACCGGTCGGCCGAATGTCATCAAGGTGGAGGGCGCCTATCACGGCACCTACGACCACGCCGAAGCCAGCTTGGCGTCGGATCCCACCAACTGGGGCGATGCCGCGGCGCCGGCCACGGTGCCGTACGCATCGGGCACGCCGAACTCGGTGATCGAAGAGGTCGGCATCATCCACTTCAACGACGCCGAGGGTGCCCGCGCGGCGATCCAGCGTCACGGTGACCGGCTGGCTGCGGTGCTGCTCGATGTGATGCCGAGCCAGGTCGGATTGCCGACGATCGAGCCCGAGTTCATTGCGGCGGTGCGCGAGGCGACCCGCGAGGTAGGGGCGTTGCTGGTGCTCGACGAGGTGATCTCGTTCCGGCTGGGCTACAGCGGAGCGCAGACCCTGCTGGGCATAGACCCCGACATCACCGCTGTGGCCAAGATCATCGGCGGCGGCTTTCCTGTCGGCGGTGTTGCGGGGCGCAAGGGGCCGATGTCCACCTTTGCTCGGGCGGGCGGCACGCGCGCCAAGGTGCCCTCCGGTGGGACGTTCACGGCAAACCCAGTCACCATGGCAGCCGGACTCGCCACTATGAACCAGCTCGATCACGCAGCGTTCGCTCGCTTGGACGACATGGGCGAGACCGTGCGCAGCGGTTTGCGTACAGCAATCTCCCAGGCAGGCGTGGATTGGCAGGTCACCGGCCGCGGAAGCCTCTTCAAGGTTCATCCCCACACCAGGCGCATCCGCAACTACCGCGATGCCCACCTCAGCAGTGACGAAGCCGCAGAGCTCGAGCAGTTCGAGCACGCCATCCAGGCGGGCGGTGTGTATCTGTCGGGCGGGGGCCTCGGCTGTCTCAGCTTGGCCATGACCGACGACGACATCGCTCATCTGCTCCGAGCCGCCGACGCCGCCTGGTCCAGCTGAACCTCGGCGCACGACCATTGATGCAGCCGCCATCTGCACCTCGAGCGTGTGCCAGTGGAAGTCACCGTTGCGCGGCGAAGCCACTTGCTTCCCGCTCTTGTTCGCTGCGCTCACGGGCCGCTCGGGTCACGGCTTCGCCTCTAGTCTCGGCGCGATGACAGGCGCCACGAACACAGATCCGAACCTGATTCCAGCCACCGAGCTGGCCTCGTTGATCCGTCAGGGCAAGGTGTCGGCGGTCGAAGCTCTCGAAGGCGCGCTCGACCGCTACGAGCGCTTCAACCCTGCGGTGAACGCGGTGATCGTGACTCGGATCGACGAGGCGCGTGAGCGCGCTGCAGCGGCTGACGCAGCGCTCGCAGCGGGGGAGTGCTGGGGGCCGCTGCATGGCGTGCCGATGACCATCAAGGAAGCCTTCGACTGGACAGGCACCCCCTCGACGTGGGGCAATCCGGCGTGGGCCGACAACGTGGCCGAAGCCGACGCTGTCACGGTGACGCGGTATCTGGATGCCGGCGCGGTCATCTGGGGCAAGTCCAACGTGCCGCTGATGCTGGGCGACTGGCAGAGCTTCAACGACATCTACGGCTGCACCAACAACCCGTGGGATCTGACTCGCACGCCGGGCGGTTCCTCCGGCGGTTCGGCGGCGGCGCTGGCCACTGGCATGGCGTCGCTGGAGCTGGGCTCCGACATCGGTGCCTCCATTCGCAACCCGGCCCACTATTGCGGCGTATTCGGCCACAAGCCGACGTTCGGATTAGTGCCCGACGGGGGTCACGCAGTGCCCGGCGCTCTGGTCGGAAGCGACATCGCGGTGTGCGGCCCGCTGGCACGCAGCGCTGCCGATCTGGATCTGGCGCTCGATCTGCTTGCCGGGCCATCCGGCTTCGATGCGCCTGGCTGCCGCGTGGCGCTGGGGTCCGAACCTCGCGACACGCTGGGTGCGTTCCGGGTGGGCGTCATGCTGGACACGCCGGTCATCCGGAATTCGACGGCGATGATCGACACCTTGCAGCGGGCGGTGGACGCGTTGGCAGCCGCTGGCGCCGATATCAGCGAAGCCACACCCGACATCGACCAGCACGAGTTTCACGAGAACTATCTGATGCTGCTGCGCGCCGCCACCGGAGCGCTGGCCGACGACGCAATGTGGAACGACGCACAGTCGCGCGCCCATCGGTACCACGACGGCGAGGGCGACTACCAGTCGCTGGTCGACTACGCGATGACGATGAGCCACCGTGAGTGGTTCGCCCACCACAACAAGCGCGAGGGCTACCGGCAGGCGTGGGCCCGGTACTTCGACGACTATGACCTGCTGCTGTGCCCGATCGCCGCATCGGCGGCGTTCGTTCACGACCACACGGGCACCCGGCCGACCCGCACCATCGACATCGACGGCCACCAAGAGTTGGGCGTCGACCAGCTGTTCTGGGCCGGCTGGAGCTGCAGCGTGTATCTCCCTGGAACCGTCGCTCCGGTCGGGCTGACTGCCGACGGACTGGACCTGCCCGTGGGCATCCAGATCGTGGCCCCGCATCTGGGGGACCGGCGCGGCATCCGCTACGCGGCCCTCATCGAGCGCACCCTCGGCGGATTCGCCTCCCCGCCCGGGTACGAGTAGCCGCTCCGGGCATCGATAGCTGAGCCCTCAGCTCGATTGTCGGGCCTGCGGGTCGAGCGGTCTGCTAGAGAACTAGGCCGTGAGTGACACTGAAGCGGCCGTAGATGAGGCCCTAGACGAATTGCTGGACCTGCTGGACCTGCTGGACCTGCAGCAGAACGACAACGGCTCGGACACGTTCCGGGGCAAGGGCTCCGGGTTTGACGAATTCGGCCTGTACGGCGGGCATGTGCTGGCGCAGGCGGTGGTCGCGGCGCAGCGGACGGTGGACGAGGGTCGGCTGATGAACTCGGTGCATGCCGTGTTCCTGCGAGGCGGTGACGGACTGGCGGAAGTCGACTACCGGGTGGATCGTGTGCGCGATGGGCGTGCGTTTTGCACACGCCGATCCCAGGCGTTCCAGTCCGAACGCCTGATCTTCGAGCTCACGGCGACCTTTCATGTCCCCGAGACGGGCAAGGTCGACATGGCGACCCCGATGTCTCCCGACGTGCCCGCGCCCGAGTCTCTGCCCACCTATCAGGAGTGCATCGCGCAGGTCGGCCCGATCTTCGGCGAGCAGTGGTCGTACATGACACGTCCCGTGGAATACCGGGTGGCCTATGCGCCGTGGGCGCCCACAGGGCCGTCGCCCCGCGGCGGCATCGACTACTGGTTCCGGGCGCCGCGCCGATTGCCGGACGATCCGGCGATCCACGAGGCGATCATCGCCTACATGAGCGACGACTGTCTCGCCGACAACGTGATCGTGCCCTATGGGGTCACTTGGCTGGACAGCGAGGTCCAAGTCGTCAGCTTGGATCACGCCATGTGGTTCCATGAGCCAGTGCGGGCCGACGAGTGGGTCTATTGCGAACAGCGCCCCCTGGCGGCAGCCAGCAACCGCGGCACCGCCGAAGCCCGTTTCTGGCAGAACGGCCGCCTCGTCGCCACCGCAGTCCAGGAAGCTCTCGCCCGCCTTTGAGGTGACAGCGGCCTCAGCTGTTGGCTTGGGGGTCTTCGGCTGGTTCGGTCTGGTCGGATTCGTCGGACTCGTCGGACTCGGTCGGCAGACGCTTGGTCATCACGATGACGTTGCAGCCCTGCTGTCGCTCGCTTGTCACGGTGTCCATCACCTGGTGGACCAAGAACAGCCCTAGCTCGCCCAGTTGCTCCCCGCCGAGGATTGCCCCCTCGCCGCTGTCAGGCCGACGCATGGGCAGATCGGCGCCGTCGCTGACGATCAGCAGCACCACTTCATCGGCATCTAAGTAGATCGCCAGCTCGACGGGACGCACTTCGTCGTTGTCGTAGGCATTGGAAATGCTGTAGCTGAGAATTTCGTCTACGGCCAGGTCGATCGCGTAGCTGAGTTGCGTGCCGAGCCCGTGGTCGGAACAGAACGTGTCGATAGCTGCGGCGACACGCGCGAGTTCGCGCAGGTCGTTGACGAGCGACAGCTCCAACTTGCTGTGCGGATGGGCAAGCTGCTCAGTCTGGTCGTCGTCGGGTTCATGCTCTGGGCTTTCTGGGCTTTCTGGGCTTTCTGGGCCTTCTGGGTCGACTGGGTGATCTGGGCCGACTGGTGTACAGGCCGGTGCCTCACCGCTCTGCTCGGCGGCATCTGGGGCGTTCTCGCTGCCTGAACTCGACGGAGATGACATGGTTTGCTCGCCTCAGTCTTCGCGGAGCGAGCGATTGAAGAAGTCGGTGACCGGCTTGAACAGGTAGCTGATGACCGTGCGCGAGTCGGTGCGTATCTGGACCTCGGCGGGCATTCCGGGTACGAGCACCAGTGCATTGTCATAGTCAGGGTCGGCATCAGCGGCATCGGCGTGCGGCGGCGGCTCGATGGACAGCTCGGCCTCGTACCACGATTCGCCGACGCTCGGGTCGGTGAAGGCGTCTGCCGAGACCTGTACGACTCGCCCCGTGCGTTCGGGCGACGATCGGTACGGAAAGGCCGTGAAGCGGATGATGGCTTCCTGCCCAAGGTGGACTTGGTCGATGTTGCGAGGGCTGATCCGCGTCCGCACGACCAGCGCGGAGTTGTCGGGAACGATCTGCAACAGCGGCTCGCCTTGGAAGACCACCTCGCCTGGGCCCGAGACAGCCAGATCAAAGACTGTGCCGTCGGTGGGGGCATACAGCGTGGTCCGGTCGATGCGGGCGGCGAGGTTACGGATCCGCGCCCTGAGGTCGTGTTCTTCGGGCAGGGCCGCGAGCAGCAGCGCTTCCGCCTCGGAACTTCGGGCCGCCTCGATCTGCAAGATCTGCGCCTGCATCTGCGCGATGAGATTCTTGGCTTCGAGAGCCTCGCCGGCCGCCATCTGGGCTGCCTCAGCCTCTGCTTGGGCAATGCGCGACTCCAAGATGGCGATCTGGCCGCGGTGGTTCGCCAAGCGCCGGTCGAAGAGAGCTTGGCTGTCGGTCACGAGCGCCTCGACGGCTATGTCGGCCGCGGCCAGCTCCAGCGACTCGTCCCATTCGATGGTGTCCGAGCCGCCCTGTTCGGCTTCGAGACGATTGCGCTGGGCGATCAGCGCCGTATGGCTCAGTTCGAGAGTGGCCAAGTCGTCTTGCAGCGAAGCCTCGGCGAAGCGCAGCAGCGGATCGCCGCCCGAGACGCGGTCGCCGTTTCGCACGTACACCTCGGCCACCGCGCCGCCGTCGAGGTGTTCGATCGGCCGATTGCCGGCCGAGATGGTCACCTCGCCGCTGGCGACGACCGCGCCCGCTATCTCCGACGTCATGCCCCACACGAAAAAGCCGCCGACCAGCACAACGATGCTCGTGAGTCCCAGCAAGACCGCCGGCCGAGCGGAGTATCGACTGACCTGCTGTTCCTGAGTGTTCACGGGCCGTCGTTCTGTACGTGATCGTTGTCGTGCGGCGCCGTCACCGTGACCGGCGCAGCGGCGATGTCATCGCCGGCGGCATCGACGGGTCCGCTGCGGCGCTTGAGCCGCGCGACGGCCGCGTCGATGCGCCGCTGCGTCAGACTCGAATCCGGAGCTTCACCGCCATTCGCGCCCGCTTCAGCGGCTTCGGCCGGCTCGACGGAGGCAACAGTCCCCGAAGCGCTCGCGGAGGCAGCAGGCGGAAGTGCCGTGTTGGCCCGATCCGGCGATGGACTCGCCGTCGCGTCGCTCGAATCGGTGCTGCGCAGCGACCGGACAGGGCGCGAGCCACCGTGCTGGCTCGCCGGCACCGGTCGGCCGTTCTCCATCAGGTAGACGGTGTCGCATTGCGCGAATGCGCCGTGCCGGTGGGCGACGATGATCGCCGCACCGCCGCGCCGCTTGTGCTCCTCGACTGCCCGCGACAGCGCCATGGTGCCCTCAGCGTCGAGATTGGAGTCGGGTTCGTCCATCACCACGAGCACCGGCGCGCCGAAGAACGCTCGGGCCAGCGCAATGCGCTGTCGCTGGCCACCCGAGAGTGCAGCGCCCCCGGCCGAGACGCGGAAGTCGTACCCGTCGGGAAGCTCGAGGATCATTTCATGAGCACCGGTTCGCTTGGCGGCATCGACGATCTGGTCATCGGTCGCGTCAGACGAGAGCCGGGCGATGTTCTCGGCCACCGTGCCGTCGAACAGCACGACCTCCTGCGGCAGATAGCCGATGTGGCGACCCAAATCGTCGCCGTACTGCTCGAGTTCGGCGCCGTCGAGGCGAATCGATCCGCCCACCGACGGCCATACGCCCGCCAGGGCACGCGCAAGCGTGGTCTTGCCCGACGCTGAGGGTCCCGCGATGCCGATTGCTTGGCCGGGTTCGAGACGCAGCGATGCGCCGCGCACCGTTGCATAGCGAGCATCGGGCGGTGCAATCACGACCTGCTGCGCCTCCAACAGTGCCCGCGGCTCGGGCAGCTTCGTGCGCGGCCCCGCCGCCGGGTTTTCTTCCAGCAGCGAGGAGAGCGAACGATACGCGGACAGGGTGCGCAGCAGCAGCGGCCACTGGCCGATTGCCTGATCGATCGGTGCCAGCGCCCGCCCGAGCAGGATCGAGGCAGCGATCATCAGCCCGGCAGTGATCTCGTTGCGAATCACCAGCCATGCGCCGAGACCCAGCATCAGCGACTGCAGAAACAGCCGCAGCGTCTTGGATGCCACGCTGAACAGGCCGAGCCGGTCGGAGGCGACGACGGACGTGTCCAGCGCCTCCTCGTTCAGTTGCTCGGCGCGGGCGATGACCGCGTTCTGCATCCCCAGCCCGTGCACCGTCTCCCCGCCGGCACGCATCTGCTCGATGAAGAATGCCGAGCGGTTGGACGACTCCCAGAGCCCTTCTTGCAGACGCGCTGTCCGGTACTGCCCCAACAGTGCGACACCGACCAACAGCAAGCCCGACATCACCGCCAGCAGCCCGAGCATCCAGTGGAACAGGAACAAGATGGCGAGGAAGACAGGCGTCCATGGCGTGTCGAAGAAGGCGAAGGGAGCCGTGCTGGAGGCGAATCGCTGGATTGCGGCGAGGTCCTGCGGCCCGGTCGCGGGTTGCGAGCGTGCGCTCGGCGAGGTGGAGCGATCGATCACCGCGCGCAGGACGCGCGAGTCGAGGCGGGCGTGCAGTCGGGTGCCGGCGCGAGCCAGAACGCGACCGCGTGCGTAGTCGAGCACGCCCATCATCGCGAAGGCGAAGACGACGATCACGATCAGCGTCAGCAGGGTGGCTTCTGAGCGCGAGGACAGCACGCGGTCGTACACCTGCAGCATGAACAGCGGCCCGGTCAGCATCAACAGGTTGACGAAGGCACTGAATAGCGCGCAGGCGTAGAACAGCCGGCGGCTCTCCGAGAGCACCGCTTGGATCTCCCGGGAGCTGCCGCTTGCTTCGGTCACCGTGGTTGTGTGCCTACCTGCCAGATCGCAAGGCGCAGCCGGAATCGATCAGCACGCCGACTGCGGCTGATGGGCGCTGCGTGCGACTAGCCGGCGTCGGCGTCGGTTGCGCCTTGGAAGATGAAATCGCCTGCGTCGAGGTCTGAAGCGTTCACGCCGAGCAGCTGGATGGAGCCGTAGCCCGCAGCGTCCGCAGAGATCACGGTGTGCTGGCCTTGCTGCTGAATCGACAGGTCTGAGAGTTCCGAGATCGAGCCGAAATGCGAGAGGTCGAGTCGGTCCTCGTTCACGTTGAAGTCTCGGATCGTGTCGTTGCCGTGACCGGGCTTGTACACGAACGTGTCGAAATCGGTCGCGCCGGCAATCGCAATGTCTGAGCGGGTGCCATCGCCCCAGAGCGAGTCGTCGCCGTGGCCGCCGTAGATGGTGTCGTCGCCGTCGCCGCCTGCGATGACATCGTCGCCGCCGCCGCCGCGGAGGACATCGTCGCCTTCGTACCCGTAAATTCGGTCGTCGCCTTGGAGACCGCGAATGTCGTCGTCCTCGAGTTCCTCGCCCTTGAGGACGTCATCTCCGCTGGTGCCTACTTGATCTGCCATGTTGGTCCCCCTGTACCCAACCGCCTGGTGCGAGCGGCGCTCATCGCTGACTGTTGATGCAAATTATACGCGTGCAGAAAGACGGAGATCAATCACGCCGGCGTGTGCAGAGTGCCGCGAACAGCGGGCGATGCCGAGGGGGCTGAGCCGAAGGGCGAAGCTGTGGCGCGAGGCGCTGCCCGCAGCAGTGCTCAGCCCACGATGCCGTCGGCGCGCAGCGCTGCGATCTCGGTGCCCGACAAGCCCAGATCGGTGAGCACCTCGTCGGTGTGCTCCCCCTTGGCCGGGGCGAGGCGCTCCAGTTGTGTGGGCGTCTTGCTGAACCGAGCCGGGAAGCGGGCGGTGCGGACCTGGCCGATGACGGGATGGTGGTGGGTGAGCACCGTCTCGTTGTGCTTCACCTGGGGGTCGTCGAACACCTCGGTGACGTCGAGCACGGGCGCGCATGGGACGTCGGCTTCTTCGAGCGCCCGCAGCGCATCGGCTGTAGTGAACTCGCCGAGCAGCTTGGCAAACACCTCCTGGTGTTCATTGGAGTTTCGTATCCGAGCCGCGCGCGTGGCGAAGCGAGGATCGTCGGCCAGATGCGGCACGCCCAGCTTCCCGCACACGCGGGCGTACTGCTCGTCCGACGGCCAGATGGCACCCACCCAGCCGTCCGCCGTCTGCCACGGGCTGTACCACTCGCTGTAGGTGGGTGTGCGCGGGGCCTCGGGCACCGACTCGTTCCAGAAGTAATCGAGCCACATCCACGACAGCGTCGAATCGAGCAGGTTGACTTCGACGTGCTGGCCGCCGGCGCCGTTCGTCCGCGCCAGCAAGGCCCCGAGCACCGCTGTGGCCCCCGTCATCGCCGTGGTCTTGTCTGCAGTGGCGGACTTGACGAAGTCGCCACCTTGCGACGCGGTCATGCCGGTCAACGACTGGATGATCGGGTCATACACGGGCTGGTGCGCGTACGGCCCGGCAGGCCCGAAACCCGAGACCGACAAGTACACGAGATCGGCGTTGACGGCGCTGAGATCGTCGTAGCCGATGCGTAGGCGCTCGGCCACGCCAGGTCGAAAGTTCTGGATGAACACGTCGGCGCCCTCGACGAGCTGCAGCAGAATTTCGCGCCCGCGCTCATCGCGGATGTCGAGATCCATGCCGCGCTTGTTGCGGTGCATCTGGACCCAGCAGCCCGATTGGTCGCCGACGATCGCACCGGTCAGGCGCATGACGTCGGAAGCGCCCACCTTCTCGATCAGCACCACATCGGCGCCCATCTCGGCGAGCTGCGTTGACACCCACGCGCCGGCGACGGCGCTCGACACATCGACCACGGTGATGCCTTCGAGCGGTCCTGTACCCATCCGTTCCTCGACCCTAGAAGTGCGACGCGGCTCAGAAGCCGTCCGGTCGCTGGAACCCGCCGAGTGCCTCTTGCAGGAAGCGGCCCACGGCCAGGGTTGTGCGGTCTTCCAGGAAGGGCCCGGCGATCTGCACCCCAACCGGCAGATCGCCCCCGGCTGTCGGCACCGTGCCCACGGGCACCACCGTCGCGGGCAGCCACGCCACGCCGGTGAGGCCCATCCACTTGATGATGTCGAAGTACGGCCGGGTCTCGCCGTTCACCGTGATTCGGCGGCTGGTGGCGGGCCGGCTGTGGTCGTGACGCACGGCGGCCGTCGGCGTCACCGGCAGCAGCACGACGTCCCAATCGGTGAAGAACTCCTCCCAGCGCCTGCGCTGCTGCAGCCGACGCTCGTGCCAGCTCAGCCACTCCCGGTGACGCATCGCGGCGTACCAGATGCCCAAGTCGCCCTGGGGCTCGTCGTTGGACGCGGCGATCTCATCGAGTTGCGCGAGCGTCCAAGTCCCGGCTTCGGCGGCAGAGAGCAGGTGCAAGAAGGTGTCGACGGCCTTCTCGAAGGTGAATGTCGGACGGGCGTTGGTGTCGACACGCGCACCGGCGCGCTCCAGGGCGCTCGCTGCCCCCAGCAGCAGCTCTCGATACTGGGTGTCGATCGGGCACAGATCTTCGTCGAGCCACACCGCGACACGGAAATCGGAGATGTCGCTGTGTCGAGCCGGTGGAAGGTCGAGCGAGTAAGCCTTGGAATTCCAGGTGTCGGGCCCGGCGAGAATGTCGAGCGCCATCTCGAGATCGTCGACATCACGTGCCATCGGGCCCGCAACGGCGATGTCTGCCTGGCTGAGCGTGCCGGGCATGCCGGGGATCTGGCCGAGTGCGGACACGACGCCGTAGCTCGGCTTGTGTCCGGTGACGCCTGACCAATGCGACGGGATCCGAATGGAGCCGCCGATGTCCGAGCCGAGCTCGAGCGGGGTGTAGCCGGCGGCCAGCGCCGCGCCCGAACCGCCGGAGGACCCGCCAGGGGTGTGCTCGATGTTGTAGGGGTTGGCGGTGGTGCCATAGACCTCGTTGTAGGACTGCGCGTCACCCGCGAACAGCGGCAGGTTGGTCTTGGCGAACACGACCGCCCCTGCCGCCTTGTAGCGGGCGACCGGGTCGGCGTCGCTCTCGGGCACGAAGTCGGCCAGCGCCGGTGCGCCTGACGTCGTGACGAGTCCCTCGGTCTGGAAGGAGTCCTTGATGGTGATCGGCACGCCGTGCAGCGGTCCGAGTTCGTCGCCGCGCGCCACAGCAGCGTCGGCTGCGTCGGCAGCGGCCCGTGCGCGCTCGGCATCGAGAGCGACGACGGCGTTTATCGGACCGTCGAGGCGGTCCACCCTCCCGAGCGCCGCTTCGAGCAGCTCTCGCGAAGAGACGTCCCGGGCTGCGATGGCAGCCGCGGTCTCTTTGGTCGTGGCGTAGGCGAAATCGTCTGCGGCCATGAGCTGGTCCTCCCGATACGTGCGAAATCGCGCTGAATGGTGTCGGCAAGCTACTTCGCCGCCGTGTGCTGGTGCCCGCCTCAGCAGTGACCCATCCCGACCTGCCACGTCGTGCAGATTGCGCTCTGCGGGCTGCGACATGGCGTCTGTAGCCCCGCGATGGGCCGGCTGTGGCGGTGGAGTGACGATCGCGAAGCCAGAAAACCAGTTGGAGCGTCGACGCGCGGGCACCACGGTGTCTCTGTGCGAAAGAACATGAAATTCCTCAAACGCTTTGTCGTGCTCTTCAGTGTCGCTCTCGGTGCACTCGCATTGCCGTCTTCGGCTGAGGCGGTGCCGTCGTTGGTGTACCGCGCAACTCCAGGCAGCCCGGCGCTGTATGCGTCGCAGAAGCTGCCCCCGCGAGACCCGGCGTTGGGTGACCTTCATATCGAAGTGTCGAGTCGGGACCCGGCTCACCGTGCCGACAAGGTGGGCGTGGCGGCCAATCGAGGCTTGTCATCGGTCACGTTCCCGCGTCCGGTGCCCTTCTTCGCGCCGCCGGCGCAGCGAGTGCGCACCCTGGTCGGCGTCGATACGTGGTTCTGGGTGTCGACGGCCAGCTGGCGTCCCATCGTGCGCATCGTTGCGGCAGGCAGCGTGGTGGTCACGCTGGTGGCAACCCCAATCACCCTGCAATTCCTTCCCGGCGACGGATCAGCGCCGGTGTCGTGTCCTGGTCCGGGCCTGCCGTGGATCGTGCCGGGCACCCGCTCGCCGTGCAGCCACGTCTTCCAGCGAGCATCCACGGTCGGAGCGGCCGGCCGATTCCGCGGCACGATCCAGTCGGTGTGGATGGTGCGATGGACCTCGAACACCGGGCTCGCCGGCACGGCCGGACCAGTCGTGGTGCCGACGCCCGTGTCATTGCGAGTCGTGGAGGCTCAACCGGTACTGGAGCGCTGAGGCCGGCGACGGCGAGCGGCTTGGCTGCCCCGATCAGCGTTCTGTTGGGGCCGCACTAGCTTCGGCGCGCAACGAGAGTGCCGTGCGCGGGTGATGTCAAGCGAGGAAAGAGGTTTGCTGTGTTGAATTGTCGAGTACTGGACCTGTCCGACCATCGGGGCCAGATGGCGGGAGCGCTGCTGGCTGACCTCGGTGCGGACGTCATCCTGGTGGAACCGCCTGGCGGTTCTGCTGCGCGTGACGTAACCCCGTTTGTCGCCGGACGAGAGGGTGACCCCGAGGCGTCGCTGTGGTTCTGGTCGTACAACCGCGGCAAGCGCAGCGTCGTGCTGGATCTCGACGACGCGAGGGACCGCCAGAGGCTGCGCGACCTCGCAGCAACTGCTGACGTGCTGATCGAGTCTGACGCGCCCGGTGCGATGGCTGCCCGAGGTCTGGGCGCGGAGGACCTGGCCGAGGTCAACCCCGGTCTCGTGTACACGTCCATCTCGGCGTTCGGCCAGACGGGACCCAAAGCCGACTGGGCCGCCACAGACTCGGTCATCTCTGCTGCGGGCCAGCTGTCCAACGTGGTCGGCGACGAGGATCGGCCCCCGCTGCGCATCCCGCTCGACCAGTGCTTCTTGCATGCGTCGGCTGAAGCTGCGGTCGGGTCGCTGATCGCGCTCCGCGAGCGCAAGCGCTCTGGTCAGGGCCAGCACATCGACGTCAGCGCGCAGCAGGCCGTCACCCAGGCCACCCAATCGGCCACGCTGTGCCACCTGTACAACTCGCCTGAGCTGCTGCGGATGAGCGGCGGTGCACGGCTTGGCCCCTTCCGGGTCCGGCTGCGCTCGCCTGCCGCCGACGGCTACGTCTCGGTGACGATCCTGTTCGGCGAGTCCATCGGCCCCTTCGGCGCCCGCCTGTTCGAATGGATGCACTCCGAGGGGGGCTGTGCGGACGGCGATCTGGAGGTCGACTGGATCCACTTCGTGGAGGGTGTGATCACCGGTCGCATCCCGCTCACCGAGTACGAGCGCATCCAGCAGGTCGCAGCTGACTTCACCGCCACTCGCACCAAGGCCGAGCTGTTGGAGGTGGCGCTGGACAAGCGGCTGCTGATCGTGCCGATCGCCACGGTCGCCGACGTGGTCGAGTCACCCCAGTACTCCGAGCGGGACTTCTGGCGGGACATTCCCACCGGCGGTCTCGACTCGGTGCGCTATCCGGGCCCGTTGGCGAAGTTCAGCGAAACCCCGCTAGACATCTCGACGCCCCCGCCCTCGATCGGCGAGCACACCGGCGAGGTGCTCGCTGAGGTGGGTGCTGCGGCCCCGGTGCCGGTGTCCGACGCAGTGGTGGCTGCGGCCGGCTCGAGCCACCGCGATCCGTCCCTTCCGCTTGCGGACGTGAAGATCCTCGACTTCATGTGGGTCATGGCCGGACCGGGATCCACGCGGGTGCTGGCCGACTGGGGCGCCACGGTGGTGCGTGTCGAGTCGTCTCACAAGGTCGAAGCGGCCCGGACCATCCAACCCTTCTTGAACGACGAAGCAGGAGCCGACAACGGCGGGCTCTACCAGAACATGAACGCCGGCAAGCTCGGCATCACGATCGACATCTCCAAGCCCGAGAGCCGCGACCTGATCCTGGACCTCGTGCGCTGGGCCGATGTGGTGTGCGAGTCGTTCTCGCCGCACGCCCTGCAGGACATCGGCCTGTCATATGAGGACCTGCGAGCGGTCAAGCCAGACATCATCATGGCGTCGAGCTGCCTGTTCGGCCAGAGCGGGCCGCTGTCGTCGCTGGCCGGCTTCGGCACGATGGGCGCCGCAATGTCCGGCTTCTATGAGATGACCGGCTGGCCCGACCGCGACCCGGCGGGCGTGTTCGGCGCCTACACCGACTACGTGTCGCCGAAGTTCTTGAGCGCAGCCCTCTTGGCAGCGCTCGATCATCGCGACCGCACCGGCGAAGGCCAGTACATCGACTTGTCCCAGGCAGAGGCGTCCATGACGTTCCTGGCCCCGGCGGTTCTCGACTATGAGGTGAACGGCCACCTGCCCGACAAGCTCGGCAACGATCATCCGGTGATGTCCCCGCACGGTGTCTTCGCCTCTGCGGGCGAGGATCGCTGGATTGCTGTGGCCTGTGCCAACGATGACCAGTGGCGAGCACTGTGCGAGGTCATCGGCGCCGACGGGTTCGCTGGACTCGGCGTCGACGAGCGCCGGGAGCGAGCCGACGAGATCGCCGAGCTGATCACGGCGTGGACCTCGGTGCGTGACGGGCTCGAGGCACACGACGAGCTGCAAGCGGCTGGCATTGCGGCGCACGCGATCGCAGACTCGGCGATCATGGCTACCGACCCGCAGCTCGAGCACCGGAACCACTTCCGCAATGTGCCCCATGGCACCAACGGCACGATGTGGGTGGAAGGCACCCGGTTCATGATGTCGCGCAGCTCCGACGGCATCAGCCATGGCGGGCCGACCTACGGCGAGCACACCTTCGAGGTGCTCGAGCAGCTGCTCGGCTACGACCAAGACCGCATTGCCGAGCTGGCCGTGGCAGGCGTGCTGGAGTAGCTGCGCGCCGGTTCTCGCCGGCCGCTAGGCCTCGAACGTGCCGACCTTCTCGCCGGTGACGTTCTCGTAGTTCCGATTCAGGAACCAGCGCTGGTAGTCGCCGTAGGTGCTGGGCGCCCAGCGAGCCGGGGCCTCGTCGTTGACCGTCGTGGGCACCGGCGCGACCACGGCATCATCCCGGGCGCCGTAGAAGAAAGGTGCCGCATACCGCTCGCCGTCTGTGGGGTTGCGAGCTCGATGCGCGGTCGACAGATAGACCCCGTTCGTCCAGCGCTTCAACATGTCGCCGCTGTTGACCAAGTACGACTCGGCGAGCTGCGGCGGGGTGATCCAGTCGTGGCCGGCGGGACGGATCTCCAGCCCCGGCACCTCGTTGGCCGGCAGGAACGTGAACACCGAGCTGTCGGTGTGGGGGGCCAGACCCCACTCGTTGTCGTCGTAGTCCATCGGTGGGTAGTGCGACAACCGAAGTGTCACGCTGGGCTTGTCGAAGTCGGGCACGAACCAGTCGTGCGGCAAGTCCAACGACTGCGCCAGCACCGGCAACAGCCGGCCGCCGAGGGCGATGAGCTGGTCGATGTAGGCCTCGCACCTCGCCGCGAAGCCGTCGATGGGCGGGAACTGGTTGTCGGTGTGGTAGCCGTGCCGGTGACAGAAGAACGCTTCGTTCTGGTTGGGCTTGCGGACCTCTCCTGCGATGTCTGAGGCATACGACGTGCCGCCGCCCATGCCGAGGTAGCCGCCGACGAGCTTGCCCATCGGAATGGAGTCCTTCGTCGGCTGCGGCAGTGCGTGCAGCTCGCGGGCGGAGTTGAAGATTCCCTCCACCATCGCCCACGGCACGCCGTGGTTCACGACGAAGAAGAACCCCATCTCGGTGAGCGCACGTCGCAGTTCGGCGGCGAGCGCTTCGACGGCCGACGGAGCGGGAGCTGCCTCGTTGAGGGGTGACAGGTCCAGGACGGGGATCACGTCTGTCGTGTCTTGCGACAGCCCTTCGGTACTGCGGTCCTGCGTCGTGAGCGCCATCTGGTCCCCTCCGCTCGTGGGGTCGACTGCTGCGCCGAGCGTACGCGTCTGACTTGGGTCGCGCGAGGGTGAGCTACGCAGCGGCCGTTCGCAACCTTGAGGGAGATCGGGCACGGCTTGGACGGCCGGCTCAGCCGGTGACGGCCGTGGCTTGCGGCGTGACCGTCAGGTCTCCGAAGCGAGTCGTGACAGTGCGTTGCTACGGTTCCGCCTCATGAAAGCGTGGCGATTGAACGAGTTGGGTTACCCGTGGGACGTGCTGGAGCTGGGCGAATTCCCATCGCCTGAGCCGGGGCGGGGTCAAGCACGGATCACCGTCGAGGCCACCGACCTGAACTTCGCAGACATCCTCCACTGTCAGGGTACGTATCAGGAACGGTGGGACCCGCCGTTCACGCCCGGCATGGGGGCGTGCGGCACCGTGCAAGCGGTCGGCCCTGAGTGCGATCTTGCCGTCGGCGACCGGGTCATCGGCTCGGGCACCGCGGGCTGGGGCGGGTATGCCAGCGAAGCGCTCATCAGGGGCTCGACCGCCCGGCGCATCCCTGACGACGTCTCGATTCCGGCGGCGTGCGCGGCAAACGTCATCTATGGGACGGCGTGGTTCTCGCTGTATCGGCGCGGGCAGATGCAGGCAGGCGAGATGGTGCTGGTTCTGGCGGCCGCCGGCGGCGTCGGCTCGGCCGCGGTGCAGATGGCCAAGGCGGCGGGCTGTACGGTGATCGCTGCGGCGGGCGGTCCTGCGAAAGTGGAGATCTGCCGCCAGCTGGGCGCCAATGTCGTCATCGACTACGACAACGACGACCTGTACCAGTCCGTCCAGGACGCCACTGGCGGCCGCGGTTGCGACATCGTCTATGACCCGGTTGGGGGCAAGTACTTCGACGTTGCCCGGCGGCTGGTGGCGTGGGAAGGCCGGCTGCTGGTGGTGGGTTTCGCCAGCGGCACCATCCCGCAGGCGCCGATGAATCATCTGCTGGTGAAGAACTACTCCGTGGTGGGCGTGCACATGGGCGGCTACCGGGGGCGCATGGACGAGGTGCTCGAGGAGTGCTACGCCGAGCTGTGGCCCCAGGTTGCTGACGGCCGGCTCGACCCGCTCGTCAGCCAGGAGCTACCGCTCGATGGTTTGATTGACGGCCTGCAAGCGCTGCACCAGCGCAAGACGACCGGCCGGGTGCTGCTTCGGCCTGACCTGTAGACGGCTGCGAAGGCGGCCCCGTCAACCCCGGGCCACGATGTAGCCGATCGACTCCCGGTCCCATAGATCCCCGGTGACGCCGGCGTCCCGGATGGCCTGCTTGCGGATCTTGCCGGAGGCGGTCTTGTCGAGTTCAGGGACGAATTGCAGGTAGCGCGGCACGCTGTGACGGGGCATGCGCGGCACACACCAGTCCAGAAATTCGACCGGGTCGGGCGGCGAGCCGTCCAATGCCACAACGGCGAGCACCTCGTCCTCGCCGCCGGCGCCTTCCACCCGTAGACCCACGACTGCGCTCTCGATCACGCCGTCGTAGCCGTTGATGACGGTCTCGACCTCATAGCTGGAGATGTTCTCGCCGCGGCGGCGGATGCGGTCGTTCAGCCGGTCCACGAAATGCAACCGGCCGGCAGGGTCGATCCGGCCCGCATCGCCGGTGTGGAACCAGAGGTTGCGCCACGCTTCCACGGTCTTGGCGGTCATCTGGTGGTAGCCGACGTTGAAGCAGAATGGCACCTTGGGCCGAACCAGGATCTCGCCGATCTCGTCTGGTGAGAGCGGCAGATCGGTCGCCGGGTCGGCCACGATCACCTCGAAGTACTCATCCAGCGGCGGGCCGGCGCAGCCAGACATGACGGCATCCGCCGGATCGGTGTAGGCGACCATGTTGACCTCGGTCATCCCGTACCCCTGCACGATGCGCACACCAAATCGCTGCTCGAAGGCCGCCGCCCACTCGGCGGCGACGGGGAGTGCGATGACAGCCCGCAAGCGATGTGCCCGGTCCCGGTCGGTGGGGGGACTGCGCCAGATGAACTCGGGCATGACCCCCAGCGCGTTCGTCAGCGTGATGCCCTGATCGATGACGGTGTCGAGCCACTGTCCCACGCCGAACCGCTTGGTGACATATGCCGACGCGCCGCCGTGCAGCGCTGCATAGATCTGCATGAACAGGCCGTTCGCGTGGAACAGCGGCATGCAGCAGAAGAAGCGGTCGTCGGGTGTGATCTCCAGGCGTTGCGCTGCGGTGAGGCCGAACAGGTAGCAATGCGCCTGTGGCATCAGCACGCCCTTGGCGGGGCCGGTGGTGCCCGAGGTGTACATGATCGTGCAGACATCACTGGGCTCGGCCTCGAGCACGGCGTCGTCTCTCGGCTCAGTGCCCAAGAGTTGCTCGAGCGGTAGCACGGTGGTGCCCGCAAGTGCGCTGTCTGTCGAGACGCCACCGGTGACTCCACCGGAGGGGTGAGCGTCCTCGTCGTTCACTAGCAGCGTGGTCTCAATGCGCCAGTCCGGTTCGGGCGCCGCTCGTGCCGCCATACCTGCCGCTGCCTCATCGGTGGTGCTAGTCGGAGCAGCTACATCGTCGAATCGGCTGAGCAATCCCCGGTCCACGGCCACGATCCGAGGCTCAGAGTTGCGTACTTGGTGTTCCAGGAAGGCACCGCGCAGGTCGGTGTTGACGGGCACGAAGATGGCTCGCCGCTTGTGGGTGGCGATCATCAGCAGCATGAACTCGGCGCTGTTGGTGAGCAGGCCCAACAGGCGATCTCCTGGCTGCAGGCCGATGTCAGCCAGGGCAGCGGCGAGCCGATCGGTCAGCTCGTCGAACTCGGCGAACGTGACTGTTCGGCCGTCTTCGAATGCGAGAAACTCTCGGTTGCCATGGGTGTCTGCTGCGTGCCGAACGAGCGCCGGCAAGGTCCAGCCGTGGGTGCTGGCGCTGTCAGCGTCGGGGATTTCGGTGTTGGTCCCGTGGTCACCGGCGCCCATCGGCAGAATCGTAGACTTCGCCCGGGCTTCGTGGCCCGAATGGGGTGCGCCGGTTCAACGGGCGCATGGGGAATTGGGCGCCTGGGATGGAGGTGACCGGATGTTGATCGGATTGCCTCGTGAGCCTCACGCGCGTGAGCGAAGCTTCGGGCACCAGGCGCTTCGGGCAAAGGCCTGCGCGGCGGGAGGATGATCTTGTGCTGATCGGATTGCCGAGTGAGCTCAAGGCGGGTGAGCAGCGTGTCGGGCTGACGCCGCACGCGGTGCGTGAGCTGGTGTTGCACGACCATCAGGTGTTGGTGGAGTCCGGCGCTGGTGCGGGTATTCGTGTGCCCGATGCCGAATATGAGGCTGCAGGTGCGCTCATCGGCCGTTGCGACGAGGTGTGGGAGATGGCCGATCTGGTTGTCAAGGTGAAAGAACCGCAAGCCTCTGAGCGCAAGATGCTCAGCGAGGGCCAGATTCTGTTCGCCTACCTGCACCTCGCTCCGGACCCCGACCAGACATCCGAACTGGTGGACTCGGGCGCGGCCTGCGTCGCCTATGAGACGGTGACCGACTCACGCGGCGGCTTGCCGCTGCTGGCCCCGATGTCCCGGGTAGCCGGCCGGCTCGCCGTGCAAGCGGGCGCTTGGGCCCTCGAGACTGCTCATGGCGGCATCGGTCTGCTGATCGGCGGCGTGCCGGGCGTTCCGCCGGCTCGTGTCGTGATCGTCGGCGGGGGAGTGGTCGGCGAGAACGCGGCCGAGATCGCCATAGGCATGGGCGCCGATGTGCGAGTGCTCGACATCGACCCGGCGGCTCTGGATCATCTCGAGCAGCGCTTCGGTGCGTCGGTTGTCACCGTGACGTCCACCCGGGCGACGGTCGAGACCGAAGTGCTGAACGCCGACCTGGTGATCGGTGCCGTGCTCGTGACCGGCGCCCGAGCCCCCAAGCTGGTGACCGCTGACATGATCTGCCAGATGCGACCCGGGTCGGTGGTGGTGGACGTGGCCATCGATCAAGGCGGTTGTTTCGAGACGTCGAAGCCGACCACCCATGCCGAGCCGACCTTCGTGGTGGACGGCGTCGTGCACTACTGCGTAGCGAACATGCCCGGTGCCGTGCCGGTCACCTCAACCCGGGCGCTCAGCGATGCCACCCTGCCCAGGGTGCTGGCCATCGCCGAGAACGGCCTCGACGCCCTGCGCACCGACCCCCACCTGCGAGCAGGCCTCAACGTCTACAAGGGCCACGTCACCGAGCCCCACGTAGCTGCCGCCCTCGACCTCCCCTACACCGACCCCCTCACCGCCCTCGGCCTCTGATTCGCTGGGTCGGAAGCGGCCAGCCGTACGACGAGGAGGCGCTGCGCGTGGGCCGAAGGGCAGCCGCTCGGGCCGTGATCAGCGTGTTGCTGGCTTACGACCGACTGGCGAAGGAGCTGAAAGACTGACGGCATCTCTGTGGGAGGTCTCAGCGTGTCACACCCGTGTCCCACTATCCCCGAATCAAGAATTGGCGCTTTGTAGCGTCGGTGATGAGGAGGGCTGGTGTCCGGAACGCAACGACGCGTGCTACGAACGATTGACTTGTTTGCTGGAGCTGGTGGGCTCACGCTCGGGTTTGAGATGTCCGGGCGGGAAGATGGCCCGGCGAGGTATGAGACCGTGCTCGCTGTCGAACACGACGCGGCGGCGGCGCGCACCTACAAAACCAATTTCGGCGTAACGGTCTTCGACGGCGACATCGAGGCATTCGATCTGGCCGCCTACCCGAGGGCCGATGTCATTCTGGCTGGCCCGCCTTGTCAAGGGTTTTCACCACTTGGTCGTGATCGCGACGATGCGTCTCGGGCTGAGCTGAATGGGCTCTGGGAGCACTGCCTGGAGGCGATCGCGGTTGTGCGGCCCTTGGCGTTCGTGATCGAGAACGTGCCCCAGTTCCAGAAATCAGCGGAGTTCGAGGAGTTGCTTCGCCGCCTGGAGTCGAACTCCTTCCTGCGGCTCTACGGACTCGGGTACGGGGTGCTCAACGCAGCTGACTATGGAGTTCCCCAGACGCGCCGTCGAGGCATCCTCGTGGGCCTACTCGGACAGAACGTCGAATGGCCCCCACCGGCTAGCCACGGTGCAGTCATTCATGGTCAGCCACCAGTCCAGACCGTGCGCGACGCCATCGGCGATCTGCCCAGAACCCCCACGACGGACCAGCCGACGATGCGCGGCGATCTGCAAGACCTTCACATCAAGCGCAACCCACGCCCGACCTCCCTTGAGCGCTACCGAGTGATCCCCGAAGGTGGCAACCGGTTCGATCTCCAGCGCGAGCGCCCAGACCTGACGCCGCCTTGCTGGGCGAACAAGCCCACGGGAACCACAGACGTCATGGGCCGCTTGTGGTGGGATCGGCCAGCCCAGACGATCCGGACCGAGTTCTACAAGCCCGAGAAGGGCCGATACCTCCACCCCAAGGCTGATCGCCCAATCACACATCGTGAGGCGGCGCGACTTCAGAGCTTCCCGGACACCTTCATCTTCGAAGGCACCAAGATTGAGATCGCGCGTCAGATCGGGAACGCAGTCCCGCCACTGATGGCACGCGCAATCGCCTTGCACGTCCTTAAGGCCCTCCAACCGAGTTGACGTCGTCCGGTAGCTGTCGCTAGACCCGCGGTGTGGAGCGAGGCGCGGATGGCGAGAACGACCCGGACGAAGAGTTGACTGCGGTAGCTGTTTCGCTACGTGGCGTTGACCCCGGCGGAAGTCGCACGGCGAGCGTGCTCCGACAGACGCTCGACCAACTCTACGACGGTGTGCGCACGGGCCGGTACCGCTGGGATCAGTTGCAAAAGACCGAGAAGACCCACTGCGGGACCTTGGTAGAGATCAACATGCAACGCGAATTTGGATTCAAGGACGGCAAGAAGCTGGACTTCAACATCGCTGGATTCGAAGTCGACTGCAAGTACTCCCAAGATGACGGCCGGTGGATGATCCCGCCGGAGGCGCACGGCGAAATCTGCATGGTGCTTTGGGCCAACGACAATGAGTCGGCTTGGAAGATGGGGGTCGTCCGGGCACTCCCGCAGCTGCTCAGCGGTGGCATGAATCGAGACTCCAAGACGACTCTGAACGCCGCGGGGCGTGAAGCGGTTTGTTGGATCTTCCGCCACGGAAGACTGGCTGAGAACACGCTGCTCCACCTTCCAGAGGACACCGTGGATCAGATCATGGGCAGCAACTCCGGTGCTGAGCGAGTACGGCGGCTGTTTCTCTTGGTCCAACAGCGGCCGATCCGCCGGGAGATCGTTGCCACCGTGGCGCAGCAGGTCGACTACATGAAGCGCGTTCGGGACAATGGTGGCGCCCGGGGAACGCTCAAGCCGGAAGGCATCATCATCCCGGGGCACTACAGCACGCATCAGGCCATTGCTGCGGCATTGAATGTGCCCGTGCCGGGCAAGGGCGAATTCGTCAGCGTCCGCGTTTGCCCGGCGCAGCCAGGTGATGCGCACGTAGCGGAAATTGACGGTTCGCTGTGGCGGGTCGCCGCAGACGATGATTCCGTGGTGCCAGCTCCGATGCTGCCGAAGCGTTAGCTCTCAGCGGAACGATTGGTCGTCGACCGCCCGTCCGAATGGCGGAATCGCTTGTGCGAGCCCCGCTGGCGGATCACTTCGAATCCGAGTGATGTCAGCACCGCGGCGACCCCTCGTGACTTGAGGATCGGCACCGATGGCACAAGGCTTCAGGCCACTTGGACGACCTGCGTGCCGACGAACTCGCCCGCCATTGCCGGGGTGCCGTCCTCGAGGATCATCGCGATGACTTCCTTGAGGTTGTCGTTGAGCTCTTCAAGAGTTTCGCCTTGAGAGTGTGCACCCGCGAATCCCGGGACGTAACCGACAAAGAACCCAGTGTCGGGGCAACGCTCGACTACGGCAGTGAAGTTCCGCATCGGCACGACCTCGACCTCGCTCTCAAACAGCGATTGTAGGCGTCCCTGCGTATCGCATCGGATCAGTCGCAACCGGAACCAGCGAGGCGACTCACTCTTCTGTGCAAGTTTCACGCATCGTCGGCTACCAATTCTGCACAGTTGCCAATACAAGTTTCACACGTTGTCGGCTACCAATTCTGCACAGTCATCGGTGCCGCTCTTGCACCCAAGTCCTGACACGTTTGGCGCTGAACGACGAGAAGCCGCTACCTCAGCACTCGGGGCGCGAGAGCTTCGCAAGGTCGCGGGCGCGCTGGCGGATGAGCTGTTCGATCTGGTCGGCGGCCTCGTCGGGCGGTTCGTGTTCCCAGATGCGCACTGGGGTCCAGCCAGCGGCCTCGAGGCGGGCGGCGGTGTCGGCGTCGCGGGCTCTGTTGCGGGCGATCTTGGTCTCCCAGTACTCGGCGTTGCGGCGGGGTTTGGTGCCGTGGTCGGGACAGCCATGCCAGAAGCAGCCGTCCACGAAGATCGCCACCCGCAGGCGGGGGAACACGACATCGGCCTCCCGGCGCATCTCCGGCAACGGCCGACGGTGCACGAAGTAGCGCAGGCCACGTCGGTGCAGCGCTGAGCGGATCAGCCGTTCGGGCCCCGTATCGCGGGACCGTTGCTTCGACATGCGCTCCGAGGCGGGACCCGGCAGCGCTTTCGGCTCCACCCGGCCGGTTCTACCAGTCTGATGCGAGAGCAGGAAGTGCGCGCCAGTGCAGCCCGACCGGCAGGACGGACCGAGCGTGCCGTGCCGCAGTTGTGCTCATACGCTGCCGACCGGCTCTTGGGCGGCAGCCTTGCCGCAGATCGGAGGCCCCGACATGACTCGATCTCCCTTCCGCACGTCGTGGCGGCGCCGGGCGCAATCAGCAGCAGCACTGGCGGCGGCTGTGCTGCTGGCGGCGGCATGCACCGGAGGCGATGCCGATAGCGGCACCGCAGATGACGACTTCGCCGGCACCGTCCGTATCGGAGTGGCGCTGAGCGAAACAGGCCGGTTCGCCGCGGAGGGCAAGGCCGTACGTCAGGGCTACGAGACCTGGCTGCGCTTGGTGAACGTCGAGCAGGCAGGGATCCGCGTCGGCGACGACCGCTACCGGGCCGAGATCGTCTATCGCGACGATGAGTCCGACCCCGACCGGGTGGCCGCACTGATCGAGCAGCTCATCGACTCCGAAGAAGTGGACTTCCTGCTCGGTCCATATTCGAGCACGCTGACCGAACCGGCCAGCGCTGTGGCTGAGGACCGTGACGTAATCATGGTGGAAGGCAACGGCGCGTCCGACGGTCTGTTCGAACGAGGCTTCCGCAACCTGTTCTACGTCGGTGTCGTCGCATCGGACTACACACGGTCGAGCATCGAACTGCTCGCAGCACGCGGTGCGCGCACCGCGGTGGTGGCGCATGAAGACACCCCGTTTGCCACCTCGGTCGCGCAGGGCGCGCAGCGTCACCTTGAGGCCAACGGCATCGAGGTGATGGCGGTGAAGCGCTATCCCGTCGGCGTCGACAATGTCGACGACTTGATGACCGAGCTTGCAGCGCTCGGACCGGACATCTTCGTGGGCGGGGGCCACTACGACGACGCCGTGTTGTTCCTGCGCTCAGCTCAAGAGCTCGGCTTCCAGCCCGAGGCCATGCTCATCACCGTTGGTCCCGCCAACCCGCAACTGATCTCCGATATCGGCAGCGGCGCCGATGGGGTGCTCGGACCCACCACGTGGGAGCGCGTGATGACCTACGAGGGGCCAAGTTTCGGCTCGGCGTCTGCCTACGCCGACCGTTACGAGGGCCTGTGGGATGAACCGCCGACCTACCAGGCGGCGGGGTCAACGGCTGCCGCCCTCGCACTGCAGTTCGCCATCGAAGCTGCCGGCAGCCTTGATACCGATGCTGTGCGAACTGCGCTGCGAGATCTCGATATCGAGACTTTCTACGGCCCGATCCACTTCGACGAGCGCGGCGTCAACGTTGCCAAGCCGATGGGGACCGTTCAGGTGCAGGAAGGCCAGATTGTTGTCGTTGCGCCCGTCGCAGCGGCTGAGGGCGCACTCATTTACCCGGCCCGCTAACGGCCCATGGTGAAGAACTCGTTGTTGGGGCGCATCGACGTCAGGTGGGCCATCCGGTTCGACAGGGCGAATAGCCCCGTGATGGCTCCGATGTCCCAGATGTCGTCGTCGCTGAAGCCGTGGGCCCGAAGCTCGTCGTGGTCGCTGGATGATGCCGACCACGGCTCCCTGCACATTTTCAGGGCGAAATCGATCATCGCCCGTTGCCGGTCCGTGAGATCGGCCTTGGACGGGTCGACCGCGAGCTGATCGGCCAGCAGTGGGTCCTTGGCGCGGATGCGCAGGATCGCACCGTGTGCCACGACGCAGTAGAGGCAGTTGTTGGCGCCGCTGGTGGCCACCACGATCATCTCTCGCTCCGCTTTGGAGAGCCCGCTCGGACCCTCCATGAGTGCGTCGTGGTACGCCATGAACGCCCGCATCTCGTCGGGCCGGTGCGCCAGCGCGAGGAACACGTTGGGCACGAATCCGGTCTTGGACTGGATGAGTTCGATGCGTTGTCGCAAGTCGTCGGGCATGTCCGCAATTTCGGGCACGGGAAAGGTCGAGATGGCTGGCTCGGTCATGCCCGCAGCCTAAGGAGGCGCAACGGGCGGGCTGCCCTCCTACATTTGCGGTGCTGACGAAGGGATGTGCTGACGATGCACCTGACACGACCGACCTCACCTCGCCTCAAGCCGATCCCCAAGGTGGCCGAGCGGGCCCGCGAGGCGATGGAGAACTCGTTTGCCAATGCCGTCAACGTCATTGCGACCCTTGCGCACAGCCGGTCGATCTCGAAGGCGTTCGGAGAGTTCGCCCAAGCGATCCTGTACAAGGGCGACCTGTCCCGGCGTGACGTTGAGATCGCGGTGCTTCGCATGGGCTGGAACTGCCAGTCCGTGTACGAGTTCGGCCAGCACACGCTGATGGCCCTGGCCGAGGTCATGACCGAAGAGGAGATCTACCTCGTGACCCGGCCAATCTCCGAGGGGAACTGGACACCGGCTGAGGCGGCCCTTCTGCAGGTGGTGGATGACCTGTACTCCGACGACTGCGTCTCCGATGCCACGTGGGCCGAGGCCACATCGCACTTCAGCAATGCCGAGATGGTGCACCTCATCGCCGCTTCGGGCTGCTACCGGATGGTGAGCGGGCTGCTCAACAGCACCGGCGTGGAACGCGACGAAGGCGTTCCTAGCTGGCCGACGGCACTTCGTTGAGCAGGCCGGTGTCGACGTCGTAGATGAAGCCGCGCACAGCCGTGTCGTGCTCGATAAACGGCGAGGCTCGCAATGTTGCGATGGCGGCCTGCACGTCCTCGGCGGGGTCGGCGAAGGAACCGATCGGCCAGCGGGGCCGCTCGCCGAAACGGTCTTCCATCTCCTTGGCGAACGCGGCGGCGTCGAGACCGCACATGCCACAGCCGGTGTGATGCACCACCAAGACTTCCCGGGTGCCGAGCAGTTGCTGGGAGATGCACAGCGAGCGGATCACGTCGTCGGTGATGACTCCGCCTGCGTTGCGCATGACATGCGCTTCGCCGACGCCGAGCCCCAGCTCGGCCAGCGGGTCGATGCGGGCATCCATGCAGGTCACGATTGCGACGTGACGGCTGGGCGCAGCCGCCATGCCCGGGGTCTTGACGGCGTCGGCCACCCGCCGATTGCGCTCGACCAGCTCATCGGCCGATGTGCGGTACTCCGACGGGTTCAGCTCTGCGTGTGCGTCTCGTTGGCCCATCGGGCAAACCTCGCCTGTGCACCAGCCGGTGTTCTTCGGCAGTCCAGTTGTACGCCCCCTGGGACTTGAACCCAGAACCTGCGGATTAAGAGTCCGTTGCTCTGCCAAATTGAGCTAGAGGCGCGTGGTGCCCCGCAAGGCTAACGACAGCCCCGCGACACTTGTGGTGGGCAGGGGTGCGGCGGATCGAGGGGAATCGAACCCCCGGCCTCCAGTGCCACAAACTGGCGCTCTAACCGACTGAGCTACGACCCGCACGGGGTGGTCAAGGATGCCACGGGTCGCACCGCCTCGCTACCGGATTTCGCGGCGGCGTGATCGGACACAAGGCGGCGACCTCTGACAGGTACGGGCGCGACGGCGTACCGTGGGAGCGTGAGCACGCAGACATCGCACGCCGCAGCCGCCCGCAAGCCGCCCGTGGAGTACATCCCCCGCATCACCGCCCAGTACATCGGACTGGGCTACGGCGAGTACCGCTGGGTGCACAGCGAGACGCCGCCGCCGTGGACGCCGCTGACCAAGCCGCTCTCTGAGTGCCGAGTCGGCCTCATCGCCACCGGCGGCGTCTATGTCGCCGGTCAGACGGCCTTCCACTACCGCGACGACACGACCTATCGGGCGATCCCTACCGATGTCGACACGTCACAGCTGCGGGCCACGCACTTCGCCTACGACCTGACCGATGCCCGCTCGGACATCAATTGCGTGTTCCCGATCGAGGCCTTGCGCACAATGCGCGACAGCGGCGAGATCGGCGAGCTGGGCCCGAATGCGTACACGCTCATGGGCGGCATCTACAGCACCCGCCGGGTGCATGAGGAGCTGATCCCGGAATTGGCGAAGCGCTGCGTGACAGACGAGCTCGACGTAGTGCTGCTCGTGCCGGTTTGACCTGTCTGCCATCAGACCGGGGGTCTGATTGCGAGGGCCATCGAGGCCGAAGGAATCCCGACACTGACGATGTCGAGCGCACGCGACATCACCCGGGCGGCCTGGCCGCCCCGCTCGGCGTACCTGGACTATCCGCTCGGGCGCACCGCAGGCAAGCCGCACGAGCCAGAGCTCAACCTGCAGATTCTGCGAGACACGTTCGCAGCCTTCGAGAGCCTCGGCGTGCCCGGCTCGATGGCGCACCTGCCCTACCGCTGGTCGGACTCCGACCGTTGGAAGGACGGGGTGTTCGCGCCCGCCACCAAAGCAGCAGACCTGCCGCAGAGCGCTGTCCCGACCGGCAAGGCAGCCGGGAAGGACACCTACGAGGACGACCGGGTTGCGCGTCACCCGACGCCGCAATACCAGACCGAAGAGGACGCAGCAGCCGCCCGGGCGAGCCACGACGGCGAAGAGTGCCTCGTTTGCGCCGGCATCGACTACTGATCTGCAAGTGAACGAACAGCCTGAGCGTCGCGCCTCGGTCGGCGCCAAGTCGCCCGGGTCTGGGGGCGACTACGACCCCGAGGCTGTGCCGGTTCGCGACGCGGCCACCGTCATGATCCTGTCGGGCGACGACGATCCCCACGTGCTCATGCTGAAGCGCAACGCACGGTCGATCTTCGTGGGCGACATGTGGGTGTATCCCGGCGGCGCAGTGGATCCCGAAGACGCCACCGAGGTGGCCGACGAGACCGTGTCGGGTCTGACCGACGACGAGGCCTCGTTCAGCATCGGCATCGAGCGCGGCGGTATCGCCTTTTGGGTGGCGGCGCTGCGGGAGACGTTCGAGGAGGCTGGCATCCTGCTCGCTCATCACGACCATCCGGTCGGCGTGGACGACCCCAGGGACCTGCCGTCGGGCATCATCGACCTCTCGCCGCCCGATGTGGCCGAACGGTTCTCGCAGTACCGCGACGAGGTCAATGCTGGTGAGCGCGACTTCATCGAGACGGTGCGCAGCGAAGACCTGTTGCTCGACGGCAACAACGTCTACTTCATCGGCCGCTGGGTGACACCCATGGGATCACCCCGTCGCTACGACACACGCTTCTTCTTGACAGCAATGCCAGACGGCCAGGTGCCGTTGCCCGACCACGACGAGGCTGTCGAGCATCAATGGGTGCGCCCCGCCGATGCGATCCGGCGCAACGAAATCGGCGACATGGTGATGATGACGCCCACCATCGGGATGCTGCACCGGCTCGCAAGGTTCGAGACCATCGATGAAGCAGTTGCTGCGGCTGGACGAGGAACCCCAGCCGACGATGAGCACGTGCGGATCCGCTACGACAACGAGGGCCCGCATCGGATCGCCTTCCCCGGCGACCCGGACTACGACGACGCCGACGGCCGCACCGAGACCGGCATCCTGCGCTGGCCCACGAACTAGTCCAGCGCTCTCGTTCAGGGGCTCCGAAGGCTGGCGTCAGTGTCAACTCGCGAGTTCGCGGGCCTGCTCTATGAACGACTCGATGGTGTTCTCGGCCAGGATGTTGCGGTCGGCGTCAAGCACCTCGAACATTCGCCCTGTGGGCTCATGCATCGAGAACAGCACCAGCGAGCCCTCGGGGCCGCCGCGCTCCATGTGCACGTCGCCGTCGGGGCCGCTGCAGTAGGTGCCGGCTGGGCGGACATCGTGGTGCACCTCGTTGCCGTCCCCATCGATGTCGATGACGTGATGCTCGCCCTCGAGGACCAGCGAGGTCGTCGTCGCCACGTGGCGGTGGAAGTGGCAGTAGGCATCTGGTGCCCATCGAATCAGCAAGTCCAGCCGTCCGGCGTCCGCCTCGTGGCCGAGCACGGCGATGTCGTAGTCGATCGGATAGTCGAACCGCGGGCTGCCTTCGTGGTGGATCCACAGAAGGTCGTTGGTGTCGAAGCGGAAGCCTGGATTTGTCGCCGTCACGTTCAGTCTCCTTTGAGGGTCGGAGCCGTGCGAATTCCGGACTCGCGAATGTAGCGACGAGGTCGTTGTCGTGTTGCTGAACCCTTGGAGCCGGGCCCGTTCGGTGGCAGGATGGCTGCGGGTCCTCGTGGCCAGAGCCCCCGTGGCGCAACTGGACAGCGCAGCGGGCTTCTATCCCGCCGGTTGCAGGTTCGAGTCCTGCCGGGGGCGCTTGGTGCGGCCAGTGTGCAAGATAGGAAATGGCGATGGGGTCGCCGGTGAACGCGGGTAGGTTCAGCGGATGCCGCAGGGCTCAGTTTCTGGCACGGATACTGCTTCGGCGTCCAAACTCGCAGGTGGGGTGACGTCGATCGCAGAGACGAATGGCGCTGTTACCGACGAGCCGGTGGATACCGACCGGATCGAGCGGGCGGTCCGGGAGATCCTGGTAGCGATCGGCGAGGACCCCGACCGAGACGGCCTGAGCAAGACGCCCAAGCGAGTCGCCCGCATGTACGCGGAAGTGTTCGCTGGCCTGCAGGAGGACCCCGAACACCACCTCCAGGTGCAGTTCGAGACTGGCCACGACGAGATGGTCATGGTGCGTGACATTCCCTTCTACTCGATGTGCGAGCACCATCTCATGCCGTTCGTCGGTCGGGCCCACGTCGCCTACATCCCCGGCGAGCGGGGCATGATCACCGGGCTGTCGAAGCTGGCGCGTCTAGTGGAGGCGTACGCGCGCAGGCCGCAGGTGCAAGAACGGCTCACCACCCAGGTCGCCGACAAGCTGATGGAAGTGCTGGAGCCGCGGGGCACATTGGTGGTTGTCGAAGCCGAGCACCAGTGCATGTCGATGCGGGGCGTGCAGAAGCCGGGATCGCTGACCATCACCTCGGCGGTGCGTGGCCAGTTCCGCAACACCGCGACCCGTGCGGAGGCAATGCACCTGATCGGCATCGGCCGCTAACGCGTCCACCGGTGCACAGCGAATTGCTCAGCACTACGTGGACGCCCAGTGCCCCCGAGACGCCGTGACGCCTGCCACGGCTGCGGCTGCGGCTGCATTCGCGGGGCCGCCCCAGTTGGGCCGCAGCGTGCTGGTGCGCCCAGGTGACCGCCCGCCCGATCCATGGCTGGACTGCGAACACGTCACGGTGAGGACGGGCGATTTCAGCGCCGAGGTCGGTATTCGGCTGCGCGAAGCCTGGCGCACACGCACCCGCCTGGTCATCGAGCTTGACGGTGAGTTGCCCGATCTGGCGCCTGTGTGGCACGCGCCGTGGTGGGAGCTCACGCCCGGCCTCACCATGCGTTCTGAGGTGCTTGCACACCTGCTGACGGCGAATTGCGTGGATGCTCGGGCCCCTCAGCGACCACGTTTGGCGCCCGTCTCCGCGGCGCTGAAGCTGGGCGCGCAGCCCTGCGACGACGCTGCGGCCGGAGATGTGATCACCGACGCCGGTGCGGTGTGGTGTGACGGTGGGCCGCTCGACGCATTCGATCTCGACACAATGGCGCTGGCTTCAGCCGTCGTACCCGCTGCGAATCTCGCTGTCGGCAGTTTGAGAGGCGCTCGGCGTGGAACTCCGCAGGCCGACCTCGCATCCGATCAGCGCGCAGCAGTCGGCCACCTCGGGGGAGCGGCCTGCATCGTGGCGCCCGCGGGCTCAGGCAAGACACGCGTGCTCACTGAACGTGCTCGCTACTTGGTACGCGATGTCGGCATCGCCCCAGGCGCGGTGTGTCTGGTGGCCTTCAACGTGCGTGCCCGCCGCGAGATGCAAGAACGCACCGCGGACCTTCCGGGCATCGAAGTTCGCACGCTGAACAGCCTCGCACTCGCGATCTGCAATGGCAGCGGTCCGTTCGCTCGTCCCTCTCGGCATGGCCGCATCGAGGTGATCGACGAGATGGGGGTGCGCGACCGGCTCGACGGTCTGATCAAGCGTCGACGGCGGGCGATGACCGACCAACTCGCGCCGTGGCTGGAGGCGCTCGGCGCATCTCGATTGGGTTTGCGTGATCCGGCCGATGTCGAGTTTGACTTCCAACCCGACGTTCCCGACTTCGCATCGGTGGCGCCGAGATTCGTCGAAGATTTGGCGGCAGACGGATTGGTCGACTTCGACCAGCAGATCATCCGAGCGATCGAGATCTTGCTGGCTGACCCGCAGGCTCGTGCCGCTGCACGCCGAGCTTCCGGTGTGCTGCTGGTAGACGAGTTTCAGGACTTGACGCCGGCACACCTGCTGATGATCCGGTTGCTCGCCGGCCCGCGGGCCGATGTATTCGCCGTCGGCGACGACGACCAGACGATCTACGGCTACGCGGGCGCGTCGCCCCAGTGGCTCATCGACTTCGACAAGTACTTCCCCGGGGCGGCACGCCATCACCTGAACGTGAACTACCGCTGCCCGCCGCCCGTCATCGACGCCGCCATCAAGCTGCTGTCGCACAATCGCCGTCGGATCGACAAGCAGGTCACTGCGCCCCAATCAGACTCAGAGGCCCAGCGGGCCGCTGCGGCGGCGGCCTCAGTCGCCGGACCGGGCGACAGGCGTGGCCCCGGCGACGATCCGACGAATGGGACTGTCGCCGCCAAGGTTGGGCAGGAGGCGGCTGCGGCACTTCGCGACACCGTGGCCGCGCTGACGGACGGTGGCGTCCGTCCTTCCGATATTGCCGTGCTGACGAGGGTCAACAGCACTTTGCTGGTGCCGCAGATCGTGCTCGGCGACATGGGCGTGGCGGCTGATGCGCCACTGGGCCGGGGGTTCTTGGAGCGCACCGGTGTCGCGGGCGCGCTGGCGTGGCTCAAGCTGGCTGTCGCGCCCCGTCAGGCACTGCCGAATGGTGCGTTGTCGGATGCAGCGCGCCGGCCGCCACGCGGAATTTCGCCCCGGGTGATCGAATGGATCGGCGAGCAGCGCAGCATCGGCGCTCTGCGGGCGCTGGCGGGCCGTCTCAGCGACGAACGCGCAGCAACAAAGATCGACGAGTTCGCCGACGACATCGACATGCTGCGTCAGCGGACCGCGAATGAGCAGCTCGCCACGCAAGCCATTCTTGAGATCGTTCGAGATGAGCTGGGCTTGGGCTTCAGCCTCGACACGCGCCTAGATGCATCGCGTCGCGCAGTGGACAGGTCTGCCCACGGCGACGACCTGCGGGCGCTGATTTCGGTGGCCCATCTGCACCCCGACCCGGCGGGTTTTGCCGGATGGTTGACCGACCGCCTGTCAGGGTTCGGCGCTGCGGACACCGTCGGCTTCGGCAATGACGAGGCCCGCCCGCAACGCAACGGCGGCCCGGCGACGACGGCCCGGCGATCAGGGGTGCGGCTGGCAACGGTGCACAAGTTCAAGGGGCTCGAATGGCCCCACGTCATCGTCTATGAGGCGTCGGCCGGGTTGATGCCGCACCGGTTGGCCCCCGATGTCGAGGAGGAGCGCCGGGTCTTTCACGTGGCGCTGACGCGCTGTTCCGAATCGGTGACCTTCATCAGCGACGACTTGCCGTCCCCATTTCTGGCGGAGCTGAGCGAACTGGCGCCGCCGATGCCAGAAGTGCCCGCATCGGCGCAGACCACCGAGCCCGTGCGAGGAACGCAACGAGGCACCGGTTCCTCTGGCCCTGCCGACTCAGGCGGCACACCGGCCTTGCCGGGCACCGACGCACGCCCGGCGACCCGTCGTTCGAAGCCCGAACCCCCAACCGATCCGCATGATGCGGCGCTGTTCGAGGCCCTGCGTGCTTGGCGCCTTGAGCGAAGCCGGGCCGACGCAGTACCGGCATTCGTCGTCTTCGGCGATGCGGTCCTGATTGCTCTGGCCACACAGCGTCCCCGCAACGAGGTCGAGCTGTTGGCCGTTTCGGGCATCGGGCCGGCCAAGCTCGACTCCTACGGCGCCGAGGTGCTGTCGGTCATCGCCGAACACGCCTGACGGTGCCGTGCCCGCGTCGCCGAGATTGGATCGGAGCTTGGCTAGACCGCCAGCGGCCCTTCGCCGGCGAGGAACCGCTGGGCCATCACCATCAGCACTACCCAATATTCGGAGCTGGGTACGAGGTCATCGAGCGTGGCTTCGAAGGTTGCCTCTCCTGCGTCGGCATGACCGGCTGACGTGACACCGTGCAGGGTGATCGACGGGCCGCCCTCGAACAGCGCGAGCAGGTCGGCGATGGGCACGTCGAACACCGCGTCGACCTCGTCGCGTGCCAGCACGTAGTCGGTGAGCGGACGGTCGTCGCGCAGCAGGTACACGCTGGTCAGCTCGCAGTTCAGCGTGCCTTCGCCGCTGTCATCGGCCAGCCTGCGGACGCCCAGCGGCACCAGATCGGCACTGGCGGGCCTCACGCCGAGTTCTTCTTCGAGTTCTCGCACGCCATCGAGCGGTGTCTCGCCGGCGGCAAGATGCCCGGCAGCGCTGATGTCGAGCAATCCCGGAAACGCAGCCTTGGAGCGAGTGCGTCGCTGTAGCACGGCCGTCGGAACACCGTTGCGCAGCGTGACGATCTGACAGTGGAACACGCGGTGCCACTCGCCTCGCTCGTGGACCTCGTCCCGCGGGGCCGTGCGCAGGTAGCGCCCCACCTCGTCGACGACGTCGAGCTGCTCTACGCCGGGCGCGCTGTCGGTCATCGCCACATTCTTCCCGCTGGCGCGGCCGACGACGAAACCGGCGACAGCGCGCGGCCGACAACCACTGCGGCCTCGGCGATGGCCCCGACAGCGGGAGCGGCTACAGCAGCGCGGTGTACTTGTCGAGGATCGGCAGCACCGTGTCGGCGTCGGCTGGCGGCAGCGCCAGCACCACCCGGGTGCAGCCGATCTCGGCGAGGCTTTCGAGGATCTCGGGCTTGGGAGGCGTGCCGAACTGGCCGAACTCGATGTCATCGGCGTCGCGGCCGGCTTCGATCGCGGATTCCCGGATCTGCTTCATCGGCACTTCGAGGTCGTAGCGGCCCGAGATCGGCATCCAGCCGTCGCAGAACTCGACGATGTCAGCGATGGTCTTGGGCCCGGCGGCGCCGCCCAAGATCACCTTGGGGCCGCCTTCCTGCACGGGCTTGGGCCACGCCCACGATGAATCGAAGTTCACCCAGTCGCCGTGGAACTCGGCCTCGTCGTTGGTCCACAGCTCACGCACCGCCAGCATCATCTCGCGGGTGATGGCGCGCCGATCGGTGTACTTGACGCCGTGGTTCCGGAGCTCTTCCTTGTTCCAGCCGTAGCCGATGCCCAAGATGAACCGGCCGTTCGAGATCCGGTCGACCGTGGCGGCTTCTTTGGCGAGCCAGATCGGGTCGCGCTGGGCTACGAGTGTGATCCCGGTGCCAAGCATGATGTTCTCGGTGACGGCGGCAGCGGCGCCGAGCGACACGAACTGGTCATGGGTGCGCCAGTACTCCTCAGGCAGGGGCGGTGCGCCCTCATTGCCGCCCCATGGCGTCTCGCGGCTGGTGGGAATGTGGCTGTGCTCGGGGAACCACAGCGACTCGAAGCCCCGTTCCTCGACAGCTTTGGCCAACTCGACAGGCCCGATGGCCTTGTCGGTGGGGAACATCATCACGCCGATCTTCACGGTGGTCCTCCTGGGGAGTGGCGAGGGTGGCCGGTGATGGCCGCCGCTGAGGGTAATGGGCATGAGTCATCGGTGCCCGCCTCGCGGGAAATGCAGGGGAGAGCCGGAGCGGCACAGGTTCTCCCCAAACGTGGCGTAGCGTTGCGCTGATTCGTAGCGAGCACGCGCTCAGACTCGCAACAATGAGGTCCGGTGGCCTAGAGGCCCGCAAGGCCAGGCGATGTGGAGGCACAGTGAAAATCACCATTGACGTCGACAAGTGCATCGGCAGCGGATCGTGCGAGATGATCGCTCCGGGCATTTTCGAGGTGGGCGACGACGGACTCGTACAGCTGCTCGAGAGCAGTCCTAGCGCCGAGCATCACGGCGCGGCGCGCACGGCAGCGGCCAGCTGCCCCACGCAGGTCATCTCGGTGGACGACTGAGTCGCAGCACAACTCCGAGTCGCAGCGCACAGCAGCAGCGCCGGCCTCAGAATCCACACAGGCCGTTCGCACCGCCACCGGTACGCTCGAAATCGGGAGCTGACCCGTCAGCTCTTCAGATTCGGGAAGTGGCGCAGCTTGGTAGCGCACCTGCTTTGGGAGCAGGGGGTCGTGGGTTCAAATCCCGCCTTCCCGACCGCCGGCCGGGGGGCTGGCACCCGAGAACCAATCGCGCCTGTCGAGCCCGAACGGGAAGCTCAGCGAGCCGTGGGGAATCCCAGGTCGACGCCGCGGTCGGCTGGGTCGGGCCAGTGCTCGGTCACCGCCTTGAGCCGTGTGTAGAAGCGGATGCCCTCGGGGCCGTGCATGTGGTGGTCGCCGAACAGCGAGTCCTTCCAGCCCCCAAAGGAGTGATACGCCATCGGCACCGGGATGGCCACATTCACCCCGACCATCCCGACGGGAGCCTCACGCCGGAACCGCCGTGCAGCACCGCCGTCACGGGTGAACAGCGCCACACCGTTGCCGAACTGGTTGTTCTCGATGAGCTCCATCGCCTCTTCGAACGATTCCACCCGTACCAGGCACAGCACGGGTCCGAATATCTCGTCCTCGTACACCTTCATATCGGGCGTGACTTCGTCGAGCAGCGTTGGGCCGACCCAGTAGCCGTTTGGGTGGCCGTCCACCATCAGCTCACGGCCGTCGCGCACCAGCACTGCGCCCTCTGACTCGCCCAAGTCGATGTAGCTGAGCACCCGGTCACGGTGCTCGGCCGTCACGAGCGGCCCCATGTCCACCGCTTCGGCGCCCAGCCCTGGGCCAATACGCAACGCATCGATCCGCTCGCAGATCTCCCCAGCCAAGTCATCAGCAATCGCCCCCACTGCCACGACCACCGAGATGGCCATGCAGCGCTCGCCGGCCGACCCGTAGCCAGCCGAAACCGCAGCGTCGGCTGCTTGGCCGAGGTCAGCGTCGGGCAGCACGATCATGTGGTTCTTGGCGCCGCCGAGCGCTTGCACCCGCTTGCCTGCCATCGACGCCGTGCGATGCACGTGGCGGGCGATCGGCGTCGAGCCCACGAAGCTCACCGCGTCGATCCCGGGGTGCTCGCACAGCCCATTCACCGCATCGGCGTCGCCGTGGAGCACGCTGAACACGCCGTCGGGCAGCCCCGCTTCGGCGAACAGCTCGCCGATGCGCACCGATACCGATGGGTCCTTCTCCGACGGCTTGAGCACGAAGCAGTTCCCGGCGGCGATCGCCACCGGGTACATCCACATTGGCACCATCGCCGGGAAGTTGAACGGCGTGATGCCCGCCACCACGCCCACCGGCTGGCGGACCGTGTACGCATCGTGGGAGGTGCTGATGTCGTCGGTGCGCTCACCCTTGAGCAGCTGCCCGATGCCGCAGGCGAATTCCACCACTTCGATCCCGCGTCGCAGCTCGCCAAGCGCATCGGCGCGAACCTTGCCGTGCTCGGCCGAGACCATCTCGGCCAGTTCCAAACGGTGCTCTTCGAGCAGCTCCCGGAAGGCGAACATGACCGCGGCACGAGACGAGATGGAGGCCTCCCGCCACCCCTCCCATGCCGTACGTGCCGTGCTCACAGCCACGTCCACGTCGCCTGCAGACGCCATGGGAACGGTGGCGACCACACCGCCGGTGACTGGGTCGGTCACATCGAACATCGTCTTGGGCGACCCTTGCGTGCGCTGACCGCTGATCCAGTGGTCGACTTGCCTCATGAGAGTCCTCCTTGCCGGCTGCGCTCATCATCGAGCGGACGCGCCGAAGGACCGCATTTTCGCAGCCTTGAGCGATGATCGGGAACGCAGGCGAGAGCGGGGCTGGTAACGGCGTTGCAATGCGCGCAGCGTGGTTAGAGTCCGCGGCATGAGCGACGTCAATCCGGTTCGGGAGCATTCGCGACCCGTTCGGCCACAAATGGTCCATCGCGACCCATGTGAGAGACGTGACTCCCGAAGAGATGGCGGCTGCGGCAGCAGCGATGTTCGCCGAAGGACCGGAGGCATAAGCCATGGCAGTCACTGAACTCCAAGGAAGGATCGCTGTCGTCACCGGCGGCGGCACGGGCATGGGACGTGAGCTGGTGTGTCGGCTCACAGCCGCGGGAGCGCACGTTGCCGCCTGCGATCTCAATACCGAGACGCTGCAGCAGGCGGCCGATCTCGCAGGGGCACGCGCAGCCAGCGGCGTACGAATCACCACGCACCAGTGCGATGTCACCGACGCTGATGCCGTAGCGGCCTTTGCCGCCGAGGTCGCCGAACAGCACGACACCGATCACATCAATCTGCTGTTCAACAACGCCGGCGTCGGCGGTGGCGGCAGCTTCGTGATCGACGACCAGCGCGAGGCGTGGGACAAGACCTTTGAGGTCTGCTGGAACGGCGTGCTGAACTGCGCCCGTGCGTTCATGGACATGCTCGTACGTTCCGATGCAGGCGCGATGGTCAATACCGCCAGCATCAATGGCTTCTGGGCAACCATCGGCCCTGGCTTGCCGCATACCTCCTATTGCGCCGCGAAGTTTGCGGTAAAGGGGTTCACCGAGGCACTCATGCAGGACCTGGCGCTGCACGCGCCGCATGTCAGCGCCCATGTGGTGATGCCTGGCCACATCGGCACCGAGATAGCGCGGAACAGCTTCACCACCCACGGCGCAGACATTCCGCTCATTCGCAAGAACATGCAGGCGAGGGGCATCAACCTCGATGGATTCAGCGACGAGCAGATCGAAGGTTTCGTCAACGACCGCAACACACGATTCCGCGATGACGCTCCGACGACCGCGGCACAGGCGGCTGAGGTCATTTTGTCGGACGTGCTGGCTGGCCGGTGGCGGATCCTGGTTGGCGACGATGCGTACGCCATCGACGAGGCAGTCAGGGCTGATCCTGAAGCCGCCTACACCGAAACGTTCATCGAGCAGTTGCGCGACCAAGGGCATCTGCAAGTCCTCGGTCGCTGAGCGGGCGCGCCGCTACCCTCGGCGTTCCTTGCGGACGTAGTTCAACGGCCAGAACCTCAGCCTTCCAAGCTGATGATGCACGCGGCGCCTCTGGCGCCGCCATCGAGACGGCGATTCCCGTCGTCCGCTCGCTGGGGTTCGGCAGTGCGCTATGTGCGCGCCGCTACCCTCGGCGTTCCTTGCGGACGTAGTTCAACGGCCAGAACCTCAGCCTTCCAAGCTGATGATGCGGGTTCGATTCCCGTCGTCCGCTCGCCAGAACCTCAGCCTTCCAAGCTGATGATGCTGGCAGCACATGGTGTGCTGCGGGTGACTCGGCGATTCCCGTCGTCCGCTCGCCTAGGCGGCGCGGATGGGGCCGTCCTCAAGAACTTGACGGTTCGCGATCACCTCGTCGATGATCCCGTACTCCTTGGCGGCCTCTGCATCCATGATGAAGTCGCGGTCGGTGTCGGCGTGAATCCGCTCGAGGTCCTGGCCAGTGTGGTGCGCAATGATCCGCTCGAGCCGCTCGCGCATCCGATCGATCTCCCGAGCCGCCAGCTCGATGTCGGTCGCCTGACCGATCGCCTGCCCGTAGGGCTGATGCAGCAGCACCCGCGCATTGGGCAGCGCCATTCGCTTGCCCGGAGTTCCCGCCGCCAGCAGCACCGCGGCTGCCGACGCCGCCTGACCCAGGCAGATTGTGGTGATGTCGTTGCGGATGTACTGGCTGGTGTCGTAGATGGCGAACAGGGAGCTGATATCGCCGCCGGGCGAGTTGATGTAGATGTTGATGTCCTTGTCGGGATTCTCCGACTCTAGGTGGATCATCTGTGCGCACACCAGGTTGGCGATCACGTCGTCGATGGGCGTGCCCAAGAAGATGATGTTCTCCTTCAGAAGCCGCGAATACAGGTCGTAGGCGCGCTCGCCGCGGTTGGTCTGCTCCACCACCGTGGGCACGAGGTAATTCCGTGCGTTATGCCGTCCGGCACCTTGGTCGTCGTGATCGTGGCTTACGGAGAACTCGGTGGTCACCATCGGTCCTTAATCGTCTGGGTTTTCGGAGTCTGGGTCTTCGGGGTCATCGGGCGACGGCAGCTCGAGCTCCGAGCGTTCGATCCCCTCGCCGTCCGGTCCCACGAGTGTGGCGGCTTCGATGGCCCATTGAAGCGCCTTGTTCTTGCAAATGGCCGCCGTCAAGTGCGCGAGCCCATCAGTTTCCGCTATGACCTCTCGCAACTGGTCCGGGCTGCGGCCATCGTTGGCCGCCATCTTCTCCAGCTCTGCGTCGACGTCATCGTCGTCGGCCTGCAAGGCCTCGGCCGAGGCCAGGGCGCGCAGTGCCAAGTCTAGGCGCACAACCCGCTCGGCATCGTCTCTCAATTCCCCGATGAATGACGCCGGCTCCTGCCCCGTCGCCTCCAACCACTCCTCGATCGTCATGTTGCGCTGCTGCAGCCCGTTGCCCAGCTCGGACATGCGATCCGCGATCGCTCCGCTCACCATGGCGTCGGGCACGGGACCCTCCACCAAGCCCGCCAACTGCTTCTGGACCTCGTCTCGCAGCACCATGTTGGCTTGCATGATTCGTCCGAAGCTGAGTTGCCTCGCTGTGGCCTCATGCAATTCTTCGACAGTGTCGTGCTCAGTGTTCTCGTCGACCCAGGCGTCGGTCAGATCGGGCAAGACGAGCTCAGACACAGCGTTGACGGTGATCTCGAAGTCAATTTCCATCTCTGTCTGGACCGGATGCGGTGCGCTGAACGACAGCTCGGCGCCCGCTTCGCTGCCGCGCAGATGCTCGTCGACTTCGGGCACGATGCCGCCGCTGCCCACCTCATAGAGGTAGTCCTGCGCAGACAGCCCGGGCAGCGGCTCGCCCTCCACCGAGCCCTCGATGTCGATGGCGACCCGGTCGCCGTCATCGGCCGGCCGCTCCACCTCGGCGATATCGGCGAACTGACGGCGCGTCTCGTCGATGCGAGCCTCGATCTCGGAGTCCGGCGGCACCGGGCTGGGTATCTCTAACTGCAGGGTCTCATAGCCCGAGATCGACACCACCGGCCGGGTCTCGACGGTTGCCTCGAAGGCCACCGGCCCTTCGCTGCCGTCGAGCGTGAGCTCTAGCTCGGGCTGGTTCACCACGTCGACCTGGTTGTCGCGCACGGCTTCGGCGTAGTAGCGGGGCAACGCTTCTTCAAGCGCCTGCGCGCGGCCGATTTCTGGCCCAAAATGCGATTCCAGCACCTGGCGGGGCGCCCGCCCCGGGCGGAAACCCGGGATGCGCACCTCGCGGGCGAGCTTGCGGAATGCAGCCTCGACGTCGGCGTCGAAGGTCGCCGCGTCGACTTCGACGGTCAGCTTGACCCGGGGCCCGATGAATCGCTGTGCGGCTTCCCCGTGCTCGGCGTCGTCGCCGGTGTCGTGGCCGACATCATCGTCCGCGGCCTCGTCGGCAATCTCACCGTCGTCAGGGGACTCGGCGGAAGCCGAAGCGTCGTCGGGGAGGGATGCATCGGGTTCAGGAACTGGCGCGGGCCCGATGAAATCCGCTGGATCCAGCGGCGTCAACGTCGTCTTCACGAAGCGCGGAGCCTACCGGCGCGCCCTCACCGCTCCCCGTGTCCCCGAGCACGTCGACTTCCAAACAGATCACCGCATGCCGCGCGCGCTGTGCCATCCTTGGCGATCAACTCTTGGCGCGCATGCGGTCGGACCGTGTGCGAACCTTGACAGTCCATTGACGTGCAGGATCTCGCGAGAGCTCTTGCCGGAGATTCCCCGGAAGAATTCGCGGAAGGGAGGTGCAGCGTGGCGAAGTTTGGCGAGGGAGGCGAGCTGCTCAAGTGCTCGTTCTGCGGCAAGTCGCAGAAGCAGGTGCGCAAGCTCATCGCGGGCCCGGGCGTCTATATCTGCGACGAGTGCATCGACCTGTGCAACGAGATCATTGACGACGAGGTCGAGACCACCACCGAGACGCCGTTCGAATCGGTACCCAAGCCGCGCGAGATCTTCGCCTTCCTCGATGACTACATCATCGATCAGGACCGGACCAAGACGATCCTGTCGGTGGCCGTCTACAACCATTACAAGCGCATGCGCCTTGAGCCCTCCGGCCCTGGCGCATCCGAAGACATCGAGATCGCCAAGTCCAACATCCTGCTGATCGGTCCGACTGGCTGTGGCAAGACGATGATGGCGCAGACGCTGGCCCGCATGCTCAACGTGCCCTTTGCCATCGCCGACGCCACTGCGCTCACCGAAGCCGGCTATGTGGGCGAAGACGTCGAGAACATCTTGCTCAAGCTCCTTCAGGCGGCCGACTTTGACGTGAAGCGGGCGGAGACCGGCATCGTCTACATCGACGAAATCGACAAGATCGCTCGCAAGGCCGAGAACGCCTCGATCACCCGCGACGTGTCGGGCGAGGGCGTCCAGCAGGCGCTGCTCAAGATCCTCGAAGGCACGGTGGCATCCGTTCCCCCGCAAGGCGGCCGCAAGCATCCCCACCAGGAGTTCCTGCAGATCGACACCAGCAATGTGCTGTTCATCTGCGGAGGCGCTTTTGACGGCCTCGAGCGGCTCATCGCCGACCGGGTGGGGGAGCGAGGCGTCGGCTTCGGCGCAACGCTGCGCAACGCCGGCGATGGCTCTGCGCTCGATGTGCTGCCGGACGTGTTGCCTGAAGATCTGCGCCACTTCGGCCTGATTCCCGAGTTCATCGGCCGGCTTCCCGTCGTCGGTGTCGTTGACCCGCTCGGTCCCGACGCGCTGCGACGCATCCTCACCGAGCCGAAGAATGCCCTGGTCCGTCAGTACCGCCGGATGTTCGAACTCGACGACGTCGAGCTCGAGTTCACTCCCGATGCACTCGAAGCGATCGTGGATCAGGCGATGCTGCGCAATACGGGCGCCCGGGGACTTCGAGCGATTCTCGAAGAGGTCCTGCTGGGGCTGATGTACGACCTGCCGAGCCGTGACGACGTGGCTCGCTGCATCGTCGACCGGAAAGTGGTGCTTGACAAGGTGAACCCCACGCTGGTGCCTCGGTCCACCGTCACGCGCCGCGCCTCTTGAGCAACGCGTCTTGAACCCTGAGCCCTCTGACACTGGGCCGACGAAAGCCACATCGGGCCCACTGCGCGACTACGAGGCCGCCGTGGACTGGCTGGACTCCCATATCGATCTCGAGCGGCTGCTCGGCAGCGCAGAAGCGACGCCGCCCACGCTGGACCGTATGTGGACCCTCATGGGCGTCTTGGGCGATCCCCAGGACAGCGTGCCGGCGATTCACATCACCGGCACGAACGGCAAGGGCAGCACGGCACGGCTGGCGGTAGCGCTGCTGGGGTCGTGTGGTCTGGCTGCGGGCAGCTACACGTCACCACACATCGAACGTGTCAATGACCGGATCACCGTCGCCAACGAGCCGCTCGACGACGAGTCATTCACTTTGGCGATCAGCGAGATAGCGGTCTTCGAATCGATGGTGACCGAGCGCTGCGGTGAACGGCCGAACTACTTCGAGGTAATGGCCGCTGCCGCGTACAACTGGTTCGCCTCGAACGCCCACGTGAATGTGATCGAGGTGGGCATGGGCGGGCGCTGGGACGCAACCAACGTCGTGGACGCAGCCGTGGCAGTCATCACCAACATCGGCGCTGACCATCTCGAGATCATCGGGCCGACGCTGGCAGACGTTGCGGCGGAGAAGGCAGGGATCATCTCGGCTGGGGCGATCGTCGTCTGCGGCGAAACAGCCCCGGAGCTCGTCGAAGTCGTGGCCGCTACGGCGGCGGAGGCGAGTGCCGATGTCTGGCGGCGAGGCGTCGACTGGGATGTCGTCCAGCGTCAGACTGCCGTCGGCGGCCAGCTCGTGAGCATTCGCACGCCCCTCGGGGAGCACGCCGACCACTACGTGCCGCTGCATGGAGCTCACCAAGCGATGAACGTCGCCACGGCCATCAGCTCTGTCGAGGCGTTCTTTGGTCGGCGCATCGACGATGACGTGATTGCGGCCGCTTTGGAATCCGTCTCGCTGCCGGCTCGTTTTGAAATCGTCGCTCAGGAGCCGACGGTCGTCATCGACGGGGCCCACAATCCTGGCGGAGCCGCTGCGTTGCGAGACACGCTCGCGGAATCTCTGTGGGTGGGTTCGGCGTCGTCGCCGGGACACCCCACAGGCGCGCCGACGAGCACGGACGGCGCCAAGGTGCTGGTAATAGGTGCCAACAGGCCGCACGATCCCGGTGCATTCTGTGAAGCGCTAGATCTCGATCCCTTCGATGCGGTCGTCGCCACGGCAGCGGCGTGGCCGCGCGCAATGGCCCCGAGCGAGATCGCCGCCGCCGTCGAGCACTCCTGTGCGGGACGTGCGCGGCCGCTCCAGATCACTGGCGTCGCCGGCGTCGGCGAGGCGCTGCAGCACGCCCGCGACCGGGCTGGTCGGGAGGGGATTGTGGTGGTGAGCGGATCTCTCTACGTCGCTGCCGAAGCCCGGCGACTTCTCAAAGGCTGAGCCCCCGGGCCTGAGCGGCCCGCGAGCCCAATCGCATGAGGCATGGGGAGCTACAGCGGGAAGCAAGAACCCTCGAATCGAGGAATTCCGCCTTTCGCGCACCCTCTCAGCCGTGACCCGCATTAGCCTCGTGCGCGCAGCCGATGGCGCATCGCGCCAGTACGCGCGCACAGCCGAGGGAGACAGCGATGCGGCAAACGCTGGTGATCTGCAAGCCAGACGCAGTCGAGCGCGGCCTCGTCGGCGAGATTGTGGGCAGATTCGAGCGCAAGGGACTTGCCGTCGCTGCCCTTGAGCACCGGACCATTGATCGCGATACGGCCGAGCGGCACTACGCCGAGCACGCCGGCAAGCCGTTCTATGAGCCGCTGCTGGAGTTCATCACCCGCTCGCCGTCGGTTGTCATGGTGCTCGAAGGTCCCCCAGACGCAGGCGACGACGTCTTCGCCGTCGTGCGCACCATGATGGGCACGACTAATCCCGCCACTGCAGCGCCGGGCACCATCCGGGGCGACTTCGGGCTGTCTCCCACGGAGAACCTCGTACATGGCTCCGACAGCGAGGCTTCGGCGGAACGCGAGATCGCTTTGTTCTTCCCCACCATCGCTACGACGAACAATGTCGCGTCAATCAACGAGGTCAGCGGTTGATGGCGGCGAAAGGAGCATCCCGACCCCGCCGGCGCAGCTCGGTGTTCGGCGGCAGGGACATCGCGGTCGATCTGGGCACGGCCAACACGATCGTGTTTGTCCGCGGCCGGGGCATCGTGCTGAACGAGCCGTCGGTAGTCGCGGTCGACTCGATGACCGGCAACTCGTTGGCCGTCGGGCAGGAAGCCAAGCGGATGATCGGCAGGACCCCCGGCAACATCACCGCCATCAGCCCACTGAAGGATGGCGTGATCGCCGACTTCGACATCTGCGAGAAGATGCTGAGGCACTTCATCAACGAGGTTTCCCAGACCCGTTGGCCCAAGCCACGCATGGTGATCTGCGTGCCGTCGGGGATCACCGGGGTCGAGCAGCGCGCCGTGCAGGAAGCCGCCGAATATGCGGGAGCGCGCCGCGCATACATCATCGAGGAGCCGATGGCCGCAGCGATCGGCGCCGGGCTGCCGGTGCAGACAGCGCAGGGGAGCATGATCGTCGACATCGGCGGCGGGACCACTGAGGTCGCGGTGATCTCGCTGGGCGGCATCGTGACGGCTCGTTCTGTCCGCATCGGCGGCAACCTGATTGACGCGACGATCAGCGCTCACGTCAAGAAGGAACATGGCCTTATCGTGGGCGAGCGCACCGCGGAGGAGATCAAGCTTGCCCTTGGTTCGGCGTGGCCATTGCAGCAGGAAATCTTCGCGGAGGTCCGTGGCCGCGACATGGTCAGCGGACTGCCCGAATCCGTCAGCGTGGACAGCATGGAGATCCGCGAAGCGATCGCGGGGCCCGTCAGCGCCATCGTCGACTCGGTGAAGGCAACGCTCGACGACACTGCGCCGGAGTTGGCAGCCGACGTCATGGACCACGGCATCACGCTCGCCGGCGGAGGAGCAATGCTGCGTGGTCTGCCGGATCGACTGCGCTCGGAGACAGGTGTTGCAGTCCACATCGCGGAGGATCCGCTGTTCGCCGTCGTGCGCGGTTCTGGCCAAACGCTCGAAGAATTCGACGTCCTCCACGGAGTGCTCTACTCCTCCACCGAGGGGCGCTGACGCCCCCGGCCGTGGCCCGCCGCGCCGGCATTCGGAGACGCACTTGGCTTCGTCTGGCTCTGCTCGTCGTGACGGCCATTGCACTGCTGACGCTTGACGCACGCGGTTCTGGCGGTGTGCTGGACAGTGCCCGCGGCACGGTGCAGGAGCTGCTGGGTCCAGTGCGGACATTCGGCGATTGGGTAACTGGGCCGATTCGCAACGCGTGGCGCGGGGTCGTCAGCTTCGATGACGTGGAGGCGGAGAACGCGCAGCTGCGTGGTCAGCTGGCTGAGGCGCAGGCATCAGTGCTGCGTGTCGGCGAGTTGGAGCGCGACCGCCAAGAACTGCTTGCGCTCATGGGTGCCCGCGACGTGGTCCAGGCGATTCCACGGGTCACGGCGCGTGTCATCGATGCGCCGGTGTCGAACTTTGAACGCACGATTGTTGTAGACGCAGGTCGTCGTGACGGCATTCGCGAAGGCATGCCGGTAGAGAGCGGCGACGGACTGATCGGACGGGTCTCCCGCGCCGACCCCTCTTGGTCGTTAGTCGAATTGCTGACCGATCCAAACTTCGACGCTGGCGTGCGCATCGTTCGCTCTGGAGACGACGGATTGGCCTCCGGTCGGGGACCGGGCCGCGACCTGGAGGTGAGCTACATCGAGCTGGAGACAGTCGTCATCCCCGGAGAGACCGTGGTCACGAGCGGCTTTGAGGGCAGCACGTTTCCTGCAGGGTTGCTCGTGGGCACCGTCACCGATGTCGAGCCCGATGCAGTACGGGGGGCGCAGCGGGTCACCGTGCACCCTGCCGCGGATCTCGAGCGGCTGCGCTGGGCACAGGTGCTGCTCTACGAACCCGAAGTACCCGAGCCGGTCATCGTGGATCGCGAGCCAGATGACGACCCTGCCGAAGCAGGCACAGTCGGCGGCGAGTCGTGAGGGAGGACTGGCGATGATGGCAGGTGCCGGTCCGCCGGCACGGTCGGCGCTGGTTCTGGCTCTCGCCATCATCGTCCACGTGGGCCTGCTGGTGTACATCACACCGGCGGGTGTCATCGTTGATCCGCTGGTGCTGCTGGCCGTCGCGGGAGGGATCGTCGGTGGCAAGGGCACCGGGGCGTCGTTCGGTGGCGCCTGCGGGCTTGCATCTGATCTCATCGTTCACACACCGTTCGGCATATCCCTGCTCGTGCTGACGCTGATGGGTTACGTGTCGGGCAGCGTTGCCGAGCAGATCCCTACAGCTCGCTGGCTCGCTCGTGCGGCGGTGGCCTCGGTGCTGTCAGCGGGCGGGATCGGTCTCTTCGGCGGAGTCGGTTGGCTGATGGACCTCGTCTACGTGACCGAGGCGCCGCTCGTTCGCATCGCCCTTGTCACCGGTGTTGCGTCGCTGCTGACCAATCCGCTGCTCGAACGTGTGCTTCGATGGGCACTCATCATCCGTCCGCGCATTTCTGACCTTCGAGAAAGCACGGCTCGCGGTGGATGAGCGGGTCCGCCGCCGGATGGCCTTCATCGGCATCGTGATGATCGGCCTGTTCGGAGCGCTCTTCACCCGCCTGTGGTACCTGCAGGTGCTCGAGACTGAGCAGTTCACCGTTGCCGCTGAGTCGAACCAGGTCCGCATCATCATCACTCCGCCGACGCGTGGCCGCATTCTGGACCGTCATGGCGTGGTCCTCGCGGACAACGTCCGCACCGGTGTGGTGACCTACGACTATTCGAGATACGGCGAAGAGCACACCGTAAGCGTGCTGGCCCAACTCGCCGACCTGCTCGACGTGCCCGCAGAACTGCTCAGCCAGGGCTTTGCCGATCAGCGCACGCACCCGCTCGCCCCCAAGGTAATTGCCACAGGCCTCGACGAGGACGGCCTGCTTCGCGTGGCGGAACGATCCATCGCCGGTGTGGAGGCCCGCTGGGACTGGGTTCGCGTCTACCCCCAGAACGAAGTCGGGGCACACATCGTCGGCTACGTCGGGGCGATGTCAGAGCGCCAGCATCGGGAGCTGATCGATGATGGCTACCTGCCCTACGAGCGGGTCGGCAGGGCGGGCATCGAGGGCCTCTTCGAAGCCGAGCTCCACGGCGAACCGGGGCGCACCAAGCTCGAGGTGGACCGGCAGGACCGGGTGCAGCGAATCTTGGCCGACGTGCCGCCGCAGCCGGGCCACGACATCGTGCTGTCCATTGACGTCGAGCTGCAGGCTGCAGTGGAGTCGTACCTGCGCCAAGGGCTGATCGCTGCCCGTAAGACCGTGAGCGAGGACTCCGGGTTCTTCTACCCGGCCCTGACCGGGGCAGCCGTCGTCATGGATGTGCGCAACGGCGATGTGCTCGCGATGGCCTCGCATCCGACCTACGACCCGAATTGGATGGTGGAGGGCCTGTCACTGGCGGAGTACCAATCGGTGTTCGAAAACCCCTATGCGCCGGGCGCGCTGAACAATCTCGCAGTGCAGGGCACCTACTCACCCGGTTCGGTCTTCAAGCCGGTGACAGCACTCGCTGGCCTCGAAGCGGGCCTCATCTCGCCGCGGGCGGCATATCACGATGTCGGCTACTACAGGATTCCCGATGCGCGGGGCTGCACCGGCCGCTGCACGTTCTTCAACGCCGATCGGGCCGCGCTCGGAACCCTGGACTTGTCGGGGGCGCTGACCCGGTCCAGCGATGCCTACTTCTACAAGGTGTCCGACGACCTGTACTGGGTCGACGGCCCGGAGCAGTGGGCGATTCAGGACATGGCTCGCGCCCTCGGATTCGATTCCCCGACCGGCGTGCAGTTGCCATTCGAAAAGACGGGCCGCGTGCCTGACGGCGATGTGAAGAAGACCCTCTTTGAGTTGAGTCCCGAGGCCTACAACCCTTACGACGAGCCGCCGCGCTGGTTCCCGGGCGACAACATCAACACCGGGATCGGCCAGGGGCTCGTTGCCGTCACACCGCTACAGCTCGCAAACGCGTACGCCACTCTTGCCAACGGCGGCACCCGCTTCTCTCCGAACGTCGTTGAGGAGGTCGCGTCTCGCGAGGCAGAAACGTTCGGCGAGCCCGTGCTGACCTTCGAACCGAGGGTGCTCGACACCGTGGAATTCCCCGCCGGCAGCGCGGTCGTACGGGAAGGGCTGAGCAACGTCACCAATCCCCGGTTGCGAGGCACCGCCGCCAAGGCCTTCGAGGGCTACGACCATGCCGGCTATCCGGTGTCGGGCAAGACCGGCACGGCCCAGGCGCAGGGTCTGAACGCCGTGCTGCGGCGCAAGAAGGAGGACACGGCGGTGTTCGTGGCGTGGGCGCCCACCCATGACCCGCGATACGCCGTCGCCGTTGTCATGGAGGAGGCCGGCTACGGCGGCGAGGCGGCTGCGCCTGTGGCCCGGCGCATCATCGAGGCAGTCCGGGCCTACGAGCAGCGCTGGCCTGAACCCCAGATCGCGTTCGTGCCTCCCCAGCCCGAGTGCCCCGATGTGCCAGAGGCGCTGCGCGGCGATCCGGCGTTCTTGGGCTACGTGCCCGAAGGCTGCCCGTGGGGCGTCCAGCTGCCACGAGCCAACACGCCCTCTGATGCGGATGGTGACGGCATCCCCGATGTGGATCAGATCGAGGGGGGGTCATGATTGCGCGGCTGCTGAATCGCACGCAGACCCGCCGTGAATTGCGGTCTCCGGCCTGGTTCGCCGACTACTCCTTGGCGCTCGCCGCCATCGCAATCGCGTGCCTGGGCGTGGCGATGAACTACGCCGCGACGTGGCGCAGCCTCTCGTTCGAAGGCGGAGACCCATGGACCGTGGCGCGCCGTCAGGCAATCTTCGTGGGCATCGGGATTGTGGTCATGATCGTCGCGGCCGTCGTCGACTACCGAGTGCTTCGCTTTTACTCGACGCCTGCCTACCTCATCATCCTCGGGGCGCTCGGCGCGTTGCTGCGCTGGGGCCCCGAGATCCGCAACGCACGGTCATGGTTCACGCTGCCGTTCTTCGGCTTTCAGGTGCAGCCGTCGGAGTTCGCCAAACTCGTCGTGATCGTGTCCTTGGCCGCTTTCGTTGCCAATCACGAGGGATATCTGCGCTTCGACACGCTCTTCAACGCCGGGTTGTTGCTGGTCGTGCCGATGGCCCTCATCTATCTCCAGCCCGACCTCGGCACGATGCTGGTCTTCGTGGCGGTGGCCATGGGCATGCTGCTCGTCGCCGGTGCGCAACTGCGGCACATCGTCGTCATCACGCTGGCTGGAGTCCTCGCCCTCGTGCTGGTCTTCAGCATCGACGCGCTCCAAGGGCCCAGGCTGCTGAGCGAGACGCAGCGAAACCGTCTCACGGCATTCTTGGACCAGGACTTCGAGCCGCTCGAGGCCTCCTACAACCTGCGTCAGAGCCAGATCGCCATCGGAGCGGGCGGCATTTGGGGACAGGGCTGGAAGCAAGGCACACAGACCAACCTCAGCCTCGTGCCCGAACAGCACAACGACTTCATCTTCACCGCGCTCGGCGAAGAATTCGGTCTCGTCGGCGGCACGCTCCTGCTCGCGCTCTATGCGTACATGACGGTGCGCATCTGGCAGATGGCTCGTGTCGCCAGCGACCCCTTCGGTCGATTACTCGCGGTCGGAATCCTTTCGATGCTGCTATTCCAGGTGTTTCAGAACATCGGTATGACGATCGGCATCATGCCCATCACCGGCATCCCCCTGCCTCTCATGAGTCACGGCGGTTCGGGCACCATCACGGCTTTCGCTGCGGTCGGCATCGTCATCAGCGTCGGGGCTCGCCGCTACGCCCTCTAGCGCTTCATCAACTGCGTGGACCGGTAGCGTTGATGGGGAAATGACAACGCTGTGGCCTCGGCTCGAGCCCTTGCTGCCACGTGTCTCCAAGCCGGCTCGGTATATCGGCTGTGAGGACGGGATGCAGCAACCGACGCTCGGCCCCCATCTCACTTCGTGGTTGCTGACCTACCCCGACACCTACGAGGTCGGCCTGCCCAACCAGGGTCTGCAGATCCTCTACGAGCTGTTGAACGAGCGCCCGGATTCCAGTGCTGAGCGGACATACGCACCTTGGATCGACCTCGAGGCCGAAATGCGGACCCATGGGTTGCCGCTGTTCTCGGTGGACACCCACCGGGCGGCAGGCGAATTCGATGTCATCGCCTTCAACCTCTCGGCTGAACTCGTCTACACCAACGTGCTCAACTGCATCGACCTGGCCGGGCTAGAGGTGAGGTCATCTCGGCGCAACGACGCCGATCCGCTGATCGGCGCCGGAGGGCATTGCGCGTTCAACCCCGAGCCGCTGGCCGATTTCGTGGATTTCTTCGTGGTCGGGGACGGCGAGGAAGCGGTCAGCGAGATCACTGAAGTGGTGGGTGCGTGGAAGCGCGCCGGCAAGCGGGCCGGCACCCGTGAAGGCGTGCTGCGAGAGCTGGCCGGCATCGAGGGTGTGTACGTGCCCGCGATGTACGACGTGGCCTATGACGGAGCGGCGCTCGTGGAGGTGACCCCGAAGTACCCCGACGTGCCGCCGCTGGTTGCCAAGCGGACGGTCGCGGACCTCGCCGACTGGCCCTATCCCCGCCAGCAATTGGTGCCGGTCACCGAGGTGGTGCACGACCGACTGTCGGTAGAAGTGTTCCGGGGCTGCACGCGGGGTTGTCGTTTCTGCCAGGCGGGCATGATCACCCGGCCGGTACGCGAGCGGCCCGCCGCGCAAGTGCGCGAGATGATCAGCAACGGCCTCGCGCGCAGCGGGTATGACGAGGTCAGCCTGATGTCGCTTTCCACCGCTGACTACAGCGGGATCGCCGAACTCGTGCGCGACACCGTCTCCGCTGGCGCCTTGGAGACTGCGGGTGCTGATGCGAATCGCATCAGCGTCTCGCTGCCCAGCCTGCGGGTGGACGCCTTCACTGTTGACGTAGCGGCTCAAGTGTCACGCGCACGCCGCACAGGGCTCACCTTCGCGCCCGAAGCGGGTTCATGGCGACTCCGTCAGATCATCAACAAGCTCATCACCGAAGAAGACCTGTACGGCGCCGTGCGCTCCGCGTACAGCCAGGGCTGGCACCGCATGAAGCTGTACTTTCTCACGGGTCTGCCTTCGGAGATGGACCCAGACACCGAGGCCATCGCTCACTTGGCCGAAACGTGCGCTCGCATCGGGCAGGAGTACACGAAGCGGGCGTCGGTGACGGTATCGCTGGGGGGCTTCGTGCCCAAGCCGCACACGCCGTTTCAGTGGTTCGGGCAGAACCCGCCCGACGAGCTGGCCCGCAAGGTGCGGCTGGTGCGCTCCGCGCTGGGCCGCAACCGTCGCGTGCAGTTGAAGTGGCATGACCCGGCCGCTTCGACCGCTGAGGGAATTGCCAGCCGGGGTGACCGCCGGGTGGGTGCGGTCATCGAATACGTCTGGCGCAGGCGCGGCACGTTCCAGGAGTGGAGCGAGCGCTTCGACTTGGGCCTGTGGGAAGAGGCAATGGCAGCGAGCGGCCTCAGCCTCGACTGGTACGTGTACCGCCACCGAGGCGAATCTGAGGTGCTGCCCTGGGACCACATCGGTGCCGGGCTGCATCGTGACTTTCTGTGGCAAGACTGGCAGGACGCCCTGGCTGGGCATGGCCTGCCTGACTGCCGATGGACCCCGTGCTACGACTGCGGGGCCTGTACTGAATATGGGATCGAGCACATAGTTGCGTCTCCTGTCGCCCCCAATGGCGGCAGTCAGGGGACGGGACAGGATCTCGCGACCGGCCATCTGGTGCCGGTCGAGCTGCGTCCCCGCCGGCTGGCGAGCGCAGGTGCATCGGCGGGGGGTGGCGCGTGAAGATGCGCAGGCCCCCAACGCCGGTGCTGAGCCGAAGTGCTGCTCCCACCCAAGCGGGTGGGAGGCGGCGTTGAGGTTGCGCGTCCGCTTTTCCAAGATCGGAAAGATCCGGTTTATCGGCCATCGCGATGTCGCTCGGGTGACCGAGCGCGCTGTGCGCAGGGTCGGTTTGCCTGTGGCGTACAGCGAAGGCTTCTCACCTCGCATGAAGATGAGCTTCGGTTTGGCGTTGCCGACCGGGTATGAGTCTGACGGCGAGTTTGTCGAGCTGCCGCTGATTGCGGACGCGGTCGTCGACGGCGGTGCCCCCGGCAGCGACGACCGGGGTGTTTCGGGGCCCGTGATCGTCTGCCAGACCGATACCCACAAATCCTGCGAGCTCGAGCCGGCGTCGGCCGCCCCCAGCTACTGCACCGTTGCGGAGGCACTCAGCGAGGCGTTACCGGTCGGCATGGAAGTGTCGGCGGCAGTTCTGACCGACGGCAGCGGTCCGTCGCTGCAGGCGGCGACTCGCTCGTGCGGCTGGCGGTTCGACATCATGGGACTCGATCCGGCTGCGGCGGAGAAAGCGGTTGCGGAATTCCTCGCCGCCGGTACCGTCGTGACTGAACGGGTGCACAAAGGCGAAACCGTGAGTTCGAATGTCCGACCCAGCGTTGAGGTGCTGCAGGTGGTGGGATGCTCGGATCGGGGGGCGGTGCTGAGCGCCGTGCTGTCCGCAACGCCTCGGGTGGTGCGCCCTAGCGAACTGGTGTCAGCGCTTGCGCCGGCACATGAAATGGGCATTGCCCGAAGAACACATCAATGGACGTGTGGCGCAGCGGGACGAGCCGAACCGGCCGTGCCTGCCATGTGCGCCCAGAAACACAAGGAACTCATCAGTGGATGAATCAACACTGAACGACACAACAGACAACACTCAGGACAAATCACAAGAGAATCCGACCCAGAAAAACCCCACCCAGAAGAATTCGACACCCCGTAATCCAGCCGAGAACAGTTCGACGCAAACCAATGCGGCAGAACCGGCACCCGCTGTTCGCAAGCGCCGACTGGTTGCGCCCACGAGCGGCGACAAGCTTGGCGCGCCCGAACCAGGAATGAGTCCCGAGGCGCCGACAGCAGCGGCTTCTCCGCCGCCGACCAAGCGCAAGCGGGCAGTAACGGCACCGGACAAGCCCGCATCGCGGTCTCATGTCAAGTCGGAGCCCAAGGCGAAGTCCCAAACCAGGGGGAAGTCGGAACCCAAGGGAAGAACGAAGTCCGATCCGGCATCATCGGAGTCTGAGATTGCGAAACCTCCGGTCCCACCGGTTCCGCCACCGGCGCGCAAGCCTCAGATCGGCGACAGCCGCCCGGCACCCTCCCAGCAGGCACCTGAGAGTGAGGGCGCTGGCGGGCGCCGGCGCCGCAGGCGCGGCGGGCGGGGGCGAGGCGGGCGCGGCCGATCCGGCGAGGCCGCCTCGACGACCACCGAGACCCGGAACGGCTCCCATGCGCCGGTCGAGGCAATCCTGGCCGATCAGCAGCCGCTCGAACTTGACGATGAACAGCTCACCGAGCGACGCGGAAAGTACCGCAATGGCAAGCCGCTCGGCCGATACCGGATGTGCGTCCATGTCTCGGAGGGGGCCACACACATCGCCGTGCTCGAGGGCCGGTCGCTCATCGAGTACTACGTGAGCCGCCCGTCCGACGACATTTCGGAGATCTACGGCAATCTGTACATGGGCCGGGTGCGCCGAGTGCTCCCGGGCATGGAAGCCGCATTCGTCGACATTGGGACACCCAAGCAAGCGGTGCTCTACCGCGGCGACCTCACCGTTGCATCCGACGACAGTGACGAAGACGCCTCGGGCGAGCGCAAGCGCGCCGGCGGGCGGCGGGGCCGCAACGTCTCGGGTCCCGCGATCGGCGACCTGATCAGCAACGGCCAAACCATCATGTGCCAAGTCATCAAGAACCCGATCGGCCACAAAGGGGCTCGTCTCACCACCGAGGTGTCCTTGCCCGGCCGCTTCGTGGTCCTCATCCCCGGCAGCAACGTCACGGGGATCTCAAGGCGCCTTCCCAGCCGTGAGCGGCGAAGGCTGCGCACCCTGCTCGCCAAGGAGATCCCTGAGGGCTTCGGCGTGATTCTGCGCACGGCAGCCGAGAACGTCACTCCTGCAGAGATCCGCCGGGACATCGAGCGTCTGACACGCCAGTGGACTCAGATCTCGGAGTTGTCGAAGCGATCCGATGCGCCGGCGCTGCTGTTTCGTGAGCCGGAATTGGCAGTTCGCATCATCCGGGAGCAATTCACTGCTGACTTCCGGGAGGTAGTGATCGACGATCCGGTACTGTTCGACCAGGTCAAGGGCTACATGGAAGCGGTCGCTGCTCCCTTGATGGATCGCATTCGCTACTACGACCCTGTGGCGGAACGGCTACCGCTCTTCGAACGGTCCCATGTCGCCGAACAGGTGCGCAAGGCGACTGATCGCAAGGTCTGGTTGCCGTCAGGCGGGTCGCTGATCATCGAGCACACCGAGGCGTTGACCGTGATCGACGTCAACACGGGGCGCAACGTGGGCAGGTCGAGCCTCAACGAGACACTGTTCCAGAACAACCTCGAGGCCGCCACCGAGATCGCCAAGCAACTGCGGCTGCGAGACATCGGCGGCATCATCGTCGTGGACTTCGTCGACATGGACGACAAGCGCCAACGCGAGCAGCTGATGAACACGCTGAATGAGGCTCTGGCCCGCGACAAGACGCGGACTGCAACTGAACCCATCTCCGACATGGGCATCGTGCAGATGACCCGGATGCGCACCGGTGAAGGTCTCTTGGAGTCCATGTCCGATCCATGCGACGAGTGTGAGGGGCGCGGCATTCAGCTGCGCGAATCGCTGTTCGCCTGATCCAAAGCGAGAGCTCCGCGCCATTCCAGCAGTGTCATCGGTATCCTTCCCAACCGATGTATGCAGTCATTGCCACCGGCGGCAAGCAGCGCCGCGTCGAAGCCGGCCAACGGCTCGATGTCGAGCTGCTCGCGGTGCCGCCCGGCGAGGAGGTCACCTTCACGCCGGTTCTCGTGGTGGATGACGGCGCAGTGCTGGCGACACCCGATGAACTCGTGGGGGCCTCGGTGAAGGGCAAGGTGGTCGGCGAGACCAAGGGGCCCAAGATCGACGGCTTCACCTACAAGAACGCCACGACCTACCGGCGCAGGTGGGGACACCGCCAGCGCTATAGCACGGTCGAGATCACCGCGATCGCGAGGGACTGAACGATGTCGAAGACCAAGGGCGGAGGCTCTACTCGCAACGGGCGCGACTCGGTCGCCAAGCGACTCGGCGTGAAGGTGTATTCGGGGCAGGCCATCGATGCCGGCGGCATCATTGTGCGCCAGCGCGGCACCAAGTTTCATCCAGGGCGGAACGTGGGCCGCGGCAAGGACGACACACTGTTCGCCACGACGCCGGGAGTCGTGCATTTCGGCTACCGCCGCGGACGCCGCCTCGTCGACGTCGACCCCTCGTAGCCCTCGAGAACTTCAATCCCACACCCTTGAGGCTGAGCCAAATGGCGAAGCCGCGGCCCGAGCGGCCCGCGAGCCCAATCGCATGAAAATGGGGAACAAGAGCGCGAGGGAAGGGACTCAAGCACGAGCTGATCGATCAGTCTGCGCACACCCCAAGGCAGGCGAACCCCGATGAGCGACTTTGTCGATGAGTGCCAGCTGCACGCCAAGGGCGGCGACGGCGGCGCAGGCTGCGTTTCGTTCCGGCGCGAATCCCATGTGCCGCGCGGCGGCCCCGACGGTGGGGACGGCGGCCGCGGAGGCGATGTGTGGGTTGTCGCGGACCGCAACGTGGCGTCGTTGCTCGCGTTTCGCGACTTCCCTTTCCGGCGCGCCACCAACGGCGGGCACGGCCAGGGCCGCAAGAGGCACGGCCGCAGCGGCGTCGACGAACTTGTGCTCGTGCCCGAAGGCACGACCGTGCGGGATCGTGACGGCACTGTGCTGGCCGACCTTGTGGACGCTGGTGATCGCTGGCTGGCGGCACATGGCGGCAGCGGCGGCCGTGGCAACGCCCGCTTCTCGTCGAACAGGCTGCGTGCTCCTCAATTTGCGGAACAGGCAGAACCCGGCGAGGAACGCTGGTTGGGCCTGGAGTTGAAGCTGATGGCCGACGTGGCGCTGGTGGGATTCCCCAACGCCGGCAAGAGCACCTTCATCAGCGCAGTGTCGGCGGCGCGACCCAAGGTCGCTTCGTACCCCTTCACAACCCTCACGCCGAGCCTCGGCGTCGTTCGGCTCGACGACGGCACGGGCGGCGGCCACCTGGACAGCTTCGAGATGGTGATCGCGGATGTGCCTGGCCTCATCGAGGGCGCTGCGGAAGGCAAGGGGCTGGGCCATCAGTTCCTGCGCCATGTCGAGCGCGCTCGGGTGCTGCTGATCATGGCTGACCTGGCGGAAGTCTCTGATCGCGACCCCCATGAACAGGTAGACGTCCTTCTTGCGGAACTCGAGCGCTACGATCCCGAGCTCGCATCCCGCCGACGGCTGATCGTCGGCACCAAGGCCGATGTCGCTCACTTGGCCTGGGACGGCCAGCGACTCAGCGCTGTCACGGGCGACGGCGTGGCCCCGGTTCTCGGCCGGCTGCGCGAGCTGGTCACCGAAGCCAGAGAGGTCGACGAAGCCCCCACCCAATACGTCGTGCACCGCCCCGAACCCACCGGCATCACGGTGCTGCGGCTCGCAGATGGCGTGTTCGAGATTGAAGGTCGCCAGGCTCGCCGGGCTGTCGCGTTGTCCGACCTCACCGATCCAACGGCGCTCGCATGGGCGCAACGCCGCCTGGAAAAGCTCGGCGTTTCCCGAGCGCTGGCTCGGAACGGCGCCAACTCAGGTGACTTGGTGCGCATCGGCGATTTTGAGTTCACGTACGAGCCAGACACATGACCCTTCGAGAAATCTGCGAGATCGCCGTCACCACCTCGGCGACACGGCAGGATTGACGTCGATGCCTGACTCACTGCGGCTGATCGCCAAGATCGGGACGTCGTCCATCACCACTTCGGATGGGCGTGTCGACCTGGACGCCGTCGCGAAGCTGGCATGCGATGTTGCGAACGTACGCACCGCCGGCCACGACGTCATCGTGGTCACCTCTGGTGCGATCACCGCCGGCGTGCAGCGTTTGAACGTCGAGCGGCCCTCAGAGCCTGAGAGGTTGCAGGCGCTGTCGGCCGTCGGACAGATCGACCTCATGGCGTCCTACCGAGAATTGTTCGCCGCCGAAGGCATGGTCGTTGGCCAAGTGCTCATCGCGCCACACGATTTTCGGGATCGCGACCAATACCTCCACGCCCGGGCGACGTTCCACCATCTGCTCGACCTCGGCGTCGTCCCGGTCGTCAACGAGAATGACGCGATCGCCGACGACGCCATCCGCTACGGCGACAACGATCGGATTGCGGCGCTCGTCGCGAATCTCGTGCGCGCCGACGCGCTGATATTGCTGACCGACATGCCCGGCGTTCTCACCGCCGACCCAAGCATCGATCCCGACGCCTCGCTCATCTCTGAAATCTTGGAGGTGAGCCCGTCGCTGCAGGCGGCGGCCGGTTCCGCGAATGCCGTCGGCAGCGGGGGCATGGCCTCGAAGCTGGCCGCGGCCCGGATGGCTTCGTGGAGCGGGGTGCGCACGGTGATCGCTTCGGCCCGCAGGCCCGACGTCGTCGCCGACGCAGCCGTCGGCCTTTCCGGCGTGGGCACCGTGGTGCCTGCCCGAGACGCCCGCGTTTCCGCCCGCAAACTCTGGATCGGCTTCGCCGTGGCCGCCCGGGGATCGGTGACGGTCGATGACGGCGCTCGCCGAGCGGTCTCGAAGAGCGGCAAATCGCTGCTCGCCGCCGGCGTCGTCTCTCACGAAGGTTCGTTTGTCGCCGGCGAAGCTGTCGACATCGTCGATCTGGCTGGGGAGACCTTCGCGAAGGGCCTCGCTGCTATCGACGCCGAGGGGCTGCGGGTCACCGCAGGTCTGCGCAGCGACCAGTTGCCTACCGGATTGCATCCGCTCGTCGTGCACCGCGACGACCTCGTCGTCCTCGGATGAACGCGGATGGGTGGCCTCATCTCGCTGCAACGCCTGTCACACCCGCTCTTGTTCCCCAATTCTCATGCGATTGGGCGCACGGGCCGCTCGGGTCACGGCTTCGCCTCCGGGGTGATTCGAGACGTTGCCACTAGTCTGCGCAGGTGCCTGACGTGGCCTCTGACACCGCACGGGAGTCGATCGGCAGCCCCGTCTCTGCTGCAATGATCGCCCTAGGCGAGCGTGCGAAGGCCGCTGCGTCGGATCTGGCACAAGCGCCTGGTGCGGTGCGAAACGAAGCCCTGCTGTCGGCCGCCGACCTGCTCGAAGCAGCAACCGACCGCGTGCTTGCTGCCAACCGCGACGACGTGGACAACGCCGAGGCCGCCGGCACCTCAGCGACGCTCATCGACCGACTGCGGCTCGACCCAGGGCGCATCTCGGCCATGGCAGCGGGCCTGCGCAACGTGGCGGCCCTCGCCGACCCGGTCGGCCAAGTGGTTGACGGGTGGGTGAGGCCCAACGGGCTGGCGGTGGAGCGGGTACGGGTGCCTCTGGGCGTCGTCGCGATCATCTATGAGAGCAGGCCCAACGTCACCTCAGATGCCTTCGGGCTGTGCCTGAAGTCGGCGAATGCCGCATTTCTGCGGGGTTCGAGCGCCGCGCTCAACTCCAACAGGGCTATCGCGGAGGCATTGCGAGACGGCTTGGTCAAAGCCGGTCTGCCCGCAGACGCACTGGTGCTCGTCACCGATACACGTCACAGTGCGGCCACCGAGTTCATGCGCCTACGCGACCACATCGACTGCCTCATACCGCGCGGCGGTCCCGCTCTCATTTCGTCTGTGCTCGCCAACGCCACCGTGCCCTACGTGATCGACGGCGACGGCAACTGCCACGTGTACGTCGACACAGCGGCCGACCTCGACATGGCGGCCGGCATCGTCGCCAACGCGAAGCTCAGCCGACCCTCGGTGTGCAACGCAGCAGAATCTCTCGTGGTCCATCGAGACGTGGCCGGGGCGTTCCTGCCCCGAGTCATCAACGACTTACAGGGCGTCGATTTGGTCGGTGACGCGGCGGCGCAGGCCATCTCGTCGCAGATCGGGCCAGCAAGTCTCGAGGATTTCTCGACGGAGTTCTTGGCGCTCAAGATGAGCGTCGCCGTGGTGGACGACCTCGACGCCGCTATCGACCATGTCAACCGACATGGCACGGGACACAGCGAGGCCATCGTGACCGGTGACCTCGCCGCTGCGCAGAAATTCACCCGCCGAGTGGATGCCGCCGCAGTGCTCGTCAACGCTTCGACACGTTTCGTGGACGGAGAGGAATTCGGATTCGGAGCGGAGATCGGCATCAGCACCCAAAAGCTGCATGCTCGTGGTCCTATGGGCCTTGAGCAGCTCACAACCACCAAGTTCGTGGTGACCGGAACAGGTCACATTCGACACTGACCGTGCCGAGTGGTGGCCGCGGCTGCCACACTGTCTGACCGGCAGCGTCGCCGACGACTCTGGGCCGACGAACCGGCGCCCACCGACCACTGCCCACATTGACAGGGGAGACACCCAGAATGAGCGACACAATGTTCGGAGACCTCTCGGGTGTCCGTGAAGGATTGGCGAAAGTCGAATACCTCGCTGATGACGGCATCGCGAGCGTCGTGTTCCTGGCCGAGAGGCTCGGCAAGCCAGTGCTGGTGGAAGGGCCAGCAGGGACGGGCAAGACCGAGCTCGCGAAGTCGGTCGCTGCGATGACCGGCGCCCGCCTGATCCGGCTGCAGTGCTACGAGGGCCTCGACGAAGCCAAGGCACTGTACGAGTGGAACTACAAGAAGCAGCTCTTGCGCATCCAGGCCGACAGGGGTGTCGACGCCGAGCACGAGGATTGGGTGGAGTTGCAGGACGACATCTTCCAGGACGAGTTCCTGCTCACCCGGCCGCTGCTCGAGGCGATCAGCGCGAAAGACCAAGTGGTGCTGTTGATCGACGAGGTCGATCGCGTCGAGATCGAGACCGAGGCACTGCTGCTCGAGATCCTGTCCGACTACCAGGTCTCGATCCCCGAGCTGGGCACCATCACGGCAACCCAGATCCCGATTGTCATCCTGACGTCCAACAACACCCGGGAGCTCTCAGAAGCGCTCAAGCGGCGCTGCCTGTTCCTGCACATCGACTATCCCGACCTCGAACGCGAAAAGCAGATCGTCCTGACCAAGGTCGCCGGCATCAGCGAGAACTTGGCTGAGCAGATCGCGCGCGTCGTCCGCTCCATCCGCCAGCTCGAGCTCAAGAAGGCGCCGTCGGTGTCTGAGACCCTGGACTGGGCTCGCACCTTGGTCCTGCTGGGCATCGAGAACATCGACGTCGAGCAGGCCAAGGAGACACTGCACATCCTGCTCAAGTACCAATCCGACATTGAGAAGGCCGCCAAAGAGCTGACGGTCGAGGCCTAGACAGGGCTCGACGAGGACGGAGATCGGCCATGTTGGATCTGCTGAGCGGTTTCGTGGGTGAGCTGCGCAACGCCGGCCTGCCGGTGTCCCTGACGGAGAATCTCGACGCGATGGAGGCTGTCAAGCACATCCCCATCGAAGACCGTGACGCCTTCAAGTACGCGCTTGCCGCCACGCTGGTGAAGAACGAGCAGCACTGGCGGGCATTCGAGACGGTCTTCGAGGTGTACTTCTCGCTGCGAGGGCCTGAGTACAACGTCGGCGACGAGAATGGCGACGGCGAGTTCGATCCAGACAATCTCGAAGAGTGGATGTCTCAGCAGATGCAGGGCATGGGCGGCCGCGGGGGCGGGCAGGACATGTCCCCCGAGGAGATCGCCGAGATGCTCTTCCGGGCGCTGCTGAATGCGGATGAGGCGATGATGGCGGCCATGGCCCGGGCGGCTGTGACGCAGTTTGCGGGCATGGAGCCGGGTCGACCCGTCGGCGGCACCTACTACCTGTATCGCACGCTGCGCAATCTCGACCTCGACGGCATGCTCGAGCGGCTCATCGAGGAGTCGTCCGAGCGCTACGAGGGCGACATGACGCAGTTGGCTGAGCGGCTCGAACGCGAGGAGTTCGAGAATCGCATCGAGCAGCTGAAACGCGAGATCGAAGCCGAAATCCGGCGCCGCCTCGTGGCCGACAGAGGCGTCGAGGCGATGGCCAAGACGCTGCGCAAACCGCTGCCCGAAGACGTCGACTTCATGCACGCCAGCCGTGAGGAGATGGCCAACATTCGCAAGGCCATCCAACCGCTGACACGCAAGCTGGCCGCGCGCCTGGCGCGCAAGCGCAAGCACAAGCGTCGCGGCCCCCTCGACTTCCGGGCCACAGTGCGACGTTCGCTCAGCTACGGCGGCGTGCCCGCAGAGCCGCGTTTCCGCCATCCGCGCCCGAACAAGCCAGAGCTCATCGTGGTGGCGGACATCTCGGGCTCAGTCGCGGCGTTCGCCAGATTCACCCTGCACTTGGTGTACGCGCTGCAAAACCAGTTCTCCAAGGTGCGGTCGTTCGTGTTCATCGACGGCATCGACGAGGTCACTCACATGTTCCAAAACGAAGAGGACATCACCAACGCGGTGCACCGGGTGAACACCGAAGCCGACGTCGTCTGGGTAGACGGCCATTCCGACTACGGCCATGCCTTCGGCGTGTTCTGGGAGAGCTTCGGAAAGGACGTCAACGCCAAGTCAACGATGATGTTCCTGGGTGACGCTCGCAACAACTATCACTCCACGAATGCGTGGGTGCTTAAGGAGTGCCAGAAGCGAGCCCGCTCGGTGTTCTGGCTCAACCCTGAACCGCGCTCGTACTGGGACACGGGAGACTCGGTCATCACCGAGTATTCGACGTATACCGACGGCGTGTTCGAGTGCCGCAATCTGCGCCAGCTTGAAGGCTTCGTCGACAATCTGGCCTAGCTGGCGCCATTCCCGGCAGATGCGAGCAGGTCGGAGGCCAGGAAGGCCAAGTCGAGTGACTGCCGACCGTTGAGGCGCGGGTCGCACATCGTCTCGTAACGGTCGCCGAGTTGGTGCTGGGCCAGCTCGTCGCCGCCGCCGACGCATTCGGTGACCGCATCGCCGGTGATCTCGAGATGAATGCCGCCGGGCCACGTCCCCGCAGCGGCGTGAGCGGCGAAGTACTGACGGATCTCAGCCAATATCGCGTCGAAGTGGCGCGTCTTGACACCGTCTTCGGTGCTGTAGGTGTTGCCGTGCATCGGGTCGCACTGCCACACCACCGGATGTCCGGCATCGGTGACCGCGGTCAGGATCGGCTCGAATGATTCGACCACGTTGCCGGCTCCGACGCGGCTGATCAGGGTCAACCGGCCCGGAATCCGATTCGGGTTCAGCGCTTCGCACAGCGCCAGCGCCTCATCGGGCGTGACGGTGGGACCCAGCTTCGCCCCAATCGGATTGTGCACGCCTCGCAGGAACTCCACGTGGGCTCCGTCGAGCTCGCGGGTGCGCTCGCCGACCCACAGCATGTGCGCCGAGCAGTCGTACCAATCACCGGTGATGCTGTCGGTGCGGGTGAGCGCTTCCTCGTAGCCCAGTAGCAGCGCCTCATGGCTGGTGTAGAGCTCCACCTGGCGCATGGCACTGTCATCGGTGTCGAGACCGCATGCATTCATGAAGCGAAGCGCTGCATCGATGCCGTTGGCCAGCATCTCGTAGCGGCGGCCGGCCGGGCTGGACGCCACGAACTCCTGATTCCAGTCGTGCACCTGTCTCAGATCGGCGTAGCCGCCCCGTGTGAATGCTCGCAACAGGTTGAGCGTTGCCGCCGATGTGTTGTACGCCTGCAGCAAGCGGCCTGGGTCAGGCATGCGAGCCTCAGGTTCGAACGCGATGTCATTCACGATGTGGCCGCGGAAGACGGGCAGCGTCTGGCCGTCACGGGTCTCGGTGGCCGAACTGCGCGGTTTCGCGAACTGACCGGCGATTCGACCTACCTTCACGATGGGCAGCCCGGCGGAGTACTGCATCACGACGGCCATCTGCAAGATCACTTTGAGACGGTCACGGATCTGGTCTGCGGTGGAGAGCTCAAACGACTCGGCGCAGTCGCCAGCCTGCAGCACAAAAGCCTTGCCGGCGCAGACGTGACCGAGCAGCTCGGTCAGCCGCCTCGCCTCACCGGCAAACACCAGTGGGGGACGGCGACGCAACTCGGCCAACGAAGCCGCGAGCGCGTCTGCGTCGGGCCACTCAGGTTGCTGGCCGGCGGACCGTTCGGACCACGAGCCGGGATGCCATCTCGGTGCGTGCTGATGAGAGCTGGCGGGACTGGGCGCGCCCGACCGGGAGCTCGAGGCGTCAGACAGCGTCTGCGTCGGCATCGATGTCTACGAACTCGCCGTCCGCGGCAAGGCTTTGCAGCTCATCGACCGCACGCTTGACGAGACGGCGTGCCGCTTCAGCAGTCACGCCGAGCTCTTCGCCGATCTCGCGGTAGCTGCGCTGCTCACCGTCGATAATCCCGTTGCGTCGGGCCACCGCGTAGCGGGCGCGCTTGTCCAAGCGACCGAGCATCGACATGACCATGCCCCGTCGATCGGACTCGATCGCGAAGTGCTCGGGCCCGGGCGCATCATCGCCGATGAGGTCGATGAGCGCGCTGTCGCCGTCGTCGCCAACGGTCTTGTCGAGTGACGTGGGCGTGCTGATCCGTTGCAGCCAAGCATTCTCGTCGTCGAGCGAGTCGCTGTCGCCGCCGTTGTGGCGCAAAGCGGCCCGCAACGTGGCAGAGCGATCCGAAGGCAGACGGATGAGGCTGCCCTTCTGATCGAGCGCACGCCCGATGGACTGCCGGATCCAGAACGTGGCGTAGGTGGAGAACTTGAAGCCGCGCCGCCAGTCGAACTTCTCGACTGCGTGCTCGAGGCCGAGGTTGCCTTCCTGGATCAGGTCGAGCAGTTCCAGCGTCGGAGGCAGCGGGTAGCGGCGTGCGATGGACACGACGAGCCGGAGATTCGCCCGGATGAATCGATCGCGTGCAGCTGCTGCAGTCTGCACGGCCTTGCGAAACTCGCGCCGCTCGGCCACGGACAATTCCTCATCGTTGTCGAGGCTCGCCCGCGCATCGCGTCCTGCCTCGATCTGCTGGGAGAGCATGCGCTCGTCCTCTGCTGTGAGCAGCGCAACCGCACCGATCTCGTTCAGGTATTGGCCAACTGAATCCATGACATTCGCTCCAACCGGCAGGGGGCAGCCGGTTCTTCGTCTTCGGTTGCATGCCGCCCCGGCATGCCACCCGGTGGGGGGCACCGGGTATGTGTTGCCTTCGGCGAGCTAGCGCAGCCCGGCCTCAGGCATGGCCCCGCTGTGGTGGCGGAGCCAATCTTGGTTGTACGCCCGCATACGATGCCAAGCCCGAGAACCCGGGCCTGCCGCAGCACTGCTTTGGGCGGACGGTCAAACGTAGCACACAGTGCATAGCGCGCGCAAGAAGTTGCAACCGAGGCTTGCCGGAAATCGCAACGGCGCCTGGGTGCGAGCTACAGATGGGATGTGAGGCGTGACTCTACACTGCTGCGGTGCCGCCGCGACAAGCGATCTTCGGGGGTACTTTCGACCCACCTCACGCCGGTCACATCGCTGCGGCCGTCTGCGCGCAGGAACAACTCGACGCCGGCGTGCTGCACATCATCGTGGCGAATGACCCGTGGCAGAAGTCAGCTGAGCGTGACCTGACCCCCGCGCATCACCGGTTGGCCATGGTCCGGCTGGCCTTCGGTGATGTCGATGGCATGGAGGTCAGCGATGTGGAGATCCAGCGGGGTGGGCCGACCTACACCATCGACACGGTGCTTGAGCTCGAGCGGCCCGGGATCGAATCGGTGCTGGTGGTGGGTCCCGCCGCGGCGAACGGCGTGTCGACGTGGCACCGTGCCGCTGAACTCGCCCAGCGCGTGACGCTCGCGGTCGTGGTGCCCGCCGGCCAACCACCCGCCGATGTCGAAGGTTGGCGCACCGAGACGGTGTTCATGGATCCGGTTGAGGCCTCCGCCACACTGGTGCGTGAACTGCTGGCCGAGAGCGCCTTGCACGGGGGCGCGCCGGGCGCCGCTCGACTCGTGCCGCCGGCAGTTATGAGCTACATCGACGAGCACACGCTCTATTCTCCGTGAACGTGGCATCGGTTCAGCAGGCGTCCCCGGCTTCGGGTGGGGTCCACACCGTCGGGCCGGTCGCTCGCGATGCCCCTTCAACCGTCCCGCTGGAGGTCAAGGCCGCAGTCGAAGGAGCGGCGGAGATGACCGCCGAGCGCATCGTGGTGCTCGATGTCGGCGATTTGCTGGCGATCACCGATTGGTTCATCATCGCGAGCGCACCCAACGTGCGGCGCGTGCGGCGCATCGCCGAGCTGATGGAATCGCACGTGAAGGCGGCCGGGGGACCTGGGCCAATCCGCACCGAGGGCCTCGACGAGGCGCAATGGGTGCTGCTCGACTTCGGCGAGTTCGTCGCGCACATCTTTCACGAGCCCACGCGCGAGTACTACGACCTCGAGCGGCTGTGGTCCGACGTGCCTCGTCACGAGTTCGACTGAACCGCTGACGGCGTAGCTCGCTTGCACCGTTGCGATGACGGGGCACTGATCAGGGAACGATCTCGGCTGTCCCCGCTCGGGCGAGCGCGATCCAAGTGCGACCCGGCGTCAGTGGCACGATGAGGGCGTTGTCGGAGCGGAACACGGTGACATCGAGTTCGGACAACCTCTCCCACGTGCCTCGCACGACCACGCCGTCTGTGAAGATCCATGCCTCGCCGCCGCCAGTGAGCACCGGTTCGGGAGTTGCAGCATTTGCGGGACTCTGGCGGTATCGCACGAATTGCACGATGACGTTCTCGGGTGCGACGCGCACACCGTCGAAGTCGGTGTGGTCTCTTCCGTTCTGAGCACGGGCCCAGCCGCCTGCGGCTCCGTCCCAGCGATACGACGCCTCGATTTGCCCGAAGTCGATATCGACGCCGCTCGCGGCGGTGCTTCGCGGCAGCGCCTCACCCTCGTCGCGGAATCTGAGGTATCTCGGCGGTGTCCTGCCTTCAGCCGTTCCTGCGCCATAGATGCGAGCCGTGTCGGTGATGAGATTGTGCGGAGCGTTCTTCTCCGGCGAACGCTCGAAGACGTCCTTGGCGATGGCGGCCCCGTCGATGATGCTGACCGCGTCGACACTGCGCAGGGCTCGGGCGGTGTACGCATTCGCTCCCGAGTTCACGAAGATCGGCCGGTTGAGATTCGACAGCAGTGCAAAATCGCCGGTGCGGGCCGATCGAACAGGGCCGACCACGTCGGCATCTGTGGAGTGGAAGATCGCGGCGAATCGCGTGAGTCGGGCCTCGACGAGTTCCTCATAGACGACGTCGGCCTGATTGAGACCCCACTGCGGCAAGGCACGCGGGTGGTTGTCGATCTTGACGACGGCAGCGGGCCGCACGATCTCGACCGGTGTCGGCAGGCCGGTAAATGGCGCGGCGAACTGCGGAGCAGCGGTTGTGGTGGAGGTGGCAGGCTCGGCGCTGGTCACCGATGTGACCGGCGCGCTGGTCGTTGCTGGAGCGGTGCTCGCTGGCGTCGCGATGCTGGTCTGCGGCACAGTGGACACCGTCGATGTGGACGGAACTGGCTCGACCTCGATCGTCTCTGGCGGCACCGTGATCGACGAGCACGCCGCCAGCAACATCAGTGCTGCGAGCCACGTCGTCCAGCTCAGGGCCCGACGCGTCGCGCCGGTGGAGACTCGGGTACTGAGGCCCGTCCCGACCGTGGGCGGCCAGCACTCGGCGCACGGTTCGCGGACACGCTCCAAAGGTCTGCTCCTTGACATGGGCAGCAGGGCCATCGCCATCACCCCACCAGCCGCAGAGTACCCGGTGGCATGCAGAATATGACGCCATCTCAGCCGTCCAAGAGGCGCCTCGGAGGGGGTGAACGCTCGCACTGCGCGCCAGGGGTTTCCCCGTAGGATGCATGATCGAGACGCGGGAGTCGCTGCCCTGTCGATGATGCGTTCCGATGCCTTCATGATGCGATCAAGCAGTTCCGTGCCGTTGGCCTCCGTGCCTGTTCATCAGATGCCGCACCGTGTGAAGTGCATCAACGCTCGATGACCACACTCGTGACCGGCGGGGCTGGATATGTGGGAAGCCACTGCGTCGTGGCGCTGCATGCCGCCGGCCGGGATGTGGTGATTCTCGACGACTTTTCGAATGCCAAGCGAAGCGTCGTCGACGCGCTTCGCTCGCTCACCGGTTGCCAGCTCGATGTTGTCGAAGGCGACGCCTCTGACCGCATCACCATCGCTCGGCTCTTTGGCACTTACGACATCGACTCGATCATCCACTTCGCGGCATACAAGAGTGTCCCCGAGTCGGTCGCCGAACCGTTGCGGTACTACCGGAACAATGTGACATCGACGCTGTCGTTGGCTGAGGCGGCGCTCGAGCGAGGCGTGTCGCGCTTTGTCTTGAGTTCCTCGGCCGTGGTGTACGGCACGGTGGCGGAGCTGCCCATCACCGAGGAGATACGGTTGCTGCCCGAAAGTCCGTATGGAGCAACCAAGCACATGTGCGAGCGCATTCTCGTCGACGCTTCTGCTGTCTCGGATATGCAGTCTGTTCTGTTGAGGTACTTCAATCCTGTCGGTGGACACTCGTCGGGCCGCCTCGGCGAGAGCCCGCTCGGCGAGCCGCAGAACCTGGTGCCTGTCGTCATGCAGGTAGCGAACGGCATGCGGCCGCGACTCGAGATCTTCGGTGACGACTATGACACCCCTGACGGCAGTGCCATACGTGACTACGTCCACGTCATGGATCTCGCAGAGGGCCATGTGGCCGCGCTCGACGCCGACTTAGGCCGCCATCGCAGCCGTGCTTTCAACTTGGGAACTGGCGTCGGAACGTCGGTCCATGAGGTCGTGCGCAGCGCCTCCGAGGTCACCCAGCGCAACATCGCCTTTGACGTGGTTGCGCGACGACCTGGGGACCTCGCCGAGTCGTGGGCCGACTGCAGTCGAGCCGCTGCCGAACTCAGGTGGCGAGCTCGGCGGGACCTCAAGCAGATGCTGGCGGATCATTGGCGATTCCTCCGCAGCCACCCGAGCGGGCTGCCCTGAGGGGCACCGGTTCACCCTGCCTGAGACATGTTCGCGGGCGTCAGTAGGTCCCCGGCTCGCTCACGATCCCCGCGAAGGCGAGGTCACACCCGTCGCGAGTCTCCTCGGCATGCTGCTCGAAGTACGAATCGTCGACGCCCCAGGTGTGCGAATCGCCGTGCCTGACCAAGACGTAGCCCTGGCCGTGGGTCCGGTAGAGGCGGCGGCCGCTGCCCGCAACGTCGTCGATCAGTGCCTTGTCGACTCCAGACGGGACCTCCTGCCAACCAAGAATGGAGTCGAGGTCGCTGCGGGAGATCATCATCGCTCCGCCAGCCAGGCTGAGTTCAAAGCTCAGCCGTTCCGCGCCGCCTCGAAAGCGGCGGATTGTGCGGTTGCTTCTCTCCAGGTAGACGTACTCGGCCGCTTTTCCTACCAAGCATGCGCCCGAATACTCGTGAGCCAGCACGAGATCCCACACATGCTCGGGACCGTAGAAGTCATCGTCGTCGAACTTGGTCAGCAGGGCACCCGATGACGCCTCCACAGCTTGGTTGAGTACGGCGCCCAATGGTGCGGAACCCGACACCGGAACCACCTTGCTGGCAATGGGGAGGTTCTCGTGGATGGCGTCAATGGCAGCAAGGTCAAAACCATCGCCGTGCAGGGCCAACACCAGTTCCAGGCATGGGTAGCTCTGGATTGCCACACTTCTGACCGCCGATTCGACCAACGTTGGCCGGCAGGTTGCCAGCAGCACAGAAACCACAGGCAGCGGGGGCGCCTCGAGGTCGGCGACTGTGAGTACTTGGCGAGCTCGAGCCCGAAGCGAGTGGTTCCTCAGCGCCTCACGTCGCATGCCAACACTGTGTGACTCCCGCTCCTGGTCATTGGCCTCCGGTATGGAGGAGTCTCTCATCAACGCGTAGAGGTCGGCTCCGAGCAGCGTTCTGAGTTCTGGATCTTCGTCGACGACGTGAACAACGACGCCATATGCGGCAAGTGCGGCGAGCGTTCCCGCTCGTCGCGCAGTGCTGTGGTGGTACGGCGCAATGTCGGCCACGTGATGAAATCGCCGGCAGGCCACGACCTTGCCGGGATGTACCGTCTTGCGAACGTCGAGATCCTCTGGCAGCAATGTGACGGGTCCAAGCGCCGCCGGCAGTGGACGGAATTCGGACGACCAGTTCATCGGATTGACTTGCTCAGAGTCGAACGCGGGAACACGTGCAAGCGGTTCGAGGTCGTTGACGGTGATCACCGTTGCTGTGGCGTCGTCACCATCTACAAGCGCGTCATCATCGACTAACAGTGCCCGAGTAGCAGTTCCCACCTCGTCGTCGACTCGACTCGAAGCCTCAAAGATCTGGCTCGCCCTGGCGCCTCGCACCGCGAAGTGCGGACCGAGGCGATACGTCGCTGGTCGGATTCCGAGGGTCGACGGTCCAAGACTTTGACGCGTCCATCTGGAAGCGCGGCGGGTTTTCCACATGGTGCGTCGGGAGGTGCGTCTGGCCCAGCTCTGGGCGCGGAGCGTCTTCCACATGGTGCGTCGGGAGGTGCGTCTGGCCCAGCTCTGGGCGCGGAGCGTCTTCCACATCAGCCATCTGGCGGCTTGGCGATGCTTCCAGGCGACCCACCGCACTCGCCACGCGAGCGCCGAGCCGATCCAATTCCCGACGGCCCGCGCAAGCTGCGTCGCGTCTTCGAGGCTTCGAACTTGCGACGCCTGACGCGAAAAGCTCCGGGTCATGCTGCGGAGCCTGCCGAGCCGCGCTGCTGCCGAAGGCCGAGCAGCCTTTCGAGCAGCGCTGGCCCGGCGACGATCAGCACGTTCGGTGGACCGCCTGGACCCAATGGCGCGCTCGCGACGTGGCGCTATCCGGGCCGGCTGCTCGGACCTTCTGACGGGTGCAGGTCGCTCCTGTTTGGTCTCCCGCTGTTCGGCTGCGGCCGTCCCGCTGCTGCACTCGATAGGTCTGCCGGTGCGTGCAGCACGATGGAGTTCACGAGCCCGAATCAACGAGATGCAGGTGCCGTCCGCGAGTTCCAATTGGGCGCTCTTGGCCGACTTGAGCGACCGGGTCAACCGCATCAGATCGTCGGGGGCCACCTCAGCGCCCGCAGGCACCGTGACGTGGAACGCAGCTGCGGCGAATGCCTCCGTCGCACCGCCCTCGGGCCCGAAGCGCACGCGCGCATCGCCGGCGACAATCCGACGGATTCGCTCGTAGTCGGAGCCGAGTGCTTGCTGATGCTCCGGAGACTCGTCGACCCAAACGACGAGGTCGTGCAGGGTGCTGCCCAAGATTCGCTCGACTGTCTCAAGCAGGGCTTCGGGGTCGGCGCTGCCCGGAGTGACGGTCACCACGCACTGCGGCACCGCGAAACTCCGACCAGGTTTCGCCTGCCTGAAGCCGTGGTGCGCGATGAGCTGCGAGATCTTGGCGCGCTGCAACTCGAGGCTGGCCGTTTCGGCGCTGCTCGGCGCCGCTCCCGGACCCTGATGCCAACACATCGCATCACGCGCCGGAACCAGAACGCCGCCGCGGGTATAGGCCCGGTATCCGAATTCGGTGTCCTCACAACCCCATTGGGTGAATGATTCGTCGTAGCCGCCAGCGAGTTCGAAGAATGATCGGGAAACACCCAGGTTTCCCCCAGTCACGACCCGAAAGAGGTCATCGGCGTCGGAGGTGAGCTCACTGGTTCGCGCCATGTGAAACTCGATCCATTCCGGTCTGTCCACAGCGCGGCCCTCGAAGAGCCTCGACAGGGATCCGTCCCGCTTCCTGACGCTGTCGCCGTCGATTCCGGCCACGTCGACATGCGCTCGGAACCCGAGTGTCAGGACATCGCTTGCGGCGTGATGCCAGCGAGCGTGTTCAGCCAGCCAGCCTGCTTCGGGCATCATGTCGCAGTCCAAGAACACGATGATGTCGTTGGAGGCGGCTCGGACGCCGGTGTTGCGCGCACGTGCGAGCCCGAAGCCCAAGTCCTCTTGGTGTACGACACGGATGTCGAACGGACAGTGCGAGGGTGTCTGCAACGGCACTCGCGAGCCGTCGTCGACGACGACGACCTCGAAGAGGTCACGTGGGTACGTCAGGGTCTCGATCGCTGCAAGCGTGAGATCGAGAGCCTCGGGCGCTTCGAAGTAGGTGATCACGATGCTCACGGCTCGTTCCGGCACGAAGTGCGGCGCCGGTGCCACGGGGAGCGAACGCCAATCGTTACCTTCGATGTCGGCGGGCGGTGCGGGCTGGCTCATTGGATCAACTCGTCGGCTGTTATCAGCGTGTAGGACTCACCGACCGCCAGCGCGTGTGCAAGTGCGGATTCCGGCACGAAATCGGGAATGCGGTCATTTCGGAGAAGCACGAGGTCCGAAGCAATGATGTCGTCAAGCTTGCTCTCATCCAGCGACCACACCGGCAGATCCAGATAGTACGAGGCCCATCGGGCTGTCGAAAGTCCTGACGCAATCCATATCAATTCGGCCTCATCGACCTCGGGTTCAGTTGCAACAGCGTGTTCGAGGACCGCGCCTGCGTCGGCCGGATTGGTCAAGTAGAAGTCCCGGGTCGGTCCTGTGACGACCACGGCGAGCGTAGCCACCGGGACCAAGGCGGCCGCAAGGCCCACCGGCCAGCGCAGCCTCGCTGCCGGTCCCCGCAGAGCCCTCCGAGCGGCATCGGCCAGCGCAGCCACTCCGATGACGGTTGGCGCCAGCCACGGAACATTCCAGAGACGATGGATCCAGGCGCCCTGCTGGAAGACGAAGGTCAGCGATGCCGCGACAGCGAGCGTGACAAATGCCGGGCCGCGGGTGCGTCGGTCGACGAACGCAGCCACCAGTGCCGGCAGCAACAGCAGCCTCAGCCACCACGAGGTCATGAGTTCGTGACCTGCGAAACGCCATTGGCGTGCCAGGAATTCCCCGAAGCTGAAATTCCGTTGCTCAATGGCAGTGGAGACATCGGTTCCGGTTCGGAACGCGACCCGTTCACCGAGTTCGCCGATGTCGGTGGCGTTGAGCAACCACGCCGCGGTGAGCAACCCGCCGGCGAGTGCACCAGCCGCGATCGCGATCAGTGCAGGCGACCATCCCAGACGTGCTATCTGGCCGAGGCTTCGAATCGGTGCCGAGCCCCCTCCGGCGCCCTTACGGCGTCGCTGGATCGTTCCCACGAAGAGCCACGGCACCAGCAGGCCGAGAGCGGCGATCGCTATCCACGAGTGCAGCGCAGTAAGCGCGGCAAGAGCGGCTGCCCCTGCCAGCGCCCACCGGGGCGGCCGCTCGACCTGGCGCAGCTTCGCGACAGTTGCGGTGAGGGCCAGCAGCAGCGAGAAGCTGATTCCGTGACGCGCGAAGACGTAGAAGAATCCGGTGCTCGCCATGACCATCAAGGCAAGCAATATCGGTCCCCAGTGCAATCCCACCACCCGCAGCAGCGACGCCATGAGTGCGACCGTGGCGGCGCCGATCAGGAAATCGGTGATGCGGAGCGCAGGAAGATTGTCGCCGAGGACTCCGAACGACGCGATCGTGATGAACAGCCGGAGCGGCGGGTGATGCGCGTAGGTGACGGCAGCGCGAGGTGGCTCCGAGCGAGGCGGTACGTCGTACTCGGCCCGGATGTACGGGTCCATCACCGCCCCGAATTGGGACTCCACCGGTCCCATCTCCCAGAAGTTCCGTGCTTGGAGTCCCGCACGACCGAAGATTCGGCCGTCATCGCTGTTGCCGAGCGGCAGATCGAGGTCTGGAGCCCACAGTGCGAAGACCGTGATGCAAATGACGACGACCAACGTCCAGCCCGACATGAGGCGAGACGCGGAATGATGGCGTGTCGTCATCGTTGGCCTGTCCATCCGCGTTGATTGGGCCAGAAGAAAGTGAGCGAGAGGATCGCAGCCTGCCGCAACCAGCGGCCGAGAAAGCGCAGCGTAGCCTTGCTGTCGCACTGGCCAACGGGAGGCTCATGCGCTTAGGCCCCAATCCGGAAACGGTCGAACTCGACGGGAAGAACAGTTCGCGCGCTGTGCAGTACCGAGCGAACCAGGCCCATAGGGACATCGCGCGTCGGGATTTTCCGCGCGCCAGACTTCAGTCCCACGCCAAGCAACGTGATTCATCCAACCGTGCACCACTCGTGACGCCCACCTCGCCTTCGATGTGGAATCCGCGAACCCGCAGGGGGTTTCGGTACCTCTACGTCGTTGACGCGGTGACCTTGTTTGCCTTGATGGTGGCCATCACCGTGGTGCGTTTCGGCCTCGACTGGCCGACCTACCCGTGGAACCACTACCTCATCGGATTCGCCGTAGCCACCCTTTTGCACATGGTCGTCTACTACTTCGGCGGTCTGTACGAATTCGAGCAGCGGCTGGGACATCGGCCGTGGCTTCCCCGAGCCATGCTGCTGACCTTCATGGCGGTAGGCGGCGACGCCACCGTCACGCTGTTGACGGGTCGCTATCTGATGCCACGGGCGAATCTCGTGGTGCTGGCCGTGGCCGGTGCGGTGCTCATCTCGTTCAATCGGTGGGGGGCGAGGCGTGTCCGCCTGCTGCGCGCGGGCAAGCCCAGGGTGTTGCTGTCCGGTACGCCTGCCGATATCGACTCGGCCGAAGAGCACCTCGCCGACGCCGAGCCCGATGCGGTGGTTGCGGGCCGCCTCGACGACCCCTCCCTGATCATCCCCGAGGCCGATCGCTTGGGCGCGACCGAACTGCTGCTGCTGTCGGGTCAACCGCTGGAGACCATCTATCCCGAGCCGCTCGGCGAACTCGAGGCGCGCGACATCGGCGTCTTCCGTCGCATCACACCCGCAGACACGTTGCTCGGGCTGCAGCGCAGCCGCCAGATCGGGGGGATGCCCTTCGTGGCATTACGGGAGCATGCTCTGCCGGTGTGCCGCCTGCGCTTCAAGCGGCTGCTGGATCTGGCCTATCTGGCGTTGCTTGCCCCGTTCGCCTTGCCGATCACCGGAGCCGTCGCTGCCTATGTGAGGATCGTGGGCGGGCGTGGTGTGCTGTACCGCCAGGAGCGTGTGGGTCGCGGCGGAGTGCCGTTCGTGCTGTTGAAGTTCCGCACGATGGCTCGTGATGCGGAGCTCAACGGGCCTGTGCTGGCTGTCTCCAGCGACCCGCGAGTGGTGCGAGGCATGGACTGGCTGCGTCGCACGAGACTCGACGAGCTACCGCAGCTGTGGAACGTGCTGAACGGCACTATGTCGTTGGTGGGGCCTCGGCCGGAGCGGCCGCAATTCGTATCCAGGCTAGAGCGTGAGATCGCCGGGTACGGGCGGCGCCACGACGTTCCGCCCGGCATCACCGGGCTCGCACAGACCCAAGGCCACTACCAGACCGATCCCGGCTACAAGCTGGGTCACGACCTGCAGTACGTCGTCAACTGGTCGCCGGTATTGGACTGGCAGATCATGGCCAAAAGCCTCGTCGTCATGGCTCGCCGTAACGCCCGGTGAGCGACGCGGCAGCGGCTGGAGGGCCGCATGTCCCCGCCGGCAGGCCGCATGTCACCGTGGTGATTCCGGCGCGCAACTGTGCTGCTGAGCTGCCTGGATGCTTGGATGCTGTGAGCGCCCAGACCTACCCAGGGGTGCTCGATGTACTCGTGTCGGTTGCACCGAGCGCCGACGACACCAGCCGCGTTGCTGCAGCAGCCAGCTGCAAGTGGCCGTTGCGCATTGTTCAGAACCCCGCGGGTACTACCTCATCGGGCCTCAACCGTGCCATCGGTGCCGCTGCTGGTGAGGTCATCGTGCGAGTTGATGCTCAGGCCAGGCTGCCAGCCGACTACGTGGAGCGAGCGGTTTCGACCTTGGAGCGGACCGGCGCCGCGAATGTGGGCGGTCTTCAGCGTCCGGTCGGGAGCGACAGATTGAGCCGGGTGATTGCCGCGGCGTTATCCTCGCCGTTCGGGGGAGGTCCGGCGGCGTTCCGGCGGGGCAGCGATGAGGGACCCGTCGACACGGTCTACTTGGGGGTGTTCGACGCTGTTGCACTCACGACCGTGGGCGGGTTCGACGAGTCGCTAGAGCGGAATCAGGACTACGAGCTGAACTGGCGCCTGCGCGAGGAGGGTCACGTGGTGTGGCTCGATCCGAGATTGGCCGTGGACTACCAGCCGCGCTCCAGCTGGGCGGGTTTGGCTCGCCAGTACTTCGACTACGGCGTCTGGAAGCGAGTGGTGATCAGCCGTCACCCAGGCTCGACCCAGCCGCGGCAACTTGCAGCGCCGACGCTGGTCGTCGGTGTAGTGCTGTCCGCATTCGAACTGGCGCGTGGGCGTCTGCGCGGGGGGATCGTGCCCGCTGTTTACCTCGGTGCGTGCACGCTGGCCGCGGCCCGGCTGCGCTCCAGCCTTCCGCAGTTGGGCGACCGTCTAAAGGCGGCGGCGGCGTTCGCTGTCATGCATTTCTCGTGGGGTGCCGGCTTCTTGTGCAGCGGGCGAAACCGCCGAACCCGGTAGCCCAACGGCACTACTCAGTACGCTGACCGCCATGGCTGAGGTCGTGGTCCGCAACGGAACTGTGGTGGACGGCAGCGGCGGCCCCCCACGATCGGCAGACGTGGCCATCACTGACGGCACGATTGTCGAGGTCGGCGAGGTGGCCGGCCGCGGTCGCCGCGAGATCGATGCTGACGGGCACCTCGTGCTGCCGGGCTGGGTGGATATTCACACCCATTACGACGGACAAGCCACCTGGGATCCCGAGATGACGCCGTCTTCGTGGCACGGGGTGACGACGGCAATCTTCGGCAACTGCGGCGTCGGTTTTGCTCCGGTGCAACCAGGCACCGAGGACTACCTCATCAACCTCATGGAGGGTGTCGAGGACATCCCCGGCACGGTGCTCGCCGAGGGCATCGACTTCCGCTGGACCAGCTACCCGGAGTACCTCGACGCACTCGCCGAGACACCCCGGGTGATGGACGTCGGCAGCCAGTTGCCCCACGGAGCGCTGCGGTTCTTCGTGATGGGCGAACGCGGCGCCGACCATGCTGAGATGCCGACCGACGAAGAACTCGGCCGCATCACCGAGCTGGTCACCGAGGCATTCGCAGCGGGAGCGCTCGGCTTTACCACCAGCCGTACGACCAAGCACAAGGCGGCCGACGGTCGGCTGACGCCGTCACTGTCGGCGGGAGATCCCGAGCTCGCAGCGGTGGCACGGGCGATGCGACAGGCCGGCGCCGGCGTGCTGCAGGTGAACTCCGACTTCGGGCCCGGCGAATTCGAGACGCTGCGCGCAGCAGCCGAGATCTCGGGCCGCCCGCTGTCGGTGCTGTTGTTGCAGGTGGACAATGCCCCCGAGCTGTGGCGGGAGACGCTGGCACAGATCCATGATGCGAACGCAGCAGGCATCGCTGCGAATGGGCAGGTCGGCTGCCGGCCCATCAGCGTGATGCTCGGGCTCGACGTGTCGGTGAACCCCTTCGGCAACCACCCGGCGTACCGCGACATCGCCCACCTGCCGGCACCGCAGCGCGCAGCCCGCATGCGCACCGACGAGAGCCTGCGTCGCGCACTGGTGGAAGACCGGCCGGTCGACGGTTTCAGCAGATGGATGGACTATGCGCTCACCCGCGCCTTCGAACTCGGCGACGTGCCCGACTACGAGCCCGACCCGCGTGCATCGGTTGCGGCGCGGGCTGCAGACCTCGGCGTCAGCCCGTGGGAACTGGCACTGGATCTGCTGTCCGACGGTGACGGTGACACCCTGCTGCTGTACCCCTTCGAGAACTACACCGCGGGCAGCCTCGAGGTGATCCGCGAAATGCTGGCCGACCCTCACACCATCTGCGGGATCGGCGACGCGGGAGCACATGTCGGCACCATCTGCGATGCGTCGTACCCGACGTACCTGCTGACGCATTGGGCCCGGGACCGCAGCCGTGGCGACGGCCTGCCGCTGGAATTCCTAGTGCACAAGCAGACTCGGGCCAATGCGGCCGCCTACGGGCTGGCCGATCGCGGCCTGCTCGCTCCCGGTTATCGGGCCGACCTCAATGTGGTCGACTTCGAAGCACTTGGCGTGGGGCGCCCGCAACTCGTGTACGACCTGCCGAGCGGCGGCAAGCGCCTGATCCAGCGGTCGACGGGTTACCGGCACACGTTCGTGGCGGGTGTTGAGGTGTCGGCCGACGGCGAGTTCACCGGTGCCCGCCCCGGCACACTCGTGCGCGGCGCCCAGGCAGACCCTGCCAGCGACTGAGCCTGTGAGTCCCTCGCCCTCGCCGGACGCCGCCGCGGGCGGCCCGGATTTGCCGCTCGCCGCCATCACCGTGCTCGATCTGACCATTGCGCGCGCGGGGCCGACGGCCGTACGGCAGCTTGCGGACTGGGGTGCCGACGTGATCCGGGTGGATGCTCCTGTCGACGGTTTCGAGGAAGGCCGTGAGGCATCGTCGGATCACCTCAACATCCATCGCAACAAGCGCTCGTTGGTGATCGATTTGAAGAATCCGTCGGGCCGTGAATTGCTGCACCGGCTCGCCCGGTCGGCCGACGTGCTGATCGAGAACCTGCGGCCAACTGTCAAGTACCGGCTGGGATTCGACTGGGAAACCCTGCACGCGGTCAATCCAACGCTCGTCATGGGCTCGATCTCGGGCTTCGGCCAAGACGGTCCGTACGCGACGAGAGGCGGCGTCGACCAGATAGCGCAGGGCCTTGGCGGGATGATGTCTGTGACCGGGCTGCCGGGCCATGGTCCCGTGCGGGCCGGCGTGGCGATCAGCGACGTGACCGCAGGCCTTCAGCTCGCGATCGGCGTTCTGGTAGCGCTCATCGAGCGATCCCGCACCGGCGAGGGCCGCTGGGTGCACACCTCGCTGCTCGAGTCGATGATCGGCATGCTCGACTTCCAGGCGGCCCGCTGGACGGTGGCGGGGGAGGACCCGCCGCAAGCCGGCAACGACCACCCCACGATGATCCCGATGGGGACCTACGAAGCCGCAGACGGGCACATCAACATCGCTGCCCCCGGCGGTCGACTGTGGCGAGCCTTCTGCGCCGAGATCGACCGCCCCGATTTGGTCGACGACGAACGATTCTCGTCGACGAAACTGCGCTCGGCCAACCGGTCTGAGCTGAACAATCTCATCGGCGAGCGGTTGGCCCAGGCGAACTGCGACGAATGGGTCGAGCGGCTCAACGCCGTGGGCATCCCGTGCGGTCGCGTCAACACCGTGGCTGAGGCATTCGCCGACCCGCAGGTAGAGCATCTCGGCATGGCCGCGCCGGTGCATCACCCGGCGATGGGCGACATCCGCATTGTGCGCAACGCCACCCAGATCGACGGGGTGCCCGGTGACATCCGCCGGCCCAGCCCCGCGCGAGGCGAGCACACCAACGAGATCTTGGCCCAGTTCGGCCTAGAACCCGACGAGATTTCTGCCCTGCGTAACGCTGGCGCCGTCAGCTAACGCTGGTCACGCATCGGCTGCGGGCTGACGACTCGGCGTCGCCAGCCCGCGAGCGCGATCTTGCGTGGCGTCAGATGCCGGCGGCGGCCTCGAAGCCAGTATCGAGGTCGGCGATGATGTCGTCGATGGTTTCGATGCCCACCGACAGCCGCACCAAGTTCGGCTCGACGCCGGTGTCGGACTGCTCCTCGGGGGTGAGCTGGCTGTGCGTCGTGCTGGCCGGATGGATCGCCAGGCTGCGCACGTCGCCGATATTGGCGACATGGCTGTGCAACTCGAGGCTCTCGACGAACTTCTGGCCGGCCTTGGTGCCGCCGTCGATCCCGAACGCCAACACTGAGCCGGCGCCCCGAGGCAGATACTTGCGCGCCCGCTCGTTGTAGGGACTGGACGAAAGCCCGGCGTAGAGCACCCACTCGACCTGCGGGTGGGACTCCAGATACTGGGCCACCGCTTGGGCGTTGGCGACATGCCGTTCCATGCGCAGCGACAAGGTTTCGATTCCCTGCAGGAACAGGAAAGCGTTCATGGGCGAGACCGCAGCGCCGATATCGCGCAGCAGCTGCACCCTTGCCTTGAGGATGTACGAACCTGCGCCGAGGGCCGGCCAGTAGGCCAGCCCGTGGTAGCTCGGATCGGGCTCGGTGAACATCGCATGCCGCCCAGAGGCACCGAAGTCGAACGTTCCGCCGTCGACGATGAGCCCGCCGATGGAGGTGCCGTGACCGCCGATGAACTTGGTGGCTGAATGCACCACGATGTCCGCACCGTGGGCCAGGGGCTGGCACAGGTACGGCGATGGCACCGTGTTGTCGATGACCAGCGGAACGCCCACCGAATGGGCCACATCGGCCACGCCTTCGAAGTCCAAGATGTCGTTCTTGGGATTGCCGATGGTCTCGCCGTAGAACGCCCGCGTGTTGTCACGGGTCGCATCGCGCCATGCGTCGAGGTCGTCGGGATCTTCCACAAACGTGGTCTCGATGCCCATCTTCGGCAGCGTGTAGTGGAACAGGTTGTACGTGCCTCCATACAGCGACGGGCTGGCCACGATGTGGTCGCCCGACTCCGCAAGGTTGAGGATTGCCAGCGTCTCCGCAGCCTGCCCGGAGGACACCGCCAGCGCGCCGGGCAGGCCGACTGCTGTGCGAATGCCCCCTTCGAGCGCACTGATGCGCTCTTCCAGCACATGCTGGGTGGGGTTCATGATGCGGGTGTAGATGTTCCCGATCTCAGCCAGGCCGAACAGCTTCTGGGCATGTTCGGAGCTCTCGAAGGTGTACGAGGTGGTTTGGTAGATGGGAACCGCGCGGGCGTTGGTGGCGCTGTCAGGCGCCTGGCCCGCGTGGATCATTCGGGTTTCGAAACCCCATTGGTCGGTTTGGACTTCATCTGCGTCGCTCATAATGAGCTCCATTTCTTGCGCCCCATGAGGCGGGCTATGCCTATAACCCGGCGGGATTGCCGAGCGCGCAAGACTGTACCGGCAAATCCCGACCTATCCGGTCGGATTTTCTGTGACAGATAGGTGTCGGAATCTTGGGAGTCTCAGAAACCGGTTTGCTTGTCGACTACGCCTTCCAGCGGACGGCCCTCTCGCAGCGCGACGAGGTTGCGGCAAAAGCGCTCCAGGTTGCGCCGTGCGCGGTGCTGGCTGGCGCCGGCGGTATGGGGTGTCATCACGCAGTTGTCGAACCCCCACAGCGGGCTGTCGGCGGGCAACGGCTCGACGGGTGCGACATCGAGAGCTGCGCCGCCGATCCGTCCTTCGGCCAACGCGCGCTCCAGCGCCGGTCCGTCGATGATCTCGCCGCGGGTCACGTTCAGCAACACCGCGCCGTCGGGCATCAAGGTGAACATCTCGTCATCGAACATGGCCCGGGTGTCGCCGGTGAGTGGCAGACCGACTGCCAGGACATCGCTGGTCGCCACGATGTCGCGCAGCGACTCCGGTCCGCCGACCACCTCGACGCCCTCGCCGGGTGGTACCGGGTACAGGTCCATCGCCCGCACGTTCATGCCGAACGCGGTGGCGCGGCGGGCGATGTGTCGGCCCGTGCCGCCGAAGCCCAGAATGCCCATGGTCAGGCCTTCGAGCTCGAGTTCGCTGTAACGCATCTGTTCCCGAAGTTCGTTGTCCCATCCCTCGGAACCGAGCTTCACCGCCGTTGCGATGCGCCTGACCAGCGCCAGCAGCAGGCCGAAAGCATGATCGGCCAGGTGGCTGCCGACCAGGCCCTTCTCGCCGGTGAGCACGACATCGCTGGCGAGGAACTTGGGATACATGAACATGTCGACGCCCGATGCCGTGGCGTGAATCCAGCGCAGGTTCGGCGCCGCATCGAACAGCCACTCGGGCACGATCCCGAGGATCACCTGTGCATCGGCAGCCAGCGGCACCCCGTCTCGCGGCCGCTCCACGATATTCACGACGGCGCCCGGTCCTGCGGCGGCGCGAATGGCGGCCTCTTTATCGGGGCTGACATCGGGCAGTGTGAGTGTCTTGGTGACCAGCACATGGAGCGGCCCGTCGGGCACGTCCAGGACGGTCGGGCTGGGCAGTGCAGAACTCATGAGATCGTCGCCTCCACGTCTCCGATGCCGCTGTAGTGGGTCGTCCAGCGCTGGCCGGGTTCGACCCGGAAGCGGGAATACGCGCCGGTGATCACGCTCTGGCCCGTTTCGAGAGCCAAGCCGTGGCGGTGCAACGTCGCTGCGAGACGGGCAATCGACAGGTACGGGTTGTCGACCTCGTCTGCGGCCGTGCAGCTGAAGCGCTCCTCGCCGTCGCACGAGACCGTCACCACGCAGCGGTCGAGATCTGCTGCGGGCGGAGCGTCGACTCCCGAGCCTCGCACAATGGCCCAGTTCGTCAGGCTGTCGGCGACGAGCATGGCGAGGTTGCCCCCGACGGCGACGCGTGCCTCGTTCACCTCGTAGCCGGCGCACACCTGCGCGATCCGAGCGGGCACGGAAGCAGGATCGACGTCGTCGCCGGCGATGCGCTCGCCGATCACGAAGCACATCTCAGGTTCGATGCTCACCTTGCTGATCTGTGCGGACGGGATGTCGGCGGGCGATACGAGCACGCGGTTGACGTGCCCGAACGGCCGGTCGTCGATTCCTACCGCAGTCCTAGCCCGATCCGAGGTCAGCCCCACCTTCCAGCCGGCTTGCACGGCACCACTGGCGGTAGCTCGCCGCTGCATCTCACACTGGATGGCGAGTCCGTCTTCGAAGCCCAAGTCGGCAAACGCCCCTACGGGTGCCTCGCCTCCGCCGGCGAGGTAGGCAGTCAGAGCATCTGCTGCCGCGAGCTGTGCGGGGCTGAGCGGTTGTGGCGAAGTCACAGCGGCGCACCTTAGAGGCTGCGCGCAAGGGTGAGCCTTCCCGTTCTCGCATCAGTTGTTGCCCGCGTTTGTTCCCGGTCTTCATGCGATTGCGCTCACGGGTTGCTCGGGCCACGGCTTCGTCTATCGGCTCAGCCTCTGAGGTTGCTCGTTGCCGGTGGGCTCAGATGTCCAGGTTCGTCCTACCCAGTCCAGTCGGCCCGCCGTAGTGTGTGCCCATGAGGTTGCAGCTGGCACTCAACGTGGACGACATCGACGAGGCGGTCGACTTCTACTCACGTCTGTTCGGGGCGGAGCCTGCGAAGCGGCGCGAGGGCTATGCGAACTTCGCTATCGATGAGCCGCCGTTGAAGCTGGTGCTCTTCGAGTCGACTGGCGACGGGGGCACCATCAACCACCTCGGGGTCGAGACCGAGTCCGCTGGCGAGGTGGAGCAGGCACACGCGCGTATGAGCGACGCCGGCATCACCACCTCGACCATTGACGAGACCATGTGCTGCTACGCCGAGAAAGTGGAGACGTGGGCGACCGATCCGCATGGCATCGAGTGGGAGTGGTACGTCAAGCAGGGCGACACCGAGGTGATGCAGAACGTCGTGCTGTCACGCCGCGGCGACGGAACCGAACGCCTGAGCCACGCTGAAGACGCCTGCTGCGCATAGCGGCACCGAGAGTGGGCGGATCGTCCCGGCCGTCGCTCGCCGGGCCGAGCTTTGGCAGTCCCTAGTGGTGTGTCGAGGTGTTGGTCGGGGCAGTGCGCAGTGTGCTGACCTGCGGAAACGAGTTCTCAGCAGCCCTGCACACATTGCCGATGAACCGCTAGGTCTGGGGTCGGCGCTCTCGCAGCAGAACTTCCTGGGCGATCGTGGCGACGTGGCGGCCGTCAGGAGCGAACAGGTTGCCCACGGTCATGCCCCGAGCGCTCGTGAGGCCGTGGCAGTCGAATTGGTAGAGGTGCCACTCATCGGCGCGCATCGGGCGGTGGAACCACATGGCGTGATCCAGTGACGCGCCCATGAACTTCTCCTGGTACTGCTCGCGGGTCACCTGCAGGGGATGCAGCGAGCGGGCGGCGTTGAACTGGATGGCGTCCGACGTGAACGCCAGACCGCAGATGTGCAGGCGGGGATCGTCGTTGATGGGATCGACGATGCGTACCCAGCCCATCGACTGGCCCGCCCCCGGATGGCTTGGCAGCGGACGGCGTTCCATGATCCACGGCCAACGCTCTTCGTCGATGTTGCGACAGTCCTGCGGGTCGGGTGCGAGCGGGATGCGTGCGGTTTGCACCTGGGCGTCCTGCTCTGCCACGTGGAATGAGCACGACAGGTTCAAGATTGCGCCGCCGCTCTGGCGGGCAACGACCGCTCGGGTGCAGAACGATCGGCCGTTGCGCAGGCGGTCCACCTCGTAGCGGACCGGTTCGTCAAGCGTGCCGCCCCGGATGAAATAGGCGTGTACCGAGTGCGGCACGAACGCTTCGTCGACGGTTTGAAACGCCGCCCACAGGCCTTGTGCGATGACCTGACCGCCGTAGATCCGACCCCACATGTATTCGGGGCTGACGCCGACGTAGGTATCTGGGCCGTGCTGCTCGAGGAACATCACCTCGCCGTAGGTGGTGGGCGCTGCGATGCCGCTCGTCACAGCGTTCCCTTGCGGGAATCGCCCGTATGCGTCGGAGGTCGGATCACAGCATTCCCTTGCGGGAATCGCGCCAAGGCACATCACGGTCGAGGCGGGGTTCGCCGGGGAGGCCCAGTACTCGCTCTCCCAAGATGTTGCGCTGGATCTCGTCGGTGCCGCCCCGTATCGACATCGACGGTGCCGTCACCGTCTCGATGTAGCCGTGGCCGTCTTCGAGCATGCCTGCTGCTCCTGCTGCGCGATTCGCCAAGTAGGCACACCGCTTGTACGACGACACCGTCCTCAGCTTCGCACCGCTGCCAGCAGGTCCAGGACTGCCGCCCGACCGAGCCTCGTCGGAGGCCCTCTGCGCGGTCCAGCGCGACGCCATGTCGGCAGCGTAGATCGACATGGCCTCGTCCCGTCTCACCTTGTCGTCGAGTGCGCCAAGCGCGACCAGATCGGCGATCCACGGCGGGATACGTGCTCCCCGCTTCGCACCGTCGCCCCCGCCGCGGCTGCCGGCGCCGGCACGTTCGTGCGAGAGAATCGTCATGGCAACGCGCCAGCCTTCGCCCACATCGCCGACCCGCCATTCGTCACCCACGACCGCGCCGTCCACGAACACTTCGCTGAAATGGGCGTCGTTGTTCATCTGCCGCAGCGGCCGCACGTCGACACCAGGTGCGTCCATGGCGGTCACGAACATCGTCAGCCCTTTGTGCTTGGGCTGTGCGGGGTCGGTGCGGGCCAGGCAGATTCCCCATTCGGCCCACATCGCCCGGCTGGTCCACGTCTTCTGGCCGCCCAGGCGCCACACGTCGCCGTCCCGCTCGGCGCTGAGGGCCACATTTGCGAGGTCCGAGCCAGCTTCGGGCTCGGAGAACATCTGGCACCAGATCTCGGCACCAGAAGCAATCGGACGCAGCCAGCGCTGCTGCTGTTCGGCGGTTCCGTGTGCCAGCAGAGCGGGACCCACCATCCCCAGCCCGATCGCGAACGGGTACAGGTCGGGCACGACGTACTCGCGCAGCACCGAGCCGACGAGGGCGTTCTCGGCGGGCGACGCGTCCCGGCCGCCATGGTCAGCAGGCCAGGTCGGCACGTGCCAGCCGCCCTCGACAGTCGCCGCCAGATACGCCCGACCATTGTCGAGGTCGTCGCTGCCAGCACCCATCGACGTCAGCCGGGTCGCTTCGGTGCGCCGCTCGAGCAGTCCGTCGAGCGCTGCCCGGATGTCGTCGGGGGTAAGCGTGGCTGCCTTCAACGGGGGATCGGCCATCAGCTGCGGGTGCGGTCGGGCACTTCGGGGCGACCCGGCATCAGCTGCGGGTGAAGTTCGGCGTACGACGCTCGTTCATGGCGCTGACTCCCTCACGCCAGTCGTTTGTGGTGCGCAGGCGGTCCTGCTCGGCCTTCTCGTTGTCTGTTGCGACCTTGATGGCGTCGGCGAGGTGCCCCCGCATCGTGTTGCGGATCGATTCGACGGCCAACGGCGCCGACCCGGCGATCTCGCAGGCGAAGTCGTACGCGGCCTGGCGCAGGTTGTCGAGCGGCACCAGCTTGTCGGCTAGCCCGAGTTCGACAGCTTCGTCGCCCTTCACTCGGCGGCCGGTGTAGAGCAGATCCAGCGCCTGCTGGTTGCCGACCAGCATCGGCAGGGTCACGGTGAGCCCGAAGCCGTGGTGGAAGCCCAATCGGGCGAAGTTGGCAGTGAAGCGAGCCTCGGGTGCCGCGATGCGAAAGTCCGGGAAGCAGGCCACGCCGAGGCCGCCGCCCACCGCTGCGCCCTGGATGGCGCCCACCACCGGCTTCTGCTTGGAGAACAGGTCGAAGGCTGCGTCGTACAGATGGCGCGGGCTGCCGTCGGCGTTGGTGGCGGTAATTTCGCCGCCCCGGCGGCCATCAGATCCGAACTGGGCGCCCGCACAGAAGTTCTTGCCTTCCGAGCACAGCACGCTCGCCCGGCAGCCGTCCTCCTCGTCCAGATCGCCGAACGCGGCGACGAGGCCGTCGATGAGTTCCAAGTCGAAAAAGTTGTTGGGTGGCCGCTGAATCTCTACGACGGCCACGTGGTCGTCGCTCAGCTTCACCGAGACATCGCCGTACTGTCCGAATTCGGCGAGAGTGCTGTCGACTGTGCTGTTGCTGCTCATGCGGCGAGCGTAGATGCGCCGCCCGCGAAGCGCTCGACTGGTCGCAACCGCTGCCCGCATCCTGGCGTAATTCAGCGGGGCTGGGTCACTGCCAAGCCAGCACCCGTGGTGCATGCGGCGCTGTCGTTGTGCGAAGCGACGCGAAATCGTCGACGTCCGAAGTCACGATGTCGTGGCCGATTCGCTCTGCCACCACGTAGAGATGTGCGTCGACCACGTAGGCGGTGCCCGATCTGCGAAGGGTTTCGCCCACCATGGCAACCTCGCCGGGCAGGAAGGGGTGCAGCGTCATTGATTGGAGCGCTCGTGCGAGTCGGGCTTGCCGGCTTCCGTTGCGCCACACCTGTGCAGCAACCGGGGAAGTTGTGTGGAGGGCATCCCCGTTGCGCTCAGCAGTCATCAAATGCGCGTGGGCCTGCGTGGCGCCGCGATCGATCGCGATGAGGACGCCTGCGTCAAGGATCATCGGTTGTAGTAGCGCTGCTGCATCTCGGCAACCATGTCCTCATTGACCGGACCTGACTCGGCTTCCCAGTCACGCAGCAGCGACCTGAGCGCTACACGTTGTGCTTGTTCCTCGGCAAGCCTCCGGATGCCGATCAACTGCACTCAGCCCATGCCCGGTCTCAGCCGGCGCTCTGACGATAAGCGGCGATCCGGTCTGATCAGATGTCGAGCATCTCCATTGGCTCATCGACTGTCAGGTCGTGATGAGCGGCGACGCTTTTGAGAATGCTCGACAGGGTCTTGATCTTGATGGGGTTGTGATCTGGGATCAATTCGTGATGCTCGCCATTGACCTGCGTCGTGATTCGGACGTGAGAGCCGCGGCGACGCGTGACTTGGTAGCCCAATGTGGTGAGCGCACCTTGCAGATCGCGCCCGCGCACATCGCGGGGCAGCCTCACAGTGCCAGGACTTCGTCTCTGACGAAGTGCAACCGAACGACGCTCGGACGGGTCAACGCGTCGTCGAAGTAGCACTCAACCGCCTCGCGGACGTTGTCGCGCATTTCCTCGATCGTCTCCGCCTGGGTGTGAATGCCGTACCCGAGTGCGATGGCGGAGTATCCGCCATCGACTTCGTCATCACTGACCTCGAAGATGATCTCAGAATTCGTCGGCGACACAACCACCTCGCTACCGGCGCCTCCCACCAGTCACTGTAGGGCCAAGGTGCCGGAGGTGATGAGGGGGTAAAGGCCGTCGGCGCCGACGCCTGTGGCCATGTTGCCGAGCACCGCGGACCAGTGGGCGTCCGAGCCGTATTCCTTGCGCCAGCTCCACAGCCGGCGACTGAAATGATGCAGCGGGTACTCCTGGGTCATGCCCATGGCGCCGTGGGCTTGGTGGCAGGCCTTCGTGGCCCGGGCGGCCGCCTGGTTGGCGATGAGCTTGGCTGCCGCGATCTCGAACGCAGCGCTGCCGCGGGTGGCCTCCCTGGCTGCGACTTCGGCGGCCATACGCACCAGCGCCGCGTCCTGCGCTGCCCACACCAGATGCTGCTGCACGGCCTGGAAGCGAGCCACCGGTCGACCGAATTGGACGCGCTCGTTGGTGTAGCTGACGGTGAGCTGGCACATCTTCTCGATGGCGCCGGCCATCAGGGCAACCCTCGACAGGGCGCCGCGCTCGGCCAGTGCGGCCGCGTCGACACCGTCGGGCGCAGGCGCTGCCTGACCCGTTGCGCCGTCGAAACGGACCGTGTCGCGGGGCTCGCCGGCCATGTTCGGCAGCGGCGTGATCTCGCACTCCGATGTTGGCACGGCGACCACGGTGGTCTGCCCGTCGCATTCGCAGACGCACGCAATCGTCTCTGCGCTGCGGGCCGACGGGACCCGGTGGGCCTCGCCGGTCAACGTGACTCTGCCGTCACCGGTCACCTCGGCCGAGCAGGCGCTGCCTCCCGACCAGCCACCTTCGGCTGCTCGGGGCGGGACGACCGTCACCAGACCGTCGGGGCGCTCGATGCCGGCTTCGGCCAGCAGCCAGCCGCCGAGGATGCCGTTCTCAGCAGCAGGGATCGGCGCTGAGTGGTAGCCGACCAACCGCAGCACCTCGATGGCTTCAGCCAGCGTGCCGCCCGAGCCACCAGCGTCTTCAGGCACGGCGATCAGGTCGAAGCCGGTCTCGCGGAACGCCCCCCAGATATCTGGTGCATCACCGCTGTCCTCGGCAGCCTGGACTGCTTCATGGGTGCAGAGCTCGCTGAACAGACGATCCGCCGTCTCGGTGATCAGCTCGTCGACCACAACCGGCTCGGGAGTGCTGTTCTGGGTCATACCGGCAGTCTGTGTCGATGGGGCCGCCGTCATACCGGCAGCCCCTGGAGGCCCTTGGAGGCCACCGAGCGCAGGATCTCGATGGTGCCGCCTCGGATCGTATTGCCGGGGAAGGTCACCACGCACTGGGCCAGCAACCGCTCGAACAATGACTCCGACGCGGGCGAGTATTCCTCGTCGATGAGCTGCACCAGCTTCTCGACGACCTCCTGCTCGTAGCGGGTGCCCATCTCCTTGACCAGTGCCGACTCCACCGACGGCGCTTCACCCTCGTCGATCAGCCGAGCCACCGACAGCGACAGGTTTCGGATGCCCCACCAGCGTGCTGCCAGCTCTCCGAACAGGTCCGACACGGCGTCTTGCATCGGCGTGCCGGCGGCCTCGCGCAACAACTGCTCGACCGTCGAGAAAGGCGACAGCCAGCGGTCGGGCCCGCCGCGCTCATAGGCCATCTCGGTGGTGTTCTGGTGCCAGCCCATCCCTGGCTGGCCCACCACGTTGATGTCGGGCACGAAGACGTCGTGGAAGGTCACCTCGTTGAAGTGATGGCTGCCGTCGAGGAACGGGATCGGGCTGATTTCGAGCCCGGGAGAACTCAGGTCGATCAGGAACTGAGACAGCCCCGCGTGCTTGTTGCCGTCTTCCATGGGTGCGGTGCGCAGCAGGCAGATGAACCAGTCGTTCATGTGTGCGTTCGACGTCCAGATCTTGGTGCCGTTGACGATCCAGCCGTCATCGGCCCGCTCGGCTCGGGTCGACACCGAGGCCAGGTCCGATCCGCTGTCGGGCTCGCTCATGCCGATCGAGAAACCCAGCTCGCCCCGGCAGATCGGCGCCAGAAACCGCTCGCGCTGCTCATCGGTGCCGAACTTGAGGATCACGTTGCCGGTCTGGCGATCGGCCACCCAGTGATGCCCGACGGGGGCACCCCAGCGCAGCATCTCCTCCACCACGATGAAGCGCTGCACGGCCGTGCGATCCGAGCCGCCCCAGCGTGATGGCAGCGCCATGCCCACCCAGCCCCGGGCGGCCATCTTGGCCGAGAACTCGCGATCGTGATCCGCAGCCATGCCCAAGCACGGCTCGTGGCTGCCGGGCGGCAGCTCGGCAGCCAGGAACTCGCGTACCTCGGCTTGGAGGTCACGTTCCGGACCGGTCAATTCGGTGGGCGTGAATCTCATCGGCAGGTCTCCGCGGAATGGGTGCGACTAGGCGAGGGCGAAGCCGCGGTAGTTGTCGGACGCCACGTCCTCGCAGATCTCAACGTAGGGCGGGAAGCCAGGCAGCGGCATGAACACTCGGGTCTTGCCGGGAATGTTTGCCCCCAGGTACCACGAGTTGCACGTCGGGTACAGCGTCAAGTCGGCCACGGCATTGACGTGGTCCACCCAGTAGGCCTCGGCGTCGGGCTCGGCCTCAATCGTGGTGGTGCTGCGCTCGCGCAGATCGGTGAGGCAGCGGGCGATCCAGTCGACATGCTGCTCGATCGACGGGATCATGTTGCTCAGCACCGATGGGCTGCCCGGTCCCGACACGGTGAACATGTTCGGGAAGCCCGCCACGCCGAGTCCCAGGTAGGTGCGTGGACCGGCGTCCCAATGGTCGGCCAGCCGTACGCCGCCACGACCAGTGATGTTCATGCGCAGCAGCGTCCCGGTCATCGCGTCGAATCCCGTCGCGTACACGATCGCGTCGACCGGGTATTCCTGGCCGTCCACCACCACGCCCGCTGGCGAGATGCGTTCGATAGGTGTCTCGGACACATCGACCAGATGGACATGGGGCTGGTTGAACGTCTCGTAGTAGTTCGTGTCGAGGCAGGGGCGCTTGCAGGCGATGGTGTTGTGCGGGGTGAGCTTCGCGGCCATCTCGGGGTCATCGACGACTTCGCCGATCTTGTCGCGGACGAATTGGGCAACTCGCTCGTTCGATTCGGCATCGAGCACGATGTCGCCAAATGCGCGGTAGAAGGTGAAACCGCCCACCCCCCACCGTTCCTCCATGCGCTCGTTGAATTCCTGCTCGCTCAAATCCTTGGCGGCGTCTTCGATGTCGGGCAGCCGCTGAATCATGGCCGCGCGCTGAGCGAACATCTCGGCCCGCAGCTCGCGGTAGTTCTGCTTCCAGTGAGCCTGCTCGTCGGGATCGAGCGGCTGGTTGCGGGCCGGCACCGTGTAGTTCGGCGTGCGCTGGAACACCGTCAGCTCGCGGCACTCCGCGGCGATGACTGGGATGGCCTGCACGGCTGAAGAGCCGGTGCCGATCACACCCACCGACAGGCCGCTGAATTCGACGCCTTCGTGCGGCCAATTGCCCGTGTGAAATGTCGGTCCGGCGAAGGTCTCGGCACCATCAAATCTGGGGACATTGGTGGTGGACAAGCAGCCGGTGGCCATCACCACGAAGCGCGCCCGGTACGTGCCCCGGTCGGTCTGCAGCACCCATCGGCAAGCATCGTCGTGCCAGTCGACCCGCTGGACCGTTGTCTCGAAGTGGATGTCTCGTCGCAGGTCGTACCGGTCGGCGACGTGGTTGGCGTATCGCAGGATCTCGGGCTGGCCGGAATAGCGCTCGGACCATTCCCATTCCTGTTCGAGTTCGGGGTCGAATGAGTAGGAGTACTGCATCGACTCGACGTCGCAGCGGGCACCGGGGTACCGATTCCAGTACCAGGTGCCGCCGACGTCGTCGGCCCTTTCCACCACCACAGCGTCGAAACCGAGCCCGCGCAGCGTGTAGAGCGTGTACATGCCGGCGAATCCCGCGCCTACGACCACCACGTCGTAAACGCTCGGCTCGTGACCGTTCGAGCCGACCCCATCCCCGGTGCTCATGGCCGGTCAGACTACCGATGCAGCCAAAGCGCAGCCCGGGGCCCGGCGATGTGTCACGCTCCGGGAGATGAGCGAGCCGTGCGATCTGTCTGCGACGCGGGCGCGGGAGCTGTTGGCAGCCCGGGACCTGTCGGCGATCGAGTTGCTGGAGTCCTGCCTGGCACGGGCAGATGCCATCGACGAGGCGGTCAATGCGCTCGTCATTCGTGACGACAAAGCGGCGCGCGCCACGGCCCGCGCGATCGACGATGCCCGTTCCCGTGGCGACGAATTGGGGCCGCTGGCGGGTCTGCCGGTGGCGATCAAGGACATTCAGACGACCGCGGGCCTGACCACGACGTATGGGGCTGCGCCCTTCGCGGCAAACGTGCCCGATACCGACGACGGCATTGTGGCGCGGGTTCGGGCGGCTGACGCCGTGATCATCGGCAAGACCAACACGCCCGAGCTCAGCATCGGCGCCAACACCGTGAACCGTCTGTTCGGTGCCACCGGCAATCCGTTCGACCCCGCGCTGACTTGCGGGGGCAGCTCGGGCGGCTCCGCAGTCGCACTGTCGTGCGGGATGACGCCGCTTGCCACCGGGTCCGACCATGGCGGCAGCCTGCGTATCCCGGCGTCCTACTGCGGAGTTGCTGCTCACCGCTCCACGCCGGGCACCGTGGCCCACGACGAGCGCACGATCGGGCGCACCAACTACAGCGTGCAAGGCCCGATGGCCCGAACGGTTGCCGACGTCGGGCTGCTGCTGTCGGTGATCGCAGGGCGCGACCGGGCTGCTCGCCGCGATCCCATGGCCTTCCCGCTCGACCCCTCCGGATTTGCCGAGCTCCCAGAGGCCGACGTCGGGAAGCTACGGGTAGGTGTGAGCGCCGACTTGGGCGGCTTGCTGGTGTCCGACGCTGTGCGTGGCGTGTTCGCCGACCGGGTCGAACGGCTGAGCGGCATCGTGGGATCAGCCGAAGAAGCCGATCTCGACCTCAGCGACGCGCTCGATGTGGACTGGCAGCTTCGCTCGGACATCTTCGCCACCCAATACCACCGCAGCATTCACAAGTTCGACCCCGACGTTGCGGGCCCCCATGCAAACAAACCTGATGGTGGCTTCAACCCGAACATCCGAGCTACCTACGACGAGGCCCTGAGCACCACCGTGCTCGACATCGCCAAGGCCCGGCGACGCCAGGTGGAGCTGTACAGGGCGACCGATGCGCTGTTCGACAAGTTCGACGTGCTGATCTGCCCGGGGGTCAGCGTGCCGCCGTTCGATTGGCATCAGCTGTTCCCTGCCGAGATCGACGGCGAACCTGTGCGCAACTACATGGCGTGGCTCGGGCTCTCTGCGGCATTGACCGTGGTCGGCCATCCCACCACGGCGCTGCCATGCGGGCGCGACGGCCAAGGCACGCCGTTCGGGTTGCAGCTTGTCGGCCCGAGCTACAGCGATCGGCGTCTGTTGGGCATCGCTGCTGCACTCGAGGCCGCGTTCGGCGAGGATCCGGTCATGACGCGCCCGGTTCCAGACGTCGATTGGCTGGCGAACCTGCAGACCGCGTGCCGCAGCGAGGGCCGACTCGTTCACGCATCTGCACCGCCTCAGTAGGGGCGGCCGGCCGCCGTGACCCGAAGGGTGGCCTCCACGAAGAGTTCGCGTCCGTTGCTGGGGGCTGTGCGGGTCGCCCAGTCGACGGAGACCGTTGCGTTGCGGGCACCTGCCGCAGCAGCCTCGGCCTGAGCAGCCTCCGTTGCCTGGGCGGTCGCCCACTCGCGGGCTTCGTCGAGGCTGTGCCAGACCGGCGGGTCGTCGCCCCAGTGGGCCCGGTAGCTGCCGCGACGCGGCGCGGTCACCGTTATCTGTTTGGTGATGCGGACCCGGGCCACGGCTGCGCCGACTGCATTGGCCACCTCGGCATGGGGCGGAACGACTGCGGTGGTGCCGAGCAGGGCTGCGACGAGGGGGGCATAGGTGGGCGCCGGGGTGCCGATCGCCACGATCGGCACCCCCACGCCAGCGTCGACGCGAGCCAGCGGCGCGTGATCTGTCGAGGGGCGTTCGCTCCGCGTCGCGTCGGCATCCTCGGTGATCGGGACGCTCGGCAAGGCGCTGGATTCGAGCAAGCCCCACAGCGGATTGACTGTGCGCGCGTCGTCGGGATTGCTGATCGGATCGGGCGAGGACCTTGCCAGCTCAGCAAGTCTGCGGTTCAGTGCCGCTTGAGCGAGCGGTCGCCTGGTTTCGCTCGAGGCGATGCTGTCTGCGCCGAGCGCGACGCCGAGCAGCGCCTCAGCCGCGCCCCGCAGCACCGTGCGCATCACCCGGCGGGACACGTCCACGGCACCGGCGCCGATCTGAACGCCGTAGCGGTCGCGCTGGCGGCTGAAGAGCTCGGCACCGGCCCTGGCTGCTGCGGCGTCGCCCACGGCGTCAGCGTCAGCCAAGCCGAGCACGACGCAGGCGTCGGTCGGCGTCAGCGCGGCGCGGCGCACATAGCCGCTGCGTTCGAGTCGTTCGATCGCACTGCGCCAGCGAGCCGACCGCTTGAGACTGTCCATGGGGAGTGCGCCGCCGCCGCCGTCGACGAGCCGCAAAATCTCGTTGTCGAGACCGTCGAGGTGCTCGCTCGACGCCGGTGTTGCGGCCCTCAACAGGACCTGGCCGAACTCTGCGAGCGGCCGTTCAGCCTGCTGCTGACGTTCGAGCATCGGCAGGACGATGTGGGGGTGTCGCTGGGCTGCGGTGCACAACGGCACCACTCTGCGCGGCCCGACGGTGAGTTCGCCGAGGCGCCCGTCGGGCGGGATGTGGATCTCGCTGTCGCCGCCGAGACCCAGCGTCACGGTCGGCAATGCGGTGACCATCGTGGCGTGGCCGCCCACAGTGGCGGTGTCGGCATCGTTGTTGCCATCCGCAGTCACGACAGCGCCGTCGCGGACAGCGGCGATGTCGGTGGTCGTGCCGCCGGTGTCGACGACGAGGCAGGCGGCGCTCAGCGAGTCGTGCCCGTTTGTCAGCGAACTCGCCAGGTGGCGCGCCCCGACGACGCTGGCCGCAGGGCCCGACAGCACGGTCTCGATCGGGCGTCGGGCGACGAACTCAGCCGAGACAAGGGCGCCGTCGCCTTTGACCACCATGAGGCGCGCATCGAGTTCGAGAGCCTCCATCCCTGCTCGGATTGCCTCGGCGAAGTGGGCCGTGACCGAGATGAGCTGAGCATTGAGCAGTGTGGTCACGGCTCGACGCGGCCCGCCTAGGTTCGGTGACAATTCATGGCTGCAGGTGACGGGCTTGCCGGTGCGCTGCGCGATGGCATCGCGAGCCGCGAGTTCGTGGGCGGCATTGCGGACGCTGAATTGGGCGGCAACGGCGTACGCATCAACCGAGTCGTCGATGCGGTCGATGGCCGCGGCGAGCTCGGCGACATCGAGCGGGTCGCGTTCGTCGCCGTGGGCACTGTGTCCTCCGCCCACGATGACGAGCGGTGCCGTCGCGAGGTTGCGGCTCATCTGCTCGCCGGTGCCGGCTCGCGTGTTCGATGCCTCGCCGATGCCCGCGGCTCCGGCGTGCAGCCCGACGCGCGCCAAGGTCTCGGGCTCGAATCCGATCGCCACCAAGCCGGCCGGTCGTACCGCACCCTCGACCAGCGCGTTGGTCGCCAGCGTCGTCGAGACCGCCACCAAGCCGATGTCCGCAGCGCTGGGAGCGCTGGCAGAAGCGTCGCCGCCGCCCTCGAGCACGCTCGACATTGCTTCGATGACGCAGCTGTACAAGTCATCGTGGAGCGTTGGAGTCTTGGCCGTCGCGAGGACCCGATCAGCGCCGTGGTCGTACACCACGGCATCGGTGAAGGTGCCGCCGGTGTCGATGCCAAGACAGAAACGACCTGACGGCGCTCCGAGCGGTTCTGTCACCGCTGCAAGTGTGCCAGCGCGAGCCCCTGCGGAACGATGATCGCTGGGTCGAGTGGACTCGAGCGCCCGCGTCGGTGAGACTGCACCGACGGCGCCCGCTGCACTCGCTGCGGTGCACCCGAGGCCGCCGCACCAACACCGATGCAGCCCCACAAGGAGGAACCGATGGGCGTCAAATCAGTCAACGAGATGGTCGCCGAGGCCAAGACCCGTATCGACAACATCTCGCCGGCGGAGGCGCATCGACGTGTCACCGAGCAGGGCGCGCTGATCGTGGACATTCGTGACGTGCGCGAACTGCAGCGTGACGGCGCTATTCCGGGTTCGATGCACACCCCTCGAGGCATGCTTGAGTTCTGGGTCTCACCCGACTCGCCCTACACGAAAGAGGTCTTCACCGAAGACCGCGAGTTCATCCTGTGCTGCGCGGGAGGCGCCCGCTCGGCGCTGTCGGCGGACACGCTGCAGGACATGGGCCTAGGAAGAGTCAGCCACGTGGATTCCGGCTTCGGCGGTTGGCGGGCGGACGGCATGCCGGTGACCGACTACGACACGTTCAGGTCGCAACGCTGAGCTGAACCTGCCGATCAACGCCAGCGAGACGCCATGACTGAGTCCCACGCGCCCGAGGTCGGGGCGCCCGGCCGCGGCGACACTGATTCCCCCAAGCAGGTCACCGGCTACTGCGAGCCCTGGACGTGCCGCGCCGGAGAGTCGATCCGGCTGATGGCCTCGAGCCACCAGCCCGGCCCGGCGGAGATCGACATCACGCGAATCGCCTGCGGCGACCCGACCCGTTACGGCCCCGGCTTCGACGAGCGACCCGCCCCGACGGCCGGCAGCTGGTCGGTTGAGCTGAATGAACAGCCGTTCGTGGCCGGCTCGTTCGGGGTCTGCGCGCTGGCGGGCGTGTCGAGTGCGAGCCGCTTCGGACTGCGGCTGTGGGTGATGCCGACGCTTGTTGATCGACCGGCGCGTATAGCGACGCTGCGCGCACACGCCCTCAGCGCATCGAACGAATCCGAGCCGATGGATGCCCTGCGCCTCGAACTCGTCGATGGCTGCGTTGTCGCGGTGACGGGGGCCGCCGGCGACGAGACGCGGCTGGTCGTCGACGATCGGCCGCTGACCCGCAACCGGTGGTACCTGGTTGACGCCGAAGTGGACCTCGACGCCGGAACGCTGAGCGCAGCGGTGACCACTGCGCGCTCGGACTCGCCGGGACGCGATGCCGTCGAGGGCAGCCGGATGAGCGGTCTGGCGTTCTCAGCGCTGGAAGCCCCCTCGGGCGGGTCTGCCGCCACAGAGCTTGTCAACGATGTGTCCCGGTACGGCGTCGGCGGCACCGTGAGATTCGGGACGCCGGGCGGCGTGACCTCCCTTGATTCGTCCGAGTTGTGGTTCGGGGCCGGTCCGGGCGGCGAACGCTTCGATGGGCGCATCGCGCGTCCCCGGCTCAGAGCCGGCGACATCGCGGTGCGGTGGGACCTCGCGGTGAACATGGCGGGCTCTGAGGTGCCTGCGGCACAAAGCGGGTGCGGGCCGATCGTCCTGCACCAGCTGCCGACACGAGCAGTCACGGGACCCGCCTGGGATGGCTCGTCGCATCGCTGGGCCGACAATCCCTCCCACTTCGACGCCATCCATTTCCATCACGACGATCTGTACGACGCAGGCTGGGAGACCACCGTCGAGACGACGCTGCCGGCCGATCTGGAGAGCGGGACCTACGTCTTCCGGGTGCGAAGCGCCGCTGGCCAGGATCGTGTGCCGTTCTTCGTTCGCCCCGCTGTGGGCGCACGCACGGCCGATGTGGCGATGCTGATGCCGACCGCCACCTACATGGCCTATGCCAACCACCGGATGCTGTTCGAAGGCGCCGACTTCATCCCGACCAAGACTCGCCTGCGGCCCGAGCACGCCTACATCCGCGACCATCCCGAACTCGGGCGCAGCCACTACGAGAAGCACCCCGACGGCAGCGGCGTGATGTTCAGCTCACGCCGCCGGCCCGTGCTGAACCTTCGGCCCGGGGCTGATGGTTGGAACTTCACGCCCGACACCGACATCAGTGCATTCCTCGAGCATCTCGAGATCGGGCACGACATCGTCACCGACGAGGACCTGCACTTCGAGGGCCGAGACGCCGTTGCGCCCTACCGGGTGCTGGTTACGGGCACCCATCCCGAGTACTGGTCGACCGACATGCTCGACGTGCTGGCCGACTGGCAGCGCGAGGGCGGCCGCCTCATGTACCTGGGCGGCAACGGCTTCTACTGGAGAGTGGCGTTCAGCGACGACTGGCCCGGCGCCATGGAGCTGCGCAGGGCCGAGGACGGCGTGCGGAATTGGCAGACCGGGCCGGGGGAGAGCTACCACGCTTGGGGCGGCGAGTACGGCGGGATGTGGCGTCGCCAGGGGCGGGCGCCCAACGAGATCTGCGGCATCGGCTTCGCCGCGCAGGGATTCGAGAAGGCCACCTACTTCGTGCGAGATCCCGGGGCCGACAGCTCGCGGGCGGCGTGGATTCTCGACGGGGTGCCGGGGGAGCGCATCGGCACCTCCGGGTTGGGCGGTGGCGCTGCCGGCCAGGAAGTCGATCGCTACGACGTGCGACTCGGCTCGCCAAGCCACGCGGTCGTGCTGGCGTCTGCGACCACGTTCGGACCCGACATGCTGCGGACGAAAGAAGAATTCGAGGGCTCGGTGGACTTCCCGACGCCCGACCCCATGGTCCGCGCCGACATGGTGTTCTACGAGACGCCGAATGTGGGAGCAGTCTTCTCGGTCGGCTCGATCTCGTGGTTCGGAGCGCTGGCCCGCGACGGCTATGACAACGACATCGCGCGTATCACGGCCAACGTGGTGCGGCGGTTCGCCGACCCTGAGCCGTTCCCGCCACCCGCCGTTTGACGGCGTGGTGTCGGTGGAGGAAGCCGGTCAGGCGTCTTTGCGCGTTTCGGAGATGATCTCGCTCACCCGATTCGCCGCCGGGGCGTAGTCGGGGTCGACCTCGGGGCCCGGCACGAATTCGGGCACCTCGACACGTTCGGGCCCTGACGGCGGCGCTGAACGCTTCGGCTTCGCTGCAGTCGCAGCGGGCTCGGCCGCCGACGCGGAGCTTGGCTCGGCAGCCGAACTCTCTGCCGCGGGGGCCGCAGTGCTCTGCGGCGCAGGGACTCCCGTTGCGTCGCGTGCGGACTTGGAGCGGGCGAGTATCGCAGCCAGCCGGGGATCTGCTGCGCCGTCATCGCCGGCTGGCTCGGCAGGCGCGGGCGCCGCGGCTGCGTCGTCCTGTGCCGGGAGCTCGTCAGTGCTCGCTGCCGGCAGCCCGCGCGATTCAGCCGCTGCGGCACGGGCTTCGGCGAGACGTGCCCGTTCCTGGGCCGCTTCGATTTCGGCTCGTGCCCGCTTAGCCAAGAACTGCGGCCATTCATCCTCGGGTACGAGCTTGCTGTGGGCTACCGAGATGACCTCGACGTCGTTGTCGAAGCGCACGCGGTAGCGCTTGATAGCGAAGCCGAGGCCTCGGCCGCACTTGCCTGGCGTGCCTTCGGGGACGCCAGGGAGGTCTTCGTTGACTATGACTCGGGTGCCGCGCTTGTACTCGCTCATGACCCGGTTCCGCCGATGATCGCGCTCATCGTTGCGGGAGCGTACCGGCGAATGTGGTCAGCATCACCGCAAGGACGGCGAGTTGTCGATCTTCCGCTGCGAGACACGGTCTACGAGCCGTAATGTCGCCGCGGCAGGGGCTCAGCGAGTGCGCGGAACGCGCGCCCGCGCGGCCCCGATGCCGGACGAACAGTGAGTCGAAGGAGCGGTCGTGAGCGAGCAGACTGCGTTGGTCGTGGGCGGCACGGGTCCGACTGGGCCCCACGTGGTGAAGGGCTTGCTCGAGCGGGGCTATCGCGTCACGATTCTGCACACCGGACGCCACGAGGCTGAAGAGATCACCGACCTCGTCACCCACATTCATACCGACCCGTTCGATGCCGACCAGTTCACTGCGGCGATCGGGCGGGCTACCTACGACCTTTCGGTGGTCATGTACGGCCGGCTGCGCGAGATCGCCCGGGTGATGGCCGGTCGCGTCGCCAAGTTCGTGAGCATCGGCGGTTTCCCTGTGTACAGCGGATGGGGCGATGCAGATGCGCTCTGGCCGGCAGGCATGCGAGTGCCCACGCGCGAGCACGATCGCTTGGTCTCCGATGAGGGGCCTGAGTTCCGGGTGAACAACAAGGTGCGCCAGATCGCGAATACCGAGCTCGTCGTGTTCCGCGAGCACCCAACGGCATCGCACCTTCGCTACCCGTGGATTTATGGCCCCGGCCAGATCAGCCCGCGCGAGTGGAAGATCGTGCGCCGAGTGCTGGACGGCCGTACGCGCATCGTGCTGCCCGACGGCGGTGTGACGTTGCAGGCTTCGGCAGACGCGCGCAATGCCGCTGCGATGGTGCTGGCGACAGTCGATGCCGGCGCACGGTCGTCTGGTCAGGCCTACAACGTGTCCGACGAGTGGACGCCCACGCTGCTGCAGTGGGTCGAGATCATCGCTGCGGCGCTGGACCACCGTTTCGAGATCGTGTCGATTCCCTGGGAGTATGCGGCCGTGTCTCACCATCTCACCCAGCGCAGCACGCCGCATCATCGCGTCATCAATTCCGACAAGGCGATCTACCAGCTCGGATACCGCGACGTCGTGGACCCGGTGGAGGGTTTGGCCGACACGGCACGCTGGCTTGCCCGCGAGGAGAATCACCCCCAGCCCGGTGGCGCCATGGAGCGCTCGCTCGTCGACCGTTTCGACTACCAGGCCGAAGATCGTCTCATCGACGCGTGGCAAGCAGCGATCTCGCGCAACGACATCGAATTAGCGGCTGCCGCAGCTGATCCCGGTTTCTTCGATCGATACAGCGCCGACTTCGACGACCGCCCCGGCGCCGGCAAGGGATGGACCTCAGTCAGCCGTCCCGGCTGAGCGATGAACACAGTCAGCCGCTCTGGCCGATTAGTCGCGGCTGTCGGGCGCGAGATCTACCTCGGTGGCCTTGACGGAGACCCACAGGCTGGTGCCGGGACGGATCACGAGCTCGTGTGCGGCGCCTGGGGTGACATCGGCCGTCAGCCGCAGAGGTGAGCCGAGCAGGACCCGCGTGATGTCGCCCAGCGGTTCCACCGCCTCCGCGGTGGTGCGCCACACGTTGCGCGGGCTGCCGCTCGGGCGTTCGCGGTGCAGCGCGATCGCCCGAGGGTGAATGGTGGCCAGGACCGGCCCGTTCACGGTCGTGTCGGCGGCGTGCAACAGCACCGCCGAACGTGGGCTGGCCGTTCCCGCCGTGGAGCTCTCGTCGGATGCGACGGTGATCTCGCCGCCGTGCGCTGCCCCGCGCACCAGGTTGATGCCGGACAGGTCGGCGGCATAGTCGGTCGCCGGCGCTCGCCGCAGTTCGTCGGGCGTTCCCGATTGAGTGAGGCGACCGTGCTCGAGGATGTGCACGCGGTCGGCCAACACGAATGCGTCGGCGGGGTCGTGTGTGATCAGCAGGCGCGGCACATCGTCGGCACCGCGAAGCGGGACCGCGTGCGCCGAGCCGCCGCTATTGCGCCCGCTGCTCAGATGCGCGGCCAGATTGCGGCGCAGCCGGTTGCGAGCGGTGACATCCAACGACCCGAGCGGCTCGTCGGCGAGCAGCAGATCCGGCTCGCAGGCCAGTGCGCGGGCCAGCGCCACCCGCTGACGCTGGCCTCCCGACAGGGCGCGGGGGCGGCGATGGCCGAGATCGCCGAGGTCCATCGCATCGAGCCAGGCCTGTGACCGTTCGCGTGCTTCGGTTCGGCGCATCCCGCGGGACGTCAATCCGAACGCAACGTTGTCGAGTGCGTTGAGATGACCGAAGAGGACTTGGTCTTGGAACACCACACCGATGCGCCGTTGATCGGGGGGCACGAAGATTCCCGCCGCCGGGTCGTCGAGCACCCGTCCCCCGAGCTTGATGACGCCGTGCCCTAACTGAAGCAATCCCGCGAGCGCCGTCACGATGGTGGACTTGCCTGCGCCGTTCGGGCCGAGCAGCGCAGCCGTCTCTCCCGGTTCGACGCGCAACTGCACATCGAGCTCGAAATCGCCGCGACGCAGCCGCAGCTCGGCGTCGAGGGCTCCGGAGCCCCCTGAGGCGTCAGTGCTGGTCATCGGCTCGGCCACCAGCGGTCCCGCAGAGCGATCAGCAGTCCCAGCGACAGGGCTACCAATACCAAGCTGATGGCAACGGCGGCATCACGATCAGCCTCGAGGGCCACGAACACGGCGAGCGGCAGGGTCTGGGTTCGCCCGCCGAGATTGCCCGCAAAGGTCACCGTCGCACCGAACTCGCCGAGGGCCCGAGCCCACGCCACGACGACAGCGACGCCCAGCGCCGGTCCGATCATCGGAAGCGTCACCCGCCACAGCACGCGCAGCCGGGAGGCGCCGAGCGTGGCGGCAGCGTTCTCGTAGCGCCGGTCGAGGTTCCGCAATGCACCTTCGACGGTGAGGATCACGAGGGGCGTGGCAACAAAGGCGTTGGCCAGAATGACGCCCCATATCGAGTAGGGCAGCAACAACCCGGTGGCGTCGTGCAGCGGCCCGCCGACCACGCCCCGTCGACCGAGTGCGAACAGCAGCGCGGCGCCCCCCACCACCGGCGGCAGCACCATGGGCAGCGTCACGAGCGCTCGCACCACCGAGCGGCCGCGGAAGTCCACTCGTGCCAGAACCCACGCCAGCGGCACGCCGACTGCGGCTGCAACGATCGCCGCAGCTACCGAGGACACCACCGAGAGCACCGCCGCATCCACGACAAAGCGACTCGACAGGTGCGTCCACAGCCCCGTCCACGGCGTTCGTGCGGCCAGTCCGACCACTGGCAGGGCGAAGAGCACCACGCCGACAGCTGCGAGGACCGCTACCGGCCACGGCGGCAGGTCTCGTGGTGACCGGCGTATCGAGCGTCGGTCGGAGTGGTTGCCAGCCTCAGATGCCGATGCGGAGGTCATGGCAGCGCGAATCCGAAATCTGCGAATGTGCTGCGGGCCGCGCCGGATCCCAGGTAGTCGGCGAACGCTGCTGCTGCAACGCCGTTGGGTGCATCGGCCAGCACCGCGGCAGCGTATGACGTCTGTGGCGCGGTGCCCGCAGTCCAGCCCAGGCTCACGACCGCGTCCAGGCTGGTGCCCCCCCGTGCGCTCGGAGCTGCATCGCTCGCGTACACCACGGCGGCATCGAGCTCGCCCGCAGCCAGCTTGGTGACAAGTGCGCGCACATTGGGCTCATCGGTGTCGGGATACGGCTCGATCCCGGCCCGCGCCAAACCGCGTCGAGCCAACGCACCGCAGGGAACCTCGGCTGCGCACAGCCCGATCAGCAATTCGGGCCGAGCCAGATCGGCCAGCGATGTCACCCCGGCGTCGTTGCCGGCGGGCACGGCGAGCACAAGCGAGTTGCGCGCTACGACGACAGCGGCACTCGCCAGCCCAACTTCGTCGCGAACCGCGTCGAGATGGACAGGGCTGGCGGGGATGAACACGTCGGCCGGTGCGCCTGCGAGCACCTGCTCGCGCAGCGCCGCGCTGCCCGCTCCGGCAATCTGCACGTCGACGGCGGGGTGGAGCTGCTCGAAGTCGTCGGCCAGCACTTGGGCAACCGGCAGCAACGAGGCAGCGACGAGGATGTGCAGGTCGCCGCTGAGGGCGCCGTCGCCGGACCGGGAGGATGAAGCGTCGGGACCTGCTGCGCATCCAGCAGCGAACGGCATCATCACTAAGGCCATCCACGCGAATGCAGCACCGCGGCGGACTGCAGCCCGACATGTCCCCCTGCGGCGGCGGCCCATAGGCGCGCCAGTGTGCCCGGCCCGCAGAGACGTCGAGCCCAGGCGTATGGTTCCCGCCATGGCTACGACCCTCGATTGGTACGGGTGCGCGACCTTCCGGCTGCGCACCGCAGGTCTCACGGTATTTCTCGATGCATACATCGACCGGGCATCCAACGCCGTCGGGCCCGGGCTCTCGGCCGACGACGTCACCGAGGCAGACTGGGTGCTGGTGGGTCACGCCCACTTCGACCACCTGTACGGCGCGGAACGGATCATCGCCAACACCGACGCAACGCTGATCGCCTCCTACGAGTCGGTGCGGCTCATGGCCGAAGCCGGCATCCCTGCGGACAGGATGATCTGCGTCGCCGGCGGCGAGACCGTAGATCTGAACCGGGACGGCCGCGGCCAAGGCGTCCGAGTTTCGGTGTACCCGAGCCAGCACTCGTGCGTATGGTCGCACACCGAGATGGATCAGCCCGACGAAATCTGCTTGGGCGACCTCGGCGTCACCTGGCAAGAGCAGCAGGAGCGTTTCGGGCAGCTGATGCGCTACTTGGCCACCGAAGTCGATCCGGCCACGATCGAGCACATCGCGGCGACGTCGGCCGGCCACAGCGACCGCGGCGACGGTGGGGCGCTGCTGTTCCTGATAGAGGCGCCCGACGGCTCGGTGCTGTTCCAGGACACATCAGGGCACTGGTCGGGGGTCATGCGCGACTTGCGCCCCGACGTGGCGATTCTCGCGGCGGCCGGCCGCGGCAACATCGACGGCGAACCCATCCAAGGTTCGCTGGCGCAGTTCATCGGTCGTCAGGCCGACCTGCTGCGACCCCGCAAGGTCATTCTCGGTCACCACGACAACTGGCTGCCAGGTTTCTCAATTCCGACCGACACGTCCAGCATCGCTGCCGAACTGGCTCGCGTCACGCCGGGCATCGACTTCCTCGAACCCGGATACATGGAAGCCACACCGATCCTGCCCTAGCGAGAGCGCAGCGGCTGCAGACGGCGGTAGGTGGCGAAACGCCAGAGCCACTCGACGGGTCCGAAGCTGAACCGATCCATCCACGCCTTCGACCACCACAGCTGCAGCAGCCAGACGGCGACGACGAACACAGCGATGGCGCTGCGGCTCAGCTCGGAGTCGCCCAACAGGGTGTCCAGCACGAGCAGGCCCATCGCGGTTTGGGTGAGGTAGTTGGTGAGCGCCATGCGTCCCGCTGCGCGGATGCGCGTGCGCATCGCGGACTCGCCTGCTGCGTTCCACAGTGCGATCAAGCTCAGGTAGCCCAGGCAGATCGGCACAGTGGCGACGGTGCTCGGGATGGTTCCTGCGATGGCCCAGTCGATATCAAAGCCGGAACCGGCCATGAGCGAGAATCCGGCGATTGACAGCGGCAGCCCGATGCCGAGCCCCCAGGCCGCGAGACGGCGATAGAACGACGGTGGCCGGTGGCCGCTGATCACGCCGGCGCGGTACAGCGCTGCCCCGATGAGCATGGCTCCCAAAGCTCGCCCAATGACATCAATCAGGAACCACGTCTCGACGATGCCGTAGTAGTCGCCGTAGTGCCAGAAGTCGATCAGAACGCTGGAGTAGCTGCGCAGCGACGAATGCACAGTCCAAGACGTGACCGCAACGGCGACGAAGCAGGCCGCGCCCAACGCCATAAGCATCCTGGGCGGCAGCTTTCGCAGTGCCAGCACCACCGTCGAGCACAGCGCGTAGAGCAGGAGAACATCGCCGTCCCAGATCGCTATGTGCATCAGGCCGATGACTGCCAGCAGCGTGTTGCGCCACAGGCTCAACAGCAAGCTGCGCCGGCCCTTGGCCGCGGCGCGCTCGGCAAACAGCACGATACCCGCGCCGAACAGCATGGAGAACAGGCCCATGAATTTCTGATCGACGAAGATCTCGCCTGCGCCGCCAACCGCCCAGTCCAGCCACGTACGCGAACCGCCCGCGTCGAGATTGGTATACGCCGCTTCGCTGAGACCGAACGCGACCGCGTTCATGATCAAAATGCCGAGAACCGCCACGCCCCGTACTGCGTCGAGCGTCGTGATGCGTTCGGTCTCGGCTGTCGCGTCGCCCTTCGTCGTGATCTGTGGCTCCGACGTGCTGCCGCTCATCGCTCGCTCACGAGCGCTGTGGACCCCTTGGCCCGGTGAGGCAGACAGCTTGGTCAATGTCTCGGAACTGCCGGGCCGATTGCTGCGTCAGTCGAAGGTGATGACCGTGCGGTTGGAGGAGCCGGCCTTCATCCAGGAGTAGCCCTCGTTAATCTGGTCGAGGTCGATGCGCGCGGAGATCATCTCGTCGAGCATGAGCCGGCCGTCGAGGTAGAGGTCGATCATCATCGGGATGTCGCTGCGGAACTGGTTCGAGCCCATCATCGAGCCCTGCAGCTTCTTCTCAGCCAGGAAGTCGATGCCGCGCAGCTCGACCCTGGTCTTGGAGGGGACCATGCCGATCACGGTGGCAGTGCCGCCGATGTCGAGCATCCCGAACGCCTGTTGTACGGTCTGCGCCAAGCCGATGGCTTCGAAGCTGTACTCGACACCGCCGCCGGTCATGTCCTTGACTGCGGTCACCACGTCGTCCACCTCGGAGGCATTGACGGTGTCGGTGGCGCCGAGCTGGCGAGCGGTCTCCAGCTTCTCTTCTGTCATGTCGACGGCGATGATCCGGCCGGCGCCTGCTACGCGGGCGCCCTGCACGGCCGACAGTCCGATGCCGCCGCAGCCGATCACGCAGACCACGCTGCCGACGCCGACGCCGGCGGTGTTGACCGCAGCCCCGAAGCCCGTGGTGACACCGCAGCCGATGAGACATGCCCGATCGAGCGGCATGTCGGGGCGCACCTTTACCACGGCGTTCTGATGCACCAGCATCTGCTCGGCAAATCCGCCAAGCCGAGCCATCTGGTCGACGGCGGTTTCGTCGTCACGGGTCAAGCGGGGGGCGGCATCCCTCGGGCGGGAGGTGGCCCGGATGTTCGTGCAACGGTGCGGATTGCCAGACAGACACCGGTGGCACTGGCCGCAGAAGATCGACAGGCACGCCACGACATGATCGCCGGGCGCCACGTAGCTCACGTCGGTGCCGACCGCTTCGACCACTCCCGCCGATTCGTGGCCCATCACCATGGGAAGCGGCGTCCGGAAGAGCCCTTCCATGAAGTGCAGGTCGCTGTGGCACAGTCCAGCGCCTTTGGTCTGGATGAGCACCTCGTTGGGCCCCGGCGCGTCGATGCTCAGGTCCTCGATCTCGAGATCTCCCGGCTGTTCGCAGAGCACTGCTGCCTTCATGTCACGCCCCCTTGCGTTGTGCGGCCATGCCGCTCGACCATGTTCGGCTCCTGCCGAGACTACGCGAGATGACCGGAGCCCTGTTCAGGCGACACGTTTCGGCGACGCCGCACATTAAGCGGTACATATTCCGCAGACATCGACCGCGTCGCCCTCAGGTCTGACAACAGGCACAAGTTCGAAAGGACTGTGGAGTCAGCGCCGAGCGAGGGACCGGAAGGTATCCGCCTGGCTGGAGGCCCTGACGACCTCAACAGTGACATTCAGAAAATGGTTGCAGCGCGCACCGTGAATTGTGTTTGGATGGCAGTGCCATGCTGGTCTCGCTCACTTCCACGACGCCCGACGCCACCGATCTGGGCTATCTGCTGCACAAGCATCCCGACCGTGTGCGGACGGTGGACGTCGGAATCGGACGTGCGCACGTGTTCTTTCCCGAGGCCACCCCGCAGCGCTGCACGGCGACGCTGTTCGTCGAAGTCGACCCGATTGCGCTGGCACGCGGCACCAAGGGGCGCCCGCCAGCCAGCCTCGAGCACTACGTGAACGACCGGCCGTATGTGGCCTCGTCCATGCTCGCAGTGGCCCTCGGCCGCCTGTTCGGGACAGCGCTCAGCGGTACCTGCGACGCTCGCCCGCATCTGGTCGCGCAGCCGCTGGATCTGGAAGTGCATCTGCCGACGCTGCCGGTGCGCGGCGGCGAACGCATCGTGCACCGGCTGTTCGAGCCGCTGGGCTATGAGGTCCACACGACTCCGATCGCGCTGGACGCGCAGTTCCCGTCGTGGGGCAACAGCCGCTACCACAGCGTCGGGCTCAAGGGGCGCCAGACGGTACGAGCCGCGCTGGAGCATTTGTTTGTGATGCTGCCGGTGCTCGACGACCGCAAGCACTACTGGATCGGCGACAGCGAGGTCGACAAGCTGCTTCGCCGCGGCGGCGACTGGCTCAAGTCGCATCCCGAGTCGTATCTCATCTCGCGGCGGTACCTGCGCTTCGGCAGCCTGACGCGCTCGGCGATGGAGCGTCTAGCCGAGTCCGACGACGACCGCGACGACGACACTGCAGACGGCGGCGGTGGATCAGAGGCCGAGCCGCAAGCGGGTGACCACGAACTGGCGGAACGTCCGATCAGCCTGGCCGACCAGCGTCGTTCGGCGGTGCTCGACGTGGTGCGCAGCCTGGGAGGCGGCCGGGTCGCCGACCTCGGATGCGGAGAAGGACGGCTGCTCACGCACTTGATGGACGAGCCGACTGTCACCTACCTGCTCGGTACCGATGCCTCGATCGACGCGCTCGACCGGGCCGAGCGGCGCCTCGGGCTCGACGAGATGTCCGAGCGCCGTCGCGAGCAGGTCTCTCTCGTCCAAGGTGCGTTGACCTACGCCGACGACCGGCTGCGCGGCTTCGACATCGCCACCTTGGTGGAAGTCATCGAGCACGTCGACCCCGAACGGCTCGACTCGCTCGCCGATGCTGTGTTCGCCCACGCAGCGCCGCAGGCGGTAGTGCTGACCACGCCCAATCGAGAATTCAACGTGAACTACAGCCATGTCGGGCCCGACGGCATGCGTCATCGCGACCACCGCTTCGAATGGAGCCGCGAGGAGTTCGGCGCGTGGGTCGGCGACATAGAGAAACGCTTCGGCTACCGAGCTGACATCAGCGGAATCGGCGTCGAACACTCCGACTACGGTCCGCCGACGCAGTTGGCGGTGTTCCGGCGATGAGAGATCAGCTCGCGACCATCGAGGTTCCCGACCTTGGCCTCGTCGTGCTGTGCGGTGCATCGGGGTCGGGCAAGTCGACCTTCGCCGCTCGGCACTTCTCCGACACTGAGATCGTGTCGAGCGACCGGTGCCGCGCTCTCGTCGGCGACGACGAGTCCGACCAGTCGGTCACCCCAGCGGCCTTCGACCTGTTGCACACGATCGTGGAACGGCGCCTCGAGGTCGGGCGTCTGACCGTGGTCGACGCCACCAACACCAAGCCTGCCGACCGTGCGTCACTGATCGAGCTGGCCCGCAAGTGGGACGTGCTGGCCACCGCTGTCGTGTTCGACCTGCCATTGGACCTGTGCCTGGAGCGCAGCCGGGAGCGCCAGGGCCGTGCCACGCCCGAGCACGCCGTCAAGCGGCAGCATCAAACGATGCGCCGCACGGCCAAGCGGTTGCGCAAGGAGCGCTTCGGCAAGGTGTACTCGCTCGGCACCGCTGCTGAGCTCGACACGGTGCAGGTGATTCGTCAGCGGCTGTGGTGCGATCGGCGGGACGACGCCGGGCCGTTCGACATCATCGGTGACGTCCACGGCTGCGGTGACGAGCTGGTGGCGCTGCTCGGCGAACTCGGCTACGACACCGACTCGTCACCGATCGTCCACCCCGACGGGCGACGGGCGGTCTTCGTCGGCGACTTGGTTGACCGCGGCCCCGGCGTGGCCGAGGTGCTCGACGTCGTGATGTCGATGGTGCACGCCGACGCTGCATTGTGCGTGCAGGGCAACCACGAGAACAAGCTGCGCCGCGCCCTGGGCGGGCGCAACGTGCAGCCGACACATGGCATCACCGAGTCGCTGACCCAGCTGGACGCCCGCGGCCCGGAGTTCAGCGCCCGGGTGGCAGCCTTCCTCGACGGTCTCATCAGCCATTACGTGCTCGACGGCGGCGCCTTGGTGGTCGCGCACGCAGGACTGCCCGAGCGATACCACGGGCGCACCTCGGGCCGCGTGCGCTCGCTCGCGCTCTACGGCGACACCGACGGCGAGTCCGACGAGTACGGGTTGCCCGTGCGCTACCCGTGGGCGAACGACTACCGGGGCGAGGCTGCGGTGGTGTACGGCCATACGCCGGTCTTGGTGCCCCGGTGGGTGAACAACACAATCTGTGTCGACACCGGCGTGGTGTTCGGCGGCGAGCTCACGGCGCTGCGCTGGCCCGAGAAAGAACTGGTCTCGGTGCCCGCCGCACGAGTGCACTACGAGCCGACGAGGCCGCTGCGCGCACACGGCGACGGTGCGGTTGGCGCGCACGGATCGAATGGCGTCTCCTTGGTCGACCTCAGCGATGTCCTGGGCAAGCGATCGATTGAGACAGCCCTGGACGGCCGCATCACCATCGAGGCCGACCAGACCGGCGCCGCGCTCGAAGTGATGAGCCGTTTCGCCGTCGACCCTCGCTGGCTTCCCTATCTGCCGCCCACCATGGCGCCAGCCGCGACCACTGCGCGCCCTGACTGTCTTGAACATCCCGATGAAGCGTTCTCGTACTTCCGCAAGGCCGGCACCGGCGAAGTGGTGTGCGAGGAGAAGCACATGGGGTCTCGGGCGGTCCTGGTGTTCGCGCGCAACCCCACGGCTGCAGCGGAGCGCTTCGGCATCTCCAATGACGACGCAGGCGTGATCGTGACGCGCACCGGCAGGCCATTCTTCTCGAAGCCGGGCGTGGCCGGCACGCTGCTCGACCGGCTGAGAGCTGCCGCCGATGCCACCGGTATCTGGGACCGCCTCGGCACCGACTGGCTGGTGGTCGACGCCGAGATGCTGCCGTGGACAGCGAAGTCTGCCGAGCTGCTGCGCCGTCAGTACGCAGCGACAGGCGCCGCGGGCACTGTGGCGCTCGGAACAGCCCAGCAGTTGATGGCCTCTGCCACGAAGCGAGGGGTCGACGTGGAGGCATTGACGTCGCGGACCGCGGAGCGGGCGGAACACGTGGCGTCGTTCGTCGGCGCCTACCGGCAGTACTGCTGGGACGTGGACGGCGCCGACGGCGTCGAGATCGCTCCGTTCCAGATCCTCGCCGCGCAGGGCGAAGTGCTGGCGCGTCGACCGCACCGCTGGCACCTCGAAGAGATCGATGCGCTGGTTACGGCTGCGGGCGGCTCGCTGCGCCGAACCGATCGTCGGTTCGTGCAGCTCGACGACGACGCCTCGGTGGCGGAGGCAACGCAGTGGTGGCAAGCAATGACTGACCGTGGCGGCGAGGGCATGGTGATCAAGCCGGCGCAGACCGTCGCACGCTCCGGCAGGGGTCTGGTGCTGCCAGGAGTGAAGTGCCGCGGCCGTGAGTACCTGCGGATCATCTACGGGCCCGAATATCTGGAACCGGCGAATCTGGAACGGCTCCGCAAACGCTCGCTGGGCCGGAAGTCTTCGCTCGCCCGGCGAGAGTTCGCGCTGGGGATCGAGGCGCTCGACCGGTTCGTCGCCAACGAGCATCTGTCACGTGTACATGAGTGCGTCTTCGGCGTGCTCGCACTCGAGAGCGAGCCGGTCGATCCGCGGCTCTAGCCATGCTGGGCTGTCCCACAAGCGCTGAGGGTGCGGCCCTGCGGTAGCGTCCCTGCCAGCGAGCCGCGGCCGTCGAGGGGGAGTCATGGCGAACGAGCACGGCTACTTGCCGAAGGTGATCGAACTGGACGACAAGCAGCAACGCCGCTTGGACACCTGGTACGCAAAGGCCTACACCGACGACAACCTGTTCCGGACGCTCGCCGCGGACGAGACCACTATCGATCTGTTCCTCGGCTGGGTCGGGGCCGTCTACGGCGGCCATCTCGACGAGGATCTTGGTGCGCTCGACCGGCACATGATCGAGCTGTGCCGCATCCGCATGGCCAACCGCAACGAGTGCTTCCACTGAAGCCTGGTCAAGAGCGCATCGTTGGTGCGCACCGGACTGACCGACGAAGTCATCGCCCAATTGACCGACTACGAGGCGTCGGACCTGCCCGAGTCGTGGAAGGCGGCCTTGGCGTTGTGCGATCGTCTCTCGGGCTATGAGCACAAGGGCGTGATCCCGCCCGAGCTGTACGACCGGCTCGCAGACCACTTCAATGAGCAGCAAATTCTGCGTTTGGGCGCGCTGCTCGCTTCGGCGAGCGGCTGGCACCGCATGATCGAGGCCTTCGGCATTCGCCCCGACCACTACCGGGCCGAGGAATCCGCGCCCTGGGCGGCCGCAGCGGGCTGACCACAGCGCGCACAGGCACACACGTCGTAGCTGGGGACTCGTTCGTTCCGTCATCAGATGCCACCAGTCCGTTCCCAGCCTCAGCCACCAAGCTCGCGCGCCTAGCTTTCGAGACCGTGAACGAGGTGGCCCCCGCCGCATCCGATGCGGCGCCCCAAGACCCGCATCTGGCCGACGTCACGCAGTTCTTCGGCTTGCAATCGACGGCCGCCGAACTGCGCTGGTTGCTGCCGGTCACCTATGAGGTGGCAGGGGCCACCGGAACGATGCATGGCGGGTGCGCGCTCGCCGCCGCAGTGGCGGCCCTCGAGAGCGTCACGGGCCGGCCGATGGCTGCTGCATCGGCCCAGTACCTGGCACGGCTGCCGGTCGGCGGCTGCGCGGCCATCGCCCTCGACATCGGCGCCAGCGGCAACCGCATGACTCAGGCGTCCGCGGAGATCACCGATGCCGCCGACGGCCGCATCATTCTCCGTGCGCTCGTTTCGCTCGGAGGTCGGCAGCTGGGAATCGACCAGACGTGGGCGACTGCGCCACAAGTGCCGCCGCCCGAGCGGTGCGAGCCACGTGGACCGACCTCGATCACCGGCGATTCGTTCACCGACCAAGCTGACATCCGGCTCGCCGGCCAGCAGCCGGGCGAGCGCCACGTTCGCTACTGGGCTCGCCTCGACGGCACGCTCGCATCGACGGGTCCGGGCCTGACGGCGCTGGCCGACCTGCTGCCGAGCGGGATGCGCGTCAGCCTCGATGCTGGTTTCAGGGGATCCAGCCTCGACAACACCGTGCGAATCTCTGGTGAAGCCGAGAGTGATTGGGTGCTGTTGGACATCGAATCCGACGCCGTGCACAACGCCATCGGCAACGGCATCGTTCGCATCTATGCCGCCGATGGGGGACTGCTGGCAACAGGCACCCAGTCTTTCGCAATCACCCGCATCACCGGTCCTTTGGGCTCGCCGCAGCAATGACCGGCGTGCGCACGTGGCTGGCCGGATCTCGGCCTCGCACCTGGCCGGCCTCGCTGGTGCCTCCCTTTGTCGGGACGGCGGCTTCGGATGCGGCGGCTGACGGAGCGATCGTGTGGTGGCGAGCCGCCTTCGCGCTGATCGTGTCGTTGTGCATTCAGATCGCCGTCAACTACGCCAACGATTACAGCGACGGAGTCCGGGGTACCGATGCGGCCCGGGTGGGACCCCAGCGTCTGGTGGCCTCAGGAGCTGCGACTCCGGCTGCGGTGCGAACAGCGGCATTCGCAGCCTTCGGGGTTGCTGCAGTATTCGGCCTGGTGGTGGCTGCCGCGGTTTCTTGGTGGCTTGTGGTAGCCGGCGGGGCATCGATGCTCGCCGCCTGGTACTACACCGGCGGCAGGCGCCCATACGGCTACCGGGGTCTCGGCGAGCTGTTCGTGTTCGTCTTCTTCGGGTTGGTGGCAACGGCAGGTTCGGCGTTCGTCCAAGACGCCCGGTTGACTGTGTTGGGCATTGCGGCCTCGGTACCTGTGGGCTTGGGCTCAGTGGCGCTGCTCATCTCGAACAACCTGCGCGATCTGCCCACCGATGAGCAGGCAGGCAAGCGGACCCTGGCGGTGCGAGTGGGGGATCGACCGACGCGGGCGATGTACGTCGTGGTGGTGTTCCTGGTGGTGTTCTCGCCGCTGTACCTCACCTTGCTGCGGCCGTGGGCAATCCTGGGCGTCGCCGCTGCGGTGGTGGCGATAGCGCCCGTTCGAGCGGTGCTGCGCGGGGCAACCGGCCCCGCACTGGTGGGCGTGCTGGTTGGCACCGGTCGCCTGCAGATCGTCGTGGGTGCGCTGCTCACCGTTGGTTTGGCGCTGGGTGCCTGAATCTCGGCCTGCAGCGCCCCGTCAACGAGCCGGCGTGATCCGCCATGATGTCCCGATGAGCACACAAGCGAGCTCGAGGGCGGTCATGGATCATCTGGTTGCGCTCGGCGTGGAGTACGAAGTGGTCGAGTGCGATCCCGACTTCGCCGACACAGCGCAATTCTGCGAGCGCTACGGCTATTCGATGGATGCGTCGGCCAATGCCATCTGCGTTGTGGGCAAGTCGGCCGAGCGGCCAATGGCGTGCTGCGTCGTTCTGGCGTCGACGCGGCTCGATGTGAACGGTGTGGTGCGGCGAAGGCTCGGCACGCGCAAGGCATCGTTCGCCGACGCCGACGAGACCATTGCGCGCACCGGGATGTTGATCGGCGGCGTCACGCCCTTCGGGTTGCCCGCAGACATTCCGGTGTGGATCGACAGCCGGGTGATGGACTGCGATGAAGTCATCGTGGGCGGAGGCTCTCGCGACTGCAAGATCTTGTGCCCGCCCGCTTCGCTGGCGGAGCTCCCCGAGGCCGAAGTCGTGCCGGATCTTGCCAGGGCACTGAGCGGGTAGGTACGCCCGCTGAGGAGGCGGCAAGAACCTCTGCTGCAGCGATCCAGCAGGTCGCAACGTCGCAGAGTCTCCTGCCGCCTCCTCAGCTATGGCATCTGTGGCTACTCGCCTGCGAGCTCAGCCGGCCCGCGTTGCGGTGATGAGCTGAGCAATGCCGCCGCTCAGCGCCTCCCGGTCCACGTGGAGAAATCCTGCCTCCGCGAGCTGGGCCAACAGCACCGGTACCTCGGGCAGATAGGCCACCGACTCGGGCAGGTAACGGTACGCAGACCGGCTGCTGAGCAGGCTGCCGACTGCTGGTACCACCTTGCCGAAGTACATCTGGTGACCGAAGCGCAGCAGCGGGTTGGCAGGTTCGGCGACCTCGAGAAGCGCGACCCGGGCGCCGGGCCGCAGCACGCGGAACAGCTCAGCGAAGAACGGCCCGAGGCTGGCGAAGTTCCGCAACGCAAAGCCGCACGTGGCGCCGTCGAGCGAAGCGTCGCGCACGCCGAGGCTGAGCGCATCTGATCGCAGCAGCGGGGCACCGGTGGTAGCCGCCGCAAGCATGCCTGCGGAGAAGTCCACGCCGATGGGACGCAGCCCTGCCGATTCGATCTCGTTGCACAGGTCGCCGGTGCCGCAGGCCACGTCGATGACTGTCTCGCCCGGCTGCAATCCGAGCGCCGCCACGGCGCGGCGACGCCACCGTGTGTCGAGGCGGAACGTCAGCAGCCGGTTCAGCAAGTCGTAGCGGGGCGCGATCTCGTCGAACATCTCCTCCACGGCCCGAGCCTTCTCTGCGGGGCTGGGCAGCGCAGAGTGTGTCCGCCGGCGCAGGCGCCAGGTCACTGGAACCAGACGCGGCGGTGACTGCGGCTTATCGGATGGAACAGCAGCACCAGCAACAACCCATCGAACATCAGGCGCAAGATCACGCCCAGCTGGAAGTTCATGCTCGCACCCCACCACAAGGTCGCCAGGACTGCGTAGATAGCTGCCGCGGTGCACAGCCAGTGGCCCCAACGGCGCTCGTTGGACGTCCCCAAGGCGCCTCCGACGTAGGCGCCGCCGAGCAGGACGGTGAGGGCTGGGGGCACGATGCTGTTGCCCAGATCGTCTGCAGTGCGGTCGTTGGCAAAGAGCGAGACGATGCCCTCGAAGACGTCGCGCGCGAGCTGCGAATCGATGCGAGTCCCGAACAACAGCAGCAGCGCGGCGGAGAAATAGCAAAGCAGCACTGCGCTAAAGAGCGTCTGGGGCTGGCTGCGGTTGAGCCACCGCATCTGATTCACCGGACAAGTGTGGCACCTGCGTCCGCACGCCCCCGGCGGCGCAGCCTCTGCGACAGTCACGGCGGCCTGATGGCGGAGCCGGTGCAGCATTAGCCTCTTGCCGGTGAGTGTCGATCCCGTCATCTCGATCGGCACAGACCAGCACGGTGCGGTCGCGGAGTCCGATGCCTCAAAATGGCCTTCGGGTGCGCTGGTTGAGGCATTGCGCCTGCATCTCACTGATGTCGTCGGGCCCGTGTCTGTCTGGATCGATCATCCCGATCACGGCGAGCCAGCCGGCGGAGACTCTGCGCCGACCGAGACCGAACTCGGGCGCGGGCTTGCCGAGCTCGGACTGACAGTCGAGCGCGACCTCTATCGCATGGAGCGGTCCTTGCCGATGGATCAGCCCAGCGGCATCGAGACGCGCTCGTTCGTGGTGGGCCAGGACGAGCAGGCCTGGGTCGAGGTCAACAACCGTGCGTTCTCCTGGCACCGCGAGCAGGGCGGATGGACTCTTGCCCAGGTTGCCGAGCGCCAGGCCGAGCCATGGTTCGACGCCGACGGCTTCCGGGTCTACGAGATCGACGGCGGGATCGCCGCCTACTGCTGGACCAAGGTGCACGCGGATGACGACCCGCCAGTCGGCGAGGTGTACGTCATCGCGGTCGACCCCCAATATCACGGTCGGGGTCTCGGCCGGGCCCTCACGCTGGCGGGCTACGAACACCTTGCAGATGCGGGCCTGACGCGAGCGATGCTCTATGTCGACGCCCATAACACGCCCGCGGTCACGCTGTACCTCGATCTCGGCTTGGAGGTGGCCGTGGTTCGTCGGCTGTTCACCGGCACTTGCCCGCTGAGCTCGTAGGGAATCGAGCGGACGTGGCAGATCTGGGCGCTGACCCTTCGCTCGGAGACCTCAGCCGTGCAGACTTCGGAGAGCTGTTAGAGGGCGAGCCCGCGTACCGGCTGGACCAGGTGTGGGAGGGCTTGTACGTCCAACGCCGACCGCTGGCCGAGATCACCAATGTCCCCAAAAGCCTGCGCCGCGCTATCGGCGAACTGCTGCCGCCGGCTTTGACGCTCGTCCGTACGCAGTCGGCCGATCGGGGAACCACGACGAAACACCTGTGGTCGCTGCGTGACGGTCACCTGGTCGAGTCGGTGCTGATGCGCTACCGCGATCGCACCACGCTGTGCATCAGCAGCCAGGCGGGCTGCGCGATGGGGTGCAGTTTCTGCGCGACCGGGCAGGTGGGCTTCGACCGGAACCTGCGCGTTGGCGAAATCGTCGAACAAGTTCTTGGCACACTGCAGGAAGCCAGCTCCACAGATCGGGCCGCCCCCGGCAGAGCCGTCAACAGCGACGCCGCCCCCGGCAGAGCCGTCAACATCGTGTTCATGGGCATGGGCGAGCCACTCGCCAACTACGACGCGGTGTGGGCGGCGGTGGAACGCTTCCACGACGACATGGGCATCGGAGCGCGGCATATCACGGTGTCGACCGTCGGCGTCGTTCCGGGCATTGCGCGCTTAGCAGCGGCGGGTCTGCCGGTCAATCTTGCGGTCTCGCTGCATGCGGCGAACGATCGCCTGCGAAACCGTGTCGCACCGATCAATCGCACGTACCCGCTGCGAGATCTGGCGCGCGCACTTGCGGACTATCGCCGCGCCAAGCGACGGCGCATCAGCCTCGAATGGGCGATGATCGGGGGCGTCAACGACAGCGATCGGGACGCAGCGGAGCTGGCTGCCTTTGCCCGGCCGCTGGCGGCTCACGTCAACCTCATCCCACTCAATCCCACGCCCGGATATGTCCACCAACCGACGCCGCGAGAGCGAATCGAACACTTTGCCGCCGAGCTCGCATCCCATGGTGTCAACGCCACCGTGCGAGTCAACCGGGGAACGTCGATCGACGCCGCCTGCGGCCAATTGCGTGCCGACAAGCTGGTATCGATTCGCAAGGGCAGCCGACCTGCGCGCGGCGCACGCGCTCGGGCGGAGCGCTAGACACTCGCCATGGCCAGGCCTCGATCGCCGAAGGGACGCGCCCAGCGGACGCATGAACGGCTCAAAGACGAGTACGAGGCCGTCTGCGAGCTGGAGCACCGCAACCCGTTCGAGTTGCTGGTCGCAACGATCTTGTCCGCGCAGTGCACCGATGCCCGCGTCAATGCCACCGTTCCCGGCGTGTTCGCGAAGTATCCCGACGCCGAAGCACTCGCATCGGCCGATCTCGCCGATCTCGAGGAACTGGTGCACCCCACCGGCTTCTTTCGCAGCAAAGCCCGCAACCTGCAGGGCATGGCACGCCACTTGCTTGCCGACCACGGCGGCGAGGTGCCGACGAATCTGAAGGACTTGGTGAAGCTGCCCGGCGTCGGCCGCAAGACTGCCAATGTGATCCGTTCGGTGGCGTTCGACCTGCCCGGATTGCCCGTCGACACCCACGTCGGCCGCTTGGTGCGGCGCCTCGGCATTACCGATGAAGAAGACCCGGTCAAGGTAGAGCTGGCACTGAACCCGATGATTCCCCAGTACGAACGGGGCGACTTCAGCCTGCGACTGATCCTGCACGGGCGCCGGGTGTGTTCGTCTCGCAAGCCAGCCTGCGATGATTGCGTGCTGAACGACTTCTGCCCGAGCGCCTTCGCGGCCTGACCCTGCACTGGCCCCGGCCGCAACAACACTGCGAGATCCAGGAGGGTTGAGCGAATGACGCAGTCACCGAACACTGGCGACACCACTGTGCGGCGGTCGTCGCATTTCGTGCCCGGCGCCAATGAGCGAATGCTCGGCAAGTCGCTTGCCACCGATGCCGACAGCCTGGTGCTCGACCTGGAGGATGCCGTCACGCCCGACAACAAGGACAGTGCCCGAGCAACTGTTTCGGGCTGGCTCGGCGACGTCGACTTCGGTGCGAAGGAACGTGTCGTGCGGATCAACCCGCTCGACAGTCCCTGGTGCGTTGACGACATCGCCGAGACGATGGTGTCCCCGCCCGACGCCTACTTGGTGCCCAAGGTGAACAACGCGGCAGAGGTCGTCCAACTCGACGCGATGGTCACCCGCTGGGAAACCGAGCACGGCCACCCACGCGGCGGAGTGGTGCTGTTGGTGTTGGGAACCGAGACGCCGCAGGGGCTGTTGAATATCGGCGAACTCGCCCAGCACGACCGGGTGGATGCGCTGAGCTGGGGTGCCGAGGATCTCTCCGCTGCTATGGGCTCCAAGGCCAATCGGGATGCCACAGGCGCTTACCTGCCGGTGTTCGAATACGCCCGGGTGATGTGCCTGGTGGGGGCCACGGCGTGGAACAAGCAGCCGCTCGACACAGTATTCGTGGATTTTCGTGACGACGATGGGCTCGCCGCCGAGTGCGCGACCTCCGCGGCGATGGGCTTCACCGGCAAGATCACCATCCATCCCGCCCAGATCGACATTGTCAACGCCGCGTTCACGCCCAGTGACGCCGAGTTGGCCGATGCTCAAGAGCTGCTCGAAGCATTCGCCGACGCAGAGGCCGCCGGCCGCATGGCCTTTGCCCACAGGGGTCAGATGGTGGACGTGCCGCACCTCACCCGAGCCCGCAAGATCGTCGCCACCGCCGACGCCATCGCTGAGCGCGTCTGATCGCTTCGCAGACGCCGCCTGCAACGGCCGCCGGCGGAGTGTTCAGCGGAGAGCGTCGGTGGCCTGGGCCAATCGTCGTCGAGCCATACGCAGCGAGCGCTCGACCTCATACAGCTCGACACCGACATCCTCATGGGGCGTGCCCATCAGCTCGTCGGCCGCCTGCGAAATTCGGGTACTCAATTCGCCCACGGCCGTCTCGATCGAGGAAAGCTCCGCAGCGCTGATCACCAGCGGCACGTTAGTGACGCCGGTGAATGGCGAGGTCACAGTGGCAACTGCCATGCGCGCATGCTTTTGTGCATGGTGTGGCCGCAGTCGTCCCTTCAACGCGATCTGGCGGTGAGTTAATCAGCCTGATTTCACAATGGTGACCGTGTGCGTGTCGCCGTCGTCGGCGGTCACCGTGATGAGGTGGCCCTCGACGGTCAACGATTCGCCGACGGCGAGGAAGGGGTACCGCTCAAGAAAGCCAAACCCGTTGTCGGTCGCGAACTTGATGGGTCGCCGGCCTCCTCGCAGCGTCGGATCGACTGTGTAGACGAGTACACGATCTCCCACGAGATCGGGATGCAGGCGGCCGGCAGCGACGGCATCGCGATGCGCACGCGAGAGGCTGTCATAGCCGATCCGGCGGCGGCTCTCGATGACGATGACGGTGTCGTGGGCCGCCGGAACAGCCGCCATGACCGTGCCCTCGCCAGTGCCGGCGAGGGGGCTCAACTCGACGGTTGCCTCGGGTTGATTCACGCAGACCATCTGCGGGCGTTCGATCCAGTCGAGTTGCCATCGCGTCCAGCTTGGCGGTTCCCAGAAGTCTCCGTAGAAGACGGTGCTCGGCGACGGGAACGAAGCGTTCAGCCCCTGGGTGCCGATCCGGAGTTGGTGCCAGTGCTGCCCCGTTGGCAGCACTGGTCGTTCAAATTGGCTGTCGGCCGCACCCAGCGCGCCGTAGTCGCCGAGGTAGGGCACACCGAACCATTGAAGCGACAGCGGGACGAGATAGCGCCCCCAAGCCGCGCCCTCAGACTCTGATGGGAAGACGTTGATGGCCGAAGCGATACGCCGGTCATCGTCAGCTCCCACCGAGGCATGCCCCGCTGTTCGCGCTCCGCTGAAGTGATTGCTCGGCAGGACTGTGATGAAGGCGTCTATCTCGCCGAACTCGACATAGCCCGAGGCGAGTGACGCAGATATTTCGGCGATTTCGAATTCCTTGATCGAGTCGTCGTGGGCGAGATATGCCTCCGCGCTGTTAGGTGCCCGAAGCCACCGGTGCAACGGAACGAACTCGATGTCCGAGCGTCCGTAGCTGATGGACTCGATGAATTCCTGCGTCGTCTTGAGGTCGCCTCGCTCCAGTTCCTCCGTGGTGCTGTGCGACGCCTCAGCGTCGGGGAAGTCGATGAACAGAACCGCCACGCGAACCGTCCCATCTGTCGCGGGGAAACCACGGGGCCTCGGGAACCCGACACTCTCGTAGGGCGAGCCAACCGGTCGGCAATCTGTGGCGACCGGCAGGATCGCCAGATTTGGCACGGGCACCACATAGCTCCTCGCCATATTGCCTTGGTGCGTGTTGCGCTCGAACAGGATGGTTCTGCCGTCCGGTGCCCACCGAGGCGCCCGGACAATCGTAAATGTGCCCATGGACGTGTCACTGACTAGCGGACCGGTGTACGCGACGGCGTGCGCGGTCGAACGGCCATCCAAGCTGAGGATGGTGATCCCGTTCTGAACGCCGACTCCGCCTTCGATGTCGGGGTCGTCGATCCACTCTCGAGACACGTACGCGATCGCGGTCCCATCGGGAGACCAGGAGTAACCCCGTCTGGCATTCGCCACCGGAACACGCCGCGGATTACTGCCGTCGGTGTCCATAATCCACATCGTGCCGTCGGAGTCATACGCAATTGCTGAGCCGTCGGGTGACCACGCTGGTGACGCTTCTGCGGTGCCGCCGGGAGTCAACGCTCTGATGTTTCCGCCGTCAGCGTCCATGACTGCGATATACCGGTCTTCGCGATTCTGCGGGACTCCGGGCGACTCGAGGTTGTGGCGGGCGAAGGCGATCTGCCGACTGTCGGGCGACCAGGTTGGGGAAACATCGCGGAAGTTGCCCGAGGTCAGCTGCGTCTCGCCCGATCCGTCGGCGTTAATGACAAATATGTGCGTGACCGGATCGCTGTTGTGAAGTCTGCCGGCGTGACGGACGAAGGCAATTCGGGTTCCGTCGGGTGACCAAGCGGGTTGTTCTGCCTCGTCGTCGTCGACGAGCTGAACCGGGTCGGTTCCGTCCACATTCGAAATCAAGAGCCTCGCAACGCGCTCATCGGTCAAGCTGAGGTATGCAATCTTGGTGCAGTCTGGCGACCAGGTTGCCTGCCGAGCGTAGACACCTCCGAGAACTTGGATCGGTTCGTCACTGAGCTGATCCACGCAACGCTGTTGAGGCTGTGACTCGCCGTGGCTCGTGTCCGTAGCGATCCCATCCGCGCCGAGCGGATTGATGGTTCCTGAAGAGCTTGCGAGGTAATTGGAAATGGCCGCATCGGAGACTGCGGCGTTGCCCCCGAAGACACGCACCGTGACCTCGCTGTGCCCCGCGGAGGCTGTAGCAATTCGAGCCTGATTCAAGAAGTCGGCTGTGGTTGGGGGGATAGACCGCGGATCCGCGAGCAGCAGGGGAGCGCACAGACGGGCAAGCAGCGGGGCGGCGCTGAAGGAATCGAACGGAATGCTGGCACGCGCCAAGCCGATACGTCGGCTCGTGAAGCAGTCGTCGCCATAGACGCCTGTGACGAGCCTTGCCGCCTCGACTGCCGTGTCGTAACGGGAACTGCCCGCAAGCCTCGTTACTTCGATACCAAGTGCGACGATCGAATCTTCGACGGCCTGGTGCAGTGCGCCCGTCCCGCCCATGAGCACGACATGTTCGATGTTGAGTTCGACGAGGTAGCTGGCCACGCCTTGGTGCAAACGGCTGCGAGGAGTCAGCAGCACGGGATGCGGACCGCGAGCTGCGAACGCGCCCGCCACCAGCGCATCAGCAAACACCTCCCCGCTCGCCACTACAGCAGTTCTGCCGAGATTGCCCATGTGGCCCGGTGTGCCCGTCCGATGGGCGGCTGCGAATCCAGTGGCGTACTGGTCTGCACGCGTTACTCGCTCGACAGAAATGCCGATGGCCTCGAGGCCTGCCACGACCGTGGGCCCCACCCCCTCAGCGTCGCTCTCGGCGCCCACGACAAGTGCCTGAGACACCCCTGTGCGGCGCAGAAACTCCGAGGCGTCCGAGCGCAGCTCGCCCGGCGGCGTCGCAAGGACTGGTGCGCCCAGTGACCCCGCGAGCGGCGCAGCGACGACTGCGTCGGTCCAGTTTCGGCCTGAGACCAAGACCACCCACTCGAGGCTTCCTCCAGCATGGGCTGCCACCGCCTCGGCCACCAGCAGCGAGGTGGCGTACCGATCGGCGCCCCCGTAGCGCGAAATGCCGACGTCAGCGATTTCGTCTGCTGCCGTCGCTGCTGCGATGGGGAGCACGGCACCGACAGCCCCGACGAGCAATCCCGCCAGCGCTCGGAGATAGCGGTGCATGCCCACAGCGTAAGTGCAGAGGATCGACAAGCCGGAAAGGGCGAGTGGCAGGCTGCAAATTCATGGCAGTGGTGAACAGAGGCGCAGGTACCCCCGCTGCGGTGCTAAAGCGGCTGGATCTGCGGGGCCGAAACGGTCGGCTCGTCGATGTGGCGCCGCAGGTAAGCCATGCAGAAATGGACAACCAAGTGTCCACAAAGTGGATAATTGACTGTCTTTTCCCGGAAACCGTGGTGTATTCGCTGTCAGGGGCCGAGGGTGGTGATGGGGATGACCGAGACGCCGTCGGGCCGTTGGTAGGCGTATCCGCCGGTGGCGGTCATGACTGCGAGTGCGCGGTTGCGGCTGCGGACGGCAGGGTCGACGCGCTGGGCAAGCTTGAGCAGCGAGGCTGCGGCGCGGTCGACGGCTTCCTCGCCTCCGAGCTTGACTTCGAAGGCTGCCCAGGTGCCGTCGCTCGCTTCGACGATGGCGTCGGTTTCCAGGCCGGTCTCGTCGCGGTAGTGGCCAACCCATGCCCGTGTGGGGCCTGAGTAGACGCGCAGGTCGCGCACCACGAGGGATTCGAACAGCAAGCCCAGCGTTTCGAGGTCGCCGAGCAGGCGTTCGGGATCGGTCCGCAGCAGCGCGCACGCGAGTGCGGGGTCGGCGAGTTGTCGGACAGGGGCGGCACGCAGCGTTGTCCGTGATCTGAGGCGTGGCGACCACGCGGGGGCGTCATCGACGATGAACACGCGCTCAAGCGCGGACAGGTAGCTGGTAACGGTCTTGGGATCGAGATGCGCGCCGCCGGTGTCGCGGGCCAGTGTGCGCAGCGTGGCCCGGGTGGAGACGTTACGCGCCAGGGACTGCATGAGCCTGTTGACGCGGGCGGGGTCTCGTGAGATGCCGTCGACGCGTTCGATGTCGGCTCGGTTGATCTCCTCGAGATACAGCCTCAGGAACTGCTGGGCGTCTTGGGTGGACAGGCCGAGCGTCTGGGGGAATCCACCCCTGCAGATCCACTCGGCGACGTCGTCGAGCGGATGGGCGGGCGCCACGGCGTTCGGTGCGGCGCCGCCCATGAGGGCACCGAGCGAGACCGAGCTATCCGAGACGCCTTGCTCGTACAGCGACATCGGGCGCATGCGCACCCGCCCGATGCGTCCCGCCCCCGAGTGGCGGGTGATGTCGTCGGCGGGGAGGGCCGAGCCGGTGAGGATGAACTGACCGGTTGAGCGGCGGTCGTCGCTTGCGCGTCTGACAGCGTTCCAGATGCCCGGAGCGAGCTGCCACTCGTCGATCAGCCGGGGCGTGTCGCCGTCGAGAATCGAGCGGGGATCGATCTGCGCGGCACGATGGGCGTTGGGCATCTCGTCGAGCGCGACCTCGCTGGCGCAGAACTGCCGCGCGCTGGTGGTCTTTCCGCAGCCGCGCGGGCCGTCGATCACGACCGTGGGCACGAGGCGCAGGAAGCGCTCGATGTCGGCGTCGATCACCCTGGGCACATAGCTGACCGCGTCCGCTGCGCTGGGCGCCATGGAGTCCAGCGTAGGCGGCGATGGACGTTATGGGAAGAATTCAATGGATGTTTTGGGACGTTTGCAATGGATGTTTTGGGACAGGACCGATGGACGAACCCAGAAAGGCGGCCGCCAAGCAGACCCGCATGAACCCGACATCACCCTCAACTGCTGTAGCGGCGGCCCGGGCGATGACCAGGGCACTGTGCTCTCGCATCGCCGGACGCGGATCACCCCAATAATCGCAGCAATGGAATAATCGCAGCAATGGCCCGAGAGGCCGCCGGAACTCCGCCGGATATCCCCTCCGTGCCATAAGACCTCCTCAAGGCCCATGACAGCAGAATCCAATAGTCCGCCCGCGCGAAACACAGGGTGCACCAATCAGATGACTGCCAGCGAGGGTCGGCGTCGTCGAGCGAGACAGCGAATCCGCGTCGGCGCGCGAACTGCCCGCCAGTATGGACAACGAGGGCCTGCTGTGGCGCTAGTCGGTGTTGTCCTTTTCTGGAACGCGAATCGAGCCCGCCGCTATCGATCGCCGCAGCCACGGCCCGATTGCGGGATGCGCCGGCTTCAGCCGTCCTCGTCCACCGGGGCTGACCATGCCCGACAGCAACAGCCGCCTGCGATACGCGCTGGCGCTGGTCTTGCCGATGCCGGCCTGTTCGCACACAGCGGCAACGCGGGGCGACTCGCCGCTGTCGGCGAGGACTGCCAAAGCCGCCAAGAAGCGCTTGTCGGTGTCTGAGAGGCTCTGCCACGTGGGGGCGAGCAGGTGGTCTTGGAGCGTCTCATCGGCCTCGGCGACGGCCCGCTTGGCGTGAGCGACGGTGATCGGTTTGCCGGGGCCGCCCGCTGCGCGCCACATCTTGTCCCCGATCAGCTGAAGCATGTACGGATGGCCGGCCACCGCCGAACCGGCGATATCGAGAGCGTCGTCGCCGATGATGCCCCCGTGCGTCACTATCGGCTCTCTCAGTCCGCGACGTGCCTCCTGCTCCGGCAAGGGATCCACGTTGTGCACGGCAAGGCGTTGCAGGAAGGTCGATTTCCGATCAGCCAACAGCGTCTCGGTGATGTACGGCAATGCGGCGCCCAAGAACACCAGCGCTCGCCGCTCCCGCTTTGCGATGTGCTGAATGTAGGAACCGAGCTGCCGGGCCTTGGCCAGCGGGATCGCGTGCATCTCGTCCATGGTGAGCAGCACACGGACGCCGATCCGGGCGGCGGAACCTGCGAGCTCGCCCAGGTCGCGTCGAAGGTCGTCTCCGTAGCTCGTCCGCCTCAGTTCAGGCTCTTCTGCGACGGCGACGCCGGCCGATACGACTCCAGCGCCCAAGCTCACCCCCGACACCGGCCGTCTGGCTGGCTCGCCATGAGCTTGCGCCATGGAATGCTGCGCCTGCACAACCGTCTTGTGTGTCTCGGCGATCGGGTCGCCGTCGGTCCCTGCTACCGCGAGCACCAGCCAGCCTCGCTCCTCCTGGGCGGCGCCCTCAATCTCGTTCAGCAATACCGTCTTGCCCATGCCCCGCGGAGCAAGCAGCACATTCGCGCCGCCCTCGCTGGCTGGGTCGCCAGCCAACAGGGTGCACACCTTGCGGATCAGTTCGTCTCTCCCCACCAGGCAGGATGGCGTGCTGCCGAATCCCGGAGTGAACGGCAGCGCCTCCGGGACATCGGGCTCGTCGGGAAAATAGCGGGGCCGGTCTCCTGCCATCTCCAAAGCATACTCCCTGGCTTCATCGTTTTCTTTTTCTTCACTATCTTCATGATGTTCATAATGTTCATTGTTTTCTTTTTCTTTCGCGTCGTCCGGGAATGAGCCTCAGCGACGTCAGCTCATCTTGACGCCATTCACGTCGCGACAGCGGGCGGTGTGAAGACGGCTGGAAGCAGGGAGGTGAGCTTGGGGTGCTCAGACGAGTGCGGCGAGGGGGACTGCGGCGATGCGGTCGTCGGGGCGTTGGTAGGCGCACCCGCCCGCTGTAGCGGCGGCCCGGGCGATGACCGGGGCACGGTGCTCTCGCATCGCCGGACGCGGATCACCCCAATAATCGCAGCAATGGCCTGAGAGGTCGCAGGTACCCTCGGCGCGGTGCTGAAGCGGCTGGACCTGCGGGGCCGAAACGGTCGGCTCGCCGATCTGCTGCCGCGCCCGCGAGCCGGTGACCTGGTGTCTCATGATGCTGTCCGCCAGCTCATCGATGAGGTCCGAGATGGCGGTGATGCTGCCGTTCGGAATCTCACGGCTCGCTTCGACGGTGTCGACTTGGCCGAGCCGTTGGTTCCAGTGAACGAACTGGAGGCCGCATGGGTTGAACTGCCTTCCGCTTTGCGTTTGGCGATGGAGACTGCTCACCGGCGGATCTTGGAGTTCCACGAGGGCGAAGCGAGCGCAGGCCACACCCACGAGCGCGACGGCGTCACGATCCGTTCGATCAGCCAGCCGGTGGACCGAGCAGGCATCTACGTGCCCGGCGGCTTGGCTGCCTATCCGTCCACCGTGCTGATGACGGTGCTCGTTGCTCGTGCCGCAGGGGTCGACGACATCGTGCTGTGCTCGCCGCCCGGGCCCGACGGCAGCCTCGCTGCTGTGGTGATGGCGGCGGCGCACCTGTGCGGTGTCACCGAGGTTCACCGGGTGGGCGGCGTGCAGGCTGTTGCCGCACTCGCGTACGGCACCGAAACGATCCGGCCGGTCGATGTCGTGGCTGGGCCGGGGAACGCCTGGGTCGCCACCGCCAAGCAGCTCGTGAGCGGCGATGTCGGCGTTGCATCTGCGTTTGCCGGACCGTCAGAGATCGTCGTGATCGCCGATGCCACCTGCCCGCCCGCAGCGGCCGCCACCGATGTGGTGCTGCAGGCCGAGCACGGGCCCGGCGGGCGAGCCTGGCTTGTCGCCTGGGACGAGACCTACGCCGGTGCCGTGTGTGCCGCAATCAGCGAGATTGTGGAGCTCTCGCCCCGGCGAGATGAGACGCTGGCCACCCTGGAAGCTGACGGGTTTGTGTGTCTCGTGGGCGGACCGGCCCAGGCCGTCGAGGTTGCCAACTTCGTCGCTCCCGAGCATCTTCAGATCATGTGCGACGGTGCTGAAGATCTGGTGGGCAACGTCCGCCACGCCGGAGCGGTGTTCGTCGGTCCATGGGCGCCGGCATCGGTCGGCGATTATGTCGCTGGGCCATCCCATGTGCTCCCCACTGCGGGCACTGCCCGCTTTGCCGGAGCCCTCACCGCGGACGACTTCACCAAGCGCATGCACGTCGTCGACGTCACCGAAGCCGGCTTCGATGAGCTGGCGCCAGCGGTGGCCGCGCTGGCCGAGGCCGAGGGCTTGTGGGCGCACGCCGCCTCGGTGTCGCGCCGCAAGGAGTGGGCTACCAACGGAGTCCGGCCATGAAGCCCCCAATGCGCGACGACCTGCGCTTGCTCAACGGCTACCACTCGCCGCAGATCGACGTGGAAGTGCGCCTCAACACCAATGAGGCGCCGGTCGGGCCGCCGCCGGAGTTCTCCGAAGCCCTCGCTGCCGAGCTCGCGCATGTCGAGTGGCATCGCTATCCCGACCGCACGGCCAGCAAGCTGCGAACCGATCTGGCCAAGCTGCATGGCACCGAACCAGACCGGATCTTTGTGGCCAACGGCTCCAACGAAGTGCTGCAGACGCTGTGCCTGACGTACGGCGGCGCTGGCCGCAGCGTCGCCACTTTCGAGCCCACCTATGCGATGTACGGCCAGATTGCACGCAGCACCCAGTGCGCTGTCGTCGAGGGCGAACGCCATGGCGACGGCAGCGTCAGCGTCTACGACCTGGAACAACTCATCGAACGGCACCAGCCGTCGATCGTGTTCCTGTGCTCGCCCAACAACCCCACCGGCACTCCCGAGAAGATCGACGTGCTCGAAAGGGCGCTGGAGATCGCGCCCGGCCTCGTGGTGGTCGACGAGGCCTACGGGCAGTTTGCCGACTGGAGCGCCATCGACCTGTGCGACGACGCCGGCGGGCCGGCGAATCTCGTGGTCACGCGGACGTATTCGAAGACTTGGGCGATGGCCGGAGCACGGCTCGGCTACGCCGTCGTGCCCTCCGGCATGGCCGCCGAATTCGAGAAGGTGGTGCTGCCGTACCACGTCGACACGTTCAAGCAGATCGCGGGCCGGGTGGCGCTGCGATTTGCCGACCAGACCGAATCGCGAGTGGCGGCGATCGTTTGGGAACGACAGAGGATCATGGCGTCGTTGACCCAGATGGGACTCGAGGTCTGGCCCTCGCAGTCCAACTTCATCCTGTTCCGCACCACCCCCAGCGGCTGCAGCGGTGATGACGTGTGGCAGGCACTCGTCGACCGCTCGGTGCTGGTACGAAACTGCTCGAGCTGGCCCAGGCTGTCCGACTGCCTGCGGGTCACCGTGGGAACGCCGGGCGAGAACGACCGATTTCTCGACGCCCTGTCGGAAGTGATCTCGTGAGCTGGCCAGTCGGTAAGGTGCGAAACAGCTCCGCAGGCCGCAGGCTGATGCGACCGCCGCTGATCGACTCCGCCTCTCTCAGCACAGCCTCAAGCGACCCAGTGAGATTCCTATGACTGCCACTCCTGCCGCCTCCCGCGTTGGAACCGTGCAGCGCAACACCGCAGAGACGCAGATCGATATAGCGCTGGATCTCGACGGCAGCGGCCAGAACGACATCTCGACCGGCCTGCCGTTCTTCGACCACATGGTTGCCCAGCTCGCCAAGCACGCTCGTTTCGACCTGCAGCTGCGCACGGTCGGCGATCTGGAAATCGATGCCCACCACACGGTGGAGGACACCGGCATCGCCCTCGGCGAGGCGATGCGGCAAGCCTGGGGCGACAAGGCTGGCGTGCGCCGTTTCGCCTCCTATGTCGTGCCGCTCGACGAGGCTGCGGTCGAGGTGGTGCTCGACCTGTCAGGCCGGCCGTTCCTGCATTACGACATCGAGCCGCCCGGCGAGAAGATCCTGGGCGATCCGCCATTCGACCCGCAGCTCTGCGAGGAGTTCTGGCGCGGGCTGGTGATGTCGGCAGGCATCACGCTGCACTTGGTGATGCTGCGGGGGCGCAACACCCACCACATCATCGAGGCCAGCTTCAAGGGTGCCGCTCGGGCCTTCTACGACGCGATTCGCATTGCGGACGACGTGCTGCCTTCGACGAAAGGCGTCCTGTGAGGGGCCCACAGTGACGGGCTGCCGGTGAGCGGCGTCTCCCCACGTCCGCTGGTCGCAGTTCTCGATTACGGCATCGGCAACCTGCGCTCGGCCCAGAAGGGTCTTGAACGGGTGGGCGCCGATGCTCGCCTCACTGCAGATGCCGGCCTCATCGCTGACGCCGATGGAGTAGTGCTGCCCGGCGTCGGACACTTCGGCACCTGCATGAGGCAGCTCCGCGCCACCGGCTTGGAGCAGCCAGCGCTTGCGGCCATCGACAGCGGGCGGCCGTTCCTGGGAATCTGCGTCGGCATGCAGATGCTGTTCGAGGCCTCCGAGGAGGCACCGGGCGTGACGGGGCTCGGCGTGATGACTGGCACGGTGAGACTCCTGCCGGACGGCGTGGTTCGGCCACAGATGCAGTGGAACCGGCTCGACGTGCGGCAGCCCGACTGTCCGTTGCTGGCCGGATTGACCGGCGGCGCTTGGATGTACTTCGTCCACAGCTACGCGCCCGACACCGAAGAACGCTTCGTCGTGGCGACGTGCGACTACCCCACACCCATCACAGCAGTCACCGAGCGCGACCAGGTGTGGGCCACGCAGTTTCATCCTGAGAAATCCGGTGACACCGGCAAACGGCTGGCGCAGAATTTCCTCGCCGCGGTGAGGACTGACCAATGCCGCCGGTGAGCTTCGACCTGTATCCCGCGATCGACCTGCGCGGCGGGCGATGTGTGCGCCTGCTGCAGGGCGACTACAACCGCGAAGTTCGCTATGACGCCAATCCGGTCGAAGTCGCGCATGAGTTCGCAGAAGCAGGTGCTCGCTGGATCCACATGGTCGACCTCGATGCCGCACGCTCCGGAACTGCCGAGCGCAGCAACCAGAGTGTGATCCAGTCAGTTGTCGCCGCCGTCGGCGATGCTGGCGTCCGTGTGCAGTGCGGCGGCGGCGTGCGTTCGCGCGACAGCGCCGAGGCGCTCTTTGACGCAGGCGTCAGCCGCGCTGTGGTGGGCACTGCTGCGATCGAGAACCCGGACCTCGTCAGCGAGCTGACGTCAGCCGGCTGTTGCGTCGCGGTCGGTCTCGATGTGCGGGGAACCGAGGTGGCCACCCGCGGTTGGGAGCACCAGAGTGGGGTTCGCCTGGACGATGCCCTCGCTCGGCTGGCCGGCAGCGGTGCAGAAGCAGTGATCGTGACGCAGATCGCCCGCGACGGGATGGGCGGCGGGAGCGACTTGACCGGACTGCGCGACGTGCTGGACTCGCTGCAGCGGCCCCCGGCGATGTCGGTGATTGCCAGCGGCGGGGTCGGCTGCCTCGCTGACATCGCCGACCTGCGAGACCTGCGCTCGCCTCACGGGCACACACTCGCCGGGGCCATTGTGGGCAAAGCGCTCCATGACGGCGTGATCTCGCCCGGCGCCGCTGTGGTGGTGGCCCGCGGCAGCGCCGTGATCGACGAACCGAATCTCCCCGCCGACTGACGACACAGGTGCGCCGATGAAGGCAATCGCATGAAGGCAATCGCATGAAAACGGTGCGCGTCATCCCGTGCCTGGACGTGGACGACGGGCGAGTCGTCAAAGGGGTCAGCTTCGTGGGGCTGCGCGACGCTGGTGATCCCGTGGAGCTGGCGGCCACCTATGACCGTGAGGGCGCGGACGAGATCGTTTTCCTCGACATCACCGCCTCTGCGCATGGCCGCGACACGATCATCGAGCTTGCACGTCACACCGCCGAAGAGGTCTTCATCCCGTTCACGATCGGCGGGGGCATCCGCACTGTCGACGATGCGCGGGCACTGCTGCGGGCCGGGGCCGACAAGGTCTCGGTGAACTCAGCAGCCGTCGTGCGACCTGAGCTGGTGCGTGAGATTGCCGACGAATTCGGCAGTCAGTGCGCTGTCGTGTCGGTGGATGCCAAGTCGAACGGTGGCCACGGCGATGCCTTCGATGCTGCGGCCGCCGAGGGCCCGCGAACGTGGAACGTCTATGTCAAGGGGGGCCGGGAAGACACTGGCATCGATGCGATCGAGTGGGTGCGTCGAGTCGCCGAACTCGGCGCCGGAGAGATCCTGCTGACGTCGATGGACGCCGACGGCACCAAGGCGGGCTTCGACCTCGAACTCACCCGGGCAGTCGTCGACGCCGTGGGGATTCCTGTGGTGGCCAGCGGAGGTGTGGGCACGCTCCAGCACCTCGTCGACGGAGCCGTCATCGCCGGCGCCGATGCTGTGCTCGCGGCCTCGATCTTCCATTTCGGCGAGCACACAATTGCCGACGCCAAGCGAGCGCTGATGGCCGCAGGCGTCACCGTGCGACCGCCCTCGGCTTGACGAGCGGCCCTGCCCTCACCGCAGAGCCCGGCTTCAGCCGTACTGGCAGGTGGCCGCTAGCTTCCCCGCCATGAGCTACCCCGGCGCGTATTCCGCGAACGATCCCGACCGACCAGCGGTGATCATGGCCCGCGACGGGCAGGTCCGCACCTTCGGCGAGCTCGAGGCTCGCAGCTGCCAGTTCTCGCAGCTCATGTGGGCTGCGGGCCTTCGTCCCGGCGACCACGTGGCGATCTTCGCCGACAACAACATCGGCTACTTCGATGCCTATTGGGCTGCGATGCGCAGCGGTCTGTACTTCACGACGGTCAACCGGTACCTCACCGCCGAAGAAGCTGCCTATGTGGTGAACGACTGCGGTGCGCGCGTGCTGGTGGCGTCGCCCGCCGTGGTTGACGCAGCGACTGAGATGCTGCCGCTCATCGACGACTGCGACGTGCGGCTCATGCTGGACGAGGCGGCAGAGGGGTTCGATGCCTTCGAAGACGCCATCGCAGCCCACCCCGCAGAGCCGCTCGCCGAGCAGCCGCGCGGGTCGGCCATGCTCTACAGCTCTGGCACGACGGGCCGCCCGAAGGGCATCAAGCGGCCCCTGGACGAAACGTCGATCACCGACCCCGATCTTGTCGGCGTTGGACTTGTGGGCGGCATCTTCGGCATTGGCGAGGGCAGCATGTATCTCTCGCCGGCCCCGCTGTACCACTCCGCGCCGCTGTCGTTCACCACCGGCACTCAGTCGATGGGCGGTACCGCGGTGGTTATGGACCGCTTCGACGCGGCCGAGGCGCTGTCGTACATCGAGCGCTACCGCATCACCCATAGCCAGTGGGTGCCGACGATGTTCAGCCGGATGCTCAAGCTGCCCGAATCCGAGCGCAGCCGTCACGATCTGTCCAGCCACCAGGTCGCCGTGCATGCGGCGGCACCGTGCCCCGTCGAGGTGAAGCAACAGATGATCGAGTGGTGGGGCCCGATCCTGCACGAGTACTACGCCGGCACCGAACTGAACGGCTTCTGCTACGTGAGCTCCGACGAGTGGCTCCAGCGCCCTGGAACGGTCGGCAAGCCGCTGATCGGTGTCATCCACATCTGCGACGATGAGGGCAACGAGCTGCCAGTCGGCGAGGCGGGTGCCATCTACTTCGAGCGCGAAGTTCCGGCGTTCGAATATCACAACGACCCCGACAAGACCGCCGATTCCCGTCACTCGGATCATCAGCTGTGGTCGACGCTGGGCGATGTCGGGCGCGTCGACGAAGACGGCTACCTGTACCTGACTGATCGCAAGGCGTTCATGATCATCTCCGGCGGGGTGAACATCTACCCCCAAGAGATCGAGGACTGCTTGGTGCTGCATCCCAAAGTGGCTGACGCGGCGGTGTTCGGGGTGCCCAACGAGGACTTCGGCGAAGAGGTCAAGGCTGTCGTGCAGCCGATCGACGGCCTGGCGTCCGACGACGCACTGGCAACTGAGCTGCTGGGGTACTGCCGTGAACATCTTGCGAGCTACAAGGTGCCCCGCTCGGTCGATTTCCGCGACGAGCTGCCCCGCCATCCCACCGGCAAGCTCTACAAGCGCATCCTGCGAGACGAGTACTGGGGAGACCGCACGTCTCGAATTGTGTGAGGTCGGCCGTGCCTACAAGCCGCCGACAAAGGTGCCGATCATCTCGGCGACGGCTCGGGCGTGGCCCATCAAGAAATGATCGCCTCCCGGGATCACCTCTCGCTGGGTGTTGGTCCAGCGCTCGGTGATCTCGGCCGCTTCGGCGGGGGAGCGGAACTGGTCGTGCTGGGGCACCAGAAGCAGTTTGGGTCGCGGATCAGCCGCCGCGCCCATCGACGCCGGGTCGACGATCCGCAGGGGAGCGGCAATGCCGATCCACGCTGACAGGCCGTCGTGAGTGGTCGCCAGGGAAACATCGCCGCCAAACGACCAGCCTGCTGAGACCACCGGCAGGGCAGTTGTGCTCGACCGTTCCTCTGCGAGGCCCACGGCGGCGCCGAACGCCGCGGCAGCGTCGAGCTGCTCGGCCTTCCCGTCGTCGTGGCTGCCGCCCGAGCTGCCGGTGCCCCGGAAGTTGTAGCGAAGCGTTGCGATGCCGGTCGCAGGCAGAGCCCTGAAGAGGTGATCGACGAGCGGATTCCACATGTCGCCGCCGTAGAGCGGGTGCGGGTGCGAGAGCACGACTGCCGCCGTGGCCCCCTCGGGCCAGGCAGCTTCGGCTTCGAGCACGACGCCGTCTGAGGCGGTTGGCGCAACAGCGAAGGCCTCGACCGCAAATGGGGGGCCGGGCGTGCTTGCCCTGCCCGAATTCTCTGCGTCATTCACGCCGGTGAACGGTACCGTGCGGGCGGTGAGCGCTCCGGAGACACGCAATGAGCACGGGACTGCTGCAGCGAGGAAACCCGCCCGTCCCTCGAAGAGTTCGAAGCCCGGCGGTCGCAAGGCCAAGCCAGCCTCGGCGCCCGCTCGCGATGAAGACGAGCGCCGGCCGATCAAGATGCTGCACGACCGCCTGCTCGTGCGACTTCCCAACGACGGCTCCGAACGGCGCACGAGCGGCGGGATCCTGATTCCGGCAACGGCGCAGCAGAACAAGCGCCTCGTGTGGGGCGAAGTCATCGGCGCGGGACCGAACGTGCGAACTGCCCAAGAAGGCGATCAGGTGCTGTTCAATCCTGAGGATCGTCACGAAGTCGAGGTGCACGGCGACGATTTCCTGATCCTGCGCGAGCGCGACGTGCACGCCATCGCTGCGCCTCGCATCGAGCCCGGCAGTACCGGCCTGTACTTGTGATGTACCGGCTTGTGACGCACCGGTGACTTTGTTCTCGTAGTGCAGCGCCGATGACCACCGCTCAGACGCAGCTTCGCACCGGCGGCGACATCACGGTCGCGCTGGAGGCCGCCACCGTCGACGGCGACGCCGAGATCGAGCACCTCGTCGACCGGCTCGACGAGGCCCGGGGCGTGCTGCTGTCGTCGAGCTATGAGTACCCGGGTCGTTACACCCGCTGGGACATCGGTTTCACTGACCCGCCGCTGGCTATCACCAGCCGGGCGCAGGACGTATCGGTGAGCGCGCTGAACGAGCGGGGCACCGTGCTGCTCGGACCTGTCCACGAGATGTTGGCGGGCCTTGGCAGCGCCGCGGGCATCGTCGATCTCGAGCTGGGTGACGGCGACGGCTTCGGGGGCGTGGCCTGCCGCATCGAGCGCCCCGACAGGCGCTTCGAAGAAGAAGAGCGCAGCCGCCAGCCGTCAACGTTCACGGTGGTGCGCGCGCTGGTCGACCTGTTTTCCTGCGATGATCCCCACCTCGGGCTGTACGGGGCGTTCGGTTACGACCTCGCTTTCCAGTTCGAGCCGATCTCGCTGACATTGCCGCGTCCATCGAACCAGCGCGACCTCGTGCTCTACCTCCCCGACGACTTGCTGATCGTTGATCACGAGGGCGGCGTCGCGCAGCGCTTGCGGTATGACTTCACCGTTGACGGCCGCAGCACTGCCGGATTGGCGGGCGGCGGCACTCGCGTCCCCTACGAACCGGACCTCGAGATGGAGGCCCGCGGAGATCACGAACCGGGCGGATATGCGGCTGGCGTCCGAGCGGCCCGCGACTATTTCGCCCGTGGCGACCTTTTCGAAGTCGTCACCAGCCAGATGTTCTGCGAGCCCAGCATCGAGCCTCCCTCCGAGCTCTTCCGCCGGCTCAAGGAGCAGAACCCTGCGCCCTACGGGTTCCTCATCAATCTGGGACAGGTGGGAACGTCAGGCGAATGGCTGGTCGGCGCGTCTCCGGAGATGTATGTCCGCGTCGAGGGCGAACGGGTCGAGACCTGCCCGATATCGGGCACCATCGCTCGGGGTCAAGACCCCATCGACGACGCATCACAGATCCTGGCTCTGCTCAACTCGTCGAAAGACGAGTCGGAGCTGACCATGTGCACCGATGTGGACCGCAACGACAAGAGCCGCATCTGCGTGCCGGGCTCGGTGAAGGTCATTGGCCGCCGCCAGATCGAGATGTACTCGCGTCTCATTCACACCGTCGATCACGTCGAAGGCCGACTGCGTCCGGGGTTCGACGCGCTGGATGCTTTTCTCTCCCACACGTGGGCGGTGACAGTGACAGGCGCTCCGAAGACCGCAGCAATGATGTTCCTCGAGCAGCATGAGCGCACGGCTCGGGCGTGGTACGGAGGCGCCGTCGGGAAGGTGGGCTTCGACGGCAGCCTCAACACCGGTCTCACGCTGCGCACCATTCGGGTGGCTGACGGTCACGCGGAGGTTCGGGTAGGTGCCACGCTGCTGTGGGATTCGGTCCCCGAGGAAGAGGAATCTGAGACCGAGTTGAAAGCGTCGGCCTTTCTGGATGCGATCCGGCGACCTCGGTCTGCGCCCGACTCGGGCGCGGTCGTTTCGGGGCCCAGCCGAAGGCGCATCCTGCTGGTCGATCACTTGGACTCGTTCGTCCACACGCTGGCGAACTACCTGCGCCAGACCGGCGCCACGGTGGTGACGCGCCGAGCCGGGTTCCCGATTGATGAAATCGACACCGACGAATTCGAACTCGTGGTGCTGTCGCCCGGCCCTGGCCGCCCCGACGACTTCGGCATCGGTCCGGTGGTTCGCGCAACGATCGATGCCGGATTGCCGCTCTTCGGCGTCTGCTTGGGCCTGCAGGGCATCGTGGAGTACTTCGGCGGCTCATTGGGCCAGCTGACTACGCCGATGCACGGCAAGCCTTCTGCCATTCGCGCGCTCGGCGGGCAGCTGCTCGACGGGCTGCCGAAGGAATTTCGGGCGGGCCGCTATCACTCGCTGTTCGCCCGCCGCAGCGAGGTGCCCGAGGAATTGGAAGTGACCGCAGTCAGCCTCGACGACGACATCGTCATGGCAGTCGAGCACCGCGAGCTGCCGGTCGCAGCCGTGCAGTTTCACCCGGAGTCGATCATGTCGCTTGACGATGGGGTTGGGCTGGCGCTGGTTCGCAACGCAGTCGAACGGCTGGTGCCCGGGTGGAGAACCCGATGAGCTCGAGAACAGGTCTGGACCGGCTGGTCGTCGCGACTGTCCCGCGCGACGTCATCATCGTCAGCGGCCCCGAGGCCGAGCTGTACCTCCAGGGCCAGATCTCCGCCGATGTTGCGGCGCTGGATCCGGGTGAGAGCACCCTGTCCTTCCTGCTGGAGCCGCGCGGTCGCATCGAAGCGTTCTTTGTCATCAGCCGCACCGGCCCAGATACGTTCGTCGCCGACACCGAACCTGGCTTCGGCGAAGAAATGACCACATCGCTGGCCCGCTTCAAGCTGCGCACGAAGGTCGAGTTCTCCCCCCAGCAGTGGACGATGCATGCAGTGCGCGGCCCTCAAGCGGCCTCGGAATCGACGACCCGGGCAGCGGCAACCGGTCCCGCCGATGCGCCCGAGCACGTGGTGCGCCCGACGCTGTGGCCCCACACCAGTGGCTACGACAAGCTGGTGAGTCCCGGCGGCGTCGTTTCCCAAACCGGCGGTGCCCGGCAGATTTCGACGGAGGAGTTCGAGGCGCTGCGGATGGCCTACGGCCTGCCTGCGCTGGGCTCGGAGATTCAACCGGGTGACATTCCGAACGAGACCGGACTTGTCGAGCGGGCGGCGTCGTTCACCAAGGGCTGCTATCGCGGCCAAGAACTGGTGGAGCGGATCGACTCACGAACGGGCGGACGTCGCAGCATCTGCCGGCTCCGGGCGGGTGTGCCGCTGGCGCCCGGCGACGAACTGCACGATGGCGCCGACACTTCAGTCGCCACGGTGCTGAGCGCAGCCGCGCTCGACGATGCAGTAGTGGGCTTCGCCCTGGCACGCCGAGATGCGGCTGAGGGGGCGTTCACCTCGGCAGCCCAACCTGTCGAACTCGCCGACTTGTTCTGAAGGGCTCGTGCGGCCGGAGCCGCCTTGCGAGGACTCGTCATCGGCCCCGCTGCGAAGCCCTCACCGGTACGCTCGCAGGCTGTCGCTGAAGCAACCCGATTGCAGGGAGCACTGATATGTCCAAGACCGCACTGCTGGCCAAGCTGACCGCACAGCCGGGCAAGCGCGACGAGCTGCTCGCTGTGATCGCAGACATCGGCATGAGCAATGTCGCGGGAGAGCCCGGCACCGAGGTTTATGCCGCGCACAAAGACCAGAATGACGACGATGTCGTGTGGTTCTACGAGCTGTACAGCGATCAGGCTTCGCTCGAATCCCACGGCGGCTCCGAGGGAATGAAGGTCTTCGGACGGGCGATTCGCGACTACATGGCCGGCCGGCCTGAGCTTTTCATGTTGGACCCAGTCGTCGCCAAGGGCGTCGACTTCTGACCTTGGCCCGACGTCGGGGTACCCGTTGACCGAGAGCCCGTATCGGCGAGAGGTCCCCTGAAGTGCCAGCAGTGACATGTTCGTAAAGATCTGTGGTGTCACCAACGAAGAGGATGCGCTCGTCGCTGTCGGCATGGGTGCCGACGCGATCGGCTTTAACTTCGTTCCCGGATCGCCACGGCAGATCTCGCCGCGGCTGGCGCGCGACATCATTCGCCGGCTGCCAGGCGGCATCGTCACGGTTGGTGTCTTTCGTAACGAGCTGCCCGAGCGCGTCGTGCAGATCATGGACGGAGCCGGCCTGCGGCTGGCGCAATTGCACGGCAACGAGACGGCGGCCGACAGCCGCTGGGTCGCCGAGCGGGTGCCTGGGCTCATCAAGGCTTTCGTCGCAGGCGATCCCAATGTCGAGCGAGTGCGTGACTACGGCGCTTCGGTGCTGATGCTGGACAGCTCCGAGCCTGGCAGCGGGCGCGTTTTCGACTGGCGACAGCTGGAAGGCCGAGATCGCGGCATGAGGCTGCTGCTCGCGGGCGGGCTGCGCGCCTCCAATGTGGCGCAGGCCATCGAGATTGTGCGGCCCTGGGGCGTGGACGTGGCATCAGGGGTCGAGTCCGAATCCGGCCGCAAGGACGTGCTCGCTATGCGTGAGTTCATTGCGAAAGCGAAGGACGCTGGGGCGCTCTACGAAGATGCCGAAGAGCCAGAGGCGCCGGGCCCTGAGGCGCCCTACGACTGGCGCGACGACTGAGCGAGGGACGGAATGGCTGCAGCAACTGACGAGCCGACGCCGGGTTCGAGGTCGGTCATGGGCGAGCCCACGACGAATCCGAGGTCGGTCATGGGCGAGCCCACGACCGATGGCCGTTTCGGCGATTTCGGCGGCCGTTTTGTGCCCGAGACCTTGGTCGCTGCCTGCGAGGAGCTAGAGGCGGCGTTTCGCGAGGCCTGGGTTGATCCGGTGTTCGTGGCCGAATTCGAGACCACGCTGCGCGACTATGGCGGACGACCCTCGCCGTTGACTGAGTGTCGCAATTTGTCGCGCCAGCTTGGTGTGCGTCTGCTGGCGAAGCGGGAAGACCTCAACCACACCGGCTCGCACAAGATCAACAACGTCATCGGGCAGGCGTTGCTCGCTCAGCGTATGGGCAAGACGCGGCTGGTAGCCGAGACAGGTGCCGGCCAGCACGGGGTTGCCACTGCCACCGCAGCGGCATTGCTGGGGATGGAGTGCAAGGTGTACATGGGGGCCGTCGACGTCGACCGTCAGGCTCTGAACGTGTTCCGCATGCAGTTGCTCGGATCCGAGGTGGAGTCGGTTCAATCTGGCAGCCGCACCCTCAAGGACGCCGTGAACGAGGCGTTGCGCGATTGGGTGGCCACCGTCGAGCACACGCATTACTGCCTGGGCTCGGTGATGGGGCCCCACCCCTACCCGTGGATGGTGCGCACCTTCCATCACATCCTCGGCGACGAGGCTGCTGCGCAGTGCAAAGACCTGACCGGCGGCGACCCTGACGTGGTGGTCGCGTGCGTCGGCGGGGGCAGCAACGCCGCTGGGATCTTCTCGGGCTTCGCGGACGGCGACGCCCGGCTCGTCGGCGTCGAGCCCGCCGCCGGTGCCGCTGTCGGGCGCGGTGTGCCTGGCGTGGTGCACGGCATGACCAGCTACCTCATGCAGGACGAGGTGGGCCAGGTGATGGAGGCAGAGTCCATCTCGGCAGGCCTGGACTATCCCGGAGTCGGACCTGAGCACGCGTACCTCGCGGCCATCGGCCGGGCCGAGTATCCGAGCGTGACCGACGACGAGGTGGTCGAAGCGTTCACGCTGATGAGCCGGGCTGAGGGCATCATCCCGGCGCTGGAGTGCGCGCACGCCCTGGCGTGGATCGTGCGTGCAGCGCCGCAGATGCAGGGTCAGACCGTGCTCATGAACCTCTCGGGCCGTGGCGACAAGGACGTCGACCAGATGATGGACGTGCTCGGCATGCAGGGAACCGTCTCGTGACCGGGGCAGCCGGCAGCTTGCAGGCCCCATCCTTCGGCGCGCTCGAGACATGGTTGCGGGCTCGGCGCGACAGCGGAGCGAAGCTGCTCATTCCCTACGTCACGGGCGGCTACAAGGGCTGGCAGCGTGCCGTCGAAGCGGCCGCGGCCGCCGGCGCCGACGCCATCGAGATCGGTATTCCCTTCTCAGACCCGGTGATCGACGGACCAGTCATCCAGCAAGCCTCCACCGCAGCGCTGGACGAAGGCGCAACGCCGGCATCGGTGCTGGAAGAGGCGCGGGAACTCGACACCGGCATACCTCACGCAGTGATGACGTACTACAACATCTGCCACCACCAGGGCCACGAGCGGTTCGCCGCCGCGCTGGTCGAAGCGGGGGTGTCGGGTGCGATCCTGCCCGACCTGCCGTACATCGAGGCCGGGTCGTGGCTCGACGATGCCGCCGAGGCCGGCATCGAGGCGATCCTGCTGGCAGCACCCACCACGCCAGAGCACCGGCTTGGCGAATTGTGCGGCGCGTCTCGCGGGTTCGTCTATGCAGTCGGCCTGCTCGGCGTGACCGGCGAGCGTGCATCGCTCGCCCGCACGGCCACCGAGATTGCCGCACGTTGCCTGGCCGTCACCGATCGGCCGGTGCTCACCGGCGTCGGCATCGGCTCGCCGTCTCAAGCCGTTGAGGCCTGCGAGGTGTCCGATGGCGCCATCATCGGTTCCACCGTCGTCCGGACGCTGATGTCCGACGGCCCCGAGGCGGTGGGCGAGCTCGTGGCCTCCTACCGGACGGCGCTCGATCGCGGCTGAGCGGTGAGGGCGGTCGAACCTGACGCTGCTTCACCGGCACGCTGCGGTGACTCGCAGACGGATTCGCCCGAGTTCGATCCCGACTGCGAACTGTGCGAGGCGGCACGCTTCACGCACTGGTACTTCGAGGATGACCTCTGCTGGGTGGCCGACTGCGAGGTGTGCGCAACGCCGATGGTGGTCTGGAAGCAGCACGGAACCGAACCGCCCGCACCGGAGTTGGATGCGATGCTGGCCCGATTGATCGATGCAGGCGAGCAGCGTTTTGGACCCAACGGCGGAAGGGTGGACCAGGTGATGCGCCAGATACCCGACCATTTCCACGCTCACTACCGCGATGCCGACTGGATGTCGCGCCGTTGGAACGAGCCACCGAGCCGCTACACCGGCGTCGGCACCCACCGGGTGACCCGATGAACTTTCCGCGTCGCTCCACTCCGACAGATCTTGCGCTGTCCTCACAAATCCCCCGAGACTCTCGTCGCTGCGAGCCACCCGGGAACAGCGCCAACCCACGGCTCGTGGGCTCGGTGGCGCAGTTCTTCGGCGCAACGGGCATCGTGCTCGTCCTCGCCGCCGGGCTCGCTGCCTGCGGTGCTGCAGACGCGACTGAGGCCGATCTCGACCGACTGGAGCTGGCGTTCGCCAGTGCTGATGTGGAACTCGGGAGCGAGGTCTTCGGTGACAGCTGCTCGGTGTGCCACGGCAGCGATGGCAGTGGCGGCGTCGGCGCAGCGCTCGGCGGAATCGACGAGCGTCTCAGCGTTCGGAGCCATCTGGCGGTCGTGTGGACGGGCCGAGGATCGATGCCCCCATTCGGCGGGATCCTCACCGACGCAGAAATCGCCGCCGTAGTCGCCTACCAGCGGAGCACATTCGGAGACGAGTGAGCGCCGGCGCGGGCGCCATTTGCGGCTGCCCGATGAGCTCAACTTGCGTCCGGCCCCTCGATGCTGCCGGGCGGTAGCTTCGCCCCCGTGAGCGACCCAGCATCTGAAGCGCCGAGCAACACTGATTTGCCTCGACCCGACGAGCTGCTGCCGCACCGGGCGCCGTTCCTGTTCGTCGATGAGATCGTGGAGCTTGAGCCGGGCGAGCATTGCGTCGCGCTGTGGCACCTCAGCGGCGACGAGAACTTCTTTGCTGGTCACTTCCCGGGCCGACCGACGCTGCCCGGAGTCCTCATGGTTGAAGCGATTGCGCAAACAGCCGGTCTCGCCGCGGCTTCGGCGTCGTCGCTGGAAAGCAAGCTGGCGCTCTTCGGCGGAATCGACAAGGCTCGCTTCCGACGCCAAGTCGCCCCGGGCGACACGCTGCGCCTCGAAGCCACGATCCACCGGCTGTCGCCACGGGCAGGGCGGGCATCGGGCACGGCGAGTGTCGATGGCCAGGTGGCCTGCGAAGCCTCGATGATCTTTCTCATCACCGACAACGACGCCGCCTCCTGAACCAGACCAGCGCCAACTCAGCGCTAATCGCCGACCAGCAAGGTGAATCGGCCCGGTGCCGCGCTTGGTTCCCTGATTCGGGGCTACGACTGGCCGGCGTCGACGATGGCGGCCACGGTCTCGCGCCCGAGTCCGGATACTTCCGCAAGCTGGCGCAGCGAGGCGCCGGATCGGCGGGCCACCCGGATCATGTCGTCACGCATCTCGGCTTCTTTGTGTGCCCGCTCGGCGCTGAGGCCCACCACCGCCAATGCAGCCGCGATCTCGCCATCAAGCTCTCCGCGGTACTTGTTCATCGCAACCCGAGCTGCTGACACGTCTACTTCGGTGTAGCTCATTGACGACCTCGCTGTCCCGTCGCGAGCGTGTCTCGAAACGGCATTGGGCGGACACGTGTGAAGTAGCCCACCTGAGGTTTCCAGTGTCGAGGTCGGACGTCAAATCGGGCTCTGTCCCACTCGCCGCCGAGAGCGGGACTGACGGACTCGTTGGCGTGCACGAGGCGCCAAGCGAGAAGAGGCAGCGTGTAGCGCCAGAAGCAGACGACTTGGGCAATCCTGGGCAATAAGCGAGTTGGAGTCACTTGCTCTTTTACACATCTAACTGTAAGATATGTAAATGCTCTTGCTGGGACAGCGGCCGCTCTCCGCCTCAGACGCCGATCGCCAGCTATTCGCCAATCGTAATGCAGAGCTCCAACGGGTCTGCCGAGCGCTCGACTTGGGTTTGAATGCGTACGTGCATGGGCCGCCTGGCAGCGGACGTACATCGTTCTTGCGTCAGATCGAACGACAGGTTTCCGGGGCCAAGTACGTCCGTCTTCAAGGGGTACAAACGCTTGATGAACGTCTCGAGCAGTTCGAATGCGCGATTACCGGCTCAAACGCGCTGCCGCGCGAACGAGGGAACCCTCTCGCCGAGGCGTTGGGGTCATTCGCGTCGACTCAATACAAGGTCGTAGTGGATCCCTTGCGACATGTGCGGTCAGCACTCACATCACACCCGGCCCCCGCTGGGCACTTGCTGCTCGTGGACGATCTGGACAAGGACGGCTGCCACGAGGTCTTCGGCAAACTGCGCGATGACTTGTGGGAGCTTCCGATCCAGTGGGTCGTTTCTGGATCCTCGTCACGGCTTGAGCCACCGGCTGACACATTCTTCGATGCCGTCATCGAACTGGAACCGTTCGATCTGGATGGGCTCCAGGAACTCGTGGAGCGACGGGCGGCGAGCGGCACCGGCGCCGAAGGCTTGCTCCTGCGATCGCGTGCGGAACCTGCGATCGAATCCATTGCCCCGTCGACGCCTCGCCGCGCGCTCTCAGTCATCCGCGAGCTCTACCTCTCTGAGGACTTGGAGTCCGCTACGCATCGTTTGGCCGCACAAAGCGCAGCGCGCGCACGCTTGTCGGCAACCGCCGCTCGTGTGCTGGACGCCTTCGTGCACCATGGCCCGACGCATGCAGGAAACGAGCAACTGCTGGAAGAGGTGGGGGTTAGCCGTAGCCGAGTGGTGCAGGTGCTGGCACAACTCGAGGCCGAAGGTCTCGTAACTGCCCAGCGTGCGGGCCGTCGCAAGCTGTACGCGGCGACCAAGGGCGGCTATAGCGTGAGAAAACCGCTTGAGGCAGCAACTGCGTCGCGACTGATATAGCCGGATGCAGCCGCACGCAACACAGGCTCGGTGCCGCGCTCATTGCGACCGGTGGGGCCGCTGGCAGAGCTGGGACGCACTGTCGTGACGCACGCCGTGCTTCGACTGTTACGTGAGCGGTATGCGTTCGACGCCACGCCGATGTTCGGCGACCTCGGTGTCTACAACGTTCAGTTCGAATCCATGAGTGATGGTGTGCGGGTCGAAACTCGATTGCGCGAAGGAGCGCTTGGCGGCGAGCGAATTGCTCTCATCGCCGATAGCGGATGCGGCAAGTCGAGCGTGATTTCCTTCGTTCTCGGTCCGATGGCCGAAGGCGTCTATCCCATTCTTGTTCCGGTCCATTCCCTGATGCAGGACGCGGCAAGCCCGGAACGCGTCGCTGATGCAGTGATTTCCCAAATCGCGCGCGACATCCAGTTCGTCGTAAACGACAACAGCGATGCCCTGCACGCCAGCGGAAGCCGCCGCGAGGTGACGCAGTCTGGCGGACGCCTACGCAAGGTGGCTGTACGAGCGCCGGCTGGAACGCTTAGCGCCGAGGTGGCCGAAGAGATCGGCCGACAGATCACCACGACTCAACAGATCGAGTTGCCCGAGAAGATTGAGGTGATCTACCAAGGTCTCCTGCCATTGCATGAAGACGCACTCATGCCGGTATTCGTCTTCGATGACTCGGATCGCTGGTCTGCCCCGGAGGAGGAGGGGATCGTCAAGGGCTTCTTCACCGAAGCGATCCGTTGGATGACCGATTTGCCAGCCGCGATCGTTGTCGCCATGCACTCGCAGTATCTGAACTCGGGCAGAGGGGGATCAGAGTTGCTGGCGTTCTTGGACACCAAGATCGAGTTGCCGCTGTTGCCTGCCGCCGCGCAGCTTGGTCGCATTCTGTTGGAGCGGGCCCGCGTTCACGTCGAGAACGAAGGCTCGCTCGGGGCGCCGCCTGAGCTGACAGAAATCGTGACGGACTCAGCCATCCGCGTGCTCTTTGATCAGTACGACAGTGGGAAGTCCCTTCGACAGGTTCTTCAGCTGACTCACCATGCGCTTGCAGAAGCGACGGACGCAGGCGCCGAGGCGCTAGACGATCACCACATCGTTGCGGCGATTCGGGCATGACGCCGACGCGAGACTCGCATCGTGCGTCTTTCGCCAGCCCTTAGCGGCAGCGCACCGGCTAGACGAGGGCGAGCCAGGTGACGCAGTAGACGTCGTCGGGAGTGACTTCGGGGAGCGGTTCGGGAGGCACGTAGGGATGCAACCCGAGGTCTCGGATGACCCGGTTTATCTGCTCGGACTGCTCGGCCTGCTCGGCAGGCTCGGGTGAGCTAGCGAGCGCGCTCTGGAAGGTTCGGATAGTGCGCTCAGGGTAGGGCGCCCTAATCGTGTCGATCGCCCGGTCGATCTCGTCCTGGGTCATGCCTGCGGGCGGGTGGTCACGCACGACATCGGCGGCCCGCATCGGCCGCTTCGGCTTCAGGCAGCGCTGTCATGCGTCGTGTTGTCCTTTGAGTGTTGTTGCTCAGCGGAGGTGGGTGGGGCGGGGATCGGCGAGGCGGCCGAGGGGCGACTGAGCTCGCAGGCCACCGTCTACCACGATGGCTTCGCCGGAGACGAATGACGACTCGTCGCTGGCCAGCCAAGTCGCGACGCTGGCGATCTCGTCGGGATGGCCGAGGCGGCGCAGTGCGTGCGCTGCCAGATTTCGCTCGAGCGCGGCGGGGTCCTGCATCATCCGCTGCACCGGGGGAGTCTCGATGGTCCCTGGGCAGATGGCATTGACGCGAACGCCGTCGGGGGCGTGATCGGTGGACAGCGCTCGCGTCAGATTGATGACCGCTGCCTTGGACGCCGCATACACCACTGATCCGCCGTCGCCGTGCAGGCCGCTGATTGAAGCCGTATTGATGATCGAGCCGCCACCACGGGCCTCCATGGCGGGCACGGCGTACTTGGCGCCCAGGTACACCGACCGCACGTTCACGTTCATGACGAGGTCCCAGTCACGAGGCTCCAGCTCGACTGCGGTGCCTGGGCGGATCGTGCCTGCATTGCTGTAGAGCACGTCGAGGCCGCCCCAGCGGTCGACGGCCGCAGCCACCATCGCCTTGACGTCGTCAGGCTCCGCCACGTTGGCACCGAAGCCATGCGCCTCCCCGCCGTCTTCCATGATGGCCTCTGCGACCGTCTCGGCTCGCTCTCGGCGGATATCCACCACGAGCACCGACGCACCTTCAGCAGCGAAGCGCTTCGCGCTGGCCTCGCCGATGCCTGATGCTCCGCCGGTCACGATGGCGATCTTGTTCTCCAGCAGCATGGGATCCCCTTCCGAGAGCCGCGTCGCTCACCGCGGACACTACGAGGCTGAGCTGGGCCCCGTCGCGCCAACATGGCTACGTTGTATCGGCCGATCGGGATCAATCCGATGCGGGCCGAAGCAGGGAGGGCTCGATGGCGAGCGAAGCGTTCTACAGAATCCGCGAGATCATTGCGTCGCAGGCCATGCCTGCGGACATCGATGCGATGCGCAAGGGCATCGAGCTGACGGCCCGGCCGCTTCCGGCCAGCGTGAGCGGCGAAATGGTCGACGCCAACGGTGTGTCCTGTGAGCTGCAGACACCCGACCAAACCACCGGCGACGCCATCGTGCAATACGTGCACGGAGGCGGCTACGTCGCCGGGTCGATCGGCTCGCACCGGAATCTGACTGGCAACCTGGCCCTGAAGCTGGGCTGTCCGGTGCTCTCGGTCGATTACCGCCTTGCGCCCGAGCATCCCCACCCTGCGCCGGTGGAGGACTCGGTTGCGGTGTATCGCTGGCTGCTCGACCGCGGCCACGCTGCCGACAAGATCGCCATTGCCGGCGATTCCGCAGGCGGTGGGCTGACGATGTCGACGCTCATGAAGGTGCGCGACCTTGGGCTACCGCTGCCGGCCGCAGCCGTGCCGATCTCGCCGTGGGTCGACATGTCCGGCACGGGGGAGAGCGCCGTCACTCGGTCTGACCGCGACCCCATGGTGAGCGCTGACGATCTCACTCGCATCGCCGGTGTCTTCCTCGGCGCCGACGGCGATCCCGCCGATCCCTACGCGTCGCCGCTGCAGGGCGACCTGTCAGAACTGCCTCCGTTGCTGATCCACTGCGGCGACGACGAGGTCCTGCTGTCCGACAGCGAGCGACTCGCTCACAAGGCCCGCACCGCCGGCGTCGACGTGACCCTCGAGGTATGGCCCGAGATGATCCACGTCTGGCACTCGATGGCCGGCCTCTTCCCCGAGGCCGACGAGGGCATTTCCCGAGTCGCCGAGTATCTCAGCGAACGCCTCGCCGGCTAGAGCGCCGAGCCCTTCGGCTAGGACTGGGCCACGTCGTCGAGGAACCAGTCGACGAGGTCGAAGCAATTGCGGCGGTTCGCGGCCTCGTTGCGCTTCACGGCGGCCAGGATCTTCTCGCGAACTACGCCGACCGATTCGAGGTAGTCGTCGCTGGCCGCCCAGAGCCACTCGCTGGCGAGCTCCACGTTGATCTCGGGATGGAACTGGGTGCCCACGCTGCGGCCCATTCGAAAGAGCTGCGGGCAGATGTCGGTGCTGGCGAGCAACTCGGCCCCGTCGGGTAGGTGAAAGCGATCGTGGTGCCACTCCATCCACGGACCGGTCGAGATCGGCAGGTCGACGCCGTCGGGCGGCGAGATCCGGTACCAGCCGATCTCCGTCTCGGGGGAGCGGTCCACCGATCCGCCGAGCGCCGCTGCCAGCGCCTGACCGCCGAAGCAGATGCCCAGCACCGGCGTGCCGCGCTCATGAGAACGGCGTATGAGATCCAGCTCCGCGCCGATCCACGGTTCGATGGCGTCCTCGTAGACCGACCAATACGAACCCGTCACGACGAGCACTTCGAAGTCTTCGGCCGGCAACGGACAGAAGTCGGCCGGCCGCGTGTTGTCGGGCACCATCACGTGGACAGCCAGATCGACGCCCCGTTCGGCCAGGCGATCACCGACGAATCCGGGCCGCGATGTCTTCTCGTGGGTGACGACCAGGGCTCTCACGTGCGCTTCCTCATCCGGCGAGCATCATGCTGCTAGGTCGACGACGCGCACCGGCAGGTGCTTGATGCCGGAGATGAAGTTGGAGCGCAGCCGCTCCACTGGCCCGTCCTGCTCGATCCGCACGACCCGCCGCAGCAGCTCCTCGAACACGACCTTGATCTCCATGCGGGCCAGCCAGGCGCCGAGGCACAAATGGGGTCCGTTGCGACCGAAGGCCATGTGCTCGTTATCGGTGCGCGCCAGATCGAACCGGAATGGGTGAGGGAACCGGTCCGCGTCGTGATCCGCGCTGATGTAGTACAGGACCACCTTGTCACCAGCCCGGACCTTGGTGCCGTTGATCTCGGTGTCACATGTCGCCGTGCGCCGGAAGTGCGTCGTGACCGAACTGGCACGCAGCACTTCCTCCACCGCTGCCGCGGTCAGCGTTTCATCGCCGTCCAGCACCGCAGTGCGCCACAGGTCAAACAGGTGCGGATGAGCCATCAGCACCCACAGCCCGTGAGTCATCGTGTAGCGAGTGGTGTCGTTGCCGGCCGCGATGAGCAGTGTGAAGAAGTTCTTGAACTCGAGATCGGTCAGCGGCGTGCCATCGGTGGTGGGGGCCAGCAGCTGGCTGATCACGTCGGAAGTCGGGCACACGCGCCGCTGAGCGGCCTGCTGTGCCGCGTATTCGAAGATCTCCACCGTTGCCGGGCTGCGAAACGGCATGAAGCGGAACTCGTCGGTGTCGACGAGCCCGACGGGAAAGTCGGTGAAGTCGGGATCGGTATTGCCGAGCAGTGCATCACCCCACTCGACGAGTTGGTGACCGTCATCGTCGCTGGTCCCCAGCATCCGGCCCAGCATGCGCATCGGCAGCTCCGTCGCCACTTCGGTGACGAAGTCGAAGCGATCGGTGGTCAGTGCCCGGTCCAGCACCTCGCAGGCAAGACCCCGGATGGCTGCCTCGTAGGTGTTGACCACCCGAGGCGTGAACCCGCGGCTCACCAAGCGGCGGTACCGCGTGTGCTCGGGTGGATCCATCTCCATCATCGTTGTGCGCGCTTCGAGCTCGTCGGGCGCCATGTCCTCGAGCCGGATGCCCTGCGCGGAGGTGAATGTCTCGGTGTCGCGGCTGATGCGGAACGCATCGTCATACTTGGTGACGGCCCAGTAGCCCCGCCCGTCAATCTCGTCCACCCAGGCGACGGGTTCCTCGCGTCGCATACGGGCGAAGGCGGCGTGGGGGACGCCCTGAGCCCAGACGTCGTGGTCGGAGATGTTGGCGTCGTCAGGACCGAGGTCCTCCAGATACGGCTCGGCCCAGGTGCTCACGTTCTTAGGCTCGCACAGACGCTGGTGGACCGCCGACGGGCACGTCGACCGAAACCTCCACCGAAGCGACGCCGTGGACAAAATTCGAGGGGATTCGAACGAGATTCGAGGCGCTCGACAGCCGGATGCCGCGGTCCAGCATCGTTTCGAGCAGCACGGTCAGCTCCATGCGGGCCAGATAGGCCCCCAGGCAGAAGTGCGGACCGCCGCCCCCGAATGCGATCTGGGCATTGTCAGCTCTGCCGATGTCGAATTCGTCGGCCTGGTCGAACAGCGCCTCGTCCCGATTGGCCGACGGGTACCACATGACGACCTTGTCGCCCGCTGCGATCTGGGTCCCAGACAGCTCAGTGTCCACCGCCGCGGTGCGCCGCATGTGCAGGATCGGCGACGCCCAGCGGATGATCTCCTCTACGGCGTTGGGAAGAAGCCCGCGGTCGGCCACCAGCCGATCCCACTGCTCGGGGTGCTCGGCGAAGGCGGTCGTCCCATGGGTGATTGCAGTGCGCGTCGTCTCATTGCCGCCGAACACCAGCACCTGGAAGAAGTTCCGGAACTCGGTCGCCGTCAAACGGTCGCCGCCGACCTCAGCGTGCACGAGATGGCTGACCACATCGTCAGTGGGGTGAGCCAAGCGCTCGTCGCCGAGCTTGGCGCCATATTCGTAGAGGCCCCACGCAGCGGGGCTCCCGAAAGGCAGCAGGCGCAATGGTGTGGTGTTGCCGTAGGCATCAGGCGGCAATGTCTGGGTCTCGGTGGTGCCCTCCACCAGGTGGTTCGACAGCTCGACCATGTAGTCGGCGTCGGAGGGCGGCACTCCCAGGATGGCGATGATCACCCGGATCGGCAGCGGCGCCGCGACCAGTTCCACCCAGTCACCGCCTCCCTGCCGGACGACAGCGTCGAGCAGCTCGTCGGCGATCTGACGCGTGCGTTCTTCATAGCGGCGCATCTGGCGCGGTGTGAACGCTTTGCTGACCACGCGGCGAAGCCGGGTATGCGCCGGCGGGTCGTGCTCGAGTATCGATCGGCGTGCTTCGAGGGCGTCGGCCTCGAGGTCCCACAGGTTCACGTGCCCGATCGCGGACGAGAAGCGCTCAGGGTGGCGAGACACCTCGCATACGTCGGCATGCCGCGTGACCGCCCAGAAGCCGTGGTCTTCATAGCGGTTCCAGTGCAGCCCCGGCTGCTGTCGCAGGGTGCGGAAGTCTTCCCAGGGAACGCCGTTCGCGTAGCGCCGGGCATCGGCGATATCGATCTGTGCGGTCAAATCGGCTCCGCGTGTCATGGACGAATGGTAAGTGTGTGCAGATGTTTTGGTGGACCGAGGAGGCAAACCTGTGACAACCGTCGCCGATATCAAGGGCATTTTGAGTGGAGCCGACGTGCACACCGTGGAGGTCGCCATCGTCGATACCTACGGGCACCTGCGAGGCAAGCGCTTCCCGGTCGATCACTTCCTGCGCTCGGTCGCAGAGGGCGGATGTCACCTTGCCGACGCCATCTACATCTTCGACCTGCACAACGATCTCGTCGACAGTCCCTACATCAACATGGGCCTCGGCTTTCTCGACACCCACCTGGTCCCCGATCTGGGCACGCTGCGCATCTTCGGCCACCGCCCCGGCTACGCATTGGTGTTTGCCGACAGTCTCGAACCGCCGCACCGTCTCCATCCCATCGCACCCCGCACAGTGCTGACCTACCAGATCGCACGCTGTCGGGCCCTCGGCTTCAGCCCGCTCGTGGCGACCGAGATGGAGTTCTACCTGTGCGAGGCCGACTGGTCGCACACCCAGAGCCATATCCAGTATTCGTCGCTCACCGATCGAGCAGACCTCGAATCGGTGCTGCTGGCGATGCGCCTCGCGATGATCGACGCCGGCATCCCTGTTGAGTCGTCGAATCCCGAGTACGGGCCGGGCCAGATCGAGATCAACGTGCAGTACTCCGATGCCATGACCACCGCCGACAACACGGCGCTCTACAAGAGCATCGTGAAGGAGATCGCCGAGGAGACCGGTCTCAAGGCCACGTTCATGCCCAAGCCGTGGACCGAGCCGTCGGGCAGCGGCATGCATGTGCACACGAGCCTCGTGTCGGTGGGCGATCGCGCTCCTGCCGGCGGCGAACACCCGCACGAGGCTGTGAGCCACAACGCGTTCGCCAGCTCCACCGATGCGCCGAACGAACTGATGTCCCAGTGGCTGGGCGGCCAGATCGACAATGCCGGGGCACTGTCGCTGCTCGGCAGCCCGTTACCCAATGGCTACAAGCGCGTGCGCCCGTACACGTTCGCCCCAACCCACGTCCACTGGGGGCTCGACAACCGTTCGGTCATGAGCCGTTGCACGGTCGGCGCTGGCAATGCGAACCGGGTCGAATACCGGGCAGCGGGTGCCGACGCGAACCCCTACCTCATCATCGCCGGCCTGCTGGCGGCAGGTGCTGACGGGCTCGAGCGGGGCGCCGACCCAGGCCCGATGAGCGCGGGCGACCAGTACGACGACCCCGGCGACGCTGTGCCGCTGCCCGCAAGCGCCGCCGACGGCATTGCGGCCTATGAAGGCAGCGCACTCGCCGCAGCGTTGGGGGAGGAATTCTCGACGAATTTCGTGCTGATGGCCAAGGCCGAGCTGGACAAGTTCACCGAAGCCGGCTGCGACCCGATCGGCGACGAGGTCTCCGACTGGGAGCGCGACCGCTACATCGAATTCGCCTGACCGGCCCCGCCGATCTCAATTCGATGCCGGATCGCCGCCGTGGTCGGCAAAGCTGCGCACACAACGCCTGGCGGCTGGCGCGCATGTCATCGACCATCTGGCGCTAGTGGTACGGCAGGTACTCGTTGATCTCCCACTCGCTGATCTCGTCGGCGGGCTCACCGACGGCTGCCACGTAGCGCTCCCACTCGGCGTCCTTGATGGCCAGGAAGTTGTCGACCAACTCGCTGCTCACGGCTTCGCCGAGCGCGCTGTCTGCACGCAGGTCGCCCAGCGCATCAGTCAGATTGAGCGCAGAGGTCACCTCGGTGTTCCAGGCCTCCATGCCGTCGTTGGTCTCGGGCGGGGGGCACTCGAGCTCATCGACCACACCGAGACGTGCAGCCTGCAGCACGGCGGCAATCGCCGTGTGGATGTTGCAGGTGCCATCCGCCAGACGCGACTCGATGCGCGTGCGTGTGCCACGCTCAGGCGGCACACGGGTGCCGACCACGCGATGGTCATACCCCCAGTTGGCGCGCCGGCCGCTGAACGTGAACGGCCGCAGGCGCCGGTAGGCATTCACCGTCGGGCAACACAGCGATGTGAGTCCCTGATGGTGAGCGCACAGTCCGGCCAGGCACGACTTCGCCAAGCCAGACAGACCATCGTCGGTGCTGGGATCGGCGAGCACGTTGTTGCCCTCGGCATCGACCAGCGAGAAGTTCACGTGGACGCCATTGCCCTCGAGGTCTGCATAGGGCTTGCCCAGGAATGTGAGCCGGCGACCGCGGTCCATGGCGCATTCGCGGGCCAGCACCTTGAACAGAAAGGCGTCATCGGCGGCCCGCAGCGCATCCGCATAGCGCAGCGTCATCTCGAATTGTCCCGAGTCGAACTCGGCATTGACCGATTCGAGCGTGATCTCGCAGCCGGCTGCGAGATCGACGATGTCGTCGATCAGGCCGATCGGGTCCACCAGGCGGCCGGTTCCGTAGACGTACGACTCGGGCGTGTCCCAGCGCTGCCAGCCGTGCTCGTCAGTCAGTTCGAGCACGTAGGCCTCGAACTCGATGCCCACCATGGGGCGGTAGCCCAAGGCTTCCCAGTCGGCGATCGCCTTGCGCAGGGCGTACCGAGCGGAATAGCGGAACGGCTCACCGCCCTGAGACAGGTCGCAGACGGCCACCTGGGTCCTGTCGTCGTCCCAGCCCGGCCGAAGGTCCGACGCGTCGAACGTGGCATGCACGTCGGGAAAGCCGTCAAGCACGCCCGACCCGGGAGCGGGGATGAACGAACGGTCGTAGGCAAGGCTGTACACGGCCGCCGCGTGCCCGGTGCCTTCGTGCGCCAAGGAAGCAGGAAGGTACTTGCCCCGAGCAAGCCCGAGGTGGTCAGGCCACAGCATCCGGACGCGTTCATTGGTCATGGATGTTCCTCATCGCTTCAGGTGCGGAAACGGTCAGCAGAACCTATACGGGCCGGTACCCACGGGGGGCTAGCATCGATTCGATTCACGGGGAGGCCCATCATGAAACGACGCATCTTGGCTTTGCTGGCCGTAGTTGCGCTGCTCGGTGCCGCATGCGGCAGCGACGACGACACAACGGATAGCGAGCCGGCTGCCACCGAGGCACCCGCTGCGACCGAAGCACCGGCCGCTGCGGTGACGATGACCAGTATCGACATCGATCACATACTGAGCGCCGATCTGGCGAGCTGCGAAGAGGTGCCGAGCGGCGATCCGATCCGTGTGGGCATGGCGATGGACTTCAGCGATGTGGTCGGCTTCGTTGACATTCCGGGCTCGAAGCTGGTGCCCCACATCGCGGATCTCGCCAATTGCCGCGGCGGCTTCAACGGCCGTCCCGTGGAGGTGCGGGTTGCCGAGGTTGGCGAAGACGCGGCGCTCGCCACCAACGACCTCCTCGACTGGGGTGCGCACTTCCTGATCGGTCCGCCGTTCGCGGACTTCGCGCTGCCGATCCTGCAGACCACCGGCGGCACTGTGCCGTTGTTCGTGGCGGCCTCCACTGAGCCGACGCTTGCAGATGCGTCCATCAACTCCTATCTGGTCACCTTCGACGACTACCAGATGTCTGGTGCAGCCGCCCAGTGGGCGCTGGACCAAGGCATCACCCGGGCGATCGTGTTCACCGAAGGCGAGGGCATCCCCTACAGCGGCGTCAACCCCGATGCGTTCATGGCCGCGTTCGAAGCCGGCGGGGGCGAGGTGGTGAGCGTCCAGACCTACATATGGGCTGGAGACACCGACTTCTCCTCGCAGGTGAACGAGATCGCCCAGATCTCGGAGAACAACGAGGTCGTGTTCTCCGCTGCACTGGGCTTCCAGGTGACTGCACTGCGCGGCCAGCTCGAAGGCCAGGGGCTCGACGGGCTCACCTACGTCGGCACCGACGCACTCGACGCCACCGGCATCCAGGTGGAGGCGAACAACGAGGGCATCGCTCACACGCCGCACACGAGCATTACCGCGGGCGACCGCATTGATTCGATGCTCGCCGGGTTCGAGGCGGCCAAAGGCGAGGCGCTCGACAGCCGCGGCTTCATGGCGCTGTATGTCGACTCGATGTTCATTGGCATCCAGGGCATGCTCGACTGCGGCTGCGACGACACGGCCGAGATCGGCGAGGCCGTCCAGCAGATCTCCGGCTTCCAGGGTCTGTCGGGCGAGATCACCTATGAAGGCACCAACGGCATCCCGCCGAAGGCGGTGCCGATCAATCGCATTGTGAACGGCGAGGACGTACTCGTCGACACGATCACCATCAAGTAGGTCCGTTCCGGCACCGCCGCAGCGGGCCCAAGCGCCCGGCGGACATGGGCAGCAGATCGCGAGTTCGATGCTCGAAGTCGAAGGTCTCACCGTTCGCTACGGCTCCATAGCCGCGCTGCGCGGCGCGACCCTCAGCGTCGGGTCCGGTGAGGTCGTCGGCCTCATCGGGCCCAACGGCGCGGGCAAGACGACCATGCTGTCGTCGATCGCCGGGCTGCTCTCGCCGGCCGAGGGCCGAGTCACCTTCGAGGGCCACGACATCACCGGCCGCTCGCCAGAGCAGCTGCTGCGCTCGGGCGTCGCGCTCGTGCCCGAGCACCGCCGCATCTTCGCCGACCTCACGGTGGAGGAGAACCTGCGGATCGGCGGAGTGACCGTCCCAGCGGCGAAACGCGCAGCGCTGCTGGACGAGATGGCCGAGCGCTTCGCGGTGCTGAGGGAGAAGTGGGACGTCCCAGCCGGCTATCTGTCGGGCGGCGAGGCGCAGCAGCTGGCCATCGGGCGAGCGCTGATGGCGGCACCCCGCTTGTTGATGATGGATGAGCCTTCGCTCGGCCTCGCCCCGGTGCTCGTGGACCTGGTGTTCGAGCTCATCGGCACGCTGCGCGATCAGGGCCGTACGTTGCTCGTCGTGGAACAGAACGCTGCGAGGATGCTCGAGGTGTCCGACCGTGCCTACGTGCTGCGCAGCGGTGAGTTGGTGGCCTCGGGCACGGGCCACGAACTGAGCCAGCGGGACGACCTGTTCGACACCTTCGTCGGGTCGGTTGTGGCGCCGGACGAGGGTCTGCCCGTCGCGGACGCGCACACGCCGAACGGCAGCGGAAGCGGGGCGGCGTGACCGAGCTGGCGCAAAACCTCATCGACGGTCTCGGCCGGGGCAGCATCTACGCGCTGCTGGCACTGGGCGTCGCCGTCGTCTTCGGCGTCATGCATCTGCTGAATTTCGCCCATGGCGAGCTCATCACCGTCGGCGGCTACGTCGCGCTGTGGACGCTGGGGCGCGAGTGGTCGTGGTACATCGTCACGCCGCTGATCGTGCTGAGCGCCGTGCTGACCTCGTTGGCGATCGAGCGGGTGGCCTTCTCGCGAGTGCGGGGCAGCTCGGACTTCACTCTGTTGCTGACGTCGTTCGGCGTGCACTTCGTCATCTCCGCGATCTTCCTGCTGTACGTGTCGGCCTCGGTCAAGCCGTTCGATCGGCCTTCGTGGGTGACGAACACCTACTCAGTCGGCCCGCTCAACGTCGAGGTATTCGACACCGTGGTCATTGTGGTGACAGTCATCACGCTGATCGGCACGACTCTGCTGCTGCAGCGGACCATGTTCGGGTTGTCGCTGCGGGCGGCTGCCGCCGACTTCGACACTGCTCGGTTGATGGGCGTGCGCTCCGACACCGTCATCCGGGGGGCGTTTGCCCTCTCGGGACTGCTGGCAGGCATTGCCGGGGTGTTCTGGCTGATGCGAGCCGGCAGCATCAGCCCGAGTGCCGGAATCACGCCGATGCTCAAGGGCGTGCTGGCTGCGCTCATCGGCGGCTTGGGCAGCCTCCGGGGAGCGGTGATCGGCGGATTGATGCTGGGGCTGGCTGAGGTCCTGCTGCGCTCACGTCTGCCCGACAGCGTCGCCAGCCTCACCGAAGGCGTGGTGTTCGGGCTGATCGCCCTGCTGTTCATTTTCAGGCCGCAGGGCCTCGTCACCGTCAAGCACGCCGTGCGGGTGTGATCGGACCGATCTGATGTTCCCGCGCTTCGGACGCGACGTCGGCTTCCCCGTAGCGGGATGCGCCTTGCTCTTCGCAGTCTTCGTAGCGGGCGCGCTCATGTACCAGAGCTTGCAGGGTCGCGCCGCCGAACGGCTGGTGACGGTCATGCTGATTGACGCCATCATCGTGCTCGGCATCCAGATCTACGTCGGCAATACCGGCGTCCTGTCGTTCGGCCACATCGGCTTCGGTGCGATTGCCGGTTATGCCTTCGCAGTGTTGGCCATCAGTCCGCAAGAGAAGCTCAAGCGCATTCCTGATGCACCGTTCGGCTTGAACGAAGTGGTGCTGGACCCGGTACTGGCCAGCGTCGTCGCCATCGGGGTGACCTTGGTGGTCGCGCTCGTGGTAGGCATCGGATTGGCGCGCTCGGGCGCGGAATCGGGTGCCGTTGCGGCCACCGTGATCACCTTGGCTCTGCTGTTCGTCACCCACGAAGTGGCCCGCAACTGGCCTGATCTGACTGGCGGCAACCGCGCGGGTCTCGCCTTCAAAGTCGGGGCTGCGCTCGACAGCAGGCTCCCGATCTACCTGTGCCTGCTGGGGGCGCTGATCCTTGCGAGGCTCTTCGCCCAGAGCCGCAGCGGCAAGCTCGCGGTCGCTGCCCGTGAAGACAATTTGGCCGCCCGGGCCATGGGAGTGAATCCTCTTGTTCAGCAGACTGCCGCGCTGCTGATCTCCGTCGTGGTGGTGAGCGTCGGGTCATCGCTGCGGGTGTACGAGAACGGCTCGATCCTGCCTGATGATTTCTTCTTCAGCTACACGCTGCTGACGCTGGCCATGCTGATCGTCGGCGGTCGCAACAGCGTCACCGGAGCACTGGTCGGGGTCGCGGTGATGACCGTCGGGCGCGAATTGGCCCGTCGTCTGGGCCAAGACGGCTTCGAGGTGTTCGGGCTCAGCCTCGACGCAGGTCCGCTCGACTGGATCTTCCGCGAGAACCTGCAAACGGTGTTCTTGGGCTTGGCGATGCTCGGCTTCATGATCTTCCGGTCCGACGGCCTGCTGGGAGACTGGGAGCTGGACGGGTGGCTGTGGCGTCGTTGGCACCAGCGCAAACCTGAAGTACGACCCGAGTCGCTGGCCGAGGTCGCCCCGGTGGGTTTGCACGCCGAGGTTCCCCATGAAGGGGCAGCCCTGGACGTGGGTGATCTCGTCGTCGACTTCGGCGGCTTCCGGGCGCTTGACGGTGCCGGCCTCAGGGTGGCACCCGACGAGGTCGTCGGGCTCATCGGGCCGAACGGCGCCGGCAAGACAACCCTGGTGAACGTCATAACGGGGATGGTGGCGCCCGCTGAGGGCTGGTTCAGGCTGGGCGAGCGCGACCTCGCAACCGAGCCGAGTCACGAGATTGCCCGTGCCGGACTGCTGCGCACGTTCCAGAACCTGCGACTGTTCGGCGCATTGACCGTCCGCCAGAACGTGGAGCTGGCGGGTCGCGTCGCTGCCCGGCACCGACCGGGGGACCATCCGTCGGCTGATGCGCTGATCGCGGAGGCTGGCCTGTGGGAAGTGCGCGACCGGCGGGCCCGCGAGCTCGACTACGGCAGCGCCCGCCGCCTGGAATTGGCCCGGGCAGCGGCCATGGCACCGGCGTACCTGCTGCTGGACGAGCCCACGAGCGGCATGAGCGATGCCGAATCCGACGAGATGATCCGACGGATTCGTCACATGGCCGCTGCGGTGGATGCCGGGGTGCTGGTCATCGACCACGATCTGAACTTCATCACCGGCATCAGCGACCGGATCTACGTGCTCGACCAGGGCCAGGTGATCAGCGTGGGCACTCCCGACGAGGTGCAGGCTGACCCGGCCGTGCGCGCTGCGTACCTCGGCACCGAGAGCGACGCGCAAACCTGAGGCTGAGCCGATAGGCGAAGCCGTGGCCCGAGCGGCCCGTGAGCGCAGCGAACAAGAGCGGGAGACAAATGGTGCGACAACGGAAGGGTTCGCCCGTCTGAGCGGTGCTTGGCTGAGTACTCTCGGAAGATGTCGGCGGAGTACCGCTCGGACTGTGGCGATGTGAGGATGACATGAGCACGTCAACGCTGGAACGCCTGGAATCTGATCAGACCGAATCTGATCGAATCGGCGCTGGGCCAATCAGCGATGGGCAGCGCATCTGGGAAGAGGGCGACCCCGACATTCCCGCCGAGTTCCACGAATTGCTCGTGCGGATGCTGAGCTACCACGTCGAGAACAGCGCGAACCCCCACTACACGAACTTGCTCACCAAGCTGTGGGATCGCTGCTTGCGGTTCGCGCCCGACGAGGCCACCAAGGGACTGCTGGTCAAGCTGATGCAGCAGGAGGTCGAGCACGGGATCATCAACGCCCAGATCCTGGCCGGGCTCGGCGTCGATCACGTCGACCGTCCGATCGAGCAGTACGCATTCCGCCACCCGATGGAGACGTTCTGCGATCTTTCGTACTTCCATGCGCTCATCGACCGGGTGGGCGTGTACATCGGCGAGACCTGGGACGGCGTGCCCTACAAGCCCTTGCTCGACATCGCCACGCGGGTGCACAAAGAAGAGCTCTTTCATTGCACCCTCGGGCTGCGAAACCTGCGCCTGATCTGCAAGACACCCGACGGGCTTGCCGAGGCGAATGAGAAGATCAACTTCTGGTGGCCGGCGGCGCTGGACATGTTCGGGCGGTCCGATTCCGACTTCGGCGACGCGTATGTGCGCTGGGGTCTGCGCAAGAAGAACAACGCCGACCTTCGCAGGCAGTACATCGCCGACACGAGGCCGTTGCTCACCGAGCTCGGGATCGAGGTGCCGCCGAACCGGTTGAACCGCCGGTTCTTGTAGCCGGCCATGGACCCTGCGGCCGCGGGCGGACTTGCAATTAAGGTGACGCGCCCAGCGCCCGAAGTCGCGTTCATCGAGACGTCATCATCGGCGCACTGGGAGTGCTTCTGGGTGGCCGAGGGCGAGCACACGCTTGTCGTCGGTGCGTTCGACCGGGGCGACCGCTCGACTCCGGAACCTCGGGTGCAGGTGATGAACAAGCCCTACGGCTGGGACATGCAGCCGGTTTCTGACCCGCCGTCAGCCGGCGACGACCAGGACCTGCTGGTGCAGGTGTGGCAGCTGCTGAGCTCGAACTGAGCGTGTTGGGCTGCAGAGTTAAGCGGGATCATGGATAGCGAGGCATCAGGATGAACCTGGACACGCTGGGCGAAGTGCTGGTACGCACCGAGGTGGTGGTGGAGCCCGCCTCGGTGGCACTGCTCGTTGATGCGCTTCGCACGCCCCACGCTCAGGAGGTGGCACTGCGGCTGCCCTTCTTCGGGCCGACGGTGGGAGGCGGCGACTCGGTGGTCGGGCCCATCGATCTCAGCCTCGAGCGCGGTCTCGCCGGCGGCCAATCGTTCGAATGGCACCGTTCGTTTCGTCTGGGCGAGCGGGTGTCGGTGGTGGTGTCGGTGGAGGACATCATCGACAAGGGGACGCTGCACCTGGCCACGGTGCTGTCGGAGTATCGAGACGTCGACGGCGAGCTGATCCAGCGGCAGCGGACGGTGTTCGTGGAACGCAAGCCGGCTGAAGATCTGACGCAGAAAGCCGTGGTCGATGACGGAGGCGAGGCGGGGGAGCCCGGCGCATGAATGCACAGCGCACAAGCGACTTGGAGTTGACCCCGACAACCGCTCCGGCGGTCACCCCCGAGGCTATGCGCAGCTTCGTCGACGGCGTGAGTGACCCCAATCCGGTGCACACCGACCCGGAGTTCGCAGCCAAGGCCGGGTTGCCCGATGTAGTGGTGCAGGCCTCGCATACGAGCGCAATCGCACTCGATGCGCTCATTGCACAGTTCGGTGCAGATGCGGTCCTGAACCTCGACATCCGGCTGCGCGGGCCGATCTTTCCGGGCGATGAGGTGACAGTGTCGCCGGTGAGTTTTGGCGAGCTGGATCGAGGCGTGGAGTTGCGCAACCAGCGGGGCGATGTGATTGCCACGGGCATCGTGGTGATGCGTGGCGATCCCGACGAGTGACCTGCACGAGCGAGCGCCGACGACACAAGGAGAACACATGAGCTACGAGCACCTGCTGACCGAGGGCGCCAGCGCCTTCCTCGAACGCCGCACCCCCGACTGGCAAGCCCGCTAGAGCACGGCCGCCCGATGGCGACATTTGACGACGTACAGCGGCTCGGGATGGCACTGCCCGAGACGACCGAGGCCACCTCGTACGGGACGCCGGCGCTGAAGGTTCGCAAGAAACTGGTCTGCCGGATGTGGAGCGAGCGCGAATACAACCGCGACGACGTACATGACACCGAGGTGCTGGTGCTGTTCTGCGAGCTGGAGATGAAGCAGGTCCTGCTCGACAACCATCCCGGCGTGCTGTTCACCGTGCCCCACTACGACGGGTACGGCGCTGTGCTGGTGCGGATGGCTGACGTGGACATCGACGATCTCGCCGACTGGCTCGAGGAGAGCTACCGCCTCAAAGCGCCCCCGACCCTCATTCGCCAACTCGACGCCGACTAGCAGGGTCCTGCGCCAACACGAATCTCGCCGTCGCGCACCACACTGGTGGCTATGGATGATGCGATAACGCTGGAAGCGAGCGCGAACCAGCCGCCGCCGCTCGAACCGTACGACCTCTTCGCGACCGACCCGGTGCTCGGCGCCGCCATGGAACGCGAGGGCGGCGACCGTGAGGCGATGGCCTCATTCGGCAAGGCGGTGGGCACCGACGAGGTCTTCGAGTGGGGCTTTGCGGCCAACCGTCACTCGCCCGAGCTCGCAACCCATGATCGCTTCGGCAACCGCATCGACGAGGTGAATTACCACCCCGCGTATCACTCGTTGCTCGAGATGTCGGTCTCAGCGGGCATTCATTGCATGGGCCACGAGTCTCAGCCGGGCAATGGCGGTGGCGTGACACGCAACGCACTGATGTACCTGGTGAGTCAGGTCGAGGTAGGCCACGGCTGCCCGACCTCGATGACCTCGGCGGCGCTCGGGGCGCTCGATCACCAACCGGAGCTTGCCGAAACATGGCGGTCGCGCCTGGTGTCACGCAATTACGACCCCCGCCTCGTCGAGCCGTCGACCAAGTCGGGCTGCCTTGTCGGCATGGGCATGACCGAGCGGCAGGGCGGCTCGGACGTACGGGCCAACACCTCCGTCGCCCAGCCCGTCGGCGCGTCCGCCGCAGGTTTGGAGGGCGCCCACTTGCTGCAGGGCCACAAGTGGTTCACCTCCGCCCCGATGTGCGATGCCTTCTTGGTGCTGGCTCAGGCGCCCAAGGGGCTCTCGTGCTTCCTGGTGCCGCGTGTGCTGCCCGATGGGCAGCGCAACGGTCTGCGGTTCATGCGACTCAAGGACAAGCTCGGCAACCGGTCCAACGCGTCGGGCGAGCTGGAATTCGACAACGCGCTGGCGCAGATGGTGGGCCCTGAGGGGCGCGGAGTGCCCACCATTATCGACATGGTCAATGCCACCCGGGTGGACGTCGCCATCTGGGCGGTGTCACTGATGCGTCAAGCCGTCTCGCAAGCGGGCTGGCACGTGGCGCATCGCAGCGCGTTCGGATCCAAGTTGATCGACAAGCCGCTGATGACCAACGTGCTCGCCGACTTGGAGCTCGAAGTCGAGGCGGCGACGCTGATGATGGCGCAGATGTCCGGCGCCTTCGATCGAGCGCCGACCGATCCCGATGAGGCCGCCTTCTCGCGCCTAGCGACCGCGGTGGGCAAGTACTGGCTGACGAAACGCTCGAGTCCAGTCGTGCGCGAAGCACTGGAGTGCGTGGGCGGCAACGGCTACGTCGAGGAGTCGATCCTGCCTCGCCTGTACCGCGAGGTCCCGCTCAACGCCATCTGGGAGGGCGCCGGCAACGTGATCGCGCTCGACGTGCTGCGAGCCATGGCCCGCGCTCCGCACAGCGTCGAGGCGTTCGCGGACAGGCTGGAACGCGCGAGCGGCGCGAATGCCACACTCGACCGCCACCTCGTCGGCCTCCGCACGGCCATGGGAGGCCACGACGACGATGTCTCAGGGGCGACACGAGAAGCAGGTGCGCGCCGTCTCGTCGAGCAGATGGCCCAGTGCTGGGCGGCGTCGCTGCTCGTGCAGCACGGCGACTCAGCGCTGGCTGAGGCGTACGTGCAGTCCCGTCTCGGTGGCGACTGGGGAAGCGAGCTTGGCACGCTCAATCCCACGGCCCGGCTGTCGCACATCGCTGCGCGAGCCGTCCCCTCGCGCTGACCAGCTACTCCTCAACGAGGCGGGCGGGGAAGCCGCCCTTCGAGATGGGCCCCCAGCTCTCGATGTGCAGGCGCAGCAGCACCTTGTCTTGGCGGGTCATCGCCTCGCGGTACTCATCCCAGTCGGAATGCTCGCCGCTGATCACCCGGAAGTACTCGACGAGGCCGTCCGCAGCGTCGGGCAGGTCCACCACTTCGCCCCGGCACTCCAATTGCACCCACTCGCCGTTCCAGGCGTCGGACATCACCACGACCCAGGCGCGCTCGTTGCGCCGCAAATTGAGCGACTTGGCCCGGTCGGGGTAGCTGCTCACCAGCACGGCGTCGCCCTGGGGGTCGAGACCCATCGTGACGAGCGAGGCCTGCGGTCGACCGTCCCGCCGGAGCGTGAGCAGCACCCCGTGGTGCCGTTCTCGCACGAACTCCAGCAGCTCTGCACGTTCCACGACGCGATCGGTCGCTATCGACACCATCTGATCCTCCCCATGGGCCGCGCGGACTGGCGCAACCCCTTGCTGTCGCACCCATTGTCTCCCGCTCTTGCTCGCTGCGCTCGCGGGCCGCTCGGGCCACGGCTGCACCTCGCGGCGCAACCGCCTGAGTCCCCCAAACAGCTCGGGCAGTCTCGCCGCTCGGCTGGCCAATCGGCGACTGTTTGGGCGTCTCGGTTGCCCAGCGGTCCGCGCCACCGGCCCGCACAGGGAAGAATCGGCGTCAGGCGGCGCAACGTGCCGGCATGAACAAGGGGTGACGTTCGAGATGTTGCAGCACTATCGGGTCTTGGATCTCTGCGAGGGAATCAGCCAGTTCGCGGGCCATTTGCTCACCAGCCTCGGCGCCGAGGTGATTTCTGTCGAGCCACCCGGCGGTGCACGCAGCCGTCACCTCGGGCCCTTCGTCGATGACGAGCCAGACCCGGAACGCTCGCTGGCGCACTGGGCCTACAACCAGGGCAAGCAGAGCGTCATTGCGGATCTCACCAGCACCGAAGGCCGCCAACGGCTGCTCGAATTGGTGAGGGGCGCAGATGCACTCATCGAGGACGCCCCGGTGGGTCACTTGGCATCGCTGGGCCTCGGCTATGACGACCTCGCCACCGTCAATCCCGCGATCGTCCATGCTTCGGTGACGCCGTTCGGCTCAACCGGGCCTCGCAGCTCCTGGGCGGGCTCGGACCTGACCGCCGTGGCCGGCAGCGGCTTCCTGCACGCCAGCGGGGACAAAGACCGCGCCCCCGTCCGTGTCTCGGGTGCGCCCCAAAGCTTCCTGCAGGCAGCCGGCGACGCCGCGGCTGCGACACTCATCGCGCTACGCGAGGCCCAGCGCAGCGGCATCGGCCAGCATGTCGACATCTCCGCCATGGAGTCGATGACCCACGGGCAGCCGCAGAACCTGTCGCCACGGGTGAATGCCAACCCCATCGACCGCCTCGCCGGGGGCCTGAGCCTCGGCGGCATCGATGTCCCGATGATGTTCCCGTGCGCCGACGGCAACACCATCTGCGTGGCGCTCATGGGTGCCGCATTCGCGCCGTACACCCGACGGCTCGTGGAGTGGGAGGCGTCTGAGGGCTTTGCCGATGAGGAGCTGCAGGCGGTGGACTGGGAAACGATTGCGGTCGAGGTTCTGAGCGGTCAGCGCTCGCCTGAGATCATCGCCAAGTCGTTTGCGACCCACGCCCGATTCCTCGCGACCAAGACCACCGACGAATTGTGGGCGGCGGCATTCGACCGGAACCTGCTGATCACCCCCTCTGCGTTGGTCAGCGACCTCCTGACCAACCCGCACTTCGCCGATCGCGATTTCTGGCGGGACACCGAGATTGATGACGGCCGCACGGCTCGCTACTGCGGTCCGCTTGTCCACTTCAGCGCCGACGCTCCAGAACGAACCCCTGCCGTTCCGTCGTTGGGTGCTGACAACGACGCCGTGGACATCGACCGCCAGCCACATGCGACAGCAGTGGTTGGTGCCAGCGGCCCCAGTTCCGACGGACACGAGTTGCCGCTTGCCGGCCTCAAGGTCGTGGAATTCTCGTGGGTTATCGCCACGCCCTCGGCAGTGCGGATCCTGGCCGACTACGGGGCAACCGTCGTCAAGGTGGAGACCGAAAGCCGCCCCGACACGATGCGGACGGTCAACCCGTTCGTCGATGAGGAAGCCCATCCTGACAACAGCGTCGGTTACGGCGTGTACAACGCGGGCAAGCGCAGCCTCAGCCTCGATCTCAGCAAGCCCGAGTCGCGAGCGGTGGTGGAAGACCTGATCCGCTGGGCCGACATCGCCACGGAATCTTGGGCACCAGGAGCGGCCGCGCGCATGGGTTTCGGCTACGACGACTTCTCGGCGATGAACCCCGAGATCATCATGTTGTCAAGTTCGCTGCTGGGCCAGAGCGGGCCGTACTCGAGTCTTGCCGGCTACGGGTTCATGGCGGCTGCGATCGCCGGCTTCTACGAGATCACCGGGTGGCCTGATCGCGGTCCGGCCGGCCCGTATGGCCCCTACACCGACTTCCTGGCGCCACGAGTCATCGTGGCGTCGCTGATGGCGGCATTGGAACGACGCGACCGCACCGGAACCGGCTGCTACATCGACGTGTCGCAGACCGAAGCAGCCCTGCATTACCTGGCGCCGGCCATCTTGGATGCGTCGATCAACGGCCGCGATCCCCAGCGGTGCGGCAACGAGGATCCGCACATGAGCCCCCACGGCGTGTACCCGAGTTCCGGCGACGACCAGTGGGTAGCGATTGCCTGCACCGATGACCGGTGGGCATCGGTGGCTGACACCATCGGGCTCGCCGGTGATGGGGCAGCAGGGTGGGATCAGGCTGCGCGCAGGGAGCGTGCGGCGGAGATCGACGAGGCCATTTCGGCATGGACCTCGGAACGCACCAACGCGGAGGCGGCCGAGACGCTGCAGGCCAGCGGCGTCGATGCCTACCCGGTCAACAATGGTCAAGGATGCTGCGACGATCCGCAGCTGCAGGCTCGGGAGCACCACATCAACGTCCCCCACAGCTATCGCGGGACGATGTGGACGCAGAACTGCCGGACCCGCATGTCGCGGACACCGCCGGTGGTCTGGCGAGGTGGCCCATGCCTGGGCGAGGACAACTTCGAAGTACTCACCGAGATCTTGGGCTACGACGCCGATCGCATCGCCGATCTGGCCGCTGCCGAAGTGCTGGGCTGAGGGCGTTACTCGGCTTGCCCGTCGGGCTTATCGCCGTCTTCGGTCTCCGTCTCGGTCTGCGGTTCCGCCTCACCGTCGGCATCGGGCGTAGCCGCGGCGGTGGTCGGCGGCGGTTGATGGCGGGCGCATTCACCCGAGACGATGTCGCTGATGCGGTCGACGCGGACCCCCTCAGCAGAAGGCACCGGCGCGCCGTTGATGTCGAGCAGGTGCGGATGGAACGACCAGCCCACGATCTCATTGCCGTCGAAGTCGATCTGGAGCACACCCGTGTCGCCTGTGATGCCGGACCGGTGGTGCCACACGAAGTTGCCGAGCGAGTAGGCCACGAGCTTTCCGTCGTCGAACACGACCGGCTGCAGCACGTGAGGATGGTGGCCGATGACCGCATCGGCGCCGTTGCGCAGCAGCTCGAACGCAAGGTCGCGCTGGCGGCTGTCGGGGCACGTCCTGCGCTCGATGCCCCAGTGGATGAGCGCGATCACCACGTCGGCCTCACCCGCAGCCGTCCGGACGCTGGCGAGCAATCGGTCCTGCTGGTACGCCGACGCAATCCCCGGGCGCGTCTCGGTGGCCTGAGAGCCGAGCGGAACCACCAACGACGCGCCGACGAATGCGACGCGCATATCGGGCCGGACCTCGATCATGCGGTGCCGGTAGGCATCGGGGCTGCTCGCCCCTGCACCGAGCGCAATCACACCGTTGGCTTCGAGAAGGTCGACGGTGTCGAGGAGCGCGTCGGGCCCGAAGTCCATGGCGTGGTTGTTGGCCAGGTTGGCCACATCCACACCGGCTGCAGCGATGCGCCCGGCGGCCGACGGCGGCGCCCGGAACACGTACCGCTTGTCGGCGGGATCTCCGCGCTCGCTGATGACCATCTCCACATTCACGACCGCGACATCCGCCGATCCAAGTGCTGGCTCGATACTTGTGAACGGGTCGATGCCGGCTGCTTCGCTGCGGTCCATCAGCACGTCGCCGCCCGCCAGCAGCGTCCAAGTCACATCCGGCTCCGTCGTTGTCGGTATAGACGATGGCTGTGACGGTCGTCGCCGTGGCCGATTCGGTCGACGACGTTGCCGGGTACGTCTCAACCACGGCACCGAGCGCTTCAGTCACCGCCGAGACGGGCTGAGAGACCGCAGGTGCCGTCGAATCAGTGGGCGGGGGAGGCTCGACCCGGATAGCACTGCTACATGCCGCCACGAGCAAGGTTGCGCAGACAGCGGTGAGTGCGCCGGTGCGCCGAGACGCCATGGCGTGGAGGGTAGGGCAGGCGCGCTGAGGCCTCGGGTCGCCAACTAGCGTCGCGCCCGCAGGGCCGAATCAATCCCTGCGAAGCGCTGAACTCAGCCGAACAGGAGGCCTGACATGTCGCTCGGAGACGAAGTTCAAGGAATTCTCGACCGAGGCGTCGCTGACGGTGACGTCGTGGGCGCGGTGGCCAAGGTCATCAGTGCCGACGGAGAGATCTGCTCAGCGGCGGCCGGCACCCGTGGCGCCGACAGCGACGTTCCGATGTCGAATGACACCGTGTGCTGGATCGCTTCCATGACCAAGGCCATCACCGGCACCGCGGCGATGCAGCTCGTCGAGCGGGGCCAGCTCTCGCTCGACAGCCCCGGCGCGGAGGTGCTGCCGCTGCTCGGCGAGCTCGACGTGCTGACCGGCTTCGACGACGACGGCAACCCGGTCACCCGACCCCGCAACGGCGACATCACGCTGCGTCACCTGCTGACCCACACCGCGGGCATGGGATATGACATCTGGAGCCCTGAGCTCGGCCAGTACGAGGAGGTCACCGGGACCCCAGGGGTCATCGAGTGCCAGAAGGAGACCCTGCGGATCCCGTTGCTGTTTGATCCCGGCGACCGCTGGTTCTACGGAACCGGCATCGACTACGCGGGCCAGATGGTGGAGGCGGCTTCAGGGATGTCGCTTGGGGAGTACATGACCGAGAACATCTTCGGGCCGCTGGGTATGTCCGACACGTCGTTCAAGATCAGCGACGACATGCGCGCTCGCATTTCGGCGATGCAAGCGCGGATGGAGGATGGCTCGCTGGTCGAGATGCCATTCGAGATCCCTCAAGAGCCCGAGTTCGAGATGGGCGGCGGCGGCCTGTACTCCACCGTCGACGATTACTGCCGCTTCCTGGCCATGATGCTGAACGACGGCAGCCTCAACGGCAACGAAATCGTGTCACCCGAAACGCATGCGCAGATGGTCACCAATGCCATGGGCGACTTGCGCGTCACGATGCTCCCGACGGCCATTCCGCCCTACTCATTCGATGCGGAGTTCTTCCCAGGCGTCGAGAAGTCGTGGGGCCTGACATTCCAGATCAACGAGGAGCCGGCCCCGACGGGGCGCCCGGCAGGCGGCCTCATGTGGGCCGGTTTGGCCAACTCTTACTTCTGGATCGATCTGCAGAATCGGGTGGCCGGCTGCTACATCAGCCAGCAGGTGCCGTTTGCAGATCCTCGCTCGTACGCGCTCCACGAAGCCATCGAGACCGCCACCTACAACAGCCTGTAGCAACCGCTCTCAGGCGGGGCCGAGCACGATGCAGCCGTTGTGGCCGCCGAAGCCGAACGAGTTGCTGATCGACGGGCCCGGCTCCCAGTCGGCCGCTTGACCGGTCACCAAGCGGAACTCCGCAAGCTCGGGATCGGGAGTGGTCCAGCCCGCCGTCGGCGGGATCTTGCGGTGACGCATCGACAGCAGCACAGCGATCGCCTCCAGCGCGCCCGCGGCACCCAGCGCATGGCCGGTGACGCCCTTCGTAGACGTCACCAGCGGCCCGTTCGGGCCGAACAGCTTGTTGAGCGCCTCAGCCTCAGCGGCATCGTTCAACGGAGTCGAGGTGCCGTGCGCGTTCACGTGCGCGATGTCGTCGGGCGTGAGGCCGGCGTCATCGATCGCGAGCTGCATGCAGCGCAGCGCTCCCGCGCCGCCCGGGGCCGGTGCGGTGATGTGATGGGCGTCGGCATTCGACGCGGTACCGAGCACTTCTCCGTAGATCGTCGCTCCCCGCGAGACCGCTGACTCCCACTCCTCGAGAATCAGGGTGGCGGCGCCTTCGGTCATCATGAAGCCGTCACGGTTCTTGTCGAACGGCATCGAGACACCGCTCGTCGACAAAGCAGTCATGTTGACGAAACCTGCTGTGCCCACGGGAGTCATCACTGACTCGCAGCCACCGGCCACGATGACGTCAGCGACTCCGGTGCGGATCAGCCGAGCTGCGTACCCGACAGCGTGCGTACCTGCTGCGCAGGCCGTGGTCAGCACCTCGCACGGGCCGGCTAGGCCGAAGCGCATGGAGATGGCAGCCCCGGGGGCGTTGGGCATCATCATTGGGACCATGAACGGCGACACCCGGCGCGCACCCTTGCGGTCGAGCACAAGAACCTGGTCTTCGAAGGTCTGCAGGCCGCCGACACCGGTGCCGTAGATCACCCCGCAGCGATCCGGGTCGGTCGCCAAGTCGCCTGCATCGGCGATCGCGTGTGCAGCCGATGCCATGCCGAGCTGAGTCGACCGATCAGCCCGCCGCGCCTCCTTGGGATTGTCGTAGAACGGCGCTGGATCGAAGTCGGTGACCCGGCGCTCGCCTTCCGGCGGCTCGGAGTTCAACCCCCGCCAGAAGTCGTCAATGCCGGTCCCGGCGCATGAGATGACGCCGAGGCCGACGACAGCTACTCGCCGGCTATCGCTCACAGTTTCGATTCGACCAGCTCGATCGCGTGGGCGACGGTGGTGACGTCTTCGAGTTCTTCCTCGTCCACGCTGATGTCGAACTCCTCTTCCAACGCCATCACCAACTCGACGAGGTCCAGGCTGTCGGCGTCGAGGTCGTCGGCGAAGCTGGCCTCCGGTGTGACTTGCTCGGGATCCACTGCCAGCACCTCGACGGCGCAGTCACGGAATCGATCCAACGTGTCACTCATGCTGATCCCCTCATGTGGGCGGTCACGCGCACGATCCCCCGACGGCCGTGCGAGTGCGAAGTGTAGGTCCCGCGAGCCTCGCCGTCGTCACATCTGTCGCTTCCCGCTCATGTTCGCTGTCGCTCTCGGGCCGCTGGGGCCCGGGCTCAGCCGCTTGGCTCAATGACCCATGCCCAAACCGCCGTCAACAGGAATCACGGCGCCGCTGATGTACGCGCCATCGTCGGACGCCAGAAATGCGATCGCGGCGGCGATCTCGGACGGCTCTGCCACCCGGCCCAACGGGACAGCGTCGGTGATGGCGGCTTGCTGAGTGTCGTTGAGCGCACCGAACATCTCGGTGTTGACCGGCCCTGGTGCGACGACATTCGCCGTGATGGCGCGCGAACCGAGTTCGCGCGCCAGCGATCTGGCCATGCCCACGAGGCCTGCCTTGGATGCGGCGTAGTTGACCTGTCCTGCCGAGCCCAGCAGTCCGACCACTGACGACACGAAGATCAGCCGTCCCCAGCGGGCGCGCAGCATCGGCCGGGCCGCCCGCTTGGCCATCCTGTACGCGCCGGTCAAGTTGGTGTCGACGACCGCAGCGAAGTCTTCGTCGGCCATGCGCAGTACCAGCTGATCACGGGTGATGCCGGCATTGGCGACCAATACCTCGACCGGGCCCAGCTCTGCCTCAATGGTGCTGTACGCGGCATCGACCGCATCACTGTCGGCCTGATCACACGCCACCCACAGCAGACGGTCGTCGTCGGGGGCCACGCTGCGACTCGTGACCGCCACGCGGTGACCCGCATCCGCGAACAACCGGGCGGTCGCCAGACCGATGCCCCTGCTTCCGCCGGTGACCAAGACCGTTCGTTCAGTCGTGGGGCGCGCTGTCGCTGAGCTCATAGTGCACTGCTTGAGGAGGTCCGGTGTTCGGGCGGGGCGATCGTCGGTGACGGCAGCAGCTAGCTGGCCTTGGCCGGAGCGCCCGACCAGCGCAGCAGCGCTGATGCCGAGGTCATGCCGGCTCCGAATCCGACCAGCAGCACGTGGTCGCCCTCGCTGATGCGACCGCCGCGCACGGCGTCATCGAGCGCGAGGGGAATCGACGCAGACGACGTGTTGCCGGTGCGTTCGATGACCATCGCGGCCTTCTCGAAGGGAATGCCCAGCCGTTTGCACGAGGTCTGCACGATGCGGACGTTTGCCTGGTGCGGCACCACGACGTCGATGTCGTCGGGTGTGAGACCGGCCTGCTTCATGGACTGGCGAGCTGATTCTTCCATGACGAGCACGGCCTTCTTGAAGACTGCTTGGCCGGCCATCTGGATGGAGTCGCCATGCTCGCAGTAGAGGTGCTCCTCCATGGCGCCGTCGCTGGACACATGCCAGCCGAGCAGGTCCGAACCCTGCTCGCTGCGCTCGAGCACTGCGGCACCTGATCCGTCCGCGAACAGGATGCATGTGGCGCGGTCGGTCCAATCGGTGATCCGCGAGAGCACTTCGGCGCCGATGACCAGCACCCGTTCATGTCCCATGGCGATCATGCCGTGACCGGCGACGAGCGAGTACACGAAACCCGAACAGGCGGCGTTGACGTCCATTGCCCCGCAATCGAGCCCGAGCGCCTCTTGCACCCGCGACGACGTCGCCGGAACGCTCCGATCAGGAGTGGTCGTTGCCAAGATGAGCATGTCGATGCTCGACGGGTCGACGCCGGCCACTTCCATGGCTGCTTCGCCGGCACGTGCAGCCAGGCCCGCCGTGGTGCCCCCGATATTCCGTTGCTTGATGCCGGTTCGCTCGATGATCCACTCGTCGGACGTGTCAACCATCTGGGCCAATTCGTCGTTGGTGAGGACTCGTTCTCCGAGCGCCGTCCCGATGCCGACAATGCGCGCGCTCGAAGCACTTCCCACGCTGAGCGTCATCTGTGGCCTCCCCGTTAGGTCCCTGCGGCCGTCCGCAACCACGCAACTGGCTGCCGAGCGGTGACCCGCTCGCCCTCGACGGCCATAATCCCCATGACAGTACCCGCGAATGCCGAGCGAACTTCCTCACCGGCCACATGGCCGATGACATCGCCGACACTGACTTGCTGGCCATCGTCGACGCCCGCGCCGAGCGTGAAGATTCCGGCGCATGGGCTCACAATGAGTCGTTCGGTGACGTAGAGGTTCTCGCCGCCCAGCACGGCAGGCGCCGACGGGGCCTCGGTCGCGAGCGCCTCCATCAGCGCGTCGATTTCAGCCGGCGCACCGACCGACATCGATGTGGCGCCGCGGTGCGTCCGCTTGGTCATGCCGGTCAGCACCTTGCCCGGTCCCAGCTCCACGAAGGTGGTGACGCCGGCGTCGGCCAATGCATGGAGGCTGGCGCGCCACAGCACTGGACTGGTGAGCTGCTGGGCCAGGAGCACGCGCCATTCGTCAGCGTCAGAACGAGGGCGTGCGTCGACATTTGCGACGACCGGCACGCTCGGGGCTCGAATCTCGACTTCCGCCAGCGCCTTGCGCAGACGGTCGCGGGCCGGCTGCATGAACGGGGTATGGAAGGCGCCGCCCACGGGCAGACCCATGAGCCGTTTTGCGCCCGCTGTCTTCGCTTCGTCGCCGGCGACGGCCACGGCGTCGGGTGCGCCCGCGATGACCACCTGGCCCGGGGCGTTGTAATTGGCGACCCAGACATCGCCAGGTGTGGCCTCGCACGCTTCCGCCACCAGGTTGTCGTCGAGGCCCAGCACTGCGGCCATGGTGCCTTCTCGCTCGTCAGCAGCGACCTGCATCGCCTCGCCGCGCTCGGCAACGAGCCGCACCGCGTCGTCGTACGCCAAGGCGCCGGTTGCGGTCAGGGCGCTGTACTCGCCCAGCGAATGCCCCGCCGCACACGAGAAGGTCGTGCCGGTGCGCTCGACTGCATCGAGTGTCACCATCGACAGCACGAACGTCGACAGCTGTGAATTGCGCGTATGGCGCAGCTCGTCGGCGTCGGCTTCCAGCAAGAGCGCGGCGACATCGCGCCCGCAGGCGTCAGATGCCTCGGTGACCAACTCCCACGACTCGTGCGAGGTCCACGGTTCGCCCATGCCCGGTTGCTGAGAGCCCTGACCGGGAAATGTGAATGCGAGCACTCGGCCTCCTCCGCAGCGCCAGTGCGGAAGAACGGGCGCATGCCCGGGCCGCGGCGCAGTGAACGCACAGTGGATGTAGCGGAAAGGGTAGGTGCCAACTCGGTGGGAGCGCGACCGTCCAGCTCGGTACGCTGAGCCGCCCCACAGCCCGGGTGGTGAAACGGCAGACACGGGGGACTCAAAATCCTCTGCCCTCACGGGCGTGCGGGTTCAACTCCCGCCCCGGGCACCCCAAACCGGCACGAATCTCGCCGGGAGACTCTGGGGAGGCCGTCGAAGTGCAGCGATAGGCTGGCCGGTCCGCAGCAGCCGACCGGGCCCCGCCCGCCGGTGCGATCCTGTCCCGCGAGGGGAGCGCGTGTGTCCAAGCGAGTCGTGATCGCAGAGGACGAGGCCATCATCCGGCTCGATCTGCGCGAGATGCTCGAAGACGAGGGCTATGTCGTCGTGGCTGAAACGGGTCGCGGCGATGAAGCGGTGGAATTGGCACGCAAGCATCAGCCCGAGGTGTGCATCTTCGACATCCAGATGCCCGGTCGCGACGGCCTCGACGCGGCGCGCGAGGTTGCCGCAGACCGCACCTCTGCGGTGCTCATCCTCACGGCGTTCAGCAAGCGCCATCTCATTTCCGAAGCTCGCGATGCCGGAGTGCTCTCGTACTTGGTAAAGCCGTTTCAGCGCGAGGAGCTGGTCTCGGCCATCGAGGTGGCGTGGGGTCGTTTCACAGAGATGAGAGAGCTCGAGGACACCGTGGAGAGCCTCGAGGAGAAGCTGGAGACTCGCAAGGCCGTGGAACGTGCGAAGGGCCTGCTCATGGACGATTTTCAGTTGTCTGAGCGGGATGCTTTCGAATTCATCCGCAGTACGGCGATGGCCAACCGTGCGAAGATGCGAGACATCGCTCAGCAGATTGTCGATGGATTGCTGACTCCCTGAGTCGCTCTTTCGAGATCTGCTCGCCTGCGCTTGGCAGGCTTCCACAATCGCCGCCCCGCAACGTTGGGAGAGTTCCGATGTCCAAGCTCCTCTTGCTTGACGGGAACTCGCTCACGTACCGGGCCTTCTTCGCCATACCCGAGGACATGGCCACACGCTCGGGACAGCCCACTGGCGCCGTCTTCGGGTTCACGTCCATGCTCATCAACCTGGTGCGGGATCACCGCCCAGACGCGATCGCGGTGTGTTTCGACCGTCCCGAGCCGACGTTTCGGCATATCGCTGCGCCGGAATACAAGGCACATCGCGACGAGACGCCGGCAACACTCATCGACCAGCTCGGCTTGGTGCGCGAAGTGCTCGAGTCGTTGAGCATGACTGCGCTGGACTGTGCCGGCTTCGAGGCCGACGACCTGTTGGCGACGCTGGCGTCCGAAGCCGAACAGCGTGGCGACGATGTTCTGATTGTCAGCGGGGATCGCGACGTGTATCAACTTGTGCGCGATCCCAAGGTTCGTGTGGTCTACAACCGGCGCGGCGTCACCGACTATGCGCTCTACGACGAAGCGGGCATCACCGAGCGCACTGGCGTCACGCCGGACCTCTACGTGCAGTACGCCGCACTGCGTGGCGATCCGTCCGACAACCTTCCCGGAGTGCCTGGGGTCGGCGAGAAGACGGCCGCCAAGCTGCTCAATAAGTACGGCAGTCTCGAAGCCCTGCTGGCCGCGGCTGCGGAGCAGACTCCGAAGCTGGCCGAGAACCTCGCGGCACACAGCGAGCATGTGCGGCGCAACGTCGACCTGATGACCCTTCGGACCGACGCACCGGTCGAAGCGGCGCCAGCGGATCTCCAATGGGACGCTTTCGACGGCGACTTGGTGACGCGTACGTTCGAGTTCCTGGAGTTCGGCAGCCTCCACGCTCGTCTCCGCGACGCACTGGTGGGCACGGCCCTGGACGGCCTGCTGAGGGCCGACGCAGCATCCCCGCAGACCATCCAGCTCGCGGAGACGCAGTTTCTTCCGGTTGATGTTGGCGCCGATGCCCGTGGTGCCAATGCAGTGAGGCTGCTGGCCGAGCTGGCGGACCGTGACGATCCTGTCGCGCTCGGATACACCCTCGAGGCGGACGGCGCCGTGGGTGTGCTGGCGGTCGCGGTCGACCCCTCACGCGGGTCCGTGCTCGCGCTCGGTGCCGCTGATCTGGAGGTGCCCGACATCGCCCAGCGGGTTGCCTGCCTGCTCGGGGCCGACGGGCCAGGCGTCCACATCCATCAGGCGAAAGCGCTGATGCGCGCACTCGAGCTCACGAGCGGTGATCTCGCTGCCGGCGCGTCGATGCCCGGCCTCGCTACCGATACTTCGATCGCCGCCTATCTCATCCATCCATCGGAAGGTCGCGCCGAGCTGAGCGCGCTCCTCGCCCGGCATTGCGGCACTGAGCTTCCCCGCAGCGATGGACAAGATCAACTCGGCTTCGATGATCTCGAAGTCGACCGTCCTTCAGCAAGTGTCGCGGCCGGCAGTGATGCACTGGCTGTGGCGATGCTTGCCCCAGCACTCAATCGAGAACTCGAGGCCCTCGGGATGTCCGATTTGTATGGCGACATCGAGCGTCCGCTGATTTGCGTCCTCGCTCGCATGGAGTCGGCCGGGATCGGCGTCGACCACACCGAACTGGAGTCGTTGCGTGACCACCTGACGAGCGAAGTGTCTGCACTCGAAGCAGAAGTGCGGCAACTGGCCGGTCGGGACGATCTCAACGTCAACTCGCCCAAGCAGCTGGCAGAGGTGCTCTTCGAGGACCTGGGGTTGACGCCGCAACGCAAGACCAAGACGGGCTATTCCACAAGTGCCACAGCGCTTGAATCGCTGCGAAGCGAGCACCCGATCGTGGACAAGCTGCTGGCGTTCCGCGAGGTGGAGAAGCTGCGATCCACCTACGGCGTCAGCTTGCTCGAATGCGTCGAGCCGGACGGTCGCATCCACGCCACGTTCAACCAGACGGTTGCGCGTACCGGCAGGCTCAGCTCCGAAGAGCCGAACCTGCACAACATCCCGGTGCGGACCTCCCAGGGGCGCCTGTTCCGGCGCGCGTTCGTGCCGGCTGACGGCTACGAGCTGCTGATCGCCGACTACAACCAGATCGAGCTGCGGGTGATTGCGCATCTGTCGGGCGACCCGGGCCTCGTCGGTGCCTTCGAGGCCGGCCACGACATCCACAGCGCAACGGCAGCATCCCTCTTCGCCATCAGCCCCAGCGAGGTCGACCCGCAGCAGCGGTCAGTGGCAAAGATGGTGAGCTACGGCTTGGCCTACGGGATGGAGGCATACGGTCTCGGACAGCGACTCGGGGTGCCCACAGACGAGGCAGCTCACATTCTGGAGGCCTACTTCGAAGCGTTCCCCGCGGTGCGCTCGTTCATGGACGGCGTGGTCTCGGAGAGCCGCGAGCGTGGGTACACCGAGACGGCCTTCGGACGACGTCGCCCGCTTCCCGAGTTGACATCTCGAAATCACCGCGTGCGCCAAGCCGCAGAGCGACAGGCCATGAATGCTCCCATCCAGGGACTCGCAGCGGACATCTTCAAGGTGGCGCTGGTACGCCTCGATGCGGCCTTGCGGGATCGGTCGGCAGCCAGCCGTCTGGTGCTGCAGGTGCACGACGAGGTGATCCTCGAAGTGCCCCCATCGGAGCGCGACGAGGTGACCGAGCTGACGGTGGACACGATGCGGCATGCCGCCGACCTGGCGGTCCCGCTCGAAGTCCATGTTTCGGCGGGCGCAAGCTGGGCCGACGCCAAGGGCTGAACGGCGCGGGGCTCCACGCCGCGGGCCGGTAGCCTTGCCGTGCGCTTCGTGCGGCTCGCTCGGCCGCCTGCGCCCGTACTCCCGACGTGAGCATTCCCCCCGTGACCGACGCACTTGCCCCCGCAGCAGACCCCGAAAACCCCGCACCCCAAGACCCCGTACCCCAAGACACAGCATCCGAAGACCCCGCACCCCAAGCCACCGCAGAAGCACCGCCGGATACCCCCGACGGTGAGAGCTCGGGAAAGATGGCGGGCAACGGAGCTTCGCAGGGCGCTTTTGGCACGTTCACCGACGCGGGCGATTACGTGCCGCGGACTGTCACCGTCGACGATCTGGGCGACACTTCCTTCGAGGACGCCATAGCGCAGACCATCGTCGAGTTCGACGACGGCGACATCGTGGCCGGCACCATCGTGCGCGTCGATCGCGACGAAGTACTGCTCGATATCGGCTTTAAGTCTGAGGGCGTCATCCCGTCTCGCGAGCTCTCGATCCGCCACGACATCGATCCTTCCGAAGTCGTGGACGTCGGCGATCAGATCGAGGCGCTCGTCCTTCAGAAGGAAGACCCCGACGGCCGCCTGGTGCTGTCCAAGAAGCGAGCGCAGTACGAGCGTGCTTGGGGTCGCATCGAAGAGATCCGCGAATCGAACGGCGTCGTCACGGGTCCCGTCATCGAGGTCGTGAAGGGCGGCTTGATCGTCGACATCGGACTGCGGGGATTCCTGCCGGCGTCACTGGTGGAACTCCGGCGCGTCCGCGATCTGGCCCCCTATGTCGGCCGCGAGCTCGAAGCCAAGATCATCGAGCTCGACAAGAACCGAAACAACGTCGTGCTCAGCCGGCGAGCTTGGCTGGAGGAGAGCCTCAAGGAGGAGCGGGAAGGCTTCCTGCGAGACCTCAAGCGGGGCGAGCGTCGCACTGGCAGGGTCTCGTCGGTGGTCAGCTTTGGCGCATTCGTCGACCTCGGCGGCATGGACGGCCTCATTCACGTGTCGGAGCTGTCCTGGAAGCATGTCGATCATCCGAGCTCGGTCGTCACCATCGGCGACGAGGTGACGGTGGAGGTGCTCGAGATCGATCGTGAGCGCGAGCGCATCTCGCTGTCACTCAAGGCGACGCAGCAGGATCCGTGGGAAGCGTTCGCCAACTCCCACCGGGTCGAAGAACTCGTCTACGGCCGAGTCACCAAGCTGGTGCCATTCGGAGCCTTCGTGCAGGTCGGCGATGGCATCGAGGGCTTGGTGCACATTTCGGAGATGTCGGCCCACCACGTCGAGCTGCCCGAGCAGGTCGTGACCCCCGGCGAGGAGCTGTGGGTGAAGATCATCGATCTAGACCTGCAGCGTCGGCGCATCAGCTTGTCGATCAAGCAGGCCGCCGAAGGCGGCGTGGTAGCGGAGGAATACCGCGAGGCGTTCGGCGACCACGCGTACGACGAAGAGGGCAATTTCATCGGCGAATTCAGCTACGAGACGCCCGCCGAGGGCGAGGAATCGGAAGCTGAGCGGGCATGGCGCGAGTACTACGAAGAGCATGGCGAGGAGGCCTACCGCCAGGCCCTCGCGCAATACGAGAATCAGGAAACCGAGGGCGAGCCCGCCACGGCCGCTGCCGAAGGTGACGGCTAGCGCAGCCGCTCTTCGCTGGATCCGCTCCAGTTGAATCCGTCTCCTTCGAAGCCGGTCGGATGATCTCGGTCGGGCTCACCGGCGGCATCGGCAGCGGGAAGAGCACTGTTGCTTCAGGCTTCGTCGAGCACAGAGCCATACTGATCGACGCGGATGCCATCGTTCGCTCGCAGCAGGCGCCATCGAGCCCCGTCTTTGACGAGATGGTCGAGCGCTTTGGAGATCACATAGTCGCTCCGGACGGCACGCTCGACCGCGGTGCCGTCGCGGCCATCGTGTTCAACGATGCCGACGCACTCGCTGATCTGAATGCGATCACCCATCCTCCGGTCGGTCGGGAGATCCGTCGCCGGCTCAGCGAACTGGAACGTACGGATCGCCTGGTTGTGCTCGACATCCCGCTGCTCGGTGAGGGGCTGGCTGAAGGTCGACGGCCCCGTTACCAGACCAGCGGGATCCTGGTGGTGGACACGCCGACCGATATCGCAGTGGAGCGACTCGTGACCTCGAGGGGTTTTTCCGTCGACGATGCACGCGCTCGTATCGCCGCACAGCTGTCGCGCGAAGAGCGCCTGGCCATCGCCGACTGGGTCATCGACAACTCCGGCGGTCTCGACGAGCTCGAAGCTGCGATTGGCGCAGCCTTTCGCTGGGCGAGCGCGCTGCCGCACGTCGACCCAGCTCAGTGACACGCGCCGCGCTGTCGCTGAGATTCTCAGTAGGCGATCGGAGTCCCGCAGTGCGGACAGCTGGGCTCGGGCGCGCGCGTATCGAACTGTGACGGCTTGACCAGAAGGAAGCAGCCCTCGCAGAGGATCTCGTCTTCCTGCTTGGAGGACGAACGCGAGCCGGTGACAATGCCGATCTCGTCGTCCTCGTCGTCCTCGTCGTCGTCTTCGGATGCCAGCCGCTCCTTGAGGATCTCGCCGAGATCGGCTTCGAGCTCCTCATCGTCATCGTCGTCATCTTCATCGTCCGTGGGACGCACCCCGATGGGCACTTCACGGCTCGGCTCGGATGCATCATCAGACGAAGCTGGCACGTCTGGGTTGTTCTCGTCAACCTCGTCGATCTCGTCGTCGAAACTCGTCGCTCCCAACTCTTCGGCTTCGACATCGTCGGGCACCGGCTCGAGGTCAGCGCCCAGCAGGTCAGGTTCGAGCAAGGTGTCGTCGTGCGGTTCGTCCTGGGCGTCAGGGACGTCTGGTTCGTCGCGGCTCATGGGCAGTCTTCGGTAGTGGTGGAGTCGGGTTTTGCCGGGTCAGCAGTCAGCGCGGCAGGATAACCAGACTGACTGCTCGCAGGGAGACACCTTCGCTCTGATCGGCGCAACAGTTTCCCCGGTCTGGTGATCTGATGCTGGCGGGATGGCGAGGCGTCGCGGCCCTAGTCTCCCGAGCATGGCATCGGTCTCGACCGCTCTCCCGCATGGGGATTCGGACCGAGACGATTCGCGGCAGGTCCGCCCGTGGCTGCCGACACCCACCGCCGCCCATCCGTTCCGCGTCACCGCAGACTTCGAACCTGCCGGTGACCAACCGCGCGCGGTGGCCGAGCTGGCTGACGGCATCACCCGCGGGGACCGGTTCCAGACGCTGCTGGGCATCACCGGCTCGGGCAAGAGCGCCACGATTGCGTGGACGATCGAGCAGTCGCAGCGACCGACGCTGGTGCTCGCACCGAACAAGTCCCTGGCGGCGCAGCTTGCCAATGAGTTCCGTGAGTTCTTCCCCGACAATCGCGTGGAGTATTTCGTCTCGTACTACGACTACTACCAGCCCGAGGCATACATGCCGGCTTCGGACACCTACATTGAGAAGGACTCCAGCGTCAACGATGAGATTGATCGTCTGCGGCACTCGGCCACGGCGGCGCTGCTGACGCGGCGGGACGTCATCGTGGTGGCATCGGTCTCTGCCATCTACGGGCTCGGTGCACCCTCGGAGTATCTGCGCCAGATGCTGTACCTGCGGGTTGGCGAAACGGTCGACCAGCGCGCGGTGTTGCGCCGACTCGTCGACATGCAGTACGAGCGCAACGACATGAACCTCGTGCGCGGTCGATTCCGGGTACGCGGCGACACGCTCGAAGTGCACCCGGCATACGAGGAGTTCCTGGTGAGGGTGGAATTGTTTGGCGACGAGATCGATCGGATCAGCCGCATCGACCCGGTCACCGGAGAGCGCCTGGGCGATCTCGAGGAGGTCACCGTCTTCCCTGCGTCGCACTACGTCACTGGTGAGGACAAGCTGCGGGTGGCGATCTCCAAGATCGAGGCCGAGCTGGCGGAACGGCTGCAGCAATTCGAGAAAGAGAACAAACTGCTCGAGGCGCAGCGGCTTCGCATGCGCACCGAGTACGACCTCGAGATGCTGGGCGAGCTTGGCTACTGCAATGGCGTCGAGAACTACTCGATGCACCTCGACGGCCGGGTCTATGACGAGCCGCCGTACACATTGCTGGATTTCTTCCCCGACGACTATCTGCTCGTCATCGACGAGAGCCATGTCGCGGTGCCCCAACTGCACGGCCAGTTCGCCGGCGACCGACGCCGCAAGGACACCCTCGTGGAGCACGGCTTCCGGCTGCCGTCGGCTCGGGACAACCGGCCGTTGCGCTTCGACGAGGTGATGGACCGGCTGAATCAGGTTGTCTTCTTGTCAGCGACGCCGGGGGAGTACGAGCTGCGGACGAGTTCTCAAGTAGTGGAGCAGATCGTCCGCCCGACCGGCCTGGTGGACCCCGAAATCGTCGTGCGCCCGACCCAAGGCCAGATCGACGACCTGATGGGTGAGATCGAGCGGGTCACCGAACAGGGCCAACGGGTGCTCGTGACGACGCTCACCAAGAAGATGGCGGAAGATCTCACCGACTACTTGCTGGAATTGGGCGTCAGGGTGCGGTACCTGCACAGCGAGATCGACACCATCGAGCGGATCGAGATCCTCCGTGACCTGCGGCTCGGGCACTTCGACGTGCTGGTGGGCATCAACCTGCTGCGAGAAGGCCTCGACCTGCCCGAAGTGAGCTTTGTCGCCATCCTCGACGCCGACAAAGAGGGATTCCTGCGCAGCGAGACGTCGCTCATCCAGACCATCGGGCGAGCAGCACGCAACGTGGACGGTCAGGTCGTGATGTACGCCGACGCGTTCACGCCCTCGATGCACCGTGCGGTATCGGAGACGAACCGGCGCCGCGGCCTGCAGCAGGCATACAACGCGGAGCACAACATCGACCCCCAGACGATCCGCAAGGCGGTCACTGACATCCTCGAAGTACTCAGAGGCCCAGCAGAGACCGCCCCGGTCCCCGAGAAGCTGGCCTCGGGCCGAGTGGACGCAGAAAAGGTCCGAGCCGCGTACGGCGACCTGCCGCCAGACGATCTCACACGGCTCATCGCCTCGCTGGAAGAGGAGATGGCCGAAGCAGCGGCAGACCTCAGATTCGAATACGCAGCCCGCCTGCGAGACGAGCTCAGAGAATTGCGCCGAGACCTCCGAGACGCCAGCGCCTAGAGAACGACTGCCTAGAGAATGACCACAGAGCGCAGGACCTCGCCACGCTCCATCTTCTCGAACGCCTCCTCGACGCCGGCAATCCCGATCGTTTCGCTGACGAACTTGTCGAGTGGCAACCGCTCCTGCAGGTGAAGATCGATCAGCATCGGAAAGTCCCGGCTCGGCAAGCAGTCGCCATACCACGAGCTCTTCAGCGACCCGCCCCGACCGAACACCTCGATCAACGGCAGCTCGATCTTCATCGTGGGATTCGGCACCCCGACGAGCACGACAGTGCCTGCCAAGTCACGGGCATAGAAGGCCTGCTCGTAGGTCTGGGGAAGTCCGACAGCCTCGATGGCCACATCCACGCCGTTGCCTCCGGTCAGCTCACGGATTGCCTCAACAACCTCGTCGTTGCTCATGCCTGACGAGTCGATGGTGTGCGTGGCACCGAATTCTTGGGCCCATTCGAGTTTGCGGCTGTCGATGTCAACGCCGATGATCGTGTGCGCTCCCGCAAGACGCGCTCCACAGATCGCGGCGTCGCCCACGCCGCCGCAACCGAACACCGCCACGCTGTCGCCCCGGCCTATTCCGCCGGTGTTCATTGCAGCTCCCAAGCCGGCCATCACTCCGCAGCCGATGAGGCCAGCGACCTCGGGCGGCGCCGCAGGATCCACCTTTGTGGCCTGTCCTGCTGCGACGAGGGTTTTCTCGGCGAAGGCACCAATGCCGAGCGCGGGAGAGAGCTCGACGCCGTCGAGGCTCATCTTCTGTGCTGCGTTATGGGTCGCGAAGCAGTACCAGGGGCGACCACGGTCGCAGGACCGGCAGTCTCCGCAGACTGCCCGCCAGTTGAGAACCACAAAATCACCCACGGCGACACTCGTGACACCCTCGCCGACCTCGGACACCACGCCCGCTGCCTCGTGCCCAAGCAGGAACGGGAACTCGTCGTTGATTGCGCCTTCGCGATAGTGGAGATCGGTGTGGCAGACACCGCAGGCCTGCACGTCCACGAGCACTTCGCCGGGCCCGGGGTCGGGAATCGTGATGGTCTCGACGCTGACCGGCTCGCCGACAGCCTTCGCCACGACTCCTCGTACTTCGTATGGCATGACGGCCCCCAGTTCGCTCTCCGGTGATCTGCCCGGGCGGCTCGTGCCTCGTATGGGCACTGTCGCAGCTCCGCGTACACGGGCCGCCGCGTGCGAGCGCGACCCTAGTTCTGCTGATCAGCGCGACGGTCAAGGCGTGCCCCGAGCGCCGAACGAACTTGTGTTTGTTTCCGGGATGCACGACGGGGGCACGGGTAGGCTCGCCCTGCATGGCTGGGCGCCAAGGGAACAGTAGGCAGCATGGGTGAGCTGCTGATCGTCCGCGGCGCGCGAGAGCACAACCTCCGCAATGTCGATGTCGAGTTGCCCCGCGATCGCATGATCGTGTTCACCGGGCTGTCGGGCAGCGGCAAGTCGTCGCTGGCGTTCGACACCATCTACGCCGAGGGGCAGCGCCGGTATGTCGAGTCGCTGTCGGCCTACGCGCGCCAGTTCCTGGGCCAGATGGACAAGCCCGATGTGGACTTCCTTGAGGGTCTGTCGCCGGCGATCTCCATCGACCAGAAGAGCGCCAGCCGCAACCCGCGTTCGACTGTCGGCACGATCACCGAAGTGTTCGACTACCTCCGGCTGCTCTACGCCCGAATTGGCGTCCAGCACGATCCGCAAACCGGTGAGGTGGTTGAGCGCCAGACGTCTCAGCAGATCGTGGACCGGATCATGGAGATGCCCGAGGGCGCCCGTTTCGAGGTGCTCGCCCCGGTGGTGCGCGGCCGCAAGGGCGACTACCACACGCAGCTCGGCGACTTCGCCCGGCAGGGCTACGCACGCGTGCGGGTCGACGGCGAGGTGCTGGACCTGGGCAGCGTCGATGAGATCGAGCGACTCGATCGCTACGTCAACCATGACATCGAGGTCATCGTCGATCGGCTGGTGATTCGTGGCGACATCGAACAGCGCCTGACCGAATCGGTCGAGGCGGCGCTGGGCCTCGCCGACGGGCATGTGTGGATCCACCTAGTTCCGCACAGCGCAGTGCCTTCGGGAGACGGCGGCGCCGCTGACGATTCGCCGGAAGTGCTGACGTTCAGCCAGCACCTGTTCTCGCCGGGCACCGGACGCTCTTTCGAGGAGCTGGCACCCCGCAACTTCTCGTTCAACTCTCCCTACGGCGCCTGCCAGACCTGTGATGGCCTCGGCACGCGGTACGAAGTCGATCCGGAGCTTGTCGTGCCGAACACGGAGCTGTCGGTGGCGGCTGGCGCGCTCGCCCCGTGGGCAGGGTCAACCGGCAAGTGGTTCACCCGGCTGCTCGAGGCCGTCGGAGAACAGCAGGGCATCCCGCTTGACGTGCCGTGGGCCGAGCTCGAAGCCCCGCAGCGCAAGCTGCTGCTCGAAGGGGCCCCGGCTGGCGAGCAGATCACCGTGCGCTACCGCAATCGCTACGGCCGCTCGCGTAGCTACACGACCCGCTACGAGGGCGTCATCCCGTTCCTGCGCCGCCGCCACGCGGACACCGAGAGCGACTGGTCACGCAACCGCATCGAGGGATACATGCGCGAGGTGCCGTGCGGAACCTGTCACGGCGCGCGGCTCAATGAGGTGTCGCTCGCCGTGCGGGTCGCCGGTCGGAACATCTTCGAGCTCTGCTCGGCGTCGATCGGCGAGGCAGCGAAGATCGTCGATGGACTTGAGCTCACTGAGCGACAGCGCATCATCGCTGCCCCGATCATCAAGGAGATCGACGCACGGTTGAACTTCCTGCTCGACGTCGGCTTGGATTACTTGACGCTGAATCGTTCGGCGGCGACTCTGGCAGGCGGCGAGGCCCAGCGCATCCGGCTGGCGAGCCAGATCGGCAGCGGGCTCGAAGGCGTGCTGTACGTGCTCGACGAGCCGTCCATCGGATTGCATCAGCGTGACAACCGCCGCTTGATCGACACGCTGCTGCAACTGCGCGATCTCGGCAACACCGTGCTGGTCGTGGAGCATGATCTCGAAACGATCTCGGTCGCGGACTGGGTGGTCGACATCGGCCCCGGCGCCGGCGAGCACGGCGGAGGGATCGTCTACAGCGGACCGGTGGAAGGGCTGGCGGGCGCTCCGGGCTCGGTGACGGGCGAGTACCTGTCCGGCGTCCGGGAGATTCCGGCCCCACCGGCGCGCCGGCCCCGTGGCGACGACCGATTGGTTGTCCGGGGAGCGCGAGAGCACAACCTGCGCAAGATCGACGTGGAGTTCCCGCTGGGCTGCTTCATCTGCGTGACAGGCGTGTCGGGCTCGGGCAAGAGCACGCTGGTGAACGACATTCTCTACAAGGCGCTGATGCAGCGGATCTACTCCTCCAAGGGAGTGCCCGGCTTGCACACGGCGGTCGAAGGCGCCGAGGCGCTCGACAAGGTCATCGATATCGACCAATCGCCGATTGGCCGCACGCCGCGCTCGAACCCCGCCACCTACACCGGCGTCTTCGACCACATCCGCAAGCTCTACGCAGCCACGAACGAGGCGAAGGTGCGGGGCTACCTTCCCGGCCGGTTCAGCTTCAACGTCAAGGGCGGGCGCTGCGAGGCCTGCTCGGGCGACGGGAACATCAAGATCGAGATGCACTTCCTGCCCGATGTGTACGTGCCTTGCGAGGTGTGCAAGGGCGCTCGCTACAACCGCGAGACGCTCGAGGTCCGCTTCAAGGGTATGACCATCGCCGACGTGCTTGCCATGCCCTGCGAGGACGCCCTCGAATTCTTCGCGGCGCAGCCGCCCATTCGGCGCCACATGCAGACCCTCGTCGACGTGGGCTTGGGCTACATCCGCCTGGGGCAGCCCGCCACGACGCTCTCGGGCGGTGAAGCGCAGCGCGTCAAGCTGGCCAGCGAACTGTCGAAGCGATCCACCGGCCACACGATCTACATCCTCGACGAACCCACCACCGGCCTGCACTTCGAGGACATCCGCCGACTCCTAGGTGTGCTCGACCGGTTGGTCTCGGCCGGGAACACCGTGGTGGTCATCGAGCACAACCTCGACGTCATCAAGACCGCCGACTGGATCATCGACTTGGGCCCCGAGGGAGGCATCGGCGGTGGAACCGTGGTGGCCGCAGGAACGCCCGAGCAGGTCGCTGTGACCCCCGAATCGCACACTGGTCGGTATCTGGCGCCGCTGATCGGATGAACTGTCCGGGGTGATCACGTTGCCGCTGCGGGGTCCTCCGCCTCGACGAGCACCGAGTGCTCAAGCGGCAGCTCCACGGTGAACTCGGTGAACTCGCCTGGCTCGCTCTCCACTGAGATCTGGCCGCCGTGGCCTCGAATGATGTCATTGGTCATCGCCAAGCCCAGTCCTGTGCCCTCGCCGGTGGGCTTGGTGGTGAAGAACGGCTCGAAGATCCGCTGCACGACATCGGGCGGGATGCCGGTGCCGTTGTCGCGCACCTTGATCACTGCCAGCTCATCCGTTCGTCGAGTGCTCAGTCGGATGGTAGGGAAGTAGGTCGAGCCGTCGCCGTCACTGTCGGTGACGATCTTGCCGGGCTCGCCGCCGAGTTCCCGCCATCGTCCATTGGCCGCATACCCGGCATTGCTCACCAAGTTGAGAAACACTCGGCCCATGTCCTGCGGGATGACCTCCAACTCACCCATCTCGGGATCGAAGTCGCGCTCGATGGTCACATTGAAGTCCGGATCCTGCGCCCGGGCGCTGTGGTAGGAGAGCATGGCGTGCTCGTCGAGCAGGGCGTTTATCTCGACGGGGCGTGATTCGCCGCCGCCGCGGCCCATCATGAGCATGCTCTCCACGATGCGATTGGCCCGGTCGCCGTGCCCGCGGATGCGGGTCAGGTTCTGCTTGAGGTCGCCGGTGATCTCGGCGACGTAGCTGGCTTGGTCCTCGGGCGGCTCGGGATCTGCGATTGCTTCGAGCAGCTCTTCGAGCAGCTCGTCGGACGATTCTGCGAAGTTCTTCACGAAGTTCAGCGGATTGCGGATCTCGTGAGCGACACCGGCGGTGACCTCACCGAGCGCCGCGAGCTTCTCGTTCGCAACAATCTGGTCTTGTGCGCGGTCCAAGTCGGCGAGCGTCTGGGAGAGCTGTTCATTGCGCTCGCTGAGCTGACCGGCGAGCTCTTCGACCAAGTTGAGCCGCTGGACTTCGAGCGCGGCCTTGCGGAAGTGCTCCAGGGCATCGGCCATCTCGGCAACTTCGTCGCGGCCGCTGGCATCTACCGGCGATTCCAAGTCGCCGCCGGCGAGCGCCCGCATACGGTCCGACAGTTGTGCCACGCGGCGCAGAATTCGCTTCCCGACGAACAGCCAGCTGAACGCCAGCACACCCACGATTCCGACGATGCTGATCACGACGAGCAGCAGCCGGCCAGTGTCGACTGCCTGTGCCGATGCATCTGTGGCTGTGTCCACGCTGGCTTGAACGGCGCCGACGAGTGATTCGATCTCGTCCACCAAGCCGACGCCGAGATCCTGGTTCTGGGCGAGTAGCTCGCGCTGGTTCTCGGTGATCTGGAGCACTCTGAACATGACGTCGAAGACGCCGCCGTCGCCGAGACCGAGCGTGATCAACTGACTCACCGTCGGGCGAAGCTCATCTGCGACCTGCTCATCAAGGGCAGCGAGGTTGATCTCGATGCGGTCCCTGGCAGATTCGAGGCTTTCCCGGAGTGGTTCGATCAGCGCGGACTCCGATGCGCTGAACGCTCCGGCCAGCAGCGCATCGGCTTGGGAAACGTCACTGCCCAATGCCGACCAGCGGCGGTACATCAGGACTTCGGAGTCGGAGCGATGAATGGACTCCGGCGCCGGCGGTGTCCACAGATGCCGCCGTCCTTGAACCAGGAAGAACAGCTGGTCGTCGAGCGCCGGGACGATCTGGCGGGTCAATTCCCGCACCGCAGCGTCGGATTCCGCGCGCAGATTCTCTGCACGGCCGAGCAGGGTGAAGAACTCGGGCATGTCGGCCTCGATGGCGGCAATGTTGGAGTTGAGCTGGGCGGCATCGCTGCGCATCTCGCCGAGCCACATGGAGCCTGTTCCGCGGTTCCACAGCAGGTCGAGCTGTGTTTCGAACTCGCTTCGCGCTTCAGCGATCTCCCCGACGACGGTCTCGTAGTTCTCGGGTGTCGAAGCCGTCAGCCGGGGGCCACCGGCCACCAGCCGGTTGCTCGCCTCAGCGACGCCCAGCGCGGCGTCGAGTTCTGGGATGGCCCCTTCGGTGACCTGACGCTCGGCCTCGCCGACGCGGGTGAATGAGATCCAGGCGACGACGCTCGCCGCCAGCGTCAGCAGCAGCGGCACAGCGATGCCCGCGTACATCTGAGTTGAAATGCGCAGGTGCAGTGCAGGTTTGTGGTGTTCGCGCGTTCCGCCCGAACCGGCGGCTGCGTCGTCGGACTCTGCGGGGCTCATGGATCCAGGCTGGCGAGCGTGTCGAGCGGTAGGTAGTTGCCATCGGAACCGATCTGGGTGACGAACACTGCATCGGAGCCTTGATTGTCTTCGGTCATGCTCTCGCCGTCGCCGAAATACAGCGTGAAGCCGTCGATGTCGACCTCGTCGGCGCCCAAGATGGCGTTCAGGAAGCATCGGCGCGTTACAGCGTTGCCGCACTGCTCCAATCCTGCGATGGCGAGCCTGCCTGCGATGTAGCCCTCCAGCGACACGAAGCCGGGCACCGGGTCGGGGGCGACGTGGTCCAACGTTGAGTGCAGGGTGCCCACATATTCCAATGCCGCCTGGTAAGCGGCCACGACCGGCGTGGAATTGTCGAACGGGAACGGCACCACTTGGGTGACGAGCACGCCTTCGCCGACAGCGCCGAGCTGGTTGGCGAGCGCATTCGCGCCGACGAACGACAACGTGATGAAGACCGGGTCAAAACCGGTGTTGCGCGACCACGAGATCAGGGTGCCGACGGGTTCGTAAGCGCCCACCATGATGACCGCCTCGGGTTCGCCTGCCTTCAGGTCCAGCAGGGCCGTCTTGATGGCGGTGGTGTTGCGCGGATAGAAGCCGATCGCGACGGGCTCCATATCGCGTCGTTCGAGTGCGGCGAGTGCCCCGAAGTACCCCGCTCGGCCGAAGGAGTCGTCCTGGAAGAGCACGGCAATGCGCTCGATGCCCAAGTCGGCGGTCAGGCGTTCCACCATTTCCTCGGTCTCCTGGGCATAGGAGGCACGAAGGTTGACGATGTTGGACCAGTCGTCGTTGCGCAGAAAGCCGGCCCCAGTGAACGGTGCCACGTAGGGAACGCCCGCCGCGGCAGCCACGGGCGTCGCAGAGCGCGATGTCGGCGTTCCCACGGCGCCGATCAGCGCGAACACATCCCCGCTCTCGATGAGGGCAGTCGTGTTCTTGATGGCGTCGTTGGGCTCGTACCTGTCGTCGAGCGACGTCAATTCGAGCCGTCGCCCGTTCACCCCCCCGGCCCGGTTGGCCTCTTCGAAGGCAGCCAAGATTCCCAGGCGCATGCCAACGCCGAGTTCGGCTGCCGATCCGCTCAGCGCAGCCGATTGCCCGAACACCACTCGGTCGGGATAGACACCCGTCTCGACGTCGAGCGCATCAGGGACGGTGGGGCGTGCCGGAGCGGCGATCGAGCCCGGCGCGTCGGCATCGTCCGGCGCCTGATCGCTCACGGCGTCGCTGCAGGCACTGAGCCCCGCGGTGACAGCAGCGACGACGCCGAGGGCCGCAACGGCCCGGATCGTTGCTGAGGCGCCTGCGCGCCGAAATGCTGGCAGGCGCAAGCGCATGGGAGTCCCGTCAGCCGCCAGCCCGTGCGACCAGCGTCAGGTGGTTCTTGCCGTCCGCATGCTCGTAGGCGAGATCTTCGGCCATCGTGCGCACCAGGTGAAGGCCCAATCCGCCGATCGAGCGCTCAGCCAGCGGCAGATCGGTGTCGGGCGGCGGCTCGTCGTTCAGGGGGTCGAATGCGGCGCCGTCGTCGACGAGTGTGATCGCGACCGAGTTCTCGCCGCTCTCCAAGGTGATCTCGATGTCGCTGAGCCCGCTGGTGCGCCCATGGGTGAGCGTGTTCAAGATGAGCTCTTCGAGGATCAGATTGGACCGCAGGACGAGGTCTGGTGCCCAGTCGTCCAACTCGGCCATCTCCTCCACGAACGCCACGATGCGTGGGAGCGCCTCAGCTGCCGCAGCGCCCGGCAACGGCGTGATGTTCAACGAACGTCGCATGAGCGGTGCTCCGTGGTGGCGGCTCCCAGGCGCCGGACGCCTGCAAGCAGAACAGTCGAGGGTTCGGTGAAATAGTGTGGCTGGCTCACGATGAGGCGTTCCGGTGCAGGGCCAGGCACGTGATGTCGTCGGAGGCGGGAGCTTCGCCGGCAAATTCTGCAACCGCGCCGAAGATCGCTGTCATGGCGTCCTCGGCGTTGCGGGGAGGATTGCCGTCGAAGATGTGCAGGATCCGTTCGGTCCCGAATTCTTCCTGATCGACGTTCATTGCCTCGCTGACGCCGTCTGTGTACAGCACGAGCGTCTCGCCGGGGGCGAGCGTCAGCGAGTTCTCGGTGAGGTTCGATGCGAAGACCGGCTCGGGGGCGATGCCCAAGGCCATGCCGCCGGTGCCCGGCATCTGCTCGGCGCTGCCGTCGGCACGCACGACGACGGGCGGGTCGTGCCCGGCGCTGGCGTAGGTCACCGAGCCGGAGCGAGGCTCGTACACCGCCATGATGACCGTTACGAACATGAACGTCGGATTGTCGGCCTGCAGGACCCGATTGGCTTCGATCAGCGCCTCTCGTGGCGAGCCGGTGCCGATCGCAGCACCCTTGAGCGCAGTCCGGCTGGACATCATGAACAGTGCCGCGGGGATGCCCTTGTCGGATACGTCCGCGACGGTCGCGAACATCCGGTCGTCGGGCACTGCGACGTAGTCGTAGAAGTCGCCGCCGATGTTGCGCGCCGGCACCATGTTGGCGTTGATCTCGTAGGTCGCCGTCTCGGGGAAGTCGTCGGGCAGGATGGACTGCTGCACGTTCGAGGCGATGTCCAGCTCGTTCTGCAGCGTGACGAGCTTGTCGCGTGACGCGGTGGCCTCCCGCCACTGTCGCAGATGCTCGACCGTGCGCTCGATCGTGATCTGCAGGTCGTCGAAGTCGACCGGCTTGGTGACGAAGTCGAACGCGCCCCGGTTCATGGCTGTCCTGATGTTGCCCATGTCGCCGTAGGCGGAGATGATCACCGCCCTCAGGTCCTGATTCAGCGAGTCGAGCTGTGACAGCAGGGTGAGCCCGTCCATCTGGGGCATGTTGATGTCCGAGAGCACCAGGTCGATGGTGTCGTCGGCCCGCAGCTTCTCGAGCGCTTCCAGACCGTTTCCTGCGAACTCGAATTCGTACTTGCCGCTGCGGATGTGTCGCCGCATTCGCTGCAGGACGAGCGGCTCGAGATCGGGCTCGTCGTCGACGACGAGGATGCGCCAAGGCTGTGACATCGGCCTGGTTATGCCAGCTGAGACTTCGCCTCGTCGAGCGTCCCGAACACGGTGATGATCTGGTTGAAGCCGCTGATTCGGAATACTTCGTCGACCGAGGCTGCAAGGGAGCAGACAGCGAAGGGGGTCGAAATGCCGCCAAGATGTTGCGCGATGAGCAGCAGGACGCGGAGGCCGGCGCTGCTGATGTAATCGATTCCGCCCATGTCGAGGATGACGCGGTTGTCATCGTCAGACATGGCGCCGACGAGCGCCTCGTGGAATTCGGCGGAATTCGATCCGTCCACCCGGCCCGCGGGACTAATCACGTTCGTGCCTGCGTCCCGCTCCTGTGCGAGTTCCATGTTGTGCAGCCTCCTGCGCAGCTACGAGATGCGGTACCGCCGCATCATGCCAATCGGGGTGCACGCCAATGCCCACACCCCGAGATCTGGCCTTACGTCGGCGAAACTTACTACACGCCTTCGCCGTATCCACCTATTGGCCTCAGTCTCATAGCCTGCGGGTGTGGGTTTGCGCCCGGCAGCGGGATCGGTACCGGATACGCCCGGGAGCTACCAATTCCTGGATGCGGACGGCCGCATCATCTACGTCGGCAAGGCCAAGAGCCTGCGCTCCCGGCTGAACAGCTACTTCGGCGATCCCGCAGGGCTGCATCCGCGCACCGCCCAGATGGTCGCCACAGCTGCATCCGTCGAATGGATCGAGGTCGCCACCGAGGTTGAGGCGCTGATGCTGGAGTACAGCCTCATCCAGCGGCATCAGCCGAGGTTCAACGTCCGGTTACGAGACGACAAGTCGTACCCGTTCCTCGCTGTCACGCTCCTCGACGAGTGGCCCAGGGCGATGGTGATTCGGGGGCGGCGCAAGCGCGGGAACCGGTACTTCGGCCCGTTCGGCCACGTATATGCCATCCGGGAGACGCTCGACCTCCTGCTGCGGACGTTCCCGATCCGAACCTGCAGCGACAGCAAGCTGAAGACCCATCAACGGCTCGGCCGGCCGTGCTTGCTGTACCACATCGAGCAGTGCGCTGGACCGTGCGTCGACGAGATCGACTCAGACTCCTACGACCGGCTCGTGCGGGATCTGGTCCGTTTCCTCGAGGGGGACACCGAGGCCATTGTCAATGATCTCGAACAGCGCATGGCTGACGCCTCGGCGGAACTGGAGTTCGAGCTGGCTGCGCGGCTGCGGGACCGCCTGGGCAGCGTGCGGCGTGCGATCGAGAAGCAGCAGCTTGCCGGGACCCGCAACGAGGACTTCGACGTCATCGGCATCAGCGACGATGAGCTGGAGGCGGCCGTCCAGCTGTTCTTCGTGCGCAAGGGGCGCGTGATGGGCCAGCGCGGCTTCGTGGTCGACAAGGTCGAAGCGCTCGATGGTCCCCAGCTGGTCTCCCGGGTGCTGTCGGGGCTGTACCACGAGGAGAATCCGCTGGGCTGGCCGAAGCTGGTGCTCGTCCCCGAATTGCCCGCGGAGACCGGCTTGTACGAGCAGTGGCTGAGTTCGGGGCGAGGCTCTCGGGTGACGCTGCGCATCCCGCAGCGGGGCGACAAGCGCGCACTGATGGACACGGCGCGCCACAACGCCCGCGAGTCGCTCGCGCGGCACCGGCTGCGACGCGGCAGCGACCACAACAGCCGCGCCCGCGCGCTGAACGAGTTGGCAGAGCACCTGGAGTTGCCACAGCCGCCCCTGCGTATTGAGTGCTACGACATGAGCCATCTGCAGGGCACGAACTACGTGGGCTCGATGGTGGTGCTCGAAGACGGCCTGCCACGCCGCAGCGAGTACCGCCATTTCCGGCTTCGCAACGTCGAGGGCAACGACGACTACGCAGCCATGGACGAGGTGCTGCGCCGGCGTCTGCGGAATTACCTGGCCGAGCGCGATTTGCCTGCGGCTGAGCAGGGACGATTCGCCTACCCGCCGCAGCTGTTGGTGGTGGACGGCGGCAAGGGACAGCTCAGTGTTGCGGCGGCGGTGCTCGACGAGCTGGGCTTGCGAGAGCAGATTCCGGTGTGCTCGCTCGCGAAGCAATTCGAAGAGGTCTTCGTGCCGGGTCGTTCGGAGGCAGTGCGGATCCCGCGGCAGTCAGAGGCGCTGTATCTGCTGCAGCGAGTGCGCGACGAGAGCCATCGATTCGCGGTGTCGTATCACCGAAGGCTGCGCAGCAAGGCCATCAAGCGGGGGGTGCTCGACGGTATCGCCGGTCTGGGGGACAAGCGGCGTGCACGCCTGGTGCGCGAAGTCGGGGGCGTCGGTGCGGTGAAGTTGGCGTCGCTGGAAGAACTGCGGGCGTTGAGCTGGCTGCCTGATGCCGTCGCGGAGGCCGTCTACGCCGCGACCCACCCGGCCGTGTCACCTCCGGGTTCCTGAGAACCTGCGCGGATTGGCGGAACGTTTCATTGCGTCACCTCTTGCTTCCCGCTCTAGTTCCCAAATGCTCATGTGATTGGGCTCACGGGCCGCTCGGGCCACGGCTTCGCACTGTGTTTCCCGCTCTAGCTCGCTGCGCTCGCGGGCCGCTCGGGCCCGGGGCTCAGCCTCTCAGGTCGGCGGCACACCCGTACCCGTAGTGCGACGCGGTTGGCCCAATACGATCCACCTCGTGGCTGGGGGGCCGGAGTTCGTCATTGTGGCCGGTTCCTCGGGCGCGGGCCGCTCTACCGCCGCGAATGCGCTTGAGGATGTCGGCTGGTTCGTCATCGACAACCTGCCGCCCCACCTCATCGGGGATGTGGCCGACATGGTGGCCCGCCCCGGTTCCCGGCTGCGCCGCGTCGCGCTCGTGGCAGGTACCCGCGAGTACCGGGAGGATCTCGTCACGGCGGTCACGCAGCTACGTGAGCGCAACGCCTCCGTGCGAGTCGTGTATTTGGATGCGCCGACCGATGTGCTGGTGCGGCGCTACGACGACACCCGGCGGCGCCACCCGCTGCATACCGCCGATCTGCCCGCGGTCGCCCCGGTCTCGGGGCCGTCTGGCGCGGAGCCGGTTGCGGAGTCGGTCGTCGATGCGATCGAGCTGGAGCGCGAGCTGCTCGCCGATGTGCGCGAGACGGCCGATGTCGTCATCGATACGGGCGATCTGAATGTGCACGAATTGCGCGATCGGGTGCGTGACGAATTCGGCGCGTCAGGCGACGATCAGCAGATGCGCACTGCGGTGATGTCGTTCGGCTACAAGCACGGCGTGCCCACCGAAGCCGATCTGGTGTTCGACTGCCGCTTCCTGCCGAATCCGCATTGGGTGCCCGAGCTGAGGCCCTACACCGGGCTGCATCCAGGGGTGCGCGAGTGGGTGCTCGGCCAGCCGGCAACCGGCACGTTCCTATCGCATCTCCTGCCACTTCTCGAAGCGTTGTTGCCGTCCTATCGCGCCGAGGGCAAGTCGTATCTGACGATTGCGCTGGGTTGCACGGGCGGCAGGCACCGCAGCGTGGCATTTGCCGAAGAAGTCACCCGCCTGCTGGCCTCGGAGGGTCACGAACTTCACTGCCGCCACCGCGACATCGCCCGCTAGCGACGCTCTGCCCGCTAGACAGCTAGCGACAGAACGGGCCGGGGCACAGGCAGCCTGCCGGGCTCGCAGAGCGAACAGGACTGCAACAGATGAGCGTGCGCGTAGGCGTCAATGGCTTCGGCCGTATCGGACGCAATTTCTACCGGGCGGCCGACCGCCCCGACTGCGACATCGAGATCGTGGCGGTGAACGACCTTGGCGACACCGCCACCATGGCTCACCTGCTCAAGTACGACTCGGTGCTGGGCAACCTGCCGCACGACATTGCGGCGACCGACGGCGGCATCTCGATCGACGGCACGGTGCTGCCGGTGCTGTCGGAGCGCAACCCGGCGGATTTGCCGTGGGCGGACTACGGCGTCGATGCGGTGGTGGAGTCGACGGGCATCTTTACCTCCCGTGACAAAGCGGCGATGCACCTCGATGCTGGCGCGCCGCTGGTGATCGTGTCGGCTCCGGCATCGGGCGCGGATGCCACATTCGTCGTGGGCGTGAACGACGCCGACTTCGACCCCGAGGCGCACAAGGTGGTCTCGAATGCGAGCTGCACCACCAACTGCTTTGTGCCCATGGTGCAGGTGCTCGACCAGGCATTCGGTGTCCAGCAGGGCCTGATGACGACCATCCACGCCTACACAGGTGACCAGTCGCTGGTCGATGGGCCGCATTCCGACTTGCGACGGGCCCGCGCCTCTGCGGTGAACATCATCCCGACATCGACCGGCGCAGCCCGAGCGACCGGGCTGGTGCTGCAGTCGATGGCGGGCAGACTCGACGGAACCTCGCTGCGGGTGCCGATCCCCGACGGCTCGATCACCGACTTCACGGCGACTCTCGACGCCAGCCCCAGCGTCGAAGAAGTGAACGAGGCCTTCGCCGCCGCTGCGTCCAACGGACCTCTCGCCGGAGTGTTGGACTATTCCGAGGACCCGCTCGTGAGCAGCGACATCGTGGGCAATCCGGCGAGCTGCGTCTTTGACGCGGGCCTGACGATGGCGATGGGCACCATGGTGAAGGTGCTCGGCTGGTACGACAACGAATGGGGTTACTCGAACCGGCTGGTGGACCTCGTGGGCATCACCTGCAACCGATGAGCGTCGCTGGCGGTCTGCCGCTGCTCGAGGATCTCGAGCAGCGACTCGGCGGCCTTGACGGCAGGCGCATCTTGGTTCGCTGCGATTTCAACGTCCCGCTGCGCGACGTGCCGGACGGGCAACCTGAGATCGCTGACGACCTGCGCATACGGGCGGCGCTGCCGACACTGAACTGGCTGACTGAGCGGGGAGCGGCCGTGACCGCGTGCTCGCACCTCGGCCGCCCTTCGGGCACGCCCGAGGAGCGATATTCGTTGGCGCCTGTCGCTGAGCGCTTGGGAAAGGCAGCTCCCGATATCGCCTTGGTCGAGAACCTTCGTTTCCACGCAGGCGAGACGGCCAACGATCCCGCATTCGTCGACGCCCTCCTTGCGGGCGAGGTCGTCGTCCGCTTCGGCGGCGCCGCGACTTCGATGCCGTTTGACGGCTACGTGAACGACGCCTTCGGTGCAAGCCATCGGTCGCACGCATCCATCGTCGGGCCCCCGCAGCGCCTGCCGAGCGCGGCCGGCCGGTTGCTCCACCGAGAAGCCGAGGTGCTCGGCGGCTTGCGAACCGATGCCAAGCGGCCGTTTGTGGCGGTGCTGGGCGGTGCCAAGGTCAGCGACAAGCTCGGCGTGGTCGAGGCGCTGCTCGCAGTAGTGGACACGTTGGTCATCGGCGGAGGCATGTGCTTCACGTTCCTCGCCGCTCTCGGGCACTCCATCGGCGATTCGCTGTGCGAACCCGACTTCATCGAGACCTGCACGCGCCTGTTGGGCAGCGGCGCCAACATCGTGCTGCCTGCCGACATCACCGCCCTCGACGCTGGCGGCACGGTGCGCCAGATGGGTCGCAGCCTGCCCGACGGTTGCTGCGGCCTCGATATCGGGCCTGGCTCGGCAGCCGAGTTCGACGACGTCATCGCTGGAGCTCGCACCGTCTTTTGGAACGGCCCGATGGGCATGTTCGAAGACGAGAGATTTGCTGCAGGAACCCGTGCAGTGGCTCAGTCGTTGGCCGACTGCCGGGCGTTCACTGTTGTCGGCGGCGGCGACAGCGCAGCAGCGGTGGCCCAGTTCGGCATTGCCCCGTACATGGATCACATCTCGACTGGGGGAGGGGCGGGCCTCGAACTCATCGAACACGGAGATCTGCCCGGCCTCGCGGCCCTGCGAGACTCGCCGCACCAGTAGGTCAATCGGGGAGAACAACAATGAGCCGAACGCCTTTGATCTCGGGCATGACCCGCCGTCTCGGCGGGCAATTGAAGAGGGCGGGTAGACGATGAGCCGAACGCCTTTGATCTCGGGTAACTGGAAGATGCACCTCAACCATCTCGAAGCAATCCAACTTTGCCAGAAGCTGAGCTACGAGCTGGCGCGCCACCGCTACGACCAGGTCGAAGTGAGCCTGCACCCGCCCTTCATCGACCTGCGGAGCTGCCAGACCGTCATCGATGCCGATCGCTTGGAGTTCAAGCTCGGGGCACAGAATTGCCACGATCAGAGCAAGGGCGCCTATACCGGCGAGGTGTCCCCGTCGATGCTCGCCAAGCTCGACGTGAGCTACGTCATCGTCGGCCACAGCGAACGCCGAGCCCTCTTCAACGAGACCGACGAGTTCATCGCGGCCAAAGCTGCCGCTGTCGCCAAGGCAGGCATGACCCCCATCGTCTGCGTCGGCGAGACCCTCGAAGAACGCGAATCCGGGCAAGCCGCCGCCGTGGTGACCACCCAGCTCAGAGGCAGCCTGGCCAAGCTCACCAGAGCAAGCTTCGAGACCTTGGTCGTCGCCTACGAGCCCGTCTGGGCCATCGGAACGGGCCGAAATGCCTCCCCCGAAGACGCCCAAGACATGTGCGCCACAGCCCGAAACGTGATCGACGACATTCGCCGCGGCACGGGCGAGCACGTCCGCATCCAATACGGAGGCTCGGTCAAGCCCGCCAACGCCCACGAGCTCCTTCGCCAGCCAGACATCGACGGCGCCTTGGTCGGCGGTGCATCCCTGGACGCAGTCCAGTTCGCCCGGATTGTTCACGCCGCCACTTAGCTGCACTTCGGCCCCAAGTTGCAAGTTGTTCCCGGAGTGGGTACTATTTCTAGCAGTGCCGGTGACCCCCGCCGGCGACTCCCCCTCCCCCCAGGAGCTAGCCCCATGGCCGTACTTGATTCCGTCCGCGAAATGCAGGACCGCTCCCTCGAGCAGATGAAGACTGCCCAAGAGCAGTTCGTCTCGATGAACGAGCGCGTTGCAGAGGCCTGGCTGTCCGCCGCCCCGGCGATGTCGAGCCCGTTTGCGGAATACCTGCCCAAGCCCACCGAGATGATCGACACCTACTTCAGCTTTCTGGGCCAGGTGCACGAGGCCAACAAGGACTGCGCTGCCCGGATCGCCGCTGCGTGGGAGCGCGCCAGCGAGGATGCCCAGGCCTGATGGCCGCTTCCGGCCCTGACGCCGCAGAAGCGGACGATCAACGGTCGGGGCACTCTTTCCCCGGATTCGATCAGCTGGGCGCGTTCATACGGGCCCAGCGGGAGATGATGGAGCTGAGCCAGCGACAGCTCGCCAAGATGGCGCAGCTGTCGAACCCGTACCTCAGCCAGATCGAGCGCGGGCTCCACGAGCCGTCGGTGCGGGTGCTCAAGGCACTTGCCGAAGCGCTCAATGTGCGGGCAGCCACGTTGCTGTCGTACGCCGGCTTAATGGACCGTGAAGATGTGCCGACGGTGATCGAAGCAGTCCGCGCCGATCCGAACCTGACCGATGAGCAAAAGGCAGCCCTGCTGGGCGTCTATCGAAGTTTCGACGCTGGCGGAGACTGAGCTGCGGTGATCGGGTCCGTCATTGCCAGAGAGAGCATGTGGCACGTTGCCCTGCGCATGGGCGCTGCCGATGCGGCCCTGACTTCAGCACGTTGTTGGGCATCGGTGCGCTGGGGCCTCGGCACTGCGGCGTCTGTGTCCGCAGCAGCCCTCCGGTTCGGCGGCCGCGCTGCAGTCGTCGACGATGAAGGCTCGATCGACTACCGCACGCTGGACCGTGCAGCGTCCAGCGTGGCCGCCTGCATGCGTGCTGCGGCAACAGGGCCCGATGGAAGCCTGGCTGCCGTCGGCATCCTGTGCCGCAACCACCGGTGGTTCGTGACCGCACTGGTTGCCGCCGAGCGAGCCGGCTGCGACACGGTGTTGCTGTCGACGGCGCTGCCAGCCTCGAACCTTGCTGAGGTCTGCGAACGCGACGGCATTGCCGTCATCGTGACCGACCAGGAGTTCTCCGAGGTCATTGCCCAGTCAGGCACGACCGCAACCGTGCTCGTGGCCGACGGGAGCGGTCCCGGCGCGATGTCCCGCGTCGCCGCCGAGGGACGGCAGTGCTCACCCCCGACGCGCCGGCCAAAGCTCGTCCTGCTGACGTCTGGCACCACCGGCGCCCCCAAGAGTGCAGTGCGGACGCTGAAGACGACGCGTGTGGGCGGCGTCGGCATGCTGCGGCGCGTGCCGTACCGCCTCGGCGACCGTTATCTCATCGCATCGCCGCTCTTTCACGCCTGGGGTCTGAGCCAGCTGGTCGTTGGGCTGGCCACCGCCAGCACCATCGAAGTCAGGCAGCGGTTCGAAGCCGCCGAGATCGGCAAGTTGCTGTGCGAACACCGCTATGACGCACTCGTCGTAGTGCCGCTGATGCTGCGCCGCATTCTGGACTTGCCGATCGACTCCGCGTCGGTGCGCAGGCCCCGCATGGTGCTCAGCAGTGGGAACGTCCTCTCCGGCGAACTCGCTCGCAAGTGGATGGATCGCTTCGGCGATGATCTCTACAACGTCTATGGCTCCACTGAGACCGCGATCGGGACGATCGCAGATCCCGCCGACCTGCGCGCCGCGCCCGGCACCGTCGGCCGCCCCCCCGACGGGGTGACGCTCACCATTCTCAATGACGACGGCATGCCGGCGCCTCGAGGAACTACGGGCTGGGTCCATCTCGCCAGCACGGCGCAATTCCTCGGCTACACCGACGGGAGCGACGGCGACCGCGCCGGCACGCTGATGGCTACGGGCGATATCGGCCGGCTCGACGCCGACGGGCGCCTCCATGTCTCGGGCCGTGCCAACGACATGATCGTGACCGGCGGCGAAAATGTGTTCCCTTCCGGCGTGGAGGAGGTGCTGGACCGCCACCCCAGCGTCGAGATCGCCGCCGTCGTGGGCGTGGACGATCCCGAGTTCGGTCAGCGCGTGGCAGCGTTCGTGGTGCCGCGCCCGCGCCGACGCGTCGATGCCGATGTGCTCCGTGCTTGGGTCGCCGAGAGCCTGCCGAGCTTCATGGTGCCGCGCGACATCCACTTCGTCGACGCCCTGCCCATGACCACGACCGGCAAGGTCGTGCGGCATCGACTGGCGGTACTGGGACAGTCTGAGCGCGTGTAGCAGTACCTGCTGCGGCCCGAATGTCAGCGCGGCGGGGCTGCCGGCACGCTGCCGAACGTTTCGGCCGCCGCGCGATCCACGTAGCGGGAGACCTCGCGTTCGAACGGGTAGGACAGGTGCGAGCCCTGGTACCACTGCATGTCGGGTCGCTCCCAGTGCTCCCACAGCGTCTTGACGTTGCCGGGTCGGACCCAGCGGTCGAGCAAGCCGGCGAAGATGTAACGCCGATCGCGGGGGACCTTGCACGAAAGCGACAGCGGCGACACCACCGAGAGGACTTGCTCGTACGCCTCCCAAGACAGGCCCCACTGCTCGTAGAAGGGGGGCAGAAGCGGTTCCACCTGCCGGCGGGTGCCGCGTGCCAGATCGCTCTCGGGGACACCGGCGATGACTGCGGCAAGGTCGTCTTCCAGGGCGGCAGTCATGGCTGCCATGTAGCCGCCGAGCGATATGCCTGACACGGCAACGGACGGCGCCTCGTGCTGGTCGCGGACCCAGCCGATCACTCGCCGGATGTCCCACGCGCCTTGCGCGACCGTGAACACCGTGTTCATCGCGCCTGCGTGTATGACCCGGGAACCGCTCACCCCGATAGCGCGGGGCCCGTGCAGTGGCAGAACTACCGCGATCACGTTCAGGCCCCAACGCCGGTGCAAGCGATTCGCGTACAGCATCCACATGTCCAGCTCTGGCTCGCCGGTGCGGTAGCCGTTGACGGCCACCACCCAGGGCCGCGCGCGGTCGGGATGCTGCAGCATCCACGCGTGCGTGGTGCGAACCGGTCGGTAGCTCATCCAACGCTCTCGGCCGGGTTCACCGGGCCAGGGCTCGAACTCGCTGTTGAAGCGAACGTGCCAGAAGTCCGCATCGCCCGCTGAGGCAGCGCTGATCTGCACGTCGCCGTCGAGCGGCGGGGGAGTGCGGTGGTACGCGGCGGGGTCGTCCAGCCAGCCGCGGTCGGCATAGTGCTTGTGTGCCTCGGCGAGCTCGGAGCGGAGTCGCTTTCGGAACGGTCCGTCGGGAATTCTCATGCGGGCCGAAGCCAGCTCGAACTGGATGGACCACTCGTCAATCATCCACTTCCACGCTGCGGCGGGCGTCTGACGCACTGCCGGCAAATCGTCCTCGCTGTGACCCCGGATCCACTCGCCCACCGAGCCGGCCACTCGGCAGCCGGCTCGCAGGGGTGACGCAGGCCGACTCGGGGCCCGCCGACGGCTGCCCGATTGAGTATCAGAGGGGGCACTGGTCATGCGACGGAAGTTCTCCTCGGTGATCTGGCGCTAGAGCGCCCGGGCATCAAGCCGTGCGAGCGCGGCGTCGGTCGACACCAGCATGCGTTCGAGCAAGTCTGCAAGAACTTCACGCTCTTGGGTGTTGAAGACGGTGAAGATCTCTTCGTAGATGCGATACGCGCGGTCTACGAAGTATTGCTGGCGGGCCGCCCCGAGGTCGGTCAACTCGACTAGCACCTCTCGGTGGTCGCGTTCGGCCCGCTGCTTGTAGACGAGCCCATCGGTCTCGAGTCTGGTGATGGCCCGGGTAACGGTGCTTGGCTCGACGTCCATGATGTCCGCAAGTGCTCGAATCGTCGCAGGCCCGTTTCCGGCCACGGCATCGAGCGCCCGGAATTGGCCCGGTTCGATGGACTGCGATCCGCCGCCGAGGACGTGCCGGCGCAGGCGCTCGACGGTCGGCCCCAGCCGGGCGGCGCGCCACAGGGCGGCGACCTTGTGATCGAGGTCCCAGTCGTCACCCCATTCGGCGGACACCGGAGCACTCGGCTGTTGCGCGTCATGAACACGAGGCAGTCCGAGGGTGCGACGAGTGCCGCTGCCTCCAGACTGCACTGGGTCTCCCGCACCCTGCTGATCCGTATCGATCACATTCATTGGCCGAATTCACATTGTAGCCGATCCGCCAGCCAGCCCAGCAGTTCATTGCAGGGTGTCACACAATTTCCCGAGACGAAATGCTTTTGTGACAGGGCCGTAATCCAGATATGATTGCATAGCGTCATGCAATTGATGGACAGCGGCGCTTGCCTCGTCAGTCCATCGATTCGCACCGGCAGGTGTCTCGCACGCCGCCGGAATTCGTGACATCAGACCGGATACCCCCCTTTTTCCCGGAGGAAACAAACATGGCCAAGCAGTGGCGTGAGATCTACAACGAATGGGAGTCCGCCGTAGCGCCGGGACTCCAGCAGTTCGCAGCCTCCGACGGCTTCCGCGATTTCATGGCAGCGAGCGCCAAGGTCAGCAGCGCTTTCGCCGCCGAATTCGAGCGGACCAGCCGGCGCTGGTTGCACTTCTGGAACCTTCCCGCTGCCACCGACGTGCGCAAGCTGCGCCAGCAGGTCGCCGCAGTAGATCGTGAGCTGAAGGGTCTCAAGAATCTCGTGTTCGACGTGGTCGCCGTCGTCCCGACTGAGGCCCCGCCGGCAACGAACGGCAAGGCAAGCCCGGTTTCGAAGCCGGCCGCACCCAAGGCGACTGCATCGAAGTCCAGCGCATCGAAGGCGACTGCATCGAAGGCGACCGCCAAGAAGCCTGCTGCACAGAAACCCGCCGCAGCGGTCGAGAAGTCCTGAACACCCCCGCATCACCCTGAAGGAGCAACCATGTCTGCAACCACGCTTGTCAAACCCAAAGCCACCGGCGTCAATGGCGACTCATCCGAGCGCCCCGCGGAAGTGACCAACCCGCTCGCCCCATTTTCCGAGATGTGGGAAACCGGCATGAGGCGCTGGTGGAACCTCACCCGCCACGTCATGGGCATCGACCGCGCCCCGGTCGGCCAGACACCCCGCGACGCGGTGTGGAGCAACGGCAAGGCCGTGCTGTACAGATACCGCAGCGAGAGCCCGACCGTGCGTCCGCCGCTGTTGCTGGTCATGAGCTTGGTGAGCCGCTCGTTCATCTTGGATCTGCAGCCAGGCAACAGCTTCATCGAGCGGCTCGTCGCCGAAGGGTTCGATGTCTTCCTGCTCGACTGGGGCGTACCCGACGAGGAGGAAGCCAACAACACCTTCGAGACCTACTGCGACGAACTGCTGCCACAGGCGGTCGCCAAGGTCAACCAGATGGGCGGCGACAACGGTGTCACCGTCTTCGGCTACTGCTACGGCGGTCTGCTGACGCTGTTGTACGCGGCCGGCCACCCAGACGACCCGATCCGCAACGTTGTCGTGATGGCCACCCCGGTGGACTTCACCAAGATGCCGACGGTCATGACCGGCGTCGGTTCCGCCGGCATCGACCCGGCGCACCTGATGGACGCCAGCGGCAACGTGCCGGCCGAGTCGGTGCGGGCGTCGTTCACCCTGCTGACGCCCACCTCCGATCTCAGCACCGTGATGGACTTCTGGGAGCATCTCGACGACGAAAAGTTCCTGAGCTCGTACCAGGCCATGACGTCGTGGACCCGCAATCACATCCCGTTCCCGGGCGCCACGATGGTCCAGACCGTCGAGATGTTCATCGAAGGCAACGGCTTCATGACCGGCGACCTGATGCTGGGCGGGCGCAAGCTGGACCTCGCTGACATCAAGGCACCGTTCCTGAACGTGATCGCTGAGCGCGACCACATCGTGCCGCCGGAATCCACCTACGGCCTCGACAAGCTGGTCGGCTCCACTGACGCCACCGAGATGCGACTGCCTGCGGGCCACGTCGGGCTGATCGTGGGCAACGGCGCTCGCAAGCGCTCGATCCCATCGATGATCGGCTGGATGGTCCAGCACAGCGACGTCGACAAGTAGCCGCGGCCGATGACCACTGGTGGCGTTGGTGGGCGCCCACGACCTGATCGCAGCGTGGCGCTCGTCATGGGCTCCGGTGGCATCGTCGGCGGAGCATTCCATGCCGGCGTGCTCAAGGCGCTTGAGGACACGTGGGGGATCGACGCCCGCGATGTCGACCTGATCGTCGGAACGTCCGCCGGTTCCATCTCGGGCGCGCTGGTGGCAGCCGGCCTCAGCCCGAGCGACCTCTTCCGGCGTGAGACCCGCCAGCCGCTCAGCCCCCAAGGCGAGCGGCTATTGGGCGCAGCTCGGGCGCAGCGCGGCCCGAAGCGGCAGGCCACCGCCGCGTTCGGGGCGCCGATGGCACCTCACATCTGGCTGCTGGCGGCTGCGATGCCCGGTCGGGTGTCGCCCGGAACGGCGCTGGCCTCCCTGCTGCCCGAGGGCAAGGTGCCCACGTCGCATGTCACCGACCTCGTCCGGGGG
>NZ_CBDCBD010000001.1:0-49349 GCF_965214215.1 Candidatus Poriferisodalis sp. | reverse complement strand
GAGCCGCTTGAACAGGCGCCGGTTCTCGGGGACCATCGTGATGCCGCGCGCCACCCGGTAGCTGGTCGGGCGGTCGTTCACGACCTCGCCGTCAAGCACCACCTCGCCCGAGGTGGGCTTGAGCATGCCGAGCAGTGTCTTGAGCGTGGTCGACTTGCCGCTCGCGTTGCCGCCCAGCAGGCACACCAGCTCGCCCTCGTAGATCAACAAGTCCACGTCGCGCAGCGCATGCACCGCCCCGTAGTGCGCGTTCACCCTGCGCATCTCCAGCAGCGGGATGCGCACGCCGGGATGTGCGTCGGGGCTGGGGACGGAGCTTGCGCCCGGCTTGGCCTCGGGGCTCTGCTCGTCGTTCATGCCGACGCCCCGTGGCCCAGGTACGCCTCGACGACCTGGGGGTCGGCCGACACGTCGGCGTAGTCGCCCTCCGCGATCTTGACCCCATGGTCGAGCACGATCACCCGGTCCGAGACCTCGCGGACCACCTCCATGTCGTGCTCGATGACCACGATGGCAAATCCCCACTCGTCGCGCAGCCGCCCGATCAGGCCGGTCAGCTCGGCCGACTCGGTGGGGTTCATGCCCGCCACGGGCTCGTCCAGCAGGATCAGCTTGGGCTGGGTGGCCATAGCCCGGGCAATCTCGAGGCGTCGCCGGTTGGCGTACGACAGCGTGAACGCGGGCTGGTCGAAGCGGTAGCCCGTGAGCCGGTTCCCGAAGAACGACAGCACCTGCTTGCCTCGCTCGGCGATCTCCTCCTCCTCGCGACGAAAGGCCTTCGTCCACAGCAGCGCCCCCACGACGCTTTGGCGCGTCCGACAGTGCTGGGAGACCATGACGTTTTCGAGCACGGTCATGTTGGCGAACAGCCGGACGTTCTGGAATGTGCGGGCGATGCCGCGTGCGGTCACCCGGTTGGGGTCAAGGCCGATGAGCGACTCGCCCTCGAAGCGGATGTCGCCCTCCGAGGCCGACACGGTGGCCGTGATGGCATTGAACAACGTGGTCTTGCCGGCACCGTTCGGCCCGATCACCGAGACGATCTCGCCGGGATACACGGCGAGATCCAGCCCGTCGAGCGCTGTGAGGCCGCCGAAGTCGACGCTGAGGCCTCTCGTTTCCAGAAGCGGCTGCTCTGGCGGGGCGTCGTGGCTCATGACTCCCCCGCAACCGTCCGGCCGGCCGTGGCACCCTTGTCGTCGTCTGCTTTCTCATCGTCGCCGGTCTGGCCTCGCAGCCAGGCGTCTTGGGCCATCTCCTCCTGATGCAGCTCGCGAGTGCGGCGCACACTCGGGATGAGCCCCTCGGGCCGGGCCAGCATCATCCACACCAGCAGCGCCCCGTAGATCAGCAGCTTGAACTCGGAGAACTCTGCCAGCAGGCCTGGCTGTTTGGGCCCTCCCAGCACGCCGATCAGCACTGCCGAACCGGCGATGACGCCGACGATGCTGCCCATCCCGCCGAAGATGACCACCACCAGGATCACTATCGACACCAAGATCAGGAAGCTGGAGGGGAACACCGAGCCCACCTTCGCCGCGAAGATCGCCCCGCTGAACGAGCCGAGCACCGCCCCCACTACGAACGCCAGCAGCTTGACGTTGACCGTGTTAATGCCCATCGCCTCGGCCACGGTCTCGTCCTCGCGCACCGCCATCCAGGCCCGCCCGATGCGCGAGCGCTCCAGCCGCCACGAGACGTAGATTGCGATCGCGCAGAAAGCCAGCACCAAGTAGAAGACGCTGCGCGGATCGGTGCCCGACACCTCAGCGAGGCCGAAGATCTCCGCACCGGGAATGTTGGTGATGCCCTGTGAGCCGCCGAACCAGCCCGACAGCCAGTCCGACAGGAACAGCAGCCGGATGATCTCGCCGAAGCCGAGCGTGACTATGGCGAGATAGTCGCCGCGCATGCGGATGACCGGCGCGCCGATGAACAGGCCGACCAGCCCGGTCAGAATCACGACGCCGATGAGTGCAACGAACCATGGCAGCTCGGGGTTGATACGCGGTGAGGCAGCAGCGGTGAGGACTGCAGCGCTGTAGCTGCCGACGGCGAAGAACGCCACGTAACCCAGGTCCAATATGCCGGCGAGCCCGACCACCACGTTGAGACCCAACGCCAGCAATACGAACAGGCCCACGTTGGCCAGCAGCTCGTTGGTGAGCTTGCCCGCGAACATCGGCAGGATCACCAACACCGCTCCGGTAGCCAGGATCAGCCCGAGATGCGCTCGGGTGCGGGCCGGGCCTTCGAGCGAGTCGATACGGGCCTTTGCCCCCTTGACGCGGCCGCGTCCGACCACGGCGAGCACGGCTGACCCGATCGCCAAAGCGATCGCGCCGGTGACGGTCAGCCCGCCGCGGGGGGCGTAGAACCACTCGACCGGCCCTTCGAGACCCATCCCCTCGGCCAGGTCGGTGGTCAGCGATTCCAGCACCGCAGCGCCGAACAGCGTGAGCACCACCGTCCACAGAATCCGCTTGGCGAGCGGCGGTATCACACGCAGCAGCCCGCCCAAGGCACCGATCACCGCGCCCACAGCGAGCCAGATCACCACCGCGAACACGGTGCCGCGGTTGAACGCCAACAGGTCCGCCAGGATCGGGCTCCAGTTGACCAGCGGCTCGCGCAGATCGAAGTTGGCAATCAGGATCGCCAGCAGCGACAGCCCCCCGCCGACCACCGCGCCGCACGCTGCCCCGCCGACCACCTCATAGGTGCCGGGTCGGTGGAACGGCACACCCTCGCGGCGGACCTGATACCCGACGCGGCTTCCCACAGCGAACGGCAGGACCACAAGCGACAGGTACCCCAGACTGAGGATGCCCTCGATGATCGCCCGGCCGTCGAGCTTGACGGGCATGTTGGACAGCGAGATGAAGATCTGCCCGACGGCGCCCACCGCACCCATGCGGGCGATGCGTCCCCAGTCCTGCGCGAACGGCGGGCGCGGCGGCGAGTCATTGCTGGCTGTGCTCGCCGCGGGCCCCGGCGTCGGCTGCGGCCCAGTTTCGGGCGGCACTGTGAGACTCATGCCCGGTCCTCCGCAGGGAGCCGCTCGCCGAACAGGCCGGCCGGCTTCACCAGCAGCACGATGATGAGCATCGAGAACGCAACCGCGTCACGCAGCTGCGACACGCCGCTCACGCCCAGCGGCTCCAGGATCAGCAGCGGCCCGACCGACTCGGCCACGCCGATCGACAGCCCGCCCGCCATCGCACCACCCAGATGCCCGATGCCGCCCACCACCGCAGCACTGAACGCTTTGATGCCCGGCAGGAAACCCGTCGTGTGGATGACGCTGCGGAACAGAATCCCCCACAGGATCCCAGCCATCCCCGCCATGGCACCGCCCACCGCAAACACCTTCACGATGGTGCGGTTCACGTCGATTCCCATGAGCGCCGCTATCTCGGCATCTTCGGCGACGGCACGCATCGCCTTGCCGGTCTTGGTGCGGTCGACGTAGTACCACAGCGCTGCCATCGACAGCGCAGCCACGACCACCACCAGGATCTTCGCCCCCTCAATCTGCAGGAACGTGTGCTTGGCCTTCACCCAGTCCGGCACGTCGGGGTAGGACTTGCTGGCGGGCCCCAGCAGCACCACAGAAGCGTTCTGCAGGAAGAACGACACGCCGATCGAAGTGATCAGCGGGATCAGCCGCGGCGAGCCGCGCAGCGGGCGGTACGCGACCCGTTCCATGATCACCGCCGTCAGCGACGACACGATGATCGACACGACCACGATGAACACCAGTGAGCCGATGAAGTTCGACTCCCACAGCCCGGCATCGGCCAGCTTGTTCGAGGTGATCATGCCGGTCATGGCGCCCACCATGAACACCTCGCCATGGGCGAAGTTGATAAACCCCAGCACGCCGTACACCATCGAGTAGCCCAGCGCGATCAGCCCGTACATCGAGCCCTGGGCAATTCCCGATACGACCAGCCCCCGGAACTGGGCGCCGGTCAGGCCGGTCGCATCGGGATTCGCCCACCGGGCGAACGGATTGTCGGGGTTGATCTCCTGGGCAATAAAGGCCGCAAAGCCGACAGCGAGGACAATCAGCACCGCCGCCCGGATGACGGTGAGGAACCAGTCGACCCGGGTGCGGGGCCGCAGCAGTCGGGCGCGCACCGCCTAGAGCTTTTCTCCTCGGCTCACGGTGCGAAGGAGAACACCACGTTGTCCATGCTGGCCTCGGCGTTGTCCTCACCGCCGATGTTCTGCACGACGGTGATGCGAGCCGCACCGCAGTCGCCGAAGTCGTCGCAGTTGATCGTGCCGATCAAGCCGCTGTAACCCTCGACGCTGTTGAGGTGGTCGCGGATGCCCTGGCGGTCGACTACGAGCGTGTCACCGTCGAGATAGGAGGCCGCCGCAATCGCGTCCAACAGCAATGTTGTTGCGTCGTAGCCGTGCGCCCAGAACGGTGCTGCCGGAGACTCGCCCCAGCGCTCCTCGTAGACGGCCAGGAAGTCTTGCGCCGTCTTACCGGTGCTCTGGTTGACATTCTCGCCGAAGCGTGTGTCCGGACCCGAGAAGTACATGCCCGCGGTCTGCGACAGCGCCAGGTAGTTGGTGTTGAGCAGCCCGTCAGCGGCCAGCAGCACCGTGTTCTCCAGTCCCGAGACTCCCGGCGCCTGGTCGGCGATGAAGTCGCCTGCCGGCTGGAAAATCGGGAAGAACAGCGCCTCGGGACCGCCCGCAGCGATCTCGGTCAGCACCGGCACCATATCGGTGTCTTCCTTGTTGACCGCTGAGAACCCGGTCATGGTGCCGCCCTCGGCCTCGAATGCGTCGGCAAAGGCCTGCGCAAGTCCCTGGGTGTAGGGGTCGCCGTCATGGATCGCCGCGGCCGTGGTCAGCCCCAGCTCGCCGAAGACGAACTTCGCCATGGCAGCGCCCTGGAACAAGTCGTTGTGAGCTGTGCGGTAGTAGCCGACGTTGTAGTTCTCGCCCGGCGTTCCCGCCAGGTCCGATGTGAGCGCAGGCGACGTGTTGCCGCCTGAGATCAGCACCATGCCGGCGTCGGTGATGAGCGGCGCCGCTGCGACGGCAGCGCCTGAGCACGAGGTGCCGATGACGCCGAGCACGTCTTCGTCAGCAACGATGATCTGGGCTGCTGCCTGACCGCCGTCGTTGGAACACAGATCGTCGAGCCCGGTGCCCAAGTCGACCTCGAAGCCGTGGATCTGTCCGTAGTCCTCGATCGCCAGCATGACCGCACGTTCGAGCGGCAGACCGAAGAACGCGACATCTCCGGTGATGGCGTTGAGCGAGCGGATCTGGACCGCACCGCCCGATTCAACCGTGACGACACCGAGGGAGCCGTCGCCGAGATGGTCCATCATCTCTTCTGACGGAGCCTCCGTGACCGCCAGCGCATCGGTCGCTGGGGGCGCCGTCGTGGTCTCCGCATCGTCACTGTCGTCGCCGCACGCAGCGGCGAACAGCGATACCGCGAACAGCGTCGCTGCCAGCGTCAAGAGCTTTCGTTTCATGCGCAAATCCTCCCCGGTACGTCAGCCTGAGGACCCTGCGCAATGCGCTCGCGCCTCCAGCACTTGCGGCCTCAGCCGTCGGCTTCGTGCACAAGTGCCAGCATGGTTTGCCAAGCTGAATGCGTCTCTTCCTGAGCATAGATGACACGTGTCGTCGGAAGGTACCCAGTGAGCGCCTCTGTCGAACGCAATTGGCGGGCGGGCAGGATCTCGCCCGAGGCGCTGTTCGCCGTCGGCGCGGTGTCGCAGTATCTCGGCGCCGCCACGGCTTTCGAGTTGTTCGACGAGATGGGACCCAGCACCGTCGCACTGCTGAGGGTTGCAGGCGCCGGTGCCGTGCTCGTCGTGCTGCGGCGCTCGTGGCGGCGGCACTGGTCACGCATCGAGCTGGCGTGGACGGCCGCTTTCGGCGCCGCGCTGGCGTCGATGAACCTGTTCTTCTACCTCGCTATCGAGCGGGTGCCGCTCGGCAACTCCGTCGCCATCGAGTTCATCGGCCCGATTGCCGTCGCAGCTTTCGGCACCCGCACGTTGAGATCAGGTTGGGCGCTGGCGTTGGCAATCGCCGGGGTCGTGGTGCTGGCCGGATTCGCGCCTCCCGAGGCACAGCTCGGCGCGCTGTTCTCACTGATCGCAGGCACGCTGTGGGCGGGCTACATCATCCTGGGGCACCGGGTGGCCCGTTCGGGCATGGCAGTGGACGGGCTGGGCGTCGGCATGCTCATCGGTGCCGTCGTCATCAGCCCGGCTGGTTTCAGGGGCCTCGATGCCGGGGTGGGAGCGCCGCTGCTGCTGGCGGGCGGCGTCGCCGCGGGGGTGCTGTCGAATGTCATCCCCTATGGCATCGACCAGCTCGTGATGCAGCGTCTCGAACGGGCACGGTTCGCGCTGCTGCAGGCGCTGCTGCCGGTGACGGCGACGCTGATCGGGCTGGCGTGGCTCTCCCAGGTGCCGAGCCTGCGTGAGGTGGCGGGCATCGCAGCTGTCATCGCCGCCATCGTCATCAACCGCGAGTCCGATCCGACGCCGCGCGACGTGATTCCCTGAACAGCGCGGCCGTCTCAGAACAGTGGGTTGCGCCACGTCGACGCCGCCGCCAGCGCCCCAGCGAATGACGCCGATCCGGTGAGCGCCAGCAAGCCCCAGACCACCAGGGGCGAGCGGCGCGAACGTGTGTCGACAGGCTCGCCCGAGAGCCGCTCGGCGAGCGTGGGCAGGTGCTGGCGCCGGCTTGTGTCGCCGATGGCAAAACCGGCCAGCACGCCCGCCACCAGGCCGCCGAGATGCCCGCCGATGGAAATGCCCGGAATGAGGAATGAGATGAGGACGTTGATGATGATCAGGCTGCCCAGCCCGTCCTGCCACGGCTTGCCGCCGCGGAGGTACTCCACCACGAAGGCCGCGCCCATCAGGCCGTACACGGCGCCCGAAGCCCCCACGACAAAGGCGTCGGGCCGCAGGAGCAATGCGCCCGCTGATCCCCCGAGCAGGGACACGACGTAGGTGCCAGTCAGCAGCGCCGGGCCCACGGAGCGCTCGAGGCGTCTGCCCAGCAGGTACAGCACCAACATGTTGAACAGGAGATGTCGCAGATCGGCGTGCAGAAACGTGCCGGTGACGATCCGCCACCACTGCCCGAACTCGGCGATGTAGGGGCCCAAAGTGCCGTAACCGTCGAGCACCGAGTACCGCAGCGAGCTGCGGGAGAACGGCAGGACGCGCGCCAGCTCGTGGGTCCCGAAGAAGACCACGACCGAGACGGCGCCGAGCACGACCGTTGCCGCCGGCTGCCCGCCGCGTCCTACTCCGAGCCCGCGCACGGCCCTGAACCCTACGAGTCGCGCTGGTGCGAGCCAGTGCAGGCGGGTGCATACAGACACCGGCTGATGCTGGCCGGCGCAGACGGGTGCAGGCCGCACTAGCTTGATCTTGGCCGGGAAGCTCGTCCGGGTTCGCCGAAGGACCAGAGACTGTGTCGACGCTGCAGGAGGTCATGGCGCAGTTGCAGCTCGCCGGAACAGCGCAGAATCGCAAGGTGTACGCCCGCCACGGCGCCGCTGAGCCGATGTTTGGAGTCAGCTACAAGGACCTGGGCCGCATCGCCAAGCCGCTGGGGACCGACAAGTCGCTGGCCATCGACTTGTGGGACTCGGGCAATCACGACGCCCGCGTGCTGGGGCTGCGCATCGCCGATGCCGCTGCGATGACCAAGACGCGGGCGCGGCGCTGGCTGCGCGATGTCGACAACTACATCCTGGCCGAGGCGCTCGGCGGGCTGCTCGCGCAGTCGCCGCACGCGCGCGGGCTCAGCGACGAATGGCGAGACTCGCCCCGTGAGTGGCCCGCCTCGGTGGGCTGGTTCATCGTGACCTGCACCGCCGAGCAGACCGACGTGTGGTCGATCAGCGAGCTGCGAGATCTCGTCGCCCAGATCGAATCGGAGATCGGTGAGCGACCGAACCGGGTGCGGCACGAGATGAACGGCGTGCTCATCGCGATTGCGTTGCGAGACGACACCTTGCGACGCTCGGTGCTCGAAGTGGACAGCCGCATCGGCCCCATCGTGGTGGACCACGGCGAGACGGGCTGCAAGACGCCAGCCATCGCTCCCTACATCGACCGCACGCTGACGCATCGGCGCAAGATGGCGCAGCGGCGGGCCCAACAGGCTGCGGCCAAGGCGGCTGTGAAGGAAATCGCCTAGCCCTTGTCGCCGGAACCGACTGTTTCGCGCCTGTCAGCCCCTAGCTTCCGTCGCCGCAGTCACGCACGTCGAGGAGTCGCCGGGCGATGATCCGGGCCTCGTCCAAGTCGGCCACGAAATGCTCAGCAGGAACCGAGCGAAGGACGTTCAGCTCCCTGATGCTCGCCGCCTGCGACACCTCAATGCCCATCACGATGCATTTCGCGCCCCCCTCGACGGCGACATCGACCAGATTGCCCACCATGTAGGCGGCGCTGTCGTCCATGTAGCGCGTGTCGGTGAAGTCGAAGATCACCACCTCATGTTCGGCCACATCGGTGGTAATCGACTTGAGAAGCTTGATCGAGGACGCGGCGGTATAGGTGCCGCGCAGTGATAGCAACCCAGTGCGCGCAGCGAACGGATCTGGGCCGTCGAGGTCGAATCTGGGCAAGCCGCCGGCCCCGGCATCATCGCCGTCGTTCTCGGATTCGTCCGGAGCATTCAGGAACGTCATGTCCAGCAACGGGGTGGAGACCACCGTGTCGAGCTCGAATCGCTCGAATTGTCGGGCGGCAGTCATCGCCGCTGCGATGAGGCCGGCACCGACCGCCACGACGAGGTCAGCCACCATCGACAGGCCCAGCGTCAACACCATCACGCCGTACTGATCAAGCTGAACTCGGCGCACGCGAGTCAGGTACTGCCAGTCGATGATGTCGAAGCCGATCTTGATGAGAATGCCCGCGAGCACTGCGTGCGGGATGAGTTCGGCGTAGCTGCCGAGACCGAGCACCAGCGCGAGCAGCACCAATGCGCACAGCACGCCCGAGACCCGTGAACGTCCGCCGCCCTTGACATTGGCGACCGTGGCTGAGGTGGCGCCCGCACCGGGCACAGCACCGAAGAAAGCAGCGACGACGTTGGCGAAGCCGACGCCGATCAGCTCACGGTTCGGCTGATGCTGGTCTCGCGTCATCGAATCGGCGACCATCGCCGTCAACAGACTGTTGATCGAACCGAGCAGCGCGAGCGTCACAGCCGGCGCCAAGGCACCTCCGAGGTCTCCCCAGCCAAACTCGGGCATCTCGAACTCAGGCAGCCCGGAAGGTACGTGGCCGATGACGTCGACGTCACCGAACCACAGCACGCTGATCAGCGTGCCGATGAGCAATGCCGCTACTGAAGGGGGAAGCATCCGACGCAGTCGCCGCGGCCAGAACATGCACACGACGATGGTCAGCACGCCGAGCACCAGGGCACCGGTTTCAATGTTTCCGATGGCGTCGGGAAGCGAGCGAATGGAGGCCGACACCCCGCCGAGCGCCACGTCGCTTCCGAGGAATGGCACCAACTGGACTACGACGATGATGACGCCGACGGCGGAGGTGAAGCCTGACACCACCGGGTAGGGCGTATAGGCCACGTAGCTGCCAAGACGCAACGCTCCGAGCAGTATCTGGATGACTCCCGCAAAGGCGACGATCGCGAGCGCCTTTCCCAGGTCTTCGCCGGCGTAGTCGATGACAACAACGGACATCGCCACCGACAGCGGTGCAGTCGGTCCCGAGACCTGCGTCCTGGAGCCGCCGAAGACCGATGCCAGCAATCCGACGGCGATGGCGCCGTACAGGCCAGCGATCGCGCCGAGGCCCGAGGCCACGCCGAACGCCAGCGACAGCGGCAGCATGACCACCGCTGCGGTGAGTCCGCCGAAGACGTCCCCGCGCATCTGTTCCCCGCTGTAATCAAGCCTCCGCGTTCTCAGCGCTGGCATGTCAACGCCGGTTCAGGCCGTCCGCCGGGCTATTGGCCGATGAAGGTGTCCAACGCCGCGAAGACGGTGGCCTTGTCAGGGTCCACAAAGACGTGGGTCGCGCCCGAGCTGTAGAGGGAGTCTCCGATGCGTACCAGGACGCCGTAGCGGTTGACGGGAAGCCCCTGGAAGGTGGCCACGTAGTCGGTGCCGAAGGACTCGTCCCCGAGGCCCGGGTCTTCGCCGTAGCTGAACGAACCCACCGCGCCGGTCGTCGGCTCGGGGAACTCACCGCAGTCGACCAGCTCGGAGCGGTAGTTGATAAAGGCTTCCGAGGCCGCTTCAGGTGACTCGAATCGAGCGACCGAGACATCAAGAAATGGCCCCGTCAGCGGATCGGCCGCCCACATGGCTTCGGAATAGGCCACTGGCCCGATCCCGCCGTAGGCCGGGAACCCCGGACAGGTCTCGACCCGTGGTGTGTTGCTAGCGACTTGCAGGGAGTCGAAGCCGCCTGGCGTAGTGCCTTCAAGCAGGACGCCCTCGACCGCGGGGGGTAGCGCGTTCGCCACCGGCGCAGCCTCGGTCGTCGGGGGCGGCGCTTCGGTAGTCGTCGGGGGCGGCATCTCGGTCGTGGGCGGCGGCGCCTCGGTCGTCGTCGGGGGCGGCGCCTCGGTCGTGGGCGGCGGCGCCTCGGTCGTCGCGACCGGGTCCGGCGCCGCCGCTTCGGTGACAGGAGGCGGACCGTCGTCAGAGCCGCCGCACGCGGCAGCTACGAGGGAAAGCACAACGTACAAAGCGCAGATGCGTCGCATAGGGGCAGACTAGGACCTGCAGCATTGTGAAGAGAGGTGCACAGTGAAATTCGGAATGACACTGGCCAACACGGGCCCCAACGTCGAGGGCGATTCGGCGATCGCGTATGCGCAAGCGGCAGAGGCAGCCGGCTTCGAGTCGCTGTGGACGGTCGAACACGTCGTGGTGCCGGAGGGTTACCAGACGCCGTACCCGTACTCCGAAGACGGCAAGATGCCCGGCAAGCGGGACGACATCGACATTCCAGACCCGTTGATGTGGATGGCCTTCGTCGCCTCGGTGACCTCAGAGATCAAGCTGGGAACCGGGATTCTCATCGTGCCGCAACGCAACTTCGCCGTTACCGCAAAGGCCGTGGCGTCGCTTGATCGGCTCTCGGGCGGCCGGGTACTGCTCGGCATCGGCGCAGGGTGGATGAAGGAGGAGTTCGACGCGCTTGGCGTGCGATTCGAAGACCGCGGCTACATCACCGACGAGCATCTCGGCGCGTACCGCGCGCTTTGGCAACAAGACGTCTGCTCGTTCGATGGCGAGCACGTCTCGTTCGACCGCGTGTACTGCCGTCCCCAGCCGAAAGGGGACATCCCGATCATCGTCGGCGGCGACAGCAAGCGCGCCGCCCGGCGGGCGGGCGAATTCGGCGACGGCTTCTTCCCGGTTTCGGGTGACCTCGACGAGATGGCGATGCTCTTCGACCACGCGAAACGCTGCGCGGAGACGGCCGGGCGAGACCCCGACAGGCTCGACTTCACCACAATCGGTGCTGCTACTCCCGAGTGGGTGGAAAAATACGCGACGATCGGCGTGACCCGACTCATCACCAATCCGATGTCACGGTCCAAGTTCGATGACTTCAGCCGGGACATCATCACCGCATACGCCGACGCCTGAACCTGCAAGCGAGATTCAACTTGTGCTTGAAGCTCACTCTGTGCTCGAGGCCCTGTTCGACTACATCGAGGCGTCACCGTCGCCATTCCACGCGGCTGCTGCTGCCGTGGATCGGCTGAGAACTGCTGGCTTCGCCGAAGCCGCGCGCAGCGACGACTGGAGCGACTTCGACTTCACCGCTGGATTCGCAATTCGAGACGGCGGCACCGTGTTCGCCGTACGTGCCAGTCCGGACGTCAACCCGCAGGAGCTGCGCTTCAACGTGATCGGCGCCCACACCGACAGCCCAAACCTGCGCATTCGCCCGCAACCCGATAGCGGCACGCTCGGCTATCGCCAGCTCGGCGTGGAGGTCTACGGCGGTGCACTGCTGAATTCGTGGCTGGATCGCGACCTGGGCCTGTCGGGCCGAGTCGTCGTACGCGACTCGATGTCGGGTGACACCGCAACAGTGCTGTGGCGCTGCGACCGGGCTTTGCTACGAGTCCCGCAGCTCGCGGTTCATCTCGATCGGGAGGCGAACGACGGCTTGAAACTGGACCGCCAGCAGCACATGACCCCGGTGTGGGGGCTCGGCGAACCGAGCGCGCACGGATTCCGCGAGTTTCTGGCAGCCGAACTTGCGGTCGAAGCCGATGCAGTGTTGGCGTGGGATGTCATGGCACACGATCTCACCCCGCCAGCCCGCCTCGGCCAAGACGGCGAGATGTACGCGGCCGCTCGAATCGACAACCTCGCTTCGTGCCATGCAGCTATCGAGGCGCTGGCCGGGTGCGCAGAACAGCACGACGACACCGCTGGCGTCGTCGTGCTATTCGACCACGAGGAGATCGGCAGCTCTTCTGCTACCGGCGCCAGCAGCCCGATCTTGGCCGACGCGCTGGAGCGCATCGCTCAAGGCCTCGGTGCCAATCGCGAGCAGTACCTGCGCTCGGTGGCTCGTTCGCTGTGCGTGTCAGCCGATGGAGCCCATGCCGTGCATCCGAACTATCCCGAGCGCCACGAACCCGGTCACCTGCCGGCGCTGAACGGCGGCCCAGTCGTCAAGACGAACGCGAACGTGCGCTACGCCACTGACGCGCGCACTCATGCTCGCTTCGTGGCAGCATGCGGCGCCGCCGGAGTGCCCCATCAGGTCTATTCCCACCGTGGCAATCTGGCGTGCGGCTCAACCATCGGGCCGATCACGGCCTCCCGACTGGGAATGAGCGTCGTCGATGTCGGCTCGCCGCAGTTGTCGATGCACTCGGCCCGCGAACTCGGCGGCAGCGACGACCCCGCGATGCTGACTGCGGCGCTCGGCGCTTTCCTCGCCAACGGCTGAAGCCGGCCCAGCGCTCAGATCCCGGCTTCGCCTCAGGCGACGGGCAGGCTATCGCACCTCAGAATGCCCAACGCCTTGCTACCCGCTCTAGTTCGCTGCGCTCACGGGCCGCTCAGGCCCCGGCTTCGCCTCAGGCGTGGTGCAAGTAGTCGTCGAGGTGTGAGCAGTCGTTGAAGCGGCGCAGCACCCAGTCGCCGTCGCAGCAAACGACCTGTGTGACCGAGCAGTTGTCGGAGCCGCCGAACGAGAACGGCGTCGACCCCGTGATGTGCGCCAGAACGGCCCCGATCACCCCGCCGTGAACGCATGCGGCCACGAGCTGATCGGGATGCGCGGCGGCGATGCGCCCAAGCGCGCCCATGCACCGTCCGACGAGCTGCTCGTTCGACTCAGCGCCGGGAATGACGTCCCATCGCCGCTCGATGTGCAGCCGCTCGTACAGCGGATGGTTGTCGGCTGCGTACTGGCGGATCTTCCCGCCGTCCCATTCCCCTAGGGCCACCTCGCGCAGGTCGGGCTCGATGGTGGGAGTCATGCCGAGGCGCTCGGCCAGCGGCGCAAAGGTCTGCTGGGTGCGCTGCAGCGATGACACGTAGAGCGCGTCGATTGGTTCGGTAGCCAGCCGGCGGGCCATCATCGCAGCCTGGCTGTGCCCCGCCGGGGCCAGCGCGGGATCGCCTTGATCGCCCAGCATCGGGAAGGGCTCGCCGGGAATGAACGCCTGAGACGCGCCGTGGCGTACCAGCAGAACTTCGGTGGCACCCGGCGGCCGCATCCACCGCTGCTGCTCAAACTGGCGCACCTCGGTGTCGGAGGCCGCGGCGTCGTCGTCGTATGCCTCGCCGGAGGGTGCGAGGCCGTCTTCGAATTGGGTCACGGCGGCAAGCTAGCCCCGGCAGCGCCGTCGCCGACGCAAGGTCCGGCCGCGGCCTGTGATCAGTGCGCTATCGGCCCGTGACGGCGTTTACTCGATCTGGTAGGCGGCTTCGCCGTGGTCGCTGACATCGATGCCGGCCATCTCCACCTCGGCCGAGACCCGGATGCCCATGGTGAGCTTGATCACCGTTGCGATGATCCATGTGGCCGCAAACGAGTACAAGGTGACCACGGCGATCGACAGGACTTGATTCCACAGCAGCACGCCGCCGCCGAAGAACACCCCGTCGATGAAGTCCTGAGTCTCTCCAGGAGCGGCGGGCACCGCAGACGAGTCGGCGAGGAAACCGAGCAGGATGCCGCCCACGGCGCCGCCCACCCAGTGAATGCCGACCACGTCGAGGCTGTCGTCGAAGCCGACCCTGAACTTGGCCTCGATCGCGAAGAAGCAGATGACGCCGGCGATTGCGCCGAACGCCAGCGAGTGCATCGAGCCGACGAAACCCGCCGCCGGTGTGATGGCCACGAGCGCCGCCACAACGCCCGAGGCGATGCCGATGGTGGACACTCGCTGGTGCCGTGCGTACTCGGCGAACGCCCAGCCGACCATGCCGGCTGCTGCCGCAATGAACGTGTTGACGAACGCCTGCGCCGCAGCGCCGTCGGCTGACAGCGCCGAGCCGGCGTTGAACCCGAACCAGCCGAACCACAAGATGCCCGCGCCCAGCATGACGAAGGGCACGTTGTGGGGCACGGGCCGGTTGTCGGGCCAACCTGAGCGCTTGCCGACCACCAGCGCCAGCGCCATGGCTGCCGCGCCGGCGTTCACATGGATCGCCGTGCCGCCAGCAAAGTCGTGCGCCGGCAGGTTGAAGATCCAGCCGTCAGCGCCGTACACCCAGTACACGACCGGCGAATACACCAGCAGCGACCACACCGGGACGAACACCATCCAGGCAGAGAACTTCATGCGGTCTGCGACAGCGCCCGAGATGAGGGCCGGGGTTATGGCTGCGAACGTCATCAGAAAGCCGAACGTGGCGAGCCCTTCGGCGTCGTGAATGCCAGCCATGCCAGCCAGCGAGAAGTCGCCGATGATCGGCAGGCCGCTTTCGCCCGCCGCGAGGCTGTAGCCCACGAGCACCCAGATGACAGGCACAATGCCGAGACACCACATGTTCATGTTGAGCATGTTCAGTGCATTCTTGGCACGGACCATGCCGCCGTAGAACAGCGCCAGACCCGGCACCATGAATAGCACCATCGCCGCGGACGTCAATATCCAAGCGATATTGCCTTCCATCACATCCCTCCTCGTCGCGCATGGACGCGCCAGTGGACAGTTCAGAGGCTGATCCGAACATCATTGCAGGTCAACCGCCCCGACACTGTGTTCTGCGGTGGCCCGCAGAACTGCCCACGCCTCGGCCCGAGGGTCTATGGGGCTCCGGAGGATGCAGCATCGAGCGCCGCTTGGAGATCGCCCAGCAGGTCGGTGACCGTCTCGAGCCCGACCGACAGCCGCACCAAGTCGTCGGGCACCTCGAGGACCGAACCGGCGGCCGAGGCATGGGTCATGGCGCCTGGATGCTCGATCAGCGATTCGACTGCACCCAGTGACTCCGCCAACGTGAACACCCTCGTCGAAGTGACGACGCGCTCGGCTGCGTCACGCCCGCCGTGCAGCCGGAACGACACCATGCCGCCGAAGGCGCTCATCTGCCGGCAGGCGACGTCGTGGCCAGGGTGATCGGGTAGTCCCGGGTACAGCACCGAGCGCACAGCGGGGTGCGCCTCGAGGAGCTCGACGATCGCCTGCGCGCTCGCGCTGTGACGGTCCATACGTACGCCGAGCGTCTTGACACCTCGCAGCGCCAGGTAGCAGTCGAACGGGCTCGGCACCGCGCCCACGGCATTCTGGGTGAACACCAGGTGGTCAGCCAGCCCGTCGTCGTTGGTGGCCACGAAGCCGCCGACAACGTCGCTGTGCCCGCCGATGTACTTGGTGGCCGAATGCACGACGACATCCGCGCCGAGCGCCAGCGGCTGCTGCAAGTAGGGCGTGGCGAACGTGTTGTCCACCACGACGACGCCGCCCAATTCGTGCGTGACGGCGCAGATGGCCTCGATGTCGAAGACCGTGAGCAGCGGGTTGGTGGGTGTCTCCAGCCACACCATGCGGGTGCTGGGCGTCCAGGCGTCGCGGATCTTGTCGGGCGCGGTGAGATCGGTTGCCGCCATACCGACGCCTGCGTTGCCGAACACCGTGTCGATGAGCCGGAAGGTGCCCCCGTACGCGTCGTCGCCGAGCAGCAGGCTGTCGCCCGGTCGCAGCACCCGAAGCAGCGCATCCGATGCCGCCAGCCCGCTGGCGAAGGCGAACCCGTGACGGGCACCCTCCAGCGACGCGACGCACACCTGGTAGGCGTGCCGGGTCGGGTTGCCGGTGCGGCCGTACTCGTAGCCGTGGCGGGGCTGGCCGACAGCATCCTGTGCAAAGGTCGTGGCCAGCGAGATCGGTGTGACCACTGCACCGGTGTAGGGATCGTGGGGCTGGCCCGCCCGAATCGCCCGCGTCTCGAAGCCGAACTCGTCGGGATCCTCGAATCCCGACACCTGTGGATCGCCGCCCAACATCAGCCTTCCCCCAGTTCACCCGGCGGGCTGACGTCGACCTCGTCGCCCGGCTGCAACCCGCGGGACTTCAGCCAGTCGTCGTCGAAGACGCGGCTGAGGTAGCCGCGTCCCGAATCGGGAATGAGCGTGACCACCAGCGACACGCCAGCGAGGCCCGCAGCGTCAAGCTCGGCGGCGACGCGCAGCGCGCCGGTCACCGCAGTGCCGCCAGAGCCCCCGACAAGCAGGCCCTCGGTGCTGGTCACTCGCCGGGCCATGGCAAACGAGTCGGCGTCGGTCACCGGCAACACCCGGTCAACGATCTTGGCGTGGTAGGTGGTGGGCCAGAAGTCCTCGCCGATGCCCTCCACGAGATAGGGGCTCCCGTCGCCGCCTGCGTAGACCGACTCGGGCGGATCGGCCACGATGACCTCGATCGCCGGGTTCTGCTCTTTGAGGAAGCGACCGACACCGCTGACGGTGCCTCCAGTACCTGCGCCGGCGACAAAATGGGTGACCCGCCCACCGGTTTGAGCCCAGATCTCAGGACCGGTGGTCTCGTAGTGCGCCTGAGGGTTGTTCTGGTTCGAGTACTGATCGGGCGAGAAGGCCCGGGGTGTTTCGGTGCGCAGCCGCGCCGCAGTGGAGTAGTACGAGCGCGGGTCTTCGGGATCGACCTTGGCCGGGCACACCACGACCTCGGCGCCGTAGGCACGCAGCAGAGCCACCTTCTCGGGCGCCACCTTGTCAGTGCACACGAACAAGCAGCGGTAGCCCCGCTGGGCGGCCACAACGGCCAGGCCCACGCCGGTGTTGCCAGAAGTGGGTTCGACGATGGTGTCGCCGGGCTGCAGGCGCCCGTCAGCCTCGGCGGCGTCGATCATGGCGACCGCGGCACGATCCTTCACTGATCCGCCGGGGTTGGCGGTCTCGAGCTTGGCTACCACCGGGGTAGCGATGTCGGGCGCCACCCGACCCAGCCGTACCAAGGGCGTCTGACCGACGAGATCGAGCACCGAAGACGCTATGTCCAAGCCTTCGAGGGCCCCGGGCATCGGACCGGCATCAGTCACGGCGTCACAGCCTACGAAGGGTGAACTCGCCGCGCCGCTGCGTCGAGACTTGTGCGGGAACGCCGCTCAAAATGGCCTGCCTGCACACGGAACGAAAGGTCCAGCTTCGTTGCGCAGATTTGCCGGAGGGTCAGGAGGCGGGGTCGGCGAGGCCGGCGAGCGGGGAGAGGTCTGTGTTGAGCAGCTCGACACCGCCTTCGGGCAGTACCGAGACTTCGTGCCACAGGCGCAACTTCGGCGGTCGGCCGAGGAGCTGAACCGTTGAGAGAAACGAGTGGAAGATCGCCAGGTGCGTGGAGTGCGATCGCGACCACGCTTCGAGCGAGGCCAGGTCTTCGAACCATCCGACGAAGCTGGTCGATTCGAGGTCTTCGCCGTCGATGGTCTGCTCCCGCAGGAAGCGGCTGGAGATGCAGCCGGTGTCGGGGTTGTTGGCCAGGAAGTCGATGCCGGCACGCAGCTTCGGTTCGATGTCGGTGAAGTACATCTCTCGCTCGTCGTCAAGGCATTCGTCCCACTTCTGTCCTGAGCGGATCAGGCACAGGTTGGCGGGCAGCGGCGAGCCCGGCGCCGCCTCGAATGGATCCTCAGCGCTGTCCGCCATGCGGTCTCGCGCTGCGCCCCAGTAGTCGTGCAACTCGGTGAGGTCCACCGAGGTCAGGTTGCGCACGCCCGGCAGCGGTCGCTTCGTCCCCGCGATGGTCTCCCAGCGATCTGCCGGAATGACGGCCGTCTCGCAATAGACCCCGGCTCGGTGGAGCACATCGCAGTCCTGCCGCCAACGCTCGTAGACCGCCGGATCGACCCAGTAGGCCATGAATACGGTCTCGACATCACCCTCGGCCTCGGCTGCGTCATCGCCCTCGTCGGTGAAGTTGACGATGCGAGCACGCTCCACGTGATCGGGCCGGTCGTCGCCACCAGTCAGTGCCGCTTGCAGATCTGGCAGGGTCTCATCGTTGCCGGGACCCTTCGAGAAGATCATCGAATAAGCCGTCAGCTCGGGAAAATCGACGACGCACCACGCCGGAGCGCTCGGCGTATGCCCCTCGGGCCGGTTCGCTGCCATCAGCCAGCAGGTGCCGTCATGCTGCGGCGGCCGCTCGGCGAGTTGCGCTCAGGCGCCGAGTTCGGCGGCGCGGGCCCGGAACTGCTCGACGTTGGCTTCCTTGATGTCCTCGTAGCCGCGGATCATGTCGGGAAGCTGTGCGATCTCGACGGCACGGGCGTACGCAGCGCTGTCACCGCTCGCCAGTGTGTCGAGCGCCCGTGAGATCATCCCGCGGTACTCGTCGATCAGCTCTCGCTCCATCTTGCGATGAGCGGTCTTGCCGAAGATGTCGAGCGCCCCGCCGCGCAGGCCCTTCATCCGGGCCAGCAACGCGAATGCGACATCACCGGAGCGGCCGAGGCCGATCTTCTTCTCGACACCCATGCGCCGCATGATCGGCGGGTGCAGCTTGTAGGTGACCTCGGTCTTGTCGCCGAACTGGTCGCGCACGGCCTGCTGGAAGGCGTTGTTGCGATGCAGGCGGGCAACTTCGTACTCGTCCTTGTAGGCCATCAGCTTGTGCAGGTACCGGGCCACGGTCTCGCTGAGTGCGGTGTCGTCGCCCGCAGCAGCCTCGGCCTCGCGCACCTTGGCCACGAACTCGGCATAGTCCGCCGCGTAGTCGACGCTCTGGTACCCGACCAGGTCGGGCACACGGATACGCAGCAGCCGGGCCAGTTCTTCGGACTGATCGGGAACCGAGTCGATGAGCTTCTGCTCCCGCTTCGACGGACCGCTGTCGCGCTTCACACGGCCACCGCGCTCCACGTGCAGCGTCGCCATGAAGTCGGGATCGAGCACGATCTTGCGGCCGATGCGGAACGCCTGGGTGTTCATCTCGACGGCAACGCCGTTGAGCTCGATGGCCCGCTCGATCGCCGAGGCGCTGATGGGCACCACGCCCGACTGGTAGGCGGCGCCGAGGACCAGCACGTTGGCCGGCATGTGCGAACGGAACAAGTTGTCCGACAGCGTGCCTGCGTCGAAGTAGATGTTGCGCTCGGGCGTAGTGGCATCGTCGATGGAACGCTGGAAGGCCGTCCACTCCGGGAACTCTGCGGAGGTGTCGCGCACCATTGCGCTGGTCGGCACTTTCGACGAGGACACCAATGCAACCGTGCGGCCCGCCTGCGCCTTCTCGAGGTTGACCGGGTTCGTGCCCGACAGCAGGTCGAACACGATGTAGGCGTCGGCCTCGCCGGTGCCGATCTTGTTGGCTTCGCCGGCATCAGCGCCATCGGGAGCGTCGGCATCGGGAGTGCTGCCGAGGCGGCGGACCTTCAGGTTTGACACCACCGGGCCGCCCTTTTGGGCAAGCCCCGTTTGGTCGAGCCCGTTGGCCTGCTTGCCGTCGAGCAGCGCCGCTGTAGCGAGCATCTGGTTCACGGTCACGACACCGGTGCCGCCGATGCCCATCATCAAGATGTTGCCCTCGTCGAGCCGATTCGGCTCAGGCAGATCGTCGCCGATGTCGTCGACGGCTGCGGTCGCCTTGGTGGGCACCTTGCCGCCGGGCACCACCTCGATGAACGCCGGGCAGTCACCGTCGAGGCAGGTGAAGTCCTTGTTGCACGAGGACTGGTGAATCTGAGTCTTGCGGCCGAACTCGGTCTCGACCGGTTGCACGCTGAGGCAGCTGGACTTCTCGCCGCAGTCGCCGCAGCCTTCGCAGACGGCCTCGTTGATGAACACCCGCGTCGCAGGCTCGGCCACCTTGCCGCGCTTGCGGTCACGACGGAGCTCGGCCGCGCACGCCTGGTCGTAGATGAGCACAGTGCAGCCGTCGATGTCACGCAGCACCCGTTGCGCTTCGTCAAGCCGGTCGCGGTGCCAGACGTCGGTGTCGGGCGCGAACTGCGCGTCGGATGGGTACTTGGAGGGATCGTCTGCGACGACCATCACCTTGGCCACGCCCTCGGCATGCAGCGAACGAGTCAGCTCCGGCACCTCCATGCCGCCGTCCACGTCTTGGCCGCCCGTCATTGCGACCGCTGCGTTGTAGAGGATCTTGTAGGTGACGTTGGTGCCTGCCGCGACGGCTTGGCGCACGGCCAGCGAGCCGGAGTGATGGAACGTGCCGTCGCCGATGTTCTGGAAGCGGTGATCCATCGTCACGAACGGCGCTGCACCGACCCACTGAATGCCCTCGCCGCCCATCTGAGTAGTGCCGCGGACGTTGCGGGTGGGCGTCATGGCTGCCATGCCGTGGCAGCCGATACCGCCGCCGGCCTCGGAGCCCTCAGGAACCCACGTCGAGCGGTTGTGCGGGCAGCCCGAGCAGAATCCCGGGGTGCGGCCCGCTGCCTTGGCCCCGTCCTTGGTGGTCACCGCCAGCGGGATCGTGATGCGCTCGGGCACCGCAGGGCCGATGCCGTCGCCGCCGAAACGGTCCACTAGGAACGGCCGGATCTTGCGGGCGATGAGATCAGCATCCATCTCGCCGTGGCCGGGGAACCAAAAGCCGTCGGAGGCGTCGCGCTTGCCCAGGATGCGCGGAGCATCGGGCGTGCCGTAGAGGATCTCGCGCGCCAGCGTCTCGATGATCGAGCGCTTCTCCTCGACCACGACGATCACGTCGAGCCCGTGAGCGAATTCGCGCAGGCTGGTGGGCTCGAGGGGCCACACCACTGTCGGCTTGAAGATGCGGATGCCGCGGCGAGACAGCTCTGCCTCGCTGAGGCCCATGCGGTCGAGTGCCTCGCGCAGGTCGTAGTAGGTCTTGCCGGCCGCGACCAAGCCGACTTTGGCGTCGGGGCTGGTGACGGTCTGGCGGTTGAGCTTGTTCTCGGCCACGAACTTGTCGACTGCAACCATGCGGCCCTCATGGATTTCGAGTTCCATGCGCACGGCATTGGGGCCGAACAGGGCGTCTTGCTGGGTGTGTGCCCAGGGCTTGCCTTCCCATTCGAAGGCGGGGCGCCTGGCACTCACCCGTCCTGGTCCGACTTCGACGGTCGAGTAGCCGTCGGCCACATTGGTGACAATCTTCAGCGCCGACCAGAAGCCCGAGTAACGGGAAAGCTCGTAGCCCCAGCGGCCGTAGTCGATGACTTCCTGGACCGAGCCGGGGTACAGGATCGGCGTCTGGAAGTGAATAAGCACCGCCTCGGACTCGGACGCCAGCGTGGACGACTTGGAAGCCGGGTCGTCGCCCGCTACGAGCAGCACGCCGCCCTTGGGATCGACGCCGCAGACGTTCGCATGCTTGATGGCGTCGCCAGAGCGGTCTACTCCGGGGGCTTTGCCGTACCACATGCCCAGCACGCCGTCGTAGATGCCTTGGAAGTTGCGGTTGGCGAGCTGGCTGCCCCACACGGTGGTTGCGCCGAGATCCTCGTTGAGCCCGGGAACGAAGCTGATGTTGTTCTGCTTCAGTTCCTCGGCATTGCCGGTCATCAGCGCGTCGATGCCGCCCAGCGGTGAGCCGCGGTATCCCGACACCATCGCCGCGTTGTTGAACCCGTCTCGGCGGTCGGCGCGCAACTGGTCTAGCAGCACCCGCAGCAGGGCCTGCACACCTGACATTGCGACATCGCCTTCGGCGCGGTCGAAGCGGTCCTCGAGCTTGAAGTCTGCGAGTGCCATCGAATCCCCCTGATCCGCCGTCATGGCTTCCTGCGGAGGCTACCCGTCAGCCCAAATCGCTGCCCGTTGAACGAGGGCGCCGGGGATGAGCCTGACGGCAGATCAGCTCTTTGCCAGCAAGGCCGGCCGCGGGAGCGTGAAGGCCAAGCCGAGCGCGCAGGCATTCGAGGCGGCAGCCATGGAAAACGTCCAGCCGTAGCCGCCGGTGGTGCCGAGCAGCAGCTGAGCGACGTAGGGGCCCACCGCAGCGAACGAACCCGCCGTAGCGAAGAAGCGTCCCACGATTGCGCCGGCGTTGGTGCGGCCGAAGTAGTCGGCGACCAGTGCCGGGAACACCGCCACGCTGCCGCCATAGGACAGGCCGAACGCGATTGACGAGGCATAGAGCAGCACCAGCCCGTCGGACATCGCGATGCCGACGAAGGAGAACGTTTCCACCGCCAATGCCAGCATCACGGCGCGGCGACGGTCGATGTGGTCCGAAAGCGGGCCGGTCACGATGCGCCCGACGAGCCCGCCGATGCCAATGGAGCTGATGACGCCTGCCGACCACAGCGGTGAGAAGCCGAGGCTTCGGGCGTACTGAACGCCATGCGCGAAGGGCACGAACACCACGACGAAGGTCAGGGCGAACATGCCGAAGATGCGCCAGAACACCGAATTGCGCCACGCTTGGGCAGCGGTCCACGCAGTTGCGGGATTCTCGCCATTGGGCGAGCGCCGGCGTACTGCGTCCACGACGAACGCCGACGGTCTCGACACAATCCGCGAGCGCAGAGTGGGACGCTCAGCAGGATCGGGTGTGCGCCCGTCAGGTCGCTGGCCGATCGACTCAGGATCGCGCACGAACACCATTGCGGTCGCCGCCATGAGCACGCCGCTCGTCACCGCCATCACTGCGATAGCGGTACGCCATCCGTACTGCGAAACGAGCCACGCAGCGATCGGCGGCGCCACGATCCCCCCCGCGCTCCCGCCGGAGCCGACGATGCCGGTCGCCAGCCCGCGCCGATCGGTGAACCAGCGCACGACGGTGGCGTTGGCAGGCACCCACGACGACGACATGCCGAGGGGGGCGATCACCGCAAGGCCAATGAACACCATGGCCAGGCTCCCTGCGACCGAGAGCACCAAGTAGCCCGCTGCGAGCAGCACTGCGCCCAGGGCAATCACCCTGCGCGGCCCGAACCGGTCGGTGAGCTGTCCGGTCCAGGCGCTCGCGGCGCTGTAGGCGAGGATGTAGGAGGCATATGCGAGCTGCAGCCAACTCGCCGACCAGCCCTTGTCAGCGCTGATGGCCCCTTCGAACGTGCCGTAACTGAACTGGATGCCGTAGACAATGAACAGCACCCAGAAGCCGGCCCATGCCACACGCCAGCCGTGGAATGGCCGACCGATGAGTGGGTTCACGAAGCGTGCATTCTGGTGCGTGGCAGCCGCCGATGGCGGCGGCCGCTACATGTCGCCGGGCGTGATGTAGAACCAGATGGGGTGCTTCTCGCCGGCATCAGCCATGGCCTTGCGGGCAGCCAGGATGGTGCGGCCGGCTTCCGTCGAGGTGAAGAACCACCGAGCGCCGGCCCACGCAGCGGGTGCGTGCTCGGCGAGTGCCAATGCTGCAGTCTCGTAGTAGCCGCGGATGTCCTGGGCCACACGCGCGGGGATGCCCGGAATGCCGGCTTCCTTCCATGGGGTGCCCTCTGCAACATTGATGAACGACTGCACCGCTGAGGGAATGTCGTCCGCGCTGACGGTGCGGCCTGCGCCTGTCCTGTTGCCGAGCTTGGCCACTGCCCGGTCGTAGGCGGGCCGCAGGCCGTTGGCCTCGTCCACAGCGGGGTGCAGGCTGGGATCGTGGCGGGGCGGCAGCTCGCACGACATGGTCTCGGTGCCGTCGTCGGTGATGGACTCGGCGAATTTTTCCACGACCGGTTCGGACGAGCGCAACAGCCCGAAGGCGTGAGCCAGGACGCGGTGCTGAAAATCTGCGTCGTTGGGCTTGCCTAGCGGGCGGCCCAGCGGGAATTCGCACCAGAGCCCCCGGGGCGGGGCCGTGCCCTGGATGTGGGCGCCGATGGAGCCCAGCGCCACCGTGGCGATTCCGGCTTCCTCAAAGACGTGGGCGAGCGTACTCACGGTACGCGTGCACAACGGTCAGACAGGGGTGAACAAAGCGACGTCCACCTCCTGGTCGCGGAGAAACTTTGCGCCCGCAGGCCCGGAGTCCATCCGGACTGCGGAGAGGTCGAACTGGTTGCCCGCATAGGACAGGTGGATGTCGGAAACCTTGCCGATCGTGCCGTCGGCTGCGAGCTCATCGAGACGATCGATCGGGAACACCGTGTTGAGGTCGAGCGCAATGCCGGTGGCGTCGAAGTTGGGGCTCCAGTGGCCGCACATGTAGTCGCGGCGGCTGCCGTCGAGCACGCGATAGCCGGTGTCCATCGGTGCGAAGTCGTCCTGGTCGGGATGGTGCAGCGAGGCGGAGGTCACGATCGCCACCGTGGCCTCGGCCAGCGGTGGCGGCGTGGTGAACGCGGTTGTCTCAAAGTCGGGCATTTCGAGCCCGCCGGTCAGTGCCTTGACATCGGAATCAGCCATAGAGGCAACGCTAGGACTTGCGACAATGCCTTGCTCGGGAAGTGCGCCCGCTGCGGAGGCGGCAGGAGACTCTGCTCCAGCGATCCTGCAGGCGAGAGATGCGCACCGCACCGCATCTCTTGCCGACGTCATAGACGATTCACAGTGCATCCACTCGGGAACTGGTCGCAACGTCGCAAAGTCTCCTGCCGCCTCCGCTGCTATGGCATCTGTGTCAATCGGTTCAGGCGCTAGGCGGGTTGTTCCAGGCTGAGGGAGCGTTGGCGGAGGCGGCGCATTCCTCGCAGCCAGCGGTCTGGGTCTGAGGCTTTGCGTTCTACGTAGGTCTGGGCCTCGGGGTGGGACAGGATGAGGAATCGCTCTTCGGCCATGGCCTCGGTGATGACTTCGGCGACGAATTCGGGCTCGACGATGCCGTCGGTACTGCCGTCGGCGAGTCGCTGCGGGGCCATGGCCGTGTTGACGCCTTGGGGGCACAGCACAGACACGCGGATGCCGTCGTCGCCGTGGAGGATTGCTTCCATCTCGGCCAGCTTGATGCAGGCGGCCTTGGTGACCGAGTACGGCGCCGAGCCCATCGCAGCCAGCAGGCCTGCTGCGCTGGCGGTGTGGACCAGGTAGCCCTCGCCCCGGGCCAGCATCGAGGGCAGCACTGCACGAGCTGCGTACACGTGGCTCATGACGTGCAACTCCCACTGGGACTGCCATGCGTCGTTTGACGCAACCACCCCGCCTTCGGCGCCAGCGCCTGCATTGGAGAAGAACACGTCGATCGGGCCGTGCGTATCGAGCGTTTGCTCTACGAGGCGTGCGACGGCCGCCTCGTCGGTGACGTCCAACCCGACGCCTTCGCAGCCGAGTTCGGCTGCCACGGCTCCCGCAGCATCAGCGTTGTAGTCGGCGACCACCACATGGCGCGCGCCCTGCGCCAGCCAATGACGAGCGGTGGCGGAACCGATGCCGCCCCCTCCCCCGGTGATGATCGCTACCCGATCGCGCAGTTCCATTCCCTGTGCTCCTTGTTCCGCCTATCGGCTCAGCCTCTGCGGCTCGGCGGTGCCGATGCCGCCGATTTCCTCGCCGTCGTCGATGGCCTTGATCCGAGCCGCGTACGCCGTCTCGGCGAGGCGCTCGGCACCCAGGTACCGGCCGGGGCTGGCCCCGTCGACATGGCCCATGATCCCCCGGTACAGGCTGAACCCGCACAGGGCTGCCAGCTCTTCGGGCATATCGCGGACGTCTTCGGGAGTGAGGCTGTAGTACTGGTTCTGCTGCTGGCGCATCCAGCCCCGGCAGTACTGCACGCTGATTCCCAGGCGCCAGTCGTCTTCGGTGGTGTTGGCGCCGCCGCAATGCCAGGTGCCGCCGTTCACCACCAGCACCGAGCCAGCCCCCATCTCGGCGGCGATGTACTCGGGCTTCTCGCCCGGCTGGGGCTCGTGGTCGAAGCGATGCGAGCCGGGCACCAGGCGGGTGGCGCCGTTGGAATCGGTGAAGTCGGCGAAGGCCCAGATGGTCGTGACCATGAACGGCGGGCGCGGGCGCGGCACGTCGATCTGATCCACGAGGCCGTCGTCGGAGTGCAGGCCCTGGTGCACCTCGCCGGGGCCGATGTGCATGCAGGTGGTGCCCGACAGGATTGCCCCCGGCTCCATCAGCCGCTGCGGGAAGGGCAGCACGTTGCGGTGGATCGGCAGCTTCCAGAACGAGCGGTGCTTGTTCAGCAGGTTGTACATGCGCTTGGTGGCGAACCCCTCGATGCGGTTTCCCTTCGGTTGGACGTTCCGCTCCTCTTCGACCTGGGCGACGGTCTCGCAAATTTCGGTGACCAGCTCGGGTTCGATGGCGTTCTCGACAATGCAGTAGCCGTTCTCTTCGACTTCGTCGAGATAGCACTGGAGCTCAGTTTCGTTCGCTGTGAGATCGGTGATGCCGCTCATGGCACCAGTCTGGCAGGGAGCAGGTGCCATCGCCCCTCCTCATGAGGGTTGAGGTTTTGCGTTCGTAGGATGAATGCCGTGGACGGCGAGAGCACGTACGCGTCGAGCCATGGCAACGCCGAGCTGCGTCCGCTCATCGACCTGACGTCGGGGCCCACGGCGCTGGACTACCTGCGCGAGGCTTGGCGCAGGCGAGAATTCGCCATCGTCGTGCCGGCCCAGGATCTTCGGGCCCAGAACATGGACACGACGCTCGGCCAGTTTTGGCATCTGATGAACCCGGCGCTGCTCGTGGGCGTGTACTTCTTGGTCTTCGGCGTCGTCATCGACACGAGTCGCGGTGTCGAGAATTTTTTGGGATTCTTAATCGTGGGCATCGTGCTGTTCCACCTCTCCCAACGGGTGGTGCAGGAGGCAGCCGTCTCGATCACTCAGAATCTCGGTTTGATCCGGTCCATACAGTTCCCGCGCATCCTGCTCCCTGCCGCTTCGGTCAACGGCCAGACTGCGGCGTTCGTCCCAGCGATCGTCCTCGCACTCCTCGCGGTGCTGGCCACCGGCGAGAGACCATCCACACGCTGGCTGGTGCTGCCGGTCGTGCTGGTAGCACAATTCGCGTTCAACTTCGGCTCAGCGCTCATTTCGGCGCGGATCGGCGCCGCCGTCACGGACTTGAGACACATCCTGCCGCACCTGTTCCGGCTCTTGTTCTACGCCTCGGGCGTGATCTTCAGTGTCGAAGCATTCGTGGACAGCCTCGCCTGGCGTCGGGCTTTCGCACTCAATCCCATCTACGACCTGATCACGTGCGCTCGCTGGTGCCTGCTTGGACAGACAGTTGATATGTGGGTTCTGATCGGCACCATCGCGTGGAGCGTCCTGATGCCCATCTTGGGATTCATGGTCTTCTTCCGCTCAGAACAGCGACTCGGTGCGTGATGGCAGACGTGGGAGCTGTGACCGTCCAGATTCGCGACGCTCACGTGAACTACCGGGTGTACGAGGAGCCGGCCAAAGGGCTCAAGCAGGGATTCGCTCAACGTCGATTTCGTCGTCGTTACCGCACTATCGAGGCAATTGTCGGGGTGACACTGACTCTCCACGAGCACGAGACGCTCGGACTGATCGGGGCCAATGGGTCAGGAAAGTCGACGCTGCTCTCGGCGATGACCGGATTGTTGCCGCTTGCATCCGGCAACATTCGGGGCCGTTCGAGGCCATCGCTGCTTGGTGTGTCGTCGGTGATGCGACCGTCACTGTCGGGCCGCCGCAACATCCTGATCGGCGGCTTGGCGCTGGGCTTCTCTCGGACGGAAATCGAGCACCGCATGGACGACATCATCGACTTCGCGGGTGTTCGCGCAGCAATCGACCGCCCCATGGGCACGTACTCGTCTGGCATGCGGGCGCGGCTGCATTTCGCTATTTCCACCGCTCGCATACCCCAAATCCTGCTCATCGACGAGGCGCTCACCGTGGGAGACGAGGACTTCCGCCGCCGTGCGGCCGAACGCATGGACGATGTCTGCAGTGCAGCGGGCTCTGTGGTTCTGGTCTCGCACAACATGGCAGAAGTCGAGCGCTTCTGCGATCGGGTCGCCTGGCTGGACGACGGCCGGATTCGAGCTGTTGGCGAACCTGCCGAGATCATCGAGACCTATGTGACGACCTCGCGTCCCAACTCCCGCTGAATGGGCCGAGCGCTGCGGGAAGAGCAGCGCGAGACTGATCGGGTGGCTGGAGAGGCACGCCCGCACCGGCGCATCATCCTGAACGCGTTCACCATGAACTGCGTCGGTCACATTCAGCAGGGCCTGTGGGTACGCGACGACACTCGCCAGCGCGAATACACCTCGCTCGAGCCGTGGCTGGAACTTGCCCGCATCTGCGAGGCGGGCTGCTTCGACGCCATATTCCTGGCGGACGTGATCGGGCTCTACGACACGTACCGAGGCAGCGCCGACACGTCGCTGCGCGAGGCCATGCAGGTGCCCGTGAACGACCCGATGCTGCTGATCCCCGCCATGGCAACGGTCACTGAGCACCTCGGGTTCGCCTTCACCAGCAGCGTGCTGCAGGCTCACCCGTTCACGTTTTCTCGCCAGATCACCACGCTCGACCACCTCACCGGCGGGCGCGTGGCCTGGAATGTTGTGACCTCCTACCTGCAGAACGGCGCGCAGAGTCTCGGTTACCCCCGGCTGCCCAAGCACGACACACGCTACGAGCGGGCCGAGGACTACCTCGACGTCTGCTACAAGCTCTGGGAAGGCAGCTGGTCTGACGATGCAGTGGTGGCCGACACCGAACGCGGCGTCTACACCGACCCCGACCGAGTCCGGCCGATCGACCACGAGGGCCCGTACTACTCGGTGGCCGGACCTCACTTGTCGGAGCCGTCACCACAGCGCACGCCAGTGATCTACCAGGCCGGCTCGTCGGACCGGGGGCGGGACTTCGCAGCGAAGCACGCCGAGTGCGTCTTCGTCGTGGCGGGCACGCGAGGCCTCGGACGCGTTGCGGAAGACATCCGGCGCAGGGTGAGCGCTGCGGGACGTCAACCCGACGATGTGAAGATCATCACGGGCCTGTCCCCCATCGTCGGCGGGACGGAAGCCGAGGCGAAGGCCAAGCACGCCGACTACCTCGAGACGCTCTCGGTGGAAGCGGGTCTTGCGCACCTGAGCGGCAATCTCAATGTCGATCTCAGCCACATCGACCCCGACCAGCCGCTCGAATCGCTGCGCACCGAAGGAGTGCGCGGGACGGTCAAGTCCTTGCTGGATTCCGCGCGGCCGGGCACCCGAACCTTCGGCGACCTCATCAAGCTGAACATGGCTGGGCAATTCCTGGTCGGCTCACCCGAGCAGGTCGCCGATGGCATGGCGCGCCGGCTGGACCAAGGCGTCGACGGTTTCAACTTGGTGTATGCCACCACCCCAGGCACGTTCGTGGACTTCATCGAAGGGGTCGTCCCAGTGCTGCGCGAGCGAGGTCTCGTGCGGCGGGAATACCAGCCGGGAACGCTGCGCGAAAAGCTCTTCGGCTGCAGGCGCCTGCCCGACACCCACTACGCCGCCGGTTTCCGCCAATAGCCGAAGCTGGGAGTTCGCACTCGGGCGCTCCTGGCGCCGATTCGCTCTCTCGGCGGGGAGTTGCGGACAGGTTTCGTGGAGGAATGCTGCACTGGCCGCAATGCGGCCCGATCAACCCTGCAGTGTGGCGCGTGACGGCCCCCGCAGCGTCACGCCGCCGTCGACGACGAGCGTGTGGCCGGTGATGTAACGGGCCTCGTCGCCGCACAGGAACCTGACTGCTGCGCCGACATCCCAGCCGCTGCCCTCAATTCGCAACACGCTGGCTCGGCGACGGGCTTCGGCGAGGTCGTCGGGCATGTCGTCGCCTCCGACAAGCGGAGTCCGCACGGGGCCCGGTGCCACGCAGTTCACCCGGACGCCGTCAGCGCCGTGGTCGACCGCCATGGCCGACGTGAGGGCCATGATCGCCCCTTTCGAGGTCGAATACGCCGTCATGCCGCGAGGACGCAGGGCCGAAATGGATGAGATATTGACGACCGCTCCGCCGCCTGAGTGGGAGATCATCGCCGGGATTGCATGCCGGGATGCGAGCACCATCGAGGTCAGGTTCACGTCCATGACCCGCTCCCAGCGGTCCAATTCCTCGGTGACCACCGTTCCGCTGCTGCCGATGCCGACGTTGTTCACGAGAATGTCCAGCCGACCCCAGCGCTCCAACGCCGCCTGGGTCGTGGCCTCGCAGTCGGATTCGACGGTCACATCGGCGCCGATCGCGACGGCGCCGCCACCTTCGGCGCTGATCATGTCGACGGTGGCCTCGGCGAGATCGAGCTTGCGATCCACCGCCAGCACATGCGCCCCGGCCTCGGCCAGCAGGATCGCGGCGGCCCGCCCATTGCCGATTCCGTCGCCCCGCGCCCCCGCCCCGGTGACGATCGCCACCCGCCCGCTCAGATCGGCGCTCGCCCGCGTCGCAGTCATCATCCAGCCCCGCTGCGGGGCGAGTGCTCAGCCGCCACTGTTGCGGCGCAAGGTGCTGCGGTCGTCCAGCGGCGTCCACGCATCGGCGTAGTCGTCTTGCAGCTCGCTCAGTCCGGCAGCCCAGGCCGTCGGGATCCACGCATAGCGGGATTCGAGCATGAAGACCAGCATGTCGGCCATCCGCCGGGGCTCCAGATCGGCTGTGGTGCCGGCGTCGTAGGCGTCGATGTCGGGGCCGTGGGGCAGGAAGGCGTTGTGGATGCTCACGCCGCCGGGCAGGAATCCTCCTTCGGGCTTGGCGTCGTAGGTGCCCTCGATGAGCCCCATCAGCTCGCTCATCACGTTGGAGTGGTACCAGGGCGGCCGGAACGTGTGCTCCTGCACGGCCCAACGCTCGCGGAACAGCACAAAGTCGACATTGGCGGTGCCGGGAATGTCCGAGGGAGATGTCAACAGCGTCCAGATCGACGGCGCCGGATGGTCGAACAGCAGCGGTCCGAGCGGGCAGTAGTTGCGCAAGTCGTACTTGTACGGGGCGAAGTTGCCGTGCCACGCCACGACATCGAGCGGCGAGTGCGGCAGGTGGGTCTCAAGCAGGCGGCCGTCGTGCTTGAAGACCAGCCGCGTGGGCCGGTCCTCGGCCTCGTAGCCGGCGACCGGGTACAGGAAGTCCCGCGGCATGGCCAAAGCGTCCACGCCGATGAGGCCCGGGTCAGGCAGGCGGAACGGCGCCCCGTAGTTCTCGCACACATAGCCCCGGGCTGCTTCCTCCATGAGCTCGACCCGGAATTTGACCGCACGGGGGATCGTCGCCATTTCAGCCGGCCCGACGGTGAGCGTCCCCAACTCGGTGACGAGCCGCAGCGTCCCCAGCTGGGGCAGGATCAGCATCTCGCCGTCCGCGTTGGCGAACACTTCGTCTTCCATCGAACGGTTAGCGAAATACAGGTGGGTGGCAGCGCCGCGTTGGGTGTGAGCGTCGCCATTTGCGGCCAGCGTGCAGAGCCCGTCCAGCCAGGTGCTGGGTTCGGTGGGAACGTCAATCGGACTCCAGCGCAGCTGCGCGACTGGTGGCGAACCCTCACGGCACGGCGAGGTGCGTATCGCACCCGGGCCGATGTCGCGGAGCCCGGTGACATGGCGCACTGACGGCCGGATCCGATACATCCACGTCCGCAACGCATCGGCCCGGGCAACTGTGAAGGCGCTTCCGGTTAACTGCTCGGTGTACAGGTCGTGGGAGACGCGCTGGGGGCTGTTCTGGCCGATCGGCAGCGTGCCGGGCTCAGCCTCGGTGGCGTGCTCGTTGCCGAACCCGCTCTGATACTCGACACCGAAGTCGTCCCCCATAGGTGCCAGCCTAGAACGGGTCCGTGAAGCCCCTCTTCGGGTAGGGGAATGTTGGCGCTTTCTCAGATGACCGGACCGCTCCGGCGCATGGTCATCGCCAGCACCGAAGCGCCTGCGGCGCAGACCGCAAAGGCCAGCCAGACCGTCTCGAAGCGACCCGTCCACTCGATGACATAGCCGGCAGCCAGGCTGCCGATGCTGAGCCCGGACATGAATCCGAGCATCACGATGCCGGACGCCCGCCCGGCCCGCGCGACGGGAACGCCGGTGATGATGGCCAGCATTGCCACGGCGTTCCACGACATCATCGTGAAGCCCGCCACCAGTGACATCGCCCACATCAGCGAACCGTGGACCGAGGTGGCCCCCAGCAACAGCGCCATGGCGACCACCGTGAACGCGGACTGGATGGCGAGCGCGCTCGCCGGACGGACTCGAGTCTCGGTGAGTCGGGCCCACCAGATGCGCGACCCCGCCGCAGTGATGCCCGCGAGGGCGCTGGCCATCCCGGCCCAGAAGTTGGTCCAGCCCAGCGACTGCTCAGCGAACAGGACCTGAAAGCGGCCGACGCCTCCGACGACGCCGCCCATCAGCAGCGAGAACCAGGTGATCTTCGCGATGAACGCGCGCTCGGCGAGCGCCATGCGCACCGGTCGGGGATGCATGGGCCGTACGGCGAACACTGCGTCGGGCGGTGAGGCGTACTCGGGCTCACCGTCGGCGCTCGGGCGGGTATCGGGCCGCATCCACAGCCCGATGCCGAGCGCACACACCAGCGCTGCGACGCCGTAGACGCCGAAAGCGGTTCTCCAGCCGAACCAGACGGCCAGCGTCGGCAGCGTGGAGCCGGACAGAAAGATGCCGAACATGACACCCGACTGCTTAAGACCGGTGATGGTGCCGCGGCGTCCTGGAGGCACCCGCTCGGCGATGAGCTTGTTGGTAGCTGGGTTGCACCAGCCCTGGCCGAGGCCGGCGAACGCTGCAGACGCCATCAGGAGCCACACGTCGGTAGCGAAAGCCATGCCGAACATGCCCACACCAGCGGTGCTGATCGTCAGCACCGTCGAGAGCTTCGGTCCGACGCGATCGGTGAGCCGGCCCGACAGCGGCGCGAATAAGGCCGCGACGACCGTGTTAGCGGTGAGGGCCAGGCTGAAGGCGCCCGTCGTGATGTTGAGGGCGCCGATGAGATCGACTGCCAGCACCGCCGGCAGCATCATGGGGATCGGACCGAGCACCATCGTGGCAACCAGCACGAAGTTCAAGCCGAGGCGCTGCATCGGGCTGTCGCCGGTCGATCCGGGCGCTGTAGGCGCGTCTGACGTTGCGCCTGCAGCGTCGCCCGTTGTCATCGACTGGCACCCTATGTCTGCTGCCCGACGACCGTGCGGCCGCTGCAACTCGGCGCAGTTGTGTCACCAGCCACACCTCGGTCAGCGACGAGGCATCAGCCGCACATTCCCACGAAGGCACCGGCCGTTCGGAGTGCATAGCGTTCCAGCGTGAATTTCCCACAGGTGTTGATTCCCGCCGACGACTACGAGCGGCTCGCCGACCGGCTGTCGGCGCTTGACCACGACATCGAGCCGCTGCTGTGGAGACGCGATGGCGTGAGCCTCCCTGACGGTTCGGCGATTGCGGACGCAGACGGAACGCCGGTCGGCGAAGCTGGCTACGCCCCCAACGCCGCCTGGATCTCGATCGGGCTGCTGTTCGGCGGCGATCTAGCGCCCTTCGTCGAAGCCGCCCTCGCTCCGGGGACGCTGCGCTGGACCCAGGCGTGTCTCGCCGGTACTGATGCGCCGCCATTTCAGCAACTGCTGGCCGGCGGCGTGCAGCTGAGTCGCAGCGACGCTCCCAACGACGCCACTGCCGAGCACACAATGTCGCTGGTGCTCAGCACATTCGGTGACTGGGCTGGGCGCATCGATCGGCGGCGGGCCGGAACGTGGCTGCAGGTGCCATGGCGGGAGGTACGCGGCAGCCGCTGGCTCATCGTCGGATTCGGATCGATTGGCCGCAAGCTTGCCGCGCTCGCCCGACCCTTTGGCGCACTCGTTGTCGGCGCCCGCCGCAGCGTCGCTGGTGACGCCGATCTCGAAGCCGCCGACGCGATGGTCACGATGGAGGCCGTGGCCGACGAGCTGCCGCTGGCCGATGTCGTCGTCCTGACGTGCCCGCTCACCGATGAGACGCGGGGGCTCGTCGACGCCGATTTCCTGGCGGCCATGCGCAGCGACGCTGTCCTGATCAACGTTTCTCGAGGCCCCGTCATCGACGCCGATGCGCTGCTGGCGTGGCTGGACGCGGACAACGAGGCCACCGCTGCGCTCGACGTCTTCGACACCGAGCCGCTGCCCGCTGAGAGCCCACTGTGGAATCACCCCAAGGTGGTGATGACCACCCACATCGGCGGTGCCGGCAGCGGCATGGCGGCCCGCAACGACGACCTGTTCGTCAGCCAGCTCGAGACGTTCCTCGCTGGCGATGCGCCGCGCCTGCTCGTGGCGGGCTGAACCAGGAGAGCTGGACGATGGAGGCCGTGAAATGAAGACGGAGACGCTGCTGCCGCTGGGCAAGCTCGACCCTGGGCTGCGAGCCCCCGATGTTCCGCTCGACGTGAGAACCATCGGCGAAGCCGCAGCCCAGATTGAGGCCCTGGGCTACGACGCTCTCGTGGTCGAGGAAACCAAGGACGACCCGTACCAGCTGCTCGCCATGGCCGCAGTGGCGACGACGACGCTCGGACTCGGCACGTCGGTGGCGATGGCGTTCCCCCGGTCCCCGACAGTCACCGCGCTGTCGGCTTGGACATTGCAGAAAGCCTCCGCAGGAAGGGCGATTCTGGGGCTGGGCAGCCAGGTGCGCGGCCACATCCGCCGCCGCTACGGCATGGACTGGTCGGCACCGGGTCCGTGGATGCGCGACTACGTCGGCGCGGTGCGCGCGGTGTGGCGATGCTGGCAGGACCGCACTCCGCTGGAGTTCGAGAGCGAGCACTACAACCTCAACTTGATGGTGCCGCTGTTCGATCCCGGCCCGATCGACCATCCCGATATTCCCGTCCACATCGCAGCGATCAACCCGAACATGTGCGGCGTTGCCGGCGAGGTCGCTGACGGCGTCCGACTGCACCCGGTGTGCTCGCCCCGCTACATCACCGAGGTCATGGCGCCTGCAGTGGCCCGAGGCGCCGAACGCGCTGGACGTGACGCCGACGAAGTGGACTGGTGCATGAAGCCACTCGTCGCTACGGCGCCCGACGAAGCAAGCCTGGACGTCGTGGCCCGCACCGTGCGCGAGCGGGTCGGCTTCTACCTCTCGACGCCCGCCTACCGGGCAGCCTTCGATGTGCACGACTGGACCGAGGAGGCGAACCAGGCCGCGGTGCTGTCGAAGGCGCAACGCTGGGAGGAGATCTCGGCGATCGTGTCCGACGAGATGCTCCACACCATCGCCACCGTCGGCACCTACGACCAGATCGGCCGGCTGCTCGCCGAGCGATACGGTCCCCACATCGACCGCATCGAGTTCTCGATTCCCGTCAATACACGTGACGACGGCGAGCAGCTCTCGGCGATCTTGGCCGAATTGGGCTCCGCCAATGGGCTCAGCCTCTCAGCAGGCGATCTTCGGACGGCAAATCTCCGGGGGGTCTAGGGTCTCGCCGTCGGCTCTTGCGGTACGCGGGGCCACGTCAATAGGTACAACAGCACAGCGATGGGGAGACAGCAGATGGGTGTCCTGGACGGACGGGTTGCGATCATCACCGGCGGCGCACGAGGGCAGGGCGCCATCGAGGGCCAGCTCTTTGCAGACGAGGGAGCGACGGTGGTGCTCACCGACGTGCTCGACGACGAGGGCGGACGAACTGCCGCCGAAGTGGGGTGCGAGTACCTGCACCATGACGTGGCTTCAGAGGCCGATTGGGAAGCGGTCGTCGCCGATGTCGTCAATCGCCACGGTCGCATCGACGTTCTTGTAAATAACGCCGGCATCTTCCAAGGTGCGGGTCTCATGAACACGTCGGCTGCCGACTTCGACCGCATGCTCGCAATCAATGCCCGAGGCGTCTTTTTGGGCATGCAGAAGGTCGGCGCCGCCATGGCCGACGCCGAGGCGGGCTCGATCGTCAACATCAGCTCGGTCGCGGGCCTTATGGGAACCATGGGATCGTTCGCGTACAGCGCCAGCAAGTGGGCGGTGCGGGGCATGACCAAGTCGGCTGCGAAAGAACTCGGCCGTCGCAACGTGCGGGTCAACTCGGTACATCCCGGCTACATCGACACCGAGATGCTGGCGCAGACCAGCGTGTTCAACGAGGACGACGATCGCACCCGCCGGGTACTGCGGCAGGTGCCGCTGCGACGCATCGCCGAGCCTGCTGAAGTCGGCCGGGTGGTGCTGTTCCTGGCCTCGGACGCCAGCAGCTACTGCACCGGCCAAGAATTCACCGTCGACGGGGGCATGTTCGGCTGAGCTTGCTCAGCCGAACCATCGGACACAGCGGGTGAGCTTGCTCAGCCGAACCATCGGACACAGCGGCTGAGCTTGCTCAGCCGAACCATCGGACACAGCGGGTGAGCTTGCTCAGCCGAACCATCGGACACAGCGGGTGAGCTTGCTCAGCCGAACAATCAAGCACATCGGCTGAGTGGCCCCGGGGCTGAACTACTGTGACCCGCGGGTGCATCCCACGCGGCGAGGTCTGAGATGAACTACGACAGCGGTAATCTCCGTGCGGATCTCCGAGCCGGAATCGTCTCGGCGATCGTCGTGCTGCCCTTGGCGCTTGCCTTCGGCGTGGTGTCAGGTCTGGGGCCCATCGCAGGTCTGTGGGGAGCGGTCGCCGTCGGCTTCATTGCCGCCGTCGCGGGCGGCACCCGGGTGCAGATCTCCACCGCGACGGCACCGGTGGCTCTAGCGGTGTCTTTCGTCCTCGTCAGGTATGCAGATTCACCGGTCGAGGCACTGACCATCATCCTCATTGCGGGGATCATCCAAGTCCTGCTCGGGTTGTTGCGGGTCGGCAACCTGTTCCAGTACACGCCCCACTCGGTGACCTCGGGCTTCGTCAGCGGTGTCGGGGTGATGGTGGTCTTGCTGCAAGTGCTGCCGTTCTTCGGCGCCGACCCGGTGCTGGGCAATCCGATCGACTCGATCCGCCACTGGGACGACGCGGCCCGCGACATGGACTTCCACGCACTCGGTGTGGCAGTCGCCACCTTCGTGATCTGTGCCGGGTGGCCGAAGAAGTGGCGCAAGTACGTGCCCTCAGCAGCTGGCGCCCTGGTGTGCGGAACCATCCTCGGCGCGTGGATCTTTGACGGAGCGCCGCGAATCGCTGACGTCGTGGAGGCACCGTCTTTCTGGGCCATGGAGATGCCAGGCGGCGGTTTCTGGACAGCCGTCGCGGCCGCCATGACCATTGCCCTCATCGGCTCGCTGAGCAGCCTGCTGAGCGCCTTGACAGCCGATTCGATGACCGGTCACCAACACGACCCGAACCGTGAACTGCTGGGCGTGGGCATCGGCAATGCGGTAGCCGCAATGTTCGGCGGCCTGCCGGGTGCGGGCTCACCAGGTGCCACTCAGTCGAATATTCGGGCCGGAGCACAGACCCGTGTCGCGGGTGCCGTCTCCGCCGTGATCGCACTCGTGCTGATTGTCGTGCTCTCCGGCCTCATTGACAACGTCCCCTACGGCGTGCTGGCAGGCATCTTGCTGTGGCTCGGGCTCAGCCTCATCGACTGGCGACTGATCACCCACCTGTACCGGGTGCAGCCAGAGCACGTGCTGGTCATGCTGCTGACGCTGGGCCTGACCGTGTTTGTCGACCTGCTCGCGGCCATTGCTGCGGGGATCGTCGTGGCAGCACTCGCTGCCAGCCGTCGCTTCGAGCGGCTGGAGCTCGACAGCGTTCTGTCGGTGCCGATGCTCGACGCTGTGTTCTTTGCCGACAGCGACCGGGTCGACATCACCCAGTTCGATGCGTTTACCGCACGGGTCGGCATGGTGAAGATGCGTGGCAGCTTCACCGTTGCATCGTCGAACCGGCTGCGGATCGCCATCAGCAAGGACATCCAGGAGCACGAGATCGTGATCCTCGATTTCTCCGAGACCAGCTACATCGACGACAGCGCTGCGCTTGTGGTGGAACAGCTCATCGACGCCGCCATGGAACACGACACCGAGTGCATCGTGATCGGGCTCGACAGCCTGCCCTCGGGAAGTCTGCAATCACTGGACGTGCTGCACCGGGTGCCCGGCGACCACTTCGTAGCGAGCTTTGACGAAGCCCGGTTGATCGCAGCACGGCTGCTCGAGATCAATATGGAATCCAGCTCGGAGTCCTGACCTCCGGCATACGTCCCGCAACCGAGTTGCTCAACGCCTCCGTTAGAGGCTGAGCCGATAGGCGACGCCGTGGCCCGAGCGGCCCGTGAGCGACTGCGAACAACAGCGAGAAACAACTGGTGCGACAGCGGGAAGGTCCACCTATCCGCGCATCTCCCTAGCAGGTCAGTACAGCTGGGGGACGAAGGTCTGGTCTGACATCGGCGGCCGCACGTAGCCGCCCGAGGGGCTGCGCTCAGGCAGCTCGACGTGCTCCCACGGAACGGCTTCGTAGGGAATCTGCGTCAGCAGGTGGGCGATGCAGTTGAGCCGTGCTGCCCGTTTGTCGTCAGCCTCAACGACGAACCACGGCGCCTGCTTGATGTCGGTATGCGCGAACAGCGTGTCCTTGGCACGAGAGAAATCCACCCAGCGCGTTCGGGCTTCGAGATCCATCGGGGACAGCTTCCAGCGCCGTGCGGGATCGGCGATACGGCTCTGAAAGCGGCGCTCCTGCTCCTCGTCGCTGACCGAGAACCAGTACTTGATCAGGACGATGCCCGAGCGCACGATCATCCGCTCGAACTCGGGGCACGAGCGCAGGAACTCCTCGTATTCGTCGTCGGTGCAGAAGCCCATGACCGGCTCGACGAGCCCGCGGTTGTACCAACTGCGGTCGAAGAGCACCATCTCGCCAGCCGCAGGCAGCTCCTCCACGTAGCGCTGGAACCACCATTGGGTCCTCTCACGGTCGCTGGGCGTCCCGAGGGCGACCACACGCACCACACGTGGGTTCAGCCGCTCGGTGATGCGCTTGATCGTGCTGCCCTTGCCGGCCGCGTCCCGTCCCTCGAAGATGACGACGACCTTGAGGCCCTGGTGGCGGATCCAACGCTGCAGTCGGGCCAACTCCTGCTGCAGCAGCTTGAGTTCCTGCTCGTATGTACGACGAGACAGGCGACTCTTGCGCTTCGGTGGCCGTACAGGCGCTCCGTCCTCAGGCTGGTGAGCGGAATTGACATCAGGCCCAGTGCCGGTCTCGCGATGCGACGCAGCGCCTCCCGGTGCGGCCGTAGTCCCCATGGGTTCGGACAGTATCCGAGCGGCTCGCAGGGCGAGGACCCGCGCGCTCAGAAGGGCTTGGCCGGCGCGTGCGACTCAGTCGCTGCCGAACGCCACTGCGCCTCTGCGGTCGAGCACCGTGGCATACAGCATCCCGAAGATCACGACGACTGCACCCGCGACAGCGATGAACTCGGGATATTCGCTCAGGAAGACGGCTGCCCAGAAGATGCCGGCCACGGTTTCCACCGGCGCGAACAGAGCCACTTCGCTGGCGGGTGCATACCTGGGTGCGTAGCTGTAGGACAAGCGGCCAAGCGGGTTGCAGACCAGGCCCATGACCAGCATCGCGGCAAGCGCCTGTGCGTCCAGCGAGGTCGGATTGGCGACGAAGGCCGTGGGGATCACCAACAGAACAGAGGCCAGGATCAAACCGACGACGCGACTCATGCCCTGATGGCGGCGCCAGATGACCGTGCTGGCGGCGAAGCAGATCACGGCGATGAGGGCCAGGAAATCGCCCAGCAAGTTCGGCGAGCCCACCGACGTCGAGACCACCAAGCCGATGCCCACGACGGTGAGCGCAATGCCCACTGCGACACGGGAAGATGTCCGCTCGCGCAAGCCGATCCATGCGAAGCCAGCGGCCAGCACCGGCGCGGATGCCACGATCGCGACCACGTTGGGGATCTCGGTGTGTGTGATCGCCGAGATAAAGGAGAGCTGGCTGACCGCGCCGAGCACGCCGATCGCCAGCAGTGGCTTCTTGTCGGCGCGAAGAGATGCCAGTGAGTCTGCGGATCGGCGGATCGCCATCGCGCCGTACAGCACCAGCGACAGCAAACCGACAATGAAGGCGATGTCGAGCGCGTCAGCCCCCGAAGTGCGCACCCACAGCGAATCGGTGGAGACCAGCAGCATGCCGAGGGCCGCGAGGCCCCAGCCAAGGCGTCGGCTGCCGTGTCGGGCCATCACGAGCGTCGGATTCCAGAGCATGTGGTGCAAGTGCAGGGTCTCACGTCATTCCACCGCAACTGCGGCCCAAGACGTGGTCACGAGGCCGCAGTGCCCGGATCATGTGCCTTCAGCGCGCCCGTGGAAATGCGACGGTGTACGAGCCTGGCCGCAGCCAAGTCTGACAGTGCAAACCCGACCGATTTAAACAGGGTGATCTCGTCGTCGGTTGTGCGGCCCTGATGGCGGCCGGCGACGAGTGACGCCAGGTCAGCGGCGATATCGCTGGTCGAGATGACCCCAGCGTCGAGCGGCTGTGCCAAGTCTCCCGCCCCGACAGCACCGTCAAGGGTGTCGACGAACAGTGTCGCCGCCATGACGCCCGCATCGTCGGTCTCTCGCATGTCGGCCCGAAAGGATCCCACCAGATCGATGTGGGTTCCGGGCGCAAGGAGGTCTCCCCGCACCAGTGGGCTGGTGGAGCCAGTACCGCAAGAGATGACGTCGGCACGCTCGACGGCGTCGTCCAGCGATGCGGCTGGCTGTGCCGGCAGATCGCGGTCCGCGAGTTGTTGTGCCGTGGCGGCGGACCGCCGCGGGTTGCGGCCCCACACCTCGACAACTTCGAAGTCCCGAACGGCGGCGTGAGCGAGCGCCAGGTTCGGTGCGAGATTGCCGGTGCCGACCACGAGCAGGCGACGGGCGTCGGACCGGGCGAGGCGGTCGGCCGCGAGCGCCGAGACGGCTGCGGTGCGCCGCAGCGTGAGCTCGTCGCCGTCGAGCACTGCGCTGAGCTGCCCGGTCTGGCCGTCGAACAGCAGGTACCCGGCGTTGATGGTCGGCACGTCGGTGCCTGCATTGGAGGGGTAGTAGGTCACGGCCTTCACCCCGAGAAGCTGGCGGTCGATCCAGGCGGGCATGACCAGCAGCGAACCGGTGCCGCCATCGGGCAGGCCGACGTCGTGGATCTCTCGTTGTGGCACGTGTGCGGTGTCTTCGCCGAGCAATTCGGCGATGGCAGCCATCAGCTCATCCCACGGCGTGGCCTCTCGCACCGCCGCCGCGTCGAGCTTCAGCATCACCCAGATCCTGGAACAGGGCCTCGGCCATGCCAAACGACGCGCGGCAGCTGCTTGTCTTTGTCGACGAACGGCAGGGTGTCGACCGTCGCCGGGTGCGGCGTGCCGTCGTAGTCGTGCACAGACACCGACTTGGCGAACCAGTCGTCACCGCCGAGCGGTTCGTCGAAGCGCACGTAGCCGACGCCTACGTCCAGCGTGGGCGACCAGGTCCCGATGGTCACGTGCCCGACGTGCCGGTTCTTATAGCTGACGCCCATCTGGGGCTCCGGCATCGCTGTGGGGCACACGAGGCCGAACAGCAACTGGCTGCGGTCGGCCCGCTCCAGCGCCGCCTTGCCGATGAAGTCGTCTTTGTCGAGCCGGACGAATTGGCCCAGACCGGCACCGTAGGGCGTCAGGTCCCGTTCGATGTCGCTGCCGTTGTCGAGGATTCCGGCTTCGATACGCCGAATCCCCATGGAGGCGCCGGTGCTGAACTCCATGCCGAGCGGTTCGCCGCAGGCGAACAGGCCGTCCCACAGAGCGTCGTAGTCGGTGGGCTCAGGCCCGCTGTTGGTGTAGATCTCGATGCCGATTTCGCCCGTCCAGCCGGTTCGGGACACCCACAGCGTCTGGCCGCAGACCTCGAAGAAGCCGGCGCGGAAGTACCGGAAGTCGGTGGTAAGCCCGCCACCGATCGCTGCATCCAGCACGTCGAGCGACTTCGGCCCTTGGATCTGCAGCACACGTGAATGGGGGTCGAAGACGTTGACCTCAAGCCCAACAGCGAGGGCGCCCAACCAGCTCAAGAACTCGCCGTTGGCGATGACGTACCAAAAGCGGTCGGAGGCGAGGCGCATCAGCACTCCGTCCATCAGGATCGAACCGTCATCGTCGCATGCGAGCCCGTAGCGGCAGCGGCCGATGCCCAGATCGGCGACCCGGCACACGAGAACGCGCTCAAGCAGCTCGACCGCGTCGGGACCCTCGATCGCCAAGGGCTTCTCGGGGACGTCGTACAGCATGACGCCGCGGCGCAGCTTCCAGTAAGCCGGGATGGGGTCCTCGTCGGGGCTCGACTTCATGGGGTACAGCCGGTTGCAGTACACCGCGTGGACGGTCTGATCGGTGGTGTAGCGGTGCGCGAACGGCGACCGGCTGATCCGGTAGGGCGCCAACGAGATCGTGTCGAACGACTCGACGTAGTAGTGCCGGCTGGTCCTCACATCAGATCCTCCACACGAGCCCCGAAACTGCGAGGAGACCGGTAGACGCCATGGCTGACGGCGCCGTCGGCGACATGCAGTTCCCAGATCGACGCCTTCTTGCAGCGTGTCGGATTCACATCGATGCCACGGCAGGCGAGACGCCAGAGCACCTCGGGAATGACGTCGCCGTGGCTGCACAGCACGCTGTCGCCCGCCTCGCCGCACAGCCGCTCCACGAGGGCCTCGCTTCGCCAGCCATCGGCGCCTTCGGCAAGCTCGGCAGACAGTTCAATGTCGAGACCGAGCTTTGCTGCAAGGGGTTCGATCGTCTGGATGCAGCGGACGCTGGGACTTGAGAGCAGGTACTGGATCTGCGCCGAGACGAGCGTGGCTGCGATGACCTCGGCTTGGGCGTGGCCGGTGGGGTCAAGCGGCCGGGCGCTGTCGTCGCCCTGCCACGCGCGCCGATCGCCGGCGGAAGCGTGACGGATGAGATACAGCACGCGGCAAACGCTAGAGCCGCGCGGAGGTGTCCGGTGACACTTGGCGACTGCTGAAGTCGAGCCGTGACTGCGGGAATGCGCCCGCAGCAGTAGTGGGGCGCTGCGGGCATCCGGGCGCGCCGAAGCGGGCCGGTGGAGAGGGAACCGGCCCGCTTCGGGAGGCTGCCGCTTGCGGCGCGGCGGATCTATGCAGCCGTTGTCGAAGTGGACGTTCCGGCGGTGCCTGTGTGTGCGTGGCCGCCCCAGCCGATCTTGCCGCCGAGATGCCCGCCGCGTCGGCCGCGACGGCCGTCCTCGCCCTCGAGACGCTCCGGCTTTTCGCCATTAACGAAGGAGGTGACCTTGGCGGTCAGCTCGTCGGTATCGATCTCACGGTCGTTCTCAGCTAGACGCTCGCTGATGGCGGCGACGAGTGCGTCGACCACTTCGGAGACAGCGACGCCTTGAGACGCCGCGACGTCGGCCAGCGTCGAGCCGGCCTTCAGCTTGTTGCGCAAGGTCTCGGCGTCGATGCCGAGCGTCTCGGTCAGCGTGTCGCTCATGCCTGCCCGCCAATGCTTGCCGCCGCGGTGGGCGCCGTCGCGATCGCAGGTTCCGTCATCGTCGGAGTCGTCGGCGCCGTCACCGTCAGCAGAACCATCGGTGCTGTCATCGGTCTGCTGTTGGTAGGCGTCACCGTTGTCGCCGGTCGTCTGGGCGCTCGCGGTGCCCACACCGAACGCGACCATCGCTGTCGCCGCCACCAGCGCTGCCACCAGTAGCGCCGTCAGGCGGTTGCGAGCAGGCTTGTGCCTCGATGTCGGCGAATGCTCGTTGTCTTCGCTTAGCTCGGTCATGCCGTCGCTCCTTTCGGAAGGGGATGTGCAACGACTCGAACGATGGCAGGCGAACCTGAACGCTCCCTGAGATCAACCTGAAGGCGACATGAGAATGCGCGCTCGGCCGCAGTGACCACCAAGCCGAGGAGCGCTGATGTGCCCCGCTCAGCCGGCTTCGGAGTGGGTGACGGGCTCCTCGCCCATCCACTCACGCAGAGTGTTCTTCAGCTTTGTCTGCTGGATGAACAGGTCGTGCTCGGGTCCGGCAGGATCGGCCGACTGGGGGGCCTTGAGGTAGAACGACAGCCACTCCTGCACGCCACCGTGGCCGGCACGCTGCGCGAGGTCCAAGAACAGCGCCAAGTCGAGCACGATCGGTGCCGCCAGAATCGAATCGCGGCACAGAAAGTCGATCTTGATCTGCATCGGGTAACCGAGCCATCCGAAGATGTCGATGTTGTCCCAGCCCTCCTTGTTGTCGCCGCGGGGCGGGTAGTAGTTGATGCGCACCACGTGATCGATCTCGCCGTAGAGATCGGGGTAGGTCTCGGGCTGCAGGATCGTGTCGAGGACGCCCAGCTTGGACGTCTCCTTGGTCTTGAAGTTCTCCGGATCGTCGAGCACTTCGCCGTCACGGTTGCCCAAGATGTTGGTGGAATACCAGCCGCGCAGGCCCAGCATCCGGGCCTTGAGTCCCGGCGCCACCAACGTCTTCATGAGCGTCTGGCCGGTCTTGAAGTCCTTGCCGGCGATGGGGACGCCACGACGCTGCGCCAGCTCGGTCATCACCGGAATGTCGACCGCCAGATTCGGCGCGCCGTTGGCGAACGGCACGTCGCTCATGAGTGCTGCGTAGGCGTAGAGCTGGCTCGGCGAGATGTTGTCGTCGTCGTCGGCGAGCCCCGCTTCGAACGCCTCGACCGTGGCGTGCACCTCGGCGGGCTCCTGGTAGGCCTCTGTCGAACCGCACCACACCATCACCAGCCGATCGCATTCGTTCTCGGCGCGGAAACGCTCGATGTCATCCATCAGCGCCTGGGCCGCTTCCAGCTTGCCCATCGGAGGTTTCGTGCGGGTGCCTTCCAGCCGGCTCACCCAGCGGGGGTCGAACACGGCGTCCATCGCCACGATGCCTTCCAGCTCACGCGAGATCACGCCGAGGTCACGTTCTTCCAGCACCCCTGCGGTGCGGGCGCCTTCGAGCGCGTTGGGGGTGATGGGGTCCCAGCCGCCGAAGACGAGATCGTCGAGCTCGGCGAGCGGCACGAAGTCGCGGATCAGCGGATTGCGGCCGTCGGCCCGGCCGCCGAGACGGATGTGGGCCATCTGGCTGACTGAGCCAATAGGCGCCGCCAGCCCGGCGCGTGCAGCGAGGACACCCGCAATGAACGTGGTAGCCACCGCCCCCATGCCGGGCGTCAGCACGCCGAGCTTGCCAGTGGCGGGCGCGATCTGCGGTTGGTTCATGGCGAGAACGCTACGGCGCGAAGGACGAGGTACCCCAGCACCAGCCTCACCACCAGTGGCCTGTGTTCCCTGGGCATTATCTGCGCAGATGTGCCGCCCCAGACGGCATTCCTGCACAGAGTTTCGCGAAGCAGCGGCGAGGCTCAGGCGGGCAGCGGGGCGGCGGGCGTGAATTCTGCGTCGAGACGCTTGACGCCGTGGATGAACGATGCCTGCAGCAGATCGGGTTCTCCGACCGCCACGATGTCGGGCAGTCGCTCGAAGATCTCGCGGTACATGGTGGTGATCTGACGGCGTGCCAAGTGGGCGCCCAAGCAGTAGTGCGGGCCTGGGCCGCCGAAGCCGTACTGCGGGTTGGGGTCGCGCAGCACGTCGAAGCGGAACGGATCGTCGAACACCGCTGGGTCGCGGTTCGCAGCGATGTAGAACATCGCCACCTTGTCGCCTTCACGCATCTGACGCCCACCGCACTCGAAGTCTCTGGTCACCGTGCGGCGCATGTAACCCACCGGGCTCGCAACGCGGACGATCTCCTCGACAGCGGTAGGCGCGACGGCGTCGAAGTCGGCCATCCAGATGGCGCGTTGATCGGGGTTGTCGGTGAGGAACTTCAGCGCCCAGGCGGTGGAGTTGCGGGTGGTCTCGTTGCCTGCCACCACCAGCAGGATGAAGAAGCTCGCCAGGTCGGATTCGCTCAGCCGGTCGTCTTCGAGTTCTGCGTTGACGAGGATGCTGGTGAGGTCGTTGCCGTCGCCGCCTCTCTTCGAGGCGGCGACATCCTTCATCAGCTCGGCTAGTTCGGCGCCCGCTTGCAGCAACGCCGTGGCGAGGTCGCCGTCGGGCGGCTGAAAGTCGGGGTCGGAGATTCCCAGGATGATGTTGGTGCGGTCGAACACGAACCTGTACTCAGAGCCAGGGATGCCCATGAGGTCGCACACAATGCGCAGCGGCAGAGCAGCCGCCACGTCCCACACGAATTCGCATTTGCCCTGCTCGCAGATCGAGTTGACAATCTCGCGCGCTCCGTCGCGGATGCCGCCGTCGAGCTGCTCGAGCATCTTGGGCGTGAAGCCTTTGGCGACGATGCGGCGCAGCCGGGCGTGGCGGGGGTCGTCCATGGCGATCATGGAGCTGAAGAACTCGGTGAACTCGGGCGGGTTGTCGCCCAGCGTGATGCCACGCGCTGAACTGAACACGTCGGCGTTGCGCGAGACGGTGGCGATGTCCTCGTGACGGGTGACACACCAATAGCCGGGACTGGGAGCGACCCACTCGGAGAAGTACGGCTCCTCGAACCAGTCCAGCGGCGCTTCAGCGTGGTACCGGGCGATCACCGAGTCGATTTCGTCCGCCGATTGTGTCCAAAACCACGGCTCCATCAGATTCGGCAGGTCGGTGTTCCACTCGCGCATTGCCGCACGGTAGCGCCGCTCCAGCAGCCGCTGACACCGGCCGTGCCCTCCGCAAATCCCGCCCTCTTACATGGCCACACCGAAACGCCTGCGCGCCCAGAGCACAGCCGGAACGGCGCGTGCCTTGCGCGCCTGCGGACTCAGGACCGGGCCGTCTGGCACGATGTAGCGCCGTGAAGACCGACTGTGCCCCTGATCTCGATTCGGCCGCGGACAATTCCGAACTGAACTACGTCGTTCACGGCGCCGGGGCTATCGGCTGCGTGCTCGGCGCCCGGCTCGCCCAGGCAGGACGGCAGGTCGCACTTGTCGCGCGCGGAGAGCATCTGGAAGCTCTGCAGCGTGACGGGCTGCGCATTTCTGGATACACCGAGGGCCACTTCGAGCTGCCGGCCGTGCGTACTGCGCACGAACTGGATCTGGATGAGCGAACCGTGGTGCTGTTGGCCATGAAGACACAGCACACCTTCGAGGCGATCGAACAGCATCGGGACCTGTACCGAAACGTGCCGCTGTTCTGCTTCCAGAACAGCGTCAGCAACGAGGAATGGCTGATCGCACGGGGCTTTCGCGCGTACGGCGTGATGGTGCGGATCGGCGCTCGCATCGACGAACCCGGCGTGGTCACCCACACCGGTGCTCGCCGGGCTCAGATCGGCTGCTGGCCCACCGGCGCCGACGAGCTGTGCGCGGCCGTGGCGGACGACCTCGTCGCCGCCGACATGCGCGCTTCGGTCGATGCCGAGGTTGCTGTCGCCAAGTGGGGAAAGCTGGTGCTGAACCTCACGAACGCGTTCTCAGCACTGATTGACCTGCCCGTGCAGGAGTGGTTCAGCGCCGAAGAAACCCGTTTCTTCATGGCCGATCTGCAGGAAGAAGCAGCCGATGTGCTGGATGCGGCTGGGATCTCGCCGGTCATGGACGACGGCCGGGACTTGCGCGAGTGGATCGAGCGCATGCGCAAGCCCGGCGAACGCGAGCCCCGCGGTGATGCAGACCCGGTGATGCACAGCTACCCATCCACCTGGCAGGACCTGTACTTCCGGCGTCCCACCGTCGAAGTGGAGCACTTCAACGGTCGCATATGCGAGCTCGGGGAGAAGTTCGGCATCGCCACGCCGCTGAACCAGACGCTGAACGAGCTGTGCCAGGACGCCGCCGCCCGCCGCCTGGGACCGGGTACTGAGACCGTGGCATCGCTGCGCGCCGCCGCTGGGCGCTGATTCCCGCCGCCAAGAAATTCCACCTCAGGCTTCAGGCGGCTGGTCCTAGTGTCGCGACAGCGCCAGCCCACCGTGTGACGCCTCTTGCGGTACGTCTGCCAAGCTCGGGGAGGCTGGCCTCTGCACCCGAGACTACTCGCTGCTCCGAGCGACTCGGGAGCGAATTGCCACGTGGCACATGCGTAGCCGGTGCCCGGGGCGGGATTCGAACCCGCACGCTCCCGCAGGAGCCGAGGGGTTTAAGCCCTCTGCGTCTACCAGTTCCGCCACCCGGGCCGGCCAGCGCGACCGCTTTGTCCGCGCCGCCCATCATGCTCGTTGCACGACTCAATCACCATGCCGAGTCGCTCAGGCAGCCTCGGCATCGCGCCACGGTTCGCCGGACACCAAATCTAGGGCACCCGCTTGAGGCCGCCGTTCGCCGTGGCTCAGCCGGGCAGACTCGACTTCTCGCCACAGTTCGTCGCGCGCGGGCCCGGCGGCAGCGGCGCTCAGCTCGTTGCAGACCACGATGCCCTCGATGGCATCGGCCACGACGGCGCCGAAGGGGCGTCCGCGCACGCGCACCGCCACGACGCAGTCGCCAGACGGTGTGCGCCCAATAGCACGGTCAAGCTCATGGGAACGAGGCGGGCTCTGAAAGCTCGGAGCCCTGAGGCCCAGCGAACGAGCCGCCATTGCGAGCGCTCGCACCGTCAGGACGAACCGACCCGACAGGTCGAGACCAGGATCGTCGACACTTCGTTGGACGCGGGTCGAAGCGTTGCCGGAGCGGTGTGACCGGCGGCGGGCCGGCGAGGCATCGACCAGCCGGAGCGGTGCGGGCGGATGGGTGCGGGGTGTTGCTGGCATGTGCCAAGCATCACCGGGGGGTGTCACATCAAACGGGCGACGCCGGGTCGCGAGTTGGATGCGTGCCGCATCGCCGTGGCGAGGGCCACAATGGATCGAGATGGACAACACCGCCCCTGCACTGCTCCCCGCCCAGCAGGTCACGCTCGACGCAATCCGCACGCCCGGTCCCGAACGCCCCTCCTACCCCGGCGATTTCGCTGCCGAATTGCGAAACCGGGCCGAATCTGCACTGGCCGAACTGGTCGACGCAGCTCGCGACATCGACAGCCGCGGATTGTGGGTGCGCAAGCGAGACCTGGCAGGCGTCTTCGGCTGCCAAGCTCGGCACCGGGCCGAAGCGGAGTCTCCCTTCGCAT